>NZ_CANKYM010000002.1 GCF_947488185.1 uncultured Roseobacter sp. | reverse complement strand
ACGTCCGACCCTCAACAGAACCAGAACGCGCAACACCATTCACTAAAAGCGATACCTCAAACATAAAATAACTCCCTCGGATTTTTCTTTGATCCGAGTTAAGCACGCTGCCGACGCCTTGAGAACCTAAAACTTCGCAAGGGGTAAGGCACCTCAGGATGTCTAAGCCACCGGACTACTTTGACGTCTTGCCCGCACGTGGCTGCGGACGAGACGGGATTTCCTTCAACAGCCCACCAACACCCATTGCGGCGATGTCCGCATCCCGGACCTCGAGCCCGCAGACCACCCGGGCCAAAACCCAATCCGCACCGTTCAGCGCTGGCGAGCGTGCGCACCCCGGCAACCCGATCACAGGTGCCCCCGCAAGGCTTCCCAGAAACAGCAGATTGCCCGGGTCCACAGGCATACCGAAACGCGCAACGTCTCCCCCCGCCAGGCGCAGTGCCGCCGGAGCCACGTCATCGATATCGGATGTCGCCGATCCGGTCAGGATCAGGGTCAGCCCCTGTGCTTGGTCGATCAGCGCGCGGGACAGCGCCACCTCGTCGTGCGGGACCACCTTCGGCTCGTCCATTTTCAGCCCAAAGGCAGCAACCCGATCCGCAATCGCCTTCTGGCCCTTGGTGCCCGCCCCGCCATCGGTCTCGGTAATGATCAGATGGACGCTGTCGATCACCGGGGGCGCCAACCTGATTGCCGCTTTTGCCACGTGGCACGCCTCCGCCAACGCGTCCTGCGGCACGGCGTAGGAAATGATCTTAATTGTTGCAACCATGCCGCGATCCGTCATCTGCTGGAACGGCGGCACGGTGGCCAGCGTGATCATCGGGTGGATCTGGTTCAAAGCCTCAAGCGCCGCGACATCCAGCACCGCAACACCGGGACCATCAGCTAGAAGGTTCACCCGACCGGTGAAGGCTTCCGTCAACTGCAAGTGCTGGCCTGCGGGGTCCGGCACCAGCGCTTCGGCCAGCGCCCGGGCCGCATCATTCTCGAAGACATCACCCTCCTCAAGCCGGGCAACCGTGACCTCCTCGACCTCCGCGCCGGCAAGGGCTGCGATATCGTCTGCATCCAGCACCCGCCCCTTGCGCAGCCTGCGCCTTGCGCCAAGGGAAACGGAATGGGCCAGCACGGCGCCTTCGGCCAGACCTATCTCGACCGCGCCAAACTTCATGCGCCGCGCCTCAGCACCCGCGTCATCTCTCCGATGATGGCCACCGCAATTTCCGGCGGCCCGGCAGCACCGATATCAAGGCCAATCGGCCCGTGGATACGCCCCAGATGATGCGGTTCAATGCCTGCGTCCGCCAGACGCTCAAGCCGGGCCGCGTGAGTGCGCTTGGAGCCAAGCGCGCCGATGTAGAAGGCCTTTGAGCGCAGGGCGATCAGCAGAGCCGGATCATCCAGCTTTGGATCGTGGGTCAGCAGGACCACCGCTGTCCGGCTGTCCACCCCCACGGCCTCGAGCGCTTCATCCGGCCAGTCCGACAGAATCCGCTCGCCGGGGAACCGCGCCTCCGACCCGAAGGCCGCGCGCGGATCGACAACATAGGGATCATATCCTGCAATCCGCGCCATCGGCACCAGCGCCTGCGCGATATGCACCGCCCCGACGATGACAAGGCGCAACGGCGGATTGTGAATGGCGACAAAGATTTCGCCCTCCTGCTCGAACCCGGAACGGTCCATCGCAAACCGTTCTTCGTAGCCGTCGCGCAACAGCCTGCGCGCGCCCGTCTTGACGTTTGCCTCATAGGCGACCGGCTGGCGCGCGGCCCGCGCCTCCATCAATTCCCGCAGCAACGCGTCCGGCAGGACGGTGCCGATCGGTTCCACCAGAATGCGGATCGTCCCGCCGCAGGCAAGCCCGACGGCAAAGGCATCGCCGTCGCTGACCCCGTACTCCAGCAGCCGCTGCTCGCCCTTCTCCAGCGCCTCCGTGGCTTCCAGCACCACGGCGCCTTCAACGCAGCCGCCCGAGACGGAGCCCTGCATCTCGCCATCCCCGGCAATGACCAATTGCGCACCAACGCGCCGGGGCGCAGAGCCCCAGGTCTCGACCACCGTGGCAAGCACGGCACCGCGCCCGGCCTCATGCCAGGCCAGAGCCTGTTCGGGCGCATTTTCAAAAACATCCATTATGGCTCTCCCTGTCCGGCACTATTCATCATGCCGCAGATATTGTCTGCCCAAAATGCGACCTTACGCTCGATTGCCAAGGGTCGCGGTCAATTGACATCTTGTCCCCGTCCCCGCCGCGCCTTACATCTAGCGCAAGACCAAGATGGAGCCGCCAGATGCCGATGCAAGCCCGCGAAATCGAAGACCTCTTGCGCGCCAGTTTTCCCGACGCGCAAATCACCGTGGAGGGCAGCGATGGCGTGCATATGGCAGCGATGGTCATCGACGAAAGCTTTCGTGGCAAGAACCGGGTGCAGCAACAGCGCGCGGTTTACGCCGCCCTCAAGGGCAAGATGGATGGTTCAAACGGCGAACTTCACGCCCTGGCCCTGACCACCAAGGCGCCCGACTGACAGAATGAACGCAGGTGCCGTCCGGAGGATGGCGCGCACCCAGACCCGAAGGAACAGACCTATGGCCGACGCAGCAACACAAATCCAGGACACCATCACCGCCAACACCGTTGTCCTCTTCATGAAGGGCACCAAGGAGATGCCGCAATGTGGTTTTTCGAGCCGCGTCGCCGGTGTCCTGAACTATATGGGCGTGGATTTTTCGGACGTGAACGTGCTGGCCGATGAAGGCCTCCGTCAGGGGATCAAGGATTTTTCCGACTGGCCGACAATCCCGCAGCTCTATGTGAAAGGCGAATTTGTCGGAGGCTGTGACATCATCACCGAGATGACATTGTCCGGTGAACTGGACACGCTGCTGGAAGAAAACGGCGTGACCTTCGACAAGGATGCAGCCGACAAGATCCGCGAAGCAAACGGCTGACGTTCGATCCAGCTTCGGAGCCCGACGCTCCAGAAAAAAGGGGGCGATAACGCCCCCTTTCTTTTTTACGGTATCGTACTTTTAGATACCAGGCGCGGTACCGGTCGACGGATCAGCACTGCCCGATCCCGACCCCGATCCAGATGTCGATGTCGTACTGCTTGAGGCATCGCCGCCGCTGGTCTCAATACAAGGCACGGTAACCGAAATGTACGAACATCCGTCGGAAGGGTCACACGGGATGACACCGCCATCAACTGATGTAGTCGTCCCAACGCATCCACCATCACCTGGTTCGCAGGGTCGCGCACCGGCGGCTGTTGCGCTTGTTGCCGCGGACCCGTCCGCCGCGCAGAGAGCATTGCCCAACTTGTCATAAACCGGATCCGACTGGATCGGCTCAAATACCTGTTCGGTTGCACATGCGGCGAAGGCAAGGCCGCAGAGTAACACAAATACCAACTTCACTTTGTTTAACATTATCGATCCTTTACACGCTATCGTCTCATATCCGTGCGGTCGACCGTTCGAACCCAATCTCGAGTCAAAGGTGCGCATTCTCTGCAAACCGATGAACGATGGGGGCCGGTCAACCTGCTCATATCGTCGTGCGACACTGCGGAAAATTACTTAAAAGTTAAGTAAATCCAATTATTTACAGAATTTCAGAGCACACCCCCGACACGCCCCACGACCTCGTCCAGTCTAGATATCAAACCGGCGGTGGACCGGAAGTCGGATCGGCGCAGGAGGCTTGTGCAGATATGCAGGACGAAGCGGATCATCTGCGCAGACAGCAGATCAATCCTCACCGGGTTGGGCGAGACAAAAGCGAAGGCAGACGACATGGGTCCTGCCCGGTTTACTTGCATATTCTAGGGAAAAACGGAGGTTTTCTTGCCCGACCGGTTACGTACGGACCGGACGCCGCTTGAACACCATCCAGTGCATCTCAAGCTCGAGGCAGATGCCTTATCCCCGAGAGAAACCAGCAAGACACAAGGCCGGATGTCTATCGCGCCATGGACGCAAGATATGCGCCATATTTCCTTTTCAGCAAACCCTGGCGCAGATCGCAGACGCGATCAGCTGGCTGCTTTTTCTTCCACGGATGCCGCGAGCGCTTCTGCCCGAGCCGCCAGTTCCGCCAGAGTGTCGCTGACCGCCTGGGGAACGACGGGAACCTCAATGCGCTCCGGTTCCGCCTTGGAATCGCGCAGGGTGGCCAGCTCGGCTTCGCAGGCCGTCAGCTTGGCCTGTACCTCTGCCACACGATCTTCGACGCTTGCCGTCTTATCCGCCAGCATCAGCCCCGCCATCAGCAGCATCCGCGCTTCGGGCATGCGGCCTGCCTGATCCGCAAGAACCTGCGCTTCGTCATCAAGCATCTTGGCCGCGGTGTGCAGATAATGCTCTTCGCCCGCCTGGCAGGCGACATCAAACTGGCGTCCACCGATGGTGATTGTAACCTCGGGCATCAGCTGGCCTCCTCTGGTTGCGCCACATCCGCCTCAAGCAACGGCGTCAGTGCAGCGATGATTTCATCCGCCTCGGCGATCTCTGCCGCGCGGGCAGCCCGCAGCGCTTCCAGCTCCGCCATCATCGCCTTGTTGATCAGATGGGGTTCCCCGATCCCTTCGGCATTGGCGGTGCGCAACGCTTCGCAGGCTTCCGACAACTGGCCGTTGGCGCGGCGCAGCCGCTGCAGGTCCAGGTCGAGCTTTTGCATCCGTTCCGCGGTCTCGGCAGCCTTCGCCTCCAACCCGGCCAGCGCCTGTTCCTGGCGCTCGCCCAACACACGGACCCGTTCGGTCAACTGCGCGTTTACCGTTTTTTCTTCATCAAGCGCCTGCTTAAGGGCGTCGGCATCATCCCCGCCCGATTTGCCAAGATCATCCAGTCCGCGTGCCACACGGTCCATGGCCGCCATAATCCGACTGTGCAGTTCCTCGATATCGCTCATGCCCACCTCGTTATCTCAGTTTGCGCGTCGGCGCGTCGCATCTGCGGCGCCGAATCGCTCCGGGTTTCATCAAGGTTAACTCTAATCATCCGGCTCAACAAATACGGCTTTCTTTGGGATCAAGCGCTTGGCGGGCGCTGTTGAAGTCCCGGGCAGGGAAAGCCGCCGTGCCGCCCTTGATCTTTGTGAGGCGGCTGATATGCAGCGCTGAAGCCTTGACCAATTGGCCGAAAAGCGCCCATTCCGGGCCGACCTGAACCGACAAAGGATACCTGCTCCGTGGATCTCAAAGCCCTTGCCACCGCCAACCCCGATCACTGGGCCAAAGCCACCGCCATCCGTGCCCTGACGCTGGATGCCGTGGCGGCGGCGAACTCCGGCCACTCGGGGATGCCCATGGGGATGGCGGATGTGGCGACCGTGCTCTTTGAAAAGCATCTGAAGTTCGATCCCAGCCAGCCCAGCTGGCCCGACCGCGACCGGTTCATCCTGTCTGCGGGACATGGCTCCATGCTGCTCTACTCCCTGCTGCATCTGACCGGCTATGCCGACATGACGCTGGAGGAGATCAAGAACTTCCGCCAGTGGGGATCACGCACCGCCGGGCACCCGGAATATGGCCATGCTTCCGGCATTGAAACCACCACCGGGCCTTTGGGCCAGGGCATTGCCAATTCGGTCGGATTCGCCATGGCCGAGGAGATCCAGCGCGCGCAATACGGCAAGAAGGTCGTGGATCACCATACCTATGTCATCGCGGGCGATGGCTGTTTGATGGAAGGCGTGAGCCAGGAGGCCATCACCCTGGCCGGACGCCATCAGCTGAGCAAACTGATCGTGCTCTGGGACAACAACAACATCACCATCGACGGGCCGGTGACCCTGTCCGACCGCACCGATCAGGTGGGCCGCTTCAAATCCGCAGGCTGGGCCGTGCTGGAGATCGACGGCCATGATCCGGCGGCGATCGACGCAGCGCTCGCGCAAGCGAAGAAGGGCAACAAGCCTACCATGGTGGCCTGCAAGACCCACATCGCCCTCGGCCACGCGGCACAGGATACATCGAAAGGCCACGGCGCACTGACCGATGCGGATCAGTTGATCGCCGCCAAGGAAGCCTATGGCTGGAAGACCGGCCCTTTCGAGGTGCCAGCGGATGTCAAAGCCGCCTGGGAGGCCATCGGTGCCCGTGGCGCCGAGACCCGCCGCGCCTGGGAAGAGCGCTTTGACACCCTGCCCCGCGGCAAGCGCGAGACCTTTAACCGCGCCTATGCGCTGGAGGCGCCGAAAAAGCTCAGCGCCGTGATCAAGGCGTTCAAGAAACAGATGTCCGAGGGCGCACCGAAACTGGCCACCCGCGCCAGCTCCGAGAAAGTGCTGGAGGTCATCAACCCGGTGATGCCGGAAACCGTGGGCGGCTCGGCGGACCTCACGGGCTCCAACAACACCAAGACCGCCGATCTGGGTGTCTTCGACGTCGACAACCGGGACGGGCGCTACGTCTACTGGGGCATTCGCGAACATGGGATGGCCGCGGCGATGAACGGCATGGCGCTGCACGGCGGGCTGCGTCCCTACGGCGGCACTTTCATGTGTTTCACCGATTACGCGCGCCCGGCGATGCGGCTGGCCGCCTTGATGAAAATCCCCACGGTCTTCGTGATGACCCACGACAGCATCGGGCTGGGCGAAGACGGTCCCACGCACCAGCCGGTGGAACACCTGGCGATCAGCCGGGCGACACCCAACACCCATGTCTTCCGCCCCGCCGATACCATCGAGACGGCAGAGGCCTGGGAACTTGCGCTGACGTCCACCGAAACACCCTCGGTCCTGTCCCTCACCCGTCAGGGTCTCAGCACCGTACGGACGGAACACAAGACCAAGAACATGACAGCTCAGGGCGCCTATGTCCTGGCGGATGCTGAAGGCAAACGTCAGGCGATCCTGATGGCCACCGGGTCCGAAGTTGAGATTGCCATGGCCGCGCGGGATATCCTGCAGGCCGAAGGTATTGGGGCCCGCGTCGTGTCCATGCCCTGCTGGGAACTCTTCGAGGAACAGGACGAGAGCTACCGCAAACGCGTCCTGCCCGGCGGTCCGGTACGGGTCGCGGTTGAGGCCGGTATCCGCTTCGGCTGGGACCGCTGGCTCTTTGGCGAGCGCGGTCGGCGCGAGAAAGCAGGCTTTGTGGGCATGCATGACTTCGGCGCTTCAGCACCGGCAGGCACACTCTACAAGGAATTCGGCATCACCGCCGAAGCCGTTGCCGCAAAAGCCAAGTCGTTGATCAAGTAATCAACCCTTGCAGACAGCAGGTAGGGTGGGCTTTCAGGCCACCCTCCTCACGGCTGCGGGCTCAATGCGACGCTTCCTCTTTGCCACCAAGCGCGGCAAAGAGCGGTGCAATCACCCGGGTCACCACCGGGATCAGCAGCATCCCCAGCGCCAGGCCAAAGATACCGTCGAACAGCGCCGTCACCAGCCACTCAACAAACCCCGACCCCTGCGCCACCGCATCGGCAACAATCACTGCGATGTGGTGGATCTCATCGTAAAGCCACGGCATGCCCAGCACCTCAAGCCCGTGGATGATGATCGACCCGCCGACCCAGAGCATCGCGGCGGTGCCGACAACGGTCAGCAGGGTCAGCAGCTTGGGCATCCCCTTGACCAGCCCCCGCCCAACCGCACGACCGGACCCGGTATGGCCATTTGCCGCCAGCCAGACACCCACATCATCCATCTTCACGATCAAGGCCACAGCACCATAAACAAAGACCGTGACCGCAACCCCGGCAAAGGCCAGCGTCGCCGCCTCAAACCAGAAACTATCCGCTTCGATGTTCGACAGGATGATTGTCATGATCTCCGCCGACAGGATGAAATCTGTCTTGATCGCGCCTTTCACCCGCGTTTCTTCCAGATGCAGCGGGTCGCCCACGGACATGTCCTTTTCCACATGCGCGTCGCCATGCGGGTAGAGCCAGTGAAAGATCTTCTCCGCCCCTTCGAAACATAAATACGCCCCGCCCAGCATCAGCAGCGGGGTGATGACCCAGGGCGCGAATGCATTCAGCAGCAACAGCGCCGGCAGCAGCACAATCAGCTTGTTGAAGAGCGATCCCTTGGTGATCTTCCAGATGATCGGCAGTTCGCGCTTGGGCTCGAAACCGGTCACATATTTCGGCGTCACCGCGGCATCGTCGATCACCACCCCGGCAACCTTGGAGCCTGCCTTGGCCGCCTGCCCCACCACATCATCGACAGAGGCCGCCGCCACCTTGGCAATTGCCGCCACATCATCCAGCAACGCTAGTAGCCCGCTCATCCCGAAGTCCCCTGTCCTGATTGCCGGTGCAACGCAGAGGTAGAGCGATGGTTCCCGTTTGGCAATGCACCGCTGGTCGCGCTAACATGATTGCCCTGCAACAGACTGTTGCCAAGGTTTAACGCTAACACGCGGAAAACACGTCGTTTTAAGCATTCCGAGATGCAGCGTTTCCGGCTATAGAGCCCTCAAATGTTCCGTGTGGAGAGGTATCATGACCATCAAAGTCGGTATTAACGGTTTCGGACGCATTGGCCGCTGTACGCTGGCCCATATCGCCACATCAGGCCGCAATGACATTGATGTCGTGGCCATCAACGCGACGGGGCCGCTGGAAACCTCTGCTCATCTGATCAAATACGATTCGGTCCATGGCCGCTTTCCCGGCAACGTCGTCGTGGGCGCCAACTCGCTGGATCTCGGGCGCGGCCCGATCCGAATGATGTCGACCTACGACATGAATGAACTCGACTGGACCGGCGTCGATGTGGTGCTGGAGTGCACCGGCAAGTTCAATGACGGCGACAAGGCCAAGACCCACATTCAGCAGGGTGCGAAACGAGTGCTGATCTCCGCCCCGGCGAAACGTGTCGACCGCACCATTGTCTATGGTGTGAACCATCGCGCGCTGTTGCCCTCGGATACCGTGATCTCCAACGGCTCCTGCACCACCAATTGCCTGGCGCCCATGGCCAAAGTGCTGGACGAGGCCATCGGCATCGAACGCGGGATCATGACCACTATCCATTCCTACACCGGCGATCAGCCCACTCTGGACCGCCGCCATGATGACCTCTACCGCGCCCGTGCCGCCGCCATGGCGATCATCCCGACCTCCACCGGGGCCGCAAAGGCGCTGGGGGAAGTGCTGCCAAATCTGGCAGGCAAACTCGACGGGACTGCAATGCGGGTGCCCACCCCCAATGTTTCCGCCGTGGATTTGACGTTCGAGGCGCCGTGTGATGTTACCGTCGAGGAAGTCAACGACGCCCTGCAGAACGCTGCAAACGGATCAATGTCGCGTGTGATGGGGTATGACGCGGAGGCAAAGGTCTCCATCGACTTCAACCACACCGAACAAAGCTGCATCATCGCGCCGGAACAGACCAAGGTGGTCGGCGGGCGCACCGTGCGCGTTCTGGCCTGGTACGACAATGAATGGGCCTTCTCGGCGCGCATGGCCGATGTGGCCGTCGACATGGGCCACCTGGGCTGATCTGCCCCGGCTTGCGGGGCTGAAAGGAGACTGTCATACCCGGACCGTTGAAAGGGCACCTGATTGGCGGGGCCCTGGGATGCCCCGCTTTGGTATCCTGTCCGGGAAAGGCACGTTATGACCAATCGCATCGCTCTCGCCCTGGGGGCAATCATCCTGCTTCTGGCGTTGGTCGATGTCCTGCTTTTCGGCACGGACCATCTTGTGTTTCTTGGCAAAAAGCTCTTTGAGTTGATCGAATGGCTCTCCTTCTGGAGATAAGACAGACGGGCGTCCGCCGAGCCGACGGACCCTATGACAAGTGGAAGTCAAGGCTATGACACTCAGACTAGGCATTAACGGGTTTGGCCGCATCGGGCGGACGATACTGCGCGCGCTGCACGAGGGCGGACACCGCGACATGCAAATCGTGGCGATCAATGATCCCGCACCGGCAGCAACACTCGCCCATCTTTTCGAATTTGATTCCACCCACGGCCCCTACCCCGGCCCCCTGACCTATTCGGATGCCGGGCTGGACCTCGGCGCGGGCACGATCAGAATGACGTCCGTGCAGGAGCCAACTGCGATCACCTGGCCCGATGTCGATATCGTGCTGGAGTGTAGTGGACGGTTCACCACCCCCTTGCGCGCACGTGAACATCTGTCCCGGGGCGCATGCCGCGTGTTGCTGTCAGCGCCTGCCAAGGGCGCGGCCAAGACGGTCATCGAAGGCATCAACGCCGAGACCATCACGGCAGAGGACCTGCTGATCTCCAACGGGTCCTGCACCACCAATTGCCTGGCCCCCATGGCCAAAGTCCTGCAGGACAGCTTCATCATCCGGCGCGGGATGATGACGACCGTGCATTGCTACACCAGCAACCAAAGCCTGCATGACGCCCCGCACGATGATCTTTACCGGGCCCGGGCGGCGGCGGTCTCGATGATCCCGACGACCACCGGTGCGGCGCAAACCCTGGGCGAGGTGCTGCCCGATCTGGCCGGGCGCATTACCGGTCAGGCGATCCGCGTGCCTGTGCCGAATGTGTCCTGTATCGACCTCTCCGTCGAGGTTGCCACGGCGACGGATGCCGAGGCCGTAAACGCGGCCTTTCGCGCGGCGGCAGACGGGCCGATGCGCGGGGTGCTGTCCACAACCACACGCAAACTGGTGTCATCCGATTTCAAGAAAAATCCGCACAGCGCCGTTGTCGCCGAAGATCAGACCCGCGTTCAGGATGGCACATGGGTGCGGGTGCTGGCCTGGTACGATAATGAATGGGGTTTTTCCAACCGCATGCTGGACGTGGCCGCACGGATGGGCGCGCTGCTCTAGGTCTTGCCCAGCTGCGCCATCAGCGCCGTCTTGACCCTTGGGGTCACGAATTTGCTGATGTCCCCGTCAAGGCGGGCGATTTCCTTGACCAGCTTGCTGGCAATCGCCTGATGCTGTGCCTCGGCCATTAGAAAGACGGTCTCGATGGTGTCATCCAGCTGCCGGTTCATGCCAACCATCTGATATTCATACTCGAAATCCGCCACGGCGCGCAGGCCGCGCACGATGACCTGGGCCCCCACATCGCGGGCGCAGTCGATCAGCAGGTTTTCGAACGGATGCACGCGGATCTCGATGCCGGTTTGTTTCGCAAGCTCGGCACATTCGGCCTCGATCATGGCAACGCGCTCTTCGAGATCAAAAAGCGGGCCCTTGTCACGATTGATCGCAACCCCCACCACAAGCCTGTCGAGCAGAACCGCCGCACGTCGGATGATGTCGATATGACCCAGCGTGATCGGATCGAAGGTGCCGGGATAGAGGCCAACGCGCATGTGGGCTCTCCTGTCGTGAGAATTGCTGCCACACGACCACTTAAGCCATGGAATTGCAAGTCCTTAACACGGAGACTGCCGACGTGAGATCAGACCGGGGTCAATGCCCCATGATCATGCCTTCCAGCGCATTTTTCTCCATCGCCAGTTCCATCAGCTTGGCCTTGACCACGTCGCCCAGCGAAATCAACCCGACCAGCGTGCCCTTGTCCAGCACAGGCATATGGCGGAATCGCCCATCGGTCATCTTTTGCAGAACCGCGTCCGCCGCGTCATCGCTGCCGCAGGTCACCAGCTTGGTTGTCATGATGGAGTCCACCGGGTGCGTCAGGCACCCTGCCCCACGCGCCCCGATCTCCCGCACGATGTCGCGTTCCGACAGGATGCCATCCGCGCTCTTGCCGTCGCGAGAGACCACAACCGTGCCGATACGTTTGTCGGACAGGATTTTCGCGGCCTCGGACACCAATGTGGTCGGAGACACCGTAATAATGTCATGTAAAGCTTTAGTTTTCAGGATCTGTGACACCAACATGCGAAAGCTCCTTGAGACGTGTTTCACCCCCTCCAGCGTCACCGCAAAGTGGCATCAAGTCAAGCCAGCGCTTCGAGTCGTGCAACTTCCGCGCGCAAACCTGCAGTGAGCGCCTGCGCAAAGCGGCTCAACCGCAGGTTACGCTGATCGTCGGCGTGGCGGATCAGGTAAAACGCCCGCGTCAGGCTGATCTCATCGATGAGGATGCGGCGCACGCCGGGCATGGCCGGCACGGAGAAATCATGAGCAATGCCAATGCCCCCGCCCTGCCGGATCCAGTTGATCTGCACCGAAACCGAATTCGAGGCCAGCGGCACGCGGGTAATCCCCAGATCGCTGAGGTAATCCAGCTCGCGGTCAAAGATCATGTCGGGGATGTAACCCACAAGACGATGGTGGCGCAGATCTTCGCGGCCTTCAATCGGCAGGCTGTCTGCCAGATAGCGCTCTGAGGCCGCCAGATGCAGGTGATAATCGGTGATTTTCTGCACAACCAGACGGCCCGCCGTCGGTGCGCTGACGCCGATGGCCATATCCGCCTCCCGCCGCGACAGGTTGAACACACGCGGCAGCGCCACGATCTGGATGTCAAGGTCCGGGTTCTCATCGGCAATCGCGGCACAGACCTGTGGCAGCAGGTAGTTCGCGGCGCCATCCGGCGCACCGATGCGGATCTGGCCGGTCAGTCTGTCGGACACATCCGGCAATTCCGCCACCGCATTGCGCATCGCCCGCTCGGCCGTTTCCGCCCGTGTCAGCAGGGACATGCCCGCCTCGGTCAGCGTGTAGCCCTGTGGCGACTTCACAAAAAGCCGGGCTTGTAGGGCGTCCTCCAACCGCTGCATACGCCGCCCTACGGTCGCGGGATCAAGCCGCAGGACCTTGCCCGCGCCAGAGAGCGATTCCTCGCGCGCGACGGCCAGAAATAGCCGTAGATCATCCCAGTTTGTCTGCACCCGCCCGCCTTCTTAACGCCCACATGTCTTGACGTTGTTTTGCAAAATTACAAAACAACTTTGCCATCTTGCCTCTTTCACCCTTGTTTTTGCAAGACTATGGTTCTGGCAATCTCACCGCCGCTGGCACAGGCTGTCAGGCGTCGGACCAACCCCTGCGGAGGATACCATGCAAGAACTCACCCACTATCTGAACGGCGCACATGTAAAAGGCAGCTCCGGGCGCTTTGCTGATGTCATGAACCCGGCCACGGGTGAGGTTCAAGCCAAATGCCCGCTGGCCTCCAAGGCGGAAGTAGAACAAGCGGTGGCCTATGCCGCCTCAGCCCAGCCTGCATGGTCCGCTGTAAACCCGCAGCGCCGCGCGCGGGTGCTGATGAAATTCGTCGACCTGCTGAATCGCGACATGGACAAGCTGGCCGAAGCGCTGAGCCGTGAGCACGGCAAAACCCTGCCCGATGCGGCGGGCGACGTGCAGCGGGGTCTGGAAGTCGTGGAGTACTGCATCGGTGCGCCGCAATTGCTGAAAGGCGAATACACCGACAGCGCCGGTCCGGGCATCGACATGTATTCCATGCGTCAGGCGCTGGGTGTCACGGCGGGCATTACGCCCTTCAACTTCCCCGCGATGATCCCGATGTGGATGTTCGCGCCTGCCATTGCCTGCGGCAACGCCTTCATCCTCAAACCGTCGGAACGGGACCCCTCCGTGCCGCTGATGCTGGCCGAACTGATAGAGGAAGCGGGTCTGCCCAAGGGCATCCTTCAGGTCGTGAACGGCGACAAGGAAGCGGTGGACGCCATCCTCTATGACCAGACGATCCAGTCGATCGGCTTTGTCGGCTCCACCCCGATCGCCGAATACATCTACGGCACCGGCTGTTCGCAGGGCAAACGCGTGCAGTGTTTCGGCGGGGCCAAGAACCACATGATTGTCATGCCCGATGCGGATATGGATCAGGCCGCAGACGCGCTGGTCGGCGCGGGCTATGGGGCGGCAGGCGAACGCTGCATGGCGATTTCGGTGGCTGTGCCCGTGGGGGATGAAACCGCCGACCGTCTGATCGAAAAACTGGTCCCCCGGATCGAAAAGCTGAAAGTGGGCCCCTATACCGGCGGCACGGATGTAGATTACGGCCCTGTCGTCACAGCAGCAGCCAAGGCCAATATCGAACGCCTGGTGCAAACCGGCATCGATCAGGGCGCGAAACTGGTGGTCGATGGGCGCAATTTCAACTTGCAAGGCTATGAAGAGGGCTTTTTCGTCGGCCCGCATCTTTTCGACAATGTCACCAAGGACATGGACATCTATAAACACGAGATTTTTGGGCCTGTTCTGTCCACCGTGCGGGCGCAAAGCTACGAAGAAGCACTGGGGCTGGCGATGGATCATGAATACGGCAATGGCACGGCGATCTTCACCCGGGATGGCGATGCCGCGCGCGATTTTGCCAACCGGGTGAATGTGGGCATGATCGGGGTGAACGTGCCGATCCCGGTGCCGCTGGCCTATCACACCTTTGGCGGCTGGAAGAAATCCGTGTTCGGTGATCTGAACCAGCACGGGCCGGATGCCTTCAAATTCTATACACGCACGAAAACGATCACCTCGCGCTGGCCGTCGGGCATCAAGGAAGGCGGCGAATTCAACTTCAAGCCGATGGAATGAACAACGCAGGGCGGCGGAACCAGCCGCCCTCGCCTCATCCGGCATGGCCGATAAACACTCTCAGGCACCCCAGCCTCGCGGCGCCTTGAAAAGCAGCATTCGCCAAGCGATACATCCCATCAAACGACGCGTGGGTGGAGATAAATGACCGACATTCGCATTCGAACAACGGGCACCACCGGGCGCATCACATTGGCCCGGCCCAAGGCGCTGAATGCCATGACCTATCAGATGTGTCTGGCGATCGAAGAGGCGTTGGACCGCTGGCGCGAAAAGGCCGAAGTGACGCAGGTCGTCATCGACGCCGAGGGGGACAGGGCCTTTTGCGCCGGAGGCGATATTGCCGAACTGTATGACACCGGCACACGTGGGGATTTCGCCTACGGCCAGACCTTTTGGGCGGATGAATACCGTCTGAACGCCAAGATTTTCGAATACCCCAAACCCGTTATCTCCTTTCTGCAGGGCTTTACCATGGGCGGCGGCGTTGGCATCGGCTGCCACGGATCGCACCGCATCGTCGGGCAGTCCAGCCAGATTGCCATGCCGGAATGCGGGATCGGTCTGGTCCCCGATGTGGGCGGCACGCTGATGCTGGCACTGGCGCCGGGGCGGCTGGGGGAATATCTCGGCACCACGGCGGCGCGGATGTCGGCGGCGGATGCGATCCTTGCAGGCTTTGCCGATCTCTATATCCCGGAAGAACGCTGGCCGGACCTGATCGACCAGCTGGAACAGGGCGCAGGCCCGGATATCCTTGCCGACGCCGCGCAGGAGGCCCCGGCCGGCACCCTCGCAGACCTTCAGGAGGAGATCGACCGTCACTTCGGCGGCGAAACCCTTGCCGACATCCTCACCACGCTGCGGCACGCGGACAGCGAATTCGCCCGCGACACCCTGAAAAAGATGCAACGCAACAGCCCGCTCTCCATGGCGAGCACAGTGGAGATCCTTCACCGTCTGCGCGGCCCGTCGATCACCATCGCCAAAGCGCTGGAGCTGGAGTACCGTTTTACCTTCCGTGCGATGGAACACGGTGACTTCCTCGAAGGCATTCGCGCTGCGATCATAGACAAGGACCGCACACCGAAATGGCAATTCGCGGATCAGAAGGTGCCCGCGGCCGCGGTGAGCAAGATGCTGATGCCACTCGGGAAAAACACGTTGCAACTGGAAAGGAAACAGATGGACGCGCTCAAGGTAGGTTTTATCGGATTGGGCAACATGGGGGCGCCGATGGCCGCCAATCTGGCCAAGGCGGGATGCACAGTGACCGGTTTCGACACGGCGGTCAGCGCGGCGGAGGGCGTGACCATGGCCGCCTCTGCCGCCGAGGCCGCACGCGAGGCAGATGTGGTGATCACGATGCTGCCAAATGGCGACATCCTGCGCCGGGTCGCCGCTGACGTCCTGCCCGCGATGCAACAGGGCGCCTTGCTACTCGATTGCTCCACCGTTGATGTGGAGAGCGCGCGCGCTGTCGCAGAGCAGGCCGGGGGGGGTGGCCAGATGTTCGTGGACGCCCCTGTCTCCGGCGGGATCGGCGGTGCCGCGGGCGGCACGCTGACCTTCATGGCCGGCGGCTCAACACAAGCCTTTGCCAAGGCGCAGCCGCTTTTTGATATCATGGGGCAAAAGGCCGTGCATTGCGGCGAAGCCGGTGCGGGTCAGGCCGCGAAGATCTGCAACAACATGATCCTCGGTGCAACGATGATCGCCACCTGCGAAGCTTTTGCCCTGGCCGACAAACTCGGGCTCGACCGGCAAAAGATGTTCGATGTGGTCAGCACCTCCTCCGGCTACAGCTGGAGCATGAATGCCTACTGCCCTGCCCCCGGCGTGGGCCCCACCAGCCCAGCCGACAATGATTATACGCCCGGCTTTGCCGCCGAACTGATGGTGAAGGATCTGGGACTGTCGCAACAGGCGGCAGAAGCCGTGGACGCGGACACCCCGATGGGGGCCCTGGCCCACAGGCTCTATCGGCAGTTCGTGCAGGATGAAGACGGGTTGGGCAAGGATTTCTCGGCGATGTTGCCGCGCTTTTCCGAACGCGGCAGGTCCGGCTAGGTCGCAAACAGACCATCACAGCGGTGATCCCGGGTTAGGGTGATGCAAAGCCGCAAAGGACAGCCGATGCCCCCCGCCTTTCACGACTTCGCCGCGACCCTCAGCTATGAGGACCTACCTCAGGACGCGCTGCGGGTGCTGCGCCGATCCTTTCTGGACACGATGGGGGTGGCTGCAGTCGCCTCGACCACTGAAATGGCGGGTATTGCCCGGCGCGCCGCCGTTGCGCTTTTCGGGTCAGGGCAAGCGGGCAGCGCGCGGATATTGATGCAGGGCGCCATTGTCAGCCCGGCAGGCGCGGCGATGGCCGGTGCCTTCACCATCGACAGCGTGGATGCGCATGATGGTAGCTCGCCCTGCAAGGGGCACGCAGGTTCCGCCGTCTTTCCGGCATTGATGGCCATGGCGGATGTCAGCGCCAACCTGCAAGGCACTGATTTTGCGACACTTCTGGCTATAGCTTACGAGGTCAGCTATCGTGCGGGACTGGCGCAGCACGCCACCTGCGCTGACTACCACACATCCGGGGCGTGGACCTCCATCGGGGTTGCCGTCGCCTGTGCGCGGGCACTGCATTGCACACCGGACCAGATCAGACAGGCCGCCGGGATCGGCGAATACCACGGACCACGCAGCCAGATGATGCGCTGCATCGATCATCCGACGATGTTGAGGGATGGCGTTGGCTGGGGCGCGCCCTCGGGCGTGACGGCAGCCTATCTTGCGCAGATGGGCTTCACCGGTTCCCCGGCCCTGACCTGCGAACAGGCGCCCGAATACTGGTCGGACCTTGGGGAGCGCTGGCGACTGGTCGAGGATACGCACTACAAAGCCTATCCCTGCTGCCGCTGGGCGCATCCCGCCATAGACGCCGCGCAGGATCTGATGCGGGACCACGGGCTGCAGCACAGCCAGATTGCGGGCGTCAAGATACACACCTTCCACAATGCGACACGCCTTGCAGGCCATACTCCTGCAACACCCGATGAATTTGCCTACGCCATTGCTTTTCCCGTCGCAACAATGATCGTAAGAGAGCAAGTCGGCGCGCCTGAACTGGCCACCGAGACCTTGCAGGACGCAGACATCCTGCGGATTAGCAACGCCACGCAACTCATTGACGATCAGCACTTTACCAAAATCAGCGTCGGCAAACGTTGGGCCAGCGTCAGCCTAACAACGTCCGACGGTCGCACTGTGACCTCCGAGCCCCGCACGCCCCGTGGCGATGTGGATATGCCACTGTCCGATACGGAAATCTCGGACAAGTTTCATCTCTTCGCCGATCCTATTCTGGGAGAGACCCGCGCGGGTCGCATAGAGACATTTGCTGGCAGTTTCGATAGTCTGGACGCGCGTGACTTTGCGCATCTGCTCGACCTCTGTCTGTCGCCATCCTGAGTGCGGAATTCTGCCGTCAGCAAAAGTTTCTGAACGATTCCCTGCGCGATTGAGTTATGTCCACAGAAAAACAGGAGATGTCACATGCGGTTATTCATTCCATTCGTGCTGGCCTCGGCAGCGATGTCATTCGCTACCCCTGTTGCTTCGGCACCCAAGGGGTGCCCACCCGGACTGGCCAAGAAAGCAACCCCATGTGTCCCGCCCGGACACGCCAAGAAAGGCGGCTATGAAGGGAAAAGATACAACCGGGGCGACATCGTTCAGGGGGATTACATCATCATCCGCAATCCCGATCGCTACGGCCTGGGTCGCGACGGAACCTACTATCGCGTCGGCGACAATGTGTTTCGGGTAGACAGGGAAACGCATGAGGTTCTGGATTTCCTGGGGGCTGCGGCGGCCCTTTTGGACTGACCTGTCCGGGGCACGAAAAGTCTGCCGTCCGCCCGTGCGTAACGGCTCTCTGCTCAAACGGGGGATGTTGAGCCACCGAATTTCTCAGGTAACGCCCGGCTACTCGGCGGCCACCCGTCCGCGACTGAGGAGCATCGGTTTGAGGTATTTCCCGGTGTAGCTTTCCGCCACGTCGGCCACTTCTTCGGGCGTGCCCGTAGCGACGATCTGACCACCCCCGTCGCCACCTTCAGGACCGATGTCGATGATGTGGTCTGCCGTTTTCACCACGTCGAGGTTGTGTTCAATCACGATAACAGAGTTGCCCTGATCCACCAGCTCGTGCAGCACTTCCAGAAGCTTGCGCACGTCTTCGAAATGCAACCCGGTCGTCGGTTCATCGAGGATGTAAAGCGTGCGGCCCGTGGAGCGTTTGCTGAGCTCCTTCGACAGCTTCACCCGCTGCGCCTCGCCACCCGAGAGCGTTGTCGCCTGCTGGCCAACCTTGATATAGCCAAGCCCCACGCGCATCAGCGCGTCCATCTTTTCCCGGATCGACGGCACCGCCTGGAAGAAGGCCTGCGCGTCCTCGACGGTCATGTCCAGAACATCGGCGATGCTTTTGCCCTTGAACTTGATCTCCAGCGTTTCGCGGTTGTAGCGCGCGCCCTTGCAGGTCTCGCATTCCACATAGACGTCGGGCAGGAAGTGCATCTCGATCTTGATCACCCCGTCACCCTGACAGGCCTCACAGCGCCCGCCCTTGACGTTGAAGCTGAACCGCCCCGGCTTGTAGCCGCGCGCCTTGGCCTCGGGCAGCCCGGCGAACCAGTCGCGGATCGGCGTGAAGGCACCGGTGTAGGTGGCGGGGTTCGAGCGCGGGGTGCGCCCGATGGGGCGCTGGTCGATGTCGATGACCTTGTCGAGGTGTTCCAACCCCTTGATCGTCTCGCAGGGCGCAGGTGTCTGGCGGGCACCATTCAGACGCATCGAGGCTGTCTTGAACAGCGTCTCGATGGTCAGCGTGGACTTGCCGCCGCCCGACACACCTGTCACGCAGACGAATTTACCAAGCGGGTAATCGACGGTCACATTACGCAGGTTGTTGCCGGTCGCCCCGACCACCTGCAGCTTTTTCTTGTTGCCGCCGCGCCGCTCTGCCGGAATTGCAATTTCGCGCACGCCGGTCAGGTACTGGCCGGTGATCGACTTCTTGGAGGCCGCAATCTTGCGCGGCGTGCCGTGGGCCACCACTTCACCGCCGTGCACGCCCGCGCCGGGGCCGATGTCGAAGACGTAATCCGCCTCGCGGATGGCCTCTTCATCGTGTTCGACCACAATCACCGTGTTGCCCTGATCGCGCAGGTTCTTGAGCGTCAGCAGCAGCCGGTCGTTGTCGCGTTGGTGCAGCCCGATGGAGGGCTCATCGAGCACGTAGAGTACGCCGGTCAGACCCGAGCCAATCTGCGAGGCCAGCCGGATACGCTGGCTCTCGCCCCCTGAGAGGGTGCCCGCATTGCGGCTGAGCGTGAGGTATTCGAGGCCGACGTTGTTCAGGAACCCGAGCCGTTCGCGGATTTCCTTGAGGATCGCGCGGGCGATTTCGTTTTTCTGCGCGGTCAGATGCTCCGGCACCGTCTCGCACCAGTCAAAAGCCTCGCGGATCGACATTTCGACCACCTGCCCCACATGCAGCAGCTTCTCCGCATCATCGGACGGCCCCAGTTTCACCGCCAGCGCCTCGTCCCGCAACCGGTAGCCACCACAGCTGCCACAGGAACGGTTGTTCTGATAGCGCTCGAATTCCTCGCGGATCCAATTGCTGTCGGTTTCGCGGTAACGCCGCTCCATATTGGGGATCACGCCTTCGAAGGTGCGGGTCACTTGATAGACACGCCCGCCCTCGTCATAGCGGAAGGCAATTTCCTCCTCACCGGAGCCGTAAAGGAAGACCTGCTGCACCTTTTCGGGCAGGTCCTTCCATTTGGTCGACTGCTTGAACTTGTAGTGTTTCGCGATAGCTTCAATGGTTTGAAGGAAGTAGGGCGACTTCCCCTTGCGCCAGGGGGCCAGTGCGCCATCGGCGATTTTCAGGTTCTGATCCGGCACCACAAGGCGTTCGTCAAAGAACAGCTCGACGCCCAGACCATCGCACTCCGGACAGGCCCCGAAGGGCGCATTGAAGGAAAACAGGCGCGGTTCGATCTCAGGGATCGTGAAGCCGCTGACCGGACAGGCGAATTTTTCGGAGAAAGTGGTGCGCTCGGGGTCTCCTTCGCTGGGCGCCGTCTCCAGGATCGCGATACCATCGGCGAGGTCGAGGGCAGTGCGCAAGCTGTCTGCAAGCCGCGTCTCCAGCCCCTCGCGAACCACGATGCGGTCGACCACCACGTCTATGTCATGGCGGAACTTCTTGTCGAGCGTCGGCGGCTCGTCGAGTTCGTAAAAATCGCCGTCCACCTTGACCCGCTGGAACCCCTGCTTGCGCAGCTCCAGAAACTCCTTGCGGTATTCGCCCTTGCGGTCGCGGATGATCGGGGCCAGCAGATAGGCGCGGGTCCCCTCCTCCATCGTCATGACCCGGTCCACCATATCCTGCACCTGCTGCGCCTCGATCGGCTTGCCGGTCGCGGGCGAATAGGGCGTGCCGACGCGGGCGAACAAGAGCCGCATGTAGTCGTAGATCTCAGTGACCGTGCCAACGGTGGAGCGCGGGTTTTTCGAGGTGGTTTTCTGCTCAATGGAAATCGCGGGCGAGAGGCCGGCGATGTGATCCACATCCGGCTTCTGCATCATGTCCAGGAATTGCCGCGCATAGGCGCTGAGCGATTCGACATAACGGCGTTGGCCCTCGGCATAGATCGTATCGAAGGCGAGCGAAGACTTACCGGACCCCGAAAGCCCTGTAATCACTACGAGTTTGTCGCGCGGGATATCCACGTCGATGCTCTTGAGATTGTGCTCGCGCGCGCCGCGCACCTCGATATTCTTCAACTCGGCCATCAGGCACCCCCGTGTAACGGTCTAGACATAGGCGGCTCGCAGGGATTCTCCAACAAAAAAGAGAGAACGTAAAGAGAACATCAAGCGCGACGCCGACGCCGTGCCAAAACCACATGCGCGCACCCCCCAAGCACGAAGGCGCAGCCCGCCAGAACCGGCAATCCGGCGTAGCCCAAGGAGCCTGCTGTGATGGCCATGACGGGCGTGCCGAGCGTGTTGCCGACATTACCCATCTGCGCCACCGCCCCGTTGGCCTGGGCCTGCGTCTCCGGACTGTGGTTCAGCTGGGGTACCGCCGCAAAGCTGGCCCCTTGGATCAGCCCCATGGTGCCCGCAAGGGCAAGACACGCCATCGGCGCGCCGGGGTCAAGCCAAAGCCACCCCATCGACAGACAGCCACCGACAAAACCTGTCAGGATGACGGTGATCGCGGGGACATGCCGCAACAGGGCCACCCCCAGCGTCATCGAGGACGCGATACTGACGAGCGGCATGGCCCCCATCACGAAAGCGCGGCTCTCTTCGGCAATATAGGCGGGCAGCACCGTCAGAATGGACACGAAACAGAAAGTGTAGAAGAGCCAGCCGATGGCTGGAGCGGAGATCCAGGGAGAGCGGTAAATTTCAACGTGGTCGTGCAGAATCTTGGACAGGGACAGCGGGGGGGCGGGTTGATCGACGGTCAGCGCCTTAAGCCGCGCGCCCAACAGCAAGGCAAAGGCCGCCATGTAGATTGAATGCGCCGTCAACAGGGCCGGTATGCCTTTCCAGGCGACAAGGGGCAGCCCACCCCAGGCCAGTATCGTGAAGGCCACGCCAAAGAAGGTGCCCCAGAGGGTCAGCGCCAACCCACGATCCTTCGGGGCGCAGATCTGTGCGATCAGCGTCGGGGCTGCGACGACAACGGCGAGATGCGACAGCCCCTCCAGCGCGCGGCTGGCCAGCATCCATGGCAGCGGTGGCAGAAACGCCTGAAACAGGGAGATCGCGGCCCCGACCCAAAGCGCCCAGAGCAACGCCCGCCGGTAGCGAATGCGGGCCACCATCAGACCTGCCGCGACACCGAAGAAAATGCCCAGCAGGCCGACGATGGAAACGATGAACCCCAGTGCCGCGCCTGCATCCGGGTAGATGCCCGGCAGCTGATCAAAAATCGCGCTGAACTTGCCATATTGGGCCGCCGCGCCCAGCCCGGCCCCCCAGAGTGCAAGCACCAGTCCCCAAGATGTTGTCTGCATGGCACCAGCCCCCTCTGGCGCGGTATGACAGAGGCGTGTGAGGGTGGCAATCTGATGCTGCGGCGGCCGTGGGTTTGTTCAGCCTAGACCTGCCGTGCCCGCGCGCGAAGCACGCCAAATGTTGCAACCCCGAGCAGGGCAAGCGGCAGCCCGGCTGGTAAGGGCACCGGGGCTGGCTCCGCACTGAGCACTGAGCCCGGGCGGCCGTGCCGCGACGGTGAGCAGCTGCCGCAATCGAGCACACCGGTTGGCGTCATCGTGAACATATTGACGGTATCGGGCACCAGCGGCAGCGCCACCACCGGCGTGTCGAGCACGTCAAAGCCGTTCAATCCGATGCCGAGCCGGAGTGTGCGCGGCCTGTCCGGCCCGTACCAATAGGTGACAACATCGGTCTTGAAGTTGAGAAAGCTGAAGCCGCCCGACGTGAACTCATTTACGATATGTCCGGGGCTTGCGCTGCTGAAAGTCTCCCCCGGCAGGGGCCCGATGAGAACGGAAGTGAGCCCTTCAGAGACCGAAATATCCCAAGAGGTGACGGTGTTCAGGTCGCTGTCCCAGACAAAGCTGCCAATGGCCGAGCCGTTGTTTTCAAGCTCAATATCCATCGTCCAGGTGACAGAGGCTGTCTGCCCGGACGTGGCCCATAGGCTGAAGAGGATGGCTGTCAAAAAACGTGAGATACTCATAACACAGGTCCTTCCCATTGGGAATGTGACGGGTCACCTGACCCAAGGCCACAAAATGAGATCAGACGACCAACACCACAACCCGCATCGCCGCAGGAAGCCCTTGCAAAAACGCAGGACGCGGCGGGGTGTCTTGATCAAATGGCCGGAGTTACACCTCGTCCCCGCGCGCAGGCGGCAACGTCTCGGACCTGCCCCCGTCTCAGGCGCGAGCGGACCTTGTGGCCGCCCCGTCACATGACTATGGCGGTCAGACCTGGCGTTTCCGATCAGACGGTGGGTAATTGTGCGCATCACCGACATGCCGAAAGCCGGGTGTTCGAACTGCAGCTGCATGAACAGCTTCTCATCAATCTCGTGGACCTGCGCATCTTCGGTACAGCGCGCGGTCGCCCTGCGCGCCGCCTGGGCGATAAAAGGAGCCATCTCGCCAAAGATGTTACCCGCCGCGAGCTCGATGTTATGTTCCTCGATGTGCATCTGACCGGTCGACAGACAGTGGAGGCGGCCACCTGATCGCCCTGCTGGAACACAACAGTTCCGGCCTTGATCCGCCACAACCGACCATAGGTTCGGATGACCGAAAAATTCGCCTGCTCTTTATCCGTCGCTCTGCTGAGCTTGCCGCGCAGGGACATGAGCTGCAGAATGGCGGCGTAGACGATGAAACAGAGCGAAGGAGGCGATGGCGAGCATGCGCAACGGCATCATCGTGTTCATCGCGTAGGTGGCGACGGTCAGGATCGAGGCGCGCCAGCCGACGGCCTCGATCCAGTTTAACGTTGTCATCTGATGCATGCGGCTCCCCCTGAAGGCCAGCCTGCATGGCCGCCCACTCCCTTGCTCCGGTCCAGCACCCGGCGCGGCGATGATGTCGCGGAATTGGGACGGTGGGAGATAATTTCATACGCCAAGGTATGGCGCTTTCTGATTGTGACAGCGGCATCTGCGCCCACATCATCCAAGAGGGTACTCCGGCGTCAGAGAGGAATTGGTGCGCGGTCCGTCTGGCCTCACGCACCCGATGTATTGTTGGAAAACCGTGTTGCTGAGCGGCTTACATGTGGATGACGCGGCCGTATGCGTCGAGCACGGATTCATGCATCATCTCGCTGAGCGTCGGGTGCGGGAAGACGGTGTTCATCAGGTCTTCCTCGGTGGTCTCAAGCTGGCGACCCACAACATAGCCCTGGATGAGCTCCGTCACCTCGGCACCGACCATATGCGCGCCCAGCAGTTCACCAGTCTTGGCATCAAAGACCGTCTTGATCATGCCTTCCTGCTCGCCCAGAGCAATCGCCTTGCCGTTGCCGATGAAGGGGAAACGCCCGACCTTGATCTCGTAGCCAAGTTCCTTGGCCTTGGCCTCGGAATAGCCGACGGAGGCGACCTGCGGGTGGCAATAGGTGCAGCCTGCGATGCTCTCGGGCTTCACCGGGTGCACGTCATTCTGCCCGGCCATCAACTCGGCGACCATAACGCCCTCGTGGCTCGCCTTGTGCGCCAGCCACGGGGCACCGGCGATGTCACCAATGGCATAGAGCCCGTCGACACCCGTACGGCAGAACTCATCCGTGACCACATGGGTGCGGTCGATCTTGACGCCGAGTGCTTCGAGGCCAAGCCCTTCCACATTGCCGACAATCCCCACCGCAGAAATGACCGTGTCGAACTCGTGCTTCTCGACCTTGCCGCCCACCTCAATATGGGCGGTGACCTTACCCTTGCCGCGGTCCAGCTGCTTGACCATGGCCTTCTGCATGATCTTCATGCCCTGCTTTTCGAAGGATTTTTTCGCAAAGGCAGAGATTTCGGCGTCTTCCACGGGCAACACGCGGTCCATCACCTCGACCACGGTCGTATCGGCCCCCAGTGTGTTGTAAAAGCTGGCAAATTCAATGCCGATGGCTCCAGACCCGATCACCAGCAGTTTCTTGGGCATGTGCTTGGGCTGCAACGCGTGTTTGTAGGTCCAGACCAGATCGCCATCCGCTTCCAGCCCGGGCAGTTCGCGGGCGCGGGCACCGGTGGCCAGCACGATGTTCTTGGCGGTCAGCTCTTCGCTGCCCTTTTCGGTCTTGACCGTGACCTTGCCCTTGGCGGGGATCGTGGCCTCGCCCATGAAAACGGTGACCTTGTTCTTCTTCATCAGGTGGCCGATGCCGCCCGACAGCTGACCCGCCACCTGACGCGAGCGTTTCACCACAGCGTCGAGATCGTAACCAACGTTATCGGCTTTCAGGCCGAATTCCTTGGCCCGGTGCATCAGATGGAAGACTTCGGAGGAGCGCAGCATCGCCTTGGTCGGGATGCAGCCCCAGTTGAGGCAAATGCCGCCCAGATGCTCGCGTTCGACAATGGCGACGGACATGCCAAGCTGCGCGCCACGGATCGCGGCCACATAACCGCCGGGGCCTGCCCCAATCACAATCAGATCAAAGGATTTCGCAGCCATGACATGTCCTCGCAGATGGGTCCAAAATATAGTTTACCGTTAAACTATATTTTGATCAGCGGCAACATGAACTGCGGCGCGACAAATGCGCACCGCGCAAAGACGTCCTGCAGGACGCGCATGGATAGCGCTCAGGCGGCCTTGTCTGCCTGAAGGCTGCGGACCATTTCGCCGTACCCGCCACGCGCGATGAACTCCAACTCCGCTTGCGTCGCAGGCCGGTCGAGCGCTGCGTTGCGATGCGGAAAGCGCCCGAACTGGCGGATCACCGCGCGATGGGCCTGCGCATGCAGCATATTTTCGGCGCCATGTTCCGGCATCCGTTCACACATCAGACGCACGCAGCGATCCTGATCACAAAGATTTTCAGAATGCATCAGCGGCAGGTAGAAGAACTGGCGCGCGGGTTCGTCGATCCGCATGTCCCAGCCCTTGTCGATGGCTGATTTCGCAGCGGCCAGAGCGGCCCGGTCACTGGCAAAAGCCTGGCCGGTATCGCGGAACATATTGCGGGAAAACTGATCCATCAGGATGATGTAGGCCAGCGCGCCGGAGGGATACGTCAGCCAGAGGGAAAATCGCCCTTCACAGGCCGCTTTCCAAGTTTCTTCGAACCGTGTCCTCATCGCCGTATCCAGCGCATCGGACTGCTTGTACCACCCCTTGGGGCCGATGTCGTCGAGCCAAAAACTCAAGATCTCTTGCGGACCTACCATCACTCACGTCTCCTCATAAACACACCACTAAGGTATGTTACGTCTCGTTTAAGTTAAATGCATAGTCACTTTTTGCATCAGTGCGACACATTCAATCAGGAATAGTTGCATTTTCATCGCTCAAATCGGACTCGATGGCGTATTCTTGAGCATATTCAAGCGCAACGGATGTATAGGACGGCGCCACGGCGACATACGCCCCCGTTTCGTCCACCGGGATGGATTTCCGAACGGTGGAACGGTAGGCCGCATAGAGTACCAGCGCGGCAAAGAGAATGCCGGTGAAGAGGTAGAACCCGCTCGGTCCCACAGTGTCCATCATATAGCCGGTAGTGATCGGCCCGAGGATCGCGCCCAAGCCGTTGATAAAGATCAGCCCGCCCGAGGCCGCCGCCATATCTTCATGCTCCAGGAAGTCATTGGTGTGGGCGATGAGCAACGAGTAGAGCGGGTTCGACATGCCGCCGACAACGAAGGCGGAGACCAGAAGCAGGGTGAAATTGCCGCCCAGCACCATCCCAATCGCGGAGCCTACGACCCCGACGGCAGAAACAATCAGGATCAGGAACCGCCGGTCCATGCGGTCGGAAATCCACCCGATGGGATATTGCAACAGAACGGCACCCACAAAGAACATGGCCACGAAGGTGGAAATTTGCGCCACCGTCAGCCCGGCCTTTGCCCCATAGACCGAGGCCATGCCGAATTGTGCGGAGAAGACCCCGCCCAGCAGGAACATGCCGACACAGCCCATAGGGGAGAAGCCTGCCAGTTCTCTCAGGCTCATCGGTTTGGTGGTGTCAAAGGCCGGGGTCGGGCTGATGGACAACAGGATCGGGGTGACAGCGATCGAAACCAGCACCGAGGGGATCACGAACAGGACGTAGCCAGAGGGATCGGCGGTCAGCAGCAGCGCCTGGCTGAGCACGATGCCCGCCGTTTGCACGATCATGTAGAGCGACAGCGCCTGCCCGCGGTTTTCGTTGGTGGCAGCGTTGTTCAGCCAGCTTTCAGCCGTCACGTAGACGGCGGAGAAGCAGAAACCGATGAGCACGCGGCCCAGCGTCCAGAGCCAGACCTCCGTGACCGTGGGATAGAGGATCATCACCGCCGAGATCAGCGAGGCCAGCGCTGCAAAGACCCGCACGTGGCCGACGCGCCGGATCAGGCCCGGAGCCATGCGCGATCCACCCAGAAATCCGACGAAATAGGCCGACATGACGATGGACATCTCGAAGGTCGAGAAACCTTCGATCTCGCCACGAATGCCCAGCAAGGTGCCCTGCATACCGTTGCCCACCATCAACAACGACATCCCGAGCAAGAGCGCCCAAGCGCTAGACAGGACCTGTAGCATGACAATCTCCATTCGGTCGCGGGAGGGACGACACCCCCTCCTTGCAGGACGACGTGCGGCCCGTCAGGCCCATGTGCGACTTTGTAGGTCGCTTTGCGGCCACGCGGTTATTTCGGGAAGAGCAGCGAGGCGTCTCCATAGGAAAAGAAACGATACTCGCGGGCGATGGCATGCGCGTAAATGCGCCGCACGGTGTCCTGACCCATGAGCGCGGAGACCAGCATCATCAGCGTGGATTTCGGCAGGTGGAAGTTGGTCATCAGGGCGTCGGTGACCTGAAACTCAAAGCCGGGATAGATGAAAATATCGGTGTCCCCTTCCCAGGCGGCGATCTCACCACCACGCGCGGCCGTCTCGATCAGGCGCAGGGCGGTGGTGCCGACCGGGATCACCCGACCGCCCGCCTTTCTGGTCTCGGCAATCTCTGCCGCTGCCTGTGCGCTGACCTGTCCCCATTCGGCGTGCATCTTGTGGGTGGTCACGTCATCGACCTTGACCGGCAGGAAGGTACCCGCCCCCACATGCAGCGTCACATGGGTCAAGGTGACACCGTGATCCGCTATTGTCTGCAGCAGCGCCGCGTCAAAGTGCAAGGACGCGGTGGGCGCGGCCACGGCGCCTTTGTTGGTGGCAAAAACGGTTTGATAGTCATGCATATCCCGCGCATCCGCTGGGCGTTTGGCAGCGATGTACGGCGGCAGCGGCATTGCCCCGGCGGCATTCAGCGCGGCATCGAAATCATCGCCCTCAAGGTTGAAGGCCAGATGCCCCTGCCCGTCCGACGTGCCTTGCAGCGTCGCGCGCAGGTCCGCGCTGAAGATCACCTCTTCTCCTATTTTCAGTTTCTTGAGCGGTTTGATCAGCGCCGCCCAGGTGCCGTCACTGCGCGGCTCCAGCAGGGTAACTTCGATGCGTGCCTGTGTCTGTCCTTGCGCCGATGTCCTGTGGCGCAGTCCGCTGAGACGCGCCGGGATCACGCGGGTATCGTTCAGCACCAGCCGGTCACCGGGGCGCAGGTATTTTGTGATGTCCGAAACAACGGCATCGGTCATGTCGGCCCCTTGCGCAACCAGCAGGCGGGCCGAGGTGCGTGGCACTGCCGGGCGGGTCGCGATCAGCCCGTCCGGCAGATCGAAATCAAAATCACTCAGTTTCATGAGGGGGCCTTTTAGCGATCTTCGCCGCGGGTGAAAGTGGGACGTTCCCGTTCAGGTGCGGGGGGTGGCGGGGTTTCGCCTTCGACCAGCGGCACATCCGGTTTCGGCGGGCGGAAGAGGTCGCGGATCCCGCCCGGGGTGAGCGCCGTCAGCGGGTTCACAAAGACATCCGGATCGCGCACGGTGCCCCCGATGGAATAGTTGAACGCAAAGAGCCCTTCGCCCGGGCGGGTAAAGACGCTGCCGATGCCGTTGAGAATGTAAACTGGCGTGATCACGCCCTGCATCTGCAAGGCCCCGCTGTCCGTGGCGTAGACACCATCCATGGAGATGCCCATGGAGGAGCCCACCGCGCTGCCTTCCCGCAGGGTGATCCGGCGGGGTGACAGGCGAAAATCGGCATTCACTTCGGAGAAAAAGAGGCTGTCGCTGCCTTCGATGTTGAACAGCCCGACGATGCTGACCGCGTTCAGCAGCGCGGCCATGGCGGGCGCGTCCACGACGCTGGTGTTGCGCACCTTCAGCGTGCCGTCAAAGGCGCCACCGGTGCCGACGGGCAGCAACACCAGTTCGAAATTCCCGCCGCGCACCTGTTGCACGACGTTGGCCGAGGCAAAGACGGCACCGGCATCATTGGCCGTCAGTCGAATAGCGCTGCGCGCACCTTGTGGGATCATCCGGCCGTTTACCTGCGCGCCGCCGTTGATCCGCCCGGTAAAGACGCCATCGAGCCCCGCACCGGTGGTGAATTCTCCGCGCAAACCGTTGATGGCAATGGCATCGGTGACCTGCAGCCGGTTGAGCGTCACGGTGAGCGGTGCGGTCTCGCCTGACGCAGCACCCGCCGGGATGTCCGCCCGCCGCAGATCGAGCGTGCCACCCCGCACAACCACCCCCACCGGTGCGCCCCTGCCTCGTCCCACCAGATCAATCGGCGCGTCCAGCCAGTTTCCGACCCGCACCCGCGAGAAGCGCACCCTGTCGAGGTCTCCCCCCTCGGAGAGATCCACCGCCCCAACCGCGTCAAGGCCAGGCGCATCAAGAAAGAGACGCTCCACCACCGGCACCTCCGCCAGCGCGGCCACCACTTCGAAATCGGCGGCAGTGTTCGCGCCCTTGGACCAGCCAATCGGCGGGATCGACATCGTAAGGCCGCGCAGGTCGGAGGTAAGTTGCAGCACAGGCGGCTGATCCTTGGCCAGCGTGATATCAATGTCAGCTTTGCCTTCGCCACGCACATATCCGGGCGGCAGATCGATCCTGAAGGCGTCCAGAGCATCGGGTGTTACACTGATCTCTCCGGTAACACGTCCCGGCGCGCCGGGGCTGTTCAGCGGTTGCGTCCAGGTCACGTCGAAGGGCACACCATCCAGATCCCCCTGCCCGGTGAGATTGACGCTCTCGTCGGAGGCCACCAGCGCCAGACGGTCGGCCTGCAACACCCGATCCTTGATCAACGCCTCGCTGCGCAGATCCGCGATCTCGCCGGAGACATCGAATTCAACCGCCTCCACCTTGACCCCTTTGATGAGCGGCAGCGCCACGGTACCCGACATCTCTGCCCGGCCATCTGCAAGGGCCACGGGCAGGTTTGCCTTGCGCATCACTTCGAGCGGCCGCTGGTTCAGCATCGACAGGGCCGCCGTCACGGAGGACTTCGTAAGCAACCGGATCACGCCCGGCGTGCCCTCCTTGGCCTGCGCGTCGGGGATGATAAAAGACGATCCCGCCAGATCGATATGCCCGCCTTCCTCCGCCTCGACCCCGCCGCTGTCCACCACAAGAACGAAGCGGTCCTTAAGCAGAGAGGCGTGCCCCTTGGCCTCGCGGATATGCGGCATTTCTTTCAAAAATCGAACATGCGCCTCGTCGAAGTCGAACCCAAGATAGGTTTCGGGCTCTTGCCCTGCAGACCAGCGCAGCGCGGCCCCAATATCCCGCATCTGACCGCCGTAGAGGTTTTCGCTCAGCCATTTGCGCGTCTTGGGCACCACGTGTTCCGGCCAAAGTTCCATCAGCCGGTCGGGTTCATAGCCATCCATCTGGGCGTCCACCGCGATGTCCCACCCGCGCGCGTCCGCAGAAAGCTCGCCTTTGGCGGTCAGAATGTGACCCTGGTCGATCACCTGCAGCCGTCCCAGATGCAGGGCAAAAGGCCGTGGCGTGAGACGGAAATCGAGCTCGGCCTCGGCAACCTGCACCGGTTCCTCGTAGAAATCCGCCGGGTTGATCCTGAGATTGGTGAGCCGCAACTGACCCACGAGGTCCTCGATACGGCCATTGCCATCATCGGCTAGCGTGGCTGTCCCGTCCAGCCGCCCGCTGACCCATTTACTTTCGACCGCAAGCTCGTCGAACCGCAACATCCGCGCCGCCGGTTCATAGGTGAAATAGCTGCGCGCGCTGTCGATGGGGATAGCGCGGGATTCCGGCGTGGGCTGGATCACGCCCGCCCCGATCTGGAAAGTCGCGTTCAGCGGATCGAACGTGCCGTTTTCCCGCACACCTCCGCGCAGAGAGCCGGAGATCGGGGCGCGCAGCGCCTGCAACCAGCCAAAGGCCGGACCCTGCACCGCGACGTCGATGGCGTCCACATTGGCGAAAGTGACGCCGAACTGGGAGGCCGTCCGGCCGATCTGGCCGGCGTAATTCGCCGCCACGGTCGCCACCTGCGCCCCGCCGCTCAGCACCGCAAGGTCAACGCCGACTTGCAGCGCGGCCCCGGTCCGCTCCATCGACAGGCTGCCCCCGTCGATAGTCCAGGCGCGATTGGCCCGCTCGTCTTCATAGCGCAGCGTGAGACCGCGCAGATCGGCACTGCGCAGCCGGGCAAGGACAGGGCGCAGCAGCAGATCGTCCAGGTCCGCGACAAGTCGTGCGAGGTTCGGCGCTTCGCGTGAGACTGTCTGGGTCGCGCCGCCCCCCGATAGCGTCACGCCGCCCGGCCCGCGCCGCAGGTTCAGGAAAATCCCATTGAGATCAACCGTCTTCAGCTCCAGCTTGCCCTTGAGCAGCCCGGTCATCGACAGGCTCGCCCGCAACTCAGAAAACGAAACGATATCAACGCCTTCGGGTGTGGCGATACGCACATCGCGGACACGGGCGCGCGGACGCCAGTTCTCATCGACGATCAGCATCATTTCACCAAAAGCGATCCGCGCATCCGGCACGGCCTCGATCAGCCGCGCCTCGATCTGCGCCCGCACCCACGGCGGGATGATGATGTCCCGGTCCTTGACCCACCAGACCGCCCCGCCAACAGCGGCCATCACCAGCACAAGTAAAAGGGCCGGGATCACATACCGCTTCTTGCGGCGTCTTCTGGGGCGATCTGACGGGTTTTGTTCCAAATCGGGCTGCGGGTTAGTGGCTGGGACAGGCGACGGGTTAATCGGCGTGGCAGGCCTTCCCTCTGGCCCGCACAGTCCTAATATGTCACTGCAGTGCAAACCTTTAAACCCACGAGAGTGTCATGCCAGAGATTTCCCAACCTGCCCCCGATTTCACCCTACCCAGCACCGATGGTGGCGATGTCACCCTGTCTGCGCTGCAGGGCCAGCCTGTGGTCCTGTTTTTCTATCCGCGCGACAACACGCCCGGCTGCACCAAGGAGAGCATCGGCTTTTCCGAAAGCAAGGCGGCGTTCGAAGCGGCGGGCGCCAAGGTCTTCGGCATATCCAAGGACAGCATGGCGAGCCATGACAAATTCGTGGCCAAGAAAGAGCTGACCGTGCCGCTTCTGTCGGACGAGCACGGCTCGGCCTGCGAAGACTACGGTGTCTGGAAGGAAAAGAGCATGTACGGCAAGAAATTCCTCGGCATCGAACGCTCGACTTTCCTGATTGCCGCCGATGGCACGATTGCGCGCATCTGGCCCAAGGTAAAAGTGCCCGGCCATGTGGATGAGGTGCTGCAGGCGGTTCAGGCGCTGTGATCCCATTGGCGGAAATGGCCGAGGCGGTGTTGCGCACTGCCGACGGTCGCGAAAAGACGGCCCTGTCGCGTCGGTTTGCGGCCGACTGGCAGGCGGCACGTGGCCGGGGTGAGACGCCGCAGATCGGTCGCGCCGACCCTCCGGTGCATCCCGCCCGGCCTGCGGCGCCCGAACTGCTCAGCCCGCGCGACGTGCCGCGCCGTCGCCCTGGCACGCCGGAGGGACGCATCGCGCTGCTGCATGCTGTCGCCCACATCGAATTGAACGCGGTGGACCTGCATTGGGACATCATCGCGCGCTTTGCCCATGTTCCAATGCCGATGGGGTTTTACGATGACTGGGTTAAAGCCGCGGACGAAGAATCCAAACATTTCAACCTGATGTGCGGCTGTCTTGAAGAACTTGGCAGCCACTACGGCGCGCTCCCGGCCCATGCGGGCATGTGGCGTGCAGCCGAAGACACCGTGGATGACTTCATGGGGCGTTTGGCCGTGGTGCCCATGGTGTTGGAGGCACGCGGGCTCGACGTGACACCCGGTATGATCGAGATTTTCCGCAAAGCGAAATCGACCTCGGCGGTCGAAGCACTTGAGACCATCTACGCCGAAGAGGTAAGTCATGTGGCCTACGGATCGAAGTGGTTCCATTTCCTGTGTGGCCGGCACGAAGAAGACCCCAAGGAAATGTTCCACAACCTGGTGCGGAAGTATTTCCACGGCGCGCTGAAACCGCCCTTCAACGAGGAAAAGCGGGCTGAGGCAGGTATTCCCCCGGATTTCTACTGGCCCCTGGCCGAAGGCGCCTGAGAGCGGAAACCCGCAGAAACAAGCAGATTTTTGCCGATTTACAACAATTCAACGCCAAGTTGAGGCAAGGGGTCGAAAGCGGCTTGCCCCGCATGCAACCGCTCTTTAAGCACTCTGCGTGTGGTGTTAACCCTCTTGAGAAAGGGTGCGCACCGGGGGAGACGAGCAGAGGGACGGCTTCGTGCGGACACGTTTGGCAATCAAGGTTCATGGGCTGCTTGAGCAGTATTTCCCTGAACGCCGCGTGTTTCTCAAATCCGATACCGACACAAGATTTATCCGCCTGAAACCGGAAACCCAGTTGATCGCCTTTGCCGGCGGTGCCCTTCTGGTCTCCTGGACGATCATCGCCACGGCCATTCTGCTGATGGACAGCATTGGGTCTGGCAACTTCCGCGAACAGGCAAAGCGCGATCAAGTAACCTATCAGGCCCGGCTGAATGATCTGTCTGCGCAACGCGATGGCCGGGCCGCCGAGGCGCTGGCCGCGCAGGAACGGTTCAACGCCGCCCTTGACCAGATTTCCGTGATGCAATCGGAGCTGCTCGCGTCCGAGACGCGGCGGCATGAGTTGGAGACCGGGATCGAGGTAATCCAGACCACCCTGCGCAGCACGATGAAAGACCGCGAGACTGCGCGCGAGGCACTGGCGGCGCTGCAAAGTGATGCGCCACAGGGCACAGCGCCGACTCTTGCTGCTTCCAAGGATGCGGACGTCCCGGTTGATTTTCTTGCCGATGCGCTGGCGCGCACCGCCGCCGAACGGGATCAGGTTGTTGCAGACGCACAGCAGGCCTTGATCCATGCCGACGAGCTCGCGCTGGAAATCGAGCTGATGAAGGAGAATAACGATCAGATCTTCCGCCAGCTGGAAGAAGCAATGACCGTGTCGGTCGAGCCCCTGGACAAGATGTTCAAGGCCGCCGGGATGCCACCACAGCGCATTCTGGATCAGGTGCGGCGTGGCTATTCCGGCCAGGGCGGCCCGCTGACACCGCTGTCCTTTTCCAGCCGGGGAGAGGAAGTGTCCCCCGATTTCCTGCGGGCCAACCGCATTCTGGAGCAGATGGACACACTGAACCTTTACCGCATTGCGGCCGAAAAAGCGCCTTTTGCGATGCCGGTGAAACGCGCCTTTCGGTTCACCAGTGACTACGGCTTCCGGCGCGATCCCAAGACCGGTGGCCGCCGCATGCACAAGGGCGTGGACTTCGCCGCCCCTGCCGGCACGGATCTGCATGCCACGGCTGACGGCGTGGTGATCCACGCGGGCTGGCAGTCGGGCTATGGCCGCCTGATCAAAATCCAGCACGACTTCGGCATCGAAACCCGTTACGCGCATCTTTCAAAAATTCGCGTCAAAGTTGGGCAAAGGGTCTCGCGCGGCGATCATATCGGTGATATGGGTGCAAGCGGACGGGTGACCGGCGTGCACCTGCACTATGAAGTGCGTGTCGGTGGGAAAGCTGTAAACCCAATGATCTATATCAAGGCTGCAAAAGATGTTTTCTAAGAGCAAAATCAACGAACCGGGCGCCAAACAGGCCGAAGCTGACACAAGCACACCTGCGGCGTCTTCCTCTGCTCCGGCCACACCAAAGCCGGCCGAGTACAAGGCAAGCCCTCCAAAGGCAAAGCCGCCAGCCTCCGTGCTGTCGTCGGATTTGCACGTCACGGGCAACATGAAGACAACTGGCGACATCCAGGTCGAAGGCACAGTCGAAGGCGATATTCGTGCACATCTACTGACCATTGGCGAGACGGCCACGATCAAGGGCGAAGTGATTGCTGACGACGTCGTGGTCAATGGACGCATCGTGGGCCGCGTCCGCGGCCTGAAGGTCCGCCTGACATCAACTGCACGGGTCGAGGGTGACATCATCCACAAGACCATTGCAATCGAAAGCGGTGCGCATTTCGAAGGATCCGTACAGCGTCAGGACGATCCGCTGAACCCGGGCGCGAAATCGACGCCTGCGGCCAAGCCGAATCCCGCATCCTAAAAGGATCGCGCTGAAAAGACGAAAGGCGTCGCGCTGCGGCGCCTTTTTTGAGTCAACCGGGCTAAAACCATATCTCGTGGTTCTTTTCAGACAGCTGCCAGCCCCACACCCCTCCCCGCTGGGCATAGCTTGTTAGTGCAAGGCGACTTCTTGCCAAGCTTACTCGCAATGCATAGCCTCCCCGATGAATTAGGAGGCCAAAATGCCATTCTCAAAACGTCAACTGGACGCCCTTGCAAAGCGATATACAGACGCCTGGAATTCAAAGATTCCGACGCAGGTTGCCGACATGCATGTGCCCGGCAGCAGTATCGCAATCAATCGTGGCGACCCCTCCGTGGGACATACCGGGCTCACCGAGATGGCGGCAGGCTTTCACTCGGATGTGCCGGACTTGCATCTTACGTGTGATGGTATTCGGGGGGCTGGTACGCACGTCATTTATATGTGGACCTTCACGGGCCACCATGCGGAGACGGGCAATCCGCTGAATGTGACTGGTTGGGAAGAATGGGAACTCGACGACGATATGAAAGTCACATCCTCCCTGGGGTGGTTTGACGCTGAGGACTACGACCGCCAAGTCGCTGGATAATCTCCGGGTGATCTTCAGGAAGAAAACAGCCTGCTGTGGGGGGATCCCGCAATCATCACCACATGCAGCTGTTCCGGGCACGCAACCGTCGGCCCTGCCACTAAAATTTGCCTTTGCGCTCACTCGTCCAGCGTCCGAAAGGTGATATTGAATAGACCGGCGCGGCTATGCCCGAAGAACGGCGACAGTCGTGCAATTCAGCCTGACTTGGCGCTGCCATTCTGCAGTATTCGGGCTTTTCGGAGCCGTAGCCAAATGAAGGGTGCAGCCAATGGGCGAAACCAATTGCTTTTTAATCTTTCCACACCAAGGGCCGTCGCAACATAGTTTGCTTCGACCTGGTCGTAGTTAAGTCGCTCATTTTCAGCCCGCTTGCCGATTTCGGCCGCGGCCTGAAACTGCGTGAATGCATCTTCCGACAGAAGTTGCCGTAGCAAAACGACGCCCGGATGATCCACCATGAAACTGTCGAAGTCGTATTCAATAACTTGACCCGATACATGGTGTCGGAAACGCTTGGCGAAACGCGTGAAATCGAAAATGAAGATGTAGTTGAAGTTGACCGTCGACAAGTACAGGCAACCACGCTCTTTCGCTGCTTTTTGCACGACTTCGCGGCTTAGGACGACACCGTGCTTACTCTTCTCCGCGTAGAGTGAAGAGATGTAATCCTCGATTGGCCGGGTCACAACGACCCATGAAATCGCGTCAAACCCGGCCTCATGCGCCAATGCTTCGATTTCAGAAGCAAGCGCAACATCCGCGATACAGTTTTCAAAATCCTCGCCACTCAGAAGCACCGTGTGGCAGTCGGGTTCGGCCTCCCTAAAGCACTCCCCAAGATAAGCTCCGAGCGTTTCCGAACCTCTTCGTTGCACCTCCCAAAGGACATGGCTGTGCTGAAATTGGTCGCCATACTCCGGGTAGTGAATTCCAAAATCACGAAGCAAGAGCCGGTTCGCAAAGCAAAACTTCTGGAAACTTGTGGTGCCCGTTTTGTGCAGGCCACAATGAATTACGAGCTTCAAATACGTCTCCTGTAGAAGCAGCCTTTGGCGTTGCCCACTTGCCATCTTGGGTCGTCGAATATCGCAGCCTGTGCGGAGTTGGGCCGAGGATACGCAATCACACCCCGCCTTACAACACGGGGAACGGGATTGAGCGCATCAGGTTAAAGCTGCAATTGACCGGCCCGCCTGGTGTTTCGTGACGGGCTGGTCAAGATCACACACGCTAGTCCGTCACGGTGACCCTTTGCATCACGTCCGGTTCGCCAACGACGGCGCCATTGGGGCCGGCGCCAAGCTTGATCGCGTCCAGCACGTCGAGCCCTTCTGTCACGCGGCCGACAACGGTGTATTGGCCATTCAGGAAGTACCCTTCCTGGAACATGATGAAAAACTGGCTGTTGGCGCTGTCCGGGTTCTGCGCCCGCGCCATACCCACGACGCCGCGGTCAAACGGCACGTCCGAGAATTCCGCTGCCAGATCCGGCTGCTCCGACCCGCCGGTGCCCGCGCGGCGCATGTCACCGCCCCGTTTGCCGTGTTCGACATCACCGGTCTGCGCCATGAATCCTTCGATCACGCGGTGAAAGACCACACCGTCATAGGCGCCGCTTTCTGCCAGCGCCGTGATCCGCGCCACGTGGCCGGGCGCCACATCTTCGAGTAGGTCGATCTTGATCGTACCGCTGGCCTCGCCCGCAACTTCGATCTCAAGACCCGAGGCCAGTGCCGGGCTGGCCAGCATCAGCGATGCGATGAGCGCCTTATGCATCTGCGGCCACCTTGACGGAGATCATCCGGTCGGGCTCCGCTGGCGGCTCGCCCCGCGTGATTGCGTCGACATGCTCCATACCTTCGATCACCTGCCCGTAAACGGTGTACTGGCCGTTCAGGAAATCATTGTCCTTGAAGTTGATGAAGAACTGGCTGTTGGCGCTGTCGGGGTTTTGCGACCGTGCGGCACCAATCGAGCCACGCGCATGCGGGATCTTGGAGAATTCAGCCGGCACATTGTCCATGTCCGATCCGCCAGTGCCCGCCATACGCAGGTTGAACCCCTCTTCCATGTTGCCGTGCTGCACGTCGCCGGTCTGGGCCATGAAGCCGTCGATCACCCGGTGAAACGCCACGTTGTCATACTGGCCGGACCGCGCAAGCTCCTTCATCCGCTCCACATGTTTCGGGGCCACATCCGGCAGCAGTTGGATGGTCACCGTTCCCCCCTTCAGCTCCATCAGTATCGTGTTTTCGGGGTCTTTGATCTCGGCCATATCGGCGCTCCTGTCTGTTTGCTTGGCCGAGTACCTAAATCCTGTGGCTCTGAATGCCAAGCAGGTCATTGACGCAAGCGGTCATACGCGCAAAACACGGGGGCAATTTTGACGAAAGGATCGGGTGATGGGCTGGAAGACGCTGGACGATATGGAGCTTGCAGGCAAACGTGTGCTGGTGCGGGTGGATATCAACGTACCGGTCGAGGATGGCCGGGTCACCGACACCACCCGCATTGATCGGATCGTGCCAACCATTCGCGATATTCTGGCGGCGGGTGGTTTGCCGATCCTGCTGGCCCACTTCGGACGCCCCAAAGGCAAGGTCGTACCCGAAATGTCGCTGCGGGTGACCCTGCCCGCGCTGGAGGCGGCCCTCGGTCAGGACGTCACTTTCGTCGAGCGCCCCGACCCGGACGCCCTGCAGGCCTTGCCCACGGGGTCCGTTGTGCTGGTGGAGAACACCCGCTTTGCCGCGGGGGAAGAGGCCAATGATCCCGGCATGGCGCAGTTCCTCGCCAGCTTGGGTGACGTGTTCTGCAACGATGCTTTCTCTGCTGCGCACCGCGCCCATGCCTCGACAACCGGTATCGCGCATCTGCTGCCATCCTGTGCCGGCAGGTTGATGCAGGCCGAGCTCTCAGCGCTCGAAAGCGCGCTGGCGCATCCCGAACGCCCCGTCGGTGCGGTTGTGGGCGGCGCCAAGGTCTCGACAAAAATCGCGCTGCTTGAAAATCTGGTGGGTAAACTGGACCTACTGGTGATCGGCGGCGGCATGGCGAACACCTTCCTCGCCGCTCAAGGCGCGCAACTGGGCGCATCCCTGCAGGAACCCGATTTCATCGACACGGCCAAGGCGATCATGGCAGAGGCGGAAAAGACCGGCTGCCGCATTCTGCTGCCCGTGGACGGTTTGGTCGCGCGGGAATTCAGAGCCGCTGCCGATCATGACGCCCTGCCCCTCCGCCCGGATACGGTCCTGGCCGCAGATCAGATGGTGCTGGACGCAGGCCCCGAGACCGCGAAATCCGTCTGTGCGGCTTTTGCCGATCTGAAAACGCTGATCTGGAATGGCCCATTGGGCGCCTTTGAGATCGCCCCTTTCGATAAGGCCACAAATGCCGCTGCGGCAGAGGCCGCACGTCTGACCAAGGCAGGGCAGTTGATTTCGGTTGCGGGCGGTGGGGATACGGTCGCCGCACTCAACCAGGCCGGTGCCGCAACGGACTTTACCTATATCTCCACCGCTGGCGGCGCCTTCCTGGAATGGATGGAAGGCAAGGACCTACCGGGGGTTGCAGCGCTGTCCGACTGACGCGGACTCCGCCAGCAACACGCGCGAAACCGCCTGTTTTTCAAAGGAAATGTGACAAAGGGGATTCCCTTTTCACGGTGCCTGTGCGATAGTACTGCCACGTCCGGTAAGAGGCGACCAAGAGGCACGGCAGATGACCCGCACACCCCGACCTGCATTCGGTACATTCGTGTTCTTCACGCTCGCGTTGGGGTTGGCCACCTATTTCACATTCGCTGCCGTACAGGGCGATTTCGGATTGTTCCGCCGCGCCGAAATCGTAGCCGAAGCCGATGCGTTGCAAAAACAGCTGGCCTATGTGCAGCAAGAAGTCGTCCGGATGGAGAACCTGACCCAACGGCTGTCAGATAACTTTCTCGATCTGGACCTTCTGGACGAACAGGCGCGATCTGTTCTTGGCATGATCCGCGCGGATGAAATCGTTATCCGCTAAGTGCTTAGCCCCTAAAACCTGACGATTACACGGGCTGCTGACCACGCGTCAGATTGCCCCTCGCCTTACGCGCGCGAATCCGATAAAGAATAGTTTAACGCTAAACTATCTGCCCGAAGCCGGGCGCGACGAGGGAGAACCGCTCAGATGGCACCGCGAAAATCCACCAAAAAACCAAATGTTTCTGCGGAAGAGCTCAAAGCCTATTACCGCGATATGCTGCTGATCCGGCGGTTCGAGGAAAAAGCAGGCCAGCTCTACGGCATGGGTCTGATTGGGGGCTTCTGCCACCTCTACATCGGTCAGGAAGCGGTTGTGGTGGGCCTTGAGGCCGCCGCCGAAGAGGGTGACAAGCGCATCACCTCCTACCGCGACCACGGCCATATGCTGGCCTGCGGCATGGACCCCAACGGCGTGATGGCCGAGTTGACGGGTCGCGAAGGTGGCTATTCCAAGGGTAAGGGCGGCTCGATGCATATGTTCTCCAAGGAGAAGCATTTCTATGGCGGCCACGGCATCGTCGCCGCGCAGGTACCGCTGGGCGCGGGACTGGCATTTGCCGACAAGTACAAGGAAAACGGTCGGGTCACCTTCACCTACTTCGGCGATGGCGCAGCCAATCAGGGGCAGGTGTATGAGGCCTTCAACATGGCGGCCCTCTGGAAACTGCCCTGTGTCTTTGTAATCGAAAACAATCAATACGCCATGGGCACGTCCCAACAACGCTCCACCTCCTCCGCGGAAATTTACGAGCGCGGCAAATCCTTCGGCATTCCCGGCGAGGCCGTGGATGGCATGGACGTACTGGCTGTAAAAGAGGCCGGTGAAAAAGCCGTGGCCCACTGCCGCTCGGGCGACGGCCCCTACATTCTTGAGATCAAGACCTACCGCTACCGGGGCCACTCCATGTCGGACCCGGCCAAATACCGGACCCGCGAAGAAGTGCAGAAAATGCGCGACGAACGCGACCCGATCGAGCAGGTGCGCTCGCTTCTACTCACCGGCAAACATGCCAGCGAGGAGGATCTCAAAGCGATCGACAAGGAGATCAAGGAAATCGTGAACGAAAGCGCCGAGTTCGCCAAGACCTCACCGGAGCCGGCTGTTGAAGAGCTCTGGACCGATATTTACGCCACAGAAGTTCCGCAGGAGGCTTGATCCATGGCAACAGAAATTCTCATGCCCGCTCTGAGCCCAACCATGGAAGAAGGCACGCTGGCCAAATGGCTGGTCAAGGAGGGCGACACGGTCTCCTCCGGCGACATCATGGCCGAGATCGAAACCGACAAGGCGACGATGGAATTCGAAGCCGTTGATGAAGGCACCATCGGCAAGATCCTCGTGGCCGAAGGCACCGAAGGGGTGAAAGTGAACACCCCTATTGCTGTCCTGCTGGAAGACGGTGAAAGTGCCGATGACATCAAGACAGCAGCGCCGGAGGCGGCCCCTGCCGCCGACGCGGGCAACGAGGCGGCCCCGGCGGCCTCCGAGGCGCCCGCCCCTGCCCCTGCAGCGCCCCAAACAGACAGCACGCCCGACTGGCCGGAAGGCACCACGCTGAAACAGCAAACCGTACGCGAGGCGCTGCGCGATGGCATGGCCGAAGAGATGCGCCGCGACGACTCTGTCTTCCTGATGGGTGAAGAGGTCGCCGAATACCAGGGCGCCTACAAGATCAGCCAGGGTATGCTCGACGAATTCGGCGCCAAACGCGTGATCGACACGCCGATCACCGAACATGGCTTTGCCGGGATCGCCACAGGTGCAGCCTTCGGTGGTCTCCGCCCAATTGTCGAGTTCATGACCTTCAACTTCGCAATGCAGGCCATCGACCAGATCATCAACTCCGCCGCAAAAACTCTCTACATGTCTGGCGGTCAGATGGGTGCGCCCATGGTCTTCCGTGGCCCCAACGGTGCCGCCGCCCGCGTGGGTGCGCAGCACAGCCAGGACTACGCCGCCTGGTACATGCAAGTGCCGGGCCTGAAGGTCGCGATGCCCTACTCCGCCTCCGACTACAAGGGCTTGATGAAAACCGCGATCCGCGATCCCAACCCGGTGATTTTCCTTGAAAACGAAATCCTCTACGGGCGCAGTTTCGACGTCCCTGACCTCGATGACTATACGGTACCGTTTGGCAAAGCGCGCATCTGGCGCGAAGGCTCGGACGTGACCATCGTCAGCTTTGGCATCGGAATGAGTTACGCGCTGGCCGCCGCGGATCAACTGGCCGAGGAAGGCATATCCGCCGAGGTCATCGATCTGCGTACCCTGCGCCCGATGGACACCGGCAGCATCATCAAATCGGTGATGAAGACGAACCGCTGCGTAACGGTTGAAGAAGGCTGGCCGCAAGGCTCTGTCGGCAACTACATCTCAAGCGTGATCATGCAGGAGGCGTTTGACTATCTCGATGCGCCGGTGATCAACTGTACCGGCAAGGATGTGCCCATGCCCTATGCGGCGAACCTTGAAAAACTCGCGCTTGTGACCACCGACGAGGTCGTCGCCGCCGTGAAACAAGTCACATATAAATAAGGAGCGCGTCAGATGCCGATAGAAATTCTCATGCCCGCTCTGAGCCCAACCATGGAAGAAGGCACGCTGGCCAAATGGCTGGTCAAGGAGGGCGATACCGTCTCCTCCGGCGACATCATGGCCGAGATCGAAACCGACAAGGCGACGATGGAATTCGAAGCCGTCGATGAAGGCACCATCGGCAAGATCCTCGTGGCCGAAGGCACCGAAGGGGTGAAAGTGAACACCCCTATCGCTGTCCTGCTGGAAGACGGTGAAAGTGCCGATGACATCAAGACAGCAGCGCCGGAGGCGGCACAAGCCGCCGACGCGGGCAACGAGGCGGCCCCTGCGGCCTCCGAGGCGCCCGCCATTCCGGCAGCAGGCAGTACCCCTGCCCCACAGGCCGCAGATGGCACCCGGATCTTCGCCTCTCCGCTGGCACGTCGGATTGCGGCTGACAAGGGTCTGAACCTCGCGGATATCAAAGGTTCCGGCCCGCATGGTCGGATCATAAAAGCGGACGTCGAGGGCGCCAGTGCGACCCCCAAACCGGCAGCAGCAAGTACCCCGGCAGCGGCTCCTGCAGCTGCGGCACCGGCCACCGGCCCGGCGGCGGATGCGGTCATGGCGATGTACGACGGACGCGACTACGAGGAAATCAGCCTCAACGGCATGCGCAAGACCATTGCTGCGCGTCTGACCGAAGCCAAGCAGTCGATCCCGCACTTCTACCTGCGCCGTGACATAGAACTGGATGCGCTGCTGAAATTCCGGGGCGAGCTGAACAAGCAGCTTGAAAGCCGCAGCGTGAAGCTCTCCGTCAACGATTTCATCATCAAGGCCTGCGCCCTGGCGCTGCAATCCGTGCCGGACGCAAATGCCGTTTGGGCTGGTGACAGAATGCTAAAGCTGAAACCCTCCGACGTTGCCGTCGCCGTTGCCATTGAAGGCGGGCTGTTCACACCTGTCCTGAAAGACGCCGAGATGAAATCGCTCTCCGCGCTGTCAGCAGAAATGAAAGATCTCGCCGGGCGTGCCCGGGATCGGAAGCTCGCGCCCCATGAGTATCAGGGCGGCAGCTTTGCCATCTCGAACCTCGGGATGTTCGGCATTGACAACTTTGACGCGGTTATCAACCCTCCACATGGCGCCATTCTGGCGGTCGGGGCGGGCGCGAAAAAACCGATCGTTGGAAAAGACGGAGAACTCGCGGTGGCGACGGTCATGTCCGTCACGCTTTCTGTCGATCACCGCGTCATCGACGGCGCATTGGGTGCGAAATTGTTGCAGGCAATCAAGGAAAACCTCGAGAACCCGATGACAATGCTCGCGTAACCGCAGCGCAAACGCAAAAAAGGCCGGGTGCAAAACACTCGGCCTTTTGCATTTTGTCGTTCAGCTACTGATTGTCCGGACCAAACATGTGGTTCATGGAAATCGATGGTTGATCACATCCGGCTTCGCCCACGATCCTTGCAGGAATACCGGCGACCGTCTTGCAGGCTGGAACCTCTTCGAGAACGACCGAACCTGCAGCGATACGGCTGCAATGCCCGACCTTGATGTTCCCAAGCACCTTTGCACCGGCCCCGATCAACACGCCGTTTCCGATCTTGGGATGACGATCTTCTTCCTCTTTGCCCGTGCCGCCCAGCGTCACGGAATGCAGCATCGAGACGTTGTCGCCCACCACCGCTGTTTCGCCGATCACGATCGAATGCGCATGGTCGATCATGATGCCCTTGCCGATGCGCGCCGCCGGGTGAATGTCCACGCCAAAAATCTCTGAGACACGCATCTGAACAAAATAGGCCAAATCGCGATGGCCCTTTGACCAGAGGTGATGGCCGACGCGATAGGCCTGCATCGCCTGATATCCTTTGAAATAGAGGATGGGCTGCAAGAGGCGATGGCAGGCCGGGTCACGTTCGTAAATCGCGGCGAGGTCCGCACGGGCAGCTTGAACAAGAGTCGGATCGCTCGCGTAAGCGTCTTCGACCATCTCGCGCACCACAACCATGGACATCTCATTCGACGCCAACTTCGCCGCAATACGGTAAGACAGCGCTTTTTCGATGCTTTTATGATGCAGGATACAAGCGTGCAGAAATCCCCCCATCAGGGGTTCGTCCAATGCAGCCTGCCGCGCTTCGGCACATATCTGATCCCACGCCGGATCGACCTGGGTGATCTTTGGTTTTAGTTCAGCCATTGCCATCATCCTTTTGCACCGGTTCTTACTTACTTTATCTAGTAAGCAAAAACCAAACGCAAACCTGTGATGTATTCTATTCCAGTTTTGAATGGATCAATCAGCGCCTGTGACAAACACAGCTTACGTGACAATAGAATACCATGTAGCGTCATTCTCTACGTGCCTCACTGCGCAACAAGTCCTCAAAGTGTGATCTCTCTTTGCCGCGACAATCCGGTTCCAAAAACAGCGGAAACCTGCGCAACCTCCACGACAACTGTCCCAACGGCGCCATCCGCCAACTGATCGGCGTGCGCATACGTCCATTCCGGAGAGTGAACGATTGCATCCCGCAATATGGCTTCGCCTTGCCGCACGCGAACCGAGTAGGTTTCGCCTTCTTCGGCCAAAGGTACTTCCGGTACATCCCATCCATCGCCATCCAATCGCGTGCGACGCACCCAGGTCGCGGCGACACTCCCATCCGAGGTACGGTGTGTTCGCAGATGTACCGGCGCGTAAGGCCGTTCGCCGTTTCCGTTGAAGGCATGCGCCTCCTGAACATAGGAAATATCATCCACAGGACGACGCGCTGGACCTATACGATAGGTCTGTTCCACGCGCCGTAAATTCCGGCTGATCTCCAGTTGCTCCGGAAAGCCGTTCAGCAAGACGAACCAAGAACCTGTTGGCCAGACATCCGGCATCAGACCGTCACTGCCGACCTGTCCTCGCAATCTGCGGGAGAGGCGGTAGGTATCCTTGTCCACTAGTTCCGCATCCGCAAACTGAAAAACTTCCCAATTGTCCGGTGTACCATCTCCAATGGCGGCCAGATTGGCACCACTCAGCATCGCCTGAACATCAACTGAACTCAGAGTTCCACTGATGAGCTTGACTTCAAGAGGTGCGCCCCGATCCAAAAGGCTGGCAGGCGCTGCAAACATATCTGACTGTGTGGTGCCTATGATTGAGCGCGCAGAGATCTGGCTCGCGAGCCTGAAATCGCTATCACTCGGAGACTGATAGATCGCGACGGACCCTTGCCAGGGTTGTGCAGTCACCGCGACATGGGGGGCGTGCGGTGTTTCGTCTCCAGTGATCAAAGGCAGGTCCATAAATAGTGGTGAAACCGGTACCGGCGGTACAAAAGCCTTGGGGCTGGGCATATCATCGATCATTTCAGCCGACGTATAGACATCCGGCTCAATCCGAATGGCTTCAACGATCTGCAGCATCCCCTGTTCAACCCGGTCTATGCGGTACAAGGCTCGCCCTTCCGATTGATCGGCCTGCAATTCAATGACATCGCCCGCCCCCATGGTCAGGCAGGAGGGCGGCAGGGCAAAGCGTATCGCATCGCGGGCGATGCGCGCTTCGGTCAACCACCGTTCGGCAGTTTGCCGCCCCTCTCCGCGGGTCAGGGCAATCGGGACTTCAGAGGTGGAGACAGAATGCGTGCGCTCGTCCGCCAAGACAGCCTCTTCGGCAAGCACATCGAAATCGGCATCGGCCTGAACGAAACGCAACCTTACACGTCCTGCCATCTCGGCCTGTGCCGAGCGCGATTGTTCAACGGTCCCGTCCAGCTCATCACTCAGCGCCAGAATACTCCGATCCAGCGGCACAGGGTTCTGACCGTTCCGCATGCGGAAAACCAACTGGCCATCACGCTCCACAGCATCAAAGGAATAGCGCAGCATCAGAGGCTGCAGTGACGCACGTGCATCGTTCACGTCGTTGACCAGGTACCCACGGACATTTCCGTAAAGCTGACTCGTGTCGAAATCTACGACACCGGCCTTATGACAAATCTCGCTTACGACAGACGCCAGAGACCGCGCTGACGTTCTTCCATTAATCCAATGGCCGCGCGCGTAGTTTTCCGAATCGCTCCAAAGCGCTGAATTATTGGGGAAATAGGGATACGGGCGCGCGTCCCATGCCCAGACAAAGGCGCGATCCATGTCTACCATTGGCCCACCGTAGGTGGCGGAAACCGGGTTATTGGTCTCATCGCCCCAGAATGTCACCATCGCACGCAGGTACTGTGCCTGAACAAAATCGTCCCGCGCTCCGTTCGAGAACTTCGGCAGGCTGCTTTCTGAGGATTTCATATCCAGGAACTTATTGGGCTGATTTGTGCCTTTATCAACCGATGCACAGCCCATTTCAGTAAACCAGATCGGCTTGGAGTTCGGCACCCAGGGGGTCGCTGTGGCAGCCCTAATCCCTGCAATGCGCTCGTAATGTTCGTTTGACCACCAGTTTTTGATATCCTTGTACCGATAAACCCATGGCTCGTTGTGCGCACCGTCCTCAATGGGCGTTCGGATCTGGGCTGCCGCATCCTCATCCGACGCATAATACCAATCATACCCTTCCCCCCCGGCGATATTGCTGCGCAGGTAATCGAGATCATAAATGGACCCGACATCGGCATCGAGGTGGTCATCCCCCTCGCGCCAGTCCGACATCGGCATGTAGTTGTCGATACCGATAAAATCGATGTTGGGATCCGCCCACAGCGGGTCGAGATGAAAATACCGATCATTCGACCCATCCTGCGGCTGGTAGCCAAAGTACTCGCTCCAATCCGCAGCATAACTGATTTTGACATCAGGGCCGAGAATACTGCGCACGTCGGCGGCGAGTGCTTGCAAGCGCTCAACGGCAACAAAGCGATTTCCCGATCCTCTGATTTGCGTTAGGCCGCGCATCTCGGTGCCGATACAAAACGCTTCGACCCCTCCTGCAGCTTTGCAGAGCGCCGCATAATGCAGGATAAACCGGGAAAACGACCACTCTTGAGGTCCGCTGTACACAACAGATTTTCCGGAGGTTGAAAAATCGGCAGCCTTCGCTGTTCCGAAGAACGCCTCGACTTCCGCATCTGCGCCTGCAGTCCCATCAGGCGATCCCGCGACGCCAGGTGCCACAGAGAGCGTAATCCGTCCACGCCATGGCAGCCGTGGTTGCGATTCTTCCGGCGTATAAGGGTTCGGCAGGACATTGTCGCTCAATTGATCCATCAGAATGAAGGGGTAAAACAACACTTCCTTGCCCGCCGTATGCATCGCCTGAATGGCCTGTACTACGGATTGATCGGTCGGCGTCCCTCCATAAATTGGGCGTTCGTTTTCCAGCGGCATTGTCTCGGCTGAACTCCGGTTCAACCCCGCGACCGACCAATGCATATTTTCGCCTTCGTACTGCTTTTTCTCAACCTTTGGACGCACTTCGCAGGTTCCGCAGCGCAAATCGTTACCAAACCAGGAAACGACAAGCGATGCCGCCTGACAATTTGGCAGTTCGTCGCTCAAAGTCTCCAGTGATGCTGCAAAATCAGTCTTCTCTGCCGGGGTGTTCACATTGGCACTCCAGCGACTACCGGGACCGCTGGTGTAATGCACCGGCGTCGTGGCCAGCGAATACTCTCCCGTGCCGGGTATCACCGCCACGCTTTTAATTGCATAAGTCAGCGCCTGATCCGCATCGGGTTCGGTAACCTGTTCCGGGCGTGATACCTCAAAGGAAAACTGAGGCACCCGATTTCCGAACCGTTCCAGCGAGAGGTTCTCAAAAACCACGTAGGCTGTGCCACGGTAGGCCGGAACCATACCGGTCCCCTCGATTGCCTCAATTACCGGGTCCGGCAACTGATCAGCCGCGCCACGGTAGACTCGCATGTTCAAGTCATCCGGCGCAATTTCTTCGCCATTGGCCCAGATCCGTCCGATACGCGTGATTTCACCCTCGCAAATGGCGACGGCCAGATTGACCGAGTAGGAATAGCTGCGGGTTTGCGACTTTGGCTGGCTTGGGGCACCCTTACCGCCGCCACCGCCGCCTGCCACGGTGACGGTCTCGGCAAAATCCGAAGCCCAGATCACCTGTCCACCCAGACGCATGCGTCCATAGACCTGGGCCAACGCTTCCCCCTCACCAACACTCGAAATCCGGAACCGGTCGACCTTGCCCGTCTCGACAACGTCGGAGCCTTGCCCCAGGAGTTTCTGATCGATCACGCGACCGATGGTTGCCCCAACAGCCCGCCCGATGACGGCCGTCGATAGACCTGCCACCGTACCCCCGATGGAACCGCCAACCGCAGCGCCTACAGTAGAAAGAACTAGCGTCGCCATCAGCTGGCCTCCTCAGGAAATGTAAACCGAGCAACCACCCGGCGGCGCCACGGCAGGCTGAGAGAGCTCTCCACCACACCAAAGCGCGAATATGCGTGAACGAAACTCGGGTTTGAGCCAACGCGCCCGACGACGCCCAGATGCTTGGCCACCGCACTGCTGCGCATGCGGAAAAGCAGGACGTCGCCCGGGGCCTCATCCTTCAGGTCTTTCGGGTGCAGGTGGCGCAGTGCAGCATTCCACAAACGTTCTTCACCCTGTGGTTCGGACCAATCCATGGAATAGGCCGGCACGTTTTCGGGCTCATCGCCGTAAAGCACCCGCCAAATCCCCCGCAATAGCCCAAGGCAATCAGTGCCCGCGCCCTTGACTGCCGACTGGTGGACATAGGGCGTGCCAATCCAGTCCCGCGCCTCAGTCACGATATTTTGTTGAAGCGGTGTCATCTCAAGCTCCCACCGGTGTTCGCGCCCGTGGATTTCGGTACTGCCATCATCCAGTCTTCGCCCGGGACATCCGGAAAGCCTTGGAAGTTGGCGAGATTGGCGAACTTCACGCGGCAGGTTTCGCTGCGTTTGTCGCATCCGGCGATCAGACGCACGACAGTGCCAGCCTCCAGCGGGCTGCGCATCGGCTCCCAAAGTTCGATCACGCGGTCAGCGCCTTCGAACCGGTCCTGCTTGACCATTCCCCAAAGGCCTTTTGCCGAACCGGTCAGAACTTCCAACCGCCCCCGCGCAAACCAGCTTGCATCGAATCCGCCGAAGCCTGCCCACCGAAACACGCGCGCCTGGGTCACCGTCTCAATCGGCAAGTCGATGGAATACCCCGGCGCCGTCAAATCAAACCGGCAGGCCCTGTCGCCCAAGACAGCCGTACACGGCTTCTGGTAAACGCGCCCCAAGGGCCGGTTCAGCAATTCGGTGAGCCCCCGCAACTCTGCCTGGAAACCACCATCCGCGCGACGCAGTTCACCAATCGTGCCACGGAACTGCAGCCAACGCTGCGATACGTCATTCCAATTCACCAGCCAAGCGCGCACCTCAGCCTCGTCAAAACGGCCTTGCTCGATCTCATCCTCGCGGATCGACAAATCGCTCAGCGCCCCAAGGGCTTCGGTGTTGTCCACCGACAGGCCCGTGCTCTGTGACAGCGCCAGGGCGCTTAGGCCTGTATCCGCGCGAAAGGTGATACCGTCGAAAGTCAGCTCCCGATCATGATCGGTGAAGCCAAGTATAACACCGTCCTTGCGCTCAATAGCCCATGCGTGCGCCACGGTGGTCAGCCCGCCCTCAAGATGGGCCTGCAATCCTGCATCCATTTGCGACATCAGATGCGTACCTCCACAATAGGGACATTGGGCACTTCGCCAGCCTGAAAACTGGCGATACTGGTCTGAATGCGGTCGGTGTCAAAACGCACCGGAACATCAAACTCAAACCCTGCGGAGACATCGGCGCCAGCGACTGGGGGCTGTGCAAAGGTGATTGCGCCGCTCGTAAGATCGAGCGCGTAGTCAATGGTTTCCTGCAGCTCGACACCACCCACACCAACCCGCACGGTTTCCGCAACCGGCTTGCTGATTGGGCGGCTGTATCCATGGGCGCCCGACTGGTAAGTCTTTTGCAGCGCAAACTCGGTTTGCACGCCATCCCCGGTTCCCAAGGCCTGATCGAAAGCGGTGATATCCAGCGACGGCTTGGACGAACGATAATCCGACCAGTCCTTCCAGCGAAACCCGAAAAGCTGGCCGAAACGCGCCTCGAAGAAGGCGATTAAGGTCTCGACGTCATCCAGTGACCGCATGCCCATCCCTGCGTCATACCGCCTGCGCGAATGCGCCCATGGAGAGTTGCGCTCTTCATATCCGTTGCTGATCGTCACAACATCCGTACGGCGTTCCGGACCGCCAACTGACCCAAAGCTCAGCGTGGCTGGAAATCTGACTTCATGAAACTGCATAATCCTGCTCCCCTCGCGTTACCGGTTGCGTTGCCCGCGCCCCAAGGCACGGGTCATCTGGGCAGCGATCTGCCCCTGACTGCGTTGGAACCCCTGAACGTCGGGGGTCGAGATATTCATCACGACGGTCTGACCACCGCCGCCCGCACCGCGCACGCCGAGTTTGCCGTCCGGACCGCGGGCCAGCGGCATGATGGCCTCCGGACCGGCCTCACCCATCACGCCCATACCGCCACGCATGCCAAAAGGTGTGGCACCGCTGACGATCCCACCGGTTGCAAAGGGCATCACACGACCCTGACTAAAAGGGGCGCCATCTGCAAAGGGCAGAATACTACCCAACAACCCGTCGACACCCTGCGCCAACAGCCCACCGGCATGCTTTGTCACCGGGTTGATGGCGGCGCTATAGGCCGTTTCTACCATGCTGTTGGCAAGGGTGTTCAACGCGTCCGATAGACTCGCCCCATCGAAAACGACTCCATCGAACGCACGCCGCAATCCGCGGGTCAGGCCGCGTTCCAGGGCCGCAATATCGCGCCCCGTCGCTTCCAGCGACGTCTTCATCCGCCGCAGTTCGCTATCGAACCCCGAGACGAGAACACTGGTCTGGCCCAACGTGTCGTTTAGCCCCTCCGCGCGCCCTTCCAGATCTTCAAAACCGCTCTCATCCGTCATCGCAATCGTCCTTATTGTCCTTGTCCGGATAGGCCGTCATCAGGGCCTCCAAACCGGTGCTCAACAGCGGTCCGGATTTTGTCGGATCGCCCAGCATCAACTGAAATTCGGCAGGTGTCAGCGCCCAGAACACATCCGGATGCAAGCCAACTCCACGCAGGCCCACCCGCATCAGGGCGGGCCAGTCCAGCCGGCTCATGCCGCAGGCACCGTGAAGGCCCGCGCCAAAAGCTCTGCCGCTGCCTTTGCTGCTGCGATCGGACCGCCTTCGATCTGTGCATGGTAAAGGGCATCATCGGACACCCCGCATTTCCCACCCGTCAGCCCCGCGCGTAACAGCGCAAGGACATCCTGACTGGTGAAACTCCCGCCTTCAAAACGCTCGACCATCGCCATCAGCGAATCCGCCTCCAGCGCGGCCTCCAACTCTGCCAGCGCCCCCAATGTCAGACGCATCACATGAGACTGACCATCTATGATCAAGGCGACATCGCCCCTCCAGGGATTTGCCATGATCAGATCGCCGTGAAGCTCAGAGAACCAGCACTGGCCAACGACAACTCATAAGTTGCCTCGCCATTGTGGCTGCCCCCGTACTCAATGGAGGTCACCTGGAACGGCCCCTCGACAATGCCGAAATCGGGGATCACGACCTGAAAGCTCGGCGCCTCGCCGTCAAAGAACAGCTGACGCGCGCGCTCGTCGGTATCCGCGTCGCGGAACACGCCCGACCCGCTGATCGACACCGACCGCACTCCCGCACCGGACAGCAGCTCGCGCCACCCGCCCTGGCTCTCCAGGCTGGTGATATCAATCGTTTCGGCGTTGAAACTGACCCGCGTGGCACGCAGACCTGCCAGTGTGGTGAACGAACCGCTGTCCGTCATGTCGACCTTCACCAAAAGGTCTTTTCCGTTCTGAGCACCCATGGGTTATCTCCTGTTTGAAGTCTAAAGGTTATTCATCTTCGACGCGGGCTCGAAACCGCATCCGGATCTCGCGCCCGGCATTGGAGTCGATCCGCCGGGCCTCGGCCCGCTGAAATCTGAGAAAGACAAGACGCCCTCGGCTCAGCACCAGATCACTGTCTTGCAACGCGTCCGAGATCGCTGTTGCAACTGCCTTGGCACCGGTAAATCCGGGCTGTTTGGTGAAGACTGAAATCTCGACCGTATGCAGCGCGCCGTTACCGGTCTGATCGGACGCATCACGCGCCTGCTCCCGCCCGAGACTCACGTAGGTTTCGGGCAAATCACCACTGGGTACCGCATCATAGACATCCCGGCCGATCAATCCGCCAAGGGTCGCATCATTAACGAGGGCCTCGTATATGGCGGCCTGAAGCGCGCCCGACATGGCGTAACTCATACCGTACTCTCCTCTGTTGCAAAGCAGGTGATGTACCGGCCATTTGCATCATTCTCAGCCACGGCCTTGATGACGAACACCCGCTCACCTTCGCGAAATCGCTGCTCCGGCCTTGGCCGCTTGGCATCTCCGAAGGGCGCACCCCGGACGACGATCTTGTAGCTCATGGCCGAAACTGGTGCGCCGGACTGCGCGAGCTCCCGACCGGAACGCTCGGTGACCTGCGCCCAAAGCGTCCCGAGCGGCTGCCAGGTTTCGACATATCCGCCCGCGCCATCCTCAATCCGCTGAGGGGCCTCGAGCACAAGCTGGCGGTTCAGACGAGGCGTTTTCACAGGATCGCTCCCGGCCCGAGGCGCATCACCTTGTAACGTTCGATCAGGCTGCTGACGCCAAAGGGCATGCAGCCATCGCTCAGGGATGTCTCGTCGCGATACTCGTAGTAATGCGCGGCCAGCAACAACACTGCCTGACGCAAGTCGGCGGGCAGATCCTGCCACGTCGGACCGTAGCCCGCCTCGAACTCGATGGAGGCCGACCCGTTTTGCGGGATCACTGGCAGGCACGCACCAACGGACCGCAAACGGGGCCGCTGACTGTCGCGCTGCAGCCAGTACTGCGTGGCATCAATCTCGGTTTCGCTGCCATCGCGTGCAATGGTCGACAGTCGCGTCAGCGCCGAAATCGGTGCAACCGGCAGGATCTGCGAATCCCGATCGCGCCAGAAGGTCAGCGACCAGCTAAAAGGCCGGGTCATCAAGACCTTGCCGGTGCGCGATTCAATCGCCGCCATGGCCGCCCGCAAAAACCCGCTCAATACCTCGTCTTGCGCAGAATCCTGACCAAAGCTGGTGCCCAGCCGCAGATGCGCTTTGAATTCATCGACTGGTAGGGCCGCATCCGGCACCGTCGTTTCTTCGATCAACATCATCGAATGTCTCCAATTACTTGTGCTCCACCACTCAGGAACCGGGCGCGCACCCATCTGCATTGCTCGGTCGGAGGGGAGCAGCTAGACAACACAAACGTTCCGGCACGCACCCGGCCCGGCACCAGGGGGCATCCCCCGGCACCGGTATCGTCACATCCTTCAGGAGGTGCCGAATTTCAGCAGCTTGATCGCGGCATAGTCGCTCACATCACCGCCCACGCGCTTGGTCGCATAGAAAAGGACATGCGGCTTGGCGCTGAACGGGTCACGCAGAACACGCAGATCGGGGCGCTCGGCAATGGTGTAGCCGTTTGCAAAGTCGCCAAAGGCAATCGCATTCGCGTCCGTCGCCGCATCAGGCATGTCCTCGGCGATCAGCACCGGATAGCCCATCAGACGCGCAGGTTCTGCCGTTGCCAGACCATCCGACCACAGGAAGCGGCCGTCATTGTCCTTGAGCTTGCGCACCAGACCCGCTGTCTTGGAGTTCATCACGAAGGTTGCATTGGCGCGGTATTCCGCCCCCAGCGCATAGACCAGGTCGATGATCGCATCCGCGTTTACGTCGCCATTCTGACCAGTGGGAACGTAGCCGAGGTTACCCCAGGTCCAGACGTCGTTGTCGACGGAGGCGTGGCTCAGAAAGCCCATGGGCTTATCGGTACCGTCACCGTTAACGAAGGCTGCGGCTTCGGCCCGCGCAAACTTGTCTGCGATGCGGCTTGCCAACCATGTCTCGATGTCAAAGGCGCTGTCATCCAGCAGACGCTGGGATGCTTTCGGCAGCGCGCTCAGCTCGTGCAGCGGAATGGTGATGCGGTCGAGCTGCGGGGTGTCCGTTTCCGTTGTGGTACCGGCCTCGGTCGCCCAGCCTGCACCCACATCGGTGTGATCCACCAGAACGTCATAGGACGTCGCCTCGACATTCACCACGGCGGCAATGGATCGGATGGACGCGGTTGCGTTCAGAACCGATTTCACCGTGTCCGACGTCTGCGGATCGACCAGATAGCCGCCGTCCGAGTTCACCGCCGTCGAGAGTGATTTCACATCCATCTCAAGGCCGCGCAGACCATCATCATCGCCGGAACGCAGATACGCGTTAAAGGCCTTCTGATGGGGTGCGCCAGCATCGACAGCGCCTGCAAGAGGGCTGCGTTGGGGAGTGTGTGTCTTTCGGTCCAGCATGGTCAGTCGCTCTTCTGTTTGTTGAAGTTTCGATTCAATTTCGGTTTGGAAGCTTTTGAAATCAGTGACAAAGCCGGTCACGGCCTGCCTGACATCCTCAGCGGGGGACAAACCTTCCCCACCCGCCGCCTTCGGTGCGGTCTTGCTCATGGGCAAATCCTCTATGTGGTAGTGTGAGAGCCGCACGAACCCCTCGTGCGACCCGGACGACAGGTGCGCGTTAGCGGCGCGCCAGATCAGCGCGCGCGCCTGCGAAGACGGCGGCCATGTCGCGCAGGGAACGGTCAAGGTCGGTCTCCTCCGACTTGCCCGCAACCCGCGCACTGGGCAGCATCGGGAAGGTCACCAGTGACACCTCCCAAAGCTCCAGTTCGGTCAAGAGCCGTTGGCCCTTGGAATTCTTGGTGGCTTTGCGGGTGCGATACCCGATGGACAGCCCGTCGATCGCCCCGGCCTCGATCAGCGCTGCGGCCTCGCGCCCCTTGGCGACACTGTCGAGCAGACGCCCCTTCACCCAGAGGCCCTTGCCATCTTCGCGCACCTCATCCCAGATCCCGATGGGCAGGGTCGGATCGTGCTGCCACAGCATCTTCACCTTGGTGCCCTTGGCCGTCAGCGTCGACAGCGAGGCAGCATAAGCCCCCGCCGCAACCACGTCATTGCCCTGATCCACCGCGCCGAAAAGGCTGGCATATCCGCTGATCACGCAACCGTCTTCGACGGCCAGCGCATCGCCAAATCGGGCGAACTTGCGCTCCAGCCCTGTCTCAATATCCATGGGTCCACTCCTCATGTTTGTAGTCCTTCCCCCGCTCATGGCACCGCCACCAGCACCGACTGCAGCGCCTGGCCCAGGATCATCGCGACGATCCCGTAAACGGTCAGCCACAGCCTTTTCTCCAACCGCTCCATCATCTCCTCGACCCGGTCGAGCCGACGGATGAGGTTGTCATGCTGGATTTGGGCGACCCGCTCGTGGGCCTGCAACCGCAGCCCCGGCGCACATTCGAACCGCTCAAAACCAGGATCACTCATCGGCGCTCACCGCTGGCAACCCCAGAAGCGCGCGCTTTTCGGCCTGGGTCAGAAAATCCGCCTTGGCCACGCGGCTCCACTGGGCATCGCGTTCCGCCGCCAGCGCATGCACCTGATCCAGATCCGGCTTCAGCATCAGCTGCGCGCCCGTATGCCCGGCCAACCACTGCGCCAGCGCCGCCGTCACACGTGTCGCCAAGGGCAACACCGTCAGGCGATAGAAAGCGCGGTGCGCTTCCTGATAGTTGGCGTATGTCGCGTCGCCCTGAATACCCAGCAGCATGGGCGGCACACCAAAGGCCAGTGCGATCTCCCGCGCGGCGGCTTCCTTGGTCTTCTGGAACTCCATGTCGGACGGCGAAAAGCCCATCGGTTTCCAGTCAAGCCCCCCTTCGAGCAGCATCGGACGGCCCGCATTGCGCGCGCCCTGATGATGGCTCTCCATCTCGTTCACGAGGCGCTCGTACTGGTCGTGCGCCATGGTGCCCTGCCCCTCGGCACCCCGGTAGACAATCGCCCCCGACGGACGCGCCGCATTGTCCAGCAGCGCCTTGGACCAGCGGCTGGCAGAATTGTGCACATCCAGCGCCATGGCCGCCGCCTGCATCGGGCTGAAGCCATAATGGTCATCCTGCGGGTGAAAACTCTTGATATGGCAGACAGGCACCTGCGCGCCGCTGGCATCAAAACGATGTTTGCGCCCGCCCACGGCATATTCATAGGCAATCGGCCAGCCGTCAGCACCCGGCACCACGCTCATGCGGTCCGACCGCAGAACATGCAGCTCCACCGGCGCTGCTTCCTCATTCACCACCGCTTCGACATAACCATTCCCGGTCAGCAGCAGCTGGGCGTAAAGCGCTTCGAGCAATTCCGCCCGGCCCTGCATCGGGTTGGGCCGCGCCACCAGATCAATCAGCGGATGCATGTCATAGCGCTGCTCACTGTCCTGCAGCACCAGCGGCAAGGCCGCTGCCGCCTCGGCAATCAGCTTGACCGACCGAAACCCAACCGGGTTGCCGGAAAACCCCGTCCGGGTCAGCGACACGGCATCGCGCGGGCTCCAGGCCACGCGGCCCGAGGTCTGGTAGGCCACGACAGGCCCGGTGGCGCTCGCTTTCTGCTCCGGAGCGTCCAGCGGTGCACCGCGCTTTAGAAAGTCAAAAACCATGTCGTTTGCTCCTCATGTGATCGCCCGCATGCCAAATGCGCCCGCGCCTATGATCTGCGTGGCGGGGCTGATCTTGCTTGCTCGATAATTGTCGAATTCAGATTTCAAAGATGCAAAGGCAGCGTGCGCTGCTGTTAACCCTTGCAGACAAGGCCCAACCACAGAGGGTGGCCAAAACGTTAAAGGGACCGTACGCGCGGGGCGCGCCATTTCGCGACCGGCTCGATCATCAGTTCATGCAGCGCCCAGACCAGCGCATCGACCCGGTCGGGCGAGCCCTTGCCTTCATAGCCCTGCACCGTCATCCGGCACATCTGGTCCTCAAGCCCGTCGAGCTCCGGCATGTGTTTCACCCGCCCCTGTTCATAGAGCGCGGCCACAGGCTCCGCACGCGCCACCTTGCCCCGGCTGGCATGCACGCCCTTGTAGGGCACCAGCGGATCCACCTGCCGCAAAACCTCCTGCACCATCTGACCGCCCTGGTTGACCTCGGCCACCAGCCGGTCCGCGCCGTAGTGTTCCATCGCGGAAATCGCCGCCTGCGCCCAGCCTGCGGGCGTGGCCCCCGCCACCGTGCAATCGGCCAGAACATAGGCTCGCCAATCCTGTGGCGGGCCGGTCATCTTCACCCCGGCCACGACGATCCCGCATTCATCCGATGCAGACCCACCCGTCGTTGCCGGGTCCAGCGCCACAACGATCCGGTCCAGTTCCGGCAGTTTGCGCACCCGGCAGGCCTCAATCCCCGCAGAGGTCCAGAGCGCGCCTTCCGCGTCTTCCAGCAAAACGCCATCCAACTCCTGCCGGCCAAGCCGCGTGCCCTTATAGCGCTCCCGCACCTCTTCGAGGAACGACGCGGCCAGATTGGCGGCATTGGCCTCTGTCGGCGCTTGCGTCAGCACCGTCGAGGGCGATTTCAGCAAGGTCTTCAATACCCCCACATTCCGCGGCGTGGTCGTGACGCAAACCTGCGGTTTCTCCCCAAGCCGCAGCGCGAACTGCAACATATCCCACGTGGCCTCGGCCTTCTTCCACTTGGCCAATTCATCCACCCAGGCGGCATCGAACTGCGGCCCGCGCAACCCCTCAGGGTCAAAGGCCGAATGCACGGTCGCAACCGCGCCATTGGGCCAGACCAGCCTCTTCCGTCCGGCTTCCCACGTCGGGCGCCGGTCGGGCGGCGAACAGGCGAGAATCCCGCTGTCGCCAAAAATCATCACTTCGCGGACCTGATCAAAGGTCTCGCCGACAAGGGCCACACGTCGCGCCCGCCCCTCGTCCATCGGTCGCGCGCCTTCCACCTGCGCACGCACCCATTCGGCGCCCGCACGGGTCTTCCCCGCCCCGCGACCGCCCATGATCACCCAGGACCGCCAGTCTCCCTCCGGCGGCAACTGATGCTCCATTGCCCAGAACTCGAACAAATAAGGGAGAGCCAGAAGCTCTCCCTCAGATAGGTCATTCAGAAATTGGTCCTGTAGGTCGCGGGCAGCGGAGCCGAGCCAGCTTGCACCCAATCGAAGCCCGTGCTCTTTCGAGATCGAGGACATAGCCCCCGTGGGCGATACCTGCGTGTTTTGTGCGGCATTCGACAAGGCGGTTCTCCACTTTCTGGCATGTCTCCAAGAGCGACGCGGCCTGCGTCACTGCCTTGGAGTCCTGCGCTGTCACTGCACCATCCGTTTCGCGGACCCGTTCTTTGAGGTCTTCGAGTTCTTTACGCAAATCTCTGATGGTTCCGATGACCGAGTTCAAAAGGTCTTCGGTTTGCGACTCTACGTGCTCTGGGGTGATTAAAGTCATTCAGGTTTATACCTCTCATGCGCGTAGTCTCCGCACGAGAGAAACGAAAAAACGACCCGTCAGGATCACTCCCGGGGTCGTTTGCCCACTTCTTCTAGCATGTCACAAGTTATACGTGCGACCGTGCGCAAAGTCAAGGAAAATCAGTTTCTTATCAAATGACTACCGTACGGTGCCGTTAACGATTTTCGCGCTGCACCGGCTCGGATCACCCCGTGACTGTCCAGCAAACCACCCGAAACCGGCAGGTAAGGTGGGGCTTGCGCCACCTTAGGCGCAGACCTCAGTTCCCGGAAGGCTGGTTGGCGCGTTCCGCCTCGATCTCACGCCATTTGGCCACGTTCCGGTTATGCTCATCCAGCGTCTCGGCAAAGGCATGCCCGCCCGTGCCATCCGCCACGAAAAACACATAGTCCGTCTCCAGCGGACGCGCCGCCGCTTCAAGGCTCGCGGTGCCCGGATTGGCAATCGGCGTGGGTGGCAGCCCTTCGATCACATAGGTGTTCCACGGCGTCGCCCTGCGCAGCTCGCTTTGCCGCAGCCCACGCCCCAGCACCCCCTTACCTTCGGTCACACCGTAAATCACCGTCGGGTCCGTCTGCAGCCGCATGCCCCGGTTCAACCGATTCACGAAAACGCTGGCCACCTGCCCACGCTCATCGGAGACGCCGGTCTCTTTCTCGATGATTGATGCCAGCACCAGCAGTTCTTCAGGCGTCTCAATCGGCAGGTTTTCATCCCGGTTCAGCCAGGCCTGCGCCACCCGCAATTCCTGCGCGTTTTGCATCTGCGCGATAATCTCCGCCCGGTCATCGCCGGGCCGCACCTCATAGCTGTCCGGTGCCAAGGATCCTTCCGGCGGCAGCTCCTCCACCGACCCTTCAAGCACATCCATCGCCTTGAGGCTTTCCACCACCTGCCAGCTGGTCACACCCTCGGCCAGCGCCACGCGGAACCGCGTATCACGCTCCGCTTTCTTCTCCGTATAAATCTCCGGCGTCTCTTCGTCGGCGGGCGTAAAGCTCGCGCGCTCCTCGAACCGGTTGCTCTGCGGGTCCAGCTCGCGCACCTGCACGCCCAGACGGTTCACCCCGATGCGGTACACCACTTCCGTACCACAGGTGCTCGCCCCGCCGCGTGTCACGATATCCACGATTTCTTCCATCGAGGCACCGGGATCGACCAGAAAGCTCCCGGCTTTCAACTGGCTGGTTTTTTCCGCGTAATCCGCGCCCATGCGGAAGATCGCAGCGGAACTCACCGCCCCCTGATCTTCCAGCGACTGGCTCACCCGCCGCATGTTGCTGCCCCGCTCGACCTGCAAACAAATCGCCTGATCCAGCGGACCCGCAGCCTCGTACTGACCCTTGCCCCACAGGATCACGCCACCGCCCAGAAACAGCAGCACAATCAGCATCGTGACCGCGTTAGAGGCGATGTGCCGCCACATCAGCGCGCCTTCCCAAAGATGACACTGGCGTTGGTGCCGCCAAAACCAAAGGAGTTGGACAGCGCCACATCCACTTTTCGCTCCCGCTTGGCATTGGGCGCGAGATCGATCGGTGTTTCTACCGCAGGGTTGTCGAGGTTGATGGTGGGCGGCGCGACCTGATCGCGGATCGCGAGGATCGAGAAGATCGCCTCGATGGCCCCCGCAGCCCCCAAAAGATGCCCCGTTGCCGATTTCGTCGAGGACATGGTCACATTGCCCGCATGATCGCCCAGCAGGCGCTCCACCGCGCCCAACTCGATGGTATCCGCCATTGTCGAGGTGCCATGCGCGTTGATGTAGTCAATATCCGTCGGCTCCAACCCGGCGTTCTTCAGCGCCGCGCGCATCGAGCGCTCACCGCCTTCGCCATCCTCGGAAGGTGCTGTGATATGATAGGCGTCTCCCGACAGCCCATAGCCCAACACTTCCGCATAGATTTTCGCCCCACGGGCGCGTGCGTGCTCGTACTCTTCCAACACAACGATGCCCGCGCCCTCGCCCATGACAAACCCGTCCCGGTCTTCATCATAGGGGCGGCTGGCCTTCTGCGGGTCATCCCCGCGCTTGGTGCTGAGCGCCTTGCAGGCATTGAACCCGGCGATTCCGATCTCGCAGATCGCAGCTTCGGCCCCCCCGGCAATCATCACATCCGCGTCGCCATGCTGGATCAGACGGCTCGCATCGCCAATCGCATGCGCTCCTGTGGAACAGGCCGTCACCACCGAATGGTTCGGCCCCTTGAAGCCATATTTGATCGATACCTGACCGGAAATCAGATTGATCAGCGCCCCGGGCACAAAGAAGGGCGAGACCCGGCGCGGGCCCTTTTCATTCATCATGATCGCCGTGTTGGCGATGGAATTCAGCCCGCCAATACCGGAGCCGATCAGCACGCCGGTACGCTCAAGGCTCTCCAGATCATCTGGCTGCCAGCCTGCGTCTTCTACCGCCTGTTGCGCTGCGGCCAGACCAAACATGATGAAGGTATCCACCTTGCGCTGGTCTTTCGGCTCCATATAGGCATCCGCGTTGAACGTGCCATCAGACCCATCCCCCAACGGCACTTCGCAGGCGTATTGCGTCACCAGCTTGCTTGGATCGAACCCGGTGATCGGCCCGGCACCGGACTGCCCGTCCAGAATCCGCGACCAGCTCGCCTCGACTCCATCTGCCAGCGGTGTAACCAGGCCCAGACCTGTGACAACTACTCTGCGCATCGCAATGCCCCTTCCAATTTGGTGCCCCCCCATACAGTGCTGCGCGGTTTTGATGCAAGAGCACTCCGCGCAGAGCCCAGGTTACTGCGGGGGACCTTTCCGCGCCATGAGCCGTGCGGCCGATCCGGCAAACTCCGCATCGCGCATCACCTCATATCCCATCGCCTCGGCAATCTTCAGCGAGGCTTTATGCTCCGGCGCGATCATGCAGACCAGCCGACCGGTCACTACCCTGTCGAACCAATCATGCGCCGCGCGGGCGGCTTCCAGCCCAAGCGCCTGCCCATGGGCATCAGGCGCCAGCACCCAACCGGCCTCCGGGAAGCTGTCGAAATCTTCACCCAAGTCACGCTTGGCGTAGAAAAAACCGACCTGTCCGGACATCTCGGGCGCCCGATGGCGATGGATCGCCCATTGACCGAAGCCCGTAATCTGCCAGTGGCCTGCATTGCGCAGAAACGCATCCCAGGCCTTGCTGCGCGGCCAGGGCTCGCCGTTGATGTGCTCCACCACCTCCGGCATCGACCAAATCTCGGCAAAGCGGCTGAAATCCTCGGGCCGCATACCGCGCAGGGTCAAACGCGAGGTGTTAATCGTGGGTATCGTGCGCGACATTCCGCAACCTCTGCTCTCAGGTCGGGGCTTTGCGCCCTCTGGTGCGAGATTTGCGCAACTCGCCCCTGCAATTCAACCCCTGAGAGAAGGCGAAACAAGAAAAGGCGCCCCTCCTCGCGGAAAGACGCCATTTTCAAAGCAATACCGGGCCGTGCCCGGATGCAATCAGGAAGCTTCGGTAATGAACTTCACCGCGTCGCCAAAGGTCTGGATGGTTTCGGCCGCATCATCCGGAATCTCGATGCCGAACTCTTCTTCGAAGGCCATCACCAGCTCAACAGTGTCGAGGCTGTCCGCGCCGAGGTCGTCGATGAACGAAGCGTTTTCGGTCACCTTGTCCTCTTCAACACCCAGGTGCTCCACAACGATTTTCTTAACGCGATCTGCGATGTCGCTCATAATAGTCCCTCATTCGTTCGGGCCGGAATGGCCCCTTTCGGTTGTCCGCTGCCCCGGTTCATGAAGGGCGAAGCAAACGTTTGCCCCAAAGGGCGGCTCTGTCCGCGTCAGCACGCCTGTCGCTGTGCCGTTTCGGATGGGTCCACGCCCAGATATCTGCACGCGGGGTCAAATTCTGCGCCCCCTTTAGCACAAGCGACACAGATGGCAAACGCATTGTGCACGCAAGGGTTGGCAGGCGCAAATCTGACCTACAACATGGCCATGCCGCCATTCACATGCAAGGTGGTTCCTGTCACATAGCCCGCCTCGGGACTGGCCAGATAGAGCACGGCAGCGCCGATTTCAGCCGGTGTTCCCATGCGCCCGGCAGGAATTTGTCCCATGATTCCAGACTTTTGATCATCGGTCAGCTTGTCGGTCATCGCGGTCTCGATAAATCCCGGCGCCACGGCATTTACGGTGATCCCACGGCTGGCGACCTCATAGGCCAGGCTTTTCGACATGCCGACCATGCCCGCCTTGGAGGCCGCGTAATTGGCTTGGCCCGGGTTGCCCGTGGCCCCCACGACAGACGAGATATTCACGATCCGGCCCCAGCGTGCCTTCATCATGCCGCGCATCACGCCCTTGCAGAGCTTGAAGGTCGCGGTCAGGTTCACGTCCAGCACCGATTGCCATTCCTCATCCGACATCCGCATAAACAGATTGTCGCGCGTGATGCCCGCGTTGTTCACCAGAATATCGACCGACCCCATGGCCTCGGCGGCCTGTTTCGGCAGGGCCTCCACAGCCGCCATATCGCTGAGGTTGCAGGGCAGCACATGGGCGCGGTCGCCCAGTTCTGCGGCCAGTGCCTCCAGCGGCTCCACGCGGGTGCCCGACAGGCCCACAGTCGCTCCGGCGCCATGCAGCAGCCGGGCAATCTCTGCCCCGATGCCGCCCGATGCGCCGGTGACCAGCGCGTTTTTCCCTGTCAGATCAAACATAGATGCCTCTCAAGATTCCAATGCCGCTTTGATGTCGTCCGGCGTGCCCACGGCACGGGTACCCGCCTCCTTGGCGATGCGCCGGATCATCCCGCTCAGCGCCTTGCCCGCGCCGATTTCCCAGAAGTCCGTCACGCCATGCGCCGCCATCCATTCAACGGAGGTTTTCCAACGCACCTGCCCTGTCACCTGTTTGATCAGCAGCGCCTTGATCTCTGCCGGATCGCTGACAGCCTCAGCTGTTACATTGGCGACCAGCGGCACGGACGGGGCCTGCATCGAGACCGCGTCCAGCGCTTCGGCCATTTTCTCCGCCGCAGGCGCCATCAGCGCGCAATGGAATGGCGCCGAGACCGGCAGCATCAGCGCGCGCTTCGCCCCCGCCTCCTTGGCCAGCACACAGGCCCGCTCCACCGCAGCCTTGTCACCCGAGACCACATTCTGCGCGGGGTCGTTTTCATTGGCCACCTGACAGACTTCGCCCTCGGCGGCCTTGGCGGCAACATCCGTCACCGTATCGTAGTCAAGCCCCAACACGGCCGCCATCGCGCCCTGCCCCACGGGCACCGCCTGCTGCATGGCCAGCCCGCGCGTGCGCAACAGTCGCGCGGCGTCCGCCACCGAAAACGTGCCTGCCGCGGCCAACGCGGAGTATTCTCCCAGCGAATGGCCCGCCACATGGCTGACCCGGTCGAGCCCGATCCCCTCGGCCTCCAACGCGCGCAGCGCGGCAATGGAGGTGGCCATCAGCGCGGGCTGCGCATTCTCGGTCAGGGTCAGCGTCTCAATCTCGCCCTCCCAGATCAGATCGCTCAACTTTTCGCCAAGGGCCGCGTCGACCTCGTCGAAAACGGCACGGGCTGCCGGATAGGTCTCGGCCAGGGCCTTGCCCATGCCGATGGTCTGTGCGCCCTGACCGGGAAATACAAATGCGATGCTCATGAAAACGCCACCCCTTTTCGTTTCTTGGCCCCCGGCTTAGCCTGCCCGCGCGGGCGAGGCAACGGCCCTGGTGGTGAAACTGGAAACAGGCAGGATTTGCGGATATGCGCAAAGGCTGTGCGCAAGCCGCCATTGTTCTGCGCTCTCAGACCTCTACTCTATAGGCAACGCAGATTTCCCGGAGTTCCTCATGACGCTGGCCAATACCTCCACCCACTACGGCGCGATCACCAAGACCTTTCACTGGCTGACCGCCTTGCTGATCCTGACGCTGATCCCGCTGGGCATCTATGCCAACGGCCTGCCCTACGACACCTCCGAACAGCTGGCGCAGAAGGCCCTGATGTTTTCGCTGCACAAGACCCTCGGGGTGACCATGTTCTTCGTGGCCCTTGCCCGCATCCTCTGGGCGATCAGCCAACCGAAACCGGGCCTGCTGCACCCGGACCGCAAGATCGAAAGCCTCGCGGCGGAAACCGTGCACTGGCTGCTCTACGGCTCGCTTTTGCTGGTGCCGCTCTCGGGCTGGGTGCATCACGCCGCCACCGATGGGTTCGCGCCGATCTGGTGGCCGCTGGGTCAGAATCTGCCCTTTGTGCCAAAATCCGAAGCGCTGGCCAGCACCGCCGCCGGGCTGCACATCGTGTTCGAACGGGTGCTGGCGGGCGCCATCATTCTGCATTTCGCTGGCGCCATGAAACATCACGTCATCGACAAGGACGCCACCCTGCGCCGGATGCTGCCCGGGCGGCCTGCCGTCACCCTGCCCGCGCATGAGCACCGCATGGCCCTGCCGCTGATCAGCGCGGTGGGGATCTGGGGTGTGGCGCTGGTGATTGGCAGCACCTTGGGTCTTTATGAAAAACACACCGTGGATGTAGCCGCTGCGGAACTGCAGGCGGTCGAATCCGACTGGGCGGTGCAGGACGGCACGCTCCAGATCACGGTGCAGCAGCTTGGCTCCGACGTCACCGGCAGCTTTGCCGACTGGACAGCCGCCATCAGCTTTGACGAAACCGTCGCCGAAGGTGTCGCCGGATCGGTCGATGTGACCATCTCGATCGGCTCGCTGACACTGGGTTCGGTGACCAGTCAGGCGCTTGGGGCGGATTTCTTCAATGCCGAAGCCTTTCCGACGGCGCAGTTCACAGCGGAAATCCTCCGGGACGCGGATGGGTATCTGGCCGATGGCACGCTGACCCTCAAGGATCAGACCATGCCCGTGCAACTGCCGTTTACGCTGGAGCTGGCCGACGGGTTGGCCACGATGCAGGGCAGCACGACGCTGGACCGCCGCGCCTACGGGATCGGCGACAGCCAGAAGGACGAGGCATCAGTGGGGTTCAACGTCGAGGTCCGCATTGACCTGACGGCGCTGAAAGGCGGCTAGGCCCTCGAAAACAGAAAAGGCCGCGCAGCACCGGCGCGGCCTTCATGCGTTTTTCTGGACAGGCGGGCTTACTCCGCCTTCATCGCCTCGATGGAGATGACGATTTCGACTTCGTCACTCACATAGGGCGCGAACGCCCCCAGACCAAAATCAGACCGCAATACGGTGGTGGTCGCATCGAACCCGGCCCAGGGTTTGCCCGCCTGCGGGTGGTCCCCGGTCTGGTTCAACACCGCATCCAAAGTCACCGACTTGGTGACATCATTCATGGTCAGATCGCCGGTGATCGTCGCCGTGTTGTCGCCCGTCACATCGATGGCGGTTGACGCAAACGTGATCATGTCGCCTTCTTCCGCACCGAAGAAATCGTCCGACATGAAGTGACCTTCACGCTTTTCCCACCCGGTGAACATGCTCATCACAGGCATCGACACGGTGACGGAGGACGCGCTGGGGTCTTCTTGATCAAACATGATTTCCCCTTCGAAACCGGAGAACATGCCGTAGGTCGTAGAAAAGCCTAAGTGGTTGTAGCTGAACAAAACCTGGCTGTGGCTGGCATCCAGCACATATTTTTCAGCAGCAGCGGACGCCATGCCCGCAGCGGCGGTCAGGGCTGTGGCGAGAAGAAGCGATTTCATTAAGAGAACCTCCAGTTTATGAATTCATGAAGGAGTATGTGGGTCTTTGGCGCGCCGAGACAATTCCATATGCTCAAACAAGTTCTGCGCGCTGATGAACAACGCGCAGATGGGTCGCCTATCGGCGGAATGTCGCAAATTGGATCAGAGTTTGCCCGCAACCCGGAGCGCGGTGACGAGGCTACGGTGCGCAACGCGGTCGCTGGCGGCCACCTCGGCCAGCAGCGCTTCGTTCTTTCCCCAGAGTTTCACGTAGGTGCCCGAATTTTCCACCCGGGTCAGATCTTTGAACGTGCAGCGATCCAACACGAAGCGATCCTTGCCCCGTGTGCGTACCAGACGCACCTCATGACGGATGGTATCAACCTCGACCTTTGGCGCTGCGGGGCGCGCAAAACCCTGCAACAGGGCGATCCCAGCCATGCCGCCAACGGCAGACGCCAGCAGCTTGAACAGCATCAGTTCATGATCCCAGCTTGCACCGGGGGCAATCCAGAGCCCGATGGCGGTCAGGATCAGGGCAACACCGACAACGCCCTGCGCGCCACGCAAAAGCATGCGACTGCCATCCACGGTCCGCACCGGCTGTGGTGCGATGGAGTCAAAGCTGACGGGATCGACTGTGCTGGACATGTGCTTTCCTCTCTTGGTTAACGAGCACAGAAACCCGCAATCAAGACGCAAATAAGACAGCTTTCGGGCACCGTCAGGGCCATTTCGTGGAGCATTGTGCAAATGCCGTCTATTCCAGCCCGGCCATGCAGGCTTGCGCGTTGCGTTAAAGCGTGTATATCGGCGCTTCCTTTTGCAAAACGATTTAACCGCGCAGTCTCTCGTGGCGGGGCCGCAAAAGGAGTAACGGCCTCACCTTTGAAATGCGCCTTGATATAAATGAGGAAGCTACATGCCTAAATATGAGCATGTTATGATCGCGCGTCAGGACCTGTCCAACACGCAAGCCGAAGGGCTGATCGAACATTTCGGCACAGTTCTGTCCGACAATGGTGGTTCGCTGGTGGATCACGAATACTGGGGCGTCAAAACGATGGCCTATAAGATCAACAAAAACCGCAAGGGCCACTACGCCTTCCTGCGCTCGGATGCCCCTGCACCGGCCGTTCAGGAGATGGAACGCCTGATGCGCCTGCATGACGATGTGATGCGCGTGTTGACCATCAAGGTTGATGATCACGCCGAGCTGCCTTCGGTGCAGATGCAGAAACGCGACGAACGGCCTGACCGCCGTGAGCGCCGTTGATCGACATTAGGACAAGGATATAACCCATGGCCGCTAAACCATTTTTCCGCCGTCGCAAGGTTTGCCCCTTCTCGGGCGACAACGCGCCGAAAATCGACTACAAAGACACACGTCTGCTGCAACGCTACATCTCTGAGCGTGGCAAGATCGTGCCATCCCGTATCACCGCAGTCTCCGCCAAAAAGCAACGCGAACTGGCCCGTGCCATCAAACGCGCCCGCTTCCTCGCGCTGCTGCCCTATGCTGTGAAGTAAGGAGAACACCATGCAAGTTATCCTTCTCGAACGCGTCGCAAAACTGGGTCAGATGGGCGAAGTCGTCGATGTGAAACCCGGCTACGCCCGCAACTTCCTGCTACCGCAGGGCAAGGCACTGTCGGCTTCGAAATCCAACATCGAAGCCTTTGAGCAGCAAAAAGCGCAGCTCGAAGCCCGCAACCTGGAAACCAAGAAAGAAGCGGAATCGCTGGCCGAAAAACTCGACGGACAACAGTTCATCGTGATTCGCTCCGCCTCCGACTCTGGTGCGCTCTACGGCTCCGTCACCACCCGCGACGCAGCAGAGGCCGCGACCGAGGCCGGATTCTCGGTGGACCGCAAGCAGGTTGTTCTGGCGCCGATCAAGGAACTGGGCCTGCACGAAGTGCAAATCGTTCTGCACCCCGAGGTCGATGCGACAATCGAACTGAACGTCGCCCGCTCCCCGGAAGAGGCCGAACTGCAGGCCGCTGGTAAATCCATTCAGGAACTGGCTGCCGAAGAAGAAGCTGCTGCGGAATTCGAAATCGCAGAACTCTTCGAAGACATCGGTGCTGCAACTTCCGATGATGAAGAGCTGGCCGAAGCCGTGGCCGATCCCGCCGAAGAAGACACCGCATCCGGCGATCAGGAAGACACTGCGGGCAAGGCCTGAGAGCCTTCTCGATAAACATGAAAGGCCGGTTGCAGATGCGACCGGCCTTTTTTCTTTCAAGAATGGCAATATACCTGCAACGGTACGGTCGCGACGGCCTACATCAGTCCGGGCATGCCACAATCGGCCGCGTCCAGCTCCAGCACCGGGTCTTTGGGACCGCACTGTTCACCGCTCACCGGATATGTATTGGGCTCCGTGCAAGCCATAAGCCCAAGCGGAAGCGCAAGGAATGTGACGCGTATCAGGTGTTTCATAATCTTACCTTGTTCTTTGTGTTTCCTGTAAACGCTCCTTAGTCTTGTTGGCGGAGACGGGAATTGACCCACGTCAAAGAGACGGCAGGTCACGTCACGTCATCTGGACAGAAGCGTCATTTGGAGAAGTGAACACCGACGTGAACAGGTTTGTTGTGATCTCCGGTTGCTCGGGCGGCGGCAAATCCACACTGCTTGCGGCATTGGCCGCGCGCGGCCACACCGTGATCGAAGAGCCGGGGCGACGGGTCGTCGAACGGGAACAGGAAACCGGGGGAACCGCCCTGCCCTGGACAGACATGCGCGGGTTTCTGGACAAGACGCTCGCCCTGGCCGAGCACGATCTGGCACAAACCCGTGCGGACGGTGGTTGGGTGTTTTTCGACCGGGGTGTGATAGACGCAGTCACAGCCTTGGCGCATGTGACAGGGCAGCCTCTGGCAACTTGGCTCAAGAGCGAGAAACTCTACACGAACCAGGTGTTTCTGACGCCGCCCTGGCCGGAAATTTACAAAACCGACAGCGCCCGCCGCCACGGATTTGACGAAGCCGTTGCCGAGTATGACCGTTTGCAGGACGCCTTTGCGACCTTGGGATATGAGGTGGTGCACCTGCCCAGGATTTCGCCGAGAGAGCGCGCTGAGTTTCTCTTGGAACATCTGCTAAAAGATTGACCGGAAACGGTTTTGAGATCGTCGGCGGAGCCTCGCCCATTGGGGCCGCCGTTCTTGTCCTGCCGATGCAATGGGTCATTATCCAAGCGATAGTATCTCCATCACAGGACCCCATTTGTGTTCACCCGTCGCCATTTTCTCTCCACCGCCTCTGCCTTTGCCCTGACCGCCTGCGGTGCATCGAACCCCGCGCCATTTGAACCGCCCCTTTACCCCAACGAGACGCCCGAACTGCGGCGCCTGATCAACCAATACGCGGACTTCTACGAGTTGCCGCGTCCGCTGGTGCACAAGCTGGCGATCCGCGAGAGCACGCACCGCCCCTGGGCACGCAACGGACCCTACTACGGGTTGCTGCAGATCCTGCCGGAAACCGCGCGCACCATGGGTTTTCGCGGCAAACCGAATGATCTTCTGGATGCGGAAACCAATCTGAAATACGCAGGCAAATACCTGCGCGGCGCATGGCTTCTGTCGGACGGCGATCAGGATACAGCCATCATGTGGTACGCGCGCGGCTACTACTACGAGGCCAGGCGGCGCGGCATGTTGGTCGAAACCGGCCTGCGCCCGGGTTGAATAGGACAGTCGCCGCTCATCTGGTTGCGCGGCATCCGACACTTTCAATTTGATCGCTGATCGCCCTGCGGGGCGTGCCCTTGGACTTTGGCCACTGTAGCCCTTGACAGGACCCCACCGTCCCAGAGCGCGGCAACATGCCAACGAAAAAGGGCCGCTGCACAGTGGCGCGGCCCCTTCATCTTGTCGGCACGCGCCGTGATCTATTCGTCTTCCAGCGCCTCGACAGCCTTTTGAAGATCATCCTTGGAGACTTCTTTCTCCTTGATAGTCGCGTTTTCGAAAACGTGGTCGACAACCTTGTCTTCGAACAGCGGCGCGCGCATCTGCTGCTGCATTTGCTGGTTTTGCTGAACGAATTCAAAGAACTGGCGTTCCTGGCCTGGATACTGACGGGCCTGCGCCATGATCGCCTGCGTCATCTCCGCATCGGTCACTTCCACTTCGGCCTTCTGGCCGATCTCGGCCAGCAGCAGGCCCAGGCGCACGCGGCGCGTGGCCAGCTTGTTGTGCTCTTCCGTGGTTTCGATTTCCGGGTGGTCATGACCCTCCACATCCGGGTTGTCCTCATGCCACAGCTGATGTGCGATCTGCTTGGCTTCGGCCTCGACCAGCGACGGCGGCAGGTCGAAATCCACCTGGCCGTCCAGCGCATCGAGCAGACCGCGCTTCATGACGGCACGGGCCGCACCGGCGTATTCCGCTTCCAGACGCTCGGCAATCTGTGTCTTCAACGCGGCAAGGTCCTCAGCCCCGAATTTGGTGGCCAGCTCGTCATTGATCTCCGCGGCAACGGGCTCTTTCACCTCTTTGATGGTGCACTCAAAAGTGGCTTCCTTGCCCTTGAGATTTTCGGCCTGATAATCCTCGGGGAAAGAAACAGTGACCAGTTTCTCTTCTCCGGCCTTCACGCCCACCAGCTGTTCCTCGAAGCCGGGGATGAAGGAGTTGGAGCCCAGCACCAGCGGATAGTCTTCCGCCGCGCCGCCGTCAAAGGCCTCGCCATCGACCTTGCCGAGGAAGTCCATCACAACCTGATCGCCGTCCTTGGCCTTGGAACCTTTCTTGCGCGCTTTGAAATCCTGCGCGGTTTCGGCCAGGTTGCCCAAGGCTTCGTCAACGGCCGCGTCTTCGGCCTTCACCACCAGCTTCTCAAGCTTGATTTTCGCGTACTCCACGTCGGGAATTTCCGGCAGCGCCTCGTAGGACATGGAAACCTCGACATCGTCGCCCTCTTTCCAGTCCTCATTGGTCATCTTGACCTCCGGCTGCAGCGCGGGCCGGTCCCCCGATGCCTCGAAGTGCTCGTTCATCGCGCCGTCGATGCTTTCCTGCATCGCTTCGCCCATCACACGCTGGCCAAACTGCTTTTTCAGCAGCGCCATTGGCACCTTGCCCTTGCGGAAGCCTTTCATTTCGACCTCAGGCTGCGCCTCGGCCAGCTTTTCATTGACCTTAGCCTCCAGCTCAGCGGCAGTGACCGTGATGGCATAGCCGCGTTTCAGACCTTCGTTCAGCGTCTCGGTGACCTGCATGTGTGCTCCATAGAATAAGGCGCGCCGGGTGGGCGCGGGCATAAAATTTCCGCTCTTCTATGTGGCCCGGGGCAAAGGTGCAAGAGGGCGTTGCGGGCAAAGCGCAGAGCACCAGATCCGCATGCCGGATTTGTTCCTATTGGGCGTTCGCTTTATGGTGACGAGACCACCGGCACCGCCGAAAGAGCACAGAAAAACACCTTTTGCCGCAGCCGAGTCAGATTGGATTTCAGCGACAGGACTTCGGCAGAGCCGTGTGCATCTTCGACGGGAGGACAGAGTTGCCTATCAGCACAGCTATGCAGGCACTCCTACCGGTCGATCCAGGACCTTACCGTTGCCTCCCTGTCAAACACCTCGGATCCGCGAACACCCTTGCCCAGCGTCACAATCATAAAGTCCCTTGGCTTTCAATTTCCGCTTCAGCTTGAACAATATCGGGATCGTTCTCCATTTCGCTTGCAGAAACACAAGTGCTCATCTTGAACTCCACATAATCGCGCAACTTGCCTACCATGCCCTCGGCTGCGGTTTCCCAATAAACATAGGGCAATTTTCCAGAAATCTCGTTTAGGTAGTAGCCGGTGTACGCTCTATAGTCCAAATCGTCTTTGACGATAAAAATGGGTATCGCCGGAGTTCCTTCATTAAAATACACCCGGAACTTGCCCGCTGATCTGTCTTCAATCGGACGGAGGGAGTTCTCCAACTTGATGAAGGTACGGGCCTGCATTCGGAAATGCTGCTCGTAGTCGCTGACAGATTTTTCTGGGTAAGCCTCTTCTCGGCGAAAGTTGATATTTGGGTTTCTGTGGTGCGTTGTGACCACATGAACGTGCCCGCCTTGCTTTACGAAGCGTTCAATGGAGTCTTTGAATGTGTCATACTTCTCAATTCTGAAATTCATCCACCAAATAGTCGGCGCTGTTCCAGGTTGATAGGAGCGTCTCGAAAATTCCTCAAAAATGTTCTCCTCTTCTGGGCTCGGCACAATGCCCGCGAGCCCGTTATTCTCTCGGCTGCTCTGAAGCAGCTCAGCAGCGGCAAATACGTTCTCATAACGGCTAAAGTGCTTTGAGAGTTCATCCGCCTTGAGCTTGTTTTGCACATAAAAGAAGATGAATGACACTGATATCCCTATGGCTATAGGTTCGAAAAAACCCAAGAAGAACTGCTCAATTGCAGAGGAGCCATTCGGTGACTTCTCAGCAAAAAACCTCAGCGCAGCCGTCACCAGAGAGACGAGGGTGACCGTTGAAATCAGCACCCATATGTTTGACAAGAAACCAAGTTTCTGTTTTTCGGGCGGATCAATACCTGACTTGTCTTCGGTTCCGTTTTTGTTGGAAAGAAGTTTCTTTTTGTCCATTCGCAGCTCCCTAATTCAATCTCGTACGGCTTAAAGCTTTCTGTGGTAACGAGCAGTACTATCGGTTGAAAATACCTATTCGATAAAACGCTAGGATTGCGCAGCAGCCGCGTTCATGCAAGCTTTCTGCCAGTCTCGATGTGCGCGCTCGCAGTTTGCCAAACGCGACCGAAGCAGGAACCTCAGCAGCCTGGCCTTCGGCCTTGAGTGCAACACCAGGTCCCGCCGCGACCTCGCCGGTCTCCAAAAACTGGGTGCCTTGTGCTGCGTGCGCTTTCCTAAGAGCTTCCGCGCTGTTGTGCTGTAGGCCGCCCTTCTCCGTCTCAAAGCGGCTGATCGTCGTAAAGGAGACTCCAGCCGCTTCCACCAATTCCCTTGTGCCGGGCTGCTATTATCAGATTTGGTAAAATGTCAGGTCGGGAAGGTTACTGGTGATCCAGCCAACTGGTACCTCTTGCTGTTTAAACACGGTGCCGCGAAGCCGCTAGGGCGGGTACAGAGGCGGATTGAAAATCTTGTAGCTTCGTCAAATAGTTGAAATCAAATAAATTCAAAAGATTCCGTGGTGCGGGTGAAGGGACTTGAACCCCCACGCCTTGCGGCGCCAGAACCTAAATCTGGTGCGTCTACCAATTCCGCCACACCCGCACGTTACCGGAATGCAGACCCGGTTGGCGCGCTGCTTAGCAAACCCGCGCAGGCAGCGCGAGAGGAAAATTTCGTGGGACTTTAAGCAGATGTTAGACTAACCTGTGATCAACCTAGAGGCAGGTTGCAAAAGGAAGAACGCCCATGAAGCCGAAAACGGCCGGGCGCGTGGGCAGCGAGCACTGTCCGACGGGCCATGGCGCGCTGCGAGACCACTGTTTTGCCGGGTTGGTCTCTGGAGCGCAGATATTGACACTCAAAGGCGAACGCCCGGTTGAGACGTTGCGCGCGGGCGATCTTGTGCTGACCCGCAGCGGTGCCGTACCCGTGACCCGGATCGACATCGTCAGCGTGATTGCACCCGCTGTTTATGTCATCGCAGGCTCTCTCGGTCACAGCAGACCTGACCGCGATGCCCTGCTGACGGCCCATCAGGCCATCCATCTGCGCGATTGGCGGGCACTTGCGTTTTGCGGCGCGAACAAAGCGCTGGTTGAGGCAGCATGTCTGGTGGATGGTGAGTTCGTGCGCGATCTTGGCCAGCAGCTTTTGACACTGCACCGCATTTTTTGCGCGGCACCGCAGGTGATCTACGCCGATGGCCTGGAGCTTGGAACGGCGGATACTGCTGGCGTCCCCCGCGTCGCCAGAGCAAGCTAGACACCCATCTGGCGAAAGACACCCGGAAGCGCCTCTGGCAAATCCTCCGCAATCAGTCCCGGACCGAAGGATCGCGCGCATTCGCCATGAAGGGTGGTGCCTGTTGCTGCGGCCAACAGGGGCGGCAAGCCCCTGGCGAGCAGGCCGCAGATAAATCCGGCCAGCACATCCCCGGATCCGGCCGTCGCCAACCAGGCGGCGCTATCGTCCGGCGGATTGATAACGCACCTGCCATCCGGACCGGCGATCACGGTATCCGGCCCCTTGAACAGCACAACACAACCCGCCTTTCTGGCCGCGTCGCGGGTTGCATCAACCTTGGAATAGGCCGGGCCCCGCGTCGGCGGCGTGGCGAATTTCTCGGCGATCTCGGGGAAGAGCCGCACGAATTCACCACCGTGAGGCGTCAGTACACAGCTGGGGTGCAAAGCGGCAAAAAGCTTTGGCCGCTCTGCCAGGAGCGTCAGCGCATCCGCATCCAACACCGTCGCGCGCTCCAACGCCAGCACCGCGCCAAGCAGGTCTGCCGCGACATCATCTGTCCCCAAGGCAGGTCCCGCGCAAAAGGCATTCGCACGGGCGTCATCGCCAAACTGGACCTTCAGATCAGCGCCGCCCTCCACCTGCCGGAGCATCACGGCGGTCTGATGTGCCGCGAGTTCGGGCAGCGCCTGTGCGCGCGCAGCGACGGTCACCAGCCCCGCGCCGATCCGCAAGGCACCACGAGCGGCCAAACGCGCGGCCCCTGTGTGCGCAGCGGGGCCACTGATCACAACCGCGTGCCCGTAATCGTATTTATGCCGTCGCCCGGATTTGCGCAGCACATACGGGGCGACAGGCTCATTTTTCAGGATGAAATTGGTATCAGAAGTGCAACGTTGATGCTCTGGGAGGCCAATATCAACGACAACCACTTTTTTTGAGTGAGCCGTAAGTCCATGCGTCAGGAGATGGCCCGGTTTCTCTCCGTGGAATGTCACGGTCAAGTCGGCGCGCAGGCTGTCTCCCAAAACCCGCCCACTGTCGGCACAGACGCCCGATGGGATATCAACAGAAAGGATTTTTGCATCTCCCCCGGCGGCATGCGCATTGATCTTTGAGAACAGGAGATCCAGTGGTGATTCAATGGCGCGCGTAAGACCGGTCCCAAACAGGGCGTCCACCACCAGATCGGGCTTAAAACCCTGATCAATCTTCAACTCTTCTATCGAGACAACCGGCCCTAAATCCGTCCAGCGGTCGAAATTCTGACGCGCATCGGGCGGCAGGTTTTCGGGCGCGGCAAGGCAAAAAACATCCACGGTCCAACCGCGTTCCTTCAACAGTCGGGCCACGACAAAACCGTCGCCGCCGTTGTCGCCCGGACCACAGAGCACAACGGCGCTATGATCGCCCGTCCGCATGTCGGGCCACTTTGCGAACATCGCATCGACAACGCCCTGCCCGGCCCGCTCCATCAAGTCCAGACCTGTGACCACGCCCGACTCAATCGCTGCTGTTTCATGGGCGCGCATCTCTGCGCCGGTCAGAAGTTCAGTCATTTTTGACCCTCGCGATTCATTTTCGCTCATTTTTTGTGCGACACGCCGCAAAAATAAGCGCACATTTGCCAAATGCACTTCGGACAGAAAGCAGTTTACGGCAATCCATGGACCGCTCCAGCCCGAAATGATCTGAACCCAAACGAAACATAGGCAGGGAGGCCCCCATGAAGAAGATCGAAGCGGTGATTAAACCGTTCAAACTGGATGAGGTGAAAGAGGCCCTGCAAGAAGTCGGTGTCCAGGGTCTTTCCGTTATCGAAGTCAAGGGTTTCGGCCGCCAGAAAGGCCATACTGAACTTTACCGCGGCGCCGAATATGTTGTGGATTTCCTGCCCAAGGTGAAAATCGAGATTGTGCTGGACGATGACATGGTCGATGCGGCCATCGAGGCCATCGTCTCCGCCGCCAAAACCGAGAAAATCGGCGACGGCAAGATTTTTGTCACGCCAGTCGAGCAATCGATCCGCATCCGCACAGGGGAAACCGGGTCAGACGCGCTCTGACCGGCCCAAAGATTATCATTCCAACCAAGAGGGATATACGAGAATGAGCAAAGAATTACTGAAGATGATCAAGGATGAGGACGTCGAATATGTCGACATCCGCTTCACCGATCCGCGCGGGAAACTGCAGCACGTGACCGTGATGGCCGATCAGGTTGATGAAGACTTCCTTGAAGAAGGGTTCATGTTCGACGGATCCTCCATCGAAGGTTGGAAATCCATTGAAGCCTCCGACATGAAGCTGATGCCCGACACAGACAGCGCCTATGTCGATCCTTTCTACGCGGAAAAAACCGTTTGTCTGCACTGCTCCGTCGTGGAACCCGACACCGGCGAAGCTTATGAGCGCGACCCGCGCGGCACGGCGCAGAAAGCCGAAGAATACCTGAAATCCACCGGCGTGGGTGACGTGGCCTACATGGGTCCCGAGGCGGAATTCTTCCTCTTCGACAACGTGAAATATTCCACTTCGATGAACAAAGTCTCCTACGAGGTCGATGCCTCCGACGGTGCGTGGAACACAGACACCGATTACGAGATGGGCAACATGGGCCACCGCCCGGGCGTCAAGGGCGGCTACTTCCCGGTCAACCCGGTGGATGAAAGCCAGGACCTGCGCTCCGAGATGCTGTCCACCATGAAGCGTCTGGGCATGAAGGTGGACAAGCACCACCACGAAGTGGCCTCCTGCCAGCACGAGCTGGGTCTGATCTTTGACAGCCTGACCAAACAGGCCGACGAGCTGCAGAAATACAAATACGTGATCCACAACGTGGCACACGCCTACGGCAAATCGGCAACCTTCATGCCGAAGCCGATCGCGGGCGACAACGGCACCGGCATGCACGTGAACATGTCGATCTGGAAGGACGGCAAGCCCGTGTTTGCAGGTGACAAATACGCTGATCTGTCTCAGGAAGCGCTGTATTTCATCGGTGGCATCCTGAAGCATGCCAAGGCGCTGAACGCCTTCACCAACCCCGGCACCAACAGCTACAAACGCCTGATCCCGGGCTTTGAAGCCCCCGTGCTGCGTGCCTATTCCGCGCGCAACCGCTCGGGCTGTGTACGGATCCCATGGACCGAAAGCCCCAAGGCCAAGCGTGTCGAGGCCCGCTTCCCCGATCCGTCGGCGAACCCCTACCTGTGCTTTGCAGCACTGCTGATGGCCGGTCTTGACGGCATCACCAGCAAGATCGATCCCGGTGAGGCGATGGACAAGAACCTCTATGATCTGCCCGCGGAAGAGCTGGCCGGCATCCCGACCGTTTGCGGTTCGCTGCGCGAAGCCATGGAAGAGCTGCAGGCCGATATGGACTTCCTGCTCAAGGGTGACGTCTTCACCAAGGATCAGATCGAAGGCTACATTGACCTGAAGATGGAAGAGATCGAGCAGTACGAACACACGCCGCACCCGGTCGAGTTCGCACTCTACTACAGCTGCTGATCCGGCCCAAAAAGCCGTCACATCATGTCAAAACTGGGGCGCTCCGATCGGGGGCGCCCTTTCTTTTTCGGTAACCTACTGAAATCTAAAACTTTCCTAAAATTTCCCTCAAAACGGGAATACCCCGCTCCCTGCACCGAATCTCCCAAGGATCATCGCATTTGCAGATGAAACTATAAGTTGAATTCAGACAGGAGCGGCACCATGTCAGAGACTGACAGAGGGTATCAATCTGGGCTGGTATTGAGTAGCGGAACCACGGCGGACCTCGACGAGATCGCCAGACTGGTTTCGGGGTTTTTCAAGGCGATGGGGGCGGTCATTTGCGTCACGCAACCCGTGGGAGACCGCGAGGTTCTCGTGCAGACTGAAATTGTCGATGTGGGCATTCTGATGGAAGACGGGGGTGCGGCCTGCAGGATCATGCTGCGGCTCTCGGGTGCGACCGATGGCGCGAAAGCTGAGTGTGACACGCATCTGGCCGCCCTGCTCTACCTGTTGGCCCATAGTCATCCCTGCGACGGGATCTGCTGGCTCTCGCGCGATGCGCTGATGGCGACCAACGATTTCTTCCGGTTTTTCGCTCCCGCAGCCGCCCCCGGCCCGGTCACGGTTCGACGGCCCCGGTTGCGGCAACCCGCACGGACGCAGCGACCCGCGCGTTGCGTTGAGACCGCTGTTGCGATGCCCGCGCTATGCAAACCGGGCACGCAGGTGGTGCCGCGACGCCCCGTGGCCGGCCCAATCAGCCGGCAACGTCAGGACACCCGGATTATACGCGCAGCACTCTCGCCGCACCGACCCGCCATGCGGCAGGCCGCGCCATCTCCGGACAATTCTGTCAGCGTGACCACATGGGTCAGTGCGCTGCGGCGCTCGAAGATCACCACAAGGCTTACGGCAGCGTTGACGCAACGGATCGGATCCGAAGCGGCCCTCCGCCTTACGGCCTTTGCGTTACTGGTCTGCGGCATCATCGGACAGCCGGAAATCGGCCATGCGCTCCACAGCGCGGCCGACGTTCTGCACTGACAATAGCCACGCCTCGGAAAAATCTGCGTTTTGTAATTTCCCGTTTCTGGTGCATCATCATCGCATTTGATGACACGTATTTTTGACGGAGATTTTTCGCATGACCCTGTTCTTTTCGCGCCGTACCTATAATGCCTCGAAAAAACGCTTCACCAATAATCCCGCCGATGTGACCCGCTATGTCCAGTTGACCAGCGGTCCGGACGCGAGCGGGAAATGGCAGGGCGGAATCATCAGCAAGGACGACTGGCTGGCCCAAGTCAAGGCAGAAGCCACGACCAACGAGATTACGATCTACGTGCATGGGTTCAACACCAACCAGATCGACAACCTTGGCCGCATGAACAAGATACGGGCCGGGTTGCGGGGGGAAGGCTACCGCGGTGCCCTGATCGCTTACGACTGGCCCAGTGCGGGCACGGTCACGGCCTATGACAGCGACAAACGCCACGCCAAGCTGACAGCGGAACACCTCGTCCGCGATGGCATCCTGCCCCTGCTGGCGCTGTCCCCGCGCCCCAAGGTCAATCTGATCGCGCATTCCATGGGGGCCTATCTGGTGCTGCGCGCGCTCTCTGAATTCGACGATGACGCAGGCCCCGGATCGGGGGCATGGAAGCTGAACGAGACGATGTTTGTCTCGGGTGACGCGGATCGTCGGTGGTTCGGGAAAGGCGCCTGGGGCGCGCTTTTGCTTGCGCATAGGTCCAAGCGGTTCACCAATTATTACAGCCAGTTGGACGATGTTCTGAATGCTGCTGTCCCCGCCAACGGGTTCCGCAAACGGGCGGGTCGCAGTGGCATGCCCCCCGGCATCCACAAAAACCACGTCGATCTTTACAGCCACGAGCAATACCTCAAGGATGTGGACGGGCCACAGCGGACGGTACTGAACTCGCACCGCTGGTGGTTCGACAATGCGAAGTTCTACAAGGACGCAGGCCTGACGCTGGCGGGCAAGCCTGCCTTCCCGCTGCCAACACGGCGCCGGACAACGACGACGGATCTCGCGCTGTTGAGTTGAGGCCAGCGGGTCGACAGGCGGAATGGTCTTGCCATTGACCGCGCACCGGCGTAGAGGCGGCGCAGGCGCGTGGTGCCTGCCGTTCGCATTCTGGTGAAACCACGATGGACCTTCCGATTTCTGATCCCATGGGTCGCGCATCGGTGCCGGCAATGCGAACACCCGCCCTCTCCTGCGACCTGAATGGAGATGAAAGTGGATACACCTCTTCCTTCCCGCGACGCGTTGAAGGCCCAGGCCCGGCGGCTGCGGGCCCGGCTGATCGAGGCCGGTCAGCCCATGTCGCATTCGATGGCGCTCGAAACCGTCGCACATCAATGGGGCATCCGTGACTGGAACACGCTCTGCGCGCTGGCCGACGATGCGCCCAAGACCGTCTGGCAAGTTGGGCAGCGCGTCACCGGCCGTTATCTCGGGCGCCGCTTTCAGGGCGTCGTGAAGGCGGCAAACCAGCGCGCGCAGGGGTTCTGGCGCATGACCATCCGATTTGACCAGCCCGTGGATGTGGTGCGGTCAGAGCAGTTTTCCTGCCTGCGTCGCCAGATCAACTGCAGCCTCGATGCACGGGGGCGCAGCCCGCAGAAAACATCCGATGGCATGCCGCAGGTCATTCTGAATGATCACTGGTCGCGCCCCTGACAGCGGTCCGGGCGTTCGATCACGACGCCCGGATCACCCTTGCGTGGCTTTGACCACATAGCTGTGAATGGAAAAGACCACCGCGCCGCTCTCGGGCATGCGTACGATGCACTGACGTTCCGCCCGTTGGTAGGCGGCCTCCACCTCGCCCGGTGCAATCCGGCGGGGCGACAGGGCCGAGCGGGGCTGAAACAGGTCCGGATCATCATACCACAGGCGATTGTAGCGCCACATCGGGCGGCCCACCTGTACCCCGTCAAACAGGCGTTGTACCCGGCGGGCGATGCCTGCGTCATATTCCGGCACCGTGTCGTGGATGCCGATCAACGGGCGCCCGACCTTCTCGCTCAGCCGCCAGCTGGCGGGAAAACACAGGCAGGCGGCGGTTAGTACGTGTTCGTCACCGCGCTTTTGCAGAATGCAAATGTCCTCCTGCACCAGCTGGCCCAACGCGACCAGTGGCGCATCGTCATCGAATGGGACGACCTGCCCGTCCGGGCAGCGGCACTCTGTGTCTGAAACCTCGAAACCCAAACCCGGCAGCAGCTTGAGAGCCTCACTCAACACCTCCCGCGCAGCGATATGCGCGCCAGCGTCCTGCCAATAGACATCCGCGCGCTGCGTCGCGAGCAGCGACCGACGATGCGCCATCTGGGCGGCATACGCCTCGTCCAGACGCAGCCAATCGGCACCACCAAGCGGCTGCACACCCGGCAAGGCGCGCTCTTCCAGCATCTCCTGCGGCAGTTTTTTCTGCAAAATCTCCACCATAACAGCGCCTTAGTCAGAGACAGCCATGATGTCATCAAAAAACGACCATGAGGTGTGTCGCATTCGAGCAAACCTGCAACGGAAATTGCGCCCAAGCTTGAGTGGAAACAGATACCGCGAGGTCCGCGATGAACCAACATTACCGCGATACGCGCAAGATCGACCCGAACCGGGGCGCCACGCTGGGCGATGGCTCCCCAAATGACATGGACCGGGTGGAGATCGGCCCAACACAGCTGGCCTTTGCCGAATGGGCGAATGCGGGGCTGGAATTGCCTAACCTCGCCGCGATGCGCGCCTATCGGCACGCACGGCTGACGCAGCATATCGTTGACCGTGGTTATGCCGGGTTGCTGATGATCGACCCGCTCAACATCCGCTATGCGACAGACAGCACCAATATGCAGCTTTGGAACACCCACAATCCCTTTCGCGCCGTGTTGCTCTGCGCCGATGGCTATATGGTCATGTGGGACTACAAGAACGCGCCTTTCCTGAGTAAATTCAATCCTCTTGTCCGCGAACAGCGCTCCGGCGCGGATCTCTTTTATTTCGATCGCGGCGACAAGGTGGACGTGGCCGCCGACGCATTTGCCAATGAAGTGCGGGTGCTGCTGGCCGAGCACGCGCCCGGGCTAAGGCAACTGGCCGCGGATAAGATCATGCTGCACGGGCTGCGCGCGCTGGAGGCACAGGGGTTCACCATCATGGACGGTGAAGAGGTGACCGAAAAATCCCGCGCGGTGAAGGGCCCAGACGAAATCAAGGCGATGCGCTGTTCTTCCCACGCCTGCGATGCCGCGATGCGGGTGATGGAGGATTTTGCCCGCACCCATGTGGGCGACGGCGTGACCTGCGAAGATGACATCTGGGCCATTTTGCATGCCGAAAACGTCCGTCGCGGCGGCGAGTGGATCGAAACCCGCCTGCTGTCGTCGGGACCGCGCACCAACCCGTGGTTCCAGGAATGCGGTCCGCGCGTCTGCCAGCGAAACGAGATCATCTCCTTCGACACCGATCTGGTGGGGGCCTATGGCATCTGCACGGACGTCTCGCGCAGCTGGTGGATCGGCGATGAAAAACCGCGCCCCGACATGATCTATGCCATGCAGCACGGGGTCGAGCACATCATGACCAACATGCAGATGCTGAAACCCGGCGTGATGATCCCGGAGTTGTCGGCAGGTACCCATGTGCTGGATGCACCGTTCCAGAAACAGAAATACGGCTGCCTGATGCATGGCGTGGGTCTGTGCGATGAGTGGCCGTTGGTGGCCTATCCCGACCAGGCAGTGGACGGCGCCTACGACTATCCGCTGGAGCCGGGCATGTGCCTTTGCGTGGAGGCGCTGGTCAGCCCGGAGGGCGGTGACTTCTCGATCAAGCTGGAGGATCAGGTTCTCATCACCGAAGACGGTTTCGAGAACCTGACCACCTACCCCTTCGACGACGATTTGATGGGGCGTTGATGGGCGTTAGACCCGGTTACGGCGCGGGAAAGATATCGAGCCGCGCAAGCACGTGCCGGGCCAGCAGCTTGCGCTGCGGTGCCTCGTCAAAGCCACCCAGATCCATGTTGACCGCAAAGACATAGGTTTCATCCGCCGTCTCGACCCAGCCGACATACCATCCCAGATCCTCCTTCCCGCTGCGCAGGTTATAACCGGTTTTCGCATAGAGTCGCGCGCCACCGGCTTCCGCCTCCATCATGATCTTGCGCGCGTCCACATAGGTCGCGGGCGCGAGCTGCAGGTCTTCCTGTGCCAGTTTGGTCAGAAAGTCGACCTGCTCCTCGGCGCTGATCGCAAGCGGGCCGCGCAGCCAGTAATTGTCGAGCGCGCTTTCATCGCCGATCTCCGCATTGCCGTAGTCCAGGGCCTGCAACCAGTCTGCCATCTTGTCGCCACCGATGCTGGTCGTGATGTGCTGGTAGACCCAGACCGCTGATCGCTGATAGGCGGATGTCAGCGACTGGTCCTGATTCCAGCTGTCGATAAATCGTTCCTTGCCATCCCAGTCAAAGGTGGTCTCAGGCGTGGCAAAACCGCTTTCCAGCGCGATCAGCGTATGGGGAATTTTCGATGTCGACGCGGGCTGAAAGCGTTCCTCGGCCCGGGCAAAGTTACTGCTCCACTTATGTCCGTCCGACAGGCGCTTCACCACTACGGCCGTGGTCGCATTCTCCACGCCAATTTCTGAAACATAATCAGAAATATCATAGGGTTGCGCATAGGCACCCGCCGCGAAAATACTACAAAACGCAGCGGTTCTCAACATCGACATCATAACGTTTCTCCTGATCGAAAATGCTCTGACGGCACATCTGTGACATCCAGAGTTTGGGTTTTTTGGATAGGGATTACTGCTTCTTTTATCCCACCCTGCTTCTAGTATTGCGGGAAGCGGGGAGCAAAGGAGAAATCACAAACCAACCGCCCAAATATCTGCCTGCGCGGCAATCCGCTTGCGACACATCTCTGGAGACCGTGGACATGCCTGATGACTTTTCCGTCAGATTGGTTGATCGGATTCTGGCGCCCTGGATCGGGCGCACTTGACGTCATGCCCATGGGTCGAATGGTAGCTCACCCATCGGGTCGATTCAAGGAAACCCAGGTGGAGGCCTGTGCCCAACATGGTTAAGGTCTTGCCCAGCAAGACCAGAATGCGCCATAGGCTGGAGTACTATGCACGCTGAGGGCGAAAAAGACGGATTCGCAGCGGGATACAGAAAATTCCCCTTCCGTTCCGTCGCGCACCATTGTAGACAAATTTTAATCTCTGGGTTCGGCGAAATAGATTCGCAGGGCTCAGGTTATGTTCATTTGGATCGGCCCTTCAAACGGTCGAACAGTAACGAGTTGGAGACACGGTTTGAAACTCATCGCTCTGGCGGCTGCGGCTGCTCTTTCCCTTACGACATTTGCAACACATGCGCAGGCTGCGACGCTGTCCGGCACTTTTGAAGTGCAGGTTGTGAACTTCAACGCCGGCGGGTCCGGTAATGGTGCACGTGCTGACCGCGAAAACTTTGACGCGCGTTTTGCCGCCGCTGATGATACGCACAAGGACACGTTTGTTTACACCGGCGCGCTCGACTTCTTCGTCGATAACTTCCCCAAGGACATCGATCTGGAAACCGTTTCGGACTTTCTGGAGTCTCTCAACTCCGGCACGGTCAGCGGCTTGGACGCTGGGGTTGCCGGTTTGCGTCTGAGCAACCCGACGTTCCAGACCACCACATTGTTTTCCTTCACCGAAGTTTATGCCAACGCCTTTGACACATCCGTGACCCACGATGATGGCTTCACCATCTATGATGACGGTGAGGAACTCATTGGCTTTGCGAACCCGACGGGCATCCGCACAACGCCGAAAACCGGCACCGTCAACTTCACGGGTGGCGAGTTCAACCTGATCTATGCGGCCGCAAACGGTAACCCATCCAAGCTTTTCGTTGAAGGCGATGGCGTACCGGCTGTGCCGCTGCCAGCTTCGGCCTTTCTGCTGATCGGTGCGATGGGTGGATTTGGTGTTGCAGCACGGCGCAAGGCCCGCAAGGCAGCCTGAACCAACAGTATAGTTGACTGGAAACGCGCTCTGCTTCGGGCGCGTTTTTTTATGTGACACCGTCACTGTGAATGCGCGCGCGTCACCTCCCCGTGATCCTGCTGTCACACCCCTTGCATGCGTCCTGTCATGGCCCCACTCTGATCCCTGACAAAGGAGCCCTGCCATGCCCACTCAACGTATCACTTTCCCCGGACATGACGGCTCGGAACTGGCCGCGCGTCTGGATCTGCCGGACGGGCCACATCTGGCGACGGCACTCTTTGCGCATTGCTTTACCTGCGGCAAGGACATCCCGGCGGCACGGCGTATTGCGGCGCGGCTGGCGTCCATGGGAATCGCCGTGCTGCGCTTTGATTTCACCGGGCTGGGGCATTCGGCGGGTGAGTTTTCCAACACCTCCTTCACCTCCAACGTCGATGACCTAATTGCCGCCCATGCCTATCTGTCAGGTCGCGGCATGACGCCGTCCTTGATGATCGGTCATTCCCTGGGCGGTGCTGCGGTGCTGAAGGCCACCGCGCAGCTCGACACGATCAAGGCGGTTGCCACGCTGGGTGCGCCCTTTGATACCGAGCATGTCACACACAACTTCGCTGACGCCCTGCCCGAGATCATGTCGAAAGGCGTGGCCGAGGTGTCGCTGGGGGGGCGTCCTTTCCAGATCGGCAAGGGTTTCGTAGAGGATGTCGCGCAGGAAAAGCTGACGCCCGCGATTGCCGCCCTGAACGCCGCACTGCTGGTTTTGCATGCTCCGCGGGACGAAATCGTTTCCATCGACAACGCCAGCCAGATTTTTCTGGCGGCAAAACACCCCAAGAGCTTTGTCACCCTCGACAGCGCCGATCATCTGGTCACCCGTGGCGAGGATGCGGAATACGCCGCTGACGTCATTGCCACCTGGGCGCGGCGCTACATCGCTCTGAAACCGCCCGCCCCGCCCCCCGGCGCGCCTGAAGGTGTGTTGCGCGTATCTGAGGCCGATCCAAATGGATACCTGACTGACATAACCTCATCGGACGGGCATCATCTGCTGGCGGATGAACCGCTGGCCTATGGCGGCAGCAACAAGGGGCTCAGCCCCTACGGGTTTCTTTCTGCCGGTCTGGGGGCTTGCACCTCCATGACCATCCGCATGTATGCCCGCCGCAAGGGGTGGCAACTGGCCCATGTCTCCGTCGATGTCAGCCACAACAAGATGCACGCCCAGGATGCGGAAACCGCTGTTGGCGAGAAAATCGACACCTGGCGACGGCGTATTACCCTCACCGGGGAGCTTGACGCAGAGCAACGCACGCGCCTGCTGGAGATTGCCGACAAATGCCCCGTGCACCGCACGTTGGAGCGCAGTTCCACCGTCATCACCGAACTGGCGGAGTAACGGGCTCAGCGTGCCACAAGCGCCAGAATGAAATGAGGCGCAGCCATCGGCTGCGCCTCGCATGTTAACAAAGCGGCGGTGCGCTTAACGGCGCGCGGTGCCGACCATTTTCCAGATCGCCGGCAGGATCAGCGCGGCCAGCGCCAGCTTGATCGCATCCCCCAACAGGAAGGGTGTCAGACCCCATGCGAGGATCGGCTTGTCCCAACCGTAAAGCTGGCCCAGCCACAGAAGGCCCGGCACATACAGCAGGATATTGCCCAGCAGCATCGCCACCGCCATCCACACCATGGACCGATCCCAGCCGCGCTGTGCCAGCGCGCCCAGCAGAACAGTCGCCATCACATAGCCAACCAGATAGCCACCGGTGCCCCCCATCATGTATTCGATACCGTTCAGATCGGCGGTGGAGCTTTGGAACACGTCAAATCCCAGCGCGCCGATGATCATGTAGCCCAGGATCGTCGCCAGGCCGAGCCGCGCCCCATAGGCCGCACCAATGGTGAGCACGGCAAAGGTGCCAAGGTTCATCAGCACCGGCGATCCCGGCACCGGCACCTTGATGTTCGCGGCGATCGTCACCAAAGCGATACCCAGAACGACAAGCACAGCCTGTTTGATCCGACGCGCGGTGCCTTCCGAGGGCACGAAGTAATCTGCCAGAACGGAGTGTGAGGCGGACAATTGCATGAGAAGAGGTCTCCTGTTGAGAATGCTTGGCCCCTGAATGCCGCAGCCACCCGCCCGGTGCAAGACCTGTTGCGCTAACGGCGGCTGTATTGGCTGACCATTCTGTAGGCCTTTTTCGGCCCGGTCACCTCCCAGACCGTCGAAAAAGCAGGCCAGCGCGTGAAATCATACTGCACCACATAGCTATCGGGGTCACACCAGTGGCGCGCCGTGCCCCCCACCGCAGGTACCCGGTGAAAGAACCGGCCATCGTCGAAATTGACGTCCAGATTGTCACGCCACCGGTACATCCGCTCTGCCTGCAAGACCGGTCCGCCGATCATCTCCAGCCGTCCCGTCTCACGGTAGATCATGCCGTGCCCGTCCGGTGTCCAGACCGCCTGCCCGACAAACTTTGCCGTCTGGCCGCCTTGGTGTTCGATCTGGCGGTGCAGGTCCCACTGGCCCTCGAAATCCGCCAGCACGCGCTCTGCGGCCTCAGTCTGCATAGACCGCATCCGTGATGTCGCCACCCGTCCCGATAAAGCGCAGCCTGTCGCCGGACCGCGCAATGTCATAGCAGGCCCAAAGGTCGGACGGCGGCCATTGGCTGCAGTATTGGTCGCCCTGCACGCGCCAATAGCCCCAGCTGTCCGCTCCCGCGTTATACAGCGTGCGGCCCGAGGCGCGAAACTCCTGCCAGGCGCTGTCATACTGCAGTTTGCGGTCCGTCAGCGCCTGCTGCACTTCATCCCCCGTCAGCGGGATCCAGACGACCGTTTCCGCCGCTGCCAGAGCGGGCCACAGCCACATCAAAGCGATCCACACCAAACGCATAAACCCCGGCTCCCGTCTTGTAGCGCCATGCCCGTCAGTCTATGAGCGCAGGCGAGCCGACACAAATACGAAAAGGTGCGCCGATGATCCCCCGCTACTCCCGTCCTGACATGGTTGCCATCTGGTCTCCGGAGACGAAATTCCGCATCTGGTACGAGATCGAGGCCCATGCCTGTGACGCGATGGCCGATCTGGGCGTGATCCCGCGCGAGAATGCCGAGGCCGTCTGGAAGGCCAAGGATGTGGAATTCGACGTGGCGCGGATCGACGAGATCGAAGCCGTGACCAAGCACGATGTGATCGCCTTCCTGACGCATCTGGCCGAACATGTGGGCAGCGACGAGGCGCGTTTCGTGCATCAGGGCATGACCTCTTCGGATGTGCTGGATACCTGTTTCAACGTGCAGCTGACCCGCGCCGCCGACTTGCTGATTGGGGACGTGAAGGCCCTGCTCGCCGCGCTGAAGCGCCGCGCGCTGGAGCATAAGGACACCGTGCGCATCGGGCGCAGCCACGGCATTCACGCCGAACCCACGACGATGGGTCTGACCTTCGCGCGTTTCTATGCTGAGATGGATCGCAATCTGGACCGTCTGGAAAGAGCCCGAGACGAGATTGCCACCGGCGCAATCTCGGGGGCCGTCGGCACCTTCGCCAATATCGACCCGGCGGTGGAAGAGCACGTCTGCAAGCAATTGGGATTGGAGCCTGAGCCGATCTCCACCCAGGTGATCCCGCGCGACCGACACGCCGCCTTCTTTGCCGCCCTAGGCGTCGTGGCCAGTTCCATCGAAAACATCGCGACCGAGATCCGCCATATGCAGCGCACCGAAGTGCTCGAAGGCGCGGAGTTTTTCTCCATGGGCCAAAAGGGCTCCTCGGCCATGCCGCACAAAAAGAACCCGGTGCTGACCGAAAATCTGACCGGGCTGGCGCGCATGGTCCGCTCCGCCGTGATCCCCGCGATGGAGAATGTGGCCCTCTGGCATGAGCGCGACATCTCGCATTCCTCGGTTGAGCGCATGATCGGGCCGGATGCGACCATCACGCTCGACTTTGCCCTCGCCCGACTCACGGGCGTGATCGACAAGATGTTGATCTTCCCGGATAACATGCTGGACAACATGAACAAATTCCCCGGTCTGGTCATGAGCCAGCGCGTGCTTCTGGCGCTCACCCAGGCCGGTGTCAGCCGCGAGGACGCCTACACCTTCGTGCAGCGCAACGCGCTCAAGGTCTGGGAACATCGCACGGATTTCAAAGAGGAACTGCTGGCAGACCCCGATGTAACAGCGGCGCTCGGCCCTGCGGAGATCGAAGAGAAATTCGACCTCGGTTATCACACTAAACATGTCGACACGATCTTTGCGCGGGTGTTCAAGGACTAGGCACAGCGTCGTTATCGCCAGAGCGGACCCGGCATTTTTGTTGACCAAACGTCAACCGCTGCTACCTTGGAGGGTATTCAACACAGGAGACCCGCAATGACGATCAAGACGTTGGCCGCCGCGGTGGCCCTCACGCTTGCCCCCGCCCTGGCTTTTGCCGCCGGGTGCAACTACGGCAAGGAAGAAATAACCATGTCCTGCGCTGCAGGCACGGTCTATGACACCGACAGCAAATCCTGCGTGGCCACGACCACCTGATTTGAACTTTTTTATGCGATCACGCTTCTGTGATCGCATAAAATGACCCTCTGCCTTGTTATCGGCGTACAGTAATTAACCCGTGCAAGGAGATTTCTTAAATGCGTATTTTTCTGACAGCAGCCTTTCTGTTGCCCACCGCCGTTATGGCCAATGGGGGCAACGACGATGCTCCGCCCCCAAAACCGACTGTGAGCTGCGACGGCGCAAAGGTCTATGACAAGAAAACCAAGACCTGTGTGGATGCTCAGGAAAGCAGCCTCGAAAGCGAACAGCTCTATCTGGCCGTGCGCCAGCTGGCGTATGCGGGCCGCTACCAGGACGCCCAGACAGTCGCGCAGGCATTGCCCCGCGATCATGCCGGGCGCCTGACCTATATGGGGTTCACCCACCGCAAGATGGGCAATGTCGATCTGGGCATGATGTTCTATGAACAGGCGATTGCCGAGAACCCGGGCAATATTCTGGCACGCTCCTACATGGGTCAGGGCCTTGTCGAGGCGGGCGATGTCAAAGGGGCCATGGTGCAATTGCGGGCCATTCGTGCCCACGGTGGCGCAGGCACCTGGTCCGAGGCGTCGCTGCGCAATGCCATCGCAACAGGCACCACTTACAACTACTGACTTCAGCCAATCCTTAACCTTTATCTGCGAGAACAAAGAGAGATCAAGTTCAGGCAGGTGAAGATGACAGATATGGTTCCAATGGCTCCGTTTCCGGCTTTGCCGGAGACGGGAAACAAGGCTCCGGTCTCCTTGAGCCGCAAGGCGAAGGCGGCGATCGTCGTGCGGCTGCTGTTGAACGAAGGGGCAGATATCCCGCTTGAGGATCTGCCCGAGGAACTTCAGGCGCAGTTGACCAAGCAGATGGGCTCCATGCGTCTGGTCGACCGTGGCACGCTGGGCAGCGTGGTTTCCGAATTCGCCGATGAACTTGAAAGCATCGGTCTGTCTTTCCCAGGTGGGATCGCAGGCGCGCTCGATTCGCTGGACGGGCGAATTTCCAAGCAAACGGCAGCGCGCCTGCGAAAAGAAGCAGGGGTTCGTCAATATGGCGACCCATGGGCACGGTTGCGTGACATGGGGACCGAAAAGCTGCTGCCGGTCCTGGAGAATGAAAGCACCGAAGTGGCCGCCGTCTTGCTGTCAAAAATCGATGTGTCGCGCGCCGCCGAGTTGTTGAGTAAATTGCCTGGCCCGCAGGCCCGGCGCATTACGTATGCCGTATCACAAACCAGTGCCGTGACCCCCGACGCGGTAGACCGGATTGGCCTGTCACTTGCAACCCAGCTTGATGCAGAGCCGATGAAAGCTTTCGACGATGGCCCGGTGGAGCGGGTTGGGGCGATCCTGAACTCAACAGCCTCCGTCACGCGGGACGATGTACTGGAAGGGCTGGACGAAACAGACGCGGGTTTTGCCGATCTGGTGCGCAAGGCGATCTTCACCTTTGCCAATATCCCCAAGCGGATTGCACCGCGCGATATCCCGCGTGTCGTTCGCGAGCTGGATCAGGAGGTGTTGGTCACCGCACTGGCCGGGTCAGAGGCGGCTGGTATGAAGGAAAGCGCCGACTTCATTCTGGAGAATATGTCCGGGCGTATGGCCGATCAGCTACGCGAGGAAATCTCCGAGCGCGAGAAGGTGAAAGCAGCCGAGTGCGAAGAGGCGATGGCGACGATTGTGACGCAAATCCGGGAAATGGAAGCCTCTGGTGACCTGCTGCTGGTGGTGCAGGACAGCGACGAGGACTGACCTTCAGACTCTAGACCCGCTTCGCGGTCTCGTCTGGGTGATAGCGGGTCTGAGGCGTCCGCTTGCGTATCAGTGGTTCCGCCAACGCGCGCTGCGCAACCCGCGAGAACGCCAGCCCGTCTGCTTCTGCCGGTTTGCCGGGAGGTGCGTTATAGACGCGTCGCACGTTGGCTCCGGCCACAATGGCGCGTACAGGCGATTTCCACTCACGAGTGACAACGCCCTACGGTCTCGGAAGGCGTGGCGGATTGGTGGTCAATTTGACCTCGTGATGAAGACAAGTAACGACAGTTGGACTACATCACCCGACGCCATTCCACCAAATCACTTCAGTTGCGCGGCGGCCCGAATAGGGCCCATCTTGGCCGCTTGGATCAAAACCACCACCGGCGCATCCCCGGGCGCAGCGGCCGAGAGGGACAGCGGCGCTCTGCCGTCCCATTCTCCCAGCACCTTCCAGTCCTCGGTCACATTGGCGTATTTGATCGTCCGGCCCGCATTCTCGCCCCGGGTGATCCGCGCCTCGCGCTGAGGCCTGTAGCGCAGCATCTGCACCACCATCGCCTCGCTATTGCCCTGCAGGCGCGACGCCTCGATCTGTACCTTATCACCGCTGCGCGTCAGCGACAGCGTGACGGGCTGCGACCGTTCCTTGTGCATCGCAATCGCTTCCGAAATCTGCATAGGCTTCGCGCCGACGATGTCCGTCAAACCGTTCACGATCATTTCGGGCGTGTAGATCGACCGCCGGCCGGCAACCGTTGCATAGGCCCGCTGGCGCTCCGCATTGCGCGGATCGGCAAACTCATCTTTCCAGCCGATGTAGTCCCAATAGTCCACGTGCAGCGCCAGTGCGATCACGTCGTCGCGCTTGGCCAGCGCATGCATCAACTCATCCGCCGGGGGGCAGGACGAGCATCCCTGCGACGTGAACAGCTCCACCACGACCGGCGAGTTTTGCGCAAAACCGGGCACGGCCAGCAACCAAAATGCGGCAAAGGCCTGCAACATTCGTTTCATGTGATTCCTCTTGCGGCCATCAGAGCCGTTTCATGCACCGTAGAATCTCCCGACTGTAATGACCAATCAAGGTTTCTTGAGAGATTGCGAGGTAAATTTCCTTGAAACGGTACACAATGGTATACAATTTTCAACCAACCGGGTGGATTTGAGTTGAACTGCCTTGCTCCATAGGGCATTGAACGCGCAACCCAAGACATGATCCAGCCCAAGCCAGAGGACACCCCTTATGCCCATTACCGTTGGTCACGACATTTCCAAAACCCGCAAAACCCTGAGTGTTGGCGCGCAAAGCGTCGATTATTACTCCATTCCTGCCGCGACGGAGGCCGGTCTGGGGGACTTCGCAAACCTGCCCGCCGCTCTGAAAGTGGTGCTGGAAAACATGCTGCGGTTCGAGGATGGCAAGACGGTCACAACCGACGACATCAAGGCCTTTGCCGAATGGGCGCAAAAGGGCGGCAAGAACCCCCGCGAGATTGCCTACCGCCCTGCCCGCGTGCTGTTGCAGGATTTCACCGGTGTGCCGGCGGTTGTCGATCTCGCCGCGATGCGCGACGCGATCATCAGCCTGGGTGGTGATGCCGAGAAGATCAACCCGCTGAACCCGGTCGATCTGGTCATCGACCACTCGGTCATGATCGATGAGTTTGGCAACCCGCGCGCGTTCCAGATGAACGTGGACCGTGAATACGAACGTAATATGGAGCGCTATACCTTCCTCAAATGGGGTCAGAAAGCGTTCAACAACTTCCGCGTGGTGCCCCCCGGCACCGGCATCTGCCACCAGGTGAACCTGGAATACCTCGCCCAGACCGTCTGGACCGACACCGATCAGAATGGGGCGGAGGTTGCCTACCCTGATACGCTTGTCGGCACCGACAGCCACACCACCATGGTCAATGGTGCAGCCGTTCTGGGCTGGGGCGTCGGCGGGATCGAGGCCGAAGCCGCGATGCTGGGGCAGCCAATTTCCATGCTGATCCCCGAGGTTGTTGGCTTTGAGCTGACCGGCACGATGATGGAAGGCACCACTGGCACTGACCTGGTGCTGAAGGTCGTCGAGATGCTGCGCGCCAAGGGCGTGGTTGGCAAGTTCGTGGAATTCTACGGCGAGGGCCTTGATCGCCTGCCGCTTGCTGATCGCGCAACCATCGCCAACATGGCGCCTGAGTATGGAGCCACCTGTGGTTTCTTCCCGATTGACGCGGAAACGCTGCGCTACCTGCGCAATACTGGCCGGGATGAAGACCGCGTGGCACTGGTCGAAGCCTACGCCAAGGAAAACGGTTTCTGGCGCGGCGCGGACTACAGCCCGGTCTACACCGACACGCTGCACCTCGACATGGGCACCATCGTGCCTGCCATCTCCGGCCCAAAACGCCCCCAAGACTACGTTGCACTGGACCAGGCCAAGGCCGCCTTCCTGCGCGAAATGGAAGAGACTTTCAAACGCCCGATGGGCAAGGAGGTTGCAGTCGCGGGCGAAGACTACACCATGGAAAGCGGCAAGGTCGTGATCGCCTCGATCACCTCCTGCACCAACACCTCCAATCCTTACGTGATGATCGGCGCGGGCCTCGTAGCCCGCAAGGCAGCGGCATTGGGCCTGAACCGCCAACCATGGGTCAAGACTTCATTGGCGCCTGGAAGCCAAGTGGTCTCCGCCTATCTGGAGGCCGCAGGTCTGCAGGAAGATCTCGACAAGATCGGGTTCAACCTCGTGGGTTACGGCTGTACCACCTGCATCGGCAACTCTGGCCCGATCCAGAAAGAGCTGTCCGATGCCATTGCCGAAGGGGACCTCGTGGCCACCTCCGTGCTCTCGGGCAACCGCAACTTCGAAGGGCGGATCAGCCCGGACGTGCGCGCCAACTACCTCGCCTCGCCGCCGCTGGTCGTGGCCTATGCGCTGGCAGGCACCCTCGACATTGACCTCACCACGGAGCCCCTGGGCCAGGATCAGGACGGCAATGACGTCTTCCTGAAAGACATCTGGCCGTCCAGCCAAGAGATTGCCGAACTGGTCGAGGCGACCGTAACGCGCGACGCCTTCCTGACCAAATACGCCGATGTCTTCAAAGGCGACGAGAAATGGCAGGACGTCAGCACAACGGATAGCAAGGTTTATGACTGGCCAGTGTCTTCGACTTATGTGCAGAACCCGCCTTACTTCCAGGGCATGGGTAAAGAACCGGGCACCATCAGCAACATCGACAATGCCAAGGTGCTTGCCGTGCTGGGCGACATGATCACGACAGACCACATCTCCCCTGCCGGTTCCTTCAAGGATAGCACCCCGGCCGGTCAATATCTGATCGAACGTCAGGTACCAGTGCGCGAGTTCAACTCTTACGGCTCACGGCGCGGCAACCACGAGGTGATGATGCGCGGCACTTTCGCCAACATCCGAATCAAGAACGAGATGCTGGACGGGGTCGAGGGCGGCTACACCAAGGGTCCCGATGGCGACCAGACGTCGATCTACGACGCCGCGATGGCCTATCAGGAAGCGGGCACACCGCTGGTCGTCTTTGGTGGTGAGCAATATGGTGCGGGGTCTTCCCGTGACTGGGCTGCCAAGGGGACCGCGCTGCTGGGCGTCAAGGCAGTGATCGCGGAGAGCTTTGAGCGTATCCACCGCTCCAACCTCGTGGGCATGGGCGTGATCCCCTTTGAATTCACCGGCGGCGATACACGCAAGTCGCTGGGCCTGACCGGGGAAGAAACCGTCTCCATTGCCGGTCTGGACACCATCAAGCCGCTGCAGGAAGTGCCCTGCACCATCACCATGGCGGACGGTTCAGTGAAAGAAATAACGCTGAAGTGCCGGATCGATACCGCGATCGAGATCGAATACATCGAACATGGCGGCGTGCTGCACTACGTTTTGCGCAACCTCGCCCAAGAAGCGGCCTGATTGTCCGTTCTGATAAACTCAAAGAAGGCTCCGGATCTCCTCCGGGGCCTTTTTTCATTGTGATGGAGGCAGCAGGTCAAGGCCCTGAACCATCAAATCCCTAGTCGCTGTCAGGCTGCGCGGCCTGCTGTCGGCGCTCTTCGATGAAGTACCGGCCCTCTTCCCGCGCCGCTTCCAGGATGGCCTCTCCCACAAGGGTTCTGGACAGTGTGCCACCCTGAGACTGTACAGCGCGCTGAGGGTCTGACGGATCAACGACCCTTGATGAGGAGGCAGCCGAGCGACTGCCGTCAAAGCGTGGCGGTTCCTGCACGGTCTGCGCCTGTGCAACACCGGCGAAGAGCACGGCTGCCAGACCGAGATAGAGATTTTTGACACGCGTCATGGGACAGGCTTTCTATTAAGGCGTCTATGGTAGCACTCTTCCATGCAATAGCTTCGGCTGACTTAAATCATGATTAAGAACAGCGATTTCAGCGCGCGTGGCGACATGTAAGGGTGCCAAATCTGGCGCTCATCGACGGCACGCTGTTGGTCAAATCCCCCTTTTGACAGCTCAGCGGGTATGGAAGTTGGCATTCCAACCCTCTCAGCAACAAGGAAAAATGAGGGCTGGAACTCTAGACCACGACCGCTCAGTGGGATAGCGGTCACGGGCACGCACGCGCTGACAGAACGGGATTCCTTACCATTACCGCCATCGCAACGGATAACAGGGCCAACCTGATCGGCAGCATCTGGATGATCGCCTCAATGGCGGCTTTCACGGTCGAGGATGCCTTTGTGAAGGCAGCCTCCGACGTGCTGCCGGTGGGGCAAATCCTGATTATATTCGGCCTGGGCGGTGCCTTTCTGTTCGCCTGTCTGGCCATGCATCAAAGAGAGCCGCTGTTCACCCCCGACGTCGTATCGCGCCCGATGCGCATTCGCGTGCTCTTTGAAATTGTCGGGCGGCTTTTCTATATCCTCGCCATTTCGCTTACGCCCTTGTCCTCGGCGACCGTGATCCTGCAGGCAACGCCGCTGGTCGTGGTTGCAGGCGCGGCGCTGGTCTTTGGTGAAAAGGTCGGATGGCGCAGATGGGCGGCCATTCTCATTGGGCTGGTCGGGGTCGTGATCATCGTGCAGCCGGGCACGGAAAGCTTCTCCATGCTGTCGGTTCTGGCCATTGTCGGCATGATCGGATTTGCCGGGCGCGATCTGGCCAGCCGGGCCGCGCCCGCGTCACTCAGCACCCCGATCCTCGGACTATATGGATTTCTGTCTGTCGTCGTCGCCGGTGTGATTTTTTCGGCATGGCAGGCACAGCCGTTTGTGATTCCAACGGCCCGGACATCTCTTTTTCTGGCAGGCGCGGTTCTGGCCGGCGTTGCGGCCTATAGCTGCCTGATGAAGGCGATGCGCACTGGCGAAGTTTCTGCCGTGACGCCCTTCAGATACGTCAGACTGCTGTTCGGTGTGGGCTTCGGTGTGGTCTTCTTTGGCGAGCAGTTGAGTTTTTCAATGCTGCTCGGCTCAGCCGTGATCGTTGTGTCGGGTCTCTTTATCCTGTGGCGGGGGAAAAAGGCAGACGCGCCATCCTGACATCTGAACGCGCGGTGACACCCTGTGCGCTCAAAGGCAGTGCGGCGGCTTACTGCGCCGCGCGTGCCTTTTCCAGTTCCGGCAGAAACCGCTGCTCATAATCGCTACCAATCAGCGGGCCAGCAAAGCGGAAGAGCACGGTGCCCTCGGCATCCAGTATGAAGGTTTCCGGCGGCGCGGTCACACCCCAGTCGATGGCCGTGCGGCCCTGCGGATCGAAGGCCACCGCTTCAAAGGGGTTACCATCATCGTCCAGATAGCGCGTGGCGGTACCTGCCTGATCCTTGAAGTTCACGCCAATGATCGGCATGCCCTCTGCCGCCATGCGCAGGAGGTTGGGGTGTTCCGCCCGACACGGTGGGCACCAGCTGGCCCAGAAATTCACCAGCGTCACCTCGCCCGTGGCCATCGCCTCGGGCGTGACGCCGGGATAGTCGCCCAGCACATCACTGGTGATCGCAGGCGCCGCCTGGCCGATCATCGTGGAGGGCAGATCATTGGGATTGTCACGGAACATGCCAATGCCTGCGAGGGCAACGAACCCTGCAAAGATCAGCGGCGGGGCGATCATCAGGGGCGAGACTTTAGGCATCGGGCTTGCTCCTCTTCTCCACGTCCTGCAGCGCGCGTCGGGCGCGGCGACCCTGACGCAGGCTCAACGCGATCAGCAGAACCAGCAACACGATAGAGACCCCGTAAGCGGACAGCACCGCATCCGCGTATTTGCCAAGATCGGGCATCACAGACGCGCCTCCCGGGCTTGCAGTGCGCGGGTCCGGCGCAGGCGGATTTCGGTGCCTGTGCGATAGAGTACAAGCGCAAGGAAGAGCAGCACAAACCCCGCGATACAGACCAGCAGCGGGAAGTAAAAGACGTCTGCCACGTTCTCTTCCTTGTCGAGGCTCAGCGACGCCCCCTGGTGCAACCCCTGGTTCCAGAAGTTCACCGCGTAGCGCGACAGCACCGCAAAGACCGACCCCACAAGGCACAGTACGGAGGTGAGGTCAGCGGCGGTGTCCGGGTCCTCAATGGCTTCCCAGAGCGCGATGTAGCCCAGATAGAACAGGAACAGGATCAGGAAGGAGGTCAGGCGCGGGTCCCACGCCCACCACGTGCCCCACATCGGCTGACCCCATATCGCGCCCGTACAGAGCGCGATCAGCGTCATCACAACGCCCACCGGTGCGGCGGCCTTGGCGGCCAATGCACTCACATGGTGCCGCCGGATCAGCCAGATCAGCGAGGTGACCAGCATCATGACCCAGACGTTGATCGCCATCATGGCAGAGGGCACATGCAGGTAGATGATCTTGACGGTCGATTCAAACTTGTCGGCGTTCGGCGTAAAAAAGAAACCCCAGATCAGGCCGACAACCAGCGAAATCGCCGCCAGTGCCCAAACCGCGGGCAGTACCCGTTCACTCAGGCCCAGAAACTTCACCGGGTTTGCATAGCTCCAAAAGCCGGAGGGGCGTTTGGGTGTGGCTGTGTCTTCGGTCATGGACATGGCACTGATCTAAGCCTTTCGGTGTTTTGGCTCAATGGGCAAATGGTCCCGTTCACCGCAAGTTCACCCGCAGCGCGGCCGCGGACGCAAAGGGCATGATGGCAATCACCCCGGCGCTGATCCCCGCCAGCATCAGCAAGGGCGTCACCGGATCCATGCCCGTGGCGCCGCGGCGCGCCACCTCTGCGCCAAAAATCAGCGTCGGCACATAGAGCGGCAGCACCAGCAGCGACATCAGCAGCCCGCCCCGTTTCACGCCCACGGTCAGCGCCGCCCCAAAGGTGCCAATGACAGACAGGGCAGGTGTCCCGAGCAGCAGGGACAGAACGAGCCAGCCGTACCCTGCCGCAGGGAGGTTCAACAGGATGCCCAGCACCGGTGCTGCCAGCACCAGCGGCAACCCGGTGGTGATCCAATGGGCCAGCGCCTTGACGCTGAGCGCGGCCTCCAGCGGCAGTGGCGAGGTGGCGAGCAGGTCGAGCGTGCCGTCTTCCCAGTCGAGCGCCAGCAGACGGTCCAACGACAGGAGGCAGGCCAGCAAGGCACCAAGCCACAGAATGCCCGGCGCGATGCGCGACAAAAGCTCCGACTGCGGGCCCACGCCAAAGGGCACCAGCACCGTCACGATCAGGAAAAACGCAAGCCCAAGGCCAAAGCCGCCGCCAGCCCGTATCGCCAGTTTCAGATCGCGACGCAGCAGCGCTGTCATAGGAACGCCTCGTCACTGGCGCCCGCGCGCGTGTCCTGTGTCGCGCGGAAGGGCGTGACGTCCAGCACATCGGCCTCCAGCCCAAGGTCGATATGGGTGGCGATCAGCGCTGCGCCCCCAGCCCTCAGATGGGCGCGCACGGCGGCGGCAAATTGCGCCACGGCGTCCACGTCGAGCGAGACGGTCGGTTCATCCAGCATCCAGATGGGCCGTCCGGTCACCAGCATCCGCGCGAGCCCCAGCCTGCGTTTCTGCCCCGCCGACAGCGTACCTGCCAGCCGGTCGATCAGTGGCCTCAGAGCGAAGGCATCGAGCGCAGGCACAATGTCCGGTTGCCCGAACACATCGGCCCAGAAAGTCAGGTTCTCCCGTACGGAAAGCATGGCCTTGAGCCCGTCGGAATGCGCAGCATAAGCGATCTGCTCCTCGGTGCCGTCAATCTGCCCGGCAAGCGGCGGTTGCAGCCCGGCCAGGGTGCGCAACAGGGTCGTTTTGCCCGATCCATTGGGCCCGCGCAGGATCAGCGCCTGCCCCGGCGCAAGCGTGAAGCTCAGCCCTTGCAGAACCGGCAGCCCGCCGCGCGCCACGCAAAGATCACGGATCATCAATGTCATGAGACAGCGTTAACCGATTGCCCGCGCAACCAAAAGCCCGTTCAAACCGGGATCAGCGCCAGCGCGATGCGGCGGCCTTCGCTCAGCAGCACGTTGTACGTCCGACAGGCAGCAGGTGAGGCCATAACCTCGACGCCCATACCCGCCTCTTCCAGCGTCGCACGGACATCGGAGGGCAGATGCGCGGTCTCGGCCCCGGTGCCGACAAAAAGCACGTCAATCTCGTCCTTCAGGGCCAGGAGTGCATCGACATCCTCGTACCCCTGCCACCCAAACGTGCCGGTGGGTCCGGCGATCACCGGGCCCTGGAAGACCTCGCCGCCGATGCGAAAGAACCCTGCCCCGTATCCCTCGATCGGTTTGGCATCTGTAAAAGATATCTCGTTCAGGCGCATGCCCGTCTCCTAGCTCCAGATCGGCAGCCCAAGAATAGCCGATGTCGCAATGATGAGGTAGGCCACCCGGCGAAAAAGAAGCTCTGCCGTTGGATCGAACAACCGGGCGCCGATCATATTGGCCACCACATTCGGGATGCCCGCCAGCAGCCCCAGCAACGCGATTTTCCAGACAAACAGGTCCAGCGCGAAGAACACCGCGATCATCACGAAATCAATCGCCAGCAGGTAGAGCAGGAAATTCGCCCGGATGACCGCAATCGGCAGGCGGCTGGACATGTAGAGCATGATCACCGGGGGGCCCGGCACCCCGGCAAATCCCCCCATGAAACCGCCCAAACCTCCGGTTGCAACGGTCATGGGGCGGGTCAGCACGCCCTTGTAGCGCCAGCCGGACATGACCAGCACCAGCAGGACCGCCACACAGATCGACACCACCCAGCCGAAGAAGGTGGCATCCATATGCGACAGGCAAAAGACGCCCACGGGGATGGTCAGTGTCGCGCCCAGCATCAGCCGCCCGACATCGCGCGGCGCGCCGTCCCGCCAGGCGGCAGGCAGGTTCGGCAGGGGGCCGACCAGTTCCGCCATCATCATGAAGATCACAGCCTCAACGGGGGAGAGGACGGAGGCCGCCACGGGCATGATGATCATGCCGCTGCCGAATCCCGCAAAGCCCCGCACCATGCCGGCGGCGAGAACGCCCAGTGTCAGCCAGATCAGCCCGCCTGTATCGGTAACGCCTGAAAGCGCCTCAAGCATCAATGCCCGCGTATTGGTTGCCGGAATTGGCGTCCGGCTTGGACCAATCGCGTTTCACGCCCAGATAGAGAAGTGCGGCAGAGGCCACGAAGATGGAGGAATACGTACCCACAATCACGCCCCAGATCATCGCGAAGACAAAGCCGCGGATCACGTCGCCGCCCAGCACAAACAGCGCGATCAGCGCCAGCAGCGTGGTCACCGAGGTCATGAATGTCCGGCTGAGGGTTTCGTTGATGGAGATGTTCAGTACCTCGTTCAACGGCCGTTTCTTGTATTTGCGCAGGTTCTCCCGCACTCGGTCGAAGACCACCACTGTATCGTTGAGCGAATAGCCCACGATGGTCAGCAAGGCGGCAATGATCGCGAGATCAAAACGGATCTGCAGTTCGGAAAAGACCCCGATGGTCAGGATCACGTCATGCACCAGCGCCAGCACCGCGCCCAGGGCAAACTGCCACTCGAAACGCAGCCAGATGTAGATCAGCACCGCCCCGATGGCGAGCACGACGGCAATCGCCGCCGTCTGGATCAATTCACCGGATACTTTTGGTCCGACGGATTCGACGGAAACGAATTTGATATCCGGCCGCACCGTTCTCAGCGCCTCCTGCACGGAGGCAATCACGTCGGTCGTCACCGCTTCTTGTCCGTCCTGCGCCTGAATGCGGATCATGGCCACGTTCTGGTCTGCCTCGAACGTGGGATCGAAAACCTCGGTGATTGTGACATCGCCCAACTCCAGCACGGCAATGGCATCGCGGTAGACACCGATTTCCACGGGCAGCGGGCTTTCCGTGCGGATCGTCGTACCACCCCGGAAGTCGATACCGAAGTTCAGTCCCTGGATCATGAAGGAGGCAAAGGCCACCACCATCATCAGGCCGGAGATGCCCAGCCAGAGCTTCCAGCGTTTGAAGAAATCGAAATTCGTGTTTTGTTTGACCAGTTTCAGGCGCATATCAAATCTCGATCGTTTTGGGGCGACGACGTTCGAACCACATCACCACAAGCAGACGCGTGACGAAGATCGCAGTGAAAACGGAGGTCAGAATACCCAGACCCAGTGTGATCGCAAAGCCGCGTACCGGGCCAGAGCCCATGGCAAAGAGGATCGTGGCGGTGATGAAGGTGGTGATATTGGCGTCAAGAATGGCGCTAAGCGCCTTTTCATATCCCAACTCAATGGCCCGCGCGGGACCTTTCGAGGTCTTCAATTCTTCACGAATCCGCTCGAAGATCAGCACGTTGGCATCCACCGCCATCCCGACTGTCAGAACGATGCCCGCGATCCCAGGTAGGGTCAGCGTGGCACCGATGAGGCTCAGCAGCCCAAAGATCAGCCCGATGTTGATGATCAGCGCGATATTGGCAAAGATGCCGAAGAGCCCATAGCTGAGGAACATGAAGACCAGCACGGCGCTGAAGGCCACGATGGTCGCGACCTTGCCCGCGTCGATGCTGTCCTGCCCCAGTTCCGGACCGATCGTGCGCTCTTCGAGGAATTCAAGCCCCGCAGGCAGGGCCCCTGCCCGCAGCAGCACTGCGAGATTGGTCGATTCCTCCACGGTGAAGCGCCCGGTGATGATGCCGGACCCGCCCGGAATATGGCTCTGGATCGTCGGGGCGCTGACCACTTCGTCGTCAAGGATGATGGCAAAGGGCGATCCGATGTTCTCCGCCGTGTAATCGCCGAACTTACGCGCGCCAGAGGTGTTGAACCGGAAGTTCACCGCCGGGCGACCGTTCTGATCAAACGCAGGCTGCGCGTCCACCAGTTCCTCGCCCGTCACGACGGGCGCCGCTTCGATGGTGTAGAAAACGCCGGGTTCATCCAAAGACGGCACGATTTTATTGCCGATCCCGGCAGAGGCATCAGGGTTCGTACCGCGCGTCACCACCGGGTTGAAGGTCAGCTGCGCCGTGGTGCCGATGATCTCTTTCAACTCGCCCGCTGACCCGATACCGGGCACCTGGATGAGGATACGGTCCGCACCCTGCCGCTGGATTGTTGGTTCGCGGGTGCCGACCTCGTCGATACGGCGACGAATGATTTCGAGGCTTTGCTGAACGGTGCGTTCGTCGGTCGCGAGCTTTTCAGCCTCCGATAAGGTGACGATGATCAGGTCGTTCTCTGCCCGGACCTCAATGTCATTGGCACCCACCCCGGTCAGGGTCTGCACAGGGCGTGCCAGTCCGCGTACGATCTGCAACGCGCGCTGCATACCCTCCGGCTGACTGATGCGTACCCGCACCTCATCATCGGCTGAGGGCTGCAGCCGGATCGTGCCCACCGTTGACCGCTCCGGGCGCAAGCTGTCGCGGATTTCCGGCCAGGCCGCTTGCATCCGTGCGGCGTAGACATCCTCGACCTGCACTTCCGCCAGCAGATGCGCGCCGCCGCGCAGATCGAGCCCGAGGTTGACCAGCCCCGAGGGCATCCAATCCGGCCAGCGCGCCTGATCCGCCAGATTTTCCAGAGTGGTGGCACCCAGTTCGATGGCCTGAACCGCGTCGTTGTGTTTTTCAACATTCGTGTAGAAGGCGTTGGGCATCGCAAGCCACAGGCCCACCGCACAGGTCAGCCAGATGGTGATCCGCTTCCAAAGATCGATTTGCAGCATGTCTACGCCTTTTCGAACGCGTCAGGAGGCGTTGTTACTTCGCCGGTTCGGTCTTGGAGACAACGGTCGCAATGGTAGATTGCACAACGCGCACTTTCACGCCCTCGGCGATTTCCAGTTCCAGCTCGCCGTCGTCCTTGACCTTGGCCACCTTGCCGACGATCCCGCCCTGGGTCACCACCTGATCCCCACGGCGCAGCGCGGCCACCATCGCCTGATGCTCTTTGACTTTTTTCTGCTGCGGGCGGATCAGCAGGAAATACATGATCGCAAAGATCAGGATGAGGGGCACAAATTGCGCGAACGCTTCCATGAAAATGGTCCTTCCGGGTGGGGCGCGACAACGCGTTAAGCAGGTCGCGAATTTTGGCGGAACCTATGGGCTCACACGGCGCTTTGCAAGGGAGGCTTTGCACAATACTGCTTGACCCTGACCGGCACCATCCTGCCTGTCACCGCCCCCTTGGCGCGCCCGGCAATTCAGGCCATTGTGACGCGATACGAGGTTTGGGAGATCATATGGCAAACGGGACAGAAACCAGCGCAATTCTGGGAGGAATCCTAGCCTGCGCAATCGGGTTTGCCGCGCCCCTCCTTGCGGCCCCCCTGCCTGCTCTGGATCCGGCAGAGCGCGCGCTTTGGTTGGCCGTTGGGGGGATTAATAGCACCAGCCCCGAAAAATCGGCGACCTGCACGGGCACGCTGATCGCGCCCGATCTCGTGCTGACGGCAGCGCATTGCGCAGGTGGTACAGCAAAACGGACACGTCAGCGCCACTTCATTTTGGGAAAAACACAAGATGCTGCCACGATCTATCGCGGCTCTGTGCAAAGGGATGTGCATCCCGCCTACCCGTTTGCAAAAGGAAACACCCGGTTCAAATACGATGTGGCGGTTCTGCGGCTGGACACGCCCTTGCCCGCAGATCTGGTCACCCCGCTCCCCCTGTTCCAGCCGGACCGGCAGATCAGCGGACCTCTGGCCTTGATGGGCTACAACCGTGGTGGGAAGGAACGGCTTGCCGGTCGGTTCAACTGCCCTGTGATCCCGGAAGATGACCACGATGTGATCGTCATCGATTGCGAAGTCGTGAGTGGCAACTCCGGAGGTCCGGTTCTGGCGCAAGTTGATGGCGACTGGCATCTCGTCGGCGTGATCGTGGGGCGCATTGGCAGCGAAAACCCGACGACGCTGGCGGTTCCAGTTGACGACTGGATCACTGACCACTGGGAAGACGCGTGGGAACGGGCGGATGCGCGCGCCACTAAAGTGGCGCCCGGACAGTGAAATCTCATGGTTACGGACCGCACCAAGATCGGTCATAAGCAGCAATAAGAGACGACTCAGATCAAGGACTGCCGACATGCATGATATTCGTGCCATCCGTGAAAACCCCGATGCTTTTGACGCCGCCCTGGCGCGCCGGGGAGAGGCGCCCGCGTCTGCCGCGCTGTTGGCGCTGGACGAGGCGCGTCGGGCCAAGATCAGTGCCGCAGAAACCGCACAGGCGGATCAGAACAAAGCCTCTAAGGAAGTTGGCGCTGCGAAAGCCGCTGGCAACGATGCGGAGTTCGAGCGTCTCCGCGCTCTTGTCGGTGAGAAAAAGGCCGAAGTCGCCGCCATGCAGGCGGAAGCCAAGGAGCTTGATGCTCAGCTGACCGAGAAACTGGCCTGGATCGCCAATCTGCCCGCGGCCGATGTGCCGGACGGTGCGGATGAAGAGGATAATGTCGAAGTGAACCGTTGGGGCGATGTCCCCGCTTTCGGTTTCGCACCCAAGGAGCACTACGAGATCGCCGGGGTTGCCGCGTCGATGGATTTCGAAACTGCTGCCAAGACCTCGGGCGCGCGGTTCGTCATGCTCAAGGGTGCCGTGGCGCGCATCCACCGGGCGCTGGCGCAATTCATGATCGACACCCATGTGGATCATAACGGGCTGACGGAAGTGAACTGCCCGGTGCTGGTGCGGGATGAGGCGATGTATGGCACTGACAAGCTGCCGAAATTTGCCGAAGACAGCTACAAGACGACGGAGGATATGTGGCTGATTTCCACCTCCGAGATCACGCTGACCTATTCGGTGGCGGGCGACGTGTTGGACGAGGCGGACCTGCCGCGCCGGATGACGGCCCACACGTTGTGTTTCCGGTCCGAGGCGGGCAGCGCCGGCCGTGACACGGCGGGCATGCTGCGCCAGCACCAGTTCGAAAAAGTGGAAATGGTGTCCATCACCCTGCCCGATCAATCAGATGCAGAGCAAAAGCGCATGCTGCGCTGTGCTGAGGATATTCTGGAACGGTTGGGCATCCCCTACCGCACCGTGATCCTCTGCACCGGTGACATGGGGTTTGGCGCCAAGCGGACCTATGACATCGAGGCGTGGTTGCCCGGTCAGGACAGCTATCGCGAGATTTCATCGGTCTCCACCACCGGCGATTTCCAGGCGCGGCGGATGAATGCACGGTACAAACCGGCGGATGGCGGCAAGCCCCGGTTCGTTCATACGCTGAACGGGTCGGGTCTTGCGGTCGGACGGTGTCTGATTGCTGTGCTGGAAAACGGTCAGCAGGAGGATGGCTCGGTTGTCTTGCCCGATGTGCTGGCGCCCTATCTTGGCGGCAAGACTACGCTGACCCCCGAAGGTCAGCTGGTGTGAGACAGGCTTGGGGCGCTGCCCCAAACCCCGGCATATTGATAGAACAATGAAAATCAGCGGTTGGGGGTGACCTCGTAGCCGCGCGCTTCGGGTTCGTCATCGATCAGCTCCAGCGGGAACCCGGGGGCGCGGATCTCAAGCCCGGTTGCCTCTTCCAGCCGTTCGATCATCCGGTCGGACTGCGCGCGGGCACCGTAGCGCGCCTGCCCATCCGCCATCATCTCGATCACCTTGGGGGACAGTTCCAGCGGGACCCCATGTACATCGGCCAGTTTTTGGAAGAGCCCGATGTCCTTTTGCACCAGGTCCATGGTGAAGTTCACGTCGCGGGATCCCGACAGGATCAGCTGGCTTTCGGTTTCATGCACGAAGGAGGTGCCTGAAGACATCGCAATCGCCTCGTAGGTGGTGCCCATGTCCATTCCTGCGGCTTTCATGACCGTGAGCGCCTCGCACAGGGTCAGCAGGTTGGCCGTTGCAAGATAGTTGGTCATCACTTTGAGAACGCTGGCATTTCCGATCTCGCCCACGTGCAGGATACGGCGCCCCATGCACGTCAGGACGGGCAGCACGCGGTCGAAGGTGGCACGGTCACAGCCTGCGTAGATCGAGATGTTGCCGGTGTCCGCGCGGTGGCATCCGCCCGAGACAGGACAGTCGACCGCCGCGCCCCCTTGAGCCATGACCAGCGCGCCCAGCCGTTTGACCTCGGCGGCGTCTGTTGTCGACATTTCCATCCAGACTTTTCCGGGTGCGACGTGCGGCAACATCTCGTCGAGCACCGCGGCGGAGGCGGCAGGCGACGGCAGGCAGGTGATCACGGCATCGCAGGCCTGCATCATCCGCGCGGGGCTCTGGCCATCTGCGGCCCCCTGGGTCACCTTCGCCGCCACTAATTCCGCATTGAGATCAAAGACCTGCACATCCATCTTGTTGCGGATCAGCGAGCCGCAAAGCTTGCTACCGACATTGCCCAGCCCGATAAAACCAATCTTCATGTCGCACTCCCTGACAATCGTGTTTCGGGCAGCCTGCGAACCCCGGCCGCCATGGTCGCGCCTGTTTGCGACCTTTACGATTGACCGATGAATTTCGCGGCGTACCCTGAGAGGATGGTAAAGGAGTTGCACAGCGACGTCTCTGACAAGGCCGCCGGGATCGACGTGACCGACGGGTTTGAACCCTTTGCGCAGCGCAATGACATTTTCACCCGGGCGTTCTGGGATCCCGCCGTGCGCTGCGCGCGGTCGGATGCGTTTTTCGCCTCCTACCGGATGGAGGCGACCCCGCGCCGGGGCGACGGGTTTGGTCAGCGGGACTTTGCGCTGCGCAATGCGTCCTGGCTGATCTCGGATGTGATGACGGACCGCTTTGCCGATCAAGGGCGCCGCGAAGGATTTCAGGCACCGATCAGCGCCGATACACCCGTCGCTCCTGTGGCCCTCAAGGTTACGGATTCGAACGAGATGTCGCGTGAGATCAAAAAGGTAGCGCGCTTTTTTAAAGCAGACTTATGCGGAATTACCGGGGTTGATTCGCGCTGGCACTACAGCACCCGCATCGACACGCGTGATCTGTCTGACGCACCGAACAACCTGCCCGAGGGGATTACGTCTGTGATCGTGCTGGGCCATGAGATGGATGCAGATCTGGTTGATACCTACCCCGCAGCGACCGCTGGTGCGGCCACCGGGCGCGCTTACAGTCAGGAGGCCGCAACCGTGATGCAGCTGGCCGCCTACATCCGTAATCTCGGGTATGAGGCCGTTCCGTCGATGAACGACACGGCGCTGGTGATTCCCTATGCGCTCCAGGCGGGGCTGGGGGAATATGCGCGTAACCAGATGGTGATCACCCCGCAATTCGGGCCGCGGCTGCGGTTTTCGAAGATTTTCACGTCGCTGCCTCTGGCGCATGACAGCCCCAAACCGCAGGGCGTCCGGGCATTTTGCGACATCTGCACCAAATGCGCCGAGGCCTGCCCGGTAAAGGCCCTACCCTTTGGTCCGCCGGAAGTTGGGGGTACCAATATCTCCGCCCTCAAGGGCGTGCGCAAATGGACATCCGACGCAGAGAAGTGCTTTGGGTTCTGGGCCAAGCTGGCCTCGGACTGCGCGATCTGCCTGCGGGTCTGTCCGTTCAACCGGGACTTTCGCAAATGGCATCACCGGCTGTGGCTGCGCCTTGCGCTGTCTCCGCTCAGGCGCGTGGCGCTCTGGTTCGATCGAGGTCGTGGGGGGCGGAAAAAACCGGGCGCATGGTGGTCCGCCCCCTGAACCCTCAGGGGACTGACCGGCGCACGTTGCCGTGCCAGTCTTCACCTGCAATCGGTTGTGCCTGGAAGGTTGCGCGCGCATCGCTGTCCATCGCAACATCACGTAGCTCTGCCAGCATGATGCCAAGAAATACGCCTGTTGCCAGAAGCAAGAGTGTATGGGTGACACTCCGCAGTGGGCTGTGACGTTCTTCAATCGCTGTTTCGTAAACCATCTGAGCCTCCTTTCAGCCGAGCCCGCTATGGGGCCTCTGAGGATATAGGGGCGCACAGAAAATAATGAAAACGAATATATGGCATGATATACATCACATAACGTGATGATTTGCGCTATGGGCTCGACCCGTCCGATGCTGACACCGCCTTGGACACCATCTGCCAATACTGTGCGGTGACATCGTCCAGCGACAACCTGCCATCCGCGCGGAACCACGTGTTAATGCCGGTCAGCATGGCAATCACCGCGCGCGTCGCGATCTTGGTATCGTCCACGGCAAAATCACCGGTGATCACACCTGCCCGCAATATGGCCTCCAGCCGGTCCTCATAGGCCCGGCGCAGGGTTTCGATCTGCGCGAAATTTGCGGGCGTCAGGTTGCGCAATTCCATATAGGCGATGAACACCGCGTCTGGCCGATCATGGTGGAAGTGGATGTGAAACTGCACAAGGTGTTTCAACCGCGCCACCGGATCTGCATCGGCGTCGTCCCGAAACGCGGCCAGCAGAGCGTCCAGGTGGCTCTTCATCAGATCAAAAAGCAGGCTTTGCTTGTCTGGGGTATAGTTGTAGAGCGCGCCGACCTGCACCCCGACCTCGCGCGCGATTTCGCGCATGGAAACCGCCGCAAAGCCCTGACGTGCAAAGAGCTTTAGCGCTGCCGCGCGCACGCGCGGGCCGGTAATGTCTGAATGTGAACCTGCGGTACGAGCCATGATGGCCAAGGATATCTGAACAAATGTTCAAAACAAACCCTCCTTGCGCGCGTCGGGCGCTTGAGGCACAACAATTGCGACCAACCGGAGCTCCTTTATGCGCCTTGCCGCCTTCCTGATCCTCATCCTCGGTGTTGTCGGCTGCGTGCAGTTTCCTGAGATCGAAGACGCAACGGGACAGGCCGCGCGAGAGGCGGATTTTCCGGACCTGATTCCCTTTGATCCCTTGCTGACCTCGACCGAGGCGCGGCAGAGCAAGACCGAGGAGACACAATCGCAGCTTGAAGCGCGGGTCAGCGGCCTGCAGGCGCGCGCCGCAGGGCTGCGCGGATCGGTGCTCAGCGGAGAGGAACGGAACCGGCTGGAGGATGAAGTGCAATAGCACCAAGCGCGTTGCACGTCGCTGCCGAACCCGCTACATGGCGAAAAACAACCGCTTCGCCCTGAAAATCAAAGGAATTGCCGTTATGTCTGCGCCGCTGCGTCTTGGAATTGCTGGTCTGGGCACGGTTGGGATCGGCGTTCTGCGCATCATTCGGCAACACGCCGCCCTGCTGGCCGCGCGCAGCGGGCGAGAGATCGTCATTTCCGCCGTCTCTGCCCGCGACCGGGCCAAGGATCGCGGCGTGCCACTGGACCACTACGCCTGGGAAAATGACCCAGTCGATCTGGCGACGCGCGATGACGTGGATGTCTTTGTCGAACTGATCGGAGGCGATGAAGGCCCTGCCAAGCAAGCCGTCGAGGCAGCGTTGGCGGCGGGCAAGGACGTGGTGACCGCCAACAAGGCCCTGCTGGCGATCCACGGTCAGGCGCTGGCGGAACAGGCCGAAGGGGCCGGGCGTGTCTTGCGCTATGAGGCCGCGGTGGCAGGCGGCATTCCGGTCATCAAATCGCTGACGGAGGGGCTTGCCGGGAACGAGATCACCCGGGTCATGGGGGTGATGAACGGCTCGTGCAACTACATCCTGACCCGGATGGAGAGCGCGGGCCTCAGCTATGAAGAGGTCTTTGCCGAGGCTGACGGGCTGGGCTATCTGGAGGCCGATCCGCAGCTGGACGTGGGCGGTATCGACGCGGCGCATAAGCTGGCCATTCTTGCCTCGCTGGCCTTCGGCACCAAGGTGAATTTCGACGGTATCACGCTGGAAGGCATCGACCGGGTGAGCATCAATGACATCCACGCCGCTGCCGACATGGGGTACAAGATCAAATTGCTGGGCGTGGCGCAGAAAACCGGGCGCGGGCTGGAGCAGCGCATGCAGCCCTGCCTCGTGCCCGATACCTCGCCGCTGGGGCAATTGGAGGGCGGCACCAACATGGTGGTGTTGGACGGCGACGCCGTGGGCCAGATCGTCCTGCGTGGTCCCGGGGCGGGCGAAGGCCCCACTGCCAGCGCGGTCATGGCCGACGTCTGCGATATCGCCAAGGGATGGCGCGGACCGGTCTTTGGCCTGCCCGCCGACAACCTGACAACGGCAAACCCGGCCCGTGCGGAACTGCCCGCACCCTATTACCTGCGCATGTCGCTTGAGGATAAACCTGGCGCGCTGGCCAAGATCGCCACGGTACTGGGCGACGCCGGCGTCTCCATTGATCGGATGCGCCAGTACGGCCATGACGACACCTCGGCGCCGGTGCTGATCGTGACCCACAAGACCACGCCCGATGCCCTGAACGCGGCGCTGGCGGCCATGGAAACCACCAATGTGCTCTCCGGTGCGCCCGTCGCTCTGCGCATCGAAGCGGTCTGACCGGCGGTTGTACGCCTCACGCTCAAACGATACACCTACCCATAATTAATGCCCAAGAAGGACAGTTTCATGCCAGCCAACGCTCAATTTCAGGACCGTATGCTTTCACTTGGCCTTGCCCGCGTGTCAGAAGCGGCAGCGCTGGCCTCTGCTCGGCTGGTGGGAAACGGTGATGAAAAAGCTGCCGACCAGGCGGCGGTCAACGCCATGCGCGAGCAGCTCAACATGCTGGATATCGCGGGCGTTGTCGTGATCGGCGAAGGCGAGCGGGACGAGGCCCCGATGCTCTACATCGGCGAAGAGGTTGGCACCGGCAATGGCCCCGGCGTGGACATCGCGCTCGATCCGCTGGAAGGCACCACGCTGACCGCAAAGGACATGCCCAACGCGCTCACCGTCATCGCCATGGGCCCGCGTGGCTCCATGCTGCACGCGCCCGATGTCTATATGGACAAGCTCGCCATCGGGCCGGGCTATGCACAGGATGTGGTCACGCTCGACATGAGCCCCGCCGAACGGGTCGCGGCCCTGGCCAAGGCCAAGGGTTGCAGCGCCTCTGACATCACGCTGTGCATTCTGGAACGTCCCCGGCACGAGGAGATGATTGCCGAGGTGCGCAAGACCGGCGCTTCCATCCGCCTGATCACCGATGGTGACGTTGCCGGTGTCATGCATTGCGCGGAGCCGGGCACCGGCATCGACATGTATATGGGCGCGGGCGGCGCGCCCGAAGGTGTACTCGCCGCCGCAGCGCTGAAATGTATGGGCGGGCAGATGTACGGCCGCCTGCTCTTTCGCAACGACGACGAAAAAGGCCGCGCCAGCAAGGCCGGGATCACCGATTTCGACCGCATCTACAGCCGCGACGACATGGTGACCGAAGACGTGATCTTTGCCGCCACCGGCGTGACCGATGGCAACATCCTGCCCGCCGTCAAACGCGAACCCGGCTGGATGACAACCGAAACGCTGATCATGCGGTCCAAGACCGGGTCCGTTCGCCGAATCAACTACCGCACACCAGTTGAGGCCTGAGACCTCCGCAGTGGCGCTGGTGCCTGCGCTCTTGAGGGAGGAGACGCAGTGAGTTTTCTCGGCGTAGAGCAGAGCCTGACCGGGCGGCGTTGGATCGGTCCGCCCGTTGACATCTCTCGTGCTGCCGAAGCCATCGCCCAGCAAAGTGACCTGCCCGATGCTGTGGCACAGGTGCTGGCGCGGCGGGCCGTTGCCCCTGCCGACGCCAAGGGATTCCTCGCCCCATCGTTGCGCGATCTGTTGCCGGACCCCCATGCTTTGAAGGACATGGAAAAAGCGGCGTCGCGGTTCCTGCAGGCTGTTCAGCGCAAAGAGAAAATCGCGATCTTTGCCGATTATGACGTAGACGGCGGTGCATCCGCTGCCCTGCTGCTGGTCTGGCTGCGGCAGATGGGGCGGCAGGCTACGCTCTACATTCCCGACCGGATCGACGAAGGCTATGGCCCCAACGAAGAGGCGATGGCGGACCTCGCCCGCACGCATGATCTGATTGTCTGCGTTGATTGCGGCACCCTCTCCCATGGCCCCATCGCCGCGGCTGTGGGGGCGGATGTCATGGTGCTCGATCATCACCTGGGAACTGAAACGCTGCCCGATGCCTGCGCCGTGGTGAACCCCAACCGGCAGGATGAAATTAGCGATCTGGCGCATCTCTGCGCGGCGGGCGTGGTGTTTCTGCTGCTGGTAGAACTTGGTCGTCAGCTGCGCAGCGCGGGGCAGTCCGGCCCGGATCTGATGGGGATGCTGGATCTCGTTGCCCTGGCCACGGTGGCAGATGTAGCACCGCTTGTTGGTGTAAACCGCGCCTTTGTCCGGCAGGGCCTGCGTGTCATGGCCCGGCGCGCACGGGTCGGCCTGGCGGCCTTGTCGGATGTGGCGCGGATGGATACCGCCCCCACGGCCTACCACCTTGGCTTCCTGCTGGGACCTCGGGTCAACGCCGGTGGGCGCATCGGGGCCGCCGATCTGGGCGCGCGACTTCTGGCCACGGATGATCCGCATGAGGCGACAGCTCTGGCGGAGCGCCTGGACGCGTTAAACACCGAACGGCGCGATATCGAAGCGAGCGTGCGCGCGGCTGCGCTGGCGCAGGCGGAAACCAGGGGTCTGGACAAGGCGCTGGTCTGGGCGGCAGGCCCCGGCTGGCACCCAGGTGTGGTGGGGATCGTGGCCTCGCGGCTCAAGGAAGCCTCCGGGCGCCCCAGCATCGTGATTGGGCTGGAAGACGGCATCGGCAAAGGCTCCGGACGGTCCATATCGGGCATTGATCTTGGCCAGCCGATCCAGCGGCTGACCAGCGAAGGATATCTGTTGAAAGGCGGCGGTCACAAGATGGCAGCGGGCCTGACGGTCGCCGAAGACAAGCTGGAAGAGGCCATGGCGCGGCTGACAGAGCTTTTGGAAAAGCAAGGCGCGCATCTGGCGGGTGCTGCGGATCTGAAGCTCGACGGGTTGCTCATGCCCGCTGCTGCCACGGTTGAGCTGTCGGAGCTGATTGAACAGGCGGGCCCGTTCGGGGCCAGCGCCCCCGCGCCGCGCTATGTCTTTGCCGACATGGCGATCCGCTTTGCCAAGCGCGTCGGCGAGAACCACCTCAAGATCAGCTTTGGCGAGCAGGGTGCCGCCCCCCTTGACGCCATTTGTTTCGGGGCTTTTGACAGCCCTCTGGGCCCGGCTCTGGAAAACCACGGCGGCGCGCGTTTTCACCTCGCCGGACGGCTGGACATCAACACATGGCGTGGGCGGCAAAGCGTTCAGTTACGGCTTGAAGACGCCGCACCGGTTGCACGCTGACTGCGGCAAAGTTTCTTTGTCAGACGCGAAATTTCCGCTTGCGCGCCGGGCGCGGATTGCCTAATCAACCGCTCACGACCAAGTGGCCCGTTCGTCTATCGGTTAGGACGCCAGGTTTTCAACCTGGAAAGAGGGGTTCGATTCCCCTACGGGCTGCCACTTTCCCCCTCAGACAAAGATTTCGAAGAACAAACCGAATTGATCAGCAGTTGCACCTATGAATTTGTGCGCAATTCAGGGCGGAGATCTCCCGAGGCGTTATGGTTGTGCTGCAAATGAAGGCGACAGGTCAATCCTTGCGCAGGCCGTTTGAGAGTGAACCCGCGCGTAGGAACGCGCTCGCCAGCATCCGCAGATTTCGGGTCGTCACTGCAAACCTTCAATCCGGAATTGTTGCCATCTGAAGAAAGCTGATCAGGTCTTCGCGATCCTGTGCTTTCGTGATCCGCTGCATGGGCATCTTTGATCCCGGGATGTAGTGATCGGGACCAAGATCGAACAACTGGTCAATTGTCTCCTCGCTCCAGACGATCTGCGCCTCCGCAAGCGTTGCCGAGTAAGCGTATCCGGCGACACTGCCTGCGGATCGGCCAAAGAGCCCGTGCAATGACGGCCCCGCCCGGCGCTTTCCGTCCGGCTCCAGCGTGTGGCAAATGGAGCATTTGCGTTGGAACTGGCGCTCCCCGTTGGACATCTCTTTCGGATCTTTCAGGAAGGACCGTTCAGTGCCCGTCATATGGGTGGCCTCGGACAGACCGTCAGTTGGCCAGCTGTACACCGCATCCGTGATCCCCCCGGCGTGAATGTTCCGACCATCCGGTGAGAAAGCCAAAGCCCAGACCGGTCCGGAGGCCGTTGCGCGAAAATCTTCCGCAATCCGCCAGGCGCGGCTATCGATCATCATGATGTAGCCCTGGGCATCCCCCACGGCGATCCGCCCAATGTCCGACTGGTAAGCCATGGCCAGAATGGGCCGCCTGTCCGCTGTGAAGTCACCGATTTCCGTTGCTTCTGGCAAAGCGACCACCCGGGTGCCACCATCGACCGCCCCATAGGCGAGCCAACTGTCGTCCGGCGCGACCAGCAGGGCATTGATCCCGAACCCATGTTGCACAAGACGTCGAAGAAACTCACCAGTACGCGCATCCCAGAGCCTGATGGTCCCATCCGCTGAAGCCGTATAGACCTGACCGCCATCAGCGGAGAAAGCAACGTCACTGACTGTATTTACGTGGCCTGCTAGTTCGACGGGCGCGCCACCCTCCAGAGACCAGATGCGCACGGTCCTATCCCAGCTTGCAGAAGCAACCCGCGTGCCGTCAGGCGAAACGGCGAGACGGATGACCTTGGCGCTGTGCCGGCCAAGCTCACGCATCGACCCATCCCTCGGGTCCCAGAGGCGCACAGAGTAGTCGTCACCACCGGATACCACCCTGCCCCCAGCCACCGGGGCAACGGTATTCACCGCAGCCTCGTGCCCTTCCAACCAGATTGGGACGCCGTCCTGCCACAGGCCCACAGAATTATCAAAGCTGGCCGTCAGAATGGCTCCATCAGCGCGCACGCTGATGCCTTTAACCGGCCCGCCGTGCCCTTCAAGGATGAATGAGTCTTGCGCCAAAAGCAGATTTGGACCGATGCCAAAAGCAAGGCAAAACGTCCATAACAGCAGCCGTCCGGCTGCGCGCGTCACTCTTGCGTTTTTCATACCTGCATGCGCCGCCTTTTCCGTTCCGGGCCAAGTTTCACGCGTCAATTGCATCGCACCCTAGCAGCCCAAACCGCGCCTCGTCGATTCACCGGCTCGGCCAAGCAGACTGGCCGCGTCAGAACACAACATTCATGACCAGCAACGACACAACGAGAAACAGGATCGTCATGACGCCGCCGCTTTTGATGAAGTCCGTCACCCGGTAGCCCGCTGGCCCCATGATCAGGGCGTTGACCTGATGGGTAGGAATGAGAAAGGAATTTGACGTCGATATCGCGACGGTCAGGGCAAAAATGGCCGGATCTCCCCCTGCCGCCACAGCGATTGAAACCGCCAAGGGCACCAGCAACACCGTCGCCCCGACATTCGACATGATCAGCGTGAACACCGTGGCAAGCACCGCAACCCCGGCCTGCAGGGACCAGAGCGGCCAGCCGTTCAGCAGGGACAGGATCTGATCGGCAATCCAGGCCGCCGTGCCTGTTGTCTGCACCGCCTGCCCAAGCGGGATCAGGCTGGCCAAAAGGAAAACGGTGCTCCAGCTAACGGCCTCATAGGCATCGTCGATGTCCAGCACACCCGTCAGGATCATGCCCACCGCCCCGGTCAGCAGGCATAAAGACAGGCGCAGATCCGTGAAGAGGATCAGGGATATCGAGATGATGAAGAACAGCAGCGCCCACCCGACTTTCTTGGGGCGCAGTTCCTCCTGGGGGAAATCCGTGGTGACCACCACGAAATCCCGGTCGCGCGTCAGCCGGGTCAAGGCTTCCCAGGTGCTGTGGATGACCAGGGTGTCCCCTGCGTGAAACGGGACTTCCCCCACGGCCGTCGGGGCGTGGTCTTCTGTCTCCACGTAACTCATCGTTTCTTCATCGCGGTGAATGGCCAGAAGGCTGGCCCCATAGGTCTTGCGAAAGACCAGATCATGCGCGCATTTGCCGATAACCGAAGAGCCGGGCGGCACGACCATTTCGGCCACCCCGGATTTAGTGGCGGCGTAATCCTCGGCAAATACCTCCAGGGCGTTGTGCAGGATGTACCCGCCTTCTTCGACCATGCGGTGAATGACCTTCTCGCGCCCAAGCACGGCAATGCGACAGGGGGCGGTGATCTGCGTCTGGATGACGGGCGCAAACCAGCGCTTGCCCTGATAGGCGCTGCCGATGATGTAGACGTGGTAGCGTTGCATCACGTCATCGAAGGTTTCGCCCACACAATCATGCCCTTCTGGGATCGAGATCTCAAAAATGTCAGTCTTCAGACCATATATGTTTTTCAGATAATCCTTCAGGGACTGGCCGCTGGTACCGTCCCCGGTCTTCCTGCCCTTTGGCAGAACCCAGCGACCCAAAAGTGTGAAATAGAGGATACCTGTCGCAACAAGGCAGATGCCTACGGGCGTTACGGAAAACAGGCTGAAGGTCGCCATCTGCTGGTCCGCGGGCAGCGATTGATTGGCGCTTAACAGCAAATCATTCAGCAGGATCAACGGTGAGGAGCCCACCATTGTCATCGTCCCGCCCAGAATGGCGCAGAATCCCATAGGCATCAGCAAGCGGCTGAGCGGCAGTTCTGTGCGTACCGAAATCCGGCTAACCACGGGCAGGAAAAGAGCGGCGGCCCCCACATTCTGCATGAAGGAGGAAATCACGCCGACCGTGCCGGAGACAATCGGGATGATCCTGGTTTCTGTTTTCCCACCGTGTTTCAGGATCAGGGAAGCCACCTTGCTCATCAAGCCGGTTTTGTCCAACCCCGCGCCGATGATCATCACCGCAATGATCGAGACAACCGCGTTGGAGGCGAGGCCGTTGAACAGGTTGCTGACGTCCGCCAGCGATCCGAGACCGGGCAATTGACTGAGCAGACCCAGCAAGACCATGACCATGATCGCGGCCAGGTCTATTCGGACAATTTCAGAGACAAACAAGAAGACCGTGAATGCCAGCAGACCAAGAACCACTGACATTTCAAAAGTAAGACTGATATTTTCCAAGTCACGCCCCCCGTTTTCAATTGTTACTGCCAGAAGACTGCACACGCAACAATCCGTCAGAACATGGAGTGTCAGCGCACGTCAGACCCTCTTTCTCCAGATAGGAGGTCTTTTCAGGCGCATCCGCAGTTCCGAGGACATCGAAGTAAGCATCCGAGCATGGATCACCTTTAATGCTCGCGGTCGGAGCACACCGAAAATGATCTTCAATTTTAGCACTGCGCAGATCAAGAACCATAATCACTGACTTGGACGGCGACCCTTGTGGCAAAACACCCGGGGCGGGACATGCATGATTGTCAGGTGAATCCTCTCGTAGGATGCGGCAAGATGCTCTTGATACTCTATAAACTGCTGCGCGTACGTCCAGTTTCTGCGCGTGACATCCATTGAAAGGCGGCAAAAAGCCAATCTTTCGACGCGAGAAAGGTCACTTACATCGACTTTGCCCAAGGTGTGTCTCGAAAAGACCCGTCGACACCAGGGTCACTTTCAAAAAGAACTCCGACATTTTTTTGGTGAGCGCCTAAACGTGGCTTAAATGAACCCTGTTCCCGGCTTCCCCGCCTTGACTGTTCACGCAGGAGGTTGGTGTCTCAAGCATGTTTTACGATCGGCGTACGGGATGACGCCAATGCGGGATCCCGCTCTTTCTCGCGTAGATCTTCAGAAAAGAATGTATGCCGCCCGCGCCCACGGTACTTCGACTCGTAGAGCGCAACATCGGCATCCCCCAGCAGGTTATCCGCTGTCAAAACCGGATAGTTGCTCGACAGGGTTGTGCCGGCGCTGCCGGAAACCTCACAGCGCGCGCCTTCGAAATAGATGGGCTCGCTCAACTTTTTAATGATGCGGTTTGCGATCTGATCAATGATTGCGGGATCTTCCACATCGCGCAGCAGCAAAACAAACTCATCCCCCCCCACGCGGGCAACCGTGTCGCGGCTGCGCACTTCGTTCAACATAATCGTGGAGACCTGTTGCAGCACATGATCACCAGCCGCATGGCCCATCGTGTCATTGACCGCCTTGAAGTAGTCTAGGTCCATGTGCATCAGGGCAAAACATTCTCCCTCGGCAATCAGGTCCGCAAGAACCTGATCCATGGCACGCCGGTTCTTCAGTCCGGTCAGCGTATCGGTCAGGGCCTGCTCCTCTGCGGCAATGCGTGCGCCCTGCAGTCGGCGGTTCAACTGCCGCGATGCCTCCATTGCCGCCGACTTTGCCTCTACGAGGTAGAGCATCTCGATCGTCAGATCAGTCGGGGCAAAATCCGCCGCCGTAAGCTTGTATTCCTGCACGGCGTCCACGACCGAAATGCCAAAGGAAAGGTTGACAATCATCTGCCCGACTTCGGGACCCTCCATCAAAACGCCCTTGAGTTCACGGTGCGGAGGATCGCGAAACTGCATGTGCAGTTTCATGCCCGCCTTCTCGCGCAGCGCGCTTATTGACTTGATTTCCCTGGGTCTTTTGATCTCGAACACATCGAGAAAGGAACGACCCACAAGGCTTTGATCCGGCAGCAATTTCTGCGCTGTCGGTCCTGCGAACCCGATATCGCCATTGCGGTTGAGGATGACATGCATCGGGCACATCACGTTCAGCATTTTGTAACACAGGGTGGCGCCGCTCATCAGACACTTACCCCCAATTCGAACCCACGACCTTCCGCAAAATCCGTCTCGAGAAGAGCGATCGCGACGGTCTCGACGCCATCCTTAACCCCCTGATGCTCCAGAAATACGAGCGCGCCATAGTCATCCGCCATCGCCCGCAGCACCCCGGTAAAAAGATGCCCACAGCCGGGAATGTCGCCTTCACAGTTCAAGCTGAACTGATGCGGATTATGTTCCCGCAGCTCAATCCGCGGCAAAACAAGATCGGCCACGGCCAGTCGGGCGCGGTCGGGCAAATCATCCAGCGAATGCAGGAAATCCAGAAAATTGACACCGCCAAAACGCAGCAGCCTGCGCAGGGCTTCCAGGTTGGGATGCGAGACCAGGTAGGTGCCGATGTCTTCCATCAACTCGTCGTAGGGGCGGTCAAGCACATCACAGACGGCCGCCAGGACACGGGGTGTCAGGCAGTCTTCATAAGTCCACATCGCCTCGAACTCGACGAACCCGAGATCCGCATTGCGCGCAACGGCAGCCCATTGTGCACTGCCATAGCTGTCAACGACAAACCGTTGAATAGCTCTGTTCACAAGCCCATGCATGATTGCCTCATTTCCGTAACAGGCCGGACAATGAAGCCTAGCGGTTAACAAAGAGCCAACATCGCCAATTGTACAGATAATTTCAGGCCAACTGCATGCTAGAAGTCCGTCGGAGCGCCCCCTTCAGCTTTGCGACGGTCAACGAAGTCAGCCAACTCTTCGCGGATGGCGTCCTCCATGGGTGGGGCCTCGAAACTGCCGATGATCTCCTTGAACATCAGATGCGCGCGCTCCGGGGTCCAGACGGCACCGGCCACCTCCCAGCCTTCGTAGTTTTTCCAGTCACTCAGGAAAGGTTGATAGAAGGCGGTCGTATACCGGTCCTGCGTATGCTGGATACCGAAAAAATGCCCTGCGTTGCCAACGGATTTGATGGCATCCAGCGCAATCTCATCGGGGCCGGTCGCAGTGATTATCGGATCCATATAGCGTTGAATCTGCTGCAGGATTTCGCAATCCATGATGAATTTCTCCGGGCTTGCGATCAGCCCACCCTCAAGCCAGCCTGCCGCGTGGTAGACCATGTTCGTTCCCGACTGCACGGCGGCCCAAAGGCTGTTGGAGGTCTCCCACATCGCCTGCCCGTCCGGCACATTGGCCGCACAGACACCGCTTGACCGCATCGGCAGGCCGTAAAACCGGCACAGCTGCCCGGTCATTTGTGTCGCGCGCATGTATTCCGGGGTGCCAAAGGCGGGAGCGCCCGATTTCATATCCACATTCGAGGTAAAGGTCCCGATGGCCACGGGGCAGCCCGGTTTGATGATTTGCGCGAGCACCACCGCACAAAGGGCTTCGGCCAGGGATTGAGCCACCGCGCCAGCCATGGTGACGGGCGCCATGGCACCTGCCAGGGTGAACGGCGTGACCACCAACCCCTGTCCACGCCGGGCCATACGCATCCAGCCGTCCAGCATCGGGATATCATGTTTGAGCGGTGATGTTGAGTTAATATTCGTGTACATTCTTGGGCTTGCGTCAAATTCTTCATGTGACAGCCCACCCGCGATACGCACCATTTCCATCACATCTTCGACGCGCTCTTTACCCAGCGAATAGGCGTGCATCACCTTGTCCGTGAGCGTCAGTTTGTCATAGAGAACGTCCAGATGACGGATCGATGCGTGTAGATCCACAGGCTCCACCGGATAGCCGCCTGCAAAGTGGATGCAGTTGAAATACTGGGTCAGCTTCAGCAGGTTCCGACACATCTCACGCGTGCCAGGCACCTTGGTGCCCCGCTCCATATCCCAATAGTTGGGCGGCGATGAGACGTTGCCAAAGAGCAGGTTGCGCCCGCCAACGGTGATCCTGCGATCCAGATTGCGCGGGGTCAGGATGAATTCCGACGGCGCCTTGGCGATCCACTCCATAACGAAGTCCCTGCCCATGCGGACATTCTCACCGTTGATGGTGCACCCTGCCTTGCGCAGAATGTCCAAGGCTTCGCGGTTCAGAAACTCGACGCCGATCTCTTCGAGAATGCGCATGGCACCATCGTGAATGGCCGCGACCCCTTCGGGCGAGAGCGGCTCGGTCGGTGCGTCCGTGTTGACCGGCGGGTTCCACGGCATCTGCTCGATCACGGCGCTTCCGCGGCGTGTCGCGGCACCTGCGCGCCCGCCGCCGCGTGTTCTGCGTTTGGTTGTTGACATGGCCATGCGGTTGCCCTCCTCGCACCTCTGTCTTCATAAAGGGCAGAGGCGCTGGCGGGCAGCCGTCTTGTTCGCGACGGATTCAGTCGTTTTTATGCGGGCATGGTGGCTGGTTTCACGTGCCTTGTGCTGCAATCCAGTCGGGAAGCGCGGAGATATCATCAAAAACCGCATCCGCGTAGGGCGCCAGGACATCGCGCCCGGCAAGCCCGGTCAAAACGCCGACACAGCGCATACCAGCGGCCCGTCCGGCCTGCAGATCATGGGTGCTGTCGCCGACCATGACAATCTGCTCCACCGGCAAATCGACAGCCTCGGCAAAGGCCAGAAGCTGCCCCGGCGCGGGTTTGCCGCCATGGCCGCTGTCAAAGCCAACAATGAAATCAAAAAGCTCGGTGACCCCTGCGCGCGCCAGATGTGTCCGGGCGGGCGCTTCGGCATCGTTGGTCGCCACGCCCAGTCGCAGGCCATTTTGCCGTAAACCGCTGAGGAAGGGGACCAGCGGCACCGCCTCCACCTGGGGCGCCCGCTCGGCCTCCGCGTTCAGGAAATCCAGCAGGCTGGTCATTGAATGCCCCTGCATATGCGGCAACAGGGTTTCCGCCACCTCCCCAGGTGTGCCTGCAATCACGACGCTGTCGGGCTGAAATCGTCGTTGCGCGTAGTCAAATCCGATGATCGCGCCCAGGTCCACCGCAACATCGGCGTTAGGCGTCACACCCTCAAGGAACGCGGCGGCCCACGCCTCCCATGTGGCGGCGAAATCAAAGAGTGTCCCGTCTTTGTCGAAAAGCGCACCACGCACCGCAGTCATGTCCAGTTGACCTCCTCGCCGCCTGGAAGCACCTGTCGGGCGCGCATCACGCTGTCATAACCTACACCGAGCGTATCGCAGGCCTGAACCACCCAAGTGTCATCCATCATTACGAAATCCATGACCGACCCCAGAAACACCGGGTCCGTGGCCCCGGCCCGCAGATCGGATTCCACAGCCCCTGTTGCGCCCAGAAACACCGGCAGAAGCTCTTCATTCCCCGCCAGCCAGCCCAACAGCCTGATGCCGAAGACTTCGGCGGATTCCCGCGTGTACATGATGGTTTGCCCGCAGATTGCACCCAATTCGAAACCCTTTGTTAACCAAATTGAGCGCAATGTCGATCATCGGAAATTAACCCTCGAAAGGACGCAGAGCGCGTGCAGGGCAAAATTCTCATCGTGGATGCGATCTCGACAAATCGCATTGTTTTAAAGGTCAAACTCGCCTCTGCCTTCTATGAGGTGATTCAGGCTGCAACGGCCGATGAGGCCTGCGTTGCAGCATTGCGACACGATCCTGATCTGATCATTTCCGCAATGGCCCTGCCCGATTGCGACGCGGCAGAGCTTTGCAACAGGTTGAAGCGGAGCCCCCAAACCCGTGCGATCCCGATGATGGTGGTCGGATGCCGCCCCGATGCGGACACGCGGCTCAAAGCGCTTGAAGCAGGCGTGCAGGACGTGATGCTGAAACCCATCGACGACACGCTGCTGCTGGCGCGCGTGCGCAGCCTGATCCGTGCCCATAACTCGGCGGCGGAATGGCAGATGCGTGATGACACCTCGCGCGCCCTGGGCTTTGCTGAGGAATCGATGGAATTCGGGCCTCCGGGCCGCGCCGTGCTGGTGGGGTCGGACGCCGCTACGGCCCACAACTGGATGACCCTGCTCCGCCCGCATCTGCGCACCAGCCTGGATTTCAGCACGCCCGAGACCGCCTTGCGGGATCTCTCACCGGGCAAGGTGCCTGACGTCTTCATCCTGACCCTGGCGGAGGACGACAACAATACCAGCGATGTCCTGCGCCTGCTGGCTGCAATCCGCGCTACGGCAATCACCCGCCATTCAGGGATCCTGGTGCTGCAGTCACGTCCCGATCCAGGATTGGGGGCCTATGCGCTCGATCTGGGGGCCGACGATTTGATGACCGACGGCTTCGACGTGGCCGAGCTGACCCTGAGGGTCAAGGCGATGCTGCGCCGCAAGCGGATTGCCGATCAGCTGCGCGCCACCGTGCGCACCGGCCTGCAGGCGGCTGTGTCCGACCCGCTGACCGGGCTGCACAATCGGCGTTATGCGATGCCGCATCTGGCCCGCGTGGCCGAACATTCTGCTGCAACGGGACGCAGCTTTGCCGTGATGGTGGCTGATCTGGATCATTTCAAACGGATCAACGACCTTTACGGCCATGCTTCGGGCGATGCGGTGCTGGTGGAAACGGCACGGCGGCTGCGCGACAATCTGCGCGGCGTCGATCTGATCGCCCGGATCGGCGGTGAAGAGTTCCTGATCGTGATGCCCGCCACCCCGCTGTCAGAGGCGCGCGCCGCAGCAAGCCGACTGTGCCGCAAGATCGGCGGGCGTGGGTTCACCGTGCCCGGCGCGGACGAACCGATCAAGGTCACCGTCTCCATCGGCGTCACCATCGGCGGCATGCGGGCCAAACATGAAGCCAAAGAGCAGCAGGACGCCAACATGCTGCTCGACGCAGCGGACAAGGCGCTCTATGCGGCCAAGCTGCAGGGCCGCAATCAGGTCAACCTCAATCGGCCCGCAGCCTGAGCAATTTCAATACTTTATGCCGTCTTATTGATGTCGTTTTCGCGACTTCGGGCCGCGCCGCAGAACCTCTTCGATCTCTTCGGCATAGGCCGCGCGCTCTGCATCGCTCATATTCGCGACGACTTCCAGCCACGCGTCTTGCGCCACTTGCTGCACCCTGATCGCGGTTTGCGCCTGACTGGTCACAACATCGGACAAGGCCTGTGCATCAAAGGGAGAGGCGCGCAACACTGCCAGCGTTTCGAGATAGAGCGCGCGCCGCGCCGCACGGTCCGGCAGATCGCCCTTCTTGCCTGCACGGACCGCCTGGATCACGGACCGGCGCTCCTCTCGCGGCAAGGCAATCATGTAAGGCAATCCATACGCCCCGAACCCCGCAGAACGCGGCCCACCCCGCTTTTCATCACCGTGCCGCAACGCCGTGCCGGCGATCAGCCCCACAACAGCAAGGTTCAGCGCCAGGGACAGCCCAAGGATCACCTTGATCCGGCGCGATATCCGCGGTCGTTTCGGGGGGGTGTCCTGCATGGCTCAGTCTCCGTCCAGATCCCAGCCGAAGCTGGTCAGTTCCGCGGTCGTACTCATGACCTCCGCACTCTCGTATCCCAGAATCAATGCGCCTGCATCGGGCAAGGTCTCGGGCGGGCTCCACCCGATCCACACGCCTGCCGTGGCAGCCGCCACCAGCCCTCCCATGCCCTGCCAGCCCCCGAGGAGGTCAGCAACCCATGCCCGCAGCCCCGGGCGCACCACATCGTGTCGACCGTGAGTTGGTTGCAGGACATCCGCATCCGCCAGCACCCGTGCCATCAGTGCCTCTGTCACCTCCGGCGGATGCGCTCGGGCATCGTCAAACAAGGCGTCCAGCGCCTCGGCTTCAGCGTCATTATCCTGCTTTTTCATCTTCATATCCCAATTCTGCGCGCCGCCCGGCCAATAGATCGGTCAACGCACGTTTACCCCGCGCCGTCAGACTTTCCACAGCGCGCGGGCCGATCTCCATAACCTGCGCAATCTCGGGGTTCGATAGCCCCTCGATGTGGCGCAGCACCACCGCCTGCCGCTGCCGCGCCGGCAATTGATCAAGCGCCTCCTGAAGCGCATCGTGGCGCGCCCTATTCTGTATCTGCTCCACCGCGCCGGGGGTCGGATCCTCCGGTTCGGCGATCTCGTCGAGGCCGACACCGCGGCGCTTACGCAACCGGTCCGTGCAGAGGTTGGCCGTGACGCGGTAGAGCCACGTTGTCACCTGCGCTTCACCCTGCCGCCAGTCCGGGGCAATCCGCCACAACCGCACCATCGCCTCCTGTGCCACGTCCTCCGCTTCGGCCCCGTCACCAAGCAGGCGCAGGGCATGCCCAAAGACACGCGGCAGGAGCCGCGCCGTCAACGTGCGGGCCGCCGTGGGATCGCCGTTGGCATAGAGCACCAAAAGCGCATCATCCGTCGCAAAAGCTGGGTCGTCCGGCGGCATATCCATTCCGAGCATCGATAAGTGGCTGCGGACGTGCAATCAAGTCACGCCGCAGCCTATTGCCTTGATCTGAGACGTTACTCGGCGGGCGCGCGTCCCTTGCGATGCCCTTTCATATTGGCCCGCGCCGCATCGAATTCTGCCTCTGAAATGGTGCCGTTACCATCCGTATCGACCCGGTCGAACCGGCGCTCTGCCCGCTCTGCACGGTCCGGCTTCTGCATCTCTTCAGCGGAAAGTTTGCCGTCCGCATTCGTATCCAGCCGTTCGATCATTCGGCTGGCAAAGGCACGGGCACGTTCTGCCCCCGCCGCCTCAAGCTCTTCCTGGGTCAGGAAACCATCGCCATCGGTGTCGGCGCTTGCCATGCGGGCCGCACCGCGCGCCTGCATCTCTTCCTTGGTGATCTGACCGTCGCTGTTGCTGTCCAGCGTCTCAAAATCGATCGGTGCGCCATGGTGCCCGCCGCGGGCATAGGCAGCCCCACCTGCAACAGCGATGGCAGTGGCGGCGATCAGGCCGATAAATACTGTATTTTTCATCTCGATACTCCAAAAGGTTATGTCCGTCTGCGACCCTCTTTGCGGGGTTGGACAGTCTTTTTACGGAGGCGGGCGCCATTCCCGTCGCAAAATTTTTCGGCAGGTCTTCGCGACATCCCGCCGCAGCGACAACGCCGTGTCTTTTATTTGCCGCGTTAAAGGCGCATTAGGAACGGATGTGAAAGGATCCGGTTCATGTCAGACATCTCGCAAGCCCCCTCCAGCCTGTCCGCAAGCAGTGCCGAGGTGCATCAGGAAGAGCGCGACACCAAGCGTGCCATGCTGCGTGGATGGAGCCGTAAATGCCCGAATTGCGGCAGCGGTCCCTTGCTGAAATCCTATCTCAAGGTCAACGACAGCTGTTCGGTGTGCCGCGAGGAGTTGCACCATCACCGCGCCGACGATGGGCCCGCATATTTGACGATCCTTTTTGTCGGCCACCTGATGGCGCCGTTGCTGCATCTGGTCTTTGTAAAATGGCGGCCGGAACCAATGACGCTATTTACCATTTTTGCGGTTGGCTGTGTCGGCCTGTCGCTTTACCTTTTGCCACGACTGAAGGGGGCCATTGTCGGCTACCAATGGGCGCGCGGCATGGGTGGGTTTGGCAAATCGCTCTAGCTACACGCGGTGAGCCCCCGGAACCCAAGGGGGCAGCGCATGCCAGAGACACGCACACCGGATAAATCTGCCATAAGACATGCGGCGACGGTCATCGTGCTGCGGGATCGTGAAACGCATCCGAAAATCCTGATGGGCCAACGGGGGGCGCGGGCCGCCTTCATGCCAAACAAATTCGTCTTTCCCGGCGGTGCGGTGGATGCGGGCGACGCAAAGGTCCCGCTGGCGGGCGCACTGCCTGCGCTCTGCGCCACCCGTTTGGCCGAAGATGCCCGCGCCGCGACCCCGCACGCCTTGGCGGTCGCCGCGATTCGTGAACTTTGGGAAGAAACGGGCCTTGTGCTGGGCGCATCCGGCGCCTGGCCCGACGATGTACCCGATGACTGGCAAGGCTTTGCGGCGAGAGGGTATCTCCCCTCGGCCGCGGGGTTGCAATTCGTTTTTCGTGCACTCACGCCTCCGGGACGGCCTCGCCGCTTTGACGCACGTTTCTTTCTCGTGGATGCGGAAGACATCGCGAACGATCCCGATGATTTTTCCGCCGCCAGCGACGAGCTCTCACATCTGCAATGGGTCAGCTTGCGCGATGCACGCGCCTTCGACATGCCGTTCATCACCGAAGTCGTCCTCTCCGAGATCCAGGCCCGTGCGACGGACAAAGCCCCGCCCGCCAGCATCCCTTTCTTCAAGAACAATGACGAAGAAAGCCTGTTTCTGCGGCTGCGGGGCGTGCCGATGTCCGGTTGACGCTAGAGAAACAGAACCAGCATCAGGATCGACAGGCACAGCACCGCCATACCGCCCAGCTCCCGCAGGCTCGAGCGCTCCTTGAAAAAGAAGACCGACGCGAGCAGGCTCATCACCAATTCCACCTGCCCCACGGCCTTGACATAGGCGGCGGTCTGCAGTGTGAAGGCCAGAAACCAGCAGAACGACCCTGCCATCGACAGCATCCCCAGCCATCCCGCGACGCGGCGCGCGCGCCAGACAGCGCCGATCTGCGACGCATCCCGGCAGACAAGCCATATCGCCATGCCGATCATCTGCGCCCCGGTCACCGCCGCCAATGTCACGCCCGCGCGCAGCACCGGGTCCATCGATGCGATCTCCAGTGACGCGCCACGATAGCACACCGCAGAGACGGCAAAGAGCACGCCCGAGGCAAGGCCCAACCCGATCCCACGGTTCCAGACAGCGCGACCGCCCCAGCCCGTTACGCCCGGCGGCGTAGACAACATAAGAACACCAACCAGCCCAAGGCCAATCGCCCCGAACGCCGCCCAGCTCACGCCTTCGCACAACAAGACCAGCCCCACCACAACGGACAGGATGACTTCGGTTTTCATCAGCGTCACGCCAACAGCAAAATTGCGCAGTTTGAAGAGGCTGACCACGCAGATCGTTGCGACGACCTGCGCCAGACCACCGGCCAATACATAGGCCCAGAACCGACTACTCAAGGAGGGCAGCATCTCCCCGGTGCCCTGTAGGTAGAAAACCAGCAGCAGCGACACCAGGGGGGCGGAATAGAAAAACCGCGCGAAGGTCGCGCCGGTCGGGGAGAGTGTCGCGGTGACGAGCATCTTTTGCAGCATGAAGCGCAGGGTCTGAAATGCGGCGGCGGCAAAGGCCACGAGAATCCAGAGGTGAGGGTAGGCAAAACTCATGCCTCCTCTTGCCGCATAAAGCAGGGGAGAACCAGCGGCTTACCGAGGTGGTGCCATGCGATCCCATGCCTGCGGTCCGACGCCGAAAAGACGCCTATCGCGGTGCCCCCACTGCGCGGCCTGCCCCCTCGGGGCGCGGCAGGTGCTGTTGTGCCTCGGCAAAGCGGCGCAGGGCCGCGTCAATCTCCACACTGGGCTCGGCCGGACGACGCGTCTGAAGGCTCACGTGCAGTAGGAAGTGCTCCCCCGTGGCCAGCAAACGATCCCCCTCCACCATCTCGTGCCACAGGTGCATCTTCTTGCCGCCGCCCGCCAGCACACGCGTATGGACCTCGATCACAGCGCCCGCATGCACCTCGTCAAGGTGCCGGATATGTGCCTCTGCGGTGAAATAGCTGCCACCCGCGGCAATGTAGGCCGCGTCACAGCCGATCAGCTCCATGAACCGGTCGGTGGCATCCCCGAAAGCCTGCAGGTATTTCGCCTCGTTCATGTGGCCGTTGTAGTCGGTCCAGTCGAGCGGCACCGCCCGACGGATCGTCAAAACCGGCGCCGCCGGATCATCGACATCCGCGGCGCGCTGTCCCAGCGCGGTACCCTGCCGCAGCTGGCGTTCCTGCACCTGCAGTAGTGCTCCCGCGCCCCAGTCCTGTGCCTTCAGCGCCCGCATCATCGCCACCAGATTGTTGTCCCGGATCCGTTCCAGGTCGCGGATCGAATGCTGCCCCGATTGCGCATCCGACTGACCCGCGATCAGATCGACCAATTCATCGGTGAACTCCGGCACCTCCATCAGCTTGGTCCATGGCCATTTCAGCGCAGGACCGAATTGCGCCATGAAGTGTTTCATGCCCGCCTCGCCCCCGGCCACGCGGTAGGTCTCGAAAAGCCCCATCTGCGCCCAGCGGATGCCAAAGCCATAGCGGATCGCGTCGTCGATCTCCTCCGTGGTGGCGATGCCGTCCTTGACCAGCCACAGCGCCTCGCGCCAGACCGCCTCCAGAAAGCGGTCCGCCACATGAGCGTCGATTTCCTTTTTCAGATGCAGCGGATGCATGCCAAGTCCGGTCAGCGTGCTCTTGGCCGCCTCCAGCAGGCCCGGATCGGTGGCGTCGGTGGTCACGACCTCGACCAGGGGCAACAAATAAACGGGATTGAACGGGTGGCAGACCATAATTTGCTCAGGCTGCCGCGCATCCGCCTGCAACTCTGACGGCTTGAACCCGGAGGTCGACGAACCGATCACAGCGCCCGGATCGCAGGCCGCCTGTATCGCGGCAAAGGTCCGATGCTTGACCTCGAGCCGTTCCGGCACGCTTTCCTGTATCCACTCTGCGCCCGCTACGGCACTTTCGATCGTGTCGTGAAAGGACAGCGCGCCTTCGTCAGGCAGCGCCACGTCCAGCAGCCCGGGCAGCGACCGCCGGGCGTTGCCCAACACCGCGCCGATCTTGCGCTGCGCCTCGGCGTCCGGATCGTAGACCTGCACGTCCCAACCGTTCAATAAAAAGCGCGCGGCCCAGCCACCGCCGATCACGCCCCCTCCTATGATTGCCGCTGTTGTCATTTGATCCCCTCCTGCAACCGACTGACGTCGTAGCCGTTGAACGCCATGATCTCGCGCGCCGCAGCAAATCTGTCGGCACGCAGCCCGCGCGATCTGTTGAGAATCCACCCCATTTCACCCGAGGGTGTGCCGATCACTGCTGTTTGTGCGTCCTCATCCATCCACATCACCCAAAGGGCGCGTGCGGATACGTCCAAATCAGCACTTTGCGCCTGCAAGACCCCACGCGGGTTCACCGCCAAGGGCACATTAAGGGCCGCAGCGCCAGCACCGCAGAACACCGCAAGCCGAGGTGGCGCTGATGCCGTCGTGGCCTGCCAGCGCTGATCGAGGCAGGCCGGGAAGAAATCTGTGGCATAGGCTGCGGCAACGTACCAGACGCCGTCGAAATTCTGCGGCGTGAATCGGGTTGTGGCCGTGATCGGCACGGATTGATCGCGAAATCCCGGGTCTGGTGGCGGTGCGCAGGCGGTAATCAGAGCCGCGCCTGCGCAAAGCATCCCCAACCGCACCCCCTGGCTTACGTCACTGAAAAGACGCGAAGCCAATGCGAAAAATTGCTTCGAAACGGGGGTATTTTTCATGAACATGGCGCCCGTTTGACCAGCCCCAGCTTCTCCCGCACCTCGGCGGCGCCAATGACCCGCGCACCCATGTTCTCGATGATCGTACCCGCGCGTTCGACCAACTGCCAGTTTTCAGCCAGCACGCCCTTGTCGAGCCAGAGATTATCCTCCAACCCCACACGCACATGCCCCCCGGCAAGAACGGCTGCCGCCACATAGGCCATCTGGTTACGCCCCAGCGAAAAGGCTGAAAAGGTCCAATCCTGAGGCACATTGTTCACCATCGCCATAAAGGTATTGAGATCATTGGGCGCACCCCAGGGCACCCCCATGCAGAGCTGCACCAGTGCGGGTGCGTCCAGCACGCCATCCGCCACCAGCTGTTTTGCGTACCACAGATGACCGGTGTCAAAAGCCTCGATTTCCGGCTTCACGCCCAATTCCGTCATCATGCGGCCCATCGCAGTCAACATACCCGGCGTGTTGGTCATCACATAATCGGCTTCGGCGAAATTCATCGTGCCACAATCGAGCGTGCATATCTCCGGCAGGCACTCAGCCACATGCGCCACACGCGCCGCAGCGCCGATCATATCGGTCCCCTCCTGCTTCAGCGGCAGCGGGTTTTCGGTGTCACCAAACACCATGTCGCCCCCCATCCCCGCCGTCAGGTTCAGCACAACATCCACGTCGGCGTCGCGAATGCGGTCTGTAACCTCGCGGTAGTACTCAAGTTTCCGGCTTGGCGCGCCGGTTTCCGGGTCGCGTACGTGACAGTGTACCACCGCCGCCCCGGCCTTGGCGGCCGCAATCGCGCTGGTGGCGATCTCTTTGGGCGACCGCGGCACATGCGGGCTGCGATCCTGTGTGCCCCCGGAGCCTGTCACGGCACAGGTGATGAAAACCTCGTTGTTCATGGTCAGCGGCATCCGGAATCTCCCTTGTCTTCGCGGCCAGCATGGCCGAGAACCAACCGCGATACTTGCCGTAATACGAAGTCAAATTGATGAAATCTGCACATCTCATGCGGACAACCGTGCTGGTGCTGGAGGAGACCAACACCTTGACCTTCGCCGCCGCGGTGGACCCGATGCGGGCGGCGAACCGGCATGCGGGTCGCCCGGTTTTTGACTGGCAGTTTGCCACGCCGACGGACCGCGATGTGACCCTGACCAGCGGGTTGGTTGTTCCTGCAGCCGCTCTGAACCGGGCGCCACCCTGCGATCTGCTGATCGTCGTGGCAGGCTTCGATCCGGACACTAAAGCCACGCCTGCCTTATGTGCCAGCCTGCGCCGCCTCGCGGCAACCGCCCGCATCGTGGCGGGCATTGACGGTGGGCCCTGGGTCATGGCCCGCGCCGGTCTGCTGGACGGATACAAAGCCACAACCCATTGGGAAGACCTTCCGGAGTTCACCCAGCAGTTTCCGGATGTGATCACCCTCGACGCCCGTTTCGTGGAGAGTGGCCCGCGGATGACCAGCGGCGGTGCCGCACCCGCCATTGAAATGATGCTGCACCTGATCGCGGTGCAGAACGGTGCCGCACTGGCCGACCGCGTCGCGGGCAGCTTTATCTATGACGTCAGTTCGACACCAGCGCGGCCGCAAGGACGGCAGCAGCTTGGGATGCGCCACTCGCCGGTGACTGCGCGCGCGCATGATATCATGCAGGCGCATCTGGAAGACCCGCTTGCGATTGCCGCCATTGCGCAGGAATTGGGGGTGAGCCTTCGGGCTCTGCAATTGCAGTTTCGCACGCGTCTGGACCGGACACCACAGGCGCACTACCTAGGGCTGCGTCTGGCGGAAGCGGACAGATTGGTGACGCAGACGGCCCTGCCCCTGCAGGATGTGGCCCTGCGCACGGGGTTTGGATCGCAATCGAGCTTTGCGCGCGCTTACCGGCATCATTTTGAGACATCCGCGCGACAGCGAAGGAGGTCGATGGGCGGGATCAATAGGGCATTGGATGCTGGCGATGTGCCGCGTCGATCTCTTTCATGACTTCATCGCTCAGCGTCAGATCAATGGCGCCAAGACAGGTTTCCAGCTGTGCCATCGTGGTGGAGCCAAAGATGATCGACCCCATGAAAGGCCGGTTTTTGCACCACGCCAGTGCCATCTGGGCCGGATCGAGACCATGACGCTGTGCGATATCGAGATAGGCATCCACGGCGTCAAAGGCCCGAGCGCTCTTGCGCCCGCCGAGATCGCCGTTCAGTGACATGCGCGATTTGTCCGGCACCGCACCGTTTTGGTATTTGCCCGTCAACAACCCCGCAGCCAGCGGTGAGAAAGCCAAAAGCGGGACGTCTTCCTGCACGCTCATCTCGGCCATGTCAGTGTCATAAAGACGGCAAAGCAGCGAGTATTCATTCTGCACTGACGCCACGCGCGGCCCGCCCATCTCTTCGGCGGCCTCCAGCCATTTGGTGGTGCCCCAGGCGCTTTCATTGCTGAGCCCAAAGGCACGGATGGTGCCGCGCTTGACCTCTTCCTGCAGCGCGCCCAGCGCATCCACCATATGTTCCTGCGTGTCCAGCATCAGCTGGCTGGTTGGGTCATAAGACCAATTCTTGCGGAACATGTAGCTGCCGCGATTGGGCCAGTGAAACTGATAAAGATCGATGTAATCCGTCTTGAGGCGCCGCAACGACCCCTCGATGGCTTCGGGAATTGTCTCTGATGAAATGGGCGCCCCTTCGCGCACCGCGGCCAGCCCTTCGCCGGAATGCTTGGTGGCAAGGATCACGTCCTCGCGGCGCATGTCGCGTTCGAACCACAGGCCAATGATGCGCTCTGTCCGGCCGATGGTCTCGGCGCTGACCGGGTTCACGGGGTACATTTCCGCCGTGTCGATGAAATTGATGCCCGCATCGAGCGCCCGGTCGATCTGGTCGTGCGCTTCTTCCGCGCTGTTCTGTGTGCCCCAGGTCATGGACCCCAGGCAAAACTCGGAAACCTCGATTTTCGTACGCCCGAGCCTGTTCATTTTCATCGCGGGATCCTCTTTGTCGCCTGTCGCGCGACACACTACCCGGCAACGCCGTGGCTGCAAGCTGATTTACCTGCGAAAACTTCCTTAAAAATCGCAGAAAACGATTGAGAACAAAAGAGGAACTAAATAAAGTTGCGCCATGTCTGCCCCGCACCCCCTTTTAAGCCGACGGCCCGCACGCAAGGCATCGGCGGTGCCGCTTTTCCCCGCGCCCGACTTTCATCTGGCGCAGGCGCGGGTGCATGAAGCCTGCGGCCTGGCCCGGCGCACCCTGGCCCTGTGGGTCGCTGCACAGACCGAAGGGCCGGTGATCTGGATCGCTCCGTCCTGGGCGCAGGAACAATTGCATTGCGCCGGTGTGGCCGACTGGATCGACCCTGCGCGGCTCACCTTCATCCAGCCGCGCCGCCCGGATGATGTGCTTTGGACCATGGAAGAAGTGTTGCGCGCCGGGGTCGTGGCGCTGACGGTCGCGGATCTGCCCGGCCTGCCGGGGTTGACGCAGGTGCGGCGCATGCATCTGGCCGCCGAGACCGGGGCCGGTACGGGACACTGCGCGCCGCTGGGTCTGTTGCTGACGCCCGGCATAGGAGGCGCTGCGGGAGTGGAGACCCGCTGGCACCTCTCCCCTGCCCACACCAGGGGTCCCGAGGGATGGAGGCTGACCCGCATGCGGGCGCGGACCGCGCCCCAAAAAACATGGGACGTTCACCGCCCGACACGAAAAGCGCCCCCACAGATCAAGACAGCGTGAAAAGACTAGCAAGCGTAAGGAAAAAGCTATCTAAATGAAGAGCTTCAAGGAGGCGCTCACATGTCGCTGCAGCTTTCACGACGCCTGCTGATCACCGCTGGTCTGGCCAGTTGGGCAACGGTCGGGTTGGCGGCCTCGCAACGCTACGAATTGGTGCGGGAACGCTCTCGTGTCGCCTTCATTTTCGCAGTCAGCGGTGCCAGCCAGACCGGCACCGTGCCCATCCGCTCTGCCGACATCCGTGTGGATACGCGCAACCTCGCCCGGTCCAGCGCCGATGTCACCGCCGATATCCGCAATGCCAGAGCCGGGATGCTCTTTGTGACGCAGGCGCTGCTCAGCCCGTCAGTTCTGGACGCTGAAAACCACCCGATTGTGCGGTATAAATCCACCAGGATCACGCTTGGCCGTGCCGGGCGCATCTCGGATGGGGCAAGGATCGACGGGGAGCTGACATTGCGGGGCGTGACCCGCCCGTTGCAATTAGCCGCCGGCCTGACGCGACCTGCCGGCACCGCGCCGGATGATCTATCCGTCCTGAACATCCGGCTGACCGGGATGCTGAGCCGCGCCGCTTTTGGCGCAACCGGCTATCCAAAACTGGTCGACGATCCGGTCAATCTCGACATCAGCGCAGAAATCCGGCGCAGCGGCTGAAAACGACGCGCTTTGTCGAATAACCGATAGGGCGCCGCGCCCAGGCTGCTATGGCTTTGATCACTATGCGCCTGCTCATCTCCTTTGCCGCCCTCTTCCTCTCGGTCCTGCTCCTGCAACTTTCATCTGGCGGTGTTGGCCCACTCGACGCGCTGTCCGGCCTGGCACTGGGGTTTACCAAACAGGACATCGGCCTGCTGGGGTCCGCGCATTTCCTCGGGTTTTTCATAGGGTGCTGGTGGGCGCCGCGCCTCATGGGCAGCGTCGGCCATTCGCGCGCCTTCGCTGCCTTCACCGCCGCAGGGGCCATCGGATTAATGAGCCACATGCTGGTGATCGATCCCTACGCATGGGCGCTGATGCGGGTGGCCTCGGGCATGTGCGTGGCCGGATGCTACACCGTCATCGAAGCCTGGTTGCAGGCCAAGGTCACCAATGAGACGCGCGGACGCACCATGGGTGTTTATCGGGTGGTTGATATGACCGGGTCAATGGCCGCACAGATGATCATCGGCGTTTTGGAACCCGCGAGCTACGTCTCCTACAACCTGCTTGCCATTGTGTGCTGTGCCGCGCTGCTGCCGCTGACCCTGACCACCGTCCGCCAACCCGAAACGCCCGCATCGCCCCGGCTGCGCCCGCGTCTGGCACACGAACGCTCCCCTCTCGCGGCCGCCGCCGTTCTGGTCGCCGCCCTGTCCAGCGCGTCCTTCCGCATGGTGGGTCCTGTCTATGGGCAGGAAGTCGGCCTGAGCAACGATCAGATCGCCTATTTTCTGACGGCCTTTGTTTTGGGGGGTGCCTTGGGTCAGCTGCCCATTGGTTGGCTTGCGGATAAATTTGACCGGCGGCGGGTGCTGATCTGGCTGTCCATTTCTGCCGTTGCCAGTTCGGCCATCACCATTCTTGCTTCCGATCTTGGTACGCTGGGGATTATGCTGACGGCCGGGCTCTTCGGGTTGACCACCTTCCCGATCTATTCAGTCGCCGCAGCACATGCACATGATTTCGCCGGCGACGATGAACGCGTCGAGCTTTCAGCGGCCTTGATGTTCTATTTTGCCCTGGGCGCAATCGCAGCACCTTATGTGGCCTCCATGCTGATTGACGGGTTTGGTCCCAAAGCTCTCTTCGTGATGATTGCCGTCGGTCACGTGCTACTGGTGGTCTTTGGTCTGACCCGCATGCGCGCGCGTCCCGCGCCATCTGACCGCACACGGTACACCTACGCGCCACGCACATCCTTCACAATTGGGCGCCTCATCCGACGTGCCCGGACCCGGCCAGACGACTGAGATTGGGGTATGTGCGACGTGAATTCGCCGTGGCCCTTACGCAAAACCTGCGTTAGATGAGGCGGACAGGTCAGAATTCACGAGGCTTCCCCCATGGCGCGCCATCTTATCACATCCGCAATCCCGTACATCAACGGGATCAAGCACCTGGGAAATCTGGTCGGCAGCCAACTGCCGGCCGACCTCTTTGCACGCTACCAGCGCGCGCGCGGCAACGAAGTGCTCTTTCTCTGCGCCACGGATGAGCACGGCACCCCGGCGGAGCTTGCCGCAGCCAAGGCGGGAAAGCCTGTCGCGGAGTACTGTGCCGAAATGCACGCGGTTCAGGCTGAAATTGCCCGCGGATTTCGGCTGTCCTTTGATCACTTCGGGCGCTCGTCAAGCCGGCAGAACCATGCGTTGACCCAACACTTTGCCGGTCGGCTGGCCGAGGCTGGTCTGATCAGCGAAGTCAGCGAGAAGCAGGTTTATTCTCATGCCGATGCCCGGTTTTTACCCGATCGCTATATCGAAGGCACCTGCCCGAATTGCGGATATGATAAGGCGCGCGGCGATCAATGTGAAAACTGCACCAAGCAGCTCGACCCGACCGACCTGATTGACGCACGATCCGCGATTTCCGGCTCGACCGATCTGGAAGTGCGCGAAACCAAGCATCTTTATCTTCGTCAATCGGCGCTGAAGGATGAGCTCGATGCCTGGATCGAATCCAAAACCGACTGGCCTGTTCTGACCACCTCCATCGCAAAGAAATGGCTGCATGATGGTGACGGGTTGCGCGACCGGGGGATCACACGTGACCTGGACTGGGGTATCCCGGTTCGCAAGGGCACTGAGGATTGGCCGGGGATGGAGGGCAAGGTTTTCTATGTCTGGTTTGATGCGCCGATAGAGTACATTGCCTGTGCAGGTGAATGGGCAGAAACGCATGAGTTGGATGACACCGATTGGCACAGGTGGTGGCGCACCGACAAAGGAGCGGACGATGTTCGCTACACGCAGTTCATGGGCAAGGACAATGTACCCTTCCATACGTTGAGCTTTCCCGCGACTCTGATCGGATCGGGCGAGCCATGGAAGATGGTGGACCACCTGAAATCCTTTAACTACCTCAATTACGATGGTGGTCAGTTTTCCACGTCGCAAGGCCGCGGTATTTTCATGGATCAGGCGCTGGAATTGCTACCCGCCGATTATTGGCGGTGGTGGTTGCTTAGCCATGCGCCCGAAAGCAGCGATTCCGAATTTACCTGGGAGAACTTTCAAGGCTCAGTGAACAAGGACCTCGCGGATGTTCTGGGCAACTTCGTCAGCCGGATTACCAAGTTCTGCCGGTCCAAGTTTGGTGAATTCGTTCCTGGCGGAAGCCCATATGGTCCGGCCGAAGATGCCTTGATCGCCGATCTTTCCGTCCGAATTGAGCGTTATGCAACGCAGATGGACGCAATGGAAGTACGCAAATCTGCTCAGGAATTGCGTGCCATCTGGGTCTGCGGCAACGAATACCTGCAAAGCGTCGCACCCTGGACAACCTATAAAACCGATCCGGATACGGCAGCAATGCAAACTCGCCTTGGCTTGAATCTCGCCCATCTTTTTGCAGTTTTATCAGCGCCGTTCCTGCCCGATGCCAGCACAAAAATCCTGGGAAGCCTGAAGATCAAGGAAGCCATCTGGCCAAAGGACCAATCAGTGTTCCTGTCACAGCTTGCGAAAGGACACGCCTTCGAAGTGCCAGATGTGTTGTTCGCAAAAGTTACCGATGAGCAATGCGATGAGTGGAAGGCACGATTTTCAGGCGTTCGAGAAAATTGAACAACCGCCATTCAGAAAAAAGTATGCATTGGCAAACGCAGCTTGCCCGATCCTGGAGAGTGAAATCAGAATTCTTCCCACCCAGAGTCCAGGTCCAATTCTTCTTCCAATTCCACTTTGAGTGCGGCATTGCCTTGTGTTGCGCCAGCAGATGCAGCAGCCGGTTCCGTATTTGATGGCTTGGATTTAACTGGAGCCGTTGGTTTCGCTACTTGGGCAAAGTCAAGCTTGAAGCGCGCCACAGCTGCAGCCAGTGCGTCCGCCTCTGCCGTAAGGGCATGGCTGGCGGCAGTGGTTTCTTCAAACATGGCTGCATTCTGCTGCGTCACATGATCCAATTCGTTCACAGCAGTATTGATTTCATTGAGCCCCGCAGACTGCTCTCTCGACGAGGTAGCAATGGTGGAAACACGTTTGGAAATCTCCGACACTGAACTGACAATGGAAGCAAGTGCGCTGCCGGTCTTGTCGACCAGATCGACCCCCTGCTCAACCTGATCTCCGGAGCTGGAAATCAATGCGTTAATCTCTCGCGCTGCATCCGAAGACCGTTGCGCCAGCGCACGGACTTCCGTTGCAACAACCGCAAACCCACGGCCCGCCTCTCCTGCACGTGCAGCTTCCACCCCTGCGTTCAGTGCCAACAGGTTTGTTTGGAAGGCGATATCATCAATCACCGAAGTGATTTTCGAGATCTCTTGTGACGAGGTTTTGATACCATCCATTGCCTCAACGGCCTTGCGCGCAATCTCACCACCTTTTTCGGCGTTCGCTTGTGCGTCAGCGGACATCGACGATGCTTCATCGGCACCCTCCGCGGCCGACCTTACGGAGCTGGTCAATTCATCAAGTGCCGCCGCCGTTTCTTCCAAGGTCGCCGCTTGCTTTTCGGTGCGGCGCGACAGGTCATCCGCGGCTGTCGTGATCTCGGACGTCTCGTTCCGGATGGATTCCGAGTTTTGCATCACGGCGCCGACAGCCTCTTTCAACGCCCGCACCGCCGCATTGAAGTTGCTGCGCAGCTTTTCGTAATCTTCGGGGAAAGCCGTCGCGATTTCACTTGTCAGATCGCCTTCAGACAAGCTCTGCAACCCAACACCAAGCGCCTGAACCACGGTCTGCTGCTGTTCTGTAACGCGCGCGCGCTCCTCATCAGCCAAACGAACGGCTTCAGCGCTTTGTGTTACGTCGGTACCGAGGAAGATCGCGCGCTCCAGCTTGCCGTCAGGCGACGGAACTGAAGCAAAATTACCTTCGAGTATCATGGTCTTACCGTCAGACGCGCGATTGACCTCAAAGCGCCCAAAGACCGCATCACCGCCCAAATCGCTGCTCAATGCGCGACGCTTCAATTCTTCTGCGCTGATATCCCCTTCCGCCGAACCAGCAAACACGTCGGAGAAGGTGTTGGAATGGATGGCATCTTCCTGCACTGCTAGCAGCGAAACCATATTTGGATTCGTTCCGATCACCTCTCCGCCAGCGTCGAATTCAATGCGCAACTGGCTGTGATCGATGGTCTCCAATAGGGCGGAATTGCGTGCCGCTTCCGTGTTGTCCGCCCACTCAATGACGGCGCCGATCATCTCCCCTGCTTCATCCAAAGCGGCATTCAGATTAATCTCGATCAGAGCATCCCCGATTTTGGCGGTGTGCGATAGCGGCAAGGCCTCCACGCCACGGGTAACGATCTCCTGTGCATGGCTTTGCAACTGCTGGAAGTTTACCAAATTCGCCCCCAGGGCACTTCCAGTTTTCAAATCCGGCCAGCCTTTTTGCAAATCGGCCGCAATATCCTGCAAAAGCGCTTCACAGGTAGGATTGAGAAAGATCACTTTCAGATGCTCATCGACCATCATCATCGGTGCAGTCGAGCCGACGAATGCCGCACTCTTGAAAGCGCTTTCGCGCTCCGCCTCTTTGGCGACACTCAAGGCACCGCGGAAGGTGTCAAGGCGGCGGGCCATTTGCCCGACTTCGTCCCCACGGCTGGTATAGGGAATTTCAATGTCGTAATTTGCCTTTTCCACATCGCCCATCGCCGAGGTGAGACGTACAAGGGGTTGCGACATCTGGCTGCGGAGAAAGTAACCCGCCAACGTCACTGCAACGATCATGACAACCAGACCCGTCGTCAGGGCTCTTTTCTGAAGCGCCTCAAGACGTGCCAATTGGCTCGCGTCGCTCCAGCTCGTTACGACAACACCGGAAATTGCGTCACCGTCCCCGAAAACCGCTGGATAGGCGACCGAAAGACCATCCTCGGAAACAACAATTTGCTCTTGATCCAAAGCCTGTTGGGCCAATGCCGTTGCCATCTCGGCATCGAAGCTCTCAATCCCTTTGTTGTACAGCGCCGCACCGGCAGCGCTGACCACAAGCGCGCCGGTGGCATCAGGTTTTGCGGAGGCGATGACACCATCCACGATCTGCTCAACCGCATTGGCGTTCCCGAACTTGATGGCGCCTCCCATCTGCATTGCCAGCAGCCCGGTCACTTCTGACGCACGTTGACTGAGCGCTTCGGAGGTCAGCTCCTCTTTCATGTTGTTACTCATCAGGGCGACGGCGGCTACAACGGCGACGACACATACGACAACCATGACGGTACATTTGATAAAGAGGCTGTTGAGTGGGTTTGTCTGCAGCGTGGAGGGTTTCAAAATTGACATCGCCGGGTCCCTTTGTGCGTGGTCTTACCGTGCCGTCCGCTTTTGTTCTTGGATGGGCAGACAGGTTTCAAATGCCTTATCTACAATTGAGTTCTTACGGAGCACTTAACACCAACCGCCGCCGGTAGGTTTTTGGACCACTGGGACGCATTTGGGCCAGGCTTCATCAAGCTGTCCATGCCTCCAAACCAATACAAATCCTTGAACCTACGCTACTCCTTCACCATTGCATGCAAAGAAGGCGCCAGCACTGTCCTTGAGGGCAACGAGAGACTGGTGTGATGCCCGCAGCAGGCCTCAACCTGCGTCGTACTACCTTGAAACTTTCAAAGTGAGCGCTCTACCTGCAAACGGTCAATGACGTGCAGGCCCTTGAGCATACGCCAGCTTTCCTCCGGAACGCCCTTAGAACAATGTTTGAAACCGTTACAAATTGCCCCAACCGGTTTTTGAGTGATTGCTGAAAGCCGAGGTTAAAAAACTGCAGCCCCCTAACCATCCCAGATTTTAGCGAGATTTTAAGTTAAAGGAGATCTTGGTGCGGGCGGTGGGACTCGAACCCACACGGGCGTACGCCCTTCAGATTTTAAGTCTGATATGTCTACCATTCCATCACGCCCGCACGACGCGCCAGACTTATTCCAGCTTAGGAAACTCAATACGGCCACAAAGCCATGACAGCAATGCGTATTGCAGTGGCACATCAGGAATTTTGGTTTCTGTGCACGCCGTTTTTTAACAGAACCCACCCGTGAAGCAGGGTTTTCAAGTTTAAGTTAGGAAAAGATTAGGCACTCACCTCATCAGGTTATGCCAGAACAGTTATCTAATAATGCGCACACTGACCGTTGAATGATCGCGGAAGGTGCGAACCAGCCTGCTTTCAAAGAGCTCCGCGGATCAAAGGTGAAACATACCGCTCAGAGTGACGCGCTTTTCCTCCCATTGACTGGTTCAGGCTGCACGCTTTCTCACACCCCTTACGGACACCTGGATCAGATATCTTTTCCTGACCGTGCCAACGGACCACCCTCCGACATCAAGAAGCGCTCCGATAGCCAGGGGTTGTTCGCCAGCGCCTGCTTTAGTTGTTCACGCGCTTCGTCGATACGGTCGAGCCTCATGAGTGTCAGCGCCCTGCCCGATTGGGCCGCAACATGTCGCGGTTGCAGGCTGAGCGCCTTGTCCAGATCAACCAGCGCCAAGCGATAGTCTTCCCGCAGAAAGTGGATGTAGGCGCGTTGGTTGAACCCTTCGGCATAGAGCGGGCAATACTCCGCAAGCCGGTCAAAATCCTTCAGCGCGCCAGCGAAATCGTAAACATCCCGCTTGCGCATTCCACGCTCCAGAACCTCTTGCGCCGCAGCGTCCGGGGCGCGCAACCACACCTGCCACATCTGGTTGGACACCAGGCGTCCCGCCTGATCGTTGGGCGCGGTGCGTGCCTCTTCAAAGAGCCCTTCGAGCTCGTTGGCCACATCGGGCGGTGCCGGGCATGCCGCAAAGGCGGGCGCGGCCAGAACGGCCATGATCATCCACAAATGTTTCATACCCTTCAGCGTCGCCGCGACAGGCCCTCAGGTCAAGCCGTGTCTGCCAGCATCGTCTCCTTGACCGCCTCCATGGCCACATAGGTGGAGGTTCCCGCCACATGCGGCAGGGCTGAAATCGTCTCCCCCAGAAACTGGCGATAGCGCGACATGTCGCGGGTGCGTACCTTGAGCAGGTAGTCGAAATTGCCCGCGATCATATGGGCCTGTTCGATCTCCGGCACCTTTGCCACCGCAAGGTTGAACGCCGTCAGCGCGGCCTCCCGCGTGTCACTCAAACGCACCTCGACGAAAGCGACGTGATCGAGGCCCAGTTGAATGGGATCCAGCAGTGCCCGGTATCCGATGATCACGCCCGTCTGTTCCAGCCGCCGCAGCCGCGCCTGCGTGGGCGATTTGGACAGCCCGATCCGCTTGGCCAGATCGGTGATGCTGATGCGCCCATCTTCTGCAAGCACCGATAGAATCGCGCGATCAAACCGGTCGAGGTTCATCTGCTCGCTTTTCTCATCTTCCGTCGAAATTTTTACCACTTCGCCCTCCAGGAATAAGATCTTCAGTCAGTATGGCTTCTGAATTACGGGTATACTAGGCCAAACCTTCACCGGAGATGCCAAATGGCCCGAGATGTATCCCCTTCCCTGCGCCACCTGATCGACGCAGGCACCTATGCCGATCCAGACACTGTGCTGCCCGATCTCATTGCAGCCGCCGATCTGACCGCCACCGCCCGTGCCGAAATCAGTGCGGGCGCGGCGCAGCTGGTGCGCGACATCCGCGGCACCAGCGCCCCCGGGATGATGGAGGTTTTCCTTGCCGAATACGGCCTGTCGACCGATGAAGGCGTGGCCCTCATGTGTCTGGCCGAGGCCCTGCTGCGCGTGCCCGATGCCGATACGATTGATGCGCTGATAGAAGACAAAATCGCCCCCTCCGACTGGGGCCGCCATCTGGGCCATTCCACCTCCAGCCTCGTGAATGCCTCGACCTGGGCGCTGATGCTGACCGGTCGTGTGCTGGATGACGAACAGCCCGGGCCGGTGCGTCACCTGCGGGCCGCCATCAAGCGGTTGGGCGAGCCGGTGATCCGCACCGCCGTCAGCCGGGCGATGAAGGAAATGGGGCGACAATTCGTGCTGGGTGAGGACATCAACAACGCCATGGAACGCGCTGCAAACATGGAGAAAAAGGGGTTCACCTATTCCTACGACATGCTTGGAGAGGCTGCCCGGACGGAGGCCGATGCAAAACGCTACCACCTGAGCTATTCGCGCGCGATCTCCGCCATTGCGACCGCCTGCACGTCGGATGACATCCGCAAGAACCCCGGCATTTCGGTCAAGCTCTCCGCCCTGCATCCGCGCTATGAGGTGGCGCAGGAAGAGGCGGTGATGACCGATCTGGTGCCGCGTCTGCGCGCACTGGCGCTGCTGGCGAAATCCGCGGGCATGGGGCTGAACGTGGACGCCGAAGAGGCGGACCGCTTGGCGCTGTCATTGGAGGTGATCGACCGGGTGATGGGGGAACCCGCGCTTGCCGGTTGGGACGGCTTTGGTATCGTGGTGCAGGCCTACGGCCCACGCGCGGGCACCGTGGTGCAGGCGCTCTATGACATGGCCGTCCGTCACGACCGCAAGATCATGGTGCGGCTGGTCAAGGGCGCCTATTGGGACACAGAAATCAAACGCGCGCAGGTCGAAGGCATCGATGGCTTCCCGGTGTTCACGCAGAAAGCCGCCACCGATGTCTCCTACATCTGCAACGCCAAGACGCTGCTGGGCATGACCGACCGGATCTACCCGCAGTTCGCCACCCATAATGCGCATACGGTGGCGGCGATCCTGCACATGGCGGATGATCCTGAAACCTTCGAATTCCAGCGCCTGCACGGCATGGGCGAGACCCTGCACGGGCTGGTGATGGCGCAGAACAAAACCCGCTGCCGCATCTATGCGCCGGTGGGCGCGCACCGCGATTTGCTGGCCTATCTGGTGCGGCGCTTGCTGGAAAACGGGGCCAATTCCAGTTTCGTGAACCAGATCGTGGATGAGGATGTGCCGCCCGAAGTGGTCGCCGCCGATCCCTTTGAGCTTTTGGCCACGGGACCTGCGCCGGACATCGCGAAAGGGCCCGCGCTGTTCCTGCCGCTGCGGGGAAATGCGCGGGGCTTCGATCTCGCGCATACCCAGACGCTGGAAGCGATCGAAGCCGCGCGCGCGCCTTTTGCCGCGCAGGCGTGGACGGCGGCGCCGCTGCTGGCCGGTGATGTGGACCCGGAGGGCACGACCGCGCCCGTGACCAATCCCGCCAATCCCGACGACGTCCCGGGAACCGTCCAGAATGCCATCGCTGCCGATGTTGCGACGGCATTCGACGCCGCCGCACCCTGGTCCGCGCCCCTCGCTGAACGCCGCGCGGTGCTGCAGAAAGCCGCCGGGATGATGGAGGACCGCTTTGGCGAGATCTTCGCCCTGCTGGCCCGGGAGGCGGGTAAAGGCCTGCCCGATTGCGTGGCGGAGCTGCGCGAGGCGGTCGATTTCCTGCGCTACTACGCGGCGCAGGCGACAAACACGCCCCCGGCGGGCATCTTCACCTGCATCTCACCATGGAACTTTCCCTTTGCCATCTTCTGCGGTCAGGTAACGGCGGCACTGGCGGCGGGCAATGCGGTGCTGGCCAAACCGGCGGAGCAAACCCCGCTGGCCGCCTATCTGGCCGTCTCGATTCTGCATGAGGCCGGTGTGCCGCGCAGCGCGTTGCAACTGCTGCCCGGCGGCGGCGACATCGGCGCCCTGCTGACCTCGGACGCGCGCGTGGGCGGCGTGGCCTTCACCGGGTCGACCGCCACGGCCCTGCGCATCCGCACCGCCATGGCGGAAAACTGCGCGCCCGGCACCCCGCTGATCGCGGAAACCGGCGGGTTGAACGCGATGATCGTGGACAGCACCGCTCTGCCCGAACAGGCCGTGCAATCGATCATCGAAAGCGCCTTTCAATCCGCGGGCCAGCGCTGCTCTGCCCTGCGCTGCCTTTACGTGCAGGAGGATATTGCCGAAGACTTCACGAAGATGCTGATCGGGGCGATGCAGGCGCTAAGGCTGGGCGCGCCATGGGACCTTGCCACCGACGTGGGGCCGGTGATTGATGAGGCCGCGCGCAAGGGGATCGCCGATCACGTCGCCGCCGCCCGCGCAGAGGGCCGCGTCATGGCCGAGCTTGCTACGCCGGATCACGGCACCTTCATTGCGCCGACCCTGATCCGGGTGCCCGGGATCGATGCGTTGGAGCGGGAAATCTTTGGCCCGGTGCTGCATCTGGCCACGTTCAAATCGCAAGAGCTTGACGCGGTGATCGATGCCATCAACCACACCGGATACGGGCTGACCTTCGGTCTGCACACGCGGATCGATGACCGTGTACAGCATATCTCCGAACGGATCGAGGCGGGCAACATCTATGTGAACCGCAACCAGATCGGCGCGATTGTCGGCAGCCAGCCCTTTGGCGGTGAAGGCCTCTCCGGCACCGGACCCAAGGCGGGCGGTCCCAACTATCTGCCGCGCTTCTCCGCCCCGGACCGCGAAACGCGTGACACGGCGTGGGACAGTGCCATGGCGCAACTGCCTGCGCTGCGCGCGGCCCGACCGATGCCACAGACGGCGCAAAGCCTGCCGGGGCCGACGGGCGAATCCAACCGGCTCAGCACCCTGCCCCGCGCCGCCCTGCTCTGCGCGGGTCCGGGCGCGGAGGTGGCAGCAGCACAGGCCCGCGCCGTCGAAGCGCTTGGTGGTGCCGCCGTCATGGCAACCGGCACGCTGGACGTGGATGCGCTGGTGGACGGGGCCGCCTATGGCGGCGTGCTCTGGTGGGGGGATGCCGAGACCGGGCGCGCCATCGAGATCGCGCTGTCGCGACGCAGTGGCCCGATCATCCCCCTGATCCCTGGCCGCCCCGACACCGCCCGCGTGCGCGCGGAACGTCATGTCTGCGTGGATACCACCGCCTCGGGCGGCAACGCGGCACTGCTGGGCGCTTCCACCTGATCCGGCCTCCCGGCGCCCTGCGCGTCGGGGTGCCTTGACCTCACCCGGTGGATCGCCCAGCGTGGGGCCATGTTTCCGATCCGTGATCACAACCCCTCCGGCCGTACGCCCTATGTCACCTACATCCTGATGGCGGCCAATATCGGCATTTTCCTCAGCTACGTAGGGATCATGCAGGACGTGCGCCTGATCAACGCCTTCTGGCTCGATTGGGCGCTGATCCCCGCGCGGCTGGAGGCCGGACAGGGCAGCTATACTCTCGTCTCATCGATGTTCCTGCACGGCGGCTGGATGCATCTGGCGGGTAACATGCTGTTTTTATACATCTTCGGCGACAATATCGAGGATGAGATGGGGCACCTGGGGTACCTGCTCTTCTACGCCGCCGCCGGTATCGCCGCCGGGTGGATGCAGTATCTTTCCGCACCCGGATCGACCGTGCCCATGGTCGGGGCCTCCGGTGCCATCGCCGGGGTCATGGGCGGCTACCTGCTGCTTTTCCCAAAAGCCAAGGTGGACATCCTGATCATCTTCATCGTGTTTTTCCGCATCTTCCCGATCCCCGCGTGGATCATGCTGGCGGTCTGGTTTGCGCTGCAGTTTGTCGGCGGCGTTGGCGCGGACCCGTCGGCGGGCGGTGTCGCCTATTGGGCGCATGCCGGGGGCTTTGTTGCCGGGCTGGTGCTGGCGGTGCCGGTCTGGATGCGGCGGGGTGGGCCTGCGTTCTGGACCCGGACCGATGGCCATCCGCCACACCCCGAGGCGCGCTATAGGGTGGCCAGAAGCAGCGTTCCGAAAATCAGCAGACGCCGCCCCAAAGGCAGAGGCCCCTGGACCTGATCAGCCGCGCACCAGTTTCGCCAGCGGTGAAAAGAGCGCCTCATTGGCGCAGATGATGCTGCCGTCCTCGACGATATTGCCTGCCGGATCGATCGGTTCTGCCAACCCCCCGGCCTCGCGCACGATCACAAGCCCCGCCGCGATGTCCCACGGGTTGAGCCGCCGTTCCCAGTAACCGTCATAACGACCCGCCGCCACATAGGCGAGATCAAGCGCTGCCGCCCCCCAGCGCCGCACACCGGAACAGGCCGGGGCAACCCGCGCCATCTCTTTCAGTGTATCGGGCAGATCGGACCGACCGCCAAAGGGCAACCCGGTTGAGAACAGCCCCTCGATCATCTTGATGCGGCCCGAGACACGCAGGCGGCTTTCGTTCATCCAGGCGCCGGTGCCCTTTTCGGCAAAAAACATCTCGTCCTTGGCCGGGTCAAAAACCACACCGGCGACGATCTGGCCCTTGTGCTCCAACGCAATGGAGACCGCCCAATGCGGCAGGCCGTGCAGGAAGTTGGTGGTGCCATCCAGCGGATCGACGATCCAGCGTCGCGTGGGGTCCTGCCCCTCTTCGCCGCCCCCCTCTTCGCCCAGCCAGCCATAAGTCGGGCGGGCGCCCATCAGGTCTTCCTTGATGATCTTTTCGGCGTTGATATCCGCCCGGCTGACGAAGTCGCCTGCCCCCTTCATGGAAACCTGCAGGTTCTCCACTTCGCGGAAGTCCTTGACCAGCGAACGCCCGGCACGGCGGGCGGCTTTGATCATGATGTTAAGATTTGCGCTGCCAACCATTTTGCGGGGCTCCTGAGGGGGGATCAGGCTGCGCGTATAAGTGCTGGGCGCGGCCTTGCCAAGGGGGGTCGGAAGATGTGCGCACATGGCAGCGATGCAGCAGGTGCAACGGCGTGATATATGTCAGGGGTCCGTCAGCCACGCCGCGACGCCGCCCGCGAGTTCCGGGCGGAAATAGGCGATCATCCGACCCTCGGGGGCCGCAACGGCGCCTTTGGCCCACGGCGCAACGCCGTGCAGGGTCATCCGGTGCAACAGGCTGACCGATCCGACCGGCCCCGGCAGCGCAACGCGCGGACAGGTGGCAAAGATCTCCCGCCGGGCGGATTGATATACCTCGGTGACATCGACCTCGGACAAGGGACCGCCACCCTGCCCCTGCATGGCCTGCCGCAGGGCGGCTTTCATGATGTGATGACTGCCTTCCCAGACCACCAGCGGCGCGGCCTCAGGATCCGCCTGCGTGAGGGGCACGCCCAGAACAAAACCGTGGGGTTCCTGCACAAAACGGCGCTTGGGGGTTCCCACACCGATGATCCCGTCCACATGAGCGGCATCCCGGTCGCGCCTGTAGTGAAAACCCGCATCGCTCTCGCCTTCACGGGGACGTGGGTAGCCGGGGTAAGTCACCGAGAGCTGCGCCCGGTGCAGCGCAGGCCAGCCGCCGCAATGCGCCGTTGCGAAATCGACCGCCGCACCGCTCAGCGGGGCACCTCCGGCGACACGACCCACGGTATCATTTGGCAAGGCATCCAGCCCGACAAACCACGTATCTTCGCACTGCAATAGATGTCTGTTTTCAGGGCTCTGAACAGCCTTTTTCGCGTGGACGGCCGCATGGCGCGCCCAGGCTTCCACAACAGGTTCGGGCGGGAAGACCGCCCACCCCTTGGTGAAAAAATCCTCTACCATCCGGCGGCCTTGCGGATCATGTTCGCGGCCACCAGCAACAGAAATACCGCAAAGACGCGCCGGAGCGGTTTGGGATCGAGCGCATGGGCAAGACGTGCGCCCAGAGGAGCTGTCAGCAGGGTCATCGAAATGGTGACGCCAAAGGCGATCAGGTTGATCGACCCCAGCGTCGCGGGGGGCCGCGTCTCCGCCGTCATCGGCAACAGCAGAAAGCCTGCGACAGAAGGAATGGCAATCAGCAGGCCAAATCCGGCAGCCGTGGCCACGGCCCGGTGAATCGGTACGGCGAACAGGCTCATCAGCGGCACGCCGAAACTGCCGCCGCCCACGCCCATCAGGACGGAGAGAAAGCCGACAAAGGGCGACAAGAGCAGTCGCAGCAAACCGCTTGGCATCGCGGTACCCAACCGCCACTCCGACCGCCCGAAGGCCATGTAAAGACCCACCGTCATCGCCAGCGCGCCAAAGATGAACTGCAGAGCAACCGTGCGCAGCTGCGCCACGATCAGCATCCCGATCAGCGCGCCCAGCATGATGCCCGGTGCCCAGGCCCGCAGGATCGTCCAATCCACAGCACCTTTCTTGTTGTGGCTCAGCACCGAGCGGGTGGAGGTGACCAGTATCGTCGACAGCGACGTGGCCACGCAGAGCTGCATCAGCTCCGGCCCTGCATAGCCAAGCGTCTGGAACGCATAGAAAAACGCAGGCACAAGCACGATGCCGCCACCCACGCCCAACAGGCCTGCGAGCACACCGGCAAAGGCGCCGATCACGAGGAGCAGCACAAGCATCTGGAGCAGAAGGATGGGGTCTTGCATCGGGGTGTTCTGCGCGATCAGCCGGTCTGTTGCAAGCCGTCGCGGGCCTCAATCTGGCGCAATGCCTCAAGTACCAATTCCGGTCCCGCACCGGGGCGATGCGCGCCTTCCGACAGGACGCGCCGCCACATCCGCGCGCCGGGCCGTCCGGTGAAGAGCCCCAGCATGTGCCGCGTGATCTGCCCCAGCTTGCCGCCCGTTGTCAGATGCGCCTCGATGTAGGGCAGCATCTGGGTGACCGCGTCCTCGGGTCGGGTGACCGTGCCGGTGCCAAAGATGCGCGGATCGGCCGCGCAGAGAATCGCAGCCGGGTCATGATAGGCCGCGCGCCCGATCATCACACCGTCCAGCCCCGCCTCCAGAAACGCTTCTGCCTGGTCAAGCGAGGTGATACCGCCGTTGATCGAGATGTGCAGGTTCGGGAACAGCCCTTTCACCTGCATCACCAGGTCGTAGTCAAGCGGTGGGATGTCCCGGTTTTCCTTGGGGCTGAGCCCCTGCAGCCAGGCCTTGCGGGCGTGAATGCTGACCCGCTCGCAGCCCGCGCCGACAATGCGCGCAAGGAATTCGGGCAACACCTCCTCGGGTATCTGATCATCGACCCCAATCCGGCATTTCACCGTCACCGGGACAGACACAGCCTGCTGCATGGCGGCAAAGCACTTCGCCACCAGCGCCGGTTGTTCCATCAGCACCGCCCCGAAACAGCCAGACTGGACCCGATCCGACGGGCAGCCGACATTCAGGTTGATCTCACAATAACCAGCCTCGGCCCCCAACCGCGCCGCAATGGCCAATTCCTTCGGATCAGACCCACCAAGCTGCAGCGCCACCGGGTGTTCGGCTTGCGAATACTCCAACAGGTGCAACGCCTGCCCGCGCACGAGTGCCGCGGACGTCACCATTTCCGTATAGAGCAGTGTATGCGTACTCAACAGGCGGTGCAGATAGCGACAGTGCCGATCCGTCCAATCCATCATGGGGGCAATCGACAGCCTAGTGTGTTGATTTATTTCCATCTTTGTACTTTCAAACTGTTGGCGGCGGATGCTGCTATGCTGGAATACGCCCCAATACCCTCGAATTTACCCGTCTGCGACGATTCATTGCACACACGGCACACACAAAAATGGCTTTCATCACAAAACTCCCTTCCGGTGTCTACCGGGTCCAGATCAGGCGAAAGGGGTGCTACGCGAGCGAGACCTTCCTCAGGTGCGACAACCCCCATTGCCGGGCCCGCCAAGCGGAGACCCGGGTGGATCAAGGGTTGGCACCGAACAGGTCTTCCGCCTCAAAACCTTTAGCAGCTTCGTCGACCTTCACATAGCCGATGTGGGCGAGATCACGAAAGGCATGCAAGCGCATGTGTGGTTGCTTGCGGCCTCTGACGTCCTCGGCAAATGGCATTTCGGTTTGTGTAACTGGGTCTATTGCGCCCGGCTCTTGCGAACGTTCCCTTGAAACCGGACCCTTTACCTCTGCGCTCAACACGCTCTTGTCCGCATTGACCGTCAACTGAAACGCAAAGATCCCTGAGCTTCTGACGTCTGGCACCGCAACAAGGACGTATCGCCGCACAAGAACATCGAGGCACAGTCGCTTAAATTGCCTGCGCGCATGCGAAACTTCAGCGCTGGCAGACCGGGTTTTGCGTGCAGCGCCCCACCTGAAAAATCGAAAATATCGGTGCGTGCTGCGCGGCGATGGAAATGGTGGAACTGGCCGGATTAAAATGCGCAGTTTCTGTGCGCAGCGCGCGAATGCGGGTGACGAAAGCGCAGATGTCGGCCTCGTTCGATATCAGAACGCAACCGATGTCGATGCGGTTGCTTACCCGACCCAAGACATTCACGCCGAGCCACCCTCAAGACTGCGAATGCGCCTTGAAAACACCGGCTGAGTATTGTTCCGGCGTGCGGCAGCACGGGTCAGACTGCGCTCTCCCAACAGCACCAGAGCGTCGTCAGACCCTTGTGCATCCATCGCGTGCGGCCCCTTGCCCAAAGCCTATGTATGGGCAGGCCAAGAAAAAAGCATTATTTTTGGGTCAGTCTATTGGTGATCCTCTGTCTTAACTGTTTGAGCAGGAGAACGAGCGTGACTGAAACCGATCAGACGATTGAGCAAAAGGCGCGGGTCTTTCCAGAATTGACGACAAGCCTTTGCAAGGAACTTGCGATTGCGATGGCCAGGTTTCCCAAAGTGCGCCTGGGGCATTTTCCAACACCTCTTGAGCCGATGGACCGGCTGAGTGAGAAACTGGGTGGACCGCGCCTGTGGGTTAAAAGAGATGATTGCACCGGGCTTTCATCTGGCGGCAACAAGACCCGCAAGCTGGAATACCTGATGGCGGATGCGCAAAAGCATGGTGCCGATACAATCATCACGCAAGGGGCAACGCAATCCAACCATGCACGCCAGACAACGGCCGCTGCGGCCAAGCTGGGCATGGAGTGTCACATCCTGCTGGAAGACCGCACCGGGTCAAATGACCCGAGCTACATTCTGAACGGCAATGTCCTGCTCGACCAACTGCACGGTGCGACCATTTCCAAACGCGGCGGCGGCACTGACATGAACGCCGAAATGCAGACCCTGGCCGAGACGCTGCTGGCTGAGGGCAGGACGCCCTATGTTATTCCGGGCGGTGGATCGAACGCCATCGGGGCGTTGGGCTATGTGAATTGCGCACGTGAACTAGCCGAACAGGCCGCGGGCACAGGGTTACGTATAGACGCCCTGGTGCACGCCACTGGCAGTTCCGGCACACAGGCAGGCCTAGTGGCCGGGCTGGCCGCGATCCAGAGTGATATACATCTGCTGGGAATCGGCGTGCGCGCGCCTCAGGAAAAGCAGGAGCAGATGGTGTTTGATCTTGCTCAGAAAACAGCCAACCATCTTGGAACAGGCCAGATAATTCAGCGCAGCGCCGTGCGGGCCAATTGCGATTACGTAGGGCCGGGATATGGTCTGCCGACGGATGGTATGATTGCCGCGCTGAAGTTACTGGCGCAAACCGAAGGCCTGTTGTTTGATCCGGTCTATTCCGGAAAAGGGCTGGATGGTCTGATCGACCAAATCCGCAAGGGATATTTCGACGGTATGGACAATGTTGTTTTCTTGCACACCGGCGGAAGCGCTGCATTATTTGGGTATCCCGATACGTTCGGTTTGCCCGGCTACAAAGACTAAAAACCAAAAAAGACCAACAAGGAGACCACTTATGTCACTCAAATCCAACGTACTGTCAGCTGCTCTGATCAGCGCACTGTGCACGCCAGCATTCGCTGAAAGCGTCAAGATCGGCGTCCCGACCTGGACAGGCGCGCAAGCCATAGCCCACCTGTTGGGAGCCGTTGTTGAGATGCGCATCGGCGGCACCGTCGAATATGTGCCCGGCAACAACGCCACGATTTTCCAGGCCATGGACCAGGGCAAGGGCGACATCGATGTACACCCCGATGTCTGGCTGCCGAACCAGGAAAGCTTTACCAAGAAATACGTGGATGAGGCAGGCACCGTGACGATGTCGTCCAACCCCTATGAGGGCAATCAGGGCTTCTGCGTCTCCAAGGATTTTGCTGCAGCCAACGACATTTCCGATATTACCGATCTGGGACGCCCCGACGTTGCTGCATTGATGGACAGCGACGGCAACGGCAAAGGCGAGATGTGGATCGGTGCGCCGGGCTGGGCCTCTGCGAACGTGAACGAGGTCAAGACCCGAGACTACGGTCTGATGGACTTTATCGAGCCCATCCGCGCCGAAGAAAGTGTGAAGACAGCGCGCATCAAGGACTCCATCGCCAAGGGCGAAGGCTATGCCTTTTATTGCTACAAGCCCCATGCCGTCTGGTTCATGTTTGACGTGGAAATGCTGACCGAGCCGACATTCGATCCGGCCAAATACGTGATGGTTCAGCCGTCCGACGATGCGGACTGGTTTGAAAAATCCAACGTGGCCACCAAGGACGCGTTGAAAGAAGTCCAGATCGCATGGTCCAACACCCTGCCGGAGCGGTCGCCAGCCATCGCTGATTTCTTCAGCAACTTTGCACTGACCGCCGATGATGTCAGCAGCTTTGCCTTTGAGATCAGCGGCAAAGGCCGTGATCCTGCTGACGTTGCGCGTGAGTGGGTTGAAGCCAACCCCGAGCGTGTCGACGCCTGGTTGGGTCTGTGATCCGAACCCCTATTTGAAAACGGTGCGCGCGGGGGTCCCCGCGCGACCTGCCCCCCAACAAGGGCACCGACTGCGGCGATGGAGCGTTATCCGGTATGAACCACGAAACAGTCATTGAGATTTCAAACGTCTGGAAGATTTTCGGCGCCCGTCCCGAGGAAGCGCTGAAGGCGATCCGTGATCGGGGGCTTACCAAGCCGGAAGTCTTGAAGGAATTCAACGCAGTCGTAGGTGTGGCTGATGTCAGTCTGTCTGTGAACCGTGGTGAGATTTTTTGCATCATGGGCCTGTCAGGCAGCGGAAAATCCACACTTGTCCGGCACTTCAACCGCTTGTTGGAGCCAACGGCCGGAAAGATCGAGATCCAGGGTACCGATGTCATGGCTTTGGGTCCACGCGAGCTTCAACAGTTCCGCAATCAGAAGATCGGGATGGTGTTCCAGAACTTCGCGCTGATGCCGCACAGGTCTGTGCTGGACAATGTGGCCATGCCGCTTGAAATCCGGCAGATCGCCAAGAACGAGCGGATGCGTCAGGCCGCAGCGATCCTTGATATCGTTGAGCTTGGCGCATGGGGCGCCAAATTCGCCCACGAGCTGTCAGGCGGGATGCAACAAAGGGTTGGGCTGGCGCGTGCTCTGGCCGCAAACCCTGATGTTTTGCTTATGGACGAGCCTTTTTCGGCGCTTGATCCGCTGATCCGACGGCAGTTGCAGGATGAATTCATTCGCCTGTCCAAGATCCTCAAGAAAACAACTGTGTTCATCACCCATGACCTTGATGAAGCAGTGCGCATCGGCGACCGCATTGCGATCATGCGGGACGGTAAGATGGTACAGATGGGCACAGCCGAGGACATTGTGATGCACCCGGCAGACGACTACGTGGCCGACTTTGTGGCGGGGATATCGCGGCTCAAGGTGGTGCATGCAGATGCTGTCATGCAGCCGCTGGATGCCTTTAAATCCAAGGGCGGCACAGTGCCATCGGATGCGCCCGGTGTGGCGGGCACCGAAACCCTCAGCAACCTCATTACGCTGGCCATAAATGACGACAAACCAATTTTGGTAAAGCACGATGGCGCCGATGTCGGTGTCATTACACGGGCTGATCTTTTGCGCACCGTAGTCGAAGGGACGGAAATGTCATGAGAGACGAAGAGGTCAATCCGCTGGAAGACACAGAAAGTGCAGCGGCCGTTGCTTACGCTGAAGGGCGCAAGGAAAACATCCGCACCTTCGTGCGCACCAGTCCGGACTATTACATCGCAAACTTCGATAAGGTCGGCGCCTCTGCCCGCTTTACGCCGACGTTCAACACCATGGCGGGGCTTTTTGGTCCCATTTGGTTTGGCGCGCGAGGATTGTGGTCTTGGGCCCTGGTCTTTTTGGTCATCGAGGCCATCGCATTCGTTCAGATTGCACGGGGCCTGTTTGGCGACCTGGCTTCAGACGCCATGGCGCGCATCGCATCAATCGAAGGCACGCTGGATCTGCGTCGCCAACAACTGGCTGCCGCCATCGAGAGCGGATCGGACAGGGTGGACGCCTTTCAGCGCGCAGTCGACGGGCTTGAGGCCAATATCGGCGGCATACGCGCCGAAGCCGAGGCGTTGGCCCAGCAAGGTCCGAGCATTGTGCTGACGGGCATTGTGATCCTGGCCCTCGTCAAGGCCGTGCAGGCGGTGACGGCCAACTGGGCGCTTGAAACGCGGTTTTCCGAATGGCTGTCGGACCGTACCATACGCTCCGGTCTGCCGGTGGATCAGATCGTTTTCAGCGCGGCCTTTATGGTGGTTATCGTGGTCGTGGCAATGGTCCACTACAGTTTTCCGGGGCGGTACACCGTTCTCAGCGAATTCCCGACCGATCCTGACATCCGCCGCACGGGCATTGCGTGGGTCGAGGAACTGATCGCGTTCTGCGTGCGCAACAGCGAGGCGTTCTTTGATGGGCTGACCATAGGTATCCGCTCCATTCTTGACGCGCTTGAAGTGATATTGGTGCAAACCCCTTGGATCGTGATCGCAAGCCTCATTGTGCTGTTGACGTGGCTGACGGCCGGCATCCGCACTGCGATCTATTCCGGTGCCTTCTTGGCGTATATGGGCCTCCTGGGCTTTTGGGAGGCCGCAATGACCACGCTGGCCCTTCTTGGTACTGCGGCGTGTCTGTCGATCGTGATCGGCATTCCGCTGGGGATGTTCGCCGCGCACCGGCCACGGTTTTACGCCTTCATCCAACCCATTATGGACTTTATGCAAACCATGCCCGCTTTTGTCTTCATGGTCCCGGTTATTGCGTTCTTTGGGGTTGGCAAGCCCGCGGCCGTTATTGTGACGATGATTTTCGGCGGCACACCTGTGGTGCGCCTGACCGTTCTGGGCCTGCGGGGTGTCCCTGAAAGCGTGCGCGAAGCCGCAATCTCGTTTGGTGCGAACAAGTGGTACCTGCTGAGCCGCGTCGACTTGCCCCTGGCGGGCCCGTCGATCCGGGCCGGGGTCAACCAGACCATCATGTTATCGCTCGCCATGGTTGTCGTCGCATCGCTCATCGGGGCCAAGGGCCTGGGCGAGGATGTGCTTGAGGCGCTGCAGTATGCCAACGTCGGACAGGGCATCCTGGCCGGGTTTGCCATCCTGTTCTGCGCCATGATCCTTGACCGGATTGTGCAGGGCCAACGCAAGTGAAAACGCTGGTGCTGGTCCATGGGTTCATGGGCGGCAGCACACAGTGGGACGCGCAGGCGGCTCATTTCGGGGACCGCTACAACGTCTTCGCACCTGACCTGCCCGGATTTGGTGCGAACCGGCATCTGCCGGTCCTTCACTCCATTCCCGCCTTTGCTGATTGGGTGATTGGCGAACTTCGGCGCAACGGCATCAAACGATATCACCTGCTGGGCCATTCCATGGGCGGCATGATCGTACAGGAAATGACGCGCAGGGATCAGGACAATATCGATCGCCTTGTTCTGTATGGCACGGGCGCCATTGGTGTCTTGCCGGGCCGTTTTGAAACAATCGAACAAAGCAAAGCCCGTGCGCTGGCGGATGGCGCGCAGGCCACCGCGCGTCGGATCGCGGCAACATGGTTTCTCGAACACCAACAGGACCCCGCCTTTGAAAGCTGCGCCGCCATTGCCGAAAACGCCTCTCCAGACGCCATTCAGGCGGGTCTGGATGCCATGCAAGCGTGGCGGGGGGATGATTTCTTGCCCTCCATCACCCCCGAAACGCTTGTCCTGTGGGGAGACGGGGACCGCACCTATCAATGGCAACAAGCGCACCAGCTTTGGGAGACGATCCCTCGATCGAACCTCGCCGTCGTGCCGAACTGTGCGCACGCGGTACACCTTGAAATGCCGGAGGTGTTCAACTTGCTTGTTGGCGGTTTCCTCGCCAGGGAAGGTGAGTGACCGCAACAAATCTGCGCCCGCTACTGTGGAACGCCGTTCTTTTCCTGTGTCGAGGAAAAGCAGCCCGGGGTGCAAAAGCGCACGGCCGACGCTTGCATCCCTATTGGTCATTTTAATCGCTGCGGTCTCCACCGACAAAGCGGCACATAACCCCGGGACAGAAGCATGCCCTGCATAACACCGCTTGCAGCGCACTTAACGCAAGTCCGTTTTGGACTCAGGGCAGACCTCGGAGACAGCGTGGCATAAGCTCAGTTCATTTGGATGAAACACTCAAAAGCTTCAGTGATTATGTAGGCAACCAGGCGAAAAACAGACACGGTGCGAGCAAAGCATGAAAACACTCTGCACACAGCGTTCTAATACTTTGAAAAAAATAGAGAAACTGCCCAATTCATCATCGGCGCAACAGAGAGCCTATGTGCGCGAAAAGAGGTCATTTTCGTCTGCGGGGTGGTCGCCGACATGCTCCATTCATCTGGCAGGCCAACGCCCCTGTAGCGCAGACCGTGCAAGCTTGCCGCGTCGAAACACAGGCCGAGAGATCAAACCGTGGCAACCGCGAGTTGCCTTGCAAAGGCGGCCTCTCCCCGCTGCGTGAAGATCACCGCGCGACTGTCCGGATCCCGTTTGGCCCAGCCCAGGGCTTCAATCCGCGACAGCAATGCCCGCCCCAGGCTGCCCGCAAGGTGAGAGCGCCGCGCGCTCCAATCCAGACACTCTTTGCATAACGGCGATTTCTGCGCGGCCAGCTTGTCCAGATCAATCCCGAACCCTGCCACGAACTCCGCGCCCTCGGAGGTGAGCCGCAATGCCTCGCGCTCCAGCACCAGAAACCCACGCCCGTGAAAGCTGTCGAACATCCGAATGCCCATGTCACCGGCAAGATGATTGTAACAGACCCGCGCCTTGCGCAGCGATGCATCTCGGGGTCCGGTGCGGGTGCGCAAATGGCCGCTCTTGGCCGCGAGCCCCATCAACCCTTCCAGAACCGCGGCGACATCATCCGTCGCCAGCGAGAAATACTTATGCCGACCCTGTTTACGCACGCGCAGCAGGTTGCCGCCGTCCAGCTTGGCCAGATGCGTGCTGGCCGTCTGGCTGGTGACGCCCGCCTCCGCCGCCAGTTCCGTGGCCGTCAACGCCTTGCCGACCATCAGCGCGGTCAGCATATTGGCGCGCGCCGGATCTCCGATCAGCGCGGCCACACGGGCGATATCTGGTCCTTCTTTCATAGTTCGACCCTAATCGAACCATCTGCGAAAATCAATTCTGTATGACACAGATGTGCATCAAAGGAGATTGACATGCTGACCTGTATCATCCGCTATCAGATTGACCCAACCAAACGTGACCATTTTGTCAGATACGCGCGCAACTGGGGCCAGGCGATCCCGCGCTGTGGCGCCGATCTGATTGGATATTTTGCGCCACATGAAGGATCATCAACCCTGGCTTATGGCCTTTACAACATCCCCAGCCTTGCCGCCTATGAGGAGTATCGCGCGCGGCTTGCGGACGATCCACTGGGCCGCGAGAACTACGCCTTTGCCCAGTCGGAAAAATTCCTGCTGCGTGAAGACCGAACCTTTTTGACACTGGCCTCAGCGCCACATGGAGAGCCCACGTGATTGCCGTTATTTTCGAAGTGGAACCCGCCGACGGGCGCAAGGAAGACTACCTGGATATCGCGGCGAAAATGCGTCCGATGATCGATGAGGTCGAAGGATTTATCTCCGTGGAGCGATTCCAAAGCCTGACCGATCCAAAGAAAATCCTGTCGCTGTCCTTCTTTGAGGACGAAGACGCCATTGCCCGCTGGCGCAGGCTGAGCGCGCATCGCGCGGCGCAAAGCGCGGGTCGCGACGGCATCTTCGACGGCTACCGTTTGCGCATTGCCAGTGTCATCCGCGACTATGGCATGGAAGACCGGGCCGAGGCGCCCGAAGACAGCAAGCTGCACCACGACACGCGGAATTAGACGCAATATGAACTAAATGCTCCGGCTTATTTTCCGCTATCGTATCAATGTGTTTACCGGTTCCGTGTGATCCCGTCGCATCCATGCTTCGGCGAGCGCCAGGACGACGATGAACCGCTTTATTGAATGCCTTACTCAGGAACATAACCACGGGTTGGTTGCGCTTGCCGCATTCATTTGCGTCATCGGCAGTTGCCTGTCTATCTTGCTGGCGCGGCGGCTGATCCACTCCCAAGGGCCACGTAAGGCGGTGCAGCTGGCGCTCAGCAGCCTGATTGCCGGCTCGACAATCTGGTCGACACATTTCATCGCAATGCTGGCCTATGATCCGGGGTACGAACATGGCTACGAACCGGTCGCAACCGGGCTGTCGTTGCTGGTGGCTGTACTCGGGCTGCTGGTCGCAAATGGCATTCTCGCCTACGCGCCCAAGGGGATCTACACACTGATCGCCGGTGCCGTCTTTGGTCTCACCGTGTCAGCGATGCATTACATCGGGATGTCCGCTTATCTCTTGCCGGGATCGATCATCTGGCAACAGTCCACTGTTGCGGTTTCGGTCCTGCTTGGCGCGGTGCTGGGTTCAGGCGCCTATCACCGCGTGGTTTTTCCGGTGACACGGTATTGCTGGCTTGGGGGCTCTCTGCTGATGGTCCTCGCGATCTGCGCCATGCATTTCACGGGCATGAGTGCTATCACCATCGAATTGAGCCCTCTTTATCAGGTCCCACCGCAGGTCGTTTCGGATGAAACACTGGGGATCATCATCATGGGGGTAATGGCCGTGGTCTTGCTGGTTGGTTTCGCCTCGGTCAGCATTGAAACCAACATCGAAGATGAAGCGCGCGATCAGTTGCAACGCGCGGCTCTGCATGACCCGCTCACCGGCCTGCCGAACCGCATGCATCTGAACCAGAAGATGACCCAGTTTTCCGCGCGAATGGATCAGAACGAGACGGAACGCGCCGCCGTTCTGACCATTGACCTGAACCTCTTCAAGGAGGTGAACGACGTCTATGGCCACGCAGCGGGCGACACCGTCCTGTCAACGGTGGGAAAACGCCTGTCGCAGGCGCTTCAGTCGGATGAGTTCGTGGCCCGCGCAGGAGGCGATGAATTCGTGGCCCTCAAGCGCGGCTTTCGCCGCCTTGATCAGGTGACCGCCTTTGCCGAAAGACTGCATGCCCTGGTGGTCGAACCGATCAACATCGATCAGGCCTCTGTTATGATCGGTGCCTCCATCGGCATTGCCTCGACCATCGAAGACGGTCGGGAGCTCCATGACCTGCTGCATAAGTCCGATCTTGCCATGTACCGCGCCAAGATGGAGCCCGAGCGCCATATTTGCCACTACAACGCGGAAATGGACCAGCAGAGCCGTGAAAAGAAGGTCATGATCAGTGATTTACGTCAGGCATGTGCCAACGGTGAGTTCGAACTGGCCTACCAGCTGCAAAATGACATTCAGTCCTTGGCACCTGTCGGCTTCGAGGTCTTGTTGCGCTGGAACCACCCGACAAAGGGGCGTGTTTCGCCCGGTGAATTCATTCCCATCGCGGAAGAGACTGGCCTGATCCGCGAGATCGGGCTCTGGGTTTTGCGGACGGCGTGTTTCGAGGCATCGCAGTGGCCGAAGCCCTACAGCATCGCCGTCAACGTGGCCCCACAGCAACTGGTACAACCCTCCTTCCTGGAACATGTGTCTGACATCCTGTTCGAGAGCCGCCTGCCACCGGAACGGCTGGAACTGGAGGTGACCGAAGCCAGCATCATCGACGATCAGGCCCATACGCTAAGAGTGATGCATGGCCTCAAGGAAATGGGCATTCGCATTGCGATGGACGACTTTGGCACTGGCTACTCCTCGCTCGCAACCTTGCAGACCTTCCCTTTCGACAAGATCAAGATTGATCGCAGCTTTGTCCAGAATGTGCACCTGGATCAGCAGCGTGCCGCCATCGTGCGCTCGACCCTTCTATTGGGTGCCGCGCTTAAAATCCCGGTTCTGGCCGAGGGCGTCGAGATTGAGGATGAGTTGACTTTCCTGCGGTCGGAACGCTGCGATTCCGTTCAGGGCTTTTACTTTGGCCGCCCGATGAACCGCGAAGAGATGCTCAAGATATTCGACAGCAGCTCCGACAGCAAAGCCTCCTGACGAAAACGCCGCGGCGCGGCGCCGTTTTCCCCCTCTCCCCATTTGCCATTGTCTGATGCTCCTCTATCCTGTGCCATGCGGGGAAGAGGAACCGGGATCATGCGTACACAGGTTGTCATCATTGGCGGCGGCCCATCTGGCCTGCTGCTGTCGCAGTTGCTCTACACCAAGGGGATCGACAGCATTGTGCTGGAACGCCAGACCCGAGAGCATGTGCTGGGCCGCATCCGTGCGGGCGTGTTGGAACAAGGGATGATGGCGCTGATGGCCGAGGCCGGGGTGGATGCGCGCATGAAGGCCAAGGGTATCGCCCATCATGGTACGCTGATCTCCTATGATGACACGCTCTTTCGCATCGATTTCCAAAAACACACCGGCACCTCGGTCATGGTCTATGGCCAGACCGAAGTAACGCAGGATCTCTATGCCGCGCGCGAATCCCAAGGCGGACAGATCGAATTTGAGGTGGCGGGCGTTATCATCCACGACGCGGATCGCGACGCGCCTTATGTCACCTACACGATCGGGGGCCAGGAACGCCGCATCGACTGCGACTTTATCGCTGGCTGTGACGGGTTTCACGGGGTCAGCCGCAATTCCATTCCACGGACGTCGCGCCGCGAATTCGAAAAAGTCTATCCCTTTGGTTGGCTGGGCGTGCTGAGTGAAACGCCGCCCGTGAACGATGAGATCATCTACGCCAATTCGGAGCGCGGCTTTGCCCTCTGCTCCATGCGCAATGATCAGCTGTCGCGCTACTACATCCAGTGCAGCATGGCGGACAAACCGCAGGACTGGTCGGATGACGCCTTCTGGCAGGAGCTGAAACGCCGCATCCCACAGGATCAGGCGGCGCAGCTGATCACCGGCCCCTCCATCGAGAAATCCATCGCGCCGCTGCGGTCTTTCGTGACCGAACCGATGCGCTGGGGGCGGCTCTTTCTATGTGGCGATGCTGCCCATATCGTGCCGCCCACCGGAGCCAAGGGCCTCAACACTGCCGCGTCAGATGTGCACTACCTTTTCACAGGGTTGTGCCAGCACTACCTCGACAAGACGGACGAGGGGCTTGATCAGTATTCGGAAAAGGCGCTGGCGCGGGTGTGGAAGGCCGAGCGGTTCAGCTGGTGGTTTTCCTCCCTCATGCACCGCTATCCCGACCAGTCCGAGTTTGATCTGCGCATGCAGCGCGCGGAATTGGAATTCCTGCGCAGCAGCGATGCCGCGCAGAAAGCGCTGGCCGAAAACTACGTGGGCCTGCCCTATTAACCGGCCAGCGCCGGCAGGAAGAGCACGATGTCCGGGAAGGCGACCAACAGCGCAATGGTCACCGCATCCGCCACGAAGAAGGGCGTCACCCCTTTGAAGACGTCCTGCACGGTCAGGTCATCACGCACGCCCGCAACCACGAAACAGTTGAGACCAATGGGCGGTGTGATCAGACAGAACTCCGCCATCTTGACCACCAGAATGCCAAACCAGATCGCGCACATCGGCCCCGACATGCCAAAGGCGCTGTCTGCCGCGCTGACGAACTCGCCGCCGTTCAGCGCCATGACCGCCGGGTAGACCACGGGCAGCGTCAACAGCAGCATGCCGATGGCATCCATGAACATGCCCAGCACCGCGTAGGCCAGCAGGATGCAGACCAGGATCAGCATCGGCGACATCTCCAGCGAGGTGATCCAATCGGCAAAGGCTTCCGGCAGTTCGGCAAAGCCGAGGAACCGCACGTAGATCAGCACCCCCCAGATGATGGAAAAGATCATGACGGTCAGCTTGGCGGTGTCCAGCAGGGCGTCCTTGAGCTGAGCCCACCGCATGCCCCGATAAAGCGCCATCAGGAAGATGATGAAGGCCCCGATGGCGCCGCCTTCGGTCGGGGTGCCCCAAGCATCGCCAAAGGGGTTGTAGACAAAGAAGATGATGATCACGACCACCGCCAGAATGGGCAGCGCGGGGGGCAGTGCTTCAAAGCGTTCGCGCCAGGAAAACCCGCCGACGGGCGGCCCCACGGTTTTGAAAACCACGGCGATGCCGATGATCAGGGTGGCATAGACCACGGCGGAAAACATGCCGGGCAGGAATCCCGCCAGCAGCAGTTTGCCCACGTCCTGCTCCACGATGATCGCGTAGATCACGAGGATCGCCGAGGGTGGGATCAGCGAGGCCAGCGTGCCGCCCGCCGCCACGACACCGGCTGCGAATTGTTTATTATAGCCGATCTTAAGCATTTCGGGGATGGCGATGCGGGCAAAGACCGCCGCCGTCGCAACTGACGCGCCAGAAACCGCGGCAAACCCGGCGGTGGCAAAGACGGTGGAGACGGCGAGCCCTCCCGGCACCCAGGCAATCCAGCGTTTTGCCGCGACAAAGAGGGCTGTCGTGAGCTTGGCGTAATAGGCCAGATAGCCGATCAGGATGAAGACCGGGATCAGGCTCAGCACCTGTGCGGAGACTTTGGAATGCGGGGTGAGGCCTGCGATTTTCACGCTGATCTCGACCGCTTTCCAAAACCGTTCCGGGTCATAGTCAAACCCGTTCCAGCGCAGCCAGACAAGCCCGACAAATCCGGCCAAGCCAGCGGCAAAGGCCACACGCATACCGAGGACGACAAAGACCAGAAGGCCACCGCTGACCCACAATCCGATTTCAATGGGTTCCATCAATCCGCCCCATCCAGTGCTTCGGCCTCAAGCCGCGCCTGTTCAGCGACGGAGAGGTTCAGCGGCACCGCAACCGGGCTTTCGAGCCCCAGCACCAGCGCCCGCCCATAACCCCAGGCCTGCAGTAAAAGTCGCAGGCACAGCACACCAAAGGCAATGGGCACTACCAGTTTCGAGGGCCAGATCGGCAAGCCGATGTCGATGGAGCTGTCGCGGCTGCACAGGGGCCGCGCGCAGTCAAACGAGCGGTCGAAATGATCCCACGCCCCCCAGGTCAGCGCCACGATCAGCACGAGGATCAGCAGAACGGAGACCAGCTCGAAGAACCACAAGACCCGCCCCCGCAGCGCGCTGACCAGCATATCCATGCGCACATGGGTGCCATCCCGCTGCACGTAGGACACGCCCATGATCGCAATGATCGGCATCGCCGCCTCGATGTAATCCACGTAGCCCGCAAGCGGTGAGGCAAAGAACTTGCGCCCGGTGACCGAATAGGCCGCCAGGAACATCAGCGAGAAAATCGCCAGCCCGCTGAGCAGCGCGCAGAACCGTTCAATTGGTAAAAGTGTGCGATCCAGTCGGCTCAGCAGACTGGAATCTTCGAGCACCGCAGCGGATCCCGCCATCGCTCTGCCCCCCGGTTGTTATAGGTGGGGCCGCCCCCGAAGGCGCGGCCCGGTCAGATCGTTTCCGATCAGCTGCCGCCCTTGGCTTCTTCAAGCGTTGTCACGACCAGATCATAGAGCTCCTGGCCCGGCAGGCCCTGCGCTTCCATGTCCTTGATCCACTGATCGCGGATCGGGTCTGCAGCCTTGGCGCGGAATTCCTCGATCACTTCCGGTGCGATGTCGACTTTCTGCACGCCCTTCTCTTCCAGCACGGAATCCCAGCGCTTGAGCAATTCGCCGTAGTTGGCAAGGTAGTGATCCAGCGCTTCGGAGACGGAACTGTCGAGCGCTTCGCGTTCCGCATCGCTCAGAGATTCATAGGCGTCTATGTTCACCACCACCGGGCAGTTCACCGTGCCGGGGTTGAGGTTGGCCGTCCACCAATCCGCCTGGTTGATCGTGCCGAAGCTCAGATGCGCGTGCTGGGCAAAGGCCACGGTATCGACAACGCCGCCTTCCATCGCCTGATAGGCCTCGGTCGCCGTCACGGATGTGGGCACGCCCCCCACGGCCTTAAAGGCTTCACCCAGCCCGCCGGTGGCGCGCACCCGCATGCCGTCAAACTCGGCCAGTTCGTCACGCGGCTCGCCGGTGCCGACGATGTTGTATTGCGGCATGGGCGAGGTCATCAGCAGTTTCGCGTTCCACTGCGCCATCTCTTCGGTCGCGGCGGGGTGTGCGTAAACGGCCGAAGAGACTGCAACCTCCTGTTCCAGGTTCTCAACGCCCAGGAACGGCAGTTCCAGCACGGTGATCACGCGGTTCTTGTCGCGGTGGTAGCCCGCGCAGAACTGCGCCATCTCAAAGGCCCCGATGGAGATGCCGTCGAGGTTTTCGCGATTTTTCGACAGGCCACCATAGCTGATGTTCATGGTGAACTCACCGTTTGTCTTTTCGGACACGAGTTCAGCCAGTTTTTCAACGTGCTCGGTAAAGGCGCGGCGTTTGCCCCAGACGGATACGTTCCATTCCGTGGCGGCGGCCTCCGAGACGAAAGCAAAGCTGATGGCGGCGACGGCGGCACCGGACAGATATTTGTTCATGTGTTTCTCCCTTTTTACGCACCTCACATGGGGTACGATTAGGGCGAGGCTACCCAAGCTGGCGCTGGCTGCCAAGCACAGAATGCCCGCCGGGCCCTTCCCCATCGATTCTGGCAAATTGGGCAGCTTTCGACACCACACGGGCTCTCGGGGGACAAACCAGCGTGTCCGGTGACTTGCATCCGACACACAATCATACCCCATTCTAGGCAAAGGACGCTCGAAACTGCCGCGCTGACGCCTCGAATTTCAAGTCGTGCCTTGGGCCTTGAAAACCGCAGGCTTCAAAAACCTTGTGTTTCCTAAGCTTATTCCCTTCTTTTCCGATCACGCTATGATCCGTCTCGGAGGAGAGGACAGACCATGCGTGCAGACGCACCCGCATGCCGTTCCTTCGCACTGTTACGACCCAAGGGAGGAGCCTTCATGTCCGACACCGCCACAGCCGCCAAAACCTATCCGCCATCGCCCGATATGGCCGCCAACGCCCATGTCGACGCCGAAAGCTACGCGGCCATGTACGCGGCATCGATCAAGGATCCAGAAGGTTTCTGGCGCAAGGAAGCGGCGCGCGTCGACTGGATGACGCCCTTCACCCAGGTCAAGGATGTCGACTTCACGCTGGGCAATGTCTCCATCAACTGGTTTGCCGATGGCACGCTGAACGTCTCAGCCAATTGTGTCGATCGGCATCTGGCGACACGCGGCGATCAGACCGCGATCATCTGGGAACCCGACAGCCCCGACGACGAGGCAATGCACATCACCTACAAGGCGCTACACAGTGCGGTCTGTAAAATGGCAAATGTGCTGAAAGACCTCGGCGTCAGTAAGGGGGACCGGGTGATCATCTACATGCCGATGATCCCGGAGGCGGCCTATGCTATGCTCGCCTGCGCGCGAATTGGCGCCATACACTCCATTGTTTTTGCAGGATTTTCGCCGGATGCTCTGGCGGCACGCGTAAACGGCTGTGACGCCAAGGTGGTCATCACCGCAGACCATGCGCCACGCGGCGGGCGCGACACGCCGTTGAAATCCAACGCTGATCAGGCGCTGCTGCATACCGCTGATGATGTGAAGCTGCTGGTGGTCAAGCGCACGGGCGGCCAGACCACGTGGATTGACGGGCGCGATTTCGACTATAACGCGCTGGCCGCCGAGGCGTCGGAGGACTGCGCCCCCGAGGAGATGGGGGCCGAAGACCCGCTGTTCATCCTCTACACCTCCGGCTCGACGGGTCAGCCGAAGGGCGTGGTGCACACCACTGGCGGTTATCTCGTCTATGCCGCGATGACGCATGAAATCACCTTCGATTATCACGACGGCGATATCTACTGGTGCACAGCAGACGTCGGCTGGGTCACCGGGCACAGCTATATCGTCTACGGCCCGCTTGCGAATGGGGCCACCACGCTGATGTTCGAAGGGGTGCCTACCTACCCGGATGCCAGCCGCTTCTGGCAGGTCTGCGAAAAGCACAAGGTGAACCAGTTCTACACCGCGCCCACCGCCATTCGCGCGCTGATGGGTCAGGGCAACCAGTTCGTAGAGACCTGCGATCTGAGCAGCCTCAAGCTGCTGGGCACCGTCGGTGAACCGATCAACCCCGAAGCCTGGAACTGGTACAACGACGTCGTGGGCAAGGGCAAATGCCCCATCGTGGACACCTGGTGGCAGACCGAAACCGGCGGGCACCTGATGACCCCTCTGCCCGGCGCCCATGCGATGAAACCGGGCTCCGCTATGAAACCCTTCTTCGGGATCGAACCGGTTGTGCTGGAGCCGGCAACCGGCGAGGTGATCCAGGGCAATGACGTCGAAGGGGTGCTGTGTATCTCCGACAGTTGGCCCGGGCAAATGCGGTCGGTCTGGGGCGATCACGCGCGGTTCGAGAAGACCTATTTCGCGGACTACAAGGGCTACTACTTCACCGGCGACGGCTGCAAACGCGATACGGATGGCGACTACTGGATCACCGGCCGCGTCGATGATGTGATCAACGTCTCGGGCCACCGGATGGGCACCGCGGAGGTGGAAAGCGCGCTAGTGGCGCATGGGAAAGTGGCCGAGGCGGCGGTGGTTGGCTATCCGCATGAAATCAAGGGCCAGGGCATTTACTGCTACGTCACCCTGATGAGTGGCGAGGAACCTACCGAAGAGCTGCGCAAGGAGTTGCGCACTTGGGTGCGGACGGAGATTGGTCCGATTGCCAGCCCCGATCTCATCCAATGGGCGCCGGGTCTGCCCAAGACCCGTTCGGGCAAGATCATGCGACGTATCCTGCGCAAGATTGCCGAGGATGATTTCGGTGCTCTGGGCGACACGTCCACGCTGGCCGATCCCTCGGTGGTCGAGGATTTGATCGAAAACCGAATGAACAAAGGCTGAAGTCAACGGACCCGATGGGCCGGTACCGCGCGTACCGGCCTTCGCCGTGGGGCGGGCGTCACTGGCGGCCTTGCCCTGCGCGGTTCATGCCATACATGGCCTCTCAAGACTGACCGGGCGAGGTGCGATGATCCATTCTGAAACAAGCAAGGCCAGCGGACGCCCGAATGCCCTCTGATACGGCGCTGTTTTCCCCCGATCCCGACCGCCTGCAGGACCTTCGGCGTGCTTTCGGCTGCTACGGCACCGGTGTGACGGTGATCACAACGCAGACGCCCACGGGGCCGCTTGGGATGACGGCGAATTCATTCTCTTCTGTCTCGCTATCCCCACCCCTGGTGTTGTGGTCGCCCGCAGTATCCTCCCGCCGTCACGACGCCTTCACCGGGGCAGACAGCTTTTGCATTCATGTCCTGGGGGCTGATCAGCTCGACCTCGCCCACCATTTCGCAAGCAGCGGGGACGGGTTCGAAACACTGGTGTGGGAGGCAGGCCCGCTGGGCACCCCGCATCTCGCAGGATGTCTTGCCGCGTTTTTCTGCACGACCCATGCGGTGCATCCGGCGGGCGATCACTCGCTGATCCTGGGCAAAGTGCGCCACGTGGCGCAGGGCACATCTGAAGCACCGGGGCTGCTGTTCGATCGGGGGCGGTTTGGCCAGTTCACACCGGGTTCCACAGCGCCAGATCAGTAATCCCGCTCAAAGAATATGCCCAGGGCAGTGTTGCCGTCCTGCTCCAGCGTGCCCTTGGCTTTCAGAGATTCTGTCAATTCAAGGTTGATCGACAATTCCGTCTCCCCGCCGCCCGTGGTCACATCTGTGTAGATGTTGTCGGAGATGTATTTGCCCGCCCGCACCGCCGCCTCGCCGTCATCGGTGGTGGTCACGTCGAAATCATCCAGACCGAAACCCTCTCTAAGATTGCCAATGACATCGGACCCCTGCCGCCCTGCCAGCTCGGCCACCGCATTCGCCAGTTGCAGCGCCTGAAAAGCCGATATCTCGTCAATATTGCGCCCGAAGAGCAGTTGCGCCAGCACCTGATCCTGCGGCGCATCGGGCGTTGAAATAAAGGACACATCCGGCGTCGACGCCGGTCCGTCAAGCACGATCCCGGCGGTGCCGTTTTCCGTGCTCGAGGAGGTCACGAAGCGAATGTAGGGCACAAGATCGCCCTGAAACTGGATAGATCCTTCGACCAGATCGAACCGTTTGCCAAGGATATCGAGCCGCCCGCGCACCAGATCGAATTGACCGGCGGAGATCACCCGCGCCGTAGTCCCGGTAATCTCGAGCCCGCCGCCCAGTTCCGCGTCAATGCCGCGTCCACGCACGAAAATCCTGCGCGGCGCATTGATCTGAATGCCAAGACGGTACGCCGCTGCGCCGGACGCGCCGGCAGACTGCGGCTCGGGGATCACCCCTGCGCGGCCGCGGGTGCGGGTCACCGCCGCCGGCGCCCCCACATGGGTGATGTCGGGGATTTCGCCAATACTGGTCAATCCGGAGGACGGCACGGTTACAAGGGTCTCGCCCACGTTGATTTCCCCGGCAATCCGGGCACCGCCGTTCAACGGACCCGTAACGGCAATCGCACCATCCAGCACGGTGGAAAACAGGCGTGGGTCGACAAAGCCAACGCTGTTCAGGGTCACCAGCAGATCAGTGGACAGGTTTGTCAGGTTGAGAAAGCCGGACGCCACCATGCTACCACCGCTTTCAACGGCACTTTGCGCGTCGATGCGCAGCGACCCGCCCGCCAGATCAAGGGTTGTGTCAAGATCGGTCAACGCAAGCCGCAGATTGGGTGCGGCAAAGCTGGCGCCATCTGTCGTGATACGCCCGGAAACAGAGCCAAGCGCAGGCGCCCCATTCACGGCAAGGTCAAACCGTGCCTGTCCCTGCAGGCTGCGCGGCGCCAGAAATGGTTCCGATAACCCCAAAGGCAGCGCGCCCGCAACATCGAGGTCGAGTGTGCCGTCTTCCCGCACAAGCCCCGCGATCGTGGCATCCGTCCCTGCGGGTCCTTGAGCAACCGTATCGATCTGCCAGCCGCCGGTGGTGCGATCTGCATCCCCCGCAATGGAGAACGGTCCCCGGATGTTGGGCACAAAAACGCTGATGTCCGGGAGTGCTGCGGAGAAGGTGACGGCGGCATCAGGCCCGGTGGCGAGCCCCGCGACGCTGACATCCGATTGGTAGGGCCCGCCCGCATCCACATCCACGTTATAGCCTTGATCCGTCAGCCAGATGCGTCCGGCGGCCTTGAGCGGTCCCTGCACGGTGGGCACCAGCGGTTTGACCTCCGGCACGGAAAGATCAAAAACCACGTCGGTTTGCGGCCCGGTCGCACGCCCCTTGACGCTGAGCGCGCTGTCATAGGGCGCATCCGCCGTCAGATCGACCTGCCAGCCCAGGCTGTCCTGTGTGGCGTCGACCACCACGCTCACCGGCCCCTGATATTGCGGCAGCACCAATGCGATATCGCTGAGGGTCGCGCGGGCAGAGACGACGCTGTCATCCGTGCGCAGCTCGAAATCACCCGCCACGTCAAGCACGTCATTGCGCAGGATCAGATCCTGCACGAAGGTCCCCGACACATCGCGCCGCGCCTGCAGGGTCAGCGCCGTTTCGCCCGCCAGCACCGCATCGGCCTGCGGGATGCCTACCGTCAGATCGTTGGTTGTGCCCCGGATCGCGAGGTCAAACATGCTGCTGAGCGGCGTGACGTTCCCCTGGATGTCTAACTGCGCGCCGCCCGTCAGCGGCTGACCGGATATGCCGGCGAAGCGCGCCAGCTCTAGGGCCTGCACACTCAGGTCCAGCTCGGTCGGGAAACCGCCCGCCAGCCCGTCGATGATGACATCGCCCCTCAAGCCGTAGTCTTCGCCCGTGAGTTCCAGACCGGTAATCCGGATTGGCTGGCCTTCGACATAGTCGATATTGGCCCTGCCCTGCAGGTCCTGCCCCAACGCCTGCGCAGCCTGCGGATCGGACAATTCCAGCCCTTCCGTCGTCAGATCAAGATCGCCCAGAAAACGACCGACCGTGCCCGCGGCACTTTCCAGCGTCCCGTCGAGCACCAATGCGGCCTCGGCGAAACGGACGTCCTGACGGTCAAGGTCCACAATGTCGAAAACACCGCGAAACGCATCGCCATCCGCGGCATCGAAATCCACACTCAGCGTCACAGCCTGCACCGTGGTTTCCACATCCGATCCGGGCAAGACAACCGGTCGCCGATCAGACCGCGCAATCTGTCCATTGATATCTATGAACACCGGCCAGGCCTCACTGTTGAGCCGCACCGCGCCACTCAACTGGGCAGACTGCGCATCAAGGCTGAATTCAGAGACATCAACGGCGCCATCAGCGGCCAAAACCGCATCCGCAGCGATCTGAACGTCGGTGCCGAAGAAATCTCGCGACTCCGGCGCGACAAGGGCCGTAATGTCGCCGCCAAGGTTGGCCCGCACGCGGCGATCAGGCACAGCGCCCTCGGTCTCCACCGGCAGCGTGCTCAACACCACCTGCCCCGCGACACGGTCCTGCCCGTCGGTGGCCAGCGCGATATCCGCCGTGAAATCATCCAGCGGTCCGGTGCCCGCCACGGTCAGATCGATGGAGGGTTGGCCCGGCAGGTTCATCACCCGCCCCACCAGCCCGCCTGCAGCTTCATCCAGTTCCATCTGCACCGAAATCTCTGACGTCTCCCGCGCAAAACTGCCCTGCACCACATAGGTGCCCGCCGTGTTGTCCACCCGGTTTGCCGTCAGATCGACAAAGGCCCCCTCGTCATCGAGCCGCGCGCTGGCCTTGACGTCCAGAACGGCGGCTGCGCCCAGAACCGGTTCCCCTAGAGCGATGCGAGAGACTTCGAACTGCTGGATGTTCACCGACACCGGCAGGTCCGGCAGCGCAAATTCCGTGGCTTCCGCGGCGGGCACTTCCGTTGTCTCCTCAACCTCCGGCAGGCGCGGCAGATCGAGCACCGCGGCGCTCAGGTTGTCCACTTCGAGCCGTCCGCGCAGCAGGGCCAGCCTGCTCCAGTTCAGCTTCACGTCTTCGAGTGTCAGCCAGATGCCCTGATCATCGGCAATGGTCATGCGGTCAAACGACGCCTCGGAGCTCAGCGCCCCGGCAAAGCCTTCGATGTTGACCTCGCGCCCCGCGCCTGAGAGCAGGTCTTCGAGCGTGCGGGTCAGAAAGCCGCCGTCATCCTCATCGCTCTGCGCCTGCGCATGGGTAACGCCCCAGAGCAGCGCGATGACGGCCAGTATTTTTACCCAAACCCACATCAGAATGCCTGCCCTATGCCAATGTAGACCTGAAACGATGACCCGTCGTCGTCGCCCGATGTGGGCATCGCCAGGTCGAGGCGGATGGGCCCGATGGGCGTGGCATATCGCAGGCCCACCCCGGCGCCGCTGTGCCATTCGCCCGACCCGTCGGGAAAGACCTCCTCCCCGATATAGCCCGCGTCCAGAAATCCGACATACCCCAGATTGCCGGACGTCCGCATGCGTATCTCGGCGGACAACCCAAGGAAAGACCGGCCCCCGACGGTCTGGCCACCCCCCAGATCGACGCCAAGCGATTGGTATTCATGGCCGCGCACCGTGTCACTGCCGCCGGAATAGAACAGGAAATCAGCCGGTGCCACGGAGAGCGTCGGCCCGATCAGCGACCCAAGCTGCCCACGCAGGGCAATGGTCGTAGAGCGCGTCTCGCCGAATGTCCGGTAACCGCGCAAATCGACTTTTGTCAGCAGCCCGTTGTCCGCGCCCGAGGCCGCCAGAAACGGGGCCACCTCCGCATCCAGAAAATAACCGCGCCGCGCATCCAGCACCCGGTCGCGGTAGTCGAAGGTCGCACCCGCCGGCGCGAGCAGCAGCGTGTAGTCGTTTTCCCCAAAGGCGTCGCGGGTGGTCGCGCGCCGGACCGCCAGCCCAAAGCGGTAACTGCGCTGGTCCGATGCGATCCGTTCGATGCCTGCACCGATCGTGCCCTGGCGCGAGAAAAAGTTGATCTCGTCCTGCTGCTCAATCTCGCCCAGCACGTAGAGGCCGGTGTCTTCATTGAAGGTGGCAGGGCGCTGGTAGAGCGCACGCAACAAAAAGTCCGTCCCACCGGTATCGCCACCGATCCCCTCGATCTCTGCGTCCAGACGCAGCCGCTCCGCGCCGCCAAAGAGGTTGCGGTGCATCCAGAACGTGCTGACGGACAACCCCTCCACGGTCGAGATTTCTCCACCAAAGCCGAACCGCCGCGGTTTCTCTTCAGCCACACGCGCGGTGATCGCGAGGGTGTCGCCCGGCCCAGGCTCCTGCGCCTCGATCATGGCAACCGAGCTGAAGGTGCCGGTGCGCCGCAGACGGGCCGCAGCCTGTTGCAATTCCTGGGGCGAATAGGTGGTGCCCACGGGCAGGCCGGCAATCTCGACAATGCGTTCAGTGCGCACGGCCTGATTGCCCCGCACGCTCAATGCCCCAAAGCGCAGCTTGGGCCCCGGGTCGACACGCAGCGTCGCGTTCAGCGCGCCTTCGTTGTGCCGCGCGGTAACACGCTGGCTTTCAAGCTCAGCCTTGGCATGGCCCACATCGCGCCAGCCATCCGTGGCGGCACTGGCGGCATCGCGCAGCAGGCTCAGCCGGGCGGTTTCACCGGATCGAAACCCATCCGGCAAGGTGGTATCGGGTGCCAGTGGGCCAATCTCCGCTGTCCCAAAACGAAATTGATTTCCGGGTGTAATCGCGATCTCGGCCCGCGACACGCTGCTTGGCGGTGCTACGGATTTGATCGAGGATGCCTCGCGCCCGTCCAGCGTGATGCGAATGACCGCGCTGTAATATCCGTAGTCATAGAGCACGGCGAGCAGGCGCTTGTAATCCGCCTGTGCAATGGAGACGATTTCCTGTGAGGAAACGTCTGTCTCGGATGACTCCTGTTCGATCAGCAGCGAGCCGCCTTCGAGATCGCCGCGCAGATCATCACCCAACGCGCCCTGCAAGGTCACATCCAGCGCTTGCGCGGGCTGCGACATAAGCGCGGCCAGACTAATCGCACTGACAAGACCACGACCCCGAAGACCCCTGCCCATAATGGTTACCTGCACATTTTTCCCCCGATCGGTGCGTCCATATCATCCACACAGGCAGCGTTTGGTGGATGCGTGAACTACCTCTTTTGCTCGTTCTAACGGAAATAGACTGCGATCTGCAAATGGACAGGCGATCAGCGCGCCGCTTGAGCGGGAAAACCCGAGGTATGTTACGACCCAAGCGCCCTACGTCAGCATGCTGTTGGATCGGGGCTGCCGTTACTGAGATTACAAAGTGTCAAAAACGACATCTGCGCTGGTCGAGATCGAAAAGCACCAGGGCTCCGCTTGGGTCGGATTTAAGTGTTACTGCGAAACCTAGCTAAATCACCATGAAATATATGTTAATCAATATTCTGCGTCTTTTTCTTAAAGTAATATTACTGGTAGCGCTTGCACGCACCTTCTGGATTTAGTGGAATCCCACGCACCAAATCCCGAATATTTGCCTATTTTATAAGCATTCCGCAAAAAAGAGCCGTCACAGCGATGTCGCAAATGGACCACGGGGTTGAAGCCGGGCACAATCCCGTTATCTGACACGGCAATGCTATTTAACGTGTCAAAAAAAATGCCCGCCGGATCGCCTTGGCGCGCCAACGCCCGCGTGACAGTTCGCCCTGCCCCTTGCATGAGACCCGCGCCCGCACAGGACCATCGCGGGCAGTGCCGGTGGCTGTTGTCGATGACGAACGCTGCAGCATTGTTGTCAAATATCCCGAATTTCATTGGCAAGGCGGTCTCCCAAGTTCAAAAACCCGAGGATGCGCACAGTGAATGACACCCTTTCCGAGCGGCAATTCGTGCTGGCGACGGACCTTGATGGCACCTTCCTTGGTGGTAGTTCGGCGGACCGGCAGGCCCTCTACGACTGGATCGAGGCGCATCGCAGCTCTGTCGGGCTTGTGTTTGTCAGTGGGCGCGACCCGGCGTTCATTCACCAGCTTTGCGGCAGCGGCCAAGTGCCCTGGCCCGAATATGTGATTGGCGACGTCGGCACGACAATTGCGCATGTGACCCAGGATCGCACCATCGCACCGATCATGGATCTGGAAAGGCAGATTGCCGAGCGCTGGCGGGATGGGGGCGATCGGGTCAGATCGACCCTTGAAAGCGCGCCGGGGTTGACGCTGCAACCCACAGAGTTCCGCTACCGCGTGAGCTATGACTACGATCCGGATCAGTTCGACCCCGCCACAACCCGGAAGGTCGAGGCGATGGGCTTTGACGTGCTGATTTCGGACAACCGGTTCTTTGACGTGCTGCCCCAGGGCGTCAGCAAGGGCCCCTCTCTGCTGCGCCTGCTCGATCATCTGAACATCCCGCAAGCCCAGGTCCTGGCTGCTGGCGATACCCTGAACGATCTGTCCATGCTGGTCGCGGGCACGCCTGCCGTTGCTGTGGGCGGCTCCGAACCACCCCTGTTGAGCGCCCTGCCCGACGCTGCCCATATCTACCGCGCAGAGGGTATTGGCACCGCGGGCATCTTTGAGGCCATCGCTCATTTCAAATTGCACCCAACCCCGGAAAGGGTCTGATCCATGCCGTCTGATCTCGTGATCGTCTACCACCGCCAACCCTATGAGGAAGTGGAGGAAAACGGCCAAACGGTCCTGCGTGAAAACAAGAGCCCCAATGGTATTGTCCCCACGCTCAAGAGTTTTTTCGGCACGGCGGAGCACGCCGCCTGGATCGCCTGGAAACTGGCCGACGACCCGGCCAATCCGGACTTCGAAAAGGTGGTAGAGATCAGCGATGCCCATGGCACCTATTCCGTGTCGCGCCTGCCGCTGACCCACGAACAGGTCAGCAGCTTTTATCACGTGTCATCGAAAGAAGCATTCTGGCCGATCCTGCACAGCTTCAAGGAGAAATTTAACTATGACCCCGTGGACTGGCCCACCTTTCGCGAAGTGAACTGGGCCTTTGCCGAAGCCGCAGCACGCGAGGCGGCGCAGGGCGCGCGGGTCTGGATACATGACTACAATCTCTGGCTCGTGCCCGGGTATTTGCGGCAGTTGCGCTCCGACGTCACCATCTCGTTTTTCCACCACACGCCCTTCCCGGCGGCGGATATGTTCAACGTGCTGCCGTGGCGGCGCGAAATCGTGAAAAGCCTGCTGGAATGTGACATCGTGGGCTTTCACATCCCGCGCTATGCCGCGAATTTCGTCTCGGTTGCGCGCAGCCTCTTTGACGTGGACGTGGTGAAGCGGGAAACGGTGGCGGCAGAACTCGTTTCGGACGGCACCGCGCTCAGCGAACGATCGGCCCCGACCCTGCTGTCTTTCGAGGGGCGGCAGGTTGCGGTCAGCTCTGCCAGTGTCGGGGTCGCCGTGGATTTCATCGAAGAGCGCGCCACCGACCCGCAGGTACAGGCGGATGCCAGGGAAATCCGCAAGGGACAGGGAGAGCGTCGCCTGATCCTTTCCGTGGGCCGCACCGATTACACCAAGGGCGGCGTCGACCAGCTGGAAAGCTTTGAGCGCGTGCTGGCGGACAACCCCGACCTGCGCGGCAAGGTCAAACTGATGCATGTCTCGGTGAGCGCGAACCGCAACATGTCCGCCTACGCGCTGACCCAAACCGGGATCGAAGAGACCGCCGGGCGCATCAACGGGCGCTACGGCACGCTCGACTGGCAGCCGATTGCCCTGATCTCACGGGCGATCCCCTTTGACGATCTGATCAAGTATTATCTGGCGGCGGATGTGGCCTGGATCACGCCACTGGTCGATGGCATGAACCTTGTCTGCAAGGAATTCGTGGCCGCGCGCACAGACGGTGACGGGGTGCTTGTGCTCTCCGAATTTGCCGGGGCGGCGGTGGAATTGAACTCGGCCGTGATCACCAACCCGTTCTCCCACCGCTCCATGGATCAGGCGATCCTGCAGGCGCTGGAGATGCCGGAAAAGGAACGGCGCGACCGGATGAAGGAACTGCGCCGCGTGGTCGGCAAATACTCCGTCGCGGCCTGGGGGGCAGAGCAGGAACGGCAGTTCAGCGCGGCGATAGCGCGCAAGGAAATGGCCGATGCCTGAGTTGTTTCAAGAATTGGAGTGACATCAATCCGTCGGCGTCAGCCCACCGGCACGGCGCCCGAGACGTCGATATCGCTGTCAACGCCCAGCGTGGCCAGCACGTTACCACCCTCGACATAGGCATAGATGTCCAGCGTGTTGCCGTTGCCGTCCTCCACCGGGGTGTCCGATACCTTCTGGAACCCGCCTGCCGGGCCCGAAACCAGCGTCAGACTGTCGGTCGCATCGCCGTAGATCACTGCACTTTCCGGCAGGGCCGCGTTCAGCAAGGCTTCCAACTGGCTGTCGCTGGTCGAGGACATATCGATGACATCCTCCAGCGTGATTTCCAAGCTGTTGGCCTGGCCGTTTTCCATGTCGATGGCTTCGATATCCCTGATCTCCAGCGACGGGATCAGATCCTCCGTCAGATTGCCCCCAACATCGATTTCAAGCACGTCGCGCCCGGCACCACCGTCCAGCAGATCAACACCTGCCGTCGGCGCTTCGGAGACGCGCAACACATCATCGCCACCCCCCGCCAGCACGATATCCGCATCGGCACCACCATCCAGTGTGTCCGCCCCGTCAAACCCGAGGATCAGGTCACTGCCGGCCCCGCCTGCAATATCATCCGCCAGATCGCTGCCAAAGAGCAGGTCCGCCGCCTCCAGGCCAGCGGTGCTCTGCGCGGTATCCGCCTTGCCAATCACATCGCTGGAAAAGAGCTCGATCTCGGCGGTGCTGTCATCCCCATCCAGATCAAAGCGCGCGGTCACGCTGATCCGGTTGCTCTCACCCAGCAGCATTTCGATATTTTCGATACTGGCAAGCGGCAGTTCGTAGTCGATCCCTTCGACGATCAATGCATCGCTGTCTTGCGTGGCGATGGTGACCGGATCTGCGCCGTCAGCCTCGAGCGAGACATCGAGCGAGATCAGCGTGGGCGCAAAGACGGGTGTTTGCGTCAACGCCGCCGCGAGGTCGTCGGCGGTCAGCAGAAGGGCCGGGTCGGGATCGATCTCCTGCAGAAAGGTCGGATTGTAGTCATCGCCAATGCCAAAGGCCGCGATGTCCACGGTGAAGGCCCCTCCGGGCGGGTTGGTCAAGGCCTCCAGAGACTCACGCCACGCACCATTCGACGGCACGCCATCGGTGATGAAGAGGAGAAAATTGGCTTCTCCGGCCGGCTGCCCGGTCAGAAAGTCATTGGCCTCATCCAGCGCCAGGTTCCAGGCCGTGGCGCCGCCCAGAAAAGGAAGTGCGAGGATTTCCGATGGCAAGTCCGGATCTTGCAGATCGAACGGCCCGATGGTGGAGGTTACTCCCGAGTAAGTGATGATCTGAACATCGACGGAAGTTGTCGACCCGTCGAACTGATCGCTCAGCAGCGCCACGGCATCTTTGACCGCCGCGCGCTGCACGGCCCAATCCGCCGACCCGATGCTGCCGGAGCTATCCATGGCGATGACCAGATTGACCGATTGCGCCTCCACCGATTGCGCATCAATGGCCACCGCGCCCGCCGCTGTTTCGGCGGTTGCATCCACGTTGAGAGACAGGGTGACCGACTGGTCTCCTTCGCCGCCAGACGTGCTTTCGACGGCCGCCGTGACCCGACCGGTCGAAACACCGCCCTGCGCGTCCGTGACCGTGTAGCGGAAGCGGTCCGCGCCCAGGAAACCCGCATTGGGCGTGTATGTGAAACTGCCATCTGCGTTGACCGTGACAGTGCCGTTGTCCGGGCCGTCATCGCCCAGGGCGAAACTCAACGGGCCGCTGCTGTCCACATCCGTGGCAGCCAGCTGGTTGGTCAGCACCCCATCCTGATCGATCTCGAACACGGTATTGCGCGTGACGGTCGGCGCGTCATTTGTGCCCGTCAGTGTCACCTCGACGGTTTGTGAAACTGTCGCTCCGAATTCATCCGTGGCGACAGCCGTAAAGGTTTCGACGACAGTTTCACCCTCGGAGATGCTGTCGGCGGCATCGTTGTTCAAAACATAGGTCCAGGCGCCAGTGCCGGAAATCGCGAAAACGCCGAAAAGGGCTGTGGAGGTGCCGCTCCATGTGACAGCGTTATCCTCGGGGTCATCCGCACTCAGCTGACCGCCGGTGTCGGCCTGCTCATCACCTTCCACCACAGTGCCGAGATTCGCACCGATTGCCGTCGTGATGATCGGCGCATCGTTTTCGCCGGATATGGTGATGCTGATCGTTGCCTCCGCAGTCTCGCCCGAAGGGTCAGAGACGACAACGCTGAAACTGTCAGTACCCTCAAAATTCATATCGGGCCGATAGGAATAGGTCCCATCGGGAAAGAGCGAGACCTCCCCGTTGTCGGGTGTCGCGCCGATGGCATAGCTCAGGACATCACCGTCGATATCGCTGGCGATGATAGTGCCCGTGACAATGCCGTCTTCGACAACCGTCGCCGTTCCATCTTCTGCCTGGGGGACATCGTTCACGGGCAGGACCCGCACGATCACGGTGCCTTGTATCGTTTGCCCGTCCGGATCGGTCGCTGTGTAAGTGAAACTGTCGGTGCCATTGAAGTTCGGATCGGGCACATAGTCGAACTGACCATCAGTGGCGACCGCGACATCGCCGTTTGACGGGCCGCTGGCGAGTGTGAAAACCGTGGCTGCGGTGCTTCCCGGCACCACGATGTCGCCGCTGATGGCGTCTTCCTCACCTGCGTCCTCCGGGCCGCTGACCATAACCACCGGGGCATCCTCATCCGGCACAAGCAGCCCTTCGTCAAAGGTTTCGCTGTCTTCGCCTTCCTGGTCGTCCACTTCGGGAGGGGCCTCGACTGCGCCGGGCTCATCGATGGAATCCACTTCCAGATCGGTGGGCGACTGCCCTTGCTGCTCTGTGCCAATGCCGCCGCCACCTGCATCCGACAGGGAGACGAAGGTGTCGCCAGCATCAACACGAGACACCGCGGAACGGAAGGCCGCAAAGGCCTCGGCGATCAGCAGATTATCCTCGGCGTCATCCTGTAACGTGCGGTCAACCTCGCGGGTTTCACCAGTTGCGGCAGAGACAATCCACTTGGTGTTGGTCTGGTCGATGACAGCGACGAGGTTGCCCTCGATATCACGAAGTTCCACCCGCCCAGTATCCCCGTCGGGGTCGTTGGTGAGGGTCACCTCGGTGGTATCGACGCCATTTACCGTTCCGACCTGAACCACCACGGTTGTGCCGCGAATGCCCATCGTCGAGGACGGCGTATTCACATCCATGCCGCCGGTTTTGGCGACCTGCCCCGCAATGAAGACAAAACTGCCCTGGATCAGGCTGAAGCTGCCCGAGTTATCCGTTGCGCCGGGATCATAAATCAGTTCGTCGATCACCATGCGGGACGCGGCCGCCAGTGTGAAGATCGTGCCATCCACAAAGGTGACCGAAACAGCGGCATCGTCGGACGTGGCAATCACATCGTTCTGGTAGATTTTCGAGCCCACCTGCAGGGCCTCAACCGTGCCATCGACGCGCTGGACCGATGTGGCACCCTCTACCGTCTCGACCTGTCCGATTGGGCTGGCCGCCGCAGCGTTACCAACCTGCGCGTATTGGCCGGGTGCCAATGGGCCAGCAAGCAGTTCAACCAGATCGCCGCGCAGCACGGCCCCGTTGGGATCGTGAAGATCCGCAGCCTCGGATTGCCGAAAATAGTCCGGTACGCGGAAATTCGCCGCCCCGTCATTTGCGATGTAAAGGTCCGGCCCGACCCGGAAGAAATCGCCATTGAAAAGAAGAGCGCTGTCCGGCACGGCGACCACCCCAGAAGTGTCACCCCATAGGGTAACTACCTCATCCGGGTCTTCATTTTGTGCCTCGTGGAACAGGGACACCACACCACCCTCAAAAAAGTTAAGTTAACCGATGATTAACCGAAAAATGCGCAGCCGTATGTGATCCACACCACATTTTGCCCATTTTGGGCCTGAAAAATGTCATATTCTTGCCGACGGCTAAGAAAATCCTTGATTATCCCCATAGTGCGAACAATCGCTGGTTGTTGCCCCGCTTGATCCATTTGCCGATTCGGTCAGTATGGGCACAGCAACCGGGAGAGCCGGTCTGCCCTGCACGGTTTGTGTAGTTTGTTGGCACCGGGCAGGTGGTCCCCGAGATGAACCAATGGTTTTCGAAATGGGTTGGATGGGTCCGCGTGATCGCCTTGGTGGGGCTGTTTTTCGGCCTCATCATCCGTATCGGTGACCCGCACGCCCTGGCAACGCTGCGCAACGCCTCGTTCGATTTTTACCACCAGTCCAAACCCCGCGATCTGACGCCGATGCCCGTGGCCATTCTGGATGTGGATGACCGCAGCATCGAGGAGATCGGGCAATGGCCGTGGCCGCGCAGCTACATCGCCGAACTGGTCACCCGCGCGACGGCACAAGGCGCCGTGGCCATCGGTTTTGACATCATCTTTTCCGAACCGGACCGTCTGTCGCCCGCGCAAATCGCCGAAGACAATCCCGACATGCCCGGCGATCTGGCAACCCGTCTGGCGCAACTACCGGACAACGACACCAAGCTGGCGCAGGCCTTTGCCGGGGCCCGGGTAATCGTCGGTCAGACCAGCGTGCGTAACGTGGCGGGCAACCGGGCGGAAAAGCGCGAAATGGCGGATGCAGCCCACGCGCTCATCGGCCCCGATCCGATGCCCTACCTGATGAAATTCCCCGACATCGTGCAAAACCTGCCGGCGCTCGAAGCCAATGCCGCAGGCCGTGGGATGTTCGCGACCCGGCCTGATGCCGACGGCGTCTACCGGCGCGTGCCTCTGGTGATGAGTGTGCAGGGCCAGATCCGTCTTGGTCTCACGCCGGAGCTGTTGCGCGTGGCGACGGGGGGCGATCCTTTTGCCGTGCGCACGAATGATGCGGGGATCGAGGGGGTTGTCCTGGCCCGCCAACTGATCCCGACCGCGCGGGACGGCACGGTCTGGCCCTACCTGACCCCTTCCGCGCAGAGCCGCTATGTCTCCGCGGCCGACCTGCTCCGGGATCGGGTGCCCGACGGACGGCTTGCGGGGCATCTGGTCCTGGTCGGCACTTCTGCCATCGGGCTCGAGGACTTCCGTGCCACCCCGCTGGGTGTAGCCATGGCCGGGGTGGAGATACATGCGCAGGTGCTCGAAAACATCATGGCCAAGACCCTATTGATCCGGCCGAATTACACCATCGCCATCGAACTGGTGACAACGCTGATCCTCTGCCTTTTGGTCATCATCTTCGCGCCCGCCCTCTCCGCACGGCTGCTCATTTCCTCGTCCGTGCTGCTGCTGGGCGGCTATGTCGCGGTCTCCTACTATCTCTTTTACGACAAGCGCATCCTGCTCGACCCCTCCTTCCCCGTGGTCGCCGTGACGACGGCAGTCATGCTGATCTCCACCGTGAATTACCTGCGAGAGGAGCGAAAGCGGCGCGAAATCCGCAGCGCCTTTGGCCAATATGTCTCACCCGATCTGGTGGATCAACTCAGCCGCAATCAGGGCAGCCTGACCCTGGGCGGTGAATCGAGACAGCTGACGCTTCTTTTCAGCGATGTGCGCGGCTTCACGGCGATCGCCGAGGAATTCCGCGACGACCCCGAGGCCCTGACCGGCTTGATGAACCGCTTCCTGACCATCCTGTCCAATGCGATCATGGAGCAGAAGGGCACCATCGACAAATTCATGGGCGACGCGGTGATGGCCTTCTGGAACGCGCCGCTCGACAATCACGATCACCCGCGCGCCGCCTGTCGCGCCGCGCTGAAGATGATCGCCGACGTGGCGCAGTTCAACAAGGGCCGGCTCAGAGCGCAGAAGCGCAAGCGGGTCGGGCAAAAACGCCAGCGCACTGAAAAACGGCAACCTTGGGTCGCGGTGCACAAGATCAACGTCGGGATCGGCATCAACACCGGCCAATGCGTGGTCGGTAACATGGGCAGCGACACGCGGTTCGACTACACCGCCCTTGGGGATCCGGTGAACGTGGCCTCCCGGCTCGAAGGGCAATCGCGCTACTACGGGGCAGCGATCATTCTGGGACAGGCCACGGCGCGCGAAGTCATGAATGAATTTGCGGTGCTGGAACTGGATGTGATCCGCGTCGTGGGCAAGGAGGTACCGGAAACGATCTACGCCCTGCTGGGTGACGAAGCCTTGCGACAGGACCCGCGGTTTCAGCAGCTTTGGGCGATAAACAAGGACATGCTGGCTGCGTATCGCTCCCAGAACTGGGATCAGGCCGAAGCCCTCCTTGCGAAGGTCCGCACATCCCTTGCCGCGTTGGATATCTCCCTGCAGGAATATCTGGACATGTACGCGACACGCATTACCGATCTGCGTGCCAACCCGCCGGGCGCCGATTGGGATGGTGTGTTCTCGTCAACCCGCAAGTGATCAGCGCTCGCGCAGCGCCTCTGCCTGCGCGCGCAGGATCGGTTTGGCCAGATAGGACAACACGGTCTTTTGCCCCGTCTGGATATCGACCGAGGCGATCATCCCCGGCGTAATCGGCAGTGGTTTGTCCTCGGTCCCAAGGTAGGATTTTGTGGTGCGCACGATCACCCGGAAGAACTCCGCCCCATCTTCGGTGGCAATCGTATCCGCGCCGATGCGCACAACCTCGCCCTCCAGCGCGCCATAGATCACGTAGTCATAGGCAGAGATTTTCACTGACGCAGGCTCGCCCGGGCTGACAAAGGCAATGTCACGTGGGCCCAGGTCCGCCTCGATCAGCAGACTGTCGTCGATCGGCACAATCTCCACGAGAGGCGCGCCGGGTTGTACCACCGCGCCAATGGTCGTGGCATTCACCCGGTTGATCGTCCCGCGCACCGGTGCACGTAACTGTGCGCGGGTGACGCGGTCATTGGCGCTGCGCAGGGTTTCCTGCACCACCGCCAGTTCCAACTGCAGGATCGCCAGCCGCTGGCGCGCCGACAGCACATAGGCAGAGCGCGCCGCGTCGATCTGGTTTTCCGCCTCGGCAATTGCTGCCTGCATGCGCGGTTCCGACGCCCGGCTGACCGCCATATCTCCGTTGAGCTCAGCTAATTTCGACTGCAACCGCAGCAGTTCAATCTGCGGCACCAACCCGCGGTCGAACATGTCTTGCGTGAGGGCAATCTCCGCGCTCAGCGGCGCAATGATACCTTCCGTTCTGTCGCGCAGCGCCCTGATTTCGCTCAACTCCCCCCGGCGTTGCAGCAGCTGTGCCTCCAGCACCTGTAGTTCGCGTTTGAGCTGTTCACGGCGGGACAGGAAAACCTCCTGCTCGGCCGCGACGGCCAAAGGAGCGCGGCCTTGCAGCAGCGCCGGAAAATCAAGTTCCGCCGCGAATTGCGCCTCCGCCGTCAACCGCGCGGCTTCAGCGAGGATTGCCGCTTCCCGCTCCAACAACTCCCCGCGTTCTGCATCAAACCGCGTGTCGTCGATCCGCATCAGAACGTCCCCAGGAGCCACGATATCGCCCTCACGCACCGTGATGTCACGCACGATACCGCCCTCGAGGCTCTGTACCACCTGCACCTGTTGTGAGGGGATCACGCGGCCCGAGGCGCGCGCCGTCTCTTCAATCTTGTAGGTGGCCGCCCAGAGCAGAAAGGCACCCAGCCCAAACGCAATCGCTAACAACAGACGCCAGGGACCACCATCGCGTACAGCCGCGCGCGCGCCCGAAATGTTATTGGCAAATTCATCTTCGATGCGGTTGCCGAACATCCCCTACCCCTTTGCCCGCGCGGCACCCATGGCCCGCAGTTTGTTCAACACATCGTTGCGCGGACCATCCAGCGCGGCGCGCCCCTGATCCATCACGATCAACCGCTCTGCCATGGCGGCCAGCGATTGCCGATGCGTGCAGATGACCATGCCGACGCCGGTCTTGTTCAGCTCTGCCAGTCGGTTGATGATCAACGTCTGCATGCGCTGATCCATGGCGTTGGTCGGTTCGTCCAGAAATAGCGTCTTGGGGCGGCGCAGCAGCAGGCGGGCCAGCGCCACGCCCTGCTTTTGCCCGCCCGACAAATGCTTGCCCTGCTCGCCGATGAACATGTCGAGCCCTTCCGGCGCTTCAGCGAGAAACTCATCCATCGCCGCAAAATAGAGCGCCCGTGCAATCTCTTCATCGCTGGCGTTTTGCTGACCGATCACGAGGTTCTCGCGCAGGGAGCCGGTGAAAAGTTCTGGGATTTGAGGCAGATAACCGATGCCGCGGCGCAGCTCTGCAGGTTCGTATTGCGACAAGGCGATCCCGTCGACGAGCACCGTGCCGCTGTCGGGCTGGAGCAACCCCGCCAGCACCTTACCCGCCGTGGTTTTGCCGGACCCGACCCGGCCCAGCAAAGCGACACATTCCCCCGGTGCCACGGTAAAACTGAGGTCTTTCAGCGCCGGGCGCGCAGCATTCGGATAGGTGAGCGACACGGTGTCCAGCGCAAGCTCGCCCTCTTTGACATGCGCGTCACTCTTCACAGCCGGGCCTTGTTCTACCGGCAACGCCATGAACCGATTTAGCGCCGCCAGCGATTTAAACGCATATTGTGCGCGGAAAATCGTCTGCGCGATGGTTCCCAGGGGGGCCAGCACCCGACCGGCGAGGATATTCGCCGCAATCAGCCCGCCCACGGTGATCACGCCGTCCGAGACCAGAAAAACGCCCCAGACAATGATCAGGACCGACACCAGTTGCTGCACCAACATCGTGCCATTGGTCGCGACGTTGGACCAGAATTTGGTGCGGCCGTTGATCCGCGAGGAGGCCGCGACCGCCGCTTCCCACTCACGCTGCATCAGGGGTTCGGCGTTCAGGCTCTTGATGGTTTCAATCCCGGCCAGCGATTCCACCAGCACCACGTGGCGTTTCGTGGCCATTTGCTGCGCGCGCCCCGCGCTGCGACCCAGCGGCAATTGCGCAGCAATGGCGATCACCAAGACCACGGGAACGGCAAGCAGAGGCACCAGCGCAATCGGCCCGACGATGAGGTAGAGCGCCGCCACAAAGATTCCAATGAACAGCAGATCAATCAGCGCGACAAAGGTGGCGGAGGCAAAGAATTCGCGCACGACTTCGAAATCGCGGATCGTGCTGGCGATGCCCGCAGCCCCGCCGGGGCGGTCCAGCAGCCGGGTATTCATCGCCTGCCGAAACAGCGTGGCCGCCACTTTCAGATCCACGCGTCGGCCAATATTTTCAAGGATATTCGCGCGGATCGTGCGCATCACCAGATCAAGCAGCAGCGCAATCCCGACCCCGATGGCCAGCGTCCAGAGCGTCACATAGGCGAGATTGGGGATCACCTTGTCATAGACGTTCATGACAAAAAGCGGCAGCGCCAGCGTCATCAGATTGAGCAGGAAAGCGGCGACGAGAATCTGCGCCCAGTTCCCCGAGTTTGCCCGCACCGGCGCCCAGAACCAATGCCCGGCTCGCGGGCCATCCCGCGCGGTGTCGGGCGACAGCATCGCCCCTGCCCGGTCGGCGCTGCGGGTGACCAACATCAGCTCCGGGCGGATGTCCTTGCGCAGCTTACGCAACGGGATTTCCTGCACCAGGGTACCCTGCGCCGGATCGACCACGCGTGCGGTCTTGCCGCCTTCACTTATGTCTTGAACGATCAACGGCTGCCCGGATTTCCGCCAAACCAGAAACGGCAGCGCAATCGCATCAATCGCCGCAGGGTCGCGCAATATAAGCCGGGATGCCAGCCCGATGGCCTCCAGCGCGCGGGCAAGGTCGTGCGGATCCGATAATGCGGTCTCTTGCGAAAGCCGTGCTTGCACAGCATCCGCCGAGAACGGTTGGTCAAAGGCCCGCGCCAGCCATTCAATCATCGCCATATCCGGCGCAGCGCCGTCCTTCGGTGGCATGCCGGCCCCCGCACGGCGTAGCGGTACGGCACCAGCCTCCGTGCCGCCCTGCAATCTCATTCGAGCGGCTCGATCGCGACGTTGAAAATCGCGTTTGGATTACCCTTCACGCGGTCCTGAAACCTCGGCTCCAGGGCAATATCGGCCTTGGCCAACCCGAAATGCGCCGCCAACAGGCTTTGCGCAGCCAGCGCACGGTAGGTGCTGAAGGCAAGACCGGCCCGCGCCCCAACCGCTTCGAACTCCACGTTGAACCGGGCGCGTTCGACTTCCAGCAGGTCCAGCAAGGTGCGCTTGGCCGCCAGAAATTCGTCACCGTAGACCTCGACGATCAGCCTGTTGATGCGCAGCTGATCGTTGAGCTGTGTCACCCGGTCGGCATTTGTCCGGTAGGAGTTCCATGTGCGGGCGGCCAGTTCACGTACGTCCCGCACGGCGACGGCCTGAAGTGCCATCGCGCGGCTGTTGCGTTCGGCCAACGCGCGCCGTTCCGCCTGTCGACCACCCTGATAAATCGTCCATCGCAGTCCGATGCCCACCGTCTCATCCGTGCGCGTGCCTGAAACGCCGTTGCGATTGATATCGCGTACGACGCCGGTATTCAGCGACAATTCCGGGTAGCGGTCCGAGAGGGTCACTTCGGACTGAAAGCGCGTCTGATCGATCTGCGTACGGGCAAATTGAACTCGATAACTGTTGCGTTCGGCGGTGTTGGAAAGCTGCGCAAGGGACGACGGTGCCTTGGCCAGCGGAACGCTCATGGCACCGCTTGGTGGACGGCCAATTACCCTTTGATAACGCGCATTTGCATCCCGCAGTGCACGTTCCACATCAAGCTGTGCCAGTTGAGCAGAGCGGACCCTGTCATCAATTGTCAGTTCGTCACTGAACGGCAGACGCCCGCCTTCCACAAGGTCCCGCACGCGGGCCCCGATTTCCTCATGTTTGGCGACGTTGCGCTCGGCCACGGTCAGCAATTGCCGGTGCCTGTGCACATCAATGTAGGCTTCGGTGGCGTTCAGTGCCATGGTCTCGGATGCGTCCAGCAGACGGAAAATACTACCGTCCACGCGCGCCGCGTTTGCATAGACAAGATTGGCACGCCGAAACCCGTCAAACAACACCAGCTCCGCCCGCACCCCCAGCTGATTGCGAGCCTTGGTGTTGTCATTGTCCGAAACGGACAGGGAATTCGGGTCACTCACCCGCTGCCACCCGGTTTCGCCTGACAGGGTCACCCGCGGTTCATACTCGCCCCGCAATTGGATCAGCTCATAGGCCGAGGCACGCATTTCAGCCTGCGAGGCCTTGATGGTCGGGTTCGTCGTGACGGCAAAACGCACCGCGTCAGACAAAGCTTCGGCGGAAACCGTTCCGGCAAGTACCGAGACAGCCAGACCTGCACAGACAAAATTGCGCATTCGTTTCAAGATCATGCCCCCCGCACCCGCGTACAAAATACTAAAACCAATGACCTTACGTTAACCAACTCGGTCAAAAAAGCAATCTGTCAGGGTTTTACCGGTGACGAGCGACCAAAGCTGCCGTGCAACCGACCGCATTTGCAGGTGCGTGGCTCGATGCAATTTTCCGCTGCGCAACCGTTAGGGTGCAGCCGCGGCCATCAGCCAGAGCCAGATCATACCGACATACGTGAGCTGGTGCAGAGCCTGATCCACACCCGACGCACGCCAATAGGCGGCATCCGCCGGTGTCAGTTTCAAATCTTCAGTATGGCGCCCTTTCCACCAGTCAATGTGGAAGTGTACAGCCCATTCCAGCAACACGACAGGAATGATGAAGGCGAATGGCGTGCCCACCAGGGCAAACGCCGCAACCGATCCGACGGCATGCACGCCCGCATGCAGGAACCGCCCAAGGTGCAGGTATTGCCCGCGTCCATCCAGCATCATCTTTGTCTGAAGGAAGTAATCCGCCAGCATGTGTTTTACTTGTAAAAGGCACAACAGGATCAACAGTGTGCTGTAACTCACTACCAAGACATCTTCCTTTCACCCCCGGCATCTCAGACACTAATGCCAGCGGGGATCACCTGTAAATCCGGCAATCTACCAAAAGCCCCTGCAAATTTGCATTTCTCGGCGCAGGAGCAAAAATCTTCCTGTCAGGACGTCGCCGGATCGGGCGAAATTGAGCGGATTCTAACCGTCACGTCCGATAAAGCAGTGACTTACCATTGGCAAAAAGATGTACTTTGGACGGGTCCGCGGTCAATTTCAGGGTCTGGCCGCGCATATTGGTGTGAATCCCGGCCAGTTTGGCAATCACCGTGTCCGTGTCCCGGCTGGAGCTCGGGGCTTCGAAGTACAGTTGCGTGACCTCGCCCAGAGCTTCGACAATGGTGACTTTGTCAGCGAAGGCATAGTTGTCGCCATCGGTGGCAATCATGTCTTCGGGGCGAATGCCGACGTTGATCTTCATGCCCCTATCCGAAGGCTGCGTCGGTACATTTGACTGGAAGGTGCCGCCCCCTTCCGGACAGGAGACGGTGGTGACCTCACCGGTTTCCACGATCTCACCCGCCAGCAGGTTCATCGCCGGAGAGCCGATGAACTGCGCCACGAATTCGTTCTCGGGCTTCTCATAAAGCTCCAGCGGGCTGCCCACCTGCGCGATGCCTTTGTTGGCCAGCACCACGATGCGGCTGGCCAAAGTCATCGCCTCCACCTGGTCGTGAGTCACGTAGATCATGGTGGAATTCGGCATGCTCTCCTTCAATTGCGCAATCTCGATCCGCGTGGCGACCCGCAAGGAGGCATCAAGGTTCGAGAGCGGTTCGTCAAAGAGATAGACCTTGGGGTCGCGCACGATGGACCGACCAATAGCCACCCGCTGACGCTGCCCGCCCGAGAGCGCCTTGGGCAAACGGTCGAGGTACTCATCCAACTGCAGCACCTTGGCCGCGCGGCCCACCGCCTCGTCGATCTCCTGCGGCGATTTCTTGGCCAGCTTCAGCGCAAAGGCCATGTTGTCGCGCACCGTCATATGCGGGTAGAGCGCATATGACTGGAAGACCATCGCAATGCCCCGTTGTGCAGGGGGCACGTCGTTCATGCGGTCGCCGTCGATGGTCAACTCACCCGCGGTGATCTTCTCCAACCCCGCGATCATGCGCAGCAGGGTCGACTTGCCGCAGCCGGAAGGCCCGACAAAGACGATCAATTCGCCCGTGGTGATGTCCAGATCGATGTGCTTGAGCACCTCGACGTTGCCGCCATAGGCCTTGCCCACATCCGTCAGTTTCAGATTGGCCATATCCTTGTCCCTCCCAAGACGCGGGTTAACCCTGTTTGATGGCCAGGCAGACTTGCCACGGCCCCAGGTGTAGTTTGAAATCCGGTGACGGGGTGGCCCCGCCCAATTCATGCCCGATTGTGCTCCAGTCGCCCGGCGGCATCCCATGCAGCGACGGCGTGTCCGACAGGTTGAAAGCGCAAAACAGCGTCTCGTCCCCATGTGTCCGGGTGAATTGCAGAATATCGCCATAGGCAAAGACACCGCCATGCTCCCCCTTGATCAGCGAGGGGTGCTCTTTACGGAAGGCAATTGCCCGGCGATAGTGGTGCAGGATCGACGTCGGGTCGTCCTCTTGCACCCCAACCGACCGGTTGAGGTGATCATGACTGACCGGCAGCCACGGGAACCCTTCGGAGAAGCCACCGTTCTGGTTCGACGCCTCCCAAACCATCGGTGTGCGGCAGCCATCGCGACCCTTGAACTCGGGCCAGAACTGCTTGCCATAGGGGTCTTGCAGGTCCTCAAAAGCCACGTCTGCCTCCGGCAGGCCAAGCTCTTCCCCCTGATACAGGCAAACCGACCCGCGCAGGCACATGATCAGCGTCGCGAACATGCGTTGCGCCGCCGGAGGCAGATCCCAGCGGGTCGCATGGCGCATCACGTCGTGATTGGAAAACGCCCAGCAGGGCCAGCCGTGTTTGGCCACGCGACCCAACTCATCGAAAACCTGGGCCACACGCGTGGCATCCAGCGGCGTCTTCGCGAGGAATTCGAAAGCGTAACACATGTGCACCCGATCGGTGCCCTTGGTGTATTCGCCCAGCAGCTCAAGACCCCGCTGCGCGTCACCGACCTCGCCCACACAGGCGGCGGCGGGGTATTCGTCCAACAGCGCCCGGAACCGTTTCAGGAATTCGACATTCTCCGGCTGGTTCTTGGAATGGATGTGTTCCTGGTGATTGTAGGGGTTCACCGACGGCGCGATATTGGCGTTGCGCCGCTCCGGCGGCAGCGCCGGATTGTCGCGTAGTTTTTTGTCGGCATAGTAGAAATTGATGGTGTCGAGCCGGAACCCGTCCACCCCCCGATCCAGCCAGAACCGTGTGGTGGCAAGAATCGCGCTCTGCACGTCCTCGTTGTGGAAGTTCAGATCGGGCTGCTCCACCAGGAAGTTGTGCAGGTAGTACTGCTCGCGCCCCGGGTCCCACTGCCACGCGGGCCCACCGAAGATCGACAGCCAGTTGTTGGGCGGCGTGCCATCGGGTTTCGGGTCGGACCAGACGTACCAATCGGCCTTGGAATTGGTGCGGTCCGACTGGCTTTCCACGAACCACGGATGCTGATCCGAGGTATGGCTCAACACCAGATCAATCATCACCTTCAGCCCGTGCTGATGCGCGGCCTCGACCACCACGTCGAAATCCGCGAGGCTGCCGAACATCGGATCGACGTCGCAATAGTCGCTCACGTCATAGCCGAAATCCTTCATTGGCGAGGTGAAGAACGGCGAAATCCAGATCGCATCGACACCCAGTGAAGCGATGTAGCTCATGCGTTGCGAAATACCGATCAGATCACCGATGCCATCGCCGTTGCTGTCCTGAAAACTGCGCGGGTAGATCTGGTAGATCACCGCACCGCGCCACCAGTCCTTGTCGATCACGGGCAGGTGCAGATGGTGTTCCATCTTGGTCATTCTTGTTGAACTTTCTATTTCACGGAGCCGGCCAGCAGACCGCGCACCAGATAGCGTTGCATTGTAAAGAAGACGATCAGCGGCACGGCAATCGAGATGAAGGCCGCAGAGGCCAGAATACCCCAATCGCCACCGCGTGAGCCTAAAAGATCATCGGCGATCTTGACCGTCATGACCCAGCTTTCCGAGTTTGACGGCAGGAAGACCTTGGCAACCAGCAGATCGTTCCACGTCCAGAGGAACTGGAAGATCGCGAAAGACGCCAATGCGGGGAAGCTCAGCGGCAGCACGATCTTGGTGAAGACCTGAAAATCCGTGGCCCCGTCGACCTTGGCGCTTTCGATGATGTCGCGCGGCAGACCGACCATGTAGTTGCGCAAGAGGTAGATCGCGAGCGGTAACCCGAAGCCAGTATGCGCCATCCAGATGCCGAGGAAGCTTTGGCCGATGCCGATCTTGTTGTGGAACTGCAAAAGCGGCACGAGGGCCAGTTGCAGAGGCACCACCAAGAGCCCCACAACCATCGCGATCAGCAGCCCCCTGCCCGCAAAGTCCATCCACGCCAGCGCATAGGCCGCAAAGGCCGCGATCAGAATGGGGATGATTGTTGCAGGGATCGTGACCGTCAGCGTGTTGATGAAGGCGATGTCCATATTGTTGGAAAAGAGGATCGTCTGGTAGTTATCCAGCGAGAAATCCGGCGGCGTCGCGGTCGAATAGTAGACACTCGGATCGCGTTTGATCTCCGCCGGAGAGCGATAGACGAAATCTCCGTTCTCTTGCACTGTCAGGGTACGATCGCGCGTAAGCTCTGCAGTCTCGCCTGCAGCGGCAATCGTCGGATTGGACCGCGCACCGCCAAAGCGGATCACCTCACCCTCACCGCCCGAGAAGATGTTTCCCTCGATGACGAAGAACTCCCCATCCTGCCGGACTTCTCCCGCGGGGATCTTGGCCTGAAAGTTCTGCTCCACTGCGAAGGGCGACAGCCACCAGCCCGAGGCCGAAATCTGGTCCCGGTCCCGGAAGGAGGACACCAGCAGACCGACGGTCGGGATCAGCCAGAGCACCACGAGGAAGATCACCGAGAGGTTGACGGCCCAGCTGAGCGAAGATTTAGTCCCTGCAATATTGTCCATTATCTCATCTCCGCCCTTGCCTGCCGAATGTTCCAGATCATCACCGGCAGCACCACGATCATGATGATGAAGGCCACCGCCGTGGCGCGCCCGTCATCGCGGAACATGTAAGACATCATGTAACTGGGCAGGATGTCAGTGCCAAAATTGCCCCCTGTCATCGTATAGACGATGTCAAAAACCTTGAGCACGAGGATGGTAATCGTGGTCCAGACCACGACGATCGTGCCCATGATCTGCGGCACCTTGATCTTGAAGAAGACCTGAAACGGGTTGGCCCCGTCGATGATCGCCGCCTCAATGGTCTCCTCCGGAATGCCGCGCAGGGCGGCGGAGAGGATCACCATGGCAAAGCCAGTCTGGATCCAGACAAGGATGAACATCAGGAAAAAGTTGTTCCAGAAGCGCACTTGCAAGACGTCCAGCGGCTCGGAGGCGCCAAAGAAGTCGCGGATCGCGTTGATCAGCCCGATGTCGGCATTGTTGGCGTAGACGAACTTCCAGATCAGCGAGGCGCCGACGAAAGAGATCGCCATCGGCATGAAAATCAGCGATTTCGCGATATTGCCCCACTTCAGCCGGTCGGTCAGCTGCGCCACCAGCAGCCCGAGAAAGGTTGCCGCTGCGGGCACGACGAGCACCCAGAGCATGTTGTTGAAGAAGGCAATCTGAAAGCCATCGTCGGCAAACATGGTGGTGTAGTTGCCGAACCCGATGAATTCGTCGCCGGAGCGGTTGTAGAGCGAGCGGTAGAACGACCCCACCACCGGGTAGACCAGATAGAGCCCAAGAGCGGCCATCGCCGGAAACAGGAACAGCCACGGGCGCACCAGATTGGCGCGGTTGATGTTCTGGCCCGGATTGTCCGCGCGGGGCGGAAAGATGACTTTGTCAAGGATCAGGTTGGACAGGAAGAAATAGCCGACGCAGCCGCCGACCCCGACAATAACGGTGATAATTCCCTGGAGCAGCGGTGACATGGCAATCCCTCCCAAGACGCATGTGCGGGTTTGGTCCGGCGGCACACACCGCCGGACCCGTTGGCAAAGAGCTTACTGGATGGTGTCCCAGCGCTCTTGAATACCCTTGGCGACGTCCTCGGCACTGGCTCCGGTGGTGTAATCCACCATGCCCGTCCAGAAGGCGCCCGCGCCGATCTCACCCGGCATCAGGTCGGAGGCATCAAAGCGGAAGGTGGTCGCATTCAGCAGAATGTCGCCCTGCGCCTTGAGGCTGTCCTCAAGATACATCTCGGTGTTCACGCCCGCATGCGCGGTCAGGAAACCACCCTGCGCCATCCAGAGCTCATGCGCGATGGGGGTCTTCAGGAACTCGACGAAGGCGTTGGCAGCTTCGGACGGGTTTGTGATCGCAAAGAGCGTGCCCGCCCCCAGCACCGGCTTGCCAAGGTCTTTCTCCGCGTAGGCGGGGAAGTAGAAGAAATCCACATCGTCGCCCACGGTTGTCCCTTCCGGGAAGAAGGCGGGAATGAACGAGGCCTGACGGTGCATGTAGCATTTTGGCGGGATCGAGAAGAGACCTGCCGGGCTGTCGCGGAAATCGGTGTTGGCAACCGCGGAGGCCCCGCCATCGACGTAATCATCATTCCGCGCAAAGGCGCCGAATTCCTCGATGGCCGCGATGACCTTGGGGTCGTCGAACTTCATCTCATTGGCCACCCAGGCGTCGTAGTCCTCGGGCGCCTGCGTGCGCAACATCATCTCTTCGACCCAGTCGGTCGCCGGCCAGCCGGTCGCCGCCCCGGATCCCAGACCGATGCACCAGGGTGTGCCGCCCTCTTCCACGATCAGATCGGTGAGCTCTTTCAACTCTTCCATGGTTTCAGGAATGTCATAGCCCGCCTCGTCAAAGGCTTCGGGCGAATACCAGACCAGAGATTTCACATCGACCCGGTAAAAGATGCCGTACATCTGGTCGTCGCCATTCTGGTCCGCATAGGTGCCCAGATCGACCCAGGACTGACCGGCTGCATAATTGTCGCGCACCCAGTCGGACATGCCATCGGGCAGCGGCGTCAACAGCCCCTGGCTCGCCATATCAGCGGCGAGGCCGGGTTGCGGGAAGACCGCGAGGTTCGGCGCGGAGCCTGACCGCGCGGAAATCACGATATCCTGTTCGAAACTGTCGGATCCCGAATAATTGACCGTCGCGCCGGTGGCGCTGGTGAAATAGGCAAACGCCTTGTCGACCTTCTCCTTTTCGTCGCCGGTCCAGGGGCCGGTGATCTCGACCGTCTGACCGCTCAGGTCGTATTTGTCAGCGAATTCAGTGTAGCTGTCCCAGCTGAAATCGCCCTCGCCCACGGCAAAGGGCTGGTGCCCATCCGCATGGGCCGTTCCAGCGAAAAGAGCCAGTGCCGCAGCACCCGCGTAAAATCGTGCCTTCATGAGTTCCTCCCGTTGCAATGCCTGTTTCGACATCGTCTTGACCAATTTTTAGGCGCAAAGAATCACTTCAAAGCGCTTTGGATGTCTGAAAACTGGAGGAAGGTGTCAAATGTGTCAACTCGCGGTTGGGTTTCTGGACAAGTTTTCAATGCTCTGAGCCGAGTGAACGCCTCTCCCTCACGTTTCCGCTTTGACCTGCGGAAGCAGGCTGCCTAGGCTGTGATCTGTTTGAGAGTAAAAATGAAACTGCAAGTCTTATGAATCTACGCGAGCTTTCAGAACGGCTGAACCTGTCCCAGACCACGGTCAGCCGCGCGCTGAACGGGTACCCGGAAGTTAACGAGGAAACCCGCAAGCGGGTCGCAGCGGCGGCGGCCAAATTCAACTACCGTCCCAACATCCGGGCCCAAACGCTGGCGACAGGTCGGTCGATGTCCATCGGGCACATCATCCCCTTCTCAAAACAGAACGAAATGGTAAACATCGTCTTTGCCGATTTCATCGCCGGTGCCGGGGAGGTTTACGCCCAGCACGGCTATAGCATGAGCCTTTCGCTGGTCCGGGACGAGGATGAACTCAACGCTTACCAGGGGGTTGCCGAAAAGGGCGCAGTCGATGGCATCATCGTGCACTCGCCTGCCCGCGATGATCCGCGGATTTCCTTTCTTTCCGATCTCGACATCCCGTTCCTTGTGCACGGGCGCGCCTCCGAGGTGACAACGCCCTATTCATGGCTGGACGTGAACAACAAACGCGCGATCAAAACCGGCACCGCCCATTTGCTGGACCTTGATCACCGCCGTATCGGGTTGATAAACGGCGAAGAACGGATGGATTTTGCGCAGCGGCGGCGCGACGGATATCTGGCGGCATTAACAGCAGCAGGAATAACACCCGAGACCGCGTTGATGCGATCCGGCGAGATGAGCGAGCCCCACGGCTATGCCTCCGCGCATGATATGCTGGACAGCACGGAACCGCCGACCGCTTTTGTTGCTTCTTCCATCGTATCCGCCCTTGGTGTCAGACGCGCGATTGAAGAGCGTGGTCTTGTGATGGGACGGGACATCTCGATCCTGTGTTTCGACGATGATATCTCCTACCTTCCCAACGGGCGAACGACGCCTGTTTTCACGGCGATGCGGTCATCGGTGCGGGCAGCCGGTCGCCGGTGCGCAGAATTATTGATTGACCAGATCAAGATACCACAACAAGGCATGGCAACAGAGCTCTGGGACGCGGAACTCATCATAGGCGGCTCTACCGGCCCCTGCCCCAAAGGGAGATAAGATGGACTTCAAACGATCGGACTTCCCGGCGGATTTCCAATTTGCCGCGGCCACCTCAAGCTACCAGATCGAAGGTCATAGCTTTGGCGGGGCGGGCAAGACCCATTGGGACACATTCGCCGCGACGCCGGGCAATGTGGTGCGGGCCGAGCATGGCGATATCGCCTGCGATCACTATCACCGGATGGAAGAAGACCTTGATCTGATGCAGGCGCTTGGGCTGGATGCCTATCGGTTTTCCACGAGCTGGGCGCGGGTGCTGCCAGAGGGCCGTGGCACGCCGAATGAGGAAGGTCTGGACTTCTACGACCGGCTTGTCGACGGGCTGCTGGCGCGGGGGCTGAGCCCGATGGTCACGCTCTACCACTGGGAACTGCCCGTTGCGCTGGCCGATCTGGGCGGGTGGCGCAATCCGGACATTTCACATTGGCTGGCGGACTACACCACCGTCATCATGAAGCGGATCGGCGACCGGGTGTTCAGCGCCGCCCCGATCAACGAGCCGTGGTGTGTCGGCTGGCTGTCGCATTTCATGGGCCATCACGCGCCGGGATTGCGCGACATTCGCGCCACTGCCCATGCGATGCATCACGTGCTCACGGGCCATGGCCGCGCTATTCAGGCGATGCGCGCGCTGGGGATGAAAAACCTCGGGGCCGTGTGCAATTTCGAATATGCGCACCCTGTGGATGACACGCCCGAAGCGGCGGCGGCGGCACAGCTATATGACGGCTACTACAACCGGTTTTTCCTAGGGGGGCTCTTCAAGGGCGCCTACCCCGACGACGTGATGGAAGGTCTCGCCCCCCATATGCCAAAGGGTTGGGAGGATGATTTTGATCTCATTGGCCGACCTCTGGATTGGTGCGGGCTGAACTACTACACCTGCAAGCGCATCGCGCCGGTGGACGGCCCCTGGCCCGCGCATGAAGAGGTCGACGGACCCCTACCGAAAACGCAGATGGGATGGGAAATCTTCCCCAAAGGCCTGCATCACTTCCTGACTTGGGTGCATGAGACCTACACCCAGGGCCTGCCGCTCTACGTCACCGAAAACGGCATGGCCAACCCAGATGAGGTCGGCGTGCCGGATCAGGCGCGCATCGACTATCTGAACGCCCATATCGCAGCGGCACAGCAGGCGATGGCCGAAGGCGTGCCGCTGGCGGGCTACACCTTCTGGTCGCTGATGGACAATTACGAATGGGCGCTGGGGTACGAGAAACGCTTTGGCCTGATCCATGTGGATTTCGAAACCTTGGAGCGGACGCCGAAAGCGTCTTATCACGCGCTGGCCGACGCGCTTAAGGCGTGAACCACGCGGGCACGCCGAAGGGCGGGGTATCGACCGATGTGCCGGTCAGGCTCTCCAAAAACGCAACGATCTGAGCAATCTCGATGTCGTTGAGGTCGGGCCCACGCGCCGGTACAACCTGCGCCTGACGCGCCATCTCGCGCCTGTCCGACTGGATGATGAAGTCGGTTGCTGCCAGCCAGGGCACCTTTGGCAGTGCTGCATCCACCGGTTGCCACGTGGCGCGCATCGCCGCCGGATCAAGATGATGACGCACCATCTGCTCCAGCGTTGCATAGGCCCCGTTGTGCCCATAAGGCGCGGTGAGCGCCACATTGCGCAGCATCGGCGTACGGAAGGCATAGGCATCTTCGAGGCGATTGCTCTCGCCCATCCGCCCGACGTCACGCGCATAGGGGTCAAAGACCCGCGTCCGGCCGGGTCCAAAGGCAGGTAGCCCCAGCGCATGGAATTCCTGATCACTCATGAGCGCCCCGGCGTGGCACGTGCTGCACGTCGCCTTGCCGTAGAAAAGATCCATGCCCGCCCTCTGGTCCGCCGTCAGCGCGGCACTGTCCCCGGCGAGATACTGATCAAAGGGGCTGTCGATGCTGGTCCATTCGATGGTCATGAAGGCCGCCAGCGCGTTGGCGATCTCGACGATCGTCACCTCTTCCGGTGTCTCGATGTGATCGAACGCGGCGACAAAGCGCGCGCCGTAGTCAGTTTCCGTACGCACCCGTTTGGCCAGGATCGGCCAGGCGTTGGCGATCCGGTCATGCACGGCGCCGATGACCTCGTTCTCACCCGGATTGCCTGCCATTTCGAACTGTGCCACCAGTGGAAAGAGCGCCTGCGCGGCCAGCAGCGAGTTCAGCCCTTTCGGCAGCCATTCCTCCGCCGGAGAGTTGAAACCGTTGCCAAAGAGACCGGAGGTGCTCAACCGCCCGTCGTGAAACATCACCGTCAGATCCCGCGCGCCGAGGTTCCACAGCCCCGGCGCATTGCGCGGGATGCGCTTGGCGATGCGGGACAGGCCGATGCCGGGGGTGCGCTCGGGTCCCAGCCCCTGCCCGCCTTCTCCGATCCCAAGTGAAAGCCCGTCCCCCGTGCCAAAATCCGGGTGGTGGCAATGCGCACAGGAGATATTCCGGTTGCCCGACAAGATGGTATCGTAGAACAAGGAGTGGCCCAGAGCGGCCTGACCCCGGTCGAAGTCCAGAAAGTCTGTCGCCGTCAGAGGCGGCGGCAAATCCCCCGCGAATGCGGCGGTTGCGAAACAGGAGAGAAGAACCCCATGCGCGCCATATGTCTTGTGCTTGCGTTTCTTGCGTCTCCAGTCTTTGCGGAAATCGAAGAAGCGCGCGACATGATGGAAGAGGGCCGCTTTGAGGCGGCCTACGAGGCGCTCTGGCCCGCGGCGCGGTCCGGCAATGCAGATGCTGAAGAGTTGATCGGTGTCATGTATGCCATGGGCCTTGGTGTGCCCCGTGACGACACCCGCGCGTTCGAATGGTATCTGCGCTCGGCGATGAAGGGGCATCCGGGGGCGCAATCGGGCGTTGGCTGGTATTATGAGGTCGGGCGCGGGATGCCCGCGCCTGATCTGGTGCGCGCCTACATGTGGTACACGCTTTCTGCGATTGGGGGTGACCCGGATGCGGCGATCAGCCTGGAGGAGGTTGTGAAGAAAATGACGCGGGAAGAGATCGAAAAAGCGCATGTTCTGGTGGCCGACTACAAGGTCTGGATGTATCCGTTCCGCTAGGGTCGCGCGGCATCTGAAGTCTCTGTCGCTGTGCCTGCATCAGGTCGCGCCGCCGGGCATATTTTTGGAACAATGAAATCGAGGGAGAAGGCCCGAGTGCGCGGGCCCTCTCTGAGGTTTCTGGTGTCAGTTCACGTCGGCAGCGCGGGCGGCGCCGATCTCTTCTTCCGCTTCGGCAACCGCAGCGGTCAGCGCGTCGAAGATTTCCTCACCGCGACCGACGTTGCCCTTGAACCAGTCGAACACCGGGGCGGCCCCTTCTTTAAAGGCGGCTTTCTGCTCCGGTGTGGGCACGTAGAGGTCCCCACCTTCGGCCACGAACTGCTCATACGCCGCGATGGATTTGCGCTTGGGCGAGGCAAAGGTCGCCTGCTGCAGTGCATAAAAACCATCAACCACCACGCGGCGCATATCTTCCGGCATCTCGGTGAAACGCGCGTTGTTCATCCACCACAGCGCGCCCATGTAGGCGTGGCCGTCCAGCGTGACATATTTCAGGCCCGCATCCGGGAATTTCATGCCCATGATGTCGGTGATGCCGTTCTTGGAGCCTTCAACCACACCGGTCTGGAAGGAGGTGAAAAGCTCGGGCCATGGGATCGGCGTGGGGGCCGCGCCCAGGGCTTTTACCAGTTCCTGCGGCAGGTCGGCCACAACGGTGCGGATCTTCAGGCCTTCCATGTCGGACGGCTCGGCAATCCGGCGTTTGGTATTTGCAAAGTTGCGCCAGCCGCCGGTGTTGCCAATGGTCATCAGGCGGATCGAATCGCCAGAATCTTCCAGCGCCATGTCACGCATTTTCCGGGTAAAATCGCCCGAGAGAACATGCTCGGCAATCCGGTCATCGGCCATCAGATAGGGCAGATCGAGCACCTGTACGTAGGGGAAGATCCCGGAGGCACCGCCGGACGTGGACACAAAAATATCGACGGTGCCATCGGCCACGCCCTGCAGACATTCCGCGCCGTTGCCACAAAGCTGCGTGCCGATGAAAAGCTCTACCGCGATGGCGCCATTCGAGGCCGCCTCGACGTAGTTCTTGAAGACCACAAGGCCGTCATAATCCTCATCGTTCTCATTGGAATTGGCCGTCGCGCGCAGCGTGTAGTCCTGCGCTGCCGCCGCCATTGCGCTGCCCGCAAGCATCGCCGCCACTGTCAGCGATTTCAGGGTATTTTTGATCATGTTTTTCCTCCCATTGAATGTCGTTTAGTTCGCAAAACCCGTCAGACGCGGAACCGTCATGGATATGGCGGGTATGTAGGTGATTAAGAAAATCACGAGGATCTCAACCGCCAGAAACGGCAGGATCGCCTTTGAGATGGTCTCGACCCGTTCACCCGACACCGACGAGGCGACGAACAGCACCAGCCCCATGGGCGGTGTGGCCAGCCCGACGGTCAGGTTCACGCTCATGATGATCGCAAAGTGGATCGGGTCGACCCCGAGGCTCACGAAGATCGGGCCAAGGATCGGGCCGAGGATGATAATCGCGGGGCCTGCGTCGAGGAACATGCCGACGATGAAGAGCAGCAGGTTGATCAGGAACAGCAGGATCAGCGGGTTGCTGGTCAGGCTGAGGACGAATTCGGCCATGGTTTCGGGCGCGTGGCTGAGGCTCACGACTGTCTTGAAGGCCATCGCAGCCCCCACAAGCAGCAGCACCACGGCGGACGTGATCCCTGCGCGGTTCAGCACATCCGGCAGGTCGCTGAGCTTGAGCGTGCGCATGACAAACAGGCCAATGACCAGCGCATAGGCCACGGCGACCGCAGCCGCTTCTGTTGGCGTAAAGACCCCCGCGAGGATGCCACCAAGGATGATCACCGGCGTCAGCAGCGGGAAGAAGGCCTTGAGGCTCGCCTGCCCGCGTTCACCCCAGGAATGCTTTTTCGTGGCGACCGGGAAGTCGTATTTGTCCGCCTGGAACTTCACCATAAGCATCAGCCCAAGGCCCACCATTACCCCCGGCACGATGCCTGCAAGGAAGAGGGCCGCGACGCTCTCGCCCATCACATAGGCGTAGATGATCATGATGCCCGAGGGCGGGATGATCGGCCCGATCACGGAACTTGCAGCGGTGATGGCGGCGGCAAAGCGGCGGGTGTAGCCCTGCTTTTCCATCGCGGGGATCAACATCGAACCCAGAGCCGAGGTGTCGGCCACCGCTGATCCCGACAGCCCGGCAAAGAGCATCGAGCTGAGGATATTCACATGCGCCAGGCCGCCCCGGAAATGGCCCATCATGGCCTGGGAGAACTCGACCAGCCGCATGGTGATGCCGCCCCGGTTCATCAGCTCGCCTGCGAGCATAAAGAAGGGGATCGCCATCAGCGGGAAGCTGTCCATCCCGTTGTAGAGATTGCGATAGAGCAGCGTGATGTCACGCTCCTGCCCATTGAGCCACAACAGGATGCCGGGCGCGGCCAAAAGGCCAAAGAACACCGGCAGGCCGATCATCAGGAACAGCAAAAACAGCGGGAGGAACCAGACCAGCATTATTCAGCTCCTACCTGCTCTTCGAGCGCAATCGGCGGCAAGGCCTCTGCCCCACCCATCATCCTGACGACCGCGCGCAGGATCAGCTCGACGTTGACCGAAATCAGCGCGATCACCCCAAAGAGCAGCGACGCCATCATCCAGCTGCGCGGCACGCGGAACCACGCCTCAAAGCTCAGATCCGTTGGCAGATAGAGCGAAGCGGTCGTGAATTTCCCTGCAAAACCGGTCACTTCGGACCAACCGATCTGCATCGCGACGATCAGAACCCCGAGGCTGACAAACAACAGAAGAAGCGAGATCAGCGCCCCGATCCGCGCGGGCAGCAGCCGCACCACCGTGTCGATCGCCACAAACCCGCCGCGCCGGAACGCCGTGGGGGCCATCAGACCGGTCATCCACAACATGCAGAACCGAGCTGCCTCGTCTGGCCAGGGCAGCGCGTTGTTCAGCACATAGCGGTAGAACACCTGAATGAGGATCGCCGTGACCATAAGCGCCACAGCCACCACGCCGAGACCCCTGCCCAGTTTGAGCACGGCCTCATTGATCAGCCTGAGCGGTGTTATCACCGCCAGCAATGCTCCCATTCCGGAGCCTCCTCCCTTGTGCCCGGGTATTCCGGGTCACGACGTGCAGGTTTTCCCTGCACGCTTCATTGGTTGGCCTTTTAGGCCTGATTGTCAAACCGTCTGAAGCGGCCTTGGCAAAAAATCAGCGCGTCCCCCTCCCGGAACGCAGCTGAGCGCACGCGGCCCAGAACGATCGAATGGTCGCCTGCGTCGTGGATCTGGTGAGTGGTGCATTCAAACCGCGCAAGGCAATCGCCCAGCAGCGGCACACCGTCGGCATTATGTGTCACATCAAGCCCGCCAAAGGCTTGCCCGGACTTGGCAAAGCCCATCGCAATCTCTTCGTGCTCGGTCCCCATGACATGGATCGCAAAATGCTTGGCGGCGATGAAATGCGCATAGCGGCTTGATGATTTCGCTGGGCACCACAACACCAGGGGCGGATCCATGGAGACGCTGGAAAAGGAATTCGCGGTCATGCCGATGGGACCCGTCGGCGTCTGCGCGGTGACCACTGTGACCCCGGTGCCAAACTGCCCGAGGGCCGAGCGAAACTGTCTCTGCGTATCCGGGCCCGGCGCAAAGCTGTTCAACCGGGCCATTGTCCGTGTTCCATCCGCCATCATGGCACCTCCTGACCGTTTGCGGCCTCGTAGAGTTCGAACCACGTCTGGCGGTCCATCTCGACCTTGAACGCATCGCTGAAACCGGCAATGCGCGACAGGGTGTTGGTCCCCATTACCGGCAGGATGCCCGCCGGATGCGCTAGCAACCACGCCACGGCGACGGCGGCGCGATCGACGCCCTGTGCCTGCGCGACCGCGCCCATCTTCTGCGCCACTGCGCTGTCCTCTGTCATCAGGCTGCCGCCGCCAAGCGGTGACCAGGCCATGGGGCTGATGTGATGCTGCTGCAGATGCGCCAGATCGCCGTTGGTGAAACAGTCGCGCGCGGCGAGGCTGATCTCGATTTGGTTGGTGACCAGCGGGTTGGTCATCGCCGATTGCAGCAGGTCCCAGTCCCATGGGCGGAAGTTAGACACCCCCGCCGCTTTGATCTTGCCGCTCTGGATCAGTGCATCCAGCGCGCCGCCTGTTTCCGCGGCATCCATCATCGGATCAGGGCGGTGGATCAGCAGCAGGTCGATCTGCTCGATCCCCATGTAGGCCAGCGAGGCCTCGACACTGGCCTGAATATGGGCTGCCGATGTGTCGTAGTATTTGACCCGGCGGTCGGCATACTTGCCGATGGGTGCGACGATGTCGCATTTCGTCACAATCTCCAGCTCATCACGCAGGCCGGGGCTTTCCTTGAGGGCCGCGCCCAGTACCTCTTCGGCCGCGTAGCCGCCATAGATATCGGCCTGGTCCATCGTGGTGATGCCCTGCGCAAGGCAGGCGTCGATCTTGGCGCGCACATGCGCGGGCGAGATGTCATCGTCATCGGCCAAGCGCCACATGCCATAGACAATGCGGCTGAAATCGACGGTGTCTGAAAGGGTAACACGGTCCATCAGCGACGTTCTCCGGCGGCAAGAGGGGTAAGCGGCGCGCTCTGCGGCACGCGGCCATAGGCCTCGGGCAGAGAACAGGTTTTGAGATGCGGCATGACCAGACGGCCAAAATGCTCGGCTTCGTCGATGTGGGGATAGCCCGAGAAGATAAACGCGCGGATGCCCATCTTCTGATAGGCTTCGATCTCCGAGAGCACCTGATCGGCAGAGCCCACCAGCGCAGCCCCACAGCCCGAGCGTGCCCGACCCACACCGGTCCACAGATGCGGCTCCACATAGCCGAACTCATCGGCAATATCGCGGTTCTTCGACTGGTGAGACACGCCCAGCGAGGTGGCATCGAGCGCCCGTTCGCGGATCTTGCGCCCGTATTCATCGTCCAGTTTCGACACGATATAATCGGCGTATTCCTTGGCCTCGGCCTCGGTATCCCGCACGATCATATGCACGCGCAAACCATAGTCCAGCGTCCGGCCCTTCTCGGCGGCGCGCGCGTGCACCGCCTGCATCCGGCCCGTGATGGCGTCTTTGGGCTCGGGCCACATCAGGTAAACGTCGCAATGCTCCGCACAGAGATCGAGCGCCGCCGGAGAGTAGCCGCCGAAATACAACAGTGGCCCGCCGGTCTGATAGGGCTTCACAGGATCGGTGGTCAGGCCGGTGAAATTGTAGACCTCCCCGGCGTGGTCGATCTCATCCCGGGTCCAGGCCTGTTTGAGAATCTCCACCACTTCGCGGGATCGCTGATAGCGATAGTTGCTATCCGCCTTCTCGCCCGGGAAATCCGAGCTGATGATGTTCACCGTCAGCCGCCCCTCCAGCATGTGATCGAGCGTCGCGATGGTGCGCGCCAGCATGATGGGCTGCATCTCGCCGCAGCGCACGGCGGCCAGCAGGTTGATTTTAGACGTGATCGGCGCGCAGCCCGCCACGAAACTCAACGTGTCCTGCCCCACCTGATATGACGACGGACAAAGAATGTTGCGGAAACCCTGCGCCTCGGCCGTCTTCACAATGTCCGAACAGTGTGCCCAGCTTGAGCGCAGATCACCCTCCGGCACCCCCAGAAACTGGTAGTCATCCGAGCACAGCGCGGAAAACCACGAGACTTCGGCCGCATCCAGATCGGCGGAGGTGACGGGCACAACGGTCATAAATTTCCCTTTGTCAGGTAGCGGTGATTTCTGTCTTGAATAGCACCCTCAATATAGTAGATCAATGGTGTATCAATTTTTGATGTCGATACGGCCCGAGAGAATGACGCACCCACCCTCCCGCAGCACCGCGCTGCCAAAATACATCCAACTGACCGAATTGCTGATCCGCGACATCGACGCGGGCCGGTTGCTTGATGGCGAACGCCTGCCGCCCGAACGCGAGATGGCCGTGGCGCTGGGTGCCTCCATCGGCACCTTGCGCAAAGCACTGGCGGAGCTGGACAGAAAGGGGCTGCTGGATCGTGTGCAAGGGTCCGGCAACTACGTGCGCAAACCGCGCAAACCCATGGGCGTCTACGCTATGTTCCGGCTGGAGCTGCTGTCGGGCGGCGGCCTGCCGACGGCGGACGTGCTGCAGGTCGACGCCATGCACAAGCCGCAGGATTTGCCTGCGTTTGGCGATAGCCTTCGGGCCACGCGCATCCGCCGCAGGCGGTACCTCAATGACGTAGCAATCGCCGTGGAGGAAATCTGGCTCGACGCCAGCGCAGGCGTGCTGACACCTCAGATGCTGGGTGATTCCCTCTATCAGACCTACCTGTCAGAGCTGAATTTCTGGATCACCCGCGCCGAAGACCGGGTGAGCATCAGCGCCCTGCCCGCCTGGACACCGGACGGGTTTGGCCCGGCAGGCGCGCCCTGCGGCTACATCGAACGCTTTAGTTGGGCCGCGGACGCGTACCCTATTGAGTTTTCCCGCACATGGTTCGATACGGACAAATCCGTCTACGTACAGCGGTTGAAGTAAGGAAGAAAAATGGGACAGACCACGCGCTATGGCATGATCGGGTGCGGCATGATGGGCCAGGAGCATCTGAAAAACATAGCCCTTCTGCCGGACACGGCAGTCACGGTGATTTACGAACCGGACGCAACCATGCGCGCCATCGCCGCCGACCTCGCGCCGCACGCCCGTTTTGCCGGGACATTGGACGATCTGCTGGCCGACAGCGCGCTCGACTGTCTGGTGGTCACCAGTCCGAACCACTGCCACGCCGATCAGATGGCAGAGATTGCGGCGCGCAACCAGCTGCCCCTGCTGGTCGAAAAGCCTCTGCTGACCGATCCTGCTGACATCCCGCGCCTCAAGGAGATCGCGGCGACCTACCCCGCGCCGATCTGGGTTGCTATGGAATACCGGTATATGCCGCCTATTGCCGCCCTGCTCGACGATGTCGAAACCGTCACCGGCGGCATCAGGATGCTGAGCATCCGCGAACATCGCTTCCCCTTCCTGCAGAAAGTCGGCAACTGGAACCGGTTCAACCATCAGACCGGCGGCACCTTTGTCGAGAAATGCTGTCATTTCTTCGACCTGATGCACCTTATGATCGGCAGTGACCCGATCAGGGTCATGGCCAGCGCCAGCCAATCCGTGAACCACCTTGAAGAAACCTATGACGGGGCCACGCCGGACATCCTCGACAATGGGTTCGTGATCGTCGATTTCACCTGCGGCGCCCGTGCGATGCTGGAGCTGTGCATGTTTGCCGAAGGCGCACGCTATCAGGAAACCATCGCGGCGATAGGCCCATCCGGAAAGATAGAAGCCTTCGTGCCCGGCCCCACCCGGTTCTGGCCGGATGACCTTGGCCCCGCGCCCACGCCGATCCTTGAAATCAGCCCACGCGCACCCAAACATCCCGAAACGCGTGCTGTTCCAGTCGACCCGGCACTGCTGGCGGCAGGCGACCACAACGGATCCACCTTTTATCAGCATCAGCGGTTTCTGGATGTGGTCCGGGGCGTGTCGCACACGCCGGATGTCACCTTTGAAGATGGCCTCCGCGCCGTGGAACTGGGCATGGCGGCCCAACAGTCAGCGCAGACCGGCATGGCTGTCGAATTATAACCCGGGTCGGCTAAGGGGAAATCAATTGCACGCCCGGAATGCGTTCGATAGCGAAAACATCCTCGTCGTAGGTCTGGGTCATTTCGGCCACCAGTTCTTCTGTCCAACCGGGCATGTCCAACTCTTCCTCTATGGCCTCTTCGATTGCGAACTTGTCCAGAAACGCCACCATGACGCGACGCTTCTGAATTTCGGTCATGGTCGGATGTTTTTCGAGATAGGCCAGAAAACGGGTCATGCCTTCGGGTGCCATAATCTCGCTTAGGAGATCATACTCCCCTTCTACAGCGTCGCAGTGATCCATCCCCCCCATCTCGCGGAGAATCTCTGGCCAGATCAGCGGGGCATCTTCATTGCACCACACCGTGATCGATATCTTTGGCACCGCTTCCCGTATCCGCAGCAGCGTATCCGACCACCGTACCGCGCGTGGATCCACCCCGCCCATAAAATCCGCAAGGCCCTCTTTCGAAGATCGCCGATAGGCTTCTGGCAAAAAGGTCGCAGGGTTGCGCAGCCCCATGAAGAGCTCGATCTGGTCAGTTTCAAATATCTGGGCCATCTGAACCATTCGTTTCGACGCCTTCGGGTAGATCAACCCCCGCCGTACGGCCAGGCGGCCGGGGCCAAAAAATCGCCCATTCGACATGACAACGCGCTCGGCGGTTGCGTTGTCCAATATGGCGTCCAGCAGGATTTCCCGTGCGTTCTCAGCCGGTTCACTGATGTCCATGGCGTCCATAGTGTCGCGCAGCAATCTACGATATTTGCCAGGTCCCGGGACAACCACACCGCGCGTTCCGAAAGCTTCCTTGTTTTTCAAAAGACACTTCATGAGTCGCTCTTCTTCAGTGAAGTGTGCGCCCGTGTGAAAAACCAGTTGCATAAAGCTCCGCGCGATTGCATTTGCGTGGTGTCAAACTAGCTTGGGAAACGTTGGGGTTCAAACGCAAACAAAGGCGCATTTCCCCTCTTGCGCGACGCGCTCAAACTGACTAAACGACCGCGCAGTGCCCTTATAGCTCAGCTGGTAGAGCAACTGATTTGTAATCAGTAGGTCCGCGGTTCGAGTCCGTGTGGGGGCACCATTTCACTATATCGTAAAGTCCAGTGACATCCATTTAAGCCTTTTATATAAGGGGCTTCATGAAAGTTTTTGTCCAATCACGTTTCTTGCCGTCCAATACAATACCCCCAGAAAAGGGGTTATATTGGGGGTATCGGCAAAACGCTAAGATCGCGATACCCCCAAAATGCCTTTGAGCGACGCGAGGATTCGGAACCTGAAAGCCCGCGCCAAACAGTACAAGGTCGCTGATTTTGACAGTCTCTATGTTCTGGTAAAATCGAACAGTTCAAAGCTCTAGCAGATGAAGTACCGCTTGGACGGACGCGAAAAAACGCTGTCAATTGGCGCTTATCCTGCGGTGTCTTTGCAGAAAGCCAGAAAGGTGCGGGACGCAGCGCGTTCCATGATTGCCAATGGCGAAGATCCTTCTGAAGACAAACAGGAACAAAAGAGACTGAGGCGTGAAGCAAGCGGACAGACTTTCGAGAAAATCGGGGGCATGTTTCTCGACAAGCAGCGCAAAGAAGGAAAGTCCAAAGCCACGCTCGACAAGACCGCTTATCATCTGAAGCTGGCCAATCGCGACTTCGGCAAGAAACCGATTACCGCGATAACAGCTCCAATGATCTTACGCACGTTGCGAAAGGTTGAAGCGAAGGGCAATTACGAGACAGCGCACCGTTTGCGCGCTCGTATCGGCTCGGTGTTTCGCTATGCTGTTGCTAGTGGCCTTGCCGAAACAGACCCAACCCATGCTTTGCGCGATGCACTGATCCGCCCCACCCGCCAGCATCGCGCTGCAATCACGGACCCCGCCGCATTTGGCGCGTTGCTACGTGAGTTAGATGTCTTCGATGGCCAAGTGACAACGCGCATCGCGCTTCAGCTTTTGGCTCTTCTCGCACAGCGGCCCGGAGAGTTGCGGCACGCGAAGGGGAGCGAATTTGACGAAACAGAAAGAGTGTGGGCAATCCCCGCTGGCAAGATGAAAATGCGGCGCGACCACTTCGTACCCCTTGCGGGTCAAGCTATGAAATTGCTGGACGAGTTGCGCCCCCTCACCGGCGAAAGCGAGTATCTTTTCCCGTCCCTGCGTTCATGGCAACGCCCCATGAGCGAAAACACCATGAACGCCGCGCTTCGCCGAATGGGGTACTCCGGAGACGAAATGACTGCGCACGGTTTTCGCGCCACCTTCTCAACATTGGCCAATGAAAGCGGCCTCTGGAACCCCGACGCAATCGAACGCACTTTGGCACATGAGGAACGCAACGAAGTGCGCAGGGCGTATGCTCGAGGCGCACATTGGGACGAGCGGGTTAGACTTTCAAACTGGTGGGTTGGATATGTTGATGAACTAAGGGCAAGTTGATCCGACATTGATTAACGGCACATGAATTATGGACAAATCAGAACAAGTTGCTCACTATCTCAGAATACTCACGCAAATTGGCGGAGGTCTGGTCATTGGCCCGAACGAACCGGAAATCCCGCCAATGGGTGATGAATACAAAATGCAGATGTCACGCATGTTTGCAAAACGCGACGAATTGTCGAAGCAGATCCGCACCGGACTATCACAGTTTCCGCCGGAGCAACTTGAGCAGTCTTTTGGTTCCGACGGAAAGACCCTATCGGAAGACGCAAAGCAATTCGTTGCAAGATACCGAAGAGAGGTCGAGGCGACGTTTGGTCGACTGAAGCCGTTGTATTCAGCGCCGCTCGTTCGCACAAAGCAATTGGCGGATTTCGAACACTGGGCAAGGTTCAGAGAAACCACCTGAGGACTGGAAGCCGGAGTAGGGTTATTTCCTTAGGAAATAGAGAGATTAATTCATTTAAAATCATAAGTTTATAACTGTTTCCGAGCGGTGAAACCTGTTTCCCCCCTGACTTCAAACTTTGATCCAGAACCTGATCACATCACCTCACACAAGGGATGATCGGAATGGATAATACAGTATTTCCCCAGACCGGCCTCGTACGCCTTTCCCAGATTTTAGCACCTGCCGGCCCCATATGCTCATTGAAAACGTAGATGAACTGTCCAAATCAGTGATTGGAGCATTGATGAATAAATTGTTGGGCAATCATTTCACAGAGGATCGGCACCATCCAGTGATTGAAAAGTTGCGCAGGTTTAGTCCGAGGATCGAAATCCGTGGCCACCAATCCCAAACACTTCAAAGCGTTCTGAATTCTGGTGGCAGCTTACACGGGGATAAAGCTGGTGACGAACAAAGTGCAAGAAGAAGATTTTGGCGACGATGCCCATGCCGTCACGATTGCTCACGAAGTAAACATGAAAATTACTGGTAAACCCCAAGGCAATGTAGCCATAGATTTCATACGGGCACGGATTCAAGAGTTTCAGGGCCATGGTCTCGAAAACGCAAAAGTCGTAGTTGAAGATTTAAGCGGCCGGATCAAAACGTCTCCTCTTGATCTTAACCTTGAAGATATTGCCGGCAATTTTTTCATATTGCAGCACCTTCGCAGCGGATTTGAGCAACCTCTAAATGTTTGTGAGCCCACCATCCGGGCTGACGTAGTAGAAAAGATGAGAGAAGCGTTGCCTGTGTGATGCGATTTATTATTCCTTCGGAATTTTAACTACCTTAGGATTGAGCACGGCTACTACTGGCAATTTCATATCTTGCTACCGATGGCTTTTTCGGCGGTAATTGTAGGCCTGATTTTTGGTTTCGGATTGAACCTAGATATCTACGGCGATCAGGGGCAAATAGCGCGATTTTCACAGCTTCTAGCACTTCTCGCCCCCTTTTTCATCGCTTCTGCGCTCCATCAGTCGGGCCATCGTTGCATCTCTGATGACCCCCTTGCGAACCGACGGAAACAGATTCGTGAAATCCTGATCTAGGTCCCAAAAGGATTGTGGCGGAAACTTCCAGTCAAATCTGCAACTGAAAACCTCGCACCGGAAAACCAGTTCGGCGGAATCAACAATAAAACAACGCACGGCGCGGTTAGATCACGGTTACAATAGAAGGCCGAAAACGGGCGGGTGTCCGACAACTATTGCTACAGAAGCATAAAAGCAAACTCGCCAAAAGTCAGAGTGTAGAACAGAAAAACGGAGAACATTCTTAGGTGAAACACGGTAATACTTTAGTTGGTGAGCATTTTTCTCTTAGCGGCCGATTCTCTGCCGACTGCAGCGCTTCTAACCTAGAGGTCGACACGGTTCGTGGGCAGTGCAGTTCTGAGTATTTAAGGCAATTTGACCGGGGGCTGTGCGCCGTGATCTCAAGATTCAGGGTCATTCCTTTGATCAATGCGCGCGCCTCAGAACACCGGTAAGCCGAAGGGCCACGTTTGTCCAGAAAACCAGATTTATGAGGGCAATCGGTCCTGCACTCAAATCAACAGGAGATTTGTATGTTTACTTTAATTTACCATAATGATTACGCCACTGCATTACCACCAGAAGATTTATCCGGGCAAAACGAAGGCGTCAGCGTTACAAATGCTGTTCACTGGCCTGTGGGGTCCTTTGAAGATGCAGGCTTTTACCAATTCAACGGTGTCAATGCTCAAATTTCCATTCCTTTCTCCAACCTCTGGCGGGACCTGACGTTTCTCAGAATTGATTGTGAAATCTGGATTGACACACATGGGAAGCGGCATAATGTCGTTGAGGGCTTTTTGTCCTTCGCTCTATATGTACGGTCAAGCGGTGTACTATCGGCGACGATATATAGTCTTGTAGATGACACGAGTTTCAAAGACACTATTGCACCGCTACCGAGCACACCAGTAGCTCCGGGTGCGGACGTGCAGGGCTCGACCACTTTTACGGCGAACCTACCGGGCACTGATCCGGAAGATCCGGATATCGGTGGCGGCCAAACTATTCCTCCCGGCAAAAAATTTGGTTGGATTGGTGTCAACAGTGACGCGGAAAATGCACCTGACGGCGTGCGGCGGCTTGTGCCGACCGGAGAGTGGGTGAAGGTCAGCTTTATTCGCGGCGCGGATGGTTTCAGCCTGCTTATGAATGGCGAGACAGTTGGCCGTCGGCCTGATCGAGAGGCACTCGTTCGGTCGGTTCAGGGACCTGGGGTTACAATAGGGTCGTGGCCGAATTCAAACGCCTACACTCTCGCTGGTCGCATCCGGTCTATCTCGATCTGGAAGTATGATCATCAGCTGCGATTCAACAACTTCATCTGCGGAGTAACAGATGCAAAGGAAAAACTATATCTCCAGTTGCTCTACGCAAAGCTCCAGCAGCGGCTGCGCGACCCCGAAACGCGGGAAACCTTGTTGAACATCCTGCGCTGCATTCGCCAAGCAGAACAGGCTTTTGTGACCACAGTCCGCAACAGCAGTAAAGATGCGAGGCTCAAGGCGGACGGAGTTTTTAGAAAGTATACAGAAATCTGGTGTGCGGGGGACAGTGGCTCTGAGCAGATGGCACTGCTCTTGGATGAATGGAACGAGTGGATGTTGTCAGAGTTTGCCGAGGAGTTCTTTGAATATCAATGCACTGTATTACGGTGCCTCGCCCCGTTCAGAGAAATTGGAATTTGTTCTGACGTAGCTGAATTCAGTCAGATTGAGGGGGCGCTCTCACGTTTCTCGCGACTCGCGCGCCAATCCTACTTAACCGCCGTTCAATCCTACCCCTGCCGTCCCGGCGCACATGCCAGCGCTCCGGATTATGCACCCTACGAGGATAATCGAGGAGAAAAGAGATGACACTGACCCTTGATCAAAGAACCCAGCTTATGCTGGCTTACGAACCGCGGCTCGTTATGTTCGAGAGAGATGCTGCCATGCCACCGCTTTCGTTCGAGACTTTTCTGAGCGAATCTGGATTGTGGTCATCTATCGCCCTGCCCTCACAGTTCAGCACAGACGACAGGCGCTTGAAATGGGGTTTGCCAAAAACCGCAGCCACCTTTCCACGTACCGTCGATGTTGCAGCGGGAGAATTCGATTTCGACCCCGGTACGTTCACCGATAACTTCAGAATAGGAATTGGTGACAATAATGCTCTGATCCCGAGCAAGTTCTTCTTCCTGTCGACAGGCGCCTGGGATCCGGATGGCACGCCGCAGCTGCCAGGGGTGCTGGATGAAGGTGTGATATCACAAAATACGCCTGTCATATCCGCCAATTTCCCGGCTCTGCGGGCACGCTTCGGGACAACCGCGAATAACTCAGATGCCATTGTGCCGGATGTAGGCCCGGCGCTCCATCGGTACTCTGCCGAAGTCCTTGAATTCAAGGAAGCCTTTCTGGGTGTCGACGGTGAGATTTTTTTCAGCAACAATCTAAGCGACCTCGGTTTCAACCCCGTTCTCATTTTCTACTATTACTTGTTTCCAACGCACGAAGAACTACTCAGCTCAGCAGAGGCTGCGGCTACTTTGGCGACCACCCGGATGGATGATGGTGTCACGACAATCGATGAAATCATCGAAGACTACCTTGAATTCCTCAAAGACGTTTTGCCGCAGCAGGATCCGGTCGAGGTTCCGCCGGGAGGATCCATCGATATCAGTCAAACAGAAGGCCCTGTTTATGGTCAAATGACCAAATCTTATGCTGGGGACATGCAGTGTGTCTGCGTCGCAGTGCCAACTCTTGCCCAGACTGCGGATGGTGCTCGAATCCTTCCGGAGGAAAGCGACCTTCCCCAGCCGGTCGTCGTGGGCTTTGGCAGGCGTTTGCGATCATTGCGCGACGAAATCGATCTCGGTCACGGGCTGACTTCGCGCAGCCAACAGCAAATCATTGCCACAAAGCAATTTGAGAGTGTGGGACGGCGGCCGACTGTTTATGTCGCAGCGGGCACTCATAACTTCTATGCTTCGTCCGGGGAGAACGGTATCTGGCCCTTGAACGTGAACGAAAGAGGCTTCCCCATTCCAACAGTGTCACCCGAGGATGTTCCAGAACAGAACTTCGACGATCGCAGGGATTGGGCGGTTTTGACGTCGTTGTTAAAGTTTGCGACCATGGATCCGTTTTCGGCACTCTTTTCTAGCATTCAGGAGTCCGGTGCGGAGGGTTTTGATTCCTCCGGCACCGGAACCAGCGATGCTCAGCCGGGAAGCGAAACAGTGGACGTGGTCCCAGTGGCACCTGACGCGCAGGGTACTGTTGTCATCAAGACCAGAGACGCACCGGAGCCGGCCGAAGGTGTCCGTTTCTGGCGCCAGGGGATTGACGCGTCCGATCTACCTGCCGTAGAGCGATCTGATGTGGTGCAGGCCAATCAGGCGTGGTGGCCGCACCGGCCAGACGTCGTGGAAGCAGCTTCGCTTGGTTACGCTGGACGATGGGGCGTCGAGTGTGTCAATGACCCCTTTGACGCGCGCAGTGGTGAGCGTTTCCCGGACTTTCAGTGGGCGATGCTTAGCGGGCTCAACCAGATCTTGGCTTGATGTTTTTTCCGGTGAAACGCCACTGCTTGCGATAGCTCGAAACCGCTGCAAAACCTGAACACCGCTTTGATCCCGTGCGATCGAAGAGATTTGTCTGTTAAAAGCTTCGAGTAATTCTGTGACCCTGGGTGATGGCTTTCCATGTTGGGCTCGTTCACAGCTTCCTCTTAGAGACACCTTCAGATTTGCACATGCATTGCTCCAAAACTCTGGAACCAGAGGAAAGCACGTTTTCATCACAAATTCGGTGCAAGTATGAGTTTAGACGGAACGCAATCGCCTAAAGAGCAGCACGTAGACCTCGATACCCAGCTTTCACAATCCGGAGTTCATACTCAGTGGAATGGCAGCCCATTTGAGCATGCTTTGACCGATCTCGCCGTCCTTTAAAATGTGCAGCCTTCGGAAATCCGCTACAGCTAGAAATAAACTCTGCTCTGCACCATTGGTCAGATATTCTGCACAATTGGTCAGATATAGTGAAGCGGCATAATGGCTTCCACCAAGCTGTCCCAACGGCTATCCAGAGCACAAGATCGAAACAGTTCAGATCAGCAACTCATCGCAAAACAGAATGTTCTCTCCAATGACTATATCGTTCTGGTCAACATTATTGAGTAAAGGGATTTTATCGTTGTCAACCGACAAAACCGTCACTTGTGCCAATTGAACAAATGCCAGCTCGGCTTTGGCAGAGAAGCCGACCAAATGAAACTGGTCCTGTTGAGGGTCGAAATCCGTAATAAAATCAATACCGGTTTCGCCGAACACAAAGACAAACGAATCTTACCCTAAGCCACCATGCATCTCATCAAAACCGTCACTACCTGACAGTACATCATTGCCACGGCCGCCCTTGAGAGTGTCATCGCCATCTTCGCCAAGCAACGTGTCATCGCCTCGGCCGCCGTTCATCAGATCATCATCCCCACCGCCGCTCAGTAGATAATCTCCGCCACCACCGCTCAGATTATCATCGCCCAGACCGCCAAAAAAAGAAAATCAAACCCGCGATTGCCCTCCAGCATATCGTCACCACGACCGACTTTGATCGTGTCATCCCCGGTACCACCGAGGAGCCTATCGTCATCACGCCCCCCCGACAGATCGTCGTCACCCGAACCCCCTTCGATCAGGTCGTTGCCTCGTCCGCCGTTTGCCGTATCGTCACCAGCGCCGGCCAGAAGCCCATCGTTGTCGCGGCCCCCGAACATCAGATCGTCGCCCTCTCCGCCTTCCAGCGTGTCCTCATCCCGGCCTCCCCGCAGCTCATCATCGCCGTCTTCGCCCAGCAGAAGGTCGTTGCCGCGACCGCCCTGCACGCTATCATCACCAGCACCCGCTATGGTGAGCCCGCCTTCGGCCCTCGTTTTGATTTCATCATCACCGCCACGGGAAAAAAGGGCGTCCCAGCGTATCTCGGCATTTGCAGCGACCTCTCTGCAGACCTGCAGCCCGTTCAGGTTTCCGTCCTTAATGTGGATGCCACCGTAAAGACGGGAAATGCCCACCTCCTCTGCCGCTTCGGTGAGCGTCTCCCACTGCAGCACGACGGGGGGGGTCCGCCGCAAACGTTTCAAAGGCCAGTTCACTCGTTTCATAGCGGCCCAGCAGATCAATCCCATCTACACCATCCAGATCGTAGTTGCTCAGAGAAGTGCCGTCATAATAGGTGTCCGAGCCAACGAAACTGGCAATCGTCTTTGCTGCCGCCATGGAGAATGTCGAGTGGCCTGAGACATATTAAGGGAACGGCGGCGTGACGAAAGTCACGTTCTGATAAGGCTGCCATTCCTGTCCAAGGATTTTTTGGGTTCTCTGGTTGACGCCGCCCCATGCTTCAGTGGTCTGGTCATAGAAAAGGTCGCGGATTGCGGACGGACGTAGTCATAAACGCACTTGGTCTCCCAAGTCGCAATGCCAGCGTCGAAAACAGCAGCATTCAACGCGAAGAACATCTTTGCGTCGTCGTCAATGCCATGGCCTTCGCGCACCGCGATATCCTGCGCGATCTGGTTCCAGTGCCCAGGAGGCGATTCTGTGCGCGGACCGTCAGCCCAAAGCTCGGCCACGACCATTTGTTCGTTCGTCAGTTCGGTTGAAGACTGAACGACCTCCGCGATCTGATCTCGGTAGGCCTGATCATTTGTGGTGACTTTGCCGGTCTCGTCCACATAGGTGGAAAATTCGCCCAGTTGGGGTGGCGCTTCAGGACGAAACTGGTCGTTCGAGGCAAGCGCAAAACTGTCTACCGACCCCCAGTGCGGTGTCAATGCAACTTGATCCGCATAGCTTGCTGGATCGTTGTTATCGATGACTGGAACGCCGTTCGCATCGGTCACTGTTCCCGTCGGAACGCGTAGTGGCTGCCACAGGTTGGGGTCGAAATCGGCTCCACCCGGCGCACCCGCCGAGCCGGGCTCTGCAGTGTTGACCGGCGTGTAACCGCTTGTGTCGGCAAAATCGTTTTCTGCGTTCGATCCGTCATTCTCTCGGGCCGCAAAAACGTTCTGCGTGGCGAGCCTGCCCAGTCCCGCAGCTGTGTCCGGATCCGCTGACAGATTTGCAGGATCATACCCCTGTGACGTGAGAAATGCGTCGAAAAGCTCAGCCTGCCCGGGGAAGAGTTTAACCAGCGCCGTGTGAGCGGCAAAACTCACGGCCTCAGTCTTGTTGGCATCGGTGTTGGCCAATGCGGTCTCGATCTCCGAGTAATGCCCGTACGCCTCATCCACCAAAGCGGCCCATGCATCGTAAATTGTCGAACTCGCAAGATGCAGCTGATATGTCGTTTCGGTGGGTTTCGCACTGCCTTCGCGAATAGCTTCGAGCGTCACTCCATTCCATTAGGCGACAATAGACTGTTCGTGGCTCAATATCGTAAAATCTCCAAAAAAAATCAGTTTTCAAAAATAATTCGACGTACATCAAAAAACCTGTACGCCTGCATAAGAACAACCGAAGTTGCGGGCGTTCCCTACTGATGCCGTACCATGCGTGCCCTGCTTTGAAAGACAGGTAGGAACCTGCGGTTTTGCTGGCAACCTGTTGCACGGGTTCTGGCTAGGGTGCCGCAGGAAAACTGGAATACGTTCAGCTACCTGCCGGGACATTTGTACCTTTGTCACCGAACATTCTCCTTCTCTCTCATGCAACGCCACTGCGTGCGGGGATTCGCCGAAGCCTGTTTTGGAGTATATCGTCTGGTGCTTTAATCGGCGCGTTGACTTATCGTTGATTCTCTCAGCAGCAGTGCCTGCCTTGGGGTAACTATATGAAGAAATGGGCTTTCACTCCGTCAGAAAACCGTCTTGAAACCGGCAATGAAATTGCAACCGTCACCGGCAAGGCATCTTCTGTTTTAAAGTATCTTCTTGAGAACGAGGGCCGGGTCGTGTCCCGGGATGAGATCCTCAAGGCGATCTGGCGGGATGTGCATGTGACGCCCGACATCGTTCGCGAATACATCTTCGATTTGCGGCAGGCGCTTGGGGATAGCGCCTCAAACCCCCGCTATATCGAAACTGTCAGAGGCAAGGGTTTTAGGTTGCTGGGTGGCGTAGAGGTTCAGCGCCGCAAGCCAGACCTGCCAAACGCCATGCGTCGCGCGCGCATCGCCGTGCTGCGCCCCTTGTGTCTGGAAGGTGGCGAACGCTGGCAGCGGTTTGCTGATGGCATGGCGGACGAGCTGATCACGGATCTGGCGCGGTTCAGTGATCTTGCTGTTGTGGCACGGGTTTCGTCGTTCGGCGCGGATACGTCGAAATCCATTCTTGACGTGGTCGAACAACTGGATTGTGACTATGTTCTCGAAAGCAGCCTATCCGCCTGGCCGGATGGGTTGAAAGCGCAATTCCAACTTATTGACGGGCGCGATGGGCTGCATGCCTGGGCCGACACGATTGAACGGCCCATAGGCTCCATGCCTCAACTTTCAGGCGAGATAGCGCTTTCTGTTGCCAATCAATTGGGCGGCATGTCTGGTGCGATCATCCGGTCCGAGCAGCGTTATGCTGTGCGGCGTCCGATGTCAGCACTCACGGCTTACGAAAATTACGTAATGGCCTGCCAGTTGGAGGAGCGTTACGATCAAGCGTCCATGCGCAAGGGGTTGGCCCATGCGGAGCGGGCAATCGAAATCGATCCCGAGTTTGCGCGGGGGCATCTTGTCAGAGCTTTCTTCTGTGAGCGAGGGGAAGCCGTATCTTCAGAGCGAACCCGCGATGAGTGGATCGCGGAAACGCAGGCCTCGGCGGAACGTGCGATGACGATTGATACAAGGGATCCGCTCATTCTATCGATCTGTGCACGGTCGTTTGCGAGCACGGGCCGCGTTGCGGAAGCACGCAATGCCGTCATTCGTGCCGCAGACTTCGCGCAGAATGAGTCCCAAGCGGCCCTTGAGACGGCCTCTGCCCTGACCCTGGTCGCTGGCGAATACGATCTGGCCGATCACCTGCTGGAGACAGCCTTCGCACTGTGTCCTATGCCCCCAGCCTACTATGCGTTTGCAAAGGGCCGGAACCTGCTCTTCTCAGGCCGCTACCAAGAGGCAGAGGCGGTTGCAGAGACCGGCCCGGACTACGAATCCACCTATGTCATTGGTTGCCTTGCGCAAAGCCTGCAAAACAAAGCCGCCGAAGCCCGGCGGACGCACGAAATTCTTATGTCGAAATACCCCCACTTTAGCTTTGCGCGCTACCCAGAGACATTTGGCATAGTGGCCGAGACGACTCTCGATACCTACCGCGATGCGGTCGCTCGGCTGGCACTGGACTGAACGACGACGTTCCGCCTCTTTTCGACTAACGCTCGGAATTGTTTCTATCCATCAGAACAACCCGCCCGTTCCACAGCAACAGCAGGTCCGCCCAAAGCCATAAGAAAAAACAAAGGATTATGATCGCCGACAGGATCACCTCTTGCGGTGCATCTCCACCCCGCACGATCGTCACCGCAAGCGCAATGATTGACGGCACTCGGCTGGCTAAAACTGTGCTTCGGAAAACGCGCTCAGCCAAGCCTTGCCGCGGCAGGTCGAATGTCGGCAGAACGGCGGAACCAAGCTTACCACCTGCCAAAAGTAGTCCGGCAAAAAGCGCAATCGCCGCATCGCCCAACCAGACCAAAGCCACGGTCAGCGCAACCGCCGCAATGCCTGAAACCAGGTCACCCAACTGGATCAGGCGCGGATCGGGTCCACCACGCCTCTGCCAGGAGCGATGATATAATTCCCCTGAGATCAGAAAGATCAGCATGGATCCCGTCAGCCAAACCGAAGCGGGGCTCCCAATCAAATTTTCGCGGATCGCGACACTCACGTTGGATTGGCCCCAAACTCCACCAATTTGCACGATAACTCCTGACAGCAATGCCAGAAGGTTGCCGATATTGTAGAGCGCACCGGGTCCTCTGCAGCGCCGCTTGAACCATGAAGGAGGTGTTGTCTTCGAACGTTTTCTGGCCGTGGCACAACGATCGTTGTGCCGTCGGCCCTGAGACGTGACCAAGATAACATGATGATTTTCATCCAACTGGCTGCCCTCCGGAAAATTCTATGCAAATACTGCGCAGCGCCTGAACACGGAGCGCCGGGTGCATAGTCTAAAGAGAAGGGTCGGGTGTTTTCGATGACTCTTTGTTGATTCTGGTTTTGATGTTAAGACACTGCTTAGTGTGGCGATACCAAGCGGAAATCCATGGACGGCAATTTTTGTTTCTTGATGCTCGTTAAGAAACGGTCTTTCTTTCCAACTGAAACTCTCAGCAGATATTTTTTGCGTCGCCTGAAACGCACAATGCGCAGTTTTTCAGTGATCCCAACCTCTTCATCCTTTCCCCTCTGGCTGGTCCAACAGAGCTTCGAGAGATTTCATCACGCGTTCGGCCGGCGGCTTCTCTTTTTCCAGCGCATCGATGCGTTCTGCAATATTGCTGCGTTATTGCCACAGGGGCCGATGCATTCAGCACCGAAGAACTCGCAGGTGCGTTGATCGTGCTGGCCGAGACAACGGATACTGCAAAAAGGGAGGCCCGGGCAAAACGCGGGGCCGCGTTCTTTCAACGCCGGTCGCGGCGATCCCAGAAAACGGCTGACCGCAACGCGGAAAGCACTCTGGCGCAACCGATCGGCACGCAACCGGCATCAGGCGACAAAGCCGCGGCGTGATATGTGCAACTGGCGGGTCGAACGCCGCAAACGCACACGACATCTGATCGAACTTGGAGGACTCGTGGTCAAGGCGCGCGTCGTGGACATAACCGAAGACGACCGCGCACTGATCTACGGCGCGTTGCTCTGGATGGCCGACAAACTGCAAAGCGACCAAGGCGATCAAGCGCGGGATGTTTGGGCCGAGAAGGGGAAAAGGGCGTTCGAGTAAGATCAGAAAGGTGACGGGCACTTGGGACGGTAATGCTGAAGAGGTCAGCGGGCTGCGACGTGTTGGGGGCACGTTACCCCGTGCAGAATCTCGCCCAGCGGTCCATCAAAGGCCGCCGCTGATCCAGGAAGTGGGTCTTGCGATAGGTCCGGACCACCTTGCTGTCGGATACGTGGGCCAAGACCATCTCGGCCACCTCATGCGGGGCGTCCGTCTCTTCGGCAAGCCATGTCCGCAGGCTGGACCTGAAACCATGAGGACGGGCCTCAACGCCACTCTAAGGCTGCCATGGGGGTCTTGGGAGAAGAGTATTTTCAGGTTCCCACGAGAGCACGAAAGGGTGCTGCCCTTGTTTCTGAACAAGAAACCATGCTTGCAGAATATGAGAATATCGAAAAGAAGGCCAAACTAAAGGCTGCGGGTCAGGGCGCGCTATCACCTCTTGAACACTGGCGTGAAGCGGTTGCCGAAGTCACGGCCATGAAGGACGCGATAGTTGGGGGCCTCTTCGCAATGCACTGGTTGGAAGTGACGGGGCCAACTGGCGTAGTGTCATCGACACCGGCATTCTAATTGGCGTTGCGTGTGATGCAGAAGATTTGGCTTCCTATTTCAAAGCAGGCGGCTGGACTGTCGGGCTCATCGTGGGAGGCCAGCAGGTGCATCAACCGGCCCCTTCGGCCCTCCGAACCGACGGTTCTACTATGACTTCATCTATGGCTATGGGCACTGCACATGGTCGTTTCGTTCCATCATCTTTGGGAAGCGATGCAATAACATCTCCATCCACACCTTAGAAGGCATTGTCACTCATGTCGGCGGTGGCGGTTTGAAGTGACATCAAATAAAAGGAGTTTGGCATGGCCGTGTCGCGCCAATTCATTCCCACGGACACCAATCCCCTTGGACTCCATGTAAATTGGCAATTTTTACTCCCTAATTGATCAGGGCCGTTCTTCTATTTCGTCGGACCTGCAGTGATCGAAACTATTTTTCCTCTGAGCAGGGTTACACTCGACTGAGCCCTACATCTGCGAATTAACCACCGCATGGGCCAAGACCTAGTAAGGCAAAAGACTAGTCCGCGGTCCCCTCGAAAGCCTTCACCGGAGATGTCCACGACCCTAAGAACGCGCCATCCACCCGTTTCAAACCAGGAGATTAAATCAGTTTCGCTGCAGACTAGGTTAGTTAGCTCGTGTCCCGAACGGTCTGAGTTAAGCTCAGGATAAGAATTATCTCGCAAAGCCGAATCCAGGTCGCCCAGTTTCGTGGAGCAGTTCTCTAGCGATGAGAGGCTTCGGACCCCAGATGCCGAGGGTAACTCACTTTTGTGCTTTCCAAAGACGGAGTTGGAGACATCTTCGGCGAAGAAAGCTTGGACCGCAGAACGATAAGGCACCAAAGTCGCATTGACGCCTTGGGTCGCGGCGATTTCATAAGAATGCTTCGCGCGTGCTTGGTTGGTTAGGGCCAATGCTAAGCCACCGCAGCTCCAAAACAGAAGTGCAATGAGTATTTTTTAACGCCTGTCAAAGCATTGCACCTCTTTCAGATTGATGAGGTAACGCCGCATTCAGGAGTTCAACGAACACACACTTATGCTCCTGTCGAACTCGTTGAAGCCGATTTTCTCATTGTTTGCCGGATATGCTCCATAACATAGCCAATTCCTCCCACCAATCTGCCGTCTACAAAAGCATCGTAACTTACTGGCAATCAGAAAGATGCAATTGCTCTGAGCATTTTGCGGTATGGCTGACAGGCGGGCTTTGGTTTTGATTTCGGGCAGGATGTTTCGAGGTGCTTGGCTAGCCGAAATCTGGCCTTTTTGCTGTTCTTTAAAGGAGCGTCTTGGTTAATATAGATCTGAGAAAAGCGCTTCCCGTGTTTACTACTATCAGTCATCGAAATCCCAGATAGTATGTGTTTGTGTTTCTTCACGAGACTATACTTGGGGTTGAAGAATTCCAACTACTGAATCCCAAATTACGACCCAGATGACAGAGGGGACCCAAAACCCAACCATCATCTGGGCCTTCTCAGCGGCCCGACATGGTCTAGGACCGGCGGATCGGCCACCCCAAGACAGTGGCGGGTAGAAAACCACTCTCATCAAAAGTGACTTTGCGCCAATTTGAAGCTTCGTCTTAAAGACCGTGTGTAAACCGGCGGCGCGATGGAAGGGACGACCGCACTTCATTGAGAATACGCGCTGTACACGCTCGCGGCGTCACCCAGATAATTATCCCAGGCAAACCAATAGGCAATATGTCCGGCGACGCGTGACAGGCGCTCTCCGTCAGGGCTCACCAGCGCGTCCTCTGTCACCTTCCAAATCTGACCGGTTTCATCCGTCAATGCGCCGCCAGATGCTTTGAAACTATGTGCGTTTCGCTCATAGGCGCGCACGGTGCGTCGCGAAACATCTCCAACCAGCAGCAGCGGTGTGTCGGCGATGGCATCGTTGATGACACGCTTTTCTTCAAATGCAGCCAGCGGCCAGGCCCTAGCGGCGCCGAACTGGCGGATGGCAAAGACATAGTCTTTCTGCCGATGCTCTGTCTGGTCGACCAATGCAGGAAACATCAGATCTGAGGAGGCAAAATACTCCCGATACACAACGCCCGAGCCATAGTTGCGGCGATGGCCCGTATTGAGGGACAGCACTTGGGAGTTCGGATGCGAAGATGTCCAATTCTCCCAGGTGGTGATCACCACGGGGCGCTGTTTCAACTCGATATTGCTGTCCACCAGGGGGCCGACCACGGGTTTGCCGGTGAACTGGTTCCACAGCGAATGGGTTTCGCGATCGAACATCAGCTTGTTCGACCGGTAGAGAAACCCCGAAGAGCCAAAGACCAGTGGCTTTGCCCGCCCCGCGACCTGCGTCTCAAACAGAATGCCGGAACCGCACAGGGTGCAATAGGCCAGCGCAACGGGCACCCCGCCAATCACCTCGTTGAACATCTCGTGCCAGCCCATGATCCGCAAAGGATAGGCACGCACGTCCCCGTTGATGGCGACACCAAAGACCAGATCGTCGGGCCTCAGATAGTCGGCACGCGCGGCCGGGATCAGATCCGGGTTGTCGAGCGACGGGATACCGTCCTTGCTGACCCCGCCCCAGGCGATTTCCTCCAGCCTGATCTTCATCCGGTCCCGCGCCAGATACTCTGGGCGTAAAAACACGTCGAAATTCTCATCCACCCCAAGCAGCACTTCGCGTTTGAACGGGATCAACGCCGGATGCGGGACGATCTGCGGGTTGCGCTCCTGCCAGAGCATCCAGTCGAACCAATCGGTGCCATGGGTTTCGCCCGTCAGCGCCTCCATCACCACTGCGATCTCGTCGCGCCGCCGTCTGGAAAACCGCAACCCGGTCAGCAAGGCGGGCACCACATCCGGATTGCCGCGCGTCTTCAGCAGCGCCATGCCATCGGCGAATTCCGAGCTTGTGCCGTAGAGCGTGGATCGAATGGCCTCAAGAACCGGGTCTGCCTGCGCCCAAAGAGCATGCGGCGTGAACGCCCCTGCCCCGATCATCCCTGCAAACCCGCGACGTGTGACTGACATGACATCCTCCAGATAACTTGCCGCACAGTCTGCGCGTTTATCCGTTCACATGCATGAAACACTGTTGTGATCGGGTTGCGATCCTGCCGTAGACCGAACGCAAGGGTCTATTTCATCTGCGCGGCCGGGGTTTTCGGTTGCCGGTTGCGGGCGATATCAAATCGCCCTGCAAGAGCCCCTCACGACAAGCTCAGGGGCGCAATGGGCGCCGGTCCTATCCGCCTTGGGGTCCTTGATGGCCGCGGCAAGGGTCATCCCGGCGCGCCGTCCGATGCGCCGCGCTGGCAGACGTACGGTGGTCAGGCCGGGTTCGAACTCGGACGAGCCTTTGAAATCCCCAATGCCGACAATGGAGATGTCATCCGGTAGCTTGAGCCCTGCTCTGGCTGCCGCATAGATTGCGCCCGTGGCCAGAATGTCATTGCCGCAGATCAGCGCGGTGGGCCGCTTTGCGCTGCTGAAAAGCGCGAAGGCCTGACGCTTGGATTCCGAGACGCTGTAGACGGTGGTGAGCTGCCAGTCTTGCGGCACCGCGACGCCCGCCGCCGCTAATGTATTCAGAATTGCCCTACTGCGGGCCTTGGCACGGTCGTTGCCTGCGCCGGGCGCAAAGAGACACGCCACCTCACGATGACCCAGCGCCAGCACGTGCTGGCTGATCATCTGCCCCGCCAGTTCGTTGTCAGCCCCGATGGAGGGATAAAGGGAGTCTTCCGCGTAATTCCACATCAGGACGGTCGGCACGTCCTGGCTCTCGATCAACTGGAACACGGCCTCGTCATGATCCAGCCCTGTCAGGGCGATGCCATCCACGCGGTGTTCCAGAAACTTCCGCAGGATCGCGTATTCCCGCTGCGGGTCATAGCCATGTGAGGCCAGCAGAATGGTGAACCCCTCTTCCGCAACCGCGTCTGAGAACGCCTGCACAACCTCGGCAAAGATCGTGTGGTCGATGGTCGGCACCAGAACACCGATGGTGCCGGAGCGTATTCCATGGATCGTCTGGGCCGCGCGATTGCGGATATAGCCTTCCTTGCGCACTGCCTTTTCGATCCTGCGCCGAGTCGTGAGTTTCAGAAGTTCGGGGTGATTGAAGTATCGCGACACCGTCGAAGGTGACACACGTGCGGCCTTTGCGACGCTGATAATGTCGGACTTTTTTCCATTTTTATCAGACATCTACGGACCTATGCTGCGCAATTTATGAAAACATTTGCAAAACTATTTTCATCACGTAGCGTAAATGGTCAAGCAGCGTTGCGGGGAGGCAGCGATGGAATTTCTGTTCTACATGGGGGATGTGTTCACGCCGATTAACTTCGGGCTGCTCCTGCTGGGTACCATCGGCGGGCTGATCCTTGGCGCGACGCCGGGTCTGTCGCCCACCATGGCGGTGGCGCTGCTCATTCCCTTCACCTTCCAACTTGACGCGGCACAGGGGCTGATCCTGCTGGGGGCGGCCTATACCTCTACCGTGGCCGGTGGCGCGGTCAGTGCGATCCTGCTGAAAATCCCCGGCGCGCCCGCCAATATCGCCACCACGCTCGACGGGCACACGATGGCGCGCAAGGGCGAAGGCGCCAAGGCGCTGCAGATCAGCTTTCTGGCCTCTGCCGTCGGTGGTGTCTTCGGTGTGCTGCTGCTGATCTTCCTGACGCCTGTTCTAGCGCAATGGGCGCTGGCCTTTGGCCCCAGCCACCTCTTCTGGCTGGCGATCCTCGGGGTTACGGTGATTGGCTCGCTCGACAGTAAATCGGTGGTCAAGGGACTGCTCTCGGGCTGCATCGGTCTTTGGCTTGCCACCATCGGGTTCGACGACATCATGGGCGCGCAGCGGTTCATCTTTCACCCCGCATTGGGCGGCGGGATCAACATCATCGCGGCCCTTATCGGTCTGTTCGCTATTCCGCAGGTCATCACCATGTTCGCCAAAGGCCGTCACAACGATGGCGCCGAGGTAATCAAAGTTCAGAAACACCCCATCGGCGGCGCGATCCGCGAGCTTCTGCGCAACAAGCGCGCCATGGGCATCGGCACCGCGTCGGGCTCGATCATCGGCCTGATCCCCGGTGTCGGCGGCCAGATCGCGGGGCTTGTCGCCTATGATCAGGCCAAGAAATTCAGCCCCGAACGTGACAAATTCGGCACCGGTCACTCCGAAGGCGTGATCGCCGCCGAAAGCGCCAATAACGCCATGGTCGGCCCGTCGCTGGTGCCGCTGCTCACCCTGTCCATTCCCGGCTCCCCCACAGCGGCGGTGTTGCTGGGCGGTTTGCTGATCCACGGTATTTTCCCCGGCACTGATCTCTTTGACAATCATCCGGATGTCGCATGGACTTTCATCAACTCCATGCTGATCGGTCAGGTGCTGATGTGCCTCTTTGGGCTCTACGTCGCCGGTCTTGCCGCGAAGGTCGCGCAGGTGCCGCAATCAGTCATGGCCGCCGTGGTGCTGGGGCTCGCGGTCTTTGGCAGCTATTCGGTGCAATCCTCCATGGGTGACGTCTATGTCATGGCGACCCTGGGGGTGATGATGTATTTCCTCGAACGTTTCGGCTTTTCCGCCGCCCCGCTGGTGCTTGGTTTGATCCTCGGGCCCATTGCCGAGGCGAACTTCATCCAAGGATCCATGATCGCCAATGCCACTGACGGCATGAGCGCCTATTTCCTCGGCGGCGGGCTGAACCTGTTCCTGATCGCCGTGGTCATCGCCTCCATCTTCTATTCCGCCTATATGGAACTGCGGTCGCGCCGCTACACCTCGAAAGAGGAGATCATGGCATGAGCACCTCGTCTCTCCCCCGCCTGCAACATATCATCGGGTCCGGCATCGTGGCCGCCGTCGGCATCTGGGTGGCCTTTGTCAGCTACACCCAACAACCGTCTGAAGCGTTTCTGTTTCCACGCCTGATCTCCTCTGTCTTCGTGGTGCTGGCGCTCTGGACCTTTGCCAAGGCCTGCCTCGGCTGGACCAAGGTGGGGGGCGGCATTTCCGTGCGTCAGTTCACCAACCTGCTGCCCGGTCTGATCATCGCCCTGATCTACATCTTCTGGGCGGCCAAGGGCCTTGGCTTCTACACTGCGACCACCCTCGCCTTTTTCATCCTGCTAAGCCTCTATGATCCCGCACCGCACCACGCGGTCAGATCATGGCTCAGGCGCATCCTCATCACGGCCATCTTCATGGTCGTCATCTACGGCCTCTTCGCAAAACTTCTGACCGTGTACACACCGCGAGAGGTCTTTTTCTGAACCGCAACAGCGGCAGAGCTCATATCCTAGGGAGGAACTACACATGAAAAAACTGATAACAGGAGCGGCCATTGCACTGGCCTCCATCACCACGGGTGCGCTGGCCGACGGCCACGCGAACTATCCCGAACGACCGATCATGATGATGGTGAGCTACGGCGCGGGCGGGGCCACCGATTTCCAGGCACGCATCGTGACAATGACCGCCGGGAACGAGGACGCCCTGGGCATGCCCATCGCGATCATCAACAAGCCCGGCGCCGGGGGCCGCGTGGGCTGGAACTGGCTGGCGGGTCAGGCAGAAGCCGATGGCTACACGCTGGGGGCCTATAACATCCCACATTTCATCGCGCAGTCGATCAAGGGCGGGGTTGAATACTCCCGCGACAGCTTTGAGCCCATTGCCAACTGGGGTGCCGATCCTGCGGTGCTGGTTGTCGGCGCGGAGTCGGAATTCAACACGCTGCAGGACGTGGTTGAATTCGCCAAGGCCAACCCCGGCAAACTGACCACCTCCGGCGCGGGACTTTTTGTGGGCCACCACATTGCCGCCCTGCAGATGGAAAAGGCGGGCGAGATGAAGATGGCCTATATCCCCACCAAGGGCGGCGGGGCGGCAGCGATGAAAGCCGTGATCGCGGGCGATGTCATGGCGGGCATCAACAACCTCTCTGACGCCTTCCGTGCACGCGAGGCTGGGAATGTGAAGATCCTTGCTGTGGCGGATCTGGAGCGGAACGATTTCCTGCCCGATGTGCCCACGATGCGCGAAGCGGGCCTGGACGTGGATAACTCCTCCGTCAACTTCCGCGGCATCATGGTGCCCAAAGGCACGCCGCAGGGGGTAATCGACAAACTGGCCGCGACCGTCCCCGCCATGTTCGAGAACAAGCGCGTGGCGGGCAAGATGCAGGCAGGCGGCTCGCCGATGCATATCATGACCCGTGACGAAGTGCTGGACATGTGGGCCGCGCGGGAAGAAACCCTCAAGGAGCTGCTTGCAGGCCTCTGAAATCGCGAGGCGGGGCGCAAATGCCGCCCCGCCGACACATAAGGACACGTGACATGAATGCCCATGATGATCTTGCCGAGGTGGATACCATCGTTGCCACGGCCCGCGCCGCGCAGGCCCGTTTCGAGGCAGGCGGATCGCAAGCGCTCTATGATCGTGCCGCCCTTGCGGCGGGCTGGGCCATCATGGAGCCTGCGCGCAACCGCCATCTGGCGGAACTGGCGGTGGCGACAACCGGGCTGGGCAATGTGCCCGACAAGATCACCAAGAACCACCGCAAGACGCTGGGCCTGCTGCGCGACATCGCCACGGCCCAGACCTTTGGCGTGATCCGCGATGATCCGGCCACCGGCATCACCGAAATTGCCCGCCCCATCGGGGTGATCGGGGCCGTTGTCCCCTCCACCAACCCCGGTGCGACACCGGCCAATAACATCATTAACGCCCTGAAATGCGGCAATGCGATTGTCGTCTCGCCCTCTCCCAAAGGCGTGGCGACCTGCGAGGCGTTGCTGGGCTACATCCATGCGGAATTCGACAAATCCGGGATCGACCGTGATCTGGTGCAGATGATCCCCGGACGGGGCTCCAAGGAAAAGACCCAGCGCCTGCTGGAAATCTCCGACCTGATTGTTGTGACCGGCAGCCAGAACAATGTGAAACGCGCCTATACCTCGGGCACTCCGGCCCTCGCGGTTGGTGCGGGGAACGTGGCCGTGATCGTGGATGAAACCGCCGATCTGGCCGCTGCCGCCGATAAAATCTGCGCCTCCAAGACCTTCGACAACGCCACCTCCTGCTCGTCAGAAAATGCGGTGGTAATTGTCGACGCGGTCTACGACGCCTTCGTGGCAGAGATGGCGCGGACCGGCGGCGCGCTGATCCGCGATGAGACAAAGGTCACCGACCGGCTTTGGGTCAAGGGCCACCTGAACCCGCAGGCCATCGCGCGGGATGCGGACCAGATGATCGCGGCCCTTGGGCTAACGGATGAGGTGCCGGAGGGCACCGAATACCTTGCCGTTGAAACCACCGGCATCGGGCCGGACCATCCGCTATCGGGCGAAAAGCTCAGCCGTGTGCTGACGGTCTACCGGGCCCGCGATTTCGAGGACGCGGTGCGGATCACCCGAGAGATACAGCTGCATCAGGGGCTGGGCCATTCGGTGGGCATTCACACAACCGTGGCGGACAGGCCCATGGCCCTCGCCACCGCGATCCCGACCAGCCGAGTCATCGTCAATCAGGCGCATACCTTTGCCACGGGCGGGTCCTTTACCAACGGCATGCCGTTTTCGCTCTCCATGGGGTGCGGATCCTGGGGTGGCAATTCCATCGACACGAATCTGCATTGGAAGCATTTCATGCAGAGCACGAAAATCGTGCGTGAAATCTCCGGCCATGAACCCGCGCCCGAGGAGATTTTTGCCAACTACTGGGACGCGGTCGGAAAATGATCTTCACCCCGGATCATCCCCCGCGCGGCACCATCCGCGATTGGCTGACCGCGCGCGCAAAGGATGGCGGGACGGCAATTGTCTTCCCTGAAACCGGCGAAACCCTGACCTGGGCAGCGCTGCGCGCCACGGCGGAGCGCATGTCGCGCGGGATGTACGACCTCGGCCTTACCAAGGGCGAAAGCGTGGCGATCATTCACCCCAACGGACGCGCGGGTATAGACGCGCTCTATGCCGCGCTTTATGGCGGGTTTCGCGCGACGATGATCAATCTCGCTGCTGGGCCAGACGCCATTGCCTACGCGCTTGAGCATTCACAAGCGCGCTATGCCTTCGTGCATGAGAGCCAGATCAGCACTTATGAGGCGGTCGCGCCGCAGGGCATGACACTGCTGAAGCCGAATGCGCTGGAAGGCCGCGCGGATTTACCTGATCTGTGCGGAGAAGATCACGCGCTGCTGATGTACACCTCCGGCACGACGGGCAAACCCAAAGGCGTCGTGCACAGCCACAGCAGCCTTCTGGCCGGGGGCTGGACCACCGCCATGGCGCATGAGTTGACCGCACAGGATCGCGGTTTTTGCGTGCTGCCGATCTACCACATCAACGGGCTGTGCGTCACCGTGATGGGCGCACTGGTGTCGGGCGGATCGCTGGCCATGGTCTCGCGGTTTTCGTCCCGCAACTTCTGGGATCAGGCGGATCAGGGCGCGGTCACGTGGTTTTCGGTTGTCCCGACAATCATCAGCCATTTACTGCACGGCGCGGCAAGCCCCGGCCCCGCAGTCTGCGACCGGGTGCGCTTTGGGCGTTCGGCCTCCTCGGCTCTGGCGGTGGAGACCCAGTCGGCTTTCGAGTCCCGCTTTGGTGTGCCAATCGTGGAGACGATGGGGCTGACTGAAACCGCCGCCCAAATCCTGTCGAACCCCCTGCCCCCCGGCATGCGTAAAATCGGCTCCCCCGGTGTCCCTTACGGCAATGAGGTCCGCATCCTGCTGCCTGACCTGACCGAAGCGCCAACCGGCCAGGAAGGCGAGATCGCCATTCGCGGCCCCAACGTGATGCGGGAATATCTTTTCAACCCCGAGGCAACAGCCGCGAGTTTTGCAGATGACTGGCTCAGAACCGGGGATCTGGGTCGCATTGATGCAGATGGATATGTCTTTGTGACGGGTCGACTGAAAGAATTGATCATCAAGGGTGGCGAAAACATCGCGCCGCGCGAGATCGACGAGGTGCTCTACACCCACGCGGATGTGGTCGAAGCCGCCGCCTTCGCGCGGCCCTGCAAACGTTACGGCGAAACGGTCGAAGCCGCCGTGGCGCTCAAATCCGGTACAAAACTGTCGGCTCAGGACCTGATCGACCTCTGCACCCGGCGGCTTGGTGGGTTCAAATCTCCCGAGGTCATTCATGTCCTTGCAGAGCTGCCCAAAGGCCCTTCCGGCAAAATTCAACGCCTGAAGCTGGCCGATCTCATTCCTATCGACGCTGTTTGAGAGCCGTCGGGAGGGCATGGTGACACCCCCGCGCACCGAAGATCATTCGCACACGGCTGTGCCACTCTTCGAATTGTCACCGAAGCAATTGTCTTCACGCCTCCGCCTGCAGAGGCCGGGCCCCTTGCCTTCCTTCCTGAAAAACGGCTTCCAGCGCCTCGCAGAACGCGTCCTTTGCCTCGGCCCGCACGTCCGATTTTGGCAGAAAGTAGCCGAATTCGACCTCCATGCGCGGGTTCCAATCAATGAGCGCCACGTCACCTGACAACTCCGGATCCAGTGCAACCGGATCCGCGAAGGTGAAACCCAGCCCTCGGTGCACAAGCCTGTACGCCGCTGCCCCAAGGGACACCTCATGCGCCACCTGTATGGAAATCCCCTGCGCCGCCAACTCTCGATCCACGATCCGCCTGATCACCGTGGTGTCGTCCAATGCGATGTATGGAACGTCGGCAATATCCGAGGCGGTCAGGGCTTTTTTCCGCGCCAACGGATGATCCCGCGCGACGGCCACCTTCAAAGCAGCAGCGCCGAGACGGTGCGCCCGAAGTTGCTCGACAGGCAAGGGCAGTGCGGAAACGCCAACATCGTAACGATCATTCATGATGCGCCTGCCCAGGTCACGCCGTCGGTGAATCTCCAACTTGACCGGCTGCCCCGGCAGGCTGTCAACAAATCGGGCAATGGCCGGCAAGACCAACCCGTTCACGATGCGCGATTGCGCCACAATACGCAGCGGTTCAGGACGGTCAGACCCGATGTGCCGTACAAACTCCGGCAGTGCATCGATCTGAGAGAGGATGCGCAACGCCTCCGGATAAAACCGTTCCGCTTCCAAGGTTGGGCTCAATCGTTTCTTGTCCCTTTGAAAGAAACTGACGTCGAAGTCCTGCTCCAACAGCGTGAGCTGGCGACTTGCCGCAGATTGGCTCAGGTTCATCCTCTCTGCAGCGCGCGCAAGGGTGCCTTCCTCCATGACGAAGGCAAAAACTCTCAATGCACGCAGGTTCATAATTCTAATCTTTCGAAGTATGCATTCAATAATTGCATTTTTTCTACGACATATTCGGCGTTAAGGTCCAGTGAAGGATCAAGAAGGCGCACCATTGGCGCCTCGACCATTGGGAGGACGAAATGCGAAGACGAGATTTCATGAAGACAGGAGCGTCAGCCACCATGTTGTTATCAGCAGGTGCCGTTGCCGCTGAATGGGCACCACGACGCCCGATCAATGCTATTCTGCCTTACTCGGCAGGCGGTGGGACAGATGCGCTGGCACGCGCTGCGGCGGCTTCTGCTGACGGTATTTTGCCCGTGCCCCTCGTCATCGTGAACAAGCCCGGCTCCTCCGGAATCACCGGTGCGACCGAAGCAGCGGCTGCCCGGCCCGATGGCAATACCGTCATGGTGACCTCGGCAGGCTCCTTCCTGCTGACATCCATGCTGCGTGACACCGAGGTGACACCCTTTGACAGTTTCGAGATCATCGCCCAGATTGGCAACCTGACACCCGCGGTGATTGTGCCCGCAGCCAGCCCGTTCCAGAGCGTTCAGGATTTGGTCGACGCGGCGCAGGCGGCTCCGGGCACGTTGCGATGGGCGCACAACGGGCGTGGCGGGTTTCACCAGGTGGCCGGGCAGAGTTTCCTCAATCGCAACGGGCTGGAAGCGCAGGATGTCCCGTTCAAGGGCGGCGGTCCAACCCGCGCGGCGGTCATCGGCGAACAGGTCGATTTCGCCTTCGTCGGCATTCAGCAGGCAGCGGGGTTCGAAAACGAGCTGCGGGTACTGGGGCTGGTCGCGCCGGAGCGCGATGCCATCCGCGATGACGTACCGACACTGGCCGAACTCGGCTTTGACTATGTCGCCGTCTCTTCACCCATCGTGTTTTTTGCCCCCAAGGGCACGGATCCGGAGATTGTTGCTGGTATGGAGGCGGCTTTGAAAGTCATCACCGAAACCCAGCAATTTGCCGACCTGATGCGCGAGCGCGGCAACGTACCGGCTTTTTTGAATGGTACCGACACCGAGGCCCGCCTGCGCGCAATGCAGCGGGACACACAACCGCTCATCGACGCGCTGAAATCTCAGGGATAAGGCCATGGCTCCGGGAAGTTCGCCTGCCCCGCGCACCGTTGGCATCGCACTGATCCTTCTGGGGATCGGTGCAACAGCCGCCAGCATGGGCATCGCCCTTGATCAATATGGCCGCTGGGGCGCGCGACTCTTCCCGCTGTGCGCGTCCGGCGTACTGATCCTTTTGGGGATCGTGGAACTTCAGAGCGGGCAGAAACCACCGCGACCCGAACACCGCCACCTAACCCACATTGCCGCCTTGCTTGTGCTCGCTCTTTGCTATGTCTGGCTGATGTCACGGTTTGGCTATTTGATCAGCACAGCCGTCGCCGCCCCCGCGGCGCTTTGGATTTTTGGAATCCGCAATCCGGTTGGACTACTGGCCGCTGCGTTCATGTGTCCGGCAGCGTATCACATGATTTTCTTTGAAATGCTCGGAGTGTTCCCACCGTTAGGACGCTGGTTCGACCTTCTCGATGTGGTGGGAGGGTATTGATCCGGTGGAGATTTTCACAGGTCTTGCCACGGTCCTGAGCGATCCCGTGCTGATGGGCTGGGTGTTTCTGGCAGCCATCGTGGGCATGATTGTCGGGGCGATACCAGGGCTGACGGCCTCGGCCGCCATTGCGATGCTGCTGCCGCTGACCTTCTACATGGAGCCCTTGCCCGCGCTCGCCTTTCTCTATGTGATCGGCAAATCGGGGCGGTACGGCGGGTCAATCGCGGCGATCCTCTTTAACACACCGGGGACAGCGGCCTCAGCAGCAACGCAACTCGACGGTTATCCGCTGGCGCAAGAGGGCAAGGCCGGAAAGGCGATGAAAGTTGCCACGCTGTCCTCCGTGATCGGCGATTTCATCGGAGAGGTCCTGCTTATTCTGGGCGTGGCGTGGATTGCGGCCATTGCTCTCAAACTGGGCCCACCGGAGCTTTTTGCCGTCTACTTTGCGGCCTTCATCGTGATCGGATCGGTGATTGGCAAATCGGTCACCCGGGGGCTTGCGTCTGCCGCATTGGGTGTGCTTGTGAGTATGATCGGTCTTGATCCCATCAGTTCGACAGAACGCTTCACATTCGGCAGTTTCGATCTGACCAATGGCATCAGCCTCGTGCCGCTCATGATCGGGATTTTTGTGCTGGGCGAGGTCTTTGACCAGATCCAGACCAGACACACCCGCACCCAGATGGTGCCTGACACCGGAGATACCACGCGCAACGGGTTGCGTTGGGCTGAATACAAACCCTGCCTGCCGCATGTGATCCGGTCGTCCTTTATCGGCGCTTTCATTGGCATGTTGCCAGGGCTTGGATCAGCCATCGCGGCCTTTGTCGCCTATGGCGAAGGGAAGCGGCGCGCGCATAATTCTGCAGCCTGGGGACAGGGCGCGCTCGAAGGGGTCGCCGCACCAGAGGCGGCGAACAATGCGGTCAGCGGGCCGTCGATGGCGCCGCTGCTGACCCTCGGCATTCCGGGGTCGACCATCGGTGCCATACTTATCGGAGTGTTCCTGATCCACGGCATCCAGATCGGCCCCACCCTCTTTCTGACCTCGCGTGATCTGGTCTATGCACTTTTTGCCTGTGGGTTGATCGGGATCGTGATGTACGGGGTGATCGGCTATTTCGGCGCGGCGTTCCTGGGCCGTTTCATTGTCCGCATTCCCACCGCCGTGTTGTATCCGGTCATCTTCCTGACGTCCTTCATTGCTGCCTATACGGCACGTGGCAATCTGTTCGATGTCTACGTTATGGTGGCAGCAGGCTTTACCGGTTGGGCCATGCGCAAGCTGGATTTCAATCCCGCTGCCTTTGTCATTTCCTTCGTGCTCGCCGGAGGAGCAGAAGAGACGTTCCGACAGGCATTGCTGCTCAGCGATGACGGTATGATGATTTTCATCACGCGGCCCATTGCCCTTGCTTTCCTGCTGATCGGCGTTACCGCCTTGATCGCGCGTGTCCGCAGCCTGAGACGTCAGGCGCGCGTACCTGCCATGGGAGATACGTGATGGCAGCACCGCTGCAAGGCATTCGCGTCATCGACTGGACCCATGTTCTCGCGGGGCCCGCCTGCGCCTACTACCTCGGCCTGTTGGGCGCGGAGGTGATCAAGGTAGAACGCCCTGGCCGGGGGGATGCAATCCGCCATCGTGGCGGCACGGACCGAGGTCGCGCAGCGGAGGGCATGAGCACCGCCTATCTGACCCAGGCAGCCGGCAAGCAGTGCCTTGCCGTTGATCTCGGCACTGACACCGGACGCGCCGTCTTCCACCGTCTGCTCGCCTCTGCCGACGTGCTGGTGGAGAACCACCGGCTTGAGACATTGAAACGGCTGCGCCTGACCGAAAGCGATACCCGCGCCCTCAATCCGCGTCTCGTTCACTGTGCCATGACGGGTTATGGACGGGGAAACGACATGTCCGACGCACCGGCCTATGATGTGAACATTCAGGCGATCAGCGGATTGATGGCCCTGACCGGGACCCAAGACAGCGGGCCAATGCGGACCGGCGCCCCGGTCATTGACTATGCCACGGGGCTCGCCGGTGCGTTGGGTGTCATGTCCGCCCTGATGACCCGTGCCGCCAGTGGAACAGGCAGCTTTGTTGATGTCTCGATGTTGGAAACGGCCTTCACCTTGATGAGTTCAACGGTCACCGACCACATGCTGACGGGCGTGGAGCCATCTCCGCGTGGGAACGCGGCCAACAGCCGGTCTCCCTCCGCCGGCGTATTTCCATGCAAGGAGGGCTACATCAGCCTTGGCGTCAATGAGCCCACCCAATTCACAGCCCTCGCGCAGGCGCTGGACAGGGCAGCCTGGCTACGCGATCCCCGGTTCGCCACGGTGGAGGCCCGCGGTTGCCATGCAGAGGCGCTGGATCAGGCGCTTTCCGCAAGGCTGAAGGACAAGGATGCGTCAACATGGGAAGAAGTCCTGATGGCGGCCCGCGTTCCTTGCGCAAAGCTGCGCAAGCTGGGGGATGCAGTGCACCTGCCGCCGGTCGCACAACGCCACTACACAACGCGCGGCGCCGCGGGGTTTCCCGGTCTGCCTTTTGCACTCGACGGGACCGCGCATGGATCAGACGTAGCACCGAAAAGAATTGGCGCAGACACGGATACGATCCTGGACGGACTGGGTTACAACGCGGAGGAAATCTCTGCGATGCGGGCAAATGGCAGCGTTGGTGGCCCATCAGACGACGCCTGAAAACGCATTCGGCCCTGGCTTTCGAGCTCTCGCGCGTTGAGCCCGTCGCTCATGACAGCGGCACAGCATCCTTCAAGAATGTATCGATGGCACGGCGCAATTGCGCCGGATTATCCGTGTGCAACATATGGCCGCCGGGTAAAGACACCAGCCTGGCACCTGGAATGGTTTGCGCGATCAAACGGGCACCGCCATGTGTCGCGCGGTTTTTCTGGCCGATGACCACCAACGTAGGTGCATTGATCCTGTGCAGAATGGGACGGGCATCGTAATGGCTGGCCGCCTCCAGTGCCGCATTGATGCTGCGGCGGGTGTGGCGGGATAGCTGGTGCTTGAGATGGCGCGCCGTCTCCTCGGTCTGCCCAAATGCGGACAGCCAGCCAAAAAACCTTGGGGGCACGCAGTGCAGACACTTCATCGCGATGCCCGTGCCGATAATCCGCAGGCGGCTGGTTCTGACCGTGGGCACGGTTTCGATCAGGATGAGCGCTTTGACGCGGTCGGGAACCCGCGCCGCCAGCTCAAGCGCGACCATGCCCCCGAGTGAATGGCCAATCAGAACGCAGCCGTTCGGCACCTTCGCCTGCAGGATATCGGCAAAATGCCCAACCCGGGCGGGATAGACGTGCGGCGCGGCACCGTGCCCCGGCAAATCCGGGGTAACGGCGCGGTTCAAAGGTCCGGTAAAACGATCCCAGGTCGAGGCCGACAAGCCGGCACCGTGCAGCCAAAAGCTTGGGAGCGTCCAAAGTGGATATGGGTTCTCGGTGGCTTGAAGCATAATCACGTCAGGAAAGGAGGTTGCTTGCGGATTGGATTTCATACCGGGTCTTGTCCTTGAAAAGCGGTCAAATGCTGGCCGCCGCACTGTCGCGCAAAGCCTATCAAAGGATCCTCACCACATCGTCTGACCCCATGGGATCGGACCACCTCTCTGTCCTGACCGTCCCGGAAAGACACATCCGCCCAAGGCAAGAGTTGACCCGGGTCGGCAAGCCAACTACCGGACAGGGTAAATTATCCAAACACCCATTTTGAACGTCACCCCGATCTGAGGGAACAGGATCATGTTGGACACCAATCTGCTTTTTGTCGTCTTTCAGACGACGGGTTTCTCCGCGGCGTGTATTGCCTTTGCCTTATGCCTTGTGCAGTGGCGACATGGTTCGGCCTACGGGATGCTGGGCCTGATGTTTCTGGCGCTGGCCACCAGCGAACTGTCGGTGATGTTCGAAATCATCGTCACCGACCCGCCTCAGGCCCCGCGCGATGTTCTGCGGATGATTTCCTATTTCTCTACCTTCTTCATTGCCCCGCTGTTTCTATTCTACGTAAGATTGCTGACCGGATCGGACACTGTTTGCGCGCCACGCGCGTTCTGGTTCCACATGGCCCTGCCTGCCTTGAGCTTCATCGCCACCGCAGGCTTCCTGACGCTGCCCGCAGATATTCGTGGCCTGATTTTCGACGGAGCGGCCTTTGACACCCTGTCCGGCGCGGGCAAGACATTTGCGCTGGCACTGGTTGCCGTCGAATTCCTGATCTATTGCCAATGGCTGATCTACGTGCCCTGGGTCCTGCGCGTGCAAATGCAGCACAAGGCCAGGTTGCGGGATCTCTTTGCCAGTACAGAGGCGTTTGAAACCCGCTGGGTGATTGGCATGGCCCTGTTTCTCGGGTTTTATGCCGCGCTGTGCTTTGTGGATTTCGGATCCCGGCTCATCTATGACGCCGCACTTCTCGGACGTCTCACCGACACGCTCATGGTGATGATCATCGTCCTGATCCTCATGCTCTGGGGGCTGCGGCAGTCTCCCGGGCTACACGGCCCCCGCGAGGCGGTGCATCAGGCAACCACGGCACCGCATCCGAAATACGAACGCAGCGCCCTGGCGGACACGCATGCGGATCGGATCGAGCGGAAACTGCGGCGGGCGATGGAGCAGGACCACCTCTACCGCGATCCGAACCTGTCGCTCTGGACGCTGTCGCAACACATCGGCGCCTCCACCAACTACGTCTCACAAACCCTGAACGAACGGGTCGGGCAGTCGTTTTTCGACTATGTGAACGGCTGGCGGATCGAAGAGGCGAAGCCACTGATCCGGCGGGGCGAACAGACGGTTCTGGCGATTGCCTACGAGGTTGGCTTCAATTCCCGGTCTTCCTTCTACGCGGCGTTCAGGAAGCAAACGGGCGTCACGCCCTCCACGTACAAATCGACACCCGGTGCAGCGCAGGCCATGCTCGGATAGTACGTTTCAGATCAGCTCTTCCATCGGGCGCCATCCTGATCCCGGGCGGCGCGTGTCCGCATCGAAGGCATAATAATTGCCACCACCGCCCGGACCCTGATCATGTGTCCGGCTGATCGGCACCCCTGCAAGCGCACAATAAAGCAAGGTGCCAACGGCACCGTGCCCCACGAACAGCAGGTCACCGCCGGTGTGGCCGTCCAGGCATGCCTCGACCTCGGCGCAAATCCGGGCCTGTGCCGCGCGCGCGGTTTCCCACCCTGCCGCGCTTTGATCCGGCTCGGCAAAAAACCGGTCGGCCATTTGCTCAAAGGCATCGGGCGGCAAAAAGCCGGTAGCACTCCGGTCATTCTCGTGCATGTCTGCCCGCGTTTCCAGCGGGCAGTTCAGCGCATCCGCAAGGGGTTGCGCGGTCTCGAGCGCCTTGGTCTCCGCACTGCTGATGATCCGCGTGGTGTCCGCCAATCTCCCGGATGCTGCAAGTTGGGCGACACGGGCATGACCTGTGTCGTTCAACGACCACCGGGTGACGTCCTTGGCCGGATCGATAAGAACCTGAGGGTGGCTGAGATACCTGACTTTGAACGTCATGAACGGGCCTTTCACAAAATATCGGGGCAAAAACGGGCAATACGCAAAGGTTCTTTGCCGGGATTCGCCCGCCATGTCACCGCTAATCCGGGTATTCATTTTGACCCGACAAACCAGCGGGCGACATCAGGCGAAAACACGCCCGATGTCGCCTTGTGGGGCTGCGTGGTCATACGGTGGATCAGAACAGGAAATCGCTTTCCTGCAGTTCACAGTACCGATCAAGAAGTTCGATGCTGTCCCCGGCGCCATACTCGACAGTCACCCGGCCCCACCAGCTCCGGCTGATCTGCAGGTCCTCGAAACTCAGGCCAGTCTGGCTGAGGTCGATCACGTCTTCGCCAAAGCCGAAATCGCGGATTGCATCACGTCCGTCACCCGCCTCGAAAACGAAGCTGTCGGCACCGCGCCCGCCAAACAGCCGATCATTGCCTGCACCACCTTGCAAAACGTCTTCACCCGTGCCGCCAATCAGGATATCACGCCCGTCTCCACCGTCGAGCGTATCATCCCCCGCAGCCCCAATGAGCCGGTCGCACCCGGCGCCGCCCTCCAAAAGGTCATCCCCGGCCCGGCCATTCATACGGTCGTGGCCCGCACCTCCGCCCATCCTGTCATCGCCAAACCCACCTGCGAGCCGGTCGTTGCCTCCGCCTCCGACAAGCTGGTTGTCCGCATATGCGGCATCCCGCGCAGACCGCAACACATCGAAGCGGTCGCGGCCCCCGTCCCCGATCCAAAGCACCGAACCGTCGGAAAAGGTGAATGCATCTGTGTCCAGCTGATCGGGCGCGCCCTCAAAGGTAAGGGTCGCATCGTCCAGGCTGAACGTGGTCTGGGTTTGACCTTCCACATCCAGCGTCTCGGCAAGGTCGATATCCGCAGCAGTGCCCGCAATCGAGAAGCTGCCTGCGTCCGGGTCAAAGCTGGCCCAGTTCTCATCGTTGTAGATGGCTGCAAACGCATCAAAAAGAAGGCTTGCGGGGTCTGCTGTGCTGCTGCTCGCGACCACGCTCAGGATCGTCCCACTTTCCACATGCAGATAGGTTGATGAATTGGTACCCAGGGTCCCTCCGTCAAAGCCAACAAAGGTCTGCCCATATAGCTGCGCCGACGTCAGACCGAGACCAAAGCTGACGATGTTCGTACCATCTGGGCTGGTGAAATATGCCTCGAAATCTGTCATCTCTGTGAGCATGTCGGGCGACAGCAGTGATTTTGAGACCAACAGTGCATCAAGAAAGCGCACCATATCCGATGTCGTTGAGACAGCGCCGCCTGTCGCACCCAGATCCAGGGGAATGTCGGTCACATCGGTCAGGTCACCCGTGCCGATATCCGCGTAGCTACGCAGCCGGTCGTCACCCGCAGTTGTGGCCTTGAACCCGGTGTCCTCCATCCCCGTTGGCGTGAAAATCCGCGTGATCATCTCATCCGCCAGCGAAGAGCCCGTAACACTCTCGACAAGACGCTCCAGCAGCAGAAAATTGGTGTTTGAATACTGATAAGCGGTGCCCGGTGCGAAATCCGCCGGTACGTCCTCCACGGTCTGCAGTAATGCCTCCGGCCCGATGGGTGCTGTCGGATCGCTGATCAGCTGCTCAATATAGATCGGACGACCGCTATCGCCCAGCACACTGTCAAAATCCGGGATGCCTGACTTGTTTTGTAACATCTGCCGCACCGTGGCGATCCCCGCGTTGGCAATGCCATCAACAACCGCCGGAGGCAGGTAATCCGCTAGTGGTTTGTCCAGATCGATCAGCCCCTCCTCTGCCAGTTGCAGCACGACCACAGAGGTCATCATCTTGGTTTGGGAGCCAATTTCATAGGTGTTGCCGGTTTGTGCGGGCGTCCCCGATCCCCGCGCCTGTTCGCCTGCGGCACTGCGCACACTCAGCCCGTCGCGCCAAACCTCGATCAAGGCCGCAGGGGCCTGGTTTGCCGTCATGAATGCGTCAAGCGCTTGCTTTTGAGGGGTTTGTAAATCTGATGGGTTGAAATCAGCCATCTTGGTTTTCCTTGTCTGATAAACGGTGACCAAATCGGTCAGGGCGCCGGTTATCGGAGAAGACAGGAACAGGCGTCTTTCGAGGTCGGGGAGGACAGGTTTATCGTCTGGACGCGCAGGGCCAGACAGCCTCGCGGAGTTTTACTTTGATTGCGATGCAGTGCGGACAGGAGCGGCCAAAGGCAGCGCCCGCCAGAAATCTGAAAGCGGCCCTCTAGAAGTTGACTGCTTCAGACAGATATCCGGAGGCGCATACTCTGCGCCTCCGACGTTCCGGCCCGGCAGTCCAATACCGCGCCAAGGCTGCAGGATCAGGCGAACGACACGCCGTTTTCAGCCATCGGCAGGCTGCTGACCCGCAAATCGCTGCTCGCAGCAATCGCATTGGCCAGCGCCGGGGCGGCAGGTGGCGTGCCGGGTTCCCCAACACCGGTTGGGGCCTCCGCCGAAGGGACTATATGAGCATTGATCTCGGCAATATCGCCGATCCGCAATGGTTCGTAGTCGGGGAAGTTGTATTGATCCACCGCCCCATCCGTCAGGGTGATCTGGTCGCGCATGACATGGCCGATGCCATAGCCGATACCGCCCTCCATCTGCGCCTTGATCACGTCGGGGTTCACGGCCACGCCGCAATCCACCGCGCAGGTTACCTTTTCGATCCGTACGCCGTCTTCGGCTGTGCCCGAGATTTCGACCACCTCGGCCACGTAGGTTCCGAAGGATTTATGCACGGCCACACCCTGGCTGCGCCCGGCGGGTGCATTGCCCCACCCGGCCTCATCGGTAGCCAGCTTCAGAACGCCCGCCATACGCTGCTGATCGAGATCGCCCTCCAGGTACTTCAGCCGGTAGGCCACAGGGTCCTGCCCCGCAGCACTGGCTGCCATATCCATCATGACCTCCATCACATAGGCCGTGTGGGTATGGCCCACCGCGCGCCACCAGAGCGTGCTTGTGGCCTTTTCCGTATCGGTCAGCCCGAAATGCGCCGCCGGAATGCGGTAAGGCGTGTCCGCTGCCCCCTCGACAGAGGTGTGATCCACCCCGTCGCGCACGCTGAAGCTCTCGAACGACGTGCCCTTCATGATCGGCTGACCGGCAATGCGGTGATCCCAGCCGACAATCTCGCCATCCGCATCCAGCCCGATCCGCACCTTGTGACCAAAGGCCGGGCGATAATACCCGCTGCGCAGGTCATCCTCACGCGACCAGACAAGTTTGACCGGACGCGTCCGGTCGGTCATCACAAAGGCCAGCGCCGCTTCGACCTGATAGTCAGCCGTGGGCGTAGCACGCCGCCCGAAGGAGCCGCCCGCCAGCATGGTCTTGATCTGAATCTTCTCCATCGGCAGCTGGAAGATTTCCGCCATCGCCATATGTGGACCGGTCGGGAACTGGCACCCGTCATGCAACAGGATACCGCCGTCTTCCGTAGCCTCGATGGTACAATTCAACGGCTCCATCGGCGCGTGGGCCAGCAGTGGAAAATAAAACGTCTGCTCCACCACCTGCGCCGCCCCGTCAAGGGCCGCCTGCGTGGCGGCGGCATCGGTCTTGTTCACATTGTAGGTGGGTTCCGCGTCGAGTGCGGCGCGAATCTCGGCTTCGATGGCATCGGAACTACGGGTCTCTGCCGCAGACATATCCCAATCGACCTCGATCACATCGCGTGCCTGCATCGCAGCCCATGTATTTTCAGCATAGACCGCGACACCCGCCTGATTGGGCAGAATGGCCGCGCGGATATAGCCTTTGACCTCCTGCGCGCCGCTGTCATCTAGCCCCGTCGCCAGCGCGCCGCGCTGCTCGGGACGTTTGATCATCGCCACCATCTGGTTCGGCAGGAAGACGTCGATGGCATATTGTGCGCGGCCGTCGCCCTTTATGGCGCTGTCGAGCCGGCGCACGTCCGGATTGCCGATTAGTCGGAATTCTGACGGGTCCTTGAGCTTTGGACCCGCTATCGCGTCTAACGTCGCCGCCAGTTCGACGAAATCGCCCAGAGGCGCCGCGTTGCCCGCGCCCGAAATCACGCCGTCCTCAATCTTGAGTTCAGAGACCTCTGCGCCCCACGTCTGCGCTGCCGCCCTAATCAATATCTCGCGGGCGGCGGCTCCGGCCTCACGGTACTGCAGGTAGGAATTGGCCATGGCGGTCGACCCCCCGGTGCCCTGAACGGGGCCGAAGAGCGTGTTATTGTAGACCTGTGGGTTGGACGGCGCGAACTCATAGTCGATCTGGTCCATACGCAGGCCAAGCTCTTCGGCGATAAGAGTGGAGAGGCCAGTAGCCGGTCCCTGCCCTTTCTCGAAATGCTTGACGATTGCCGTGACCGAGCCGTCGGCGCTAATCTTTACGAAGGGGTTCAGCATCGCGCTTTCACCAGAGGCGGCCAGAACACCATCGGGACGGATGCCCAGCACCAGAACGGCACCGGAGGCGGCAGCAGTTTTCAAAAATCCCCGGCGGGATGTGGAAATGGTCATATCAGGCCTCCAGAATTTCGGACGCGCGCTGGATACCGGCGCGGATGCGTTGATAGGTGGCACAGCGGCAGGCGTTGCCGTACATGTAGCTCTCGATTTCTTCGACGGTCGGCGTGGGGTTTTCGCTCAGCAGACCAACGGCCGACATGACCTGCCCCGACTGGCAGTAGCCGCATTGCACCACATCCAGTTCGATCCAGGCCTGCTGGACCGCGGCACCAACTTTGGTGTCGGCCATGGCCTCGATCGTCGTAATCTCCGCATCGCCCACATCTTCGACATAGGTCTGGCAGGACCGCACGGGCGTGCCGTCCATGTGCACGGTGCAGGCCCCGCAGGAGGCCACGCCGCAGCCGAATTTGGTGCCGGTCATCTGCAGTTCATCGCGGATCACCCACAACAGGGGTGTGCCGGCCTCGGCGTCGACCTCATGTGTCTTGCCGTTCAGTTTCAGTGAAATTGCCATTCAGGGTTCCTCTCGCTCATACGCATGGGTGCCGCTCGCTTCATGCGTGTAGGTTAAATGAGACACGCCTGAGTGTAAACTGGCGAGTTTACACCTGTGCGATTTGACCTGCCGGGCGGGATGCTTAAAAGCTAGGCACATGGAACTGACAGACACGACCCCCTGCTCCAAGCGCGGCCAGATCATCGAGGCGGCGGTGCAGGAATTTCAGGACAAGGGCTTTGCGGCGGCCAGCATGGACACGATTTCCGCGCGCGCCGGTGTCTCCAAGCGCACGCTCTACAAGTATTTTGAAAGCAAACACAATCTCTTTCAATCCATCGTGGCCACGCTGTCGGAGCGGATCACCGACACGCTGGATTTGCGCTATGAACCGGGCCGGGATATCCGCGCGCAATTGAGGGATCTCGCCTGGGCCGAAGGGCGGCTGCTCTCCTCGCCTGCCGTCATGGCGATGTCGCGCATGATCATCAGCGAAACTTTGCGCAGTCCCCTGCTGGCGGCAGAGGTGCAGTGCAAGATCGACAAGAAATCGGCCTTCGTGGCGATGCTGCGGGACGCTCATAACGACGGGGCGCTGGATATCGCCGACGCCGATACCGCCGCAGATGAGTTCATCGCCCTGATCAAAGCCAAGGCCTTCTGGCCCGTGGTTCTGGGCGAAGAGATGCTCACCAACGCCCAGATGGAAGCGGTCGTGGAAAGCAGCGTGGACATGATGATCGCCAGATACACCCGGGCCTGACACCTGCCCGTCGCGTCAGAGCGTCACCCGGCACAGCATGCAATCATGATCCGACAAGGGGCGTCCGCTTTCATGTATGGAGGGCAGCACCGGCAGCGCCGCGCCCGCCACGCCCCGGCTTGCGAACCAGTCAAGCTTCATCTTGCGCGTCGGATGGGGCGTGATCAGGCTGGCGCGGGTGGTCGTGCCCTCGGCCGTCAGATCCCAGCTGTATCCCTGCTCTTCGGCCAGGGCAAAGAGGGTCTCCTTGCGCCAGTCGAAATCGGGCGGCATGTGATTGCCGGTGTTCAGATCGCCCCCGATCAGCACCGGCAGCCCCGGGGCAAAGTCATCGACCGCCGCCAGCAGGCGGGCGAACTCCGCGTGCCGATAGGGCGCCTGCGCGTTGCTTTCCAGATGGGTGGACACCACGCAGAGCGGTCCAGTGTCGGCGGGCACAATCGCCGCCACGGCCATGCGACCGCCAAGACGCGGCTGCCCGGTATCGCCGGCGCTTTGCGGTCCGGTGCAGAACCAATGGCCCTTCTGGTCGAGACGGATGAGCGCCAGCTTTTCAAAGGGCACCGACGACAGGATCGCATTGCCGTGCCACCCGGCGGCATTGAAATCATCGGTGCAGAAATCCCGCTCGGTCTCTCCGCCAAGACCCATTTCGTAGAACTCAACCCCAAAGGCGTAGGTCATGCCCAGGGCCACGGCCATCTCGGCGCTGGTATTCTTCTGCGCCGTGCGAGCCATGCCGCTGTCCATCTCGGACAGGAGCACGATGGCCGGGGCGTGTTCCGTCAGATGATCCGCACTCTCTTGCGGGAAAAGGCACCGCTCCACGTTCCATGCAGCCACGGTGAAGCTGCGCGGCAGCGCGTCGCGCGCCGGTGTCCCACCCTGCTCCAGCGCAGTCATGGCTGGGATCGACCCCATCAATGCGCCGTTAGCCTCGGATGTGCGTGGGGCTGCGAGGATACGCGCGCGCTCCGCCGCCGTGACCCGCGGCAGCGCCCCAACGATCTGCGTCATATGCGGCGTTGGGTTTGTGGGTCAAAGATGTGCAGGGCGCCCTGCTTTAATCCAAGTGTCACCGGACCGGCTTCGGCCTGCTCGTCCTTGCCGATGCTGACGGAAAACGGCGCACCACCCAACTGGCCGTGCAGCAACCGCAGAGCGCCCAGCTCTTCGATGATGTCGATGGTAAAAGGGATGTCGCCCGCACCGAGCATAACGTCTTCGGGGCGCACGCCAGCAAGAACCGACCCCGATGCGCCCTCTGGCGCATGCTCGGCCAGCACCGTGCCATCCGACAGGGTGATTTTCTGATCGGCCCCCACTGTGGCGGGCAGCAGGTTCATCGCAGGCGCACCGATGAAGCTCGCCACAAAGGTGGATTCAGGATGGTTATAGACATCCGAAGGCGTGCCGATCTGCTCGATCCGCCCTTCGTTCAGCACGATGATGCGGTCAGCCATGGTCATCGCCTCGACCTGATCATGGGTCACATAGACCGCCGTTGTGCCCAGCCTGCGCTGCAGCGCCTTGATCTCGATCCGCATCTGGTTGCGCAGTTTGGCGTCGAGGTTCGACAGCGGTTCGTCAAACAGGAACAGCTCCGGCTGGCGCACGATCGCACGGCCCATGGCGACCCGCTGACGCTGCCCCCCCGACAGCTGGCTGGGCCGTCGGTCCAGATACTCTGTCAGGTTCAGCATGGTGGCCGCTTCGCGCACCTTGGCGTCGATCTCAGCCTTTGGGATGCCACGGTTGCGCAGCCCGTAGCCCATGTTCCGCTCCACCGTCATATGCGGATAAAGCGCGTAGTTCTGGAACACCATCGCGATGTTGCGATCTGCCGGATCGACATCGTTGACCACCGCATCGCCAATGTAGAGCGACCCATCGGAGATTTCCTCCAGCCCGGCGATCATCCGCAGCAGCGTGGATTTCCCGCAGCCCGACGGCCCCACCAGCACGACAAATTCGCCATCGGGGATTTCAAAGCTGCAGGTCTGCACGGCCTCATTGCCGTTGGGATAGACCTTGCGGAGCTGTTCAAGCGTGACTTGCGCCATGTATCGCGTTCCTTACTTGTCGGATTCTGTGAGGCCCTTGACGAACCAATTCTGAAAGAAGACCACGATCAGCACCGGCGGCAGCATCGCGATGATGGCCAACGCCAGGGCTTGTCCGTGTTCGGGGATCTGGGCGTCCGTGTAGCTGAGCACGATCTGTTTTATCCCGCGCACCAGCGTGAAGAAGCTTTCATCGGTGGTGATCAGCGTGGGCCAGAGGTACTGGTTCCAGCCAAAGACAAACATGATGATGAAGATCGCGGCGATCATCGTGCGGCTCAGCGGCACCAGGATGTCGATGAAGAACTTCACCGGGCCCGCGCCATCAATGCGCGCCGCCTCGGCCAGTTCTTCGGGCACCGACATGAAAAACTGCCGGAAGAAGAAGGTGCCGGTGGCCGAGGCAATCAGCGGCACGATCAGGCCGGTGTAGGTATTGGCCAGCCCCAGCCTCTGGATCGCCTCGTAAGAGGGCAGAATGCGCACCTCCAGCGGCAACAGCAGCGTGGTGAAGATCATCCAGAAGGCCAGCGTGGCAAACCGCAGGCGGAAATAGACAATCGCATAGGCCGCCATCATCGAGATGATGATCTTGCCGAGCGCAAAGCCAACGCCAAGGATCAGGGAGTTGATCAGCATCAGCGTACCATCAACCGTTTGGGTAAAGCCGCCTTTTTCAAACATGGCTTTCTGAAAATTAGTGCCCAGTTGATCGCCAAACCCCAACTGAATCCCCTGGCGGTGAATGGTCACCGCGTCATGCGATGCGGTGATAAAAGCCAGGAGCGGTGGGGCCATCATGAGAATGGCGCCAAGGGTCAGGATCGTATGGTCCGACACGGTGGACCAACGGATGCGGCGGCGGGGAGATGTCTGTGTCATGTCGCGCCCCTCAGGTATAGTGAATCCGGCGTTCGATCAGCCGGAATTGGAAGACGGTCAGCAAGAGAACAAGCACCATGAGGATCACCGACTGCGCGGAAGACCCGCCCAGATCGTTGCCCCGGAACCCGTCGAGGTACACTTTGTAGACCAGTGTCATCGGGTTGTTGCCCGGCTCTCCCTTCATCAGCGTGTCGAGGATCCCGAAGGTGTCAAAGAGCGCATAGGTGATGTTGATGATCAGCAGGAAGAAAGCGGTTGGCGCCAGCAGCGGAAAGGTTACCTGCCAGAACCGCCCGGTGGCGGAGCGGTTGTCGATCATCGCCGCCTCGCGCACCGCGCGGGGGATCGACTGCAGACCGGAGAGGAAGAAGATGAAGTTGACGGGGATTTGCTTCCAGACGGCGACCATGACCATGGCCGTGGCCGTCGAGTTGTAGTTGACGCCCAGTTTGAAATCCCAGCCAAAAGTCTGGAAAAACACGGTGAGCGGCCCGTTGCGCTGGTCAAAGAACAGGATGCCCAGAAAACCCGCCACCGGGGGCGCGATCGCATAGACCCACATCAGCAGGGTGCGGTAGCTCTTTGCGCCGCGGATCACATTGTCGGCCTTGACGGCCAGCAGCAACGCGATGGAGAGGGAAAAGAACGTGACAAGCGCCGAGTAGACAACCGTGAACCATGCGATCCGCATGTATTCGCCGTTGTTGGCCAGATCGGTGTAGTTTTCTACGCCCACGAAGGTCGACCCGAAGCCAAACGGGTCCTGTAGGTAGAAAGAGGATTGCAAAGCCCAGCCCGCAGGCCAGTAGAAAAAGATCGCGATGATCATCAACTGCGGCAGCAGCAAAGCCACTGGCAGCCAAACGGTCGTAAAGCCTGCGCGTTTCATGAACTGTCCCTGTCATGTGCAGAGTGGCCGCATGAGGCGGCCACTCTTATTGGTTCAAAAGCTGTACGTCAGCCTTGTGTTTTTGCAAAACGGGCCAACAGGGCGTTGGCTTCTGTCTCGATGGCTTTGAAGGCCGCGTCGACGTCTGTTTCACCTGTCAGGATACGGCCATATTCGCGGTTCATGATGTCGCGGATCTGCACGTAGAACCCCATACGGTATCCCTTGGTGTGGTCACCTGCTGGCAGGGTCAGCTGCTTGATGCCCACTTCGGCGGCAGGGAAACGCTCGTAGTGACCATCAGCAGCAGCCGCTTCATAGGCGGCTGTGGTGATCGGTACGTAACCGGTTTCCTTGTGCCAGAAATACTGTGTCCCGGGTGCGGTCAGGAACTTGAAGAACTCGGCCGTGGCCTTGTTTTCCTCGGCAGATTTACCCGACATCGCAAAGAGCGCCGCCCCCCCGATGAAGGTCTGTGTAGGCTCCGTTGTCACAGCTTCCCAATAGGGCAGCATGGTCGCGGAAAACTCAAAGCCGAGGTCTTTCTGGATCAGACCGCCGAAGGAGCCCGAAGAGCCCAGCCACATGGCAACCTGGCCTTCTTCGAATGGCTTGGCGTTGTCGCCCCAGCCGGTGCCGTACCATTCAAACAGGCCCTGGTCTTTCCAGTCCGAAAGCGCTGTGAAATGCGCCTTGATCGCCGGGTTGTCGATCAGGATTTTGGTGTCTGTGCTGTCATAGCCGTTGTTATTGGAGGCAAACTGCAGGTTGTGACGTGAGAAGAAATTCTCGGTGAAAATCCACGGCAGGTGCGATTGCGACAGCGGGATGTAACCCGCTTCCTTCAGCGCAGGCGCCGTGACGGAGGCAAACTCTTCCCAGGTCTTCGGTGGCGTGACACCCGCTTTTTCCAAAGCGTCGATGTTATAATACATGATCGGCGTCGAGGAGTTGAACGGCATGCCGATCATCTTGTCGTCGCTGTCCGCATAGAAATAGCGCACACCTGTGATGTAGTCGTTGATATCGAAATCGATACCGTTGTCGGCCAGCAGATCGGCAACGGGAATGGTCGCGCCCTTGGCCCCGATCACGGTGGCGGCACCGGCGTCAAAAACCTGGATGATGTTCGGATGCTCGCCCGCGCGGAAAGAGGCGATACCGGCGGTCAGCGTTTCTTCGTAGCTGCCTTTGTAAACAGGGGTGATCTTGTAGTCGTCCTGGCTGGCATTGAAATCTTCGGCCATCTGATTGACGGTTTCGCCCAGCTGCCCCCCCATTGCGTGCCAAAAGGTAATATTGGTTTCAGCAAAGGTTGCCGTGGTCGTCAGACCAAAGGCAGCCGTTGTTGCTGCAATCTGCAGAAATTTCATGTCAGGCTCCGATGTTGTCACCGCATGAGTGCGGCGAATGATACATTGTTATAGTGGCGCAGCGCCACATTGGCTTCCCTGTGCAAAGTCGACTGTCGACATACGCAAGCGTCGCGATTTTACCATGGATTGCTCCGTGGAGATTCGAAATATGCACGCGTGTTCACATAACTGTCAAATTTTACAGGTATGTGACGGTTCGGAAGGTTTTTGGAAAAAGTTAAGGATCGTCACGATGGCCCACGATCGACCCCTTGCCGACCGCGCGGCACAGCCCCGCCGCCGGGCGCGCGTCACCGCCGCCGACGTCGCCAAGACGGCCGGGGTGTCGCGGTCTGCCGTGTCGCGTGCCTTCACCCCCGGCGCCTACCTGGATGAGGATAAACGCCAGCGCGTGCTGAAAACGGCGATGGATCTGGGCTACCGTCCCAACGCGCTCGCCGCCAGTCTGCAGGGTGCGGCGACCGATCTGGTTGGCGTTGTGGTCGGCGGGTTGAGCAATCCGTACGACAGCGAATGGTTGGCTGCGCTGGTGTCCGCGCTGAATGCCTCGGGCAAGTGGCCTATCGTCCTCGGCGGACAGGCCGAGGGGCTGGACGAAAGCGTCACATCGATTCTCTCCTACCCGCTGGACGCACTGATCGTGCGCGGCGGCAGCCTTGGCGAAGCGCTGATCGACAACTGCACGAAACTCAACATCCCGGTGATCTTTTCGGGCCGCGTGATATCGCATCCGGCCATCGATTGTGTCGCCTGTCGCAATCACATGGGCATGGTACAGGCGGTGACCCTGCTGTTGGAGAGTGGGCGGCGACGCATTGGATACATCGGCGGGCCGCCCACCCTGTCGTCAGAGAAAGAACGGCTGGCGGGCGTGGTAGAGCGGTTGGCAAAGGCCGGGCTGACGCCCGCCGCGCAGGTAACGTCCGACTACAGCTTTGACGGCGGAAAATCGGCCATGCGCGCACTCTTGCAGGACGCATCGCCTGACGCGGTTGTCTGCGCCAATGATGCCATGGCGCTTGGGGCCCTCTCCTTTGCCCGCAACACCTGCAACCTGACGGTGCCGGACGATCTGGCTATCATCGGCTTTGACGACATCGCGATGGCGGACTGGGCGGAATTCGACCTGACAACCGTCCGAAACCCCTTGGAAGAAACCGTCAATGAAGTGCTGCGCCTGCTGGAAGATCGCCTTGCGAACCCTCAGAAACCGGGTGAGGTCGTCATGGTCGAGCCGATGCTGGTAAAACGTGGCACACATTAACCCCGATACATCCTGACTCCTGATCTACGAGCCTACTTGGACAGGCGCCATGGTCTGGACCCGGGGTTGTCATCAGTTATCGCGGTAATCCTCTAGAGTGTTGCGGAAGACCGTCATCGATATGGCAACCCGCCACTCTGCTGCTGACCCACATGTGACAAACAGGTTGGGCCACAAACGGGGGCTCGATCACCGCGGCGATGACGCCGATGAGCTCCGGAAAGCCTTCTGAGGTGTCGAACATGACGGTTTGGCATTGGCTACAGGCCACGCGCTCTGTCCGGGCTCCCGACGCGGCAACAAAGCGCATCGCTGTCTGAGGCCCGTGTATCGCGATCAGCCCTTTGTGAAAAAACGCCGTGAGGCAAGATGGCCTGCCGGTCGCGGCACGGCAGTCTGTACAATGACAGATCATCTGCGTAACCGGCGCCGTAGATGCCTCGAACTGCAGCGCGCCGCAGGTGCACTTGGCGGAAACCAGTGGTGACATCTCGCAGACCCTTTCCTGATTTGTGAGGTGCGCGTACGCCCAGCGCCTTGCCTTGCCCGCGTGGGCTCACAAGTACCCAGGCCTTTTTAGGCGCACGCACGCTGTTTGAAGTTCGCCACGCTATCCTGTTGCGTCGCTTGTGCCGGATCGCCGAAAACGCTCTGTGCCCTCTCCCGCAGCCAGCGAATGGCCGTCTGCACCCGCAGCGTCTGCACTGTATCAGGATGCGCATGCAAATGCAGAACACGGGTGATTTCATATTCAGGGTGGTCAATCCGCTGCAGCGCCGGATCGTTGTCCCCAAGACAGACCGGCAGCAACCCCTTGCCCAACCCGCCAGCAACCGCGGTACGCACCAGCCGTGCATCATTTGCAGTCAGCTGCAACACCTCTTCCGGTTTGCGCATCTTCTCAAGAAACTTGGCGGGCGCGCGGCGGCTTGCGCTTTCATCCATCATCGATGCCCAGGGTAAATTGTCATGATTGACGCCTCGGGGGCCGTAAACAGCAAAAGGCACCTCCACCAGCTTGATGGCAAATTCCCCCATTTGCGGTGGCTCTTCAAACCACAGGGATATGGTTGCAGCTGTCCACAGCGACGCCGTCGGTTGACCGGAGGCAAGGCGCAGGGACATCTGCGGATGAGCTTTTACGAAGGGGGGTAAAAACAGGTTTGCCAGCTGCTCCAAAACCCAATGGTCGCCCATGATCTGCAACTGCCCCACGGGGCCTTCTTCCGGAGCAGCCGCGACCTCGGCGATGGTGTCAGCACGCCGCTCGATCTCCATTGCGTGTACGATGAGTTTCTCGCCGATCTCGGTCGGAATAATGCCGGTTTTCGATCTCAAAAAGAGGGTTGTGCCAAGCGCCGCTTCAAGAGCCGAAAGCCTGCGCCCGGCCGTCGACTGGTCGATGCCCAACATAACGGAGGCCCGCGTCAGCGAGCCGGAACGGACAATGGCCAGCAGAATCCGCAGATCATCCCAATTTAAGTTCACAACCTAAACCCCTCGTACGTCTCTGCCGCGCAACCCCAGAGCGGAAATGATAAACTGCCGACCTCGCTCGCTGCCTTTTGGTACCAACAAACACCCCGCGTGCGACAATTTGTTGGCTCAGAAAACGGCGATGTTTTTACATTGCGCGGCATCGACCGATGGTCTCAGAAGACGGGGAATGAATCCTGACGAAGTCTTGACCAAATCCTGACCGTACGACAGTTCGTTCAGGAGCCGATATCAGCGAGTTCCAGGAATCTCGGAGTCATGCCGAATGCACGAATTAAGTCAGACGCCTTTTGGGCATGTTCAGAAGCCCGGCTTTCCGCACCCAACATCCTGTGCAAACGCGCCGCCGTTGCGTGGATGCGCGGCGTGAAAAAAACGTCTTCGGCCTTTTGCGCGCAGGTCAGCGCGTGCTGTGCCGCTTCCAAACCCGCTTCAGGCTGATCTGCTGCCAAGAAAGTTTCCGCTTGCAACCCGTACCAGTTTGCCAATTGCACCCCGGCACCAGCGGCTTCAAAGACCGCAATTCCCTCGTCCATCGCTTCAAACGCTGGCTCAAAATCCTGCAATTGCCCCAATGCCCAGCCGCGCATGACCAAGCCTGTGCTAAGCCAGAAATCGAAGTTGTGTTTCCGGCTGACGACAACGGCGCGATCCGCCAGCATAAGGCAGCCTGCGGCATCCCCCATGAACATGTAAGGCTCTGAACACAGTGCAAAGTGAATGGCCTGTGCAAACGGGTTCTCGTACACCACACTCAACTCGGCAGAGCGCTCAATATATGCTTTGGCCCTCTCGACATCCCCCGACAAGCTGGTGGTCCAGGCGGCATAGGCAGCGCAGGCCACAGCCGAGTTTTGTGTGGGCAGTGTCGCGGGAGGCGCATCGCCGGTGCTGCGCAATCCCGACATCAAATGGCCCAATGCCTTTTGTGTTTCTCCGCGGTGCAAGAGCACCTGCCCCATGCTGGCCTCGGCTTGCAGATCAAGCGCGGGTTCCCTGACTGAGGCCGCGATGTCCAGAAGCTTTCCCGCGTGGCCCAGTGATTCCGTCAAACGCCCGCCGACCCATGTGTGAATCCACAACCCCACCAGCACCCGGACTTCCGCCTTGGTGCTGCCCACGCCGCGGTTCAACACGCGGGCCCTGTAGTAGGCCTCTCCCACGTCCTCCGCGCCGTATCCGCGCAGCGCCGCCAAGGCGGGTGCCAGGCAAAGCTGCAGATCAAGTTCCTCCTGTGCAGCGTCTGGTAAATCTGCATCAATCAAGGCCAACCCGTCACGGGCAAAAGCAATTGCCTCGCGGCGCGCCGAACGGTGGAGCGCATCACGGCTGGCAGCAATCCAATAGGAAATGGCTTTCTGGCGCGCGCCAGCTTCCTGATGGTGCCAGGCCAGTCTTTCCGGCCTTGGGGTCCAGTCAAAAACTTCTTCTTCCAGCAAGGCAGCAATGTCGCCGTGCAGACGCTTTCGATCCCTAGGCGCCACCATTGAACAGGCCGTGTCATGAATTAACATGTGGCGAAACGTGTAACCATCTGGCTCCGCCTGAATAAACCCCATGCGGATGAGCGGCTCGACCGCGTGCTCGACCTCTTCCACCCGCTTCTCAAGCAAACGCATCATCAGCTCGATGCGTGCAGGCGTCCCAATGACGGCGATCACGTAGAGCAAGGTACGCAGCCCGGCGTCCAGCGCACCAATCCGGACGGCGATGACCGCCTGAACCGTGTCTGGCAAATCGGTGGAGGGATCAGCCCCGACCTGACACGCCAGAGCCAATTCCTCGATAAAGAACGGATTGCCGGCGGCGCGGCGCACCAGCTGTTCGCTGGTGGTCTCATCGAACCCCTTGCTGTCTGCGTTCTGCTGAAGCAAGCTCACACTGTCCGCACGCCCAAGAGGAGCAAGGTGCAGAACCCCTTCGGTCAGGGGCGCTGTGTCGGTGGGGCGCGTGGTCATCACGATCATAAGCCGCTTGCGCCCAATATCGCGGAGCATCGCCTCCAGGTACTCCTGCGAGGTGGCATCAATCCAATGCGTATCTTCAATGACAAGCACCATCGGCTGGCTCTCGCACCAGGCCGCCAACATTCTGTCGATCAGGACGAGGCTGCGTTGGCGCCGCTGATGATCTGACAGTGCGGCCAGTGCCGCCTTGGAGACATTGGGCTCTTCGTAGAGGTCCTGCAACAGCGCGGTATCGACATCATCAAGAAGCGTACCCTCTGGAGGCGGCGAAAAGAGCGACAGGCACATATCCCGGATGGGTGCGCGGGGTGAGTTTACCAAACTGGGAAGGCACTGCAGCTTGATGTGCCTGACACCTGCCTCATCCAACGTTTTCAGAAATTCGGACACCAATCGCGTTTTGCCAATGCCGGCAGGGCCGGACAAGACAACCCCCTGCCCGTCTCCTGTCTGCACAAGCTCAAGGTTCTTAAGCAAAAACGCCATTTCCGCGCGGCGCCCGACAAAGGCAGCAGGCTTTTTTCGGGGCCGCGCCGGGACACCGGATTGCATCTGAGGAATCGAGATCAGGCGAAATCCGGCGGGGCACTGCACGCTCTCAATCTCATCCCGCAGCTGATCATGGGTCGCGGCGCTGAGGATGATTTCGCTGCGTGCGGCAGCCTTGGAGAGGGTGTTGGCCTTGCGTTCAATCCCGCCGGGAGGTGCCCATTTTTCCGTGTCCTCCCCCGCAACGACGTCGCTGGTCCCGGTGTCGATCCCAACGGACACCACCGCACCAGGGCCCAGCATGTCCGCACAGTCCAACAGTGCCCGGGCACAATGCGCGGCCCGTCGGGCGCCGTCCTCGTAGATGCCGCCCAAGCCGAAAGAGACGGTGAAACCCTCCAGCACCATCCGCAAAAGGTGCCCCTGATACTGATCGACAATTTCCCGAGCGCGGCCGAGGAACTCGTCGGAGAGCGGCGGCGGGTCGTCAGCGCCCACCTGCCCACCTGAGTGTTCGATCCGAAGACTCAGAACCGCGGCCAATCGCTGTTCGCGGACCACAATCGCCTCGGCGTCACCCCCCACAAGGGCCGGGCTTGGCGTCTGCGGGCTCCCCTGCGCGGCAGCCACGAAGCGGAAGCCAAGGCCGTGGTAGGTTTTCAGAACCTCCTGGCCGTTGTCCGCCACGGCCGTTGCCTTGCGGATCAGGCTGACGGTTTTCTGCAAGGCCGCCTCGGAAACCTGTGCCGACCAGAAAGCATCCAACAGCTCGGATTTCGGCACCACACGATCCTGATGTTCGATCAGATAGCACAACACATCAAATGCCTTGGGTGGCAGGGGTACCAGGCCCATGTCATCGCGCAATTCGCGCCGCTCCGTGTCGAGCGCAAATGTCAGAAATCGAAAAATCATCGGAAAACTACGGACATTGGAAAAAGTGAGGTCTGTATGGCATATCCTATCAATGAATCCGCAAAAGCAACAGCCCGGGTGCGCAGCGGGTTCCGGTTGCTCCCGCGCCTGAGTTCCGCACGCGTTCCCTCCACGGGTCACTGCGGCTAACGTGACGGGTGTCGGCGCGCGAAAGATGGCACGTTACTCCGTCAACGGCTGGTTTGGGCCGACGTGTCGACATCACGCCCTCGGCAGATCTGATCCGTAGTATGACAGCCTACCCCATCCATGGGACGTCGAGCGTTTCCAGAACCGGAGGATCACATGACATTTCCGGCTGGGGACTAATGAAAAATGGCTCATTTCCCAAAGTTGATCCCTTCAGAATACTGCCATCCGCAATTTTGCCCGCAACCAGAGCGGCATCCACGTCACGCACCCGGGTAATCCACTGCCTGCCATCATGGGCCGTTTCAGTGCAAATGTAGGTGTCGGACCCGACGCTGATCGCGAATAGCACGCCCGATAGCGCCCCCCCATCACCCGGGTCCTGGGCAAAAAAGCCGTCTTCAAACCAAAACCGGTCGTCAGAAAGGCTGAAATGAATCACGTCCGCAAAGCCGAGTTCACCAGAAGTCCATGCATTGCCGGGGCACCACTCGATCGTGTCTTCCCCTGCGCCTTTGTCCATCTCGTTCAGCCCCGCACCGCCCAACAGAAATTCGTTTCGGGTCCCACCACTCAGCGTATCATCGCCTTCGCCGCCCTGGATCAAGTCTTTATCCGCTCCGTCCCAAAGGATGTCGTTGTCACTACCTCCCTGGAGAGTATCATTGCCGGACCCGCCTTCGAGTGAGCCCCGACCACCTCCCGCAATCAGCGTATCGTTCCCTTCAAGACCAAGGATCGTGCCATTCCCCGCGCGCCCATCAATGTAATCCGCCAAGGCGGTGCCCGTCAGAAAATCGTGACCGTCCAAATCGCCCCCGACGTCCCAATCCAGTAAACACTTGCCTGCTCTGGCGTGCAGCCCGTTCAGCAGGCCCCCACCCTGTGTTCCAAACCAGAATGAGTTGGAGACGACAGCGGAAGGTAAACCTGGTGGAAGAGAAATACTCCCAAGGGGCAACGGCACGTCGGCCGGTTCCTTCTGAAGCAAGCTCCGCCCCTCATGATCGAACAACAAGCCTGTATCGACCGCAAAGGTTTTCAATCCCTGCCTTTTTGTCACGTCAGGCGTCCCTTTCTCTTACTCACAACACAAGTTTTCGACTCATCATAACCACTTGAGACCCGGCAGTTCGGTGCTTGAAGCCGACCCTAATCGGCGCGCACCGCGCCCGGAACCTGAGCCGGCGCAAAAGGTTCCTGCACCTGCGCAATGAAAGCGGTCGACGGGATTGCTACGCCCTTGAAGGACTTCAGGATGCGCCCATCCGAATGATAGAACCCTTCTCTGGCAACAGCGGCTTGACCATGAGCCGCACTCTGGACCTTTCTATCGCACCAGCAACGCAGAACGGCGCCACGAGCCATAGAAACTTTGCGCTCTGCGATAAATCAGCCTGATGAACCCACTTTGAGAGGAGACAAGACTTAGCCTAATCAATTGATACCAAGTTATTTTTCTGAAATTTCAAAGGCCCGGCCAATCTCTGACCCTCGCAATTGACCTGAAGGGGGCTTGAGGCTCTAGCATGGCGCGATAGTCAAATGGAGGAAGCTGTGCGTGTCTTTATCACCGGGGCCACCGGCACGATTGGAACTGCGATCCTGCGCAAGCTCGTTGCAGACGGGCATGACGTCACCGCGTTGACGCGTTCTCAGAGCGCGCGGCAGAGCGTTATGGCGGCAGGGGCGACACCCTATGCGGGCGACTTGCGCGTGCCAGAGGACTGGGCCCGTCATGCGGTCACCCATGAAGCTATTATCCACACCGCAACAACGTTTGACAAAGACATGGCGGAAGTCGACGGCAGGCTTGTCGCGGCCCTTCTGGAGAAGGTCAAAAAAGTGCGGCAACGTCCGCGTCTGCTCTACACTGGTGGCTGTTGGCTCTACGGTGACACCAGCGAGACCAGCGCGGACGAAGATCATCCCTTCAACCCTGTGCCCGCATTTGCCTGGATGGTTCAGCACGCCAGACAATTGTTGGCATCGCCCGATTTTTCAACGGCTGTCATCCATCCCGCATTGGTTTATCACGCGGCGGGCGGCGTGTTGGAAAGCTTCATGTCGGCAGCAACATGCGGGCAGCCGATCGAGATTTGGGGCACCTTGGACGCGCGGTGGCCGCTCATTCATCGACAAGACCTGGCCGATGTTTACGGTGCACTGCTCGTGCGGTGCGATCTCATCGGCCATTTCAATGCGGTTGCCGAAGAGGGTGTTCCGGTGCAGCAGATCGCGGATTTCATTGCACATTACAGCGGTTCGGAGCATCCTCATTTTGTCGTGCCCATGGATGCATTGATTACACGACACGGTGCGGCGGCGCTTGGGCCGACTCTGAAGCAAGGGATGACAGCACAGAAACTACAAAGGCTGTTGGGCTGGACGCCAAAGCAACTGGATTACCGTGCATCCGATCTTTTCATCCCCAGAAAAAATTGATTGAAATCTGCGTATTACAAAAACGGCCGACCTAAACTGCTCAAGCGCGGCTGCAATGGCACTGCAAACACACTCTTTCCAACAGGACAGTTCTGATGAAATACTCTACCGCTAGGAGCGGTCCCGAAATGACATCAAAGCCCCATGACAACCTCCTGTTTCAACCGGTTCATCTCCCCTGCGGCGCGGTCCTGAAGAACAGGCTTGTCAAGGCAGCCATGTCAGACGCGATGGGGGATGGGTGTGGCAGGCCGACCCCGGCGCAGAACAGGGTATACGCGCGGTGGGCAGATGGTGGCATCGCCGCATCAATCATTGGCGAAGTGCAAGGCACGTCACGGTTTCCGGAAAATCCCGGCAATCTTGTGCTTCAGCCCGAAACCTCGACCCCCTTCGAAGAACTGGCCAGCGCAGGACAGGCCAATGGCGCGGGGCTGTGGGTGCAACTTGGCCACGCCGGGGCGCTCGCCCACGCGAAGATCAGCCAGCCCGCCGGGCCAAGCGCCATCGATCTGCCCGGTTTGACCTGCGCTGCGATGACCCTGAAAGAAATACGGAAACTGCCTGACGAATTTGCCCAAACTGCGCGGGCTGCCAAGACCATGGGTTTTGGTGGAGTTGAGATTCACGCCGCCCACGGATTTCTGCTCAGCCAATTTCTCTCCCCCTTGTTCAACACACGCAACGACGTCTATGGCGGCTCTCCGGAAGCGCGGCGACGTCTCGTTCTGGATGTGATTTCAGCCGTGCGCGATGCCGTTGGTGAGACCTTTCCCGTTGCCATCAAGATCAACGCCTCCGATCTGCTCGAAGGGGGGCTGACAGAGAGAGATGCGCTGGCTCTGGTCGACGAGTTGGAGGCCTGCCCCATCGATCTGATCGACATCAGCGGTGGGACTCATTTCCCGGGCGCGGCCTCTTCCTCCGATGGTGCGGGCAAAGGCCCCTATTTTGCAGAATTCGCCAGGCAGGCGCGCAAACGGACCGCAAAACCCCTGATGCTCACCGGCGGCGTCAAGACCTTCGCGCAGGCTGATGAACTGATACGTGCAGGCCACGCGGACGTCATTGGTCTGGCACGCGCATTGGTGCTGGAGCCGGATCTACCGCATCAGTGGCAACGCGGCGAAAATCTGAGCCCGGCCTTTCCAAGGCTGACGTCAACCGAGACAGGCGCTGTGACGGCTTGGTACACTGTGCGCATTGCTGCTCTGGCAGAGCGCCAAAAGGCTGAGGTCGCCATGGAGGCATCCGAGGCGCTTTCCCGGATCAAGGCGCAAGACGCTGCAAAAGTGGCGCGCTGGACAGATCATTTCACAGGGTTATGCGGCACGTGACGCCTGTGTCCGGGATTGATTGAAAGAACCCTGAATTGCCCGCATGATAAGCTTCAACTTCGCACCGTAAAATTATGAATTGAATATATAATTCACGAAAAATATCCTAACGCCTGACCTCCAGTGATCAGCTGACCCTGGCGGTGCAATTCAACCCCCAATGCGCATCCGCGAGGAAACCGCCGCGACAAATGCAAAGCTCTGCGCAGCCCCCCGCTCGATCCGCTCTGCCGCAGGCCCATCACACCCGCGACTTTCCATCAGCGCGACCAGCGATTGCCACGTTTGCTTGCCCAGACGTGCGCTGATGAAAGCCTGCGGCGCATCGGGCAAGGCCTGTGCAATATTGGTGCGAAAACTGGACCTGCCAAAGGACGCGCCATGTGCCACATAGAGCCCTCCGAGCAGTGCTTCCTCAGTTTCATAGACCAGCTGGGTTTCTACTTCCTGTGGTGGCCCCACATCCGCCTGGAGTTGGGCACATACCATCTGCAGGGACAGATCAGGCCATATACCCGCCTGCTGACGTGCCCTTTCCACCACCTCATAGAAACGCTGCAAGACCTGCAAGGCGGTACGATAACACCTGGGCGTGATATCGGGGGCGGTCAAACGACCCAGCACTGGATCATGATGCAATGTTTCATGCAGATCGCGTGTCGACAGGGCGACATGTGCTCGGACGCCCCTTCTTATCGGTGCCAGTTCTGTCATGTATCAATCTCCGCCAACACAGAGCGCAATTCATCCTCCCGGACTGGCTTTTTCAGCACGGGAGAGGAGGCAAACATCCCGCCAAGTTTCATCGTATCGCCGTAACCTGTCACGAAGATAAAGGGAATGCCCCGCTCCGCCAAGGCCTCTGCCACGGGCTCTGACGTCAGGCCAGCGGTTAAATTGATGTCGAGAATGGCAATTCCGGGGTTCAGGCGATCCAGCTTTGCGAGCGCATCCTGCACATTGAGCGCGGTCTCCACTGTCTCAAAGCCAACGGCTTCGAGAACCCGCGCCGTGTCCAGGGACACCACATAGTTATCCTCCAGCAGCAGGCATCTGGCCTTCGTGATTTCAAGCGGATCGTTTGCGAGGGGGTGGGGGAAAAGAGAGGTTGAAACACTCTCCAGCGTTTTGAGGGGGAGCTTGTCCACCAACACGGAGTCCGGCAGTTTCAGCACAACCCGCACCCCATCCTTCTGAAAATCCAGTTCAACCTCGCCATCTAATTCGAAGGGCACAGAGGTTTCGATCAGCGTGGTTCCGAAGCCCTTGATCTCCGGCGGATGAATTTCCGGCCCACCGTCTTCCCGCCAGTTGACGTGCAACCCGTCGTCATGCCGCTGCAGATCAATCGACACGTGACCCTCGGGCCGCGACAGCGCGCCGTATTTCACGGCATTGGTCATCAACTCGTGCACGACCAGCGCAAACATTGGCGCCAAATCCGACCGGATGCCAACGTCGTCGCCCCGTACGCTGACGCGCCTGTCTTCCTGATTGTAGGGTGCCGCTTCCAGCTCAAAGATCTGCATCGCGGTGGCGCTGACGTTTGTCTTTTCAGCCCCGAGATCATGGGCGGACGCGACCGCGGAAATACGGGCCTCCAGTGCGGCGACATAGCTTTGGATAGAGCCGTTATGGGTCAAGGATTGCTGAGACAACGACCGGATCAGGGCGAGAATATTGCGCACACGGTGGTTCAACTCGTCAATCAGCAACGATTGTTGACGGTTGGTCCTTTCGATGAGTGCCTTGCGCTCGGCACTCACCAGCATCGACCAGATTTCTTCGGCAATCGACTTTTGATCCAGGGTCCAGGGCTCCGATCTTCCGCGGACCTCCGCCTTGTACTGCGCAAAGGAGCTGCGTGGATTCAAGCGAGCCACGCCGTCCAGCTTGATGATCGTCTTTTCCGGTACACCGGCCCAGGACACAGCGCTTTGTCGATCCTTGCGAAAGAAGATGACTGCGCTGTCTTCCGGCAGTTTGGCTACAAGTATTCCAGAAATGTCCGGGCCGCATTGCGCTGAGAGTGTCGGATACTCCTCGCCGAGGCGCGAGGAAGAGGTAACACCGGGTTCGAAGGAACTATTCTCAAAGAGCTCTGCCAATCCCTCTCTGGGCGGCGTGATGCCGGTCGTGAACACGGCATCCTTGAATAGCATGGCCGCCCCGTCAGCCTGCATGGCCTTTGCCAGATCTTCAACCACGGCGGCCTCGAAAACCTCGGCGCTCATTTCTTCGCCGCGCCCTTTCGCGACTCTTCGACGCAATTCCTCGGCCTGCACGAGACGCTCCATCTGGGCCACCTGCTGGATGCTTTCCAGCTGTAGCTTGAAGAATTCTGCAAAATTGCGGCACAGCTGACGCATCCGCTGGTTGGGGTGCCGCGGCTTGGCATGGTGGAATGAGATGATCCCCCAGAGCGTGTCCTTGATCACGATGTTCAGCGTGAAGGTCGCCCCTGTCCCCATGTTGCGCAGGTACTGCATGTGCACACTGGAAACGCCGCGAAGATGCCCAGCCGTCATGTCCAGTGGCGGCAGCGTAGGTGTTGCGGACAGAACCGGAACGGGAGTGCCATTCACATCCGCGATGTAGCGCATTGGGGTTTGGAGCATGATCCTGCGCGCTTGTGCCGGGATGTCCCATGCGGGAAAATTCAGCCCGAGATAAGTGTCAATCCCGGCAACGGTGGCTTCGGCCTGCACCCGACCATGCCCTTCGGCCTCAAATTGATAAATCATGACCCGGTCGTATCCGGTGAGTATCTGCAGAAGTTGGACCGTCTTGTCGAAGAGCACCTGCGCCGTGTTCACAGAGCGTAGTTGCGATGTCAGAAACTCCAGATCCCGCAGGTTGTCCGGAACGGCCGTCTCCCGCAAGGTTGCCGGTTCAAACTCAAAAAGGGTGCATCCCGGCGCTGCCGACGCGGTGACAATGACTTCGCCTCCGAAAATCTTCAGAAGCCCCAACTCGTTCACCTTCTGATCGGTCTCCTGATGGATCATACCGTTGAGCAATGCATGCCTTTCTTCCCGGTTGCAAAGATCGTTGAGCGTTTGCGCAAGCAAATCTGTTACCGGGCGGCCGATAATGTCCGCCGTGTTGACGCTTGCGTAGAGCACCTGCAAGCTCGTGTTGCACACCGCAATCATCGCGCCATGCGACTGGATCGTGCCGGGTATGTGCACCGGTTCGGCAGCGCAGTTTTCCAGCGCTTCGGCCAGGTCGTTGTCTGAATTCCGAGCGTGCATCTTTCTCCTCCGGATACTCCGCGTGATCAGGCGCGTTTTCTCTCAAATCCGTCGCAAAAATGTGGCCTGAGCGTGCCTGCAATTAACAGAGAGTTCATCATGCTAAAATTTGGTTAGCGGCACATGAGTACTTGTTGCCCGATGCGCCGCACGCACGTCCCCAACAGCAAAAACATCGGGCGCAACGTGCCTTTTCCGAAATAAGTCGCGGCATGATGCCAGTCGGTGGGACGGCTCACTTGGCGGGCGATGCCTTGGACAGCTTACCCCGGTCAATCAGGTAAAATGCGATGTCCGAAACTTCCGAGGGCGAGACCGGTTTCCGGATCAGGTAATCCGCGCTCATCGCCTCGTTGTGATCACCGTTGGCAAAGATACTGGACCCGGTGATCGACAGAATCGGTGTGTCAGGCATGCGCATGCGCAGGAAATTGGAGAAAGAGACTGTCGCCCCGTCGATTACAAACAGATCCAGAATGACCAGGTCATACTGCGCCCGCAGTGCACGCGACATGGCGTCCGCCACCGAGCGTACGGCGTCCACGGCTGCCCCGCCCAGTTCAAGCGCGGATTTCAGCGAACTCGCAAGGGTCAAGTCATCTTCGACAATCAGAATATGCATGCACCACCTCTTCTTGAAATTGACAAGAATACTTCTGGCAGGTTTAGAAAGTCATAATCGAGGGGTCGCGCGGCATGGGCTGTCCGGTGGTTGCGCTTGATTTCATCCAGAAATCCAGGGCATGTCGCGGCGTTCAGCTGCCGTAGCGTGTGGCCCCCCGGCGGCGCTCGTCCACAGGATCGGACCGTACTACCGCGTGATGCGCCCGCTGATCGCAATTGACGCGCGGGCAGATCCGGCAGTTGATCCCGATGGGCGTCACCGTGGTATCGGACAACGTGTGCCCTTCGGCATATCCGATGGCCGAGATATGCTCGGTAGTGCAGCCCATCGCAACGGCGAGCCGCACGTCCTGGGCAAAGCGGGTAAAACTGGGACGATCCACCGTGCGGGCGAAGACAAAAAACCGGCTGGCGTCCGGCATTTGCACGAATTGTGACACGATACGCCCCGGCGTGCGGAAAGAAGTGTGCACATCCAGCCGCGGACAGGCCCCGCCATATTCCGCCAACTGGAAATCGGTGGCGTTAAAGCGTTTGGAAACGTTGCCCGCCTTGTCGATGCGCAGAAAGAAAAACGGCACCCCGCGCGCGCCACTGCGTTGCAGCGTCGTGGCACGATGGCATGCCTGTTCAAAACTCACGCCAAACCGCGTGGCCACATGGTCGAAATCATATTTACTGCTGAGGATTTCATCCAGATAGGCACCGTAGGGCATCAACACCGCCGCCGCGAAGTAATTCGCCAATTCCACCCGGCAGCGGGCGCGCCCTTGTGGGTCGGTCAGGCCCGATTTCAACATCAGGTCATCCAGAACCTCTTTCTGCTCGATCAGGCCGAGGACATGCACCAATTGAAACACCCGGTTGGGATGGTCCAGCGCCTCGGAGAGGATCACCTCGCGGCGGTCCTCGCTGTATTCGCGCAGCGTGCCCGGCATGTCGGCAACCGGCACCAGACGGACATGCAGGCCAAAACTCTTGCGCAGCCGTTCTTTCAGGGCCGCATAGATGTCATCGGTTGCCACGCGCCTGCCGCCCCAGAATGTTTCTGCCGCGCGTTCAAGCTCGTGAAAGTAGTTGTGATGCTTGCGGAAAAAGTTATGCACCGTCGCTTCGGGCGCCTTGGGCAGGGCCGCCTGCGCCCCCTCGCCCGCGCTGGCCATGCTCATCAGCTGGTCGGTTGCCGCGAGATACGCCTGATGCAGTTTTAAAAAGCAGGCCGCCAGATCGGGGCTATGCGTTAAGGCCCCTCGTAGCTGGGTCAGGTCCGGGCGTCCGGCCTCGAAGAGCGGATCCTGCAGGACCCCGCGCAGATCCGCCAGCTTGGCGGTGTCGTCATCCTCGACCAGATCGCGCCAGTCGACGCCATAGACCTCCAACAGCCTCAGCAGCACCGGCACCGATACACTGCGTTCGTTTTTTTCAAGCAGGTTTACATAGGATGTGCTGATGCCAAGCGCCTTGGCCATCTGCGCCTGGGTCTGAGCGCTATCGCCGCGCAGGCGACGCAGTTTTGGACCAATAAACGTCTTCATACAGTATTTGATACCGAAAATTTTACAAATTTACAATATTTCCATCTTGTAAATATTCGCATCCACAGCAGGACGCGGTTCCCTTAGGTCACAACCGGAACTTGCGCCATGGTCCTCTCATCAACAAGGAGGACTCAGATGCGCACCGGACAGACCCATCTCTTCATTCCCGGCCCGACCAATGTGCCGGAAGTTGTACGCCAGGCCATGAATGTGCCCATGCAGGACATGCGCGCCCCGGATTTCGGTGACGTCACTCTCAGCCTGTTCCAAGACCTCAAATCCGTCTTCCGCACCAAAACCGGCACCGTCATGATCTTTCCCGGATCGGGCACAGCAGCCTGGGAAGCGGGCATCACCAATACGTTGAACCCCGGCGATAAGGTGCTGATGGCCCGGCACGGGCAATTCTCGACCCTCTGGGCGGAAATGGCCGAACGGCTGGGGTTGGATGTGCATCTGGTGGACGTCCCATGGGGTGCTGGTGTCCCGGTGCGCGAATTCGAACGCCAACTGGCCGCAGACACGAATGACGAGATCAAGGCGGTGTTCGTCACTCATAATGAAACCGCCACCGGGGTGACATCCGATGTTGCCGCCGTCCGCCGCGCGCTGGACGAGAATTTCCACGACGCGCTGCTCTTTGTCGACGGTGTCTCCTCCATCGGATCGCTGGATTTCCGCATGGACGACTGGCGCGTTGATCTGGCCATCACCGGCAGCCAGAAGGGGCTGATGCTGCCCGCCGGTCTGGGCATTCTCGCGGTCAGCGAAAAGGCCATGGCGCTGGCCGAAACCGCGACCTCGCGCCGCGCCTATTTCGAATTCAGCGACATGGTCAAGCTCAACGCGGATGGCTATTTCCCCTACACCCCGCCCACGCAACTTCTGCATGGGTTGCGTAAATCGCTGGACCGGATCTTTGCCGAAGGGCTCGACAACACCATTGCCCGCCACACCCACCTCGCCGAAGGGGTGCGCCGGGGGGTGGCTGCTTGGGGCTTTGATCTGGTGGCAGAACACCCGTCGCTCCATTCCAACACCGTCTCGGCCATTCGCACGCCGCAGGACGTGGATGCGCGCGAGGTGATCCGCATCGCCTATGAAGATTACAACACCTCGCTGGGCAGCGGTCTGGCGCGGCTGGCAGGCAAGGTCTTTCGCATCGGCCATATCGGTGACCTAAACGAAGGCATGTGTCTCACCGCGCTTTCCGTGGCGGAGATGGCGCTGCACCGGGCAGGCGCAGACATCGAATTCGGCTCCGGCGTTGCTGCCGCACAGCGCTGGTTCGCCGATGAAACCCCTATGCAACAGCCGCTGGCCGTTGCCGCAGAATAACACAGTCTCAAAGGAAAGTACCCACGTGTCACACACCCTCTACCCTCTGAACAAACAACGTCTACAACGGTCTGAACTGGCCGTGCCCGCGTCGAACCCGACGATGATCGACAAGGCCGCCGAGGGCGCCGCCGACTACGTCTTTCTCGATCTGGAGGACGCGGTTGCACCCCCGGAAAAGGAACAAGCGCGCCGCAATGCCATTCAGGCCCTCAATGACATCGACTGGGCGGCCCGGGGCAAGACGGTTTCCGTTCGGATCAACGGGCTCGACACCCACTACATGTATCGCGACGTGGTCGATGTGATGGAACAGGCCGGGGACCGGGTGCACACGCTGCTGGTGCCAAAGGTTGGCGTCCCCGCCGACCTCTACATGGTCGATGCGATGGTCAATCAGATCGAACAGGGGCGCGGCTTGCACAGCCGCGTCGGGCTCGAGGCCCTGATCGAAACGGCACTTGGCATGGCCAACGTCGAGGCAATTGCGCAATTCGGCGGCCGCCTTGAGGCGCTGCATTTCGGGGTCGCGGACTATGCGGCCTCCATGCGGGCGCGTACGGTCAATATCGGCGGTCTGAACCCGCTCTACCCCGGCGATCAATGGCACGCATCAATCACCCGGATGGTGATTGCCTGCCGCGCCTATGGGCTGCGCGCCATCGACGGGCCCTTTGGCGATTTCTCTGATCCCGAGGGCTACAAGGACGGCGCGCGCCGGGCGGCTGCCCTGGGCTGCGAAGGCAAATGGGCCATCCACCCCAGCCAGGTTGCCCTGGCCAACGAGGTCTTCAGCCCGCCGGAAACCGAGGTTTCCAAGGCCGAGCGCATCATCGAGGAGTTGAAGAAAGCCGAGGACGAAGGGCGCGGCGCGGCCTCGCTCGACGGCAAGATGATCGACGCCGCCTCGGAAAAAATGGCGCGCAACGTGATCGATGTGGCGCGCGCCATCGCTGAAAAAGTCTGAACACACAAAAAGGGGGAAGACCATGGACATCCACGAACATCAGGCCAAGGAAATTCTTGCTGGGTTCGGGGTGCCCGTGCCCCGCGGCGGGGTCGCGTATTCCCCCGAACAGGCAGGCTACCGCGCGCGCGAATTGGGAGGGGAGGCCTGGGTCGTCAAGGCGCAGATCCACTCCGGCGGGCGCGGTGAAGCCGGTGGCGTAAAGCTCTGCAAGACCGAAGAAGAGGTGCGCGACTATGCCGCCACGCTCTTTGGCAAGCAGTTGGTCACCAAGCAAACGGGTGCGGCGGGCAAAGGCGTCTACCGCCTCTGGGTAGAAGAAGCCTCAGACATCCAGCAGGAGCTCTATCTGGGCTTTGTGCTGGATCGCAAATCCGAACGGATCATGATCGTCGCCTCTTCGCATGGCGGCATGGAAATCGAAGACCTCGCGGAAAAGGACCCGGACTCCCTGCGCCGCATGATCATCGACCCGGCGGTCGGGCTGGCGGGCTATCAGGCGCGTGAGCTGGCCTTTGCGCTGGGGCTGTCCGGCGGACAGATCGCGCAGATGGTCAATGTTTTGAACGCGTGCTACCGCGCTTACCGGGACCTCGACGCCTTCATGGTCGAGATCAACCCGCTGGTGATCCGCGCCTCCGGCGATCTGGTGGCGCTGGATGCCAAGATGAGTTTCGACACCAACGCGCTGTACCGGCGGCCGGATGTGGCGGCCCTGCGCGACCCCAGCCAGGAAGACCCGCGCGAGGCCATGGCAGCCGATCACGGGCTGGCCTATGTGGGTCTGGACGGCGACATCGGCTGCATCATCAACGGCGCCGGTCTGGCGATGGCCACGATGGATATGATAAAGCTGGCGGGCGGCGAGCCGGCCAATTTCCTCGACATCGGCGGTGGGGCCAGCCCGGAACGTGTCTGCACCGCCTTTCGCACCGTGTTGTCGGACCCGAATGTCGGCGTGATACTCGTCAATATCTTTGCGGGCATAAACCGCTGCGACTGGATCGCGAATGGGGTCATTCAGGCCTACCGTGACATCGGGCTGGACCTGCCGGTCATCGTGCGGCTCGCCGGGACCAATGTGCAGGAGGGCAAGGCGCTGCTTGAGGCATCCGGCCTGCCGATCATCGCGACCGATACGCTGGCCGAAGCGGCAGAGGCCGCCGTCTCCCTGCGCAGACAAAACGCCGCGGCCTAACTCAAAACGGATCGGAGGACCCCATGGCCATTCTCATCGATGAAACCACACCTGTTCTGGTGCAGGGCATTTCCGGCCGCATCGGCCAGTTCCACGCGGCGGAAATGATTGAGCACAACACCAATGTGGTCGCGGGTGTCACGCCGGGCAAAGGCGGCAGCCGCATTCTGGATCGCCCGGTGTTCAACACGGTGCGCGAGGCCGTTGAGGCCACCGGCGCGCAGGCCAGCGTCATGTTTGTGCCGCCCCCCTTTGCCGCGGACGCGATGATGGAAGCCGCCGATGCGGGCATTCAGACAGCGGTCTGCGTGGCCGATGGCATCCCGGCGCAGGACATGATGCGGGTGAAACGGTTTCTGCGCCGCTACCCGCGGCATCGGAAAATGCGCCTGATCGGGCCGAATTGCGCCGGTGTCATCTCGCCCGGGCGCGGGTTCATGGGGATCATGCCGCCGCATATCTACACGCCGGGCCGTGTCGGGATCGTCGGGCGTTCCGGCACCCTTGGCTATGAGGCGGCAAGCCAGATGAAGGCTCTGGGCATTGGGGTATCGACCTCCGTGGGGATCGGAGGCGATCCGATCAACGGGGCCTCCTTCCGGGACATTCTGGAACTTTTCGAGGCGGATCCGGACACCGATGCGGTGATGATGATCGGTGAGATCGGCGGCCCGCAGGAGGCCGAGGCCGCCGCTTTTGTCCGCGATCACATGAGCAAGCCCGTGGTCGCCTATGTGGCGGGTCTTTCAGCACCAAAGGGTCGGCAAATGGGGCACGCCGGCGCGATCATCTCCGCCTTTGGCGAAAGCGCGCAGGAAAAGGTGGAGATGCTCAATGCTGTCGGCATTACCGTCGCCCCGAACCCTTCGGCCATGGGGGCCACGGTGGCCGAAGTGCTGCAGGGTCGACACGCCGCGTGATACCCGGGCGGCCCTCTGGAAGCCCTCGCAAAAGACGTTCAAACCCGCTCAGGACAGGCCAAGGTGCCTATGCGCGGCACCCCATTCGGCGTCGTCCTGGCTGAACGCAGGGGCTGCGAGGCGCACATAGTCACGCTGCGCCTCGATCTCTTCCGGCACCAGCGCAGGCGTCAGCAGCATACGGGCAAAACCCGCCATCGCACTCAGGCGACGGGGGAAACTGCGCTGCAGATCAGGTCGCGCAGCCACTCTCCTCTTGACGATGGATACGAAGGGCTCGGGCACCCGCCCACCGATCCGCAACACGTGATCCGTCGGCGCGCTGATCGCAAAGGTGCCCCGCCTGTACTCCTCCGTGTAAAGCGCCAGCTGCGAGGCGGCAGCCTGAGAGAAATTCGCAGGCGGCATCGCTCTCAGCGCCTTCATCATCATCTTCTCCGATATATTCCGGTACTTTACGCGGCGCCCTAGTGCCTGCCCCATGGCCTCGGCAATCTCGTCAGGCGACAGGAGTGCAGGCCCCGTGGGGCGGTAGGTTTTGCCCGCGTGGACCTCCGGGTCGCTGAGGGCCGCCACGGCAACGCTGGCAATATCCTCATTGGACGGCGGCGCGTTCCCAGGCACTTCCCCTGCCCCCAACGGCATCGCAAAGAGCCCCAGATGAGCGGCCATATCCAGCACCATCAGATAGTTGTCGGCAAACCAGCCTGGAATGATGGAGGTCACGGTCATCTCGCCCGGCATGCGGATCAGGATGTCACCAAGATAGGTTTCCCGCGTGAAGAGCGACGGGTGATCAGCCGTGGACAGCCATTGACCAAGGGTAACCACATGCTCAAGCCGCGCCTCGAAGGCGGCAGCCGTGAAGACGGCATTATAGTGCAACCCATTGGGCGCGGTCGGCGCGCATTGATAGGCACGCTGGACGTCTTTCATTGCCGCGCGCATGTCGGTCAGCGCATATTGATCGCCGACAAAGATCTCTGCACCGGCCTCCTTGAGCTGCTGGGCACGGTGATCCTGCCGCCGCACAAAGGCACGCACGGCAAACCCCTTTTCCAGCAGTTGAAGGGTGACCGGCAGGCCGGTTTTTCCGGCTGCGCTGGTGACAAGAATTCTGGTATGCGTTGACATTTTGATGCCTCCCTTTCACAGATTACTAGATGAACTAAAGTGATTACTTTATTTTTTAAAGTAACTTTACCGTGAGATGCCATGGCCAAAACGCGTTCCTACAAGCTGCTCTGCCCGATCGCGCGGGCGCTGGATGCGATCGGCGACCGCTGGACCCTGCTGATCCTGCGCGATCTGCTTGCGGGACCCGCGCGCTTCACCGATCTGCAAACCGGGCTCTCCGGTATTGCGGCCAACCTGTTGACCGACCGGCTGGCGAAACTGACGTCGGACGGGCTGGTCACAAAATCGGACGGCCAGCACGGTGCCGCCCTCTATGCGCTCACCGACAGCGGCAAACGCACCCGCAACATCCTTTTTGAGCTGGCGCTATTTGGCGGCGGCATGCCCCCCCCCGAAGCGCAGGTGAAACCCGGCAATCTGAGAACCGTTGCCACCACACTGGGGGCAGCCGCCGCGCGCGTTACCCTGTTAACCGACGATTTCGTTGCCGAGTTGCGGGTGGATGGCGAGCAGATCACGATGCGGGTTGAGGATGGCACCCCGACGGTCCTCTATGCGGCAGCACGTGACCCTGATGTGGTTTTCGAGACCAGCTATGAGGCCTTGCTGCAGGTCTCGGAAGGCGAAATTTCATTGCAGGACTTTACCACCAATCACAGCAGATTACAGACCTACACGCTTGAAAAAGATCAGAGTTTCATGGCGGTCATGCAGCAGATCATGAGCCAGTTTAACGCCTAGAGCTCGCGTCCTGCCCGAACCTCCCCCCAGCGCAAACGCACTGCGGCGCCCAGTTTTGTGATGGCCCTGGGAGGTAGCCGTTTGGGCGTCTCAGCTGCCCGCGCCCGGTCCAGCGCATCGGTCTCAATGCCGTTTGCCGCTTCTGCCGCAAGCAGACCTGCCAGCGTGCCCTTTGCCGTTCCCAACCCGTTCTGACAGCAGGCCGACCACAGCCCCGGCTCAAGCTCGCCGATGACCTGCACGTTGTTCAGGCTGAGGCAAAGCCGCCCGCCCCACCGGTACGCCATCCGGACATCGCCCAGCATCGGAAACCTAGCCGCAAAAGCACGATCATGATCCCGCCCCACATACGCGATACGCTGGTCATCCACTTCCATTTCCGGATCGAAAGTGAACCGGTTTCGGATTACGATCCGGTCTCCTCCTGTCCCCGAAATCCTGCGGACCGTCGTACCCAGGGGATCAGCGGGTGTGAGACCCCAAACCGGTGCACCACCCAATGCAGCGGCTTGTGCCGCGGTCATCGGCTCGGTCATTGAGGCATATGTAAAGACATGCATCAGTCGACTGGCCATATGTCCAAAGCTTTCCAGGTGACCGTTGACCGCCAGAATGACCCGTGGCGCCGTCACCCGGCCTTTGGGTGTCTCCGCCACCCAACTCCCCTGCCGCCTCAGGGAAATCACCGGGCTTTCCTCGTGAAGAGACAGGCGATTTGACAACAAGGAATCGGCAACGCTGCGAACGAACAGCGCGGGCTGGATCATCGCGGCACCAGGGGTGACAAGACCGCTTTGGTAATAATCTGTTCCGGTCAAATCCCGCATCTGGCCGGCATCCAGCATCTCATGCGCCTCACCCATGGCTGTCAGGTGGCGCGCATAATCGAGGTTGTGCTGATGTCCCTTGGGGGTGGCCGCCCCGTTGATCTTGCCAGATGGACTGAACGCCTCTTCGCTCAGCCCGAAATCCGCGGCCATCTCGGCGGCAAAGGCAATGCCGCGCCGGTTATCTGCCGTCTGGGCGCGATCCGCCACCAACGCGCCGCCGTAGTTGTCAGACGCCAGGTCATGGGGCAGATCGATCATGAACCCGGAGTTGCGCCCGGCAGGCCCCGCGCCCACGCGGCTTGCTTCCAGCACGACGATCCGGTCGCCCGAACAAAGCTGTGACAAACGCCGTGCTGCGGCAAGCCCCGCAAACCCGGCCCCGATGATCAGCCAGTCAGCGCTGACATGCCCTTCCAGCGGCGTTGGTGCATTGGGCCGTGGCAGCAGACAATTCCAACCTGCCGGACCCGGATCACGCGGCAATCGGGACACTTTCATTGCACCCTCAATGCGTCTGGTTGAGGGCGTCCGCCGCCGGGATTTCACGCTCCCGGCGGGTGATATAATCACGCAGGGCCTCATCCCTAGCGGCATCGAGCGTCGGCTCTTCATAGGTGTTGAGCAGATCGCGCGCCCGGATCAGCGCCCGTTCCGTGATTTCGACACCGCCCTCGGCCTGCCATTGCTCGATGGAGTTGTTGTCGAACATCTCCGGCATGAAAAACGCCCTTTGGAAGTTCTCCAGCGTGTGCGGGTGGCCCAGGTAATGTCCGCCGGGCCCGATATCACCCACGGCCTTGATGGCCTCGTCGAAATCGTCCCAGTTGACTCCTTCCGCCATGCGGTAGCCCATTGCGCACATCTCGGCATCCACCACGAACTTGGCCATGGAGCAGTGCATCCCCGCCTCATTCCAGCCCGCCGAATGCCAGATGTAGTTGGCCCCCGCCATCAGCACCGCGTTCAGCGTCATCGCACTTTCATACCCGGCCTGCGCGTCGAAGGTCTTGGCCCCACCCAGCGTGTTCGACGTGCGCCAGGGCACGCCATAGTGCCGCGCCATCTGCCCGATCATGAAGTTCATCAAGCTGATCTCCGGCGTCCCCGCCATCGGTGCGCCGGATTTCATGCTGACCGTGCTGAGGTAGTGCCCATAGATCGCGGGACACCCTTTGCGGATCACCTGCGTGTAGGCCAGCGCGCTCAGCGCCTCGGCATTCAGCTGCGCCACCGTAGGCGCGACAGACGCGGGCGTATTGGCCCCGCCCAGCACGAAGGGCGAGCACAGCACCGGCTGATTGCGGCGGCAAAACGCGCGCATCGCACCCAGCATCGTCTCGTCCCAGACCAGCGGCGAGTTGCCGTTGCAGTTACCCGTCACCACCGGGTGGCTGTCGATGAAGTCATCGCCGAAGAGGATCGCGCACATCTCGATCACATCCTCGGCGTTCTTCGGGCTGGTGGTCATGCCCATGAAGGTCTTGTCCGAATGCTTCATCGAGGAATAGGTGATCCGCAGGTGCCGCTGGCTGATCGGATGATCGTAAGGCTCCACGATATGATGCGCCGAGGAATGGATGCTGGGTAACATGTGGCTCAGCTTGTGGAAATTCGCCAGATCCTCCAGCGTCGGGTTGCGCCGCACATCGTCGAGATCGCGCAGATAAGGCGCGCCGGTCATCGGCACAAAGATCGCGTGATCTTTCCCAAACGGCAGGTTATTCAACGGGTTGCGCGCGTGATAGGTGAAGCTCTCGGGGATGGTCGAGATCAATTCGCGGACCAGCCCGCGGTCCAGATGCACCCGCTCGCCCCGCACATCCGCGCCCGCGCGTTTCCAATCGGCGAGTGCAATCTCATCCCGGAACACAACGCCGACGGTCTCCAGAATGTCCATCGACGCCGCATCGACACGCGCGACCTGGTCTTCATCCATGACCTCGGTCAGCGGCAACCGCCGCTTCAGTGCTGGCAGCATCGTCACATCGCGCGTCTGCCGCAGCGCTTTACGCGCGCCCCGGCCGCGCCGGGCAGTTCCCACAGCCTCGACACTCATCCGATGTTATCTCCGTCTGCGGGGTCGCTCAGATCGACCCAGATAGTCTTCAGCTCGGTGTATTGGTCATGCGCCTGCATTCCATTGTCGCGCCCGCCAAAGCCCGACTGCTTGTACCCGCCAAAGGGCGTCGCGATATCACCCTCGCCATAGCAATTCACGGTGACCGTACCCGCCCGGATGTCTCGTGCCGCGCGGATCGCCGTGCGCGTATTGGCGGTAAAGACGCTGGCCGCAAGCCCGTAGGCCGTGTCATTGGCCACCGCGATCGCCTCATCAGTCGAGGCCACCTCGATCACACTAAGAACGGGCCCGAAAATCTCCTCCCGCGCCTTCACATCATCCTTGGCCACCTCATAGATCGCAGGTGGCATAAACGGCCCGTCCGACGTGCCTCCGGCCAGCGCGGGACCGGTCAGGTAGCCGTTGACCTTGGCCAGATGATCCGCGTCGATCAGCGCGCCGAGGTGGTTTGCAGGGTCCAGCGGATCACCCGTCTTCCAGTCCCGCAACCGCGCCATGATCCGCTCCAGCAGCGGTGCTTTGACATCTTTGTGCACAATCAACCGCGACGCAGCCGAGCAATTCTCGCCCATGTTCCAGAAGGCCGCGTTGACCACATGCTCGGCCACATGATCGAGGTTCTCGGCATCGGCCAGCACCACCGCCGGGTTCTTGCCGCCGCACTCCAGTACGACCTTTTTCAGGTTGCTGTCCGCAGCATAGCGCAGGAAGTGGCGCCCCGTCTCCGTCGAGCCGGTGAAGCTCATCATGTCCACATCCATATGCCGGCCCAGCGGTTCCCCCACCGATGGCCCATCGCCCGGCAGCACCTGCAACACGCCGCGCGGCACCCCCGCCATATGTGCCAGCTCCGCCACCCGCAGCGCGGTCATCGAGGTCTGCTCCGCCGGTTTCACAATGACCGAACAGCCCGCCGCGAGCGCCGGGCCGATCTTCCAGGCCAGCATCAACAGCGGGAAGTTCCACGGCAGGATCGCCGCCACAACACCCACCGGCTCCCGCACGATGACCGACAGCGCATCATCTCCCGCGGGGGAGGTCTGGTCATAGATCTTGTCCGCCGCCTCTGCGTGCCATTTGATGCAGTGAATGGCCTCGGGAACATCCACCAGCTCGCAATCGCGGATCGGCTTGCCGGACTCCAGGCTCTCCAGCACCGCCAGCTCCCGCCTGCGCCGCGTGATGTATTTGCAGAGTTTGATCAGCATGTCCTTGCGATCTGACGGGTGCATGCGCGCCCAATGCCCCTGTTCAAAGGCCTCGCGCGCCTTGCTGACGGCGAGATCAACATCCGCCGGACCAGCCGTGGAGATCTGCGTGATCTCCTCGCCCGTGGCGGGGTTCAGCGTGGACATCATCCCCCCCGCGCCCTTGCGAAATTTGCCGTCGATGAACGGCGCTGCGGGGAAATCCAGATCAGCGGCAATGGCGGCATACTCCGCCCGGGTCAGAAGATCGGTCATCACAGGGCTCCCGGAATGGCGGCAATGGTGGCGGTCATCGTACGGATCACCTCGTCCAAAGCGCGCTTGTCGTCTTTGTTGAGCGGTTGCAACGGCTTGCGCGGCGGCCCTGCGTCGATGCCCCGCAGCGTCACACCGTGCTTGATGCACTGAATGAACTTGCCGCCCTGCTCCAGCACCCGCATCAGCGGCAGCATTGCCGACATAATCGCACGGCCACGCGCGAAATCCCCATCGACCGCACAGGCGCGGTACAGCGCCAGATGCGCTTCGGGCGCGAAATTCGACCCTGCGCAGACCCAGCTGCGCGCGCCCCAGGCAAAGAACTCCAGCGCCTGATCATCCATCCCGCAGCTCAGCGCGATATGCGGATAGTCGCGCGCCAGCATATGCAAGCGATTGATATCGCCCGAGCTTTCCTTGATGGCACAGAAATTCGGGCTGCGGCCCAGACGGTCAAGACACTCTTCGTCCATATCGACGCTCATCCGGCCCGGGTAGTTGTAGAGCATCGCGGGCAGGTTCGCGGCCCGGTCCACGGCCAGCGCGTGCAAGGCAATCTCGCGACCTGTTGGATAGGCGTAAGGCGGCGTGGCGATCAGGATCGCATCCGCCCCCACCTCCCTGGCGGCCTCCGCATAGGCAACGCTGTCCTCCGTGCGGATCGCGCCTGTGCCAACGATCATCGGCACGCGCCCGGCAATCAACGCCTTGCAGCGGCGCATCATGTCCACCCGCTCCTCCATCGACTGGGCGTAATATTCCCCCGTGGTCCCCGCCACGATGAGCCCATGCACGCCCGCAAAAATCAGGTGCTCCACCGTCTCGCCCAATGCGGCCTCGTTCAGCGAGAAATCTGCGTGATAGGGTGTGATCAGCGGTGTGTAGATGCCTTCAAACTGCATTGCGCCGGTCCTTCAGTGACACAACATCCACCGGCAGCGGATCAGGCCGCACATAGCGTTCCATCCGGTCCCGCGACAAATCCCAGTGCTGTAACGACAGATCGATCGCCAGAGCGCTCTCCTGCGCCTCGATTGCCGTGATCAGCGCGTCATGCTGATCGCTTGCCTTCACGATCAACATCTTTTCATTCGCATTGGCGGGCTGGTAAAACCGCTGGCTCAACCGCGTATGGTCGATCAGCAACCGATCCAGTGACGCGACCAGGTAAGGGTTGTGCGCCATCTCTCCGATCACGGCATGAAACCGGTGATTGGCCAGTGCCGTCGCCTGCGCATCCTGCGCTGCGGTCGCCTTGGTGAAAGCATGCTGCGCGTCCTTGAGCGCATCCATCTGCGGGCCTGTCCGCGCCTCTGCCGCAAGGCTGGCGATATTGGCGTAGATCATCGGGGCGGTCTGAAAGAACGTCCGCATGGTGCCAATGTCCATCGATGCCACCTTGGCACCGCGGTTCTCCGACGTCGTGATAAAGCCCGCCCCGGCCAGCCGGTGCAACACTTCGCGCATGGGCGTACGCGACATCCCGTAGTGTTCTGCAAGCGTCGTTTCATCCAGATCGCTGCCGGGCGCAAGCGCCGTAGACAGGATGCGCAGCTTCAGATCACTCAGGCACTGGTCCTTGGACAAACGGGGCATCGGCAACTCCAGGTTCACTTTGTGTACTAAATGTATACAATTTCGAGCCCGTCAAGATAACTCTCGACCAACCCCTCTCAAGCGTCTGACTTGGCCGATATTCGCTTTCATGGCACGATGCGGAGCACATCCATTTACAGAACCAAGGGACAGCCCATGGATTTTCCCCGCGCCTCACTTGTCAGCGCCGTGACCCCGATAGAACACCTGCCGCGGTTGTCGGATGAACTTGGCATCTCGCTGCATATCAAACGTGATGATCTGGCCGGGACCACGATGGGCGGCAACAAATCGCGGCAGCTGGAGTATTATCTTGGCGCGGCGCAACAGGTCCGCGCGCAGACCGTCCTGATCACCGGTGCGGTACAATCCAACTTCGTACGGACCGCGGCGGCGTCGGCGGCAAAACTGGGCATGAAAACCATCGTCCAATTGGAAGACCGCGTGCCCCTGACCGATGCGCTCTACGGGGCGAATGGGAATGTGCTGCTGTCGCGCCTGCTGGGGGCGGAAGTCATGCACTACCCGGTGGGTGAAGATGAGGCAGGCGCGGATGCCGCGCTGCGCGCACGCGCGGCGGAAGAGGAAGAGGCCGGGCGCACCCCCTATGTCATCCCACTGGCGCTGGGAAACGCACCGCTGGGCGCCCTGGGATATATGCGCGCGGCCGAGGAAATCCTGTCGCAGGATGACGGGTTCGATGTGGTGGTCGTGGCCTCTGGCAGTGGCCTGACACACGCCGGGCTGTTGCACGGGCTGCGGAAAGCAGGTCACCGCGCGCGGGTCATCGGCAGCTGCGTGCGCCGGGACGCGAAACAACAGCAGGACCGGATGCACCAGGTACTCGACGCCCTCGCAAAGATGACCGGGACTACCGCCGCCCAAGACACGGACATCGCCATCTGGGACGGCGCCCTGTCGCCCGGCTATGGGCAACTCGGTCCGGCGGCGGCACAGGCCACGGCGATGATGGCGCAGACCGAAGGCATCATTCTCGACCCGGTCTACACGGCCAAGGTTTTTGCCGCCATCCCCGCACTGGTAGCGCGCGGCGACATCAATCCCGGTGAACGCGTGCTCTTCGTGCACACCGGCGGGCTGGCGTCCCTATTCGCTTATCAATCCGCCTTAGAAAACGCCTTCCCCCACCCCAAGGCCTAGTTCGAAACACCTACCGCACGCTGCGCATAGGCAAGATCGGTCAGCTGCCGGGTCAGGAATCCCGCCAGATCCGCGCGCGCGATCTTGAGGGTGAGGTTGCGTTCCTGCCGTCCAAAGCCTTCCTTGAAGCTGTCCGTGGCTGGTCCGTCGGTGAAGGCGCTGGGGCGCACGATTGTCCAGTCCAACCCGCTCGCGCGCACCAGGTTTTCCTGCAATTCATGATCCTTGAAGACAGGGCGCAGCACTGCGCCGAACATGATCCGTTTCCAGAAGAAGTTCAGGTTGTTCCAGCTTTCATGCGCCCCCAGAGTGGACTGGCAGATGAGACGCTTTACCCCGTGGGTCTGCATTCCCCGGATGACGTTCATCGTGCCTTGTGATCGAACGGACCCCTTACGCGATTTACCCGCGCCCAAGGTGACAACCACAGCATCATGACCCCGGATCGCCCCGGCAACGGCGGCCCCGTCCATCGCATCCCCCGCCACACGTGTCAGGGCCGGGCTCTGAATATCCAGCCGCTCGGGGTGACGCGCGAATGCGGTGACCTCATGGCCCTCCGAAACCATCTTTGCCACGGTCAGGCATCCAACACTGCCGGTGGCTCCAAAAACGACAACCTTCATGATGTGCTCTCCAATTCAGGGTTTTACATTGTGTAAACTTTACACAGCGTCAATATCCGATTCTTTACACAGCGTCAACGCCCGATCATCGCTCTTCGGCGCCGCCCCTTACGGAAGATCGCGAACAGATTTTAGATGCCTTACATATGCGGCACCCGGCATCCTCACGCATGCCCTTCACACTCTGATATTGAAAGATGCGCCCATGACCCAAAACACCGCCGAGGATGCGGCCTTAATGGCGGAGTTACTCCAATGCGAAACCGCCATATGGGAGGCGCTGGTCTCCGGCAACATGGCGCAGGATGCCGCCGCTTTGCATGCCAGTTTCCTGGGCGTGTATCCTGATGGTCTTGCAGGCAAAGATGGCCACACCCGACAGTTGGCGTCGGGGCCAACAGTCGGGCGGTACAAAATGGATCAGGAACGGGTGATGGAACTGGGGTCGGATTACGCCCTGCTCAGCTATCGCGCAACGTACAGCCGACCCGCCTGCACCAAGGAGGATGTCATGTATGTCAGCTCCATCTGGAAACGGAACGGAACAGGCTGGATCAACGTCTTCAGTCAGGACACACCCGCAGCGGTCCCCGACTGATAGTCATGCCTCAAGGTCAGGGCGGATCGTACCGGCCCCACCCGGCTACATCCCCAGCGCTTCCTTGTACATCTCAAGCACCGCTTCTTCTTCGGCGATGTCATCCGCGTCCCGCTTGCGCAATGCGATGACCTTGCGCATCACCTTGGTGTCATAGCCGCGTGCCTTGGCCTCGGCCATGACCTCTTTTTGCTGCTCGGCCAGATCCTTCTTCTCTGCATCCAGCCGCTCGATCCGCTCCACGAACTGGCGCAATTCATTGGCGGTCACGCGGTAGGTCGCGTCGCCCTGCACATCCTGTTCCGGCAGATCGGTGGCGCTGTCACTCATGAGAATATCCTTGTCGCTTGCGGGAAATCGGTCGGCCCTTGCCTAGCCTTCCGGCGCTGGCGCTGCAAGCCGCTTTGCGCTTGTGACAAAACGACGCCTGTTGGGCCGGGCCCCGGCACGGCGGCGTGACTTGCACTCGCAGCGGGAATTGGATAGCGCTGCGGCATGGAAACACACGAAACATCCATCTTCGATTTGCTGATCTGGGGCGGCGCGTCGCTGTCCTTCATCGGGCTTATCGGCCTTGTATGGTGCATTATTTACGTGGCCCGCGCCCGCCGCGCCCATCTTCCGGACGCAGAAATGCGGGCAAAGCTGAAAACCGCCTTGCCCATGAACCTCGGCGCACTCTTTTTATCTGTCATAGGGCTGATGCTGGTCATTCTGGGCATCTTCTTGGCCTGATCGCACCGCTTGCAAGCGCGGTAGTGACCACCATATAATTGTGGTGTCTAACGGAGCCTTGCCCATGTCACCCAGTGTCAAAGCCTTCTTCGATACCGCAACCAACACCGTCAGCTATGTCGTACGGGATCCGCAGGGTGCCGCCTGCGCGATTGTCGATTCGGTGCTGGATTTCGATCACGCCTCGGGGCGCACGGACACCGCCTCGGCGGATGCGGTGATGGCCCATGTGCAGGCCGAAAACCTGACCGTGCAGTGGATTCTCGAAACCCACGTGCATGCCGATCACCTCTCCGCCGCGCCGTACCTGCAGGAGCAGCTGGGCGGTCAGATCGGGATCGGCAATCAGATCACGACGGTACAGGATACCTTCGGCAAGGTTTTCAACGAAGGCACGGATTTTCAGCGCGACGGCAGTCAGTTCGACCGCCTTTTCGGCGACGGCGACAGCTTTCACATCGGCCAGCTTCGTGCCGATGTGATGCACACGCCGGGCCATACGCCCGCCTGTATGACATATGTGATCGGCGACGCGGCTTTTGTGGGCGATACACTCTTCATGCCCGATTTCGGGACCGCCCGCTGCGACTTTCCCGGCGGCTCCGCCCGCGATCTTTTCCAATCGATCCAGCGCATTCTCAGCCTGCCGGATGACACACGGATTTTTGTCGGGCACGATTACAAGGCACCCGGCCGCGAAGAATTTGCCTGGGAAACCACTGTGGGCGCCCAGAAGGCGCGCAATATACATGTGGGCGCGGATCGGGATGAGAACAGCTTCGTTGAGATGCGCCGGGCGCGTGACGCAACGCTGGGCATGCCAAAGCTGATTTTGCCCTCGCTGCAGGTCAACATGCGCGCGGGCCATATGCCCGAGCCGGATGAACAGGGCGACGTTATGCTGAAATTGCCGGTCAACAAGCTCTGATCGTGTGTCGCATTACCCGACGGGGCGTAACACTGCCTGAGAAACGCGCAGAGACCATGGCCTGTTTTGAATCTAACCCACTCTCTGCGGCTTTCCGCTGCGCCTGTCTGGACAGTGCCCGGCACCTTGCATAGGTCTATGCCCATGGATATGCGCCAAATCACACCTCACTTTTATGCAGCGCCACAGATTGCGCCTGAAGACATGGCCGACATCGTTGCGGCGGGTATCAAACTGGTTCTCTGCAACCGACCAGACGGGGAAGTGCCGCCCAGCCATCAATGTGCCGCGATACAGGCAGCCGCCGAGGCTGCGGGGCTTGAATTTGCGGTGCAACCGCTGACCCATCAGACCATGACGGCAGAGGTCATCGCCACCAACCGGGCGTTGATGGACCGATGCGACGGTCCGGTGTTGGCCTATTGCGCCTCGGGGACGCGCTCCACCATCGCGTGGGCACTGGCAGCGGCGCAAGATATGCCCGCAGATGACATTATTGAGGCGGCACGCGGCGGCGGCTACGATCTGACACATCTTGGCCCAACCCTCGTGGCCGTCGCGCAGATGAAGCGCTGACTCCGCAATCAGGCGGACTTCAGATCAGACAACCCCTCTATCGACGGCAACTCCTCTGCTCCGTCGAGATCAGGCAGATCCGGCAAATCTGGCAGGTCGGGCAGATCAGGAAGCGCGGCGCCAGTGTCGACCTCGGGCAAATCCGGCAATGCTGCCTCTTCCTCAAAGGCTGGTAAGTCCGGCAAATCGGGCAAGTCCGGCAAGTCCGGCAAATCATCGGCGAGGGCCGGCGCGATCTCCTGCGTCAGATCCGGTAAGGCCGCTGGGGTATCTGCCTCTGCCCCATAATCCGTCATCTTGACCTGTGGCAAGTCTAGATCGTCACGATCACTCACCCGGCGCTTCGGGCTGTCACCCGTAGCTGCGACATTTTCCAGTTGAATGGCGCGCTGTCCGTCCACCTGCCCCATGGCCCCACGACTGATCACGCGCCCATCTAGGGTTCTGATTTCGACAGAATCAAACGCATCCGGACGCAAGGCCAGCTCATCTCCCGCAGCGAGTTTCTCCAACTGCGCCAGAGGCAGTCGCACGCGCCCCAAGATGGCCATCAGATCAGCCTTCATTGTCATCACGGTCTTTTCCAGGGTGACCGGGCCTGTCTTAGTCTCAGCATTTTCTTCATCGGAGGCGACAGGTTCGAAACGTTTTTCCACGACGGGCAGTAGCAGGGTCAGGCCCGACTGGAACGCCCCGCCGGCAATATCCACCGTGAGCTTGAAAAGCGTGTATTCCGTTGCATCCAACGCCAATCCAAAGAGGCGTGCGTTCTCCACCCGCGCCCCGAATTTATAGGGGGGAAACATATCGCGATCGACATCCGTCTCCAGAAGCCTATGGGCCCGCTCAAAAAGTGAATCCAACAGCGGTGCAGATAAGGACGCGTCCGTGGCCGTCAGCGGGCGTTGCGCAGGAGAGGTCGTTGCGATCTTTCCAGTGGTTTGCTGCTGGATCATCGCACCAACCAGCTCCGGCCCCAACATCGCGCCGCCCGAGGCACCGCTAGGGCCATCCAGCAGCATCAACAGGGAATCGTCATCAAGCTTTTCGGAAATCGTGTCGCCGTCACAGCGTTCCTGCGTGATCCCGATCACCACAAGGGCCATGCCGAAGACTTCATCAGCGATTTTGGCGACACTCACGCGCAGCGCTTTGGGCACGGTCATTGCCCGTGCCTGATGCTCCTGCTTTCCTGCCTGCGCCTTGCGCTGCAAAACTGACATCTGCGGCCCTTGTCAAGATAACCGGCGCCTCGCCCATCGCGCGCGGTCCTGTAGGGCCGGGATAAGGGACAATGGTTACTATTGCCTTTATGTCCTCAGAAACATGCGGTTTTTCAGCGAAAAACCTACTGCGCGGCCAGTGCCTGAGAATGCGGGAGAGTGACCCGGAAAGCGGTGCCACCGGTGCCGTCCAGATAGCTCACATCACCGCCAAGCCGCGCCATGATTTCACGACAGATGGCAAGACCCAGGCCCGCACCATTGCCATCCTGCGCGCCGATCCGGCTAAATTTCTCGAACATCACGTCACGCGATGCGGCGGGAATACCCCACCCGTTATCGATAAAATCAATCACCACGCGCTCCCCTGACTGGGTGACGTCGATCCGCAGTTCCGGATCCTGCGCAAGGCAATATTTCTGCGCGTTGGTGATCAGGTTGATAAAAACCTGGCTCAGCCGGTCCAGATCCGTGTGCAGGGTGACCGTTTCATCAAGGCGTCTGCGTTTAAAGGTGATGGGCCGCGCCTCGCTGGCCTGCGCGGTTGCAATGGCGTGGTCCAGCAGATCCACAAGGCTGCCCGATTGCCGGTTCAGCGTCACCTGCCCGTTCTCCAGTACGGAAAGATCCAGCAGATCATCCAGCAACCGGGTCAGGCGGATCGCCTCTACGTGGATGATGTTGGCGTATTTTGTTTTTTCCAGCGGGCCGAGCCCGTCGGTATCGCGCAGAATCTCCGAAAAGGCGCGGATCGAGGTCATCGGCGTACGCAGCTCGTGGCTGATCTGGCTGAGGAAGGCATCCTTCTGATCGCTGAGCTGCATCAGCTTCGCGTTGGCGTCGCGCAACTGGGCGGCGGTCTGGCTCAACTCGCGCGACTTGGCCTCAAGCTGGCTGGAGTATTCCAGCATCTGGGCGGATTCGTCCGCTACCGCGAGCAGGTCCTGCACCGAAACGGCGGTGCCGCCCACGATCTGGCTGATCATCGCATGGGCCGTGGCGCCGCCAACCGAGCCCGCCAGTTCCAGCTCCAGCCGTTGCAGGAAATCCGCGGTGGGTTTGGGCAGATAGCCCCCATTGCCCTGCCTGTCCGCCTCGGTCTGAAACAGGCGCTGCGCCTCCTCCGCCCCGAGGATACGCTGCGCCATGATCATCAGATCTTCGCTTTCGGCCACGGGGGCCTGCCAACCGCGGGTCTGACCGGAATGATCGAAGACATTGACGAATTGCGCGCCCTGCAGCCGCTCCAACGGGTCCGGAAAGGTCAGCAGAGAGACCAGCGCGAAACTGACCGCGTTCAGCAGCAGGCTCCAGAAAATCGCATGCACCGTCGGATCAAGCCCCGGAATACCGAAGAGCGCCTGCGGGCGGAGCCCGTTGATGCCAAAAAGCCCCTGATCAAACACCGCGGCACTTAGGATCGCATCCGGCCCGAAGCTCGGCAGCAACATGGTGAAAACCCAGACGGAAAAGCCTACACCCAGGCCCATCAACGCTCCGGCCCGTGTCGCGCCGCGCCAGAAGATACCGCCCAGCATGGCGGGCAGGAATTGCGCCACCCCGGCAAAGGAGATCAGGCCAATGGCGGCCAGGGCGCCAGAGCCGCCCGACAGGCGGTAGTAGATATAGCCGAACCCAATGATGGCGAGGATGGACAGACGCCGCGACAGGATGACCACATTGCGCACGTCCCCAGATTGAGTGGCGCCCCCCTGATGCAGGTAGAGAAAGACGGGCATGACCACGTGGTTCGACACCATCGTGCTGAGCGCCAGCGTGGCCACGATCACCATGGATGTTGCCGAGGAGAACCCGCCCAGGAAGCTCAGCGTCGCAAGGCCCTCGCGCCCCTGGCTGAGCGGCAGGCTGAGCACGAAGAAATCCGGGTTCGATCCCGCTGGCAGCAGATCGAGACCGATCACCGCAATCGGCACCACGAAAAGGCTCATGAGCATGAGGTAGAGGGGAAAGGCCCAGCTTGCGATCTGCAGGTGTCGCTCGTCGTCGTTCTCCACCACCATGACCTGAAACATGCGCGGCAGACAGAGGAAGGCGGCGGCAGAGACAAAGGTCAGCCCGGCCCAGCGGCTGCCATCCATCTCCCATGTGCCGAGATCCGAGGCATCGATCCGCGCCAGCGTTTCCGACACACCGCCCGCGATCCCCCAGACGACAAAGACACCGACCGCCAGCAGGGCGATCAGCTTGACCACCGCCTCCACCGCGACGGCGATCACCACCCCGTGCTGACGCTCGTTCACGTTGAGATTGCGGGTGCCGAAGAGCACCGTGAAAAGCGCAAGGCCCACGGCAATCCAGAACCCGGCGGCGCGGGCCTCGTCCGCATCCGTGAGGCTGCCCTGCTCGGCGGCGGCAAAGAGGGACAGGGAGGCCGTAACCGATTGAAGTTGCAGAGCGATGTAGGGCGTCACACCGATCACCGCCATCACCGTGACCACGATGGCAAGGCCGTTGGATTTGCCATAGCGCGAAGAGATGAGGTCGGCGATGGAGGTGACCTTGTGGCTGCGCCCGATCCGCACCAGCCGCCGCGCGATCCACCACCAGCCGATCATCACAAGGCTGGGGCCAAGATAGATCGTCACATACTCCAGCCCCGACCGGGCGGCATAGCCCACCGCGCCGTAGAACGTCCAGGCGGTGCAGTAGATCGACAGCGACAGCGTGTAGACCAGCGGGGAGCGCAGCAGCCACCGGGCCCGCCCCCGCACCCCTGCCCGTTCAGCGGCAAAGGCCACGCAGAACAGGAAAAACACATAGGCCAGGCAGACCGCGACCAGTGCATTGAGCGAGGCCATCATGGCGCCTCAGCGTCCTCCGGCGTCTTCGGCAGCCACCGCATGCGATAGGCCAGATAGACCGACGCCAGGATCAGCAGCGACCAGATGCCAAAGACATAGAGCAGCGCGCGCGACATTGGCACGGCCTCCTCCGCCGCCCCTCCGGTGGGCCACAAAAGCGGGATCATCCACAGGCCGACGCCGAGAAACACCACCAGTCGTGCTGCATCCATGACCCGGCGCTGGCGGTAACTGCCGCGTTCCAGAAACAGCGGTGAGCCGCGCGGCGCCATCGCTCAGGTCCGCTGCCCGTGCACGTAGAGCAGATCGCGCACCGCTGTCAGAACCTCGGTATTGGAAAAGGGCTTGGTCATGAAACGGCTCACACCGGCTTTCTCCGCCATTTCGCGGTCCCGGCTCTGCCCCCGCGCGGTCAGCATCAGCACCGGCAGATCGGCTGTGGCCGCATCGCCGCGCAATTCCTCAAGGATGTCGAAACCGCTTTTGCCCGGCAGCATCACGTCCAGCACCACTAGGTCGGGCTTGCTGCTGCGGATCACGTCCGTGGCATCGGCTCCGTCAGAATGTGTGTCCACCTGCCAACCCTCCCGGCTCAGCAAAAATCGAATGGCTTCGATGATGTTCAGCTCATCTTCGACCAAAAGCACATGCTTTCCCATCGCGACCTCCTCCCAAAAGGCGCTGCCCCGTCAGACATGTTGCCTGCCTCCCTCGGGGCGAAGTTAAACTATCGTCTGTTTTATGCTGCCTGTCAAAGCTTTGAAGGGCGGCATCGACGCGTCCCTGACGTCAAAAACCGGTACGACGACTGCGTTTACAATCCATTGCTGAGGATCGAGGGCTCGCGCCGTCCGGCGCAACCGTCACGCGGGCAAACGCTGCAGGAGGCACCCACTTCTGCGGGCTGGGCGGCATCGGCGGCGCTGTTGGGCAGCACCAGCATGCTCGCCTGCACCAGAGGCGTCTGATTGTAGCTGGGCGCGCCAACCACCTCAGCCACCGCAAAACAGTCAAAGGCCGCGCGCCCGCGTCCCAGTTGCACCAGCGGGGTGCGGATCACCTGCCCGGGCTGCCCCAACACGGAAAAGAGCGGCCAGAGCGCGCAGGCCGGACCGAACCGTGGAATGACAAAGCCAGTGGTCGGCTTGCGAAAGAGCAGGCTGCCGGCGCGGTCACAGACCACCAAGCCAGCCTCCAGGGCGGGCAGGCTCGCCATGCGCCGCAGGACCATCGCCACGGGCACGGTGAGGTGTCGCGCCAGAGCCACCGGATCGGGGCCGGTCTCGTTCAGCGCGCTTTGCAGCCTGGGCAACGGAACCTGCCGCGCATCCTCGACCACGCGCTCAAGAATCCCGCGTGCCATGTGACGTGCGGCGTTGGATCTGAGGCTGGACGCGGCGGCGATCATGCCCTCCGGCGTATCCTTGCCCTGCTCCAGCGCGGCGAAAGTATAATCGTGCTCGCTCAGAAAGGCTTCCAACTCGTCCTGCGGGCTGGCGCCTGCATCCTCCACCCCCTGCCCGGCATCGAGATACTGCACCAGCGCCTTGGAACTGTCGGCAAGCCGCCTGCTTTCCTGATTGATGTTGGCATGAAATCGGTCGCGCCATTCATCCGTCAACTCCGCATCATCGGCCAGAATGGCCGCCGTGGACCGGATCGCCGCCGCCGTCGACAAAAGCTCATGCACCGAGGCCGCCAGATGCGGGTCATGGGTCAACCTGTCCGACAGGGTTTCCACCGTGCGCTCCAGACTGGCAATGCGCCGGTGACCGGTCGCCAGGACCTCTGCCCATCCCGGGAAACGACCGGCGAATTCATCGGCGCGCCCCGCCTCTGCTTCGGTCAGATTGGCCGCCGTTGCCGCCTCACGCAGCGTGGCAATCAGCGCCGCCTCAGCCCCTTCGGTGAGCATCGACGGCTCTACATCCAGAACGCGTGCGATGTTCAGCAGCAGCTTACCGCCGATTCTGCGCCGGTTGTGTTCAATCAGATTGAGGTAGGAAGCCGAAATCCCTAAAGATCGAGCAAGATCGGCCTGCCGCAGGCCCGCAACTGACCGTCGTTCCCTGATCCGACTGCCGGTCAACCCTTCGCGTGCCATTTCAACCTCTTCCGCAATATCATGCCTTTTCAACGGCTTTCTGCGCCGCAACATCATTTAATTTACAAATCACCCTGCCAATCTGTCGATTTATTTACAAAATAAATGAGCATTTCAAGGCACTTGTTGCGCAATTTTCACTTACTGCGCGATAACTAAGTTTGCACCTTTGTGCATCGCGCGCCCGATTTTGGAGGAAACATCGGGTGTTCGTTTTACCAACTGGGAGGATTTTCATGTCCAATTCGAAACTTACGCGTCGCGGTCTGATCAAGACCGGTGCCGTGGCCGGTGCCGCTGGTCTGACACTGCCGACGTATCTGCGTGCCGATGCGCATGCAGGCTATCTGAACGCCCCGCAGGGCGACACTGTGACCCTGGGCTTCAACGTGCCTCAGTCCGGTCCCTATGCGGATGAGGGCGCGGACGAGCTGCGCGCCTATGAGCTGGCGGTCGAGCACCTGAACGGGGGCGGCGACGGCGGCATGATGAATACATTCACGTCCAAGGCCCTGCAGGGCAACGGCATCCTCGGCAAGAAGGTCGAATATGTCACGGGCGATACGCAGACAAAATCGGATGCCGCACGCGCCTCTGCCAAGTCGATGATCGAAAAAGACGGCGCGGTGATGATCACCGGTGGTTCCTCCTCCGGGGTGGCCGTGGCCGTGCAGGCGCTCTGCCAGGAGGCAGGCGTGATCTTCATGGCGGGCCTCACGCACTCCAATGACACCACGGGGAAAGACAAGCGGGCCAACGGTTTCCGCCACTTCTTCAACTCCTACATGTCGGGTGCCGCCTTGGCACCGGTGCTGAAAAACGCCTATGGTTCGGACCGCAAGGCCTACCACCTGACCGCTGATTACAACTGGGGCTACACCACCGAAGAAGCGGTGAAATCCTCCACCGAAGCGATGGGCTGGGAAACCGTTGCGGCCGTGAAAACACCGCTGACACAGACCGATTTCTCCTCTTATATCGCACCGGTGCTGCAATCGGGTGCCGACACGCTGGTGCTGAACCACTACGGCGGCAACATGGTCAACTCGCTGACCAATGCCGTGCAGTTCGGCCTGCGTGACAAGCAGGTCAACGGCAAGGACTTCCAGATCATCGTGCCACTCTACTCGCGCCTGATGGCGAAGGGTGCGGGTGCCAACGTGAAGGGCATCTTTGGCTCGACAAACTGGCACTGGTCGCTCACCGACGAAGGCTCCAAGGCATTCGTGCAGTCCTTCGGCACCAAATACGGCTTCCCGCCGTCTCAAGCCGCGCACACCTGCTATGTCCAGGCGCTGCTCTATGCGGATGCCTGCGAACGTGCGGGCACGTTCAACCCGTGTGGCGTTGTCGAGGCGCTCGAAGGCTTCGAGTTCGACGGCATGGGCAACGGCAAGACGCTCTACCGTGCCGACGACCACCAGTGCTTCAAGGACGTGCTGGTCGTGAAAGGGAAAGAGAACCCGACTTCGGAGTTCGACCTTCTCGAAATCGTTGAGGTAACACCTGTTGAGCAGGTGACATATGCGCCGGATCACCCGCAGTTCGCGGGCGGTAGCTTGGGCACCTGTAATCCGGGCGCCTGACCTCTTACAGGGCGGAGCCAGCCTCCGCCCTGTCCTCCCCGGGATCTCCGGGGCCACGACCGTTTCATGAAGGTGGGACCATGGACGCAATCATCCTGCAAATTCTCAATGGCCTCGACAAAGGCTCTGCCTATGCGCTGATTGCGCTGGGTCTGACACTGATTTTCGGCACGCTCGGCGTGGTGAATTTCGCCCATGGGGCGCTGTTCATGATCGGGGCCTTCTGCGCGGTCACGCTGAGCCGTATCCTGACGCTCAGCCACACGGTGATCGACGAGACGCAAAAGGATTTCCTGGGCAATCCACTGAAGGTGGAGGTGCCTTACATCTATGACATCTTCGGGCAGACTACGGGCGATGTGATCATCGACTGGGCGGTGCCATTGTCGATCCTCTTTGCGATCCCCGTCATGGTCGGCATCGGCTTTGCGATGGAACGCGGGCTGATCAAGCACTTTTACAAGCGCCCCCACGCCGATCAGATCCTTGTCACCTTCGGCCTTGCCATCGTGCTGCAGGAGATCATCAAGTATTTCTACGGCGCCAACCCGATCCCCACGCCTGCGCCTGACGCCTTCCGCGGCTCCTTTGATTTCGGCGCGATGCTGGGCTTCGATCCGAATACGATCATCTACCCCTACTGGCGGCTTGTCTATTTTGCCTTTGCCGCCGTGATCATTGGCGCGGTCTTTGCCTTCCTGCAATTCACCACCTTTGGCATGGTCGTGCGCGCCGGCATGGCCGACCGCGAGACCGTTGGCCTTTTGGGCATCAATATCGACAAGCGCTTTACCATCATGTTCGGGATCGCCGCCGCCGTGGCAGGCCTTGCAGGGGTGATGTACACCCCGATCAACTCGCCCAATTACCACATGGGCATGGATTTCCTTGTGCTCAGCTTTGTTGTGGTTGTTGTCGGCGGCATGGGCTCGCTGTCTGGTGCTGTGCTAGCAGGTTTCCTGCTCGGCATCCTTGAAAGCTTCGCCTCCATGGCCATCGTGCTTGAGACCCTGCCAGGCATCAACCAGATCATCATCTACCTGGTCGCCATCATCATCTTGCTTACCCGTCCACGCGGCCTGATGGGCCGCAAAGGCGTGATGGAGGAATAATCATGGGCCTGACAAAAAAAGACTTCACCCTCCTGATCATCGTCGCCATCCTCTGCGTCTTTGCCCCCTTCATCCTGAACCCCTTCCCCGAGGGCTCCGCCATGGCGCAGTTCAACGCGGGCTATCCGGATCTGATGCAGCGGCTGGTGATCTTTGGCATTTTCGCCATCGGCTTCAACATTCTCTTTGGTCTCACGGGCTACCTCAGCTTCGGGCACGCGGCCTTCCTCGGGGTCGGTTCCTACGCCGCAATCTGGATGATGAAGCTGCTCACGATGAACGTGATCCCCGCGATCATCATCTCGGTGCTGGTGGCGGGCCTCTTCTCGCTGCTGGTAGGCTGGATCAGCTTGCGCCGCTCGGGCATCTACTTCTCGATCCTGACACTGGCCTTTGCGCAGATGTCCTATTCGCTGGCCTATTCGGTGCTGACACCGATCACCGGCGGTGAAACCGGGCTGCAACCCAAAGTGAACGATCCGCGCATCCTCGACGGTGTCCTGGCTGCGGGTGAGACCCCGCGTGCCAACCTCTTTGGCCTGCAAATGAACCAAAGCTATGAGATGGCGGTGGGCAACTGGGTCTTCACCTTCAACGCCGGCTACTATCTGGCGGCCATTGTGATGCTGATCGCCTTCTACATCTCGATCCGTATCTTCCGCTCACCTTTTGGCATGATGCTGCGCGCGGTGAAATCGAACCAGCAGCGGCTGAACTACACCGGGCTGAACGCCAAGCCCTACACGTTGGCGGCCTTCGTGATCTCGGGCATGTATGCCGGGCTCGCTGGCGGTCTGCTGGTCGCGATGGACACGCAGGTGGGCGCCGAACGGATGTTCTGGACCGCCTCCGGGGAAGTCGTTCTGATGACCATCCTTGGCGGCGCGGGCACGCTGATCGGGCCAGTGCTGGGCGCGGGTTTCATCAAGTACATGGAAAACATCGTCTCCAAGATCAACAAATCGATCCTGGAACAGTGGTTCGCCTTCATGCCCGACGGGATCGAAGATTTGCTGATCACGCTGGTCTACCCCTTTATCGGCAAGGGCTGGCATCTCACACTTGGCATCCTTTTCATGCTGGTGGTGATTTTCCTGCCCGGCGGTCTGGTCGAAGGCGGCCAGCGGATCGGCCGGCTCTTCAAGCGCAAGAAGCCAGCGGATGACAAGCCCGATGGCAAAACAACCCCGGCCGAATAAGGAGAGAAGACATGGGAATTCTCGAAGTTAAGAACGTCGGCAAACGCTTTGGGGGCCTGCAGGCGCTTGGAGATGTGAACCTGAGCATCGCCGAAAACTCGGTGCATGCGATCATCGGGCCCAATGGCGCGGGGAAATCCACGCTGCTGAACTGCCTTGTGGGCAAGCTGATCCCCGATACCGGATCAGTGATGTTTGACGGGCAATCGGTGCTCGGACGCAAGCCTTATGAGATCAACCAGATGGGCATCTCCCGTGTGTTCCAGACGCCGGAGATCTTTGCCGATCTGAGCGTGATGGAAAACATGATGATCCCCTGTTTTGCCAAGCGCGACGGGGCGTTTCAGCTCAATGCACTCTCGTCGATCCCGTCGCAGCGCGACATGATCGAACGGGCCGAGCACATGCTGGAAGACATGAACATGGCCGACAAACGTGCGATGCACGCGGGCTCTCTGTCGCGCGGTGATAAGCGACGGCTCGAGATCGGGATGTGCCTCAGCCAGGAACCGCGCCTGCTGCTGCTGGATGAACCCACGGCCGGCATGGCGCGGGCGGACACGAACAACACCATCGACCTGCTGAAACAGATCAGCGAGGATCGTGACATCACCATCGCGATCATCGAACACGACATGCATGTGGTCTTCAGCCTCGCCGAACGTATTACCGTGCTGGCGCAGGGCACCCCGCTGGTGGAGGACACACCGGACAACATCAAGGGCAATCCGAAAGTGCGCGAAGCCTATCTGGGCGAGACCCAGGACGCGGCGTGAGCCTTGTGCAAGGGCGGCCTGAAGCCCACCCTACCTGCCGTACGACAGAGGCCACGACATTCAAAACAGACAGGTAGGGTGGACTTTAGTCCACCGCTTACCCGGCCAACCGAAGGACGATACCGATGAACGTCAAACCGGATTTTTCCAAAAACGCCAATCAGGCGGCCACGGCGCCGGCCTTTCTGTCGGTCTGGGACATGCACGCCTACTACGGCGAGAGCTATATCGTGCAGGGGATCAGCTTCAACGTGCACGAGGGGGAGATCCTGGCCCTACTGGGCCGCAACGGGGCGGGCAAGACCTCCACCCTGCGGGCGATTGCACGCCTGTCCGATCCGGAAGTGAAACGCGGGGAGATCTGGCTCGATCACCAGCCGCTGCACAGCATGTCCAGCTATCAGGCCTCGCAGGCGGGCCTTGGTCTCGTGCCCGAAGATCGCCGCATCATCGCGGGGCTGACGGTGGAGGAAAACCTCAAACTCGCGCAAATCGCGCCGCCCATCGGTTGGTCGCTGGAGCGGGTCTATGACCTCTTCCCGCGCCTGCGCGAACGCCGGACCCAGGAAGGTGTCACGCTGTCGGGCGGCGAGCAGCAGATGCTGGCCATCGCCCGCGCGCTCTGCCGGGACATCAAGGTCCTGCTGCTCGACGAGCCCTACGAGGGCCTCGCCCCGGTGATCGTAGATGAAATCGAAAAGACCCTGCGCATCATCAAGGAACAGGGCATCACCACGATCCTCGTCGAACAAAATGCCGTGCGCGCGCTGCAGCTGGCCGATCGCGCCGTGATCCTCGACACAGGTGGTATCGTCTTTGACGGCACCGCAGCAGAGGTGCTGGAGAACAAGGAATTGCGCGAGGAGTATCTCGCGATCTGACCTCACAATTCTACGTTTAAACGAACAAAACCCGGTGCATCCGCCGCACCGGGTTTTTTGCTGCAATTTGACCGATCCGCCGATGAGGCGCACACTTGCCCCCTATTCAACACTTGGGAGCAAGACGATGTTTATTCCTAGTCGATTGATTTTAATGATCTCTTTTCTGTTCACTGCAACACTCTCTGCCTGCGTTCTTTTCACGCAAGACCCCTTCACAACAACGAATTGCGTCGGATTTGACGGGGAGGAATTCGGCGATGCCCCGGATCAGACCCCGACGGGCTATACGGCACCGGGCGCCGACATCGGTGCCTTCCCCTCGCGACGCGTCAACGATGGCCCCCGCGCCCAGGTACGCTGCCGGTACTGGATCGGGGAATACGTCACGGTCGAGGCAGATTATACCGACCCAAACGATCCCGATCCGATCAACCCCCGGGGGCGGCCACCGGGGACAAATGTGCCGAACATCACCACCGACTATGATGACGGCGTGACCTACGACTGGCTGGTTGCGGCACCCTCGACACCCGACAGGCTACCGGCGAAACTCAACTTCCGCGTCCAGATCAACAGCATCGGGGAGCATGAGGTATTCTTCAACGTGCTGGTCGATGCCAACCGGGACGGCGACTGGAAGGACGATTCACCCATTCTCGGGCCGGGGGAATGGGCCGTGCGCAACCACCGCGTCAGTGTGCGCGACGGGTTTGTCACCTACGATATGCCGGAGATCGATTTTCCCATCGGTGCCAGCGGCATGCCGGAATGCATGTGGGCGCGTGTCACGGTCTCTGACCGGCAAGTGGGTCTGAGCCAGGAAACGCCGTGGAGCGGCACCGGGGCGATTGGCGAGGGCGAGATCGAGGATGTCCTTGTCATCGGCGCGAATGGTACGACCTGCGCCGTGCTGCAGCCTGAAAACTGACCCGCCCCGCAGGGCGGCGCGCTACGTGCCGCCCTTTGATTTCAGACGGGCGCGGAGCTCGGTTTTGAGCACCTTGCCGTAGTTGTTCTTGGGCAAAGCCTCGATGGGGATATAGGCCTTGGGGCGTTTGAACCGCGCGATGTTATCCAGACAGAGCACGTCCAGCCGCGCGGGCTCGACATCGCCCACGATGAAGGCCACGACTTCCTCGCCCCATTCCGGATGATCCCGCCCCACCACCGAGACCTCCGACACATCCGGATCGCGCAGCAGAACCTCCTCAACCTCACGCGGATAAACGTTCGAACCGCCAGTGATGATCATGTCCTTGGACCGGTCCTGCATGGTGACATAGCCGCCCGCATCCATGAACCCCATGTCGCCCGTCATCAGCCAGCCATTGACGAGCGTCATCGCCGTGGCTTGCGGGTTTTGCCAGTATCCAGGCATGACGGTATCGCCGCGCACCATGATTTCGCCATGGGTTCCGGGGGCCACGGGAACGCCTCTTTCATCGCCAATCTGCACTTCGACGGCGGATTGCGCCCGCCCCACGGACTGGAGCCGATCCGCCCAGCCCGAAGAACTGCGATCCGCAACATCTGCCCGGCTGAGCGCGGTGATGCCCATGGGACACTCCCCCTGCCCGTAAATCTGCACGAAAATTGGGCCGAAATGGTCCACGGCTTCGATAATGTCCGCGTTGTACATCGGCCCGCCCGCATACACGACCGTGCGCAGACCAGCCCCATCGCGGCCCGTGGCCTTGGCCACATGGGTCATCCGCTGCACCATTGCCGGGGCGGCAAAGATCTGGACGGACCCGAAATGCGCGGCAAGATCGAAGATTTCACCGGGATCGAACCCGCCGGACGCCGGACAGACATGCCGCGCCCCCGCCCGGACATGCATCATGTTGTAGATGCCCGCGCCATGGCTCATCGGCGCGGCATAGAGCGTTGTATCCTCCGGGTGCACCGGGTCGGCGTCCTGCGTGTAGCACAGGCTCATGGTTGTGAGCATGCGGAAGGTGATCATCACCCCCTTGGGCTTGCCTGTCGTCCCGGAGGTGTAAAAGAGCCAGGCAAGGTCTTCTGCGGACCGGGGCGCGATGGTCTGGATCGGCGCATGGCGCACGACGGCGTCAAAGGCCAAGCCCGGCGCCTCGGTCATCGGCACGGCAACGCCAGCGTCGCTCAGGCCCCCGCGCAAATCGGGCGAGACAAAGACATGCGCGGCGCCTGTGTCCTCAAGAATATAGGCCGCCTCGCGCCCGTGCAGCTTGGCGTTGATCGGTACGACCACAGCGCCCAGCGACCAGATCCCGTAGAAGACCACCAGATAGTCGGGCACGTTCTTCATGAAGATAGCGACACGGTCCCCCGGCCCCACACCCTGCGCCTGCAGCCACCCCGCCACCGCGCGGGCTTGCGCAAAAAACGCGCCATAGCTGGCGATCTGCTGCTGGCCCAGGAACAACGCCGGACGGTCCGGCATCGCCGTTGCAGTGCGTTCAAGCCAATGTGCCAGATTCATCAAATACCCCTCCCTCATAGCCCAATCTACGCGCCCCGGACACCGCTGCAAGAGGCGGGTTTTCATGGCTCTGACCTTCCCCTATAACAGGGAAGCAGGAACAAGGGCCGCACAAAACAAGGCTCCCCCGAATGGTCGAGGACTTACATGACAAAAAAGAACCATGACGCCGATGTGGCCTTTATTCAGGCCCTGGCCGAATTGCTGCGGGAAAACGATCTGACAGAGCTGCAGGTCAAACGGGACTACGGCGCCGATGACAGCCTGAATGTGCGCGTCAGCCGCCATCTGCAACAAGCGCAACCCGTGGTGAGCCAGATTGCGGCACCAGCCCCGGCGGCCGCAGCCCCGGCAGCGCCTGCACCCTCCGCAGGAGCGCCCGCCGCCGAAGGCGGGGAAGACCCGGCAAACCACCCCGGCGCAGTCACTTCACCCATGGTCGGCACGGTTTACATGCAGGCGGAACCCGGTGCGCCAGCCTTTATCTCGGTCGGGGCCAGCGTGGACGAAGGCGACACCCTGCTGATCGTCGAGGCAATGAAAACCATGAACCACATTCCCGCCCCCCGGGCCGGGACCGTTAAGCGTATCATCGTCGAGGATGGTGCGGCGGTGGAATTCGGCACGCCGCTTGTGATCCTTGAATAAGGGGCGCGGGACATGTTCGAAAAAATCCTGATAGCCAACCGCGGCGAGATCGCGCTGCGCGTCGTACGTGCCGCCCGCGAGATGGGCATTGCCACGGTCGCCGTGCATTCCACCGCCGACAGCGACGCGATGCATGTGCGCATGGCCGACGAAAGCGTCTGCATCGGCCCGCCCTCGGGCGCGCAAAGCTACCTCTCGGTACCTGCCATCATCGCAGCCTGCGAGGTGACCGGGGCCGAAGCCATTCACCCCGGCTACGGCTTTCTGTCGGAAAACGCAGGCTTCGTGCAGGTGGTCGAGGATCATGACCTGACCTTCATCGGCCCCACGGCGGAACATATCCGCATCATGGGCGACAAGATCACCGCCAAGGACACCATGAAGAAGCTCGGCGTTCCTTGCGTGCCCGGATCGGACGGCGGCGTAGCCACGCTGGAAGAAGCCAAACGCCTCGGCGAGGACATGGGATACCCGGTCATCATCAAGGCCACGGCAGGCGGTGGCGGGCGTGGCATGAAGGTCGCGCAGAACGCGGGCGAGATGGAAAAAGCCTTTCTGACCGCCCGGGCCGAGGGCAAATCCAACTTCGGCAATGACGAAGTTTATATCGAGAAATACCTGACCACGCCGCGCCACATCGAAATTCAGGTCTTTGGCGATGGCAAGGGCCGCGCGGTGCATCTGGGCGAGCGCGACTGCTCCCTGCAACGGCGCCATCAGAAGGTGTTCGAAGAGGCCCCCGGCCCCGCCATTTCCGCCGAAGAACGTGCCGCCATCGGCAAGGTTTGTTCGGATGCCGTCGCACGGATCAACTACACCGGTGCCGGTACAATCGAGTTCCTCTATGAGAACGGCGAGTTCTACTTCATCGAGATGAACACCCGCCTGCAGGTGGAACATCCCGTCACAGAAGCCATCTTTGGCGTCGATCTGGTACGTGAACAAATCCGCGTGGCCTCTGGCATGGAGATGTCTTTCCAGCAGGAAGACCTGACCATCAACGGCCATTCCATCGAGGTGCGGATCAACGCCGAAAAACTGCCGAACTTCGCGCCCTGCCCGGGGCGGATCACGCAGTATCACGCGCCCGGCGGTCTGGGGGTGCGGATGGACTCGGCGCTCTATGACGGCTATTCCATCCCGCCCTACTACGACAGCCTGATCGGCAAACTGATCGTGCACGGGCGCGACCGGCCCGAGGCACTGGCCCGCCTGAACCGGGCCCTGGGCGAGTTGATCGTTGACGGCGTCGACACCACCGTGCCGCTCTTCCATGCGCTCTTGCAGGAAGAGGACGTGCTCACGGGCAACTACAACATCCACTGGCTGGAGCATTGGCTGGAAACCAATCTCGGCGACGGCTGACGCTGAGCGGTGCGCCTGACCCCGGATGTCTTGATGCAGGCCTATGCCTCGGGGATTTTCCCCATGGCCGAACATCGCGACGATCCGGAGATTTTCTGGGTGGACCCGCAGCGCCGGGGCGTGATGCCGCTGGATGGCTTTCACGCCTCGCGGTCGCTGCGCCGCGCCATGCGGAACACGCGCTTCGAGATCAGCATCAACCAGGATTTCGCGGGCGTCGTCGAAGGCTGCGCAGATCGCGCGGACACCTGGATCAATGCGGAAATCCGGCGCCTTTACATGGCCTTGCACGAGGACGGTCAAGCGCATTCGCTTGAGGTCTGGGAGGGTGGAACCCTCGTAGGCGGGGTCTACGGCGTGACGCTGGGCGCCGCATTCTTCGGTGAAAGCATGTTCTCACGCCGCACCAACGCGTCGAAAATTGCATTGGCCTGCCTGGTGGATCGGCTGAACGAGGGTGGGTTCAAACTCTTTGACACGCAGTTCCTGACAGAGCATCTTGCGTCCATGGGCGGGCTGGAAGTGTCACGGGCGACCTACCATCGCGCGCTGGCCGTAGCGCAGGATTTACCCGCCAGTTTTACCGCGCCGTCGCTGCGCAGCCCTCAGGAGGTGGTGCACCGCATCACCCAAAGGTCATAGCGCGCGTGATCCATGGCCGACAGCGCCGGTGCCGATGCGATCATCCATCCTGAAAAGACAGTGGACCCCTGCACCCGATCCGCGATCTCCAACGCGGCAAAGGCGTCTCCCGAGGGGTTGCCAACCGGGAAGCGGCAGGAATTCAACGTGATCCGGAGTTGTTCGAACACCGCCGTCTGACCGGCTTTCATCTCGATGTCGTAGACCTGTCCACTGATCTTATCTAGGCCACGCAGGATGGCCCCTTCGGCTTCGGTCACCTGCTGGGCGCCCGCCGCGTTCGCCATCACCCCGATCAGCAGCGCGGCCCGCCAGATCATTCAGACGAACCACTCACGAATTTCAAGAGCAGGGAGACAAGGCTCACCGCGCCTTGCGTGTCCGTGATCGTATCGCCGGCCTCAAAGTAGAACGGCGACCCGCCCGGCACGATTTCCACGAAGTTCCCGCCCAGCAGCCCTTCGGAGGAAATCACGATGGCGCTGTCATCGGGGATTTCGATGCCCTGCTGCACGGAGACGGTGGTATCGGCGCGGTAGGTCTCGGGGTTGAGATCAACCGCTGCGACGGTGCCCACGCGCACGCCCGCGAGGCGCACATCCGTGCCCACGCTGACCCCTTCGAGGCTGCGAAAACTGGCCTCCAGCGGATAAGTGGTTGCCGTGCCGGTAAAACCCGACACCTGGCTTGCATAAATGACAAAGCCGATAGCGGCGGCCAGAACCCCCGCGCCAACGATGACTTCGGTAGTGTTTTCAGACATTTAACTCATTACTCCGGCGACCAGGCCTCGTAATCGCTGCGCGGCGCGGGATCCGACCGGCGGATGGATCCCTTCGGCGCGTATGCGAGTGCGGTACCCGTCAGGTTTTCCTGATGCGGTTTTTCCCATGATTTGCGCGGCAAGGGCGCTTCTGTCGGGGCCGCTTCCCACGTGCGGTGCAACCAGCCGTGCCACTCCGGGTCGATACGGCTGGCCTCAGCCTCGCCGTTGTAAATCACCCAGCGACGGCTTTTGTCCTTGTTTTCATAGAAAATATTCCCCTGACTGTCCTCGCCGACCTTGATGCCCTTGCGCCAAGTCCAAAGCTGCGTGTTCAGCGTCTGGCCATTCCACCAGGTCACTGCGCGCAGGATAGAAGTCAGAAGTCCCATGAAATGCCTCCGGTCGCACTGTCGTCTCAACGTATGGCCGATTGCGTGCGAAACGTCCAGATGGATGCGTCGCGTGAAGTGGCTTTCACCCGCCTATTTCGGAAGAAGCGCCGTCACCTCGATCTCGATGCGGAATTTCGGGTCAATCAGACCACATTCGATCATGGTAGCCGCCGGGGGATTCGCACCAAAGGCCTCCGACAGCAGGGGCCAACAGGGCGCGAAGTCAGCGGCATCAGGCAGCATATAGGTGACACGCACCACATTTGCAAAACTGGTACCAGCAGTTTGCAAAGCCGTCTCGATGATTTGCAAAGCCGATTTGCATTGTTGCAAAACCGTGTCGCCTTGCCCGGTTGTCCCCGCGACATGTACCCAGCCGCCTGCTACAACCGCACGGCAGTAGCCGATTTTATCTTCGTACTCGCCACCTGATTTGATGCGCTGAATCGCCATGAGCATGCTCCCTTTGTATGCCGCTTGAACCTTTGCCCTGCGCCCGCTGCCTGACTGCCCGGCTGGATGCTGCAATACGAGGCGCGGGCATGTTCTGCCTCAGATACGAACGCGCCGCGCAAAAAAGGCAGGCCCGAAAAGACCTGCCTTGATGGAATTTCAACAGAGATCAGCCCGCGCTGGCTGGCTCTTTCTCTGCGTCCGCGTGGATCATCAGCGGCGCAGCCTCGGATACCACGGCCTCTTCATTCACCACCACCTCCGTGACACTATCCAGCCCCGGCAGATCGAACATCGTGTCGAGCAAGATGTCTTCCAGAATGGACCGCAGGCCCCGCGCGCCGGTTTTGCGTTCGATCGCGCGCTTGGCGATGGCCGAAAGCGCGTCTTCGGTGAAGGAAAGCGTTGTATCTTCCAACTCGAAGAGACGTTGATACTGCTTGACCAGCGCGTTCTTGGGCTGGGTCAGGATGGTCACCAGCGCGTCTTCGTCCAGATCTTCCAGCGTTGCCAGAACAGGCAGACGACCGACAAACTCCGGGATGAGGCCGAATTTCAGCAAATCCTCTGGCTCAAGATCGGTGAAAATCTCGCCTACCCCGCGTTCGTCATTGTCGCGTACGTCAGCGCCAAAGCCCATGGCCGACCCCTTGCCGCGCGCCGCGATGATCTTGTCGAGGCCTGCAAAGGCACCACCGCAGATAAAGAGGATGTTCGTCGTGTCCACCTGCAGGAATTCCTGCTGCGGATGCTTGCGCCCGCCCTGCGGCGGCACGGAAGCCACGGTGCCTTCCATCAGCTTGAGCAAAGCCTGCTGCACACCCTCGCCCGAGACATCACGGGTGATCGAGGGGTTTTCGGACTTGCGGGTGATCTTGTCGACCTCGTCGATATAGACGATGCCGCGCTGCGCGCGCTCCACGTTATACTCAGAGGACTGCAGCAGTTTCAGAATGATGTTCTCGACATCTTCCCCGACATAGCCCGCTTCGGTCAGCGTGGTGGCATCGGCCATGGTGAAGGGCACATCCAGAATGCGCGCCAGCGTCTGGGCCAGCAGCGTCTTGCCGCACCCCGTGGGGCCGATCAACAGGATGTTCGACTTGGCCAGTTCGATGTCGCCGCCCTTTTGGGCGTGGTTCAACCGCTTGTAGTGGTTGTGCACGGCGACCGACAGCACGCGTTTGGCCATGGCCTGCCCGATCACGTAGTCATCGAGCACCTCGCAGATGTCTTTGGGCGTCGGCACCCCATCCGTGGCCTTGAGACCGGAAGCCTTGGTCTCTTCGCGGATGATGTCCATGCAGAGCTCAACGCATTCATCGCAGATGAAAACGGTTGGCCCGGCGATCAGCTTGCGCACCTCATGCTGGCTCTTGCCGCAGAAGCTGCAATAGAGGGTATTCTTGCTGTCGCCCGTCGAATTCGTAGCCATGTCAACCCTTTCAGGTCTTGCGTGTGTCCGGCAGCACGCGGCGTAAAACGCGTGCTGCGTTGTCTTTATGGCAGCTTAGGCCAGCGCTGGCAGGTCCACAATCGCTAAATGGTAAACTGACTGTGCCTCCGGCGTGACGTTTAGCTGTCGTCCTCATCCTTATTGCGGCTCTCGACGATCTCGTCGATGAGACCCCATTTTTTCGCTTCTTCCGGCGACATGAAGTTGTCACGTTCCAGCGCATCTTCAACCTTTTTAAGGGTTTGTCCGGTGTGCTTCACGTAGATCTCATTCAGGCGCGTCTTGAGTTTCTGGGTTTCCTGCGCGTGGATCATGATATCCGTCGCCTGACCCTGATAGCCGCCCGAGGGCTGGTGCACCATCACGCGGGAGTTCGGCAGCGAGAACCGCATGCCGGCCTCACCTGCTGTCAAAAGCAGCGATCCCATGGAGGCTGCCTGCCCGATGACCAATGTGGAAACCTTGGGCTTGATATATTGCATGGTGTCGTAGATCGACAGGCCGCTGGTGACCACGCCACCCGGCGAATTGATGTACATGCTGATTTCCTTCGACGGGTTTTCCGCCTCAAGGTGCAGCAGCTGGGCCACGATCAGCTGCGACATGCCGTCGTGCACGGGCCCTGAGAGGAAGATGATCCGCTCCTTCAGCAGGCGCGAAAAGATGTCATATGCACGCTCGCCCCGGCTGGTTTGTTCCACAACCATGGGGACAAGATTCATATAGGTGTCGATGGGATCGTTCATGAGGGGATGCCTGTCAGTTGGTGTTCGGGGGACCATACCCCGCGAACCGTTACGCAAAGCTTAGTATCGGCGCCGGGGGGCTGCAAGGGGGGCCGTTGCAATCTTCGGCAGAGGCGTGGAGCCATCTCGGCTCTACCGGAACACGCGCCCGCGGCTCTTTAAAAGCGGCGGCCCTCCGGTATGTGCAACGCTCCGGTTGATCCGGCGGAGACCAGCCAAGATGGAGGTGTGTCACGCCAATCGTCACCATGCAAAGCCGCGAAGCGGGTAGCTGTAAATGCAGCGCTGGCCGGGCAGTATCAGCGCCGCAGCGGTCGCCACAACGCCTTGCCGGAATCCATCAAGATCGCGTCGTTACTCACTGATAAAAAATGCACTTCTGCTGTTCTTTCAGAATTTCACACATCTGAAATTCTAGCATAAGTTGCTTCAACACGCCTGAGGTATTAACCTTTTTTGCGGGGGATTCTTAACAGCTGCGTAGTCAGTCATACGCGCGTTACATCCGCCGGGCAGAGCAAGACAGAAGCCACGTGGCACGGATTCGCTGCCACGCCCATATCAACGCCACCGACAGAGGAAGCATATGAACCGCAGAGATATCATCAATGACCCGGAGCATGGAAACAAAGCGGAAGCCTATGAGGCTTTTGACGATATTCCGACAAACCCAAATCTGAGCCGTACGATCGGCGATGTGATCAACAGCCGATATGGCCGCCGCGACATGCTCAAGGGCATGCTGGGCGTGTCCGCGACAACCGCGCTTTTCGGGACCTCAGCGATGATTGCGCCGCGGCAGGCGACCGCCGCGGGCCATGCCAAGGGTCGCTACAACTTCGACGAACTCACCTGGGGCAATGACGAAAAGCACCATATCGCCGAAGGGTACAATGCCGATATCCTGCTGCGCTGGGGCGATCCGATCACCGCCGATGCACCCGAGTTCGACGTGATGAACCAGACCGCTGCGGCGCAGCTGAAGCAGTTTGGCTATAACAACGACTATGTGGGCTTCACGGCGCTGAACGACGAGGGCACGCGCGGGCTGCTTTGTGTGAACCATGAATACACCAATGAGGAAGTCATGTTCCCAGGCCTGGGCCGTCAGGACCGCGACGGGTTCAAAGGCATGACCAAAGAACTGGTGGACATCGAGATGGCCGCGCATGGCGGCTCGGTGGTCGAGATTGCGCAGGGTGACGATGGCAAATGGGCGCTGGTGCGTGACAGCCAATACAACCGCCGTATCACCCCGCTGAACACCGAGATGACCATTGATGGCCCCGCCGCCGGTCACGACCGGATGAAGACCAATGCGGACCCAGAGGGCATGACCGTGATCGGTACGGTGAACAATTGCGCCGGTGGTATGACGCCCTGGGGCACCTATCTGATGGCGGAGGAAAACTTCCACGGCTATTTCTGGACCGATGTGGTGGACGGCGAAGACAAGCCGGACATTTCTGCTCAACCGGAAGCGGCCAACATGAAACGCTACGGTGTGCCCGGCCGCTGGTACGCGTGGGGCCAGCACCACGACCGCTGGAACATCGACAAGGAGCCAAACGAGCCCAACCGCTGGGGCTGGATCGTCGAAGTAGACCCGCGCAACCCAGATGCCGCGCCGATCAAACACACCGCTCTGGGCCGCTTCCGGCATGAGGGGGCGGAGACAACGGTCTCTTCCAGCGGCAAGCTGGTGATCTACTCGGGTGACGACAACCGCTTTGACTACCAGTATAAATACGTCTCCGGCGGCACGGTCACGGATGAAAACTCCGTCTTTGGCAGCCCGCTGATGTCGGACGGCACGCTTTATGTGGCGCGCTTTGCTGCCGACGGTACGGTCGAATGGATGCCTCTGGTACACGGGCAAGGCCCGCTCACGGCGGAGAACGGGTTCAACAGCCAGGCGGATGTGATGATCGACACACGCATCGCCGCCGACCTGCTGGGGGCCACCCCGATGGACCGCCCCGAGGACGCACAACCGGGCCCGAACGGCACCGCCTATATCATGTTGACCAACAACACCCGTCGTCAGCCGGATCAGGTAAATGCCGCCAATCCGCGACCTGAGTCGTCCTTTGGTCACATCATCGAGATCAAGGAAGACGGTGAGGACCACGCGTCCACCAAGGGCACCTGGTCGATCCTGGTGAAATGCGGTGATCCGACCATCGAAGAGGTCGGCGCACAGTGGAACCCGGAAACCTCCGAAAACGGCTGGTTCGGCTCGCCCGACAACTGCGCCATCGACGCCGATGGCCGTCTCTGGATCTCGACCGATCAGGGTTCCAGCTGGGGCAAGACCGGCAAATCCGACGGGCTCTATGCGCTGGAAACCGAAGGAGACCTGCGCGGGCACTCCAAGCTGTTCTTCCGCTGCCCGGTGGGCGGCGAGCTCTGCGGTCCCTATTTCCACGACAGTGGCGAGACACTATTCCTTGCAGTGCAGCACCCCGGCACGGACGGCACTAAGGACTTCAAGGGCTTCGAGCGCAACTCAACGTTCGAAGATCCGGCAACCCGCTGGCCCGACTTCGACCCAGCCATGCCGCCGCGTCCGTCGGTTGTTGTGGTGACCAAACAGGGTGGCGGTAAAATCGCCATCTAAGAGATTGTTAAAGTCATTTCAGACAATGTAAGGCCCCGCATCCCCCCGCGGGGCCTTTATTCTGTAACCTAGTCCGCAAGGCAGCGCGCAATCGCCTCCGATGTCTGCATCAAGAGCTGCCCATAAAGCGTTAATCCTAAATCACTTTCCAAACCCAGCGGATACACGGTTTCCATCCGAATATCCGCTTCCGCGAAGACCGCATCAATCAGCCCTTCCCGCGCCTCGGGTTCGATCAGCGCACAGCGCGCGCCAGTCGCTGCCACGGTATCGCGCACCTCGGCCAAATGACCGGCACTGGCCGCGCCACCGTCTGCAAGGCTGATCGCCGCGATCGCCTCAATGCCAAATCGCGCTTCGAAATAGTGGTAGGCGTCATGGAATACAATGAACGGCCTGCCCTGAAGCGGGTCAAGACGTGCCTTGATCTTGGCCTCGATCTCTTTCAGTTCGCGTACGCCCGCCGCCGCGTTGTCGCGGTAAAGGTCGGCGTTTTGTGGGTCGGCGTCCGCCAGACTGTTCGAAATCGCCGTCAGGATCGCCTGGCCATTGTGCGGATCAAGCCAGATGTGCGGATCTTCGGCACCATGTGCGTGATCATGATCATCATGGGCATCCTGCGCTTCATGGGCCTCGTGCGTGTCGTGACCGTCATGTTTGTCATGATCATCATGCCCGTTGTGGTCGTCATGGTCATCATGCGCGTTGTGATCGTTATGGTCATCGTGGTTCGCCTCTTCGGCGTGGCCGTCATGATCGTGATCATCATGCGCGTCGAACATCGCACCGATTCTGAACGGCAGGTGCGTGACGCCTGCGGCTTCCATCAATTCAAGCTGCTGCGCATCAGGGGCCAGCGTGTCCAGCGTGTCCGCCAGCCAAGGTGTCAGTGCGGGCCCGACCCAGACAATGACATCAGCAGAGGAGATCGCACGCACTTCGGAGGGGCGCATGGCATATCCATGGGGTGATGCGCCGGGAGGCAGGATCAGGTCAGGCGTGCCGACCCCCTCCATCACGCGGGCCACGAGGCTGTGAATTGGGGCGATGTCCGTCACGACTCGGGGCGTGTCGGCGACGGCTGGCTGAGACAGGGGAAAAACGGTAAGAATGGAGAAAACGGCGCGCATGGGAAAACCTTGTATGAATTCGCCGGTTCTGTTAACAGGCATGTTATAACATATCAATTCTTTTCTGAGGGAGAGGCCCATGGCCGCGATTGGCTTTTGCGCACATGATCATACCGCCTGTGTCGCAGACTTGATGGCGCATGCGCGCGCATTGCGAAAAGGAAGGACTCAAGTTCACACCTGTACGGCAACGTACGCTGGAAATACTGCTGCGCGAGCATCGGGCTCTTGGCGCTTATGATCTGCTGGCGCAGCTGGCGGATGAAGGTCTGGGGTCGCAGCCGCCAGTTGCCTACCGGGCGCTCGATTTTCTGGTCAAGACCGGGCTGGCGCATAAGATCGAAGCGCTGAACGCCTATATCGCCTGCGCCCATTCCGGCACCGACCACTCCCCTGCCTTCCTGATCTGTCGGGGCTGCAAGGCAGTGGCCGAAGCGGACACCGCGATGACCTCCGGCCGCCTCGGCGATGCCGCCCGTGCCGCAGGCTTTCAGATCGAACACACGGTGGTCGAAGCCCGGGGCCTCTGCCCTTCCTGTCAGGAGCCCGCGCGGTGAGCGCGCTGCTGCGCACCAGCGACCTGTCGCTGGCCTATCAGGGACGCACCGTGTTGCGCGGTGTGAATTTCACCCTGAACCCCGGCGAGATCGTCACCATTGTCGGACCGAATGGATCCGGCAAGTCCAGCCTGCTGCGCGCATTGATCGGCGCCCTGACCCCTGTCCGCGGCAAGATCACCCGCAAACGCGGTCTGAAAATCGGATATGTGCCGCAAAGCCTTGTGATCGACCCCACCCTGCCGCTGACGGTGGGCCGGTTCCTGAACCTGCCGCGGCGGATCGGTGCGGCACAGGTGGCCGAGGCCCTGCAAGAAGCCGGTGTGCCCGATCTGGCGGACCACCAGATGACGGCGCTGTCCGGTGGCCAGTTTCAGCGGGTGCTGCTGGCCCGCGCCCTGCTGAGCGCACCGGAGTTGCTAATCCTGGATGAGGCAACGCAGGGGCTCGACCAACCGGGTGCTGCGGGCTTTTATCGCCAGATCGAAGCTGTGCGGCGGCAAAAGGGATGTGCGGTGCTGATGGTCAGCCATGATCTGCACGTGGTGATGGCCGCCTCTGACCGGGTGCTCTGCCTCAACGGTCACATCTGCTGCGAGGGCACGCCGGAAATCGTAGCCAGCGCGCCGGAATACCGCGCGCTCTTCGGCACCGGCACGCAGGGCGCGTTGGCGCTCTACCGTCACGAACACAGCCACAGCCACGGGCCGGACTGCGACCACAGCCACGAGGCAGCAGAATAATGCTTGGTGATTTTCTGGTGCGTGCCGCCCTTGCCGGCTTGGGTGTGGCCATTGCCGCTGCGCCCTTGGGCTGTTTCGTGGTGTGGCGACGGATGGCCTATTTCGGTGACGCCACCTCTCATGCGGCGATCCTCGGGGTGGCGCTGGCGTTGGCCATCGATCTGCCGATCTTTGGCGGCGTGCTGGTGATCGCACTCCTCATGGCGCTGCTGCTGAGCCTGCTGACCGGGCGCGGTGTCGGCAGTGACGCGCTGCTGGGTGTGCTGGCGCATGCGGCGCTGGCTTTCGGGCTGGTGGCGGTATCCTTTCTGCCGAACGTACGCGTCGATCTGCTCAGCTATCTGGTGGGCGATATTCTGGCCGTCTCCAAGGGCGATCTGCTGATCATCTGGGGCGGCGCGCTGGCTGTGCTCGGCCTCGTGGCGTGGCGGTGGTCTGCCCTGCTCTCCTCCACCCTGAGCCCGGACATGGCCCGCGCCAGCGACGTGGACCCGAAAAGGGAGCAACTGGTGCTGACCCTCGCGCTGGCGATCACGGTGGCCGTGGCGATCAAGGTGGTCGGCGCGCTGTTGATTGCGGCGCTGCTGATCATCCCTGCCGCCGCTGCCCGGCCCCTTGCCCGGGCACCTGAAACCATGGCCGTTATCGCTGCGCTGATCGGTGCCGCCTCCGCCCTCGGCGGGTTGCTGGTGTCCTTCGCGCTCGATACGCCAACCGGCCCAACCATCGTCAGCCTTGCCGCCGTGATCTTTGCAAGCACGCAAACAATGCGCGCGCTGCAGAGATGATGCTCAGACCCCGAGGAACTGATCGGCAACCGCAGGTGTGACCTGCGCCATGGCCCCGGACCAGACCGTGGCGCCACGTTCGAGGATCACCGCGCTGTCGGCGACCTGACGCAGTTCAGCCAGCGATTTGTCGACCACAAGGATCGTCATGCCGGTGCTCGATTTCAACTGTCGCACAGCCGCCCAGATTTCCTGCCGCACGACGGGCGCGAGCCCTTCCGTCGCCTCATCCAGCAACAAAAGCCGCGGGTTCGTCATCAGCGCGCGACCAATCGACAGCATCTGCTGCTCCCCGCCCGAGAGCGAAGCGGCGGATTGGTCCTGCCGCTCCGCCAGACGCGGGAACAGGCGGGCGACCTGATCAAAATCCCAATGCCCGGGACGTGCCGCCGCAATCAGGTTTTCGCGCACGGTGAGGTTGGGAAAGCAGCGCCGTCCCTCCGGCACCAACCCCAGACCTGCGCGCGCCGCCTTATGCGGTGGCACCGCCGCCATGTCCTGCCCGTCAAAGGCCAGATGCCCGGCGCTGTGTTTCAACAGGCGGCAGATCACCTTGATGGTCGAGGATTTGCCCATGCCGTTGCGGCCCATAAGTGCACACACCTCGCCTTCGGCCAGCGACAGGTTGACGCCAAACAGCGCCTGAGACGGGCCGTAGAATGCTTCGATCCCATCCAGCGTGAGGAAACTCATGCAGCGTCCTCCTCGCCGAGGTAGGCCTCGCGCACGGCGGGGTTAGACCTGATTTCCTCCGCTGTGCCTGTGGCGATGATCTTGCCGTAAACCAGCACGGAGATGCGATCCGCGAGGGCAAAGACCGCATCCATGTCGTGTTCGACCAGGAGGATCGGTGCCTCGCTGCGCAAACCGTCGAGAAATCCGGTCAGCCGCTTTGACCCGCTGGCCCCCAGCCCGGCCATCGGTTCATCCATCAGGAAAACGCGTGGTTGCAGGGTCAGCGCAACGGCCACTTCCAGCAGGCGGCGCTGCCCGTGGCTGAGGTCAGCGGTGCGTTTGGCGGCATGCTCGACCAGCCCGACACGCTCAAGGGCTGCTATCGCTGCGTTGCGCAGGGGCGCGTTACCCATGACCGGATTGAAAAAGCGCCAGACCGCGCCACTGTGCCCGAGGGCACCCAGAACCGCGTTTTGAAGGACGGTATACTCCATCGCCAGCGAAGAGATCTGGAAGGTTCGACCCAATCCCGCCCGCGCGCGGGCCACGGTGCTCAGGCCGGTGACATCGCGCCCGTCAAACCAGATCTCACCCGAGTTTGGCTGCAACCCACCCGCCACCTGCTTGATCAGGGTCGATTTTCCTGCGCCATTGGGCCCAATCAGCGCGTGGATTTCGCGCGGGTAGAGGGTCAGGGATACGTCATCCGTAGCCTTGAGCGCGCCAAAGGATTTGTTCAGCGATTTGATCTGTAAGAGCGGCTCAGTCATGGGCCACCTCACGTCCAGCGGCCAGACCAATCATGCCGCCCCGCGCAAACAATACGACCAGCAGCAGCAGGAGACCGAGATAGACGTGCCAGAAATCGCTCAACCCGCCCAGCACGTGCTCCAGCAGAATAAAAAGGGCGGCTCCCGCGACAGGACCAAAGAGCCGCCCCACCCCGCCGAGAATGACGAAAATCATGATTTCGCCCGACATATGCCAGCTCAGCATGGTCGGGCTGACAAAGCGGTTGAGATCGGCAAAGAGAGCGCCGGCAAGGGCGGTGACCGCGCCGGAGATCACAAAGGCGAGCAGGCGCAGCCGGTAGGGTGAAAGACCCACGGTCTCCACCCGCTCGGCGTTCTGGCGCGCAGCGGAAAGCGCCAGGCCAAAGGGCGCGGCGGCAAGCCTGCCCGTGCAGAAAAGCACAAGGGCCAGGATCACAAAACAAAGGACAAAGAACTGGATCGGATCGAGCGTGTTCAGCCCCGGGAAGCCGTTGCGGACATAGATCGACAGCCCGTCTTCGCCCCCGTATGCGGGCCAGCTGATCGCGAAGTAATAGAGCATCTGACCAAAAGCGAGCGTGATCATGATGAAATAGACACCGGAGGTGCGCAGGCTGAGCGCCCCGATTGCGAGTGCGGCCAGCGCCCCCGCGATCACCGCAACCACCCAGATCACCGGCATGAACTTGGTGCCTTCGAGCAGGAAGGGCGCCTCCATCAACGGGGTGAAGGTCTGGGCGTGATGGGCGAGGATGCCCATCGCATAGCCACCGATACCGAAAAACGCCGCGTGTCCGAGGCTGACCAGACCGCCGAGGCCCAGCGCGATGTTCAGCCCGACGCCTGCAAGTGCAAGGATCGCGACCTTGGTCGCCAGTGTGATGATGAAGGGTTCATCCAGTGCTAGTGCCACAAGCGCTGTGATTGGCAGCATCAGGAATAGGGCTGTGTTGATGAGGGTGGCGCGGGACATCTCAGGCGCTCCCGTACAGGCCGGTGGGTTTGAAGAGCAGTACCCCCGCCATGAGGATATAGATCGACATCGATGCCAGAGAAGAGCCGACAGCGGTGGCGGCAGAAGTCTCCATGAAGGTGCCAAAAAAGCCCGGCAGCAGCACGCCGCCCAATGTGTCGGTGAGCCCCACCAGCAAGGCCCCCACAAGCGCCCCTTTGATGGAGCCGATGCCGCCGATCACGATCACCACGAAGGCGAGGATCAGCACCGGTTCACCCATACCCACCTGCACCGACTGGATCGCACCGACCAGGGCTCCGGCCAGTCCGGCAAGGGCTGCCCCCAGGGCAAAGACCAGCGTGTAGAGTTTGGAGATATCGACGCCAAGTGCTGCGATCATCTCGCGGTCGCTCTCACCCGCCCGGATCTGGATACCGATGCGGGTGCGCGCGATGAGCTGGAACAGCCCGAACGCAACCAAAAGCCCGATGGCGATGATCAGCAACCGGTAGGCGGGATACTGGATACCGCCGGGCAGCAGCACCGGACCGGCGAGCGCGTCGGGAATGTCGAGAAAGAGCGGAAAGGACCCAAAGACCCACCGCGTGCCTTCGGAAAAGATCAGGATCAGGGCAAAGGTGGCCAGCACCTGATCCAGGTGATCGCGATCGTAAAGCCTGCGGATGACCACCAGTTCGATGATCGCCCCGGCAGCAGCGGCAGCGATCAGGCTGGCGATGAGGGCCAACACGAAGGACCCCGTGGCCCCGGCCACGGCTGCAGCGGCAAAGGCACCGACCATGTAGAGCGAGCCATGGGCGAGGTTGATCAGCCCCATGACGCCGAAAATCAGCGTCAGCCCCGCAGCCATCAGGAACAGCATCACCCCGAATTGCAGCCCGTTCAGGACCTGCTCGATCAGCAGCAGCGTGCTCATGCGAGCGGGCGCCCGGCGTCGTGGAAGATCTCCACCGCCGCCAGGATCAGGGAGGCGTTGTCAACGGCCAGTGTGCCATCGGGGAGGTGGTCGCAATCCTCAAAACCGATGCGCGATGAGAGACCCTCTTGCGCCGCACGGCGCAGGCAGGGCCAGGCCGAAACCCCCTCGCCATGCAACAAGACGGGTTCGGTCCGCCCTGCCGCAGCAAGCCGCGCGCGGATGCGGTCAATCTCCGGGTCCACGTCGTCTGCGTCGGGCATTTCAATCAGGATGCGGGTTTGCGGCGGCAGGTTCAGCGCGCAAAAGCGCGCGGCATCCGCATCGCTCCAGATCCCGGCCTCCACCCCGATCCCAAAACGGGCCATCAGCGCCATGACCTCCGGCGCATCGGGCTCATTGAGGTTGACCGAGACATAGTCTGGCGCCACACGCCATCCCGCCAGGTCGTCCATGCGCCCCTTCGGACCCGGGGCAATCCAGGCACCGGTGCCGATGCCGACAAACATCTCCGGCGCAGCCTTGCGGCAGGCGACGATGGCGGCATCGGTCGGAGCCTGCTGCAGCGTTTCCACACCCTCTGCATCGCGTGGATGCAGATGCAGGTGGCGCAGCCCCAGATCAAAGGCGACAGACGTATCCGCCGCCAGCGCGGCAGGCGTGACAGGCACGCCCGCCCCACTGGCATTTCCGTTCAGGCAGGCTTGCAGCATCGCTCAGTAGCTGCACTCGGCGGCATAGGCATCCACGTGATTGGTCAGGCTGGCGGAGATGATCTTGTTGGTGAAGACATCGCCTTCCTTGATCACTTCGCGCACATAGTAGTCCTGCACCGGGTGCTGGTTGGTACCGAACTTGAAGTCGCCGCGCACAGAGTCGAATTCCGCTGACGCCAGTGCTGCGCGGAAGGCATCGGCGTCTTTCACATCCGCCTTGTCCATGGCGCTGAGGATCAGGTTCGCCGCGTCATAGCCCTGGCTGGCATAGAGCGAGGGCAGACGGCCATATTCGGCCTGAAACGCCTCGACAAAGGCGGCATTGGCCCGGCTGTCGAGGTCCTTGTTCCACTGGCTGGTGTTCTTCACCCCAAGGGCTGCATCACCAACCGCCTGCAAAATACCCTGGTCAAAGCTGAAAGCTGGACCAACGACAGGCAGGTCCACGCCGGAGCCCGCATATTGCTTGAGGAAGGAGATGCCCATGCCACCGGGCAGGAAGAAAAACACGCTATCCGCCCCGGAGGCGCGGATTTGCGCGATCTCGGCGGCATAGTCGGTCTGGCCCAGCTTGGTGTAGATTTCGCCCGCCAGTTCGCCGCCATACATGCGCTTGTACCCGGTCAGCGCGTCCTGGCCCGCCGGATAATTCGGCGCAAGGATAAAGGTATTCTTGTAGCCCGCATCATTGGCATAGGCGCCCGCAGCCTCATGCAGGTTGTCGTTCTGCCAGGCCACGTTGAAGTAAAGCGGATGACACCCCTTGCCCGCCAGCGCCGAGGGGCCTGCGTTGGGCGAGATGTAGAACTTGCCCTGCGCCGTCGCTGCGGGCACCACGGCCATGGCGAGGTTCGACCAGATGATACCGGTCATGATGTCGACCTTCTCGGACTGGATCATTTTGTCGGCCAGTTGCACGGCGATCTCGGGCTTGCGCTGATCGTCTTCGATCACGACCTCCAGCTTGTCATTGCCCGCCATCTTGGCCGCCAGCATGAACCCGTCCCGCACGTCGATGCCGAGGCCCGCGCCCCCGCCCGACAGCGTGGTGATCATGCCGACCTTGACGGCACCGGCGTGCCCATCTGCGTGCCCGGCACTGGCAAAAGCCGCCAGACCTGCCGCGAGGATCAGTGATTTCAATTGCATGTATACACTCCCGTTTATTAAAGGGCCTCTTGGCGTGCCCTATTGCATGTCGATGTGCCGGACTGTGGAACATCACAGGCGGATTTGTCCATCGGGCAGATGCAGAAGCGGCCGTAAAACAGGCGTTTCCGCTGCCACCTTGCGAAAAGGCTAAGCGGGGTGCGCATTTATTTCAAGGGCAAATATTTCAACCTTGAAGTAGTTGCAGGGTGTCCGATCGATTTTAAGGCGGGTCGCGTGTTCCGGCCAGGAGAGGTTGGAGCACGCCGCAACGCATATCGCCCCGCGCGCGGTGCGCACAGGGCGAGGGTTGGTTTTTGGCTTAACTGTTTTGGGGAAACGCCCCGCCGGTCAGTTGATAGGGGACAGGAGCGCCGGGTTCACAACCAGGTTGCGCACACCGTGGGCGTGTTTCTCATCAAAGACGTTATCGGCAAGCCAGGTCTCCACCGAGCGGATCGACACTTTTACCACCTCGGGCCGCACGCTCCATGTCACCTGCAGCGGAGAGCCCGCCTCGTTGAAGCTGGGGCCCGTGGTCGAACCCGGATAGAGGATCGGCGTGCCTGTGTCGGTGGGGATACCCGGCGCCTGATGCAGGCCGCCCACAACCTCGACCCGCGCGGCTTCGGTGAAATCAAGGGCCGCGTCATCGTTCACCAGCACAAAGACCTGCGCCTCGACCCGTAGCTGGGGGTTGCCAATGGCCTCGCTGAGGCAGGACCCAAGGGTCGGACCCGGCGTCACCTGGGCAGTTGTGTGCACATAGTGTAGTTCGATGGTATCGCCGGGTTGCAGGTCGCCGTATTTTCCCGCACCGACGGTGCCCGCGTAGGGTGCCAGCTCCGCCTCCGTCAGGGTGCCGTCGTATTTGAACCCGGTGCCCGCGCCCTTGCCGTCGCCGTTGCCCGTGTAGGTGGTGAACTGGCCGCCCTTATGCTCGGCGTTTTCGTGAAAATGGATGTTGCAGAGGTTCATCTCCGTATGCGCCGGGGCCCTGGCGAACACGCGGGCGTTGTCGCCCGTCAGTACACTGAGGTCACGCGGCGACTGCGGGCCGAAACCCGCCCCTTCTGTGGCCTCCGCAAGCGCGGCCCGTTGTGCGGCAATATCATCGTCCGTGACCGCTTCGGCCACGGCGGTCGCGCCGGCTGTGATTGCCGACAGCGACAGGGCAAGGGTAAGCGCGGATTTCATGTAGTTCCTCCCTGGAAGTTGATGGCTCAAAGGCCCATGCAACCCCCGATATAGGAAGAGAACGCCATCCGGATAAGTGTGGCAAATTGAACATCTGCCGCCCTGCGGAAAAGCTGTGCCGGGCCGCCGCCTTAACGAATCCGTGCTTCGGTCTTGGCGTCGAAGACGTAGGCGCGCCGGTTTTCGAAGGTGATATCGACCGTATCGCCTTCGTTGGCGCGCTCGTCCCCGCGTTCTTCAACGATGATCCGCTCACCCGTAGGCGTGTCGAGGTGCAGATAACTGACACCGCCAAGCGCCTCGGAGAGCTCTGCCTTCAGCGCGCCCTGCCCCATTTGCACCTCCAGATGCTCAGGCCGGACGCCCAAAGTCACGGCAGTGCCGACGGCAGGCAGATTGGCTTCGACCGCGACGGTGCGGCCCAGCCCGGGCACCTCGACGCCACCGTCAACCACGGTGCCATTCAGGAAATTCATCGCCGGTGAGCCGATGAACCCGGCCACGAACTTGTTGTCCGGGTTCCGGTAGAGTTCCAACGGCGCGCCCACCTGTTCGATCACACCCAGGCGCAGCACCACGATCTTGTCGGCCAGTGTCATTGCCTCGACCTGATCGTGGGTCACGTAGATCATCGTGGCGCCAATTTCCTTGTGCAGCCGCGCGATTTCCACGCGCATCTCCACCCGCAGCTCGGCATCGAGGTTCGACAGCGGCTCGTCAAAGAGAAACACCTCGGGCCCGCGCACAATGGCCCGGCCAATCGCCACCCGCTGGCGCTGCCCGCCCGAGAGCGCCTTGGGCTTGCGGGCGAGGAACTGGTCGAGCTTGAGAATGTCAGAGGCCTTCTGCACCTTCTCGTCGATTTCGGCCTTCGGCACGCCGTTCATCTTGAGCCCGAAGCCCATGTTATCCTTGACCGACATGTGCGGATAAAGCGCGTAGGTCTGGAACACCATGGCCACGCCGCGCTCGGACGGGTCCATGTGGGTGACCTCCCGCGCGCCGATGTGCATGGTGCCTTCGGTGGTCTCCTCCAGCCCCGCGATCATTCGGAGCAGGGTGGATTTGCCACAGCCCGAAGGCCCCACAAAAACACAGAATTCGCCATCCTCGATCTGCAGATCGATGCCATGGATCACCTGCACGTCGCCGTAACGTTTGATGGCCTGGTTCAGCGTAACACCTGTCATAATCTTAGGTCCCTGTGTGTTGAAGATGTGTGTCCGGAAAGCGCCAGGCCTGAGCCTCTTGCGCAATGGCGTCTGCCGTGCGCGCCAGACGCGGGGCCCAGCTTTCCAGTTGTGTTAAATCGGTGGCTTGCAGCGAGCCAGTGATCGACATCGCCCCCAGCACGCGACCGGTGCCCGTCAGGATCGGATGCGCGATACAGATGATACCGGGTTCATGTTCTTCACGGTCGAAAGCGTAGCCGCGGGTGCGAATCGCCGCAAGTTCCGCGCAAAGCGCGTCGCGTGTTGTATAGGTGTGGTCGGTGAAGCGGTGAAAGCTCTGTTGGGCAATCACCCGCTCCAGATGCTCCTCCGGCAGGAAGGCCAGCATCGCCTTGCCGACGCCGGTGCAATAGGCGGGGCCGACCTTGCCCGCGTCCGAGAACATCTCGACCGGCTGGGCCGCGTTGCGCTTATCGACATATAGAACCTGCGCATTGTCGAGCTGTGCCAGATGCACCGTCTGCCCGGTCTCTGCGCTGAGTTGATCAAGGAAGGGCCGCGCAATCGGCGCCAGCGAGCTTTGCGTCCAGGCCGCATGGGCCAGCCGCACGAGCCGCACACCAAGCGCATAGGTCTGCCGGTCCGGGTCGTATTCCAGCATGCCCTGATTCGTGAGGGTCTGGAGAAAACGGTAGAGCGTCGCCTTGGGAAAATCGCTCTCGGCCAGCAGGGTCGCGAAGCGCACAGGCTGGCCGTAGGCGGCCACCTGATCCAGAACATCTAACGCTTTGCCAACCGTGCCGTCGCCGGACATGGGTCTCCTCCCGTGATGCGCGAACCCCCTGCTTTTCGGAAAATCATTTGCAAACCAGTGGCTTGCGATGCCTTCCGCCTCCTTGCAGGCTGCGCTGTGTCTTCAGTTTCCCGAAGAACACTGTTGACAGGCTAAGCAGATTGCGCTGTAGTTTTCAATATATAAAACTTGGTTCCAAATAATGAAACTTCATTCAGGCGGGATCGGGGGGACAAAAATCGCAAACGTACCTTAGGGAGGACACCATGCGTTTCACCACCAAGACAATGCTTATGGCATTGGCGGGGTCAACAATGCTTGCCGGCGCGGCTTCGGCAGAGTTGACGGGCGACCTTAAAATTTTCCTCGACACATCGAACCCGGCGCCCCGTGCGACGATGGAAGCGATGATCGCGGATTTTCAGGAGCTGCATCCCGATCTGAACATCGAGACCACGATCATTGATCGCGATGCGTATAAAACGCAGATCCGCAACTTTCTGACGGCGGATTCTCCGGACGTGGCCACATGGTACGCCGCCAACCGCATGACACCCTTCGTGGAAGCGGGCCTTTTCGAGGACGTCTCGGACCTGTGGCAGGAGCCCGAGATTGCCGAGGCGCTGGCCTCAACTAAGGGTGCGATGACCATCGACGACAAGCAGTGGGGCGTGGCCTACACCTACTACCAGTGGGGCATCTACTACCGCAAAGACATCTACGAAGAATTGGGCCTCAACGAACCTGCGAACTTCGACGAGATGAAGTCCAACTGCGCGGCGATCATCGACTCCGGTCGCAAGTGCTACACCATCGGCACCAAGTTCCTCTGGACTGCGGGCGGCTGGTTTGACTACCTGAACATGCGCACGCATGGCTTTGATTTCCATATGGATTTGGCACAAGGCAAAGTGAATTGGACCGATGACCGCGTGCGCGAGACCTTTGCCAACTGGCGCGAGCTGATCGACATGGGTGCCTTTGTCGACAACCACCAGAACTACAGCTGGCAGGAATCGCTGCCCTTTATCGTGAACGGCGAGGCCGCCGCGATCCTGAAAGGCAACTTTGCCGTGGCACCGCTGCGCGAAGCGGGTCTGGATGACAACAAGCTCGACTTCTATCAGTTCCCGGCGATCAACCCGGATGTGGAACTGGCCGAGGACGCGCCGACGGATACCTTCCACATCCCCGCCAAGGCCCAGAACAAGGACAATGCGCGTGAGTTCCTGCGCTTCGTGGTGTCTGCCAATGTTCAGACTGAAATCAACAACGGCGCGAACCTCGGGCAACTGCCAGTGAACGCGAAGTCTGCCGTGGATGATGACAAGTTCCTGAATGAAGGCTTTGCGATGCTGTCGGAGAACTCTCCGGGCGGTGTGGCGCAGTTCTTTGACCGCGACTTCCCCGCGGAAATGGCCAATGAAGCGATGCAGGGTCTGCAGGAATTCATGGTCTTCCCGGACAACCTCGACGACATCCTCAAGCGCCTCGATAAGGTGCAGGAACGCGTCTACCAATGAACTGACTAAGGCCGGGCGGCTCCCAAACGCCCGGCCCTTTCCGTCCCATTCGCCAGCACCCCATCCGGTGTTGCCGTATGCGCCGCAAGTGTCGCACCGCACGACTGAGGAGATGCGCCCATGACCGCCATAGACCCCACGATTGCCTCCGCTAAATCAGAACGCGGCTGGTACAAACGCAACGAGATTGCGGTCACGCCGTGGCTGTTCCTGGCGCCCGCGATCCTGTTCTTTGCCTTCTACGTGCTCTGGCCGATCTATCAGTCGATCGCGATCTCTTTCTACGACTGGGACGGGTTGGGCGAAGCGCGCTATGTGGGCATGGCAAACTACGTGGAGCTGATGGACGATGGCGCCTTTGAGGTATCGCTGTGGAACAACCTCAAGTGGCTGCTGCTCTATCTGCTGGCAATCCCGGGCGGGCTGTTCATTGCGCTCTTCCTGAACCAGACGGTGACCGGCATTCGCCTCTACAAGTCTCTGTTCTTCTTTCCCTTCGTGATCAGTCAGGTTGTTGTGGGGCTGGTATTTTCCTGGTTCTACCTGCCCAACGAGGGGTTGCTGAACGGGGTTCTGGGCCTTGTGGGCCTTGGGCCGATCAACGTATTGGGCGACCCGACGATGGCCACCTATGGCATCATCGCGGCAGGCCTTTGGCCGCAGACGGCCTATTGCATGATCCTCTATCTCACCGGCCTGAACGCGGTAGACCCCGAGCAGATCGAGGCTGGGCGGCTCGATGGGGCCAAGGGCTGGAAGATGCTGTGGTACATCATCATTCCGCAACTGAAGCCCGCGACCTTCATCGCCTTCGTGGTCACCATCATCGGCGCGCTGCGGTCCTTCGACCTCATCTCGATCATGACCAACGGCGGGCCGTTCGGGCAGACGCGGGTGCTGAGCTTCTACATGTTCGAGAAGGCGCTGTCAGAATACGGCTTCCGCATGGGGTACGGGGCGGCCATCGCCGTGGTGCTCTTCCTGATCATGCTGATCTTCATCGCCTACTTCCTGTGGTCCATGTGGGCCGAGGAGAAAGGCCGATGACCCGCCCGGATTTCGATACGCTCTGTGCCGGGCACCCGGGGGCAGTGCTCTCCGGGTCCGGTGAGCTCGACGCCTGGAAGGTGGGTGGCAAGATGTTCGCCTGCTTTGGCCACGAAGAGCAACGCGCCGCCAACACCGAGCATGTAGCGGTGAAATGCCCCGATGTGGACACTGCCGCGATGCTGATCGACGCAGGCGCCGCGACCAAGGCACCCTATTTCCACCGATCCTGGGTACAGCTCGATCTGCCCACGCTGGAGACCGATGAGGCCCAGCACCGCATTGCCATCAGCTACGACACGATTGTGCGTGGCCTGCCCAAATCCGTCCGGGAGGCGCTCTGACATGTTTCCGACACCGATTGAAAAAACCTCACGCTCCTGGCAGCTGACCTACCAGTCGCTCTTGCCCATCGCTCTGATCATGTGGCTGCTGCCACTGATCGCCGTGGCCGCCTTCTCAGTGAAACCAGCGGTGGACTTCACCCAAGGCAACTACTGGGGTCTGCCCTCATCTTTCGAGATGTTCAACAACTACGGACAGGTCTTCTTCAACTCCGACATGCCCCGCTACATGCTGAATTCGGTGCTGATCACGGTGCCGACGGTGATCGGCGCGGTGGCCCTCTCCTGTCTTGCTGGCTTTGCGCTGGGGATTTACCGCTTCAAATCCAATATCTGGATTTTCTTCATGTTTGTCGCGGGTAACTTCGTGCCGTTCCAGATCCTGATGGTGCCGGTGCGCGACCTGACGCTGGACATGGGGCTTTACAACACCAAGACCGGGCTGGTGCTGTTTCACATCGCCTTCCAGACCGGGTTCTGCACGCTTTTCATGCGTAACTTCATCCGCGCCCTGCCCATCGAGTTGGTCGAGGCCGCCCGCGTCGAGGGTATCGCCGAGTGGAAGATTTTCTGGTACGTGGTCATCCCGCTGATGAAGCCCGCGATTGCGGCGCTGTCCGTGCTGATCTTCACCTTCATCTGGAACGACTATTTCTGGGCGGTCGTTCTGACCCAGGGTCCCGAGAGCCAGCCAGTCACAGCGGGGATCACCAGCTTTAACGCGCAGTTCCGCGCCGCCTATCACCTGATGAGCGCGGGCTCGATTGTGGCTGCGCTGCCCCCGGTGCTGATGTTCTTCCTGATGCAGAAGCACTTCATCGCAGGTCTGACCCTGGGGGCCGTAAAGTGACAACCCACTGGCGTCTGGACGATGATCGCCAGACATTGGTTCTAGCCTCGACAGGCGGACGCTGCCCCCAGGTGATCTACTGGGGGCCGCCGCTGCCTGAGGGAGAGGATTTGGCCCAGCTGGCAGCCGCGGTGACCCTGGATGTCACCGGCGGGATGCTGGATGAAAACCCGGATCTGTCGATCTGCCCCGAGGCGTCTCACACGTTTCCCGGCCAGCCGGGTCTGATTGTGCGCGACAGCGACGGCGCGCCGCTGCTGCCTGCGTTCAAGCTGCGCGAGGTGCTGGAGGCCGAGCAGCATCTGACAGTGATCTGCGAAGACAGGCCGAACCGGCTGACCTACACGGCGGAATTCACGCTGGACCCGGACACGCATGTCATTGCGCTGTCGGCACGGCTGAATTCCGACCGGCCCTTGCATCTTCACTGGCTGGCGGCGCCGGTCTTGCCCGCGCCGCAGCAATCGGACGAGATGATCGACGTGGCGGGCCGTTGGTGTGGGGAGTTTCAACTGAACCGCACCGCCTGGTCCCCCGGCATCCGCTACCGCGAGAACCGAACGGGCCGCACGGGGCATGAGCATTTCCCGGGGCTGATCGTGCCCTGCCGGGGCGCGACAAATGCCAGCGGCGAAGCCTTTGCCTTTCATTACGGCTGGTCCGGCGGGCACCGGATGATTGCCGAAGAGCTGCCTGATGGCCGTCGCCAGATCCAGTTCGGGCACGCGGCCCGGATGGAGACGGCGCCCAGCACAGAATTTCGAACAGCCCCGCTTTATGCGGTCTATTCCTCGGATGGGTTCAATGGCTGTGCGGTGTCGTTCCAGCGGCATCTGCGCGACCGCATCGTGACCTGGACCAAGCCGGGCCGCCCGCGCCCGGTGCACTACAACTGCTGGGAAGCGGTCTACTTCGCCCATGATCTGCCGGTTCTGAAAGATATCGCAACACGGGCCGCGGGGCTTGGCGCCGAGCGCTTTGTGCTGGATGACGGCTGGTTTGGCCAACGGGACGATGACACCTCCTCGCTCTCGGATTGGGAGGTTGACCCGCGCAAGTACCCCGATGGGTTGGGGCCGCTGATTGATCACGTGCATGGCGAGGGCATGGCCTTCGGCATCTGGTTTGAGCCCGAGATGATCAACCCCGACAGCAACATCCACCGGGCGCATCCCGACTGGGCTCTGGGGGCCGAAGACCAGATCCTCGGGCGGCAGCAAAAGGCGCTGAACATGGGGTTGGCGGAAGTTCGGGAGTTCCTCTACGAGCGCATCTCGGCGCTGCTGAGCGCGCATCCCATCGACTATATCAAATGGGACCACAACCGCGTGCTGCCCGCGCCCGATGCCGCACAGACGCGCGGGTCATATGCGCTGATCGACCGGCTGCGCGCCGATTTCCCGGATGTGGAGATCGAAAGCTGTGCGAGCGGCGGCGGGCGCATCGACTTCGGCATTCTCAGCCGCACGCAACGGGTCTGGCTCAGCGACAGCAACGATGCTCTGGAGCGGTTGCACATGCAGCACAACGCCGCCCTCTTCCTGCCTGCCGCCGTCACCGGAAGCCATGTGGGGCCGCGCAAATGCCACACCTCCGGGCGCATTCTGGACATCTCCTTCCGCGCTTGGGTCGCGGCCCAGCGGCACCTCGGCTTCGAGATGGACCCGCGCGAACTGACCGATCACGAGGCCGAGGTGCTGCGCGATGTGACCGCCTGGTGGAAAGCCAACCGCGACTGGATGTACGGGGCCGATATCCTGCGGCTGGATGCGACCGACCCGTCGGTGATCGCCGAACAGCAGATGACCCGCGATGGCAGCCAGTTCGTGATCTTCGCCGGTAAATCCGGCACCTCCAGCCAGATCGCCCCACGCCCCTTGCGACTCACCCGGCTCAACCCGGAAGCGCGGTATGAGATCAGCCTGCGCAATCGCGCGGACGCCACCGAACTGTCGCGCGGAAACCCGGCGCTGAAACGGGGACCACTGACCCTGACCGGTGCGGCGCTGATGCACAATGGGATCGCCCTACCCTGGAGCTATCCCGAAACCCTATGGGTGCTGGAGGGAAAGCAGCTATGATCCCGCACATCCCACGACAAGAGGCCACGCCATGAGCAAAACAGCCACGTTCCACGACCTCGACGGCGCATCGATCTACATCACCGGTGGCGGCTCCGGCATCGGCGCGGACCTCACGGACGGGTTTCTGGCCCAGGGCGCCAAGGTCGCTTTTATCGGACGCTCGGATGCCAGCGATTTTGTCGACGCAATGGAGGCGAAACACGGCGTCCGCCCGCTGTTTTTCCAAGGGGACATCACCGATATCAACGGTCTGCAACGCAGCATCGCCGAGACAGCAGAGGCGCATGGGCCGATCAACACGCTTGTGTCCAACGCGGCCAATGACAAGCGCCACAGCTGGAAGGATGTGACCCCCGAGGAGTGGGATTTCCTGATGGCGGTGAACCTCAAGGCCTATTTCTTTGCCGCCCAGGCCGTGGCACCGGCGATGCAAGCCAAGGGCGCGGGCTCCATCATCAACTTCAGCTCGATCAGCTACATGATGGGCAACGCGGGCTACCCCGCCTATACCTCGGCCAACGGGGGCATCACCGCCATGACCCGCAGCCTCGCGCGCGAGTTGGGACCCGATGGTATCCGCGTAAATGCGCTTGCGCCCGGCTGGGTCCTGACCGAAAAGCAGCTCGATAGATGGGCCACACCCGAAGGACTGGCGGCGCATCTGGAGCGGCAGTGCCTGAAGACCCATCTTGAGCCACAGGATATCGTCGATGCCGTGCTGTTTCTGGCGTCGAACACCAGCAAGATGATGACGGGACAATGCATGGTCGTGGACGGCGGCGTGGTAACCACGGGATGAGCGTATGAGCGAGGAGATCGCACCAGACTGGATTGCCGTCGATTGGGGAACCACCAATCTGCGTGCCTTTGCCATGCAGGGATCGCGTGTTCTGGCGCGGGCACAGTCCGAGGATGGCATGGGGCGGCTGGCGGCCTCCGAGTTCGAAGCGGCCCTTATGCGACTGATTGGGAGTTGGCTGGACGCGGGCAAGGTGCCGGTCATCGCCTGCGGCATGGTCGGGTCCCGTCAAGGCTGGGTCGAAGCGCCTTATCGCAGCGTGCCCTGCACGCCGCTCTCTGAACATCTGACCGCGGCACCAACCGAAGCGGACCTGGATGTGCGGGTGGTCTCGGGTCTCTCGCAGAACAGCCCGGCAGACGTCATGCGCGGCGAAGAAACGCAAATCGCCGGTTTCCTGGCGTTAAACCCCGGTTGGGACGGGGTGCTCTGCCTGCCCGGCACCCATACCAAATGGGTGCACCTGAGCGCGGGCGAAGTTGTCAGCTTTCAGACCTTCATGACCGGCGAACTCTTTGCGCTGATCAGCGACCGTTCGGTGTTGCGCCACTCGGTGACGGGCGAGGATTGGGATGCGGATGCTTTTGATACTGCCGTTGCCGACGCCATGTCGCACCCCGAACGCCTCGCTGCCCGCCTCTTCGGGCTGCGCGCGGATCACCTGTTGCACGGGACCGCCGTCGCCGCCAGCCGGGCGACCCTCTCCGGGTTACTCATCGGGGCAGAACTTGCTGCTGCCCGCGCCTATTGGCTCGGTCAGAGCATCGCCATTCTCGGCACCGGGCATCAAGCCCGTGCCTATCAGTCCGCCCTGCGCCCGCAGGGTCTTGAAGCGATGCTTGTCGATACGGAAAAAACAACGTTGGCCGGGCTGACCGCCGCTCACAGACAGTCGAAAGTTTGTTCATGACCCTGCCCATCATCGCCATTCTGCGAGGTATCACCCCGCCCGAAGCCCCCGCCGTTGCACAAGCGCTGATCAATGCGGGCATCACCCGGATTGAAGTGCCATTGAACTCCTCCGACCCGCTGGAGAGCATCGGCGCGCTTGTCCGCCAGTTTGGCGACGATGCGCTTGTCGGTGCGGGCACGGTTCTGACCACCGATGAGGTGAATGCCGTGGCCGAGGTTGGTGGACGGCTCATCGTGTCGCCGAACTGCGATGTGGAGGTGATCAAGGCCAGCAAAGCGCTTGACCTGCATAGCTGGCCCGGGGTGTTCACCCCCACCGAGGCCTTCGCTGCCCTGCACGCAGGCGCGGATGGGCTGAAACTCTTCCCCGGCGCGATGGCGGGCACAGCCGGGCTCGCGGCCATGCGCCCGATCCTGCCCAAGGGCACACTGGTCTACGCTGTGGGCGGTGCGGGCCCTGAAAACTTCGACCAGTGGATCGCGGCCAGCGCAGACGGGTTTGGCATCGGCTCAGCGCTCTACAAACCGGGCATGAGTGCCGAGGATGTGTCGGCTCAGGCCACTCGCATCGTCGCGGCGTACAAGAAGGCGGTCGGATGAGCGCAGAGGTCTTTGATGACCGCCGCTGTTTTCTGGGTGAGGGCCCGCTCTGGCACCCAGCACGGGGGCAGCTCTTCTGGTTCGATATCATCGGACAAAAACTGCTGAGCCGGGACGACAGCGGCCCGCTGGAATGGGTGTTTGACGAACCGGTTTCAGCAGCGGGCTGGGTGGATCAGGACCATCTGCTCATCGCCTCGGCAAGCGCGCTCTGGTGGTTTGATCTGCGCGACGGTGCGCGCAAGCAGATCTGTGCACTGGAACAGGAAACCGCTGCCACGCGCTCGAACGACGGGCGAGCTGACCCCTGGGGCGGCTTCTGGATCGGCACAATGGGGCGCGCGGCAGAGCCGGGCCTTGGCGCGATCTACCGCTATTTTCAGGGCACGCTGCGCAAGCTGATCGGCGAGGTGACCATTCCCAACGCGATCTGCTTTGCGCCGGATCGCAGCTACGCCTATTTCACCGATACGGCCACGCAGCAACTGATGCGCTTGCCCCTGGACCGCGACGGCTGGCCGTCAGCCGCGCCGGAGCTGTTCATTGATCTTGGCCCCGATGATCTGAACCCCGATGGCGCGGTGGTGGACCGGAACGGGACGCTCTGGGTGGCGCAATGGGGCGCGGGCCGTGTAGCTGCCTATGCCCTCGACGGGTCGTTCCTGCGCGCCGTCACGGTGCCGGGGGTCCATAGCACCTGTCCGGCCTTTGGTGGGCCGGATTTCAGCACGCTCTACGTGACCAGCGCGCGACAAGGCTTGCCTGCCGAAGCGGCCCATGATCAAAGCCCGCATGGCCAGACCTTTGCGATCCACGGTGTCGGAGAGGGGGCGCCGGAACCAAGGGTGATCCTATGATGCGCAGCCTGGGCGTTTGTTACTATCCCGAACACTGGCCCGAAGAGATGTGGGCTGAGGACGCCGCCGAGATGGTCGCGGCAGGCATCACCTGGGTCCGCATCGGAGAGTTCGCCTGGAGCCGGATCGAGCCAGAACCCGGCGCGTTTGATTTCAACTGGCTCGACCGCGCCATCGACGTGCTGGCCAGCGCAGGCCTCAAGATCATCTTCGGCACGCCGACTTGCACCCCGCCGCGCTGGATGCTGACGCGGTTTCCCGACATGCTGGCGGTAGATGCGCAAGGGCATCCGCGCGGGTTCGGCTCACGACGACACTATTGCTTTAGCCACGACGGTTACCGGCAGGCCAGCGCTGCGATAGCGGAGCTTCTGGGGGACCGCTACGGGCGCGATCCACGCATCTACGCCTGGCAAATCGACAATGAATACGGGTGTCATGACACCATCCTGTCCTTCTCCGACGCAGCGCGGGACGCGTTCCGCACTTGGCTCGCTCAGCGGTATGACAGCATCGACGCGTTGAATATGGCCTGGGGCAATGTCTTCTGGTCGATGGAGTACCGCAGTTTCGATGAGATCGACCTGCCCAACCTGACCGTGACGCAGCCCAGCCCGAGCCATGAGCTGGCCTTTCGCCGGTTCAGCTCCGATCAGGTGGTGGCCTATCACGAGGCGCAGGTGACCGCGTTGCGCGCCCGCACCGACACGCCGCTCATCCACAACTACATGGGCCGGGTGCTGGATTTTGACCATTTCGACGTGGGCGCCTCCATCGACATCGCCAGCTGGGACAGCTATCCGATTGGGTTCCTGTCGGACCGGCTGGAAGGCAGTGCAGCGCACAAGGCCCGCTATCTGCAACAGGGCGATCCGGACATGCAGGCCTTCCACCACGATCTTTACCGCGCTGTCGGACGCGACGACCGCTGGTGGGTGATGGAGCAGCAGCCCGGCCCGGTGAACTGGGCGCCGCATAATCCCGCCCCCCTGCCCGGCATGGTGCGGCTCTGGAGCTGGGAGGCTTTTGCTCATGGCGCCGAAGTGGTGAGCTACTTCCGCTGGCGGCAAGCCCCCTTTGCGCAGGAGCAAATGCACGCCGGACTGAAACGTCCTGATAACGTGGCAGCACCAGGGCTGGCAGAGGCGGCAGAGGTGGGCCGCGAGATCGCGGAGATGCCGGATATCGCGCTGCAAAAGGCCCCGGTTGCTTTGGTCTTCGACTACCCCTCTGAATGGGCCTGGGCGACGCTGCCGCAAGGTGACGGCTTTAGCTACTTCCGGCTCATGCTGGATGCCTACCGGGCGCTGCGCCGGTGCGGTTTCTCGATTGATATCGTACCGTCAAGCACCTCTGATCTCTCAGGATATAAACTCGCCCTTGCGCCCGGACTGGCAACGATACCCGCAGCGCTCTCTGCTGCCCTCCGTCAAACGGTCGCCCTTGTCGGCCCGCGCAGCAACGCAGTGACAGAAGAGCTGGCAATCCGGGTACCGATGGGGCCGGATCTGCCGGGGCTGGACGTCACGGTCACGCGCGTCGAAAGCCTGCCCCCGCAAGGACACCGCCCCGCCGCCGGTGGCGGCACCGTGCAACATTGGGTTGAAGACCTTGAGGGGAGCGCCCGCACACTCTTTGAGACCGACGCGGGCGCGCCGATCCTAAAAGGTGACAGCACCCTGCACTACCTCGGGGCCTGGCCGGATGAGACGCTCTGGGAACGTATCATTCATGACCTGGCAAAAACCGCCGGGCTGGCGGTGCAGACCCTGCCCGAAGGCTTGCGTCTGCGTGACACGGCCACCCACCGATTTGCGTTCAACTACGGCCCTGAGTCTGTTGATTTTCAAGGAAAAACCATTGCCGCCGCTGGTGTCGCTTGGTGGCCCGTCTAGGCGCGGGCCTTGGCATAGGCGAGACACCCCAAAAGCGCTGCCTCATCCTGTGTGATCACTGAAATGGCAACCGGTGGCAATTCGGATTTCACCGTGGGCTGCTCGGTCACCGCACTGGTGAAAATGTCGTGCGCCGGGCTTTCCAGAAGCGCCCGCACCACGGACCCGGCCAGAAAAATGCCGCCCGTCGGCATGTAGAGCAGCCGCAAATCCTGTATCCACTCGCCCAGCATCCGGGCAAAGACATCACGGCTGGCCTGCGCCTGCGCGTCTCCGGCGCTTGCCCGTTCGATGACATCGCGCGCAGTGATGGCAGGCGCGCCCGTCGCCTCCGCATGCAGACAGGACAGACCGGGTCCCGAAATGACATCCTCGACACAGCGGACCCAGTCCGCAGAGCGCCCCAGATAGGCCTCCAACGGGCGGCGCAAACGCGACGGCAAACTTCCCAGCCCGGCCTCCGCCAGCAGGCAGGTTACACCGCCCTCATGGGTCAGCACCGGGCTGACGTTGAAACCCGTTCCGATCCCCACAACCAGCCTCTGCATCTGATGCGGCGCGGGCACGTCGGGCGCCAGGATCGTGCGCAGACCGTCCGCGTTCAAACTATCAAGAGCATAGCCCAAAGCACTGAGATCATTAAATAAGTCGACGCGTTTGGCGGAATGTGCGGCAGCCAGAGCAGCGGTATCGAAATGCCAGTCCCGGTTTGTCAGCCGTGCGCGCGCGCCATCGCCCGGACCGGCCACCGCAATGGTCAACGCCTCGACCGTCTTCACCTGCGCATGCGCGAGATAGGCGTCCAATACCGCGTCAAAACTGGCATAGTCGTCATTTGGGAACCGCCGCGTCAGGGTGCCGTCAATCACCCCGTCTCTGGCACAGGCAAACCGCACGTTCGTGCCCCCAACGTCTGCCAGAATCAATGCCATATCTTTTAGTCCTCAGACAAATCGGTTGACGTAGTTTTCCAGAATTTCCTGCTGGCCGGAGCGGGGCTGCGGATTGATTCCGCCCGCCGCCACGACAGCTTCAAGGTCTTCCAGCGTGGCATTTTGCAACCAACCCTGCGCGGTGTCGCCGTCCCAGCCCGCATATCGTGCGGCGCGGGCCGCTTCAAGGCCACCATCCTCCAGCATCGCAGCGGCCGCTTTCAACCCGCGCGCGCAGATGTCCATCGCGCCCACATGGGCGGCAATCAGGTCTTTCGGGTCAAGGCTCTGGCGGCGCAGCTTGGCGTCAAAATTGGTGCCGCCGGTGGTGAACCCCCCCGCTTTCAGCACCTCGTAGTAGGCCAGTGCCACCTCCGGCACGTTGTTGGGGAACTGGTCGGTGTCCCAGCCGGACTGGTAGTCGTTGCGGTTCATGTCGATGGAGCCAAAGATGCCCAGAGCAGAGGCCATCGCCAGCTCATGTTCAAAGCTGTGGCCCGCCAGGATCGCGTGGCCCTGCTCGATGTTCATCTGGACTTCCCCTTCGAGGCCGAACTCCTTGAGGAAGCCGTACACTGTTGCCACGTCATAGTCGTACTGGTGCTTGGTGGGCTCCTGCGGCTTGGGCTCGATCAGGATCGCGCCCTTGAAGCCGATCTTGTGCTTGTAATCGACGACCATCTGCAGGAAGCGGCCGGCCTGCGCGCGCTCGCGTTTCAAATCCGTGTTGAGCAGTGTCTCATAGCCCTCGCGCCCGCCCCAGAGCACGTAGTTTTCACCACCCAGCTTATGTGTGGCATCGAGGCAGTTTTTCACGGTGGCGGCGGACCAGGCAAAGACCTCAGGATCGGGGTTGGTGGCGGCCCCGGACATGAAACGCCGGTGTGAAAAGAGGTTCGCGGTGCCCCAGAGCAGCTTGGTGCCCTGCGCCTCCATTTTCTGACCGATATAGTCGATAATCTCTTCGAAATTGCGTTTGCTTTCGGCGAAACTGTCTCCTTCGGGGCGGATATCGGCATCGTGCCAGCAGTAGTAGGGCTGGCCCAGAAGGGCGAACATTTCAAAGGCCACATCCGCCTTGAGGCGCGCCAGATCCATCGTCTCGCCAAACCACGGACGTTCGAACGTCTGCCCGCCGAAGGGATCGCCGCCGGGCCAGGCAAAGCTGTGCCACCAGGCCACGGCAAAGCGCAGGTGGTCCTCCATGCGCTTGCCCGCGACCACCTCGTCAGCGTTGTAGTGGCGATAGGCGAGTTGGTCCGCCGGGGCATCGGGCGCATAGGTGACGGGCGAGATGCCAGCGAAGAAGTCGGTCATAGAGCCTCCTTGAGGGCCGCGTAGGCGGCACGGTATTGCGCGTGTTTGTCGAGGAACGCGGATGTGAGTGTGGTGTCAGGGTCGATGCTGCGGGCAGTGGCCGGGGGGGTGGCGATCTCGGCACCCGCACCGGTCGCGGCCATGAACCCCAGCCGCGCGGCCCCGAAGGCACCACCGAAGTCACCTGCTTCCGGCAGGTCGATGGGCATATCGAGGAGCGTAGCGAGCGCTTGCAGCCAATAGTCGGACTTACTGCCCCCGCCGACGGCAACCAGCGTATCTATCTGTGTGCCTGTACTGCGCAACGCCTCATAGCTGTCGCGGAACGCAAAGCTGACACCTTCGAGCACGGCGCGGGTCCCCGCGGTGTGATCGGTGGCATGGCCAAGACCGAGAAAGGCTCCACGGGCCGCGGCATCGTTGTGCGGTGTGCGCTCGCCACCGAGGTACGGCAGGAACAGCGGCTCTCCGGGCGCTTGCAGCGGGCCGAGATCGGACGTGAGGCTGCCCGCATCGGACCCAATGAGCCCTGCGTACCAATTCAGCGCATCGGTGCAGGCGAGGATCACGCCCATCTGGTGCCAGGTGTCGGGCAGCGCGTGGCAGAAGGTATGCACGGCGGAGGGCGCATCGGGCTGATAGGCAGCGCTGGCGGCAAAGAGCACGCCAGAGGTGCCGAGCGACAGGAACGCCTGCCCCGGTTTCACAACCCCCATGCCAACGGCTGAGGCAGCGTTGTCTCCGGCGCCACCGGCAACGACGGCACCTTTCGGAAAGCCCCAGCGGTCAGCCAATGTATCGCGCAACTGACCGGACGGCGCTGCTCCTTCCACGAGGCTCGGCATGTGATCACGGGTGAGGCCCGAGGCAGCAAGCAGCTTGTCGGACCAGTCGCGCGCGCCGGTATCCAGCCAGCTAGTGCCCGCAGCGTCAGACATTTCAGAGACGGTCTCACCCGTGAGCCAGAGGCGCAGATAATCCTTTGGCAGAAGGATCTTGGCGATTTTGTCCCAGATGTCGGGCTCATTCACGCGCACCCAATCGACTTTCGGCGCAGTGAACCCGGGGAACACGATATTCCCTGTGATCGCGCGCCACTGCGGATCGGAATCGAAGGCGGCAGCTTCGGCATGGCTGCGCGTGTCGTTCCAGAGCATGCAGGGCCGCAACACGTCGCCCGCTGCGTCAAGCAGCGTAGCGCCATGCATGTGCCCGCTGAGACCGATCCCGCGCACAGCGGTCAGCTCATGTTGCGCAGCGAGCGCTGTCATCACCGTCTCGGTCGCGGCCAGCCAATCCGCCGGGTTCTGCTCAGACCAGCCACTCTGTGGGCGTTGTACAGTCAGCGGCGCCGTGGCTTCCGCCACCAACCGCTGATCCCCGTCGATCAGCACAGCCTTCAGGCCGGATGTCCCGAGATCGAGGCCCAGATACATTGGTTACGCCGCCTGGTCAGGTTTTTTGCCCATGATGATCATGCTGAGGATATCGTCCTCGGTCACATCCTCGACACGCTCGGTGCCGATCATCTTGCCGTTCTTCATGACGGACACCCGGTCGCAAAGCTCCAGCATTTCGCGGGTGTCATGACTGATCAGGAAGATGCCGAGACCCTGTTTCTTCAGCTCTTGAATGAGGTCCGCCACCATCTGCGTTTCATGCACCCCCAAGGCGGCGGTGGGTTCATCCATGATCAGGATCTTCGCCTTGAAATAGACTGCCTTGGCGATTGCCACCGATTGCCGCTGGCCACCTGAGAGTGCGCTGACCGGCTCCTTGAGCTTGCGGAAGTTGGGGTTGAGCCGGGCCATGATCTTGGCGGTCTCGCTCTCCATCTTAGCGTCATCGACGAAGCCAGCCGCCGTGGTCAACTCGCGCCCCAGAAAAAGGTTGGAGGCGGCATCCAGATTGTCGGCCAGCGCCAGCGTCTGGTAGATCGTCTCGATGTTGTAGTCGCGTGCGTCGCGGGGGCTGTTGATCTCGGCGGGTTGGCCCTCGATCCAGATCTCGCCACCATCCTTCTGGTAAGCGCCCGAGAGGATTTTAATCAGCGTCGACTTGCCCGCCCCGTTGTGACCCAGAAGGCCAACAACTTCACCGGGGTAGAGATCGAGGCTCACGTGATCCACGGCGCGAATGCCGCCGAATGAGATCGAAATATCCTTGAGCTGGACGAGCGGGGTTTGAGATGTGTCTGTCATGATCTGGCCCCTCACTTGGATTTGCGGCGATAGAGGATGTCGAGGTAGACGGCGAGCACGAGCACCGAGCCCACAACAACCTGTTGGATGGCGGCGTCGAAGCCGATGAGCACCATGCCGGTTTGCAGCGACTGCATAACCAGCGCGCCGAGGATGGCGCCGTAGATGGTGCCGACCCCGCCCGCAAGCGAGGTGCCCCCGATCACGGCGGCGGCAATGACATAGAGCTCGTCCAATGTGCCAAGCGCGTTGGTGGCCGAGCCGAGACGGGCGGAGGCAACCACAGCCGAAAGGCCGGTGAGCGCACCCATCAGCGCGAAGATCTTCACGGTCATCCAGCGGGTGTTGATGCCTGCAAGCTCTGCCGCTTCGGGGTTGCCGCCGATGGCATAGACGTAGCGACCAAAGCGGGTGCGCGACATCAGGATGGTCATGAAGATGGCAACGGCCACGAGGATCAGAACCGGGATCGCGAAGCCATGTGATATGAAGAGCCCGCCTTCGGGAATGGTGATGCCCTCGGCTTCGGCGTAGCGGCGCACGATGCCGCGGGGCCATGGATAAGCGTTGACCAGCAGCACCGCCCCGATCACAGCGCCACAGCCAACGATGGCAAGGAAGGTTTCCGCCCAGACCGGGCGCTGCGCGATGTGAAACGTGGTGCGTTTGCGCCGGCCCATCAGGATCAGCCCCAGCACGGCGACACACCCGAGGATACCAACAATCCAGCTGCCGGTGGCACCGATGGCGCCGTAGGGCCCGCCGCCCATGAGCCGGAAGGTTGGATCAACGGGTGAGATCGTCTCGCCGCGGGCGACGAGGAAGGCAGCACCGCGCCAGACCAGCAGACCGCCCAGGGTCACGATGAAGGCGGGGATCTTGCCGTAGGCGATCAGCGCGCCATGAAAGGCGCCGATGAAGCTGCCACAGAGAATGCCGATGATCACCGCGATGATCCAGATCATCGGGTGGCCGAGGCCGAGGAACTGCGGCAGGATATTGACCTGCACAACCCCCATGACAATCGCGCAGAAGCCGAGCATCGAGCCCACGGAGAGGTCGATGTGGCGGGTGATGATCACCAGCACCATACCGGTCGCCATGATCCCGATGGAGGCGGTCTGTACGGAGAGGTTCCACAGGTTGCGGGGCGTCAGGAAGGCCCCAAAGCCGTTCACCAATTGGCCATAGACATGAAACCCGATCCAGATGATCGCCAGCGCACCCAGCATCCCCAGCAAACGGGTGTCGAGCTCGGTCTCGCGGAAGAAGCGCGCGATGGTGCCTTCGGGTTCCTTGGTGGTACCGGGTGGTTGGGTGGTTTGATCGGTCATGGTGCAGCACGCCCCTGGCGAGATATACCTCTCTCGTCTGCGTGACGGTCACGCGAGCGAAGGCAGATCAGGCACTGTAGAAAGTTGAAAGAGCCGGGCGCGGCAGTGCGCGCCCGGCAGATCGTCAAGGATCAGCAGCCGTCAACGCCATCCATGGCGCCGACACAGGCCTTGTCCTTCGCGATATGGCCCGCATCGATGGCCGCGCTCAGGTTGTCCTTGGTGATCGGGGTCGGCTCGAGGAAGATGGCGGTCATCTCCACACCGTTCTCGCCGCCGGACCACTTCACAGCCCCGTCGATGTCGGCCATCGCGGTGCCATTGGCCATCGCAACGGCGATCTCGGCTGCCGCGGCACCCAATTCGCGGGAGTTTTTCCAGACTGATACAGTCTGCTCACCACGCGCCACGCGGTTCAGAGCAGCATGGTCCCCGTCCTGTCCGCCGACCGGCACGCTCAGACCCTGTGCAGACAGCGCCGAGATCACGCCACCGGCCATACCGTCGTTCTGGGACAGAACCGCGTCAATTTCGTTGTTGTTCGCGGTCAGGATCTGCTCCATGTTTTTCTGCGCGTTGTCCGGCTTCCAGCCATCGCTGAAGGCCTCGCCGACGATCTTGATCTCGCCGCTCTCGACCTTGTCGCCGATCACTTCCATCATGCCTTCCAGCAGGAAGCCCGCGTTCGGGTCACCCTTGTCGCCCTTGATGATCGCGAAGTTGCCCGACGGCTGAGCGGCGGTCACGGTTTCGGCGATGATCCGGCCCACGCCCTTGTTGTCAAAGGTCAGGTAGAAGGTGCGATCGTCTTCGATCAGACGGTCATAGCCCACAACCGGGATGCCCTCTGCATCGGCCTTGTCAACGGCGGGGCCAATCGCATCCTTGTCCATCGCAAGGATGATCAGCGCGTCAGCGCCTTGCGCGATCAGCGCTTCCACATCGGTGAGCTGCTTAGCTGCAGAGGCCTGCGCATCCGCCGAGATATAGGCGGCACCTGCGGCTTCCAGTGCTGCTTTGATGGCAGCTTCATCTGTTTTCCACCGCTCTTCCTGAAAGTTCGACCAGCTCACGCCGACCGTCAGATCCTGCGCAAAGGCCGCTGTACTCAGGGCTGCCGAGACGGCCACGCCCATAATCATCATCTTCTTCATAGTATCCTCCCGATGGGACAGTTCTGTTGACTGTTGATGCCCGTTTCTAACTTGGCATGCGCAAAAGGATTGACTGTTTTAATTCAGCTGTCAAAATAAATTTATGCAGTACGAGCCAAAATATCGGGCATATCCTGATTTATCGGCGGATTTTCATGAAAATTCCGTCTTTTTTACATTGTTATTTTCGGGGTGTGAATAAATGAACGTGGAGATTTCACAGCCTGATCTCGGGGATGCGCCGGTAGGATGCGGCCCGATTCGCCCTGAGTCGGAGGCACCCAGCACCTCTCTGCGTCACCGCGTTTTTGAATCAGTCCGCTCGGCGGGACAGATTTCACGCATCGATCTGGCCAAACAGCTGAAAGTGAGCCCGGCCTCCATCACCACGCTGGTGGGTGAGCTGCTGGACCTTGGCCTCTTGCAGGAAGGCAGCGATGCCACGCGCAGCACCTCCCGCGGGCGACCGCCCGTGGCACTGTCGGTGCAACCGGATGCGGGCTATGTGGTCGGGATCAAACTGGCGCGCGCCCAGCACACTGCGCTTCTGGTGGACGCAGCAGGCCAGCCGCTGGCACAGGCGAGCCTCGCCTGTACCCCGCAACGACGCTCGATTGAGCAGATCCTGACCGAGACCGGTCAGGTGCTGGATGCCCTGCTGGAGGAGGCCGGGCTGGTGCGCGCCGATATCGCCTGCATCGGCCTCGGCATGCCGGGCATGATCGACCACGCCAGCGGCCAGATGGTCTGGTCTCCCCTGCTCACCGAGGCGGACAAACCCCTGCGGGCGCTTGCGGAGGATGCTTTTGGCGTGCCGGTGGCGGTCGACAATGACGCCAACCTCGTCACGCTCGCCGAGCTTTGGTTCGGCAAGGGACGCGCCATGGCGGATTTCGCCGTGGTCACCATCGAACAGGGCGTAGGCATGGGATTGGTCATCAATCACCGGCTCTACCGCGGCGCCCGCTCGCTGGGCATGGAACTGGGCCACACCAAGGTTCAGATGGATGGCGCGCTGTGTCAGTGCGGCCAGCGCGGGTGCCTTGAGGCCTATATCGCAGACTATGCGCTGGTGCGCGAGGCCTCCACGGCCCTTGATCCGTCGAATTCGGACGCAACCGCCCCGGATGTGATGCTGCAACAGCTCTACGAGCAGGCGAAGGCCGGGAACGAAGCCGCGCGGGTGATTTTCCGCCGCGCGGGTCGGTTTCTGGCGCTGGGGCTGGCCAATCTGGTGAACCTTTTCGATCCGCCACTGATCATCCTCTCGGGCGAGCGGATGCAGTATGACTACCTCTACGCCGATGAGGTGCTGCGCGAAATGCACACGCTGACGCTGAACCGGGATGCCGCCCCGCAAAAGGTCGAAACCCATGCCTGGGGTGATCTGATGTGGGCCCATGGGGCTGCGGCCCTGGCGCTGTCGGAAATTGCCGATGCGATGGCGGAGGGGCGTGGATGAGGGCGCTGCTGCTTTGCCTACTGGCGCAATCCGCCGGCGCCGAGGTGCTGTTCGAGGACCTCTCGTCCAACCTGCCGCCGCATCAATACACCGGCGGGTGGGAGCATTTTGTCGGCGGCGGTGTGGCTGTCTTTGATTGTAATGGGGACGCCCTGCCCGATCTGCTGGCGGCAGGCGGTGAAAGCCCGGCCACGCTGATGATCAATCAGGGGGCCATGCAATTTATCACCGCCCCCCTGCCCAACTTTATTGGAACCACCGGAGCCTATCCGCTCGACGTGGATGGTGACGGGCATCTGGACGTGATGCTGCTGCGCGTGGGCGAAAACCAACTGCTGCATGGTGATGGTGCCTGCGGCTTTACCCCCGCGAACGAGACCTTGGGCTTTGACGGTGGCGACGCCTGGTCCACCGCCTTTTCGGCGACATGGGAGGTCTCGGGCCCGGTGTTGGCCATTGGAAACTACGTGGACCGCGATGACACCGAGGGCCCTTTCGAGGCCTGTGACGACAACAGCCTGCATCGCTGGCAGGGCGACGGTTTTACCGCCAGCCCTCTCTCTCCGGGGCACTGCGCGCTCTCCATGCTCTTTGCGCGGGATGCCAGCCGTACCAAGCGGCTGCGTATTTCCAACGACCGTCACTACTATGTGCGCGACGGGTCTGAACAGATGTACGATCTGGCGATGGGGCGTTTTCTCGGGCCGGACGATGGGTGGGAAACCGTGCGCCTCTGGGGCATGGGCATCGCCAGCCGGGACATCACCGGCGACGGACGTTCCGAGGTGATGCTGACCTCCATGGGTGATCAGTTGATGCAGATCGCTGGCGAAGACGGGCTGTACAGCCGCGCGCCCTTTGGCCTTGGCACCTACGCACAACGGCCACATGTGGGCGATGACGGGCGCCCCTCGACCGGATGGCATGCCGAATTTGCAGATGTGAACAATGACGCAGCACCTGATCTGTTCATCGCCAAGGGCAATGTGGATCAGATGCCAGGACTGGCTATGGAAGACCCCAACACGCTGCTCATTCAGCAGGCCGACGGCACGTTTAAGGAGCACTCGGTTGAGGCGGGTGTTGCCACGGTGGCGCGGTCACGGGGGGCTGCCCTTGCCGATCTGGACGGCGACGGGCGGCTCGATCTGGTGGTGGTGAACCGGCGCGCGCCGATGGAGCTTTATCGTAATGTGACCGAAGGCGCGGGCCATTGGCTGGCGCTTGAGCTGCGGATGGAGGGCGCCAACACCCGTGCCGTGGGCGCGCTTGTCGAACTCACCGCTGGCGGTGTGACGCAAGTGCAGGAGCTGACCGTGGGCGGCGGCCACGCGGGCGGGCAAGCGGTGCCAATGCACTTCGGGCTGGGGGCTGCGACATCCGCCGATGTGACCATCACATGGCCGAATGGGCAGATCACGCAGCACCGGGATTTGGCCGTCAATCAGCGCCAGACCCTACGCCCCTAGCGATCGACGGGCAGCCCGCTCGGCACGGCATCCGGCACGCCCAGACGCCCCTCTAGGGCAACCGTGTCGTCCAGCGCCGCCAGAAACGCAACCAGCGCAGCAATATCATCGGCGGTCAGGCCTTGCGGCGGCAGGGTGACGGCAGCCCGCAAGGCCGCCTGCTCTGCCGGGTCGTCCATGTGCCGCCAATCCTCCGCGCCGGGCAAATCAGGGAGCGTCACCGACGTTGGATCGAAGCGGTCCAATGCGTCCCTCCCGGCCATATGGTCCGCGATGAACTGCCTCAGATCGGCATGGCTGCCAGTGTGCCCGTAAGGTCCGGTGTGCAGCACGTTGCGCAGGGAGGGCGTGCGGAAGGCATAAGCATCGTCGTCCCGCCCGGTCACCCGCATGCGCCCCACATCCCGTGCATGGCTTTCGAACCGCGCCGCCTTGCCCGGCCCGAACTGCGGCACGCCCATGGCGTGGAACCCGTGGTCCGTCTGAAAAGGGCCGCTGTGGCAGGCGCTGCAGCCCGCCGCACCATAAAAGAGGTCCATGCCCAGCTGGGCCTGCGGCGGCAACGTCGTCTCGCCGCGCAGATAGGCGTCAAAGGCGCTGCCATCCGCGCGCCATTCAAAGGCGACAAAGGCGGCGATGGCATCCGAAATATCCGTGAAGGTCAGCGCCTCCGCCTCTGGAAACGCGGCCGCGACCAAGGGAGCATATCCGGGGGTTTCCGCCACCCTTGCGCTGAGCCTGGACCATGCGCCATCCGGCCCGGTGATACGCCCCTGCCGTACCGCCTGGCTGATGTCATTTTCGCTGTAATGACCGGCCATCTCATCAGCGCTGAGCACCGGGAACATCGTCTGGGCGGACAGGAGGTTGGCAAACCCCTGGGTCATCTCCGCCCCCATGGGCGTGCGCAGACCGCCGGGCTTGTCGGGGTCCACCTCGATGCGGCCATCATGGAACATGACGGTAAACTCACGTGCGCCGAGGTTGAAAAGCGCGGGCGCGTTGCGCGGGATACGCTGTTCGGGAATGTTATCCCTCGCGACCTTGCGATCCGGGCCGAGCCCCACGGCCCCCTCGCCCAGCGACAAGGCCACGCCATCTGCAGTGGCAAATTTCGGGTGGTGGCAGGTGGCACAGGAAATGTTGCGATTGCCCGACAGGATCGGATCGTAAAACAGCATCTGGCCCAGACGGACCTGATCCATATCGAGGGGCATGAAATCGGCATCTGTCACCGGCGCGGGCAAGTCCGCCGCCGCTGCCGAGCCGATCATCACCCCCAAAACCCATCCATAAAAACGCATCAATATAACCCGAAATACTCTGCCTGTTCCCAATCCGAGACATGCGCCAGATACCGCTCCCACTCGGCCCGTTTGATCCGGACCAGATAGTCCACGACCTCCGAACCCAGCGCCGTGCGGTAGAACGCCGATGTCTCAAAGGCATCAATGGCAGCGCCGAGGGAACGCGGCAAGGCCTCTGCGCCGGCGTCGTGCGGGTTTTCGACGGGCGGTGGCGGCCTGCGCCCATGGGTCAGGCCGTCCAGCCCGCTGAGTATCTGGCTGGCGAAGGCATAGTACGGGTTGGCCGCACTCTCGGGCACACGGTTTTCAATGCGCGAGGCCCGGTCGCCCGGCGCCATGATCGCGCGCAGCATGGCACCACGATTGTCATGCCCCCAGACCACCCGGTCGGGCGCCAGCTTGTAGGGTTGATAGCGTTTGTAGCCGTTGACCGTCGGCGTGGTCAGCAGGCAGCTTTCGGCGGCATGGTCCAGCAACCCGGCAATCCAGCCTGCCGCAGGAGCGCTGAGTGTCCCGTCCAGCTGTGGCATCATCAGGGGCGTGCCCATCGTGTCGAAAAGCGATTGGTGCAGATGCCAGCCGGAGGCGCAGCCGTTGGCCACCTTTGGCCGGCTCATAAAGGTCGCATGCAGCCCTTCCTGGGCGCAGACCTCCTTGACCAGTGTGCGCAGCATCACGAGGTTATCCGCATGGGTCATCGGGTCCGCCGGATCGAAGGTAAACTCCAGCTGGCTGGGCCCCATCTCTACTTCCATCGACCGCAGGGGCAATCCGATGGCCTGAAGGGCGCGGCGCAGCATCTCGGAGACGGGTTCCAGCCGGGCGTAAAGCGTCTCTGTCAGGAACTGGTAGCCCGGAGCGAGGTTGCGCGTGTCCGGCGGCGTAGGCGGCATCGTGGCATCTGCGTGGTTCAGTGCAGGGTCGGTGATCTCGAAAACGTGGAATTCCACCTCCAGCCCCACCTGTATCTGCAGGCCTGCGCCCGTCAGGGCCTGCACCGCACGGCGGAGAACTGTGCGCGGCGCAAAGGGAAGGGCCGCGCCGGATTTCATCACCGCATCGCAGAGGATCCACGCAGACCCCGGTGCATGTGGCAGGTGCCGAAACGTCGACGGGTCAGGGACAAGCAGCACATCGCCCGCCCCCTGAACCGGGCTGTCGCCTGCGCCGTCCCAGACCGGATAAACGGTGCGGTGCGAGGTGTCTTTCAGAAAGAGCGTCGAGGGGACAGAGACGCCAGCGGTAAAGACCGAAGCCAGCGCCGAGGCCACAAGGGTCTTGCCCCGCAACACCCCATGCTGATCGGGAAAGAGAACGCGCACCGTTTCCAGATCGCTACCCTGCAGATCGGCCAACAATGCCTCTGCCGCTGCCACCGCATCTGCGTCCAGCAAACCGGTTAGCGCCAGCCTGCCCTGCGAAATCCCCGCATTCCCGCTCACATATCCTCCTGTCCCCGGGGGAGCCTAGCCCGCCGTCTCCGGGTCCGTCACGCGAAAAACGCCGTCAGGTGATCGTCGCGTCCCAGCCGGTGCAGCCTACGCGCCGCTCTGCATCGCTGGCGGTATAGGCCGCTTTCCAGTCAGAGGTCATCGCGATGGTGTCATTGCTGATCGGTCCCTGTACCATGGCCGGGTCCCGCCCATTGCCCATCGGCAAGCTCTCCGCATCCCCCTGCGCCAAGGCCGCCATGGCCGCACGCAACATGCGCCGGTACCGCACAATCGCCACATCCGTCTTGCCCAGATGCTCCCTCGTCCGGTCAAAGATCGGCCCCGGGCTTTCCACCGCCCACTGGTCATGCACGTTGATATCCAGCCCCATGCCGGTATAGGTCTCACCCGCCTGCTCTTGGGGGTCGTAGCCGTAATTGTTGCGCTTGTTCTTGAGCGGCGCGTAGTCCGGCAGGCGGTGTTCCTTCAACCGCTGATCCCGCATCTTTTCCTTGTCCACAGGGTCGGTAAAGCTGGTGAACATCGAATACCAATAGCAGCGCTTGTCATCGAGCGGCACATGCCATTGCGTGATGATCATCTCGCGGCTCATGGGGATGGAAATCGCCTGCGGGAAAATCTGGTTGGTCACGCGCACATGGGTGCGGCCATCGTCGAGATGACGCAGGGCGATCAGGCGCAGCCCATAGTCGGTCTCCTCCACGCTGATGTCGGGGCGCGGGTAGTCGCGCAGCAGCTTCGTCATCGGGATATCCGTATTGGCCGCAGTATCGCGGAACTGCTTGCCGTAGCTGTCGGCGGGGTCTTCATCCTGCAGGAAGCGGTGCAGGAAGGAGGCATGCGCAGGGTCGATGCCGACCTCCATCGCCTGCAGCCAGTTGCACTCCCACAGCCCCTTGAAGGCAAAGACGTGGCTGTCCGGCGCACGAAAGCAATCGAACCCCGGCAGCGGTGGCGGGTCGCCCGGGCCCATATAGGCAAAGACGATCCCGTTGCGCTCGATCACCGGGTAGCTCTTGTTCCTGATCTGCTTGTGCATCTGGGAGCCTTCGGGCTCGCCGGGCTGTTCAACGCATTGACCGGTGCGGTCGAAGTGCCAGCCGTGAAACGGGCAGCGCAGCCCGTTGTCTTCGAGCCGCCCGTAGCACAGATCCGCGCCCCGGTGCGGGCAGGCCCGCTCGATCAGGCCCAGCTCCCCCTCGCTATCGCGAAAAAGTACGAGGTCCTCGCCCAGCAGCTTTACCGGCACCACCGGTCGGGTCCCCGCCAGTTCATCAGAGAGGGCAGCGGGCTGCCAATAGCGCCGCATGACCTCGCCCGCAGGGGTGCCCGGGCCCGATTGGGTCAGGGTATCATTCAATTCCTGGCTGATCATCTGGCAACTCCGGCTGTGACAGGTCCGGGGTCAGGTTCGGTCAGCCGTGCTGCCCTGTCAAGAAAGGCGCAATCCGATCAGGTTTTCACATCCGGCTCGATCCGTCCCAGATAGGCCTGCATGCCGGTGATCTCCACCACCGCATCGCGCACGGCGCGCAGCGCTACATCGGGGGTGAGACCATGATCCGCCTCAGGCGCAGCATATTGCTCCAGATAGACCCGTAGGGTTGCGCCTTCGGTCCCCGTCCCCGAGAGCCGCAGAACCGCCCGCCCTTCGCCCGCGAACCAGAGCCGCAGGCCCTGATTGTGGCTGACCGATCCATCCACTGGATCGTGATAGGAAAACTCATCCGCACCCGTGACCTCAAGACCGGCAATTGTGGTCCCGGCCAGCGCGCCCAACTGGTCGCGCACGCCCTGCATCAAGGCATTTGCCGCCTCGGTCGGCACGGCCTCGTAGTCGTGGCGCGAATAGTAGTTGCGCCCGTAGGTGGCCCAATGATCGGCCAGAATACTGGCAACCGACTGGCCGCGCTCCGCCAGGATGTTCAACCACAACAGCACCGCCCAGAGACCATCCTTCTCGCGTACGTGATCAGAGCCTGTGCCCGCACTCTCCTCACCGCAGAGCGTCACCTTGCCCGCGTCCAGCAGATTGCCAAAGAACTTCCAGCCCGTGGGCGTTTCGAAACAGGCAAGACCCAGACGTTCGGCCACCTTGTCGCTGGCGGCACTGGTCGGCATGGAGCGTGCGACACCGGCGAGCCCCTGCGCGTAGCCCGGTGCCAGCTGCGCGTTTGCCGCCAGCACCGCGAGGCTGTCGGACGGGGTCACATAGACGCCACACCCCACGATCATGTTGCGATCACCATCGCCGTCCGAGGCTGCGCCGAAATCGGGGGCCGCGTCGGACATCATCTCATCCATCAGCGTCTTTGCCCAGACCGGGTTCGGGTCGGGGTGGCCGCCGCCGAAATCCTCACTGGGCACCGCGTTGATCACGGTGCCCGCTGGCGCGCCCAAGACCCTTTCCAGAATGGAGGTGGCGTAGGGGCCGGTCACCGCATGCATGGCGTCAAAGCGCATCGTGAAACCACCCGCAAAGAGCGCGCGGATTTTATCGAAGTCAAAGAGCTTTGCCATCAGCGCGGCATAATCCGTGACAGGGTCGACGATCTCGATCTGCATGTCGCCCGCCGACGACGTGCCGCATGTGGAGAGATCGACATCAGCCGTCTCCAGAATCCGGTAGCTGTCGATGGTCTGTGTCTGGTCAAACATCGTCTGCGTGATGGCCTCCGGCGCGGGGCCGCCGTTGCTGACATTGTACTTCACACCGAAATCCGCATCGATCCCGCCCGGATTGTGGCTGGCAGACAGCACGAAGCCCCCATCGGTTTGCCGCTGGCGGATCAGGTTGGACACCGCAGGCGTAGACAGCAGCCCGCCCTGCCCCACGATCACGCGCGCAGCGCCATTTGCCGCCGCCATCTTGAGCATGATCTGGATCGCTTCGCGGTTGAAATACCGCCCGTCGCCGCCGATCACGAAACTCTTGCCCGCCGCGCCGCCGATGGCGTTGAAGGTCGCCTGCACGAAGCATTCCAGATATCCCGGTTCCATGAACACGCGGGTTTTCTTGCGCAGACCTGAGGTGCCCGGTTTCTGCCCCTCGAACGGGCCTTTGGAAATGGTCTGAATGGTCATGGAAATTCCTTTCGCGTCTTCGCCTTTAACCCGCTGCGCCCGGCGTTAGCCATGATCTGCGCGGTCTTTTTCATCACATCCTGCGTGGCAATCTCCTGGACGTCCACCGGGATTTTGCGCCGCCAGTTGGGGTGCGCGTCAATCGTGCCCGGCAGGTTCTGCGCTTCCTCCACGCCCAATACGTCATCCAGTTGCACGGCCACCAGCGCTGCCGGCCCCTGAGCAAGATCACAATGCACTTTGTCCCGCAGATCACGGGCATCTCTTTGTGTCAGCTGCGCGTCAGGCACGCCCAGCAAATCGGCCTTTTCGGCTTTGCGTTCTTCTTGCGCTTTGCCTTGGCCCGCATCGTCGATCCAGTCAAGCCGGTGCCACCACTCGATGTCGCACCCGGTCCAGAACCCCCGGATCGTCGGCGTGTCATGGGTGCCGAAACAGGTCAGCGACTGGGGGCGCAGGTCCTGTGCCTTGCGAAAGCGACCTGCCTTGGTTTTCTCATATTGCAGCACGGTGTAGCCGTAAAACCCCTTTGCCGCCATGGTGTCGCGAAACCCGTCGGGGACCAGCCCGAGATCTTCGCCGACGATCACGACACCCGCGCGCTGTGCCTCGATCGCAATCAACGCCATGAGCGATTGAAACGGCTGCCGGATGTATCCGCCCGGGCTGCCATCCTCGGGGATCCAATAGCTGCGGTTGAGCCCAAGTGCATGGTCGAGCCGCAAAACGCCGCAATGCCGCAGGACCTGTCGCAGCACCTGCCGCAGGGGCTGGTAGTTCCGGGCGGCGAGTTTAAGGGGCGCATAGGCCGCCAGCTGCCAGTTCTGTCCAGCCGGGCTGAGGTGATCCGGTGGCGCGCCCAGCGATACGCCCTGCGCCAGCGTGTCGGCGGCGGCCCAGGCTTCTGCCCCGTCCAGACGCGCGCCGACGGCCAAATCGAGGTAAAGCCCCAGCGCCATGCCCTCTTCTTGCGCGCGCCTCTGAGCCTCTTGCAGTTGGTGATCGGCCACCCATTGTAGCCAGAGGTGAAAGCTGGCGTCCGACGCCGACCCGCTGGCGCGTGCCGCCTCGGGCGTGCGCTTTTCCTCTGGCCAGTGCCGCCAGTCCTGCCCCAAACGGGTGCTCAGGTCTTCGAAAAGCGCGAAAGCCTCCAGCGCCGCGCCGCCCTCTTGTGTGAACCGGGTCAGCGCTTCCTTCTCCGCGTCCGATGCGCTCTGTTGGAACTGATTGAAGGCCGTCCGCAAGGCGGCGCGATGGGTTTGAGAATGTGCTGCGTAGTCAATCAGAGGGCCGTCCTCGTTGGACGGCGGTGCGCCATCGGACAGCCCCGGCAGGCGATCCAGCGCGATATGCGCCGTGTTCAGAAAGCCGCGGTGGCTTGGTGAGTAGGGGCTGATTGTGTCTTGCGCTGCCCATCCCAGCGCGTGCACCGGGTTGATGCCCAGAAATCCAGCGCCTTGTGCGCCCAACCCCTCGGCCAGCTGTGCGAGGTCTTCGAAATCACCCAACCCCGCATTGCGCCGCGACTGCAGACCATAAAGCGGTGCCACAACGCCCCAGCAACGCTCTTGCCTTGCGCTTTCCTGCAGGGACGGTGTGCGCGCCGGGGCAGCGATGACCGTGGTGGTCTGGCGGAGCTTACCTGACTGGATATGCAGGTGGTGCACGCCAGCTGGCAGCGGCGGCAGGGCTATCTCGCCATCGCACTTGCCCTGGGCAAAGGGGCGCGTGGTCTCTTCCAACGTCAGGTGCCAGTCCACCGTACCCTCACACCGCAGCACGTTTGGGGTATCGCAGGTCACCACGATCTCCTGCGGGATCAGACGTTCCTCCTGCTCCGCCTGAAGCGCGGCGAGAGTGTCGCGCACGGCGACCTCTGATCCGACATCCAGACCGTTTGCTCGGAGCAAGGCACGTTGGGTATCCGGACTGGTCGGGCGCATCACGCCTTCCAGATCGAGAAATCGGTCGAATACGCCGCAAAAGCTGGCGAGCGCCGCAAGGCTCCGATCCGCAGTCATAGGGGGGCGTCTTCCGGCACCAGAACCAGGGCCATGACCGACGGCCCCGCGACCGCGATCCGATCTTCGGTGACCGCCGCGCCCGCTACAACCTGCCCGGCGCTGTCGATGCCATGACGCCACTGGCGGCCGGCGGGCGGTGCCGGGACCGACACATCCGCAGGCGTCTCCGCGCGGTTGAAGATCATAAAGACGGTGTCATCATGCGCCACCTGCGTGGCGGCTTCGGCGGAACAGCGGAAGGTGACGCAGAGGCTCGACAACCCCGGGTCACGCCAGTTCAACGCATGGCCTTCGAAATCCGACCAGACCACATCCGGTAGCCCATCGGCAGGGCGCTGAGCGGCATGCAGAAACCGCGATTGACGCAGCGCGGGGTGCCGTTTGCGAAAGGCCGACAGCTCCGCCACGAAATCGATCATCTCCTGATCTGCTGTGTCCCAGTCAAGCCAGGCGGTTTCGTTGTCCTGACAATAGGCGTTGTTGTTGCCAACCTGCGAATTGCCGAACTCATCGCCTGCCAGCACCATCGGCGTGCCCTGTGACAGGAAGAGCGTGGCCAGCATGTTGCGCTGGCGCTGCTGGCGTCGGGCCTCAATGGCCGGATCGGCGCTCGGCCCTTCCACGCCGCAATTGTCGGAATAATTGGCGTTGTGCCCGTCCTGGTTGTCTTCGAGATTTGCCATGTTGTGGCGCTGGTTGTAACGCGTGACATCCGCCAGCGTGAACCCATCGTGCGCGGCCAGAAAGTTGACCGACGACCACGCCCGGCGTCCGCCCCGGTCGAACTCACCCGCCGAGCCCAGAAGCCGCGCGCCCAGTTCCTGGGCACTGTGTGTGTCGCCTTTCCAGAACCGGCGGACGGTATCGCGGTAGGCGTCGTTCCATTCCCCGAACTTTGGCGGGAACTGACCCAGCCTGTAGCCGCCCGGTCCGATATCCCAGGGCTCTGCGATCATCTTGACCCCTGCCAAGGTCGGATCCTGACGCAAAGCATCCAGAAAGCCGCCGTGCGGGTCGAACCCGTGATCTTCCCGTGCAAGGGTCGTTGCCAGATCAAAGCGGAACCCGTCGATGCCCATGCACTCCACCCAGAACCGCAGGGAATCCATGACCATACGCAGTACGTAAGGATTGGACAGGTTGACCGTGTTGCCCGTGCCCGTGTCGTTCACGTAGTATCGCGGCTGACCGCTGATCAACCGGTAGTAGGATGCGTTGTCGAGGCCGCGGAACGACAAGGTGGGACCGCGATGATCCCCCTCAGCCGTGTGGTTGTAAACCACGTCGAGCAGCACCTCGATCCCCGCGTCGTGAAAGCGGCGCACCATGGTGCGAAAGCCTGCAAGTCCTTGTGGACCGAAGTATCGGGGTTCGGGCGCAAAAAAGCCGACCGTGTTGTACCCCCAGTAGTTGACCAACCCTTTTTCCAGCAGGAAGGCGTCGTTCAGAAAGGCATGCACCGGCAAAAGCTCAATCGCGGTGATGCCCAGTTTGTGCAGATGCTCAATCACCGCGTCCGAGGCCAGCCCCTCGTAGCTGCCACGCAGGGCGTCGGCCACCTGCGGGTGCTGTTGCGTCGCGCCTTTGACATGGGCTTCATAGATCAGCGTTTCATCCCACGCCCGGCGCAGGGGATGGGTGATGGGCGCAAAGGTAGAGGGATCGGACACCACGGATTTCGCCACGAAGGGCGCGGAATCCCGTTGATCAAAGGACAGATCGCCGGTCGGGGCTGCCGCGTCATAGCCCAGCGTCGCGGAATCGTTGACCCATTGCCCTGCCAACTCCCTGGTATAGGGGTCGAGCAGGAGTTTATGCGGATTGAACCTGTGTCCCTGATCCGGCGCATAGGCCCCATATGCCCGGTATCCGTAGACCGCGCCGGGCTTCACCCCCGCAACGTAGCCGTGCCAGATATCGCCCGTGCGTTCCGGCAGGGACAGGCGCGAGACCTCGCGCTGGCCCACCGGATCGAACAGGCAAAGCTCCATTTTTTGCGCATGGGCCGAAAACACGGCAAAGTTAACGCCTTCGCCATCGAAATGCGCGCCCATGCGCATCGGGCTGCCGGCGGTGATGTCACGGTCCATGGCGGTCAATCCTGCAGCGTGCGTGCATCCAGCAACGATGCATAGATGTCCTTATACGCCTGCGCCGAGACATCCCACCCCACCGGGTGGAGCATCGCGCGGCGCATCATCGCGGCCCATTCAGACGGCTGGTCAAAGAGATCGCAGGTCCGCAGGATCGCCTGCTCCAGCGCCGGGGCAGTGACTGGCGCGAACTGCACACCGGTGGCGCATTTGGCACTGCGCGCGGCCTCATTGGCGTCGATGACCGTATCGGCCAGCCCGCCGGTGCGCGCCACAACGGGCAGCGTCCCGTAGCGCAGCCCGTAAAGCTGGGTCAGACCGCAGGGCTCGAACCGCGAGGGGATCAGGATCGCATCACTGCCGCCCTGCATCAGATGCGACAGCGGTTCATCATACCCGATGATCACGCCCACCGCGCCGGGGTGGCTGCGCGCGGCGGCCATGAACCCGGCCTCAAGGTCTTTCTCTCCGCTGCCCAGCACAGCGAGTTTCGCCCCGCGTGCCACCAGCATCGGCAGCGCCTCCAGCAACAGATCGAGCCCTTTTTGCGTGGTCAGGCGGCTGATCACGCAAAAGAGCGGGCCACTCCCCTCAGCTTCCATATCAAACCGCTTCAACACCTCGGCGCGATTGCTTGCTTTCTTCTTCAGGCTTCTCACAGAGTAAGGGGCCACCAGCGCGGCATCCGTCTCGGGGTTCCATGCGTCCAGATCGATACCGTTGAGGATGCCGGTCAGATCCGTGTTTCGCGCCCGGAGCAGACCCTCCAGCCCCATGCCGAATTCCGGCTGCATGAGTTCGCGCGCGTAGGTGGGGCTGACGGTGGTGATCTTGTCGGCAAAAGCAAGACCCGCCTTCAGAAAGCCGATACGTCCAAAATACTCCATCCCCTCCGGTGTGTAATGCGCGGAGGACAGGCCAAGCGAGGTCATGAGCGAGGGATCGAAAAGCCCCTGAAACGCGATGTTGTGGATTGTCAGAACCGTGGGCGGCACGGGGCCGTCCTTCTGCCGCAGATAAGCGGGCACCAGCCCGGCCTGCCAGTCATGGGCGTGCACCACGTCAGGGCGCCAATCCGTGAAGCCACCCGCCGCGACCTCGGCAGCGACAAAAGACAGGGCGCCGAAACGCTGCGCATTATCGGGCCAGTCCTGCCCATCGGCTCCTAGATAGATATTCCCCGAACGATCAAAAAGATGCGGCGCATCGAGCAGCAACAAATCAAGCCCCTCTGCCTGGCACGATAGCAGGCGTGCGGGTCCGCCTTGAAGGTCGTCCGAGACCCACACTTCTTTTCCCTTTGCTGCCAGGGCCTGCAACGCGGGATAGACGGGCAGCATCACCCGGGCATCGACCCCGAGGGGGGCCAACGCCTTGGGCACCGCGCCAATCACATCCGCCAGCCCGCCGGTCTTCACGAAGGGCGCGCATTCCGAGGCAACAAAGAGAATTTTCACGTCAGAGGTCCAGTTTGTCGATCATCGGTTGCGTGATGAGGCAGGTGCCGTTTGCCGTGCGCCGGAACCGTCTGGCGTCCTCTTCCGCATCCTCGCCTACCACGAGGCCTTGCGGGATGACGACCCCCCTGTCAATCACCACATTGCGAAGCTGGGCGTTCCGGTTAATCTCCACGTACGGCAAGGCCACGACACCATCCAGTTGCGAAAACGAATGGGTGCGCACACCAGTGAAAAGCAGGCATTGATCCAGCCGCGACCCCGAAATGATGCAGCCCCCAGACACCATGGAGGAGACCGCGTGGCCGCGCCGCCCTTCCTCGTTGTGGATGAACTTGGCAGGCGCCGTCAGCTCGGAATAGGTCCAGATCGGCCATTCGTTGTCATAAAGGTCAAGTTCGGGTTTGAAGTCCGTCAGATCGATGTTCGCCTGCCAGAAGGCATCGACCGTACCAACATCGCGCCAATAGGCTTTCTCCTCGATCCCTGAGCGTACGCAGGAGCGGCTGAACGGATGCGCAATGGCCTTGCCCTCCCGAACGATCCGCGGGATGACATCGCCGCCGAAATCGTGATTGTACCCTTCGCTGCCTGCGCATTCATCCAACAGCTTGAACAGGTAATCCGTCTCGAACACATAGATGCCCATGCTGGCCAATGCGTGATCCGGGTGGCCCGGCATCGGAGGGGGATCCGCGGGCTTTTCGACAAAATCGAGGATGCGGTCTTCGGTATCGACTTTCATCACCCCGAACCCGGTGGCTTCCATGCGCGGCACCTCGATACAGCCCACGGTCACATCCGCGCCGCTTTCCACGTGGTGACGGATCATCATCGCGTAGTCCTGCTTGTAGATATGGTCGCCCGCGAGGATCACGATGTATTTGGGCCCGTAGCCCTGAATGATGTCCCTGTTCTGGGCAACCGCATCGGCCGTACCCTTATACCAGTTCTCGTTATCAAGCTGCTGCGAGGCGGGCAGGATATCGAGCGACTCGTTGCGTTCCGCGCGAAAGAAACTCCAGCCGCGCTGCAGATGCCGGATCAGCGAGTGCGCCTTGTACTGCGTGGCCACACCGATGCGCCTGATCCCGGAGTTCACCGCATTGGAGAGCGGAAAATCGATGATCCGGCTTTTCCCGCCGAAATACATCGCGGGTTTGGCGCGCCTGTCGGTCAACTCGTACAGCCTGCTGCCCCGGCCCCCGGCCAGAACAAAGGCCATCGTCTGCTGTGCAAGCCTTTGCGTTTCTCGGTCCATTGATTGTCCTCCCATTTTTGTCTTTTGCGCCCCTTTTCCCGGGGCGTCAGCCACGCTCCACTTCGAAGAAGAGGGTCGTCAGCGGTGGTAGCGTGATCCGGATCGACTGCGCCCTCCCCGACGCAGCAATCTCTTCGCTCCGGACACCGCCCATATTGCCACGGCCATCACCGCCGTAGAATTCCGAATTCGTGTTCAAACGCTCGACCCAGTGACCTTGTTCCGGCACGCCGATGCGGCGTTCTGTCCGGGTGACCGGGGTGAAGTTGGACACCACCAGCATGGCGGTTGTGTCGCCGGTGCCACGACGCACCCAGGCAAAGATGGATTCGTCACCGCTGTTTTCCTCGATCCACTCAAAGCCTTCGGGCTTTGCGTCCAGCGTGTGAAGGGACGGATGCGCGCGGTAGAGCGCATTGAGATCGCGTATCAGTGTCTGAACGCCCCGGTGCAGATCGACATCCAGGAGGTGCCAGTCGAGGCTGCTGTCGTGGTTCCATTCCGCCCCTTGCGCAAACTCGCTGCCCATGAAGATCAGCTTCTTGCCCGGATGGCCCCACATGAACCCGTAATAGGCCCGCAGATTGGCGAATTTCTCCGGGCCCTCGCCCGGCATCTTGTCCAGCATCGAGCCTTTACCATGCACCACCTCGTCATGGCTGAGCGGCAGGATGAAATTCTCCGAAAAGGCGTAGTGCAGCCCAAAGGTCATCTTGGAATGGTGGAACTTCCGATGCACCGGGTCCTCGGCCATATAGCTGAGCGTGTCGTTCATCCAGCCCATGTTCCACTTGAAGCCAAAGCCCAAGCCGCCTGCATCCGTTGGCGCGCTCACGCCCGGAAAGGCGGTGGATTCCTCGGCCACGGTCATGATGCCTTCGACCTCGCCATAGGTCGTGGTGTTCATGTTCTGCAGAAAGGCAATCGCTTCAAGGTTCTCGCGCCCGCCGTCCTTGTTGGGGATCCATTCGCCCTCCTTGCGGCTGTAGTCGCGGTAGAGCATGGAGGCGACGGCATCGACCCGCAGCCCGTCCACGTGATGTTCCTGCAACCAGTAAAGCGCGTTGGCGATCAGGTAGTTGGAGACCTCGGCACGCCCATAGTTGAACACCATCGTGTTCCAGTCGGGGTGAAACCCTTCCTTGGGATCGGCGTGTTCATAAAGCGCCGTGCCGTCGAATTTCGCCAGCCCATGCGCATCTTCCGGGAAATGCCCCGGCACCCAATCGAGGATCACACCGATCTCTGCCGCGTGGCAGGCCGAGATCAGGGCGCGGAACTCATCCGGGGTGCCGTGGCGGATCGTAGGGGCAAAAAGGCCCACCGGCTGGTAGCCCCAGGACCCGTCAAAGGGAAACTCCGAGATCGGCATCAGTTCAATATGGGTAAAGCCCAGATCCTTGACGTAGGACACCAGCTGCTCGGCATGTTCCAGATAGCTGAGCGGACGGTTGCCGTCCTCAGGCACCCGCCGCCAGGAGCCCAGATGCACCTCGTAGACAGAAATCGGCTGGTCAAAGCGCTGCTTGGCGGCACGTTTCGTCATCCAGCCCGCGTCCGGCCAGTTATACCCGTTGATCTGGCGCACGACGGAGCCGGTGCGTGGCGGGTGTTCCGAGCCGAAGCCCACCGGGTCCGCCTTTTGCGGCAGCAGGTGGTGATTGCTGTCGAGCACCTCGAACTTGTAGACGGCCCCCTCGCCCACGCCGGGGATGAAAATCTCCCAGACCCCGGTGGCGCCCCGGCGACGCAGCAGGTGCCGCCGCCCGTCCCAGGTGTTGAAATCCCCCACAACCGAAACCCGCGCGGCATTCGGCGCCCAGACGGCAAAATGCGTGCCGGCCACGCCTTCATGGTCCCTTACATGCGCGCCCAGCACATGCCAGAGCTGTCGGTGCGTGCCTTCGCCAATGAGGTATTCGTCCCATTCCCCCATCACCGGTCCAAACCGGTAGGGGTCATCGGCGATCCACTGGTGACCATCGCGCGTCACGCTGAGATGGTAGGCGAACCGGTTCTTGCGCCGGGGGGCCGCGCCCTCAAACAGCCCCTGCGCGCTGTCTACGGGCAGGAGCGTGGTGATCCTGCTCCCGGTCTTCGGATCAATCGCTTCGATGCTCTGTGCGCCGGGTACGAAGGCGCGCACCACCCATTTGCCCTCAACCTGATGCAGTCCCAAGACGGAAAACGGATCCCCGTGACGGCCTGCAACGATGTCTTCTGCGTCCTGCGGTGTCAGAGCCAAACGATTTCCTTTCTAGGCCACATCCTTGCGTGACGTTCTTGATGCGATGAGGCTGGGCGCGTTCCAGATGTCGCGGGCATAGCCGCTGATGGTCCGGTCGGAGGAGAACCAGCCGACGCGGGCGGTGTTCAGGGCCGCCATCCGGGTCCACCCGACCTTGTCGGCAAAAGCGGTATCGACCTGACGCTGGCTGTCAAAATAGCTGTCGAAATCGCAGGTCACGAGGAAGTAGTCGTGGTTCCAGAGCCCTTGCACCAGATCGCCATACCGCCCCCGGTCGCCAGGTGAGAACACACCGCTGTCGATCTGCGACAGCACCCGCGCCAGACGCGGGCTCGCCTCGATCGCGCGGCGGGCGTAGTCGGGCTCCGCCCGGCGGGCGGTCACTTCGGCCGCCGTCAGACCGAAGAGAAAGAAATTATCGGCCCCTACACAGTCGCGGATCTCGACATTGGCCCCATCCAGCGTGCCGATGGTCGGCGCGCCGTTCAGGGCGAATTTCATGTTGCCGGTGCCCGAGGCCTCCTTGCCTGCGGTGGAGATCTGTTCGGACAAATCCGTGGCGGGGATCAGGATTTCCGCCATCGAGACATTGTAGTTTTCCGGATAGACGATCTGCAGCACGTCCTTGGTCGCCGGATCGGCGTTGATCACCTTGGCGGCATCGTTGATCAGATGAATGATCTGCTTGGCCACCACATAGCCGGGGGCCGCCTTGCCGCCGAAAATCTTGACCCGCGGGGTCCAATCCGCGTTGGGATTGTCACGGATCTCATTCCACAGCGCCACGGTCTCCAGCAGGTTCATCAGCTGGCGCTTGTACTCGTGGATGCGCTTGATCTGGACGTCGAACATCGCCTCGGGGTCCAACGCGTGGCCCCCGTGGTCTTTGAGCCAGTTCGACAGTCGCGCCTTGTTGCTGTCCTTGGCCGCCTGAAAGGCGTCGAGGAACGCAGGGTCACCGGCATGCGCGGCCAACCCGTCCAGCTGCTGCAGGTCGTTTGGCCAGGAGGTGCCGATGGTCTCATTGATCAGGTTGCGCAGGGGCGGGTTGCAGGAATACAGCCAGCGGCGCGGCGTGATCCCGTTGGTCTGGTTGATGATGCGCCCGGGATAATCCCGGTGCAGATCAGCAAAGACGGTTTCCTTGACCAGATCGGAATGCAGCGCGGAGACCCCGTTCACATGGTGCGCCATGACAAAGGCCAGCTCACCCATTTTCACCTCGCCATGCTCCAGAATACGCACGGCGCTGCCGGTTTCCGAAAGATGTGCGGCCTCGATCATCTGGATGATCTGGTGGTGGCGCGGCAGGATGCGGATGAAAAGCTCTTCCGGCCAGCGCTCCAGCGCTTCGGGCAGGAGCGTGTGGTTGGTATAGGCGAGACAGCCCCTCGCGCTCTTGATCGCGGCCTCATTGTCAAACCCGTGTTCGTCCATCAACAACCGCACCAGTTCCGGGCCCGCGATGGCCGGATGCGTGTCATTGAGCTGGATGGCGACGTGATCTGGCAATTCCTTCAGATCACCGCCTTCGCTCAGGAAGCGCCGCAACAGGTCCTGGATCGAGGCGGAGGTGAAGAAGTATTCCTGCTTGAGCCGCAGTTCCTTGCCGATGTCCGTCGTGTCATCCGGGTAGAGCACCCGGCTGATCGTGCGCGCCAAAGCTTCGGGCGCGCTGGCGGCGATGTAGTCCCCGCGATTGAAGCTCGCCAGATCAAAGGCGGTGGTGGGTTTCGCAGCCCAGAGGCGCAGGGTATTGGCCCACTGTGCCTGCCAGCCGATCACCGGCGTGTCATAGGCCGAGGCCATGACCGTTTCAGTGCATCGCCAGATGGTCTTGCCGTTCTCCTCAAAGACGTGACCGCCGAAGTCGATGGGATAGCTGACCTCTGGCCGCTCGAATTCCCACGCGTGGCGCTGCGACAGCCAGGTTTCCGCCGTCTCCCTCTGCGCCCCATCCTCAAAGTGCTGCTCAAAAAGCCCGTGTTCGTAGCGGATGCCATAGCCGTAAGCCGGAATGCCCAGCGTCGAGAGCGAATCCATGAAACAGGCCGCCAAACGCCCCAGCCCGCCGTTGCCAAGTGCCGCATCCGGCTCATTCGCGACCACGGCCGCGTAATCCTGACCCAGATCGGTCAGCGCGGCCTCTGCCACCGCATCCAGCCCGAGGTTCACCGCGACATCCTCGATCAGCCGCCCGATGAGGAATTCCATCGACAGGTAATACACCCGCTTGCCCCGCGCTTCATAGGTCTTGCGCGTGCTTTCGAACCACGGATCGACCACGCGGTCCCGCAGCGCCAGCGACAGCGACATGCGCCAGTCATAGAGCGAGGCATGGCTGTCATCCTTGCCCAGCGAATGTTTGAGATGGCGCAGGATGTCTGCGCTGAATTCTGACGGGGAAACAGGGGGGATACTCATAGCGGACATCAGGTCTCTTTTTACGGCTCACCAGTCGCACGACGCGCCGGATGAAATGGGTTTTCTTTTTCTAGCGGTTTTAGGGGCAGGACGACACCGATTTTCTCAAAGCTCGTGGGCCCAGGGGGGATTGGCCCCGGCGCGGGACACGGTCACGGCGGCGACGGCGGCGCCTTGCGCCAAGGCTTCTGTTATCTCTTGTGGGCCGGTGCGGGTGACCGATTGTTTTGACAGGAGCCCGCTTTCAGCCAGTTTGGCCAGAACGCCTGCGTTGAAAGTATCGCCTGCGCCGACCGTATCGACGATGGCCACTCTCTGCGCCATAACATCGACGGTGACGCCACCCGCAAAGATGGCCGAGGCCCCATCAGCACCGCGCGTCACGATGACGACATGCGGTCCGGCGGCGCAAATCAGTTGTGCCTTTTCGGTCAGGGTCTCGCCGTCCTGCATGATCCATTCAAGGTCTTCGTCCGAGACTTTCACGATATCGGCCACGGCAATCATGCGCGCCAGCCGGGCGCGGTATCGGGCCTCGTCCTTCACAAAGGCGGCGCGAATGTTGGGGTCGATCATGATCACCCTGCGATCCGCTTCCCGTTCGGCCAGCGCCGCGTAGAACTCCGCACAGGGTTCGCTGATCAGGCTGATGCCACCAAAGTAGAGCGCTGTCACCGCCTCCGGCAGGTCCGGCAGCTGATCGGGTGTTAGGCTGCGCCCGGCGGTGTTCTCATCGTAGAAGGTATAGCGCGCCTGACCCTCGGTAAGCTGCACAAAGGCCAGCGTGGTCGGCAGATCGGAGCGGATCACATGGCTGCAGTCCACGTGGCTCTCTGCCAGCGCCTGCGTCAGTTGCTGACCAAAGAGATCATGCGAGAGACCGGTGACAAAACCGGTGACATGCCCCAGACGCCCCAGCGCGATGGCCGTGTTGAAAACGGCGCCACCGGCGTGGGGGGTAAAGCTGGTTTGCCCATCGGTGGAGACCATCGGGATCATGTCGATCAGCGCTTCGCCGCAACATAAAATCATCTTCCTGCTCCCCGATTGTCTTTTCTTACACTGGCGCACCGCCAGTTGGCCGCGCCTCTGCGCTCTTTAGGCCGCGAGCTTGCTCGCATCGCGCGCCAGGGCTTCGATCCCCGCCCAATCGCCACGGATCACCAGATCGCTTGGAGCAACCCAGCTGCCCCCGGCGCAGATCACATTGGGCAGCGACAGATAGCTTTGCGCGTTGGACGGGCTGACCCCGCCAGTGGGGCAGAACCCGATTTGCGGCAAGGGGGCACCAATCGCCTTGAGGGCTGGCGCGCCGCCTGATGCCTCAGCCGGAAAGAACTTGAGCATGTCATAACCGCGCTCAAAGAGACGCATCGCCTCGGAAGCCGTCGCGGCTCCGGCCAGCAGTGGCAGGTCTTCGGCCTCACAGGCCTCCAGCAGCGCATCCGTCGCCCCCGGTGACACACCGAAAGTCGCGCCCGCCGCCTTGGCATCGCGGACGTCCTGCGGTGTGACAAGGGTGCCCGCACCGACAACGCCACCGGGCACCTGCGCCATTTCCGCGATCACCTCAAGCGCTGCCGGAGTGCGCAGGGTCACCTCCAGCGCGGGCAACCCGCCCGCAACCAGCGCCTCGGCCAGCGGCCGGGCGTGGGCCTTGTTCTGCACCACCAGCACAGGCACGATAGGCGCAAGCGCACAGATTTCACGGGCGCGTTTGCTCGCCTCTTGCGGGGTCATGGAGTCGTCCTTTCCTAAAACAGCACGCTGGCGCCGGTGTCCGCCGTGCCGACCGACCGCCGGAACTGGGCAAAAAGCTCGCGCCCGAGGCCAAATTCATTGGCGCCAAGATTGATCCTGACAGGGTCGCGGTCAAGCACGCCGGGGGTGACGATCTCCAGATCGCCCTTCACCGCATCGACCCGCAGGATATCACCGTCCTGCAGCTTGGAAATGGCGCCGCCGTCCAGCGCTTCGGGGCTGACATGGATGGCCGAGGGCACCGACCCGGAGGCACCGGACATCCGCCCATCGGTCACCAGGGCCACGTTGATCCCGCGTGCCTGCAGGTTCTTCAACACCGGCGTCAGACTGTGCAGTTCCGGCATGCCGTTGGCCTTCGGGCCCTGAAACCGCACCACGACTACCGTGTCCTCTTCGATCTCCCGTGCTTTACAGGCCGCCTTGACCTCTTCCTGATCGTTGAAGACGCGCACCGGAGCCTCGACGATCTGATGTTCGGGTTTCACAGCGGAAACCTTCATGACCGCATTGCCCAGCGACCCGCTGAGACGTTTCAGCCCGCCCGTTGGCTGGAAAGGGTCCGCTGCCGGACGCAGAATCTTTTCGTTGAGGCTCTGCGCCGTGCCCTCTTCCCAGACGACGTCGCCGCCTTTGAGTTTCGGTTCTTGCGTATAGGCCTCAAGACCACCCCCACCCACGGTTTTGGTATCAGGATGCAGCAGCCCCGCGCCCAGAAGCTCGCGGATCATGTAGCCCAGACCGCCAGCGGCATGGAAATGGTTCACATCCGCCAACCCGTTTGGATAGACCCGCGCCAGCAGCGGCGTGACCTCGGACAGATCCGAGAAATCCTGCCAGTCAAGGATGATCCCCCCCGCGCGCGCCATGGCCACCAGATGGATCAGCAGGTTGGTCGACCCGCCCGTGGCATTGAGCCCGATGATACCGTTCACAAAGGCCTTTTCATCCAGCACATCGCAGACCGGAAGATAATCATCGCCCAGATCGGAATGCGCCAGCGCCCGCTGTGCCCCCGCCCGCGTCAGCGCGTCGCGCATTTCCGTGTTCGGGGTGACAAAGCTGGCCCCCGGCAGGTGCATGCCCATGAATTCCATCAGCATCTGGTTGGTGTTGGCCGTGCCGTAGAAGGTGCAGGTGCCCGGCCCGTGATAGGCCGCCATTTCCGCCTGCATCAGCGCGTCACGCCCGACCTCGCCCGCCGCAAATTTCTGACGGACCTGGCTCTTTTCCTCATTCGACAGGCCAGAGGTCATCGGCCCGGCGGGCAGGAAGACCGTCGGGATATGGCCAAAGGTCTGCGCGGCAATGATCAGCCCAGGCACGATCTTGTCACAAACGCCCAGATAGACCGCGGCGTCAAAGGTGTTGTGCGTCATCGCAATGCCGGTCGCCATGGCGATGAGATCGCGGGAAAAGAGGCTCAGCTCCATGCCCGGCTCGCCCTGGGTCACCCCGTCACACATGGCCGGCACGCCGCCCGCCACCTGCGCCGTGGCCCCCACCGCGCGGGCCGCCTCGCGGATCAGTTCCGGAAAGCGCTCAAAGGGCTGATGCGCGGACAGCATGTCGTTATAGGTGGTCACAATGGCCAGATTTGGGGCCTGCTCAGTAACCATCGCGGATTGATCCGGGCCCGCCCCGGCATAGGCATGCGCCTGACCGCTGCAGCTGAGATGGCCGCGCGCCGGTCCCTTTGTGCGCGCCGCGTTCATCCGCGCAAGATAATCTCCGCGCGGTCCTTCGCTCCGCTCAATGATCCGGTCAGTGACGCGGGCAATCGTGTCATTCAGTGTCATCTCGGTTCCTTCCGGTCCCTGGACGGGTCAGACAGCACGTCAGGTTTTGGAGAGTTCCGCCAGCCTGCGACCCGTGTCGATCATCCGGTTGGCAAAGCCCCATTCATTGTCATACCAGCTGACAACACGCACCAGACCGTCCTGCGTCACGCTGGTCTGCGGCGCGGCAAAGCTGGAGGAATGCGGGTCGTGGTTGTAGTCGATGGAGACGGTCGAATCCGTCTCGTAGGCCAGAACCCCTTTCAGCTCGCCCTCGGCGGCCTCTTTCATCGCCGCGTTGATGGCCTCCTTGGTCGCAGGCTTTTCGGGCATGAAGGCCAGATCGACCAACGAAACATTCGGTGTCGGCACACGGATGGCAGAGCCTTCAAGGCGTCCCTCAAGATGCGGCAGCACCAGCGAAATCGCCTTGGCCGCCCCGGTAGAGGTCGGCACCATCGACACCGCAGCTGCTCGCCCGCGATAGAGATCCTTGTGCGGCGCGTCATGGGAAGGTTGGTCGCCGGTATAGGCGTGGATCGTGGTCATGTAGCCGGTCTTGATACCAAAGGCTTTGTCCAGCACATAGGCCACCGGGGCCAGGCAGTTCGTGGTGCAGGAGGCGTTGGAAATGACGATGTCGTCCTTGGTCATGTCCTTGTGGTTCACACCGTAGACAACGGTGCGATCCGCACCCGCGCCCGGCGCCGAAATCAGCACGCGGCGTGATCCGTTTTCCAGATGCTGCGCCGCCTTTTCGCGAGCAGTGAAAAGCCCCGTGCATTCCATCGCCACATCGACACCGTCCCAAGGCAGTTCCGCCGGGTTGCGAATGGCGGTGACCTGAATGCTCTTGCCATTGACAACCAGCGCATCGCCCTTGACCTCTACGTCGGCCTTAAAGCGACCATGCACGCTGTCGTATTTCAGAAGATGTGCCAGTGTCTCCGGGGTCGACAGATCGTTAATAGCAGTCACTTCGACATCCGAAATCTGGTTCTCCATAAGGGCCCGCAGCACACCACGACCGATGCGACCGAAACCGTTAATTGCAACTGAGTGAGACATCTTCTTCCTCCAGAATTCATTCTGTGTCGCGCCGATCCGGCGCACTGGGCTTTGTTAGCGCTAACGATCACATTTTGACGCAAACATCAATGGTCGATTTCAGCGCGGCTTGTCGCGGCATCTGAACAGGCAAGGATGCGGCGCGGCTCCAGGCCCGCGACCCCGTTCCCTGCTGCATCATAGCATAAGATGCACCCATCTCACTTTCATGACCCCGAAGCGTCGAAAACCACGTCGCAGGGCAAGGAATGTGACTGTATCAGCTGCGCGTTTCTGAGGTCATTTCCTTCGGCCCGGGCAATGGCGGCATGCTCTGTCAGGCCTTCATCAAGCCAGCGATCAATCAGCCGCTGACGCAGGGTGGCCAAATCGACATCCAGCCGGACCCGCAGATCCCAGAAGGCCGACAAAGACCGCCAGTGATCTGCATCCAGCAACAGGTAGTTGCCTTCAACAATCACCGTATCACAGTCGCCTTCCAGCTGCCCGGCCCCGGCGATGGCAATATCTCTGGTTCGGTCAAAAAGCGGGTAGTACACCGGCGTTTCCGATCCCAGGGCCTGCATCAACCGGGCAAAACCGGTCGCATCGAAGGTCTCCGGCGCGCCCTTGCGGTCCAGCAGATCCAGCGCAGTCAGGATACGGTTGTCCAGGTGAAACCCGTCCATTGGCACAACCTGCGCCTTCGCCCCTCGTGTCGTCAGCACCTGCGCCAGCTTTTCGGCCAGCGTAGACTTACCACTGCCCGGCGCGCCGGCAAGCGCGACCAACCGCCGGTTCGATGCACGCGGCGTGGCCAGCACCTGTTCCGCCAGAGCGTCCACACTGTCTAGTCTCAGGCTCATGCTGTCCTTTCTTCTCAAAGCAGTTCTGCTCTGCAGGCATCAAAAGCCACGTTCCACGTTGGTTGCAAGTCTTCAAATCTCAAGCCTGTCCACTATTGTCCCGGAGTCCCATCCCTGATCTGGTCATCTGAATCCCTCGAACGGCTGGGTTCGCCAGTGTCCCTTGGGCTGCAATCACCTGACAGACCGCCCCAACCGGGCGGCGACAAACAGTTTCACATCGCCTGCTGCATGATTCCGACCAAATCGGATGCAAGCAGGACACAAGGGTTAGCTTTCATCGAAGACGCCCCGGCCGCTTCCTCAGCAATCTGCATCAGATCAATCTCCGGTGTCAGCCAGTGCGACAGTCTCTGAACCTGCCAGTCATCCAGCAGATCAGGCAGCCGTTCGAATATGCCGTTCGGGTCCTGATCAAAGCCTTGCCCCACCCAGCCTGCGACCTCCTGAAACCGCTCTGACGCTCCGCCAGCGGCCCGAAGGCTCGCAGCATTGGCGGCCATCACCGGCCCCAGCAGCCGTCCGCAAATCAACCCGTGCGGCGCGCCCAGCCGTCCGCCCAGAACACCGGCCAGACCGTGAACAGCCCCAAGCCCCGCATTGGCCAGCGCCAGCCCGCCGGCAAGGCTGACGAAAGCCATGTCATCGCGCGCCTGCGGGTCTTCCGCCGCGGCCAGTCGCGCCAGCGCCCGGGCGCCTTTGGGAATGGCCGCACGGCAGAGCGCATCTGTCAGCGGATTGGCGCGGTGCGAGACATAGGGTTCGATCACCTGCGTCAGCGCATCAAGCCCGGACGCCAGTGTTTGCGCGCGCGGCGTGTGATCGGTGAGCGCGGGATCAATCAGCGCCACATCGGGCACCATGCGCGGGTCCCGCAAACTGACTTTGCGCCCCGCCTCCAGCACGGTGATCACCGCGTTCTTGGTCACTTCGGCGCCGGTGCCAGAGGTCGTAGGGATGGCGATCATGGGCAGGGGCGCACAGGTCAGGGGCTGGGCGCCCCCGACCCCTTCCAGATGATCCATCACCGCGCCGCTCCCCGGCAACAGGGCCGCAATCGCCTTGCCAAGATCGATCACCGCGCCGCCTCCAACGGCCAGAATAACATCTGCCTGAAGGGTGCGCCCAACGTCCAGACCGGTCTGCAACGCCTCCAGCGTTGGCTCGCCCGCCCTGAACACCTCTTCGACGTTCGCGCCGAGCCGCCAGAGCGCACCCCGCAGGTCATTCACGAAAGGAACGGACCGGCCGCGTACCACCAGAACCCGCGTGCCAAATCCCAGCGCAAGTTGTCCCGCCTGATCCGACACGCCCCGGCCAAACTCGATCCGACCGGCCGTGAGGAAGCTGAAAGCTGTCTCGCTCAAAAGCTCATGGTCGCTGCGACGGCGCGCTTCCAGGCCGCGTATTTCTCGCCGCGCAGGTCGTCCTGCATCTGTGGGGTGAACTGCCGCTGCAACGCCCAGCTGTCAGAGAAACCTGCCATATCCGGGTAGATGCCGGTGCGCTGCCCGGCAAGCCACGCCGCCCCAAGCGCCGTGGTTTCAAGCACCTCGGGGCGATCCACTGGCGCACCGATGATGTCCGACAGGAACTGCATCGCCCAGTCGGAGGCAGACATGCCGCCATCCACGCGCAAGGTGGCCCCGGCCCCGTCTCCCTGCCAATCGGCCTGCATCGCCTCCAGCAGATCACGGGTCTGGTAACCGACGCTTTCCAGCGCGGCCTTGGCGTATTCTTCGGGGCCAGAATTGCGGGTGAGGCCAAAGACAGCGCCGCGACACTCCGCATTCCAGTAAGGCGCGCCCAAGCCCACGAAGGCGGGCACCAGCACCACGTTCTGGTTCGGATCTGCTTTCTCAGCCAAAGGCTGGGTCTCGGCTGCTTCGCGGATGATCTTGAGCCCATCACGCAGCCACTGAACGACCGCCCCGGCCACGAAAATGGACCCTTCCAGCGCATAGGTGGGCTTGCCATCAAACTGATAGGCGATGGTGGTCAGCAGGCGGTTTTGCGAGGCCACGGCGGTGCCGCCGGTGTTCAGAAGCGCAAAACAGCCCGTGCCGTAGGTGGATTTCAGCATGCCGGGCTCAAAACAGGCCTGCCCGATAGTGGCCGCCTGCTGATCGCCCGCCACGCCGAGGATCGGAATGGCGCGCCCGAACAGGTCGGCACGGGCCATGCCGAAATCAGCGGCGCAGTCCTTGACCTCGGGCAGCATCTCCATGGGGATGTCGAAGAGCGCGCAGATAGACGTGCTCCAGCGCCCTTTGTGAATGTCATAGAGCAGCGTGCGCGCGGCATTGGTGGCATCCGTCACATGGGCCGCCCCGCCGGTCAGTTTCCAGATCAGGAAGCTATCGACCGTGCCAAAGAGCAGCTCTCCGGCCCGTGCGCGATCCCGCGCACCGTCGACATGGTCCAAAATCCATTTCAGCTTGGTGCCCGAAAAATACGGATCGGCCAGCAGACCGGTCTTTTCGGTAATCATCTTGTCGTGTCCAGCGTCGCGCAGTTCGCGGCAATAATCCGCAGTGCGGCGATCCTGCCAGACAATGGCGTTGTGAATGGGCTTGCCGCTGTCTTTCTCCCAGACGACCACGGTTTCGCGCTGGTTGGTGATGCCGATGGCGGCAATGTCATCCGGTCCAAGACCCGCCTTCTCGATGGCAGCGCGACAGGTTCCAGCGGTTGTCGACCAAAGGTCGCCGGGGTCATGCTCTACCCATCCACTGTTCGGGAAATGCTGCGGAAACTCCTCCTGCGCGCTGGCTTTGATCCGCATATCGCCGTCAAACACAATGGCGCGCGAGGATGTCGTCCCCTGATCAATCGCGAGAATATGGGTCATGGTGTCCCCCGGATATCACTGAATTCTGTGGGCAGTCTGCCCATGAAAAAGCCGGGGCACAACTGGTGCGCCCCGGCCAAAGATCAAAGACTTAGTTTTCCCAGGACTTGATCAGCTCGTCATAGCTGACCGTCTGTGGCTCTTCGTCCTCGTTTTCCAGCTTGGCGTAGGGCGCCCCTTCGCGGTCGAACCAGACCTGAGGATCTTCTTCCTCATTCATGACCGGTCCGAGATCGCCCTGAACACCTGCGCGCTCCAGACGCTCAAGCACACGTTCCTGATCGGCACAGAGTGCATCCAGCGCTTCCTGAGGGGTCTTCGCACCGGACATTGCGTCGCCGATGTTCTGCCACCACAGCTGTGCCAGTTTCGGATAATCCGGAACGTTGGTACCCGTTGGGGACCATGCCACACGCGCAGGCGAGCGGTAGAATTCCACCAGACCGCCGAGCTTATCCGCCCGCTGGGTGAAGTGATCCGCATCGATGGTGCTTTCGCGGATAAACGTCAGGCCCACGTCAGACTTCTTGAGGTCGACTGTCTTGGAGACCACGAACTGCGCATAAAGCCACGCGGCCTTGGCACGGTCCACAGGTGTGGATTCCATCAGCGTCCAGCTGCCCGCGTCCTGGTAGCCGATCTTCTGGCCTTCTTTCCAGTAGACACCGTGCGGCGAAGGAGCCATGCGCCACTTGGGCGTGCCATCTTCGTTCATCACGGGCAGATCGGGCAGAACGGTCGCGGCGGTAAAGGCGGTGTACCAGAACATCTGCTGGGCCACGTTGCCCTGCGCCGGGATTGGTCCGGCTTCGCCGAATGTCATACCGGCAGCCGCGGGCGGCGAGTACTTTTGCAGCCATTCGATCGCCTTGGTCACAGCGTAGACAGCCGCAGGCGAGTTCGTCGCACCACCACGGGCTACGCAGGAACCGGTTGGCTGGGAGTTCTCGTTCACACGGATGCCCCACTCATCGACCGGCAGACCGTTGGGTTCGCCAACGTCGCCCATGCCCGCCATGGACATCCACGCGTCGGTGTAGCGCCAGCCCAGCGAAGGGTCTTTCTTGCCGTAGTCCATGTTGCCAAAGACTTCGCCTTCGACACCCATGCGCGACAGGTCACGACCGGTGAAGAATTCCGCGATGTCCTCATAAGCGGACCAGTTCACAGGAACGCCCAGCTCGTAGCCGTATTTCTCCTGGAAATCAGCCTTGTTCTGTTCGTCGTTGAACCAATCATACCGGAACCAGTAGAGGTTCGCGAACTGCTGGGTCGGCAGCTGGTAGAGCTTGCCATCGGGGCCGGTCGTGAACGACGTGCCGATGAAGTCATCGACGTCCAAGGTCGAAAGCGTGACGTCCGCACCCTCGCCCGCCATCCAGTCGGTCAGGTTGCGCACCTGCTGGTAGCGCCAGTGCGTGCCGATCAGGTCGCTGTCGTTGACATAGGCGTCATAGATGTTCTCGCCCGACTGCATCTGCGTTTGCAGTTTCTCGACCACATCACCTTCGCCGATCAGGTCATGGGTGACCTTGATACCGGTGATCGCGGTGAAGGCCGGGGCCAACACCTGGGACTCGTATTCATGCGTGGTGATCGTCTCGGAAACCACCTTGATTTCCATGCCCGCAAATGGGGCCGCCGCGTCCACGAAGAATTGCATCTCCGCTTCCTGTGCGGCGCGGTCGAGCACGGAGAGGCCAGCGATTTCGTTGTCGAGAAACGCCTTCGCCGCCTCCATGTCGGCCCAGGCCGGCAGGGCCATACACGCGACCATCGCGCCCGTGGCTGTGGTTGATTTTAGTGAAAAGTTCATGTGAGTCCTCCCAAGACATTATTTGAACTGTTTTCAGGCCGCCCGACATCCGCGCGACCTGTTCTTCCTGACCTACACCCAGCGGAACACCGCAACGGCATAGACAAGGCACGCCAGCAGCGCGTAGGGCTGCGGTGCGACCTCCAGACCCAGCCAGATCAGATTGATGAAGGCTGAGCCCAACAGCGTGATGAACAGACGATCACCCCGCGTTGTTTCGATCCGGAGAATGCCCACGCGGGGCGTCTCCGGGTATTTGATGGCGAGAATTGTGAAGATGATCAACAGGCTTGCGATCACCGCGAAAAAGATTGCCGTCGGTACGGTCCATGCCATCCAGGCCATTAGATTGCCTCCACTTCTTTGACGACGAAATCGTAATTGTTTCCGGCAACCATTAGGGTCTTTCCAAGAGGGATAGGCGCTGCGCGCGCACGGTTGTAAATGCCGATTGGATCGTCAGTTCTAGGATTAGCATTCAGAGCCGCCCGCGCTTGCTCCACACGATGCTCGTTACGCATATCGATGACTTGAAACGGGTCATATGCTCGCTTAGCACGCCTTGTCAGGCAAGAGGCAACAATAGTGTCGTCGTCAAGCCCCTGACAAATCAACCTTTCCAAAAGAACCTTCGGGTTCACGCTCTTGGGAACGCGAAGCTCCCGAATTACCTCTAAACTACGATCGTATTGAGTGACTAAATACTCTCTCTTTTTTGCCATCACACCCTCCCGAGGGCGAAGCCCTTGGCAATGTAATTGCGTACGAAATAGATCACCAAGGCGCCGGGCACGATGGTCAACACACCGGCCGCGGCCAGTACGCCCCAGTCGATGCCCGCCGCCCCTTGGGTCCGTGTCATGATCGCAGCGATGGGTTTGGCATCCACTGTGGTCAGTGTCCGGCTCAGCAGAAGTTCCACCCAGGAGAACATGAAGCAGAAGAAGGCCGCCACGCCGATCCCGCTTGCGATCAAGGGCGTGAAGATGCGGATGAAGAAACGCGGGAAGGAATAACCGTCGAGATAAGCCGTCTCGTCGATCTCCTTGGGCACGCCGCGCATAAAGCCCTCCAAGATCCAGACCGCCAGCGGGACGTTGAAGAGGCAATGCGCCAGCGCCACGGCGATATGGGTGTCGAACAGGCCCACCGAAGAATAGAGCTGGAAGAACGGCAGCGCGAAGACCGCAGGCGGCGCCATCCGGTTGGTCAGCAGCCAGAAGAACAAATGCTTGTCCCCCATGAAGCTGTAGCGCGAAAAGGCATAGGCCGCCGGCAGCGCCACCGCGAGGCTGATGGCGGTGTTCATCACCACGTAGATCAGCGAGTTGATGTAGCCGATGTACCAGCTCTCATCGGTCAGGATTTTCACGTAGTTCGCCAGCGTCAGATTCCGTGGGAACAGCGTAAACTCACCCAGAATTTCCGTGTTCGTCTTCAGGCTCATGTTCAGCAGCCAGTAGATCGGCAGCAGCAGGAACAACAGGTAGAGCCCCATGACAATGGCCGAGCGGTTGACGCGCGGTGTCTTGCGGCGGGCCACCTGGACCTCGCTCTGGGTCACCTTGCCGGGGATCGTGCCTGCGCCGGGCGCTTGAATGGTGGTATCGGACATCAGACGCCATCCCTTTTGTCGAGGTTCGTCATCACCGTGTAGAAGACCCATGAGATCAGCAGGATGACGAGGAAATACATGATCGAGAAGGCAGCGGCGGGTCCGAGGTCGAACTGCCCCAGTGCCATTTTCACAAGGTCAATCGACAGGAAGGTCGTCGCATTGCCCGGTCCCCCACCGGTGACCACGAAGGGTTCGGTATAGATCATGAAACTGTCCATGAAGCGCAGCAGGATCGCGATCATCAGCACGCCCGCCATCTTGGGCAGCTCAATGTAGCGGAAGACGGCCCAGCGGCTGGCCTGATCAATCTTGGCCGCCTGATAATAGGCGTTGGGGATCGATTGCAGCCCGGCATAGGCCAGCAATGCCACCAGCGAGGTCCAGTGCCAGACATCCATCACGATCACCGTGACCCAGGCGGCAAAGATATCCTGCGTGTAATTGTAGGAAATACCCATCTTATCAAGCGTATAGCCCAGCAGGCCAATGTCCACGCGGCCAAAGATCTGCCAGATCGTGCCCACCACATTCCACGGGATGAGCAGCGGCAAGGACATCAGTACAAGGCAGAAGGAAGCCCAGAAGCCGCTTTTCGGCATGTTCAGCGCGATAAAGATACCCAGCGGGATTTCGATGGCGAGGATGATCCCGGAGAACATCAACTGCCGCCAAAGCGCATCCCACATGCGGTCGTCCCGCAGCATCTCCTCGAACCACTCCAATCCGGCCCAGAAGAACTGGTTGTTGCCGAAGGTGTCCTGCACCGAATAGTTCACCACCGTCATCAGCGGGATCACCGCCGAGAACGCCACCAGCACCAGCACCGGCAGCACCAGGAACCATGCTTTTTGATTTACCGTCTTGTTCATCAGGCGGCCTCCCCTTCCGGTGCGACACGCCAGTCGTCCGCGTAAACATTGATCCCGGCGGGATCAAAAGTAATTCTCTGTGTATTTGCAGCGATCGTGTCGCCCTCGCCCGCGATAGCACTGATCTCATGGCCTTCGACGTCCAGACGCACGATCTTGTGGCGGCCGACATCCTCGACGCGTTTGATGCGCGCAGGCACACCGGCCTCTGCAGTCGTCAGCTTGACGAATTCCGGGCGCACGCCCACCTGCACCTTGCCGCCGCCGGGCTGGTATCCGGCACCAAGCGGCACCGTTGCCCCGGCGATCTGCGCCGTCGCACCGTCGATCTTGGCATCAAACAGGTTCATGCCCGGCGAGCCGATGAAGTAGCCCACAAAGGTATGCGCGGGACGCTCGAAAAGCTCCTGCGGCGTGCCGATCTGCACCACGCGCCCGTCGTACATGACCACCACCTTGTCCGCGAAAGTCAGCGCCTCGGTCTGGTCGTGGGTCACATAGATCATCGTGTGACCAAACTCGTGATGCAGCGATTTTAACTGCGTGCGCAGCTCCCACTTCATATGCGGGTCAATCACCGTCAGCGGCTCGTCAAAAAGCAGCGCGTTCACGTCTTCCCGCACCATGCCACGGCCCAGCGAAATCTTCTGCTTGGCATCCGCCGTCAGGCCGCGCGCCTTGCGGTTCAACTCCGCCTCCATGCCGATCATCTTGGCGATCTGGTCTACACGTTGCGCAATATAGGGGGCGTCAGCCCCCCTGTTGCGCAGCGGAAAGGCCAGATTGTCGCGCACGGTCATCGTGTCATAGACAACCGGAAACTGGAACACCTGCGCGATGTTGCGCTCTGCCGTGGGCGCCTGGGTAACATCCTGATCATTAAAGAGAATGCGGCCCTGCCTGGGGTGCAGCAAACCGGAGATGATGTTCAGCAACGTGGATTTACCACAGCCCGACGCGCCCAGCAGCGCATAGGCCTCGCCATCCACCCAATCGTGGTTCAGCTCCTTGAGCGCGAAATCATCCTCGGACGTCGGGTTCGGCAGATAGGAATGTGCCAGATTATCCAGCGTGATCTTGGCCATTACGCGGCCTCCGCATAGGGGGCCGCGGCGACGAGGTCGCCATTCTGACCAAAGATGTAAACATGTGCGGGATCGAGATAGACCTCCAGCGCCTGCCCGGGCTGAAGCGACTGCACCCCATGCACCAGCCCGACCCAGCGTTCGCCGTGATGATCGAGGTGCACAAAGGTCTCCGATCCGGTGATCTCGGTGACCGTCAACCGGGTCTTGAAGGACATGACCCCCGCCACATGCGGCGACAGCTCCAGATGGTTGGGCCGAAAACCGGCAGTATAATCTCCATCGGGCAGGTCCATCGTCCCCGCCGACACATCAACGCTTTGCCCGTCGCCAAAAGACAGCTTGCCGCTTTTCTTGGTGATCTTGAGGAAATTCATCGGCGGGTCGGAAAACACCCGCGCCGTGGTGGCATTCACCGGTCTGCGGTAGACGGAGGGTGTCGGCCCGAATTGGGTCACCTTGCCTTCCCAGAGCGCGGCGGTATTGCCGCCCAGCAGCAGCGCCTCTTCCGGTTCCGTGGTCGCGTAAACAAAGATCGATCCAGATTCCTCGAAGATCTTCGGGATCTCGGCGCGCAATTCTTCGCGCAGCTTGTAGTCGAGGTTGGCCAGCGGCTCATCCAGCAGCACGAGCCCTGCGTTTTTCACCAGCGCCCGCGCCAGCGCGCAGCGTTGCTGCTGCCCGCCCGAGAGTTCCAGCGGTTTGCGGTCCAGCATCGGGGTCAACTGCATCAGCTCCGCCGTCTCCCGCACCCGCGCATCGATCTCCGCGCGGGATTGCCCGAGCAGCCGCATCGGCGAGGCGATGTTGTCGTAGACCGTCATCGATGGGTAATTGATGAACTGCTGGTAGACCATCGCCACCTTGCGGTCCTGCACACGCATACCGGTGACATCCTCGCCATTCCAGATCACGCGGCCCGTGGCGGGCACATCGAGCCCCGCCATCAGCCGCATCAGCGATGTCTTGCCCGAGAGCGTCGGCCCAAGCAGCACGTTCATCGTGCCCTTCTCAAGTGCTATATCCGTTGGGTAAATATGGGTTTCCCCGCCAACGGTCTTAGACACCCCTTCCAGGATCAAGGTCATGTCCGTCCCCCAAATTCTATTCCGCCGCGTTGGATGAATGTTCCGCAGGATGATCCTGCATGAACGTCTCCACCTCGGCAATTTGTTCTTTTGTCAGTCTCAGCCCCAGCTTGTTGCGCCGCCAGACGACGTCTTCGGCGGTGCGGGCGTATTCGTTTTTCTGCAGCCAGCGGATTTCGCGCTCGGTCAGGCTGGCGCCAAAGCCTTGCCCCATGTCCGCTTCGGTCTCGGCACCCGCCATCACGTCCCAGGCCTCGGTGCCGTAGGCACGCACCAGACGCCGCGACCAGAAATCGGTCAGAAAGGCAAAATCCTCGCGCAGCCGCCGGACCAGCATGTCGAAACCGTCGACGGCGAAATCGCCGCCCGGCAAGGCAACACCGGCTGTCCAATGGCCTGAGGTGCCCGGAAAGAACGGCACGATCTTGTCCATCGCGTCCTCGGCCAGCTTGCGGTAGGTGGTGATCTTGCCGCCGAAGACGTTGAGGATGGGCGCGCCACCGGCATCATCCACTTTCAGCGTGTAATCCCGCGTCGCCGCCGTGGCACTGCTGGCCCCGTCATCATAAAGCGGGCGCACGCCGGAATAGCTCCAGACCACATCTTCGGGACCAATATCCTGCTTTAGATACTGGTTGATGAAATTCAACAGGTAGTCGCGTTCTTCGTCGGTGCACTCGGGCTTCACGCTCGGATCACTGTGTTCCGCGTCCGTTGTGCCGATCAGGGTGAAATCCGTCTCATAGGGAATGGCAAAGATGATGCGCCCATCCGTGCCTTGGAAGAAGTAGCATTTGTCGTGGTCATAAAGACGACGGGTCACGATATGGCTGCCGCGCACCAGACGCACGCCTTCGGTGGAATTGATCCGCACCTTTTGCTGAATGATATCGCCGACCCAGGGGCCTCCGGCATTCACCAGCATACGCGCCCGCACCACCTTGGTCTCCGCACGCGCAACGTCTTCGAGGGTGATTTCCCAAAGATCCTCTACCCGCGCAGCGCTGACCACCTTGGTGCGCACCATCACATCGGCCCCGCGCGCCTCGGCATCGCGGGCGTTCAGAACCACAAGGCGCGAGTCCTCAATCCAGCAATCCGAATACTCGTAGGCCTTCTCGAACCGGTCTTCGAGCGGCGCGCCCTCGACCCCGTTTTTCAGGTTCAGCGTTTTGGTCGCCGGCAGGATTTTCCGCCCGCCCAGATTGTCATAAAGCATCAATCCAAAGCGAATGAGCCACGCCGGACGCCGCCCCTTCATCCAGGGCATCAGCGTGTTCAGAATGCGCGAGGTCGGTGTCGAGCCCTCGAAACGCATGTCCTTGTGATAGGGCAGCACGAACCGCATGGGCCAGCTGATATGCGGCATCGCCTTCAGCAGCATCTCGCGTTCCGCCAAGGCATGACGCACCAGATTGATCTCGAAATATTCCAGATAGCGCAGGCCGCCGTGAAAGAGCTTGGTCGAGGCTGACGAAGTCGCCGAGGCGAGATCGTTCATCTCGGCCAGCGCCACGCTCAGACCACGCCCGGCCGCATCCCGGGCGATACCGCATCCATTGATGCCGCCCCCCACGATGAACAGGTCATATGTGTCGGATTGCTTTTGCAGCGACGCCACCAGACCCTCCCAATCCATGTGCGTGAACAACGAACGAATGGGTAGCGCACTGTTTCCAGCGGATCAAGCGAATTTTTTCGTTTACGTTCGCTTTTGCTCGAAATCGAACCATATGTGGAAATTGGCTTGCAATACGACCAAACGCGAACTTGTTGGTATCGCGGTAATTTTCCCGCCTTACGTGCATTCCGAGTCGCTCATGATCGCGCTCGTACACTGCATCCCGCCTGTTCGGGCATTGGAAAAAACATTGGAAATGAAACATTTTTTCGTCTAACCACCCTTTTAGGAGAAGTTAAATGTCGCAGACGTTCCGGCACCCGGACATCCTGAAAATCGCGCAGCGCGAAGGCAAAGTCACGGTCGAAGGCCTCGCGGAGCACTTCGGTGTGACGTTACAAACGATCCGGCGCGATCTGACAGAACTGGCCGAAGCGAACAAACTCGAACGTGTGCATGGCGGCGCGATTCTCCCCTCCGGCACCACCAACATCGAATATGACGAACGGCGCAATCTGAACCAAACCGCCAAGCTGGCGATGGCGCGCGCCTGTGCGGCACAGATCCCCGAAGGCTGTTCGGTCTTCCTCAACATCGGCACCAGCACCGAGGCCGTTGCGCGCGAATTGCTGCATCATCGCGACCTTATGGTGGTGACCAACAACATGAACATCGCCAACATTCTGGTGGATAACACGGACTGCCAGATCATCGTGACAGGTGGCGCGCTGCGCCGGTCCGATGGCGGGCTGGTGGGCAACATCACCATTGATACGATCCGGCAATTCAAGTTCGACATTGCCGTGATCGGTTGTTCTGCGATGGACGAAGACGGCGATCTGCTCGATTTCGACATTCAGGAGGTCGGCGTCAGCCAGACCATCATCGCGCAGTCGCGCAAGTGCTTTCTGGTCGCCGACCATTCCAAGTTCAGCCGCACGGCCCCCGCCCGCATCGCCTCCATGCGCGCGTTATCGACGGTGTTCACCGACCTGCCCCTGCCCCGCGAACTGGCAGAGCGCTGTGCGACCTGGGGCACGCAGATCGTTCTCGTCGATTAGTCTTCCGTCTTGGGAGCCGTTTCCGCATCCGACAGGATGCGCGCCAAGAGCCGGGTCAGGGTATCGCGTTCGTCATCGGACAGCGCCTTGAGCAATCGGTCTTGCGTCTCCACGTGATCGTGCAGCGTGTTTTCGACCACGGTCTTGCCCTCAGGCATCAGGGCGATGAGGAAGGACCGGCTGTCATCCGGGTTGACTCTTCGCGCCACATAACCTGCGGCGACCAGCTTATCGATGCGGTTGGTCATGGTGCCTGAGGTGACCATCGTGCTGTCGATCAACTGTCCCGGCGACAATTGATAGGGTGGCCCGGACCGTAGCAAGGTCGCCAGAACGTCGAACCATGCAGCGTTCAGCCCATGCGCGTGAAAGTTCGCGCCCATGCCCGCAGAGAAGATTTGCGCAACGCGCGCCACCCGCCCCACGGCGGCCATGGGCGCGGTGTCCAGATCGGGCCTTTCCGCCGCCCATTGCGCGATGATTTTGTCGACGTGATCCATATTCTCTTTTTGCCTGCAACCATCTTGACGTCAAGATTATTACGCTTATCTTGACATCAAGATAAATATCTTGACTTCAAACCAAATGGATCTGCCATGCCCCGCCTCTCCGATATTCTGCTGACCGCCCTGGCCCCGATCATCTGGGGATCGTCTTACATCATCACCACCGAGATGCTGCCCGGTCAGTCGCCTTTTCTGATCGCGCTGCTGCGCGCCTTACCCGCCGGGCTGATCCTGATGCTCTTTGCACGTCAGCTGCCGGTGGGCCGCTGGTGGGCGCGCGTCGCTGTGCTGGGCATCCTCAATTTCAGCCTGTTCTGGAGCCTGCTCTTTGTTGCCGCCTACCGCCTGCCGGGCGGTGTTGCCGCGATGTTGGGGGCGGTCCAGCCGCTGGCGGTGATCTTTCTGGCCCGCGGGCTTCTTGGTCAGGCGATCCGCCCCCTAGCGATTTTTGCCGCCCTTGCCGGGCTCTTCGGTGTCGGGTTGCTGCTCTTCCGACCAGAGGCTTCTCTTGACCCCCTGGGCATTGCTGCGGGCTTGCTCGGCGCTGCGTCCATGGCGGCAGGTGTCGTGCTGACGCGCAAATGGCAGCCGGACGTGCCCTTGCTGACCTTCACCGCCTGGCAACTGACTGCAGGCGGGCTGTTCCTGATCCCAGTCGCAGCGTTGATGGTGCCAGACTGGCCCACGCTCAGCGCGACGAACCTCGTAGGATTGGCCTATCTGTCATTAATCGGCGGCGCGCTCACCTATTTCCTATGGTTCAGAGGCATCGCGCGGATTGATCCGGCAGCAGTCTCCAGCCTTGGGTTTCTCAGCCCGTTGGCCGCCATTCTACTGGGGTGGTTTCTGCTGGGCGAGACGCTGACAGCGCTGCAGATCGCCGGGGCCGTTGTCATCCTGATCAGCGTCCGGCTGGGACAAGGCGGGCTGCCCCTGCCCCGCTTGATAAGGAGGAAACCCGCGCCCCTACGATGAGGCCGGAAGGTCGGTCTGCGCCATCTTGCGCAGCAGATCGACAAAACCGGCCACCTGGTGCCGCGCGGTTGCGGCCCCTTTCTCGGCCGTAGCCAGATGCGCTTCGCCCACCGTGCCCTCGGGGTTCAGATCACTGGCGATCCAGCCGTACGACACAGGCCCGATGGGTGAAATCGCGCTCTGTTCAGCGGTGGAGCGGAAATCCTGCGCCGCCGCCATATCCACCGTTTGCGGGCGGAAATGCAGCATCAGCGATGTCTCCACATCGCCACCGTGAATGCCGAACTGCTTCTCCTGATCGGAGTACATCCCCTCCGGTGTGCCAAATGCCCCCCATTGGCATTTGACCGCCAGCATCGCGGCCTGCACCCGCAATTCGCGCGACAGGATAGAGACAAGATCGAGATTGCCGCCATGGGAATTCACGATCGCGATCTTGCGGATGCCCGCCCGCGCAACGCTGAGGCCGATCTCTGTCCAGGCGGCCAGCGCCGTTGCCGCCGTGATGGTCAGGGTGCCCGCCGCCCAAAGGTGTTCATTCGACTTGCCCACGGCCTGCAATGGTAAAACCCGCAGGTCCAGATCGTCGGGGGCCTGACGGCGCAACTCCTCCAGCATGCCCTGCCCGATCAACGTATCGGTCCCCACGGGCAGATGCGGTCCATGCTGTTCGATGGCCGCCGTCGGCAGGATGGCGATGGTTTTCATCGGGTCAATGCCTGAGAAATCCGGCGCCCTGAAATCCGCCCAGTCGCGCGCACCGCTCATGGTGCAGCTTTCGGCGCGTAGGTCGCATCCAGCCGGGATTGCAAATAATCGGCCGCGCGCACCGGCGGATACTTCGGCTCCCCCGTGCCCGGCAACGCGGCCACAACCGTATCGGGATGTGCTTCGACAAAGAACGCAACGGACCGGCGTTGGCGTTTCGGCGGCAGCACCCGGTGCGGCGTGGAGACATAGATGTCATTGGTCCAGCGCATCAGGCAATCGCCGATGTTCACCACGTAAGCCCCCGGCACATGCGGCACATCGGTCCAGTCCCCGCCGCGCGGTTTGACCTGCAGTCCGGCCTCGCCATCGGTCATCAAAAGTGTGATCGCGCCGTAGTCCGTATGCGCGCCCGCGCCGATCTCATTCTGCGCGCCGGAGCCAGGCGGGTAGTGCAAAAGCCGCAGCGCGGCGAGCGGATCTTTGAAGGCGGGCGTGAAATGCTCAGCCTCCAGCCCGAGATCGGCGGCAAAGGCGCGATGAATATCGACGCCCAGCGCCAGGGCCGCGTCAAAATAGGCAAGCGCCGTTTCCCGAAACCCGTCGATCTGCGGCCAGACGTTCACGCCGCGAAAGGGCTCGCCCCGCAACACACGTGGATCATCGGGGGTCAGATCAAAGCCGATGTTGAAGCTTTCCTTGCGGTCCACCATCGCCGAGCTGTCATCGAGCGACTCGTCGCCTTCCGCCGCCCAGCCGCGATAATGCGGGGTGTTCAGGATCGACAGGGCGCGTTTCTCCGCGATAGGTTGGCTGAAAAAAGCATCCGCCATCTCGAAAATACGGGCGCGCAGTGCCTCGGGCACCGTATGGTTCTCCAGCAGGAAAAACCCCGGCCCCCGGACCGCCTCCCCCAGTTCCGCAAGAAAATCCGCGCGATCCGTGGTGAATTTCCCCCAGTCCAGCAACCGGATCATGCGCGCGCCTCCTTTTGTCGGGTGGGCAGCGCCCCGATAAATCCCTCCATCTTGCGGGCCACGCGCTCCAGATGGGCGCGGCGGGATGCCTCCGTGGAGCTGTCCATCAGGTAGTGCGCCGCAAAGGCGGTCCTGCACCTTTTGGCGCAGATGGCGCGCACGCCGCGCAGGATCATGCGTTTGCCCGGTGATCCGATCAGCTGCGTCAGCCACCAACTGGCCCCGCAGGTCGTGAAGACCGCCAGCCGCGTGATATGGGTCAGCCCGGGGCGAATGTTGTCATTCTGCCCGTCGGGCATCAGAAACGCCACATCCGGCAAGAGCACGCGGTCGAGCCAGCCCTTGAGCATCGCAGGCAGCCCATACCACCAGGTCGGATAGACAAAAATCAGCGTGTCACACCACAAGACGTCCTCAACATCCTGTGCCACCGGTGCGCGGTTGGCAGGCGTATCTTCATAGATGTCCAGTTCCGCTTCCGTCAGCACCGGCGCGAAGCCGCTGCGATACAGGTCGATCACCCGCACCTCCGCCTGCGCATCGCGCAGCTTGTCCACAACGACATCCCTGATGGCGGCGGTGAAGCTGGTCTCCTTCGGGTGACAATAGACAACAAGCGCGCGCATTCAGAGCCTCTCCATTTCCGCATCGACACGCGACAGAAAACCGGCCCGCTGACCGTCCGTCACCCGGTTCATATCATAAAGCGCAAGGTATCGGGTCTTTTCAGGCCGGCAGACATGCCAGACTGCACGGGTCACCGTTTTGCGCGGCGGATCGCCCGCCATGAACGCCCGAAGACGCGTGCCACCGTAGGTCGTCACCGCTGCCAGCTTGCGGATGCGCGTCAGGTTTGGCATCACCTTGCCATTCTGCAGGGTGAAGGACACGCCGGGCAGGAAGACACGGTCGAAAAATCCTTTCAGGACAGCGGGATATCCGAAATTCCACACCGGAAACACCAAAACCAGCGCTTCGGCCTGCCGCAGCCGCGCCACGTAGTCCGCCACCGGGGCGATGTTGTGCCCCGCATCGTGATATGTGCGGCGTTCCATGGCCGTCAGGACCGGGGAAAACCCTTCCGCGTTCAGATCGCAGTCGTCCACGTCCCACCCGCGCGCGCGCAACCGTTTGACAACGCAGTCATGCAGCGCGGCGGAAAAGCTTTCCGCGCAAGGGTGGGCAAAGAGGACAAGCGCGCGGGTCATGCCTATTCTGCGGCCCGCAGTTTCGGATAGCTGTACATGCGGTCAAACGACCAGTTCGGATCGTCCCAGGCGATCATCTTGCCGGGGTTCAGCAGCCCCTTGGGATCGGCTTCACGCTTGAAGGCCAGCTGGCGGTCGTCCACTGTCTGCCGCCCGCCTTCTTCCAGCGTGTAGCGGTGCGGGTTGAAGACGAGCGCACCGGCTTCTTCATGCAGCCGAATGATCTCGTCCAGCCGCTCTTCAGTTGTGAATTTCACAAGGCTGAGGCCCGCGAACATGATCTTGCCGTTCTCCTTCATCACCTCCAGATGCTGCAGAACCTCAGGGCTCAACGCGTCACGCATCTCTTCGATCAGCTCCAGATGTTGCGGGAAGCCATAGCGCACCTGCAGATAGGTGATGCTGGGGTCGACCTTGAGCGCGCGCAACGTCGTATGGTTCCAGCCGTATTCAAAGATCATGCCGGGCCCGCGCGGCCAGTCGTGATCATCGCTGCGGTAGATCAGCCGCGCCTCGGGACGCCGCCCGAGAAAGGTCTCGAACCCGTCCATGGACTGCGGTGCCACCATCAGGGCGATCAGGTTGGTGTCTGCCTCCACATGCGGGGCAACCCGCTGAAAATAGTCCTTTGCGATGGGCGCCTCGAAAACGGTCGCGAGCTTGATCAGGATGCCGTCTTCATTGGCCAGCTCTTCGGCAAACCGCGCCGCCTGCATGAAGTCATCGGTGGCCACGAACATCTCCACCCAGTCATAGGCCGGGGCCAGCGGCATTTCGACCTCGGTGATGATCCCGTTGGTGCCGTAGGCGTGGCTGACCCGCGCCAGTTCCTCGCCGCGGAAGTCCAGTACGCGCGGCTCTTCTTCCATCGTGACAACACGCAAGCGGATGATATTGCCCAGATCGCGCAAGGACCCCCAAGTGCAGGAGCCAACGCCGCCCGACCCCCCCGCGATGAACCCGCCGATGGTTGCCGTCGCCCAGGTGGAGGAAAACATGCGGATCTCCTGGCCCGAGTGTGCCTTGCAGGCCGCATCGAGATCCTTGAGCAGGCACCCCGGCTCCACCACCACCCGACCCGGATGGATGTCCTTGACCGCCGTCATGTGCCGCAGGTGCATGACACAGCCACCTGCGAGCGGCATCGCCTGCCCGTAGTTGCCCGTTCCCGCCCCGCGCGTGGTGACCGGCACGTCATGGGCATAGCAGACCTTCAGCACCTCGATGACCTCGGCCTCGCTGCGCGGGCTGACGACGAAATCGGCGGTGACCTCGTCCAGCCGCGCCTTGAGCACGGGTGAGTACCAGAAGAAATCCCGGCTCTTGGCTTTGATGCCTGCGCCCGTATCTTCAAGGTCAAGATGGGAAAGCGCGGCCTTGGCGGCGGCAATATCTGCGGTCATGGCGTCCTCATCAGATGGTCAAGTTCGGCGTAATCGGGCAGTTGGCGGTCGATCTGTCGCCCCTCCCTTATGACGATGCGATCCGCCTGCGGGCGAGCGAAAAGCTCTGTCCAGCTGCGCGCGCGGCAGATCACCAGATCGGCGGGCATGCCCACCTCGAAACCCGGCAGATCAAAGCCGCAGGCCCTTGCGGGGTTGGTCACAAAGGCGTGGCTCCAATCCGTCGTGGAATGGTCCAGATGCCCGATGCGGGTCGCCTCGCGCATCACCTCGATCATATCCAGATCGCCATAGGCATAAAAGGGATCGCGCGTGTTGTCGGAGGCAAAGGAGACGTTTACCCCCCGCGCCTTCAGCTCGTGCACAAGGGTGATGCCGCGCATTCTTGGCGTCCCGTCCTGCCGGTCCTGCAGGTAGAGATTGCACATCGGCAGCGACACCACGTGCAAGCCCGCCTCGGCCACCAGATCCATGGTTTCGGCTGCACGGTCCGGGTCCTGAGCAGAGAGCGAACAGAGGTGCCCCACGGTGACGGGTGCGTCAAACCCCGTCTCCAGCACCGCCTTGGCGATCACCCTTAAGGTCTCCGACGCCGGGTCGAGCGTCTCATCCACGTGAAAATCTGCCTGCAGGCCCCGCTCGCCTGCCAGTTTGAAGAAATACGCAACGCGCTCTTCGATGTCGGGGACCGGATAGGCCACCATGCCCAGCACACCGCCCGCTTCCGCCACCAGATCTGCCGTATGCGCAAAAGGCGTCTCCTGCCCAACGGCATCGCAACCCACAAGGCAGGCCGCCTGCAGATCGATCCGCCCCTGCCAGCGCGCGCGCATCTCCTTGAACACGGGCCAGGAGATATCGTCCTGCGGCGGGATGCTGTCGATATGCGTGCGCAGGGCGCGGGTGCCATGGGCGTAGGCGCAGCGCAGGGCGAAATCCATCCGCGTCGCCACATCTTCAGCCGTCCAATTGGCCTGCCTATCCGCGCTGACCGTGGCCAGCGCGCCGTCGAAACTGCCATCCGGGTTGGCCGCGCGGGGCCAGATTTGACCCTTGTCCAGATGCGTATGCATGTCCACGAAGGCTGGGAAGGCCATGGCACCTTTCATATCTACTTCGGTGCCCGTTTGATCGCTGATCCTGCCGCCCTGAATATGCAGGTCGCGCGTGGTCAGATCGCCGCTACCTGCCAAAAAACAGGCGGGCATCGTCAGGTTTTTCAGCGTCACCGGCCCGGGAGGAAGGTCGAGAAAATCCATCAGTGATCTCGTTTCAACGCGCTCTCATGCCATTTGCGCAGCAGCATGTGGCTGAGGAAACTGAGGCCCGCAAAGATGATCACGCCGGTCACCGCAATCAGGATGAGGGCCGCGAACATGCGCGGGATGTTGAGCCTGTAGCCTGCCTCCAATATCCGAAACGCGAGGCCCGATTTCAGCCCGCCGGTGCCCGCCACATATTCCGCCACCACCGCGCCAATCAGGGACAGCCCGCCCGCGATGCGCAACCCCCCCAGGAAATAGGGCAGCGCGGAGGGCAGTTGCAAAAACCGCAAGGTCTGCCAGCGCGAGGCGCCATAGATGCGGAACAGATCACGCAGATTGTGATCGGCGGAGTTCAACCCCAGGGTTGTGTTGCTGAGTACCGGGAAAAACGCCACCAACCAGGCGCAGAGCAGCAGCCCCGCAATCCGGCTGTCGACATAGATGAAAATCAGAGGGGCAATCGCCACGATCGGCGTGACCTGCAGGATCACCGCGTAGGGGTAGAAGCTCATTTCCACCAGCCGCGACTGGGTGAAGAGCACGGCGAGGCCAACGCCGCCCACCACCGCCACCGCCAGCGCCATCAGGGTGATCTGCACCGTGACCAGCAGCGCCTCGAACAGCATGGCCCAGTCCTTGATCAGGGTTTCAAAGACAAGCCCCGGGCCGGGCAGGATATAGTGCGGTATCTCGTTCCAGACGACGATCCGGTCCCAGAGCGCCAGCATGATCACCAGCACCAGCGCAGGCAGCAGCCATTTCCCGAATTTTTCTACACGCTTGCGGCGCAGGCGGGCGGTTTCATCCGCATCCAGCTGCAGTGGCGGGTCGGTGGGATCGGCGATGCTCATGCGGCCTCTCCCATCGCGTCGTGCAGTGCATCCGTGGCGCGGCGGGTGAAGGCGGCGTATTCCGGTGAGGTTCTGAAGTCCGCGTCGCGAGGATAGGGCGCATCCACCGCCAGCTCCGTGATCACTCGACCGGGGCGCGCGGCCATGACAACGATCCGGTCCGACAGGAAGACGGATTCAAAGACCGAATGCGTCACAAAAATGACCGTGCATCCGATGGCCGCCTTGAGCCGCAGCAGATCGTTGTTCAGCTTGAACCGCGTGATCTCATCCAGGGCGGCAAAGGGCTCGTCCATCAGGATCAGTCGGGGCCGTGTCACCATCGCGCGGGCGATGGACACCCGCATTTTCATGCCACCTGAAAGCTCGCGCGGATAGCTGTTCTGAAACTTTTCCAACCCGACGAGTTTCAGCGCTTGCAAGACGTCATCCCGCACGGCGGTGTAGCTCTGGCCGCGCAGCCGAAAGGGCAGCCACACGTTCTGCGCCACCGTCGCCCAGGGCATCAGCGTGGGTTCCTGAAACACCACACCCAGATCGCCACTGTCATGTTCCCCGGCCCAGGTGATGCGCCCGGACGTCGGGTGCAACAGGTCGGAGATCAGCCGTAAGGCGGTAGATTTCCCACATCCCGACGGCCCCAGAAGCGAAATAAAATCGCCCTCCCGCACCTGCAGAGACATGCCCTTGAGCGCGGTCACCGTGCCGTTGAAGGTCTTGTCCACCTGCTCCATCCGCAGAAGCTCCGGACGCGCTGTGGGCGGCAGCCCCGATGTTGTCATATATCCCCCACGCGGCCAGAACCGGGCGTCCCGAACGCCCGGCGCACACGTCAATCAGCTTATGGCTTGATGTCTTTCCCGGCAGATTTATTGGTGAAATCAAGCGTATAAGCGGCCTGCCAGTCGAGGCCCTCTTCCAGCACACCAGCGTCCACCATCTTGTTATAGAAATCGCCGATCACCTCGTCGGTCATGGAACCGATACCGGTTTCCAGGGCCGCGCCGCTGTCGACGATCCCCTGCTCCAGCATCATCTTCTTGGCAAAATCAATCTTGTCCTGCGTCATGTCCGGGTTGGCAGCCATGATCAGCGCGTCGGCCGCACTGCTGTCGCCGTAAAGATAGTTGTACCACCCCGTTAGCGAGCCATCGACAAAACAGGTCACCTTGTCAGGGTCGCTCTCGATGGTATCGGCCATGGTCTCAATCGTCGTCGCATAAGACGAATAACCGGCATCCGCGATGAGGAAGACATTGGGCTCAAAGCCTGCCTCTTTCTGAACGGCATAGGGTTCGGAGCTCAGATACCCCTGCATGCCTTTCTGCTTGTCGGCAATGAAAGGGGCCGGGTTGAAAGTATAGGGTTCGCGCTGTTCGACCGTAAAGCCGTGCTCGGCGATCATCCATTGATAGTAGGAGGTGAAACCATTGTCCCCGATGAGAAGCGTAAGGTCCTTGAGGTCTTCCCAGCTTTCCGCCTCGCCGGGATGGGCGAGGATCACCTGCGGATGTTTTTGAAAAATCGCGGCGACCGAGACCACCGGGATACCTTCCTTGACCGCGTTGAAGGCCTGCAGCATGTCGCCGCCCATGTGGAAATCGATCCGGCCTGCCAACATCAGCGCGCGGTTGTTCACCTGCGGTCCGCCGGAAATGATCTCTACCTCCAGCCCGCATTCGGCGTAGGTGCCATCCGCCACGGACTGATAGAACCCGCCATGTTCCGCCTGTGCCAGCCAATTGGTGCCAAAGACCACAGGGGTCAGATGGCCGTCCGCCAGACTGGCAGTCGCGCTCAAACATAGGGCGCTGACGAGGGGGGAAATTCTGGAAAGGGACATGGCAACCTCCGCTGTGTGCTTTTCGCAAATCGTCCGGAGCATCCTGACCAAAGGGAAGCAAGATGCCGGGGAAATTGCGTCAGAGGTTCATGTTCGCCCAAAAAGCAGGCAAATTCCACGATTTTGTTGAATAACTCATCTCATTCCGTGTGCCATTAGGCATCGAAGCCTGGCACACAGTCTGATCCGCACCGGACCTGCTTGGCGGAAATTATACTGTCCCTGACCAGCAGGCGATGCATGCGTCCAGATGTTCGGGCTCAAAGGCGAGCCAGATCCGTCGCCGGGGTAAAGTGACAAGAAGGATGGCGAAGGGATCGGATTGATCGCCCATCCACACCTGACATCCGGTGGTAGAGTTCCCGCCATTCTCTGCACCGGCGGCCGGGTTCTCCTCCAGACGCTGCAAGCGCGCGCAAATACTGTCCCGACCTTTGAGCCGCACATCCGAACCAGAGGCTGCATCGCAGAGCGCCAGCGCGTAGCTCTCGCTTTCTGCGAGGGCGGTCTCCACGGAAACAAGAGGCTTTGCCACATCGGCATCCGCTGAGAGAAAAGGCGCGAGATCAGACGGGGACAGACCCGCGATCCCTTTGGCGGAGCCATGATCGGATAGTTCGCAACACACATGCACTTCGGTTACGGCGGTGCAAAACGCCTGAAGCCGCGCCGCTACATCTGCGCCCTCGGTGTCCGAAACATCGTCTGCTTTGGCACCAATGCGCAGAATCCGGCGTTCGGCGACCAGGAGGTTCAGCTGCATTCCAGCATTGCCTGTAAAGATCAGACGGCGCGGCAATACCGTCTCCTCAATTTCGCGCAAAATAGCCGCCAGACCAATCGCACCGCCTTGGCCAGAAATCCTGCGACCGTACTCCGTGATCTCTGCACTCTCTGCGGCGAGGCTGCGCAAGACATCCTGCAGCCTCTTGTCCTCCGCTGCGACTCCATCGGGCATGGCCTAGGCTTCCCCGCAAAGGTCAGCCAAGGCTTCGGCACCTTGGCTGAAGACATCAGCAATCGACGTCCCGACCTCACAAACAAAGCACAGTGCTTCCGCAGGCGATTTCCGGCAGCGGACGAAACAGGTCAATGATGCACCGCTGAAAGATACTGCGTGCAATGGTTCATCCCGAGTTTGAAGCACGTCGCCCGCAACGGACTGCGCCAACGGCCCACAGAGCGAACCACGCGCCGTTTCACATAGGGCGTCAAGCCGCTCATGCGCCATCTTTTCACGCGTACTTGCAGCAAAGATCATACCAGTGGACAGATCGGCAAAAGCCACAACGCTGCAGCCCGGAAAGCGGGTGCGCAAGCGATCCAGCCTGTCCTGCACTGCCATATTAATCACCGTTACCCGATATCCACACGCGATCTGCCTTTTCAGTATAGCTTAGGCATAGCGGTAGAAAATGTGATTCCGGTTAACGATTTACGGCCAATTTCATGAGAATTTTGGGCTCCAGCTAAAGTCTTCTTCTGGATCGGGGCGTGGGGCCGGCCGCGCGCGGACGGATTTGGCAACCGGTCGGCGCGGGACGATCCGCTCACTCTGTTCTGGGGTAGGGTCTTCCGGTACAGGTTCTTCATCAGAGGTTGCACCGGCACTCTCATCCCTCAATGCCTGAAAGGGCGTATCCGTCGGCCCATCTGAACTTTGATCGGTCAGAAGGCCGATGATACGCAAGAACTCATTCACAAAAGGCTCTGCACCGCTTTGATCCCAAAGCTGGGCGTCGTCGCCCGCATCCCTTGCCTGCGTCAGTGAAATCATCAACGTCTTCGCAAATAGTCCGTCCGTTTCCGCGCGAACACGTTTGAGAACCTTCGCGCGATCCTTTTCCGACACCATCATGTCGCCCCGCGTGAGCAGCAAGATAGAGTGCTCCTGAATGACCTCTGACACTGTTTCCCAAACCGATGCTTCGCTCTGACGCCATGCTTGGGTGGCAGGACTGCACCAGATCACCCCATCGGCTGCAGGCAGGATACGCTCCCAAACCTCCGATGACATATTCGGATCGGAAATGCCGGGCATGTCGATGATATCGCACATCTTCAGGATATCTTCTTCGCATTGAATGCGGATGTAAGCCGTCTCTTCGGGGGACGCCTCCTGCAAGGCTTCCAGGTCACAGGGCGTTTCAGCCCCCTCCAGATCAACGATGACCGCAGGTGCAGTGCCGTAGCTGATCCAGACCGGCGGCAGTTGGGTTGCGATCACCTGAACCGGCAAAGGATCCGAGCCAATCATCAGATTTGCCAGGGTGCTTTTCCCGGCGCTGAACTCCCCCATCAGAGCGATGCGGGGCCGACGCGGGCCGATCAACTTGCTCAGAAAAGCGGGGCTGTCCTCGGGTGGGTTCTCGTGGGTCATGATGCGTACTCGTTCAATGTACTCAATGTCTTACTCAACAAGGCCTGCGTGTCCGGCGGCGCGTTCCTTGCCACATGCGCCCGCAGCTCTTCCGGATTGGCCTGCGCCATACGATCCAGCGAGGTGAACACGGATTTCTGCTCCGTCAGGAAGGCGTCAAAGGCCTGCAGGGCAGTGTCGCGCACCCCCTGCGCAAGATCGTCGCGCAATTCATCGACGAAGGGGTTTGTTTCGGTCTTGATCAATTCGTAGAAATTCGCCGCGAAGGTCTTGTAGCCCCGCCGGTGTAGCCACCACCGCTTCCACCAGCTGCCGTTGAGATCAAGCGCTATGGTGCGCCCCAAAGAAACCGGCGGCGGCACCTGTGGCGCGCGTGGCTGAGAAATGGCAATCTCTTCCGGAGAGAGCCCGAAAGCCTGCAGGTAGAGCTGCGACAAAGCCTCTGATGCGCCTTGCGCTGCCGCTTCGAAGGCCGCCTTGCTTTTGCGCGCCAGCACCTTGTGGGAAGAACTCAGCAACATGCGCAACCCTGCCGGATCGTAAGTCCACGGGGTCATCTCGCCGTAGTTTTCGAGGTGCACGATCAGGGATGCGGTCGCACGATCCAGAAAACTCGCCTGTACGCGATCCATACGCTCGGAGAATTCGGACAGTATCTCCGCGAAGGCTGTTTCCAGCTTGCTCTTCTGCTCCGTGAAAATGCTCTCAAGGCGCTGATGTGCTGCCGCGCTTTCAAGTTTGCCCAATGCCGATGCGTCCGACGGCTGCGCGCTGATGCGGCGGGTTGCAGCCACGGCATTTGCAAGGTTCAACGCACTGCTGCCAATGCGCTGCAAGGTCGTCTCGCCAATCCCGTCGACAATGCGTGTCGACAGCGCATGCTGCAGTGCCGGCACACCGGAGAGCCCCCAGGCGAGCTTGACAGGATCACGTAGATCCGCGTCGCTTAGAACAGCGCTGAGATCCGCCTTTGCAGACCACTCCAACAGCGCATCCGCACTGGCAGCCGGAAGCGCATCCAGCCGGTTGTCCATCGCGCGGCTCGCCCATAGGGCACTGCCAAATATGACTTCGGCCTCTTCCGGCCCCTTGTGATGCGCCAGCGTGTCGGAAATGCTCTGCGCGATCTGCGGAATTTGCATCGTGGGGTCGGACAGTTCATCCACCCGATTGACGAAGATGATCACATCACGGGATTTCACGTGAGTGATCAGGCGGATCAGCGCCAGGTCCGTCGACGAAAGCGCCTGATGCGCCGAGAGGACAACCACGCAAATCCGACTGTCGCGGATCGAGCGGATCGTGATCTGCTCACGCATCATGAACGTGTCATTCACCCCCGGCGTGTCGCGCAGACACAGGGGCATGGGCAAGGCCGGGCGCGATAACGTCAGGTCTGCGGATTTGGTGATATCGGCAAAGCGGCCCTGCTCGTCGGAGACATCGGGATCATCCGCATCCGGTTCCTCGCCCAAACAGACGTAACGCTCGATCAAGTCCTTGTCGACATATCCATAGTCGCGTTGCTGCCCCAGTAGAATTTCAAATTTTTGGCCAAGACGAACGCGGGATTTTTCCCTCATTTCAGCAGCTTGCGCCTTGATCTTTTCAAGCTCGTCATCGGCACCGGCCCGGCTGGCCAGTTCCCCGATCCGGCCACCGCCGGAAATCAGCCGGTCCCATTCATCCTCATCGAAAAAGCGAAAAGACGCGGCGGGTTTGAACCCCTTCTTCTCGGGCTGTAGATGCAGCGACGTCACCACGGAGGTCCACGGGTTCACATCCGCCGGCAACAGGTCAGACTGGCCGACAAGCGCATTCACAAGCGAGGTCTTGCCGGATTTGATTTGCCCGATCAGCGTGACGCTAGGTTCAAAGTTCTCAAGCTGACGCAGCAATCGATCTGCGCGCTTCCCGGTGTTTTCGTCTCCCAGTGAGTGCAGCGCACGCAGTGCTGTGCGCAGCTCATCAGCAGAGTTTGCTGCGGCACGCAGTGGCGCAAGACCAAGCCCCAACAACTCGCTCTTGGTGGCCTGGTCGAACTCTTGATGATCGGCTGTGTTCAGAACATTCATCGCCCTGTCCGCCCGCCTGCGCCGTCGCCAGACAGCACGCAATCAGAGTCGTCGAATGTTGGCCCGTACGCCATGAATAATCAGCCTCAATGAGATTTTTTCTTCCTCAAAAAATGGCAAGCAATTGTGTGGCGATTGTGGCGCTTGGCTGGCTCAAATACTGCGTATTATTAAGTTTTTAATGAGCCAGGCGGATATCCAGATCCCGCTTTAGCTGCAGTATGATCGTGGTAGCATCTGCCGCCGAGCGCAGATCGTTTTCGAGGCTCATGAGGACCACCTTGTCGCTCGCCTCGTAGAGGTCGTTGCGCCAGGCATCAAAGGATGCGTCGCTCTGCGTTTGCGCCGCGGCCAGTTCGGCAAGGTCCTCGACGAGGGTACTGCAGTTTTCAAGAACAGCATCCGGCTGCGGAGCGGCCGTCGTCAAATCCGCCACGCGACCGCGCAACAGGGCAAGCGCCTTTTCGTAGGTGTGCGTCTGCGGCGTCACTTTTTTCTTGCCGGGCGCAGGGACTGACACCGCCGCATCCTGGGTCTCATTGCGCTGCAGAAAGAGCAGCGCACGATCAACATCGGCCCTTTGACCAGAGGCGGCCAGATCGGACAGAGTCTGGCGGAGCGCCTTGACGCCACTCGCTGCCAGTTGTGTCTCCGAAATCTCGTCCCCGGCGCGCAAAGCCTTGTGCGCGTGGAAAGTAGATGTGGGGAAGAAACTGTGAAATTCCTCGGCCGCAACAGCCTGCAAATTTGCGATCTGCGATTGCAGAGTTCCGACGCTCGCAAGGGCATCTGCCTTGGTCAGAACAAGGAAACTGTGATCCTTAAGGTGCTCAGATGCCTGCGCCCACAAGGCGGCCTCCTCCTCGGAAAAACACTGTGTGCACCACACCGCTATATCCGCCTGCGACAAGGCCCACCGGATGCGTTCCGAAAACATCTCGGTGCCTTCCGATGCAGCCACGTCCATGACTGTGGCGAGCTCAAGAAATGGGTTGTGCAGGGTCTCGGTGTGGACGTTCGGATCCTGAATCTGCTCCGCGCGCGCATCGGTATGGCCTATTGAAAGTGCAAATGCGCTTGATGGCATGGCGGGTGCGGTCTCGCCCAGCAGGACATCACGCAACTGCGATTTGCCGATACCTTTGGGACCAAGAATGACCACCCGCACCCCGGCACAGAGCCGGTCGCGCAATGCACGTGCCTGTTGCGTCAGGGCCGGGGTCAACTGCCCGCTGTTCAGCATGTGGTCGAGACGGCCAATGACCTGCCCTGAACCGGCATCATCCAACACGACGTATGCTTTCCGTGGTATCCATCGCCGCATCCGACGCATGCCGCACGCGCGCATCGTTCAGTTTCACCACCGAAAAGGAGACGTTGTCCAGATCGGGATCTTCCAGCTGGCGCAATCGTTCCAACAGATTGTCAGCGATTTCGGCACTATAGGCGCCCTGATGCACCTTCAGGACGGCGGCAATCTCATCGTTGCTCAGAAATTGCAGCCCGTCACTGGCCACAATCAGCATGTCGCTCGCGCGCAACTCAAGCGGCTCTTTCGGGCAATCGATACGTGGGATGTCCTCGCCAAACAGTACGGATGTCAGTGTGTTGCGATCGGGATGACACCGCGCCTCCTCATGGTTCAGCAACCCGGATTCGACCATGAAATCGATCTGCGGCGCCATCGAGTGGTCTTCGTTCAATTGCGACAGCTTTCCATCGCGGAACAAAAACAGAGGCGAGTCCCCAATCGATATCCAGTAGAGGTTCTTGTTGATGATGACGGTTGCCACCAGCGTCGCCCCCATACCCCGCGTTTCAGGGTAGGATTCCACATGCTCGCGCAGGCAGGCATTGGCCCCCATGGCGGCATCGAAAAGATTGGCGGTGACAGATTTCTCGAAGGCATCGGCATCGCCACGCTGGAACATTAACTCGCTGAACACTTCGGTCACGACGATCTTGCTGGCGACATCGCCCGCAGCGTGCCCCCCCATGCCATCCGCCAGCACCGCAAGGCCAACGTCTGAGCCACGGGAGAAATCCGCAATCACAGCGTCCTCCTGATAGCAGCGCTGGCCTTTGCTGAGCGCCGAGGCAGCGTCAAAATCAAAGGTCGGATGCATTGCCGCCATCCGTCATCTCCCATTTGAAATCCGATCCACAAAGGGCCACGAAGCGTAGCGTCGTTTCTCCAATGCGAATGAGATCGGCATGCTGCAGCTCCTCGGTACTGAGCACAGGACGCGCGTTCCGGCGGATGATATTCGACTTGCCGCCGTGGCCCAGATAGAACTTGTTTTGTTCTTCGTCATAGGCAATTGCCGCGTGATTGTGCCGCGAAATACTGTTGTCGCCAAAATCAAGCTTGATGACCTGATCGTCGCCCCGCCCGATCATCGACGCGCCGGTAAAGATGCTGAAGGAATGGCCAATGCCCGGGCCTTCAACCACCACAAGCCAACCCACGGGGAATTTGTCGTGCTGAGGTTTGGCCGTCGCACTCTCTGGCGCGCCAATAGGATCGTTTGCATCCGCCTCCGCGCGGTTGAACCCTAACAGGCGCGTTTTCACCCGCCCGGCACGACGCCCGGCGCGGCCAGCCATCGGCGTGGCGCCCCCGGACATTTGCCCGTTTTCCGACAGATCAACAGGCTCCGGTTCAGGCGTGTTATCCGCTTCAGTGGCGCCACCGGACAGCTCCAGTTGTCGCTTGGCAAAGGCAACCACGTCGGACGTTTCGGTGTCTGCAGGTACGGCGACCTCTTCCATGTCATCCGACATCTCGGGCGCGCCTACCGGCGCGGTGGCGTCTTCGTCTTCGAACGCCTCTGTAAGGTGCTCCTCAGGTCCCTCAGATGGCTCAACACGCACCGGTTGCTTTTCCATCATGCGGGTCTGCGCCAGAACCGCGGCAATATCGGCACCCTCCGGTTCCTCGTCCTCTTCTGCCTCTGTCCCGGCTTCGGCTTCAACGACTTCCTCGTCAGGCAGATTTTCGGCGGATGCTTCTTCCTCTTCTTCTTGCCGTTCTTGCTCGGGCTCCTCCACCTCTTCGCCATCTGTGGCCACCGCAAAAGGATCAAGCGGCAGCACGCGGTCCTCAGAGGTCACCATGAAGGCATCGCGCAAAGCATCCTCGTCCAGAGCCTCGTCCCCAGTTGCAGGTCTAGATTGGTTTTGAAAAACCTTCCGGAAGAGTGTCATGTCATGCCTTTCCAATGTCGCTTGTTACCGATTGCTCCGGAACGCCCGCAGCAGTGATGGATAAAGTCGTTCGTCATAACGAGGGCACCGTCAGCCCCCGGCCGTGTAAGAGTGCCCAAGCGTCCAGTAGCCATAGGTCTCGCCCATGGTGATGATCTGGCCCAGCGTAACGGCGTGTACGTCATCAAACTGCAGCGCCGTATGCCCAAGGAAAAAGTAAGCGAACAGGATGACCGGAATGGTCGCCAGCCTGCGCGCTTGTGCGGATTTGGAGATCGTGCGTTCAGCAGAGACCATCGCATCAAAATCCTCTTGTGAGATGACGGGCGGCAGGGATTTGCGTTTTTTACCCTTGGTTCCCGATGTTCCGGTTCGCTCAGAAGCGCTGGCCTCCCCTTCTTTCCTTAACAGACGGCTTTTGTTTTTCACCTCTGCCGCAGGCGTGATCACCACGCTCTGTAGTCTCGGGGGCGTGGGCGGGCCGATCAGTTCCGGATCTACCTGCACGGCCTCTCCACCGGAAAGCGTCTGTAGCACATCCGACACGATGGTATCCGCAGCTGACGCCGTTGCGTCCGCTTCATCTTCGACCTCAGGCGGATACAGATCGCGCAGAAAGGCTTCATCATACTTCGGATCGATCGGTTTTGCAGCAGGTTCTGCCGCCTCTTCGGGCAAAGCTTCTGCTACAACCTTGGGTTTTTCAATCACCTTGCGGTCGGTATCGTCCTGCATGGACTGGATCAGGTTGCTGATGGTCAGGTCAATGGTTTCATCGTCCCGGGCGCGCGCCCTTGCAAGCTCGGCCCGCTTGGTGTGGTCGATCATCAGCGTCCATTCTTCGGCCGACTGGATGCGTTCGGCGGGCACGATGTTCATCGCCTTGTCGATTGCGGCGAGGAAGGCATCGTCATACGCGGGGAACCGTCCGCGCAACGGTTGGTAAAGATCGGGCTGACTTGCGGCCAATGCGGCCAGCCGCGCCTGACTGTTCGGTGGTGCCTCCCCGGAAATCAGATGCGTCAGCGACGCGGCGAGCGCGTAGAGATCGCTGCAGGGATATTGCTGGCTGCCCGCAACGTAGAACTCCTGTGGTGAATAGCCGTCCTTGACCACCAGCACCGCCGAGAGGACCCGGCTCTTGCGGCTGGCCTCCTCGCGTGCGGCACCGAAATCGATCAGCACAGGGCGGCCCGCCTTATCCACCAGAATGTTGTCGGGCGAGATATCCCGATGCAGCAAGTCCTGGGAATGCACATGGGCAATCGCGTCCAAGAGAGACAGGGTCAGGGCCTGCACCTGCGCGGGCGACATCTTGGGCGATCCGCTGTCAATGATTTCCAGCAGGTCTTTACCGTCCACAAGATCCAGCGCCATATAAGCGGTCTCATTGTCTTCGAAGACCTGGTGCACGCCGACCACGCTGGAGTGATCCAGTCGGGACAAAGCATGCGCCTCGCGAATGAAGAGCGCCACAATGGAGCGAAAATCATCGACATAGTTGCGGGTGCGGGCGCGTACGGTTTTCTTGACGCGGCTGCAGAAAGCTTCAGGGAAGCATTCCTTGATCACAACCGTGCGGTTGAGGCTGTCTTTTGCCAGATAGGTGATCCCGAAACCACCACTGCTGAGGTAGCGGATGATCTCATATTGCCCGCTCAGCAACTGACTGCCCGGGGCAAGCGCCTCGCTGTTGGCCTCTGGTGAAAATGTCCCGTCCTGGGTGCTCATCGTTTTGCCATGCGTCCATGTCTGCCTACGGTCTCGCCCCCCGATGGCGGAAGGAAAAACATCCCGTTGAACAGGCCGAAATGCTGTGTCCAAAACATGGCCGACACGGGGAAGACCCGTGCCATGAAGTGACAAGTTTATATGAATTTAAGGAGTCTTAACGTCGGATGTGCCGAAGCTCCCGCCCCTGACACGTGGCCATGCGAAAGGGGTGATTGTGTCCAGGAAACGGCTCAGAGCGCTACACGCGTTGCCTTGCCCTGCTTCTCGGCCTGAACCGCCGCCACGGAGGCGACGGCGAGGTCCTGCAGACCAACCCCTGTGCCGTCAAACAGCGTGATCTCCTCTGCCGTGCTGCGCCCCTTGTGCGCGCCATTGATCACTGCACCAACCGGGGTAATGTCACTCTCGGCGATCAAGCCGCTGGCAATGGCGTGTTGTGCTTCGCCAATGGTGATCGATTGCGCGATCTCATCCGCAAAAACCGTCGCACCTGCCAGCAGCGCCGGGTCCACCTCCTGTTTGCCCTTGGTATCGGTCCCCATGCAGGCGATATGGGTGCCGGGTTTGATCCAGTCTTTCATCAGTAGCGGCTCGAAGGCCGACGTGATGGTGATGATGACATCGGCCTGCGCGCCCAGTTGCTCCTGACTGACGGCTTCGAAGGCCAGCCCGAGTTCTTCCGCGACGGCCCCAAGCCGGGGCAGCATGTCAGGATGCGGGTTCCAGGCGACAACCTTTTCGAAATCACGTTGTTGGGCCGCGGCGCGCAACTGGAACGTGGACTGATGCCCTGCCCCAACCATGCCCAGCACCCTGGCATCCTTGCGCGCCAGATGCGCGATGGACACCGAGGAAGAGGCTGCCGTGCGCACAGCGGTCAGATAGTTCCCGCCCACCAGTGCCTGCAGCATGCCGGTATCAGGATCAAAGAGGAATATGGTGGATTGGTGGTTGGTCAGCCCCTTGTCCATGTTGCCCGGCCAGTAGCCCCCGGATTTCACGCCCAGCGTCTTGCCCGCCTTATCAAAGCCGGATTTGAACCCGTATAGCGCATCCGCATAGCCAATCGCCTCGCGGATCACGGGGAAGTTGTAGGCATCCCCCTTGGCCATCGCGCCGAACACAGCCTCAACCGCGTCAAAGGCATCGGCGCTGCTCACGACCTCGGCGCAGACCTCTTCACTGACGATCAATAATCCTTCGGCCATGGGCGTATTCCTGTCTTTTTGGTGTTCGTCGTGAAATGCGCCCGGAGAGCCCGGACGCATGGCGTTCTCTCATCGATGGAAGGTTCAGTACGCCTTGCCGCGTGCGGACACGGGCCAAAGCGTTTCGACCTTGCCGTCCCTGACGCCGACGTACCAGTCATGCACGTTGCAGGTCGGATCGCAGTGACCGGGCACCAGCTTGAGTTTGTCGTTGACCTTGAGCACGGCATCCGGGTCCGCGATCACGCCATGTTCGTCCGAGCATTTGACGTATTCGACATCCGTCCGTCCAAAGATCACCGGCAGACCGCTGTCCACCGACTGCGCCTTGAGACCCGCATCCACGATAGCCTTATCCGCCTTGGCGTGGCTCATCACCGAGGTCAGGATGAAAAGCGCGTTTTCCCATTCGCCCTGATCGATCCGGTTCCCGTTCTCATCCAGAATGCGTCCGTAGTCCGCATCCATAAAGGCGTAAGACCCGCATTGCAGTTCATTGTAAACACCTGAATTTCCTTCGAAATAGTAAGATCCGGTGCCACCACCGCCAACGATATCACAGTCGAGTCCATCCGCTTTTAACGTATCAACCGCATCTTTCACCTGCGCCACGGCGATGTCGATCTTGGCCTTGCGGTCGTCGTAGCTGTCCATGTGCTGCATCGCGCCTTGGTAGGCCTGGATGCCTGCGAATTTCAGACCGTCCGCTGCATCGATGGCTTTCGCAATCTCGACCACTTCGGGTGTCGTGGTCACGCCGCAGCGGCCCGCGCCGCAATCGATCTCCACAAGGCATTCGATTTCCGTGCCGTGACGGGTGGCCGCCTCGGAGAGGTCCGCCACGTTCTCGATGTCATCGACGCAACAGATCGTGCGGGCCCCCAGCTTGGGCAGTCGCGCGAGGCGATCGATCTTCTCGGGCTGGCGCACCTGGTTGGAGACCAGGACATCCTTGATGCCGCCGCGCGCAAAAACCTCGGCCTCCGACACCTTCTGGCAACACACACCGCAGCTGCCGCCCAGTTGTTCCTGCAACAGCGCCACATCGACGGATTTGTGCATCTTGCCATGCACCCGGTGGCGCATGCCGTGCGCCTTGGCCCAGTCGCCCATCTTCTTGATGTTGCGCTCCAGCGCGTCGAGGTCCAGCACCAGCGAGGGTGTCTGGATATCTGCCTCATCCATCCCGATAGCGGCCGGAATGTCGTAGCCCACTTCATAGTCTTCGAATTTAACCTGCTTGTTCATATCGCGTCCTCCTTAGCCCGTGATCCAGGGCAGTTTGTCCAAATCCACATTGCCGCCAGTGATGACGACCCCGACCCGCTTGCCCCGGAACACCTCCGGGTTGCGCAGGATGGTGGCCATCGGCACCGCACAGCTCGGCTCCATCACGATCTTCATCCGCTCCCAGGTGAGCTTCATCGCATCGATGATCTCCTGCTCGCTGGCCGTCAGCACGTCCGTGACAAAGCTGGAAACGAAGTGCCATGTGTTCTCTTTCAGCGGCACCTTGAGCCCGTCGGCGATGGTCACCGGGGCATCGTCGGCTATGATGTGTCCCGCCCGGAAGGACCGCGCGGCATCATCCGCCTGATCCGGTTCCGCGGCATAAATCTCCATCTTGGGTGCGAGATTCGACAGGGTCAGGCACGTGCCAGAGATCATGCCGCCGCCACCGATGGGCGCGATGACCGCATCCATATTCTCCACCTGCTCCAGCAGCTCCAGCGAACAGGTCGCCTGCCCCGCGATCACGCGCGGGTCATTGTAGGGATGCACGAATTCAGCACCGGTCGCCTCCTGCACCTCCGCGAAAACCGCTTCACGGCTGCTGGTCGATGGATCGCATTCGGTGATGATGCCGCCATAGCCCCGCACCGCTGCCTTCTTGGCCTCGGGTGCTGTGCGCGGCATGACCACATGGCAGGGGATACCCCGCCGCCCCGCCGCATAGCTGAGTGACAGCGCGTGATTGCCCGACGAATGCGTTGCCACGCCCTTTTCGGCCATCGCATCGCTGAGACCAAAAACCGCGTTCGACGCGCCGCGCACCTTGAACGCCCCGGCCTTCTGGAAGTTCTCGCATTTGAAGAACAGTTCGGCCCCGGTGAGGTCGTTGAAATAGGTCGAGGTCAGCACCGGCGTGCGGTGAATATAGGGTTTGATCCGTTCATGGGCCGCACGCACGTGGTCGATGGTTAGGTCGGGGCCGGTCAGTGTGTCTAACATGTCGCCCCCCTACGCCGCTGTCTTGACCAACGCCGCGCGGTGCGACCGGAAGTAATCCTGCGCAGCGGCCACACCGCTGCCAAGCTCAACCGGATAGTCCAGATCGGCCATTGCCATTTCGATCGTAGCCAGACCCGACAGCACCATCACATCCGTCAGGCTGCCCAGATGTCCGATGCGGAAGGCTTTGCCGTTCATCTCGCCCAGTCCGATGCCAAACGATACGCCGTAGGCATTGAACGCCTGATCGGTCAACGCATTGCTGTCGAACCCGTCGGGCACATAAATCGCGCTCACGGTGTCTGAATAAAGCGCCGGGCTCTCAGCCACCAGCTTCAGCCCCAAGCCATCCACCGCGCGCCGCACGCCTTCGGCAAGGCGGAAGTGGCGGGCATAGACGCTCTCCAGCCCCTCTTCAAAGAGCATCTTGAGGCTCTCACGCATGCCATAGATCAGTTGCAGGGGCGGTGTGTACGGAAAGCCACCGGACGCATTCGCTGCCATCATGTCGCTGAAATCAAAAAAGGTGCGCGGCAGCCTGGCCGTTTCCATGGCCGCCAGCGCCTTGGGGCTGACACCGAGGATCGCCATGCCGGTGGTCAGCATAAACCCTTTCTGCGAGCCGGAGACGGCGATATCCACGCCCCAGTCATCCATGCAGAACTCCATTGACGCCAGAGAACTGACGCAATCCACGAACATCATCGCCGGGTGGCTGGCCGCATCCATTGCCGCCCGTACGGCGGCGATGTCGGACTTTACCCCGGTCGCCGTTTCATTGTGGGTGACCAGAACTGCCTTGATGTCGCGCGCCTTGTCTTCGGTCAGGGCAGCTTCGAATTTATCCGCCGGCGCTCCGGCCCCCCAGGGGCATTCAATAACGTGAACGTCAAGATCGTGGCGCTGGCAGAGGTCAATCCAGCGGTGGCTGAACATGCCGTAGCGCGCCACGAGCACCTTGTCGCCCGGGCTCAGCGTATTGCATATCGCCGCCTCCCAGCCGCCTGTGCCGCTTGCCGGAAAGGTAATGACTGTGCCGGAGGTGGTGCCGAACACGCGCTTGGTGTCTTCGAGCACAGGTGCGAAGGTTTCCACGAAATCGGGCGCGCGGTGATCGCGCGTCTGGACCTGCATCGCAGCACGCAGCCGGTCGGGGATATTCGTAGGTCCGGGAATGAACACTGGGTTTTGGTCTGACATTGCGGTTTCCTCCTCAGCCATGCTGCACAATAACAAGTAGATCACCAAAATCAATTTTCTCGAAAATGTTTTTCATTTATAAAAAAAATGCATTAAAACATTGATGTTAAACCATATTTGAATTTTCAAATTCCACAATAATGATTTTATTGAAATTATTTTTCATTTATGTGATAAACGTTTCCAGAGATTCTTTTTGAGGCACACCGGTGTGACATCCCAGAAAAGACAGCGTGGACGACCCAAGTCCCAATTTCGCGAAAGCTCTGCAGGCACCCTACAGTCGCTGGATCGCGCTCTGGGCATTCTGAAGGCCATCTCTAAATCGGAACGCGCCACGCTGACGGACCTCTCACTTTCTCTGGGCGTCCCCACCGCCACCACCCACCGGATCCTGACGACATTGCAGAAGCACAGTTTCGTGGCTTTTGATGAGGAGCGGCAGGATTGGGTCATCGGGATCGAGGCCTATCGGACCGGCGTTTCCTTCATGAACCGCACCGGCCTCAGCACGGTGAGCCGACCGGTGATGCGCCACCTGATGGACAAGACCGGAGAGACCGCAAATCTTGCGATTCCGGACGGCGCAGAGGTTGTCTTTGTCGGACAAGTTGAGACCAGCAACCCAATCCGTGCCTTCTTCGCGCGCGGGACGCGCACGTCCATGCATGCCTCCGGGACCGGCAAGGCGATCCTGTCCGCCCTGCCCGAGGAGCGGGTACGCAAGTTACTAATGTCGACCGGCCTGACCAGTTTCACCGATAACACGCTGATCACAGCGGATGCGCTCTTTGCCGATCTGGAACAAACCCGCCGACGTGGATGGTCCTTTGACCGGGAGGAGCGCTATTCAGGCATGTCCTGCATTGGCAGCGTGATCTACGACGAACATCAGGATGCCTGTGCGGGCGTGTCCATCTCAGGGCCCAGCACCCGGTTCGACACCTTGCGCGTGCCGGAGCTTGGCGCGACCGTCGCAGAGGCGGCGCGGGACATCACGCAGCTGATCGGTGGCAGGTTCCCTGACCACGTGGCACCGCCGCACTCTGAAACTGCACCGCTGGACGATCCGGTGGCCTAGCCAATCGAACCGACCAAAAATGAGACGGGAAGGAGAACACGACCCAAACCAAGCACAAATGATACGAATTCACCCAGAGGTTGTACTAACGGGTTGTTTTCAGAGCTTATTTCCTTGCCTGTCCACGGGGATCGCCTAGTTTGATCCTTGTGAATTCCGGGAAGGACGCCTGAACTTGAAGCCGAGGAGGGCTTTGCGTTCAAAAACCGGCACAAGGGTGCTGATATTTCTCTGAGTTTTCGTAAACTGACCGAGCATGACGCTCACATCAGAAACGGGCCAGACGCGCCCGATCCTAGGGAGGAAGTATGACAGAAAAAGTAAATCGCAGAAAATTCCTGCGCGGTTCCGCCGTCGCAGGGGCAGCAGCCCTCGCGACACCCGCAATTGCGGATGGACACGGGGTGACACTGAAGATGCAAGCGGCCTGGGGCGGCGGTATTTTCCTTGAAAACGCACAGTCTTTCGCTGCGCGCGTCAACGAGATGAGCGGCGGGTCCCTGACCATCGAAGTGCTCTCCGTGGATGCGGTTGTGAAAACCAGCCAGATGCAGGATGCGGTACACCGGGGCGTTCTCGACGCGGCCCACTACGTGCCCGCCTACTGGTACGGTAAGTCCAAGGCTGCGTCACTCTTTGGCACCGGCCCCTGCTTTGGCTGGTCGAGCCAGGAAGTGCTGGGCTGGGTCTACGCCGGTGGTGGTCAGGAGCTCTTTGACGAGCTGATGGCAGAGCTGCGCCTGAACGTGGTGTCGTTCTTCAACTCGCCGATGCCCGCACAGCCGATGGGCTGGTTCAAGGAGCAGATCACCGATGCCTCGCAGATGGAAGGTCTCAAGTACCGGACCGTTGGTCTGGCCGCGGACGTTCTGCTGGAAATGGGCATGTCGGTGGTGCAGCTGCCCGGCGGTGAGATCCAGCCGGCGATGAAATCCGGCCTGATCGATGCGGCGGAGTTCAACAACCCGACATCCGACCGCGACTTTGGCATGCAGGACGTGTCTAAACATTACCACCTTGCCTCCTTCCACCAGAGCCAGGAGTTCTTTGAGGTCACGATCAACAAGGACAAGTTCAACGCGCTTTCCGATGATCACAAGGCGATCATCAAGAACGCGTCGATGGCGGAAAATTCCGGCTTTTACTGGGGCAACACCAAGCGCTATTCCGACGATCTGCTGAAACTGCAGGAAGCCGATGGCGTGAATGTCTACCGCACACCGGATTCGGTGATGGCGGCCCAGCTGGCAGCGTGGGACAAGGTGACAGCGCGTATCGCAGAGGACGATCCGTTCTTTGCCAAGGTGATGGAATCGCAAAAGGCCTACGCCAAGGACGTGATGAACTACCTCAACCTGAACCAGCCTGACTACAAGCTGGCCTACAACCACTACTTCGGTTGAGTTAGCCACATGTGACAGGGAGATCGGGCGCCTCCGCGTCCGGCCTCCTTTCCGCTGACCGGGTCCCGCCGCGAGGGCCTGCATATCCGCCACAGGGAATCAAAACGATGAAATTTGTTCACGCCATAGAAGGGCTGAGCCTCTGGGTAGGCCGGGCCTTCGGGTGGTGCATCCTGATCCTGACACTGTCGGTGTCTTACGAGGTCTTCGTGCGCTACGTGCTCAATGCCCCCACCGTCTGGGCCTTTGATATGATGATCCAGATGTACGGTGCGCTGTTTTTGATGTGCGGCGCCTATGCGCTGGCGCAGGACACGCATGTGCGGGCGGATGTGGTCTATCGCCTGTTCCCGGTCAAGGTGCAGGCGAGCCTCGATTTCCTGCTCTACTTCCTGTTTTTCTTTCCGGGCGTCACCGCGCTCGTGTGGTTCGGCTACGAGATCGCCTCCGACAGCTGGCGGTACAAGGAAGTCAGCTTCAACAGCCCCGCCAGCATCCAGATTTACTTCTTCAAATCACTGATCCCGGTCGCCGGTGCGTTGCTGATGATCCAGGGTCTGGCCGAACTGGTGCGCTGCGTCATGGCGATCCGCACCGGCGAATGGCCCGAACGCCTGGCCGATGTGAAAGAGACCGAAGATCTGCTGTCCGAGGCGGATCTCGCTGAAATCCAAGCCATCCATCCCGGCAAAAACTGACGTCTCTGACGCACCAGGAAAGATAAAAAGATGACAAATCCCGAAGTCGCCCTGTTGATGCTGGGCCTGTTTATTTTGCTTGTTTTGCTTGGGTTTCCGATTGCCTTCACCCTTCTCGCGATGGGCGTGGCCTTTGGCTACTACGCCTACCATCAGGGCGGGCCGATCGAGAGCTTTAGTGACATTTTCAACAACAACATCTTCTACCTGCTGAACCAGAACACCTATTCGGTGATGGAAAATCCGACGCTGGTCGCGATCCCGCTGTTTCTGTTCATGGGCTACGTGGTCGAACGCGCGAACATCGTCGACAAGCTCTTCTTCTCGCTCTATCAGGCCGCGCGCAACCTGCCCGGCTCACTGGCGATTGCGGCCCTGCTGACCTGCGCAGTCTTCTCCACCGCCTCCGGCATCGTCGGCGCTGTTGTGACGCTGATGGGCCTGCTGGCCTTCCCCGCCATGGCCAACGCCAACTACAACAAGAGCTTCGCCTCCGGCGTGATCTGTGCGGGCGGAACGCTAGGCATCCTGATCCCTCCATCGATCATGTTGATCGTCTATTCCGCCATTGCGGATCTCTCGCCCCTACGCCTCTACGCCGCCGCCGTTTTCCCGGGGCTGCTGTTGGCGGGTCTCTACATCGTCTACGTGATCGTCCGGGTCTGGATCACCCCCTCCCTCGCGCCCAAACCGCAGATGGATGACGTCCCGCCCCCGCGCGAGATCTACTGGAACCTGCTGGTCAGCTTCGTGCCGCTCACGGTCCTGATCGCGCTGGTGCTGGGCTCTATTCTCGGCGGTCTGGCGACGCCGGCAGAGGCCGCCGCAATGGGCGCGCTCGGCGGTATGGTGCTGGCCGTGCTCTACCGCTCCATGACCTGGACCAAGCTTAAGGAAAGCGTGTTCCTCACCGCCAAGGCCACGGCCATGGTCTGCTGGCTCTTTGTCGGTTCCTGGACCTTTGCCTCTGTCTTCTCCTACCTCGGCGGCCATGACATCATCGCCGATTGGGTCGGCGGGATGGATCTGGAACCCTGGCAGTTTCTGGTGCTGGCACAGATCATCATCTTCCTGCTGGGCTGGCCGCTGGAATGGTCGGAAATCCTGATCATCTTCGTGCCGATCTTCCTGCCGCTCTTGGAAGTCTTCGGCGTGAACCCCTACTTCTTTGCCATGCTGGTGGCACTGAACCTGCAGACCTCCTTCCTGACCCCGCCCATGGCCATGTCGGCCTATTACCTAAAAGGGGTGCTCAAGAAACAGATCGAGCTGATGGAGATTTTCCGCGGCATCATGCCCTACCTTGGGATCGTGATCCTGACCATGGTGCTGATGTACCAGTTCCCGGGCATCGCGCTCTGGTTCCCGGATTATCTCTTTGGGCCGTATATCCCATGAAGATCAAACCGCACGAGCTCTCGGCGACAGAGGCGGCAGGCCATATCGCCTCTGGCAGGCTGAAATCAGTGCAACTGGTCCAGTCCTGTCTGGACCGGATTGCCGAAACCGACGGCAACATCCACGCCTGGGCGCATCTCGACGCCGAGGCCGCGTTGAAACAGGCCGAAGACTGCGACCGCCTGCGCCAGCGCGGGTTGGCCACGGGACCGCTGCATGGGCTGCCGGTCGGGCTCAAGGACATTATCGACACGCACGACATGCCCACCCAGCGCGGCACACCGATTTTCGCGGGCCGTCAAAGCGCCGAGGATGCCCGGATCGTCGAAATGCTGCGCGAAGCAGGGGCCGTGATCATGGGCAAGACGGTCACAACCGAACTGGCCTTCATGCACCCCAGCGAGACCCGCAACCCGCATAACCCCGACCACTCACCCGCCGGTTCCTCCAGTGGGTCCGCGGCCGCGGTGGCTGCGGGGCATGTGCCACTTGCCGTTGGCACGCAGACCAATGGCTCGGTGATCCGCCCGGCATCTTTTTGTGGCACCTTCGGGTTCAAACCCACGCGCGGGATGATCCCGCGCACCGGAGTCCTGCAAACATCGAAATCACTGGATCAGATCGGCACTTTTGCCCGGACGCTGGAGGATGCGGCCCTGCTGGCCGACGCCATCAGCGGCTATGACCAGCGCGACAGCGAAAGCTTTGCCCACGCCCGCCCTGCCATGGCCAAGGGGGCTGTGGAGGACGCACCGATTGAGCCCGATCTCGTCTGGTTCAACCTGCCGTTCAACGACCGGCTGTCAGAGGCGGCACGGGACGGGTTTGACGGTGTGATGGAGATTCTGGACGCCCGTGTGACCCGGATGGACCCTGCCGATCAACTGGCCGAGCTGGTGGCCGTTCAGGCACGCATCCACGAATATGAGATTGCCCGGCATCAGGCCGATGTCTTTGACGGGCATTGGGAACAGATCAGCGAGACGCTGAAACCGATCATCACCCGCGCCCGAAAAATCAGCACAGCTGAGTACGAAGATGCACTGGCGGTCAAAGCCTCTGCACAATCCTTCTTTGACGATTTCTTTGTCGACTTCGATGCGATCCTCGCCCCGGCAGCCGCAGGCGAAGCGACGAAGTTCAGCGACGGGACAGGCGATCCGATTTTCTGTACACTCTGGACACTGGCAGGCCTGCCTTGTGTGACCCTGCCCTTGCTGGTCGGGGAAACCGGCCTGCCCATCGGCGTGCAACTGATTGGCCCGGTGCATAAAGACGACCGGCTGCTGCGCACCGCGCGCTGGCTGCAAAACCACATCGCGGCAGCCGCCGCCTGACTGAGAGGACGCAAACATGTCATATACCGTCAAACTGATCGTCGGGCTCATCGGCACCGCCCTGCTGGTGATCTTCGTGGGCGAGCTGTCGCACAGCATCTCCACCGGATTCGCGGGCTTCTGGGGCGGCTTCCCCTTCATGGTCATCGTCATCATCGTCTGCGCCATGGCGATCTATGACTACTGGGACGAATGCATCCGGAAGAAATAGACCATGACCAAGCCCCGTCTCTGGATCACCCGCCGCCTGTCGGACGCCACCCTCGCGCGCGCGATGCGCGACTATGACACGGTCGTCAATCACGCCGATACGCCGGGGACAGCCTCTGATCTGATCGCCGCCAGTGCCGATTTCGACGCGATCATCCCCTGTCATTCCGAACACTTCAGCGCCGAGGTAGCCGGCAAGCTTGACCCGCGCCTGAAAATCATCGCCAACCATTCGGTGGGCGTCGACCATTGCGACCTGCCCAGTCTCAAGGCGCGCGGTATCGCGGTGACAAACACCCCGGATGTGCTCTCGGACGCCACGGCGGAACTGGCCATGCTGCTGATGCTGGGGGCCGCGCGCCATGCAGTGGCGGGCGACCGGATCGTGCGCACGGGCGCGTGGGACTTCTGGTCACCGTCTTTCATGGTCGGCAAGCAGGTGACGGGCGCGCGTCTCGGGATCATCGGCATGGGCCGAGTCGGCCGTGCCTTTGCCGCCAAGGCGCGCGGGTTCGATATGGAGATCCATTATTACAACCGCAGCCCTCTGCCTGACGCGCAGGCGCAGGGCGCGACCTATCACGACACTGTCGAAAGCCTGCTGAGCGTGGCGGATTTCCTGTCGCTGCACTGCCCGGCCACGCCCGACACGATGGATTTGATGAATGCAGAGCGGTTCGCCCTATTGCCGCCCGGTGCGGTGATCGTCAACTCAGCGCGCGGCGCGCTGGTGGATGAAGACGCCTTGCTGGCGGCCCTGGGTAGCGGTCAGGTTGCCGCTGCCGGTCTTGATTGTTTCAAGGTGGAACCGGGGGGCAACCCGGCTTTTGCCGCGCATGAGAACATCTTTATGCTGCCGCACATTGGCTCTGCAACCACCCGCACGCGCGATGCCATGGGGTTTCGGGCGCTCGACAATCTGGATGCGTTTTTCGCTGGGGAAACACCCAAGGACCTGCTGTAACTCAGCCCGCGAAGAGATCGCCGTAGTCCTGACGCAGGATGTTCTTTTGCACCTTGCCCATGGTGTTACGCGGCAGCTCTGGCAGAACGATCAGCTTGCGGGGATGCTTGAACCGCGCCAGCTGCGTACCAACTGCCGCCGAGATGCCGTCCAGATCGGGGGGTGTTGTCTTCTCCGCCACAACAAATCCGACAACAGTTTCGCCGAAGTCAGGATGCGGCACACCGACCACGGCACTCTCCAGCACGCCTGGCTGATCATCCAGCAGAACCTCTATTTCCTTGGGGTAGATATTGTAGCCGCCAGAGATGATCAGGTCCTTGTTGCGCCCGACAATCTGCACGTACCCCTGATCGTCGATCAGCCCCAGATCACCGGTGATGAAAAAACCGTCGGCGCGCAGTTCTTCGCGCGTCTTTTCGGGCATCTGCCAATAACCTTTGAACACATTCGGGCCCCGCACTTCGATCTGTCCGATCTCCCCGTCAGGCAGTGTCTCACCGCTGGCGGGATCGGTGATTTTCAGCTCCACCCCCGGCAGTGGAAAGCCAACCGTCCCTGCCCGCCGCGCGCCCTCATAGGGGTTCGAGGTGTTCATATTGGTCTCGGTCATGCCGTAGCGCTCCAGAATGCGGTGCCCGGTGCGTTTTTCGAATTGGACATGCGTTTCGGCCAGCAATGGGGCGCTGCCGGATACAAAAAGCCGCATGTGCCGCACCAGATCGCCGGTAAAGCGCGGATCGTCCAGCAGGCGCGTGTAGAAGGTCGGCACCCCCATCATCGTCGTGGCCCTGGGCAGCAGGTCAATCACGTCGTCCGCGTCGAATTTTGGCAGAAAGAGAAGCGACCCACCCGCCAGCAGTGTCACATTGGTGGCCACAAAAAGACCGTGCGTGTGGAAAATCGGCAAAGCGTGCAGGAGCACGTCGTCTCTGGTGAACCGCCACACATCCACCAGCGTCTGGGCATTGGAGAGCAGGTTTGTTTGCGTCAGCATCGCGCCCTTGGAGCGCCCCGTGGTGCCGGATGTGTAGAGAAATGCGGCCAGATCATCTGGCGCACGTGGAACTGTCGCAAAGGCATCACGCTCGCCCCGCGCACGCTCCGGCAGCGAGCCGTTTCCATCGGCGTCCAGTGTTTCCAGCGCAGCATGACAAGCCTCAGCCACTGGGCGAAGCCCGTCCGCCTTTACCGGATCGCAGATCAATAGACGCGCCTCGCTGTTTTCCACAAAATAGGAGACTTCTGCAGCAGTGTAGCCAGTGTTCAGCGGCAGGAACACGATGCCCGACTGAACGGCGGCAGCATAAACCGCCAGCGCCTCGGGGGACTTTTCCGCCTGCAGGGCGAGCCGGTCTCCCGGCTTCAGACCAAGCGCCTTGAAGGCACGTGCAAACCGCGCTGTCATCGACAGAAAGGCCGCATGGGTGATCACCTGACCATCCTTCAGAATCAGAAAAGGCGTATCCTTGCCCGCGTGGTTGCCGAAAAGGTGATCAAAAAGAGGATTGGCCATTGTGATGTCCTCAAGTCTTTGTCTTATCCACCGCCGCCGCAAGCGCCTGCACTTGCGGTGACGCCGCAACTTTGTAGCCGTCGGCATATCCTTCATGGTTTTGCGCAATCAGGGCCCGGTCGTAAAGGTAGTTCACCATGACGCCTGCGGATTGCGCCATCCCGTTGGGCGACAGATCGGCACCGGCGTGCACATCATGGATCAGTGCGCCATTGCCCAAGTGGAACCGCGCCACCGGGTCACGCGGGCTGCCATCATCGCGCTTTGCGGCCAGAAGGTACTGCGCGCCACGCTGGCGTTGATCTGCGGGGGCTTCACCCATCTGCTGACCCGTCTCCGCGATCCATTGCATCAACCCGGGGATCGGCGAGAGGGTCACGAAAGTCTCCAACCCCGGCAGGTCCCGCGACAGATCGGCCACCACCTGTTTGATGAGCGAGTTGCCAAAGGAAATGCCCGCCAGCCCGGACTGGCAGTTGGAAATCGAATAGAAAACGGCCGTGTCCGCATCTTCGGCGGCCAGTTCCTCGCGCGTGTCCGACAAGAGCTCCTGCACCGATCCGGGCACGCCCCGTGTCAGCGCAACTTCGACAAAAATCAGCGGCTCGTTTGGCATGGCGGGGTGGAAATAGGCAAAGCAACGACGGTCGCTTGGCTGCACCCGACGGCGCAGATCGTCCCAGCTGTCGATGGTGTGCACCGCCTCGTAGGCGATGATCTTTTCCAGCACCTCCGCCGGGCTTTCCCAGTCAATCGGGCGCAGCACGAGAAAGCCGCGATTGAACCACGAGGAAAGCAGGTGCCGAAAATCGTGATCCACCGGGCCAAGCTTAGGATGGCTGCGGGCAAAACCTAAAAGGTCGTCGCGCATCTGCACCAGCCGCGCGGTGGCCCCCGGTATCTGGTTGAGACGCCGCGCCAACTCCTGCCGCATGGGCTCTGCCGAGGTAGAAAACGCGCGGTAAGTTTGCCGGGAAGGCGCCGCCTCGAACTCCGCCAGCCTGCGCCGCACCTCGTCGGCATCAAGGCCCATATCCTGCGCCAGAAACTCGAAAAACGTCAGCTTTTCAGAGGGGTCCATCGCAGCGTAGCGGTCCAGGATATGCCCAGCCGTCACCGCGCCCGATATTTCGCCGGAACTGCCCAGCAAATCGCCGCACAGTTCTTCGATGCTACGCCCCTCAAGGTCAGGCTCCAGCGCGCTCCGGTAGCGCCGCTCGAAAACCGTTGAAAGAAGATCGGCAAAAAAGCTCAAAACGCAGGCCCCATCACGGCATCGGGCAGCCAGGTCGCAAGGCCGGGGAAAATACACAACAGGATAATGGCAATGACCATACAGGCCACGAAGGGCAGCGACCCCATCAAAATGGTTTTGAGCGAAATGTCAGGCGCGATGCCATTGATGACGTAGAGGTTGAGACCGACGGGCGGGCTGATCAGCCCGATCTCCATGTTGATCGTCAGAACCACCGCGAACCAGATCGGATCGAACCCTGCCGTGGTGATGATCGGCAGCAGAATGGGTGCTGCCATCAGGATCACGGCGACCGGCGGCAGAAAGAACCCCGCGATCAGCAGAAAGACGTTGACCGTGCCCATCAACACCCAGCGGTTGACCTCCAGCGTGCCGATCCATTCCGCGATGGATTGCGTGATAAAGAGGCTTGAGAGCATGTAGGAAAACACACCGGCGGCGGCGATGATGAAGAGGATCATCACGCTTTCCTTGGTGCTGTCGCGCAGCACGTGCCAGAGCGCTTTGGGGCTCCAGAGTTTATAGATCACCATGGCGATGATCAGGCACAAAAGTGCGCCCACGGCGGCTGTTTCAGAAGGCGTCGCGATGCCGCCGTACATGGCGTAGAGCACACCGATGATGATGCCGATGAAGGGCAGCACCCGGGGCAGGATTTCGAACCTTTCGCGCCAGGAATAGCTGCCCGCCGTCAGCAGGGTGGTGTTGCCGGATTTCCACGTGGAATAGAGCGACCAGACCATGAAAAGCGCCACCAGCAGCAGGCCGGGGATGACGCCAGCAAGGAACAGACGGCCAATCGAGGTTTCCGTCGCGATCCCGTAGACGATCATCGTGACCGACGGCGGGATCAGGATGCCCAGCGTGCCGCCCGCCGCGATGGAGCCTGCAGCCACACCATCCGGGTAGCCGCGCTTGCGCATCTCCGGGATGCCCATCTTGCCGATGGCCGCGCAGGTGGCCGGGCTCGACCCGGACATGGCGGCAAAAAGCGCACAGGCCCCGAGGTTGGAAATCACCAGCCCGCCGGGCACGCGGGTCAACCAGCGTTCGAGCGCCTCATAAAGGTCCGCCCCGGCCCGCGTCGAAGCGATGGACGCGCCCATGATGATGAACATCGGGATGGAGAGCAGCGCGAAATTGTCGAGCTTGCCAAAGAGGATTTCAGGCATCAGCTCAAGGCTGCGCAGCCCGTCGAAGATCATCAGGAAACCGGCGGAGACGATCAGCAATCCGATGGCGACCGACACGCCGGAGAAAAGGACGATGATGGTGGAGAGGGCGACCAGCGCGCCAAGGACAAGCGGATCCATCAGTTGTCCTCCAGCCCAAACGGCTTCTCAGTGCCGGTCAGCACGCCCACCAGATCCGCAATCAGCTGGAGCATCAACAGGCCGAAGCCCACCGGCAGCGCCAGATAGGGAATCCACAACCGCACGCCCCAGACGGTGTCCGACTTCCACCCCCGATCCCAGGCGAAATGCCAGTAGTCGTACCCGTACCAGAGCATGACGCCGATGATCGCGATGGAGAGTGACAGGGTCAGCACAGCCAGTGCCCGACGCGCCCGCATCGGCAGGGCAAGCGGGATCAGATCGACGTTCACATGCCCCCTCAAGCGCTGTACGTAAGGCAGGCCCACCAGTGTCGCACCGATCACCAGGTAGATGACCATTTCGGTCTGCCAGACAGTGGAGCCATTCAGGACAAAGCGCACAAAGATCATCTGGCAGGTGATCGCCACAGCGGTCACGATCATCGCGGCAGAGCACCACCCGGCGACTGTCGACAGAGCGGCGACCGCACGCAGGAAAGGATGATTGCCGACGTGCGTATCCGTGGCAGAGGATTGACCAGCCATGAGCGCTCCTGAAGGATCAGAGAAAAATGGGGCGGCGATTGCGCGCCGCCCGGAGGTTGGTTATTCGACGGCCAGCGCCATATCGAGCAGCGCTTGCCCGTCCGGCACTTCTTCGACGAAGGCCTTGAACGATGTCTCCTGTGCAACCGCCTGCCAGGCGGCGAAATCTTCCGCCGTCATCTGTGCAATCTCGACACCGGCGTCCTCGAACACCTTCACGGAAGCCGCGTCCTGCTTTTTCGCCTCTTCCAGATAGAAGGCTTCGGCCTTTTCAGAGGCTTCCAGCAGGGCTGTCTGCTGGGCGTCACTCAACCCGTCAAAGGTGGATTTATTCATGAGCACCGGCTGATACATGAACCACAAGGCCACATCCGAGGCCGGGGTATAGCACGAAACCTGCTCGTAAATCCGGTAGGAGACGAAGGACGAGGACGAGGTATTCGCCGCCGTCAGAACGCCGGTCTGCATGGCGTTGTAGATCTCGGAAGAGGCCATGGAAGCGATGGAGGCCCCTGCCCCCGCCAGCATCTGCTCGAAGGCCTTGCCCGCAGCGCGGGTCTGCTGACCGACCACGTCCTCGGGATTGGTGATGCATTTGTCTTTACCCACAAAACCGCCCGCCAGATAGCCGTGCACCAGCACCATGACATCGTCATCGGCCATCTTCGCTTCCAGCGCCTCCATGAAGGGGCTGTCGCTCAGACGCGCCGCATGGTCGTGATTTTTCACCAGCCCCGGCATCAGCGTCAGGTTATAGGCAGGCTGCTGGCCACCGGCATAGCTCAACGGCAGCACGGTCATATCCAGCTGTCCGCGGCTGAGGGGTTTGTATTGCTCGCGCGGTTTAAACAGCGATTTGGAGCCGAAAATCTTGATCTCCAGATCGACATCTGCGGCGGCGACCTCATCCGCGATGATCTGAGCCACCTGATGGCGTACGTCCTTGTTGGACCATTGATGTGACAGGCGCAACTCGGTCGCCTGCGCGGTGGCAGCGCCGGTGGCGAGAATGGCAGCAAGCGCTGCGGAAAGCAGTGATCTTCTCATTTTTTCCTCCCAGAATGCCGGTGAGATAGCTCCGGCCGATATGTCAGCATTTAACCTCTCGCATTCAGAGTCAACATTTTTGTATACAATAAAGTGATTGTCGCACACGTGGTTTCAGCCTAAAGTGAGCGCATGGATGTCAGGCATGCAGACAGAATAGCGGACGCGCTGGAGGAGCTGGTCTTTACCGGTCAATTCAATGATGGCGACCGGCTGGATGAAATCCGGCTGGCCAAACAGTTCGGTGTCTCCCGCACTCCCATCCGCGAAGCTTTGCAGCGGTTGGTGGCCTCCGGCATCGCCGAGCAACTTCCCCGTCGCGGGGTTTTCGTACGCCAACCGGGCCCCGTGGAACTGATGGAGATGTTCGAAACCATGGCCGAGATCGAGGCCGTCTGTGGGCGTCTGGCCGCGCGCCGCATCTCGGATGAGGCGCTGGCGGAGTTGGAACAGGCCAATGATCTCTGCCGCGCGGCGATGGCGTCACAGGATACCGACGCCTACTACCGCGAGAACGAGCGGTTTCATCACACGATCTATGCGCAATCCGGCAACAGCTATCTCGCCGGGCAGGCCCTGCGGCTGCACCGCAGGCTGAAACCTTTCCGCAGGCTCCAGCTCCGGCTGCGCGGACGCCTGGCGCAGTCGATGGGGGAACATGAGGAGATTGTCGCGGCGCTGCGGTCAGGGGATGACGCCCGTGCCGCCACTGCATTGCGCGATCACGTGGGTATTCAGGGCGAAAAGTTCCGCCATCTGATGACGGAACTGCGCACCGCGGCGCAATAGGGTCAGTCGTCGAGCCGTACCGCCTGACCAGTGCCTTGTTCCGCAGCCGAGAATCCAGCCTCGTTCAAGGCGAAATTCGCACCCACCGCGATGACGACCATGGCGACACAGGCAAGAACAATCTCTCTCATGCTTTGCCCGCCTTTGATTGCTGCTCTTCGACTTCGGCGGTCCAGATGCTGTGGTGTTCACGCGCCCACTGCAGTTCTACCTCGCCGTCCCCCATGGCCGCATAGGCCCCTTCCATACCGACCGAACCGATGTAGATATGAGCGATGATGATCGCCATCAGCACAAAGCTGACGATGGCATGCCAGAGCTGGGCGTATTGCATTTCCTCATGCGGGGCGAGCGCGGTGTTCAACTCCCCCAGGCCCAGCAGTTGCGGTAGCCCCACGGCGTTGAGCTTTTCGAAGGTCACGGCGAACATCGGCATCTCGAAGGGGAACAGCAGCGAGAGACCGGAGACGGAAATGGAGCCGCCCAGCAGAATGACTGACCAGAAGATCAGCTTTTGACCTGCGTTGAATTTCTTGGCCGGGGGGTGGCCGCCGCCAAAGATGCCGCCGCCTTTCAGGATCCAGTTGATGTCTGTCCGGTCCGGCAGGTTGTGCACCACCCAGAAGACAAAGACGAGGATCAGCGCCAGCATGAAGGCCCATGAGATGTTATTGTGCACCCACTTGGACCCCATCGCCAGCGTTGCGAAGGCTTCAGGACCGAAGGCCGGGATCAGCAGCTTGCGCCCTGCCAGTGTGATAAGGCCGGTGATGCCCAAGATGATGAAGGACCCGGCCAACAACCAATGGGCAAAACGTTCAGCCGCCTTGAACCGCAGGATGGTTTGGCCCGTCTTTTCGCCATCGATGCGAATGCGACCGCGGATCAGGTAGAACAGGGCAAGCAGTATGACCATACCACCCATAAGCGCGCCGCCATAGGTCAGCAGTGGCCCCTCTCGTAACAGAAGCCAGCGCATGCCGCCGTCCTGGATCAGCACATCGGCGGCAGGCCCGCGGGCTTGAGTCGTGATAGCCGCCGAATTGTAGCGGTAGGCCCGCCAGAGATCCGGGTCCGATGCCCCGCCCAGGGTGCCCAATTGATCGGTTTTGGCCGCCGCGTTATCAGGATTACCCGTGAGCCCGCTGCGGAAGCTGTCATCAATCTTGAGGCCTTCCTGACGCTTGAGAATATCCTCGAGCGTCTGCGCGCCGCCGGTCGCGCTGCGGTCAACGGGGGCCGCCTCCTGCGCCTGAACGCCCACGGCGAGGCAAAAAGTCAAAACCAGCAGACACAGAAATCGGAGCATGGACATATCCTGTTCTCTCAGACGCACGGGGCGGCCCCGATAGAGCCGCCCCTGAAGAGTTCACAACCTTAAGGCGAAGGTCAACCGCCTTTCTGGTCGTAGGCCGTGCCCCATCCCCAGGCACCGGACCCGAAGCCACGGGCCACGACGCGCTCACGGTAGATATTGGCGACGATGTCACCATCTCCGGCCAGCAACGCCTTGGTCGCGCACATCTCGGCGCAGATTGGCAGTTTGCCCTCGGCGATCCGGTTGCGCCCGTATTTGGCGAATTCGGCGGTGGAGTTGTTCTCCTCCGGTCCGCCCGCACAGAACGTACACTTGTCCATCTTGCCACGGGATCCGAAGTTGCCCGCTTGCGGGAACTGGGGCGCACCGAAGGGGCATGCATAGAAGCAATATCCGCAGCCGATGCAGAGGTCCTTGGAGTGCAGCACCACGCCTTCTTCGTTCTGGTAGAAGCAATCCACCGGACAGACGGCCATACAAGGCGCGTCCGAACAATGCATGCAGGCGACGGAGATCGAACGTTCTCCCGGCTTGCCGTCATTGATCGTCACGACCTTGCGGCGGTTGATGCCCCACGGCACTTCGTGCTCGTTCTTACAGGCGGTGACGCAGGCGTTGCATTCGATGCAGCGTTCAGCGTCGACGAGAAATTTTGCTCTAGCGGCCATTATTCATGTCCTCCCTTACGCTGCCCAGATTTTGCAGAGCGTCGATTTCGTCTCTTGCATCTGGGTCACGCTGTCATAGCCATAGGTCTGTGCAGTATTGGACGCCTCGCCCAACACGTAAGGATCGGCCCCTTCGGGATACTTGTCCCGCAAATCGACCCCCTCCAGATGCCCGCCGAAGTGGAAGGGCATGAAGGCCACGCCCGCCTCGACCCGTTCGGTGACCATGGCCATCACTTTGACCTTGCCACCTTCGGGGCCTTCGACCCAGACCTGTTCGCCATCGCGCAGGCCAAGATTGTTGGCATCGCGCGGGTTCACCTCGACAAACATGTCCTGCTGGAGTTCCGCCAGCCATGGGTTGGAGCGGGATTCGTCGCCGCCACCTTCGTATTCGACCAGACGACCCGAGGTCAGGATCATCGGATACTCCTGGCTGAAGTCCTTTTCCTGGATCGACCTGTACATGGTCGGCAGGCGCCAGAACTTCTTGTCCTCGTAGGTCGGATAGTCGGCCACGAGGTCCCGCCGGTTGGTGTAAAGCGGTTCGCGGTGCACCGGCACCGGATCGGGGAAGGTCCAGACAACCGCGCGGGCCTTAGCGTTACCGAAGGGCGCACAGCCATGCTTGATCGCCACCCGCTGGATACCGCCCGAGAGGTCGGTTTTCCAGTTGGTCTTGGGTCCCGCCACCGCATCAATCGCGGCACGTTCATCCGCCGTCAGATCACCGTCCCAGCCGAGATCCATGAGCATCTGCATGGTGAACTCAGGATAGCCATCCTGAATTTCCGCCCCGGGGTTGGAGACCCCTTCGGCCAGAAGGTTGTCGCCATCCCGCTCCACGCCGAAACGTGCACGGAACGCCAGACCACCCTCTGCCACCGGCAGCGACATGTCATAGAGGTTCGCGGTGCCGGGATGGTTCATCTCGGGCGTGCCCCAGCAGGGCCATGGCATGCCATAGAAATCGCCATCCGCCGGCCCGCCAATCGCCCGCAGCGAGGTGCGGTCAAAGGTGTGCTGGTTTGCCATGTGCATCTTCAGACGCTCAGGGCTCTGGCCTGTGTAGCCGATGGTCCACATGCCGCGGTTAAACTCGCGGGTGATGTCCTCGATCACCGGCTCTTCGCCGTCCATCGCGATGTTGCGGAAGAGCTTGTCATGGAAGCCCAGTTTTTTCGCAAACATCGATATGATTGTGTGATCGGGCAGCGATTCAAAGATCGGATCAACCACCTTATCCCGCCACTGAAGCGACCGGTTCGAGGCCGTAGCAGAGCCGCGTGTCTCGAACTGGGTACAGGCGGGCAGCAGATAGACGCCATCCTCGCGGTCCTGCAAGACGGCAGAGACGGTCGGATAAGGATCGACCACCACCATCATGTCCAGCTTCTCCATCGCCGTTTTCATTTCTTTCTGACGGGTCTGCGAGTTGGGCGCATGGCCCCAGAGCATCATGACGCGCGTGTTGTCGGGCTGGTCGATGTTGTCCTTTTCTTCCAGCACACCGTCGATCCAACGTGATACGGGGATGCCGGTCTCGTTCATCATCAGACGGTCGGCGCCATCCTTGCCAGCCCCTTCCATGACGGAGAAGCGGCCTTTCAGCCAATCCAGGTCCTCTTCCCAAACGCGCGCCCAATGGGCCCAGGAGCCGGGCTTGAGGCCATAGTACCCCGGCAGCGTATTGGCCAGAACGCCAAGGTCCGTGGCACCCTGCACGTTGTCGTGGCCGCGGAAGATGTTGGTGCCACCGCCAGCGGTGCCCATGTTGCCAAGGGCCAGTTGCAGCACGCAATACGCACGCGTGTTGTTATTGCCATTTGTGTGCTGGGTGCCGCCCATGCACCAGATCACGGTGCCGGGACGATTGTTGACCAGCGTCCGCGCCACACGGCGCAGCTGGCTGCCGGGCGCGCCGGTTACGCGTTCGACTTCCTCGGGCGTCCAGTTGGCCACCTCTTCCTTGATCTGGTCCATGCCCCAGACACGGGTGCGGATGAACTCCTTGTCTTCCCACTCGTTCTCGAAGATGTGCCAGAGGATGCCCCAGACCAGCGCCACATCCGTACCGGGACGGAAGCGCACATATTCATCCGCATGGGCCGCCGTGCGCGTAAAGCGCGGGTCGCAGACGATCAGCGGCGCGTTGTTCTGCTCCTTGGCCTTCAGCATGTGCAACAGCGAGACGGGGTGCGCCTCAGCCGGGTTGCCGCCGATCAGGAACATCGCCTTGGAATTGTGCATGTCGTTGTAGCTGTTGGTCATGGCGCCGTAACCCCATGTATTCGCCACACCGGCCACGGTGGTGGAGTGACAGATCCGCGCCTGGTGGTCGACGTTATTGGTCCCCCAGTAGGCCGCGAACTTGCGGAACAGGTAGGCCTGTTCGTTATTGTGCTTGGCCGAGCCCAGCAGGTAGACGGAGTCCGGTCCGCTTTCCTCGCGGACGCTCATCATCTTGTCGCCGATCTCTTCGATCGCCTGCTCCCAGGAGATGCGCTTCCACTCTCCGCCCTCTTTCTTCATCGGGTACTTCAGGCGGCGTTCGCCATGCGCGTGCTCGCGCACCGCAGCGCCCTTGGCGCAATGGGCGCCGAGGTTGAACGGACTGTCCCAGCCGGGCTCCTGCCCTGTCCAGACGCCGTTCGACACTTCTGCAACGACCGTACAGCCGACCGAGCAGTGGGTGCAGACAGATTTGATGGTTTCCACCGCGCCCGTTGCTGCGGTTGCAGCAGAGGCTTGCGTGACCGCGCCGCCCGTGGCGGAAATCGCGGCCAGCCCGCCAATCGCCAGGCCTGAGCCTCGCAAAAACGCACGGCGGTCAACGGATGATGCGGTCCCGTCCGACAGGATGTTTGTCCGTCCTGCACGCTGCGTGACCGAATTGGTCTTTTTCCTTAACATACTTCCCTCCCTTGCTGCCCCGATCAGGTGGCTGGGTATTTTAATGTCGAAACGCCGTCAGGCTGCACCCTTCAGATGCACCCCCGGCGCAAATCAGAAGCGCGCGCTCGCGAGATAGGCGCGCGTGTGGGCGGTGTCCTGCATCTTGTCAGAGGTCGTATCCACCTCGGCCGCTTCCGCCGTGCCTGTCCCGGCTGCCACGGCAACGGCTGCCGCGGGGGCTGCTGTGCCCGCCAGTTTCAGGAAATCCCGGCGATTTGTGTCGCCATCCGATTTCTGTGCCATGTGTCCTTCTCCCTTTCGTCTTTGCGGACGGCGTCCCGTCCCTTGTCGGCGGATCAGTCCGCCGTCATTCTGAATGCTTCTTTCTCGATCTCCATGAAGGCGCGGCCAACGGCCCCAACACCTGCGTAGAACACCGAGGATTTCGCGCCTTCGAGATCCGTGTAGAAATGTGTGGCCCAGGGCGCGATGTGGCTATTGAAAAAGCCGCGTTGCTGGTCAAGCCGTGCGGGCTGGCCAAAGCGGCCGACAATCATGCCCCCCATCATCTCCATCAGCGCGGCCATGCTGTCTTCGGGCTCAAAGGCGTTTTCGGCGCGCGTCATCTGATGCGCGGCCATATCCTGCCGCAGCTTGGCCAGCGGCTTTTCGTTCAGGAAACCGGTCAGATAGTAGCTGGCGTAGGGCAACAGCTCGCCCCGCCCCAGACCGATAAACAGCGCGTTAAACTCGCGCTCAACCGTCTTGGGCTTCGTGGATTTTGCAACGCGCGCCAGACTGTTGATCGCCTGCCCCATGGCGCTGTCATCGCCCTGCAGCGCGGCGGTCTGATCCAGCAGCATCTGGTCCGCCGGGCGGGCCAGCAGCAGGCCAATGAAATTGTAAAGGTCGGCGCGCAGCCGGTCTTCGGCTGCGATGTCGAGGGTCTCTGCCGTTGCCGTCATGCCTGCGCCTCCTCGAACTGGAACCGCATACGCCGGGGTACGGGGGCTGATTCGACGTCACCCTCTGCATCAAGCGCCAAATTCCCAGGCTGCGCTTCAGAGGCGACAACCTCCGGCTCGGACGCATTCACCGGGTCGTCTTCCACAATCTCCGCGACGGGCTCCTCGGAGGTCTCCGGGGTCGCCTTGGCGAGCTCTTCCTGACGCGCCACTTCTTCGAGATGTGCCATCATACCCTTGCCCACCTGATAGGCCGTCTGGATCGGCCCCCCGGCCAGCATCGCCGCGCGATAATCATCATCGTATTCGTTCAGACCATCCACACAGGCCAACACGGGGTTGCTGCGCCAAAGCTTGCGCAACGCCTTGTTGCGCAGATGTTTGGGGACCTCTTCGGCCATGAAGGCGGCAAAATCATCGCCCGACTGCATCTGGTCGGGATCAGGCAGACCCATCTCTTCCAGAACAAGCGCGTCGTCCTTCTCGGCCAGTTCTGCCTCACGCGCCGCGGCCAGCTGCTCTGCGTCCGCACGCGCTTCCGCCTGTGCCTCGGCCTGAACGGCGGCGCGTCGGCGCGCCCAGAAAGAGCCCTGCGCGGTCATTCCGCCCCCTCCTGCATGTTCGACGTCGGTGCGCGATACACATCCGTTGCCTGCGAAATCCGCGCATCACCAATACCGGCCTGCTTACGATCCGTGCGATGCTTGTCGCGCCGCCGTTTCACAAATGGCTCTTCGCGGTAGTGCTGATCGACAAAACCGGTGACCCACTCCAGAACGGAGGGCGGCATCGCCACACGCTCCACCTGTTCTTCGCCACTGTCGGAATAATCCTGCGCTTCATAGGGCGACACGGTCACGGTCAGAATATCCAGCGGCGCCTCACTTTCGCCTTCGCGCATGATCACGTAGACGGAAGGCGATTGCGCCTGCAACTCGTGCGCATAGGCTTCGGCGTCCGACACGTAGAGATGAAGATCATGGGTCGATGCGTGATATTCGGTTACGCCGCCTTCGTTGCGCAGCACCTTCCAGGACGCATCGCCCGCCCCCGGCAGAACGGCAGTCGCGCGCCATACCCACTTGGACCAGGCGGTGACACCGGGCGACCGGCGCAAAACCACGCCAAGCCTCGCGGATTGCGACTCTGGATAGACGACTCCCAAGATTACTCCCCAAATGCGCGCTGTACTTGAGCCTACCTTAGCAAACCCCGGTCATTATCCCAGAAAAAAAAGCATGCATCTGTACACATTTAGTCGTAGAGGCCCGCGCCGGTCGGCTTGCATTTCCCCAACTCTCTGAATTACAGGGGCTTTAGCGATTTTGCATTTGGATGGGGCCGCTTGGACCTGCTCGTTCATGCGGTGTGACCACCACGACCAGGCAGAGGTGAGGTCGATTCCGGTTTACGCCGCCTCTGTTTCCTGCCTTTTTGTGCGCCAGTGCTCTATATATAGAGTGGCGAGGATGGCATTGCGGCAGCCGCTGGGGGAGAGATGACAAAAAAACTGGTGCTTTGTGATTGTCTTGGCAGTCAGACCATGGACGGCGACGCGATTGCGACTGCTACGGGTCTTGGATGCACGAAACCTTTCACCCACGCCTGCGGTGCCCAGATCGCAGAGGTTGCGCAGCATCTGGCGGAGGATGGCGTGATGATCGCCTGCCAACAGGAAGCACCGCTCTTCAGGGAGTTGACCGAGGAAGTTGAAGCGCCCGAGCCCCGTTTCGTTGACCTGCGCGACCGCGCGGGCTGGAGCGATGAGGCGGCGGAGGCGGCCCCGAAAATGGCAGCGCTTGCCGCCGAAGCGATGCTGACCCATCCGCCGGAACGCACCCGCGACGTGATCTCCAACGGGGCCTGCCTGATCATCGGATCGGGCGAGATTGCCCTTCAGGCTGCCCATGATCTGTCCGGCATGCTGGCGGTAACGTTGCTGACCCCTGCCCCGTTTGACACCGCGCCCGGTATGGCCTTCGACGTGGTCTGCGGCACACTGCGCCGCGCCACTGGATCGCTGGGCCGGTTTGATATCCGCATTGACGGCTTTCGCCAGATCATCGCCGGGGGGCGCGGTGCCGCCGATTGGACGCCTCCGAAAGATGGTGCCCAGAGTACCTGTGACGTGATCCTCGATCTGAGCGGCGACACAGCGCTCTTCGCCGCCCCGGAAAAACGCGACGGGTATCTGCGCGCCGATCCGGGCAGCCAGAGCGCTGTTGCCAAAGCGGTGCTGGATGCCTCGCAGATGATCGGCACCTTTGAAAAGCCACTCTATGTGCGTCTTGAAGAGCCACTCTGCGCCCATTCGCGCGCCGAACAACCCGCCTGTTCGAAATGCCTGAACATCTGCCCGACCGGGGCGATCACCTCAGCGGGAGAGCATGTGGCCATCGATCCGATGATCTGCGCAGGGTGCGGGGCCTGTGCGTCGCTCTGCCCTTCTGGCGCCATCACCTATGACGCGCCGCCTGTTGCCACCCTGTTTGCGCGGCTGAACACGCTGGCCAGCACCTATCGCAAGGCGGGCGGGACGGCCCCGCGCCTGCTGGTGCATGACGATGACTTTGGCGCGGAAATGATTTCGCTCGCGGCACGATACGGCCGCGGATTGCCCAGCGATGTGATCCCGCTCTCAGTGTCGGCGCTCGCCAGCTTTGGCCATGCGGAAATGCTGGCGGCGTTGGCCTGCGGCTTTGCCCATGTATCCGTTCTGCTCGCCCCGCGCAGCGAGGGCGCGGTGCTGGAACAGGAGCAATCGCTGGCCAATGCGATTGCCGGACAGGAGAGCATCGCGCTTCTGGATGTATCGGACCCCGACGCGCTGAGCGATGCATTATGTATAGACGCGCAAAGCGACGCGGTTCAGGACCCCATCCTGCCTCTCGGCAGCCGCCGTCAGGTCACCCGTCTTGCCGCCAAGGCCCTGCAACCGGAGGCGGAGGTCATCACGCTGCCCGATGCCGCCCCCTATGGCGCGATCCTCGTGGATCAGGACGCCTGCACCCTCTGCCTCTCCTGTGTGTCACTCTGCCCGGCAGGCGCGCTTGGCGACAACCCGGACAAGCCCCAACTGCGCTTTCAGGAAGATGCCTGCCTGCAATGCGGTCTCTGCAGCAATATCTGCCCTGAAGATGCCATCACCCTGACCCCGCAACTGAACCTCACGGATGCTGCCTTTACCCAGGTGGTGATGCATGAGGAAGAGCCCTTTCCTTGCGTCGAATGCGGCGCGCTTTTCGGGTCCAAATCAACGGTGGAACGGATCAAGGAAAAGCTCGCGGGCAAACATGCGATGTTCGCCAATCCCGACACCATCCGCATGATCGAGATGTGTGACAACTGCCGGATACAGGCGCAGTACCATTCGCAAAACAACCCCTTCGCCGGGGGCGAGCGGCCTGCCGTGCGCACCACGGATGATTACCTGAGCAAGCGCAGGGATCACTGAAGTTGCAGCGGCGCGCCCAGATCCGCCGGGGCCACCCCGGACACATAGGCGAGAATTGCCTCAAGGTCATCGACCGTAAGCTCGACCGGCACGATGGGCGACGGCAGGGTGGGATCAAACGGATCGGTCACCCCGTCGATCTGTGTGAAACTGGGGTGCGGGTTGAGCAGATGGAAATTGGCAAAGCGCCGGTCCCAGTCCGACAGCCCCCGCAGCACCCGGAAAGAGGGCGTCGACTCCATACCGTTCATCCTGTTGCTGTCATTGATCACGTGACAGCGCCCGCAGAGCGACAGCGAGAGTGCCTCGCCTTTTCGTCTGTCGCCGTCAAAACTCACCTCCACCTCGACCTTCGCCTGCGTCACCGCTGCGGAATAGGTCGTGCCGTCCTCCGCTTTGAAGCTTTCGATCGTGCGTTTGCCCACGTCGGATTTCAGCCAGTCCAGAAACCGCACCGCGCGCGGGTCGCCATCATGCTCCAGCCCCCAGCGCTGCTGCGGTCCCTCAAACACTGCCGTGCCACCACGGGTGAACCGCATCTCGGCCTCCGCGTCCGGGCCCACGCGCGCAATCCGCACGGATGTTTTCAGCGAAAAGCGCGGCACGATAAATTGCGCCAGCCCCGTGGCCTCCAGCGCCTCCGGCACGGCAAGCCGCAAATCCTCTGCAATGAGCGTGGTGGGCAGGACGACAAGACAGGCAAGCGCCCCCAGTATTCTCCGCATATCGCCCCTCCCGAACTCTGCTCTGTTCAGACAGCCTAGGCGGGCGCTCAATTCACCGTCAAGTTTTCATCTCATCCGCAAAAAAAGGACCCACCCCATGTCAGAAGACTTCAACATGTCGATGCGCAAATTCCTCAAACAGGTCGGCGTGACCTCGCAGCAGGCCATCGAAGAGGCCATGCGGAACGCCGGGGACACCACCGGTAAAACCTATGAGGCCAAGGTGGTGCTGACCATCGACGGGCTGGATATGGAACATGTCGTGACCGGGCAAATCTCTGGCGGGCAAGGATAAATGAGCCTGACACGTGACGCGGTTCTGGCCGCGCTGAAAGAGATCGAAGACCCGGTCAGCGGGTCCGACCTGATGTCTGCCGGACTGGTCAAAGCATTGACCGTCGGCGACGAAGGGGCTGTGCGTTTTGTGATCGAGGTGCCGCCCTCGCAGGCGGATCTTTACGCGAAGGTCCAGAAGACAGCGGAGGCGGCGGTGCAGGCGCTGCCCGACGCTGGCACCGTCTCGGTGGTCATGACCGCGCACAGCACGCCCTCCGCCCCGCCCGATCTGAAGCCGCAGAAAACCGCGCCCAGCGGTCCGCAGAAAGTGCCCGGCATTGACCGGATCGTCGCCATTGCGTCCGGCAAGGGCGGCGTAGGCAAATCGACCATCTCGTCGAACATCGCCTGCGCGCTGGCCGCCGAAGGCCGCCGTGTCGGTTTGCTCGATGCCGACGTCTACGGCCCGTCGCAGCCGCGCATGCTGGGTGTCTCCGGCCGTCCCGCCTCGCCCGATGGCAAGACCATCCTGCCAATGCGCAATTTCGGCGTGACCATGATGTCAATCGGGTTGATGACCAACGATGATCAGGCGACCGTCTGGCGCGGACCGATGTTGATGGGCGCCTTGCAGCAGATGATGAACCAGGTGCAATGGGGCGCTCTGGACGTGCTGATTGTCGATCTGCCCCCCGGCACCGGAGATGTTCAGATGACCCTGGCGCAAAAGTTCCAGGTCGACGGCGCGGTTGTTGTTTCGACGCCGCAGGATGTAGCGCTGCTGGACGCGCGCAAGGGGATCGACATGTTCAACCAGTTGGGCACGCCGATCCTGGGTATGATCGAGAACATGTCGACCCACATCTGCTCCAACTGCGGGCATGAGGAGCATGTCTTTGGCCACGGCGGCGTGGCGGCGGAGGCGGAAAAGCTCGGCGTGCCCCTGCTGGCGGAAATTCCGCTGCATCTGGATATCCGCATGGCGGCGGACGGCGGCGCGCCCATCGTGGTCTCCAAACCCGAAAGCCCTCAGGCAGAGGCGTTCCGCGCCGTGGCCCGTACCCTGATCGCCGACGGCAAGGCATGAACGGCGCGCAATTCCCGCCACTCTTCTCGGGTCTCGTGACCGCCGGGGCGGATCCGTTCCGTGTTGCCTGTGAGGAGGCAACCAAGGGCTGTGATGCGGGTCTGGTGACCTATGACATCGCGCCGGATCGGCTGCGTGCGGCGATTGTCTTTGCCCCCGAGATTTCCCTGCGTGATGCGATGGTCATGCTGCCGGTCTGCGGGGTTGGGTTTCAGAACGCCTTTGGCGCGCTGGCCCCGCCGGAAGTGTCCGTACATCTGGATTGGAACGGTGGCCTGCGGCTCAATGGCGCGCGCTGCGGCATGCTGCAGGCCGCGGCGGCCCCGGGTGATCCCGACAGCGCGCCGGATTGGCTGGTGATCGGGCTCGACCTCACGCTCTGGTCTGATCAGGAAGAGACCGGCACCACGCCGGACATAACCTCGCTCTCTGCCGAAGGCTGCGGTGAGGTGGACCCGGTGGAATTGCTGGAAGCCTGGGTGCGGCACACACTGGTCTGGATCAACCGCTGGGACGATGAGGGCGTGAAACCGGTGCACAACGAATGGACCGGGCTGGCCCATGGGATAGGCGATCCGATCACCCTGCAGGGCAAAACCGGCACCTATCGCGGCATCGACGAAACCTTCGGTTTGCTGTTGCAGCAGGAGGACGGCTCGACAATCATACCGCTGACCAGCACCTTGAGGAAGATGCCATGAAACTGGCCCGCGCCATTCATTTCGACGACAGCGACACCCGCGTCTTTCACAGCCCCGCGCGCACCGGCGAATGGTGCATTTCCGGCGGGTTCGAGTTTTCCAACTGGTCGGAGGCCGATCTAACAGGCAAAGCAAAACAGGCCTTCACCAACGGCTGGATGGGTGTGGAAACCTTTGGCCGCGCGAGCTTTGTCGCCGTCACCCAGATCGAGGAAAACGAGCGCGACGCCATTGCCACCGCCCTCGCCCAGCATTTCGTGGACATCTACGGCGCCCCGTCGGTCGAGGCGGCAATGGGGGTGGCGATGGAAGAGATCAACCAGATGTTGGAACTCTGTGAAGATCAGGACTTCAACACGCTGCTGACCGTCACGCGCGAGCTGACCGAGGCGGGCGTGAAGGAAAGCTACCGGATGATCGAACCACAGGACGCCGGCATCGAGCAATTCGCCATCCATGGATCACTGGATGACGACCCGCATCAGCATTAGGCAGACGAATTGGGCAAACTCTGGTAAAACTCACAAAAATAATGGCCGCGAAAAGCGCCTTAGTATCAAAGAGTGCAATGCGGGACCAAGTGTGAATTCGCTGCAGTTGCGCCAATGGCTGCTTTCGCTGTGCTCCAAAAATTGTCAGTCCTGATTGTCAGGCGGCCACAGAGAACACTTACGATAAGCTGAAAAGAATCTTACTACAAATAGGACATTGTGTTGATCAGGAGGCCTGAAATGCGAGTCGGGTTCTGGACAGTCGTAAAATCGGCGGCCGAACTTCAAATTCTAACCCGAGCGTCATACTTGATGCTCCTCTTGGTGCCAGTAATGGCAGGAGTTTGGACAACCGTCGAAGGTTTACTACCCACTGGGAATTTTGCCGCTCATCCGCTGCCTACATCGTGGGTATTGATCTACTTTGCCGCCGTTTTTGCAGTGTTGGGGCAGCTAATTTATCAAGCACGGGTTCCGTATCTCATCCAAAGGTTCTCCGAGAGCGAATATTTGGACGTTTGTCGAAATGAGTGGCAGAAATCACCAAATAACGAAGTGCTCGCCGCAGCCGCTGGTAGAGCGGGCCTCACACATAGTGACCGACTTGCGTTGCGTGATCGCGTTGGGGCGCATGTATTTGATTCATTTTATCATTTTTCAGACGAAGGAGCAAAAAAAGAGTTTCATGACAGTGTTAAGAACAACCAGTCCTTTGGCTTGGGAACGCCTAACGAAACTCAACACAAAAATTTCACTCCAACAGATGAAATGACGCTGATCTCAAAGATCGTGCGGCATTCTGCTATCAAAGACTATCAAGTCTACAACTGCCGGAACAGATTCTCATCGATTTTCTCGCTGATGCTTTACTTCGTTGCAATCATCTTAATACTTTATGTCGGGTTTGAGCAGACAAAGAATGTTCTCCTAGCCGCGCACATCGAACTATTCAAATAGCGTCCTTTTGGCGCCCTGTCCTTCCCCGAAATGCCAAAACTATAGTTCTCGATTTATTCAGGCGTTCTTACGGCACCGATCCAGAACTGGTTTCTGAGACAAGCGCGAAGCCGACATGGGTGCAGCTTGCAGCATCAGTCAGACTGGGCTCCAAGCGGTCACTGCGTTCAATTCATCGCCCTGACCGCTCGGACGCCATATTCACTCCGGTTTCGCGTTAAAGATAAAAAGCGTCTCACCATTGATGGTGTAGCCGTTGATCAGCTCTGCCGCGCGCGGGCTGGTCAGCCAGTCTTCCAGTTGCACGGCCAGATCATTCCGGACATGGGCGTGTTTTTCGGGGTTCACGGCCAGAAAAGCGTATTGATTGAAGAGTGCCGCGTCTCCGGCATAGAGCAGATCAAGATCCGCCTTGTTGCCAAAGTTGAGCCAGCTCGCGCGATCGGCCAGAACATAGGCGTCAAGGCCCGCCGCTGTGTTCAGGCTCGCGCCCATGCCCGCGCCCACCTCCCGGTACCAGTCGCCGAAGGTGTCAGGGGCCAGATCAGCCGCGCGCCAGAGGGCGATTTCCTTTTTGTGGGTGCCGCTGTCATCGCCGCGGCTGACAAAGGCGGGTTTGACCACACCGATACGCTTGAGAGCTTCGGCAGCTGAGCCTGCCTTGGCCACGCCAGCCGGATCCTCCTTGGGCCCGATGAAGACAAAATCATTGTACATGATCTCGCGCCGATAGGTGCCATGGCCTTCGGCCACGAATTTTTCCTCCGCCGTGCGGGAGTGCACGAGGATGGCATCCACATCCCCCGCCTGCCCCAGCCGCAAGGCCTGACCGGTGCCGACCACAAGCAATTGAACATCCAGATCAAGGTCTTCCTTGATGGCCGGCAACAGCACATCCGCCAGGCCGGAGTTTTCAAATGAGGTGGTCACGGCCAGCTTGATATCTTCAGCCATTGCGGCGGTGCCCAAAAGCACCGTTGTTAAAAGTGTTGCGATGCGCGTCATCATGCGATGATGTCTCCTCTGAAGAATGCCTGCAATTCGGCGGTCTGCGGCGTGCTGAAGAAATCCGATGCGGGACCCCTTTCATGCACGACGCCATGCAACATGAAGAGTGCATCACCCGCGAGACGTCTGGCTTGACCCAGATCATGTGTGGTCATGATTATGCGGGTTTTTTCGGTGAGCGCGGTCTGCAGAATGCTCTCGATATCGCGCGTCGAGGCGCCGTCCAGATTTGCACAGGGTTCGTCCAGAAACAGCACATCCGGTTTGCGGATCAGGGCGCGCGCCAGCGCCAGCTTCTGTTTCTCCCCGCCCGAAAGCCGCGTGGCCTGCAGTCCCATCCGCGCCTCCAGCCCGATCCGTCTGGCCCAGTGGTTCACGCTGGTCTCGATCTCCGCGCGGGGCGTTGCGATTAGTTGCAACGGATAGCGCAGATTGTCGGCCACCGTGCGTCGTAGCATGATCGGGGTTTGAAAGACATAAGCCTGACGGTGACGTGCCTCTTCCTCGGCCACAGCCCATGTCGCACTACCGTCGCTCAGCCGTTCCACCCCATGCATGACCCGCAGCAAGGTGGTCTTGCCGCTGCCGTTGGGACCCACAATCATGGTCAGCCCCTCCGGACGCAGGGTCAGGTTCACGGGTCCCAACAAACGCTTGCCGCGTCGGCGCACCACGACGTCCTTGAGGGTCAAGGGCAACATCATGCTCACCACCGCCCCTCCCGTTCCGTGCGGGAAAGCCAGTGAATGCTGATGTTGATGCCGATGGCCAGCGCAATCAGCACAAAGCCCAGGGCCAGCGCCAGGGCGAAATCGCCCTTGCCGGTTTCCAGTGCAATGGCCGTGGTCAGCACGCGGGTGGCGTTGTCGATGTTACCGCCCACGATCATGATCGCGCCGACCTCACCAATGGCCCGGCCAAACCCGGCCAGCGAGGCAGTCAGCAGGTTGCGCCGCCCGTCCCAGATCAGCGTCTTGATCCGCTGCCAGCCGCTGGTGTTCAGCGAGATCAGCAGGTCGTGGTATTCCGCCCAGAGCTCGCGCATCGCCTGATGGGTGATCGAGGCAATGAGCGGCGTGATGATGATCACCTGCGCGATGATCATGGCCGTTGGCGTAAAGAGCAGCCCCAGCACACCAAACGGCCCCGAGCGCGACAGCAGGATGTAGACGATCAGGCCGACTACCACCGGCGGCAGTCCCATCAGCGCGTTCAGCAAGGAGATCGTCAACCGCCGGTATCGGAACCGCCGGATCGCCAGAAAGGTCCCCAGCGGCAGCGCGATCACCGAGGCAATCACCAGCGCCGAGAGGCTGACCTGCAGGGAGCGCAGCGAAATTTGCATCAGGTCGGTGTCAAATGTGACTACCAGCCAGAATGCCGACACCAGACCTTCAAGAATATCGTTCATGTCTCAGGCCGGATCATCTGCCACGCGTTCACACTTTGGTTGATCCGTCCTAGGACATCGCCGGGGGCGGTGCAATCGGATCAGACGAGATCGGCGTCTGTCATGATTTCAACCAGGGCCGGCCCCTTGTGGTCCAGCGCTTCCCTGATCGCCGCCTCCAAGTCGCCTGCATCCGTGACCTTGACCCCGTGACCACCGCAGAGCCGGGCAAAGGCGGCAAAGCCGGGGTTCTGCAGATCGGTTTCCCAGACCGGCCATTCGCCCGACCGCTGCTCCTTGGAAATCTTGCCCAGCTCGCCGTTGTGCAGCAGGATATGGGTGATATCCATGCCGTATTTGACGGCCGTGGTGAACTCCATCGGGTATTGGCCAAAGCCGCCATCGCCCGAGATCGACACCACCTTGCAGCCGTTCAGATCGGGTTTGTCCTGTGTCGCGGCCCAAGCGCCCAAGGCGGCAGGCAGGCCGAAGCCGATGGAGCCCAGATAGCCCGACATCAGCACCCGCTGCGTGCCCTTGGTTTCCAGATAGCGGCCAAAGGAATAGGTGTTGTTGCCCACGTCCACAGCGAAAATGGTGTTCTCCGGCACCAGTCGCCCCAGCGCCTCGAAAATCGCAAAGGAATGGATGCCCTTGCCGAGATCTTCCGCCAGCCGCTGTTGCTTTTCACGCCGCCAGATGCCCCAGCGGTCGGCCAGTTCGGTGATCTGATCCACCGCATCGGGGTTTTTGTGATCCGCCTTGGCGATGGCATCGCAAAACGCGCCCACATCCCCCCAGATCGGCAGGGCCACGGGGTGGAATTTACCCAGCTGCATGCGTTCATGATCAATCTGGATGATCTCCTTGCTGCGCTCGATCCCGGTGTGGTTGGAAAAGCTGGTCCCGAGCGCGATGATCAGATCGGCCTCGTTCATGAACCAGCTGGCGATGGGGGTGCCGGACCGGCCCAGCACGCCGCCCGCGCAGCGGTGATCGTCCGGCAAGAGCCCCTTGGCCTTGAAGGTGGTCAGGACCGGTGTGCCGAGGGTTTCGGCCAATGTCGCGATCTCTTCGCGCACCGGATAGGCGCCGTGGCCGACCACGATGATCGGGCGTTTCGCGGCCTTGATCATTGCCGCCGCCTTGTCGATCTCACTTTGCGCCGGGATGACGGGGGCTACTGTCACGCGCCCGTCTGGCGCGCCAGCCGGTTTGTCGGATGGGTTCGTCTGCACGTCGTCCGGGAAGATCAGATGTGCGACGTTCTGCTCCACGATGGCCGTCTTGCAGGCGAGCGAGGCCAGTTCCGCGTGGTTGGAGCTGCCCAGCACAGGCTGCGAGAAGCTGGTGACGGCCTGAAACGCCGAGAGCAGGTCAATGTCCTGAAACGCCCCCGGCCCCATGACCTGCGTCTGCACCTGCCCCGTCAGCGCCAGCACCGGCGCGCGGTCGACCTTGGCATCCCAAAGCCCGGTGAGCAGGTTCGTCGCCCCCGGCCCCGCGATGGTCAGACAGGCGGCGGGCGTGCCCGTGAGCTTGCCGTAGGCGGAGGCTGCAAAGGCCGCAGCACCTTCGTGGCGGATGCCGAAATAGGACATCTTGCCATCCACCACAGCCAGCCGGATCGCATCCGACAGCCCCAGATTGGAATGGCCCACCATGCCAAAGACCGATTGCACGCCCCAGTTGCTGAGCGTCTCCACCATGACATCCGTGACCGTGCGTTCATGCGGCGGCTCGGGCGCGATGCCCACGAAAATCTCGCCCTCTCGCACCTCCACCGGGTACATCTGCTGCCCGGTGTCCTCATGCCCGCCCGGCGGCTTGCCGGTCAGCGGGTCGAAATCCCAGCCGTGCCAGGGGCAGCGAATCCAGCATTTGTCGTCGATGCCCTTCTCTATGGAGCCTTCGCCCAAGGGCCCGCGCTGATGCGGGCAGTGGTTGTTCATCGCCGCCCATTGCCCGTCGAAATGCACAAGACAGATTGACGTGGTGCGCGCGGTTACGGTCTTGACCCGGCCTTCGGGCAGATCGTCGGTGTGCCCAACGCTGATCCAGTCGAGGGTGTCGTCACTCATTTGGCTCTCCTGTTTCAGATGGCGTGGTGAAGAAATCATAGAGCTTCTGTGCAAGGCTCAGGATGGCGAAACACCCCAGCGCCCAGATCAGCAGCTCGAACGGGGCGGTGTTGGTGCCCCGCAGCCATTGGCCGACCAGACCACCCTGCGGGCGCAGCGCCTCAAGCCCGAAAAGGCCCGGGCGGTCCCAGAGCGACAGATACCAGAAGCGCGAGAGGTAAAAGAAGATCGCGGCGAGGCAAGCGATCAGGATCAGCATGAGAACGCGGCGCATCACTCCAGCACCTCCAGCGTGTCCGGGTCCAGCCGCAGCACCAGCAGGTCGCCGCGCCGTTCGACTTCGCCTTCCAGCGAGACGAATTGCGCCACATAGTGATAGGCGCTTTCCGGTAAATGCTCCCCGTTCGGTCCGGTGACCAACAGGAATTCGGAGCCATCTACAGGCTGGGTCGAGACAAAGACGGGCGGCACCTTGCCCAGCAGACAGAGATTGGCGCAGGCCTTGTGCGCCAGCCCGCGCCCGGGCCGCATCGCGCCTGCCAGGCACTTGCCGTCACAAATCTCACCCGCCAGCTTCCAGCGACCCAGCGGGATGGTTTCCATCTGCGGCGCATCCCCTTCGGCGGCCTGGATGCCGTTGCGCCCGCCGCGCAGTTGCAGCATATCCAGATCGCCCCGTTGCAGCATAACGCCGGAGACCTGTGCCAATTGGCCTTCCAGCGGAATCGCACGGCTTTCCACATTGGTCTTGCCGCCGCCCGCAAGCATCAGCGTGTGACCTGCCGGAATACGGTCGTTACCCTCGGTGACCCGCAAGAGAGGATAGGGTGTCAGTTCCACGACTCCGGTGACCGTCTGCCGCCCGTAGTCAAAACGAAACGCGCCCTCGCCGGGGTCGTCCTGAGCGATCCCCAGCGCCAGACCGAAACCGGCCAACCCCGAGACAAACAGCACACAGACCGCGAGCAGCAGACCCCGCAGCGCCTTGGGCGTAGGCAAGTAGCCGACGAAGAAGGGACGGTCCTTTGCGCTCATGATGTCACTCCTGCGGGTACCGGTTCCACGTAAGTCCCGGGCGGGTTGGCGCGGGCATCCACCAGCACGGCGGTGCCGTCGGTCTTTAGATTGTACGTGGGGATTTTTTCGGTGAAGGGCGCGGGCGACTGTCCGTTAGTGACATCATATTGAAAGCCATGCCACGGGCAGGTCACCAGACAGTCAATGATCTGCCCCTCACCCAATGGCCCGTTCTGATGCGCACAGGCGTTGGAAATCGCGCTGAGCTTGCCGTCGTTCAGATAGACGGCGACACGTTCGCGATTGGCCAGCAGCTTGATCTTGGCAAAGCCGTCCTTCATCTCAGTGGTGTCGCAGACGTGCACCCAGTCGGCGCTGTCTGCCAAAAGCGTCCGGTCGGTACCGCGTTCCTTCAATGCGGCCATCAGATGTAGAAGGCCCACCGCAGCCGCACCGCCGATGAAAATCACCGTAAAGGCGTGGTTCTGCTGGTCCTGCAGGATGCCAAAGGAGACATGCGCCACGACCGAGAGATAGGCCGGGTAAATCAGATAATGGATACGCTTCCAGACCGGCGGGCTGAGGAATTTCATCCAGAAGTCATGGCTCGTGGCTGCCAGCAGGATCAGCGTGAAGAGCGCAAAAATCCCGAACACCTCGAAGGGGAACCCCGCCAGCTGGCTGTAGCTGGTATTGGCAAACAGCAGCGCCTCGTATTTGTTCGACGACGAAAAGGCGAAGTACCAATCGACGATGTAGCCCGCATGGGTGATCGCCACGAAGACAGTCATCACCCCGAAGTGTCGCCGGTTGTAGAGCAAGGGCAGAAAACGGGGATCGAGCCGCGCTAAGGGACCAATGCAAAGGATCACCGTCAGCATGACAAAGGCGCAGGCCCCGAAGGCACGGGCATTGTGGACCTGGCTGTTGATCGGGCGCTCGTGGCTCAGAATGCCCGGCGCGGCGTAGAGAAACACATAGAGAAAGAGCGCCACGCCCAGCAGCATCACCGCATCGTAGATGTATTTGTTCGGGTTCCACTGGACCGGGATGTATTTGACGCTCATTGGCTGACCTCCGCCGGGGTGGAGAGTTGCACCGGCGCGATCTCCGCCGGCCATGTCTGGCGCAGGCTGAGCCCCGTCAGAATGATCAGACAGATGCCGATGGGCAATATCCACCCCACCGCGAAATGCGCCCGGCGCGGCGGATCATAGCGGCGCGCCCAGAGCTCGCGCCCGCTCTCGTAGAGGTACCAGCGCCAGAGCACCAGCGGCCAGATCACCAGAATACCGGGGATCAGTAGGGGGCGGAAAATATAGGCGCCGCGCGCATCCTCATCGATGCGGTCCATGCCAATGGTCAGGAAAATCGCGGCCACCACAGCGCCGATGCTGCCCCAGATGCGTAGCCCCATCAGAATGGCTTCGGCCTGGTTCATCGCGTTGCCCTGCCCGCTGCGATCTGTCCCTCATCGTGCTGTTGTTTCGGGGCGAAAAGGCAGGCAGGCATCTTGAACTCCGGTCTTTTTCTACGCAGTGGCGTTGTGCTGCGCGTATCCTGCCAAGCCTGCACGAAACCCGCGCCTGCCGCCAAATCACAATTTCAGTTTACTTCGTGAACGCCGGCAAAATGCCGCCAATGTGGTTTTCCTGCGTCACGTGCCACGTTGGCCCGCCCGCGCCTTAGTCCTTCACTTTTGGCGACAGGGCTGGCGTGCCTTTCACCGCCCGCACGCCCGCCCGCACAATCGCGATGATGGTCAGTAGGGTCATCGCCCAGAAGAACCATGTGATCGGGCCGCGCACCAAAATGGACGGGTCGCTGCCGGACATCAGCATCGACTGGCGGAAATTATCCTCCAGCAACGGGCCGAGAATGAAGGCAATCAGAAAGGGCGCGGCGGGGATGTGATAGCGCACCATCATGAAGCCGACCCAGCCCATGACGAACATCACGCCCACATCAAAGATGTTGTTGTTGACCGCAAAGACCCCGTAGATGCAGAGCACCAGAACGGCAGGGATCAGGATGCGCTTGGGGATGTCTGCCACGTATTTGAACCCGCGGATGGCGACGGTGCCGATCAGGAATAGAAACACCGAACTAACGATCAACCCGATAAAGAGCCCGTAAATGATATCCACGTTCAGAATGAACATCATCGGGCCGGGCTGCAGACCGTGGATCATGAAGGCGCCAATGATGATGGCGGTGATCACGTCGCCCGGCACCCCTAGCGCCAGCAGTGGGATCAGCGTGGCCCCCGCCACCCCGTTGTTGCCCGCCTCGGAGGCGGCCACCCCTTCGACCTCGCCCTTGCCGAAATTCTCCTTGTTTTTCGACGTGCGCCGCGCCTCAGAGTAACTGAGGAACGCCGAGGGGGCCGCACCAATGCCGGGGATGGAGCCGAGGAACACCCCGATGAAACTGCCCCGCACGATGGATTTGAAGCTGCGGCGGTAGTCGGCGAAGCTGACCCAATTCTTGCCGAGGCTGCGCGCCGTGCCCACATGCGCCGTCGGGTGCCAGACCATGGCCAGGATTTCCGGGATGGCAAACAACCCGATTAGAACGGCGATGAAGTTCAGGCCCCCCATCATGTTGGGATCGCCAAAGGTAAAACGGTTGGTGCCGTAGACCAGATCGAGGCCAATGGTCGCCAACAGCAACCCGAGCAGCGCCGACAGCGCCCCGCGCAGCAGGCTTTCGCCGGAGACACCCGCGATGATGGTCAGGGAAAACAGGATCAGCGTGAAAAACTCGGGCGGTCCGAAGCTGAGCGCGAAGGAGGCGAGCCAGCCCGCAAAGAGGATCAACGACAGGTTGGAGATCACATCCGCTGTGCAGGAGGCCCAAAGCGCCATGCCAAGCGCGCGGCCCGCTTCGCCCTTTTCCGCCATCGGGTAGCCATCGAGGATCGTGGCCGAAGACGCAGGCGTGCCCGGTGTCTTGATCAGGATCGCCGGGATCGAGCCGCCGAAAATGCCGCCCTTGTAAACCCCGAGCAGAAGCAGAATGCCGGTGATCGGCTGCATCGCGAAGGTGAAGGGCAAGGTCAGCGCCACGGCCATGGTGGCGGACATGCCCGGAATGGCCCCGCCGATCACGCCTATGGCGACGCCCATGAAAAGTGCCAGAAAGCTTTCGATATTGCCAACCAGGCTGAGGCCCGCGGCGAGACTGTCCAGAAAGCTCATGGCAGCCTCAGGATGTTGCCCTGCGGGATCGCGACCCCTGCGACATGCGCAAAAAACGCGTAAAGCACCAGCGGGATGATCACCGCGCAGAACACGGCCGTGACCGGATGGCGCGTGCGCACCAGAAAGGCGGTGGCGCCAAAGATCAGCATCGAGGTCAGCACCATGCCCAGACGCGGCAGGGCGATCATCGTCAGCCCCATGATCACCGCCATGCCCGCCAGCCGCAGCCAGGCGGCATTCGGGTTTTCGCTGGGCGTGTTGACGGGCGTGCCGGTGTCCTCAAGCCGCAACCCCGAAAACACCAGCCCCAGCCCGGCCAGACCCGTGAAGCCCGACAGCGCGTAGGGCCAGAACAGCGGCGACAGGATGACATTGCCCACATTGCTGGGCGAAGACACCCAGGCAGGAATGGCGTAGACAGCCAGAAAAATCGCGGCCAGCAGCGCCCCGAAGCCCAGCCGCAATTGCACCTGCCGTTGTGTCATCCTTCCTCCCCTCGCCCGTTCCGGGTCTCATGAAAAACGCCGGGCAGAGACAGTGCCCGGCGTTTCCGTCTCGCGCGCATCGCGGTCCTTGGACCTAGCCTTCGATCCTCATGCCCAGATCGTCAACAAGTTTCCGAAAGGTATTGTACTGTCCCTCGATGAAGGCATTGGCGTCTTCGGGCGACATCAGCTCGATCACCGACCCCCGTGCGGTCATCTTTTCGAGGAACTCGGGATCTTCCGTCGCGGCCGCCATCCAGGCACCCCATTTATCCGCCACATCATCGGGCAGGCCGTCCGGCCCCGCAATGCCTGTCCAGCCGACCAGCTGGTGCAGCGCGGGTTTACCCAGATCAGCGGCCGTGGGCACGTCGAACCCGGCTACCGGCTCCGCCGTGGTGACCATCAGCGGCACCAGCTGTTTGTTGGCGACAAAGCTCGCGATAGCGGACGAGTTGGTGCAGAGGAAGGTGGCTGTGCCATTGAGCACAGCGGTGGCCGCAGCCCCCCCGCCCTTCTGCGGGATATGCGTGGTCTTGGTCAGCGGTTCCTCGACGCCGAACTCTGACAGCACCATCACGGCGGCCAGATGCAGCAGCGATCCGACACCGGAGGAGGAATAGGTCACGCCCCCTTCGTCCACCTTCGCAATCAGATCCTCCATCGAAGTGATACCGGACGACGGGCTGACCGCGCAGGCCACCGGGTTGATCTCATAGACGGTGACAAAGCGGAAGTCATCCAGCGTATAGGGCAGCGTGGCTTTCATCGCCGGGTTCACCGAATGCGAGCCGACGCGCGCAAAGAGCATCGTATAGCCGTCTTCCTTGGCGTTCTGCACCGCAACGGAGCCTGTCGCCCCGCCTGCGCCGGTGACATTCGCCATCACCAGCGGCTTGCCCACCGCAGCGCCCAGAGGCTCGGCAATTGTACGGGCGGAGATGTCGGTCGCCCCGCCTGCCCCGTACGGAATCACCATGTTAATCGGGCGTTCGGGGTACTCCGCCAGGGCGGCTCCCGCCAGGCCAAGGCTCAAGGCGCAGACCGCGCCCAATGTTCTGAATGTCATCGTTTTCCTCCCAGTCGTGTCTTATTTCCGGACCTCCCCGGGCAAAGCCGACAGCGCCCTTGACAATTGGTAACGTTAAGACATGCTTCATAGAAGTAATAATAAATTACAGAATTGGTAAGTTCTGCTGACAAAAAGGATTTTGCTGGATGTCGATACGCACGCTGCGAACGCTGATCGCGGTGCATGATCACAAGACCTTCAGCGCGGCCGCAGATGCGGTTTACGTCACCCACGCCGCCGTCAGTCAGCAGATGCGCGCGCTGGAGGAAAACTGGGGCATCCAGCTTTTTGACCGTTCCAAACGCACGCCGGAACTGACACCTCTGGGCCGCGCGCTGGTGGCCAAGGCCCGCGATGTCGTGCGCGCCTACGACCAGATGCTGCCCTCCGTGCTGGGCGAAAGTGGTGTCAGCGGCGAGGTCTCTCTGGGCGCCTTGCCCACGACGCTGACCACGATGGTGCCGTCGGCGATTTCCATGCTGGTGGACGCCTACCCGGAGGTGCGCGTGCGTCTCTTTCCGGGGCTGACAATACAGTTGGTATCCCAACTGGAACGCGGGGCCTTGGACGCCGCGATCATCTCACGGCCCCAGCTGGTGCCCGCCGGCCTGGAGTTTCTGGAGATTGCCGAGGAACCGCTGCAACTGCTGGCCTCGCGCGATGTGCAGAGCGATGACCCCTTTGAGTTGCTGGCCAAGCACCCGTTCATCCGCTTCAACCGCGATGCGGTGGTTGGGCACATGATCGAAAGCTGGCTACAGAAAAAGAACATCCGCGTCAGCGAAGCCATGGAATTGGACGGACTGGAGGCAATCTCCAGCATGGTGTTTGCCAACCTCGGTGTGGCGATTGCGCCGAAACGGGCGGTCAAGACCAACAACCCTCTGCCGCTGAAACGCCTGTCGCTGGGGGAGGACGCGCCGGTCCGGCGGCTGGGCCTCGCCTTTCCGCGCGACACGGCGCACGGGCCAATCCTGACGGAACTGCACAGCGTTTGCCTGCGGTCGGTTCAGATCGGCGCCTTCGGCGCACAGACCAGTACAGAACCCGCTGCATGAGCGCCGAAGAGATGACCTATCTGGTGATCGGCGCGCTGGCGGGCGGTTTCATCAACGGTCTGGCCGGGTTCGGCACCTCGCTCTTTGCCCTGGGGTTTTTTCTCACCATCATGCCCGCCGTCGAAGCCGTCGCCATCATCGTGGTGATCTCGGTGGTCAGCGGGCTCCAAGGCCTCTGGGTCGTGCGCGGTGCACTGACACAAAACCCGCGCCGGTTGGCCCGGTTTCTTCTGCCTGCGATCATCGGCATTCCGCTGGGCGTCGCCTCTCTCAAGCAGATCGACGTGACCGCGCTCAAACTGCTCGTCGCGTTTTTCCTGATCCTGTACGGCGGATTTTTCACGCTCCGCCGTACCTTGCCAAAAATCGACCACCCGACCCCGATTATGGATTGCAGCGTTGGGTTTCTGGGCGGTGTCCTGGGCGGTGCGGCCTCTCTGTCCGGCGCGCTGCCAACGATGTGGTGCTCCATGCGGGCATGGCCCAAATATGAAACCCGCGCCGTGCTGCAACCGTTCAACGTGACCGTGCTGGCCCTGACCGCCGTGATGCTCGCCTGGAACGGCGCCTATCACAGACAGACCCTGCTGCACCTCGCCGTTGCGCTGCCCACGGCCATCGTGGCGGCGCAAATCGGCATTGTCGTGTTCCGCAGGCTTGAGGATGAGACCTTTCGCCGGTTGCTGATCGCAGTGTGTTTTATCTCCGGTACGGTCCTGCTGCTGCGCGAGCTGTTCTGACGCGGAGCTAACCGATCACCTCGTCAGACCGGTCGTCCGTCTCGCCGTAGCGCTTGAGCACGGCGGGCCGCGTGCCTTCATAAACCCGATCCAGATTTTGCACGATCTTGGCATTCTCACGCTCGAACAGGCAGTCGCCGTCAAGGTTTGAGGCCACGATGAACGGGCCCATACGCCGCGCCCGGATCACCCACATCGCCTGGGCGATGCCCAGCTCCTCATGCCAATGCACCGCCTCTACCGTCTCCACCCCGCGCCCCAGCAGCGCGCCGGTGCCGTACCCAACCGTGGACAGATAGACCGCCCCGTTCGGCACGAAGTAGTCCTTGTAATCCTTGGACGACATACCCCCCTTCCCGATGATCAGCCGGGCACCGGTCTTGGCCATCCATTCCGGCAACCACTTGGCAAAGCGAAAACTGGCTGTCGCCGTGACCGCGCCCAGATCAAACGACCCATCTTCTCGGATCACTGCGGCGGGCGAGCAGTGGAAATTCGCGGCACTTTGCGAGGGCAGTTCCATGGGAATGTTGGCCTTATCCTCCAGCGCGCGCATGTAAACGCCTTCGCGCGCGGTGTAGATCAACCCATCAAGGTAGACGATATCGCCCAGACGCAGATCAGCAATGGCCTCTGGGGTTGGCGTCGTGGACAGCGTGACCTCGCGGATTTTCATTCTGCAGCCTCCCGCGCCGGTTCCCAGTCTATGGTCTCGCGGCGCTGATAGTCGGTAAACCAATCGGGGTCTGTGCGATGCTCGACGCGGCCATCGGGAAAAATACGTGCAACGGCCCGGCGCGACGACAGGCAGAACGCATGCACCGACATCTGCATACCGCCAGTGTGGCAATATCCGACTTCAATATTGCAGTCTATCACCATGTTTTTACCGACAAATCCCATCGCCCCCATACCGATTGAATTGCCCAGTTCCTTGAACTCATCCTCCATCGCCGCAATCTTTGGATCGGAGTTCCGGCTGCCCACCGTGCGCAGGACCGAGGCGCGCTTGCCCAGCACCATGCAGGTGTCTTTCGATCCCCCGAGCCCGATGCCGATGATCGCGGGTTGGCACGCGAGCCCGCGTTTGCCGAAGGCGACGAGACTGTCGAGGTAGAACCGCTTGATCCCCTGAATGCCGTCAGACGGAAACAGCATCCGGTAATCCGTGCCGAAAAGCCCGCCCTTGTGTACGGTGATCAGATCAATCCACTCCCCTTCCGGCTCGAACCCGTATTCAATCTCCGGCGCGCCGATGCCGACGTTGTTGTTGTGATCCGTGCGCCAGAGCGGGTGCACCCGGTTGGGCCGCAAAGGCACGCCCGTTGTCGCATTGGCCGTGGCCCGACGTAGGGCGGCCTCCAACGCAATGGGCCCCCCTTCAATCCGCGCGTCATTGCCCATCTTCACGAACCAGCGCGGCACGCCCGTGTCGCCACACATCGCGCGCCTGTCTTCCTTCGCAGCTTCGTAATTCTCCAGCATCGCCTGCAAAACGAAGGACGAAAGATCGCCATCTTCCGTTGCCGCCGCAGCGCGCAGCCCGTCGAGATAATCCTGAGGGATCTCGATTGCCGCCTTGTCCATCAGGGTTTCAGCCGTCTTTTGAATGAGATCGATGGAAATCATCTGAAATCCTCCCGGTTGCGCGACACCAGCCCCCACATTTCATCCTCACCGGACCCGGAGAACGCGACCGCCCCCGCCCGGATCAACGCCATGCGCAGCGCATCGTCGTTTTCGAACCCACGCAGGTGGTGCTTGATCTTCTTGAGGCTGCGCTTCTGGTAGCTCTGGTTTTCCAGCAGATGCCGGATCGCGGCTTCGACAGAATAATCCAGCTTCATCTCTTCGCGTAGCTTTTCAAGATCGTTCCGGGCGGACATGCGGGCGGTGACAAAGGCCAGCACGATGCTGCACGCCAGCGTAAGGAATGCGACAACGGCCTCGCTCATTGCGCAGCCACCAGTGTTTCGGGCTCCCCCGCTGGCAAGATCGTCTCACCGGGGCGAACAATAGAGAAATCAACATCCTCCCGGGTGACGTTCACGTTACCCTCCTGCATCTGGGCAACCGTGAAGTAGGAAGCCTCCATCGCGCCTGCCTCCGGGAAATCCTCGCGGTAATGCGCGCCGCGGGAGTTTTCCCGCGCAAGCCCGGCCTTTGCAATCACCTCGGAAACCTCGCAAAGGCTCGCCATGTTCAGCCAGTCGTGCCACGTCAGGTTGAAGGCCAGGTTTTCCGCTGCCACGCCGACCTGCATCAGATCATCCCGGATCGCGCTGATCCTGTCCAACCCACGCGTCATCCCGCTTGCCGTGCGTATAACGCCGACGTCCTCCCACATGGCTTCCTGCAACCGATTGCGCAGCGGTTGAACCAGGTCCGGCGCTTGCGACAGCGGGTGCGTGGCCCGGGTATATTCGACGGCCAGCACCTCTTCATCCGGGTCCCGCAAGGTCGTCATGCTGCGAATGTCGACACCCATCGTATCGCCAGCAATGCCACCGTAGACGGTGGAATTCGCCACCCCGTTGCCACCCAGACGGTTGGACCCATGGGCGCCGCCTGCATCCTCCCCCGCCACATAGAGACCTTCGAGAGCGGTGCGCGTCTCAACGTCGACAACAACGCCCCCCATGAAGTAATGCGCGGTCGGCACCACTTCGACCAGACCACCCGCCAGATCAAAGCCGCTATCCTCGCAGCGTTTTACCATGCCCTTGAACTTGGCGCGCACATTCTCCGGCCCGAGGTGAGACATGGAAATGAACATGCCCACCTGATCGGGGTCGTTGCTCTTGCGCATTTCAGCGTAGATGCCCCGGCTGACCACATCGCGGGTCGCCCGTTCGCCCTTGCCATCGTAGTCAAACATGAACCGTTGGCCGGAGGCATTCAGCAACTGCCCACCTGCGCCGCGCAGCCCTTCTTCGAGAACAGTGCCGGTCATGCGGCTGTGCTCTCCTGCCAGCAGCCCGGTGGGGTGGAATTGCACCATCTCCATGTCCCGCAGCGGCAAGCCAGCCCGCAGCGCCATGGCCAACCCATCCATCGTTTTATCACCGCTGGGCGTGTGATATTTGTACATGGTCGGGCCGCCGCCCGTGGCCATCAGCACCGTCTTGGCGCGCACAAACCGAAAGCGCCCCGTGCGCATGTCGATCATCAGCACACCAGCCAAGGCACTGCCGTCCTTCGTGGGGATCAACCCCACGGCCCGGTGTTCCTGCAGCTTTTCAACAGGGCGGCTCAGCACTTGCTCCATCAGGCGGTTGATGATCTCGATGCCCGTCAAATCGCCCTTGTGCACCGTCCGGTCAGCGGTCTGCCCGGCAAAGGCTTTCTGGTGCAGTGTTCCGTCGGGATTGCGGTCAAAGAAACAGCCGATCTCGTTTTCTAACTCGCGGATGCGTACGACTGCCTGTTCGCAGAGCCGCCAGGCCATGTCCTGATTGGGCAGCCATTTGCCGCCCTCAATCGTGTCCATGAAATGCCGCTCGACCGTGTCGCCACCGCCCAGCGCCACGTTGTAGCCGCCCTGCACCATCCGCGTGCAGCCGCATTTGCCGATCAGCCCCTTGACCGCGACGGTGATTTTTGTGCCTTCTGGTGCCGCCTGCTGTGCGTGCAGCGCGGCGAAAAGCCCCGCTCCGCCCGTGCCGAGGATCAGAATATCCGTATCATGTCGGTCGATGTTGCACGCCATCTGTTACACCACCTGCAAGAGAAACGTGCCGGAGATCAGAACCGCCACACCCAACGCGCCCGCGGCCAGCGATTTCTGTGGGCCAGACCATGGCAGCCATTCCATCGCCATCAGGCGCAAGCCGCCGAAGACATGAACGGCCAGCAGGAAGACCAGTCCGAACTCCGCTAATTTAACAATAGGTTGCTCGGCGAAGCTGAGGAATTCATTGAGCTTTTCTGGCGTTGTCAACGCGTAGGATAAGACCCAGAAATGCACAGGCAGGAAAAGCGCCAATGCCAGACCCGATACCCGGTGCAGCACGAAAGCCAGCCAGAGTGGATGCGCGCGCGCGGGTCTCATGTCATCCCCGCAGGCCAGGTCACCGCAATCAGTGCCTGCGTGCCCATCGCCAGCAGCAACAGTCCCGTTCCCCAGGTAAATCCGGTCAGCGCGCGCCCCGTCAAACCGATCATCTCATGCGCTATCACGCGGAGCCCGATGGCCGCATGTGTCGCGACGGCCAGCACGAAGGAGCCATAGAACGAAAACCAGAAGACAGAGCCTTGCGTGCGGCCCAAAATCTCTTCCGCCGACAGCCCGCCTTGAACAGCGTAGATCATCACCGCGATGTGCCCGAGGGTCAGCGGCGCCATGATCAGGGCCGTGATGCGCTGCAGCATGTAGAGGCGTAGATCCAGCATCGCTTACTTGCGCCTCCGAAAGAAGGATTTCGCCGTTTCCCGCTTCAACCCGGCGATGGCGGACATCGGATCCAGGTCATTCGGGCAAAAGACAGTGCAACTGCCCATCGAATGGCAGTTGTGGCAACCTCCGACACCCGACACCGCATCCAAGATCTGGTGGGGCGCATCATGCTTTGCATCGTTCAGCAGCGTCCAGGCGCGTTGCAACGCTGCGGGGCCGAGATAGTCAGGATTCCCCGCTACCGTGTCACAGGCGGCATAGCAGATGGAACAGTTGATGCATTCTATTCCGGCGCTCGCCTCTACGCGGATCGCGTCTTGGGGATCGACTGGTGGGATGGGATCGTCCCGCGTGGCACTCGGCGCATGGGCACCTCCGGCGGTCACCCACTTGTCGAAAAACGGATCCATATCCGCGACCAAGTCCTTGATCACAGGAAGGTTTCTTAAGGGCCCGATCTGTACCTTCCCGGCCTTCAGCACCTTTTTGACATGGGTGCGGCAGGTCCAGCGGGGTTGACCATTCACCATCATCGCGCAGGACCCGCACATGCCGACACGGCAGGCAAAACGGTAGGTCAGGGTCGCATCCGCGTAGTGCTGTATCCACGACACCACATCAAGAATTGTCTGGTTTTCGAGCGCGGGAACCTCGAAGCGCTGATAATCGCCGCCCTGAGACGTGCCACGCCAGACCGAAACTTCGAGAGTGCCACTTTGCCCGTCCAATGCGCTTTCCTGACTTGTGACCGGTTCCATTGCGCCTATGGTATAACCGCCAGAATAACTAACGAGAAGGAATATGTACTTATGTTTCTTGTAAGTATTTCTTACTATTATCGCAGGTGTTTCAATGTCTGAAACCGCGCTCTCCGCAGCCCTTATCCGGCGCTTTGGCGAGACGCCGGAGGTCCCCGCGGGTCTGGCCGACATTCCGGCGTTGAAGACCCTTGCTGCACGCGGATCCTGCCGCAGCTTCACCGCTCAAACAGTCGATACGGACGTGCTTGAAACACTGTGCGCATTGGCGCTTTGCGCGCCGTCGAAAAGCGATTTGCAGCAGCGCGACATTCTCATCGTGACCGACCCGACACTGCTGGCGGCGCTAAAATCGCTGCTTGATGCGCAGGCCTGGATTGCCGACGCTCCGGCGATGATCCTGTTTCTGGCCAACAACCGACGTCAGCGCCAGGTGCAGATGATGCACGATCAACCCTTCCCGAACGATCACCTGGACGCGTTCTTCAATGCCAGTGTCGATGCGGGGATTGCTCTCGCCTTCTTCATGGCGGCAGCGGAGGCGGCGGGTTTGGGATGCTGTCCGATCAGCACCATTCGCAACCATCTGCCGCAGGTCAAAGACCTGTTGGCCCTGCCAGATCACGTCTTTCCGGTGGCGGGCATGGCCGTGGGATACCCCAGCGCCGCACCGGGCGTCAGCGCCCGCCTGCCCTTGTCCAAGACCGTCCATCGCGACCGGTTTTCGGATATCACCGAGGCAGACATCAAATCCTACGACACCCGCCGTCTGGCCGGGCAAAATGGTCCTGGATGGTCCGAGGCCAGGGCGAAGATGTACGCCACCCCCCAGCGCACGGATTTTGCCGCCTTCCTCCGCAGCATCGGCTTCACGCTGGAGTAATGCGGATCACAGCACCTCGTCGAAGGTCTTTTTCAGTTTCGTGACGATCTCGTCCACATGGGCGTCTTCGATGATGAAGGGCGGTGCCAGCAGCACGTGATCACCGGTCTGGCCATCGACCGTGCCGCCCATCGGGTAGCAGGCGAGCCCGTTCGCCATGGCGGTCTGTTTGATCTGCTTGTTGATGCCCTTCCCCGGATCGAAGGGCTTTTTGCTGGCGCGGTCCTCGACGATCTCCAGGCCCCGAAACAGCCCACGGCCCCGAATATCACCGATATGGGGATGCTGGCCAAACTCCGATTGCAAGGCGGACTGCAATTTCTCTCCCATCACCGCGCAACGCTCGACCAAGCCTCCGGTCAGTTTTTCGAGCACCGCGTTGCCCGCTGCACAGGCGGTGGGGTGACCGATGTAGGTGTGCCCGTGTTGAAAGAACCCTGACCCATCGGCAATCGCCTGATGGATCCTGTCGGTGCACATCATCGCCCCGATGGGCTGGTACCCGGCACCAAGCCCCTTGGCGATGGTCACGATATCGGCGGTGATCCCCTCCTGTTCATGCGCGAAAAGGCTGCCGGTGCGGCCCATGCCGCACATGACTTCATCAAGGATCAGCAGGATGCCGTATTGATCGCAGATCTCCCGGATGCGTTTGAAGTAGCCCTCAACCGGCGGCACCGCGCCAAGGGTCGCGCCGACAACCGGTTCGGCGACGAATCCGATCACCGTTTCGGGCCCCAGACGCAGCAATTCCGCCTCCAGCTCGTTCGCAACCCGTTGGCCGTAGTCAAAAGCGCTTTCGCCCTCCCTCTGACCGCGATAAGCGTAGCAAGGTGAGATCAGCGAGGTCTCCACCATGATCGGCGCAAAGGCCTGCTTGCGCCAGACGTTGCCGCCGGTGGCCAGCGCGCCAAGAGTGTTGCCGTGATAGCTTTGCCGCCGCGCAATGAAATGGCGCCGCTCGGACTGGCCGATCTCCACAAAATACTGACGCGCCAGTTTCAGCGCCGCCTCCACCGCCTCGGAACCGCCGGAGACGAAGTAGACCTTGTCCAGATCGCCGGGTGCGTCTTTCACGAGCCGGTCCGCCAATTCTTCCGCCGGATCGGAGGTAAAGAAGCTTGTATGCGCATAGGCCAGCTGCGCCACCTGCGCCTGAATCGCCGCGATCACATCCGGGTCGCCATGTCCCAGACAGGACACCGCCGCACCGCCCGATCCATCAAAATATTCTTTGCCATCAGCGTCATAGAGGTACGCGCCTTTACCTATAGACGCCCGTCGAAGATTGGTCCTAGAGTGCCGGGCAAACACATGTGACATTCGAAATCTCCCTTGTTGCGCTGCCAATTGTGAAACATATGGAGCCTTCGTTGACAATGCGCTGAAACAAATGAATCCTCTTCTGAGGATTCGTGACGGCTGGGGGAGCCTGCGTGGACGGACCACTCGATATCAGGATATCTGCGAGCTATGACGACCTCAGCGGCAAGCTGAAACAGGCCGCGGATTACCTTGTCGAGAACCAGATTGATATTGCGACCCGCTCCCTGCGGTCCGTGGCCGAGCAAAGCGATATCGCGCCCGCGTCCTTTTCCCGCCTTGCGCGGGCCCTGGGCTACGAGGATTTCGGTGCGTTGCGGGGGGATTTGCGCACCTCTATCGGGCGCCGCGTCAACCGCGCTACCCCGCGCGAGCAACAGCTGTCCACGCTGCAAAGCGAAGGCCAACTCGATTTCCCGGAAAGCTTTGCGGCGGCGTGCATCCGCAACATCGAGACCCTCGCCGGCAGCCTGCCCGCCTCCCAGTTGGACGAGACGGTGCAGAAACTGCACGCGGCCCGCACCGTCCTGGTGTTCGGGGCGCTGAGCTCAACCGGTGTCGCGGAACATCTGACCTATATGGCGGGTCTGCTTTTTGACAACTGGAGCCTGGCCGGACGCATGGGTGCATCGCTGGGCGCGGGCCTCGCCGGGCTGAACGAAGACGATGTGGTGATCGTCATCACCCAATCCCCCTTTTCACCCCGCGCCGCGCGGGCGGCGGAGCTGGCGCGCGAAAACGGGTGCTTTGTGGTGGTAATCACCGACACCCACACCTGTCCGGCGCTTAAATATGCAGCAGCCGGGTTCATCACGCCCTCCAAGACACCACATTTCTTTTCCTCCTACACAGCATCGCTTTTCTTTGTCGAAACCCTGATGGGCCTTCTGGCACGCATCGGGGGCGAGGCGTCGCGGCAGCGTATTGCCGAGGTGGAACAGAATAACCGCCGTTTACAAGAAGTTTCAGACGGCTAACCTACGACTCATAATCCAAATAAGGGAGACAAAAATGTTCAATGGATTGAAAATGACCGCCGCCGGTGCGGCACTGGCGATGTTGACGGCGCCAGTCGCAATGGCGGAGGAATTCATCACCATCGGTACGGGTGGTGTCACGGGGGTTTACTACCCCACAGGTGGCGCGATCTGCCGTCTGGTGAACAAGGGCCGCAAGGAACACGGCATCCGCTGCTCCGTCGAATCGACGGGCGGGTCAGTTTACAACATCAACACCATCCGCGCGGGCGAGCTGGAGTTCGGTGTGGCCCAATCCGACTGGCAGTACCACGCCTACAAAGGCACCTCGCGCTTTGAAGAGCAAGGGCCGTTTGAAGACCTGCGTGCCGTGTTCTCCGTGCACCCGGAACCCTTCACAGTGGTGGCGCGTGCCGATGCCGGCATCACCAGCTTTGCCGATCTGAAAGGCAAGCGGGTCAACATCGGCAACCCCGGCTCCGGTCAGCGTGGCACCATGGAAGTGGTGATGGAGAAGATGGGGTGGAGCACATCCGATCTGGCGCTGGCGTCCGAACTGAAGGCGGCCGAGCAGTCAGCAGCGCTTTGCGACAACCAGATCGACGCGATGATCTACACCGTGGGTCACCCTTCGGGCTCCATTCAGGAAGCCACAACCGCCTGCGATTCCGTGCTGGTTGAGGTGTCCGGCGCCGAAATCGACGCGCTGATCGGTGACAACTCCTACTACCGCTCGGCCAAGATCCCCGGCGGCATGTATCGCGGCACCGATGGTGACGTGGCCACATTCGGCGTGGGCGCAACCTTCGTGACCTCCGCAAGCGTCTCTGAAGATGCGGTCTATGCTGTTGTTTCGGCGGTCTTTGACAACTTCGAAGACTTCAAGAAGCTGCACCCGGCCTTCGCCAATCTGACAGCGGAAGAAATGGCAACAGCAGGTCTGTCCGCGCCGCTGCATCCCGGTGCTGCGAAGTACTACAAGGAAAAAGGCTGGGTTGAGTAAACCCACCTATGCCAACGCGAGGGGCGGTCCGCCGCCCCTTGAAGCCCGCCAAAGGGCACACCAAACGACAAAAAGCCGCATCCAAAAATAACGCGGCACGTCAGGGAGACAGTTAAATGGCAGATAAGACAAGCGGCGGCCGCGCGCTGACCGAAGAAGAACTTCAGGACCTCGTCTCCTCGTCGGACGCAGGGGCCCGTAATCCGGCAGGGTCCGTCGGCACCTTTCTGGCGATTGTCGCAATCGTCTGGTCGCTGTTTCAGGTGATGCTGGCCTCGCCGCTGTCCAATCAGCTGCTGCCCGGCTCCGTGATCAACAATTCGCGCCAGATCCACCTGGCCTTTGCCATTTTCCTGGCCTTCATGGCCTACCCGATGTTCAAGTCGAGCCCGCGCGACTACATTCCGATCCATGACTGGCTGCTGGCGCTCGGGGGCACTTTCATCGCGCTCTACGGCTACATTTTCTACGACAAGATCGTGAATTCCGGCGGCCTCGCCGATGACACAGACAAGTGGTTTGCGCTTGTGGGCCTGATCATCCTCTTTGAAGGCGCGCGCCGCGCACTTGGGCCTGCAATGGCGATCATAGCCACGATCTTCCTGCTCTACGTCTTCTTCGGCGCCTCGCAGGCGGTTCCGGACGTGATCCGCTGGAAAGGCGCGAGCTTGCAAAAGGCGATGAGCCACATGTGGATCACCTCCGAAGGGGTCTTTGGGATCGCCCTTGGGGTCTCGACCAAATTCGTGTTTCTCTTCGTGCTCTTCGGTGCCCTGCTCGATAAGGCGGGCGCGGGCAACTACTTCATCAAGATGGCCTTTGGCGCGCTGGGTCACCTGCGCGGCGGTCCGGCCAAGGCGGCTGTGGTCGGCTCGGCTGCGACGGGCCTGATTTCGGGCTCCTCCATCGCCAATGTGGTCACCACCGGGACCTTCACCATCCCGCTGATGAAACGCGTGGGCTTCTCGTCCGAGAAAGGCGGCGCGGTTGAGGTGGCCAGTTCGGTGAACGGCCAGATCATGCCCCCGGTCATGGGCGCTGCGGCCTTCCTCATGGTGGAATACGTGGGCATCTCCTACGTCGAGGTGATCACTCACGCCTTCTTGCCCGCAACGATTTCCTACATTGCGCTGGTCTATATCGTGCATCTCGAAGCGGTGAAGAACAACATGCCGACCCTGGGCGACCGCGAGGTGTCCATGGTGAAAACCGTTGTCGGCATGCTGTCGTTCTTCCTCGTCTTTGCCGGGCTTTGCTATGGCTCGCAGTTCCCCGTCGAGGCCGTGACCGCCTGGGCGCCGAACTCTGCCGGGCTGATCATGACCGCAATTGTCTGCGGCGTGTATATTCTGCTGCTGGCACTGGCCGCACAGGTGCCGGACCTCATGCCGGACGATCCGAACGCCGAACACGTCGAACTGCCGGTCATCGGGGAAATCTACAAGGCGGGTCTCTACTATCTGCTGCCGATCATCGTGCTGGTCTACTTCCTGATGATTGAGCAGAAATCCCCCGGCCTTTCGGCCTTCTGGGCCACCATGCTGCTGTTCTTCATCCTACTCACGCAGAAACCGCTCAAGTCCATCTTCCGCGGTGAAAACGATATGGTGAACGCGTTCCGCGACGGTGTCGTGGACCTGCTGCAGGGCCTCATTGACGGGGCGCGCAACATGATCGGCATCGGCCTTGCGACGGCCACCGCTGGTGTGATCGTGGGCACGGTGACGCTGACCGGTGTGGGACAGGTCATGGCCAATCTGGTGGAGTTCCTGTCGGGCGGCAATCTGATCCTGATGCTGATCATGGTGGCGCTCCTGAGCCTCATCTTGGGCATGGGGCTGCCCACCACGGCGAACTACATCGTGGTCTCATCGCTGATGGCCGGGGTGGTTGTCGAGCTGGGCGCGCAGTCGGGGCTGATCGTGCCCCTGATCGCCGTGCACCTCTTTGTGTTCTACTTCGGGATCATGGCGGATGTGACGCCGCCCGTGGGGCTTGCCAGTTTCGCGGCTGCCGCCGTCTCGGGCGGGGACGCGATCCGTACCGGCTTCATTGCGTTCTTCTATTCCCTGCGCACGGTCGCCCTGCCCTTCGTCTTCATCTTCAACACGGACTTGCTGCTGATCGATGTGGGATGGGTCCAGGGGATACTGGTCTTCATCACGGCAACCATCGCGATACTTGTCTTCACCGCAGGCACCATGGGCTATTTCCTGACCCGCAGCCGCATCTACGAGAGCGTCGCCCTCGTGTTCATCGCCTTCATGCTCTTCCGTCCGGATTTCTTCATGGACCGCCTGCAGCCTCCGTTTGAGGATATCGCCCCGGCCAACTTTGCCGAGAAGGTGGAGAACGCCCCCGTGGGTCGTGAATTCCGGGTCATCGTCAGCGGCCCTGACTTCGATACCGGCGAGACCAAGGAAACAACGCTGCTGGTGCCCATCGGTGAAGAAGCAGAAGGCACCCGGATGGAGGCTTACGGCCTACTGACCGTGGAGGAAGGGGAAGACATCGCATTGGAGGAACCGCTCTTTGGCACGCCTTATGCGGAGACCTTTCAGGGCTATGACTTCTACGGCGACGAATTCGTGACCGTCAAAGCCGTGAAAGCCCCGGCGGATCAGATGCCCAAGGAGCTAATGTTCCTGCCGGCGCTCTTGTTCCTGGGATTGATCGTCCTGCTGCAACGCGGCCGTGTGGGCAAAGAAGAAAAACAGGAAGGAGTCACCGCATGAGCCGTTCAGTTCTCTGCGCGATTGATGTCAGCCACAAAGGCCAGGACGCGGAGGTTCTGCGCGTGGCCAAAAAGCTCGCCGACCTCGACGGCGCATCACTCGACGTGATGACGGTTGTGCCCGATTTCGGCGAAAGCATCGTGGGCAGTTTCTTCGACGCCGACCACCACGAAAAGGCCGTCGCCGAGGCGCGGCAACTGCTGAGTGACGAAATCACCGCCAGCATTGGCGCGGATGTGGATGCGATGGTGCGCCATGTGGTGGCAACCGGGAACGCCTATGAGGAAATCCTGCATGTGGCGCGGGAGACGGATTGCGGGCTGATTGTGATCGGCGCCCATAAGCCGGACTTCAAGGATTACCTGCTGGGCCCGAACGCCGCCCGGGTTGTTCGGCACTCCAATTGCAGCGTGCACGTCGTCCGCTGATTTCTCAGTCTTTTGACCTCTGGAACGCGCTCCAAAAGGGGCGCGTTTTTCTTTGACCCCACCGCAGATCAGCCTTGCGCAGATCTATATTTCATATATTCATGAAATATGGAAAAAGACGCGCTTCTCCGCCTAACTACACTCAGCCACCCGCACCGGCTGAGTGTCTTTCGTCTGCTGATGCGGCGTTATCCGGATGAGGTTCCCGCCGGTGAAATTGCCGCGGTCCTGTCGCTCAAACCCTCGACAACCTCCGTCTACCTCGCGGCTCTTACGGATGCGGGCCTGATCCGCCAGCACAGGCAAGGCACCTCGCTGCTGTACCGTGCCGCACCCGGCGCGGCGGGGGAGCTGATCGATTTCCTCTTCATTGACTGCTGCCGGGGCCGACCGGAGTTGTGCCCCCCTCTCGCCAAAGGAGCACCAAAGATGACCGATACCCGCTACAACGTTCTCTTCATCTGCACCGGCAATTCCGCCCGCTCGATCTTTGCCGAAACCATTCTGCGCGATCTGGACGGATCCCGGTTCAACGCCTATTCCGCCGGCACGCTGCCCGCATCCGAGCTGAACCCGCTGGCGGTGGAGATGCTGATCTCCAAAGGGCATGACACATCCGCGTTACGATCCAAGCATACCTCGGAGTTTCAAAGCCCTGAGAGCCCGCGCATGGATTTTGTCTTTACCGTCTGCAATCAGGCCGCCAATGAGGAGTGCCCCTCCTGGGAGGGTCAGCCGATCAGCGGCCATTGGGGCCTGCCCGATCCGGTCAAGGCCAGTGGTAGTCTGGCCGAACGTCGGCTCGCCTTTCAACAGACCTATGGCGCGCTGCGCAACCGGCTGAAGGCCTTTGCCGCGCTGCCCATCAACACGCTCGATGCCATTTCACTGCAAGCCGCCATTGATGATATTGGCGCGGACCACCTGGAAGGAACCCCTGCATGACCACTTACGCCCTCAATGGCCTGGGCCGGATCGGAAAACTGGCACTGCGCCCCCTGCTGGAGCGCGGCGCAAAGATCGCCTGGATCAACGATGCTGTGGGCGATCCGGGAATGCACGCGCATCTGCTGGAGTTCGACACGGTGCACGGGCGCTGGCCTGCGGATTTCGCCGCCGATGAGGATAGTATCACCATTGACGGCACCCGGCTGCCCGTAACCGGCGAAACCGATCTGGCGGCCCTGCCACTGGATGGTGTGGATGTGGTGATCGATTGCACCGGTGCCTTCAAGACCGAAGCCGCCCTTGCGCCCTATTTCGCCGCCGGGGTCAAAAAAGTGGTGGTCTCCGCCCCAGTCAAGGACGGCCCGACCGCCAATATCGTCTACGGCGTCAACAATGACGCCTATGATCCGGCGCAGCATCAAATCGTGACAGCGGCCAGTTGCACGACCAACTGCATCGCGCCCGTGGTCAAGGTGGTGCATGAGAACCTTGGCATCAAACATGGCTCTATCACCACGATCCACGATGTCACCAACACGCAGACCATCGTGGACCGCCCCGCAAAGGATCTGCGCCGCGCGCGCTCCGCGCTGAATTCGCTGATCCCCACCACCACGGGCAGCGCCACGGCGATCACCCTGATCTACCCGGAACTGACGGCCCGCCTGAACGGTCATGCCGTGCGCGTGCCACTGCTGAACGCCTCGCTGACCGACTGTGTCTTTGAGCTGGAGCGCGAGACCACGGTCGAGGAGATCAACGGCCTCTTCGAAGCCGCCTCGAAAGCTGAACTCAAAGGCATTCTGGGCTATGAAACCCGCCCGCTGGTCAGCACGGATTACACGAATGATCCCCGCTCCGGGATCGTGGATGCGCCCTCGACCATGGTGGTGAATGGCACCCAGCTGAAAGTCTATGTCTGGTACGACAACGAATGGGGCTATGCCAACCGGCTGGCGGATGTGGCCTTCATGGTCGGCGCTTCCCTATGAGCGCCCCGCATGCAGGTGCGGCCTATGTGGCAGTGACGGCGGCCTATTGGGCCTTCATGCTGACCGATGGCGCGCTGCGCATGCTGGTGCTGCTGCATTTTCACACGCTGGGGTTTTCGCCTGTGCAACTGGCTTATCTCTTCGTGCTCTACGAGATCGCAGGCGTCGTCACCAACCTCAGCGCGGGCTGGATCGCGGCGCGGTTTGGCCTGACCTCGACACTCTACGCCGGTCTCGCGTTACAAGTCGGTGCGCTGGTGGCCCTGGCCCAGCTTGACCCAAGCTGGACGGTCGCCGCCTCTGTGGTCTTTGTCATGGCCGTGCAGGGCGCATCCGGTGTGGCCAAAGACCTTTCAAAGATGAGCGCGAAATCCGCCGTCAAACTGCTGGCCCCTGCCGAACAGGGGGGCCTCTTTCGCTGGGTGGCGCTGCTGACCGGCTCCAAGAACGCGGTGAAGGGGCTGGGCTTCCTGATCGGCGCGGTGCTGCTGGGGTGGGTCGGGCTCAAAGGCGCGGTGCTGGGCATGGCGGCGGTGCTGGCGTTGATCCTGTTTGTGATCGTCCTGAAAATGCCCGCCGGGCTACCCACGGGCCGCAAGGACGCGAAATTCCGCGAGGTTTTCTCCAAGAACGCCAATGTCAACTGGCTGAGCTTTGCGCGCGTCTTCCTCTTTGCTGCCCGCGATGTCTGGTTCGTGGTCGGCATCCCGATCTATTTCTACGCGGTGCTCTCCGATGGCACGGAGGCGGGCAACCGCGCCGCCTTCTTCACCATCGGCAGTTTCATGGCCCTCTGGATCATCCTCTACGGGGCGGTTCAGGCCGCAGCCCCGAAACTGCTGAAAGCCAAATCACGACCCGAAGCCGACATCATCCGCGACGCCCGTGCCTGGGTTGCGGCCCTTGTCATCCTTCCGGCAGGTCTGGCGCTGCTCACCTATGTCACGCCGGAACCCACCGGCTGGCTGACGGCCACGCTGATCGGCGGGCTTTTGCTTTTCGGTGCGCTCTTTGCGGTCAATTCAGCGCTGCATTCCTATCTCATCCTCGCCTTCAGCTCGGGCGAACGGGTCACGATGGATGTGGGGTTCTACTATATGGCCAATGCCGCCGGGCGCCTGCTGGGCACGGTGCTGTCGGGGGCCAGCTATCAGATCGGCGGCCTGCCCCTGTGTCTTGGGACCGCCGCCGCCCTGCTTGCGCTCAGCACCTTTGGCGCAGGCCGTCTAAGGACCTCCGATGCCAGTCAAAGCGCCACAGGCAACGCCTAGCCCGTGCTGGTGGCCAGTATCCGGCTGATTTCCTTCAGCGACCGTCCGGAGGCATGGTGCCACGTCGAAAATGCCTCCTGCACTGCGGTCATGGCCCCTTTGGACGTTGGCGGTTTGTCGATCACCCCTTCGGCAATCAACCGGGTGACCACGTCCTGGGACAGGATGTAGCCTTCCACGCCCATGAACCGCAGGAAGTACTGCCCCGACGTCCCACCGAGCCGTGTCCCTTCGGACTTGAGATGTGCCAGCAGCCCCGAAAAATCATCCACGCCCCAGCTTGCGACAAAAGCCCCAAAGCTGCCATGGGCCTCGGATTGCGCCCGCACATAGACCGCGTTTTCCTGCACGGCGCGGATTTTTGGCCCGTGACGCACGATCGAGGTATCGGTGATCAGCGCGTCGAACCAATCGTCATCCATCATGGAACACACACCCGGATCGAACCCCTTGAATGCGGTTTCAAACCCCGGCCACATTGCCTCCACGACCTTCCAGTTGAAACCGGCATTGAAGATCGCGCGCGACATGGCGGCCAGCCAGCGGTCATCCGAGGTCGCTGCCAACTGGTCCGCCGTCTTGGCAGGCTCAAAGCCTTCGAAGATCGCCGCTTCGGACCCTTTTCGTTCAACGCTGATCGCCAATATCTCTTCCAGGGTGCGCATGTGATCCTCCTCCTCGCTGGCGCATCAGTCTAGCCCCGCCGATGCACCCGCGAAATGCCCATTGTGGCACAGGCGCCTGTGCAAAAATCACGCCCCCGGCAGCATGCCTCGGTCGCGGCCCCTTGCAACCCCCCTGCCTGTGCAAGAATGTAGCCCCATGATCCGAAGGTTCACGAATAAGATTGCGTACGCGGCTCGCCCGACGTGGCGAGAGGCCGAATGATGCGGTTCTTGCTGATCTGCGCGCTCTGTCTCCTCGCTTTCCGTCTTGCACCTGCGCGCGCGGAACAAATCACGGTTTTCGCCGCTGCCAGCCTGAAAACGGCGTTGGACGAGATCACAGCGGGTTTCATCCAAGAGACGGACTATAGCGTATCGCTGTCCTATGCGGGCAGCTCCCTTCTTGCACGGCAGATTTCACAGGGCGCGCCTGCGAATGTCTTCATCTCCGCAAACCGCGCGTGGATGGATTGGCTGGAGGCACAACAGGCCCTGGCCCCGGAGACCCGCGGGGAGTTCATCGGCAACCGGCTTGTGTTGATCGCCCATGGCGCGGAGGCGGCCCCGCTGACGTTGACCCGAGAAACCCTTGCCGATCGTCTGGGTGCCGCACGTATCGCAACGGCGCTGGTCGAGGCGGTGCCCGCCGGCATCTACGCCAAGGCCGCCTTGTCGCATTTTGAGCTGTGGGACGCACTGTCCCCTCAGATCGTACAAACCGACAATGCGCGCACAGCACTGGCGCTGGTCGCTGTTGGTGAAGCGCCGTTTGGGATCGTCTATGCCACCGATGCGCAGGCCGAGCCACGGGTGAGCGTCCTTGCGCTCTTCCCGCTCGAAAGCCATCCGGTGATACGTTATCCGGCGGCCCTTCTTGAGGGGCGCGCATCACCGGCAGCGCAGGCTTTCCTCAATCATCTGACCACAGCCCCTGCGCGTCGGGTTTTTGAAAATCAGGGCTTCACCCTGCCGAGGGCCGCCCCGTGACAGAGTGGCTCGGCCCCGACGAATGGCGCGCCGTTGCGCTTTCCCTGAAGGTGTCCTTCTGGGCAACGCTCCTGAGCCTGCCCGTTGGCCTGTGGGTCGCCTATGTCCTGGCGCGCTATGAGTTCCGAGGCAAACAGCTGCTGAACGGGCTGGTGCATTTACCGTTGATCCTGCCGCCGGTAGTCACCGGTTACCTGCTACTGGCCACCTTCGGCACGCAAGGGCCCGTCGGGCGCCTTCTGGAGCCTTTCGGCATTGTCTTTGCCTTCCGCTGGACCGGCGCAGCCCTTGCGGCAGCCGTCATGGCCTTTCCACTGATGGTGCGGGCCATTCGCCTGTCGATCGAGGCGGTGGACCCAAAGCTGGAAGAAGCCGCCGCCACCCTTGGTGCGTCGCGGTTCTGGGTGTTTCTGACCATCACCCTGCCCCTGATCCTGCCGGGCGTGATCGCAGGCGCGGTGCTTGCCTTTGCCAAGGCCATGGGAGAGTTCGGCGCCACCATCACCTTTGTCTCCAACATCCCCGGCCAGACGCAAACAGTGCCCACGGCCATCTATGCCTTCCTACAGGTGCCGGGCGGTGAAACCTCGGCGTGGCGGCTGGTGATCATCTCGATCATCGTGGCGATGAGCGCGCTGCTGCTTTCAGAAGCACTCGCGCGCCGGGCCGCCAGAAAGGTGCAGGGCACATGACGCTTTCCGTTTCGCTGCAGCACCGCCTTGGCGATTTTGATCTGGACGTCGCGTTCGAGGCGCCACCCGGCATTACCGTGCTCTTTGGCCGGTCCGGTGCGGGCAAGACCACCATCATCAATGCCGTGGCAGGCCTGCTGACCCCACAAGCAGGGCGTATTGCCAGCAATGGTACCGTGTTGCTCGATAGCGCATCCAGGCAGATCGTACCGCCGCACAAGCGCAGGATTGGCTACGTCTTTCAGGACGCGCGACTTTTCCCGCATCTGAACGTCCGTCAGAATCTGGCCTATGGGCGCTGGTTTGCCCCCAAATCCGCCCCCCGCGAGGACAAGGCGCGCATTGTCGATCTGCTGGGCATCGGGCATCTGCTGGACCGCAGACCAACGGGGCTGTCGGGCGGTGAAAAGCAACGGGTTGCCATTGGCCGGGCACTGCTGGCCAGCCCACAAATCCTGCTCGCCGACGAGCCGCTGGCCGCATTGGACGAACAACGCAAAGCAGAGATCCTGCCCTACTTCGAAAGGCTGCGGGATGAGGTGACTGTGCCCATCCTCTACGTAAGCCACGCGGCAACGGAAGTGGCGCGGATTGCAACCACGGTCGTAGCACTGGACGGGGGCCGCGTGGCGCGTCAGGGTCCGGCGGCGGAGGTCATGAGCGATCCGGCGATCACGCCCCTCGGGGTGCGGTCCGCCGGTGCCATGCTCGACGCGCGGGTACAGGCGCATCACGCCGACGGCCTCTGCACGCTGGAAGCCGAAGGCGTGCCCCTGCTGCTGCCACGTATCGACAAGCCTGTAGGCGCCGCGGTGCGGGTCTGGATCGAAGCGCAGGACGTCATGTTGGCGACGGAAGAACCACGCGGCATTTCCGCCCTCAATGTGCTTGAGACAACGGTCACGGAACTGCGCTTGGGCGCGGGTCCAGGCGTGATCGTGCAGCTGTCTTTTGGCAGGGCGTTCCTTTTGGCAAGGATCACACGGCGTTCTGCCGAAGCGCTTGCATTGGAACCCGGCGCGCCTGTCTTTGCGGTCCTCAAGGCGGTTTCCGTGGCACGTGATGCGATCAGCGACGCCCCACGCCCTCAGGCCGAAACACCTAAAGGCGCGCAGGGCAGCTAAGACCATTTTCCAAAGAGCCGTGATGTAGTAGCGCCGAGATGGCGTGCCCGCGACGGATGACGCGCGCCATGCACTGAATCGCGTTTAAGCGCGCAGGAGCGCCTCTACCTCGCTGCGATCTGGCATCGACGGGGCGGTGCCGGGTCGGGTCACGGAAATCCCGGCGGTCGCACAGCCGATCTTGACCGCCTGAAGGGGCGACTGGCCTTCTGCGAGCGCCGCAGCAAACCCACCGTTGAAGGCATCCCCGGCCCCGGTTGTCTCAACCACCGGACCTGCCTTGATTGCCGGCACCAGCCCGTGACCGTCCAGATACGCCCCACGCTCTCCCATCGTGATGATGGGTGTGCCAACGCCAAGCGCCCGAAGAGCCGCCGCCGCGCGCTTTGCATCCGCCTCCGTCTCGACCGTGATCCCGGTCAGCGCTTCGCATTCGGTTTCATTCGGCGTCACGTAGTCACACAGCGCCAGCATCCCTTCCGGCAGATCCGCCGCAGGTGCCGGGTTGAGGATCGTCGTCACCCCAGCAGCGCGCGCAATACCCAACGCATGCAGAGCCGCTGGCATCGGTTGTTCCAACTGCGTAATGAACACATCTGCGCTTTTGATCAGGTCGGCGCGCGCATCAATATCCGCCGCGTCAATCAAGGCCGCCGCCCCCGGTGCCACGATGATGGCGTTGTCGCCGGAGCTTTCCTCGACAAAGATATAGGCCGCCCCGGTATAGCTCTCGCTGATCTGATCCGCATGAGGCGTCACCCCGGCACCCGCCCAGGTGTCGAGCGCGAGCTTGGCAAAATCATCCTGTCCAAGCTTGGAGATCATATGTGTCTCGGCACCAATGCGCGCGCAGGCCACCGCCTGGTTGGAGCCCTTACCCCCCGGCCCCAGCGCAAAACTGTTGCCCATAACGGTTTCGCCCATGCGCGGCATCCGATCCGCGCGATAGGAGGTATCCGCAACGAACACCCCAAGGATGACAACCTTCCCCATGTCTCAGCCCTCTGCCTCCGGCGGCACCACGCCCTTGCGCAGGGCAAAGCAGCCGTAAAACCGCCGCTCGCCGGTCTGGATCACCGCGTAGGCTTGTTTGGCCCGGTCATAAAAGGCAAACCGCTCGATCCCCAGCATCGTGGGCCCCTCTACGGCATCCACTTCGGCCTGCACCTCCTGCATCACCGGCAGGATCGTGTCGGGCTCTCCCACCACTTCCATACGTGCGGCGGCATCTTCGACGAAGGTATCTATCGGATAGACCGACAGAACCGCGCGCACCACATCCGCCGCCGGGCGGTCGATGCGCAACACCTCGCCCAGCACGGTTTCCCGCGCCACGCTGTCGGACGGGAAATTGGTATCGGCAATGATCAGATCGTCGCCATGTCCCATCGCGCGCAATGCATAGAGCACATCCGCGTTCAGGATCGGATCCAGTCCTTTGAGCATGTCTTGCGTCCTTCCTTTGTCAGTCCTTGAAAATGCGTAGCACAGCTTGCGCCATCGCGGCACCAATTGCAGCATGCGCCTCTGCCGTCAGATGGATACCATCAATCGGGTCCACCCGAGCAACGACGTTCACGTCAGTGAAATGCACGCCTTGCCGCTCCGCCACCGTCGCCAGCAGGTTAGGAACCAGAGCAGACTTCGCCTCCGCACCGGCAAAAGTCTCTGCCAGCGCCCCGGTTTCCCGGACCACCGCCGGCGCTGCCACCAGAACCTGCGGGGCGCTGCCGTCCGGTCCGCTATCACATGCCATGATGTCGCGCACCAGTCGCTGCACCCCCAGCGTGATATCATGCGCCGACTGGTTGAACCGGGCCTTAAGGTCATTGGTCCCCAGCATTACGATCACCAGATCGATGGGGCGATGCGTCTCCAGGAGCACCGGCAGCGCAGTCTGCCCGTTTTTGTGCGACCCCTCGATGGGGTCGTCAAAAACTGCTGTGCGGCCAGGGTGACCTTCCGCGACAACATCCCAGTCCGGGCCAAGACCCTCAGCCATGCGGCTGGGCCAGCGCATCTCCTTGGGCAGCCGCCGCCGATCCTCGGCGAAGCGCATCGCACAGGTCCCATGGGTATTGCTGTCCCCAAAACAAAGAACAGTGCGCGGCGACATCGGTTATCCGATCCGCTGACCGGTCGCGGCGTCAAAGCAATGCAGGTGATGCGGATCAGGCGTCAGATGAATGATGTCTCCCGGCGCGAAGGCGTGACGTTCACGAAACACCGCCGTCACATCGCGTCCGTCGAAGGTCAGGAACACCATGGTTTCCGACCCGGTCGGCTCCACCACCTTGACCTGCATCGGCAGCCCCTTGCCTTCGCTGGACAGCGCCAGATGTTCCGGTCTCACGCCCAAGCGCACCTGCCCTGCGCCCTCGACACCCGGCAGCGCAACAGAATGCCCGGCCAGATTGACAACCCCATTTGTCAGCGTGCCATACATCAGGTTCATCGACGGCGCGCCAATGAACGTCGCAACAAACTCGTTGGCCGGATTGTCGTAAAGCTCCAGCGGTGTGCCGATCTGCTCGATCCGGCCCGCCTGCATCACCACGATCCGGTCCGCCAGCGTCATTGCCTCGATCTGATCATGGGTCACAAAGACGGTTGTTGTCTTCAGTCGCTGGTGCAGTTCCTTGATTTCCGTACGCATCTGTATGCGCAGCTTGGCGTCCAGATTGGACAGTGGCTCGTCGAACAGAAACACCTGCGGGTCGCGCACGATTGCCCGGCCCATCGCCACCCGCTGGCGTTGCCCGCCCGACAGATGCCGTGGTTTGCGGTCGAGATATTCGGTGAGGCTCAGGATTTCGGCAGCCTCTCTCACCCGGCGGTCGATCTCGGCCTTGTCCGCACGCGCGACCTTGAGCGCAAAGCCCATATTGGCGGCAACCGACTTGTGCGGGTAAAGCGCGTAGGTCTGGAACACCATCGCGATGTCCCGCTGCGCCGGGGGGAGATTGTTCACGACCCGGTCCCCGATGGCGATGGTCCCGCCGTTGATTGGCTCCAGCCCCGCGATCATGCGCAGCAGCGTCGATTTTCCGCAGCCCGACGGGCCCACGAGGGCCACGAATTCACCGTCGGCGATATCGACATTCACCCCGTGAATAACCTCGACAGCGCCATAGGATTTCTTGATGTCCTGAATTGTGACGCCTGCCATGCGATGTCCCCCCGCCCTCGAATTTTGATGCTAGAGAAAGGAATTTGCCTTGTCCACGCCCGGTTTACAGCTTTTGTTGACTTAAGGTTAATCTCGCCCATAGTGAAATCCCGTGGGGGGATCACCTGGCGCTGCTGATCAAAAACGCAAAAAAAACGCGCGTCCAAACGTCTGCCCATGGACAAGAGAATATCACCAGGTCCCGGGAGGATGGATATGAAAGTTGACCTTTATAACTACATCAAAGCGGCGCAGAAGATGAACCGCAGGCAGGTGCTCAAAGGCACCGCCGCAGTGGGTGCTGTTGCCATGATGCCCAAGGCTGCAGCCTACGCCGACGGGCATGGGAATGTCCGGGCAGAAATCCTGAAAATCCCCGGTGTCGGCGCCGGTTCTCCCACCGACAGCGACTGGCAGAAAGTGGGCGAGATGTGCCTTGGGGCCACCAAGGAAAACGTTGCCGAAGGCGAATTGGCGGGGGTTGAACTGACCTTCATGGGGCTGAACAACCAAAACCTGCACAACTTCCTGTTCCGCGGTTTTCTGAAACCTTGGGAGGCCTACACTGGCGCCAAGATCAACTGGATCGACCTCGCACAGGCCGACTATAACGCGCGACTTCAGCAGTCGATTGCGACCGGCACCGTAGATTTCGACATCATCGAGATGGGCGCACCCTTTGAGGGTGACGTGCTGGGTCGCGGCATGGCCTCGGAGATGCCCGATTGGGTCCGGGACCAGATCGACATGGACGACTATGTGGATTACCTCAAGGCGCCCGTGGGCACCTGGGACGGCAAGACCTACCGCGTCTCCATCGATGGCGACACCCATACGTTTGCGTATCGTAAGGATTACTACGAAAGCGAAGAACTGGCACAGGCCTGGGCCGATGCGGGCAACACCACGCCCTGGGCACAGCCAACCACCTGGGAGGAAGTCAACGCGCAGTCGAAATTCCTCGTTGGCAAGACCGATCCGCTGACGGGCCTTGATGCGCATGGCTATCTTGATCCGCTGAAGGGGTGGGGCGGTTTTGGCTTCTACTTCCTGGAAAACCGTGCGGCACCCTACGCCAAGCACCCGGATGATCCCGCCTGGCTGTTCGACCCCGACACGATGAAACCGCGCGTCAACAACCCTGCCTTTGTTCAGGCGATCCAGGATGTGATGGACCTGATCGCAGCGGATGCCTATCCCGCCGACCAGATCAACGCAGACCCCGGCACAACCGCCTTCCAGCAGTTCCTGGCAGGCACGGGCGGCATGCTGAACTGGTGGGGCGACGTGGGTTCTTCGGCACGCACCTCGGATACCTCGGTTGTGGGCGACGTCGTCGGTTTCGACATCAACCCCGGCTCGGCAAGAGTCTGGAATTCGGCAAGCGGCGCGTGGGACGATACGCCCAATGTCTCGCCGAACAACGCCTACATCGGGTGGGGCATCTACGTCATGGCCACGGTCGACGGGGACGCCAAGAAGAAGAAAGCGGCATGGTCGGCAGCAGCCCACCTGGGCGGCAAGGATCTGTCGCTCTGGGCCTCCGCCTACCCGTCCGGCTTCCAACCTTACCGCCAGTCTCACTTCAACTACGATGAGTGGGAAGAGGCAGGCTATGACCGCGCCTTTGTTGAGGATTACCTCAGCTCGAACGCCGACAGCTACAACCACCCCAATGCCGCGATCGAGCCGCGTATTCCCGGCATCTTCCAATACTACTCCGTGGCGGAAGATGAGCTGGCCAAGGGCTATGCGGGTCAGTATGGATCGGCACAGGAAACGGCGGATGCCATTGCGGCAGCCTGGGAGAAAATCACCGATCAGATCGGACGCGAGAGCCAGATTGCCCTCTACAAGGCCTCTCTGGGCCTTTAGCCTGATATTGACAAGAATCACGAGGGCGCTGAGGTTTCAGCGCCCTTTTTTTGTTGACCCGCGTAAAGAACGCGCGCCAGCGTGAAATCCGAATCCGGCTGATTTCCGCTCAAACCTCTATAATTGTTCACAAATACCGCACTGATCTATTGACGGCAAAAGCCCGCCAAAAATCATTGTTCCCTATATCCGGATAATCCACCAAGTTTTTGGTGATTTTGGCATACACGTCGGATTCAACCTTAAGTTGGCAACTTACTCATTCTAAACGTGTTTTTTCCTCTAAACAGGGTGATATCAGCGTCTCAACGTTGACTCAAATCGGAACGAATCGTATTTTTGCCGAGCAACAGGAATTTGTTCCCGTGCATTGTAAAAGGGGTAAATTGAAGTGAAAAAGACTTTAGCAATATCATGTGTCATTGCGGGGCTTGCCACCGGCGGCAGCGCGGCGACACTTTTCTCCGGTTCCACATCCGGAACATTCAATGATCCAGGTGTGAGTTACAGCTGTACCTACAGCACCGCAGGCGGCAATGGCGTCGCTTGGGGCGAAAGTGGCAGCTGCCCGGACTATGGCGGCTCCGACGAGCATAGCCGTCTCTTCGTGCAGAACTATGAGTTCAGCGAACAGATCACCGGTCATGAGAAAGTTCAGATCGGCCAGATCAAGTGGAAGAACGAACCCAACCCATCGAGCAAAACCACCGATTTCTACGCCGGTCTCAATTTGGCGTTGAACATCGACAGCCCGACGGTCGCGAGTTTCAATGAATTCCTCTGGAATTTCATTGACAACACACCGAACCCGACAGGCGACCGTATTCTGACCTACCGCTGGGATGACTATGGTTTGGACATTCCGTATCTGCTGTCAGGCAGCCTGCGGATCGACGGGTTCTCCTTTGCTCTCGTTGGCAACACCAGTGGCGAAACGTGGTCGGAATCTGAATACGGCAGCGGGTTGAAGTTCAACTGGACCAACAAAGAAAACAACTGGTCCAAGCTGGCTATTTATGCCGAAGTTTCCCAGGTTCCGCTGCCAGCAGCGGGCTGGATGCTGATCGCTGCAGTTGGCGGTTTGGGTGCCATGCGCCGCAAGCGCAAAGCTTCCTGAACACTGCAAAAGACAAACAGATTGACAAAGGCGGCCTTCGGGTCGCCTTTTCTTTTGGCCTCGCGAATGTCTAAATGCGCGCTCAAAAATCTTTCTTCTCAAAGTCTTTGGTGCTTAACACGCTGGGCGGACGCCGCTAGTCTCCCGACATGAACACCGAAGGCGACCTGCTCCACACCGTCACGGCAGATGACATTCCCGAAAGCCGCAAGTTGACTGGCCGTGCCATGGTTTGGGTCACGGCATCGTTTTTTCTGGGGCTGGTTTCCATCCAGTTTGCACATGAATCCGGTTGGACGGAGGCCGGCTTTGAAAACTGGCGCCCTGTTCTTCTTGCCTATCTGCTGTGGGCTACGGCCCTCTGTGCCGCGCAGGTGATCGTGAACGGGGAAAAAGGCAAGCGGACACTTTTCGTCCTGCCCGCAGCCCTTTTCGTGATCAGTCTTGTGGTCTTCCCGCTGCTCTTTGCGCTCTACATTTCGTTTACCGACTGGAACCTCGCCTCGCTTGATGGCGCGCAGCCCAACGGTTGGGACAATATGCGCCAGATGTGGAGGGACGCGTTCTACTGGAACGCGCTGAAGAATATGGCGTATTACGTGGCTGCGGTCAGCGTGGAATACGTGATCGCCTTTGGCCTTGCGCTGCTGCTGAACGCACAGATCCGGGCGCGCAAGTTCTTTCGCGTTGTTTTCCTGCTGCCGCTGATGCTGAGCCCGGTGGCCGTCAGCTGGATGGTCGGCAAGTCGATGCTGGAAGTGCGCTTTGGTCCGGTGTCGCGCCTCGTGCGGGAAATGGGGTTCGAGCCCAGCTTCTTTGGAACCCCGGAGATGGCGCGCTTCATGATCATGGCGATGGACGCCTGGACCTTTATCCCCTTCATGATGATCATGTTGCTGGCGGGCCTGCAGGCCCTGCCCCGCGAGGTGATCGAAGCCAGCAAGGTCGATGGCGCCAGCGGCTGGCAAAGCTTCAAGGAGGTGATCTTCCCGCTGATGCTGCCCGTATCGGTAACCGCCATCGTTATCCGCATCATCTTTAAACTGAAGCTCGCAGACATCATCATCAACGTGACCTCCGGCGGACCGGGAGGGGCCACCGATAGCGTGACCAGTTTCATCTTCCGCGAATACCGGGACCGGTCGAACGTGGGCTATGGCACGCTGCTGGCCATGGTCTATCTGGTGCTGATTATCATTTTCATCACCGCCCTGCTCAAACTGGTGAGCCGCTGGATGGAGCGCCCGGCATGAACGCGATTTTCAAAGACGACGCGGTGGGGCGCAAGATACAAGTCAAGTGGTGGTCGAGCCGCGTGGCAATCTACGGCGCGCTGATCCTCTGGGCTTTGATCTGCCTCTTTCCGATCTATTGGACGCTGACTACCTCGTTCAAACTGGCTCCGGACGTGATGCGCGGGAACATGATTCCCTTCGTCGATTACACCCCGAAATGGAAGGGCTGGGAGAGCCTGGGCCTGTCGCCCCGCCTCATCGGCGAGGTCTCGACCGTGCGCGAGGAGTTCCTGAAACGCTTCTGGAACTCCACCGTGGTTGCCATCTCCGCCTCGACGCTGGCGGTCATGCTGGGATCGCTCGCCGCCTATGGCCTGTCGCGCTTCAACTACCGTTTTGGGTTCATGAGGAACTCCGACATCTCGTTTTTCTTTCTCAGCCAGATGATCCTGCCTCCTGTCGTGTTGGCGCTGCCTTTCCTCGTGCTCTATAAGTCACTCGATCTGCTCGACAGTCGGATCGGGCTCATCCTGCTCTACACGCTGATGGTGCTGCCCATCGTCATCTGGATCATGCGGGATCAGTTCCAGGGTATACCGGTGGAGTTGGAAGAGGCTGCCCTTGTGGACGGTCTCGGCATCTGGGGCGCATTCCTTCAGATTGTACTACCCATCGCCCTGCCAGGCATGGTGGCGGCCTTCATTCTCAGCCTCGTTCTCTGCTGGAACGAATACTTCTTCGCAGCCCTCTTGACCTCTACAGACGCCAAAACGCTGCCGGTGATGGTCGCAAGCCAGACCGGATCGCAGGGCATCAACTGGTGGTCCATGGCAGCCCTGTCGTCTGCTGCGATCCTGCCGCTGGTGATTGTTGCGATCTTTCTTGAGAAGTACATCATCAAAGGCATGGCAGCGGGTGCCGTCAAATAGAGGTGCCATGTGAGAACGGGATGCGCCGGACCCGCCTTAGGAAATCTCAGCCGCGATATCTTTTGTTTGCTCATAGAGCCTGCGAAACAACGTATAACTCTCCCGGTAGACATCGTGCGATTGAGCGGAGACGGTTTCGGTCGCGGGGTTCCAGGTTAGAATATCAGACCGGTCGACAGCCCCTATGGCAAGGGCCGCCAGGAACGCGTCCCCATAGCTGGCACCGGTTGCTTTTTCGCAAACCACCTGATCGATCCCAGTGATGTCCGAGGTCGCTTGCAACCAGAGGCGGTTTTGTGTGCCCCCACCCACGGCCAGCAACCGCTGGGGCGATTGACCAATCTCAGCGAAGGTCTCGGTGACATGCCGCGTGCCGTAGGCGATGCCTTCGATCAGCGCACGGTACATGTCGCCGCGTGTATGTGTCAGGTTCAACCCAAAGAGCGCGCCCTTGGCGTGGACGTCATGGATTGGTGTGCGCTCGCCCGAGAAATAGGGCAGCATGAGCAGCCCGTTCGCGCCCGGCGGAGAGGCCGCTGCTTCTTTGGCGAGTGTGGGGAAGGCTTTAACCGGATCAAGATCGCGGGCGATCTGGTCGCGGAACCAATGGGTGAGCGTGCCGGAGGTGGCAAGGCCGGCCATGGAGGCGTGCTCGCCCTTAAAGAGCCAGGGCGCATACCAGATGCGCGGGTCGGCCACACGCTCAGCGGCGCGCAGGATGATGAAGATGGTTGATCCATACATCATCATCATGTCGCCCGGTTGATCAACTCCGACCGAGAAGGCCTCGGCGGCGGCATCAATGGTCCCGGCGGTCACCGGCGTCCCGGGTGCCAGCCCGGTTGCCGCGGCGGCGGCCTGGGTGATTTCCCCGGCGATCTCGCCCGACCACATCAGCCGCGGCAACTTCTGCAAAGGTAGGATATCATCAGCCAGATCATCGATCCAATCGAGACGCTCGACATCATATAGCGGCGCGAAATTGGCGGCGGTGTAGTGGTCGATCACGACCTCACTGGTCAGCCGTTGTACGAGAAAGCTGGTGGAGGTCAGCACGTGTGCGGTCTGGGCGTAGAGCTCTGGACGGTGGCGTTTGAGCCAGAGGATTTTGGGTCCGACCGATTGCGACGTGAGCGCGTTGCCACAACGGTCGATCAATACGTCCTCGCCAATGCGGTCGGTGAGCTCCCGCACCTCGGCTTCCGCGCGACCATCGACGCCGTAGAGCACGCCGTTCATCAGCGGGGCGCCCTGCGCATCCACCGGCAACATGCAAGGGCCGATGGCGCTGCAGGCGACGGCCTTGATATCACGCGAATCCACGCCGCTGTCACGCAGCAGGGTCTGGCAGACATAAACGAAATCACCCCACCAATCCTCTTCGGGGCGATGCTCGGCCCAACCCGGTTGCGGCACCAGCATCTGGTGGCCCCGCGCTGCTTGCGCAACGACGCGACCTTCAAAATCAACCAGAACGCCCTTGGTTTCATAGGTCCCGATATCGATGCCCAGTGTGTATGCCATCAGGGGGCCTCGTCGCGGTTGAGGGAGAAATCCGGGGTGATGCGCGTGAGCATCTCCTGCAGAAGCCGCGAGAGCTGCCCGAGATCGGTCAGATCACAAACCTCTCGGGCAGAGTGTGAATAGCGCATGGGAAAGCCCAAATCGAGGCAAGCCACGCCTGCGCCCACCAGCTGCACATAGCTGAGGTCCGTCAGCACGCCCGTCTGTGCCGAGCGCTGCAATGGCAGATCAGCGGCGGCGGCGCTGTCTTCGACGAGGCGCACAAGTGCAGGATGCGGGATCACGCCGTTGAGCGTGCCGCGCCCGTGGAAACTGTAGAGGCTCATGCCCGGCCCCTGCCCCAAAGCCATCTCGCCACGCATGGCCATGTCCGGCGTGTCGCTGGCGAGCATCAGGTCGATCTGGAGCGCGATGTCCGGCTGCAGCCGCTGCGCGAGGGGCTGCGCGCCCCGCAAGTTGAACTCTTCCTGTACGATGAAACAGAGATGTACTGGCGGGCCACTGTCGCGCGCGGCGAGGTGCGCCGCCACGTCGATCAGCACGGCACAGCCGGCGCGGTCATCGACGCTGGTGCCCATGATGCGGGTCTCGCCCATCTCCACGGCACGGGGCGCATAGACCACGGGCGTGCCGATGCGGAGGCCTGCCGCCTCTGCTGTCGCTTTGCTGGCAAAGCCCGCGTCCACGAAAAGATCGGCGTAAGGCACAACCTTGTATTTCTCCTCCGGTGCCGTGGCATGATGGCTCTTGTTGGCGATTACGCCGGGGATATCGCGGCCCTCTCCCACGCAGATCAGCACTTCCTGGGCGGCGAGCGCCCGCTCTGGCACGCCGCCGAGACGTTCCAACCGCAGCAGCCCGTCGTCTTCGATCTTACGGATGATGAAGCCCAGCTGGTCCATATGGGTGAAGAGCATGACCGAGGGGCCCTGACCCGGAATGGTAACCCAGAGGTTACCGAGCACATCGGTCTGTGCGGAGTGCCCCATCGCGTCAAGACGGGCGGTGATCGCCCGTCGGACGCGATCCTCGTGCCCCGAGAGCCCGGGCACCTGCATCAGCTGCATCAGGTCGTCTTTTATCCGCCCGGTCATCCGCGCGCGGCCCGGACACGCGCCATGAAATCCGCAGCCCGTGTGGGATCGACCGGGTTCCAGGTGTCGCCGTCCACCTTCAGTGAGGAGCCGACGATACAGCCATCGGCCACGCGCAAAACATCCGCCACCGTATTGTGCTTCACGCCGGTGTTGGCCATCACGGGCGTGTCAGGCAGCACCGATTTCACCGCTTCGAGATCACTCATCGCCGCCGCTTCGCCGGTAATCTGGCCCGAGACCAGCACCGCGTCCGGAATCGAGGAAAACACCGCCGAGCGCGCCCGGTCGGGCAAGGGCCGCGCATCCAGCGAATGGGCGAACTCTGCCGAGACGTTGAAGAGCATCGCCATATCCGCTCGCCCGAGCCTGTCGCGGTAGCGCATCGCCGTACCCGCGTCCGGCGACCAGAGCCCCATATCGGAGGCATAGGTGCCCGTGAAAATCTCGCGCACGAAGCCCGCACCCGTAGCGGCCCCGACAGCCACGCTCGCCATTGGGTCCCAGAGCATGTTCACACCGAAGGGCACAGTGATCTCGTCGCGCAACTGGCCAATCACATAGGCCATCATCGCGGATGAGGCAGGATCCACGGTGAATTCATACGGCCTGTCGTTCTCATTCCCGAACATCACCGCGTCGAAACCCGCCGCTTGCAGAGCATGCAGATCAGCGCGAGCCGAGGCCACCAGATCAACCTCCGGATCATACAAGGGTGACCCCGGCAGTGCGCCCAGATGCACCATGGCGATCACCGGTTTTTCTGTTTTGAAAACCGTCCGGAACCGTTTGGTCATGCACCCTCTCCCCTTTGTGTCCGAGCTTAGGTTTTGTGACCTGTTCACGCAAAGGGAAACTGGTTTATGGTAGCGCCAACAGAATTGGGAGGCCCGCATGGCACTGAAGACAAGGCATTGGGATCGGATCGGAAATGGCGGTGTGACCTTTACCGAGCTGGGGTTTGGCACCGCCCCGCTGGGCAATCTCTACCGCGCGATTTCGGACGAGGACGCGCGCGCCACGCTGGATGCGGCCTGGGACGGCGGTGTGCGCTATTACGACACCGCCCCGCTTTACGGCATGGGTCTGTCAGAGACGCGGCTGAACCCATTTCTGCGCGGCAAACCCCGCGACGAATATGTGCTGTCGTCAAAGGTCGGGCGGCTGATGCAACACTGCGCACCCGAGCATCGGTCGGGTGTCGGCAAGTGGTTCGAGGTGCCGCAGCGACGCGAGCAGTATGATTACACCTATGACGGGGTCATGCGCTCGGTCGAGCATTCGTTTTCACGGCTGGGCGTGGACCGGATCGATATACTTTACGTGCATGATCTCTGCATCTTCAGCCACGGGTCCAAGGAAATCTCGGACATGCGGATCGAGGAATTCTTTGGCGGGCGCGGCTATGATGCGATGGTCAGTCTGCGCGACCAGGGCATGATCCAGGCAATTGGTGGCGGCATCAACGAGTGGGAAGTCTGTCAGACACTCGCCGAGCGGGGCGATTTCGATCTCTTCCTGCTCGCTGGCCGCTATACGCTGCTGGAGCAGGAGGCGCTGAATTCCTTCCTGCCACTCTGTGAAAGCCGGGGTATCGGGATCGTCACCGGTGGCCCCTACAATTCCGGCATTCTGGCCACCGGCGCAAAACCGGGCGCCTACTATAACTACGATCCCGCGCCCCAGCCAATCATCGACCGGGTGAACGCCATCGAAGCGGTCTGCAAAGAGCATGGCGTGCGCATGGTGGATGCGGCCTTCCAGTTCCCATTGCTGCACCCGGCGCATGTGGCGGTGATCCCCGGCGGGCAGGGCGTGTCCGAGATGCAGGCAAACCTGCAGGCGGCACAGGCCGAGATCCCCGCCGCGCTTTGGGACGATCTGAAGGCGAAGGGCCTGATGCGGGAAGACGCGCCGACGTGAAGATCGATGCGCATCAGCACTACTGGCAGCCCGCGCGCGGCGATTATGATTGGATGCCACAGGACAACCCGACCCTGAACCGCAGCTATGTGCCCGCCGATCTGGCCCCGTCACTGGCGCGCCAGCAGATTGACGGCACCGTGCTGGTACAGGCCGCCGCAACAGTGCGAGAGACCGAATACATGCTGGGGATCGCCGATGCGACGCCAAGCATCAAGGGGGTTGTCGGGTGGATCGATTTTGAAGATACCGGCCACCTTGCGACGTTAAAACAGCTTGCCAAACACCCCAAATTCCTCGGCGTGCGTCCGATGATCCAGGACATTCCGGACGTGGATTGGATGCTGCGCGACGATGTGCAATGGGCGTACCGCGCGCTCATCGACCTGAACCTGACGTTCGACGCCCTTGGCTTTCCACAGCATCTGCCTAATTTTCATAGCCTGCTGACGCGCTACCCGATGATGCGGGTGGTGATCGATCACGTGATGAAGCCCCAGATTCGCGATGCCATGACGGGACAAGATGCGTTCTCAGACTGGGCTGAGGGCATGCGACACCTCGCTGAAGACACACAGGCCTTCTGCAAGTTCTCTGGCATGGTCACCGAGGCGCGGGATGGGTGGCAGTTGAGCGATCTGCGTCCCTTTGCGCATCATGTGCTTGAGGTGTTTGGCCCGTCGCGCGTGATGTGGGGGTCGGATTGGCCGGTCTGCCGGTTGCAGGCGGAATACGACCATTGGCACGACATCGCCCAGGCGTTGACGGCACATCTTTCTGAAACCGAGCGCGCGGAGGTCTTTGGCGGCAGCGCCAGACGGTTTTACTACCTACGCTGATCCCGCAGAAACGTCTCGACCCTGTTGCGCGTGAGGTTTGCGCGCTCCGGCACCGGCGACGCCACATGCAAGGCCGCTGCAGCCTGCGCAAAGGGGATGGCGCCTTCAATACGGTGCCCACCCAACACCTGTGCAGCCAGCGCACCGGCAAACATATCGCCCGCCCCATGCGTAGAAGCTACATCGACTGGAAACCCGGTCATGTGCACTCCGCCGTAACGCACCCCGTCTGCCCCCAGCGTTTCTAGTTTTGGCACATCGACACCCGCATAGTGCGCCGCTTCGACCCGGTTCACGATCATCAAGTCCAACTCGTCCGACAGGGCGCCGGGCAGAGTGCGCGCCGGGGCCGCGTTCAGCCAGACAACCGCACCCGCGGCCTTTGCCCGCCGCGCAACCGAGAGGTTCACTGTTTCAGGCACTTCATTCTGAAGCAGAACCAGCTTTGTGCCGGGCGGGATCGAAACCCTGTCGGCCTCAATGTTCAAATTGGCCGCCGACACGATCACGGCGCCATACTCACCCTGCGCATCGACAATTGCCGCACTCATCCCGCTGGGGCCGGGATCGGTTTGCAATTGGGTAAGCTGGACGCCGCTGGCCGTCAGGGTATCGCGGATCATCACACCAAAACCATCGGTCCCCACCCGCCCGGCGAAGGCGACCTCGGCCCCCATGCGTGCGGCAGCTACGGCCTGATTGCCACCCTTGCCGCCAAAGACATAATCGACAGAGGACCCCGCAACCGTTTCATCAAGGGCCGGAAGATGCGGAGCGCGCAGGACCACATCGAGGTGCAAGGCACCAACAACAAGCAGGCTCACGCCAGCATCGCCCTGTTCACCAGACGCATGGCCAAAGGCGCATCCTGGGCCGCGATGGCGGCCCGCAATTCATCGTTCTGTACCAAACCGGCAGCGATGGCGCGCAAGCGTTCGACAACCTCGATATTGGTTTGCGCCTCGGCGACAGGGTCGAGACCGGAATGATCCGGGAAGGTGTCAAAGTAGATCGCCCCATCATATCCTGCCCGCTCCAGCTCGACCAATAGTTCGATCGTCTGAATGGGATGTACCGCCCCCACCATAAGCCCGTTGTCCCATTTGCCATACCCGTCGTTGAGGTGCACACCCAGGATTCGAGAATGGCGCGCCACCAGCGCGGCGGCAAAGGCAGGCATCTCATCAGCATAAAGCACATGGGCAAAGTCCAGCGTCACGCCGGTGTTGGCGCGGTCCAGCTCCTTGATTGCCAGCAGCGTGGTGGCGGCATCCGGCATCAGCGCAAAGGCGCGGGGCTCATTTGGTTTGTATTCCAACGCGATGTCGATGTCGGGGTTATGATCGGCCACCTCAGCCATGGCGGCGAGGGTGTGATCCCAGCCGCGCGCGTAGTCCATCTGGAACGAATAGTCGAAACCATCCTGCCCCATCCAGAGCGTCATCAGCCTGCCGCCCATCTCCGCCAACACGTCGAGACCACGCTTGGTTTCGTCAATGGCCGCGCGACGCACATCCTTGTCCGGGTGCGTAAACGCACCGAGTTTGTACCCCGGATCGGTGTAATAGCGCATGGCCATGCCATTCAGCACCATACCATTGGCATCCAATGCGCGGGAAAGATCGGCGGGCCGGTCAGCCACGAAATGATCCGGGTAGTTGAGATCAGCAGCGGTGAGCCCAGCAGAGGCAGCACGTGCCAGAAGGTCGGCGGTGGTTATGGAGTTCTTGCCCGGCCAATAGCTATCCGCTCCAATCTTGAATGCGTTCAGACGGGCGGCGTAACGGGGGCTTGGCGTACTCTTCATAGTCGCGAGCCTAACCGCAACCTGGGCCGGGTAGCAATTTGCATTTACCTGCATGTGCGGTCTGTGTGTCTTCCCGAAAGTGCCGATGTGGGTCAGCCGGGGCAATTCAGGCTGAATTGCCCCGGCGCACGTTTTGCGAACCGGCACCTGCCGGGCAAAAGCATCCTGAGGGTGGAGAGGGGAAACGCCCTCAGGCCAACGAAACGCACTGTCTGTCCGAAAAAAGTGCGTCTCGAAATCTCAGGCTCAGACCCCACCCGCTCTTGGCAGAGACGGATCCTGACCCCATTCCGCCCACGATCGGTGGTAGACGCGGACGCGAGGGTAGCCCAGCAGACGCAAGGCGACGTAGCTATGCGAGGACGCAAGACCGACTTCGCAATGGATCACGATGTTCTTGTCAGGGGTTACACCGTGCTCTGCGAAATGCGCCTGCAACGCATGCGCGCTCAAAAACAAGCCCTCCGCATCCAGATTTGCACTCCACGGGACATTCTCGGCCCAGGGAATGTGCCCCTTGGCGAAGGTCTTCGGCGGGCGCACATCGATCACCATGGTGTCGCGGTCGCGGCGATGCGCCATGATGTAATCGGCACTGGCGAACCGGCGTGGCATCGGAGCAGAGACAAAACGTCCGGGTTTGGGATCTGATTTCCGGCTGGCCAGCTTGCCGCCCTTCGCAATCCATGCCTTGAGCCCGCCATTCAGCAGGGTCACCTTCTGATGACCGAGGTATTCGAGCAGCCAGAACATGCGCGATGCGTGGAATCCATCACGATCATCATAGAGGATGATGTGACGGCTGGGCAGAAGGCCATGCTCTCCCAAAAGAGCTTCGATTTCCGCTTGCGATCGCAGGGCACCTTTGACCGGTCCTCCTTGGGCCACAACCGCATTGGCGTCCAGAAGGATGGCGCCCGGAATGTGCCCGGCGGCGTATTCCTTGGCGTTCCGGACATCGACCAGAACGGCAGGTTCGTCACCTTCCATCCAGACCTTGGCATCAAGATCTGCGGCACGGATCAGCAAGTCGGGGTGGGCATAGTCTGTGACATCGGCGACGGCCAGACGCGGCAAGGCAGTTGCCGCCAGCATCAGTCCGCCAAGTCTACGGCGTGTGAGTTTCATGGTCATTTTTCAATTCCTGAGGTTGGAGTTCAGCCTGGCTGCGCCACAAGGCGCAAATAGGGGCGCGGCGCGTCCCATCCGCCGGGAAATTTTTCACGGGCCTCTTCATCCGAGACCGCAGGCACGATGATGACGTCTTCACCCTGTCGCCAATTCGCCGGCGTCGCCACCTTGTGGCGAGCAGTCAGTTGCAGACTGTCGATCGCGCGAAGCACCTCGTTGAAATCACGGCCAGTGGTCATCGGGTAGAGGATGATCAGCTTGATCCGCTTGTCCGGACCAATCACAAACACACTGCGCGCCGTGGCATTGTCCATTGCCGTGCGATCTCCGGCCTCGCCTTCTGCCTCTTCGGGAAGCATCTGGTACAGCTTGGCAATTTCAAGGTTCGGGTCACCGATCATCGGGAAGTTGGGCGCCATGCCTTGTGTTTCCGCAATGTCCTGCGACCAGCGTCGGTGCGACGAAACCGGGTCAACCGATAAGCCGATGAGTTTAACACCGCGCCGATCGAACTCCGCTTTCATATGCGCCATGGCGCCCAGTTCGGTGGTGCAGACCGGCGTGAAATCCTTGGGGTGTGAAAACAGAAGGCACCAGTCATCACCGATCCATTCATGCAGTCGGATCTGCCCTTCAGTGGTGTCAGCGCAGAAATCCGGCGCTATGGCATTCAACGAAAGCCCCATAACAATCTCCTTTTGATCAAGCCCGGGATACGCAATCCATCCCGCCAGTCCTGACCTAGAGACTCGTGGGTGACTCGACCTGAAGAAATCCTGAACCTTTGTTGAAAGAACACTGCGCGTGAGCGCTCATAATCAATGGGCACGGCCGGATCAGCCTTCAAGCCGTACATCACGAGGCCTTGAGGTGGGGATCAGTTGCCGCTGTGCCCGTCCTGGATCGCATCTTTGAGGTCGTTTTCGTCCCAGAAGCCGATCAGGACGCCCTGATCCACCTCACGGCCCTGCCCCGCTTCGATCTCGGCATCGGTAATGGTCGTGCGGTTGTGGTGACGCCGCGCCCAGCGGTTCATGATCTCGGCAAGGCGTGCCTGCTCCGCCTCATAGGCAGGATCGGCACCCAGATCGTGAAACTCCTGCGGATCGGTTTGCAGGTCGTAAAGCATCGGGCGGAAGCCTTCGCAATGGATGTACTTCCAGCGCCCGTCAAAGACCATCACAAGGCGGCAATCCGCAATCGGCTGGTTCAACGCTTTTTGCGCCATGCGTCCCGAATAGTCATATTCGCTGATCACGGCGCCGCGCCACGGGACATCCTGACCGCGCAGCAAAGGTAACAGCGACCGCCCCTCCAGGATTTGCGGCCGTGCGGCCCCCCCGGCCCAGTCGACAAAGCTCGGGGCAAGATCAATGGCCTCGATCATCTGGTGCAGAACCTGACCCCGAGTCCGGTCCGCCGCCGGGGAGGGGTCGACCACGATCAGGGGCACCTTGACGGATTGTTCGTGGAACAGCTCCTTTTCCCCCAGCCAGTGGTCGCCCAGATAGTCGCCATGATCGGACGTGAAGACAATCAGCGTCTCCGCGGCCCGGCCGGTTTCGTCCAGCCACGCCATGAGCCGCCCGATCTGGTCGTCCAGCTGTGCAATCAGCCCCATGTACGCGGGGATCACGCGGGTGCGGACCTCGTCGCGGGTGAACACCTTGGAGAACCGGTGTTCGAAATAGGTCGCCAGGAGCGGATGCGGATTCTGCCGTTCGACATCAGAGCGGAGGGCGGGCAGCACATGGTCCGCACCGTAGAGATCATGATAGGGCGCGGGCACGATGTAGGGCCAGTGCGGCTTGATGTAGCTCAGATGCAGACACCACGGCTGATCCCCGGCCTCTTCGATGAAGGCCATGGCGCGGGTGGTCGTATAGGGCGTTTCGCTTTCCGGTTCGGGCACGCGCGCCGGTTGGTCGGCATGGGACATGAGCCAACCGGACAGGATCTCGTCATCCTCTCCGGCGGCGGAATTCGCCCATTGCTCCCAAGGGTTCGGCCCGCCGTATCCCAATCCCGCAAGGTGATCGTTGTAGTGAGACGGCGCTTTACCCCCCGTCGGGTGCACGCCATCCAACCGATCCCAGACCTCGAAACCGCATTCGGCAATCCGCGCGCCAATGCCGGAGGTTGGATCGATGCCAAGCCGCTTCATCCCTTCGGTATCCGCTGCCATATGGGTCTTGCCGCAGAGCGCCGTGCGCAGCCCCAGAGGCTCCAGATGATCGCCCAAGGTCATTTCGCCCACGCGCAGCGGCGTCTGGTTCCATGTCGCACCGTGGCTGCGCACATAGCGCCCGGTGTAGGTGCTCATACGGCTGGGCCCGCAGATCGGCGACTGAACATAGGCGTTGTCAAACCGGACGCCCCGGGCGGCCAGCGCATCGATATGCGGCGTCTTCAGATGCGGGTGACCGGTGCAGCCCAGATAGTCAAAGCGCAGCTGGTCACACATGATGAAGAGGATGTTCTTTTGCGCCACGTCTCACCTTCCGCTACCCGCCGCCGGGCTTCCGCACCCAAGCGCATATCACGCATGTCGCGGACAGCCTGAGCGTTTTGGATCGGAATGCCAAGGGCACCGGCAAAGGGTACGCAAATCGATTGCCTGAGCCGACCGGCGAGAAGCGAGGATTGGGCGGCGCGGCTACTTGGTCAGGATCAGCTTGCCCGCCCGCGTGATGCGCAGGAAATAGGGCTGTCCGTCCAGCACCAGCCGCGCTTGCACGCCTGTCTCAATCAAGGCACGGACATCGTAGGTCGCGATGTCATCCGCGATACTGTCTGCAGCGGCGGATTGTACCGGGGGCACCATGGCATTCATAATGTCACCTCCGGGCGGACCAAAAACGGGGCGCGTGTCAGGCGCGGTAAAGCGGGGAAAGGGCATGGCTCCATTGAGACCTCTAGTAAACTGCGTGGCTCCGGGCTGCCCGGTTCGGGTGGCTGGGCCGTGTTGAAATTCTGCGGGAATCCATGCCGGGAGTCAATCCCGACAAAAACACTTGGCTACTTTTCTCCGACGCGGCTTAGGCTGTCGGCGTGCACAAATGAAAAAGGGCGCGACCCTGCCGCGCCCGTCCCAATCGGTGTTCGAAAGGCGTTACTTCCAGCCAACTTCGTTGAAAATCTTCTGCGCGGCAGGCACATTCTTGGCCACGGCGGACAGATCAACCGCATCGGCCTTGTACGCACCCAGTTTCGACACACTTTCGCTCACCGGAACGCCCTCAACGGCCGGGAATTCGTCGTTCCCGGCAGAGAAATACTGCTGCGCCTGATCGGAAGCGAGGTATTCCATGAACTTGACCGCGTTGTCCTTGTTCGGCGCATGGGCGGCCACACCGCCACCGGAGAGGTTCATATGCGCGCCTTCCGCTTCCTGTGCAGGAAACACCCAGCCGATTTTCTCGATATCCGAGGTGACGCCAGAGACATCTTTGCGCAGCGCGCGGGCAAAGTAGTAGGTGTTTGAAATCGATACATCACATTGACCGGACACCAGACCGCGCAGCTGGTCGGTGTCGCCGCCTTCGGGCTCGCGCGCGAAGTTGTCGACCACACCCTGCGCCCAGGCCTTGGCGGCCTCTTCGCCGTGGTTTTCGATCACCGCGGCCAGCAAGGTCTGGCTATAGACGTTGGAGGACGACCGGTGGCAGACCATGCCCTTGTACTTGGGATCGGCCAGCGAGACGTAATCCACTGGTGGCTCTGCCACGTCCGCCTTGTCGTAGAAGATGATGCGCGCACGTTGGGAGAAACCGAACCACTGGTTGTCGCTGTCCTGCAGGTTTGCGGGAATGCGCTCTTCCAGCACCGCGCTCTCGATGGATTGCAGCACGCCTGCATCCTTGGCGCGCTCGAGACGGGAGGTGTCAACGGTCAGCAGAATGTCGGCGGGAGAGTTTGCGCCTTCCGCTTCCATTCGCGCAATCAACTCATCGGCCTTACCTTCGATCCGATTGATGGTGATGCCAGTCTGTTCGGTGAAATCGGAGTAGAGCCGTTCGTCGGTGTCATAGTGGCGGGATGAATAGAGGTTCAGTTCCCCTTCCGCCTGCGCCAGAGAGCCGGTGCTGATCGCAGTCGTCGCGGCCAGTGCAGCAAGCATGAATTTCGATGGTGTGGACATTGGTATCTCCCAAAAGGTTAATCCTTATTGATTTACTCAATTAATGATTCCGACCGGGAAAGCAATATTGTTGATAGAAATTGTTGGGTAAATTATGTGATTTTCCGAGTGTTTTTATAAACTTTAGTCAGCGGAGCGGTTTCAGCGCTTGCTCAACACGCTCGACCTCTTCGAGGCGGCCCGGTTTTCCCAGCGTCACATTTTACCCTTGAAGCGCGCGAAAGCCCGGTATCGTTTCACCAGCAAAACCAACTGCCCGCGACAATCACACAACCTGAAGCTGTTCGTGCATGTTGAAACTTCTTCAGGACTGACCGCTCAATCGGAGAGCTGTGCGAATTCAGCGCCGAGAAATTCGCGTTCCGGGAGCTGGGCAGAGGCGCGACCTAACCCATTGTTTCGATTGCCGTTACCAACCGAAGCAATGGGAATCCCCGTTACCTCATCTACTATGCCTTCAAAAATGAAACGTTTCATATTGACAAGAATCACTTTCACTGGCTTGCTTGGCTCAGGTTGAACATTCGCCGTGGGGGCGGCTGTGCGGCCGAGAATTACTCAGGGAGGCTCACATGAAGCTCATGAAATTCGCTGCCGCGGCAGCGACCAGTATCTTATTGTCTACATCCATCGCAGCTGCCGACGACAAGCCCGTTGTCGGGCTGATCATGAAGTCGCTGGCGAACGAATTTTTCCAGAACATGCTGGCGGGCGCGGAAGCCCACGCGGAGAAACGCGGCGACTATGAGTTGCGCGCGGTGGGCATGCAAAATGAAACCGACTTCGAAAGCCAGATCAACGCGGTGGAAAACTTCATCACGCAAGGCGTGGACGCCATCGTTGTAGCCCCTGCTGATTCCAAGGCAATGGTCCGTCCGCTGAAACGCGCGATGGAGGCGGGCATCGTCGTGATCAACTTTGACGTGGCCTTGGACGAAGGCGCGAAGAAACAGCAGGGCGTCGATTTGGCCTTTGTCGGGCCCGACAACCGCGGCGGCGCCAAAATGGCCGGTGATGCTCTGGGCAGCGCATTGGGCGAAGGTGCAAAGGTCGTGATCATCGAAGGCAACCCGGGCGCGGACAACGCGACACAGCGCCGTCTGGGCTTTGAAGATGCCGTGGCAGAGCACAAGCTGAACCTGCTCGACAGCCGCACCGCCCATTGGGAGACCGAGGAAGCCAACCAGGTCTTTGCCACCATGCTGACGGCGAACCCGGACATTCAGGGGGTGATGGCCGCGAATGATTCCATGGCCATCGGTGTCGTCAAGGCGTTGGAATCCGCAGGCCGCAGCGACATCAAGGTGGTCGGTTTTGATGCCATTCCCGCCGTGCTGCCGATGATAGAAGACGGGCGCCTGCTGGCGTCGGTCGATCAGTTTGGTCAGGAAATGGCGGCAAATTCCATCGACCTCGCCCTCGACGTGCTGGCCGGCGGCCCACAGCTTGAAGGCTGGGTCAAGACGCCAATCGAACTGGTTGCGGGCGAATAAACCGCCCCTTCATGGCATCCGGCGCGTGCCGTCGGATGCCCCACAACAGGATCAGAGCCATGACCGCGTCTCCCCTCCTCTCCGTTTCAGCTTTGCGCAAATCCTTTGGCGGCATTCACGCGCTGGACGGGGTCAGCTTTGAGCTCGAGCCCGGTGAGGTGCATGCGCTGGTCGGTGAGAACGGTGCCGGAAAGTCCACGCTGATCAAGGTTCTCTCGGGCGTACACCTGTTCGACGCCGGAGACATCACGCTGGACGGTGCGCCCTACCGGCCCGCCTCGCCGCATGCGGCAAAGCTGGCGGGCATCCAGGTGGTGCATCAGGAATTCAACCTGCTCAATGATCTGAGCGTGGCCGAAAACATCTCCATCGAGGCGATGCCAAAGACGCGGCTGGGTCTGCTGGACCGGGCTGAGATGAACCGCCGCGCCCGCGCCGCACTGGATGCCATCGGGCTCAGCGATGTGGATGTGACCACGCCCGTGCGGCAGCTTGGGATCGCGCATCGGCAGTTGATCGAGATCGCGCGCGCGCTGCAGAGCGAGAGCCGCATCCTGATCCTGGATGAACCCACTGCCACACTGACCGAACGCGAGACGGAACGGCTCTTTGAAATTGTCGCTGGCATCAAGGCCAAGGGCGTGACGGTGGTCTTCGTGTCGCATCATCTCGACGAGGTGTTTGGCATCTGCGACCGGGTGACCGTGTTCCGCAATGGTGAAACCATCACGACGCAACTTATTACCGATGTGACGCCTGCTGATGTGGTTCGCAGCATGGTCGGGCGTACGCTGGAAGACGCCCAGCATTCCGGGGCCGATGCGCATGCCAGCACCGAGGTCGCGCTGAACGTCGATGGCTTGCGCACCACGGCCAACCCTACCGGCACGCCGGTGAGTTTCGATCTGAAGCGTGGCGAAATCCTCGGCATTGCGGGGCTGGTCGGTGCTGGGCGCACCGAAGTGCTGCGTGCGATTTTCGGCGCCGATCCGAAGCTGGAGGGTCATGTCCGGCTGGACGGTCGGGCCCTGCGGATCAACGGACCCCGTGACGCAATTGCGGCGGGCATTGGCTTTGTCACCGAAGACCGCAAGGAAGAGGGGCTGATCCTGGACATGCCGATCAGCGCCAACAGCTCGCTGGTCGATCTGGGCGCCGTGTCACGGCGTGGCCTGCTGAATTTCGGCAAGGAGCGCGAGATGGCCGCCCGGGCCGGCGCACAGCTCAAGCTGAAATACGGTAAACTGTCTGACCACGCCGCCAGCCTCTCGGGTGGCAATCAGCAAAAGGTGGTGCTGGCAAAATGGCTGGCGAAAACGCCGAAAATCCTGCTGCTTGACGAGCCCACGCGCGGGGTCGACGTGGGTGCCAAAGCGGAGATTTACGGCATCCTGCGTGATCTCGTGGCGCAAGGCATGTCGATGATTGTGGTGTCTTCGGAACTGCCCGAACTGATCACGCTCTGCGACCGGATCATGGTCATGGCCGGTCAGGAAATTCAGGGTACGCTGGCGCGCGCCGATTACTCCCAAGAACGCATCCTGCATCTGGCTTACGGGCAGACGCAGACCGAAGAGAGGATCCCGGCATGAGCGCCGTCGACATCACCCCCCATTCCCCGGAGAAAACCAGCATGTCCATTCGGTCTGTGATCAACAACGCCGGGATCGGCATCGCGCTTTTGCTGATGATCCTGTTCTTTTCGGTGGCGAGTGAACATTTCCTGTCCGCCAACAATATCACCAACATCCTCACGCAGATCACCATCAACCTGGTGCTCGCCGTGGGCATGACCTTCGTGATCCTGATCGGCGGCATTGACCTGTCGGTGGGGTCGGTCATGGCCTTTGCCGCCGTGGTGGCGGGCAAGGCGATCACGCTGCCGGGGCTTGGGGCGACGGAGCTGATCATCCTCGCGGTGCTGGCGGGCGTGCTGGCGGGCATGATCTGCGGCATTCTGAACGGGGTGGTCAGCGCCTATTGGTCCCTGCCCTCTTTCATCATCACGCTGGGCATGCTCAACATCGCGCGGGGGGCGGCACTGCAAATCTCCGGAGCGCAGACGATCTATTCCTTTCCCTTCGCCTTCGAGGAATTCGGCTCGATGCTGATCTACGGGGTGCCGGTGGTTTTCCTTGTGGCGCTGGCGCTGGTGGTGATTGCCTGGTTCGTGCTGAATCGTACGGTCTTCGGGCGGCTGATCTATGGCATCGGCAACAACGAAGAGGCGGTGCGCCTCGCCGGTCACCCGGTGTTTTGGTACAAGGTGGCGGCCTTTTCGATCTGCGGGCTGACTGCGGGGATCGCGGCGATCATCTACATGGCGCGGCTGAACATCTCTTCACCCATCGCGGGCATCGGGTTTGAACTCAACGCCATCGCCGCCGTGATCATCGGGGGCACCAGCCTCTCGGGCGGACGCGGCTCCGTGATCGGGACGCTGCTGGGCGCCTTCATCATCGGCGTGCTGGCCAACGGGCTGATCCTGATTGGTCTCAGTGATTTTGTGCGGCAGATGATCACCGGGCTGGTGATCGTGATCGCTGTCATTCTGGACCATTATCGGGCAAAGTATTCCGCATCATGAGTGATATCGTCGTCGTCGGCAGTGTGAATATCGACCTGACCAACCACCTGCCCCGCTGGCCGCAGGTTGGCGAGACGGTCACGGCCACCCGCACGGAGGCGGGTCTGGGGGGCAAAGGCGCCAATCAGGCGGTGGCCGCAGCACGGCTCGGCGCGAAGGTCAGCCTGATCGGTGCGGTGGGCGCCGATGGCTTCGGGCAGCAGGTGACAGCCCTGCTGGCGGAGGCGAATCTGGATCTCGCCCTCGAAACCCAACCTCGGGACGCAACCGGCATGGCCTTCATCGACGTAGGCCCGGACGGTGACAATATCATCCGCCTCGCGCCGGGGGCGAATGCCTCCCTGACGCCAGAGATCATCCTGCGGCATGCGCCGCTCATCGCGCGATCCAAGGTGCTGTTGCTACAAAATGAAATCCCGCTGGCAGCCTCGCTGCAAGCCGCACAGATTGCGCGCCAACACGCGGTAACCGTGATCATGGACCCGGCCCCCGCCCCGCAGCCCATGTGGGCGGCAGATACGTTGGCACAGTTCGATATCCTTACACCGAACGCCCATGAGGCGGCGCTCATCACCGGCCACCTGCCGGGCGGTTTGCCCGAAGGTGAGATGACGGCAACTGCACTAACGACGCTGGGGCCGCGTGGCGCGATTGTGACCATGGGCGCACAGGGTGTGGCCTGGCAGATCGGCGACGCGCAGGGCCGCAAAGCTGCGCCAAAGGTCGATGCGGTGGATACCGTGGGCGCGGGCGACTGCTTCAACGGCACGCTGGCGGTGTTTCTGGCCGAAGGCGCAACACCGGAGCAGGCGATCACAATGGCGGTGGATGCAGCCGCCCTAGCGACCACACGACCAGGGGCCGCGGCAGCGGCACCCAACCTCTCCGACCTGCTGGCCTTCCGGTCGGAAGAGACCGTGCCAGCCGTCACAACCCATTGACACCAAAGCCGAAGGATCGGAAAAACTCAGGCTGACACAGAGCAGCGAGGACATATGTCGACTGTCAAGGATGTAGCGCGCGAAGCCGGGGTGTCGGTCGGCACCGTCTCAAAGGTGCTGTCCAACAACACCACGGTCAAGACGGCCCTGCGCGAGCGGGTGCTGCAAGCCGCTTCCGATCTAAACTATCGCCCGAATATGGCCGCCCGCGCCCTGCGCACCAACAAGATCAATATCGTCGGACTCGTGGTGCCAGACATCACCAACCCGTTCTTTGCTCAACTCGCCCTGCGAATCGAAACCGAAGCGGCACAGCGTGGGCATACCGTTATGCTGACCAACTCGCATGACGATCCGGCCACGGAAGAGCGCCAGATCGCGGCGCTGCTGGAGCAATCACCACACGGGTTGATCATCGTGGCCTCGAACGATTCCAGTTCACAGCTGTGCAACACGCAGGTACGGGTGGTCTCTCTGGACCGCCGCTTTCACGCCAGCCCCCTGGTCAGCACAGACCATGTGCAGGGATCAGACTGTGCTGCCGAACACCTGATTGGCATGGGGCACACAGGCATCGCCTATCTCGCCGGGCCGCAAAACACCGAAGTCGGGCGCCAGCGCCGATTGGGGTTTGAGCAGTGCGTGGCGCGCCATCAGGCGACGAACCCTAACCTGTCTCTGCGCGTCCTCGAAGGCCATTTTGACTACGAAAGCGGAGAGCAGATGGCGCGGAAGCTACTGATGTCGCCGTCCGACATCCGGCCCACAGCGATTGCCGCCGCCAGTGACCAGATGGCAATCGGCGTGTTGCGCGCTGCACGTGACATGGAAATCGCTGTACCGGAGACCCTTTCGGTGATGGGTTTCGATGACATCACGCTGGCCTCTCTTGTGGTGCCGCGGCTAACGACGATCTCTCAGCCAAGCGCCCTGCTGGCGAAAGAAGCCGTGCGACAAGTTCTGCTGGACAGAGATGCGCAGACGAATGACGCCCTCATCGAGGGCGAGTTGGTCATTCGAGGCTCTACCGCCGCACCGGGAGTTTGATACGCCGTCAGTACGTCAGGACCTGTAATCCCGCTCAAACTGGTACAGCCAGTCACAAAATCTTCCAGCAAACCGAATGCTGCTCTTAACGTTTCCGCAAACCCGGGCAGAAGGCTATGTGAGTAGGCAACTGCCAGTGTGGCACAGATATTGGGCGGACAATACCATCCAGGCGCCCGTGGTCAATCAGCGGGTGACGTAAGCTGCCGCATGGCCTGAGTGTATCCTGCGCCAATACAAGGACGACGGTCTCAGGCGCCGTTACCGCGCGGCGTTTGCGCCTTTTGACGCCGTCTTTTCGGACGTATCGCCAGCCTGAACCTGCAGCTCGACAGAAGTGTCCGTCGGGATGAGCCCCGAGGCATATTTCGATGAAGTGCCCTCGGCATCTCCACCATTTTCGGCGATGTCACCATCTGGCGTAATGGAAGTTATGCCCAGACCACCCCTTCATTTGTGGTCGCCAAGTCTCTCGCCACGACATCAACCCTTTGGATGACCGCGTCACCCTCGAATATGCGACCTCCATACAGATCACGGACCATGCGCGTGATGCCCATTCTGCGCTGCCACCGCGCAAGCGTGCCGTGCAAAACCCGCCGGAAACATCAAAGCAGGTTGGGTGTCGGGTCTGGTTGGGAACCGTGTCACGTCAAGCGCGAAGTGCCAAAACACCACTTGAAGGCGGCGCAAAAACCGGAGCTTCATTGCGTCCAGACGTTTGGATTCCCCAAAAATTGCCACAATTGGCCAGAGCAACGTCACCCTAGTCGATCTGGGTGCCGCGTTCGGCAACACATCGGTTCCTTCGCATCGCAATCCGCAAATACTTAACAATCCGCCGACGCAACCCAAACGCGTTTACGAAGCCTTTACACTTCGTCGAAGCCTGAATGCGGCTAAACTATGAAAACTCAATGTTAACAGTATGTAAATCTCGGATTTGACGTTCGGCGGCACGCAAAATCCATGCACTAAAAAGTTGAATCTAGTTGTTGCGAAATCGCGTTCTGACGTGCAAGTCTATGCACCGGGGGACCAACCTACAGTAGTGTGATTCTACCACATTACCATGCTGCACGCTGGAGAACCGCGAGATGTTTTCATTCCTGAAATGGCTTTACGACACCGGTGGCCTGTCCGATTTCTTTCAAAAGCTGACCGAATATTTCGAAGCGACCCAAGAGGACACGTCAGAGGATCCCCCCGTTGATCCTGCACCCATCGATCCGCCCCCGGACACTGGTGGTGAAGACACTCCGGAAACGCCGCCCGAAGCAGGAGAGGGCCCCGTTTGTGAAGAGCACGATCAGGATCCGGTGACACCGCCCAATGAAGATGGCGAAGACCCTGACCCCCCCTTCACGCCGCCGGAATCAGGAGGAGGTGACGCTCCTCAGGACCCGGAAACGCCGCCGGAAGAGGGACATGGCGACGAGCCGCATGATCCTGAAACGCCACCTGAAGACGGGCATGGGGATGAACCGCATGACCACGGCTCAGACCTGCCACAGACCCCGGAGGAAATCGAAGCATTCGTGGCCGAGGTCAGAGCTGGGCAGGATGGTCACCACCACCACGATCCGGGCTCACCCCAGGGTATGGAACATATGGCGGCGCTGAACCTCGTCTCGCCCGCAGACGCCACGCATATCGCCATCGGCAACGGCAGCTGGTTCGACGCCGACAACTGGTATCAGGGACAAATCCCTGACGCGGATGCACGTGTGGTAATCCCGGATGGGGTGCATATGACTTATGACGCCGTGAGCGACGCCAGTCTCCTTACCGTCCGTGTCGACGGACATCTGGAGTTTGCTCATGACGCCGACAGCCAGATGGTCATTGACACGATGGTTGTCTCTCCCAGCGGCACATTGACCATCGGCACAGAAGAGACACCAGTGCAGGCGGATGTCAGCGTTGATATCGTGTTCGCCGGAAACGGCCCCATCGATACCGATTGGGACCCGACGCTGCTGTCCCGAGGACTGATCGCCCATGGCGAAACAAACATCCATGGTGCAGAGAAAGACGCCCATGAAAAGGTAATTGACGATCCAATGGAAGGCGACACGTGGGTCGAGTTCGACAGTGCCCCGGAAGGCTGGGAGGTGGGCGACACCATTGTCGTGGCGGGAACCCATTATCGCGGGCACGACTGGAATGGCGTCAATGGTGTTGACCCTTTCCCCTCGCAAGACGAGGTGCGCACGATCACCGACATTCAGGACGGCATGGTCTACTTCGACGACCCGTTGCAGCATGACCATGACGCCCCACGCGATGATCTGAGCACGTCCGTGGCGAATTACTCGCGCAATGTCACCTTCTCGTCCGAAGACGGCGCAGATGCGGAAATCTACGCGCGTGGGCATGTGATGTTCATGCACAATGATGATGTGGATGTGCGTTATGCGGCATTTCATGATTTAGGGCGCACCGACAAATCAGAATCCGCGCAGGATGCCAGTGATATCAATGATATCAGCTTTGATGATAACGTAAAAGGCCGCTATCCGGCGCATATTCACAAGGCAGGAGTTGGGGATCTGGAGGATCCGGCAATACTGATGGGCAATGCTGTCTTCGGCTCTCCCGGTTGGGGTATCGTGCACCACGATTCCAATGCGATTGTCGATGGAAACGCGACTTTCGATACCTTTGGTGCCGGCTATGTGGCCGAATCCGGGAATGAAACCGGTGTTTGGAGCAACAACATTGCCATTTACGCCGAAGGCAACAGCTGGGCCGCCCCGAAGGACGGCAATGATATTGCCAATTTCGATCTGGGTCAGACCGGCGATGGCTTCTGGTTCCAGGGGCGCATGGTGGAATCCACCGACAACATTGCCGCCAGCGTAAATCACGGGTTTGTCTACATGCACCGCGGGTTCGAAGAGGGTCTCTATACCGCTGACTCGGATGTCTTTGCGGCGCCGGATGCCTTCTTTGGCGACGAGACGGTATTCCTTGATCACTTCCCTGTGCTGGGTTTCGACGGCAACGAGACCTTTGCCGCCAAGGAAGGCCTGCATGTGGTGAAATCCAACCCCAACCAGGGCCACGATCTACACAGTAAGTTCAGCGATTTTACCGCGTGGAACGTGCGGTCGGGCGCGCATTTCGAATATACCTCGCACTACATCATCGAGGATTTCGATCTGATCGGGGAAGGTCCAGGGGTCAGCTACAGCTCGGCACAGGTCGGCGTCGATTTCGGCCCGAACACAACTGACATGACCCTTATCGGGACGCAGATCTCGGGGTTCGATACGGGCATGGATTTGTTCAAATGGTTCACACCGAACAACCCCGGCACGCCGGATCAGTTCCAGCATACGATCATTGATCCGACCTTCGAGAACGTCAATCAGGAGTACGAGAACTTCAATCCAGCGATTGATGAGATCGTGAACTCTGCCGATCTGCCGGAGAACTTGCAGCCCGATCTGGTGCTGGATCCGATGACCTACCGCGAGGGCTGGCCTGATCCGGGTGCCCGGATCGTGGAAATCAGCGGCACCAAGACCGACAGCCTGGGGCAAACCAGCTTTCCGGCAGGAACCGACAGCTACAACATGGATATGGAGGACGTGCTCCGGGTTCTGGAGACGGATGGCTACTATTCGACGTCTGGCGGCGAAAACTACTTCATGGTCGATCTCTACTTCTCTGACCGGATTACCGGTGACATCTACACCGAGAGCCATCCGGTGATGATCGATCCGAATGTCCCGCTGGGCAATCAGTTCACCTCCTATGGAGATGTAGTCTTCAACGGGGTAGCTGATCTGGATGGTAGCGAAAGCGATCCGACGCAGGAAGCCGCCGACCTCTTTGCGCAGTTGACGGACGGTCAGGTGATCCTCGCCGAAGACCCACCTGACCCGGAAGAGGAGGAGTTGCCGGAAGAGGCCACGGCCTGAGGAGTTCGTGACGGGTTGGCACTTGCTGACCGCTCAATGTCTGGCGAGATGAAGGCTGGCAGCGCGACGCTGCCCGCCTTCATTTCATCATTGTAAGCCAGGACACCATGCTTCTCGTTCTACGTGTCCAAGATTACAGACAGGCCCGTCATGATTCCCATACCACTGAGCCACTTCCCGTAATTCCGTTGCTTTTCTGATGGGTACGGTAGTAAAAAAGGTAGTTAACCAACGGACTGTAGTTTCTCGCGAAGCCCGATCACCGGCGTTGTAAAACCCGTTTGTGAGTTCCGGGCTTGGCTGGAAGGATAAAGATATGACTCACGAAACTACAGCGATCATCACCTGGCGCCCGATGGGGCTGGAAGATATCCCCCGGATTTCGGGCTGGTTCTGGAACTTTACGGATGTTGCTCTTTTTGACCGCGCCCTTCCCGTACCGGTGAGTGTCGATGCATTGCGCGAAAGCTGGCGGGAATCGATGATGCAGAAATCCTCGCCGGGGGCCTATTGGTTCATGGCAGAGGATGACAACGGCAATCCAATCGGGATCGCAGGGTTGGAATCAGTGAATTATATCCAAGGCGATGCGGTTTTGCCCTTCTTCGTCACGGAGGATTTTCGTAAGAAAGGTCTGGCGACGGCAATGACCGTCTCGATGCTGGATTTTGCCTTCAAGCGGCTGCGCCTTCACCGGGTGACCACCTTCTACCGCTCGGACAACGCCGCGACACAGCGCGTGTTGGAGAAATTCGGTTTTGCCGAAGAAGGTCGTTTCCGCGAAGGCTGGTTTGTCGACGGCATCCGAAAGGATACGGTAATTGCTGGCATTTTAGGAACGGAATGGATTGCAACTCGCGGCGAGGTCATTGAAACTGTCGCGGGGTCCTGCAATCTCTCGTTCTCGCCAACCTGTTGGAAAGAAAATCTTGGCTGATACTGCAAACAAACCCGGGTCACGCGAAACCCTGAAACGTCGTCTGGTGGCGATCGTCTTTGCTGATGTGGCGAACTTCAGCACGATGATGAGCGTGGATGAGGTCAAGACGACGATCTCGGTCACCAACCGGTTGGAAAAGTTTCGCGATGTCATCACGTCCTACTCGGGTGAGTTCAAAGGCTCTGCCGGTGACAATGCCTTCATGGTTTTCGAAAGCGCCGTGGACGCGGTGACCTTTGCGGTTGAAATGCAAAAGACGCTGGAAGAAGAGAACAGCGGGCTGCCGGAAGAAGAACAGATCCACTTCCGCTTTGGCATCAATCTGGGTGAGATCCTGATCAGCGGCAACGAAATCACCGGCGAGAGCATCAACATCGCCGCGCGCATCGAAGCCTTTGCGGCACCGGGACAGGTCTGCATTTCAGGCGCGGCCTATGATCACGTCTGCACCAAGCTGAAATACGGCTACGAATACCTTGGCGGTCAGGACTTCAAGAACATTGGCCGGACCATCGATGTGTTCCAGGTGCACGAGAACCCGACCACGGCTGCGATGACGCCAGGGCTGCGGCGCAATCTGGAAAACTCCGCCGAGTTCAAGGAGCGCCCGGTCGCCAACCAATCTATCGTTGTCCTGCCCTTTGGGTTCCAGGGCAGTGACCAGGGGGACCAGTGGTTTGCCGAAGGTCTGACCGAGGACGTGACAACCAACCTGTCGCGCTTTCAGGAGTTCTTTGTCATCGCGCGCGGATCGGCCAATATGTTTGCGGATCGCACCAAGTCGCCGGCGCAGGCCGCGCGGGAACTTGGCGTGCGCTATGCGGTCGACGGCACGGTGCGCAAGGCTGGCAAACGTATCCGGATCACGCTGCAGCTGCTGGATGCGCTGCAGGATCGCACCATCTGGGGTGAACAGTACAACCGCGATATCGAGGATATCTTCGATTTGCAGGACGAGATCACGCAGATCATCGTCTCCGCAACCGCAGCCCGGATCGAGGCCACAGAGCGCGACCGCATGCGCCTGTTGCCCCCTGCCAACCTCATGGCCTACGGATTCGTGCTCAAAGGCCACAGGCATGTGCTCAAATACACCCAGCCGGAAGTGAAACAGGCGCGCCATCTCTATGAAGATGCCATTGGCAGCGATGCACGCTACGCGCGGGCCTATGCGGCCAAATCCCGGACCTTCAATCTGGATTGGCGGTATGATTGGGCAGAGCAGCCGGATCTTGCCCTGGACGATGCGTTGAGTTTCGCCCGCGAAGCGATTGATCTGGACGAAGCGGACGCCCGTGGTTTCGGAGAGCTTGGGTTTGCCCATCTCTACCGCAAGGAGCATGATCCGGCGATCAACGCCTATGATCGCGCGCTCAAGCTCAATCCAAACGACGCCGACCTGATGTCGGACATGGCCGACGCACTGGCTCACATGGGCCGGTCAGAGGAGGCGGTGGAGCTTTTGCAGAAAGCCATGCGGCTCAACCCGTTCTATCCGGATCAATACATCTGGCACCTCGGCGGCGCCTACTTCAACCTGCAGCGCTACGAAGATGCGATCAACACCATTCAGAAAATGCAGAACCCGACCGAAGGGCGCCGCATCCTTGCCGCCAGCTATGCCCATCTTGGGCGCACCAAGGAAGCGCGCGCGCAAGCCGATCTTGTGCGTGAAGCGCATCCAAATTTTTCGGTGGAACGTTGGGCAGCCGTCCAGCCCGACAAGTTCGAGGAAGATGTTCAGCACTTCCTCGATGGCATGAAGCGCGCGGGCCTCTGAGGCCCGCACCCCTTTCCTGATTAATCGCTGGCGTCGCCGCCGCGCGCACCGCTGATCCGGGCGCCGGAAATACGTGCCCCCGAAACCCGTGCACCTGCCACGCGGGCACCGGACACCCGGGCACCCGATACACGCGCACCGGAAACGCCACTGACACCGTCAGCAGCCATGGCCAGAAGCACATCCTCGAACTTACCCTGATCGACATCAAGCCGGATGGTGTCGTCGGATTGCTTCACGATCCAGGCACGCAGGTCCGCATAGAACTTCTTGTCCCGCGGATTAGGTCCGGGCACCGGCACCTTGTCGGGGTCTTTGCTCTCGCCTTTCACCATGAAAAGAACAGGTGTCGGGATCTCAAAATAAGCGCCATCGTAGCTGAACCCGTAAATGCGGGCAAACTGTCCATCCGCCTTGCTTAGCACCTGGTTGTCGCGACTGGCGGACACCACCGCCAGATCGTCGACTTCCCGTCCGAACAACACGATAGATGCAGATGTATAAAGGGTTTCTTTCATAATGTTTGTCCTTTCGTGAGGGAAATCTGCCCCCTCAGCCTTCAGCAATTACAGTGTTAACCTATTCTGGTTTTTCAGTCCATCGGAAGCATCGTTCTGACCGAATTTGCGTGGCTGTCTTTTCCGAGCGGTTCGAGCTGCGGACCCACCGCAACAAGCCCGATGTCGCGCATTCTGAAATTACCAAGGATGAGCTTCTCGAACCGGCCGCCGGTGTGTGCGCGATCCACGTCGAGGAAGACCTCCGCAACGTCGACGAAATTCAGGCCCTGCTCATCCAGCCGCTCCCAGGTATCGGCCAGGTAGGTGCCCATGATATCGCGCGCATCCAGCAGCGCCATCTTGAATTTGTCCGGGTTGGCGGCATAGGCCTCGTCGAAAAGCTCCTGCATCACCGGCGCGTAATTCGACGTGGCAAGCAACTCGTCCGACAGGTGCTCCATCTGCGGCGTGATTGCCCCATAGTCGAGCAGCATTTCGTGGAAGATATCTACCAGAATATCAAAGAACGCGCCCGTCAGCGGCTGCGACAGGTGGTGCTCCTTGACCCAGCCTTTGGCGAATTCGCCCAATCGCTTGTCATTGGCTGCGATCCTGATCTGTTTGTTTTCCGAGAGCTCTGCAACACGGTTGACCGCGTTCAGCATGTAGAGATTGCCGCGCGTGTTCTCGAGCAGCCGATCGACCAATGAGTTGAAATGCAAAGAGGAAATCAGCGCAACGAGGTCGGCGGCGCTCTCGTGAAAGCCAAAATATTCGCCGGTGACATTCTGCGGATCGGGCACGCCGACCTCGGAATAGATGATCGCATGGCCCACTTCGTGGGCGATCACATCAAAGTTCAGGCTGAAGGGACGCGTCTCGCCAGCGCTGCGGTCTACGCCCATTTCAATAAAACCGTAGCCCGAATAGGCATTCTCCAGCGAATGCAGGATCGTCAGCTCCTGGCGGTCATAGCTCGCCTCTCCCTGCCACGGGATTTCCCGGTCGAAATAGTCTTCCCAGATGTCCATGACAAACCGCACGGTGCCAAAGAGATGCGCCGTCTCGAACTGCGGCGTGCCCGGTTCCAGATAGTCGAAATGGCCGTCGGCATCCGGCACCGCCGGGGCTTCGACCTTGCCGGTCCAAGGTGGCGCCGACGGGTCCGACCCATCGGGCGAAATACCATATGGTTCGGTCTTGCCGATCGGAAAGATGCTGTACATCCGGCGGTCTGATGGCCCCGGCCCGACCGTGCCCGGCGCCGACGACACCTCGACCACCTCCGGCTCGGCATATTCGTCCAGAAACTGGGGCTGTGGGAACAGTTTAAACCGCGTTCCTTGCATGCACTCTCACCTTCAAACCGACCACTTACATTCTATGGCTATCGCAATCGTATCGTTCAGTCCATCACTCGTCTAATCGTCGCGGAAAGACAGCCCGCCGGTCAATCGGTACCCGCCCTGCATCGCTGCAACTTCCTGTCGCGCGCGCTGCCGCCAGATTTGCACCACATCGTGCCAAAGCGCCGTCTGCTCAAAGTGAAAGGATGCGGAAGGGGGCCGATGCGCTTCCTCGGCCATGTGGCGCAGGAGAAGCTGCGCATCCAGCCGCTTCTGATCCACCTCGTTTTGCGCGATCCACGTTTGTAACGTCGGCAGCGCGCTATCCCCCTGCCCCCCGGTCTCACCGGTCCGGAAAATGCTGTCCCATGTGCGGGTCTTGTAGAACTCTGTCTTGGCCCGCGCGATCAGGGTTTCGGCTGTATTGGACGAAACGACACCCGCCTCTTGTGCGGCCTTCAGCGTCGCCCGCACATTCACCATGGCAAGGCTCAAACCGGGGTATCCGACCTCTGCCGGGCCATGCAGCAGGGCAACCTCGTCATCGTCTTCCAGCACGTCATCGCGGTAGTCCTCGTAGATGGCGCCAAGGCCGATCATACCAAAGGCATCCAGTTCCGCCGCCCGCAACGCCCCCATGCTGGAGGCCCCGTAAACTGCGATCCCTTGCGTCAGAGCCCAAAGAATTTCCTTGTGCCAGACAGCGGGCACGCCTTCGAAATACCCGTCGATGATGCCAATGGCACGGGGGGTCTCCAACGTCGCCAGGTAAACATCCCCCTGCTGCGCGGGTGGCCGCATGTCGAATGTATCAGGCACCTCTGCATCCGCGCCTGCCAGCGATGGACCTGCAAAAACGATCATGACCCTGCGCTTTCGTTTTGCACCTGCACAGCGCGCGGGCCGGCCACGTAGGCGACGTCATCATGCGGCGCCTCAAGACCGGGGATGATTACGCGCACCACGGGTATTTCAAAATCCGCATGCGTCAGATCGACAACCGCAATCTCTTCGATCCCGGCCCCTTTCAGGCAGTTTTTCAACCACGCAAGGTCCTCGCCCAGCGTCCGATTGGTCGCCCCTGCGACCTCATCGAAGCGGCGTTCACCCGTGGAACCAATCAGCAGATCTTCAAAGGCCTGCGCCTTCGCCTGCCGTCCCTCGGCGCTGTATTCGTCATGAAACAGATCCTCGCGCGCGCCAGAGATGTAGTTCAGCCGGGTCTGCGCCGCTTCGTTCAGCGCGCGGTGCAGGGCAATTGTCGGGTCCGGATGGGTGCCAGAGCCGAGGCCCAGATGATCCGCCTGCGCGCCGGGATCAAAGACGATGCTCAGAAAGCTCGGCACCCCGGTATCGCAGGTCACATCCCAGATGGCACAGTCCAGCCCCGCGCGTTTGAACTTGCCCAGCGACGCCTGCAGGGCGGCATCCTCAATCGATCCCGGATCGAGCCGACTGTCGCGTTGCGCTTCGATGGGCCGTGCGTGCCAGATGGCCAACGCGTCCCGCTCCGCGACTTCGCAAATGCCATGACAGATGGCCTCCAGCAGGTGATTGCCGGAGGCAAGGCCGTTCGTGCTGGCCGGATAGCGCCCGGCTTCGGGCGACACCGGGTGCGTGTAATCCGCATGCACCATCTCGAAGGGTACCAGCTTGTCCCGCCCGCTCAGGATGTCAAAGGCCGTAACCCAATGCTGCCGTTCCGTGCGATGCGGGCGCGGGTGCGGCGTCTGCGGCAAGCGGTCCAGATCGACAAAACAGTGCCGCGCCTCCAGATCGGCGATGCTGGCGTAGAACACCGGCATGTCGATGCGCTCCGCATGCCAGATTTCTATCGCTTCCATCAACGCTGAGGCCTTGGCATGCGCCAGCGTCATCCCCTTGCCCTGCGAGATCGCAATGGACCGCGCGTTGGGCCGCACGGCGATAACCACGGGCAGACCCACGCTGTCGAGCCCGGTCACATTTGCCAGCCGGGTGATCCCGAACTCGTGCTTGAGCGGGAGGATGCGCGCCAGGGTGTCGCTCGCCGCGCAGATGCGCTGCGATCCTTTGAGGAATTGCTTTTCGACATGCGCCGTCAGGTCCATAGGTCCGCCCGTGGGAAATGTGCTGGCGTCCTTCAAACCATATCCGGGGTGATTGCGGAACGGGAATTTCACCTCTGTCGGATGTGCGGCCAAAGGTTTTTGCGAAATCCGCTGCACTGGCGCATAAACGATGACAACACCGCCTTGCTGCACCCTGATCGAAAGGACCCCGAGATGAGCTTGAAGGACGCCCCTGAGAACACGCAGGCCCGTCAGCAGTTCTACGACGCGATCGAGCCGGAATCGATGCGGGCGCTCTGGTCGGTCATGGCAGGCATCATCACGCCGGAACCCAAATCGGACTGCATTCCATTCAAATGGCGCTACAGCTCTGTCCGTGCGCGGTTGCTGGAAGCGGCAGAGCTGATCACGGCGAAAGAGGCGGAAAGACGTGTGCTGATCCTCGAAAACCCAGGGTTGGCGGGCAGTTCCAAGGTCACGACCAGCCTCTATTGCGGCGTGCAATGTGTGATGCCGGGTGAAGTCGCACCGGCGCACCGGCATACGCAATCCGCCCTGCGCTTTGTGCTTGAAAGCGAGGGCGGCTTTACGGCGGTGGGCGGCGAGAAAACTGAGATGTCTTTCGGCGATTTTGTCATCACGCCAAACTGGGAATGGCACGACCATGGCAACGACACGAATGAACCGATTTTCTGGCTCGACGGGCTGGATATTCCGGTGGTGCAGTTCTTTGACGCCTCCTTTGCCGAAGGGCTGGGCGAGGATCAGCAACCGATCACAAGGCCCACGGGCGACAGCACCGCCCGATATGGCGCCAACATGCTGCCGCTGGGCTACGCGCACCAAACGCCGACCTCGCCGATTTTCAACTACCCCTACACCCGGTCCCGCGAGGCTTTGGAGCAGATGCGCAAATACGAGGAGTGGGATCCCTGCCACGGGCTGCGCATGCGCTACATCAACCCTGTCGATGGCGGTTGGGCGATGCCGACAATCGGCACTTGCCTGCAACTGATGCCCAAGGGGTTTCAGAGCGCGCCGTATAAATCCACCGATGCGACGGTCTATGTCGGGGTGGAGGGGCGCGGACGCCTGCGTGTCCGCGACGAGGTGATCGACTGGGGCCCGAGGGATGTCGTTGTCGTCCCCTCCTGGCATGAAATCACGCATGAGACGGCGGAGGATGCGGTGCTGTTTTCCTATTCGGACCGGCCCATTCAGGAGAAACTGGGGCTCTTTCGCGAGCACCGCGGAAACGCATAGCGCACCGGCATTCATCAAAAAGCGAGAAGAAAAGTTTCAGGATACAGTCTGATCTTGACCTGCGAAAGAATGCTCTTTCTATTGTAAAGCTGTAAATTAACGCGCGACAAATATCGAAAGAGGGCCAGTTTCTGAACGGCGGCATCCTTTAGCGGGATCAATGCATGCGCCGAAGGCCAGAGTTGAGGCATGAGCGAGAGCAAGATCAAGAACATGGCGGAGTTTGCGAGCGTGAGCGGGATATCCCGCCCGACGATCTCCAAATACTTCAATGATCCCAGCAGTGTACGCGCCACCATCCGCACGCGGATCGAAGCGGCGCTGGAAGAGCACGACTACCGGCCCAACATCTACGCAATGAACCAGAACCGGCGGCTGACCAAGAACATCGGCATCGTCGTGCCCTATCTGTCGGACCCGTTTTTTGCCGAAATTGCCCGTAACATCGAACAACGCTGCATTGCTGCCGGGTTCTGGCCCACGCTGTTCTCTTCCCACGGCTCGCGCGAGTTGGAGTGTAACATTCTCGACAGCTTGCGGTCCCTGAAACCTGCGGGCGTGCTCTTTGCGCCGCTGGGGCGGGCTTCGGACAGATCGGTCATCGAGAAATTCTGCAAGGACGTGCCAACGGTGCTGTTTGACAGTGATCTCGAAGGGATCGGCGCCGCCTTCGTGGGCTCGGACAACTTCAGCTTCGTTGCGCAAAGTGTCGAATATCTGGTGCGGTCCGGCGCCCCACCCTGCTTTTTCGAAATGCGCACCCCGGCGAACCCAAACGCCAACAAAAGGCGCAAGGCCTATATCTCGATCATGGAGCGTCTTGGGTTCGAACCTGATGTCATCAAGGTGGACGGCGAAGGCTGGGCGTTCGAGGACATCGGATACCGCGGCGCGATGCGTGTGCTGTCGGAAGACACCCTGGCCAGCGACACGGTGCTTTGCAGCAACGACCGTCTGGCGATTGGTTTTCTGGCGGCGGCCTTTGAAAAGGGCATCCGTGTGGGGCGGGAGCCTGACAGCGCGCTGCGCGTCGCAGCCCATGACGATCACCCGTTTTCGCGATTTACCTGCCCGTCGCTGACCACCGTCGCGCATGACTACGAGGCCGTCTCCAACCGCAGTGTCGAGACGCTGTTTGAGCTGATCGAAGGGGGGGGACGACTCACCTCGCGCACCGAGAAACTCTTTGAGGCCCGGCTGATCCTGCGCGCATCAGCTTGAAATCACTCAATATTAACGCGCGAAAAATAAAATATTGACGCGCGTTAAAATTTTTTCGATGCTGACGACGGGACAATCCATAATACTAGGGAGGAATCGGATGTACCTGAGAACCGCACTTTGTGCGGCGAGTGCACTTGCACTTACCGCTGGGGCTGCCATGGCGCAGTCCACCCTCACCATCGCGACCGTGAACAATGGCGACATGATCCGTATGCAGGGGTATACGGGTGATTTCACCGAAAAGACCGGGATCGCTGTGGAGTGGGTCACGCTGGAAGAGAACGTGCTGCGTTCGCGTGTGACGACCGACATCACCACCAAGGGTGGTCAGTTCGACATCATGACAATCGGTATGTACGAAACCCCGATCTGGGGTGCCAACGGCTGGCTCGTGCCGCTGGACGATCTGTCCGCGGAATATGACGTCGATGACATCCTGCCCGCGATGGCCGGTGGTCTGAGCCATGAGGGGACGCTTTATGCGGCACCGTTCTACGGCGAAAGCTCCATGATCATGTACCGCACCGACCTGATGGAGAAGGCCGGGATGGAAATGCCGGACGCCCCTACGTGGCAGTTCGTGCGCGAAGCTGCGGCGGCCATGACCGACCGCGATGCCGACATCAACGGCATCTGCCTGCGTGGCAAGGCCGGTTGGGGTGAAGGCGGTGCTTTCATCACGGCGATGTCCAACTCCTTCGGCGCACGCTGGTTCGACATGGAGTGGAACGCGCAGTTCGACACCGAAGCCTGGGCAAACACGCTCAACTTCTACAAGGGCATGATGGATGAATCCGGCCCTGCGGGCTATGCCACGAACGGCTTCAACGAGAACCTGAGCCTCTTCAACCAGGGCAAATGCGGCATGTGGATCGACGCCACGGTTGCGGCCTCCTTCGTGACAGGCGGCGATTCCACCGTTGCAGATTCGGTTGGCTTTGCTCTGGCGCCGGACACGGGCCTTGGCAAACGCTCCAACTGGCTTTGGGCCTGGGCTCTGGCGGTTCCGGCCGGGACACAGCAAGAAGCCGAAGCCAAGCAGTTCATCGAATGGGCCACCTCCAAGGAGTACATCGCCTTGGTTGCCGAGAACGAAGGCTGGGCCAATGTGCCTCCGGGCGCGCGGACGTCTCTCTATGAGAACCCGGAGTACCAAAAGGTGCCCTTCGCTCAGAAAACGCTGGACTCGATCCTCTCGGCTGATCCGACCGACTCCACCGTCGAGCCAAGCCCCTATGTGGGTATCCAGTTCGCCGCGATCCCCGAGTTTGCTGGCATCGCAACCGAAGTGAGCCAGGAATTCTCGGCGGCCTACGCAGGTCAGCAGTCTATTGAAGACGCATTGGCCAAAGCACAGGCGATCACCAACGAAGCAATGGAAGCGGCTGGCTACAGATAAGCCGCCCCCTTCAATCGGAGGGCGGCGGACAGTTGAGCCGCCCTCCACCTCTCACGTGTCTTTAAGTCCTAGACCCCCAATTCTGCAGTGCTGCCCACCAGAGGCCGCTGCGCACAGAGGAGACGTGTCAAATGGCCACCAAAGCCTCCCGATCAGCCGCCCGCGTGATGATGGCGCCCGCCGTTGTGCTCTTGCTGGGCTGGATGCTGGTGCCCCTGATCATGACCCTGTGGTTTTCGTTCCGCACCTACCTGCCCCTGCGCGGCGGGGATCAGGGATGGACCGGTTTTGACAACTACGTCCGCTTTGTCACCTCCAGCTCGTTCTGGCCCGCGATTTCGACCACGCTGGTCCTGCTGATCGGCGTTCTGACCATCACCATCGTCTTCGGCATCCTGCTGGCGATCCTTCTGGATCAGCCGATGTGGGGGCAAGGGGTGGTCCGCATCCTCGTCATCGCTCCCTTCTTCGTGATGCCCACGGTCTCCGCGCTGGTGTGGAAGAACATCTTCATGGACCCGACGAACGGCCTGCTGGCCCATTTGTGGCGATTCTTCGGGGCCGATTCGGTCAGTTGGCTCTCAGACGCCCCCATGGTGTCGCTGATCATGATCGTCAGCTGGCAGTGGCTGCCCTTTGCCACGCTGATCCTGCTGACCGCGATCCAGTCGCTGGACGGCGAGCAGATGGAAGCGGCAGAGATGGACGGGGCCTCGGTGCTGTCGCGGTTCTTCTATATCGCCCTGCCCCACCTCAGCCGCGCGATCACCATCGTGATCCTGATCCAGACCATTTTCCTGCTGGCCATCTTTGCCGAGATCTTTGTGACAACGGGCGGCGCTTTCGGCACCCGGACGCTGTCTTACCTGATCTTCCAGCGCGTGCTTGAGAGCCAGAACATCGGGCTCGGGTCCGCGGGCGGGGTCTACGCGATCATTCTCGCCAATATCGTTGCCATCTTCCTGATGCGCATCGTTGGCAAGAACCTCGACTAAACAAGGGAGGACGACGTCATGGCACGTGCTGTCACAAACCAACGCAAGATGATCAACACCGGTGCTGCGTGGATCATCGGTCTGCTGATCTTCTTCCCGATCCTGTGGACGATCCTGACCAGCTTCAAGAGCGAGGCGCAGGCCATCGCCGATCCGCCGATCTTCCTGTTCTTTGACTGGACGACCGAGAACTACTCGACGGTCATGGAGCGGTCGAACTATGGCCGGTTCCTCTGGAACTCCATCTTCATAGCCGGGGGCTCGACCATCCTGGGGATCATCATCGCGGTGCCAGCGGCCTGGAGCATGGCCTTCGTCCCCTCCAAGCGCACCAAGGACATCCTGCTCTGGATGCTGTCCACCAAGATGCTGCCGGCGGTTGGCGTGCTCTACCCGATCTACCTGCTGTTCATCCAGTTTGGCCTGCTCGACAATGTTTACGGGCTGACCTTCGTGCTGATGCTGATCAACCTGCCCATCATCGTGTGGATGCTCTATACTTATTTCCGCGAAATTCCGGGCGAGATTCTGGAGGCAGCCCGGATGGATGGGGCCACGCTGCGCGACGAAATCCTCTATGTGCTGACGCCGATGGCCATTCCCGGCATCGCCTCCACGCTGCTCTTGAACTTCATCCTGGCATGGAACGAAGCCTTCTGGACGCTCAACCTGACGGCAGCCAAGGCAGCGCCGCTCACGGCCTTCATCGCCAGCTATTCCAGCCCTGAAGGCCTGTTTTACGCCAAGCTCTCCGCTGCCTCGACGATGGCCATTGCGCCCATCCTCATCCTCGGCTGGTTCAGCCAGAAACAACTCGTCCGCGGCCTCACCTTCGGCGCAGTCAAATAAGGAACGATACCATGGGACAGATTACGCTTCAGAAAGTCACCAAGAGTTTCGGCGACGTCGAAGTGATCCCGCCGCTGGATCTGGATATTCAGGATGGCGAGTTCACCGTGTTCGTCGGCCCCTCGGGCTGTGGCAAATCCACCCTCCTGCGGCTGATCGCGGGGCTGGAGGACATCACCAGCGGCCACATCAGCATCGACGGTAATGACGCCACCGACATTCCGCCCGCCAAGCGCGGCCTTGCGATGGTGTTCCAATCCTACGCGCTTTATCCGCATATGTCGGTGCGCAAGAACATCGCCTTCCCGATGCGGATGGCCAAGATGGACCAGGCAGAACAGGATCGGCGCATCGAGCAGGCCGCCGCCGCGTTGAACCTCACGGATTATCTTGACCGGCGTCCCGGTCAGCTGTCCGGGGGTCAACGTCAGCGGGTTGCCATCGGGCGTGCCATTGTGCGTGAACCGGCGGCTTTCCTGTTTGACGAGCCATTGTCGAACCTTGATGCCGCCCTGCGCGTCGGCATGCGCATGGAAATCAGCGAGCTGCACAAGAAGCTTGCCACCACGATGATCTACGTGACCCACGATCAGGTCGAAGCGATGACCATGGCCGACAAGATCGTGGTGCTGCGCGCAGGCCATATCGAGCAGGTTGGCTCCCCGCTGGAGCTTTACCGCAATCCGCGCAACACCTTTGTAGCCGGGTTCATCGGCTCGCCGAAAATGAACCTGATCGAGGGCGAGGAAGCGGCGAAGAACGGCGGGCACACGCTGGGTATCCGCCCCGAGCATATCGATGTCTCCGCCACCGAAGGTCAATGGCAAGGCACTGTTGGCGTGGCCGAGCATCTCGGCTCTGACACCTTCTTTCACGTGCATCAGACGGGCCTCACGGACACCATCACCGTGCGCGCACCGGGCGAGGTGAGTTTCCGCCATGGCGACACCATCTACATGACCCCGCGCACCGAGCAGCTACACCGTTTTGACGACAAGGGCTTGCGGATTGCATGACGCGACTTGACGGAAAAACGGCCCTGATCACCGGGGCCGCGCGTGGGATCGGTCTTGCCTTTGCACAGGCTTACGTCCGCGAGGGCGCGCAGGTTGCGATTGCCGATATCGACATGGTGCGCGCCCGGCAAGCCGCCGATGATCTGGGCACTGCCGCCATCGCGGTAGAGATGGACATCACTGATCAGGCCAGCATCGACCGCGCCATCGCCGAGACCGTGCAGCAGCTTGGCCAGATCGACATCCTGATCAACAACGCGGCCCTCTTCACCGCCGCGCCGATCACTGAAATCACGCGCGCGGATTATGCCCGCGTCTTCGATATCAATGTGGGTGGCACGCTTTTCACACTGCAGGCAGTGGCACGGCACATGATCGCGCGTAAGGGCGGTGGCAAGATCATCAACATGGCCAGCCAGGCCGGGCGGAGAGGCGAGCCACTTGTCGCGGTCTACTGCGCCACCAAGGCGGCGGTGATCAGCCTGACGCAGTCTGCCGCGCTGAACCTGATCGAACACGGGATCAATGTGAACGCGATCTCGCCCGGCGTGGTGGATGGCGAACATTGGGACGGGGTCGATGCGTTTTTCGCCAAGCATGAGAACAAGGCGCCGGGACAGAAGAAGAAAGAAGTCGGCGAAGCTGTTCCTCACGGGCGGATGGGCACGGCGGAGGACCTCACCGGCATGGCCGTCTTTCTGGCCAGTGACGATGCCGACTACATCGTGGCACAGACCTACAACGTGGATGGTGGTCAATGGATGAGCTGATCCGCCTGTCGAATGCCACGTTGGCCCAGCTGCCCGCCGACGTCCGGGTGCCCACCTATGACCGGAACGCCCTCACCCCCGGCATCGTACACATCGGGCTGGGCAATTTTCACCGGGCGCATCAGGCGTGGTATCTGCACCGGCTCTTTGACGCGGGGATTTGCCACAACTGGGCGATTATCGGCGCCGGTGTGCGCCCGCAGGACGCGGCGCAGCGCGACAAGCTGCTGGCACAGGATTGCCTGACGACTCTGGTGGAGCTCGACCCAAAGGGCAGTGCAGCAGAGGTTGTCGGCTCCATGATCGGCTATGTCCCGGTGGAACCCGGACATGCGCCGCTGATCGCGCAAATGGCGGACCCGGCCATTCGCATCGTGGCTTTGACGGTCACCGAAGGCGGTTACTACATCGACCCGGCCACCGGAGGATTTGACGCAGGCCATCCCGATATTCAGCACGACGCCGCTTACCCCGAGACACCGCGCACCGCCTTTGGTGCGATGATCGCCGCCCTACGGCAGCGCCGGGAGGCGGGCACCGGGCCCTTCACCGGGCAATGCTGCGACAACCTGCAAGGCAACGGCGATATCCTGCGCCAGACCGTGGTGTCCCTGGCGCGGTTGTCAGACAGCGATCTGGCGAACTGGATCGACGACACCTGCAGTTTCCCCAATTCGATGGTCGATTGCATTGTGCCTGCTACCGGCCCGAAAGAGTTGGCGCTGGTGCAGGATATCGGTATCGACGATCAGGCCCCCGTCACCCATGAAACCTTTCGCCAATGGGTGATCGAGGACGATTTCTGTGCAGGCCGCCCGGATTGGGACAAGGTCGGCGCGACCCTTACCAGCGATGTGCACAGCTACGAAGCGATGAAGATCCGCATTCTGAACGCGGGGCATCAGATCTTGGCGAATGCGGGTGAGATCATGGGGTTGGAGACCATTGCCGACTGTATGGCGCATCCGCAGATTGCCGCGTTTTCCCGCAAGGTTCAAACCGAGGAGATTGCTCCCCATGTATCCGCCGTGCCCGGCATGACGGCGGCAAGCTATGTCGATCTGATTGAGCGGCGCTTTGCCAACCCCATGATCGTGGACACCACCCGGCGCGTGGCCTTTGACGGCTCTTCGCGGCATACCGGCTTTGTCCTGCCCACGGTGCGCATCGCCCTGGACGCAGGGACCGGTATCGAGGGGCTTGCACTGGTCGAAGCGCTCTGGGCGCGGATGTGCGAGGGCACGCGCGAAAACGGCACGGTGATCAGCCCCAATGATCCCCATTGGCCGTTGCTTGCGGAGGCGGCCAAGGCCGCGCGCACGCGGCCTGCTGCCTGGTTGGAACAACGCCAGTTTTACGGAGACCTGGGCAGCAACGCCCTCTTTGCCAAGACCTTTGACCGTTGGCTCGAAGCTCTCTGGTCGCAGGGATGTGCTGCCACGCTCAACACCTACATCAGTGACGGATCAATGGCCGCCCGCGCATAACCGGGCGACCCACAAGTTGATCCCGTCAGGCCTCCTGCGCGACCTTTTTGGTTTTAAACATGCTGCGCAGCGTCACGTAAAAGACCGGCGTCAGGAACAACCCCAGGAAGGTCACACCCGACATCCCGAAAAACACCGCCGTCCCCAGTGCCTGCCGCATCTCGGCACCCGGGCCAGAGGCGATCATCAGCGGGATCACCCCGAGAATGAAGGCAAAGGCAGTCATCAGGATCGGACGGAACCGCAGACGGCTCGCCTCGAGTGCGGCCTCGACCGGGTCCAGCCCCCGTTCTTCCTGCGCCTGTTTGGCAAACTCCACGATCATAATCGCGTTTTTCGCCGCAAGACCCACCAGCACGATCAATCCCACCTGCGTCAGGATGTTGTTGTCCATCCCGCGATAAAGAACACCCAGAAGCGCGCCGAGGATCGACAGCGGCACAATCAGGATGATGGCAACGGGCAGGACCCAGCTCTCATAGAGTGCTGCCAGAAACAGGAAGGCAAAGAGGATCGAGAAGGCGAAGATGTAGGCGGCGGTATTGCCCTGGTTCCGCTCCTGAAGGGCCAGCTCAGTCCATTCAAAGTCGACCCCCGGCGGCATGATCGACTGCGCCAGTTCTTCCATCACGATCAATGCGTCACCGGTCGAAACACCGGCTGCCGCTGAACCCTGAACAGGCACGGAGACCTGTTGGTTGTAGCGTTGCACCAGGGCGGGTCCGGCGGTTTCCCGGATGGACACAAGCGTGCCCAGCGGGACCAGAGCGCCGGTGGCAGACCGCACGCGCAGGGTGGAGATGTCCTCCTCCTCCAGCCGGAACCGTTCATCGGCCTGCGCCCGCACCTGGAACAGACGACCGAAGGCATTGAAATCATTCACGTAGGACGAGCCGAGATTGATCGCGAGGGTTTCAAAAATCGACCCGATGGGCACGTTCAGCATCTGCGCCCGCACCCGGTCAATCTCCAGGAACACCTGCGGTGAGGAGGCGGAGAAGGTGGTGAACAGCCCCTGCACCTGATCAGACTGCTGCGAGGCGCCCATGATCGCATAGGCCGAGCCCAGAACGCGGGACATATCCGCGCTTTCGTTCTCCTTGAACTGCAGCTTGAACCCGCCGCCGTTGCCCACACCGCTGACAGCGGGCGGGGCGATGGCGATGATGAAAGCCTCGCGCAGGCTCTGCATGCGGCCAAAGAGCTGGCCGATGATCATGCCCGCCGTGGTGCCGCTTTTCGCCCGGTCCTCGAAGCTTTCAAAGGTGGTGAAGATCACCCCCTGATTGGTTGCATTGGTGAACGTCGCACCAGAGAAGCCGGCAAAGGCAACGGCATTTGTCACACCGGGCGTGCTCAGGGCGACCTCCGTTGCCTGTTTCATCACCGCGTCGGTGCGCTCCAGCGACGCGCCATCCGGCAATTGCACAACGACAATGGCATAGCCCTGATCCGCCTCAGGAATGAACCCGGTGGGGACTTGTTCATTGACCAGATAGGTGGCGCCCAAAAGGCCCACGAAGACCGCGAGCGACAGGACGATCATCGCCGTGGAACCCACCAGCAGCCGTACCACGCGGGTGTATCCGCGCGTCACGGCATCAAAGCCGCGATTGAACCCGCGCGACAGGGGCCCGGTAATCCGCGCCAGCGGACTGGGCCGTTCTGACGCATCCTTGGATTTCAGCAGGATGGCCGCCATGGCAGGCGAGAGGCTCAGCGAGTTGATCGAGGAAATGATCGTCGCCACGGAGATGGTCACGGCAAACTGCGTGTAGAACTGCCCAGTGATCCCCGGCACAAAGGCTGAGGGCACAAAGACCGCGATCAGCACCAGCGTGGTGCCAATGATCGCCCCCTGCACTTCGTCCATCGTGCGGGCGGAGGCATCGCGCGGACTCATCCCGTCCGCGATGTTGCGCTCCACGTTCTCGACCACCACGATGGCGTCATCCACCACGATGCCGATGGCCAGGATCAAGCCAAAGAGCGTGAGCAGATTGAGCGTGTACCCCAGCGCCAGCATCACCGCAAAGGTGCCGATCAGCGACACCGGGATGGCCAACAGCGGGATCAGCGCCGTGCGCCAGTTCTGCAGGAAGACGATGATCACAATGACGACCAGCAGCACCGCCTCGAAGATCGTTTTGTAAACGGCGTTGACCGAAGCGGCGATGAACTCGGTCGGGTTGTAGACCACCTGATATTCAAGACCCGCCGGGAAGTCTTCGGAAAGCTCCTCCATCACCGATATGATCTCATCCGCAGAGGCCAGCGCGTTGGAGCCGGGCCGTTGGAAAATCCCCAGCGCGACCGCCGGTTTATTGTTCAGATAGCTATTCGTGATGTACGACCGTGCCCCGATTTCAACGCGCGCCACATCGCGGACCCGGACCACCCTGCCCTCTTCCGAGGCGCGCACAATGACCCGCCCAAATTCACGCGGCGTCTGCAGGCGTCCTTGCGTGGTGATCGCGACCTGAAAAGCACTGTCGCTGGCGTTCGGCGGCGCGCCCAGCGAGCCACCCGACACCTGCACGTTCTGCTCGCGCAGCGCATCGACCACGTCGCCCGCCGTCAGGCCCAGCGAAGCCAGCTTGTCCGGGTCGAGCCACACGCGGGCGGAGAATTCCCGCTCTCCGAAAATGATCAGATCGCCAACCCCGTCCAGCCGGACCAGCCTGTCGCGCACCCGTGACCGCGCGTAATTCGAGACATAGAGCTGATCAAAGCTCTCGTCCGGGGACAGCATATGCACGACCATCATCAGGTCGGGGGAGGATTTGGTGGTCGTCACCCCAAGCGACCGCACTTCCTGCGGCAGGCGCGGCTCGGCAATCGCCACGCGGTTCTGCACAAGCACCTGTGCGGCATCCAGATCGGTGCCCAACTCGAAGGTGATCGTCAGGCTCATCGCGCCATCGGCTGTCGAATAGGATGACAGGTAGAGCATGTTTTCAACGCCGTTGATCTCCTGCTCCAGCGGCGTCGCGACGGTGGCCGCCACCGTCGCCGCATCCGCGCCGGGATAGTTGGCGCGCACGACAATCGAGGGCGGCGCGATTTGCGGGTATTGCTCAATCGGCAACTGGAAGTAGGAGACGATGCCGACAATGGTCAGCAGGATCGAAATCACCGCGGCGAAGATCGGGCGGCTGACGAAAAAACGGCCCATCTCAGTTTTCCGCGATCAGGGGAAGGTCAACCATTTCAGGCGTTACCACGCTGCCTGGCCGGGCGCGCACGACGCCTTCGACCACGATTGTCTCAGAGCCATCCAGCCCGTCGCGGATCACCCGGTAACCATCAATGCGCGGCCCGGGGCGGACCTCCAGCGGGATCACATTGCCCTGTTCATCGACACTCATCACCAGCCGGCGGTTCTGATCCGCCACAATCGCCTCATCCGGCAGCAACACGCCTTCATAGGGCAACGAGCCGGGCACATTCACCCGCCCAAAAAGCCCCGGCGTGAGCAGCTCATTGGGGTTTTCCAACACCGCCCGGATGCGCATGGTGCCGGTCTCCCGGTCGATCCGGTTTTCGGAGAAATCCAGATATCCCGACTGCGGCGGAATGCTTTCATCCGAGAGGGTCACCTTGACCTCCAGCCCGCCGCCGCCTTCCTGCAGCGACACCCCCCGCGCGCGCGCATCCCGTGCGTAGGCTAGGAAGTAGCGTTCATCGATGTCGAAATAGAAATACACCGGATCAGAGGCCACAATGGTGGTCAGCACCGTCTCGTTGGCGGAAACCAGATTGCCGGGATCGACCTGACGCCGGTCAATCCGCCCGGCCATGGGCGCGCGGATTTGCGAATATTCATAGTCCAGCTGTGCCAGTTCCAGCGCCGCACGCCCCTGCTCCAACGCGCCTTGTGCCGCGAGGTAAGCCTCGCGCCGCTGATCCACCGTGCTTTGCGGAATGTTGCCGTTCTGGATCAGGGACTGCGCCCGTTCAAGCTGCTCTTCGGCGAAATCATATGTCGCCTGGGCAACGTCGATCTGCGCCTGCGCCTGCCGCAGCGCCGTGTCGAACTGGCGCTGGTCAATCGAGAACAAGAGCTGATCCTGTTCAACCAGGCTTCCGTCCTTGAAATGGACCGTCTCCAGGTACCCCGACACCCGTGCGCGCAACACAACTTCCGCCCGGGCTTCAAAACGTCCGACAAACTCGTCGTCCTCGACAATTGTCTTCACGACCGGGTGGGCAACGGTCACTGGCGGAGGCCCCTGCTGTGCCATGACCATAGGAGAGAAAGCAGTCATGCTGACGGCAAGCAGCATCGCGGTAAAACGTTTCATATTTGGGTCCGCCAAATGGATTCTTGCTCCGGGCAACTTAAACCGGGTTCGGAGGATTGAAAGTAGATTTATGAGAATTGGCAACTCTCCCCTGTCAATTGCTGTCAGCATGGAAGCAAAGTCGATGCCAGACGACGCCGAAAGCAGCACCTGCTGCAATATGAGCCAGTGTCTGACGTGACAGTTCGCCGCAAGCTATGCCTTTTCGGAAAATGCATCCGTTGCGGTGTGCAATCGCAAGTGCCGCATAAACGCGCGGGTGATGCTGGGCACCGGGCCATGATCCGGGGTGACGAAGTAGCTGCGGTATTCGATCTGGGATGCAAAGGGGCGGAACACCAGATCGTCAGACCGGTATTGAACGATGGGGAACGGGTTCACGATGGTCACGCCGAGGCCCTCTTTGACAAGGTCAACCGCGGCAACGGAGGTCGATGCCTCCGCCACGATTCGGGGGGTGCTGCGGCAGGCATGTAGCACTTTTTCCAGCTGGGCCCGGCGGGCGTGGCGATGGGTCAACGCAATCAGCGCCTGCCCGTCGAGATCTTCGGGATGGATCTCTGCGCGCCCGGCCAGGGGGTGATCCCGTCCCATGGCGCAGACGGCCGTGGAAGACCGGTAAGGTGTCAGCTTCACCCCATCGCGGGACAGTTCCACCCCGGTGACGCCGAGGTCAAACCGCTGCTCCAGAATGCCGCGGATGACGTCTTCGGAGGGTGAGACCTCAAGGCTGATGAAAAAGTGCGGATTGGTTTTCAGAAAGGTCGCAATGTGGTGCACCAAAAACCGGTGCGCATAGGTTGGGGGCGCGATGATCCGAAGCGATTCCTGCGCCACCTCCGGCGGGCCGTCGATCCGGTCGAGCGCCTCAAACAGCGGATCAAGCCGCCTGTTCATCTGCGCCGCCTCGTTCGTGGGGCGCAGCCGACCACCGTCGCGCTCAAAGAGAATCCGCCCCGTGCGCGCCTCCAGATTGGCGATGGAACGGCTGATCGCGGACTGCGACAGGCCCAGCCGGATCGCCGCCTTGGAGGTCGTGCCACTCTCCATCAAGGCCCGCAACGCCTGGTATTCCGGCAGGCTGTGCCATGTTTTTGTGCCCATTGTGCCCTCTGCGCATTCCTCATTAAGGTATGATATATTATCAAGTCATTGCCTCTGGTCTATGAGAATTACTGACATACAGTGTCTCAGGGTTCCTTGGGGGCAAGACACCGTGACTGATTCCGCGACGCCAGCCATCTTTGATGGCCACAACGACGTGCTGCTGAAACTGCACCGCGCGGGCGGCCTCACGGCAAGCGAAAGCTTTGTCACCGGTCGTGAGGGCGCGATTGATCTGCCCACCGCGCAAGCGGGTGGATTTGGCGGCGGCTTCTTTGCAGTCTACGTCCCCTCGCCCGTCGATCTTGACTTCAAGTTCAAAGAAATGAGCAAGCCCAGGTATGATCTGCCATTGCCGGAACCCATTGATTGGGAAGATGCTTTTCCGGTTGCGATGGCGCAGGCCGCGATCCTTTTCGATCTGGAAAAGCGGGGCGCCTTGACGGTGTGCCGGACGGCGCATGAGATCGAAAACGCACATGCCGATGGCCGAATTGCCGCGATCTTTCACATTGAAGGGGCCGAGGCGATTGACCCTGATCTGCACACGCTGGAGGTGCTCTATCAGGCGGGGTTGCGGTCCATCGGGCCCGTCTGGAGTCGCGAAACCATCTTTGGGCACGGCGTGCCCTTCCGCTATCCCAGCGCGCCCGACACCGGCGATGGCCTGACCGACCATGGTCTGCGCCTCGTAAAACGGTGCAACGAGCTCGGCATCATGGTAGACCTGTCGCATCTGAACGAGGCGGGGTTCTGGGACGTGGCGCGGCATTCCAGCAAACCGCTGGTGGCAACCCATTCCAATGCGCATGCCATCTGCCCGCACAGCCGGAACCTGACCGACAAACAGCTGGCCGCAATCCGCGAGAGCGATGGGATGGTTGGTCTGAATTTCGCCGTCGCCTTTCTGCGGGACGATGGCCGCATGCTGGCGGATGTGCCGCTGGCGCAAATGCTGAAACATCTCGATCACCTGATCGAGCATCTGGGCGAAGACCGCGTGGGCTTTGGATCGGATTACGACGGGGCCGTTGTGCCAGAGGAGCTTACCTCTTGTGCAGCGTTGCCTAAATTGAGGCAAGCGATGGCAAAGCATGGATATGACGATGCTTTGATCACCAAGCTTTGCCACAAGAACTGGCTGCGTGTGCTTAAGAAAACATGGGGGACATGACCCCGGATGCCACGCGCAAAAATAACGGAAACGAAACAGGAGAGGTACTCAAAATGAATGCATTCAACAGACTACTGACAAGCGTGGCGATTGGCCTGGCGGTCAGCGTGACGTCGTTCTCGGCGGTGGCCGAGACACCGGCGAACATGCTGGTGATCGCGCACCGGATTGATGACGTCACAACCGTCGACCCGGCCGAAAGCTTTGAATTTGCGGGCTCCGACATCAGCCGCAATGTCTATGGCCGTCTGGTCAATCTCGACCCGAACGACCTTGCGGCAGGCTACAAGCCCGATCTGGCCGAAAGCTGGGATGTGTCCGAAGACGGCAAAACCATCACCTTCACCATGCGCGAAGGCGTGACATTCCATTCCGGCAATCCGGTGCGGGCCGAGGACGCGGCCTTCTCACTGCAACGCGCGGTGATCCTGAACAAGACGCCCGCGTTCATTCTGACGCAGTTCGGCTTCACACCCGAGAACGCGGCCGAAACCATCCGCGCCGAGGGCAACAAGCTGATCATCACGACCGACAAGAAATACGCGACCTCCTTCGTGCTGAACTGCCTGACCGCGACCATCGGCGGCATCGTCGACAAGGAAGTAGTGATGGCCAATGAAGTCGATGGCGACATGGGCAACACTTGGCTGAAAACCAATTCCGCAGGCTCCGGCCCCTACAAGCTGGACAGCTGGAAGCCAAATGAGAGCGTCACCTTGTCGTCCAACCCCGACTACTACGGCGGTGCCCCGACGATGGAGCGCGTGATCGTGCGCCACGTGATTGAAAGCGCCTCCCAGCGCCTGCTGCTGGAGCGTGGCGACATTGATATCGCGCGCAATCTGAACCCCGAAGACATTGCAGGGGCGTCTGCCGCCGATGGTGTGAAGATCGCGGATGAGCTGAAAGGGCGTCTGATGTATCTGGCGCTGAACCAGAAGCACCCCGAGCTTTCCAAGCCGGAAGTGCGTCAGGCGTTCAAGTATCTGGTCGACTATGAAGGCATGAAGAACAGCTTTCTGAACGGTCAGTATACGATCCACCAGAACTTCCTGCCCGCCACCTATCTGGGTGCCTCCGAGGAAAACCCCTTCTCCTACAACATCGAAAAAGCCAAGGAACTGCTGGCCGCTGCCGGTGTCGAAGGGCTTGAGGTTGAGATCGGTGTGCGCGAAGCGCAGGAGCGCATCGAGATCGGCCAATCCTTCCAGAATGCCGCGGCGCAGGCTGGTATCAAGGTCAACATCACCGTGGGCACCGCCAAGCAGATCCTGGCGCGGTATCGTGCGCGGGAACTGGATGTCTATCTCGGCGCCTGGGGTCCGGATTACCCTGATCCCCAGACCAATGCAGGCACCTTTGCGTATAACCCCGACAACTCCGACGAGGCCAATGCCACCGGTCTTCTGGCATGGCGCAACAGCTGGGACACGGGCGGTCTGACCGAAAAGGTTGCGGCAGCCGTGACCGAAGGCGACCGTGACAAGCGGGTGCAGATGTATCTGGATATCCAGGCCGAATTCCGCGAAACATCGCCCTTCGTGGTCATGTTCCAGCAGATCGAACAATCCGCCCTGCGCGACAACGTAACGGATTGGTCGACCGGTCAGGCGGTCACTGCCGCAGCCTACTGGCAGGTCACCAAGTAAATGGCCCTCACCGAGGACAACAACCAGAGGCGCCCCCAGCGGGCGCCTCTGTCAGAACAGGTTTGGCCGATTATCAGGACCACGCTGCTGACGCTTGGCTCGATTGCGGTGACCCTGCTGGGGCTGCTTTTCATCACCTTCATCATCGGGCGGGTCATGCCGATCGACCCTGTTCTGGCCATCGTGGGCGAGCGCGCATCGCAATCGACCTATGATGCGGTCTACCAACAGCTGGGTCTCGACAAACCGCTCCTGGTGCAATTCCTCTATTACATCTGGGACGTGCTGCATCTGGACTTCGGCACCTCCCTGCTGAACGCGCGGCCCGTCTCCGAAGACATTGCCCGCGTCTTCCCCGCCACGCTGGAACTGGCGACGCTTGGGATCATCTTCGGCATCGTTCTGGGCGTCCCTTTGGGCGTGCTGGCCGCTGTGCGCAAGGGCTCCTGGATCGACCAGATTGCCCGCGTTGTGGCGCTTGTGGGATATTCCATGCCGATCTTCTGGCTGGGCCTGATGGGGCTGCTGATCTTCTACGGAATTCTGGGATGGGTCGGCGGGCCGGGCCGCGTTGGCATTTTCTACGTCGATGTGGTGCCCAGCGTCACCGGCCTGATCCTTGTGGACGCCGCCCTTGATGGCAACTGGGATGTCTTCAAGGACGCCTTTTCTCACATCATCCTGCCCGCCTCCCTGCTGGGATATTTCTCGCTGGCCTACATCAGTCGGATGACGCGCTCTTTCATGCTCGAACAGCTCAGCGCCGAATACATTACAACGGCCCGCGTTAAAGGCATGTCCGAGTGGGATGTGGTCTGGAAACACGCCTTCAAGAACATCCGCGTGCAGTTGATCACCGTCATCGCGCTCAGCTACGCCAACCTGCTCGAAGGCTCCGTGCTGACCGAGATCATCTTTTCCTGGCCGGGCATCGGCAGCTATATCACCACCGCCCTGCTGAGTGCTGATATGAACGCCGTTCTGGGTGGCACTGTGGTGGTCGGGCTGATCTTCATCCTGCTCAATATCTTTTCCGACCTGCTCTACAAGGTCTTCGACCCGAGGGCGAAGTAATGTCTGAAACGCAAACCCTGCGCCAATGGCTGCTGACCGAAACGCCAACTTCGCGGCGGCACGCCAAGCTCTCTGCGCTCTATCAGGGCTGGTTGTCCTTCCGGTCAAACACCATGGCCATGGTCGGTCTTGGCATTCTGATCGCGCTGATCCTGATCGCCTTCGCCGCGCCCCTCCTCGCGCCACATGATCCTTTCAGCCAGGATCTTGGCAACCGGCTGGCGCCCCTGGGCACCGACGGGCATATCTTTGGTACGGACAGCCTGGGGCGCGATATCCTCTCGCGCCTGATCTACGGGGCGCGGATCACCCTCTATATCGTGGCGCTCGTGGCCCTGATTGCGCCCGTTGCCGGCCTGCTGGTGGGCACCGTCTCGGGCTATGTCGGCGGGTGGGCTGACGTGGTACTGATGCGGATTACGGACATCTTTCTGGCCTTTCCCCGTCTTGTGCTGGCACTGGCCTTTGTTGCCGCCCTTGGTGCGGGGATCGAGAACGCCGTGCTGGCGATTTCCCTGACCGCCTGGCCGCCCTATGCGCGGATCGCGCGGGCAGAGACGCTAACCATCCGTTCCTCGGACTACATCAGCGCGATCAAGCTTCAGGGGGCCGGGCCGATCCGGATCATCACCAAACATATCTGGCCGCTCTGCATCTCTTCGCTGATCGTGCGGGTCACGCTGGACATGGCGGGCATCATCCTCGCCGCCGCCGGTCTGGGCTTTCTGGGCCTCGGCGCACAGCCACCCAGCCCGGAATGGGGCGCGATGATCTCCGAAGGGCGCCGCTTTATCCTTGATCACTGGTGGGTGGCGACGGTACCGGGGCTGGCCATTTTCACCGTCTCACTGGCGTTCAACCTGCTGGGCGACGGGCTGCGCGATGTTCTTGATCCAAAGGCAGGTGAATGAGACCGGGTCCCAGCATAACTGACTGGATACAAGCGATTGCGGTTTTGGCTGGTGTTCTTTTTGCCGTTCAACAGATTTTATTCGCGGATGGCTTAAGCAAAAGGGATCAGGCGAAATTCGCTGCGGACCTGATCTCCAAAGGATCTGAAGCACATATGATCGGGTCAATGGCCAACATCGTACGGCTGGAAAAATCACCACGCGTGGCAGGACTGGCATCCTTTGATGTCCTGGTTGAGATGACGCCCATTACCGAACTGATGATACAATGGGCGATCTGCTATGACGAGCGCCTGTGCAACCGTCGCATCGCGCTTGATCACGCCTGCCCAATTGCCGTCTACGCCGAGACCGCAGCAGAGGGGGTATTCAACAAGTATGATATCCCTTTCGATGTTTCTGAAAGGCGCATCCGCAAATTTGAATTCTGGGATAAATGTATGGAACGTGCGACGTGAGTTTGCTGGACGTCAAAAACCTCTGGGTCAAATTCCCATCTCGTCACGGCGTTTTCGATGCCGTGCGCGGAGTGTCTTTTACACTGGGCCGCGAACGTCTGGGGATCGTGGGCGAAAGCGGGTCGGGCAAATCCATGACCGGGCGCGCCATTTTACGACTGATCCGGCCACCGGGCATTGTCGAGGCGGATCACATCAACCTTGAAGGGGTCGATCTGCTGCAGAAGTCTGAAAAGGACATGCGCGCCGTGCGCGGAGAGCGCATCAGCATGGTCATGCAGGACCCCAAGTTCTCGCTGAACCCCGTGATGACCATCGGCGATCAGATCATCGAAGCCTACCGGCTGCACAGTTCCGCCAGCAAGGCGGAGGCCTATACGAAGTCGCTGGAAATGCTGGAGGCGGTGTCGATCCGCGACCCGGAACGCGTGATGCGCGCCTACCCGCACGAGATGTCGGGCGGCATGGGGCAGCGCATCATGATCGCCATGATGCTCATCCCGAACCCTGAAATCCTGATCGCGGATGAGCCGACCAGCGCACTGGATGTCTCTGTGCAGCGGCAGGTGCTCGATATCATGGACAGGCTGGTGAAGGAGCGCGGCATGGGCCTGATCTTCATCAGCCATGACCTCAATCTGGTTGCCGATTTCTGTGACCGGGTGCTGATCATGTATGCGGGCCGGATTGTCGAGGTCTGCGACGCGGACAAGCTGCACGACGCGCAACACCCCTATACCCGCGGGCTGCTGAATTCCCTGCCCCGCTTGGATGCGCCGCGCGACCGGCTTGAGGTGCTCAAGCGTGATCCGGCCTGGTCGGACGCGGAAAGTGTGAGTGGCCGCATATGACGATGCTGGATGTGAATGGGCTGAACGTCTGGTTTGGCAAGAACCGCGACCGGGTGGATGCGGTCAAAGGGGCCAGTTTTCAAGTTGGTACAGGAGAGAGCTTTGGCCTTGTCGGCGAGAGCGGGTCGGGAAAATCCACCATTCTGCGCGCGATCACCGGGCTGGCTCCGGACTGGTCCGGCATCATTACCGTCGATGGCACCCCCATCACCGGCAAAAAACGTCCGCGCGGGTTTTTCAAGACGGTGCAGATGGTGTTCCAGGACCCCTATGCCTCGCTGCACCCGCGTCACTCCGTCGACCAGGTGCTGGGGGAAACCCTGCATCTGCACGGGTTTGACGATATCGACGGCCGCGTTGCGAAACTGCTCGACGATGTGGGGTTGGGGCAGAAATTCCGCTTTCGCTATCCACACCAGCTGTCGGGGGGGCAGCGTCAGCGGGTCGCCATCGCCCGCGCATTGGCGCCCGAGCCTACGTTGCTGCTGCTGGACGAGCCGACATCGGCGCTGGATGTCTCGGTGCAGGCAGAAATTCTGAACCTGCTGGCCGATCTTCGGGCGGATCGGGGATTGACCTACCTGATGGTGTCTCATGATCTCTCCGTCATCGGTCACATGTGCGATCGGCTGGCGGTCATGCGAAACGGTGAGATTGTTGAGATACTAGATGTGGATGCGCTGCGCGCCTCCAATGCGGCACATCCCTACTCACAACAGCTGCTGGAAGCGTCACTCTAGATACACATCCCGCAAATCTCTGCCCGAAAGCAGCCGCCGGTACGCGTTGCTGGACCCTCGTTTGCCTGTTGACGTCGGCAATTCCTACGCCTGCATTCTACGACAAATTAAGATGCCAAGATGCTTTGGTCTTTGCGGGTCACCAAAATGGCAGTAAGAGGAATAGTCTTTCCACTGAAAGAAGACATAAGCGACACGATGACCAATTTTATACTGCGAGACCCCAAGGTTGTCTTTGTCCATCTACCGAAGACTGGTGGGAAAACCGTTCGCAGTGCACTGGGCGGCTGTGTCGAAAACCGGTTCTTCGGTCATATTCCCGACGAATACGCACAGCTTCTCCGATTTGCGATCATCCGTGATCCGAAAACGCGGTTTTTGTCAACCTTTCGCATGTTCAAATATGGCAATGCGCTGGATGGGGACGGTTACGCGGAGCCGCGGTGGCCGGATTTGACCATTTCAACCGCATTGGACGTGCTGGATGACCCGTGGATCGGCTTTGATCGCAGCCACCGCACGCTGACATGGAACCTCAAACACCACATCTTGCCTCAAACACACCCGTTCAATTGTCTTGCGGAGGCGCAGCGGATACTCCGGTTTGAAAATCTGCAGGCTGATTTTGATCAGTTATGTGCGCAGCTCGATGTTCCGTCCAAAGTCATAGAACTGCCCGAGCCGATCAATCAGCAACAGAATGAAGATGTCTGGGGAAGAGAAGACGAAGCGCGTTTTCTGAAAATATTTTATCAAGATTACAAGGCGTTAGATTACTCTCCCAATGGACAGTCTTCCCGCGCTTCTGCAACCAGTGCCACGGTGATCAAACCAGCGAGGGCACTGCCAACGGTGTACAAGCTTTGGTCCGCATATTTCTCAGACCGGTCAATACTGATGGACGCGGCCACAGAGGCGTTGCCGAAGGCCGATTGTCCGTTGGAACCGTTTGTGGATGAGATCATCCCCGGACAACCGGAAAGAACCTGGGCCCGCCGCGCCGATGATCTGATGGTCCATTTTCACAAACTGCAGCCGGAGTTTGCCGGTGCGTCTCGCCTGGCGCATCTGCTGGCCTGCACAATCGTCGTGCTGCGCCGCGATCCAAAGTGCAAAACTGCAGCCACCCTCTTCTGGAGGATACTGGACGAGCAGTTTGACGTGATCCGCTCGGAATTGTCCTTGCGGTGGCTTGTGTCGATTGCCGACACCCTTGCGGATTTTGGTCGGGACACCGAGGAACGCGCAATCGGGCTGAGCGCAAGTGTCTTTGCCAACACCAGCAAACTCTACGAAAGTGAGCGCATGGTCTTTCTGCCCAAGAGACCCTGGCCACCGAAGAAAAGAATGGCCAGGGGCGGCGCATTGTTCGACGGCCTGATCACCTACTGGACCGAAAAGGGTGATTTGATCAACAACATGATCAAGCGCTCGGCGAAGATCGCGGAGTTGTCACCGACCGCTGGCAAGGTCCTGATGGAAGTCGTTGAACGATTGCAAAAAGGTCCGACGGTCTACAGACGATTTGCTCTCATTCGCGGTCAGCCCCCTGTGCCTTTGCTGAGGAAAGAGGATAGAGAAGAAATGCGGCGCATGATGATGAGCAAGCTGTGAGTAGTGATTAAATGGTGACGACCTACGACTACCGCATGGTTTTGGGGCCACATTCTCCTGTGCCGATGCCCCTGCAAAGACTACTGGCCGCCAATCGAACGCTCCTTCATGACGTTGGTACCGAGTTTCCGAAGGTACAGATGCATCGTAAAACCATGGCCAACACACTTGGCCTGCTCGCAGATGGAATGCCAGATCAGACCGCGCACGAGAATTATCTGAAAATGGTGCTGGAGCACAAAGACAGCGGATGCATCGTTTACAGTTATGGCGCATTTCTGAGTAGCCGCAAAAATGCCCTCCGGGCCGGGGTGCTTTACCCCAGTCTGGAAAAAAAGATCGCACCGTTGCGGCGCCTTACGGACGGGCAGCGGGTGACCGTTTTCTTATGCTTGCAACACTTTACGCAGTTTATCGAATTGGAATTGAAACGCAGTCCTCATCTGCAGCATCTTGTCGACTCCTATCCGCACAGTCTCGACTTTTCCTGGGTGCATTTTGTTTACCGTATGCGAGAAGCTTGGCCGGAAGCTCTTTTTGTTATTTTGGACGCCGAAAATCTGGCCGTGAACTGGGCTGCGACGGTTGCTCTGATTACCGGGCATCCTGATACTCATACGTTCAAGAGTATTGAGGAATTCCCTGTCTCCTGCTTGGCGGAGAACGGTAGGGCCTCCTATCTTCAGGCTCTCAAGGCCTCCCCGCCACAGACGGTACCAGAATGGACAGAAATCACATCACGGTTCTTCTCGGAATATGGGTCGCACGTACCTATCATCCGGAAGGTCATCGCCAGCCCCTGGAGCAGCAATCAGATTGAGCATTCGAAACAGAAATACGAGGCTGATCTGGTCAACCTGAGAGCTTTGGACAACGTGATCATGTCCAGCGATGTGGAGTGGGAAGAGCAATGAATGCAGGCCGAAAGCCCGACATCGTCTGCATCGGCGCACAAAAAGCCGGAACTTCGTGGTTTCACGAGACGCTTGCCACGCGACCCGATATCTGGGTGCCGCCGTTCAAGGAGCTGCACTTCTTTGACCACAAGTTCGTAGAGGAATGCCGCCGATGGGCACCTTGGCACGTCAAGAAGGGGCTGAAGGCAGCGCGAGAACGTCATGTGTCCGGTGTCGCTCCTCAAGACGATGCGTATCTTGCTTATCTGGAGCGTTTGGCGACACGCCCGATCCTCAATGGGACGTGGTACAAACACGTTTTCTCGCGGGCGGGCGATGACCAGAAATGCCTCGACGTGACGCCCGAATACTCCTGCATTCCAGACACCGGCGTGGATTTCTTCAAGCGCTTTCTGCCGGACGCAAGATTGATCTTCATCGTCAGGAATCCTCTGGAGCGGCTCAAGTCGCAACTAAGGATGATGGCCCACAGGAAGAACAAGGCGCAGTTAACGGATACGGAATGGGCTGCAATTCTAGAAATGCCGGCATTGAGCACCAGGGGTGACTACCTGCAGAACATTCCACGCTGGGACGACCGTTTTTCGGAGGATCAATTGCTGTACCTGCCGTTCGGCCAGATCAAAAAAGACCCGACCGGCCTGTTGAGAACGGTTGAAAGCCACTGCGGTCTGCCTCCCAGCGAATACAAAAACGCGGACCGGCGGGTGCACCAGACCGAGCCCTTGCATATTCCGAATTTCGTTCTGGATCATGTGGAAAGAAATGCAAGCCTGCAAAACCGGTTTATCGAAGATCGCTTTGGACGCACCTTCTTCATGAACACCGCCTAAACGCGCAAGCGGTTCGTGTCAGTCGGCCCGGTTCGAGGCCAATTGCCAGATCTATCCTCTGGCGCGTCGCAGCAGCCAGACAAAAAACAGCCCGCCGATCAACCCGGTGACAATACCGATGGGCATGTCTTCGGGCGCCATGACCGTACGCGCCAATATGTCGGCCCAGAGCAGAAAGATCGCACCGAAAAGCGCTGAGAGTGGCAAGACACGCGCATAGTCTCCGCCAACGATCAGACGCACGATATGCGGAACCATGAGGCCCACAAATCCGATGATGCCGGAAAAGGCAACCATGACGCCAGTGATCAATGCGCCCACGACAAAGACCGTAAGGCGAAACCGTGCAACCGGAATGCCGAGCGTCGAGGCGGTTTCATCCCCGATGGTCATCGCATTCAGGTTACCGGCATTGCGCCAGAGGTATGCACCGCAGATCGCGAAGACCGCGAGCGGGTAAACCAGCTGGCCCCACTGCGCGAGCCCGAGCCCGCCCAGCATCCAGAAGACGACTGTATGGGTCGCTCGGGGGTCGCCCAGAAAGATCAGCACATTGGCCGCTGACATGACGATGAAACTGACCGCAACACCCGCGAGGATCAGCCGGTCGGCGCTCGTGGCCGTTGCGAATTGCGACACGGCGAGCACCAGCAGTGTCGCACCCAACGCGCCCAGAAAAGCCAGAACCGGCACCGTCAGCAGCCCGATGAACATGCCCGTATGGAGTAGGGCAAGGATTGCGCCAAAGGCACCACCAGCCGAGATACCCAACAAATGCGGATCGGCCAGCGGGTTGCGCGTAACCGCCTGCAGGGAGGCGCCGACCACGGCCAACCCGCCCCCCACCAAACACGCCAGCAACGCGCGCGGAAAGCGGATGTCCCAGATGATCGCTTCCCGCCCCGGCGACCAGTCAGCGATCACCGCGCCCGACACCAGCTTGTTGGCCAGAACCCCCCAAACGGTGTGCAGAGGCACCCGAATGGCGCCGACGCTGACAGCCCAGGACAGTGACAGCGCCAGCACCCCGACGCCAATCGATAGACCAAGCGGAAAGCTCAACCTGCGTGCGGTAATCGATGGGTCTTTCACCGCCACGCGCGCCTAATTCGCGCGGAAGGCGGCAGCCAGCTTCTTGACCGCCTTGATATTGCGCGGCCCCGGTGTCGCCTCGACATATTCCAGCACCACGAACCGGTCATTCCTGACAGCATCGAGATCGGCAAAGGCCGGATTTTGCATCATGAAGGCTCGTTTCTGATCTGCCGTTACGGTGCCGTAGTTCACGATCATAACGATTTCGGGGTTTCTCTCCACAACCGCTTCCCAGCCAATGGTCGCCCAGCTCTTCTCCAAATCATCCATGATGTTACGCCCCCCTGCCGCTTCGATGAGAGCGTTGGGCATGGCATAGCGCCCGGCTGTAAACGGGGCATCCTCGCCACTGTCGTAAACAAACACGCGTGGCGGCGTTTCCAGTGCGGGCTGCGCGGCCAGAAAGCTGTCAAGGTCCGCCTGGTAGCCCCCGATCAATGCCTCTGCCCGGTCACTGACACCGAAAATCGCGCCGAGATTGCGCAGATCATTGTACATATCCGCCATGCTGGCAGCGTCTTTTTCACCGATGTGAATACAGCTTTCAGTCAGCTCGTAGACGTCGATGCCAAAGGGGGCCAAGGTCTCCGGGGTGACCTCACCACCGACTTTCATGCCATAGTTCCACCCGGCAAAGAAGAAATCCGCATCCGCCCCGATCAGAACTTCCTTGGAGGGGTATTTCGCCGAGAGTTCAGGCAGTTGTGAGACCCCTTCCCGCATCTCTTCGTCCAGCGTTTTCCACCCGGAGATACCGGTGTAGCCGACCATTCTGTCAGCCAAGCCCAGAACCAGCATCATTTCCGTTAGGTTGACGTCGTTGGAGATGGCGGCCTTGGGCGGCGCATCGAAGACGACAGTACGGTTGCAGCTTTGCACGACAGTCTGCGCGAAGGCAGAAGTGGCCGCGAGGGAGAACGCAACAGTAGTAAAGAGAAGCCTCATGACGATGCCTTTCAGACGGGGAGATGGAAAGAGAAGTGTCGGTTGTTGCTGGGAGAGAGCTGTTCCTGACGGGCGTCCACGGAGAAAGCGCCGGAAATCAGCCTTTCGGTCAGCACGTCGCTGGGGGCGCCAAAACCCATGCAACGTCCGCCCTGCAGTAAGAGAATGTCGTCGCAGACGCCCGCAGCGACATTGAGATCGTGCAGCGAGACCACGATGGTCAGATCCAGCTTGCGGATCAGCGCCAGCACCTCCAACTGGTGCCGGATATCGAGGTGGTTGGTGGGCTCATCGAGGATTAGCAAGCGCGGCTCCTGTGCCAGTGCCCGCGCAACCATCACCCGCTGCCGCTCGCCCCCGGACAGCGTACCGAAATCGCGGTGTGCCAGGGGGGCAAGATCGAGCGTCGCCAGGGCCTTTGCCACGATTTCCGTATCCAACGCGCCTGATGTCGAATAGCCAAGCCGGTGCGGCGTGCGACCCAGCATCACGATCTCCTGCGCGGTCATGCCAAAACCGGAGGGCTGCTCTTGCAGAACGGCTGCGGTTTGACGCGCGGCGGCGCGCGGCGGCATGGACCAGATGTCCTGACCATCGATTTCGACCGCGCCCGACAACGGTGCATGATAGCGGTAGAGCAAGCGCAGCAGCGTGGACTTGCCCGCTCCATTGGGCCCGACCACTCCGAGTATCCGACCGGGTTTGACGTGAAAGCTGGTCTGGTGCAGCACCAGCGGCGCGCGTTTGGACGGCGCCCAACTCACGTCACATACTGCAAGGTCAGCCGCCGTCATGAAACACGCTCCACCGTGTCTTCCAACGCGATGATCGCGGCGGGGACCCGCGCCAGGGTACTGGTCCGCAGTTTGCCGGGACGCTCTAAGGAAGAGCACCAGCCATCGTGCAGATGCGCGTACTGCTGGGCAAAGGCAACCAGATCGGTAATGTCGTCTTCAGGCGTCATGTCGCCAAAGAGATAGGTCGCCTTGCGCGTGCTGTGAAACGCCACGGTGCAGGGCCTGTCACAACCCGCCATGCAAGCCACACCAGAAATCTCGAACGTCTCCGGTATCGCATCACCTGCCGCCGAAATGGCAGCCCGCAATCGTGCGATCAGCTCATAGCCTGGCAGGCAATTGGTGCCTTTATGCCGACATGAGGTGCACACTGTAATTCTATGAGATATCTGTCTGTCCATTTCGCCCTCCGCGAAGCAGCGGGGCGTCAGGCAGACATGTACTTTTAAACGGAAGACCCCGTAGAACCATCATGATCTCCTAACCGGACACCCCGTCCGGGTTGAGTTGCAGGCAGTGCCGATGGCACCGGTGATGGCAGGTCTCCTGACTTGCGGGTCGCAGCTTACCCGATCCTTCCCGAGCCCATGGCTCAGTGGTGATCTTCGGGGTCGCTCGCCGCTTACAGTTGCGGGGGCAGTTACGGATTTGGCGCCAAATGGCGAACCGCACCGTATTCCCTTTTCATTCCGGGATTTGATGCCGTGAGGCATCCGGAAACCATCTGCCACGTGTGTCATTGATTCTGTCGTCTGGGTCAAGCGCGCTCTTCGATGGGCGGCACCGGATCCTGCGATTTGGACATCAGGGTCCGCCCGCGCGGGACCGACGCCAACAGCCGCTGTGCGACGTCTTGACCGCGGAAGCCGCGACCGCCGTCCGGCCGGGTGATGTGCACCCAAAATACCTCCCCAATCCGCCAAATAAGACTTCACGCGCCGGTCAAAATCAGACACAAGAGCGGCAGATGCAAAGCATCGACAATCAATCATTTTGAGTACCCAGCAGCGCGCTAGGCTCTCTCGCTTTTTTCAAAGGGGGTGGCCGAATGGCACGCATATCTACACGCACAACGAACGGGATTCTGGTCGGGGACCAGCGCAAGGATCAGGTGCTGCTGTTGCAGGATCTGGACGGGGACGGCACGGCAAGCGGTGTGGGCGAGACAACGGTGTTTTTTGATGGCACCAATGCCAGTGGTCTGGCGGATCCGACCAACAACGTCTTCACCGTACATCAGGCCAAAGACAAATCTGTCTACATAGGGGATGGGACCAGCGGCGCCATCTACCGGCTCATGGACGAAAACGCCGATGGCGATGCGCAGGATGCGGGTGAAGCCTCCATCTGGTTTTCCGCCGAGAACGCCGGTGGTCTGTCGACCATTACCCCCAATGGCATCGCCGAAGGGGCGGATGGCGCGATCTACATTGCCAACGCAGGTACAACCTCGACCCCGCAGGATGCGATTTACCGCACCGTCGATCTGAACGGGGATGGAGATGCCAATGACGACGGCGAAGCGACCGTCTGGCTGGACCTGCAGACGATCATCGACACCTCCGTGCCTTTCGATCTGAGCTTTGACGGCAATGTCGCCTATCTGAATGACCTGACGGGTGCGGCCACGGATGTGATCTACCGGATCGAGGACCTCAACGGAGACGGCACCATTCAGACCGGTGAGGTCACCAATTTCATCTCTGATGATATGAGTTTCGGCGCACCGGTCGATATCTCCAGCGCGGTGTCCGTTGACGGCTCCCTCTACACACTCACGTGGTTCCCGGAGGGTGACGAGGTTCTCAAGATCTACCGCCTGAATGACTTCGACGGGTCGGGTCAGATCGACCAGGTCTATGAGGCCACAGAAGTCTGGAATGCAAACATGATGCCGGGTGGCATCGCCGCTGAAATCGGCTTCTCCCTCGCCACGGACAAGGACGGCGGGCTGATCCTGACCGCGAACAGCTTTGCGGGCGACGCCAATGTGGTCAAACTGACCAACCTCAACGGCGACGGCGATTTCTTCGATGCGGGTGAAACGGTGATCTTCGGCTCAGACCAATATGACGGCCAGCTGATCCGCCCGCGCGCGGTCGAGACCTATCAGGGCGAAACGCAGATGGTAGCCAGCACCGTGGGCGCGGGCAATCACTTCTCAGTCTTCCTGCAGGATGGTGTGCTCTATAGCGCGGGCGAAAATGTCGTCAGCCAGTTGGGCAACGGCAGTGTCGGTTTCGACGTCAAGGCGCCGATGGCTGTGGAAATGCCCGAGGGGTTTGACGGCACGATCAAATCCGTCTCTGCCGGCATGCTGCACACGACTTTCCTGACAGAGGATGGCGACGTCTACGCCTTTGGCTTCAACAACCGCGGCCCGCTGGGTGTGGGCGATGAAGAAAGCCGCCAGTCGGCCGTGAAAATCGAGGCGCTGGATGATGTCGAAATCACCGGCATCGAGAATGGCAACGGCGTGTCCTATGCGGTCTCTGCGGACGGGACCCTCTATGCCTGGGGCAGCAACACCAACGGCCAGTTGGGCACGGGTGACCAGGACGAGCGTCTGGTGCCGACGGCGGTCGATGCCCTGTCCGGGGAAACCGTTGTAGGCGTAACCTCCGGCACCTCCCACACCCTTGCGCTGACTGCCGACGGGCAGGTCTATGCCTTCGGCAGCAACACCGACAATCAGGTGGATGACAGCGATGACCGCCGGGTGATTGAGCCGGTACTGGTCGATGGCCTGCCCGACGACATCGTGGGTGTCACGGCGGATGGCAAGACCTCCTTCGCGATCACCTCCGACGGTCGCGTCTTTGGCTGGGGGCAAAGCGACACGGGGCAATTGCTGCAGGGCACCGACAACGGCGATGGCACTTTTACCGCCGATCCGTCGGATGTTGCGATGCCCATCGAACTCACCGCCCTGCCGGAAGGTGTCATCGACGTCAAAGGCGGTGCCCGCTGGGTAATGGCGCTGACCGAGGACGGCGATGTCTATGCCTGGGGGCCGAACGACGAAGGCCCGACCGGTGGGCTCGACGGGGATCCGGAGGCCGAAAGCGACGCGAGCTTCCTGCCGACCAAGATTGCGGAGCTTGATGACGTGAACATCGTCGAAATCCAGACCGGGCCGAATTCGATCATCGCGGTCAGCGACACCGGTGCCGTCTTCACCTGGGGCTCGAATTCGGACGGGCGTCTGGGCTATGCCTCCGACGGGTCGGTCTACACACCGCAGGAGGTTGATTTCGAGGCAGATCCTGCCCCCTTCCTCAAATCCGCGACGCCCTCCGACAACGGTCGGGATGTGGAGAATGACGCAGCCCTGATCCTGACCTTCACCGAAGAGGTCGCGGCTGGTGACGGCACCCTCACGCTGGTCAACCGCGACACTGGCGCGCGCATCGAGATCGACATCACCGATGACAGGCTCGTCAGCTTCGACGGGGATACGGTAACGATCACGCCACCCTCTCATCTGGACACGGATGCGCGTTATGCGGTGGAGATCGAGGACGGGGCCTTTGTGGACAGCGAAGGCCAGAGCTTCGAAGGGATCAAGGAAGGCGACACCTCGACGTTCAACTTCACCACCTCCGAAGAAGCGGCGGCCTCCGAGGATCGCTATCGCGGCACCTTCCAGGATGATCTGTTGCGCGGTGGTGCGGATGACGACCGCATCAATGGCCGTTCGGGTGATGATCTGATCTCAGGTGGTGAAGGCGACGACCGCCTGAACGGCAACTGGGGGGACGACCACCTGCGGGGCGATGCGGGCCGGGATCGGCTCAACGGCGGCTGGGGCGAAGACACCCTCGACGGCGGCGCGGATAACGACGTGCTGAATGGTGGATGGTCGAACGACGTGCTGTTGGGCGGCGACGGCGATGACCGACTGAACGGTGGCTTCGGCAACGACCTGCTGGAGGGCGGTGCCGGGGATGATCTGATGAAGGGGGGCCGCGGTGTCGATACCTTTGTTTTCAATGGCGGGGACGACGTGATCCAGGACTTCGATACCGGGTTCGATTGGTGGTTCTTCAGCCGCCCCTCCGATCAGGTTGTGATTGACGTCGAAGGTATCGACAGCTTCGAAGACCTGATCGTCGGTGCAAACCAGTCAGGGCGCGCGGTGACCTTTCAGTTCAGTGAGGACGACAGCCTGACCCTGCGAAACACCCATCTGGACGCGCTTGACGCGGATATGTTCAGCTTCGTTTGAGACATGGGCCGGGGGCTGGCAGTGCTGGCCCCCGCCCTTTTCCATCTGGTCCCACGACTTGAAAAATGTACGGAAGCCAGGCGAATGGCGTGCATAGGCACATTTGTCTGGTACAGCCGTGCCTGAACACCAGAGAGCAGCACATGTTTCAGTCCGGAGGGTCAGACCTGCGCCAAGAGGTCCCGAAAGGCCTTTCTGGCGCGGCCCGGATGCCTGATCTTGCGCACGGCCTCCAGGTTCGCAGACGGGTCACCCACGACAATCACCCCCACCATGCCCATCTCATAATGCGGCACGCAGATGTAACCGTAGACGCCCGGCACGGTCAGCGTGACCGCATGCACCACGTCCAGCGAACTGTTCCACGGTTCCGCACCGTCGGGGATCATGCCGCGCTTGGAGGCAGTGTTGTGCCCCGCGTGGGTTGGGTGAAAGGTCACCGTGTCGCCGGGCGCCACATGCAGCACCGCAGGTTCGAACACATTGGTCTGCTGCGCATCTCCGCAGGCGGCGTTCAACATCAGAACAGCGTGCTGGCCGCCCTGTGATACCGGTGGTCTGCAGGCCTCTGCCCATAGGTATGCAGGATAAATCCCAGCGGCCGCGGATGACAGCAAAAGACTACGGCGCGTAAGCATGCACGGAAATCTCCTGTTTCGGGCCTTGCGCCACTTCGATGGCCACCCTGTAGACATCAGACAGATCGGGCGTGCCGAGCACGTCCGCCGGAGCGCCCTGCACCCGAACCCGCCCCTCGCCCAGCAAGATCAGATGATCGGCAAAGCGCGCGGCAAGGTTCAGATCATGCAAAGCGACGATGCCAATGGCGTTCCGGGCGATCATCTGCGCACGGATTTGCGCCAGCACATCCAGCTGGTGGCGCAGGTCCAACGCAGATGTCGGCTCGTCAAAGAGATAAACCTCCGACCGGCGCACCAGCGATTGCGCGACGGAGACCATTTGCGCCTGCCCGCCTGAGAGCTCGCCGATGTAGGCATCCGCCAGATGCGCGATCCCGCCCGCTTCGAGCGCGGCGGCGACCGCCGAGACATCCGACGGTAAGACCCGCCAGCCGGACAGATTCTTATGCGCCATCAGGACCACGTCAAACACGGTGAGGGCGGCGTTGGCGGCAAAGAACTGCGGCATGATGCACACCCGCTGCAACCGGGCCTTGCTCCGCAGCGTGGCAAGATCGGTGTCCCCCAGCCAAACCGATCCGGAGGCGGGTTTGAGCAGCCCCGCGATACAGCGAAAGAGCGTGGATTTGCCCGAGGCGTTGGGCCCGATCAGCGCGGTCAGCGTGCCCGGCTGCAAAGGGGCCATGCTGACCTCTTCCAGAACGGGCCGGGCACCATAGGCGAAGGAGAGGGTGTCGATGCGCAGCCCACTCATTGCCAGTGCTTCCGGCGCTGGCTGAGGATCAGACTGACAAAGAACGGAATGCCAATGAGCGAGGTGATCATGCCGATCGGGTAAACGATGCCCGGGGTGATCGCCTTGGACGCAATCGACGTGCCCGACAGGATCAGCGCCCCGGCAAGGGCCGACATGGGCAGGAAACCGCGCTGGTCCTCACCCACGATGATGCGCGCGATATGCGGCCCGACCAGCCCGACAAAGGCAATCGCGCCGACAAAGGACACCGCGACAGCAGCCAAAAGCGACACACCCGCCAGCACCGAGAGACGCAGGAGCGAGACGTTGACGCCGAGGCTGGCCGCCTTCTCCTCGCCCATACGCAGCGCGGTCAGTGCCCAGCTACGGTGAATGAAATAGGGCAGCACGATCATCAGAACGGCGAGGCATACGCTAACCTTTGCCCATGTGGCGCGGGCAAGCGAGCCCAACTGCCAGAAGATGATCTGGGCCAGTTGCAGCTCTGAGGCACCGTATTGCAGAAAGGCCAACAGGGCGTTGAAGGTAAAGAGCATGGCGATGCCCACGAGGATCATCGCCTCGGGCGTCACGCCGCGCAGTCTGGTGAAGCCAAAGAGCGCCAGCGACGTGAGCATCGCCAGGACAAAGGCGTTCACCGTCACAAACAGCCCGCCAACGCCGGGGATGACCGACCAGCCTAGAACGATGGCAAGGGCTGCGCCGAAACTGGCCGCCGACGACAGGCCCAGCGTGAAGGGATCAGCCAGCGGGTTGTTGAGGATCGTCTGCATCTCGGCCCCTGCGACGCCCAGCATGGCCCCAACGGCAATGGCCATGCAGGCCACCGGCAGGCGCAGGTCCCAGATGATCACCTCTTCCGTCACCGTCGCCACGGAGGGGTTGAGGATCACCGTGAAGGTGCGCCAGAAACTCAGATCGGCAGGGCCGGTGATGACGTCGATGGTCAGCGTGACGAGCAGCAGCAAAAACGCCCCGGCAATCAGCGCGACGCGCTTGATGGAACGGGCGCGATAGCCTTCGGCGACAAAGTTCGCCGGAAGGGATGGAACAGAAGTCATGGCAAGAATCCCGCAGTGGATGTGGCCCCGCGGGCGCGGGGCCACGGGCCGGTCAATTTAGGGTCACCCAGAACTGCCCGCTGTTTTCATAGGGCATGAACTTGCTGTGCAACTCGTCAAAGGTCGCCTGCGGATCGAGATCCTCAAAATCGGCAGGGTGCAGCCACTTGGCGATCTGCTGAATCGCGATGAAGTGGTAAGGCGAGTTATAAAACTGGTGGTAGATGGAATGCATCCGCCCCTCCTGCACCGCCCGCAGGTCCTTGAAGCCGGAGCGTTCCGCCAAGGCTTTGATTCGTCTGGCGTTTTCGTCGGCATCGGCCTCGTAGCCCAACAGAGTGGCCGTGACCTCCGGTCTGGCCTCGGCCCAGTTCGCACCGGTGCCGATCACGACATCCGGGTCGGCGGTCAGAATGCCCTCAAGGCTCAGATCGACCGAATAGGCATTGGCCAGTTTGGACCCGTAGTTGGTGCCACCTGCCAGTTCGACGAAACGACCGTAGTTGTAGGGGCCGAAGGACGAGCAGCAGAAATCATTCTGCCACCCGGCGGCGTTCTCAACCACGACCAGCGGACGTTCCTCCGCCGGCATACCCGCGACCACGTTGGAGACCTTGCGCATCTGCGCCACATAGAAATCAATGAATTCTGCCGCGTTCTGCTCTTCACCCAGCACGCGGCCCAGCAACAGCATTGATGGGATCGCGTTTTCGGTCGGATTCTGCCGGAAGTCGATGAAGGCAACCGGCACGCCTGCCTTGTCGAGCTTGTCGATCAGGCCGGTCTCCTCCGCTTTGAAGAGATTACCGAGATCCAGCAGCACAAGATCAGCCTCGTTTTCCAGAACCGCTTCAATGCTGAAATCCCCGGCATAGGGGTTGCCGAAATTGACCATGCGTGCGGCATCCTGTGGAAAGGCCGCCTCGAATTTGCGGAAGGCATCGGGATCGTACTGGATCAGGTCATCTTTCCAGCCGACGATCTTTTCAAACGGGTTGCCGTCGGTCAGCGGCGCAATGGCATACATCATGCGCCCCTCCCCCAGAATGATCCGGGTGGGCGCCTGCGGCAGCGTGATTTCACGCCCCGCGATATCGGTGAGTGTCACAGCTTCGGCAGATGCGTCAGGGGCGGATGCGACGAGGGTCGCACTGGCTGCTATTGCAAGAGCGAAACCATGCACATGCGGTGCAAGTGTCATGGTGTTCTCCTGATGTCAGCGGGGGTCAGATGTGCCCGCTCTGATCGGCAGCTTTCAGTATCTTACTTTTTTTGTCAATTACTCTGTTGCTTTTTCCGATTAAATCACTCAACTTTAATCCGAACCAGCCAGCCCTGCGATTCCGGGTGAGCCAACGCAGCAGCGACGTCTCGATCGGAGGAACCAATGCAAGTTGAAGTACGCCAGACTATGGACCGCCTTTTTGACCCTCAGAGCCGCATGGAAATGATCTGTGCCGCCGTGGAATGCGGCGTGCCTACCTATCTGAACCTGGAATGGGTTCTCGACGCCGTCGAGCGGGAAGAATGGGGCGGGCTATGGTGGTGAGCGTGGCAAAGGAATTCGATCATTTCTCGGTGGAAAAACTCCCGGTCTATGAGGCGCAGGACCTCACCAAAGGGGGCTATCTGGCGAAGATCAAGCTTCAGGATCAGCTCTACACCCTGCGCATCACCCGATCCGGAAAGTTGATCCTGACCAAATGACGGACAAGACCCCACATCGCGGCGGTGCGCCGGTTGGATATGTCGCGGAGCTTGGCGCAGTCGAAGCTGGTGCCGTTCTTTATCTGAGGCTCTGGTGCACGGGCCCCGACGCGCAGCGTCAGGTCTGGAACGACTTTGCCACGGCCCTGGGCCCGCAAAGCGGGCGGCAGGCACTCAAGTCTTTTGAGATGCTCTGCGATCTGTGCGCACGACATGGTCGGCGCCCGTTGATGCGGCACAATGTGACCTGCAAATGCCTGGGCGCGGATGAATCCTGCTTTGCCAATTTCGTCGGCTATGCCAGCGAAGGCGAGCACGAGGATGCCCTGATGATCGCCACCACGATCGTGCGCCCGGATATGGCAGGCGCGCTGGTCGGGGCCGCACAGGAATTCGGTTTCGCCCTGCGGCGCATGGCGCTGAAGGCCGAAAGCTTCCCGCCCCCTCATTCAAACACGACCCCAAAATCAAAAACGACACTTCACTGAAAAGGACAGTCAGAACCATGAAACCTCTTACCCTTGCCACGAGTGCTCTGGCCCTGTGCGTCGGCCTCGGCACCGCAGCCACGGCGGATCCGGATGCCAGAAAAGACGAAGTGCTCGACACCTACGCCGATATTGCCGCGGCCAAATACGAAGACAGCCTGATCACCGCACAACGCCTGCAACAGGCCGTTGCTGCGCTGATCGCCGACTCCTCGGCAGAAAACCTGACCGCCGCCCGGGCTGCATGGGTGGCCGCGCGCGTGCCTTACCAGCAGACCGAAGTGTACCGGTTCGGAAACGCCATCGTCGATGATTGGGAAGGCAAGGTGAATGCCTGGCCGCTCGACGAGGGCCTGATTGACTATGTCGATGCCTCCTACGGCGGGCCATCGGACGAAAACGAATTTGCCGCGCTGAACGTGGTGGCAAGCCCTGCCTTCACCCTGTCGGGCAAAGAGATCGACGCCGCTGAAATTACCCCGGCCCTGCTGGCGGAAACCCTGCATGAGGCGGATGGGATCGAGGCGAATGTTGCCACAGGCTACCACGCCATTGAATTCCTGCTCTGGGGGCAGGACCTGAATGGCCACGGGGACGGCGCGGGCAATCGCCCGTGGACAGATTTCGCAGCCGGAGATGCCTGCACGGGCGGCAATTGTGACCGTCGCGGCGCATATCTTGCGGCCGCCACCGATCTGCTGGTCTCCGATCTGGAATGGATGGCGGCGCAGTGGGGTGATGGCGGTGCCGCGCGCACGGAGCTGACATCGAATGTCGACGCCGGGCTGGCCGCGATCCTGACCGGCATGGGCTCTCTCTCCTACGGCGAGCAGGCGGGTGAACGCATGCGTCTGGGCCTGATGCTGAACGACCCCGAAGAAGAGCACGATTGCTTCTCCGACAACACCCACAACAGCCACTACTACGACGGCTTGGGCATCCAGAACGTCTATCTGGGCGAATACATCCGCGTCGATGGCACGCTGGTCTCCGGCCCCTCCCTCTCCGACATGGTGGCTGCCGTCGATGCCGATCTCGACGCTGAAATGTCGGGTAAGCTCGGCAACACGATGATGGCCCTGGGCCGGATCAAGACAGCAGCCGAGGCCGGTTTTGCCTATGACCAGATGCTGGAGCGCGGCAATGCTGCTGGTGAGGCCCTGATCATGGGCGGCGTCAACGGTCTGATCGATCAGACCCGCTCCATCGAACGGGTTGTCGCGGCGCTGGGTCTCGACCAGATCGCCTTTGAAGGATCAGACAGCCTGGATGATCCCGAAGCGGTTTTCCAGTAATCTGAAACAGGTCTTGTCATCATGCGTACATCGAAAGGTTGCACAGAATGATCGTCTGCCACTGTCAAAGCATCACGGATCACGACATCCATGCCGCGATTGACTGGATGCGGGCATCGGATGACAAGACCATCGTCACCCCAGGCAAAGTCTATCGGGCGCTTGGAAAGGCAGCGGATTGCGGCGGCTGCATGCCGCTTTTCCTCTCCACCATGCGCGCGAACGACAATCTGGAAGTCCCCATGCACCTCCGCAATCTCAAGAGCGGAGCACCACAGGAAACCCAAAATGAACGGCGACAAGAAAGTTATCGAATATCTCAACTCCGCGCTTCGGAGTGAACTGACCGCAGTCAGCCAGTACTGGCTGCACTACCGGATGCAGGAAGACTGGGGTCTGGGCCACATGGCCAAGAAATCCCGTGAAGAAAGCATCGAAGAGATGAACCATGCGGATAAGATCATTGCGCGCATCCTGTTTCTGGGCGGTCACCCGAACCTGCAGAAACTGGACCCTCTGAGGATTGGCCAGACGCCCAAGGAGACGCTGGAATGCGATCTGGCGGCGGAGCATGACGCCCACACGCTTTACACGGAGGCGCGCAAATACTGCGAATCCGTGGGGGATTTCGTGTCAAAGAACGTCTTTGAGGAATTGCTGACCGACGAGGAAGGTCATATCGACTTTCTCGAAACGCAGCTCGATCTTGTGGCCAAACTCGGTGAAGAAAAATATGCCCAGCTCAATGCGTCAAAAATGGATGAAGCCGAATAACATCCTGCTCGTCACCCTGGCGGTGACGGGCACTTTCGCACTGGCCGATGGTGCCACATGGGACCTCGGCGATCCCCATCTGAATGTCGTCCCCCGCACCCCGGACGAAGCCGCCCGGATTGCCGCCGTGACGGCGCCGACAAGTGATTTCACGGCCCCCACACGCTTCGAGGACAAACCCGCCGGGGCCGCGACCGTGCGCGTGGCCAGGACGGCAGATGCCTTCTCCAAACCCTCGGGCAACATCAGCTTTGAGGATGAGTTGGATTTCAAGGTCGGCAACGGCCTCTTTCGCAAGCTCTGGGTATCGTCGCCCTCCTCGACACTGGCCTCGGACGGTCTGGGGCCGCTTTTCAACGCCCGCTCCTGCCAGCGCTGCCACATCAAGGATGGGCGCGGGCACCCGCCGGAAACACCGCAGGATAATTCGATCTCGATGTTCCTGCGCATTTCGATCCCCGGCACGGCGGAGGACGGCATCGCCGCCATCAAGGATTACATCGCCACGGCCCCTGATCCGACCTACGGCACTCAGTTGCAGGATTTTGCCGTGCAAGGCCACGCCTCCGAATATCGGCTCGACATCACCTATGAGGAGGAAATCATCACGCTGGCCGATGGGGGGGAGGTCTCTCTGCGCCACCCGACCTATAACGCCGCCGATCTGGGTTATGGCCCCTTGCACCCAGATGCGATGCTCAGCCCGCGCATCGCGCCGCAGATGATCGGCCTGGGGCTGCTGGAAGCGGTGCCTGCTGCCGACATCCTCGCCAATGCAGACCCCGATGACGCCGATGGTGACGGTATTTCCGGCCGCCCAAATGTGGTCTGGTCGGTGGAGTTTGATCAGCCGATGCTGGGGCGTTTTGGTCTCAAGGCGGGAAATCCCACGATCCGCGAACAGTCGGCCTCCGCCTTCGCAGGCGATATCGGCATCTCCAACCCGTTGTTCTCGGCGGGCAGCGGTGAATGCACCGATCTGCAGGCTGATTGCCTGGCCGCCATTCACGGCGATGGCGACGACCGCGGCACGGAGATCGACGCCGAAGGGCTGGATCTGGTCACCTTTTACAGTCGCAACCTTGGCGTGCCCGCGCGCCGAAACGCAGGCGATCCGCAGGTCTTGCGGGGCAAGGAGATTTTTTACAATACTGGCTGCACCTCCTGCCATACGCCCAGCTTTGTGACCCACCGGCTGGCAGATCAGCCCGAACAAAGCTTCCAGTTGATCTGGCCTTATACCGACATGCTGCTGCACGACATGGGTCCTGGCCTGGCCGACAACCGCCCCGAAGCGCGCGCCACCGGTCAGGAATGGCGCACGCCGCCGCTCTGGGGCATCGGGCTGACGCAACAGGTCAGCGGCCACACCTACTTCCTGCACGACGGGCGGGCGCGTTCCCTGCTGGAGGCCGTTCTATGGCACGGGGGCGAGGCACAGCCGCAGCGGGACGCGGTGATTGACCTGTCCACCGAAGACCGTGCGGCGCTGATCGCCTTTCTGGAGAGCCTATGAAACATCTCATCCTGTCGGCGGTGGTGCTGTTGACCCCCGTTGTGGCCGCCTCCCAGAGCGCGGCACCCGTGATCGACGACATCCTGACGGGCCATATCCTGCCGCGTTTCGAGGTTCTGGCCGAGCGCTCTCGGACCCTGGCAGAGACGGCAGCGGGGGATTGCACCCCCACTTCTGACGCCTTTCGCAGTGCCTATGGCGACGCCTTTGATGCCTGGATCGCGGCGAGTCACCTGCGCTTTGGTCCGACGGAGGCGGCGGACCGTGCCTTTGCCCTCGCCTTCTGGCCGGACAGCAGAGGGGCCACGCCGCGTGCGCTGAATACGCTGATCGCCGAGGCTGATCCGATTGCCGCATCGCCGGAAGATTACGCCGCCGTCTCTATCGCGGCGCGGGGGTTCTATGCGGTGGAATTCCTGCTCTACGACGATACCCTGATGGCGGCAGGCGATGCCGGATACCACTGCCAACTGGTGCAAACCATCAGCGCGGACATTGCCGCGCTTTCCTCGGACATTCTGAGCGATTGGCAAAACGGCTACGCGGAGAAGATGCGGAACCCGGCGCCCGGCAGCCTCTACCGCAGCGAAGAAGAAGTCCTGCAGGAGGCTTTCAAAGCGTTGACTACCGGACTTCAGTTCACCTCGGACGCACGGCTGGGCAGACCGCTCGGCACCTTCGACCGTCCGCGCCCAAACCGCGCCGAGGCGCGCCGCTCTGCCCGGTCGTCCAGACATGTCACCCTGAGCCTGACATCGCTGCGTGACCTGGCCCAGCGCCTTGCGGCGTCAGATGCTCCGCTCTCGGCCACCCTTATCAAGGGCTTTGATCGGGCGCTAACCCGGCTGGCCACACTGGAGGATCCAGTCTTTGCCGGCGTGGCAGACCCGCAGGGGCGCGTCAGGATCGAAGTGATCCAGCAATCGGTTGATGTCATTCGCGCGACGGTACGCGATGAACTTGGCCCGACACTCGGCGTGGCGGCAGGGTTCAACGCCCTGGATGGGGACTGACATGCGCAAGCCAGCAACCGGTCGGCGACAGTTTTTGGGCGGCCTGCTCGCGGCAGGTCTGCTGCCCAGACCGACCTGGGCGGATGCAGGCTCCCCCGCTTATCTCTCCGCCGCCGCCCGCCCGGATGGCCGCTACGTGCTCTGCGGGATCGGCGCGTCGCTTGACGTGCGGTTTCAAATCCCCCTGCCCGCGCGCGGCCATGCCGCCGCTGCGCACCCCACCCGCCCCGAGTCCGTCGCTTTTGCCAGGCGCCCCGGCACCTTTGCCATAGTGATCGACTGTGCAACCGGGCGCGCCCTGCAAACCCTCACCACTCCCGAAGGGCGGCATTTTTACGGCCACGGCGCCTATTCGGCAAATGGCGAGCTGCTGTTCACCACGGAGAATGACTTTGAGGCTGGCGTGGGACGGATCGGCGTCTGGGATGTCACCCGCGGCTATACGCGCGTGGATGAATGGGGCAGCGGCGGAATCGGTCCCCATGACATCAAGCGGTTGCCGGGGTCAGACACGCTGGTCGTCGCCAATGGCGGCATCGACACCCATCCGGACAGCGGCCGGACCAAGCTGAACATTCCCACGATGCGGCCCAACCTGAGCTATATCGCGCAAGGGCGCGCAATCGAAACGGCAGCGCTACCCCCCGAGATGCGCAACAATTCGATCCGCCACCTGGCGGTCAATGCGCGCGGTGACACGGCTTTGGGCATGCAATGGCAGGGGGATGGGCCGGTGAAGGCTTTGGTCGGTCTGCACCGAAGCGGCGCAAAGATCGTCCTGATGGGGGCGCCCGGTGAAGAAATACAGGCGATGAATGGATACGTGGGCAGCATCGCGTTCTCGAAGGACGGGCGCACCATCGCAGCCACCTCGCCAAGAGGTGGCAGGCTGCATGTATATGACGCCGAAATGGCCCGCCTGGTTCACGTAACGCCTCTGGAGGACGTGTGCGGTGTTGCACCACACGTCGATGGGTTCGCGGTCACCTCCGGCACCGGCAGTTTGCAGAGTTTGAAAGCCCCGGAGGTCCGGCAAAGTGCGTACAGCATGCTCCGCTGGGACAATCATCTGATTTCAATCTGAATTGTCGGGACGCTGATCGTGTCGCACGTCATTGCGCCGGTTAAGCAGCGCACAGGCTAGCGGCTTCACGCCACCGTTTCTTCGCAGATGGGGCAGCAGCGGGAAAGACAAATGCTCGCTCAGGCAGAGTACTGACGCCCCCGCGGACCGACACCGCCAGACGATTGCTGAAAGCATCACGAGAAAGGCCCCGCTGCGAGACAGCGAGGCCTGATAGAGACGCGTGAATTCGGCGTGCGGAGGCGCGCGCGCCGCACTGTTTCAGACCCGGCGACGCAGCCAAGCCAAGCCAAGCAGGGCAACCACCAGAAGCGGCATGCCCGCAGGCAGCGGCACCGGGGAAACCTGATCATCATAGGCGTCGACCGCGCGGCGCAGGTAATCGGGGTTGTCGGTGATGAACCCATCCAACCCCCAGTCCAGAAAGGTTTCGGCAAGCTCGAATGCCTCCTTCTGATCGTCGGGCCGGAAGGTCCAGCCGTAAACGCTCAGGCCTTCGCCATGCGCAGCGGCGATCAACTCTTCGGTGATGGTTCTGAAGCTCAATGCGACAGTATCCGTATACTGGGACAGTTGCGTCAGCGTGCCAAAGGCCCCGCCGATGCTAAGCACACCCAACGTGCCATCATCCAACGGCCACCCGACGCCCAACTGTGCGACGCCCATTTCGACACCCGCCGCGTCGAGCAGCTCTGCGTAGTCGCTGACATTGTTAAAATCGAACGACTGCACGACAGATTTTTCCGGGGTGTCGTATCCCTTGTCGATCAGCGTCTGGATCACCGCCCGGCTGGTATCGATATTGTCGCTGTATTTGCCCTCGGTCAGCATGCCGACACTGGTGCCATTGGCGACGTTATAGGCCGTGAGCGCATCCAGCATGTCCGCAAAGGTGGTAATGCGGTAAGGGTTGTCGGCGGAGGGCGTGAAGCCTGGAAAGGTTTCCGCCCCGCTGCCGGTCGGGTTGACGGTCAGCGCGCGCAACTCCTCGTAGGTGAAGTCGCTCACCGCATAGCCACCGTTACGTGGCGCATAGATGTCTTCGACATTCGTCGTCCGTTCCAGCGTCGTGTCGTGCATTGCGATCAACACGTTGTCCTTGGTCATCATCACGTCGGTTTCGATAAAATCGGACCCCATTTTAGCTGCAAGCTCATTGCCGCCAATGCTGTTCTCCGGCAGGTAGGCCGGGGCCCCCCGATGCCCGATCACCAAGGGTGCCGCGCCGGTAAGGGTATTGTATGTGCCAACGGTCGCGGCCTGCCCCAGCGTGGCGGTCAGACCGGCGAAACAGAGAGCGGCGGCACCCAGATACGTCATTCTTTTCATGCTATCCTCATCCATCGGAAATGCTCGTTCATGACGCCGGACGGTAGGCACGCCAGATGTCGTTCGGGTCGCAGTAAGATGACGTATTTATGAACTCTGGCCGGACGGGTCTTTCACAATCTCGCCGACCGCGCCCCGAAAAGGGGTCGTAAGGACGGATGGAACCCGTGCATCACGCCAAGGGCCGAGGGCACATATTCACATTCCTATTCAGCGGCTTATCTCTTCAAGCTCAAGCGGCCCAGCAACGATTGAAGACGATCATAGCCGCGAAAACGCATCTTGGCGCAGCAGCACGCCCTTCAAATTTCAATTGTCTGACATTTGATTCTGTGCCAGCTTTTCCATGGACGCGATAGAATTCCGTCATCTGCGTCCGTCAGGGAGGATTAAAAATGAACCTAAGACCAGACCCGACGTTTTACCCCACACCACAGATGGCCATGCAGGCCCCGGTCGAAACGCTCGCCTTCACGCTGATGCTGAGCCCCGATGGTTCACAGCCCGACGGCCTCGCCGTGGTCGATGTGGACCCGAACTCCGACACCTACGGCCAGATCGTGCATAGCCTGTTCATGCCGAACACCGGTGACGAGTTTCACCACTTCGGATGGAATGCCTGTTCGTCCGCACTCTCGCCACTTACGGGGCACGCCTTCCTTGAACGGCGCTACCTGATCATCCCGGGCATCCGGTCGAGCCGCATCTACATCATCGACGTCAAGGAACCGCTGAAGGCCAAAATCCACAAGATCATTGAACCGGAAGAGTTGAAGGCCAAAACCGGCTATTCCCGCCCGCACACGATCCATTGCGGCCCCGAGGGCATCTATGTCTCGACCCTCGGCGGCGGTGGCGAGGATGGCACCGACGGCCCTCCCGGTATTTTCATCATGGATTGCGAGACCTTCGAGATCCTGGGGCGCTACGAGATGGACCGCGGCGCGCAGGACAAGCACTATGACTTCTGGTGGAACCTGCCGCGCGACTACATGGTCAGCTCCGAATGGGGCCTGCCGCCGCAGTTCGAAAACGGCGTGGTGCCGGAGGATCTGCTCAGCAACAAATACGGCCATTCGATCCACTTCTGGGATCTGCGCGCGCGCAAGAACATCCAGACCATCGATCTTGGCGAGAACCACCAGATGGCGTTGGAGATCCGGCCTGCGCATGATCCGGCCAAGGAGTACGGCTTCTGCGGCGTGGTGGTCGACACCACCAACCTGCAGGGTGCGATCTTCACCTGGTGGCGCAACGAAGACGGCACGTTTGAGGCGAAAAAGACCGTGACCATCGACCCTGTGCCAGCGGATGCAGACGACTTGCCCGAGTTGCTCAAGGGCTTTGGCGCCGTGCCGCCACTGGTCACCGACATCGACCTCAGCCTTGATGACAAATACCTCTATGTCGCCTGCTGGGGGCTGGGCGAGATGCACCAATATGACGTCTCCGACCCGATGAACCCGGTGCTGGCAGGCAAGGTCGAAATCGGCGGGATTGTGAAGAAGACGCTGCACCCCAATGGTAAGGAGTTCGGCTACGGCCCGCAGATGGTCGAAATCAGCCGCGACGGTAAGCGCGTCTACTGGACCAACTCGCTCTATTCCACATGGGACGACCAGTTCTATCCCGGTGACCGCGGAGCCGCGATGGTCTGCGCGGATGTGGGCAAAGACGGCGGGCTGACCCTGAATGAGAACTTCTGGGTTGAGTTCCCCGAGGGCTACCGCAGCCACCAGATCCGGCTAGAGGGCGGCGACTGTTCCACCGACAGCTTCTGCTACCCTTCCGTCTAGGCAGTGGAAAGCATGAACACGGCGGCGTCCCTCTGGTCCGCCGTCGTGGTCTCGGGCATCTATCACGGGGTCAATCCAGGCATGGGTTGGCCGCTCGCCGTGTCGGCGGCGCTGATGGCGCGGAACGCGGGCAACCTCTATAAAGCCCTCGCGGCGCTGGCTGTCGGGCATCTGCTGGCCATGGCGGCGATCCTCTTTCCCTTCTCCGCGCTCATGATGCTGGTCGAATGGCAGGTACAGATTCAGACGGGCGCTGCCCTGCTGGTCATCGGCCTCGGGGTCTACCTGCTGATCAACCGCCGCCACCCGCGCTTCCTGGCGCGCGTGCCGCCCTCGCGGCTGGCGCTTTGGTCCTTCCTCGCCGCCATGGCTCATGGCGCAGGTCTCATGTTGGTACCGATCTATCTGGGCATCTGCGGCACGCTTGAAACCGACGCAGGCCATGCCGCCGCCTATAGCCTCATGTGGAACAATGCGACCGCCGCCATCGCCGTGGCCCTTGCCCACACTGGCGCGATGATCCTCGCAGGCGGAACCATCGCCGTCGGTGTCTACCGCTGGCTCGGGCTCAAGTTCCTGCAAAAAAGCTGGTTTAACCTTGACCTGATCTGGGCCCTCAGCCTGATTATCGTCGGCTGTATCGCCTTGGTATCAGCCCACTGATTGCAGTCCCAACGATACCGTCGGGTTGAAGATGCGCGGTCGCCCGCCAGCCTGCGCGCCGTGGGAAAGGCGCTGGCAGACGGACAAAGCACAAGCGTTCAAACCCCTTAACACCCGTCAGCTGCGCATTTTGTCAAAACCTGGATCGTAAGGAGACGGCGCAATCACCTGCGCGGCAACCGCTTCACCAATGACATCCACCGACAACGCGCTGCCATGGTCCGCAAGATCCGGATCGACAAATGCGTAGGCGAGGTTCAATCCCGTCCGATGTCCCCAATCACCCGACGTGACCGTTCCGATGATACGACCGTCAGCGCGCACCGATGCGCCAGAGGTCGCAGGTGCATGGCCACACTCAAGCGCCAGCGTTACCAGTTTCCGCCTCGGTCCGGCATCAACCCGCGCAAGCAACGCGTCCTTGCCCACAAACCCGGGCTTTTGGAGCCGGACAAATCGGTCCAAACCGGTCTCAAAGGGATCGAACTCGGTCAGAATATCGGACTTCCAGTGCAGAAAGCCTTTCTCCAACCGCATCGACTCCACCGCGCGTGACCCGAACCGGCGTAATCCATGGGCCTCGCCCGCGCGGCACAGGGCCGCATAGGCGGCATGCAGGTTTTCGTTTGGAACATGAATTTCATAGGCAAGTTCCCCTGAAAAACTGACGCCCAGAACAGTCACAGGCGCAATACCTACATACGCCTCGCGCAGGGAGAGCCAGGGGAAGGCCTCGCGCGACCAATCCCCGCGAGCGGCGGACTGCAGGACATCCCGCGCCTTTGGCCCGGCCAGCACAAGGATGGTCTGCGCATTGGTCAGCGACCGGATCGACACGTCTTCATCCGCGCGCACGTGGGCCGTGAGCCAGTCCATGTCGTGATATTCGGACGCAGCCGCTGAGCCATACCAGACCCGTTCACCCCCACGATCAGAGTCCGGGAGCGTGGCAATCGTCGCCTCCGCTTTCACCATACCCTGATGATTCAGCAGATAGCCCAATCCGACCCTGCCGGTTTTTTTCGGCACGGCCCCACAGATCATGCGGTCCAGAAACGTATGAACATCCGCCCCGGTGAGCTCTAAGCGGTTGAAGCCTGACACTTCGGTCAAACCGACGCCCGTGGCCACAGCATCGACCTCTGCCGCGACGACATCATGGACTTCGTTGAACCTAAATCCGAGCGTTTCGTAGAAATCAGGCGAGGGCTTTATGTAATCTACGCGTTCCCACCCGTTGACGGTACCGAATGCAGCACCCTCGGACGCAAGGACCGCCGTCAGCGGCGTTGTTTTCATTGGTCGCCCCGCGGGACGGTGTTCATGCGGAAAATGGAAACGGAATTCGTTCTGATAGTCTTCGATCGCCTTGAGAGCCGTCAGCTCAACCGTAGCGTGGCCAGTGAAGCGCCGCGGGTCGAGCGCCCATGTGTCATACTCCGCTTCGCCGTGAACGATCTGTTGTGCCAAGAGCCAGCCATGGCCGCCTCCTTCACCCAGCCCGGCTCGCAGGCCTATGATACAGAATGCATTTCTTTTGCCCGGGACCGGCCCAACAAGAGGCGCGCCATCAATTGTATAGGTGATCGGGCCGTTCACGATCTCCCGAATGCCGGTCTCCATCAGAACAGGCATACGCTCGAAAGCGCCTTCCAGAACATCGCTCACCCGGTCCAGATCATCGGGGCAAAGGTCGTTTGAGAAATGCGGATCGATCCCGTCCAGTCCCCAGGTGCGGCAGTCCTGTTCGTAAAAGCCGAGCAGCAGGCCCCCCTTTTCCTGCCGTGAATAGTAATCGCTGATCGGGCATCGCAACAGCGGGATACGGTGCCCTGCCTCCGCAATCGCGGGAATATCCTCGGTCAAAAAATACTGGTGCTCCATCGAGGCGACCGGATGGCTGACCGCCATCATCGCGCCGATCTCATTGCAGCGATAGCCGCCGGCATTCACCACAATCTCGCATCGCACATCGCCTTTGTCAGTGTGAACCGTCCAGGTGCTGTCCGGGTGCTGTGTCAACGCTGTCACCGGCGTGTGCCGGTTCACTTCGGCGCCCGCGAGGCGGGCACGGCGAGCGAGTGCCTGACAGAGCTGTGCGGGGTCAATATGACCGTCGGTCGGGTCCCAAAGCCCACCCAGCAGGTTGTCTGTGGAAATCAGCGGATGGCGACGCGCACATTCCTGCGCGTCCAACACCTCGAAGTTGACTCCCATGCCCGCCGCCATCGACGCAAAGTGGCGATAGCCGTCCATCTGCGCTTCGGTATTGGCTAAACGGATGCCGCCATCGCCGTAGTTATACCCCACGGGATAATCCGGATCATCACGCAATTCCTTGTAGAGGGCGATCGAATGCGACTTCAGTCCAACCATGGTCTGCGACATGCCAAAGTTCGTAACCTGCGCCGCTGAATGCCAGGTCGTGCCCGAGGTCAGTTCATCCCGCTCGATCAGCATCACGTCGCTCCAACCCTCTCGGGTCAGGTGATAGAGAGCTGAGCATCCTGCAATACCGCCTCCGATGACGACGACCCGAGCTTGATTGCGCATGACTTGTTTTTCACCCCTCGATTTCCAGGTCACCACTCAGAAACCTGCTGACGTCTGACGTCAAGACAAGGTCATCACTTTCGATATTTTCGAAACTCTTTTCTTCAAAGCACATATTTTGACGCATCTTTCGAGTGCTTAAAAAATGTGCCTTGGGAACCTTGAGTGGGTCGGTTAGTCGTCGCGTTCGAGCACACTGAATGCACTCGAAAGCCACGGATAGAAGGCAACAACAGGCGCAACCGCTTCAAGCGCGATGATCTGTCGTATCAGGGCCGAAACCGCCCGGGCGATCCGCAGGTCAAAATCGCTGCGCGACATCAGGGAAATCTGCCTTGCGAAGGCAGCAACGGACAGGGGTAGAAGCTGAACCCGGTCTATGAAACGCCGCGCACGGATGAACCCCAGCGGGGTCATAACCGCCCATCCGTCACCGTTGGCGATAATTGCCATGATCGACTGCGCGCTGTCGAATGCGTATCGATCCGGAAGTGAAATTCGACTGCGGGCAAGATGCGTTTCGATCTGAGCCCCGATAAGGTGGTTTGGATTGAACCGCAGAAATGGCAAAGCGGTCGCCCCTGAAAGCAGCGTTTCGGATTGAAACTCGACACTCTTTGGTACTGCAATAACAAAGGGATCACGTACAAGCGGGTTGCATTGAACATCCGCCATGCGCTGATCCGCCTCTGACGCGATGACAATGTCGAGCTGTCCCTTGCGTAACAGCGATGGCGCTTCGTGACTCAGAACATTATGAATCGCCAGCCTTGCGCGCGGCATTTGACTTGCAAGCGCCACCGCGAGTTCCGGTGCGACACGGCTTTCGAAGTCTTCCACGATTCCAACATGCAATGAACGGGTACCGATCAGCCCACCAATTGCTGTTTCGCTGGTGGCACGCCGCAAGTGAGGAAGACCTTTGCGCAGATGATGCAAGGCCTCCTCCCCTTCGCGCGTCAGATGGAATGGTCGCGTCGCGCGATCGAGCAAGACCGCGCCCAACTGCTCTTCCAGGCGAGCGATGTGATGCGATACGGTAGAAATCGACAATCCCAGCTCCAACGCAGCTTGCTGCATCGATCCGGAGGCCGACACTCGCTCAAATGCCTCCAAAGCTTGAAGAGAAATGCGTGGGAGAGCCAAGTAAAGTCCTCGAAGAGTTGCGAATTATTCGGAACTCTGCGCGAAGCCACACCACAGGTCAAACGAATTGAAGCTGATCTGCGATATCCCGTTCCGACGCCACCACAAAGCCCGGAGAGCCACGTAAGATAGATGAACAAGAGCGCCAGCACCGACAAGCAAGCCAATGGGGCCACTGCACCCGAGTTCTGAAATCGCTGGCTGAGCCTGAGCAGGATCAGACCGGGAAGCCCGAATAATACCGGTGCAATTTCTCTGATTTGCGATACGATCATGCACCTCAACGCTTTCCACCTCCCTCCCCCTTCTTTTCCGTCGGCACCACTGTTGCGCCAGCAAAACATGCGATAGGTTTCATTTCATGCATGAAATGAACGTCAACTGGGATGATTTAAGGCTTTTTGCGGCTGTTGCGCGCGGTCACGGGTTGGCGAAAGCCAGCAAAGCCACGGGCAAAAGCGCGCCCACACTATCGCGACGCATGCTTGACCTGGAAAGGGCCACCGGACGTGAATTGTTTAGGCGACTACCCAAGGGGTATGAGCTGACTGCTGATGGTGAGGCCCTTTTTGAAAAAGTGACCACGCTGGAGGCGGGGCTATCAACGATCTGGAACCCGCCCGCCCGTGGCAAGCGCACTTTGGTCAAGATTTCAGCGGGGACTTGGATGAGCAAGTACCTGTGTGAGAAGATGGATGCCATCGTAGGATCTGATGACAGCATTTTGGTGCGCCTCATTGCAGCCGAAGAGGTGCTTGATATCAGTCGAAGACAGGCAATTATCGGCATCCGCAATCACCGTCCACACCAACGGGGGCTTGCCGGTCGTCGGGTGGGCCGTGTGCGTTTTGCGTTTTATGCGACCGACAAGGATGTGAACCCGTGGGCACGGTATACGGGCAACACCCCATCTGCGGAGTGGCTCGGCAAACACGCGGATGAAAGAGAAATTATTGAAGTTACCCACCCCCGGAACATGCTCGATTTAGCGCTTGCGGGGTCGGCGCGGGCGCTTCTTCCGACCATTGTTGGCGACAGGCAAAGCGGATTGATGAGGGTGAGCGAAACCATCGATGAACTGGACAGTGATCAATGGTTGGTGGTGCATGATGATGACCGGTTCAGCCCCGCGATTCGACGTACCGTGGATCGGGTCTTTGATGTCCTGCGTGACCTGCACCGCAACCAATCATAGCGAAGCTGATTATGCCGCGCACCGATTTTGCAACCGTACGCACGGAGGCAAAACGTCCGGATGAGTGGTCACATGATTGCAGTTCCAAACCCCGCAAAACCCCACGACACAGGAGTTCCCTTCCCAAGAACAGAGCAATACAAGGCATAATCATGTCTAATACCTGCTGACGTTATGCGGCATGCAAATCATATTGATCGCCCCATAATGTCTTTGCCGCAAAAGCATATCCAGACGTTGTACTGCGGGCCAATCTGGGTGTAGAAGATAAAAAGGCATAAGTATTTTTGATATATGGCTCGAACAGATATTCCACCGCTAACAGCTGTCCGCGTTGCAGAAGCAGCGGCACGGCACGGCAACTTTACAGCTGCCGCGAACGAATTGGGCATGACACAGGCAGCCGTAAGCTATCAGATCAAGATCCTGGAAGAGCGCGTCGGCGCTCAGCTCTTTGAACGCCATGCACGCGGTGTCAGCCTGACGACCATCGGGCGCTCATTGACCTCCAAGGCGACTGAAGCGCTGGATATCCTTGCTGATGCTTATGCCGATGCAAAAGGGTCCAGCCAGGGTACACTTGCCGTCAGTGTCATCCCGACCTTCGGCACTAATTTCCTCGCTCAGAGGCTTGGGAAATTTCAGATTGAATCCCCGGACATCGCCGTGCGCGTTGAAGTGAGCGAAGGCCTTGTTGATTTCATGTCTGATGGGTTCGACGTCGCCATCCGCGGCGGGAAAGGAAACTGGGAGGGCCTCAAGAGCCGCCTTCTGTTGCCAACAGTATTCACCCCGATGCTAAGTCCGGATCTGGCGGCAAGCGTCGGGGGAGTGAAAGAGCCTGCGGACCTGTTGAAGCTGCCAATTCTTTCCGGGCATGATCCCTGGTGGCACCGTTGGTTTGAAGACGTTGATGTGGACTACTCGCCACCGCCAGAAGGCGCTGGCGGGCAGTTCGGCCCGCAAATCCTTGAAGCAAACGCGGCAATCGCCGGTCAGGGTGTAGCAATGCTGACCCCGGCCTTCTTTCAGAGCGAACTCGAAAGAAAGCAACTCGTTCAGCCATTTGAAATGACCTGCGACGATGGCAGCGGGTATTGGATTGTTTTTCCGGAAAGCCGGCGGAATTCAGGGAAAATCCGTAAATTCGAGAAATGGCTTCGGAACGAAGCCGCGGCATTTCGCAAATCATAGAGCTTCTTTACGCGCCCAGTTTTTCCAGTGATCGAATGTCAGGAAATAGGAAAAAAGCTTTGTCGTACGAGTAGTGCGCACCGGCATTTGCCAACGAAAGGCCGGTGCGCCAAAGGTTAGTGCGCGCGCTGCGCCCCTCTCTTCAGAATGTCGACCGTCTGCAGGGATTTTTCGTTCAGCTCATCCATGTCCAGCCATGGAACCACGCCGTCCCGCACAATTTCGCGCCCCCCCACAAAGGAATGCCGCAGTCTTAGCTCTCCCCCTGATATGATTGGCCCGACGGTTCGGTCGTGCTGTCCGAAGTACCGGGGATGATCCAGACCGAGCACCAAAAGATCAGCCGCCTTTCCCGGCTCCAGAGTGCCAATGCCCGACAGACCCAGCGCCCGGGCGCCACCGGAGGTCGCCCAGTGAATAACGTTTTCGGCAGTCGTCGCATCAGCTTGACCGCCGGTCCGGTGCAGAATGAAAGCTGCGTAAAGCGTTTGCGCCATGTCCCCCGCTTCGTTCGCCGCTGTTCCATCCACGGCCAGCGACACCACGCCGCCACGTTCGGCAAAGCGCGGCACGGGCGCGATACCCGACGCCAGACGGGCGTTGGCTTGGGGGCAATGCGCCATGGCTGTACCCGCTTCACTCAACATGTCGATCTCTCGCTCGTCGATCTTGACCAGATGGGCAAACCAGACATCGTCACCAATCCACTCCTGCTCCGCCATCCAGGGCACAGGCCGCTTACCATATCGATCGAGCGTCGTGTTCACATAGGTATCGTTTTCCGAAAGATGGGTGTGCAGACGAATACCAAGGTGCCGGGCCGCCTGTGCCACCTCTTTCACCTCACCTTCGCGCAAATTGAAGATCGTGGTTACTGGTGCGGCAGCGATACGGGTCATCGCCGTCGGGGACGGATCGTGCCAGCGCGCGACATCGCTGCTCAAACCGTCCAGCATGTGTTCGAGGCTGGTTGCCGGTGCTGGCGGGATATCGTCACGGTGCCAGGGCCGGCCATGTGTCAGACCACCGCGCCCCAGAACAAACCTCTGCCCAAACCGTGCCGCGGTTTCACACAGCACATCAGATGGATTGTAATCGTAGCGATCCGAGTAGACGTAGTGATGGTCTGCCACCGTTGTCACACCCGACAAGGCTAATTCGGCGAGTCCAATCGTTACGGTGGTGCGCATGCCCTCCTCATTCAAGTAAGGCCAAAACCGATATGGTGCTTCCATAAGCCATGGATCGAGCGGTTGGTTCAGCGCTTCGGGTACGGCTTTCATAACGGATTGGAACAGGTGGTGGTGCGTGTTCACAAATCCGGGACAGACAACGGAATGCTTGGCATCGACCACCGTTTCGCCTGCTTCGGGTTGCAGATTACCCATTTCGTGAATGACCCCGTCGCGCACGCGCAATGCACCGGAAAACCGCGCATGATCGCCAAGACGTCCGGTCAGCCCATGTTCGATGTTGATGATAATGAAGTTGCTCATTGCCTTCACCTTTCTGGCAGCTTGACCAGTGGTGACAGGGCTGGAATATGCTTGATACAAGCGCGGCCTACGACGTCACCACCGTTCCCGAACCTGTTTTGAACAGTACGTTCTTATCTCCGGCTGCTTAGAGGAGAACGTCGGGAAATGGTTGGTTTCAGTCGCAGCATCTCATCGGTATCGCCGTGCTGTTTCATTGTCAAACGTCGGCAGACATAACCGGGAATGCCTTCTGCCACAGCTAACAGTCGCACCCGGCGCAGGGCCGTTGACGTCCTGCGAGAAAAATCGGGACACACACAGCGCCCCATTGAACCGCAGCCCCGATACTCGCTGGACATCTGAGTTCAATCATTATGCCATTCTTTCAGTTATTTATTCAGATGTGGACTCTCGACCCCAGTCCGGCACCGCATGCAACACGTTCGCCGATGAGCGCCCGTCAGCGCACGGGCGATCGGCGTTTGAGGTGGTCGAAAATGTAAGGCGATGTCTCAGACAGAACCACCTTGCAACGCGCCACTATTTGCCTCGCGCCCGTTAGCAATGCTGTTGAGCTCACCCAGCACAGGATTTGATCTGCGCACTCAAACAGGACGGCGAGGTCTTTCTCCCCGCCAACGGAATGAAGATTGACGGATTAACTGTGCCTTGGGCCTGCGTCTTGTGCCCTTCACAGCAGAGGGGATTGCGGCGCTATCACCAGCGTCGAAACCGAGGGCGCACTAAAGGAAGAACAGACCATACGGACCCATCCGCAGGACGTGAATGACATGCTGTTGGCGAAGGTGTGACGAAGTCCCTATGCTTGCCGGAGCGCGTGACCGAGACCGCCAAGCGCCTTGACAGCCTAGCCGCGGGGTCTCTAGGGGACTGATCCATTGTCATTGCGCGGACCAAGATGTGAGTGACCCCTTCCGATGAAACAGACGCTTGACCCCGACCTGCTGAGAACATTCGTCACCATCACCGAGGGCGGGAGTTTTCGGGACGCCGCGAGCAAGATCGGCCGGAGCCAGTCTGCAACCAGCATGCAAATCCAGAAGCTGGAGCAGATTCTGGGTGAATCACTTTTTACCAGGGAGCGCCCCGCTGTACGGCTCACCAAAAAGGGCGAAGCACTGCTGATCTATGCCCGCCGGATTTTGCAGCTGCAGGACGAGGCTGTGTCCAACCTTGTTGGTACAGCACCCAACGATACGCTGCATTTCGGCATTCCGGACGACTACGCACGCGGCCTTCTTCCGACAATACTGACCCGTTTCGCGCAAGAACATCCTCTGATCGAAGTGACGATCACCTGCGCTCCCAGCGCGACATTGGAGAAGATGGTGGAGGAAAACACGTTGGAAGCCGCCATCGTTTCGCGCTCGGCCAAGGCAGAAACGTCTCGGTTTCTGAAAAAGGAAGCCGTTGTATGGGTTGCATCCCCCAATCACGCCGTCGGACGTCGGGCGGTGGTACCCTTGGCCGTGTTTCAGGCAGATTGCATGATCCGAAGGAATGCCATTGCGGCACTCGCTGCCGAGGGGCGTGATTTTCGAGTTGCCTTCAGCAGCCCAAATCTCGCAGCCCTGATTGCCGTGGTCGACTCCGGTCTTGCGATTGCAGCGATGCCGCTGTCCAGCGTGCCGCCGGAATTGACGGTTTTGAAGGAACGCGAGGGCTTCCCGCCCCTGCCAAGCATTGACCTTTTCTTGACTAGAGGCCGGATCGACGAGCAACCAGCTGTCGACGCCTTTGCCGACTGCTTGGGCGAGATCGAGTGGTCCTGAGCCGAATTATGCCCATTTGATCAGCCCTGATAAGACAAAGATTGATCTTATTTTCGGGATTTGAAATTCAGTTAATTCAATTTGACGAAATCTCATGACTTCGGTAGCCCTGCCCCCGTAGCGTAGCAAAGCTGTGCAACCATTCGGGATTGGGGATTGGGATGCAATTGAGCTATTCAGTCGTGGATGTCTTTACAGACAGCTGTTTTGGTGGAAACCCCCTGGCCGTTGTCTGGGCGCCGGAAGGGCTTGCATCACACCTGATGCAAAAGATCGCGCATGAGTTCAATCTCGCCGAAACCATCTTTCTGCTGCCGCCCCGGCACGACGAATGCCATGTTCGAACACGCATTTTCACACCCCAGACCGAGCTTCCCTTTGCTGGGCACCCAACTGTCGGTGCCAGCTTCATTCTCGGGCGCGCAGGGCGCGCATTTGGCCGGGCAATCACATCCGATGTATTGCTGGAACAGAACATCGGCGCAGTGCACGCCGAACTGCTGACCGAATGCGATGCCGTTGTGGGCGGGATTGTCTCATCCCCGGAACCCCTGGCAATCGGTCCGGATGTCGATCCGGAACTCATTGCACGCGCCTGCAACCTGCGCCCAGATCAGATTGAAACCAGCCGCCACGCGCCCTGCATCTGCACCTGTGGCAATGCGCTAGTATTCGTCGAGGTGACCTCGGAAGAGGCACTCAGTCAGGCCAGTCCTGTCATTTCGGAGTTCCAACAGCACCTGCCGCGTGAGCGGGCCATTGGTGTGCATCTCTACACCCCATCGACAAAAGAGGGGGTCGATTACGCGGTGCGTATGTTCGCTCCGATGGTTGGCATCACCGAAGATCCGGCCACAGGTGCTTCCAATCTCTCCCTGGTGGGGCTTCTGACCGCCCTTGCGCCCGGCAATACGCTCAGGACCAGCTATCGCCTTGAGCAAGGCGTCCAGATGGGACGCCCCAGCCAGTTGCGTGGGGATGCGACCAAGTTGGACGGTGTATTGTCGGAGTTTCGCATCGGGGGCCATTGCGTCCCAGTAGCAGAAGGCACCCTGAATATTCCGTCGTCATTCCAGTAACACTTAAGAAGGATTAAACCATGAGTGAAGTCGAAAAACGTCTCGAAGCCGCAGGCCACAACCTGCCGGATGCACCGACACCAGTCGCAAGCTTTGTGCCATTTGTGAAAACCGGCAACCTGGTCTTCATGTCCGGCCAAGTGCCTCAGGGCCCCAACGGGTTCGAATACCAAGGCAAGGTTGGCGATACGATTTCCGAGGAAGACGCGATCAAGGCCGCCGAGCTTTGTATCATGAACATGCTGGCGCAGTTGAAAGTAGCCTGCGACGGCGATCTGGACCGCGTCACCAAGGTTGTGAAGCTCGGTGGTTTCGTGAACAGCGCCGAAGGATACGTCCGTCATCCTATCGTGATCAACGCGGCGTCCGAGTTACTGATCACCGCCTTCGGCGATGCCGGACGCCACGCACGTTTTGCGCTGGGGGCCCTGCTGCCCTTTGACGTTTCAGTGGAAATCGACGGCGTCTTCGAGATCGCCTGATCCTGCCACGTCTCCGCCCGCAGTTCTGGACAAGACCAGCGCGGGCAGAAACGGCACCTAAAATCCTAAGGAGCGAAAATGGCTTATGCTATCGCCGCACAAACGCCCGGCGACCGGGACGTTCTTAACAAAATACACCTCGACGTTCCCTCGCCGCGTGCTGGGCAGGTTCTACTGAAGCAGACGGCCGTTGGTGTGAATTTCCTCGATATCTACTTTCGCAGCGGTCTCTACCCTTGGCCAGTCGAGTCGGACCTTGTGCTCGGCAGCGAAGCCGCAGGTGTTATCGAAGCCGTTGGGCCCGGCGTTGACGGTTTCAATGTCGGCGATCGGGTCGCCTACACCATGCCGAACAACGCCTATGTCAGCCACCGCGTGATCGACGCGGCACAGTTGGTCACCCTGCCAGACGAGGTGACAGACGCGCAAGCCGCCGCATCGGTTCTGAAAGGCCTGACAGCCTACTATCTCATCCATGACAGTTTTACGCCGAAAGCCGGGGATACCGTCCTGTTTCACGCGGCGGCGGGCGGGGTTGGACTTCTGGCCGGGCAGTGGCTGGCCGAAAAGGGAGTGACAACAATCGGTACGGCAGGCGGCCCGGAGAAATGCGCGATTGCCAAGACCACCGGTCGCTACACCCATGTGATTGACTACAAATCGGAGAATTTCGCCGAAAGGGTCAGCGAGATCACCGGCGGCCAGGGTGTCGACGCAGTATATGACAGTATCGCAAAAGACACCTATCCGGGTTCGCTGAACTGCCTCAAGATGTTCGGAACACTGGTTCTTTTTGGTCAGGCATCAGGTCCAGCAGATGATTTCAAGATTGCCGATCTCGCGGCAGGATCATTTCGTCTGACGCGACCGATACTGTACCACTTCACGCAGGACAAGAAGTGGTTGAATGACGCGTCGCGTTCTCTTTTTGAGATGATTGCTTCGGGAAAGATCAGTGTCGCCATCAATCAGGAACTGCCTCTGGATCAAGCGCAAAAAGCACATGAGCTGCTTGAGAACCGGCTGACGACCGGCTGCACGATCTTGCTCCCTTAGTGTGTTAAGCAGCAGTCAAAACTGTCCCCTGTCCGATCAACGGGCAGGGGACAGGGATCGGCCCGCAAAGCCTCCGTAAACTTGCAGGATTCCTGCCTTTACCCACGAATTGTTCCACTTTTCTGTAAAAAACGTTCGCACATTGTTCCAGCTTAACGGTTCCTAGTCGTCTGACGGCTATGCAAACGTGGAACAACGTAGAACTTGTCCGTGATCCCTGCTCAGATATTCAATCAAATCAATGATAAGTGCACTGAAGGCCTCGCACTCGCTCTGGCGTCAAATGACGACGGTGCCGTCATGGAATTCCAATGGTGCAACAAAGCCTTTTCAAAGATTACCGGCTATGATGCAGACGAGGTTTTAGGTCAACGCGGAACCATTTTGATCGGTCCGGATCTGGAGCAAGGCGTTCATCTCTACATCATCGAAAAACTGATGAACTGGGAGAATTTTTCAACCAAGGCGCTCAACAACCGCAAAAACGGCGAAAAATATCTGCAGCGTATGGGCTGGACACACCTCTCCGATCCCGAAACCGGCAACCATTGGTGGCTCTGCTCAATCATTGAACTGGAGGAGGAACGTGCCAAACCCGCCACGCGACAGGACGATCTTTCCGCGATACCAGATCAGGCAGGCTACGCAAAAGCCGTCGAAAAAATTCATCGACTAGAGAAGGAAAATACGCGCCTGCATGAGCTTGCAAGATCGGTGGCCAAGGACGCAAACGAAGATGCTTTGACCGGCCTGTCCAATCGGCGGCATTTCGAGGTTGAGTTGAAGACCTGGATAGGAAATCTCAAGACGCATGGAACAGAATTCGCGGTACTCTATATCGACCTCGACCGGTTCAAATTCGTCAACGATACGCTTGGTCACGATGCTGGCGACCGACTGTTGGTATCCGTTGCCCATATGCTGCGGGATCTGACCGATGAGACCGATCTGGTCGCGCGTCTAGGCGGCGACGAATTCGTGATCCTGAGACCGCTCGGGACCAGCGCCCTGAATGTAAGCAGCCTGGCCGACGAAATTGTACAAAGGATGCAAGCGCCATTTTCATTTGATGGCAAATCAACCGCCTGCAGCGCGAGCGTCGGCGTAGCGATCGCAAATGCCAGCATGGATGTTCCGGAACAGGTCGTCGCAGATTCCGATGCGGCCCTCTATCACGCGAAATCACAAGGGCGGGGACGGTGGTCGTTTTTCACCGAAGAGATGCACGCGAACTCCATTGCGACCAAGCAACTGGCATCGGATCTCCTTATTGCCTGCGAAAGGCGAGAATTCATCCCGTATTTTCAACCCTTGATCGATGCGGAAACGGGTCGAATTGCTTGCGCAGAGGCACTGGTCAGGTGGCCTCATCCCACCAGAGGACTTCTCGCTCCGGCGGCCTTTCTCGACACCGCTTCACATCTGGGGATTCTTAAGAGGATCGATGAGATCGTCTTTGCCAGTTTGTCGGGTGCCCTGTCGGATTTTGACGAAGCAGGCGTTGATCTGCCTCGGGTTGCGGTGAATGTCTCCGCCGCCAGGCTGGCTGATCCAACCTTCATTCATGATATCAAGAGCTCCGGCATCAATCCAAAGCGGTTGACCGTCGAAATTCTGGAGTCCGTCTATCTGGATCGCATAGGCGACGTGGTTCGGTGGACCATCGACGAGCTTGACGAGTTGGGTGTTACGATTGCGCTCGACGACTTTGGCACCGGACACGCATCAGTGCGGGGGTTGCTGGAAATCAGGCCGACGATCCTGAAGATTGATCGCCATTTCATTCAACCAGTCGTATCGGACGTCGGCGCCAGGTCACTAACCGCGTCTATAATCGGTATCGGGAAGAGCCTCGGCATGCGCGTGGTCGCCGAAGGCGTAGAGTCGGAAGAGCATGCACGGATCATGAGCAAGATGGGTTGTGATTATCTGCAGGGTTTCTATTTTGGCAGACCAATGAGCAAGACCGAATTGCGCGACAGGCTGCTTGAAACAGGGGGCCAGTTCTGGTCGCCAGAGATACGGAACGTCAGTTGAGCGTTTCGACGGTTATCTGGGAACGCACAACTTGCCGACGCTAACCCTTGTCGCCTTGGGTATGAAGCGTCATCTCGTCCCAGCCTCATGCCGCTCAAATAGGCTCAGCCGCCCCAGCGGGTGAGCCATCAATCGCAATCCGCAACAAACCGTCTTACGCTGCAGCAGTTACAGCGAGTTCAATCGCACGAGAAAGCGCTTCATCGGCAGAATATGTGGGTTGAGCAGCGGAGCAAACCTGCCTGCGCCCTGGCCCGACTTCATAGACACAGGACACGTACGCGCCATTCACGATTGCGGACGCGCATGGAATCCACCGTCCTCCAGGGCCTTCGACAGCGTTTCCAATGCATACATTCACCGACCCGGGAGGTGGGCTGCCCACACAGGAAGACACATCAAGAAGTTGATCAATATTCATAGCCGTCCCTTTCTCAAAGCAATATCCAAGCCGGATTTGGCAAAAATATGGCTATGCCTCCGATGCCGCCTTCCGGATGCCACATTTCGAGAAGTCGAGAGAAACAGATCGGACTTGGAGCTCGACTGCGCGAGTTACCTGGAAATCTGGAAAAAAATTAATCAATTAAAAACAACACACTAAGTGCGCTTCAGAAATATGGGAGACTTTCATTAAATTCTATGAATCTTTCTTGTTTTGATCGCCTTTGCCTCGAGTGCCTGAGGCGGGCAGAACAAGAACGATTAATTGCGTAGATTGAATGACGGACCGGATGACACAATCCAAAGAACTACTGCTGTTGCGGCCCCACACCCAACATTCATGGACATGAGCAATCCTCGGAAACCTCTGCGATGCAGCGACGCATTCGAGCCAACGAAGAGCCTTACTTCAAATAATCATTCACGTTTACCGGCAAAAGGTCGCGCGCGCAGGAGACTTCACGCAGATCAGGGGCTCTCTTTCAAACCAACAACCCCAAAGACCTGAGACCGGGAAGCCGTTAAAATTTCTGTTTGCAGATCAAACTTGGCTAACAAATCCTTAACCAATTGATGGGAATGTACTTGCCTGACCGGAAACAATTGGCCAATTGGGTGGGCATGTTACCAAGTAGACTGTTTAATATCACAGCCAGCCTGTCTGGCATTCTTCGCGATCTTGAAGGCATGGGAATTCAGGTTGAAGTCGGCGACGACTTTGCCAGATACCGCGCTTATCGGAGCCAGCAGCCTGATCGCGGTCCGATCTATCCGATGTTCGATGTGGCGACTTCTTACGTCGATCGTACGAACGGCTTCTGGATTTGCGGCTTCAATGCCAATGGTGAGCTCGTCCACACGCAGGCAGTGCGTCTTCTGGACCTGTCGGGCATTTCGCTGGCGACGCACCTGAACGACCACCGCCACAAGTATATCACCCCTGATACGACGCCCGATCCGAATTGTACCTTTTACTCGGGGCCGGAAGCGCTGCAGACGATCACGGGACAGGTTTGCTATCAGGGCGATTTCTGGCTTCGTGCCCACGGCCTTGGCGGTCCGCGGAGCCAGGGCGCGACCGCACTATTGTCACGTGTCCTTTTCGAAATCATGGTCGGAGCCTGGAACCCATCGTTTGTTTTTGCATTAGTGCCCAAACGATTGGGCGCGAAGGGCGCCCACCTGCGGTACGGTTACACGCATTGCGAACCCGGACGATGGCTGGGCCCGGACCAACAGGTAACCGAAGAGGATTACCTGATCTGGATGGGAGCCCGGGACATGGCCAATATGCTTGCGCCGGTGCCGGGAATGTCTCAACACACACTTGGCGTTTCAGCAGTCCGTTCCACCACAATTGTTGATGCAAAGGACCATCTCGACGCACGTGCAAATGTCTGATCGGCGGGATTGATCGATGACGGCCCATACGTCGGATATTGAAAAGGAAGCTCTGGCGTCCGGGCCACCGCGCAAAGCGATCATAGGACCGGTCGCAGCAAACGTCGCGTTCGTGATGGAACTCACACTGGTTCCGCTGCTATTGCCAGCGATCCAATTACACTTCGATCTGTCGATCAGCGAATTGGCCTGGGTTTTCAATTCTTATGGCATTGCGGTTGCGGTTGGCGTGCTGCTCGGCGGCTGGTGTGGTGACGCCTTTAACACGAGGAAAGTCTTCGGTTATGGGGTCGCTTTCTTCGCTGCGGGATCGCTCATCGTGGCCGCCGCGGACAGCTTCGAGATGCTCATCGCCGGGCGCATACTTCAAGGCCTTGGCGGCGGAATCTTTGCACCGCTTGTGCCTCTTCTCCTCACACGAGCCTTGCCGCAGAGACCAGGAAGGGCACTGATCGTCTGGGGCAGTATTTCTGGTTACCTTGCTGCTTTCGCGCCACTTTTCTATGGCGGCTTCCTTGGTGGAGATGGGTGGAAAACCGCATTCCTTTTCATCGCAATCATAGCAGCAATCGCATTATTGGTCCTGAACGGCTCCCCATCCAGCAGAGATCCTGAACCATACACCGGCCCACCCGCCGATTATTCGGCGCTTTTTCAAGCTCGGGACCTATGGGTGACATTTCTCTACGTGTTCTGCACATACGGATCGATCACCTATTACTTGTTTCGACTCCCGGTCTGGCTGTCAGAAAATGAAGTCGAAGCAGCCAGCATCGGCTTTGTACTGTCGATCATGTGGCTTACCTTTTCTTGTCTGAGTACACTGTTGCGAAATATGGTAGACAGTCCGCATCTTGGGGCGATCATGTTTGCAGCACCGCTGCTTATCGTCGCCGGATTTCCGCTTTTGTACCTCGGCGATAACTTCTTGCTGCTTATTGCGTCGGCAGTTCTGGTCGGATCAGGTCTGGCCTGCAGCAACGCACCCTCGACACAGTTGATCCTGAGGTTCGCGCCAAAGGGAATGAGCGCGGTGTCAACCAGCCTCGACATCACCTTCGCGCGCTTCGGTGGAATTGCGGCGGTTGCACTACTCGCGGAGACCGAGTTTGCATATGCCGCAGTTGCGATAGGCCTTTCTTGCCTAGCCGCAGCCGTCTGCGCGTTTACGGCAAACAAGGGGCTGGCTGACGAAGGGTGATATCCCAACAGATGCAATGATCCGCTCCACCTGCAAGAGCGTCGCCGCAGGTCGGATAGGGCTTCAGCCTCTCCCTCAAAGTGCCGCAGTTTTGAGAAGCAATGTGCCTCGGTACAAGCGGCGTTTCAGCTTGAGAGCGCCCCGACAGAATTGCAGCTGTCCCAATTGATGCGAGATAGATTCCTGTGGCTCGCTGAGAGAGCGCGCGTTGACTGTCGGCACCGAGTTCAGGATTCTAGCGGTCAGCGGGTGGATTGTTCAGTATCTCAAATCCTTCGCGGACATCCGGGTGGACGCTGAGTTCACAGAGCGTGTCACCGACACCATCCGCGAAGGGTTGATGTCACTATTCGCGTCGATCCTCTGGAAGATTCGGAGCCTTATGCCCGCAAGATGGGCGACGTCAGGTAAGCGGACCTTCGTCTTGAGCAGTAAGTGACGGCAGTGCTGACTTTTCTTCCGTCCGAGCAAGGTTGTAGCGTGTCTGCCCACCGATCCTTGCGGTATTAGATGACGTGTCTCAGGCTGGCGAGGGAGACCGGACTTCCGGTTTGTCCTTCATCAAAAACACCAAAATGCCCGCAAACACTGCGAGCCAGACAGAAGACCACCAAACCAAATCATACTGAGCATAGAGATCATATAAAAATCCCCCAAAGTAGGCCCCGGCGGCAGCGCCGATCTGGTGTCCTGCCGAGATCAATCCGAAGGCCAATCCCATGACCCCCCTGCCGATATGGGAGGCCACAAGGCTCGCCGTCACCGGCACGGTTGAATAGTCCACCAGCCCAAACAGGATTGAAAAGAAGACAAGCGTCTCGAAACTCGCACCGACGTTGAGCAGGATAATGAAGGTCAGGCCGCGCATCAGATAAATCAGCCCCAACAGCAGCGGTCTGTTCACGCGATCCGTCAACCACCCGGCCAGGATCATCCCGACAAGGTTGATCGCGGACAAGAGTCCGTAAGCGGTGGCGGAAGGCACCGGCCCGAACCCGCAAAACGCAGCATAAGGCAGGAAGTGGGTCTCGATCACACCCGAGGTCGTGTAGCCGCAAATGAAATAGCTCCAGAACAGAATTTGAAACGCTGGTAGTCTCAGGATGTTCCGCAAATCCTGTAGCAGTGTGCTGGCTGAGCCTTTCTCTTTGATGGCGATGTCTGCGCTTCCCACGGCTTTGGGAAACCATCGGAAGACGCAGCCCATAACGATGAGTGTCCCGATGCCAAGTGCCGCAAAGGCCATGCGCCAGTCATAAGTGCTGATGAGCAATGCCAGTAGCGGGACAAAGACAAATTGGCCGCCCGTTGAACCTGATGTCGCAATACCGGTCGCCAGACCTCTGTTCGTCTCAACCTCTTGTTCGACGGCGGTTGAGACGACGTGCGTGGCGACCAGGCCAAATCCGACAGCCGCGACGCCACTGAACGCCAGAAAAAAGGCAATCGGGTTGGCTGTGGCGGCAATCAGAAAACACCCTGTCGCCAAAGCCCCGAGCCCGATTAACAAGATTGCGCGCGCGCCCTGTTTGTCGACGAGTCGCCCCCCGAATGGGGCAATTGCGGCCATGACCAGGAGGGCAACAGCCGCAGCACCTGACGTAAAGCTCCTGGACCAGCCGAGTTCCTGTTCCAGAATAGGCATAACCAATCCAAGGGCCGCTCTTGCCGAAAATGTCAGGGCGAGGGCAACAAAGGACAATCCTATGATCAGTGTTGCTGTCTTGTTTTGAGATGCTAAGGGCAAATGACTGGCTCCGATGTGTATGGCCAGATCGGTTTACATGTCACAAAGAATGGCATAAATGACAATATGCAGTCAAAAACAGCCAACACGATCCGTCGCGTCGTCTTTATCATCTATCCGGGCGTCACTCTTCTGGATGTCACGGGTCCGCTTCAGGCATTTTCAAGTGCGAACAACACTGAGATTGCGAATGGCAAACGGCACTATCAGATTGAAGTCGCCTCTCCCGATGGCGGACCTGTTGCTACAGATTGTCAGGTGGACCTGAGCAGCATCCCTCTCGAACAGGTGGCCCGCGATCCTATCGACACATTGATCGTTGCGGGTGGGGAAGGTGTTTTCGATGCGGTAGAGCAAAGAGATCTTGTGGACTGGCTTGCCGCGACCAGCAAAGGGTGCAGGCGCATCGCCTCAACATGTATGGGATCCTTTCTGACCGCAGCTGCCGGATTGATCAACGGACACAGCGTCACGACCCATTGGCGTCAGGTGGACGAGTTGAAGAGGCGCTTTCCTGAAATTGATGTAAAGCGCGATCCGCTATTCATTCGAAATGGAAATATGTGGTCGTCAGCCGGGGTTACGGCGGGTATCGACCTTGCGCTTGCCATGATCGAAGAGGACATGGGGCATGAAGCCGCCATGCAGGTTGCACAAGCCCTTGTGGTGTTCTTTAAGCGACCGGGCGGACAAGCCCAGTTCAGCGATGTACTCAACATTCAGGCTTCGGAAACCGAGGGGCTGTTCGCTGACCTTCATGCCTGGATCGCAGGGCATTTGCAAAGCGACCTGATCGTTCCGAAACTCGCAGAACGGATCGCCATGAGCCCTCGCAGCTTTTCTCGGAAATACAAGGAGAAGACGGGCATGACCCCCGCTAAAGCTGTGGAGATCATGCGTGTCGATGCCGCCAAACGCGCACTTGCCCGAAGCGATTTGCAATTGGGTGAGATCGCCTTCAACGCGGGTTTTTCAGATGAACAACGTCTTCGGCGGGCGTTTCAACGTCACGTGGGCGTATCGCCTTTGGCCTATAGAGACACGTTCGGCGAAAACTAGTGTTCAACACCTGACGAGCCCCAGAGCGGTCGTTCGCCATTCTGCAGCAATATGGAAATAGGTCTCCTAGCCCTCATGTGAGAGTTTTGGCCAGATGACAATGACCAGCCCAAAGCCGACCTTCGTTTTGGACAGCTTTAGTTGGCAAGGCGGACAAAGCCGACAAACTGCAATCGCTGTCACTTCACCGAAAAGGTCGAAAGGTTTAGGTCACCGCTCCAGCGCCATGCTCCCAAGAACGGATCGTTCATAGTTCGTCGACCGTGGGGGGCCCAAGCCGGATGGTGCACGAAATCGCCCGGTCGATGTTTGATGTAACCTGTATCCCCGACCACCCATTCGGCAACGCCCGACAGGACGAGATAGGTCTCCTCTCCTGAATGGCTAGACACCGGATAGTCTGTCCATGGTTCTGAAACCAATAACCCAACGCGCAGGTCTTCAGCTGGTATGTGCCCGTCGGGACCAAGAAGCTCCGTTGTGAACAATCGCTGAGAAATCATGGTGTCCAACCCTTCTCCTTCCCAACACGTCCAATCCAGTTGAGTTTTGCATTGCATCACTTGCTCAACCAACGGCAAGGCACTTGGCAGCCCGGCCGCGTCTCCTAAAAGGGCCGATGGGTCTTCACTCGACGCAATTCGTCTGTAGCCACTAACGTCCGCACTCTTAAGCGATTGCGCGGCCAACTGTCCTCCGGCTCGAGGCTCCCTCGAGAAAGCATCGCTGAGGGTTAGCAACAAATTTCGGAAATGGGTTGGATCGTCCATTCTTTTCGCTCTGGCGGGTGCAAGGCAAACCTGCAGTGCAGCCTGCCTAAAAAATGAATGTCCGCCAAGGGCTTTTCTGGAACCTTCGCAGCGAGATTCACGAACGGCAGGTCTAGGATGAACCGCCTTTCGCTGCATTCGCCCGAATGTCGGCTTCCATGCAGTTAGACCGATTGCACAATTTCTATTCAGGCTGCATCGTTCAGACAAATGAAGCAGGATATTGCGCTTATGCAGATCGACGGGATGTTAACTGCCACACACCAACGAGGGTTGGACCAGTTCAAAGCGTGGGTGTGTTCGACCTTCCCCAATGGGCCTAAGACCAAGACATACTCCCTTGTCGGTGGAGCCGTGGTGCTTTGGGCGAGCTGGCCTGCGCTTGCCATCATCGCCTATCCGGCTCCTCCTTTGCTGGTTCTCGGCGCATCGGCTTTGATTGGCTTTCTTTTTTCATTTGTGCTGGCTGCCAAGCAGAAGGCGCTCACGTCCTTCGCGACCGTACCGATTGAAACGCTGGCGTTTGTAGCCGTCGGTCTGATGGGCAACAATGCGTTCTATCTTGCCGCAATCGCCCGGATCGGCCCTGCGGAGGCCAATGTGGTTCACTATCTGTGGCCGGTCTTTCTTGTCGGGCTGGCGTCCGTTTTGCACCGGCGCGCGCCTACCTTGCTTCAAACCTTAGGTACCGCCTGCGGATTTATGGGTGTTGCTGTCGCATTGTCTCCGCAGATGGGCGGTGGCCTTGATCTGATCGGTGTGCTCCTTGGTGCATGTGGTGCGCTTACGTTTGCAATCTATTCAGTTGGCCGCTCACTCGCACAAGTCGAAACGAATGTCGTCGGCCCCTCACTGGGGCTGGCCGGTATGGCCGCACTAACCGCACATTTTGTTCTTGAACCGGCCTACTGGCCGACCACGGTTCAATGGCTTGCAATTGTTCTCATGGGCATTGGCCCTTTCACAGTTGCTAACATCTTCTGGGACAAGGCCACGCGAGAAGGGTCTGCCGCAACAATCTCCAGCTTGGCATTTCTCACACCATTGGTTGCGATGATATTGTTGGCTGTGTTTGGCCTTGGCGTCGTGACCATCGCGACGGTCGTCGGGGCTCTCTTTGCAATCGCCGGAGCCGTGTTAAGCTCAGGCTCAAAATGACAGTGTGAAAGACCGCTATGGAATTTCTACCCATCATTGCCGCGATCCTATTTGTTGATTTTCTCGCACTCATCAGCCCCGGCCCGAATTTCGTACTGACAACCTCCGCAGCGGTGTCCAAATCGCGCCGTCATGCCGTCTGGACCGCTTGCGGCATTGCAATGGGGTCACTTGCGTGGGCCGGAGCGGCGGCGCTCGGCATTGCCTCGGTGTTTGAAGCGTTGCCGATGCTAGGTTTCGTGCTGAAAGTTCTGGGCATCGCCTATCTGATCTACTTGGGTATCAAGCTTTTGCGCTCGAAAGGCTTTCAGCCAAACGGAAACCAGACAACCGATACCACAAGCGGAGCGCGCGGATTCTGGCGCGGATTACTTGTTAATATGACCAATCCGAAATCCGCCGCTTATTATGCCAGTGTGTTTGCCGTGTTTCTCACGCCAGACATGCCGATTTGGGTCTTGGTTCTGCTTGTCGCAGCTATCGCAGCTATGTCGCTCTCGTGGCACGTCTTGATCGCCATTAGCTTTTCAGCATCGCGTGTTCAGACCCGATACATATCGGTTTCAAAGTATGTTGATCAGCTTTGCGGCGGCATTTTGATTTGCCTTGGTCTACGTCTGGCGTGGGACAGCAAATAACGGCAGGATCGCGAAGCAGCCATCCGTGCACCTCGCAGTATTGGTTGGAATGGACTCTCTGCGGTCATCTGACGGTTTTGGTCGGTTGACGGGTGGCAGCCCGAAGCGGACCTTGGATTTGGACGTCCATTGACGGGTCAGCGGGACCAAGCTGCCGTTCGTTGTCATTCTCAGAATGTCTGCTTCCCTAGTGATGAACGTTGATGCATGTTGCTGTCTTGATTGTCTATCTAAAGTAGGAAACTGTCGGATAGCATGGTAATCCACTGCGGAACGTACAATGAGCCTTGAGCAGTTGAAAGAGAAAGAGCTTGATAAAGCTATCCGCATCGCGACCAAGCAAGCTGAGTTCAATCGCATCAAGCGAGCGAGCAGTATCGAAGCAATAAATGACTTGGTCGCGTTTGCTACAAAAAAAATTACCGCTTTCTCACTCGTTGGTTTAGGTGGGTTGGAGATTCTTGCGCCGCATATTCTCAATACAATTGAAATGGGTGAAAGTGCATCTGCCGCGGCAGTCGCCGTTGGATTGGGGATGCTTGGTGGAAAGCATCTCGCAGAAGCTTTGCGTCGATTCACGGACGGGGGATAAAATGGAAAACTTTTTGTATAGTTTGCGCCGCTTTCGTTTAAGCTATTTGTTTTGGGTTGTATTCGTAACCTTGGCGTTGTCTTTCCTTGCAATTCAAGTTTTAGTTCAGTTCAATGTTGTGCCCGTTCCCATCCTTGCCGCTGCCTTAGGAGGTCTGCTGCTCGGTGTTTTGATTGATATTGTGACTTCCTTCGGCTCACAGGATCAGTGGACGAAGCGGTTAATGCATACATTGGAAGAGGATGAATACCATACTTCAGTGCAGTCTTTGACCTCTCGGTATATCGGTGTTGTTTCTGAAGCCGCTGAATGGGTGTGTAATACGACGTTTCAAAACGAATATCCAACTAATGGCCAGAGGTATCTTTCGCAAGCATCTGATTTAGCGAGACAAATAATTGGAACCGAAGACTTAAGTGAAAAGGATGTATTGTTTGTTTTGGAAACACAAAATCACCTGGCAAAGTTTGTTTTGATGCGAGGGGAGACAGAAGACGGAGTTGCAGCGCTACTTGAGCGAATGGGATCCCTTGCATTGGTAGGATCTTTGCGAACAAATTCTGGCGTTCCCGAGAACCGCAAGGTTTTACCAGTTGATACTGACGCTTGAGCTCCGCAATTTGGTGGTTGGCGATCAACTCGGCACTACCTTACCTTGAGACCGCAAAGAGGACATAAGCCGCAATGCGGAAATTCGTCGATAAGGGTTCTCTGCGGTCATCTGACGGTTTTGGTCGGTTGACAGGTGGCAGCCCGAAGCGGCCCTTCCGATAGACTATGAGAAACTGCTCAAAGTATCTCGTTCCATGCGTTTGACCTCGCGCCAAACCGAGGAGCCAAAAATACGCGAGATTTGCAGGTCTGACTTTGCGTCCAAGTCTCTGAATTTACCCGGAGCCAACAACTCCAAGTGAGCAATCTTCTGCTCGCGACTATAGGTATCAAAATTTGGGAAGTAGTTACTTTCACGATGAAAGTACTTTATCTGATGGTATGCCTTAACGAACCTTTTGATACCGTGGGCTGCTTCTGGTCCGAATTTCTTCAAGACGGCGCGCTTGATCTGCGTGTCCATCTTGGCAAGGAGGGCGATGTCATCAATCTGTGAGAAATAGAACATCCACCCGACAGGGCTGTCGAAAAATCTACATCCAGTAACTCGCAAGTTAACCCGCCAGATTGCTCTATCTTTAGAGTCAGTGGTTGCGCCGAAAATGATCTCCATGATGCTTGTCATGAGCTTTTTCTCTGTGTCGGGTCTGACGGTTATTTTAGGGCCCCCAATCAAGTAGCCAAGATAGAGGACTTGCGCGCCTGGTTTACAGATAGTCGATTTTCCCGATCCGAGTGGGTGGCAAGTCAATTTCTTCTCTCGCTTGAGGCATTTTGATATCTCTTTCGCGATGAGACCTGCCTCACTTGCAGCAGCAATACAGAGAATATCATCGACGTACCTATGATATGTCAGACCCAACATTGAGCCATATCGATCATCAACTGTTCTTAGATAAATCGATGACAGGATGTTTGAAATGCTGAGACCCTGTGGGATGCCGAGTTCGTTGACCTTCCGACTCGCGACTGTTGCTCCGGTTGGTGTCCTAAGCGCGCTGGCTATCATTTTTAGCGGGTATTCGGCCCGTATACGCGTTCTTAGTGTCCTGAGCAAAATCTCGTGGTTGACTGCGTCGTAGAATGACTGAATGTCGAGCTTGATAAAGCAATCGTCCGCCCGCATTGAACTTACGGACCTCAATACAGAAGTGACTATTGGGTGTGAGTGTTGTGGTCGACAGTCAAGAAAGACCTCCGAAAGAAAATTGTTCAAAGCCCTCAAAGCCACTCTATCCCTAAGGGTAGGAATCGAAACCTGCCGAGGAAGGCTTGCGGCATCTTTTAGAAGTAACTTTTGTCGATATGGTGAGAACACGTATGATCCGCTTAAGGCTCGTCGCGAAATCAGCCTTACTTCATCATCTCGCCGTGCCATGAAACCATCGTAACCTGTACCGTCAACTCCGCGTGCAACGCCTTCTTTCAGGTGTAAATCAACGATTTCTTGGAGATGTTTTTCAGAAAAGTGATGTGAAAAAATCTGAGATGATGTACGGGTCATTGTTAGTTTGAGGATACACTTAAAGCATCAGTTCCGTAGAGTGCCATCAAAGGTGGCATCAAAGCGAATGCGAGCAAAGAAAACCGTGCGAGAAGCCATCCACCTGCATAGACTAGGCGATCCCAGCGACCAAGTTCCACTTTCTTTCCCGGCGGCGACTCAAGCTCCTGTGTGGATCCCCAGATATTGCTAATGGCTAGTCGCATGTAGTCGCCGTATGTGTGATTAGGGTAGTGTCCTAAAACTTCGATAAATGCTCTTTCCAATGCGAGGTGATCTTCGTGCTTGGTAGCTCGAAGTTTTTGTAGCGCTAAATAGCAAGATCGGTGGTGGGCTGCCGTCTCACCAAACTTGAACCCAAAGATGAGTAGAGAAAGACAAAGCGTAGTGATCGAAGCAAAACTCAAGATGCTATCTTTAATCGCATCGACGTTACTGTGGTTCAGCACAGAGATACCAATGGTTGCCAGAGCAAATGACGCTAGAACAATGTGAAAATACAACTCAAGGAAGCGGCTACGCTTCTCAGCCTTCATATGACATCGTTCGGTAATCCAAATTCTATTTTGAACTATTTTTATCTCTTCTTCCATTTACTCGTCTTCATTGTGCGGGCGTATTTTTTCATGGCTTTGATCCTATTCTTGAGAATAAGATAGGCGAACGTTGCCGTTCGCCAGGCTTTCGCCTGTTACTTACAGAGACCAACCGAAAGGTTAGCCGAGCACAAGGCTCACGCCCGCACCCTTACTAGTTACGCATCGAAAGCGCATCTTGCAATGCCGCCGTACAGCGCCAGAGCAATCTGTGCAGAAAGGAAAAAGGCGTTGCCGGTCATTCTTGACAAAACATGGCACCGAGATTGTTCAAAAGGCAGCGCTGCGATTGGGTCAGTCTTTGATGGTATTTTCAACTTTGCAAAGTCAGCTTCCTGCGCATTGCGACCTTCTCGTGAAGCGCCGTGATGATCAGTTCACGCCCACAAGTCTTTGGTCACAAGCGCCGATCACTGGTGGCGACCGGCGTCTAATTCTGGTGCCTTGACGCAAACATGTTTGCTTTGCCTTTCAATTGCCGTCTCCAAGTCCAAGGATTATCTCGCGCTGGGCGTCTGCTGAAACGGGCATGTAGCTGGAAACGGTTGTGACGGCGCTGGAATGGCCCATATTCTGCGACCATGCCTTGAAAGTTTCGCGCGTGGGGCAGAGTTTGTCGCCATGCAAGGCCAGCATATGCCGGAAGCTGTGCGGCGTGTACGGCTCAGGGCGTACAGGCTACAACCAAAAGGCTGAGGATTGCAGGTCATTGGATGTGAACCGCTTTCACCGCGAAGGCATTTTGACTGAAGGCAGACGCGGCAATTGGGTGTGGTCGCGTGATAGTGAAGAAGTTGGGCGCATTGGATACAGCTTCACGCAGTCTGGTTTGGTGCTGGACTATCGTGTCAGGGCATATGGCAGCGACTGGGAGGCGGTAATGGAAACTGTGCCGATAACCTACGCGGCATGTAACTACGGTGGCACACGCCCCTATTTTCAATGCCCTGGCTATGTTGATGGCAGGAGATGCGGTAGGAGGGTGGGAAAGCTCTTTTCAGGTGGACGGTACTTCCTATGTCGTCATTGCTATTCAATCGCCTATCGCAGCCAATCAGAGACCGGATATGACCGCGCGTTGCGACGGGCAAATAAAACCCGCATGGCGCTGGGCGGCGAACCGGGTACAGCCTATTGGATTGCGCCAAAACCCAAGGGCATGTGGCAACGGACCTACCAGCGCCACCGCGAACAGATTGAGCGCGACGAGGGCCAAGCAGACCACCTTTTTCTAAGCAAATATGCGCACATTCTCAGCCGGGAGGAACGTGAGATGTATTTCGGGTCAGACGCTCATTAGTGCTTTGCCTTTGTAGTCAGGTTGACCTTGCAATCCGCACGCTCTCTAATGGCAACATCTGGTATTCATGGGAAATGTTATGACGCCGCAGGAGTTTATCAAAAAATGGCGCAACATGGAACTCAAAGAACGGACCGCATCACAGTCTCACTTTAACGACCTTTGTAAGTTACTCGATATTGATGATCCAACGACTGCAGACAACAAGGGCGACTGGTTCACATTTGAAAAAGGCGCTTCCAAAACCAGCGGCGGCGAAGGCTGGGCAGACGTTTGGCGCAAGGATTGCTTTGCTTGGGAATATAAAGGCAAACGCGCCAACCTGGACAAAGCCTTTGACCAGTTGCTGCAATACTCCATTGCATTGGAAAACCCTCCTCTGTTGATTGTATCGGACATGGACGTGATACGCGTCCACACCAACTGGACCAACACTGTCCAGAACGTGCATACGATCCACCTCGATGACCTGACAAACGCCGCCAACCGTGACCTGCTGCGCCACGCCTTTCTTGACCCTGAAAAGCTAAAACCGACGAAGACCCGCCAATTGGTGACAGAACAGGCGGCACAGAATTTTGCCAACATGGCCCAGCGCCTGCGCGAACGTGGCCACGATCCGCAAGAGGTGGCGCATTTTATCAACCGTCTGGTGTTCTGCATGTTCGCAGAAGACGTCGAACTATTGCCCAACAAAATGTTCGAACGGATGATTAAAACCGCGCGGCCAAAGCCTGCGACATTCGCCACCCATGCAAAAGCGTTGTTTGGCGCGATGAAAACTGGTGGCTTGGTAGGGTTTGAAACAGTTGAGTGGTTCAACGGTGGCTTGTTTGACAGTGACGATGTGTTGCCGCTGGAGTGGGAGGACCTCGACGACCTCATTCGCGCCGCCACGCTGGATTGGTCCGATATTGACCCTTCAATACTTGGCACATTGTTTGAGCGCGGTTTGGACCCTGCCAAGCGCAGCCAGCTTGGCGCGCATTACACCGACCGCGACAAAATCATGCAAATCGTCAATCCTGTCATTGTGGAACCGCTCTTGGCGGAATGGGCAGAGGTGAAAGCCCAAATCGAGGCGCAACTGGATAAAGCGCCAAAAGAAACGAAGGACAAACTCTTACGCGGCAAAGAGCTTGCCGCCCGGACCCGCGCCCTAGACAAGGCAGAGGTATTGCACCTTGGCTTTATCGAACGGCTCAAAGCGTTTCGTGCGCTGGACCCGGCCTGCGGGTCTGGCAACTTCCTCTATATCGCACTGCTGGAGCTGAAAAACATCGAACACCGCGTCAATCTGGAGGCAGAAGCGCTGGGCCTGCCACGCGGCTTCCCCCAATTGGGGCCAGAGGTAGTGCTGGGGATAGAGCTGTCCTCCTATGCGGCGGAACTGGCGCGGGTGTCTGTTTGGATTGGGGAAATTCAATGGATGCGGCGGAATGGGTTTGAAGCGGCCAAGAACCCGATTTTGCGGACCCTGAATACTATTGAGAACAGGGATGCGGTGCTTGCGCCAGATGGGACGCGGGCAGAGTGGCCGAAGGCGGATGTGGTGATTGGGAACCCACCTTTTTTGGGGGACCGCAAAATGATTGCAGAATTGGGCGAAGAATACACGTTCGCATTGCGCAAAGCTTACGAAGGTATTGTTCCCGGTGGAGGCGACCTTGTCTGCTACTGGTTTGCAAAAGCATGGGACCAAGTCACCAACAATGAGCTTTCTACCACAGGCTTAGTCGCCACTAACTCGATACGCGGTGGATCAAACAGAACGGTCGTAAAGAAAATCACTGAGCATGGACGCATCACAAACGCTTGGTCAGACGAAGAGTGGACGGTTGATGGAGCGGCTGTCAGAGTATCTCTTCTCTGCTTTGATGGTTCAGCTGAAGGCACAGCAATTCTAAATGGTGTCCCTATGGACCGCATCCATTCTGATTTGACCTCAAACCTGCTCTCGTTTGACCTGACTAATGCATTAAGATTGAATGAAAATGCTGGTGTTTGCTTTATTGGGACAATGAAAAACGGTAATTTCAACGTCCCATATAAAAAGGCGCAAGAATGGTTGAAGTTGCCACAAAATCCGAACGGACAACCGAACTCAATTGTTTTAAAGTTATGGACCAATGGTATGGACGTAACGAGGCGGCCTTCAAATCAGTGGATAATAGACTTTCCTGAAGGCACAACCGAACAAGAGGCCTCACTATTTGAAGCGCCGTTCGAGCACATATTGAACGAGGTCAAACCAAAGCGCGATGTTCTAAGACGGAAAAAATATCGCGAAATTTGGTGGGAGTTCCAAGAGCCGCAGTGGAAAATGCGCAATTTAGTTTCCAACCTGGAACGTTACATAGTTTCGCCAAGGGTTTCCAAATATCGGCTTTTTGCTTGGCGTAGCCCACTAGTCGTTCCCGACTCAGCGGCCTGTGCAATAACGCGAGCGGACGATACCAGCTTTGGGTTGTTGCATTCAATTTGGCATGAGGTCTGGTCCTTAAGAATGGGAACCTCCTTAGGGAAGGGCAACGACCCCCGCTACACCCCCTCAACCACATTCGAAACCTTCCCCTTCCCCGAAGGCCTCACCCCCAACATACCCGCCGCTGACTATTCCGACGACCCGCGCGCCAAAAAAATCGCCGCCGCCGCCGCGCGCCTGAATGAGCTGCGTGAAAACTGGCTTAACCCTGCCGACCTTGTCACCCGCGTCCCCGAAGTGGTCGCAGGCTATCCCGACCGCATCCTGCCCAAAGATGACGCCGCCGCGAAAGAGCTGAAAAAACGCACTCTGACCAACCTCTACAACACCCGCCCCGCATGGCTCGACCACGCCCACAATGCGCTGGATGAAGCCGTGGCAGAGGCCTACGGCTGGGGCGATGATTGGCGCGCGGGTTCGCTGACCGAGGACGAAATCCTATCCCGTCTGTTCCAACTCAACCAAAAGCGGGCAAAAGCAGAGGCCAAATCCGCCGCCAAAGCGAAAGCGAGAACCAAGGCAAAGCCAAAGACCAAAAAGCCCAACGCGAAAGGCACAAAAAATGTCAAATGACACAACCGTCTGGGGTGTCCATATGGGCCACCACGTTGGCGACCGCCCCGTTGAAGGCGGCTATGTCGCAATCGGCTGGCCAGCGATGGGAGACCTAACCAAACTCGCCCCTAACCGTGACGCGTTCAAAGAAGCCCTTGCCCTCGCATACCCCGACAAGAAAAAAGGCGCGATTCCCGTCGACGCCGGGTCTATGTTCAAGTTCCTGCATGAGATCAAAAAGGGCGACTTTGTCGTGTACCCGTCCAAAGCGGACCGCATGGTTAATATTGGGCGGTTCACAGGGATTACCCAACACCACGAAGGGGATGCAGACGAATACCCCACTCGCCAGCTGGTCGACTGGCTTGGCCACTTCCCCCGCGATGAATTTAGCCAAAGTGCGTTGAATGAAATTGGGTCATTCCTCACAATGTTTCGCGTTAAACGGCACGCGCTCGAATTTCTCAGCAAAGTCGACCCAGACGTTGAAGCGCCAGCGCGCAGCGCAGCAGCAGACCAAGACACCCCAGAGGAAGCCGCAGACGACGACACAGCGACCGTTGCCGCCTCAGCACAGGCAGAGGCTAACACCAGCGACTTCGTTATTAAGCGGCTCATGACGCATCTTACTGGCCACCAATTTGAGGATTTCATGGCGCATTTGATGGAGTGCATGGGGTACACCGCCCGCGTCACGCCTAAAAGCGGCGATGGTGGCGTTGACGTCATTGCTCACATGGACCCGCTTGGGTTTCAGCCACCTATCGTCAAAGTACAATGCAAACGGACCACAGGGCAGACTCCCCGCCCGGATGTTGACCAGCTACTGGGTACGCTAGGGGACGGTGAATACGGGCTGTTTGTTAACCTGGGTTCATACGCACGTGGCGCTTTGGAACTGGAGCGAAACCGCGCCAAACTGAGGCTTATAAACGGCGAACAATTTGTTGAGCTCATTTTCGAAAACTATTCTCAACTTGCTCCACGCTATCGTTCTATGATTCCGCTCAAACAAATATTCGTCCCCGACCTACCTCACGACTAGCGGAAATTCGTAATAAGCTTTGTCTTCGCTCTAATAAGCGGGGAAGCATCAACTAATCAAATTTTAACATTAACTGAGGCTATTCACCAACTTCCGGTTGCGTCACTTCCAAAGAAAAAGATGACCGTGCCATGCAATATTGGCGGTTATAATGGGGGGCAGCCTCACCTAACCTTAATATAACATATTGATTTAAATAAAAAAATTATTGGCAAGTGGCGGAGGAGGTGTCTTCAAATATTGAACCGCCAAAATACTGCATAAAAACGATAAAATTCTTCACATCATTAATAATACCACATTAAATACCACTTCATGGTCTTACTTAAGCGCTTGGCAACAGATTAATGCCCTTTCCTTCCGTTAGTACACGGTGCCGGATGAATATACCCGTGAGGCGCTGTGTGTCGCGGTCAAACCAAAGATGAACAGCGCAGATGTGCTGGACGCGCTCTACCCACTGCTTTTGCAGCGCGGGAAGCCCGAATACATTCGTTCGGACAATGGCTCAGAGTTCATCGCAACTGCACTACAAGACTGGCTGAGAAAGGTCGGGATTAAACCGATCAAGATCTATCCAGGATCACCCTGGGAGAATGGGTACAATGAGCGCTTCAACGGCACACTGCGCCGAGAAGTCCTGAATGCCGAATGCTTCCACACCACCAAACAGGCACAGATCGTCATCAATACCTGGCTCAGACAGTATACTCGTGTCCGACCGCATCAGGCTCTAAACATGCGACCGCCAGTGCCAGAATCCTAGATGCAATGAAATGGCCTGCGTCCGCTTGTTTTTCGGCAAACTTGCGATCAACTGGAGAAGTGACAACCAAGACCGGCAACTCAAACGGGCCGACTATTCAGGATAACTGCTACGACTTGAGGAGCCGACATGTCGGTCATTCCCCCTAAAGCGCACTTAATTGCTGTTTTTATTTGGTTTTACTCGTATCACATCTGAGCATAGCGAAACTTCAAACGAACACAAAATCGCTTTCGGTGATGTCTAATTGACTAGTGTTTAGAAGCTTGATCACGTCACCCGAGCTTATTGTAACATCAACGTCGTTGCCAGATTGCGCGACGATCAAATCGGCAAAGGTTGGCCCGGCGATCTGGACCAAGTCGAAACCGTCTTGAAAATCAGTGACCACATCCGCTGCGTCCCCGGCGGCAAAGACAAACGTGTCTGCTCCTGCACCACCAGTTAGAGTGTCTGCACCGCCTCCCCCGCGGAGCACGTCATCACCCTCGCCGCCATCGAGCGTGTCGTTGCCCTCAAGGCCGTAGATTATGTCCGGCGCCCGTGTGCTGCCGGTCAGGTCATCATTGCCGGATGTCCCGTAGGTTGCGGTATGGGTTGCGATATCTGCACGGCCCCAGACCACCCCGTCACTGAACTGGATGACCTCCACGCCCTGGCTACGCTCATCATAGTATCTGAATTGGTTGAAAACGGTCAGTATCTCGCCCGTCGACAGAACTTCCAGCTCCATGTTCACGCTGCCAGTCGCCCGGATCAGCTTCACATCGTCAGAGGTCACATCTTCCAGCCGCAGCGTGTCCGTTTCCGAGAAGGACATCCCGTAGTCCTGAAAAAAGTCATTGCCATCACCTTTGCGCCAGACATAGGTGTCGCTGCCGTTTCATCCTCGTACGCAGTGGCAAGAATAGATGAGGGCGACACCCCCTTCAAACGCGTCAAAGCCAACGCAAAGCTAAAGTTGCCTTCGTCAACGCTAGAGATTCTTGCACGCCGCGTCAATTTGCACAGGAACTTTTAACCAGATCTTTCCGACAAACAGAGCATAAACTTCACGCCCACGATATGGTCAAACGAACTGGAAGTCATCAGCCCCGAGAATGTCATGCGTTTCTACAACCAAGGTATTCTCCCCAAGAGACAATCGCCAGGCAACGCCCGTGTCAGAGATGCTTAACTCATTCCATGACAAACTAAAGGCAGAGATATCGATTAAGTCAGTACCAACTTCGAAGTCGCTGATCGTCCCACGCCCGGCAATGAATTCAAAAACATCAGCTCCCTCGCCGCCAAAAGCGGTCGAGTTGCCAGATTCCATTACCAATCGGTCATCTCCATCTCCTCCAAACAGACTGTCAAAGTTGACCGAAGCATATTCATTTTTGCCGGTGACACGGTTCAGAACCATGATCTCGTCCGTCCCATCACCATCGAAGTCGCCCATTTCGACTAGTTTATTAGTGCCCTGCAGCAAAGCGGTGTCCAAAAGATTGACCTCAACCTCTTTCACACCGCCGGAGTGGCCCAGTATGGTATGGTTGAAACCTGAAGAACGCGACGCCAAAACAATATCTGTAAAACCGTCACCGTTAAGATCACCGGTCTCGAAAATACCGGCACCGATAAACGAATTGGATTGGATTTCATCTCGCACAGAAAAAGAAGCGAATTCATCACCATATGCGAACCGGATTTTTCCTGTATTCATCCAATGAAAGGCTACATCATCAAATCCATCACCATTGAAATCTCCGGATTGAACAGTCACGCTTTCACCAACTTGATCCCAATTCACAAACTCTCTTTCAATCAAATCAAAAAGCGGAGTGAAACCTCCGGCCCCGTCCCCAAGGTAAGACCGGTTCATCCCCCAGTTCTGCCAATGGAAAAGAAGATCATCGTATCCGTCGCCATTAAAATCTCCTGAGACGAGACCCGAAGCAAGGTCATCTACTGCACCTCTGGCGATCAGGTCCACACCGGTAGAAAACGTCCTGTCTTGATTGCCGTACAGGAAGCGGTTCATCCCAGTATGATACCAAAGAATGGCAACGTCGTCGTAACCGTCGTTGTTAAAGTCACCTGTGACAAAACGCTTAGGATAATCGTCCACAAAACCTTGGTTCACTGGGTTAAGGACCTGTTCGTAAGCTCCCCCTTCCTCGCGGAAGTAAAACCTGTTGAGTCCACGGTCGCCCCAGAAAACGGCCGAGTCATCTTTGCCGTCGTTGTCAAAATCCCCCGAAAGCAGGCGACCGGGGCTATCGTCTACAGTTCCACGGAAAATCTCCAACAGATCTCCCGTCTGATCGAAACCAGTGCGCAGTAAATCGTTGCCTTCGTCACCGAAAAGCTTGTCGCTACCGTGTCCGCCATTAAGTGTGTCCTGTCCTGCACCACCAAAAAGGTCATCGCTTCCCAACCCTCCGTAAATGGTGTCGTTTCCACCGCCACCGACTATAGTGTCACCACCAACTCCGCCGGTCAGAGTGTCATTTCCGGTGTTGCCAAGCAAAGCCGCGCTACCAGCTTGCCCACTCGCATCCAGGACACGATCACGTGGATTGTCCGTTGAGCTTGCAGCAGTGGCGAGGTGATCACCTGCAGCTTCGAGATGGTCGGTACTTTGTGCAAGACTAGCGAGGAATTGGGCCTTTGTTACACGGCCTTCTGAGATGTTTTCGTTCCATATCGATACTTCTTGGGAAGTTGGCTGCTTGCTCAGTGCATTGACGATAGCCTGTTGTACAAACGATTCTCCTTGTAGATTTTGCAAGCTGGATGGCTGAACTTCCTGCGCGTCGAAAACTTGATCCATGATTTTTGAGGCAACATCGTCCAAGTTGTCTGTTCCAGACATCAACAGGCCGCTGTAGTAAGACAACTCTGGATTCGTCGCATCGCGATCATAGACAACATCGATCAGTTTTTTGACGAGTGCTTCCACGTAAGCGCGGTCCAGACTGCGTTCGTATTCCGCCGGGTTCATGATGACGTCGAAGTTATTCGTCGCCATATGGGTGTTGCCGACCACCAGATGCTCAGAGCTTTCCGCAAGCCGCACCAACAGGCCCGCCCGCGTGATTGTGCCACCATCCAGCGCGCGCAGATGCCCGTTCAGCTCCACCAGAGATGGCGCCCGGCCAAAGGTGTTGAGGTAGAACTGTGCCACGAAGGCCGCATCCATGAGAACACCATAGCGGGTCGCGAGTTCTGCGGAACCCAGCAGCTCCTGCGTGAGGGCTGCGCGATCCAGCTGACCATCGGAGACAAAACGCACCAGCTCTTCTGTCTCGACGCGGCCCATGTCGCGGTCCAGAACCGTGTCATAGATGCGTGCGGCTTCTGCGATCAGTCGTGCCTTGGCAGCAACATCGAACCTGGCCTCATGGGTCTCCGATGGGCCCACGTAGAGCCAGGTCTCAATACCGAAGGCATCGATCTCATGCGATACTGTGACCTGGGCGGCGCTGTTCCCGTTGTCCCAGATATAGCTGCCGTTCTCCAGCGCGGAACGCGTAATCGTCTGGATAAAGACGCCCCGGTTGATCGTGGTGATCAGCCCATCCGAGGAGGTGGTCGTTACGAAGGTATTATTTAGCCCCCCCGTTTCGCCAAAGGATTTCTCTGTCAGAATACGCTCTCCGTCCGAACGGATCACCAGCTCCGATGTTTTGTCGACCAGACCGTTGCCGTTATAGTCATGACGCTCCATGATATTCCGGCCATCCCGGCTGATCACCACATCTTCCATAGAGCGCAGATCGCCATCGGCATAACGGGTTTCAGCGGTCGTCCTGCGACTGCCATCGGCATTCAGCGTTGTTGTTGAGGTCATGGTGCCATCCACAACACCGTCACCGTCCAGATCGATGTCCCGGACGACGGAGAGCCCATCAGCCGCTACAGTTGTCACCTCCCTGTCGGCGAGCACGCCATTGCCTGCCTTTTCCTCATAGATGGTGATCTCATCGCCCGCGACATTGAATGTGGTGGTCCAGGTCCGCATCAAATCATCCGACCCGTCGCCATCGACATCCAGATAAACCGACCGCTGCATCCCGTTCGCCGAAACCATGCCGGTGATTTCGTCCAGCACCGTTCCATCTGCGGCCAGATCCCGGTAGGTCGTGTTTACATTCCGGCTGAGATCCACTGTCGAAGTGATCTCGCGATCAGTCGTACCATCGCCATCCAGATCGGTAGACAGGCTGGTGCTCCACCCGTCGGGGCTTTCCACACGCGTTTCCGTCCGGATGACCTGCGACGTATCGCCATATTCTGTCACGACTTCGGTGAAGCCGCCTTCTGCCCCGCGCGTCAGGGCGGTATTTCTGTCCATGGCGTGATCCCCGTCACGATCCATCACAACAGAGGTGGTCAATCCATTCCCGCTCGTCGTTGTGGTTATCTTGGAGAGCCGCTCGGATGTGGCGTTTTCGGTCGTCTGATGCCGAATAACATCGCCATTGTCCTCGAAGGTCGTACTATCCTCGGAGAAGAACTCGAACCCATTCTCTCCATCCACGTCCAGGCGAGTGGTGCGCGTCAGGCCGTCGTCGCTCCGGTCATATTCTGCCCGTGCCAGCGACACACCGCCCCCCGTTGTGTGATCCACGGTGCGCGAGGTCGTTCCGTCGGAGGCTAGCACGGTTGTGTCATGCACGACATGCTCCGCAATCCCATCCGCGTTGCGATCCACTGTCCGGGTCCGGGTCAGCCCATCATCGCTACGGGTGGATACAGCGGTGGCTTCCAGTGTGCCGCCGGAGGAGAAGTAACTCTCCGTCGTGGTCACGGTACCATCGTCACCACGCTCGGTCGTCGTGACTGCGTCCATCAGGCCATTGCCATCCGCGTCCCAGGATGTGGTGAACGTTCGCCCATCGGCGCTGGTCACTGTTGTGGTTGTGCTGAGCAGGGAGGTATCGGCGGCGCGACGTTCTTCCGTGATGGTTTCGATGCCGTCGAAGGACAGATCGAGTGTGGTCTGCACGGTCAGATCATTGGTGCCGTCCCCATTGTCGTCCCGGCTTTCTATTCGTGTGCGTCCATCATCGCTGGTCGTTGCCGTCGAGGTACGGTAGGCCGGACCGGTTATGCCGCTCTCCGTCGTGGTCGTCGTGCGCGATCCATCGGCATTCAGCACCGTGCTGCTTTGCTGGGTGTGTTCAAATGCACCATCACCGTCGGCGTCCATGTTGGTCGATGAGGTCAGTCCATTGCCGCTGGTCACGGTCTGCGTGCGGGTTTGCAAGGTGCCATCGGCGGCAAATTCGGACTGCGTCTGCGTCAATACACCATCATCCGCGATTGCCCGCGACGTGACCATGTCCGTGACGCTATCGCCATTGACATCTGTCGTGGTGGTAACATCGCGACCGTTGTCATTCGATGTTGTTGTCGATGCATTGCGTAACATGCCTGCGGCATCCCGCAGTTCCGAGGTGACCTCAGTTCCACCATCATTCAGCAGTGTGGTGGTCGCCGTTGTGAGCAGATCGAATGTGTCGTCACCATTCACATCAACGGAAGTTGTGGTGATCAACCCGTCATCGTTGATCTTGACCTGTGACTGAGACAGCAGCGTGTCATTGGCAGAGCGGGTTTGTGATATAGTGGTCAGGCTGCCGTCAATCCCCAGCAAGGTCGTGCGGGCTTCTGCGCGCTCAAAGACGCCGTCGCCATCCACATCCGTCTCGACTGTGGTGGTCAGCCCGTCATCACTGATGGTTCCCGCGCTTTCGCTGCGCAAAGAGGCATCACCGTTGTTGGTCGTGACAGTTGTGGTGCGGCTGCCGTCCGCATTCAGAACGGTCGTGCTGGTTTCGGTGATGTCGGTGATATCATCGCCATCTAGATCACGCGCGGTACTGGAGATCAGACCGTTGGCGCTGGTGGTGGTCTGGGAAGATACGATTTTCGAGCCATTCACATTGCTGCGAAGTTCCATGGTGAGGATCGATCCATCGGCGCTTTCCGTTGATGTTGAAGTGACGTCCGTCACGCCGTCCCCGTCCACATCCCGCAGGGTCGTCATGACCAGCCGGTCGGCGCTTTCCGTCGAGGTTTTTTCGCCCAGGAGCGTCGTACCATCTCCGGCGTAGTTCGACATTGTGCTAGTTGAGCTGCCATCGACGTTCAGAACGTGGGTGTCCACGGTTTTCGCATCGAAAAGCCCGTCACCATCCGTGTCGATCTGCGTCGTGGTGGTCAGCCCATCCGCACTGGTCTGCGTCACGGTCTTGTCGCGCATTGTGCCGTCCTGATTGCGCATCTCGATGGTACGAGTCGAGACACCCGCGCCGTCCGTGACGGTGCTATCCGAGACAGCAGTATCCACATCCCCGTCCCCATCCGCGTCAATGCCGCTGCTGCGTGTCAGGCCATCTTCGGAAGATACCGTCGTGCTGCTCGCCAGTACGGTGCCATCCGCCGCACGGATCTGATCCAGCGTTATGCGTTCTTGTGTCGTGTCATCTATAGTTACAGAGCGCACCCGCTCGTCACCGTCAAAAACCCCGTCCTGATCGAGGTCTACCCAGATCTCCGAGCTGACCTTATCCGCGCCCAGCGTGGTCTTTTCCATCCCGCGCACGGACCCGTCGGTGTTTGTGACCGTGACGGTGTTTTCCCGGCTGCCATCCGCCTGGATTACCGTGACGTCCACGCTCGTGCTGTCCACATCGCCGTCGCCATCCACATCCGACGCAATGGTTTTGCTCAGCGCATCCGCCGATTGTGTCTGGGTCACCTGGCTGCGCAGGTTGCCGTCGGCATTCTCAACCTCCAGAACCGACGTGCTGTTGCCACCGGCATCGAGGCTAATCAACAGATCCTCGACCGTCTCTGCCACGCCGTCCCCGTCAATGTCCCGGTTGATCAGTTTGCTCTGGCCATCCGGACCCACAACAAGCGTTTCAGAAGACCGCAAACTTGTGTCCCGGTTGCGCGCCACGGTGCTTTCCGTCCGGCTGTCGTCGGCATGCTCGGTGATGCTGTGGGTGACGGCCAGATCATCCAACCCGTCGCCGTCCTCATCGGTGCCCTTGGTGCGGGTCAGCCCATCTACGCTCGTCGTCTCGCTGGAGCCGCGGATGGTCGAGCCATCTTCGGCCAGATCGTTGATCACGATGCTGCGGCTGCCGTCGGGCAGTGTGCTGCGGATCTCTTCCTGATCGAACCAGCCGCCGCCCTTGCTGTCCCGCTGGATCGTGACATCCGCCCCATCCGCGCTGGTCGTGGTCACGATCCGGCTGGTCACAATCGCCGTCGCCGCGTCCGATCCGGCTTTGTTCACGACGGTTTCTATTTTGTTCCCGCTGACCTCCTGCGTCGAGATCATCTGCAGCCGATCAACCACTCCGTCGCCATCGTCGTCATAGCTGTTGGTGATGCTCGATCCATCCGGGCTGGTCACCGAGGTGATCTCGTAGGCCACATCGCCCGTCGCCGCATAGGCGGTGCTGACCACCACCCGGTTGCCGGACGCATCGGTGCTTTCCACCTGCTCGACGCGATACCCATGCGCCTCGGCCACCAGCGTTGCATTCGCCACCGTGCCCGTCGTGCCATCGGTCCGCGTAAATGTCGTCTGCCCGGTGATCATCGAGCCATCCGGCAGCTCGATCCGCGTGGTATCCGCCGTCAGGTTGATCGAGGTGAACCCCAGCTCCGCCAGCGTCTTCGCCGTGGTCGAGCCATCAGCGTTCGTGACCAGAACCTTGAAGTCTGCAAACCGCGTGTCCGAGGCGTCCAGCACGCCATCGTCATTGCTGTCAAACACAGCCCTCAGCGCGGCCAGATCATCCGTCGCCGTCGGGTCCCACTCGGTAAAGACATACTCCTTCTTCTCCGAGATCGCCCCGTCACCATCATCATCGATGAACAGAACCCCATCACCATCGCCAGCCCAGGCCGTCCGGTGCAGCAATCCATCCCCGCCAGCGTCCATAAATACAGTCGATTTGCTCAGCTCGGTGACCTCAACGCCGTCACCGTCCAAGTCGAGGAGAAGGGGGTAAAGCCCACGAGGGTCATTCGAATCCTCATTGCGGCCTGCTGACTTATTGCCGCCCCCTTGTCCGGTGCCGCTGTTGTTGCCGCCCCCTCTCGTGCCATCACCATCCCGATCCGACCGCGTCGCCCCTTCGTTTCCGCCGGTTTGGTTCCCACCGTCAGAGTTCCGACCCGGACCCTCGCCTCTATTTCCGCCTTCGCCTCGATTACTGGAGGGATCGGGGCGGGACACACGTGATGTAGAAGATGATGGCAGCGAAACGCCGGGACCATCTTCGTCGTAAGGACCGCGATATGAGTACCCCGTATCGGTCCCTAAACTGTAGCCAGGCCTTGGCGTGTTTTCTCTGATACCGCCCCGCTCGCCGATCGGATCGGCTATGCCACGGTCAAGACTACCAGGCCGCCCTGGCGCATCGTATGAGGGACCGCGGCCATCGTCGAATGCTACATCTCGTTGTACGCCCTCTTTTTCCCGAAGCTCTTCCCCAACTATCTTAGTGACGGACAGCATCGATTCTTTGTCTTTCTTAGCCCCCGCCACTACGACAGCTCCAACCTGAGTAACTGTGGTAGCTAAACCCAACGTTGAAATGGTTTTCTTCGCAACTCCTATCACCACATCAAGCAGCGTCGTGCCCAAAAACAACTTTTGCTCAGTGGTTAAGTTGCTGGGATCTAAAGCAAGCGAAGCTGGTCCCTCTAAAGAACGTATCTGCGAGATTAAATGATCGCCAAGCTTGTTCAAATCAGTCGCCGTTGCAGGACCTATGTATTCTTGACCCAATCTTGCAGAATATCCGTTTTCCACCCATTGTTCCGGGTTGAATTTCTTGTCATCAACTAAGTCATATTCATCTAGTAAATCGGGGTTCCCAATTGTGGTTCTTTGATCAAATATTGCTCTATAGTAATCGTATGAATTCAAAACTCTATCTTTCTTTTAACCACAAGTGGAAGTATTTTATGACACCGAAAACCGACAATATCCCAAAAACGGTATTTGGAATTGGCTGTGACTCAAAAAAAAGCACGCTTGCGAAAAACGAAACCGAACAGATAAGGAATCCTAGCAACATTATGGTGTTCGTCCACCTATTTAATGTTTTTTTCCAGCCCATAGCTCATTCCGCCTATTGTCTCATCTCCGTATCAGTTGGAATTACTCAATTGGCAAATACGGAGGGGTGATCTTTCAGTAATTAAGTACGCTTAACTGCGCACCGGCGACAATGTAAACATCGAGCAGCCAATCCATAGTCATTATTCCAGCCTAAACCGTGTCCAACGCCTACTGCCCCCTCAAGTCCAGTGCTCCAACCCCGAATACTGCTTATTGGATCGTTGTAGTATGTTTCATTGTAAGTTACTCATGATCTACGCCAGCTACTGTCCCAAGATGGTAACCTAGTCTGGAGTCCAACAAACTACCATCTGTCGGTGTATAGAGGCTAAAACCTATCTCGCCTCCAATCGCTTTTAAAGTAGTCGCAAATGAAATCTCACGTTCAACATAAGTGACATCAGCTAAGAAATCATTTGATGGGCCAAAAAAATCATACCCGAAGGGGTTTCGCATGCTGCTTCGTTCAGCCGCAAGCGGTCCAACTAAGACCTCCGATGAATCAATATCTGCCATTTGGATAAACTATGCCTCAACTTGGCTTTTCATTAGTTGTCTTTTTCGGTTACGTGATCGGCGTAAATCTTGGTTGTCACATTTATAAGTTTAAGCTTTTGAGAGGTGTGCTTGATCTGGTTAACCCAATCCGGGCGACACTTCTTGTTGGGAAGTTGGCAAGTTCGCCGAAAGCAGCTCCCACAGGGTTAAAAGTCCTAATACGGCTTCTTTCTGCCGTCCTATTCCTAACCTTTGCTGTACTCGCATATTGGTAGGATTCTCTATCAAGTGGCAAAATTGAACAAAAATGGATGCGTAGCTCATCTTTGGCTTTTGCCAGTCGGCCCCGAACCAATTCCGAATAATCTGACCAAATCTCAGGGCAGTGGCTGTAACTGTCGGCAACCGCATCGCGCGGCAACGTCACTGCCATTGCGAAAAAGAAGGCCTTGGCCAGATGCCGACCCCAAGCGTCTATCACCGGCTTCCTCTGACGTCGCGCTGATGCGGCCAGCATTTGTTGCAGACCATGAAAGCCGCCCCGATCCACGCTGAGCTTCGTCTAAACACCGAGCCTCTTCCCCTTTTGTTAATCTTGCCCGCCGACGCTTAACCATTTCTGCGCAGAAATCAGCTTATCCGACCGCGCCCCCACCCAGTCCTTGATCCAGATCAAAGACAAAAGCATTTTGACGCCAAACCGCGTCACTGGAAGACCTTCCCAATAGACCCCGCGCCCAACAAACAGCTCCCCAACGCCTCACAGTGTCGTTATCGTTAAACGGGAACATTAACCAATTCACCATAAATTTAAATCATGGTTAACACGAAGCTCCACGCCCAGCAGCGCGCTCTCTTCTCCAATCCCAATCCTCACCCGCACACCCGCGCCGGCACACTACGATGAGACGTCACATCGCAACGCGCAACAGACAACGAAGGACGCCCCGCTCCGTCCCGCGTCGCTTGGGAAAGCGCAGCTGGCCACACCAAGAGGGGTCATTGACGCCGGGCCATCTGACCGCTTCTGCAATTTGCATCGCCGAACGACCGCTATGCGGACGGAGCTGCCGTTCAGCTCTAACTTATTGTGCCTCTGCAATCTCTGAGAGCAGTACGTTCCATCGTTCTGAGCGACCATGATTGCGTAGCGATAATTTGGTGCTTTCTTTCAGCTGATCCAGGTGGATACCTTCACTCTTCATATCGTCAATTTCGATACGCAAGAACTGACGAGCCTCATCCAGATCACCTAATGCTATAGCCGCATTTAGTGCCCAACTGGCTGAAATCTCTGTTCCTTGAAGCGCAACTATGTCTTTGAATACGATCCGAGAAAAGAATGCGACAGATGCTGCGGCATTTAAGAAGTCAGTCTCCGGATTCCTTGGGTGTGCCTCGTAAGGCAGAAGCAGCGATGCTTGTAAGTCTTTCACCGCTTTCATCAAGGCACGGGTCGCTGAGATGTCTTTCATGTTATTGAGATCTTACCTGATCGTAACCACAGAAACCCTCACCTACCGAAGGCATATGTGCAAACAGAAATGACGGAGGTTTGGGCTCGTTGCCGACATCTGATGATTTTGGTCGGATGAGCGGTGCCATCCCAAAGCGGTCATAGAGATTTGACGCCTCCGGGCGGGAAGCCGACCTTCGCTGCCTTTGCACCTTGGATTCTGTCCTTGTCAAAGCGGACACTCACTTTCGGCTACGAAAAGACAGAAATGGAGACCTGTAGTCAAAAAAGCGGTCCAGAATGACTTGTCCGAGGCCCTTTAATAGCCACTACTTTAGCGTCCGGGTTTGGCCGCGAGGCTTCTTCTGCTAGAACTCGGTGACCGTGATCATGCCACCGTGCTCAGTCCGGGTTTGGCCGCGAGGCTTCTTCTGCTAGAACCTAACACTCGAAGAGCGTGCAACCTGTCCAGTCCGGGTTTGGCCGCGAGGCTTCTTCTGCTAGAACGGCATGGCCGCGCGCCATGTCGGGATGGACGTCCGGGTTTGGCCGCGAGGCTTCTTCTGCTAGAACTCCCGCCGAAAACACGCGTCGGCTGCGGCTGTCCGGGTTTGGCCGCGAGGCTTCTTCTGCTAGAACCTGCTCATAGAGCGCTGCGATAGGCGAGGCGTCCGGGTTTGGCCGCGAGGCTTCTTCTGCTAGAACATGCTCGACCCTGTACAACAGCCGTTCTCGGTCCGGGTTTGGCCGCGAGGCTTCTTCTGCTAGAACGTGACCGAGACACGCGGCATCACTGTTGACGTCCGGGTTTGGCCGCGAGGCTTCTTCTGCTAGAACCCGGAGGTTAATGCCGTTTTGCGTGTTGGCGTCCGGGTTTGGCCGCGAGGCTTCTTCTGCTAGAACTCCATCAGCGTGATCAGCTCCGCCTCTGCAGTCCGGGTTTGGCCGCGAGGCTTCTTCTGCTAGAACTGGCAGCAGCTCGGCATGACCGAAGACCCCGTCCGGGTTTGGCCGCGAGGCTTCTTCTGCTAGAACAGGGGTCGGGGCAATGACCTTAGCCGCCGTAGTCCGGGTTTGGCCGCGAGGCTTCTTCTGCTAGAACGATGCGCATAACCTCAGTCTCGACATTCCTGTCCGGGTTTGGCCGCGAGGCTTCTTCTGCTAGAACCTGAGCAACCTGGGGGCGGTGCACCTGCCCGTCCGGGTTTGGCCGCGAGGCTTCTTCTGCTAGAACCTCAAGACCCAGCTCAATCAGGCAATTCTAGTCCGGGTTTGGCCGCGAGGCTTCTTCTGCTAGAACCGTTGGGCTGACCTCATTCGCATACCTGTTGTCCGGGTTTGGCCGCGAGGCTTCTTCTGCTAGAACGATACCAGAACTATCGCGCTCAGCTTGTGTGTCCGGGTTTGGCCGCGAGGCTTCTTCTGCTAGAACCAGTGCTGCAGACGTGACATTCACGCTTGAGTCCGGGTTTGGCCGCGAGGCTTCTTCTGCTAGAACCAATGTATCTGACCCAGACACAGTTTTCGCGTCCGGGTTTGGCCGCGAGGCTTCTTCTGCTAGAACTCATTCAGAACCTTCCCGTCAGGCACATAGGTCCGGGTTTGGCCGCGAGGCTTCTTCTGCTAGAACTCGCGCCAATGTCATCAACAAGCGCCTGACCGTCCGGGTTTGGCCGCGAGGCTTCTTCTGCTAGAACTGCCCCTGCACAACCCTCTGGTTTGCAGGGTCTTTTTCTGCATTCTGCGGCGCAATTCCGGATATCGAAGGGCTAAAAGAGCGTAAGCTGATCCGGTTTCTTTTGTTCCGGTCCACTTTTGGTGCGGCCCTGAAAGCTCTGGGTGAGCTGATATTGTCGATCTGTAAAAAATAAGATTTGGACGTGCCCCGACGGTGGCACCAGATCACCGACCTTGGCTGCAATGACATCTGCTTTTTCTTTCGAATACGCATGACGCAAATATACCGAAAACTGGGCCATCTGGAAACCAAGATCGAGCAGATCGTTTCGGAAACGTGTCGCGGCCTTACGCTCCGAGCTTGTGAGAACGGGTAGATCAAATAAGGTCCATATCCACATGGTTTTGTACTTTGATAGAGCGGGAAAATCATTCATCGGCAAAAGCGCTGTGAGGTATTGGTTGCCGAGGAAATACGAGGGTGGTTTTGCCTGATGCAAAGCTACCGGCAAGGCTTTGAGAAAGACGTAAAAGAACCTGCGAAAGAGGTGAGCTACCCTGATCGGTTGAAAAGGGGGTGGAAAGCGTTTGGACCAAAGCGCCCCGGCCATCTTCTACCCGATCAATCCCGGTCTCCAACAAGGTATATACGGCCAGGTCGATGGTGGGGCGGAAAGGCTCCATTAAATCATCGGCCAGAGCCAATGCATCACCGCCGCTGCGATGATGTACCGACAGCGATGGGTGCAGTCCGGCCGAGACAATGGCACGAGCAGTCGCTGCGCGTAGCACGGCATATCCATAATTCAGAAGTGCATTGGCACCTTCTTGCCCGGTGTCACGGCGGAAACTCTTGCCAAGCAGAAGCGGCCAATAAGTTTGGGCGGCCTGCGCTTCGCAATTTTTTGGGTCTCCCGAATGAACAGTAGACACAAGTCGTACAAGTCGTTCTGACGGTATCCCAAGGCGGCCTAGTGCAGCCGCCTGTGCGGCGATCTTATGGCGGACCAGACTGGCCCAGATTTGCTTGCGCAAGGGCTTGGATGCAGCCGCCTGATCCGCCATACGATAAGCCTGTTCACCATGTCCGTTCAAAGGCAGCACGACCGCCACAGGTGCGAAATTTGCTCCGAGGATGGTGACAGGCACGTTTTGTGCGGCAAGATGGGCAAGAGCACTGTTGGACCAGGTTAAGCTCTGACCCGAAACCAGCACGGCGTCTATATCGTCGAGTTCCGCTTTACCTATCTCGGTACCTTCCCGACGCACCGACAGAAAACCACGCGCTTTATGGATGGCGAGGTTTTCCCGCGCCAACTCCAGTATTCGTCCTACCATCGAACCCTCCATTTCGGGCCCGATAAGTCACCTGCAAACTCTCACCTTACCATGCGGTATGGTGTGTTCCTTCCCCAACTCATCAATCCGCACCCGACGGGCGCGGCGCACCTTCAGCTTTGATATTGTAGCCAAATCCCAGCGAAAGTCATCTTCCTTGTCGTCATGACGCTTTTGCAGGTCACCAGCCTCATTCAATCCGCAGAGATAAATACGACTGTTGCTTGGAGCGAGACGAACAACACGTTTGATTGAATTGCTGTCGGGAACAACCGCACCTTCGTCATCGTCCCAGTCAAAAAGCTGCAGCGTGTCTTCTTTGTGGACGCGCATGATAAACTTGGCATTGGGATAAAGATCTCGCCAGTGGCGCTGTTGGCCCGCGTTAGCATCCCAGACCGTCAGAGCGTGGCACTTCCAGACACCTTCAACCTCGATGATATCCAGACAGGCATTTTCGCCGGGGACCATGTATTTTTCTGGTTTTCCATTCTTACCAAGGATTGGCAAGACGCTGTCCTTTACTGACAAAACACGCAGACTCTTGTGACCTGTCTGGCGGGACCATTCGGTCAATAGTTCCGTCCGAAACCTTTCCGCTTCCTTTGTTGGCAATCCAGTTTTACGCGACGGGGCCGTGGCCTCCAGAAGGTCATTTCGCAAGGAAACGTCGCGAACCTGCGCAATTTCCTTTGGCGATAACCCTGCAACTGGTTTTCGCCGCACCACCACTTTCTTACCATTGCCAATAGATAGGTTGGCCTGATTTTCGGGAACATCTTTGACAAGCCCGTAGGCAAAATCCTCGTGCAACCTGCCACTGGTCTGAGACGGGTCAGAACTATCCGCATGTACGTGACGTGGGCGGTGGCTGACCCGCACGTCGCGAATGGCAGTCATCACAGCATCTCTGAAGCCTGAAAACGGTTCGGGCGGCGCTGGTAGGACGCGCGCCAGGTTGTCCGCCTCGTGCAGTTTGGCCGCCTTTTGAAGCCGTGCAATCATCCCTCGGTCGATCACCCCGATAACAGCGGCATCAATAGCATGATGGCGGTGATCGTTGCGGTTTTTGCGATTGTGGTCGCCGAGGTTCAGTCCCCAGCGATGGCGCAATAGAGCTGTCATTCGTCCCGGCAAAATCCACACATGACGCCGCTCCTGTCCGTCAAGGTCCGTCTTATCGAACAGGGTTTCGGCATAGCTGCGTACCACCCGGGCAAGATATCCTGTGGCGTGCAGCTGGCGATCTTCGAAGCTTTTTTGCTCTTCAAAAACCTGCATTGCGTCAGCCCGGAAACGCCAGGCTTTGTTGCGTGGCAGGTGTTTGGTGCGCTCAATCATCTGCTCTTGATCAAAAATGCCGCGTTCCGCTGCTGCGCCCGGCGATAATTTGCCTTTGCGCCGGTTCTCGTCCCGGAAAGCTAGGGTTTTGTTCGGGGGCGAGTTGTCGAGTGTCTCGCCATAGGGCAAGATGTGTTCGACCTCGACCGCGTCAGAATGAAGATCGACTAGGCTGATCTGGCGGCCGGTGAAAGGGCTACACCTGTCCGCCACATTGCGGCCGAGTTCCTCCCAAAGCCGCATTTTGAGAAACATTTCGCCCACGCGTTGGCCAGGCTCAAGATAGCCGGCTTCTTCCAGATCCGCGCGAAAACGATTATTTCGCTTTTCATTGGCCTTGATCATCTTGTCGATCTCGTCCTTTTCCCGCGACGATTTTCCCAGGTCTCGGGTGGCTTCCAGCAACACCTGGGCCGGATGGCCATATTCCTTGATCAACATATTGACGACCCTACGAAACTGGTTCAGGGCGATATGCACGGTGGGGTTGGTGATCTTGCCTAACCGGATGTCGTGAGGGTCGTCTGGGTTGTCAGTGCCATTTCCGAGGAGGCGCTGTATATGGGGCAATTCGTTATAGAAGGGCAGGCGGTTGAGGCCCTTCTCTGGTCGGCTGTCGGTGAAATCGATACCGGATAGCAGCGGTGCCCGCTCAACGGCTTCGTTGTAGGTGATGACGTCGCCGCGTATTTCTGCAACCATCGCCTCTGTCGCCTCGTGGCAAAAACGCAGGTGACCGTCCGGCAAGCGCACCTTTTCGACCGAAGACGCGGTTTCGGGGTCGAGGCCAAGCGTGCCGGTGAGCCAATCGATCAACGCTTCGGGATCTTCGGCATTGGCTAGCTTCTGCAGAACGCTCTCGCGGGTGGTGGTGTCATAATCAGGCCAGAAATCCGCCAGTGGTCCGGGCTTTCGTTTAGTACCTAGCAAAGCGGCAGCAACTTGATTGAAGTGAAGATGTTTGAGGCCACCCGTCTCAAGGTTTAACTTGTCTGACCCCTTGCTTGACGAAAGGCCAAGCGTTTTGCGCACCCCGGTCCAGGTTAGATTCTGCCCTCCATTCAGGCTGTTGAAAAGGACACGGTGCTTGTCGAGATCAAGCCTCTCCTCAACCCCGTCGCGGATGATCCGAAGATTGCCAAGCTGCTGGAGAATCAGAAACGCCTGCGCGGCGGGATGCCATCGCGCCAGCCTAGGCTTATCAGGGAAAAAGGTACATCGACCCGGAATGACCGGCCGTAACGGACGTTGAAAGAAGATGGTGCCGTACAAACGATCACGGACAGTTTCGTTTAATTCTGGATGGTGCTTTGCCTGCTCTGTCCAAATCGCATCAAATTCTGCCACGAGCATATCGCGGGTCGGATAGAAGTCGTAGTGTTTTTCCGTACCCTCGCCTTGCGGACGGACACGTACACCATCCCCGGTCTTCAAACGTGACCATAGGTAGGCGCCATAGGTCTTGTGGCCGCCTAAGCTGAGCTTCTTTGCGAGGTCCTTCGCCCCACGTTTGATCAAACCGTCGTCCTTCTCATCCGGATCAGTCTTTCGGTTACTCGCAAATCCTCGGTGCTTAGAGATGTGCCACAAGGCGCGCCCAAGGTCATAGAGTGATATCTTGCCAGCGACCGCGCGCGCCCTCAGCCGGTAAGGGTTGCGGCAGTCACCATCGCTTGCATCGGCACAAGATTGATTGGAGTGCGAGCAGGTGAACAAAACATCTCGAGCCTGACCAGCCGTAGGCAGGAGGCCGGTTTCAACCAAATCGTTTTTCAATCGCTCGCGCCGCGTTAGCCGTCGGCCGTATTGGCGTCGCGCCAACCTGGGATCCCGCCGTGCTGCAGCGTTCGACTGCTTCCCGTCAGACGTCCGCCCGTCGTCGAAAAGGCGAACCCCCAAGTTGCACAGACCTACAGGTTTGCCTTTGCGTTGCGTTTCCCAAAGCGCTGCGTCGAGGTCATAGATTGCCCATCCAATGGATGTCGTTCCCAAATCGAAAGCAAAACGTACCGGCATGAAATCCCCTTCAACTCTTGACGTCAGAAGGAGAGTAGACCACGCTTCGTATATCTTCTAGCAGAAGAAGCCTCGTGGTCTTTCCCGCGATAAGGTGAAATATCCACGAAGTTGGGGCGGGCTGCGGCCCGCCTCTTTCGTGCCACGGTGTAAATTTGCGGTGGCAAAGCAGGAGAACTTTCCCACCCCTGTCCAATGTCGGCTGTGCGTGCTGGGGCTGCAGCATTGGACCTGCATGGTCAACGGCAGCTCCGGGCCGGCCTTGAGCCTGGCTAGTCTATTGTTTCTTGCTTTCTTTTTTTCATCAAACTGAAGCGCTCGATGCGCACTCGCGCGATTTCCAAAGCGTCAACGTTTGGACAGGTCTCTGGGAAATTGTAGTGCCCTGATCCCCCGAAAACGAGATAGGCGGCAGCGTCATAGACTGTTGCCGCCCATTGTTCGTCGTCGTAAGTCCCGATGCTCATCGTGCCAAAGTTGCCCCTAATTTGCGTACGCCACTTGAAGCCTCCATTTGAGGTAAGCGATTTGATCACTCCTTTGTAGCGAGATGAAGTGCCTTTCTTGGGCCTTCGATTTAGCATCACCGATTGGCGCCCGATACGGTACTCCAAATTGCACAACCGGCAATCCAAACTCTGCTTGTTCGCAAACGAAACGTGCTTTAGCTCGTCATATGAACGCTCTGGATGTTCGAGCTTCAGAACGTATCTCTGAAGCGAAATTCGCCTACCATCAATGTCAGCAACAGCATAAACATGATCTCCGCGCGAAAAGACTGCATACCACCGCTGCAGTTGAACGGGCATTTCGAATTTTTGGTCAATAACTGCTACCAACTCCCGGCTCGTTGGTATGACGGCTATTTCGCCCACATCCAGTGTTCTGATCAGGGAGTTTACACTTCCTCTGATTTCTTCAACTTTTTTGACCATCTGACGAATTCCCACCTTGGAATACTCGGCTACCATAGATGGCAATGGATACTAAATCAGAACTCTTCACAATGAACTGGCCCGTCGGCAATCATGATCTACAACTGCGATCAGTAATCCCAGAACTCACGAGAAACGGTTGTTGGGATTGCTTATGGCAGCAATGAGGGCTGCGACCGCAGCATTCTGACAAGGTGTTCAATGACTGGTATGGGCCGTTCTTCGATGGCCGATCGTAAAGATAAGTTGTCGAACGCTGCGACAGCGGTGACATAAGCATTCAGCCAAGCGGTCTTCGGCGAGGCTGGCCTTCAATGCTGTGCTTTCAGGCGAACTTAGTATCTTGTAGGTTGAAGAATGCCTGATCCATCCGTAGAGCTTGCTCTGCTCGCCGTAACAATGCTCGTCTTGGCGTAGTTGGTACTGACCATCATCCCAACCCGGATCGACGGCTGGCATTGGGAGTATCGGAAACCCGATCAGTCTGTATTACTACCGCCACTACCTGCCGTCCCGACACAAGAGAAAGGTGATCCTCGTGCCTGAGATTGCAGAAACTGTACTCGGCTGCTTGGATGCGGGTGCGCAAACGGCGCCATTTAGCGGCCGGAATGAGGGATTGACGCTGGAGCGAGCCTACGAGGTGACAGCGGAGTTGAGGGCGCTTCGGGAAGCACGCGGCGAGAGACGAGTGGGACGTAAGCTCGGCTTCACGAACAAGAGGCTCTGGCCCGAATTCGGGATCGATGCACCGATCTGGGGCGATTTATTCGACACCACGGTGACCGAGAAAGGCATGCCATGGCAGTTTGCCGCTGCCCGGGCCACCGAACCAAAGATCGAACCGGAGATCGCGTTGGGCCTTGGTAAGACACCCGAGCCTGGAATGGATGCGGCGTCTCTTCTCAGATGCGTTGACTGGGTGGCGCATGGCATCGAAGTCGTCCAGTCCATCTATCCCGGCTGGCGCTTTCGCATCTGGTGAAGTTGCTCTCGCGGGATCCGAACAACCCGCAACTGCTGCCAGGCGAATTTGTGACCATTGGAAGTGTCACGCTCGCCTACGACGTCTCGGCCGGACAGGTTTGGCAAACCGCACTGGAGGGTATCGATATTCCTCCGCTGGAGATTGAGTTCATTTAGCCTGCGGTAGACATAACTCGTCTCACACCATCCATCGGGCTGCATCTCTATGACTTGAAATGCAGTTCGAACAAACTCAGACCCGTTGGATCGAAGGACGGATCATACGAGGCGCCTGACAAAGCAAAACAGGCCCGAGCAGCTGACAAGATAGCTGGTGCTGCGAACGGCCCGCTTGTCTGCGTATACGTCATTGGCTTATTAAGATTGCTGCGCCGCGCATCAATGTCCGGTACCTGGAAATTGGAAGGCCGGAGCCTTGGATGGTTGAATGGCTGGTAAGGGCCGTCCGTCGCTCACCACTTTTCACCGTAGGGTCGCAGTTCTACGTCAAACGACCAAGTAGATCGGTCTTGATTGGCGACATGGAACACCTCCTCTGCTATGGCATCGGGTTTACTGAAGAAATCTTCGGGCGCGTCCGGGTTGAAGGGCATACGGGTCCAGGGCGTGTCGATGGCGGCATCGATGACCACATAGGCTACATGAATGCCCTTTGGCCCCAGTTCCCGGGCCAGGGATTGGGCAAAGATCCTCTGGGCCGCCTTTGTCGGGGCAAAGAGCGCGTAATTGGGGACCCCGCGCAAGGCCGAGGTATTGCCCGTGACCACGATGGCACCGCTGCCACGTTCAACCATTGCCGGGGTCAGTTCACGCGCCATGTAAAGCAGGCTTGTGGTGTTGACCCGGAAATTGCGTTCCAGTTCTGTGGGGTCGACCTCCATGAAGGGTTTGAAGGTGGCGCGAACGGCGTTGTGCACGATCACCTCGGGCGTGCCCATCTCCTCCTTCACTTGTCGGCAAACGCAGACAAGCTGATCGAGATCCTCCAGGTCGAAGGCAAAGGCCTTCGAGCCGGGCAACTCTCTTTCAAGGTCGCGCAACCGGTCCTTGTTGCGCGCCAGCAGGGCCACGCGATAGCCGTCGCGCGCAAATCGGCGTGCGACGGAACTGCCGGTGCCATCGCCGACACCTGTGATCAGACAGACCTTGTCATGCATGGTAAATCTCCTTCTTGAAGTGACGTGTCTTTGCCCACGCCGTCAGAACAGGGACTTGAGGTCCGCCGCGAAGGTCGGAAACGCATAGAGCGAGGTCTTGAGATCGCTGGCGGAAATGCCGTGGCGCATGGCCATGGCAAAGAGATGGATCAGTTCCTCGCCGTGATGACCCAGAACATGGGCCCCCACGATCCGGTCGCTGGTCTTGTCGACCAGCACTTTCGACCAGGCCGCTGTTTCGGCATAGGTCTTGGCGGAAAACCAGCCCGACATGTCCGATACCGTCACCGCGACATCGAGGCCTTTCTCCTTGGCCTCGGCTTCGCTCAGCCCGACCGTGCTGAGTGTCGGGACCGTGTAGACCGCACTCGGGATCACGCTGTAATCCGGATTTCTGGTCGGTCCGTTGACGATGTTATGGCCGACAATTTGGCCTTCGTAAGTCGCAATCGGAGACAGCTGGGGGGAGTGTTCCAGAGCATCACCGGCAACCCAGACCGACGGGTTCGAGGTCGAACGCAACGTGTCGTCGATCAGAATGCGACGCCCGTCATGCGCAATATCCCCGGTCTCGAGGTTCAGGCCGTCGATATTGGCGATGCGGCCCGCGCCGTTGACGACACGCTCGGCGGTGACGCTTTGATCGCAGCCATCATGGGAAAACTGCACCGTGAGACAGTCGCCTGTCTTCTCGATCGCCGTGACCGAGACCCCGGTCTTGACGCTCACACCGAGGCGCTCGGTTTCAGCCCGAAGCGCGGTTACGGCATCAGCATCGAGACGCGGCAGGAGCTGCGGCAGCGCTTCGAGGATCGTCACCTTGACGCCCGCGCGCGCATAGACATGGCTGAACTCCATCGCGATGACACCGCCGCCGATGAACACGACCTCGCCCGGCAGCGTCGGGTCCGACAGAACCTCGTCCGAGGTGATCATGTGTTCGGCGCCGGGGATCGGTAGCGGCCTGGGTCTTGATCCCGTCGCGATGACGATATCCTTGCCGGTGATGACCTGCCCGTCGACCTCGACGCTGTTAGGGCCGGTGAAACTGGCAAAACCGCGATAAACGTCGCCGCGCTTTTCGGCCAGGCCGAGCATGGCGTCCGGGATGAAGCCGATCAGGTCCTTTTCCCGCTCGATCAGCCGGGCCCAGTCGAGCCTTGGTTCGCCGACGTTAATGCCGTGCACCGGGGCCTGCTCGATCTCATGCAAGGCGTGGGCAGCGGCGACCAGCACTTTCTTAGGGGTGCAGCCGCGGTTGGGACAGGTGCCGCCGAAATCGCGCGCTTCGACAAAGGCGATGGACTTGCCCGCCTCGTGGGCGATGGCCGACACGCCGAACCTGGCATTGCCGCCACCGATAATCACAATATCATATGATTTAGCCATTTTCTTTTTCTCCTGGAGCTATGGCCCCGGCGGTCTTGGTTGATCGGGCGCGATCACCCCGCGGGGCCGAAACTTTCGGTGTGAATGTGTTCCGGGAGTACGCCCCGGCCTTGCAGATCCGCCTGCAATGTGCCCATAAATTTTGTGGGCCCGCAGATGAAGTAATGCGCGTCGACATTGTTGATCAGCCGCGCCAGCAGCGCTCCGTCAATGCGTCCGTGACTGTCATAATCGACCGCGATTTCGTCCTCCAGGCCGGGCTGGCTGTAGGCGACATGCACGGTGATGCCCGAGCGGCTAGACGCCAGGTCACGAACCTCCAGCGCCAGCGGGTGATGCTGTACGTCTCTTGCGCCATGCACGAACCAGACCGGGCGGTTGCCTCGCTCGCCCGCAACCGCCTGCAGGATGCTCATCATCGGCGTGACGCCGACGCCAGCGCTGACCAGAACCAGCGGGCACTTGTTGCAGGTCATTACGAAATCCCCCGCGGGCCGGCGGCTGTTGATGATCGCGCCCGGTTCGAGATGGTCATGCAGAAACCGGGAGGCGATGCCTTTCGGTTCGCGTTTCACGGTGATGCGGTAGCGATGTTCATTCGGCCCGTTGGACAGCGAATAGGTGCGGCTGACCGGTTCGCCGATCCCAGGAATGTCCAACTCGATCGGCAGGTGCTGACCCGGTTCGAACCCGGCCAGGGGTCCGCCGTCCCGCGCCTCGAAGACGAAAGAGGTGACATCGGCACTCTCGGGCGTCTTTTCGACAAGCCGGATTGAGCGGACCGAATCCGCGTCCGTTGCCCATCTGAGGCTGGCTGCCGATCGTGTCTCGACAACCTCGTCGATCTCCAGCGTCACCAGCCGGCGCGCGCCGGGAAACCGGGCGAGCGCACCGCTGTCCCAGTCGATCGAGGCTTTGCCGGTCAGTTGAAGAAAGCTGCCGCTTGCGAAATCGACGAACAGAAGCCCGGCCTTGGGATCAAGGAGAATATTGCCGATCGTGTTGAAATGGTTGTTGCCCGCGTAATCCGGAAACCGCAGCCGCCTGTCATCCGGCACCTCGACGAAACCCCGGTCGCCGCCGCGATGCGAGGCGTCCATCCCGAAGGTCGCGCTTTCACCCTCGCCGCGATAGCCGCTGGCGATGAAAAACGTGTCCGCGGACGCAATCCACCGGGCCTGCTCGGTCGTCAGCCGTCGGCCTCTTGTGGTTTGGCAGCGAACGGCACCTGCTTCACGGCGCCAGTTTCGTTCGCGAATGTATTGCGGGCAATTGCCGAAACTCTGGTCGACACGAAAATCGAACCCGGTGGCGGTGACCCCGGCCGCGCGGCCATTGACGCGGTTGCGGCGCCGGGTGGCCAGTTCGATGCCGAGAATGCCGATATCGCTGCCGGGCAGGATGCTGTCGTGCAACGCGTCACCCGGTCCGGGCAATGCGCCGATCGAAAGCGCCTGATTGTCGGGCGACGTGATAAATCCGTCGGGCCCTTCCAGCAAGGTGACCCAGGGTCGGTCCTGTCCGTCCCGCGCGGCAACGACCAGAAACGGCAAGGCGGTGTGAAACTCGCGGTGCTGTTCGGGCAGGTGATCGCGGACGACCTGTCGTGCCCAGTCTTCGATGCCGCGGACTCCCAGCCGTTCCTGAGCCAGGTGTTCGCCCTGGTGGAACGGGGACATGCTGATGTCGCTCTGAATGGTGTCAGGCATCGGAATTCTCCTTGCGCCGGGATGGCGATCTGGTGACTGCAGGCGGGTTAGACTGCGCCCGGTCATCGGACCGGGCGCATGGATTCCTCAGGCGGCCAGGCCGACCTTGGTGCCTTGCATGGGGACGAAACCCGGCAAGGCTTCGACACGGCTCAGCAACCCGCGGATATTGGGATAGTCGGCAAGCGAGACGTTCCCCTCGGGCGCATGCGCCGTGTAGCTGTAGATCGCGACATCGGCGATTGTCGGTGCGCCACCGACCAGCCAGTCGCGCCCTTCCAGATGCGCTTCGAGACGCGCGAAGGCGGCTTTGGCCACCGCCTTGGGGCGTTCGGCGTCCAGTTGGGCGCCAAAGACGGTGACCAGCCGCGCGGCTGCCGGGCCATGGGCGATATCGCCGGCAGCCAGAGACAGGAACTTCTGGATCTCGGCCTCGCGGATGGGTTCGGCGGGCAGCCAGTTGGGGGCATATTTCCGCGCGAGATAGACCAGTATGGCGTTGGAATCCGCAACGGTCACGTCCCCGTCTTCGATGACGGGAACCTGCCCGGCCGGATTGAGCGACAGAAATGGTTCCTTCTTGTGCTCGCCAGCCATCAGGTCGACATCGACCAGTTCATGATTGATGCCGCCGAGCTTGGCGAAAAGCTCGACCCGGTGCGAGTGGCCGGAAAGTGGATGACGGTGAATGCGGATGGCGTTTGGCATGGGTTTTACCTTTCGGAGGGGTTTCCTTGGCTGAGCACGGGTGAAGTACTCACAGGCAGAAACATGCCATATGGCCAATTCGTTGATAATCGCATATTTTATTCAATAACTATGAACAAATTGGGTATAATACACATCAACAGAACGACGAAGGAGCGTTGCAGTGGACACGATTGATACGATGCGCTCCTTTCTGGCCGTGGCGCAGGAGGGCTCGTTCACCGCCGCGGGCAAACGTCTTGGCCTCTCGACCAAGCTGGTCAGCAAATATGTGGCGCAGCTCGAGGGCAGGCTTTCGACCCAGTTATTCAACCGGACGACAAGAAGCGTCGCCCTCACGGATGTTGGGATCGCTTATCTTGAACGCTGCCGCCCGATCGTCGAACAGATCGACGAACTCGACGACTTGGTACAAGAAAGGCAATCCGCTCTGGCCGGCCCGATCCGCCTGACCGCACCGACCGGGTTCGGCAGCACCAATCTGACCCAGGCCCTCGCACCCTTCATGAAGGCGCATCCGGATGTCGACATCGATCTCAGGCTCTCGGATGCCAGGGTCGCCCTGGTGGAGGAGGGTTTTGACCTGGCCGTCAGGATCGGCGTGCTGCGGGATTCGACCCTGATCGCCAGGAAACTGGCGGATATGCCGCTGATAGTCTGCGCATCACCGGCCTACCTGGCCGCCAACGGCCATCCCGGCGATCCGATGGCGCTTGCCACCCATAGCTGCCTGATCGACGAAAACCCGGCGGATGCCACCGCCTGGTGGTTCCGCACCGGTGCCCGGGATTTTGTGGTCAAGACGGCCGGTGCCTTTCATGCCAACGCGCCGGCCGCGATTGCGAACATGGCGATTGCGGGGCTCGGCATCGCGCGCTGTCCGCAATATGCCATTGCCCGGAGTCTGGCGGACGGATCGCTGGAACAGCTTTTTCCCGAGTATGAGACAGAAATTTTCGGCCTTTACGCGCTTTATCCGCCCAATCGCCATCTGACCGCACGTGTACGAGCGCTAATAGATCATCTGGCAAGCCATTTCAGGTCCTATTGAGGAATAGGCGAAGTCACACCGCTTTGAAATAGGAGGTTTTTTCCACGTCTGCCGATGTTCACTGCAATCTCGTTCCCTGCAGTAAACAGTCATTGGGGTACTGGAGGCGAAAGCTAAATTTTCCCCCCTTATCAAATGTGTAATCCCTCGTAAATGCTGCACTTTGCACGAATGTCTGCAATGCGGAAGCCGCATCGCAGCGATCAATGGATCGGTGAAGGTCTCCTTTGGGCCGTTCTTAAAGCTTTGCAAAGTCCGCTTTCTGCGCATTGCGACCTTCTCGTGAAGCGCCGTGATGATCAGTTCACGCCCACAAGTCTTTGGTCACAAGCGCCGATCACTGGTGGCGACCGGCGTCTAGTTCTGGTGCCTTCACGCAAACATGTTTGCTTTGCCTTTCAATTGCCGTCTCCAAGTCCAAGGATTATCTCGCGCTGGGCGTCTGATGAAACGGGCATGTAGCTGGAAACGGTTGTGACGGCGCTGGAATGGACCATATTCTGCGACCATGCCTTGAAGGTTTCGCGCGTGGGGCAGAGTTTGTCGCCATGCAAGGCCAGCATATGCCGGAAGCTGTGCGGCGTGTAGGCGGGCAGTTGCACCAACGTGAAGGCTTCTTTCACGATTTCATTGAGCGGCCCCGTGCTGGCGAATGGCAGGCGGGAAAGCCCCGACGCCCGAAAACCGTTAGAGCCACACACAATTGCCGTCTTGGGGAAAAAGGCGTCTTCTGGCCCGAACATCAGGTCTTCGATCAGGTGAGTGTTATAATCCGCCAGCGCGGCAACATAGTCTTCACCCATAGGAAAAAACGTGGTGATCATGGTCTTGGCGTGTTTGGTTTCTACTTCGCGCGCGTCCTGAAACACGGTCCTGCGCTCAAGGTCGACATGTTTCACGCGCAAAGACGCGATAGCGCCAATTCGGGCACCTGTAAGAATCAGCAAGGCCATCAGGGCCTTGTCGCGCTTGTTTTGGCTCGTGACGCTGGGCATCGCGTCAAAGGCGCGTCGCACATGACCCACGGCGGGGACAAGGCGCGGCGTCGATGCTTGTGCCGCCCGAGCATCCTTGCGTGACGGTTTCAGATACCGCCAGTCGCTGCGCCCAATCGTACGTTTGTAGCCTTGCTGCGCGCCTGCCCATCGAAAGAACTCACGTACCGCACGCAGGGTCGTGCCGATGGTCGCCCTGGACAAGGGCTTGCCTGTGCGGCTGTTTTTCGCCGTGTCCAGCCAGTCCTTGAACGCTATCGCCTGTTCCTTGTTGAATCGTTTGAAAGACTTACAGCCCGTGCTTTGCTCGAACTGGCGCAATGCGGTCATGGCCTTGTCGATGGTCTTGTGGTCCAAGCCTTCACCGTGGCGCAGAACATCCTGGTATTCGAGCTTCAAACGCTCATTATCAGGGTCAAACTTTTTCATGTGCTCAAGTCCTTTCTTGAAGAGGTTTTTCAGTCCATGCAGCCTTGCGCAAAAGCCCGTCTGTTTGATGGCTCTAAACTGTGCGTTTAAGTGAGGGATGGCGGGTTAGTTTAGGCTTGTTTCCTGCCGTTGCGCGCAACAGGCCCGGAAAGGTCATAGCGGTCCCGCTCAGATGCGCTGCAAAACCGCCCCATCTTGGACGTGCAGACATTGCAAAGCGCGCTCAGACGCCCGGTGGAATTGGTTTGGGAGTGATACTGAATAGAGCCTTCCAAAGGCTTGCTTGGCCCCTTGCAGCGCATGCAGGCGAATTGATCCGGGGCCATCTGCCACCTGCTGCGTGCTTTGCGGCGCGCGAGGTAGTCGATGATATCCGCACCTCGCACCAGATGGGGGCGCTTGTCCTTGATCAGACGCAGCCCGTCCTTTGACCATTTCCTGAACGTCGGCTCAGAAACACCTACCAATCGCGCCGCCATTCTGACCACGTATACGCGATCCTTGCTGATCCCGCGCAGGTGTTTGGGACGCCCCATCACGCCGCCCCCTCTTTGCTGGGATCAACCCGGTTTGCTTCTGCCCATGCGTTGAGATCAGCACCGCGATAGATGATCTTGCGACCCAGCTTGTAGAACGCCGGGCCAATGCCCTTGTGACGCCACTGCGCCAGCTTGTCGCGATCTCCGATCAGTTCGAGTTCGGAATCGCCAAGAACGTAGTTTCGGTGTTGCTCGAATAGGTTTGCCATGTTTCCAATCCTGCTTTGTTAGATTGGTGGCATCTGAACACGTCAGAATTGCTTTGAGAACAAAACAGGAAAGTCGCAAACTCGGCCTTGTGAAGGTGTTAGGGATCAGACCTTTTGGCCAGCATTTCAGCGATCCGCTCCTTAGTCGACTTCGACGCAGAAAGCGGCTTCTGGTCGACACCGAGCCCAAAAAAACCTCCCAAGAGTGCGTTCGTTGGCGGGTTCCAATCGTCTTCGGTCAGTTGCCCAATCGCCCATTCTGCAGGGTTTCTGACTTTGGCCTTGATATTCAGTAACTGAAATACCCGCTCCAATGATCTACCGTAGTCAGTGGACGGGTGGTTGCCTTCGCGGGATGTGCCGAACGTCGGCTTGGACCGCGTCTCCTTTGCGTAGATGCGTGCAAACCGAAGTGCGATGGTTCGGGCATAATAGTTCGGCGGGCGACTACTAACGGTCCAATACTCTTTTTCTTGATCTTTCAACTCGTTAAGTCTCTGATTATAAACACTACTCAGATGAATCATGAAAATTAGTGAATTATAGTACAAACCGGTTTGCATGATGTTTTTCATGACCAGATCGCTTGCAGTCTCGATAGATTCCGGCTGTCCAATTGATTTGGCGAGCCGGTCCATCGCCGTCTGAACGCTGATCGTCATCTTGGAGTGTTCGGGGTCTCCCTTGTGCTGCGATCCGATGAACTGTTCTAGTACCGCCCTGATATTATCGTTTGCCTGTTCAATGGCATTCTTCTCGCGCAGGAATTCCTTTTTCGTATCGTGAAAATTCGGCTTCGAGATATCCAGACGCGGGCCGATAGGTGCCAGCGCATTTCCACTGCTGTATCCGAACAGGTCATCGGTAAAGGAATTCAGGGCATCGACTTGTTCTTGCGCTATAATAAAGGGTAGTATTGCACCCCCCTTAGTGCATTTCAACAATTGGCTTCGATGTTGCTGGATGGCACATGAGATCCAAAAGGTGGCCCGTGACACATCTTTGCGCATTTACTTTCATTGCTAACCACTGATCTGGATCACTTTTCCAGGCATATCCGCCACAAAAACCGACCACCGTTCCATCAAAACCCGTCGCTTCTCCAGCAGGTCAGATCGCGCGTAGGCGCGTTCCACGTCTGATCCGACTTGATGCGCTAAACTCATTTCCGCTACCTCACGAGGCGCGTTTGCCACCTCAGAGGCCCAATCGCGAAAGGTGGACCGGAATCCGTGGACCGTGACACCTTCGACTTGCATCCGGCGCAGGAGCATCAACATCGACATATTGGACAGCGGCTTGTGACGTTTCTGTCCTTCGAACACGTAGTCGGACTGCATCGCGCGAAGAGGCTCGATGATCGACAGCATTTCTTCTGTGAGCGGCACGCGGTGATCCGCGCCCGTTTTCATGCGGTCGGCAGGGCAGGTCCAGACGCGCGTCTCCAGATCGATCTCACCCCACTGCATGCCGAGCACTTCGCCCGTCCGCGACCCCGTCAGGCAGGTGAACATCAGCGCTTTTGCCGCCATAGCATTGCGGGCCTTCAGATCCGCATAGAAGGCGGGCACGTCGCGCCAGTGCATCGCCCTGTGGTGCTTGACCTTGGCCTTGACCTTGGGCAGCGCCTGCGCGTCCTTGATCGCCGTGACAGGGTTTTCGCCCGAACGGAACCCCTTGGACCGCGCCACATCCAGCACCGTCTTGATCCGCTGCGCCAGCCGTTTCGCAGTTTCGTGCTTTTCGGTCCAGATCGGGGCAAGACACATCATCACTTCGGGCTGTTCAACACTATCAATTGGCATGCGTCCAATCTTGGGGAAAGCATAGTCGCGCAATGTGTTGATCCACTGCTGACCATGCTTGGCGTTCTTCCACGTCGGCATCCGGTCGATATGGACCTGCTTGGCGAACTCTTCGAAGGTTGGAATGTCGCGTTTGGCATTGAAACGCGGATTCAGGCCGGTCTTGGCCATGCGCCGATATTCCAGCGCTCGCTCGCGCGCTTGGTTGATCGTGACGATATCAGCGCCACCCAAGCCAAAGTCCGTGCGCAGCGGTCCGCCTTTCTTGTTCTTCTGGCCTTTAACCACCACCCGCACGATCCAACGCCGCGCACCAGACGGATCGACGACAAGATACAACCCATTGCCATCCCCATGCCGACCGGGGCCAAGGTTTTCCACGAGTTTCTTTGTCAGCTTGCCGGATAGGGCCATTGAAAATACCACATTCTCTACCACTCAAGGAAAGAGTATAGGCACCATCGAAAGAAACTCAAGACAATGATGGAACAGCGCAACCTCCTGCCAAACCAAGAAAAAGGCCGCCCAAGGCGACCCAATCATATTTAGGAAAATATGATAGTGGCGGAGGAGGTGGGATTCGAACCCACGGTACGCTTTCACGCACGCCGGTTTTCAAGACCGGTGCATTCGACCACTCTGCCACTCCTCCGGCTGAACCGTCCTAAAGGTCCATGAACGATTCTGAAACCGGTAAAATCCATGTCTATTCTTTGGGGAATATCGCCGATTTGATGCGCAACATCTTCCCAGACCGTGCAAGCCAAGGTACACTCCCGCCAAAGAACCCTATTCAAGGGACAAAAAACGTGCCGGAAACCCGGAAAACAGGCAAGGACTATCATTATGGGCGGCGATATTAACCCCTTTCGAAATCCCGCATTTAAGGTCATGACAGGGCTTTTTGCCTTGAGCATATTGGCCGGTTGTGACGATGCTGGCTCCTTTAGCTTTAAAGATGTTTTTACCCCCAAACCGGAAGCGACCGAAGAGGCCGTGGAAGCTGGTCCGGCGGCAACAGTAATCGAACGCGATGTGGAAGCGCCTGAGGTGTTTTCAGCAACCGAAGCCGGCCTCTGGGACGGTCGCCCATCCTTGGGCGGTGTGTGGGTGGCGCATCCCGATGTGACCGAACCGGAACGCGTGATCATTCGCAATCAGACCAATGGCCAGTTCGTCGTGGGCGCTCTGTTCCGCCGCGAGCGTGACATCCCTGGCCCACGCCTGCAGATGTCTTCTGACGCCGCCGAAGCGCTTGGCGTGCTGGCTGGCGCGCCCGTTGAACTGGACGTGACGGCCCTGCGGAAGGAAGCCGTGGAACAAGCGCCGCCCATTGCGGAAGAACCCATCGCAGAACCAGCTGAAATCAGCGAAACTTCACTAGACCCAATCGCCGCCGCCGGGGCAGCGATTGACGCATCCGAACCGACACCAGTTACTCCCGCGGCAGCGGCTCCAGCCCCATCCGCACCGGTCATCGAATCCAGCCTGCCAAAATCCACATTGAAAAAACCCTTCATTCAGATTGGAATTTTCAGTCAGGAAGCAAATGCAGAACGCGCCGCCAAGCAGATGCGCGGCGCAGGTCTGATCCCCACGGTGAAGCAGCAGGAAGCCGGCGGGAAGCCATTCTGGCGCGTCGTTGTTGGACCAGCGACAACAGCGGCGGAGCAGAAAAAACTTCTGTCGACCATCAAGGGCGAAGGCTTCTCTGACGCCTACGCCGTGACAAACTAACTGATTGAGGAGCTTGTCGCCATGATCCGTCTTGCCGCAGCCCTTCTGGCTCTCAGCCTTTCGGCCACCACCACCGCCGCGTTTGATACGCGGGCCACTTCCGCCTTCGTCGTGGATCAGACAACTGGGACTGTTCTGCTCAACAAGAATGCAGATGACCCGCTGCCACCGGCGTCCATGTCCAAGCTGATGACGCTCTATATGGCGTTCGAAGCAATACGGCGCGGCAAGGCCGATGGCGGTCTGGATCTGAATGAGGAATTGCCGGTGTCCGAGCACGCGCAATCCTACGGCGGTTCCAGCATGTTCCTGCGGTCTGGCGAACGGGTATCCGTCGAAGACCTGATCCGCGGCATCATCGTTCTATCGGGAAATGATGCCTGCGTCGTGATTGCCGAGGCGCTGTCGCCGGACGGCACCGAATATGGCTTTGCCCGCCTGATGACCCAGCGTGCGCAACAGCTGGGTATGACCAATTCCACCTTCAGCAATGCAAGCGGCTGGCCGCAACCGGGTCACCTGATGTCGATGCGCGACCTGGCTCTATTGGCCAATCGTCTGATCACCGATTTTCCGGAATTCTACCCGCTTTTTGCCGAGACGGAATTTGAGTTCGACAACCGCGTGCCCAGCAACAAGCGCAACCGCAACCCTGTTCTGACCATGGGCATCGGTGCCGATGGGCTCAAGACCGGCCACACCGAAGAGGCGGGCTATGGTCTCACCGGGTCTGCGAAACAGGGCGACCGGCGGGTGATTTTCGTGATCTCCGGCCTCGACACGGTGCAGGCGCGCGCGCAGGAATCCCAGGCCATCGTGAACTGGGCCTTCCGCCAGTTTGCCATGCGTCCCCTGGCGACGGCGGGCGAGCAATTTGCCCAGGCCAATGTCTGGATGGGCAGCGAGCCCACGGTGGGCCTTGTTGCGGCTGAAGACATCAGCATCCTGATGCCGGCGCTGGCCGCCAACGAAATCGAGGGCGAAGTGGTTTATACCGGACCGGTGAATGCCCCGATTAAGGCCGGAGACCAACTGGCGGAGCTGGTGTTCACGCTGGAGGGCCTGCCGGAGACACGCTTGCCGCTGGTGGCGGACCGCGACATTGCGGCGGGCGGGTTTGTCAGCCGCGTCAGCACCGCAGCACTGGTGCTTTTCAAAAAGCTCGTTCAGGGACCTGAGGAGGCGACGTGAGCGCAGACACGCGCGCGACGGACAGGTTCATCACCTTCGAAGGCATCGACGGCTCCGGAAAATCCACGCAAATCAAGCGATTGGCCGCCCATCTGACCAAAGCCGGTCATGATGTCGTGGTCACGCGTGAGCCGGGCGGCTCCCCGGGCGCGGAGGAAATCCGCGCGCTGGTGTTGCAGGGCGATCCAGACCGCTGGTCGGCGGAGACGGAAATCCTGTTGTTCACTGCCGCCCGTCGGGACCACATGGAGCGCACCATCCTGCCCGCGCTAAAGGCCGGAAAAATCGTGCTCTGCGACCGGTTTGCAGACAGCACACGCATGTATCAGGGGCTGTCCCGGGGTGATCTGCGCGGCGTCGTGGATCAGCTGCACAGTCTGATGATCAAGCGGGAACCGGACCTGACCCTTCTGATCGACATGGACCCTGCGGTCGGCCTGTCCCGCGCCCTCTCGCGACAAACGGTGGATGAACGGTTCGAAGCCTTTGGCGAAGATCTGCAAACCGCCATGCGGCAGGGGTTTCTCGATCTGTCCAAGGAATTCGCAGACCGTTTCCGGATCATTGACGGCGCCCGCGATGTCGACGCCGTGGCACAAGACATCGCCACGCTGGTGGATGCGGAACTGGCATGAGCAGACCGGATCAGATCGAAGGTGCGCCGCATCCGCGCGACACGCCCACCCTCTTTGCTCAGGACGTGGCAGAGCAGACCTTTCTAGACGCCTTCACGACCGGGCGCTTGCATCACGCCTGGCTGCTGACCGGCCCGCGCGGCATCGGCAAGGCCACGCTGGCCTGGCGCATCGCGCGGTTCCTGCTGGCGACACCGCCGCTTGAGGACGATGGTCTCTTTGGTGCACCGCCGCCGCCGACATCGCTGGCGATTGACCCCGAACACCCTGTCGCCCGCCGCATCGCCGCCGGGGCAGAACCGGGTCTAAAGGCCATCACCCGCACGCCAAACCCGACGACCGACCGCATGCGCGACCAGATCGTCGTGGATGACATCCGCGCGCTGGCCGGGTTTTTCCAACTCTCGGCCACCGACGGCGGACGCCGCGTGGTGATTGTCGATGCGGCAGATGACATGAATACCTCTGCAGCAAACGCACTGCTCAAGATGCTCGAAGAGCCGCCTGAGAGGGCCACGCTTTTATTGATCAGCCACCAGCCTTCCGGCCTTCTGCCAACGATCCGCTCGCGCTGCCGGACTCTGCGGCTCAATACGCTGTCGGCGGAGGACATGGCACGGGCCTTTGATCAGGCCGGTATCGATGTGGGGGATGCCACCGGGGCGCTGGCAGAGCTCTCCGGCGGATCGGTTGGCGCGGCCATCCGGCTGTCCCTGCTTGACGGTCTGAAAACCTATGCCGATCTGGTCGCCCTGATCCAGACCCTGCCGCAATTCGACCGGGCCGCCGCCCTGAAGCTGGCCGAAGCAGCTGCGGCGCGCGGGGCAGACGCCAAACGGGATCTTCTTTTTGAGTTGATCGACCTGCTGCTGTCGCGCTTGGCCCGCACCGGTGCAACCGGCCTGGCACCGGGGATCGAAGCCGCCCCCGGGGAGGCTGCGACCCTTGCCCGGCTCGCCCCGGATCAGGCCGCGGGCCGTGCCTGGGCACAGATTGCTCAGGAGACCGGCGCGCGGGCGCGCCATGGGGTTGCAGTGAACCTTGACCCTGCCGCTCTGGTCCTAGATACCCTCATCAAGATTAGCCAAACCGCCACCGGGTAAGCTTTGCCCGGTCGCCGAACGACCGGACCGGCATGACCGACACGCCTCAGATCACCGACAGCCACTGTCATCTCGATTTCCCCGATTTCGACGGCCAGCATGACCAGATCGTCGTCCGCGCGGCAGAGGCGGGCGTGACCCGCATGGTCACCATCTGCACGAAGCTGAAAAACGAACCGGCTGTGCGCGCGATTGCCGAGGCGCATGCGCCGGTTTTCTATGCCGCAGGCACCCATCCGATGAGTGCCGCGACCGAGCCGATGGCAACGGTCGATCAGCTGATCGTCATGGCCCGGCATCCGAAATTCGTGGGCATCGGCGAGACGGGGCTGGACTACCACTACACGGCGGAAAGCGCTGAGGTGCAGCAAACCTCGCTGCGCGTTCACATCGAGGCCGCGCGTGCCACCGGCCTGCCGCTGATCATCCACGCCCGCGATGCGGACGACGACATGGCCCGCATCCTGAAAAAGGAACATCAGAACGGCGCATTCACCTGCGTGATGCACTGCTTTTCCTCCTCAGCCGCGCTTGCGCACGCCGCACTTGATCTGGGCTTCTACCTGTCGATGTCCGGCATCACCGCTTTTCCGAAATCCGGCGCGTTGCGCGAGATATTCGCCGCCGCGCCGCTGGAGCGCATTCTGGTCGAAACCGACGCGCCCTATCTTGCGCCACCCCCCTTCCGGGGCAAGCGCAATGAACCGGCCTACACCGCGCAAACGGCAAAGCGCGGTGCCGAAACAATGGGCATCAGCTACGGCGCATTCGCGGCCCACACACAGGCCAATTTCGATCGGCTCTTTTCCAAGGCAGCGCAATTCGGGATCCCTGCTTGATGGCTGACATGCGCGTGACCATCCTGGGCTGCGGATCCTCTGGCGGTGTGCCGCGTCTGGGCGGTCACTGGGGCGATTGCGATCCGTCGAACCCGAAAAACCGCCGCCAACGCTGTTCCCTGCTGGTGGAACGTCAGGACGCGGGCGGCACCACCACCGTGTTGATCGACACATCCCCCGATCTGCGCAACCAACTGCTGGCAGCTGAAGTCGGGCGGCTCGACGCCGTCATCTACACCCACGCCCATGCGGATCACGTGCACGGCATCGACGATCTGCGCATGATCGTTTTCAACATGCGCGCCCGGCTGCCGGTCTGGGCGGATGCGCCGACGCGGGATGCGCTGATGCAACGGTTCGATTACGCCTTCGTGCAGCCCGAAGGCTCGACCTATCCGCCCATCCTCGACATGAACCTGATTGACGGGGACGTGACCATCGAGGGCGCCGGCGGGGCCATCACCTTTAGACCGTTCGAAGTGGACCATGGCGGCATGGACGCGCTTGGCTTTCGCATTGGTGATCTGGCCTACCTGCCGGATGTCGCACAGATCCCGGACGCTGTATGGCCGATGCTGGATACGCTTGACTGCTGGATCGTAGACGCCCTGCGCCGGGATCCGCACCCGACGCACGCCCACCTCGCCCAGACGCTGGAATGGATTGATCATGTTCGGCCGAAACGCGCCGTGCTGACCAATATGCACATCGACCTCGACTACGACACGCTGATGGCCGAAACACCCGCTCATATCGAACCGGCCTATGACGGGCTGACCCTCACCTTCCCCGCGCCCTGATCTTCTTCTGGCGACAAATATCCCCGCCGGAGGCTCCCGCACTCTGCCGCCGCGCGCAAAGGCCCGCTCATGCAAACCCTGCTTGACGTCATCATCCCGGTCTTCCTGGTCATCGGCTTTGGGTATGTCGCCGTCTGGCGCAACCTCTTTACGGCGGAGGGTGTCGACGCGCTCATGCGGTTCACCCAGCATTTCGCGATCCCCTGCCTGCTCTTCCAGGCCATCGCCAAGATCGATCTTGGCAGCTCCTTTGACCCGGCCCTTTTGGGCAGTTTCTACGCCGGGGCCAGCATCTGTTTCACCGCAGGTTTCATCGGCGCACGCCTGTTCTTCGGGCGCGACTGGGAGGACTGTGTGGCCATCGGCTTTTGCTGTCTTTTCTCCAATTCCGTCCTGCTGGGCCTGCCCATCACCGAACGCGCCTACGGACCCGAAGCACTGACCGGGAATTTTGCCATCGTCGCGCTGCACTCGCCCTTCTGCTATGGCCTTGGGATCACCGCGATGGAAATCGTACGCAACCGTGGCCAGTCGGTGCTGGTGATGCTGCGCGGTGTGGCCCGGGCGATGTTCCGCAACGCCCTGGTGCTGGCCATCGGGCTGGGCTTCATCGTCAACCTCTCCGGTTTCGCGGTGCCGGATGTCGTCGACGACGCGCTCTCGCTTGTAGCCCGCGCCGCCCTGCCTGCAGCACTCTTCGCACTTGGCGGCGTGTTGGTACAATACCGACCCGAAGGCGACGGTCGCACGATCGCCATGGTCTGCGTGATCGCCCTTGCGCTGCACCCCGCACTGGTCTGGCTCTTTGGCAGTGCGCAGAACCTGCCCACCGACGGGTTCCGCTCCGGCGTGCTCACGGCAGCCATGGCGCCGGGGGTCAATTCGTATATTTTCGCCAATATGTACGGTCGTGCCAAACGGGTTGCGGCCTCTTCGGTGCTCATCGCCACCGGCGCCTCGGTGTTCACTGTCTGGCTCTGGCTCATGGCGCTTGCCACGCTCTAGCCGTGCAGGGCCGCCACTGTTTTGAGGGTGGAAAACCCATATAGCGCCTCGAACCCCTTTTCGCGCCCGTGCCCCGACAGTCCGGTACCGCCAAAGGGCAGCTCAACCCCGCCGCCTGCCCCGTAGTTGTTCAGGAATACCTGCCCTGCCCGCAACGCCTTGGCCAGCCGCATCTGCCGCGCGCCTTCCCGCGTCCAGACCGAGGCCACCAACCCGTAGGCGGTGCCATTCGCGATAGACAGGGCCTCGGCCTCATCGTCAAACGGGATGACGACCTGAACCGGGCCAAAGATTTCCTCCTGCGCCAGCCTGTGATTCTCTGAGGCTCCCGCAAACAGCGTCGGCGGCACATAGGTCCCGTTTTCGGGCAGGTCATCTGGCAAGATTGCGGCTCCCGCAATCTCCAGGTCAGCCCCCTGCGCCAGATACCCCTCGACGATATCTTTCTGCCGGGCAGAGATGAGTGGCCCCACGTCCAGATCGTGCATCGCAGGCCCGACCTGCAAGCCGCGGTAGCGGTCCGCCATCCGGCTCACCACCTGATCATAAACGCCACGCTGGACCAAGATACGCGACGCCGCAGAGCAGGTCTGCCCGGCATTCTGGATGCCCGCGTTGACCAGAAACGGCAGTGCCGCATCGATATCCGCATCCTCGAACACCAGTTGCGGGGATTTTCCACCAAGCTCCAGCGTCACCGGCACCACGTTCTGACCCGCCGCCTGCTGTACCGACCTGCCAACGCCCACAGAGCCTGTGAAGGAGATATGATGCACGCCCGGATGCGCCGCCAGCGCCGCCCCGGCTTCTGTCCCCAACCCCGGCACCACATTCAGAGCGCCATCAGGCAGACCGGCCTGCCGCGCCAGTTCGGCAAAAGCCAGCGCCGTCAGACAGGCCTCTTCCGCGGGTTTCAGCACCGCCGCATTGCCCATGGCCAAGGCCGCGCCCACCGACCGCCCGATGATCTGCATCGGATAGTTCCATGGCACGATATGGCCTGTCACCCCGTGGGCCTGGCGCAGGGTGTAGACCGTGTAGCCGTCCATGTAAGGGATCGTGCTGCCATGCACCTTGTCAGCAGCACCGGCGTAAAACTCCATGTAGCGGGCCAAAGCGATGACATCCACCCGCGCCTGTTTCAAGGGCTTGCCAACGTCACGTGCCTCAAGGGCTGCCAGCGCCTCCATCTGATCCAGCACAAGCTGCCCCAGACGCGCCAGCACCCTGCCACGTTCTACCGCCGTGGATCGCCCCCATTCCCCGTCCAGGGCCATCTGTGCTGCGGCCACGGCGCGATCCATATCCTCCGTCTGCCCCCGTGCGATCTCGCAGAGCGCTTCACCTGTCGACGGATCGGTCAGCGTGAGGGTCTCGCCCCTGGCGGCGGCCTGCCACCTGCCAGCAATGAAACACAAGGATGGATCAAGACCCAAGGGCTGTAGTGTCACGCTCTCTCTCCCTGTTCGTGCGACTGCACTGATCAGCGCATCGCAGGCGTCGCAGGTCAAGTCGCCTCATTGCGTCTTGCGACAGAGCTACGCAGCCGCGTATCCGGTCTGGACCCGCCTTAGCCAAGCCCCTAAGACAGGATCATGGTCCGCCGTCTTCTCTCCCGCGCCGGTTTCGTTGCGCTGCTCCTTGCGAGCCTTGCCATGACGGGCTCTGCCTTTGCGCACCGGGTGGCGAACGCGGACCGCTCGCCCGAATTGCTGAGCTATCTCAGCATGGGGGGCCTGCTGGAGGAGATCTGCGGCGAGAACGATGCCACACATGCGCTGAGTTCCTGCGCCGCCTGCATCATCAGCAGCAACGCCCTGACGCCCCAGCGCGTGGACATCGCAGTCCGCCGGCTGGATGCACAAGCTGCCGTGTTTGAGACCCAGGTACAGAAACCTTTCATCCATCGTGCGCCCGATCGCACCCACCCGACCCGAGCGCCGCCAACCGCGTGATCCCTTCCAAACCTGTCTTTACTCCGCGCTCTGAAGAGCGCAGCCTTCAAAGGATCACACCATGAAAACCCTGATGTTCGCGGCGACCGCCGCATTGCTTTCCCTGTCCACTGCCAGCTTTGCCCATGACTACACGATTGGCGATCTGGTGATCGACCACCCGATGGCCTTCAACACCGCCGCCACGGCCCAAACAGGTGGCGGCTATCTGACCATCACCAACACCGGCGAAAGCGCCGACCGCCTTGTGGGCGTCCGCGCTGACTTTCCGAAGGTCGAACTGCACACCACCGAGGAAAAGGACGGCGTTGCCCGCATGATGCATGTCGAAGGCATCGACGTTCCGCCCGGTGAAACCGTCCTGCTGCAGCCCGGTGGGTTCCACGTAATGTTCATGGGGCTGGGCGGCGATCCTTTCGAGGTGGGTGAAAAAATTCCAGCAACGCTGATTTTTGAAGAGGCCGGCGAGGTTGACGTCATGTTCAGCATCGAAGAACGCGGTGCCGCCGACAAGGTCGATCATTCAGACCACAAGATGTCGAACTAAAGCTGGCGCGGGGTCTGCGAATGGACCCCGCCGACCACCCGATGCCGGGATGATGCACGTCCACAAAGACGGCTAAAGATCGATCTCAATCACGCCGCCCGGTTTGGCAGCCCGGCTCTGGCACAGGATCACGGCGCCTTCCCGCTGTTTCCTGGACAAGACGAAATCCCGGTGCTCGACCTCCCCGGAAAGCAGCCCGCATTTGCAGACCCCGCAAATCCCGTCCGAACATTTCACGTCGATGGGAATGCCATTCTCGGCCAGCACATCGGTCGCGGATTTATCGGCAGGCACCTGCAGTTCTCGTCCGCTGCGCGCCAGCCGGAGCGTGAAATCATGATTTTCGTATTCCGGCAGTTCGGGCACAGAAAAGTACTCCACGTGGCACGCGTCCTCCGCGATGCCCTGCCGCGCGGCAGCATCCATCACGCTGGACATATAGACCTCGGGTCCGCAGGCGTAGACATGCGTGCCTGCCCCCTGCCCGGAGAGCACCGCGTCCAGATCGGCGCGGCTGCCCGCGTCCGAGATATGCACGGTGGCCTTTCCTGCCCAGGGCACGTGCTGCAGCGCGTCCACGAAGGCCGCCGAGGCTTGCGTGGATGCGGAATAGTGCAGCTCGAAATCTAGACCCCTTGCATGGCATTCATGGGCAAATGCCATCATCGGGGTCACCCCGATCCCACCACCCATCAGCATGTGCTTGGTCGCCTCTTCGGCCAGCGGGAAGTGGTTGATCGGCTTTGAGATAAACACCTTGCGGCCTTCGGTGAAAATCTTGTGCATCAGCTTCGAGCCGCCGCGTCCGGTGTCTTCGCGCAGCACCGCCACGCGGTAGCAGGTCCGATCCGCCGGATCCCCGCAAAGCGAAAACTGGCGGAAGAATTCCGGCGCCACCACGATGTCGATATGCGCCCCGGCGCGCCATTCCGGCAACAGACCACCGTCAAGCGCGCGCAGCTCATAAAGGGAGACATCGTCGCTCAACGGGGTGACTGTTGCAACCTCGACGCGTACCACCGGCGCGTCCCCTTCGCCCAGATAGGTGTGCGCCAATCCTTGCGTTTCGCCCCGGTCCAGACGCTCCTGATACTCCTCGGCGGTGATCAGCGCCTGATAGGCTTCGATCCCCTTTTCGCGATCCATCGGAAAGGGAAAAGGATGTGGTGGCGGCGCGAGATTTGCGGGATAGACCGCCAGGGTCTGATCCTCATAGTCGAGCTTCAGATCGGTCTGAAGTTCGCGGTAGTTCTTGGGCTCTTCCACCGGATCGAACCCGCCCCGATCATTGACCTTCAAATCCCACCACCAGCGCTTTTGCGGGTTGATCCGACCATTGCCGACCAGATCATCCGCCCGGGCCAATACCCCGGCCATCGCGGGCACATTCATCGCGATCCAGCGCAGAGGCTTTTCGTGCTGCAAGCCTTCCACGTTCCAGGGGCAGGTCTTCATGCAGCGCCCGCACATCGCCCCGCCCTTTTGCGTCAGCCGGTAGGTCAGGCATTTCTGGCTGTCAGATTTCCAGATTTCATAGCCGTTGAACATCAGCTTGGGTCCGGCGGTGATGGCGCCTGACGGGCATTCGCGGGCGCATTTGTTACAGGCCTCGCAGAACGCCTGCATGCCGAAATCGATGGGCTTGTCATGGGTAAGCGGCATGGTGGTGGTGATGCATCCCGACTTCAGGCGTGGCCCGAGGAAAGGGTTCACGATCACTTCGCCGATGCGACTGACTTCTCCCAATCCGGCCAGCAGCAGCAGTGGCGGCTGCAGCACCTCGCCGTCGAGGTTGGTATGCACGCGCGCCTCGTAGCCCAGATTGCGGATCTGCTTGCCGATCACCCCGCCGAGCAGCGAGAACCGCAGGTAAGCGCGCATGGATTGCGTCACCGCGATCCAGTCATCCCCCGAGGAGCCCTCCGTGGTCTCGAAGCCCTGATCGATGATCAGGCTGATGGCGTTGTCGTGGGTGGGTGTGATCGGCTCCCCCACGGCGTCATGTGAGTACCAAGCCCAGTCCGGGCAGCGCGATATGCCCACCGCATCCGCGCCCATGAAGTAGGCCGCAGCCTTGATCCCTTCCGCATTGCGGGCTGCATCCTCTGCCTGTGGCGCAACCGTCTCTGCCACCGGCCCTTGCTGCAACAGTAAAAGCGCGCCTGAGGGCCTGCGGATCGCATTGCTGATCGGCGCTTTCTGGGCAAAATACCCCCCCGTCGTCGCCTGCTGATTGGCCTTGCCCATGTCGCCGAACTGGGCACGCGCGAACATATCCGTGCGTTTGGGCACCCGCGCCACCCGCGCTTCATCAATGTAGGTTGTTGGGGTCTCTACCCGCTTGAGCGTCTCGAAAGGATGTGGTCCATCGGCGTAGCGGCGTTTGGCGTAAGGATCCAACGTGCGGGCGCTCTTCTGTGATCCCTTGCCCAGCTTCCAGGCCAGCCCCCGTGTCAGCGACCGGGGTTGTTCCGCGAGAGGCCGCAGGGGTTTGTCGGGCGCCATGGCGAAATCCGTGGTCACCGCCGATACCCGAAATCGGTCTTTCACAAAGGGGTTCACGAGTTGCCCGCTCTCGACGCTCGCCAGACCTGCACCGACCGCCAATTTGTTCAGATCAACATCCGTGGACGTGGTCGTATGCGCCTTTGCATCAAACCCAAGAACCCGCAGATACCCGGCGATGATGACAGCCGTCTCCGCCGCCCGCAGGCTGGCGCGCTGCGGATGGGCCTGTGCAATCCAGTCATATCCGGGTTCGTCCGGGGTGGGATCGCGGCTATAGTCATAGAGAAAGACAATCGTATGCGTATGGGCGTCGATGGTGCGCGGCGGTGCCGTCATGCTGTCCCGCAGATCCGCCATGATCGTATCGATCCCGGCAGCCAGCGTCTTGGTCTGTTTGGTCTTGAGGTCTTCCGCAAGACGGTCAATGCCCGGGTTGCGCAGAGGGGTGTTCAGAAGCTGTGAGCGATCAAACTGTCCGACGCCGACCATCGGCGCATCCTGAAAGTACCCAAAGGATTTCACGTGGCGCGCTCGCTCCGCCGGATCGGTTGGGCAGGTCGATGTCTCGCGGTTGATCAACCCGTCGCGGATCGCATCCAGCATGGCCTGATATTCGGCCATCGCGTTGACCAGCGAGGCGGGCATGTCGCCGCAATCAAAGGATACCGGCCGCAGGGGCGGAACAATCGTCAGATCTGGCGCCGTATCGATCCGTGCCAGGCGCTCCAACGGAAAGGGACCCAGATGAAACGGCCGATTTCGGGTCGAGAATATTCGAGCAGTCAAGACGTTTCCCTTTGCGCGCAACGATCACCCACACCTTGCAATGCCCGGCACGCAAGGGGATGTCAAAATGAATGCGGGATTCGAACAATCCGCAGCGCGCAGTTCAACCTGAGCAGCAAACCGGGCGGCGTTGAAGGAAAGGGGATGGTGCGGATGAGAAGACTCGAACTTCCACGGGTGTTACCCCACAGCGACCTCAACGCTGCGCGTCTACCATTCCGCCACATCCGCACGCTTAGGAACGATTGCGTCTTTAGCCTGCCCGCGACGCCTTGTGAAGAGCCATTTTAAGCAAATCGCCCCGGCACGCAAAAGCGGCCGGGGCGTAAAAGTCTGCGCTGTCACGTGCGTACGTTACTCGGTGACGGAAAACACCGGCAAGACACCAGCTTGCGCCGGAGCACCACCAGTCAATTGCAGCGAGGCCTTGCGCAACAAATCGGTGCGCTCAGGCTGACCCGGCACGAATACCGCATCCGCGCCCGCATCCGTCGCAGCAAGGGCCGCCTCGTACCATGTCCCGGCTGCCGCCACATTTTTCTGTGTGCCAAATCCCAATGCCAGGTGGTGACCCATCAGCTCGCCATAGACCGTCTCACCCAGCGCATAGAGAATCAGTGCGGAACCCAACGCTACATTCGTGTTGTCCGTGCGGTATCCCACGCCGAGACAGATCTTGGCTGTGCCGGACAGTTGTTGGGGTGTCGTTCCCGTGGACGCGACAAAACCCGACACCTCCTGCGCCACCACGTCGCGCGGCTTCTGCGACAGGCTGTTGACATAGGGCTGAACCACCGGTCCGAAACCATCGCACTGAGCTGCAACCTGCTGCGGCGTGAAGCCGTTGACCTGGCTGATCAATTCCTCGCTGCGCGCGATCGCATAGGTCCGTGCGAGGCAGAATTGTTCGTTCAGGGCGGCCGTCGGATCCGTCATAGAGGCCGCGGTCGTGTAACCGTTCGTGCTGGTGAGGAGCGACACAGTGTTACAGTGAGATGCCAAAGACGCCTCCGGCGCGCCGCTTTCAAAGAAGTTCGGCAAAGCCGCGTTCAACGTGGGTGCAGCAGTTGCAACCGGTGCGGCGGCAACGACGGACTGCGTCACAGGCGCGGGCTGCGGCGCTGCCACGACAACAGGGGCCTGCGCTTGCGGTACGACCTGACCGGCGAGTTCAGCTCGGTAGGTTTTCAAAAGCCCACGGGTGCCTTCGGGGTTTGCCGCAACCAACTGCGTCGTCTGATAACCACCGGCCTGGGCACGATTGTAGGACGTCACCAGCAGGTCCTGTTCAAATGCACTCAGCTGGCCCGTCGCAGGATAGCCCATGTAGGCCTGATATGACGAAATAGCATTGCGAGACTGACGCCCCAACTGGCCATCGACAGTGCCTGCATTGAACCCGAAGTAGTTCAGTGAAGACTGAATTTGACGACCTTGCTGCGTGGAGGGAATGCCTGACCGGTAGACGCGCTGCTTTTTCTTCTGGTTGTTCTTGGTCACAGCGTGACCCACAACTCCGCCAATCAGGGCGCCCGCAATAAAGTCGCCAGCATCGGCTGCAACACGTGACGCAGGCATAGCCGCAACAGAAGCGGCCAACGCTGCAGCAGTCAAACGTTTGGAAAACATGGAAAATCTCCGACATAAAATACAGATGCCTCTAGGCTATCACAGCTTTCGATTCGACCGAAGCCCCGGTCAAGCGGGCTTTTGCTTATTCCAACCTTGTCTTTTGGGCCGGAGCGTCCAACTTTGGGCACATCTCGTCCAACATGGATTTCTGCTATGGCCGCCTCTGACCTCACGTCCGAAACCGTGCAAATCGATATCGTCTCAGATGTTGTGTGTCCCTGGTGCATTGTCGGATACAGACAGCTTGAACAGGCACTGGAGATGACAGGCGTCACCGCCAAGCTGCGCTGGCATCCGTTTGAGCTCAACCCGTCTATGCCGCCGGACGGCCAAAACCTCATCGAGCATATGGCTGAGAAGTATGGCGCGAGTGCCATACAATCACTGGAAAATCGGGCGCGGTTGCAGCATTTGGGCGCGGATCTTGGAATTGCGTTCAATTTCACCGATCACAGCAAGATCGTGAATACATTTCAGGCTCATCAGCTTTTGGATTGGGCGGAAGAACACGGAAAGCAGCATCCCTTGAAACTGGCCCTGTTCGAAGCCTATTTCGGCGACGGACTCGATGTCTCGGATAGGGGTGTTTTAACCCAGGTTGCGCGCAGCGTCGGTCTTAATGCGGCGGATGCCAGCGAGGTCTTGACCAGCGGGGCGCATGCGCAGTCGGTCCGCGACAAGCAGCAATTCTGGACCAATCGCGGCATTTCCGGCGTGCCTGCAATGGTATTTGGCGAAAAATATCTGCTCACCGGGGCACAGGGCGCGCCAACATACGCGGACATCTTGCGCAAGGTGCAGGCTGAAACCGCCGCGGCCTGAGCAGGCTTTGCTTCGGTCCCGCGCTGGGATAGGGAACGGCCATGGTTGAATGGATTGTAACCGAAGGGCTAACCGACTACCGCACAGCAGAGGCGTGGATGGAAGCCCGTGCCGATGCCATTGCGCGGGGTGAGGCCGCCGAATGCATCTGGCTTGTTGAGCACCCCCCCCTCTATTCCGCCGGCACCAGCGCCAAGCCAGAGGATCTGACCGACCCGGATCGCTTTCCCGTCTATCCCACACGCCGCGGTGGACAATACACGTATCACGGCCCGGGTCAGCGCGTCGCTTACGTGATGCTGGATGTCGGGACGCGCGGACGCGATGTACGCCGCTTTGTTCAGGCTCTTGAAGCATGGGTAATCACCACACTTGAGACCTTCAACGTCACCGGCGTCATCCGAGAAGGGCGTGTTGGTGTGTGGGTAGAGAGACCTGGAAAGCCGCGTCAACCGGACGGAACCATAGCCGAAGACAAGATCGCCGCCATCGGCATCCGTTTGCGGAAATGGATCAGTTTTCACGGCATCTCGATCAATGTCGAGCCGGACTTGAGCCATTTTAACGGGATCGTGCCCTGCGGCATCCGCGCGCACGGGGTGACGAGCCTCGTCGATCTTGGACTTCCCGTGGATTTGCCGGATGTGGATGTGGCGCTGCGCGGCAGCTTTGCGAAGGTTTTCGGGGATAGCCCCGTTGAAGCGCCCGTCACGGAAGCGACCCCTGTCGTCACAACCTGAGGCACCCCTGACAAACGTCGGGTGGCGGTTTTGGGCTATCCTGCCAACCGCTCCTGATGACAGGCATGCACGAAGCCTGCGATGTCATCACTTTTCACCGGCTTGCTGACAAAGGCGTAGACATTCGGGTCCGCCTCCGCGCGATCATGATCAGCTCTGAGATCGGAAGTAGACAGCATGATGATCAAGGTACCGGATTTGCGTATCTGCTCCGGCAGGGCCGCATAGTTTTCCAGAAATTCAAAGCCATCCATCCGGGGCATGTTGATATCCAGCAAGATCAGTTCCGGCAGCGGATCACCGGCAGCGTCTTTTTCCTCAAGATATTCCAGCGCGGCGACGCCGTCCGTGGCCACATCAATCTGTTCAATCAATCCGGTGCGCTTGATCAGGCGCCCATGCATGAGATTGGTGACCTTGTCATCGTCCACCAGCAGAACCTTCTTGAGAGATGTTGCCGCGGGCATCAGGCGGCCCCGCGGTCAGGAAACCGCAGTGTGAAACAGCTGCCGTGTCCAGGTCTGCTGGTCACATCGATCGATCCGCCAACGCGTTCCAGTATGCGACGGATGGAATACAACGACACGCCGGCGCCTTCAGGCGTGCTGTGTGCCCGTTTGAAGAGCCCAAAAACCTTGTCCATGTCCTTGGGCAAATCCAACCCTGTGCCATTATCGCGGATGGAAATCTCTACGCTGCCGGATCGTCGCTCGGACAAAATGTTCACGCGCGGCCGCCGACCGGGTTCATGATACCTGATCGCATTGCCGATCATTGACTGCAGGATGTTCTCCATTTCCCGCGAAACAAACCACACCGTGTCCGCAGCAAAATCCGTCTTGATCACGGCACGCGCCTTACTGATCTGGAAATGCAGATTGACCAGCGCGCTTTCGGTCACCTGTGCCAGATCGACATGTTCAGAATCCGGGATATTGCCGGAATGGGCCTGTGCAACGCAGATCAAGGCGTCCAGCTTTTCGCTCGCCTGATCGCACACATCACGCATCCAGCCCAGCGTTTCCACATGTTCCGGCGGCAAATAGGGTTCAGCCTCGCTCAGCATATGCGTCAGGCTGCTCATGTTGTTGATTGGCCCCTTGAGATCATGGGTCGCCACGTAGGTCAAATCCTTCAGGTCCTGATTGATCTCGTTCAGCTCGGCGGTGCGTTGCGCCATACAGGTGCCCAGCTCTTTATTGAGCACTTCAAGCAGTATTGTGCGGGCCTTGACCCGCTCTTCGAGGTCTTCGTTGACTTCCCTGAGGCGCGCTTCGGCGGCTTTCTGCGTCGTGATGTCCAGCGCAACACCGATATGGCGTACAACATCGCCATCAGCACCTTTCTCAATCACGCTGTCGATGCTGCGCAGCCAGCGGATTTTCCCATCCTTGGCAAGCACGCGGTATTCGTGGCACGCTTCCTCCCCTTCTGACAGGTTGCCAAGCGCCTCCAGATATCCAAACAGCGCAGGCTGATCCTCGTCAACCACGACCGTTGTGAGCAGATTGGTTCCCATTTGAACTACTTCCTGGGGAGAATACCCCAGAAAATCCTGCAAAGACCGGTTCGCATACTCATTCGACATCGTCTTCTGGTTGAAAATATAGATGACGCCAGGCACCAGGTCAGCCATCCTCTCCCAGAACGCAAGGCTACTGGCGTCGGCGGAAACCGGCGTTTTTTCAGCGTGTTGCGGCGAGAACACCTGCATTTTTCTTTTAACTCCCACTCAGACACCCACCGGTCAGGGAAAAACCTGTGCTGATCGTGGATCAGGAGTGTTAAACCGGCGTAAATGAACATGGTGATAGATTAAATTGGCACTAATCTTTTCAACCGGAGCGGGATGATCCGATAAATGCAGGATTGGTGACGAAATTTTCTTAGCCTGCGTCAAATACGGACATTGCTCCCGCGGACAACTCCCTCTAAAACAACCGAGACTCTGTCGCCGGGCTTGGGAACCGTCCGGTAACGGCTAACACCAATGCAGGAGGCAAGAGCATGGCAGACGCAGCCATTCACGGCCACGAACACCATGACGAACGCGGGTTTTTCACCCGCTGGTTCATGTCCACAAATCACAAAGACATCGGCATTCTTTACCTGGTCTTCTCGGCCTTCGCTGGCTTCATCTCGGTCGCCTTCACCGTCTACATGCGGTTGGAACTGATGGATCCGGGCGTTCAATATATGTGCATGGAAGGCGCACGGCTCTTCGCAAACGGCGAAGCCTGTACTCCCAATGGGCATTTGTGGAACGTACTGATCACCGGCCACGGTATCCTGATGATGTTCTTTGTCGTGATCCCAGCGCTCTTCGGCGGATTTGGCAACTATTTCATGCCGTTGCAGATCGGCGCGCCCGATATGGCCTTCCCGCGCATGAACAACCTCAGCTTCTGGCTCTATGTCGCGGGCACCACTCTGGCGGTCTGCTCGGTGCTGGCACCGGGTGGCAACGACCAGTCTGGCTCCGGCGTGGGGTGGGTGCTTTATCCACCGCTCTCCACGCTTGAGGGCGGCTTCTCGATGGACCTCGCGATCTTCGCGGTACACGTCTCAGGGGCCTCCTCGATCCTTGGTGCAATCAACATGATCACCACCTTCCTGAACATGCGCGCCCCGGGAATGACGCTCTTCAAGGTGCCGCTGTTCAGCTGGTCGATCTTTGTCACGTCCTGGCTGATCCTGCTGTCCCTGCCGGTTCTGGCCGGTGCCATCACCATGCTGCTGATGGATCGTAACTTCGGCTTCACCTTCTTTGACCCTGCGGGCGGCGGCGACCCGGTGCTTTATCAGCACATCCTGTGGTTCTTCGGCCACCCCGAGGTCTACATCGTGATCCTGCCGGGCTTCGGCATCATCTCCCACGTGATCGCGACCTTCTCGCGCAAACCGATCTTCGGCTACCTGCCGATGGTCTGGGCGCTGATCGCCATCGGGGCACTGGGCTTCGTGGTCTGGGCGCACCATATGTACACCGTAGGCATGAGCCTCAACCAGCAGGCCTACTTCATGCTCGCCACCATGGTCATCGCGGTGCCCACCGGCGTCAAGATCTTCAGCTGGATCGCCACCATGTGGGGAGGCTCGGTTGAGTTCAAAACACCCATGCTCTGGGCCTTTGGCTTCCTCTTCCTCTTCACCGTGGGCGGCGTGACGGGCATCGTGCTCTCCCAGGCCGCCGTGGACCGTTACTACCACGACACCTATTACGTGGTCGCTCACTTCCACTATGTGATGAGCCTCGGCGCCGTATTTGCCATCTTCGCGGGGATCTACTTCTACTTCCCCAAGATGACCGGCAAGATGTACCCCGAATGGGCTGGCAAAGTGCACTTCTGGGCGTTCTTCATCGGTGCCAACCTGACGTTCTTCCCACAGCACTTCCTGGGCCGTCAGGGCATGCCACGCCGTTACATCGACTATCCGGATGCCTTCGCGTACTGGAACTGGTGGTCGAGCATCGGCGCCTTCATCAGCTTCGCCTCCTTCCTGTTCTTCTTCGGCGTGATGTTCTACGCCCTGCGCAAGGGCAAAGCCGCGACTGAGAGCAACCCGTGGAACGAATATGCGGACACGCTAGAATGGACCCTGCCCAGTCCGCCGCCCGAACACACGTTCGAGCAGCTGCCCAAGCAGGAAGACTGGGACAAGCACCCGGCCCACTAAGGCAAATGTCATCGCAAAAAAGGCCCCGGATCACCGCCGGGGCCTTTTTCGTTGCACGACCCAAACGCGCGCAGGGCTGCATTGATCCAGCGTCGCTGCCACACCCGATTGTCGCGCGTGGCACAACCTGCGCACAAAAAAGGTGGCGGACCCCGACCCTATCTTACGATAAAGAGTATGTCGTCGCCGAACACCTTCACGCGCTCGCGTCCCGGCGTCGTAGCGACGAAGATCAACTCCATCGCGGGCGTATCCCCATTGCATGACCCGCTGCGCCGCACGCCCGGTTTTCCGTATTGCACACGCCCCGTGGTCAGGGCGGCATTCACCCGTTCGGCCGATTTTTTCATCCGGGCCGCTGTCGGAAGCTGTCCGCAGTCTCCCCGATACCCATGCACGACCATTGCCTGGCCTACGTTCAACTTGACGCGCTGTTGGTATTTGATCCGGTTTGACGAATCCGCATAAGCAGCCACCACTGTCGACAGGACGAGCGCACCCGCCACAAGGCCCAATGGCAACTTTGATCTTCTGGTCTTCATTTACCATTCCTCTAATCTGTTCAAAGCATAAGGCGGCGACAGCGCCGCCTGTCCGACCATAGGCAAGCACACGCGCACTGCCCCCCTCAAACTTGATGGGTCACGGGGCGCAAATCGGACCTCGCCTCGCGGATGCGGCAAAAGACAGCCCCGCGTCGGTCTGCTACTCTACAGCAGGAATCAGATTGGATTTTTAACCATTTCATTGCACAGTGACATTGCAAATCTTTACAGCGCGGCCTTTGACGACGCCGCACTGGTCCGGGCGCTCCGGGCGCTCGAAAAGCACACGCATTCCAGCATCATCCACTTCCTCGCCTTCGACATACACACCCGCATGCCCGTTGCCGGTCTGGCCAGCGGCACACCGGAACAGGATTCGGAGTTTCGCAAGACCTGGGCCAGTATGGATGTCCGCATTGAGCGTGGTATGGCGCAGCCGCTGGACCAGACATGGCATCAGGCCGATCTCTATCGCGACAATGAGCGCGAGAGCTGCCCGGTCTATAACGAATGGCTCAAGACGAATGATGCGCAATCGGGATTGGGCGTCATGACGCGGGTCTCCAACAACCTGATCCTGTGCAGCGCGGCATTCCGTCCGGAGAGCCAAGGCCGCTATACCGATTGCGAAGCGGCGCTGTGGTCGGACATTCACCTGCATCTGCTTGGCATCGGACGCCTACGCCACCAGTATTTGGATCAGATATCCCACACTGGTAAGCCCGATGCCTTCACGCTCCATCTCGACGCGGCAGGCACCGTGCTGCACGCCTCGGCAGGTACGCGAAACCTGATCGCGCGCAACGACGGCATGTCTCTGCGGGCAGGCCATCTGACACTGGGCACACCGGCACGGACGCAGGCCTTTCATCGGCGTCTGCGCGCGGTCCTGGACGGAAAACCCGCGCCACCGGTACCGGTGGTCACCGCAGACGGTCGACCGGATCTGGTCCTGCACATCTGCCCCGCGTCCGCTGTTCCCTTCGAGACATTCGGCAAGAAGCCGGCCCGGGCGCTGGTCCTGATCCAGAAGCTGCAAGCTATGACGCCACCCGAACCGCAGATCGTGGCCGATGTCTTCGGGCTCACCCTGACCGAGGCCGAGGTCGCCTGCGCCATTGCCTCCGGTGCCACGGCCACCGACATCGCGCAGGCCCGTGGGCGGGCGCTCAGCACCATCCGGTGGACCATTCGCAATGTGCTGGACAAGATGGACCTCCACCGGCAGTCCGATCTGCGCGCGCTCGTCAGCGCGGCAAGCCCAAACCATTGAGCGCCGCCTGAGATCCGGATTTCAGGATAGCAGATTTCCGCTGGGCGATCAGATCACAGGGAACCTCCATTGCTGGAAAGAGTTGAACGACCAGAGATTCGGGTCTTGTTCGGATCTTTCAAATGCCGTGCCCGAACGCGGCCAGCATGTGAAAGGATGAGGTTATGATCACCAAGAGAACACATTTTGTGACAACGACCGCAGTAGCATTGGTTGCAGCTCTGAGCCTGGTGCCTGCGGGCTCTGCCAAAGCCGATGGCAAAGATTTCATCGCCGGCGCGCTGATCGGCGGTCTGGTCGGCTCTCAGGTCCAGAAAAACGTGGACCGCAACCGGGCTCAGCAACAACAAGTTTACCGGGCCCCTGCGCCACGCCACAGCACCACAACGAAAACACGCTCCTACCGGTCATCGATCCCTGCGACCCAGGAAGGGCGCCAGGTTCAGTCGTCGCTGAACTATTTTGGGTTCAATGCCGGAACCGTGGACGGCCAGCTGGGGCGTCAAAGCCGCAGTGCAATCTCCGACTATCAGAATTACATGGGGTATCAGGCAACCGGTCAATTGACAGGGTTTGAGCAAGAGCTGCTCCTGCGCTCCTACAATCGTGCGCAGGCCGGTGGCGATCAGACCTTTCGTCAAATCGCGGCGCACCCCGATGGCACGCGTGGACTGCTGAAGACTTACCGGTCCGAAATCGCCAATGGCGCATCCCAGACAGGGTATACGGCCAGCAACCAACAACCCATCTATAACGGTGGTTCCTGAGACGACCGGAGGTGCCACCTGCCGCGCTGATCTGCCTTTGGCGCGGCAACTTCGCTTTCAACATCCCGGCTCATTGACCACCGCATATCGACCGACAAAACGCGGCGGGCTTTTCGGTTTGGTAATCCGGCGGTTCGCAAGCACCCCATTTTACCGGCCTAGGTAGCAGCAAACGCATCAGGTACTTGAGGGTACCTCATGCTCCTGAGGCATTCTGCACGAGAAAAATCTGTCGGTATCGAGGTGGTGTGAAAGCCGACCTGTCGCATTGCCTCGGTCCGGATCACTGACTAGGATTTGGTCATGCCCTACCAATGGACATCCGAACCCGGAGAAAGCCCGCAAACGCTCAAGCTCTGGCCTCACAATTCGCTGCCTGTACGCGGCATGGCGGCATTTGTGCTGGCAACCTTCACGTTGATTCTGATCCCGGCTTTCCCACTGCTTGGCTCTCCTATCCTCTGGGGCCTCCTGCCCTTTCTGCTGGCAGCGGTCTGGGCCATCTACCACGCGCTGCAACGCAACTACCGGGCGCGGCAAATCACCGAAGTTCTGACACTGGACGAAGAAGACGCACATCTGCTGCGGCAGGAACCGACGGGTGTGGTGAAGGAATGGGACTGCAACCGCTATTGGACCACCATCACCAAATACGAATCCGACGGTCCCGTGCCGCATTACGTGACCCTCAAAGGCAAAGGCCGCGAGGTAGAGATCGGTGCGTTTCTCAGCGAAGAGGAACGCGTTTCCCTTTATGAGGAATTACAGATCGCCTGGCGGCGAAAGACGCCGCAACAGATATAGTCGCGGCCCTCCGGGCTGGCGCCTTCAGCTCAGGCGCTCTTTGACTTTCGGACCGACCGAGCCGAAGTCCATCTGGCCCGTGTATTTAGATTTCAGCACCGCCATCACCTTGCCCATGTCACGAATGCTGTCAGCACCCACTTCCGCAACAGCGGCAGAGACCGCCTTTTCCGCTTCGGCATCAGAGAGTTGCTGCGGCAGGAATTCTTCGATCACGCCGATCTCCGAACGCTCACGCTCCGCCAGATCGAGCCGTCCACCTTCCTCGTAGGCCCGCGCACTTTCAAGGCGCTGCTTAGACATCTTGCCAAGGATCGCAAGAACCTCTGCCTCGCCCACACCGTCTTCATTGCCCTCCGCCCGCGCGGCGATGTCCTTGTCCTTGATCGCGGCGTTGATCAGACGCAGGGTCGACAGCCGATCCGCCGCCTTGTCCTTCATTGCCTGCTTCAATGCGGCCGAGACTTTTGCGCGCAATTCCATGGCTGTGTATCCTCTACAACTGGCAGCGTGGGCACCGGCCCACGTGGGAACGTGTAAGCCTTGGACCTTATCCAAAGCGCTTCGGCACCGCAACACAATCCGCGACGTCACTTCCAGGTCTCCATCTTCGGCAATTGCACCCCATGATGCCCTTGACCCGCCCCGCGCCCGCGTCTAGATATCGCCAGATTTCAAAGCCGCCTGCCCGCCCGAAAGGATCGCCCATGCAGCCTTCTGCGTCCGACCGCCCAACCGCTTGTCTGGCGCTTGCTGATGGCACCGTCTTTTACGGAACCGGCTTTGGCGCCACCGGCCAGACCGTGGCCGAGCTCTGCTTCAACACGGCCATGACCGGTTATCAGGAAATCATGACCGACCCCTCCTACGCGGGCCAGATCGTGACCTTCACCTTCCCGCATGTCGGCAATGTGGGGGTGAACCCCGAGGATGATGAAACCGGTGATCCGGTGGCCGAGGGCATGATCGTGAAATGGATGCCCACCGACCCCTCCAACTGGCGAGCGGTGCAGGATCTGGACGCCTGGCTATCTTCGCGCGGCCGGATCGCGCTCGGCGGGGTGGATACGCGCCGCCTGACCCGCGCCATCCGCCAATCCGGCGCACCGCACGTGGCCCTCGCCCACGACCCAGAAGGCAATTTCGACGTCGCGGCGCTGGTGGCCGCAGCCCGGGCTTTCACCGGGCTGGAAGGTCTGGACCTCGCCAAGGAAGTGACCTGCGCGCAATCCTACCGCTGGAACGAGATGCGGTGGGCCTGGCCGGAAGGCTACGCGCCGCAGACGGACCCGAAGTACAAGGTTGTGGCAATCGATTATGGCGCAAAACGCAACATCCTGCGCTGCCTGGCCAGCGCGGGTTGCGATGTGACCGTCCTGCCGGCAACCGCGAGCTATGAAGACGTGATGGCGCATCAGCCGGACGGTGTTTTCCTGTCCAATGGTCCCGGCGATCCGGCGGCCACGGGTGCCTACGCGGTCCCGATGATCCAGTCGGTGCTGGACAAGACCGATCTGCCAGTCTTTGGCATCTGCCTCGGCCACCAGATGCTGGCCCTCGCCCTCGGCGCCCAGACCATCAAGATGAACCACGGCCACCACGGTGCGAACCATCCGGTCAAGGATCATGACACTGGCAAGGTTGAAATCACCTCGATGAACCACGGGTTTGCCGTCGATGCCCAAACCTTGCCAGACGGCGTGATCCAAACCCACACGTCGCTTTTTGACGGGTCGAACTGCGGCATTCGCGTGGATGGCCGTCCGGTCTGGTCGGTGCAGCACCACCCCGAGGCCAGCCCCGGTCCGCAGGACAGCTACTACCTCTTTGAACGTTTTGCGAAAGCCATGGCACATCGCGCAGCCTGAGTGGACTCAATACGCGCTTAGGTTGAAAAGTGTTAATTTAACACATCATTAACCCTGTTCTGACAGCTTGCCCTGCGTTGAGTTTATGCAAGGCATTTCAAGATGAACACCCTGCGGCTGGTTGTGTCGGACCCGGTGCCGGACCCGGATCTGTCAGCGCCCGCAATCACATATGAACCGATCGGCCGCATGCTTGTGGACCGGGGCAAGATTGCGCATAGCGATCTCGATCATGCGCTGAAAATCCAGGGCCATATCGATGCGCCGCTGGGTGAGATCATGGTGTCCGAAGGTCTGCTCAGCAAACGCGATGTGCTGGGCGCCTTGGCCGAGCAATGCCACGCGCGCGGGGCCGATCTCGACCTTGAGCCGCCGGACCCCAGGATGGCCAAGACCCTGCCCGCCGAGGTTTGCCTGCGGCACGGGGTCGTGCCGTGGAAGCGGGACGGCTTGCGGATTCTCGTCGCCACCAGCAGCCCCTCGGATTTCTCGGCGCTCTGTCAAACAATGAAGCGGCGCGGGTTGTCGCTGTTCCCGGTGATCGTTGATGAGCTGCAAATCCAGTCACATTTGAGCCGCCTCTACGGCGACGAACTGGCCCAGAAGGCGGAAACCCGGGTCGCCGAAGTCGAAAGCTGCCGCACCTGGGGGACGCAGACGCAACATCGCGCGCTCTGGGCGTCTGCGGTCTGTGGCGTGCTGGCCGCCCTCCTCCTCCTTGCCCCGGCCTGGACGGTCACCATCGGCGTGCTGTGGGCCGTGCTCACGCTGGCCATGACCACGGCGATGAAAGGCGCTGCCTTTTTCGCGCAGCTGACGCAAAAACCCGCCCGGCCCCGCGCCAACTATGATCTGAGTTCAGCAAAGTTCCGTCTGCCGCGCGTTTCCGTTCTTGTGCCCCTGCTCAAGGAAAAGGAAATCGCCGGGCAACTGATTGCGCGGCTCAGCCGTCTGACCTATCCCAAATCACTGCTGAACGTGGTGCTGGTGCTGGAAGAAGGCGACGAGACAACACGCGACACCATTGCCCGGACCGAATTGCCCGATTGGATGAGCGTGATCGAAGTGCCCGGTGCCGGGGGCCTCACCACCAAGCCCCGCGCCCTGAACTACGCGCTGGATTTCTGTCGTGGCAGTATCATCGGCGTCTGGGATGCCGAGGACTGGCCAGAAGCGGATCAGATCGAGCGCGTGGTGACGCGGTTCAGGGAAGCCCCCAAGAATGTCGTCTGCCTGCAGGGCGTTCTGGACTACTACAATTCGCGTACGAACTGGCTGTCGCGCTGTTTCACCATCGAATATGCAACATGGTGGCGGGTGATCCTGCCCGGTATCGCCAAGCTGGGGCTGGTATTGCCCCTGGGCGGCACCACGCTGTTTTTCCGCCGCGAGGCTCTGGAGGAACTGGGCGGCTGGGATGCGCATAACGTCACCGAAGACGCGGACCTGGGCGTGCGTCTCGCCCGGCATGGCTATATCACGGAACTGCTGCCGACGGTCACCCATGAGGAGGCGACCAGCCGCGCCTGGCCCTGGGTGCGGCAGCGCTCACGCTGGCTCAAAGGGTTCATGATCACCTATTTCGTGCACATGCGGCACCCGCGCCAGCTGTTGCGCGACCTCGGCCTCAAACGGTTTCTCGGGCTGCAGACCATCTTCCTCGCAACCTTTTCCCAGTTTGCGGCAGCACCGTTGCTGTGGTCCTTCTGGCTGACCTTTTTCGGCATGACCCACCCGGCCGAACTCACCCTTGGGACACAAGCGCTCTGGACCTTCGCAGGAATATTCATCCTGTCCGAAGTCCTGAGCCTGACGATGAGCGTCTATGCCGTGTCAGGCCGGGCGCATCGGCATCTGATCGGGTTCGTGCCCACCATGATGTTCTATTTCACGCTCGGGGCACTGGCCAGCTACAAGGCCTTGTGGGAAATGGTCCGCGATCCGTTCTTTTGGGACAAAACCCAGCACGGCGTCTCTCACCAGACCGATCCGCGCTAGGCCTCTTCTTCGCGCCGCGCCGCATCCTGCTTCAGCCGCGTCATGAAGGCAACCGAGATGTGTTCCCGCAACGCCTGATCAGCCCCCTCGGCGTCTTTCGTTTCGATCGCGCTGACAATCGCATCGTGTTCTGCCTGCGCAATCGCGCCGCGCCCGTCCACGGCCAGCGACGTGGTGGCCATCAGCGCCATGGTGCGGTGCACAAGGTCAAGCTGTTGCACCAGATAGCGGTTATGAGAGGCTAGGTGAATCTGCTTGTGAAAGCGCCGATTGGCGCGCGCCAGTGCTGCCGGGTTGTTGGTCAGCGCGTTGTCCGCCTCGACCATATCCCGCAGAATGCGCACTTCCTCATCCGTCGCATGCTGAGCGGCAAGCCGTGCAGCCAGCCCTTCCAGCTCACGCCGCACCACGTAAAGCTCGGCCATCTGGTTGTGATCCAGTGAGGCCACGATCAGGCTGCGCCCGTCCCGCGACAGCAGCGATTGTGTCTCCAGCCGTTGCAGGGCCTCGCGGATCGGGGTGCGCGAGACGCCGAACCGTTCCGCCAGCTCGCTTTCCACCAAGCGGTCACCGGGGCGATAGACGCCCAGATCGATGGCATCGAGGATCATTGAATATGCATCGGTCTGCTGTGCTTTCTGCAAGCCCATGTCGGCGGCCTTTTTCAAAGTCATTTCGCTACACTAACGACCCGGCGTAGTCCCGCGCAACCCCGCGCCCTTGTGTGCCGGTGAATGAGGTTCTAGGAAAGCGCCATGCCCAAAGCCGCCTTCACTAACGTTCAGACATGGGTCTTTGACCTCGACCACACGCTCTACCCGCCCTCGGCGCGGCTCTTCGATCTGATCGAAGTGCGCATGACGGCCTATGTGATGGAGGCGCTCAAGGTCGATCACGCCGAGGCGGACCGCCTGCGCAAACACTATTGGGCGACCCATGGCACCACTCTCGCCGGGCTGATGCGGGAACACGACTTGGATCCCGGCCCTTACCTCACGGACGTGCATAACATCCCGATGGACAGCCTGACCCCGGACCCGGTTCTGGCCGGACAGATCAGATCGCTTCCCGGTCGCCGGATCGTCTACACCAACGGCTGTGCCCCCTATGCGGAACGCGTTCTGGAAGCCCGCGGGCTGGACGGTATCTTTGACGCGGTCTACGGGGTCGAGCACGCAGACTTTCAGCCCAAGCCCGATCACGCGGCCTTTGACAAGGTGTTCCGCACGGATGGCCTGGTCCCGGAAAACGCCGCGATGTTCGAAGATGATGCACGCAATCTTAAGGTTCCCCATGCGATGGGTCTGCGCACGGTACACGTCGCAGAAACGCACGAACCAAGCGCGCATATACAGTTTCATACCGATGACCTGAGCGGTTTTCTCGCCCGCCTGATCTGAACGACCTGCGACAATCGGGCCCCTGTGAAAGCTGTCCCTGGCACCTATTTGTCCCCGTAACACCGATCAAGGAGCCTCATATGTCCGCTGCTGCCCACATCCACGCCCTGCCCTTCTGGCAACGGCTGTTTTTCAAAATTCCCGTGCTGGGCTGGGTGGCCCGCGATCTGCTCTTCGGTGACAAGAACAACGTCTGGTTTGCGCTGATTGGTTTTGTCAGCCTCTGGATGAGTTCGGCGCTGACCTTCGGCCTGCCGGGCCTCTACCTGCCAGCGGTCGCCATGGTCCCGGTGATCTTTGTGCTGCTTTTGTTGATCACCAAGGGCTGAACCGGCACTGGCCAATGCGGCCACTTGGACATAGTTTGCCACCGTGGGAGTGCAATACGCATGGCGGACCAACGATGTGACATCTTTATCTCTGGCGGCGGGATCGCCGGGCTGACGGCAGCCGCCGCTTTTGGCACCGCCGGTTTCGACGTCATCTGCATCGACCCGGCCCCCCCCGTGACAGAACGCGCGGCAAAGGGCGCAGACATGCGCACAACCGCGATGCTGCAACCCGCCCGCAGGGTTTTGCAAGCCGCTGGCCTCTGGGAAAAGCTGGAGCCCCATGCCTCCCCCCTTCGAATCATGCGCATCGTCGACGCGGGCGGCGCGGAACCGGAACCGCGGCTGACACGTGACTTCGACGCCGCCGATCTGTCTGACCAACCCTTTGGCTGGAACTTTCCCAACTGGCTGTTGCGGCGGGAGATCATGTCCCGCCTCGACGAGCTCCCGAATGTGCGTTTTCACGCAGGGCTTGGGGCCAAGACGCTGTTTACCCGCGAAAGCGAAGCCCGCGTGGGGCTAAGCGACGGATCACGCCTGCGCACCCGACTGGTGATCGCGGCAGATGGGCGGCATTCACCGATGCGGCAGGCCGCCGGGATCGACGTGCGCACCACCCGCTACGGGCAAAAGGCGCTTGCCTTTGCGGTGACCCACCCAATCCCGCATGAGAATGTCTCTACCGAAATTCACCGGACGGGTGGCCCCTTCACTCTGGTGCCGTTGCCGGATCAGCAGGGTCTGCCCTGCTCTGCCGTGGTCTGGATGGATGACGGGCCGCTGTCACAAGCGCGCCATGGCATGGACGTGGCGACCTTTGAGGCGGAGATGTCTGAACGCAGCTGCCATCTCTTTGGCCCGCTGACGCTGGCCTCGCCGCGCAGCATCTGGCCCATCATCAGCCAGCAGGCCACGCGCCTGTCCGGGGAACGTCTGGCGCTGATTGCGGAGGCCGCCCATGTCGTGCCCCCCATCGGCGCGCAGGGGCTGAACATGAGCCTTGCAGATACCGCAACGCTTCTGTCCCTTGCGCAGGAACGCCCCGAAGGTCTTGGTGACCGCCGGATGCTGGATGCCTATCACAAGGCCCGCTACAGTGACACTACGCTGCGGGTACAGGGGATCGATCTGCTGAACCGTGCCAGCCAGATGCGTGCGCCCCTGCTGCGCGACGCCCGGGCTGCGGGGCTGAACGCGCTTTATTCTCTGGCCCCGGTCCGCAAGACGCTGATGCAGATGGGGCTGGGTATAAAAGCCGCCAGCGCTCAGAGCACCTGATCGATCACACGTTTCAGGCGGCCAAGCGTGCCGTCCACATCATAGAGCTTATCCAACCCGAAGAGCCCGAGGCGGAAGGTTCTGAAATCCGCTGGCTCATCGCATTGCAGCGGCACCCCGGCGGCAATCTGCATGCCTTCGGCGGCGAATTTCTTGCCGTTGTGGATGTCCGGATCGCCGGTGTAGCTGACCACAACACCGGGCGCGCCATAGCCATCAGCAGCCACGGACACGACTCCCTTTTCCGCCAACATTGCACGCACAGAATCCCCCAGCCGCCATTGCGCCTCGCGCAGGCGGTCAAACCCGTATTCCCGGGTCTCCAGCATCGTGTCACGGAAAGCGCGCAATGCATCCGTCGGCATGGTCGCGTGATAGGCGTGGCCACCGTCTTCATAGGCCTTCATGATGCTGTGCCACTTGCCCAGATCAATCGCAAAACTGTCGGACTGGGTGTCGGCCAGACGGGCCTCTGCCCGCGCTGACATCATCACCAGCCCCGCAGAGGGGGACGCCGACCACCCCTTTTGCGGCGCGGAGATCAGCACATCGACACCCAGTTTGCGCATATCTACCCAGGCGCAGCCCGAGGCGATACAATCCAACACCATCAGCGCGCCAACCTCATGCGCGGCGGCGGCCATGGCGGCGATGTAGTCATCCGGCAGGATCACGCCCGCACTTGTCTCCACATGCGGGGCAAAAACCACATCCGGTTTCTGCGCGGCGATGGTTTCCACCACCTCCTCGATCGGGGCAGGCGTGAAAGGCGACGGCGTTGCATTGCCGGTCTGACGGGCTTTCAAAACGGTCGTATTCGCCGTCAGGCCGCCGGTTTCGAAGATCTGGCTCCAGCGGTAGGAGAACCAACCGTTGCGCACGACCACCACTTCGGCGTTGCGGGCAAATTGGCGCGCCACGGCCTCCATGCCATAGGTGCCGCCGCCGGGAATGATCGCAACCGCATCCGCCGCGTAGACCTCTTTCAACATCGACGAGATGTCGTTCATGACCTGCTGGAACGCCGCACTCATGGAGTTCAGCGACCTGTCGGTAAAAACCACCGAGAATTCTTCCAATCCCATCGGATCAACTGTGTCGAGCAGTGCTGCCATGATGATATCTCCCTAATCTGGCGTCAGACCTAGCCTGTCGCAGAGGGCTTGGCAAAGTCTACTTGGGTATACAAGCATGGCCTCCGGGCAGGGCCTGCAGCCAATCGGAAACCTGCGACGCCGACCTTAGGCAATCGGGCCCGCGCGCCGCTCTTCGCTGAGCAGCACATTCGCCTCGACCTCCCCCACGCCCGGCAAGGTCATGATCCGCCGCCGCAGCACCCGTTCGAAATCCGGTAGATCCCGCGCGACCACCCGAAGGCGGTAATCGTAGAGGCCAAGGATATGCTCCACCCGCTGCACTTCGGGAATGGCGCTGACGGCGCGCTCAAAATCCTCAAGGCTCACCCGGCCTTTTGTCGCCAGTTTCACGCCCAAGAACACCGTGACGCCAAACCCAAGCTTTTCTGCGTTCAGCCGAAGCCGCCGCCCGTTCAAGATACCGGCCATCTCCAGCTTTCGGATACGGCGCCAGGTTGCCGGTTGCGACAGGCCTAGCCTGCGCCCCAGCGCACCGGCACTTTGTGTCGCATCCCGCGTCAGGGCGCGCAGCAAGGCCCGGTCCAGATCATCCAGATCGATCATAGCGGCAGCGCCTCTTCATCCTTGATCTGCGCGATCTGCATCAACGCCTCGATATCGGCGATATGCGGCAAGGTCAGAACGCGGCGACGGTAGATGTCCTGATAGTGCGGCATGTCGCGGGCGATGATGTTCAGCCGCACGTCCACCCGGCCCAGGAAGGTCTGGATTTCGGTAACCTCGGGCACCGCGCGCGCGGCTTCGATGAAGTCGTCAAAGGCGCGGGCCTGTGTCTTGTCCAAGGTGATACGCAGCGAAACCTCAACCGCATATCCCAGCGCGGCCCAGTCGATCACAGCGCTGATACCTTCGATCACGCCGATCTCCTGCATCCGGGCCAGACGCCGGGCCGCTTTGCCGGAAGTAATCCCAACCCGCTCGGCCAGTTCGGCGGGACTGAGGCTGGCATCGGACTGCCAGTGGCGCAGGAGCCGTCTGTCAACATCGTCAAGCATGAATTTTACGCAGTTTCATTTTTTAAAGAATGAATTTTCCGAATAATCTGAAAATCATCGCCCCTGAATAGCTGTTTCTCTGCACCTCGGCCAGTACAGTGCCCGGCAGGAGAAATCAACTCAAAGGACCGCCGATATGCGCGTTTATTATGATCGCGATTGCGATGTGAACCTGATCAAGGACATGAAAGTGGCCATTCTGGGCTACGGCAGCCAGGGCCACGCGCATGCGCTGAACCTGCGCGACAGCGGCGCGAAGAACCTCGTCGTCGCCCTGCGCGACGGCTCGCCCTCCGCCGCCAAAGCCGAAGGCGAAGGCCTGAAGGTCATGGGCATCGCCGAAGCCGCCGCCTGGGCCGACCTGATCATGTTCACCATGCCCGACGAACTGCAGGCCGAAACCTACAAGAAATACGTGCACGACAACATCCGCGAAGGCGCAGCGATTGCTTTTGCCCATGGTCTGAACGTGCACTTTGGCCTGATCGAACCCAAAGAAGGCATCGACGTGGTCATGATGGCCCCCAAAGGCCCAGGCCACACCGTGCGCGGCGAATACACCAAAGGCGGCGGCGTGCCTTGCCTGGTTGCCGTGGACAAGGACAGCTCTGGCAAGGCATTGGAAATCGGCCTCTCCTACTGCTCCGCCATCGGCGGCGGTCGCTCCGGTATCATCGAGACCAACTTCCGTGAAGAATGCGAAACCGACCTCTTCGGGGAACAGGCCGTACTCTGCGGTGGTCTGGTCGAGCTGATCCGTATGGGGTTCGAGACACTGGTCGAGGCGGGCTATGCCCCCGAGATGGCCTATTTCGAGTGCCTGCATGAGGTGAAGCTGATCGTCGACCTGATCTACGAAGGCGGCATCGCCAACATGAACTATTCGATCTCGAATACCGCCGAGTACGGCGAATATGTCTCCGGCCCGCGTGTCCTGCCGTATGACGAAACCAAGGCGCGGATGAAAGCGATCCTGACCGACATCCAGACCGGCAAATTCGTGCGGGACTTCATGCAGGAAAACGCTGTGGGTCAGCCCTTCTTCAAAGGCACGCGTCGCATCAACGACGAGCACCAGATCGAAGCCACCGGCGAAACCCTGCGCGGCATGATGCCGTGGATTTCCGCTGGTAAAATGGTCGACAAGGCAAAGAACTGATCCTTCGATCTGGATCGAAACATACTCAGATCCAAATGCGCTGGTTTGAACGGGGCGGAGAATTTCGCCCCGTTTTTTTAGGAATACCCTTATGACCGCGCGCCCCGACATCACACTCAAAAGCTGGCTGATGGTCGGTATCCTGGGGTTCACCTGGGGTGGCACGTTTCTGGTGACCGAGATCGCGCTGGAAGGGGTGACACCCTTCTGGCTCGCAGCGGGGCGTATCGGCTTTGCGGCCCTGCTCATGACCGCCATCTGGGCAACCTTGGGTTTTCGCCTGTTCGACACCCCGGCGACGCGCGGCGATTGGGCGGCGGCAACGGTCATCGGAGGGCTTAGCTCTGCGGTGCCCTTCATGCTGCTGGCCTGGGGCCAGCAATTCGTAACCTCCGGGTTTGCGGGGGTCTCCATGGCTGCGGTCGCCCTGATCGTCCTGCCGCTGGCGCATTTTCTGGTGCCCGGTGAAGCGCTCACCCTGCGCAAGAGTCTGGGCTTCGTCATCGGGTTCGTCGGCGTCTGCGTGCTGATTGGCGCGCAGGCCTTCGAGACTACGGGCGCGTCAATGGAACCGGCAGGCAGGATGGCCTGCATCGGGGCCGCATCCTGTTACGCAGTGTGGTCAATCTTGATGCGTCGTTTGCCGCCGGTGGACACCATCGGGCTGTCAACGGTGCTCTTGTTGATCGGCGCCATGATCGTCTTGCCGATGGCCTGGATCGTGGAGGGGCCACCCCCCTTGCCGGATCGCAAGACGATCATCGTCGTCGTTTTGCTGGGTCTCATCCCGACCGCAGCGGCAAATTTGCTGCGCGTGCTTGTGGTGCGCGGGGCCGGGCCGGTGTTCATGTCGCTGACCAACTACCAAGTGCCCATCTGGTCGGTGGTCCTCGGCGCCCTGATCCTGGGCGAACCACTGCCACCATCGCTGTTGTGGGCCCTTGTGCTGATCCTGGCCGGCGTTGGATTGAGTCAATACGGTGCGCTCAGACGGCTTTTTTCAAAAAAGTAGGCCCTTTGCTAAACAGAGACGGCGTCTGCCACGGCTTCGACCACACGGTCAACGGCGCGTTCCATCAGGTCCGCGTCCTCATGTTCTGCCATGACCCGCACCAGGGGTTCCGTGCCCGATTTCCGGATCAACAAGCGCCCTCGTCCGGCCAAATCGGCCTCGGCCTGGGTGATTGCCGCTTTTACATTCTCAACTTCAAGCGGGGTTTGACCCACAGAAAACCGCACGTTCTTAAGCAATTGCGGGATCGGCTCAAAGTTATCCAGAAGGGCGCTAGCCGGCTGCCCGGAGCGCATCATTTCGCCCAGAAACTGCAAGCCAGCCATCAGGCCATCGCCCGTGGTCGCATAATCCGACATCACGATATGCCCGGATTGCTCGCCGCCGAGGTTGAACCCCCCCGTGCGCATGCGCTCTACCACGTAGCGATCCCCGACCGCCGTGCGTTCCAGCCGCAGCCCCTTGTCGGTCAAAAAATGCTCCAGCCCAAGGTTGGACATGACGGTTGCGACCAAGGCGTCATTGGCCAATCGGCCTTCAGCCGCCCATCGCGACGCCATAAGCGCCATGAATTGATCGCCGTCCCCCACCTTGCCACGCTCATCGAGCAGGATAACCCGATCCGCATCGCCATCGAGGCAAATGCCGACATCCGCGCCATGCGCTACAACCGTTTCCGCAGCCATCTGCGGATGTGTGGAGCCACAGCCATCGTTGATGTTGTGCCCATTGGGCGCCACACCCACTGGAATGACGGTCGCTCCCAACTCCCACAAGGCTTCCGGTGCGACGCGATATGCAGCCCCATTTGCGCAGTCTACAACAACTTTAAGACCGTCCAATAACTGCTGGCGAGGAAACGAAGATTTCACGCGCTCGATATAGCGGAAACGCCCGTCGTCGATCCGCTTCGCACGTCCGATATCGGAGGCTTCAGCGGAATTGACACCTTCGGCAATAATGCCCTCGATCTCCGCCTCCATCTGATCGGACAGCTTGTAGCCGTCCGGACCAAAGAACTTGATCCCGTTGTCGATGGCCGGATTATGGCTCGCCGAGATCATCACCCCAAGATCAGCCCGCATCGAACGTGTCAAAAGACCGACAGCCGGCGTTGGCACCGGTCCCAGGAGCAACACGTTCATACCCGTCGAGGTCAGACCCGCCGTCAGCGCGTTTTCAAACATGTAGCCTGACAGCCGCGTGTCCTTGCCAATCACCACCCGGTGAACGCTCGATCCATCCCGGCTGAAATAGCGCCCGACAGCGGCCCCAATGCGTAGGGCCATCTCCGCCGTCATCGGATACGTGTTGGCGGTGCCGCGCACCCCGTCTGTTCCAAAGAGTTTATCCATGCGCGCAACCTGCCATGCTCGCGCGCCAGAGTGCAATGGCCTGAACGGTCTCCGGCACGTCATGAACGCGCACAATTTGTGTCCCATGTTTCAACGCCGCGAGCGCAACAGCCAGCGATCCCGGCATCCGGTCCCCCGCCGCCTCCGCCTTTCCAATCGTGCCAATGAACCGTTTGCGCGATGCCCCCAGCAAAATCGGCACGCCCAGCCCGTGAAAGAGCGATAGCCGCGCCAGCAAGGTCAGATTGTGATCAAGCGTTTTGCCAAAACCGATGCCCGGGTCCGCGATGATTTGCGACCGCTGGACCCCTGCCCGCACCAGATTTGCAATCTGGTCATCGAGGAAGTCATAGACGTCCAGCAGTACGTTGTCGTACTGCGGGTCTTTCTGCATGGTGGCCGGATCGCCCTGTGCGTGCATCACGCAAACGGGCGCGCCGCGTTCCGCGCAGAGTGGTGCAAGGCCAGCGTCAAAGGTGAAACCGGACACGTCATTGACCACTGTAGCCCCTGCATCCAGCGCGGCGACGGCCACGGCAGCCTTTCGGGTGTCGATTGAAATCACCTGTGACACACCCGCTGCACGGATGGCCTCAATGGCCGGTGTGGTGCGCGCGATCTCTTCCTCTTCGGACACAAAGGCGGCGCCCGGCCGGGTGGATTCGCCACCGACATCAAGAATGTCAGCCTCTGTCATAGACAAAGCCCCGGCGCACGCCGCAGCAACGGAGTTATGCTTGCCACCGTCAGAAAAGCTGTCGGGCGTCGTGTTGAGAATACCCATGACGCGCGGACGATCCATGGTCAGCCCCGCAACAGGACCTCGTGGGGTGATCAGGGCATTAAGGGCATCCGCGTTAATATCGGTTGCGGGCAGTACGCGGGGCCCAGCGATGCGTGACAACACCTCGACGTCGGTAAACCAACCCCAGCCTCCCGCCAGATCAAATGCAGTTGAAGGTCGGGCGATATCTGTCTGAACTATAGGTCGAAAATACTCTTTCATAGCTCAGAGCGTGGCGTGCAGAGCGGAGATGGCGCGCAAGGGCACAGATGCCTCTTGCGGAAGGTCTGCGCCAATCACGATCATCTCGCCTGCGTCAAAAGTCGCCGCAAACCATGCGGCCAGGGCCACCGCGTCGCGCGGCTGTGCAGAGGGTCCGTCCACCGCATCCAGCACGATTTTCGACGGTGCCCAGACGCAGGTTTGTCCATTACGCATCGCCCAATCGAGTTCTGTCCGGGTATCCACAACCACGCAGCGGTCATCCTTGGAGGCCAGCACCCAGGCGTTTTGCTCGATGGCGAGCAGATCAATCCGGCGTTGGGCCATTCTATGCGCGACCTGCGGGGCGGCGGTGTCGGAGGCGCCGACGCAAAAGATCAGGGGTTTTCCACAGGCTTCCAGCTGGTCAATCCAGCCTTTGAGGTGATCCGATGCGATGGCGTCATTGCTGAGATAGACCAGTTCCGGTTGCGGGGCGGGCCCCTCTTCGACACGCGCCGGGGCGGTTTCCTGCCGCGCCCGCACGATTTCGACCCCAAGCGCACCGGAACCTCGGTCCAGTTTTTCGATCCGCACGAACGCCCGCATGGCCTGTGGCTCCAGCAGGATGCGTTCTGCCACCCGCTCGGCCAGCGTTTCCAGCAGGTTGAGCCGCTCATCCGACAACTCAAATGCAATCGCTTCGGTTACCTTGTCATAGCTGAGGATGCGATCCACATCGTCGTCAATGGGCGCATCCAATGGTTGAACCTCGACCACGACATTAAAACAAATGCGCTGCGTAACGCCCCGCTCGGCCTGAAAGGCACCGATTTCAACTTCGACGATGTAGTCACGCAGTGAGATACGGTCGAGCGGGCCGACATCCGCGGTCGCCTCCGACCGTTCGGAAGGATGCGCAAAGGCAAGTCTGATCTCGGAACTCATCGGACGGGCTTTCTGTTACATTCGGGCAGCCGTCACGATAGACGACGCCTGCCCTTTAACAGTCTTCAGAACGGCGCGCCAAGACCCGAAAGCGTCAATTGCTCGCCGTGCGCCACGTATGGCGGTAAAAGACGTGAACGCCGATGGCTGCGGTTTTTGTGTAAACACGGCTCCAGCGCGGGTTCACCGCCGTCGTGTGATAGTGTGTTGCCCCTTCGGTCAGCTCGGGTGCCACGCCGTCCAAAGCAGCGCGTGCCACTTTCGACACACGTTCATAGGCGCGCGGCTCGGAGATGACTTCCTTGTGGCCATCACATGTATAGGTGAACTGGCACTGGTACTTTTTGCCTGTGCCCTGATTGATCACACCACAGGCCGAGCTCGGAAAGCGGTCCGACTGCACCCGGTTGAGGATGACTTCGGCGACGGCAAACTGACCTTTGACAGTCTCGCCCCGTGCCTCGAAGTAAAGCGCCTCCGCCAAGCATTGCAATTCGTCACCGCCCCGCGCCTTGGGTTGTGCATCAACCCAGCTCTTCGAGAACTCCAGCGGATCCGATTTTCGTGTGGTCAAAGTGGTGTCCTGCATCCGGCGTACAGTCACCGCCTGCAAGTCAGCTTCAGATGATTTTTCAGATTGGTCACCCTGACGGGCAAGGCCCGGATCGGCCACAAAAAAGCCCAAAAGCAACCCTAATGACAACGATAAAATCGTTTTGCAGATAACACGCACGACGCGTCCCCCAACGGCATTTCAATGGGCGTGCTCTACAGATAATAAAAGTTGACGTAAAGTTTACGGCCGTAAAGATGGTTAACGTCGGCACGCAACCGCTCAACACGTCATCCTAGAAAACACTATATATTGAATATGTTAGAGGGCAAAAACACTACATATTGCTTGATATCGCAAGCTGTGCGGCAGCTAGTCGCGCCACCGGAACACGGAAGGGAGAACAGGAAACATAATCAAATCCCGCGTCTCGGCAGAATGCAATTGATTCGGGGTTGCCCCCATGCTCCCCGCAGATGGAGAGCGTGACATCAGGCTGTGCCGCCCGCCCTCTTTCTGCCCCAAGTTTGAGCAATTCGCCCACGCCTTCGGTATCCAGCACGTGGAATGGGTCCTCGGGAAAGACACCCTGCTGCACGTAGTCGGACATGAACCGCCCCGCGTCATCGCGCGACAAACCGTAGGCCATCTGGGTCAGGTCGTTTGTGCCAAAACTCAAGAATGCGCAATGCGGCGCAATATCGGCGGTGCGCAGTGCCGCACGCGGTGTTTCGACCATGACCCCAAGACGGTAGTTGAAATCCATGTCCGCTTCATTGCGCACAGCCGCCGCCACCGCGTCGATGAAGGTCTTGACCAGTTCCACCTCCCGCCGTGCCGACACGAGCGGGATCATGATCTCCGGCACCACTGCGGACCCTTCGACGCTGGCGGCAATCGTGGCCTCGAAAATCGCGCGGGCCTGCATTTCGTAGATTTCCGGCACGGTCACGCCGAGCCGTACGCCGCGCAGCCCGAGCATCGGGTTGTACTCCGACATCGCTTCGATGCGCTGCGTCACATGCGACAGGGGCAGGTCGAGCGCTTCGGCCAATTCACGCTGACCGGCGCGATCCGTCGGCAGGAATTCGTGCAGGGGCGGGTCGAACAGCCGGATGCATACCGGTTGCCCCTTCATGATCCGGAAGAGTTGTGTGAAATCGTCCCGCTGCATCGGCAACAAGCGCTCCAGCACCGCGCGGCGATCTTCGGAGGTCTCCGCAAAGATCATCTCGCGCATAACCGTCAGCCGCCCCGGTTCAAAAAACATATGTTCGGTCCGACACAGACCGATGCCTTGGGCGTTGAAGTTTCGTGCCGTCTGCGCGTCGGCAGGCGTGTCTGCATTGGCCCGAATGCCGATGTCACAGAAGGACGATGCCCAATCCATCAGCTTTTGAAAGCTTTCATCAAGCGCTGCCTCGCGCATCTCCGGCGCACCGGCCAGCACCTCGCCGCTGGAGCCGTCGACAGTGATGATCTCACCGGCATTGAACACGCGACCATCCTTGGTGATCAGCTGCTTCTTGCCGCGATTGAACCGCATGTTGGAGGCGCCCACCACGCAGGGCAGCCCAATACCACGCCCGATCACGGCGGCGTGGCTGGTGATCCCACCGCGCTCCGTCAGGACGGCGTGGGCGGCGTGCATCCCGCGAATGTCCTCAGGCGAGGTTTCCCGGCGCACCAGAATGCACGGGTCTCCCCGCGCCGCACTGGCCTGCGCATCTGCGGCGGTAAAGACGATCTGTCCGGTGGCGGCCCCCGGGCTCGCCGCAATGCCCCGCCCGATCACGTCGCGTTTCGCCAGCGGGCTGACCTGCCGGTGCAGCAATTCCGACAGCGTGCGGGGTTGGACCCGCATCAGGGCTTCGGCCTGCGGTATGATCTTGTCTTCGGCCAACTGAACCGCGATCCGCACGGCGGCCTGGCTGGACCGCGCCACGCGCACCCCGTCGAGGATGAAAAGCCGGCCGTTTTCGATCACGAATTCCACCTGCATCTCTTCGCGCAGCTTGTGACGCATCAGGGCCGCATGGGTTTTCAGCGCGGCAAAGGCATCGGGCGCCAGTTCTTCCAGCGACGGCCCCCGCGGATCGCGCCCGAGGTAAAGCGCCGCCGCATCGCCTTCCAGTGCATCGCGCCCCTGGCTCTGGCTCAGGTAGCGACCGGTGATCTGCGGCAACCCCGTCTCGCTATCGACCAGTTGCAGCACACCGGAGCCGCATTCCCCCTGCCCCAGCCCCAGCGCCATTTCCTGCACAACAAGGCCTAACCCGGCATCCACCGGCGCGCCCTTCGCCTGGCGCAACAGGCGCGCCGACGTCCCGTCCCAAGCGCGGGCCATCGATTTCAGAACAGCCGCCAGTTGCTCCGCAGGGTCGTTCGGAAACGGCTCTTCCAACTCCGCTTCATAGGCGCGCAGGGCTTCGGTCAACCCTTCACATCCTTCCCCCTGCACATCCTCGAACACATCCGGGTCCAGGCGCGCGACATCCACCGCGTAATTCTGCACGAACCGCGTGTAAATCGCGCGCGCAGCATCAGCGCCCAGGCGGCCTTTGAGCGCATCCAGCCGGGTTCTATTCATACCGATGTTCAGCACGGCCCCCGGCCCACCCCAGTCAGGGTCCTGAGACGAGGGGCGGACACAGAGCAAGGTACCGTCTGGAAACTGCGAGACAATCGCCGTGATGTCCGGCAACTCGCCCCGCGCGATCCGCTGCACCGCGTCAAAGGAGAGTGCCACGGTGCGCGGCACTGGCAGATCAAGCCGTACCAGCCGCTGCAAACACTTCGCCCGCCCACCATGCGTGGTGTTCGCGATGGGCGCCTTGGCGGTTACAAGCGTGGTGTTCGGATTATTCTGCACTGCAGCACCCTCATTGTTCCGGTGCAGCATAGGCCGTAATGATCGGCTGGCAAGGCTTTCCGCGCGCCGCTGGACGGGCCCGGTCTCAGCCCTCGATGCGCGTCAGATCGGCGACGGATGTGCAGAGCTTGGTGATCCGGCTCAGCAGGTTCAGCCGGTTGCGCCGCACGGTGGCGTTCTCGGTATTGATCATCACCGCCTCGAAAAACGCATCAATCGGGCCGCGCAGTCCTGCGAGTGCGGTCATGGCCGTGGCGAAATCCTGCTGTTGCAGCGCCGGTTCGATCTGTCCTTCGGCCTGATCCAACGCGGCAAAGAGCGCGCGTTCTTCGTCGGTCTCCGCGAACTTGACATCGGCGCCGTAGGAATACTCGACCCCATCCACCTCCTGCGCTTGCGTAAGAATGTTGTTGGCCCGTTTGAACCCCTGGATAAGGTTCTCCCCGTCCTCGGTTTTCAGCACCTCCAACAGCGCCCGCGCGCGCTTCGCGAGAAGCGTCAGATCGTCATTGCCCTCCATCGCGATGCAGGCGTCAATGATGTCATGCCAGATGCCTTGGTCTCGAAGGTAGACTTTGAGGCGGTCGTGTAGAAACGTGCCGAGTGCTTCAGTCTTCTCTTCAGTGAAGTGGAAAGAACGATCAGCAATCTCTTTTACATATTCGTCGGATAGGCTGTCGGTTTCGTCACGGATTCTTTTCACCAGCTCCGGATCGCCAATTAGCTGGGCGGCTGAAACTAGTTCGGCAGCATTGATCGCCTCGCGCTTGCCAACGGATCGACCTAGAAGTGTTGCGTAGGCGCTGAAGAAAACTGGCACGAATTTTAGCTCTTGTTCATTCTCAACGACTATTCGAATTAGCCCTAGCGCGGCTCTACGCAGCGCAAAGGGATCTTTGCTGCCGGTGGGCTTCTCATCAATCGCCCAGAAACCTGTGAGCGTGTCGATCTTGTCAGCCAACGCAACGGCCACCGAAACCGGTGCGGTCGGTACACCATCGGATGGACCAAGCGGCGAGTAGTGTTCTTCTGCCGCAGCGGCAACCGCCGCGCCTTCACCTAAAGCGTCGATGTAGTACCGCCCCATAAGCCCCTGAAGTTCTGGGAATTCATAAACCATCTCTGAGCTCAGATCAGCCTTGGCCAGACGCGCGGCGCGTTCGGTCTGATCTGCATCTGCCCCCACCATCGGGGCCAACTCGCGGGCAAGTGCCGCGATGCGGTCGATCCGCTCGGCCTGGGTGCCGAGCTTGGCGTGGAAGGTCACGTTCTTCAGTTGCTCCAGCCATGGCTCCATGCCCGCTTTGGCCACGCGCAGGTCGTTCTCCCAGAAGAATTTGGCATCCGCCAGCCGCGCCGACAGCACCTTTTCATTGCCCGCCAGGATGGTCGCCCCATTGTCGGCGGTCTCGCGGTTGGCCACGGTGATAAAGCGCTCGATCCGGCCCGTCTTGGGGTTGCGCACGGAAAAGAATTTCTGATGCTCCTTCATCGAGGTTTGCAGCACCTCCGGCGGCAGATCGAGAAAGTCATCCGCGATGCGTCCCATCAGCACGACAGGCCACTCCACAAGGCCCGCCACCTCGGCCAGAAGGCCTGCGTCCTCGACGACCTCCAGACCGTTCGCAAAGGCCATGTTGGTCGCCTCATGCCAGATTGCGTCCGCGCGCTCGGCGGGGTCGAGCACCACGTATGCCCGCTTGAGCTTTGCGGTATAATCCTCGAAGCTCACAACAGAAAATGCATCTGGAGCCATGAAGCGATGCCCCCGCGTCCGGTCGCCCGCCACGAGGCCGTCCACATCAAGCGGCACGACCTGCGCGCCCGCCTCGTCGCTCAGGATGCACAGGATCGACTGCAACGGCCGCACCCAGCGCAGCGACCCGGCGCCCCAGCGCATCGACTTCGGCCAGGGGAAGCCGCGGATGGTCTTGTCCAGCACCTCGCCGATGATCTCGGCAGCAGGACGACCCGGTTTTTCGATCCGCGCAAAGAGGACCGCCCCCTTGGGTGTGTCACGCGCTTCCACCTGGTCGCGAGTCAGCCCTGCACCGCGCAGGAACCCCTCGATGGCCTTCCCCGGCGCGTCCGCGCGCGGGCCCTTACGCTCTTCAACGGTGGCCGGGCTCGCGGCCAGCACCCCCTCGACCGTCAGCGTCAGGCGGCGCGGCGTCGAGAACGCCGCTGCCGAGGCATAGGTCAGCCCGGCCTCGACCAGACCGTCGGTCATCAGCTTTTTCAGATCTTCCCCCGCGCGGCGCTGCATGCGGGCCGGAATTTCCTCGGAAAAGAGTTCGATCAGCAGGTCGGGCATCAGGTGTCATCCAGTCTCGGGCATTCCTCGCCCACAATCGTTCCGTCATAGGCTTTTTCGCCGCAGTCATTCAGCTCGTGCCAGATGTAGCCGCGGCCATCGTCAGTTATCACCACGATCCGATCGACCCCGAAGGCCACGTTTTTCTGTCCCAGAAACGGCAGCGCGGTACCGGCCTGCATCTCTGCCGCGATGGCCGCGGCATCAAAGCAGTCGAACCAGTCGGGCGCGTTGCGCGGCGTGGCGCGCTCCAGTCCTACGTAGGTTTCCGTGAGCATCGCCAGACTAGACGGGGTCTGAAAACAGGCGCGGAACCGGATCGGCGAGCTGTCGGCATCGATGGCTTCGATGGCCTCGGTGCGGATCGGCTCTGGTACGCCCGACGTTAGCGAAACCAGTTGCACCTCCGTCATCTCGGCGGTGACTTCTTCATAGAAACCGTAGACCTGCAGGTAATAGAGCGCTGCCCCCGCAACGACGGCCGAGATCAGGATGACACTGCCCACGATCTTGCCGTTCATCCCGCGTCTTGCCCGAAGCACAGGACATTGCCGTCGGGGTCGGTCACCTCGATCTCGCGCATGCCGTATTCGGTCACCCGAGGCCCCTTGAACGCCTGCCCACGCGCCGTAAGATGCGCGACCAGACCATTGAAATCACGTGGATAAAAGTAGGCGCGCCACTTGTCATAGGCCGCCTCTGGCCCGTCCCAGGACACCAGGAAAACCTGTGCCTCTCCCGCGCGGAAAATGCCGAACCCGACCACCGGCTCGCCCGCCTCTTCCTTCGCCTCAAAGCCCAGCAGGTCGGTGTAGAAGGTTTTGGCGCGCGCATAGTCCGACACGCGGATCACGGGCGTTGCGTTGGAATAGCTCACGCGGCGCCCTCCGGCTGCCAGCCGCCTGCCGCCGTCTGCACGAAGGCATCGGCACACAGCTTGGCCAGCGCGCGTACCCGCCCGATGTAGGCCTGCCGCTCGGTGACCGAGATCACGCCACGCGCGTCCAGCAGGTTGAACAGATGGCTCGCCTTGATGCATTGATCGTAAGCGGGGTGCACCATGACGATGCGCTTGCCGGTCTTAGGGTCGTCGTGCGGCGCATCAAGGATTTCGCGGCAATGGGTCTCTGCCTCGTCGAAATGACGCAGCAAGACATCGGTGTCGGCCATGTCGAAATTCCAGCGCGCATATTCTTCTTCGGTCTGCTTGAAGACGTCGCCATAGGTCAAGGCAATTGGTGTCTGCGGGTCATTGAAGGGCATCGCCATCACGTGATCGACCCCCAGCACATACATCGCCAGCCGTTCGAGCCCGTAGGTCAGCTCGCCCGACACGGGGTGGCAGTCATGCCCGCCCACCTGTTGGAAATAGGTGAACTGGCTCACCTCCATCCCGTCGCACCAGACCTCCCAGCCCAAGCCCCAGGCGCCCAGCGTCGGGCTTTCCCAGTCGTCCTCGACAAAGCGGATGTCGTGCAGCGCCATGTCGATGCCAATGGCCTCCAGCGAGCCGAGATAAAGCTCCTGCAGGTCCGGCGGGCTGGGTTTGATCAGCACCTGATACTGGTAGTAGTGCTGCAGCCGGTTCGGGTTTTCGCCATAGCGCCCGTCGGTCGGTCGGCGCGAGGGTTGCACATAGGCCGCAGCCCAGGGCTGCGTGCCCAAAGACCGCAAGGTGGTCGCCGGGTGAAAGGTCCCTGCACCCACTTCCATGTCATAGGGTTGCAGCACCGCACAGCCCTTGGCCGCCCAGTAATTCTGGAGCCGCAGGATGATTTCCTGAAAGGATTTCGGCGCAGTGGTCGTATCGGACATGGGGGTGGAGCCTCGGGCTGGTCTTGCGCGCCTTTCCTACGTGTGTGTGCCGGGTGCGTCAATCGCGCCACGACTGATATTTCGGGCCTTCATCATATGGTAAACGGCGCGGTTTCCTGATTATCTATGCCGAATTTCCAAAGCCCAGAGGTGAGCGGTCTAATGATGCGGTTTTTGATGGTATGTGTGGCGCTTTTTGCCACGGTCGGACAGGACGCGCGCGCGCAATCCGCAGATGCGGTCGTTTGGGTGCAGATCGAAGCGCAGCCAAACCTGCAGGACGGGCTTGACCGGGCAGAGGACTACGCCCGCAGGCTTGAGGATGTGAACGGCTTTGCCCTGGGCGGCGGCTGGTTCGGCATCGTGCTGGGTCCCTATACTGCCGAAGATGCGCAGCAGGTCTTGCGCGTCTACCGCGCCGAAGGGCTGATCCCACGAGACAGTTACATCGCCTTCAGCACGTCGTTGCGTCAGCAATTCTATCCGCAGAATGCCGATCTGTTGCGGCGCGGCGCGCTGACGACGCCCGCACCGCAGGAAACCCCACAGATCACCCCTGAGGAGCAACCTGCCCCCACCGAAGAAACACCAGAAGTGCCGGAACAGGTCACAGCCCTACCGGATGAGACCCCCGCCGAGGCCCGCCGGAGCGAGCGGACCCTCACCGCAGCTGAACGGCGCGGGCTGCAGATCGCGTTGCAATGGGCCGGGTTTTACAATGGGGCGATTGATGGCGCCTTTGGCCGTGGCACGCGCAATTCGATGGCGGCCTGGCAGGCGGCAAATGGGTTTGAGGACACCGGCATTTTGACAACGGCGCAGCGCGCGGCTTTGATCGGACAGTACAACGCCGTGCTCGAAGGTCTGGACTTGCAGCGTGTGGCAGACAGCAAGACCGGTATCGAACTGTTGCTGCCCACCGCTCTCGTGGCGCTGGACCGTTACGAGCCGCCCTTTGCCCAGTTCAACGCAACGGGTGATGGTGTTGCGCGGGTCCTCCTGATCAGCCAGGAAGGTGACCGAAACACGCTCACCGGCCTCTACCAGATCCTGCAAACGCTGGAGATCGTGCCGCTGGAGGGCGAACGGTCGCTGGATCGCAACAGTTTTTTGATCATCGGGCGCAACGATGAGATCGTGAGCGAAACACGTGCCCGTCTCGAAGATGGCCAGATCAAAGGTTTTACCCTGATCTGGCCTGCGGGCGACGAGGAACGGCGGACGCGCGTTCTTGCCGAGATGCAGGCGAGCTTTACCCGGTTGCCCGGCGTTCTGGACGCGGCAGCAGGCGATGCATCGGGCCAGCAGATCGATCTGATCGCGGGCCTGCAAATCCGCAAACCGCGCCTGTCCCGGTCCGGATTTTACGTGGATGGACGTGGCGCGGTTGCCACCACATCCGATGCGGTGCAAAGTTGCACGAGGATCACGCTGGATGAGGAAATCGAGGCCGAGCTGAGTACGGTGGACGCCGGATTGGGCATAGCCATCCTGAAACCCGCCCAGACGCTTGCCCCGCCGCAGGTCGCGCAGTTCAGCCCGATTCCGCCACGGCTTCAGTCCGATGTTGCCGTTGCCGGCTATTCCTACGAAGGCATCCTCGAATCCCCCAGCATGACCTTCGGCACGCTCGCCGATCTCAAAGGGTTGCGCGGGGAGCAGGACCTGAGCCGTCTCAGCCTGACCAGCCTGCCCGGCGATGCCGGTGGCCCGGTCTTTGATGCGAACGGGAATGTGCTTGGCATGCTGCTGCCCCGGGGCGGCGGTGAACGGCGACTGCCCGAGGAAGTGACTTTTGCCCTCGCCGGGTCAGCCATCGCGCAGGTGATGGAAAAGGCCGGTCTGGTACCAGGGGCCCGTAGCGGCACAGAAGCTCTGGCACCCGAAGATATCACTACCCGCGCCGTAGGCATGACCGTGCTGGTCAGTTGCTGGGAATAAGCACAAAATCGTCTCAAATCTGCCCTAAAGAAAGGGTCCCCTCACCCCCATCATTTGCGATGCGTTAATCCCCGAACGCCATTCTCTGCTCGCGTGGGGGCGCATCGTATTTCGGTACGAGCATGGAGTGAGTGAGATGCTTAAACACTTTATGGCGCTGGCCCTCGGCTCAGCGCTTGCGCTACCAGTTTCCGCTGAAGGAATCTCGGCTGGTTCGACTAAAGCGACGATGGTGAACTACACGTCACCAATGATGCCGCCTGCAAACTACCGCGGGCAATGGTGGACGTCGCCGGACAATTGCCAGTATTCCCGCGCGGGCCGTCCGGGTGAAACCGTATGGTATCTGATCGTGAATACCGCACATGAAGGCTGCGCTCAGCGGCTTGTTCAACGCGCCTATTCCGACTATCAGTAACTGGCGCTACTCGGTCAGTTCCGGCGTGATGTAAATCAGCGTCGGGCCTTGGGCCGCAAAAGCTTCCGTGACGGCGTTCTGAAGAGCTTCAAAGCTCTTCGGAGCCGCCGCGCGGGCGCCAAACGCTTCCGCTAATTTGCAGAAATCCGGGTTTTGCGCGACCACAGCGTTCGGCGCGATTTGCGCACGGATCATGCTGTCCTCGATTTCCTTAAGTTTGCCGTTGTCCCACAGGATGATCGGGATAGGCAGGCCCAGTTCGACCGCCACACCCAACTCCTGCATCGTGTAATGGAACCCATAGTCCCCGATCATCGCCATCGTCGGCTTGCCACGTCGCGCGACAGCCCCACCAATGGCAGCAGGTGCGGCATAGCCCAGCGTGCCGAAGCCATAGGGGTGATGCCAGTGACCGGGACGATCCATGTCCCAGATCTCCTTGGCGACATAGGAAAGTTGGGTCATGTCGGAATAGATCATCGTATCCGCTGGCACGACGTCCCGCAGGGCGTCACAAATTGGCACGATGCCGGGCCGCTCCGCATCGGTTTCAGCCCGCAAGCGGGCGCGGGTGGCGGCGACATCATCGGCGCGCCAGTCGGTCGTTCCCGGCGCCGCCTCCAGCGCAACCGCAAGCGCGGTCAGCCAGCCAAGCGCGTCTGCCTGATGGGCATCATCTGCTGCCCCGGCCCGTACAAGCACCTGCGGATCGAGATTGACGTGAATGGCTGGACACGTGTGGCCAGGTTCCTCGCGCCACAAGTCCACTTCGGCCAGGTCCGTGCCGACAAAGATCACAAGATCGGCCTGGGCGAAGACATCAGCACTGCCCGGGCGCGCCAGGGAAGCACCAAAATGCAGCGGATCGTCGGGCGCGACGATCCCGCGCCCGGCGTAGCTGGTAAAGGATGCAGCTTTCGACCTCTCAAGAACCGCGCGCGCCGGACCGTCTTTGCCACCTGCCCGAACAGCACCACCCCCAAAGACAAAAAGCGGTCGCTGAGCATTGCCGATTTGCTTTGCGGAGGTCGCCACAGCGTCCTGATTGACGCCAGGCAGCCGCATGGCGCGCGGCGCGGGTGGTGCTGGATCGGCATCCGCAACCAGCTGTGCGATGGGTACCTGAATGTGCTTTGGCAGTGGGCTTTGCGTCTGAAATTCCGCAAAAGCGCGCGCCACCAAAGCATAGGCAGCATCAGACGTTTGCGCTTCCTCTGACCAGTCACAAACCGTCTCGGCTGCCGCGCGCTGGTCTTTCATCTGGTGCAGCTGCCCCTTGCGGGCAGCAACCTCGTCGAGGCAGCTGGAAATCACCAGCATCGGCACCGAATCCGAATAGGCCTGTCCCATTGGCGTCATGATGTTGCACAGCCCCGGCCCGGTGATCACATAGGCCACCCCGGGCTTGCCGGTTGCGCGCGCATAACCGTCCGCCATGAAACCCGCGCCCTGTTCGTGCCGCGCCAACACATGGGTGATGCCCGCCTCTTCGATCCCGCGGTACATTTCCTGATTGTGCACACCGGGAATGCCAAAGATCACATCGACGCCACGATCCTTGAGCATATGCGAAATCTGCGCGCCCAGCGGCCTTTGCATATCAGTCTCTCCAGAAGCTAACGGTCAGAATGGCGTAGACGGCCAGAAGTTCGAGGCGTCCCAGCAGCATGGCGAGAGACAACAGCCACTTGGCCGTATCGTTCAGGCCGGCAAAGTTACCGGCTGGTCCGATCCTGTCGCCCAGGCCCGGACCAACGTTCGACAGGGCCGTGGCGGCCCCGGACAGCGATGTGATGAAATCAAGGCCGGTCAGGCTGAGGGCGACGGCAAGAAGCCCCAGCGTCACCACGAAGAACATGAAAAAGGAGATCACCGAACTGAGGACATCCTCGCCCACGGGTCGTTTGTCATAGCGCACGACAAAGACGCCATTGGGCGAGCGGATACGCCGCAGCTGCATCTTGATGGAGGCAAAAAGCAGTTGGTAGCGAAAAACCTTGATCGAACAGGTGGTGGAGCCCGCGCAGCCCCCGATCAGGCCGATGAAAAAGAACATCGCAATCGGCAAGGCGCCCCATGTCATGTAGTTGGCCGATGCATAACCGGTGCCGGTAATGATCGAGGTCACGTTGAACAGCGCCTCGCGGGATGATCTGCCCCATTCCTGCGGAAACGTCTGGAACAGAACGGCCGACATGATGGCCACGATGACCAGCAGTGTCAGGACAAAGACCCGTATCTGGCTGTCCCGCCACAACGGTGCGGCCTGACCGTTGATCAGCTGCACGTAACGCACGAAAGGCAGGGCCGCGAGGATCATGAAAAACGCAGCCGCAATCTCCAGGTTGCCTTTGAAAACGCCAAAAGACGCGTCGTAATTTGCGAACCCACCCGTCGACACCGTGGTCAGCGCATGCACGGTTGCGTCAAAGGCGTTCATGCCAAGAACAAGATAGCTGAGCGCACAAACCATCGTCAGACCAAGGTAGATACTGGAAATCTGGCTGGCGATCTGTCCTGCGCGGGGCAGGATTTTCCCCATGGTATCAAAGGATTCGGATTTGAAAATCTGCATGCCGCCAACACGCAGTTCGGGCAGAAACACCATCGCCACAACGATGATGCCGATCCCGCCGAGCCACTGCAGAATGCCGCGCCAGAGCAGCAGCCCCTTAGGCAGGTCCTGCAGGCCTGAAAACACCGTGGAGCCCGTGGTGGTCAACCCCGACATCGCCTCGAAAAACGCATCCACAAAGCGGGCCTCGGTTGCGCCGAAGACAAAGGGCAAGGCGCCAAAAAGCGGCAGGGCCACCCAAACCCCGGTCGTGAGCAGAAAGGTCTGCTGGATCGTGAGGCCTTCCTTCACGCCATTGGCGCAGGCCAGCGCGATCAACCCGCCCGCCAGCATGGTGATCAGCGCCGACTGGATGAACACCGGCCAATGATCGCGGCCTTCCGCAATATCGACCAGCATCGGCAGCAACATCGCCGCGCCCAGCACGGCAACCAGCAGACCGATCACATATCCAACGGGGCGCAAGTCCAACATGCGCGCAGGGTTGGCTGCGCGCAGCGGCAGTGTCAAGCGGATGCGATAGAGACCCGCGCGTCAGATGTAATAGAGGTCGTGAAAGACGTGATGAACGATGTCGTCACGCTTGATGTTCATCGCCGCCAGCTCTTCATCGGATTTCGCCTGCAGCGCCTGCACCTTGTTGACACGCGCGGTGTAAGAGCTCGACACGATCATCGCTGTGCCGACGGATGACAGGAAACCGCGCACTGCGCCGTAGATACCGTGAAGTGCACGACCGAGACCACTGTCGATATGAGTAGATTGATACGCCATTGGAGATCCTTACTTAGTGTTAAATCTCCTCCCGTTGCGACTAACATAAGGGGTTGCTTCTCAAATGAGAATTGCAACTTCTGCATAGCCGCTATCGGATTATGCCGCGCCGCAGCAAAAAGCCGCACCAGAGAAGGGCGCGGCTTTACCGGTTCTCAAGAATTGCATCAACCGACGTGGAACAGCGTGTTGAAAAGCTTTGGATCAAAGCTTTCGGCAGCGAACGTGTCGCCTTCCACCAGAATGCTGACCGCGTCATGGCTGTGCAGGCTTTCCTGATGGCTGGCGATGATCCTGAAATCACCGACCCGCACGTCGGCCTGCATCTGTTCGCAGAAAAGCCGCGCCGCATCTTCGACAAAGATCGGGTTGGCCGCGTTCAGCTCTGCAAAGGCCTGTTCGTCCTCACGCTTGACCATGACCTGCGTTTCCGTGGGCACGGCGCGGCGGCAGGCTTCGATCAGATCTTCGAACCACAGGCATCCCGCGTTTTCATCGATCTCCACCGACACGCGCGCAACAGAGCGTTGCGAATGTGGCGTGGCAAGCTGCCCGCGGGTGGCGCGCGCGTGCTCAGACAGCTCCAGGGAACAGGGGCAGGTCGACGAATAGACATAGTCGAGGTGCATGATCTTCTTGCGCACGCCGCCCTGCTCCACCAATTCCAGCGCGATATCATAATACTGGTAGCCCGAAAGGCCGGACCGCAAGCTATCAACTTTCATCGGAAAGCTGAACCGCATCTGGATGCGTGCGTCAAAACTCTCCAGGTCGGTGATGTAATCGTCCAGCGCACCCTCGATCACCTCGAAACTGAAGGTCTCTTCGGCGTGCTTGTAGAAGGACCGCATGATCCGGGACATGTTGATGCCCTTCTTGTCGGCCTCAAGACTGACAGAACCGGTTACCGATGTCTCCAACGTCAGATCACCGTTATCCCGGGTATGGAACCGGATGGGCAGCCGAAAATTGGAAATGCCCACATGTTGAATTTGCTGTTTCGCGCCACGAATGAGGCTGGACGGCCCGTTCTGCAAATCAGGCAGCGTGGATTTATAGCCGTCATCGGTTGCGAAGTCTTCGGGGTAGTCCCGTGAAAACGCCGGATAGGCGACCGTATCGCTGCCCGGGATGAGCCGCGCAACCGACGGGTCCAGCTCAAGAATCTCAGTGGTCGTCGCGCCTTTTGCCCAGTTTCGCAGAACGGCGAGCGCTGTTTCTGCTTCCTCGCGATCCGGTGTGGCATCAAGTACGGGTGTGTGGATGTTCATCGCTATGTCCCTCATGACGGCGTCTGGCTTAAAGATAGGGCGCGCAGGCGGCCCGGCCAACTCTCCTCACAAATACGTCAGGATCAAGCAACAAGATCAGTTTTCACACAAAATTCCTGACAAGGGGAAAATCTGGCGCGCGTTGTCAGTTTCGTCAGGCCTTCTCCAGCGCTTGCAGAATGTCAGCCACCAGATCCTCGGGGTCCTCGATGCCAACGCTGATGCGCACCAGACCGTCGGTGATCCCCAAAGCATCCTTCTGATCCTGCGGCAGGCGCTGGTGGGTCGTGGTGGCCGGGTGGGTCATGATGGTTTTCGCATCGCCCAGATTGTTGGAGATCACACCAACCTCGATGGCGTTCAGAAAGCGAAAGGCCGCCTCCTTGCCCGCGTCCAGATCGATCGACAACACCGTGCCGCCCTGCCCCATCTGGCGCTGCACCAGATCACTTTGCGCGTGGCTGCTATGGCCGGGATAGATCACCCGTGAGAGTTTTGCGTGACCCTGCAGCGCCTCCGCGATAGCGGTTGCATTGGTGGTCTGGGCGCGGACCCGTAGATCGAGCGTCTCCAATCCCTTGAGCATCACCCAGGCCGTGAAGGGGCTCATCGATCCGCCCGTGTGCTTCATGTAGGGCTCAACGGTCTTGCGGATGAACTCCTGCGTGCCAAGGATCACGCCCCCCAGCGCGCGACCCTGCCCGTCAATGTGTTTGGTCGCGGAATAGATCACGACGTCTGCTCCCTGCACCACGGCATCTGACCAGACAGGCGTCGCAAAAACGTTATCAACCAGTACCTTGGCCCCTTTAGCGTGGGCAAGTGCGGCGACACCGGCGATGTCCACAACCTGCAGTGTCGGGTTGGAAATGGATTCGAAAAACACCGCTGCGGTGTCGTCCCGAATGGCTGCCTCCCATGCCGAAAGATCGGTGCCATCGACAAAACTCACCTCGACACCAAAGCGGGTCAGCACCTCTTCGAGGACATAGAGACAGGACCCGAACAAGGCGCGGGCGGACACGACATGATCGCCAGCCTTGAGCATCGATGTCAGCGCGCCCGACACCGCCGCCATGCCGGAGGCCGTGGCAAACGCATCTTCCGCCCCCTCCAGCGCGGCAATGCGTTCTTCGAACATCGCAACCGTCGGATTGCCGTAGCGGGCGTAGATAAACTCATCGGGTCCAGCCTCTAGAAACCGCGCTTCGGCGGCCTCGGCCGTGTCGTAGACAAACCCCTGTGTGAGAAAAATGGCCTCGGATACTTCGCCATATTGGCTGCGGCGCGTGCCGCTGTGGACGGCGCGGGAGCGTGGTTTCAAATCACGTGTCATGTCTTCATCTCCAGCCCTCATCGGGCACAAAAAAACCCCAGACGCGGTCAACGCGACGGGGTTCCCTCATCGGTGACCTTTTAGCGGAATGTTTAAAGTGGCCCGCAATCCGGTAACAAATCGCCACGCGGGCACAGCTAGAACAATGGGTGTTGCGCGTCAACACCGTCACGGTGCTGTAACAGTAATTTCATGCCCCTGTCGTATGCATTTGGGATAGCTCAACCACAACATCTTGTAGAAGGGGCAGGCCATGCCGTTGCTCAGGATCAACGCCCGTGCCGGGATGCTGACACTGCACCGTGGGGCGACACCGGTACCTGACGCAGTCCGGGCGACACGCGCGGCACCGGGCCCCGCGATCATCATGATCCACGGGTTTAAATACGCCCCGGAAAGTACAAACCACTGCCCTCACAAGAAAATATTTCGTGACAGCGCACACGGTTGGCCCGCGTCGCTGGGGTACAATACCGGTTTGCAAGAGGAAGGTCTGGGCATTGCCTTTGGCTGGTACGCGCGCGGCCCGCTTGCGCAGGTGCACTGCCGGGCGGCAGATCTCGGGCGGGCCCTTGCACAACTGGTGGAGGCTCTGAAAAGCGCAGCCCCCAAGAGGCCCGTTCACATCATCGCGCATTCCATGGGTGCGGAAATCGCGCTTTCCGCGCTTGGGCACCTGCCGTCGCAGGCCGTTCAGCGCATGGTGCTGCTGACCGGCGCAAGTTTTACCAGCCATGCGGAGACAATGCTGCGCACCCAGGCCGGACGCTCTGCGGAAGTCTTCAATGTCACGAGCCGGGAAAACGATCTTTTTGATCTGGCGTTTGAGCGTATGGTTGCCGCGCCTGCCAGACAAGACCGCGCCATCGGCCTCGGCATCGATCTGCCAAATGTCGTCAACCTGCAACTCGACTGCACGGACACGCTGTCCGGGCTCGCGACCCTGGGGCTGCCCATTGCGGCACCGGAACGACGCGTGTGTCACTGGTCCAGCTACCGGCGCCCGGGCGTTATGGCGCTCTACTCCCGGCTTTTGCGCGATCCGCACCGGCTGCCACAAGCGCAGCTGGCCGCGCTCCTGCCGGACACGCCGGAGCCCCGTTGGTCGCGCCTTGTCAGACCACCCGCACACACCTTGCCCAACGGCCTCGGCGCGGGTGCCTTTGCGGCGGCTGCGCAGGTTCTCCGCACCAGGGTCGGATTGTTTCAGACCACCCCGACGGGCGTCAAACCCAAAGAACCTGCGTACTGAACGCCCGAGCGAGGCGGTAACATCATGGCAAAGTGCGGTCTCAATACCCGCGCGCAATTTGCAACGCCACACCGCAAATTCTGCACTTTGGCGCACAAGGTGATGATTTTCTTTGCTTGAACGCGGGATTTTCGCGCAAACTCGCCAGATGTTTTTGGGGGTTGCCGAAATTGACCGTAAATGAATGGATGTATTCGCCTGGGATACTCGTCTATCTAGCGGGCGCGCTGTACGTGGCGGGGCTCATCACGATCAACCAGATCGTGCTGCGCCTTTTGATCCTGACCGGCACATCGGTTTACATCCTCTACTATGCGACCGTGGCCGCCACACCCTTGTGGGAGGCCATTTATGTCAGCGTAATGATCGGCACCGCAAACCTGATCGGCCTTACAAGCCTGCTGGCGCGCAGGTCCCGGTTGGCGATCCCGCGGGCGCATGCGGATATCTACCGGGACTTTCCGCCCCTGCCGCCGGGAGATTTCCGCAGCCTGATGAAACTGGCAAGCCGCTACAGGGTCGATGATGAACGGCAGGTCACAACGGAAGGGATGGCCGGTTCACGGCTCTACTACGTGATCTCCGGCGCAACGCGGGTGCAGAAGGGTGACAATGAGTTCATTCTGCCGCCCCAGTTCTTTCTGGGCGAGATTGCCTTTCTCATCGGACAACCCAGTTCGGCCTCCACCTGGTTGGAGCCGGGGGCCGAAGTGCTGGAATGGCGCTTCGATGATCTACGTCAGAAGTGCAAGCGCAGCTCACGGTTTCGCCTTGCCCTGGAGGCCGCGATTTCTGTTGATCTGGCTCGCAAGGTCGCGCGCGCCGTTGGTCCAAACTCGGTGCGTCCCCGCCCACCAGTCAAATCAATGGCTCCTGAGGAGTTGATGGTTAACTAGGGTCTTCGCTTTCATCTGTGATCAGATAGCTTTGTAGCGTTGTGAACTGCCACATCAGGAAAGCCATCAACGCCACGGGGAAGCCGAAGGTTTCGATCTTGACCCAGGCATCCGTGGACATCGTGCGCCAGACGATTTCGTTTGCCACCGCCAGTGCAGCAAAAGCCGCACAGAGCCTGCGGGTCAGGATCATCCAGCCCTGGTCCCGCATCGGCATCATTTCGTTCATCACGTAGGCCAGATAAGACTGCCCGCGCAGCAGCCCAATCCCGAGCAGTGCCGCAAACAATCCATAGACAATCGTGGTCTTCATCTTGAAGAAGCGTTCGTCGTTGAACCAGGCAGTCAACCCGCCGAAAAAGATCACCATGATCGCGGTAAAGACCTGCATCCGGCTCAGCTGTCCGGTTAATTTCCACAGAATCGCCATGGCCACCAGGAGGATCGGCACAAAGACCAGGGCAGCAATGATGAAGCCCGTATACTCGGTGCCGCCAATCACGAAGACGTCTTCCTTGATCCGCAGATAGATCAGGAAAAACAGAATCGTAGGCCCCAGTTCGAGCACTTGTTTCACAATCGGGTTCACCGGTTTCGTGTCTGACATCAATTCTTCCTATCCGCCCATCTCAACTATCACAGCGCCCAGCGCAATCAATGCCATCAAGGCAATTCGGCGCGGGCCGACGGTTTCCTTCAGGAACAGCCATCCGATGACGGCCGCAAAAACGGTCGAGGTCTCGCGCAGCACGGCAGCCTCACCGACCTTGTCGAGCCGCGTGGCCATCATCACCGCACCAAAGCTTAGCGGCGCGACCAACCCGCCCACCAAACCGCGCGCCATCAGCGGACCCAACGTCGGTCGGTCAGGCATCCGGAGCCAGCGCAAGGCCGCCACAAAGGGCATGAAAAACCCGTCAATCATGAAAAACCAGGCCAGAAAGGTAAAAGGATTCGCCGTCGCCCGGATACCGTAGGCGTCATAGGTCGTATAGAGCGCCACAAAGAGCCCGGTGAGGGCAGCAAGTCCCAAAGCAGCGTTCAGTGTCTCTCGCTCTGACACCAGGAACACCATGTTGTAGATCGCGAGACCAAAGATACCCGCCAGCAGAACGGCCACACCGATCCATTGGACGCCCGTGAAAGTCTCACCAAAGATGAGATAGGCGCCGATCACGGTAAAGAGCGGCCCGGTGCCACGCACCACCGGGTAGACGACCGTATAGGCCCCCTTGGTATAGGCCCAGGCCTGCAAGAGTTTATAGATCACGTGGATCACCCAGACAGCAGCAAAGATCGGCCACATATGCGGTTCCGGCCACGGCACAACGAAGAGGGCAAAGGGCACTGCCATGGCCATGTAGCAAAAATCAATGGCGCCGCGGGTCAGCCAGGGATCATGCCGACCCTTTTGCAGCGCGCCAAAGACCGCGTGCAGGAAGGCCGCCATCAAGGCAAGACCCAGAGCCACCTGATGACCGGTTTCGGTCCCTTCGATTGAAATCAGCCAGTCTGTCACCCTGCGTCCCTGCCAACCGGTGGCCTGAAGCCCACCTTACCTGCTGGGGTAGAGGGTCGTGACAGGCAGGTAGGGTGGGCTTCAGCCCACCGTTGCTTTGTGATCATGCGCGCTCAAGACCCATCAGGGCATCGGCAAAGTCTTCCGGATCAAAGGCATCCAGATCGTCGATCTGCTCCCCCACCCCGATCGCATGAATGGGCAGACCGAACTTGTCCGCCAGAGCCACCAGAACGCCGCCCTTGGCGGTGCCGTCCAGCTTCGTCATCACCAGGCCCGAAACGTCCGAGATATCGCGGAACACCTTCACCTGATTGAGCGCGTTCTGGCCGGTGGTGGCATCCAGCACCAGAAGCGTGTTGTGTGGCGCGGACTCGTCTTTCTTGCGGATCACCCGCACGATTTTGGCCAGCTCTTCCATCAGATCCGTTCGGTTCTGCAAACGGCCCGCCGTGTCGATCAGCAGCAAATCCGCGCCATCGGCCTGCGCCTGGGTCATTGCGTCAAACGCCAGGCTGGCAGGATCAGAGCCTTCGGGCGCCGTAAGCACAGGCACGCCAGCGCGCTCGCCCCAGACCTGCAACTGTTCGACCGCCGCCGCGCGGAACGTGTCACCCGCGGCGATCACGACCTTCTTGCCTGCTGCGCGGAATTGGCTGGCCAGTTTACCAATCGTTGTGGTTTTGCCGGACCCGTTGACGCCAACAACCAAGACCACCTGCGGTGTTCGGGGATAGAGCGGCAGGGGTTTGGCCACCGGATCCATGATCCGGGCGATCTCCGCCGCCATCAACTGCTTGATTTCCTGAACCGACAGTTTCCGGCCCAAATGCCCCTCTGCCATGTTCGCCACCACCCGCAGCGCCGTATCCACGCCCATGTCGGCGGTGATCAGCAATTCTTCCAATTGCTCCAGCATCGCATCGTCCAGCGTGCGACGTACCACGGTTTTGTCGCTGGACCGGCCCATCAACCGACCGAGAAGGCCGGGCTTTTTACCTGTCTCGGGCGGCGCGGTTTTTGTCAGCGCCTCGGCGACCGGCGCCGGATTGCGCGGCAGAACCGTGGGTTCGGGTTCGGGTTCGGGTTCGGGTTCGGGTTCGGGTTCGGGTTCGGGTTCAAAATCTTCCACAGTAGGGCGTGGGTCAACAGCTTCCTGCACCGCTTCCGATGTGGATTCTGTCAAGGCAGGCTCTGCTTCAGGTGTCGCAGACGACACTTCATCGGATGCAACGGTCTCACTGGCCGCTGTCTCCACTTGCGCGTCGATTGGCTGCGGCGCTTCTGTGGGACGTTCGGGGCCTTCCTGGGCGGGCTGCGTCTCCGGCACGTCGGGTGCGACCGCCTCTTCAACGCCGCCCTCTTCGACAATTGCCTCAAGCCCCTCGTCGATTTTCGACGACGACTTGAACAACCGATCCTTCAGCTTCTTGAAAAACGCCATGCCTGCCCCCGTAGCCTATGCCCTCATCTAAGGGGATTTTCCGCGGAGGGAAAGAGCCGCGCCCGCGCTCAGATTTCGTCCGGGAAATGCTTCATAACCAGCCGGATGGGATTCGGCGCAGCCTGCCCCAGACCACAGATGGAGGCATCCACCATGGCCGTGCTCAATTCCTCCAGCAGATCCTGATCCCAGCTGTCCTGCTGCATCAGTTTCACCGCCTTTTCGCAGCCCACCCGACAGGGGGTGCACTGGCCACAGCTTTCGTCTTCGAAAAATCGCAGCATGTTAAGTGCCGCAGCTCGCGCCGAATCGTGATCAGACAGAACGACAACCGCAGCGGACCCAATAAAGCTCCCCAAAGGCTGCAAGGTGTCGAAATCCAACGGCACGTCATCGATGGAGGCCGGCAACAATCCAGAGGACGGCCCGCCCGGCTGGTACGCCTTGAAAACATGGCCCTCTGCCATGCCGCCCGCGGCCTCAATGATGTCGGTGATCGTCGATCCGGCAGGCAGCAGGTAGACACCAGGCGCGGCAACACGGCCCGAAACGGAATAGCTGCGCAGGCCCTTGCGGCCATTTTTCTCCGTCGCGCTCAGCACCTCCGGCCCTTCTCGGCAGATGCGCGCGACCCAATGCAGGGTTTCCACATTGTGCAGCAGCGTCGGGCAGCCAAAGACACCAACCTGCGCCACAAACGGCGGGCGATGCCGGGGCATGCCGCGCTTGCCTTCGATGCTTTCGATCATCGCGCTCTCTTCGCCGCAGATATAGGCCCCGGCCCCCCGGCGCAGATCGATATAGCCGGGCTCCACGACACCGGCCTCTTCCAAGGCACCGATCTCGCGGCGCAATATCTCCAGCACGGCGGGGTATTCATCCCGCATGTAGATAAAGGCCGTCTCTGCCTCAACCGCCCAAGCGGCGATCAGCATGCCTTCAAGAAAAAGATGAGGAACGCGCTCTAAGTAGTAGCGATCCTTGAATGTTCCAGGCTCACCCTCATCGCCGTTCACGGCCAGATAGCGCGGTCCTTCGTTGGCCCGTACAAAGCCCCACTTCTTGCCGGATGGGAAGCCGGCACCCCCCAATCCGCGCAAGCCAGAGGCCAGAACCTCGTCCTGGACCGTTTCCCAATTGCCTTGCGCCCGCAAGTCTTTGAGCGTGGCATAGCCGCCTTCGGCCATATAGGCGGCATAGTCCTGATAGGCAGGCACATGGGCATGAGTGTCCCCAGCCGCAATCGCCGCCTCAACCTTTTCAGGCGTCGCGTGGTCGATATGGGCATGCCCCAGTTCCAGCACCGGGGCCGTGTCACAGCGCCCCATGCAGGGCGCTCGCAAAACCCGCACCTCAGCCGGATCGAGGCCGTCTTCCAGTGCCGCTTTCAGCGCCTGCGCACCCGCCAGTTCGCAGGACAGGGAATCGCACACGCGGATCGTCAGCGCGGGGGGCGGTACTTCGCCCTCTTTCACCACATCGAAATGGGCGTAGAAAGTGGCCACCTCGTAAACCTCAGCCATCGACATGCGCATTTCTTCCGCCAGAGCGCGCAGATGCGCCGCCGACAGATGGCCATAGTGGTCCTGAATCTTGTGCAGATGTTCGATCAGCAGATCGGCACGGCGCGGCGCATCACCCAACAGCGCCTTGACCTCATCCCACGCCTGATCCTGCAACTGACGGCCCTTGGTGTGACGGCGGCCTTTGCCCTTACCCGATTTCCACACGCCTTTCTTTGGGGATTTATCTGCCGTATCCAGTGCCATAGTTCGTCGTCTCCGTGCCCCGGATGTCCCCGGCGCAATTGCAAAAGCGTCATGTTGCGCGGACTCTATCAGCCCGATTTGCCACAAGATACTGCCAAACCCGCCGCCAGTGAGGGCCAGAAACGACACTCTGTGTCTGATCAGAAACTTCTGCTCTTAACCGGAACTGCGCAGACGCTTGGAGTGGTGGCGATATCAGGGTACATAAATGCCCAAGATGAACGCGCGCTTTTCTTCCCTTGGTTTTGCCTGCGCCAGCCTTGGCCCGGCCAATATTCTGGCGTTGGGCGCCCTTCTGGGGGGTGGCTGGCCCTATGCGGGCCTCTTCTGCATAACCCTGCTTGTGTTGCTCTTGGACCGGACGGAGATCGGCGAGATGGCCAGCGCCGATCAGGCGGAGTGGCTGCCCCGCGCCGTCGGGTTTGCGCATTTTGTTCTGCTGGGCCTTGGCCTCTGGGCTGTTGGCGCAACCGGCCACCTCGATACGAGCCAAAAAATCGCGCTTGTCGCCGGGCTGGGGCTCTACTTCGGACAGGTTTCAAACGCTTGCGCGCATGAGCTCATTCATCGCGGCGACCGCAGCATGCGCGCGCTGGGGACGGCGATCTACTGCTCCTTGCTCAATGGTCAACATGTCTCGGCACATATGCTGGTGCATCACGTGCATGCGGGCACGGCGCGGGATCCGAACTCTGCCCCCCTGGGCCGTGGCTTCTGGCGGTTTTTCGGGCGCGCCGTGGTGGATGAGTTTACCGCGGGGCTACAGGCGGAGAACCAACGCAGAAAGGGTCGCGCGCGGGGTCCCCACCCCTATGTCGTCTATCTCGGCGGGGCGGCGGCATCGCTGCTTGTGGCCTTCCTGCTCGGTGGAGGTCTGGCCGTGGTCGTTCTACTCATCCTGGCCCTGCACGCGCAGATGCAGCTGATGCTGTCGGACTACCTGCAACACTACGGGCTGCGCCGGGCCAGCGACGCTTCAGGGCGGGCAGAGCCGATGCGCGCCCATCACAGCTGGAACGCGCCACGAGGTTTCTCCGCCGCGCTGATGCTGAACGCGCCGCTGCACTCGGACCACCACATGAACCCCTCGCGCCCCTTTTCGGAGCTGAGGTTCGACGCGGAAGCGATGCCCACCCTGCCCCGCTCCGTGCCGGTCATGGGCGCGCTGGCACTGGTCCCGCCGCTCTGGCGCCGCGTCATGGACCCCCGTGTGCACATGTATCAGGCAAAGGCGCAGGAGGCTCACGGCAACGTCATGCCAAAAACGACCCTGCAGGCTGGCTCCCAGGCGTCAGGTCTGTCAGAGTAAAATGATGATCCGTTTGTCAGAAATCGCCGCGCTGACCGGGACGATCCTGTGCCTGCTCGCGGGCCCCAGTCTCGCGCAACCCCCGATGAACGCGCAGGAATTCGATGAATACACGCGCGGAAAAACCCTCTTTTACGGGGAAAACGGCGTGGCCTATGGGGCCGAGGAATACCTCGATAACCGTCGGGTGATCTGGTCCTTCCTGGACGGGGAATGCAAGTCCGGCACCTGGTACGAGCAGGCCGACCAGATTTGTTTTATCTACGAGGACAACCCCAATCCGCAATGCTGGACCTTCCACAAGGAAGAGGGTCGGCTGGTCGCACGCTTCCAGAACGCGCCCGGCATGACAGAGCTCTACGAAGCCGGGGATTTCGACGACGAGATGATCTGTCTGGGCCCCCGGATCGGCGTTTGAGGCACGTCTAGAAGAGCGAGCCTTGTTTCGGTGGTTTTGAGGACGCTCTGCGCGGGGTCGGCTTGCCCCCAACGGTGACCCGGCCATCGGCAAACTGAATTTCCAGTGAGGGCGCGGATTTGGCTGTCTTGCTGTCTGTCACAAGCTCTCCCGCACTGCGCACCACGGCAAACCCGCGTTCCAGCGTCGCCTCGTACCCCAGGGTCTGGCGCAGCCGTTCCACCGCGTCGATCTGGCTGCGCCAGGTTGCGATGTTGCGCTGACCGGCATCCGAGAGGCGTGTGACCAGACAGGTGAAGTCCCGCGCTTTCCTGTCACGGTCCTGTTGCAGCGTTGCCGGGCGGAAACGCCGGGCCTGTGCCGCCAGCTGTTCCTCCTTCACCGCCATGGCGCGGCGCAACGCCGGGGTAAGCCGCCCGGACAGTTCGCGCAGGCGTCTCTGTTCGACTAAAACACCGCGCGACAGGGTTGCGGGCCGCAGGGACCCGCTCATGTCCGCCAGCCGCAGTTTGCGTTTCTGCACGCCGGAGATCAGGGCCGGGCCAAGGCGTCCGCCGATCATATCGAGCCGCTGGCGGGGCGTCTCCAGCAGGCTTTCCGCACGTGGCAGCGCCCGCGCCATATCACGCAGGCGCTGATCGCGACGTGTCAGCCCCTGGCTCAGCGCCTGCCGCATGCGCGCGTCCTGACCATCCAGCCAGGCCATCAATTCATGGCGCACCGGCACCGCCAGTTCCGCCGCCGCCGTCGGGGTCGGCGCGCGTTTGTCGGACACATAGTCAATCAGCGTCGTATCCGTCTCATGCCCCACCGCCGAAATCAGCGGAATGTCGGAGGCCGCCGCGGCCCGCGCCACGCTTTCCTCGTTGAACCCCCAGAGGTCTTCGACAGAGCCGCCCCCCCGCGCCACGATCAGCAAATCGGGCCGGGGCAGCGCGCCGCCCGGTGTCATGGCATTGAACCCTTCAATCGCGCGGGTCACTTCAGGTGCACATTTCTCGCCCTGCACGGCCACCGGCCAGATCAGCACCTTGCGGGGAAACCTGTCGCGCAGACGGTGCAGGATGTCGCGGATCACGGCGCCGGAAGGTGAGGTCACCACGCCGATGACCTCCGGCAGGTAAGGCAAGGCGCGCTTGCGGGCCGGATCAAACAGCCCTTCCGCCTCCAGCATCTTCTTGCGTTTTTCCAGCAAAGCCATCAGCGCGCCCATGCCCGCCGGTTTGATATCTTCGATGACAATCTGATATTTCGACTGCCCGCCAAAGGTGGTCACCCGGCCCGTGGCGACAACCTCCATCCCTTCTTCGGGCTGGGTTTGCAGACGGGCGGAGACCCCTTTCCAGATCACACCGGAAATCACCGCGCGGTCGTCCTTGAGATCAAGGTAGATGTGCCCCGACCGCGGGCGCGACACGCGGCCCACTTCCCCCTTGATGCGCACGTGACCAAACTCGCCCTCAATCACGCGTTTGATCGCGCCAGAGAGCTCGGTAACGGTGAATTCGGGGCTGTTGAGCCCGTCGTCGGGGGCGTCGATCAGATCCATGAAACCTCTGGTGTTGTAACGCGGGTGCGTGCAGCTTAGAACGCCGGGAACCCGAGGCCAAGCAGATCAGGAGCCCCTATGAACATTCTCATCCTTGGCAGCGGCGGGCGCGAACACAGCCTCGCCTGGGCCGTCATGCAGAACCCCAAATGCGACAGGTTGATCGTGGCCCCGGGCAATGCCGGGATCGCGGAGATCGCCGATTGTGCCACACTGGACATCGAAGATGGCGGCGCGGTTGTGGGGTTTGCCGAGGAAAAAGCGATTGATTTCGTGATCGTCGGTCCCGAGGCACCCCTCGCCGCAGGCGTGTCTGATCGTCTGCGCGATGCGGGAATTTCGGTCTTTGGTCCCAGCGGTGCGGCAGCGCGACTGGAGGCCTCCAAGGCCTTTACAAAGCAGATATGCGACGCCGCAGGTGCCCCTACCGCCGCTTATGGTCATTTCACCGATGCCGATGCCGCCAAGGCCTATGTGGCGGCGCAGGGCGCGCCCATCGTGATCAAGGCCGACGGGCTGGCCGCCGGCAAGGGCGTGATCATCGCGGAGACCGAGGTTCAGGCGCTGGCAGCGGTGGATGACATGTTCTCCGGCGCCTTCGGCGAGGCGGGCGCGGAAGTGGTGATCGAAGAGTTCATGACCGGCGAGGAGGCCTCGTTCTTCGTGCTCTGCGACGGCGAAACCGTCCTGCCCATCGGCACGGCGCAGGATCACAAGCGGGTTGGCGAGGGCGACACCGGGCTGAACACCGGCGGCATGGGCGCCTATTCCCCGGCCCCGGTGATGACCGAGGCCGTGACCCGCAAGGCGCTGGACGAGATCGTGCGCCCCACCATGGCAGAGATGGTCCGTCAGGGCACGCCTTACCAGGGCGTTCTGTTTGTCGGCCTGATGATCCAGGACGGACAACCGCGCCTGGTCGAATACAACGTGCGCTTCGGCGACCCCGAGTGCCAGGTGCTGATGATGCGGCTCGGCGCGCAGGTGCTGGATCTGTTGCAGGCCTGTGCCGAGGGCCGTTTGGCCGAGGCGCAGGTTAACTGGGCGGCGGATCACGCCATGACGGTGGTTCTGGCGGCAAACGGGTATCCGGGAAGCTACGAAAAGGGCTCTGTTATCAATGTCCTTGAGAAGGTGCCCGAAGACAGCAGCCATATGGTATTTCATGCCGGGACCGGTCGGGATGCAGGCAAGTTTACAGCCCAGGGCGGGCGCGTTCTGGCCGTAACGGCCCGTGCAGGTACCCTGCAGGACGCCCGTGACACGGCATACAGGATGGTGGATCAGATCGACTGGCCCGAAGGCTTTTGTCGCCGTGATATCGGCTGGCGCGCATTGAAACCCGACTGAGGGCGCGCCTCACGTGCGACCACGAAACTAGGGCGCGCAGGCCATGGCGCGGGCAAACCCCGGCCCACTCGTGTCATCACCAAGTGTTTTCGTGATGAACTCGCCGTTCAGATAGGAGACCGAAACCAGCCGGGACCAGTTTGCCGACGCAACAATCATCTCCGCCACGCCAGCGCAGGTTCGAATGCCGCCTGCGATATCCGGCTCGCCGATGCGGTGGTTGGTGACACCCGGCAAGGCCGCCTGTTCCGACAGCACGCCGTTCTCATAGCGCCAAAGGCGCAGGGTCTTGGCCAGATGCGGGCGGTCAATATAGGCGATCTCCATCACGCCATCCCCATCCAGATCCGCAGCCCCCACTGGCGCCAGCCAGCGGAAACGCGTTCCAATGTGAGGGGTCGACGTGATCCGCCCGTCGGCACCATAAACCGCCAGACGCGCACCTTCCGTCTGGCTGCTCTCAACGGCAATGACTTCCGCCGCACCGTCAAAGTCGAGATCGACCAGCCGCGGCGCGGTGTCCTCAAAGACGAGATCATCAGGTAGAGAGAACCGGCGTTCCGTCCCATCGGCATAGCCCAGGACAAGGGTGGTGTGTTCGATGGCATCGCCAAGAACGGCATGTGCATAACGTGTCGTTGGACCCGCATAGCTGGCTGCGATGATTACCGGCTCAGCCGCAACCGCCTGCCCCCCTACCACCAGGCACAAGGCCAGCCGCGCGCGGCGGACGAAACGGTGCCATCCGCGCTCGGGCAGACGCCGCGCCCTGGCCCGCATCAGATCTGTTTTTCAGGCATCTGCACAACGAGACCGTCCAGCGCATCGGTCACCTTGATCTGACAGGTCAGGCGCGACCGGGCTGGATCAGGCTCATAGGCGAAATCGAGCATGTCTTCTTCCATGTCTTCCTTCGCAGGCAGCTTATCGGTCCAGGCCGGGTCCACATAGACGTGGCAGGTGGAACAGGCACAGGCCCCGCCGCAGTCGGCTTCGATGCCGGGGATGTTATTGTCCCGCGCACCTTCCATCACGGTAAGGCCATTGGCGACCTCCACCACATGTTCGGTGCCGCCGTGTTCGATATAGGTGATCTTGGCCACGTGTGTCGTTCCCTTCCTGATCCGTTTCCGCTTGTCTACCGGGGCGATATAGGGCGCGCCAGCCTCTTTTGCGACCCTGAAGGAACAGGCTTGCGACATCTCCAACTTGTTCTATATTTGTTCTTATGCGTGTGATGACTGCCCTCCCTGCTGACCGGCAACCGCAAACTGCGAAAGGGCACTGGCCACGCCCGCCCGCCTGTCTGGTGGCCGCAGATCTGCATCTGCCGCCGGTCAATGCGCGCATCACGGTGGCCGGGCTGGTGATCCTGCGCCAACGCCCGGGCACCGCCAAGGGCGTGATCTTCATCACCCTCGAAGATGAAACCGGGGTGGTGAACGTGATCATCTGGCGGCATATTTACGAGAAATTCCGCCGCGCCGTGATCGCGGGCCGCCTGCTGCGCGTCACTGGCCGTCTGCAGCGCGCCCATGCGGTCACCCATGTGCTGGCCGAAGATGTGGAGGATATCTCTCCCCTGCTCGACTCATTGGTAAACCCGGAAAGCTGAACAAAAAAAGAGCGCCCCGCAGGACGCTCTCTTGTCATTATTTTCAAGCGATTATTCTGCCAGTGACAGAGCCACGAAGCGCGGATCACCCGCGCGCCGTACCAGCAGCAGAAGCGACTTGCGCCCTGCTTCTTCGGCCGCTGCCACACGCTCTTCAAGCTCGGCAATGCTGGTGACCTTCTGCTGTCCGGCCTCCGTGATGATGTCGCCTGCCCGCAGACCTTTTTCAAAGGCCTCGGAAGTCTCATCAACCGCCGTTACAGCAAGCCCCTGCATGTTGGCTTCGGCGCCAAGCTCTTCACGCAGCTCATCCGTCAGCGTTGTCAGGGTCAGCCCCAGCAGGTCCTTGGTCACCGGATCATCACTCTCCTCAGGACCTGCTGCCACGGCTGGCACGGCACCTTCGGCTTCTTCCCGGCGGCCCAGGGTCACGCGCAGGGTCATCGATTTACCCTCCCGCATCACCGTGACACGCACGGTTTCACCCACCGGGCTGTTGCCCACCTGGCGGACCAGACCACGTGTATCCTCAACGGTTGTTCCAGCAAAACTGATGATCACATCACCCGCTTCCATGCCCGCTTCGCTTGCCGGGCCTTCGGGCACATCCGTGACCAAAGCGCCGGAGGCGGTTTCAAGCCCCATGGCTTCGGCCACGTCCTCAGTCACATCCTGAATGCGCACACCCAGCCAACCGCGGCGGGTTTCGCCAAATTCCTTCAGCTGATCCACCACGCGGGTCACCACGTTTGAGGCCATGGAAAAGCCAATCCCGATGGAGCCCCCGTTGGGCGACAGGATTGCAGTGTTCACACCGATCACTTCACCATCCATGTTGAAAAGCGGACCGCCTGAATTGCCCCGGTTGATCGCCGCATCCGTCTGAATATAGTCATCATAGGTACCGCTCAAAGCGCGATTGCGGGCCGACACGATGCCAGCGCTGACCGAGAAGCCCTGCCCCAGCGGGTTACCCATCGCCACAACCCAGTCGCCGACCCGCGACAGATCGCTGTCGGCGAAACTTACGAAGGGCAGCGGGCCGTCCGCTTCAACTTTCAGCAGGGCAATATCCGTATTCGGATCGGTGCCGACTACCTCGGCCTTGAGCTCACTGCCATTAAAGAATTCGATCAGGATCTCATCCGCGCCCTCGATCACGTGGTTGTTCGTCACCACATACCCGTCTTCCGAGATTACAAACCCGGACCCAAGGGCCGACGATCGGCGCGGCCGGTTGCCATCACCCTCGTTGTTGCGATCCTGAAATTCGCGAAAGAAGTCCTCAAAGGGCGATCCCTCGGGCACGATACCCTGGGGACCTGTACGCCCGGCCACGACCGTCGAGGTCGTGATATTCACCACGGAGGGGCTAATTTTTTCCGCCAACGGGGCCAGACTTTGCTGTTGCGCCAGCGCGCTCAGCGGCTGAACCAGCATGAATGCCAGTGTCAGAACCGCCAAGAGCAACAGGCGCATCTGGACGGGGATGAGGCTGATGTTGGACATGGATACTGCCTTGGGCTGCATGCGTCGTCTCCTGAAATCTCTTGTTTCGGGCTCAAATGCCCTCTTGCTCGTTATCTTTCGTGAATGCTCACAGACTGCATTTAGGGTGACCTTCGTGCAACATCAAAGATGTATCACTCTGTCACAGTTTCAACAGTGCGTTACCAAACTGTGAAGGCAAAGGCCGTTCCCGCCGGATGCGCAACACTTAGCCGATGCTGGCACCAAGCTGCCAGGCGAACCAGACCAGGATCAGCCCGCTGACCACGATCAGCAGCCCCAACTGGCGCACCGCAGCCTCGGGCAAGGCCCGCAGAGCTTCGAGCATCCGTTCAATAAGCGAAGGGGCCAGCGCATAGGCCAGCCCCTCGATAATCATCACGAGCCCGAGAGCCAGCAGCAGCGTGCTCACCGACGCTCGCCTTCATCAGACCGGTATCCCTGATCGGACCGGAGATAGTTGAAGAATTCGCTGTCGGGCGACAGGACCATCGTCGAGTTGCTGCCGCGCAACGACCTCTCGTAGGCTGTCATGGAGCGGTAGAATTCGAAGAACTCCGGGTCTGCACCAAAGGCATTGGCAAAGATCGAGTTACGTTCCGCATCTGCCTGACCGCGAATGATATCCGCTTCGCGGGTCGCATCCGAGGTCAGCTCGACCACCGTCCGGTCGGCAAGGGCGCGCACCCGCTGAGCGGCTTCCTCACCCCGGGCGATCTCGTCCGCGGCCTCACGTTCCCGCTCCGCCCGCATCCGCGCAAAGGTCGCATCAAGGTTCTGCTCGGGCAGGTTGGTCTGTTTCAGACGCACGTCCACCACTTCCAGCCCCAGCGGCAGGGCGCGCAGACGCGCCTGCTCGGTGATCCGCGCCATCAGTTCCGCCCGGTCCGCAGAGAGGATCGTGTTGGATGTCACCCCGTCCGAGCCGAGAACCGCCCGGATCGTCGGGTTCAGGATCCCTTCGAGACGATCCTCCGCTGCACGCATGCCACCGACGCCAACCGCTTGCCGGAACTGGGTCACATCCGCGATCCGGTAACGAGCGAAAGCATCGACAACCAGACGCCGGTCATCCGACGGTGTCACCTCGGTCACTTCGGTATCAAGCGACAGGATCCGGTCGTCATAACGCACGACCTCCTGGATCAGCGGAATTTTGAACGCCAGACCAGGGTCTTCCTTGACAGATTTGATCTGTCCGAACTGCAAAACCAGCGCTTTTTCACGCTCGTCCACAATGAAGACAGAACTCAGAACGCCGATGACGGCGATCACAACGATCGGAATAAGAAAATTGCCAGCGCGCATCAGTTGGTTCCTCCCGCAGCAGCGCCACGGCGCAGTTCATTCAAAGGCAGATAGGGAACGACACCCTGCCCGCCGTTGCCGCCCAGATCACTTTCAAGAATGATCTTGTCAACGTCGCCAAAGACACGCTCCATCGTCTCCAGATAGAGCCGCTTGCGCGTCACTTCCGGGGCCTTGGCATATTCTTCAAGTACGGAGGTGAAACGTGCCGCCTCACCCTGCGCTTCATTGACCTGTTGGGCGCGGTAGGCTTCCGCCTGCTCCAGTTGGCTTGCGGCTTCACCACGCGCGCCCGCTGTCACCCGGTTGGCGTAGGCATCCGCCTGACGCTCCAAACGGTCGCGTTCCTGCTCTGCCGCCTGCACTTCGCGGAAGCTGTCGATCACCTCGCGCGGCGGGTCCGCCTTGTCGAGGTTGAGACGCACGATGTTCACGCCGCTGTCATAGGCATCGAGCGTGCCCTGAATGAGCTGCTCCGCCTCATCCGCAATGACCTGACGGTCCCGGTTGAGGATCGGCGCCAGTTGGTTACGCGCGATGACTTCGCGCATCGCCGATTCAGACACGGCGCTGATGGTTTCGCGCGCCTCGGCAAGGTTAAAGAGATACTTCGCCGGATCATTGATGTTCCAAACCACCTGGAAATCGATGTCGATGATGTTTTCATCGGTGGTCAGCATCAGGCCGCTGTCCACGCGCGACCCGATATCTTCTGTCTGTTCTCGCGTCACCGGCAGGACCTCCGCCGTGACCAGCGGCCATGGGGCAAAGTTCAGACCGGGGTTGCCCGTGGCGTAATACTCACCCAGAAAGAGCTCAACCGACTGCTCTTCCGGTGCCACGGTGTAGAAGCTGGCAAGGCCCCAGGCGACCACTGCGCCGACCACGACCAGACCGATGGTGCCGCGCGTAAATGCGGGACCACCGCCACCGCCCGTGCCCCCATTGCCGGTGCCGCCACCTTTGCCGCCCATCAGGACGCGCAGACGCTCCTGGCCCTTTTTCACCAGCTCGTCGATTTCCGGGATTTGTGGCCCCTCACCGCCCGGTCCACGCGGACCGCCGCCGTTGTTGCCGCGGTTTCCACCGCGCGGCCTGTCATCATCAGAGTTTCCACCGCCGCCCCCCCAGGGGCCGCCATTATTCCCAGCCATTCAGTCTCTTTCCCTCCTAAATCGCGTGCAGATGCGATTAAATTCAAGCCATAGGTACGTAAGAATACGCGGAATTCAAGCCGTCCGCATCGGTGTTCGCATCGTGACAATCTCTTCCGACATCGTGGGGTGTACCGCCACCGTCCTGTCGAAATCTTCTTTGGTCGCACCCATTTTAACGGCGATGCCCGCCAGTTGGATCATTTCACCCGCGCCGGGTGCGACGATGTGGCAACCGAGCACCTTCCGTGTCTCCTTGGAGACGATCAGTTTCATCAGCACCCGGTCAGGCCGCCCGGCGAAAGCCGTCTGCATCGGGCGGAATGATGTGCAGTATACCTCAATTGCCTCCTGATCGCGCGCTTCTTCTTCGCTCAGGCCGACGGTGCCCATTTCAGGCTGCGTGAAAATGGCCGAGGGGATCAACTCGTGATCGACGGGCGTCGGGTTGCCTTTGAACACCGTCTCGACAAAAGCCATGCCTTCGCGAATGGCCACGGGCGTCAGGTTGACCCGGTCTGTCACATCGCCAATGGCATAGATCGACGGCACGGCGGTCTGGCTGTAGGCGTCCACCTCGATCTGGCCGCGACGGCCCAGTTTCACGCCGACCTTTTCAAGTCCCATGTCTTTCGAATTAGGGTCCCGCCCTGTGGCAAAAAGAACCATGTCAAAGACCTTTTCACCACCGTTGGTCGACTTGACCCAGATAGGTCCCTTTGCGTCCTTTGCACTTACCTGCATTTCCTGGCGTTGTTTGACATCCGCCCCCATGGCCGCGTCTGACGCGGTGCCCGCAGCGCTCATCATATGGTCTTCACTTGCGGGCGACATCTCCAGGATGTTTGCCCCGACACGCAGATCAATACCGCGTTCGCGCATGGATTCGGCGACCAGACCGCGCGCTTCTTCGTCGAAGCCACGCAGAATCTGCGCACCGCGATAATACTGCGTCACCTCGACACCAAGCCCGTTCATGATTCCCGCAAATTCACAAGCGATGTATCCACCGCCCACGATCAACAGGGATTTCGGCAGGTTCTCAAGGTGGAAGATGTCATCCGATACGATACCCAGATGCGCATTCGGCGTGTCAGGCCGCACGGGGTGTCCACCGGTGGCAATCAGGATGTGCTTGGCGCTTTTTGTCTCCCCCGTGGAGAGTTTGACCTCATGCGGTCCGGCCACCGAGGCCCGCGCATCGAAGGTATCGACACCTGAGCCCTTGAGCAGATTGCGATAGACCTGCTCCAGCCGGTCCAACTCGCCGTTCAGGCGGCTGCGGAACGATTGCCAGTCAAACGGTCCCTGCTTGAGGTCCCAGCCATAGGAGGCCGCGTCTTCAACCACCCCTGCATATTCACTGGCGAAAACCATGAGCTTCTTGGGCACGCACCCCCGGATCACGCAGGTACCGCCATAGCGGTCATCTTCTGCCAAGGCGACTTTCGCGCCCGCTTCTCCGGCAGCGACACGTGCGGCGCGCACGCCCCCCGAACCGCCACCGATCACAAAGAGATCGTAGTCAAAATCGCTCATCGCGGGGGCCTTTCCGGGTCTTTGGGTCTTGGAGGTCTGTATATATACTCGCGGCGCAGTATTACCACATCACGTCGCGGTTAGTCTGGCCGCAGCCGTCAGTCGGACAGGTCCGCAAAAAGATTGTCGCTCTCCACGAAATCCAGCTTGCCGGTTTCGACCGTGCCTTCATTGATGTCGCGCACCTCAACCTTGCCGTCACCATAGCCGATGATCACCCGGTCACAGATGTCGATGAAGAGGCCATTTTCGACCACGCCCGGCATCTGGTTGAGCACCAAGGCCAGTTGTCGCGCATTGCCGATCCGTTTCACGTGAAGATCAATGATGTGATTGCCTTCGTCGGTTAGAAAAGGCACCTGACCGTTCATACGCAACGTGCTTTCACGGCCCAGCACATCCATCGATACCAGTGTTTCCTCCACCAGCGCCTGGGTGGTCTGCCAGCCGAACGGGATGACTTCGATGGGCAGGGGGAACGCGCCCAGCGTCTCCACTTCCTTGCCCGCATCCGCGATGACCACCATCTGGTCAGAGGCCGTGGCCACGATCTTTTCCTGCAACAGGGCACCGCCCCCGCCCTTGATCAGGTTCAACTGCCCGTCGAATTCATCCGCGCCGTCGATGGTGATGTCCAGCCATTTGGCTTCATCGAGAGAGATCACCTCGATGCCCACATCGCGCGCCAGTTCCGCGGTGCGCGTGGATGTCGGCACCCCCTTGATGCGCAGGCCATCGTCTCGCACCATTTCGCCGAGGCAACGCACCAGCCAGGCGGCGGTTGATCCGGTCCCCAACCCCACGCGCATGCCGGTTTCCACCAATTGCGCGGCGCGCTTTGCCGCAACAAATTTGGCCTTGTCGATGGGAGAGAGGTCTGAAGACATGAGCAGATTCCTTCGCGCTAAGATCTCCGCCTTATAAGAAACAAGCGCGGCGGGCGCGAGACCTGAATCGGCCTCGACAAGGCGGAAGACGCAATCGGTGTGCCCGCATCACCATTTCCTGGGTCGATTATATGCAAATTGCGACTTTGTGCGGATGGATCACGCTTGAAACGGGTCTTGCATCCGCTTATCCTAACGGCGTCGAAACGGAGATTTCATGGCCCGGTAATGTGGGGAGGCAAACGTCCTCCCGATGCAAGATCAGCACTAGAAGCACGATGCTCGTTCTGCACGGGCGCGCCTGTTGACCTGCGATACCCACCCTACCGAAATCCGCGCCCGGGCAAACCCCGTGGCACCGACATGAAAGTCTGAACCCCATGACACGGGACTATTCCGAACTCTTTCCGCCAAACACAAAAAGCGGCACCACGAAACGTCCACTCTCCACCCGCGACAGCCTTGGCTGGCAGCCGTTTTTCGCACAGCAGATCAGTATTGAAGAGCTGACCGAGACACCGCCTGTCCGGGTCATCGAAGTGCACCGCAATGGCCTGCACGTTATGGGCGATGGTGTGGACACGACCCTTCCTCCCCGTCCCGATGTGACGGTGGGCGATTGGCTGCTGTTCGACCAGCAGGCTCCACAGCATAGCCGTCAGCTGGACCGCAAGAGCCTGATCAAGAGGCGCGCACCCGGCACCGACCGGCACATCCAGTTGATCGCTGCCAACATCGACACCGGGTTCATCGTGTCCTCTTGCAATCAGGATTTCAACATCGCACGGCTGGAACGCTATGTCGCCCTGGCCTTCGAGGCAGAAATTGCGCCGGTCATCATCCTGACCAAGGCCGATCTCTGTGACGATACGGGCGCTTATGTCGATGCCGCCCGCGCCATTTCCGAGATGGTGCCCGTTGTAACGTTGGATGCACGTGGCGACGCCCCACGCGAAAAGCTGGCTCCGTGGTGCAAGCAGGGCAAGACAGTCGCCTTTCTCGGGTCCTCCGGTGTCGGGAAATCGACACTCACCAATGCCCTCTCCGGTACACAACTGGCCGACACGAACACCATCCGCGAAGATGATGCAAAGGGTCGGCACACCACGACGCGGCGCCAGCTGCATGTGGTGCCCTCCGGCTGTATCGTGCTGGACACACCCGGGATGCGTGAGCTGCAGTTGACGGATGCCGCGTCCGGGATCAACGACGTCTTTGCGGACCTGCACGAATTGTCCCGACACTGCCGTTTCCGGGATTGCCAGCATGACACCGAACCCGGATGCGCCGTCCTTCAGGCCATTCAGGTGGGTGAGATCGAGGCCGCGCGTCTGACTCGGTGGAAGAAACTGCAAGCCGAAGAGGCGTTCAATTCCTCAACCCTTGCAGAGCGTAAATCGAAAGATAAACAGTTGGGCAAAACCATACGTTCGATCATGAAACACAAGAAGGGCCGGGGCTGACAGGACATCGACCCCAGTCGCATTTGCAAAGCCCTTCACCCGGCTTTGCAAAGTGACCTGTTGACGGAACCTGCGCCGTCACTCCCGAAAAACAATCGGGCGCGCTCAAAGGAAATACGCGCCCGATTTCCGGCGGACGGCGGTTTTGATCGATGCTAGACAAGTCGCATGCTCTTTGATCTGCCAGACCACGACACGCTCTACCGGGCGCTTCTCGACCGGGATGACCGATATGACGGGCAGGCCTATGTCTGCGTCGCCACCACGGGCATCTTCTGTCGTCTGACCTGTCCGGCCCGGAAACCAAAACCGGAGAATTGCGCGTTTCGGGCCACCATCGGCGAATGCATTGAGGCCGGGTTCCGACCCTGCAAGAGATGCCATCCCCTGCAGGCTGCCGCCCTTGCCGACCCCGCGATTGGTACACTGCTTGCCGCCCTGGATGAACGACCGGATATCCGCTGGTCCGAACAGCACATCACGCAGTTGGGGTTTGATCTTTCAACTGTGCGGCGCAGCTTCAAACGCCAGTTTGGCATGACCTTTCTCGAAATGGCGCGGCAACGGCGCCTGCGGGAAGGGTTTGAGACCCTGTCGGGCGGCGGCAAGGTGATCACCGCGCAATACGAGGCGGGGTTCGAGTCCCCCAGCGCGTTTCGCGCGGCCTTTGGGCGGCTTTTGGGCTGCGCGCCGGGCTGCCTGACCCGAGGCGGTTTGCTGCAGGCAAGCTGGATTGGCACGCCGCTTGGCGACATGATCGCGGTCAGCTGCAAAATGCATCTGCACCTGCTGGAATTCGTGGATCGCAAGGCCCTGCCCAATGAGCTCAAAAAACTTCAGAGACATGCAAAAGAACAGATCGGGATTGGCACGCCACCCGCAACGGAGCAGGCGCGCGCGGAACTGGATGCCTTCTTTGCCGGGCGAACAGCAGTGTTCCAAACGCCGCTGGCCTTTCACGGCAGCGCCTTCACGCGAAGGGTCTGGGAAGAACTTTTGACCATTCCTGCAGGTACCACGCGGAGCTATTCTGACATTGCGCGGCGCATTGGCAAACCGACTGCGACACAGGCCGTGGCGCGGGCGAACGGGGCCAATCAGATTGCCCTGATGGTCCCCTGTCACCGGGTCCTTGGCGTCGATGGCGCGCTGACGGGCTACGGGGGCGGGCTTTGGCGCAAACAGCGTCTGATCGAGATCGAACGACACTTCAAATCAAGTAAAAAGGAAACCGAAACACATGTCTCAGGCTGAAAAAGCGCTTCTGTTCAAAGGGTTGCACGTCGCCGGGCAACCGGTTGTTCTTTACAATATCTGGGATGCGGGCGGGGCCCACGCCCTGGACAAGGCCGGGGCAAAAGCCATCGCAACAGGCAGCTGGTCCGTTGCCGCCGCCCATGGATACAAAGACGGCGAAGCCATGCCGCTTGATTTCGCGCTGATGATCGTGGAGCGCATCGCCCAGAGTACTGATCTGCCGCTCACTGTTGATTTCGAAGGCGGCTACGCGGAAGACCCCGACCAGATTGAAAAAAACGTCAGCCGCGTGATTGCAGCAGGGGCTGTCGGGATCAATTTCGAGGACCAGATCGTGAAGGGGTCGGGTCTTTACGCCATTCCCGATCAGGTCGCACGGATCGAGGCGGCAAAGAGGGCCGCCGACACCGCTGGTATTCCGCTGTTTGTAAATGCCCGTACCGATGTGTTCCTCAAGGCGGGACCCGACGGGGTGCACGCCGATCTGATGGATGACGCACTGGCACGGCAGGCAGCCTATACTGCGGCAGGAGCCGACGGGATTTTTGTGCCCGGACTGACGGACGGCAGTCTGATCCGGACGATCTGCGAAGAGGCCAGTTTGCCTGTGAACGTCATGATGCGCGGGGCGCTCAAATCGGTAGAGGACGCCGCCCAGTTCGGCGTCGCGCGCGTCAGCTTTGGGCCCGGTCCATATGCAGCCGCCGTGGAAGATCTCACCGCTCGGTTCAACGCGATCTGAACCAGCAGGGCGGAGGCATCAACTCCGCTCTCATCGAAGCACTTCGGCGAACAGGCGGGCGCAGCGTTTTTCTAGGCTGCGCCTCTGCGACACAGACATGCACTGAGCCGCATGCGCGAAACCGCGGTACGAAACCACCTGCGTGGCCGACACCAAATCTGCGGGTGTCACAAGGTATATCTATGGCGGCGCACTGACTCTTATCGCACTGCCTTGAATTGCCTCAGAGTTCTGATATCGAGGCGTGAAATCACACCATTATCCGGATGGCCCCTTGGAATCCTTGTTTATTCTTGGCCTCTTGCTGGTCATCGCCCTGCCTGCTTCGATCGTTTACCTTCTTGTGTCGAACGCGAAGCTTAAAACCCGCGTATCCGCACTTGAGGCGCGTCTGCCCAGCAACAAAAAGTCAGTATCAGCGGCGCCCGCCCCGCGTACAAAGAGCACTGCGCCAAGCCCTTGGCCTCGCGCAACGCCAGAGACACCTGACACGAAAACGCCAGAAGAAACCCCGACGGACGCAGAGCTGCAGCCGCGCAAAACGGTTGTTCTGAACATGGGAAATTTACAGCGGCTGATCGGATGGATCACACAGAACTGGTTCTACGCCGTCTCTGCAGTATCCCTTGCGCTGGCCGGGATTTTTCTGGTGCTCTACGGTGTCGAACAAGGTCTTTTGCCGCCCTCCGTGCGCGTCATGGGGGCGCTCGTCTTCGGGATCGCCCTTGTTGCCGCCGGTGAATACATCCGTCGGACATACGGCGACTCAGAAAACAGCAGCACGGCCTATCTGCCATCGACCTTCTCTGGCGCCGGGATCGTGACGCTCTTTGGTGCCGTGGCTGCCGCGCGGTTGCTCTATGGGTTCATCGGGTCGGAAATTGCTCTCGCAGGTCTCGCATTGGTGGGCGCGTTGGCAATGATCCTGGGATGGTTTTATGGACCTTTGCTGGCTGCGGTCGGCGTGATCGGGGCCATGGCGGCGCCATTCATCATCGACGGGGCCTCTGACGATCCATCCTGGCTTCTGATCTACTTCGCCATTGTCACCATGGTGGGGCTGGCCATCGATACCCTGCGTCGGTGGGCGTGGGTTTCCGTCATTTCGCTGGCCATGGGCTATGGCGCAGGCCAGTTGTTGACGCTCGGGGCGGGTTGGCGCACGGAGCCATTTTTCGTCCTCTATTGCGCCCTGCTGGTGATAGTAGCCATCGCCATTCCCGCGCGCAGACTGCTGCCCGATCACGCCGGGACACCTTTGAGCCTCGGACTGTTTGCCCCCGACAAGGATCAACCCTGGCCAGAGTTCCCGACCCGGCTCGTAGGAGGCGCTGTGCTTGCGGCGAGCGGTTTGATCCTGTTGACAGTTTTTGGAACCGCCCGCGCAGATCTGTTCTGGACGGCTATCGTAGTCCTGACGGCGCTGGCTGTGGCCCTGTTGACCTGGGCGCGCAATGCCACGGCGCTGACCGAACTTGCGGTCCTTCCCGCCGTAAGCGTTATTGCGCTGGTCGCGGGCGCCCACCGGATTTGGGCCGTGCAGGAACGCGCCGCGACACAACCCGGTGCAAATATGACCCTGATGCCGAGTGCGCTCGTCGCAATCGGTCTGGTACTGTCCATCGTGGCCGCATGGCATTCTTTACGCGGCGGATCGGTTAAACTCCTCGTGGCAGCGGCGGCTGCGCTCTTTGCACCGGCAATGGCCATTGCAATCGAAGCATTCTGGAGCCCTGTTGAAACGCTTGGCCCCTACCCATGGGCCCTGCATGCCATGGCCATCGCAGGTGTCATGGTCGTCATGGCGGAACGTTTCGCCCGCGCGGACGGACCAGACGACAAACGGCGTGTTTCATTCGCGGTTCTTGCCGCACTGGCCTGTGTGGCCTTCGGGGTGACCATCCTTCTGACCTCTGCAGCACTGACCACAGCCTTCGCGGTTACCATCGTCGCAGCGGCATGGCTCGATCGGCAGTTCAATCTGCCGCTTATGGGGTTGTACATTTTGGCGGGCATTGCCACCGTGGGATACCGGTTGGTGGTCGATCCCGGCCTGATCTGGGCCATCGAGGCGCCCCTGCCCGCAATGCTCCTGTCACACGGGGGCGCCGCGCTGAGCTTTGCCCTCTCCTGGTTCATGGCAAGGGCTGCGAACCGACCACGCAGCCCTATCCTGCTGGAAAGTGCCGCGTTTTCCGCAGTTGGCCTTCTGATATCGCTGTTGCTACACCGAGCCATTTTACAATGGAGCAGCGCACCGGACACGTTGAGCCATTGGTCACTGGGCATCGGGGCAACCACATGGATTATCCTCGGGATGGCCCAGGTGGACAGGATGCAAATAGGTGGCCCACTCTCGGTACTGCGGTTAATCCTGAGCGTGGCCTTCCTGTCTTTCGGCGCTGTGCAGCTTGCGCTTGCTGTTTCGCTTTTCAACCCGCTCGTTGAGGTCTTTGGCACCCCAGTTCTGGGCCCCGTCGTTTTCAACACATTGATCCCGGCCTATCTGCTGCCTGCCCTGCTTCTTGCTTTTGGCGCCCTGCGTTTGCGCAATCTGGCGCGAAGCATCCGGATCGGGTTTGCCGTGGCATCTGGGGCACTGGCCAGCCTCTGGCTGGGATTGACAATCCGGCATTTCTGGCGCGACACCGAAAGTATGCATCTGCCAGAGATCGGACAGGCAGAACTCTATAGTTACACCGTCGCGCTTTTGCTGATTGGTGCTGGCATTTTCTACCAGTCATTGGCCCGCCCAAATGCCGCCTTGCGCAAGGCCGGACTGATTGTGATCGGCTTGGCAGTCGCAAAGGTGTTCATGGTGGATATCGGCGGCCTTGGCGGGCTGATCCGCGTATTTTCCCTGCTCTTCCTCGGGCTGGCGCTGGCCGGACTTGCCTGGCTCAACAGATGGGCCGCCGGACGGGATGACGCAGAGCAAGGACAAGGCGACTAAAGAAACGCGTGGCAGCGTCCCGCATCTCCTTCACAAACCCTCTGGACAGGTCACTCCCGTCACCTGTCACCGACCCGCATCCTGCGCATTGAGGCATTGTAGCATTCTAGGCGCAGGAAACGGATCGCTCCCCGTCACACGCAGACTGTATCCGCAGGGCATTCACAAACAGGAGTGCGACGTGATGGAATTACGCGGAAAGACAATCATCGTGACAGGGGCCAGCAGCGGGATAGGAGCCGCCGCAGCTTTGCTCTTTGCATCAGAGGGCGCGAATGTCGTCCTTGGCGCCCGTCGAAAGGAAGAGCTTGAGCATCTGGTTGGTCAGATCGTGCAGAGCAATGGCAAGGCCACCTGTCTGGCCGGGGACGTGACGGATGAGGGATATGCCAAGTCCCTTATGGATTTTGCCCGCGACCAATTCGGGACGGTGGACGGCGCCTTCAACAACGCGGGCACAATGGGGCAGATGGGCCCCGTCGGGCAGATGGAAACGGCCACTTGGGACAGGGTTATCGCGACGAACCTTACCAGCGCCTTTTACGCGGCCAGGGCACAGGTTCCCTTCTTTGCGGAAAAGGGCGGTGGCTCCATCGTATTCACCAGTTCATTCGTGGGCTACAGCAATGGCGGCATGCCCGGCATGGCGGCATATGCGGCGTCCAAAGCGGGCATGATCGGCCTCGCACAGTCGCTTGCGGCAGAACATGCAAGTGACGGCGTGCGGGTCAACGCCATTCTCCCCGGCGGCACGAAAACAGCAATGGCGGGCGACGATCCCGACACACATGACTTTGTCGCCAACCTGCACCCGATCAAGCGGCTGGCAGATCCACGAGAAATTGCACAATCCGCCCTCTACCTGTTGTCCGACCGGGCCAGCTTTGTGACGGGGACACCACTGATTGTGGACGGTGGTATGTCGGTTCGGCTGCTCTAACCCGATGCCGCCGGCTGGCAATCGGTCGGCGGCGTGACCGGGACCACGCTCTTTATGCTTCAAATTTCAAAAATGGGTCGTTTTCTGCCGCTCTGACCGCTGTATTTTGTACTAGCTGGACGTATGACATCGGAACCCTACACCCTGCACTATGCGCCAGATAACGCATCACTTGTCATCCGTCTGGCTTTGGAAGAACTGGACGTGCCCTATCGCACGCATCTGGTGGACCGCAGCATCAAGGCGCAGCGCGCACCAGAGCATCTGGCGCTCCACCCCGGCGGGTTGATCCCGGTACTGGAAACACCACAGGGTCCGATATTCGAAACTGGCGCTATTCTGCTCTGGCTTGCGGATCAGCATGGCAGGTTGGCCCCCGGACCGACCGCCACAGGCCGCGCGGACATGCTCAAATGGCTGTTCTACCTCTCCAATACCCTGCACGCCACGCTGCGGGTATTTTTCTATCCGTCGGCTTACGCAGGCTCGGATCTCCAAGACCAACGCCGTCTACAGGATCGGACGCGCAGCCATATCCTGCGCCATCTTGCAGTGCTTGACACGCATTGGCCAGCGCGCGAAACACCCTCGATCCTCGATCTGTACCTCGCCCCCATGCTGCGCTGGCTGCAGCTTTATCCTCGGGACAGCAACCACGACTGGTTTGACCTTTCCGCCTTCCCTGCCCTACACCGGATGACAACGACGCTGGAGCTGCGCGCAAGTGTGCAAGCAGCTCAAGCCGCAGAAGGTCTCGGCCCGACACCCTTTACCGCGCCACAGGCGCCACACCCTCCGGAAGGAAGCGCCCTTTAGATGTTCTTATCGGTTTTCGACATGTTCAAAGTGGGTATCGGTCCGTCGTCCTCGCATACGATGGGGCCGATGGTGGCTGCTGCACGTTTTCTCGATCTGATGCGCGCCTCTCCCTTTGCCTTTCACGGGCTGCGGGCCTCTTTGCACGGCTCGCTCGCCTTCACGGGCGTGGGGCACGCAACGGACCGCGCCACGATCCTTGGACTGGCCGGGTTCGTGCCGGATACCTATGACCGGGAGAAAGCGGATCTCGCGCTGGCGAAGATCAAGGCCAAGCGCACGATTCACCCGGACGGGCTGGGCACACTGTCCTTTGATCCGGCAACCGATCTGATTTTCGACTTCGACACCATTCTCGAGGGTCACGCCAACGGCATGATACTCATGGCCACGGATGCGCAGGGCGATGTGACCCTGCGCGAAACCTACTATTCCATCGGTGGTGGTTTCGTGATGACCGAAGCGGAACTGGCGGCGGGCAAGGACACCGATGAAGGTGCGCCCGTTCCTTTTCCTTTCAAAACAGCAGCACAAATGCTTGAGATGTCCACAGCTTCAGGCCGCTCAATTGCCGAAATGAAACGATCTAACGAATCTGCGCGGGGCGGTGTGGAGAACCTTAAAACCGGCACCAGGCGGCTTTGGCAAGTCATGAACGATTGCATCGACCGTGGCCTGACCTCCGAAGGCGTCCTGCCCGGTGGCCTGTCCGTCAAGCGACGCGCCAAGGGCATCCATGACAAGCTGATGCAGGAGCGGGGCATGAACCTCACGCCGCCGCACACGATCAATGACTGGATGAGCGTCTACGCCATGGCGGTCAACGAAGAGAACGCTGCCGGTGGGCGGGTCGTCACGGCCCCGACAAATGGCGCCGCAGGTGTGCTGCCCGCGACCCTGCGATACTATCTGGACCACGTGCCCGGCGCGTCCGAGGCCCATGTCGAGGATTTCCTGCTGACCGCCGCCGCCATTGGCGGGTTGGTGAAATACAATGCGTCCATTTCCGGTGCAGAAGCAGGCTGTCAGGCCGAGGTCGGCTCTGCTGCCGCAATGGCTGCTGCCGGTTTGTGCGCGGTGATGGGGGGCACACCGCAGCAGGTGGAGAATGCTGCCGAGATTGCGCTTGAACATCACCTCGGCATGACCTGCGACCCGGTCAAAGGCCTTGTGCAGGTGCCCTGCATTGAGCGTAACGGGCTCGGCGCGATCAAGGCCGTTTCCGCCGCCTCGCTGGCGTTGCGGGGGGACGGCACCCACCTGGTGCCACTGGACGCCTGCATCGAGACAATGCGCCAGACCGGTGCGGACATGTCAGAGAAGTACAAGGAGACATCGCTCGGTGGTTTGGCCGTCAACGTGCCAAACTGCTAAAAGTTGAACGCCCGCCCAAGCATTTCTTGCATTGATTGAGGGGCACATCTAGGTTCGTCCAATGAATCCTGACCGCCCCCTTCTTGGTATCATGCTCATGTTAGGATTTTGCATCCTGGCACCGGTGGGCGATGCCATTGCGAAGATTCTCGGAGAGACCGTGCCCGTCGGTCAGCTCGTTCTCGTGCGGTTCGCGGTTCAGGCCCTTTTGCTCATTCCGCTTGTACTGATCACCGGACGCAAGTGGCGCATGCGGGGACGTATTCTCACCCTCACCTTCGTGCGCACACTCCTGCATATCTTTGGGATTGGCGCGATGGTCACGGCCCTCAAGTATCTGCCCTTGGCCGACGCCGTCGCCATCGCTTTCGTGATGCCGTTCATCATGTTGATCCTCGGCAAGTACTTCCTGAAGGAAGAAGTAGGCTCGCGTCGCCTGATCGCCTGCCTTGTCGGCTTCCTCGGGACCTTGCTGGTTGTGCAGCCCAGCTTCAATGAAGTCGGCTGGCCTGCACTCCTGCCGGTAGTTGTTGCGATCAACTTTGCGTTCTTCATGCTACTGACGCGACAGATCGCCCGCGAAACCGACCCCATCGGCCTGCAGTCGGTCAGCGGCGTTATGGCAGTGGCTGTCATGGTGCCTGTCCTGCTGATGTTTCAGGGCAGTGACATCTGGAATCTGCAATTCATTTCTATCGACACGTACAACTGGACCCTGCTGCTCAGCATCGGATTGCTGGGAACGATCGCACATTTGTTGATGACCTGGTCACTGCGCTATGCGCCCTCGGCCACACTGGCACCCATGCAATATCTTGAAATCCCCTTCGCCACGATCATCGGCTTTATCGTTTTTGGCGATCTGCCCAACAACCTTGCAGCGGTGGGCATCCTGATCACGATTGCAGCGGGTCTCTATGTAGTCCTGCGCGAGCGGGCCACCGCGCGGACGCCGGCTGCGCCGCCAAACTCTCCGCAACCGCTGCCATAAATCGACGCGGCAGAATGCACAGCATCGCCGGTTGATCCATTTCCAGATGCAAATCACCCGTTGCCCGGTTGGACGTGCCGGACATCCCGTCCGGCGCGAAGCTCAATCCGTCAATGGGCCATTCCAACCCGGTGGATCGCCCCATTACAGGCCCCATTGGAAACAATGAGACCCGCGTTCCCGCAGCCATTGGCAGATCAAACCGGCGTGGGCAGACAAAGATGATGTCCTCCGCGCCGAGCATCAGGCAAGGCACATCGGGCCGCATCAGCAGCGTGTGCAACGCAGCCAATTGGTGATCGATGCGCAATCCGGAAAATCCGACGGCAATCACCAGCGGCGCAGAGATATTGCGCAGCGCCTTATCAAAATCCGTGCTCATCTGTTCCGGGATTTTATGCTGAATATCAACAGGAAGCCGGGATTGCGCCGCCGCTGATATGGAATCCATATCTCCAATGACCGCGGTCAGTTCGACGCCAGCGGCCAGCGCTGTATCCGCTCCGCTATCGGCAGCCACACAGGTCGGTGCCAACGCCAACGCCGCTTGCAAATCGCCCTCTCCGACCGCGCCGCCACCGACCAGCGTGACTGGATGCAATTTGTCTACAATTTTATTATTCACTGAAGTTTAATGTCCTTTTTGGAAACAGAACACAATCTCGCCACGAAATGATACGGTAATGAGCACAGATTCGCGCCGGTTTGGACTTTCCCCATATGGTAAACAGTTTGTTGAAATCACGCAGAGGACGAGCATCCGATGATGAATAACAACAAGATTTTGACAGTCTCTTATGGGACGTTTTCCTGCACGCTGGAAGGGTTCGACGACTCCTTCGACACGATGAAAGCCATTGCCGAGTATTTCCGCGACCTTGCGTCTGATGACCGGTATTTTGGCGCAGAGCCCCCACAGCCGGATGCCGAGATGCTCGCTCGGATTGCGGAACGTGAAGTGGCGCGGCGCGTGGAAGCGCGTGAAAACGACGGGCGTATTCTGCTGAAAGCGCATGATGATGAGGTGCAGCCGACCGCAAAGGCCGAGGCTCCCGCAGCTGCGGCTGCCGTCGCTGCTGCGGACCTCGCGGAGCCTCAAGAAGTGGCACCGGAAACGGCCCAGGAGACAGCATCTGAAGCAGAGACCGAGGCTGATGAACCAGAAGCCGTTGCTGAGCCTGTAGAAGAGGCAACTGAGGTCTTTGAGGCTGATGCTGATGCTGATGCTGATGAAGAATCTGCGGCTGAGGGCGAAAATAGTCTTGAAAACGCACTGGTGGAAGAGAGCGACGCAACCCCGGCAGACATCGAGACAACGTCTGACCTAGGGACTGCGGAGATCACAGACCCTGAAGTTGAGCCTGTCGCGGAGCCCATTGAGGCTGTTGAACGTCAAGAAAAATCACCTGAGATGGATTTCGTTGCGGAAGACACCAGCGCACAGCAAGCCTTCGATGAAGAAGTGCTGGAGCAGGATGTCGCTCTGAACGCGGAGGCATTTTTTGCTGACAGCCCGGCACCTTCGGACATCGATCCGGAGATCGAGGCAGAGATGGAGGTTCCATCGGAGTTTACCGCCTTCGAACCGGTGACCTCTTTTGAAGCCCCGGACACCGCCTCCGAAGCGGCTGCCGAAACTATCGCCGCTAAACTGCAACGCATTCGCGAAGTCGTGTCCCAGCAGGACGACGAGGCGTATGACGAGGAAGAGACATCTCCTTCAGATGAACCTGTCGATATCCTCGACATGCCTTTCGACGAGGCTGTTCAATCGCCGGAAGAGCACGCTGCTGAAGATACGACCGAAGAGGTCAACGCGGCATTGAACGAAGCGGCGCAGGATATCGAGGAAGCATTCGAGGTTGACGATCAGATTGCGTCGGAAACCGAAGACGCGCCGGAGGAAGAAGATGATCTTTCTGCCGTGTTGAGCCGTCTCGAGGCGGATCATGACGACGGCGAAGACAGCCTGTTGGGCACCGATGATGAGGAAGTTACGGCGCAAGACGCAGCGGAAAACCTCTTTGGAGATTCCGCTGAGACTGTGGAAGACGCGCAGGGCGAACGGCAGGAAGCTACCGAGGTGAAAGGCCGCGTGCTCAAAGTGGACCGTGCCGATCTGGAAGCTGCCCTTGAGGCCGGTGATCTGGAAGAATTTGACGGCGCGGACGCGGCAACACTTTCCGACGAGGAAGAGGCTGACTTGCAGCGCGAGCTTGATGCCGTGACAGCCGAAACTGACCAGCCGCAGGAAGACAAACCGGCAGCGCGTGACACCCTGCCCGCCATCGATTCCGGTACAGCAGAGGACGTTTCCCGCCTGATGGCCGAGGCCGATCAGCAGATGGAAGAGCCGGAAGGCGCAACGCGTCGCAGCGCGTTTGCCCATCTTCGCGCAGCGGTTGCCGCACGTTTTGCTGATAAAACAATGACCAAGGAAGAAACAGAGGAAGAAAATACCAAAGCGTACCGGAGCGATCTGGCGCAGGTCGTTAAGCCGCGTCGCCCAGTTGCTTCCGGCAATCGGACAGAGCGCCCGGCCGAGCCACGCCCGACGCCACTGAAACTGGTGGCCGAGCAGCGGATAGATGAAAACCTCACCGGTGCGGATCCCGTAACCCCTCGTCGCGTCGCTGCGACGCTGGAAGACGATATGGAGTTTGCCGAAGACACAGGTTTTGCCGAGTTCGCTGAACAGATGGGCGCAACCAAGCTGCCCGAAGTGCTGGAAGCTGCTGCTGCCTACCTCTCCTATGTGGAAGGTCACGATCAGTTCTCGCGCCCGCAGCTGATGACTCGCGTGCGTCAGGCAGATTGCGGTGAGTTCAGCCGTGAAGACGGGCTACGCTCTTTCGGTCAACTCTTGCGTGCAGGCAAGATCGAAAAAATCAAGGGCGGGCGCTTTGCGGCCTCCGATGCCATCGGGTTCAAACCGGATGAGCGCGCCGCAGGTTAAACTTATGAAAACGACACAAAAGGCAGGCCATTTTGGCTTGCCTTTTTGCATCTCGGATTCACATACAACTTAGCTGTCTGGCTTGTCCGGATCGGCTTGGCCGATGCCCTTGAAAATGAACTTGAACGGCAACGCCCAGACGACACCCAGCACGACATAGACCAGTAGTTCCACCAGGATCGACGGGCGATCCATGGAATTGATCACCGAAATAGCCACGACGATGTAGAGCGGCAGCCCCACCAGCAGGATCAGCAGGGACAGGCGGCGACGGGCTTTGTGGCTGATGGGCATGCTTGTCTCAATCGGCAAAAGGGTCCGTGACGAGGATGGTATCTTCGCGTTCCGGTGACGTAGAAAGTAGCGCGACCGGGCAGTTGATCAACTCCTCAACCCGCCGCACATATTTGATCGCGTTTGCGGGTAGCTCCGCCCAGCTGCGCGCGCCTTCCGTGGACTCCGACCAACCGGGCATTTCTTCGTAAATCGGGGTGCAGCGCGCCTGATGATCCGCCGCGGTGGGCAGGTAGTCCATGCGCACGCCGTCCAGGTCATATCCAACGCATATCTTCAACGTCTCGAACCCGTCCAGCACGTCCAGCTTGGTGAACGCGATCCCGTTCACGCCGGAGGTGGCACAGGTTTGACGCACCAGCACCGCGTCAAACCAGCCACAGCGCCGCTTGCGCCCCGTGACGGTGCCGAACTCGCGCCCGCGCTCACCCAACCGCTGACCATCGTCATCGTCCAGTTCCGTCGGGAAAGGACCCTCGCCGACCCGCGTTGTATAGGCTTTCACGATACCAAGCACGTAGTTGATCGACCCAGGGCCGATCCCGACGCCGGTCGCCGCCTGCCCCGCGATCACATTGGAGGATGTCACAAAAGGGTAGGTGCCGAAATCGATATCAAGCAAGGCGCCTTGCGCCCCTTCAAAAAGGATGCGTTTGCCCGCTTTGCGTTTGTCGTTCAGCACCTTCCACACTGGTGCCGCATATTGCAGGATCTCGGGTGCGATCTCGCGCAGCTGCGCCAGCAGCGCGTCGCGGTCCACGGGCTCGATGCCCAGGCCGCGGCGCAACGGGTCATGGTGTTGCAACGCCCGGTCCACACGCGCCTCCAGCGTCGCAGGATCCGCAAGATCCGCCACACGCACGGACCGCCGCCCCACCTTGTCCTCATAGGCCGGGCCGATGCCGCGCCCGGTGGTGCCGATCTTGGTACCTTTGCTTGCCGCCTCCTCGCGGGCGCGGTCGAGCTCACCATGGATGGGCAGGATCAGCGGCGTATTCTCCGCAATCATCAGGGTTTCGGGCGTGATTTCAACACCTTGCCCTTGGATCGTTTCGATCTCTTTCAACAGATGCCAAGGGTCCAGCACCACACCATTGCCAATAACGGACAGTTTGCCACCGCGCACCACACCGGACGGCAACGCATTCAACTTGTAGACCTTGCCGTCGATCACCAGCGTGTGGCCCGCGTTGTGACCGCCCTGGAAACGCGCGATCACATCCGCCCGTTCGGAAAGCCAGTCCACGATCTTGCCTTTTCCCTCATCGCCCCATTGCGCGCCGACAACAACGACATTTGCCATGGCTGGTCCCCTTTGGTGTGTTTCAAACCCGCGCCGGTATAGCGGCAGAGCCCAAGGGGCGAAAGGGCAAAAGAGGCGCCCTCGTGGGCCGCCGAACGCCTGCATTGACCATGGACTTTGCGCCGTGGGCAGGGATAGTTCTGGGCCAAAGACAACAAGACCGAGGACCAGGCGACGATGGGATTTTTCACCCGATGGTTTTTTGCCTTCGCGCTATTGGCGCTGACCTTTAACCCGACGCAATACAACTACATCAATTGGGTCCGCGACTATGGCCATATGAACCTGTCGATCGCGGTGCTGCTCGCGCTCTTACTGGCGATCGGCTACATCATCTACCTGCGCGCCACGCTTCGTTCCATCGGGGCGGCAGGCATGATCCTCGTGCTTGCCGTGGTGAGCGCCTTGGTTTGGGTACTTTACGATCTGGGTATCCTGCGGCTCGACAACTCCAGCCTGAACGTCTGGTTGGGACTTGGGGCGCTCTCGCTGGTGCTGGGCATCGGGCTCAGCTGGAGCCACGTGCGCCGCGCGCTGTCTGGACAGTCGGATGTAGATGACATTGATGACTAGGGCGGCGTGCTCCGCCGACAAAGGCGCCAATGTGATTGGCGCATGTTAGGTCTCAGCGCTAAACTGATCGGCAAAGGAGATCAGCCGATGCCCCGCACACCTGACAAACCCGAAGATTTTCAGAAGTTTTACTATGCCAAAGTCGGCCTCGGCGAAGGCTGCGGGTGCGCGGAACGGGTCATTGACATGCATGAATTTGATCGCCTCGCAGGCAAGCCAAAACTCCACCTGCCGCGATTGCCCCAAAGAGGCGCGTGGCGGCGGTTTCTCAACAAGGCAGGGCTGACCTCGCGGCCCAAAACCTGACACCAAGTCCAGCATCTCACCGCTTTTCGGACATTTCCTGTTCGAGTGTCACCGGCGCGCCATGCGGTGTGCTGAGATAAGCCCGTTCCCAGGCATTTTTTATCTCCGCAACATCCCGGAGATCAGCCAAGTCCTTGCTGGCCAAGAACTGCTCCAGCGTCTCCAGCCATGCTGTGAAGTAATCATCCCCGCCATCGAGTTCCTTGCTCAGCCCATTCTTTTTCAACGTCGCGCCAAAATGGCTTGCCCATTCCGGCCAGTCAAAATGACCCGCTTCGTTCAGATGCACGGTCAGGGCAAAGACCTGCGCATGCCAGGGTTCGGTGAAAACGGGGTCCGGCGCGTCCGTCATGCCGGGGCCAGATAGCTTTGCCATAGATCGAGAACAACCTCGTCACGAGGATGTTCGGGATGCGCCCAAAGCTCTGACGCCGGGAAGGCCACCGCGTAAAGCGGTTCCGCCGCATCTCCCAGCCGGTGCGCGGAGCTGTCCGGCAGGATGTGCGTGCCATGATACCGCACGACGTGTCCCGTGGCCCCTGCGGCATAGCGGGGCAACCGCGTGTGTCCACCATCGACCAGGGCATTGGCGGCAAGGCGGCGGGTGCGCACGGCATCTCCGGGTTGAAACTCTGGCGCAACATCGCTGGGGCGGTCGGCAGGACCACCGGCGGCCAAAACGGCCGGAACGGCAGCAGCCTTGAGCGTTTTATCGGCGCTGGGGCTTGGCGCGGGCGCTTGGCCGGCCAGTTCCTCACGGCTCACCAGCTTGGCCTCAACCAGCAGATCCGCCAGGCCCGCCATCCACTTTTCGTAGTAGGAAAACCGCGTGTAATCCATCGGCGCCAGTCGTTCACGCGCATGTCGTGACACGTCGATGTTCCACGCCCCATGTGCGGCAGACGCCAAGGTGATGGCCAGAGCGCGCTTGTGCCAGTCGGCATGGAATACGGTACCCTCCTCTTCGGGGACCACCGGCCCGTCACCGTAGCGCCCGCCCATGTCGTGCGGGCGGCTCATGGTGCGGACCGCTCAACTGGCAACGCAAGCCCGGTGCCGATCATGCTGTCGCGCGTGACCATATCCATCAGCGCCGCCTCGTCCATGCCATCGCTGTCTGCGGGACGCTCGGGGACCACCAGATACCGTACCTCTGCCGTCGAATCCCAGACCCGAACGGCGGTGTCCTCTGGCAGCGTCACCCCGAAATCGGCCAGTACGGCGCGCGGTTCGCGGACGGCACGCGCGCGATAAGCATCGGATTTATACCACCCCGGCGGAATGCCCAAAAGCGGCCACGGGTAACAGCTGCACAGGGTACAGACGACCATATTGTGCACATTAGCTGTGTTCTCCACCGCCACCATATGTTCGCCCTGACGACCATAGTATCCCAGCTCGGAGACAACCGCCGTCGCATCCTCCAGCAATGCGGCCTTGAACGCAGGATCACGCCACGCGCGGGCCACGACATGGGCGCCATTACGCGGACCGATCTTGTTTTCATAAGTGTCGATGATGACGTCGAGCGCGGCTGGATCAATCAACCCCTTTTGGGTCAAAATCGTCTCCAAAGCCTTGACGCGCAGCGCCGGATCCGGCGGCAACAGGCTATGCGGGTGGTCGGGATCATCATGAGGCATGGCGTGACTTTGGCCCCAGCCTCCGGCCTTGTCCAGCGCTTACCCGCCGGACTTATCCACAGGCCGGATTTTCACGGCGATTTTTCCCGCAAAACGTGTTATGTATTTTTTACGAAGTGAGTCTGCAGCGCCTCAATTCCAGGATAACCCTCTTAAAAGGTGCGCATGTGAGAACAGCTTCAGCGGACCGTCGCCCGGCGGATTGATCAGGCGGCGGTTTCGGCTTGTGGTCTGGACCTGTCCTCCCGGCAATCCTCCCTTGCGGGGGGGGCCAAACTTGCCTAGATACCCCGAAGGCAAAACCGAAACGCATTGAGACATTCATGGAAAACGTCGTTCTGATCGTCCACCTCATTCTGGCGCTTAGCCTGATTGCCGTTGTGCTCATGCAGCGCTCCGAAGGCGGTGGGCTGGGCATGGGCGGCGGTGGCGGCGGTGCCATGTCGGGTCGGGCTGCCGCAACGGCGCTTGGCAAAGTGACTTGGTTGCTGGCGATTGCCTTCATCTGCACCTCGATCACGCTGACGATTTTTGCCGCCGAAAACGCTTCCGGTTCCTCCGTTGTGGATCGCCTCGGCGTGACCCCACCGGCTTTGAACGAACCCGCCTCCCCTGCGGTGCCGGAAGGTGATTTGCTGCTGCCCCCCACGCCGGGCGACAATGCGCCCCTGGTTCCGACTGCCGATTAACGCCTAACTACAACCCCTTGCGGATGCGAGATGTTTTGCAACATCATGTTGCGGCACGTCTTGCCATCTGCGCCCGAATCCTGTTAGCCTTAAGTCCCGTGGACCTGCGACTTTCGCAGCTCGCCTGGATCGGCTTTTTTGACCGTAAAGATGCACGGGAGCATATCAGACCATGGCACGTTATATCTTTATCACCGGTGGTGTGGTGTCCTCCCTCGGCAAGGGGCTCTCCTCGGCGGCTCTGGGGGCCTTATTGCAGGCGCGCGGCTTTTCGGTGCGGCTGCGCAAGCTCGATCCCTATCTGAACGTCGATCCCGGCACGATGTCGCCTTTTGAGCACGGCGAGGTTTTCGTGACCGACGATGGCGCGGAAACCGACCTCGACCTTGGTCACTACGAGCGCTTCACCGGCGTGCCCGCGCGCAATACCGATTCCGTTTCCTCCGGGCGTATCTATTCTACCGTGCTCGAAAAGGAACGGCGCGGCGATTATCTCGGCAAGACCATTCAGGTGGTGCCGCATGTCACAAACGAGATCAAAGCCTTTCTGGACGTGGGCGATGACGAGGTTGATTTCATGCTCTGCGAGATCGGCGGCACCGTGGGCGATATCGAAGGGCTCCCGTTCTTCGAGGCGATCCGCCAATATGCCCATGACAAACCCCGCGGGCAGTGCATCTTCATGCATCTGACGCTACTGCCCTATCTCGCGGCCTCGGGTGAGTTGAAGACTAAGCCGACCCAGCACTCGGTGAAAGAATTGCAATCCATCGGCATTGCCCCGGATATTCTGGTCTGCCGCTCCGAACATCCGATCCCGGAAAAGGAACGTGAGAAGATCGCGCTCTTCTGCAACGTGCGCAAGGAGGCCGTGGTGGCCGCCTATGATCTCAAAACGATCTATGACGCACCGCTGGCCTACCACGAACAAGGGCTGGATCAGGCGGTGCTGGATGCCTTCGACATCTCGCCTGCTCCGCGTCCCGATCTGACCGTCTGGCAGGATGTCTCCGACCGGGTGCATAACCCCGAAGGCGAGGTTAAAGTCGCCATCGTCGGCAAGTACACGCAGCTTGAAGATGCCTACAAATCCATTGCCGAAGCGCTGAGCCACGGCGGCATGGCCAATCGCGTGAAGGTCAAGGTGGAGTGGGTGGACGCGGAAGTCTTCGACCAGGCCGATGACGTCGCACCGCATCTCGAAGGGTTCCACGCGATCCTCGTGCCCGGCGGCTTTGGCGAGCGCGGCACCGAGGGCAAGATCAAGGCGGCGGAATTCGCCCGCACCCGCAAAGTACCTTACCTGGGCATTTGCCTTGGCATGCAGATGGCGGTGATCGAGGCGGCGCGCAACGTGGCCGACATCAAGACGGCGGGCTCAGAGGAATTCGACCACGAATCCGGGAAGAAGCGTTTTGAACCGGTAGTTTACCACCTAAAGGAATGGGTGCAGGGCAACGCCAAGGTCAGCCGCAAGGTCGAGGATGATAAGGGCGGCACCATGCGACTGGGCGCCTATGACGCGGTGCTGACCGATGGGTCAAAGGTGGCCGAGGTTTACGGCACCACCACCATCGACGAAAGGCATCGCCACCGCTACGAGGTGGACATCAAGTATCGGGACAAGCTGGAAAAGGCGGGCCTGTGTTTCTCAGGCATGTCCCCCGATGGCAAGCTGCCCGAAATCGTGGAATGGCCGGACCACCCGTGGTTCATCGGCGTGCAGTTCCATCCCGAGCTGAAGTCGAAACCTTTCGATCCGCACCCATTATTTAAGGATTTTGTGCGGGCGGCCAAGGATATCAGCCGCCTCGTCTGAAATCGGTCAGGCCGCACCCAAAACGCGTCGCCTGACAGCGGCAAAGCCTAAACCGGCAAGCCCCACCAGAAGCAGCCACCCATTGGCCGGGAGCGGAACGGGTGTGATCTCGTTGTTAGTACCGGACGCTGCCCGTACGGAAGATGGCTCTACGACTGTGAAATAGTTGATCGCATCGAAGTAGAACAACGCCACGTCGTCCTTTTCCTGAAGAGAGCCGAATTCGTCCTTTGCGAACGTCAGTTGCACGGTATCGCCGACATTGGTCCCACCTGAAATCGACTGCGTCAGCCCCAGCATGATGGTAAAGGCCGCTTCAGAAAACGTGCCGAAAAATTCGCCCTCAGCGCTCGCGCTGTTACAATCGAAACCGCCAACAGAACAAGATTCGCTCGTTGCCTGTGTTGCGTCACCATCCGGCCCCGATGTTCCTTTGGCTGAAAAATTGATCAGACTGCCGACCTCGAGCCCCCTCAATCCGTTGTCGAAACCCCAGATATTTTCATCATCCGACATGAAGGGCTTATCAAGAAGCACATCACCGGTGTCGTTGTGGAGAACCGTGGCGTCAGAAAAACCGTAGGACTCAAACCGCAATGTCAGGTCGTACTCAAACATCGATGCGGCCTGCGCAGATGTCGAGAAGACGCAAAGAGCAGCAATCAAGGGAAGGCGCATAGGAATAATACTCACATTTACCAGTCGAAAGTCAGAATGGCGCGTCAGGCAAAACGCCGACCGCTCGTTAATTATGGTTAACGAGCGTGGTGCGGATCGCCTAGGCATTCTGAATGGATAGGCGCGTTTCCGACCAAATAGACGGATATGCGCGTAAAGTTGCGCAACAGTTTAAATTTCTACCTGAGATTATTCTTGAAACGCGAACAATAAGTCTGCAGCGCCTTTCGTCAATCGACTCAGGCCGTACTAGACCAAAGGGACGGAATCCTCTTTCCCATGTGATTGGCGTTGCGCGCGCCGGGTCATACGTTACACCGGCCTTCATGCTGAGCTATCAACATATTTATCACGCAGGCAATCTCGCAGATGTTCACAAGCATGGCTTGCTGGCGTGGATATTGAACTATCTGACGGCGAAGGCCAAACCGCTCACCTACATCGAAACCCATGCGGGTCGGGCGCTTTATGATCTGCAGGATGCGGCAGCGATCAAGACTGGCGAGGCGGCGGCGGGCATTGGCAAGGTGGCGTCCTGGTTTGACGATACACATCCGCTGACCGAAGTGCTGACGGCGGCGCGCGCCACCCACGGTCCGCATAGCTATGCAGGTTCGCCATTGATTGCCGCGCATCTGCTGCGACCTGATGACAGGATGCATCTGGCTGAGCTGCACCCAGGTGAACACGCCGCCCTCGACTTCGCGCTCTCCAGCTTCCCGGCAAAATGCTACCAGCAGGACGGTTTTGAACTGGCCCATTCGCTGATCCCCCCGACCCCTCGGCGCGGTTTTATGCTGATCGACCCCAGCTACGAAATCAAAAGGGACTATGAGGATATCCCACGGCATATCGCCGGTTTCGCGCGAGCATGGAATGTCGGAATCATTTGCCTCTGGTATCCGATACTGACCGCCCAAAGCCATTTGCCAATGCTCACCACGCTAGAGAAAGCACACCCGGGGGCGTTCCGGCACGAGGTTCGATTTCCACCTGCCCGCAAAGGTCATGGCATGATCGGTTCGGGCATGTTCGTAATCAACCCGCCCTACGGGCTTGAGACTGAAGCCGCCCGTGTCTCGGACCGCTTCGCAACTCTTACCGTAGATAGATGATTGCCCTCTAGGCAGGCCCGCGATTGCGTGCCAAGATATGCTTATGCGCTTGAGCCTAACGCTGACGTTCCTGACCTTTGGCCATATGGCGGCGGCCTGTGAAACGCCTGTCTGTCTGGTTGATCCGGACGCTCTTGCACTGACCCGCATCATCACCTTTGAAGACACCCAGTCCAGCCGTGGCCCCGGCCATCTGGTAAAGGACCTCCTCGTTTTGGAGGGAGCGACCTTCGGAGAGCGGTTCGCAGGGCAGATCCTGGCACCCGAGGGGGATCATGACCAGTTTACCGGCATCGTCCTGCCGCCGCTGACGGTGGTCGCTGGCGAAGCAGGGCAAAACCTCTCCGTCGTGTTCCTGCAAGGTAACAACGTGCTCAACGGCTACGGCGTGGCCGGTTACCCAAAACGGCACGCGCAGGGCGAAGGTGCCATCGCCTTTCTCTTCGACGATGATCAATCCGCCCTGTCGTTTCAGCTGCGTGGGGGCGAGGCCGGATCGGCCAGTGCCGTCTTCTATCACCGCAGCGGACAGGAAATCATGCGCATGGACCTGCCGCCCGTTGGCGAGAACGCCTTTGGCTTCATACGCGCCACCGGCGACGCCGATATCGCAGGCGTCGTCATCACCAACACCGATCCGCAGGGTCTGGCATTGGACAACATCCGCTTTGGAAAGAACCCGGAACTCAGCTGACCCCATATGTTTGAACGCCTCTTCCCCCGCAGAAAACCCGACCCGAAACCGCTGCCGCAGCCCAATGCACAACTTGCCTTGGGGGCCCTGCTGGTACGCGTTGCAATGGCGGATCATAACTATCAGGCCTCGGAAGTCGGGCAGATTGACAAGATCCTGTCCGCCACCTTCGATCTCAAACCGCTGGAGGCGGCCAAGCTGCGGGCCACCTGCGAGGCCCTTGAGCGACATGCGCCCGGCACACCCGAGTTTGCCCAGATACTGCGAGACGAGGTGGCCTATGACGACCGCAAGGCGCTGGCTGATGCGATGTGGTCCGTCGCACTGGCGGATGGGGAGCGCGATTTGGATGAAGAGGTTCAACTGATGGCCATCGAAACGGCTCTTGGTCTGACCGACGAGGATATCGCCGCGGCCCGCCAAAATGCCCTGACGCCAAAGTGATATTGGCAGTTGGGCGAAACCTGACTATATCGCGCTTATGTTTGGAGAACTCTTAAAGCGCTTGACGCAGCCCGGCGACGACGCGCTCCCCGATGAGGATGCGCGGCTGGCCCTGACCGCCCTGTTGGTCCGTGTTGCACGGTCCGACAATGATTACAGTGCAGGTGAAAAAGACCGGATCGACCAGATCATTGCACAGCGCTACGGGCTTGGCCCCGGGGCCACCTCTGCCCTGCGCTCCGAGGCGGAAGCGCTTGAAGCCGAAGCCCCCGATACCGTGCGCTTCACCCGTGCCATCAAGGACGCGGTGCCCTACGAGGAACGGCGCGCCGTGGTGCAGGCGCTCTGGCAGGTGGTGTTGGCCGATGGGTCCCGCGCGCAGGAAGAAGACGCGCTTGTGCGCATGGTCACCAATTTCCTCGGGATCAGTGATCGCGATTCCGCCCTGGCACGTCAGGCGGTTGACGGCGGCGCATGACCGCCAGCCTGCCCATGTATGATGTAGCCAGCACGCGGGCGGCCAATGACAGGCTCTGGACCGACATCCGCGCCCGCTATGGCGCCGGCCCGTTGACGCTCGACCGTACCACCGACCCGCATAAGACATGGCAAGACCCTGATCTTGTGTTGTCACAGACCTGCGGCCTGCCCTATCGCAGCGAGCTGCACGGGCGCGTCCAGCTGGTCGGCACGCCGGACTATGGCGTGTGCGGCTGCCCGCCGGGGTACTACAACTCCGTCATTGTGGTGCGCAAAGAGGACCCGCGCAATGATCTCGCCGAATTTGAAGGCGCGCGACTGGCGCGCAATGACGTGCGGTCGCAATCCGGCTGGGCCGCAGTTGAGGGGCATCTTGCGGAAAACGATCTTGGGTTCAGTTTCAGCGGCAATGCGCTCGATACCGGCGGCCATGCCCTCTCCGCCGAGGCCGTGGCCGAGGGCCAGGCCGATCTTGCGTCCCTCGACGCTGTCACCTGGGCTTTGATTAAACGCGAAACTTCCCTTGCTCCGCGGCTGCGGGTGTTGCTCACCACGCGACCGACACCGGGGCTGCCGCTGATCACGGCGCGGGAACGCGATCCAGACACGCTTTTCACCTGCGTGCAATCAGCCATCTCAGCACTCAGCACCCATGATCGCGCCCGGCTTTTGCTAAAGGGAATTGTTGCCATTCCGGCAACAGACTACCTGGCCGAACCGCTGCCCCCAGCGTGAAAGCAGGGTGTCCAGCCCAAAAATGTGCATTCTGACCTAGCGGAAACCATTGTTTACCGCTTTCCACGTTGCAAAAGTCGAGATTTTAACCCCTTATACCGCCTTGAATCATCACGAGGCTTCACGTTGACTGCTGCGCAACCGGTTATCGAAATCACCAATCTGCACAAGGCTTATGGTGCGCTGGAAGTGCTCAAGGGTGTTAGCATCACGGCGCAGAAGGGCCACGTGATCTCTCTGATCGGATCGTCTGGGTCCGGCAAGTCCACCTTGCTGCGTTGCTGCAACCTTCTGGAGGACAGCCAGGAGGGTGAGATCAGGTTCAAAGGCGAACCGGTCACCTGGAAAGGATCGGGCCACGGACGCCGCCCGGCAGATGCGGCCCAGGTGCTGCGGATACGCACGAACCTGTCGATGGTGTTCCAGCAGTTCAATCTCTGGGCGCATATGTCGATCCTGCAGAATGTGATGGAAGCGCCGCTGACCGTCCTGCGGCGGGACCGGGACGAGGTGGAAGAGGCCGCGCGTGGTTATCTTGCCAAGGTTGGCATTGGCGACAAATGCGACGTCTACCCCGCACAGCTGTCCGGCGGGCAGCAGCAGCGCGCGGCCATTGCGCGCGGGCTCTGCATGGAGCCCGAGGCGCTGCTCTTTGACGAACCCACCTCTGCGCTTGATCCGGAGCTGGAGCAGGAGGTGGTCCGGGTGATCAAGGATCTGGCCGCCGAAGGCCGCACCATGATCATCGTCACACATGATATGAAACTGGCTGCTGATGTATCGGACCACGTGGTCTTCCTGCATCAGGGGCTGATCGAAGAACAAGGGCCACCAGAGACACTCTTTGGTGCGCCCAAATCCGAACGATTGCGCGGGTTCCTATCGGCAACCCACGCAGCGTAACCCAAATAAAAAACAAGGGAGTAACAAGATGAAAAACCTTATCCTCACGACTGCTGTGCTGGCCCTCTCAGCTGGCATGGTGATGGCCGACGGCCATGGCAAAACCATCCGTCTGGGCACGGAAGGTGCCTACCCTCCGTACAACTTTCTCAATGACGCTGGCGAGGTTGCAGGCTTCGAGCGTGACCTTGGCGATGAGCTGTGCAAACGGGCAGAACTGACCTGCGAATGGGTCACCAACGAATGGGACAGCATCATCCCCAACCTCGTCTCCGGCAACTACGATGTCATCATCGCGGGCATGTCGATCACCGATGAGCGGGATGAAGTGATTGATTTCACACAGAATTACACGCTGCCCGATCCGTCGGCCTACATCGCCACTTCCGAAGATGCTGATCTGAAGGGTGGTGTTCTGGCCGCGCAGACCAATACCATTCAGGCTGCATTCATCGCGGAAAGCGGTGCGACACTGGTTGAGTTCGCAACGCCTGAAGAAACCATCGCCGCAGTCAAGAATGGCGAAGCTGACGCCGTTCTGGCGGACAAGGCCTTCCTCACACCCATTGCAGAGTCAGATGCAGATCTGATCATGCTAGAGCAGGAAGAGCTGCTGGGTGGCGGTATCGGCCTGGGTCTGCGGGAAAGTGACGGCGAGTTGAAAGAGAAATTCAACGCCGCCATCGCGACGATGAAAGAAGACGGATCCCTGAACGAATTGCTCACCAAGTGGGAAATTTCCGGGCAGTTCTGATCTGATACCAGGGGGCGGCAAGGTGCTGCCCCCTGATTTTTCAAGAGGTCATTATTTTCAGTTTTTGTACAGATCCCAGTACATTGCCAGACTGGCAGTGGATGGCGTGCTACCTGACCACGGGCAAGCACATGTCGATCTATACTTCCGTCCTGACCGTGTTGCTGCTGCTGGGGATTACGGCGCCCATCGCGCTGGCATTCGGTTTCGGCGGCGCCACTGCGGCACGGTCCCAGATCACCCCGCTCAGATGGTTCGGGAAGACCTACATCGCCCTTGTCCGCGGCGTGCCAGATATTGCCTTTTTCCTGTTTTTCGTGATCGCGCTGGATCAGGCGGTCGAATATCTGCGCCACAAGGTTCTGTGCCCCGGCTGGGAGGCGCCCATTCGCCAGGGCAACGATTTCGTCGTCTGTCAGGCGGCCAAGATGCCGCTGGGCAACGCGCCACAGTGGGTGCATGAAAGCTATGGGTTTGGCCTCGCCGTCCTGACATTTGCCATCGTGTTCGGCGCGTTTGCCGCCAATGTTCTGTTCGGCGCAATGCGCGCGGTGCCGCGCGCGCAACTGGAGACCGCAGAAGCTTACGGCATGAGCCAGCGCCAGACCTTTTGGCGCGTCCTTGTCCCGCAGATGTGGGTCTATGCCCTCCCCGGCCTCAGCAACCTCTGGATGGTTTTGATCAAAGCAACGCCGCTTCTGTTCCTGCTGGGCGTCGAAGACATCGTCTATTGGGCCCGTGAACTGGGGGGCACGAAAACGCCCCGCTTTACCGACTATCCGCATGGCGACTGGCGCATGTGGTACTTCCTTGCCCTGCTGGTTTTCTACCTGCTCTTCACCCGCGTTTCGGAAATCGTCATGGCGCGGATCATGTCACGCCTGACCCATGGTCAGGCCACGGCAGGCGGCGAAGCCCAACGCAAGGCTGCCGCCTGATGTCTTGTCTGCAAATCATCCAGGACTATAGCCTGCGCGCCGTCGGCATCGGTGAACGGCTGCTGCCGCGCGAGGATTTCACGCTCTGTCACCAGTTCACCCTGATCGGCTCCGGCATGATCTGGAATGTTTATTTCGGTCTGGTGGCCCTTACGCTGGGCTTCTTTCTCGCCACGGCGCTGGCGATGGGCAAGGCATCCTCGCGCACGCTCTTTCGCAAACCCAGCGAGTGGTTCATTTTCCTGTTTCGCGGATCGCCACTCTTTATCCAGTTCTTCTTCGCTTACTTCCTGTTTTTGAACCTGAAATCGGTCCACCCGTTTTTTGAACCCTTCACCGCTGCATGGCTTGGCGCGCTGGTCGTGCTGTTCTTCAATACCGCCGCCTATTCCGCTGAGATTTTCTATGGTGCCCTGCTGTCGATCCCAAAAGGAGACGTCGAGGCCGCCGACGCCTATGGTCTCTCCGGCTGGTCCCGGTTCAGGCGTGTGGTCTGGCCTACGATGCTGCGTCTGGCGTGGCCGGGCTATACGAACGAGGCGATCTTTCTGTTTCAATCCACGGCGCTGGTGTTTTTCTCGGGCTTTCCGGCATGGCAACAACGGGGGGACGCGCTTTATTACGCAAGCTACTTCGCCGACAAGACGTTCAACCCCTTTGTGCCCTACCCCATTCTGGCCTTCTATTTCATCCTGCTGACCCTCGTGGTGATCAGTGTTTTCGGGTTTGTGAACAAACGGCTGAACCGGCATTTGCCGCAAAACACACGACAGAAAATCAGGTTGCGCCCGAACCTGATCCGGTAGTATCCATAATTTGATCAAATTATCTGTGGCGCTGGCCATGGGGTCGGCTTTGCCGCCGCGCTCACCAGCCCACTGCATCGGTGACCTATGAAGAACTGGCTCCGCAAGAACCCGCAAGTCCGCACCATTCGGGTGGCGGCTGCCGACCTCAATGGCCAGGCCCGCGGCAAACGCATTCCCTCGCGCTATGCGGATAAGGCGGTGGAGGGCGGCACGCGGTTTCCCATGTCCGTACTCAACCTCGACATCTGGGGCGAGGACATCGACGACAGCCCGCTGGTGTTTGAAAGCGGCGACAAGGACGGCGTTCTGAAGCCGACCGAGCGGGGTTTCATGCCGATGCCCTGGCTTGAGGCGCCAACCGCCCTGCTGCCGATCTGGATGTTTCACGAGGACGGCAAACCCTACGAGGGGGATCCGCGCCACGCCCTGCGGGCCGTGCTGGACCGTTACACCGCGCGCGGGCTGACGCCCGTCTGTGCCATGGAGCTGGAGTTCTTCCTGATCGACGATTCAGGGCGCAATCTGCAGGTGCCCCCCTCCCCACGGTCGGGCAAGCGCCGGGTCGCCGGCGAAATCCTGTCCCTGCGCGCCCTAGACCAGTTCGACACCTTTTTCACCGATCTCTACGACGCCTGCGAAGAGATGGATATCCCCGCCGACACCGCCATCTCAGAGGCTGGTCTGGGCCAGTTCGAGATCAACCTGATGCATTGCGATGACGCGCTGCGGGCGGCTGATGATGCATGGCTCTTCAAGATGCTGGTCAAAGGGCTGGCGAGGCGTCACGGGTTTGCGGCCAGCTTCATGGCCAAACCTTACGAGGATTATTCCGGTTCTGGCCTGCATGTGCATTTCTCGGTACTGGACGCCGACGGGCATAACATCTTTGACAATGGCGGTCCCGAGGGCACGGATGTCTTGCGCCACGCCGTGGCGGGCTGCCTGGATGCGATGCAAAGCTCAGCGCTTGTCTTTGCACCACACGCCAACAGCTTTGACCGGATGGTGCCGGGCAATCATGCGCCCACCGGTGTCAGCTGGGCCTATGAGAACCGCACTTCGGCCATTCGCATCCCCTCGGGTCCCTCCGCCGCGCGCCGCATCGAACACCGGGTGGCGGGCGGGGACGTGAACCCCTACCTCGTGCTGGCGGCCGTTCTGGGCGCCGCGCTCAACGGGATCGAGGACGCAGAGGACCCGCCCGCCCCCATCACCGGCAATGCCTATGCCGCCGATCTGCCACAGATCCCCGCAGACTGGCGCTCCGCGATTGATGCCTTTGAGGCGAGCCCGCAGATGAAACGCATCTTTGCGCCGGACCTCATTCGCAACTATGTGCTGACCAAGCGGCAGGAGCTGCACTACATGCAGGAACTCTCGCCCGCTGAGCAAGTTACCATTTACCTCGACACGGTATGAGACGGTTATGAAAATCGGAATCCTGATCACCGGCCACCCGCCCGATACAATGATGCAGGGGGGGCTCTACGATCAGTATTTCGCCCGTCTGCTGGACGGGCACAGATTTACCTTTGAGGGCTGGGCGGTTTGCGACGGCACCTTTCCCGACAGCGTGGAGGCGGCTGATGGCTGGCTGGTCACCGGATCGAAACACGGCGCGTATGAGGATCACGACTGGATCCCGCCGCTGGAAGCGTTCATTCGCGCCGCACATGCTGCGCACAAGCCGATGATCGGCGTCTGTTTCGGGCATCAGATCATCGCACAGGCCATGGGGGGCCGCGTCGAGAAATTCGGAGGCGGATGGGCCGTGGGCGCAACCGACTATGAGCTGAACGGCACCACGACGACCATCAATGCCTGGCATCAGGATCAGATTGTCGCAAAGCCGGACAGCGCAGAAGTCTTTGCCAGTAATGCCTTTTGCCAATACGCAGGCCTGCTCTATGGTGACCTGATGTGGACGATCCAGCCGCACCCCGAATATGACGCGGATTTCATCGACGGGCTGATCAAAACCCGAGGCAAGGGGGTAGTGCCGGATGCGCTGCTGAATGAGGCTAGTGCCCGGCTGCAGGCCCCCACCGACCGGATGGATGTGGCCGAGATGATGGCCGCGTTTTTCAAGAAAGAGAGGGCCTGATGGCCGACTGGACGCAAGAACTGCCTGCCGCCGCGCAGATCTATCTGGAAGGGCGCAGGCTGGACGAGGTGGAATGCATCATTTCTGACCTGCCCGGAATTGCCCGAGGCAAGGCGGTGCCCGCCTCGAAATTTGCTCGGCAGGATTACTTCCACTTGCCCGACAGCATCTTCTACCAGACGATCACCGGCGACTGGGGCGAAGCGGCGGGCGAGGACGGATTCATCGAAAAGGACATGATCCTCAAACCCGATATGACCACGGCCACCGCCGCCCCCTGGACCGGCGACTGGACGCTTCAGGTGATCCATGACGCTTATGACCGGGCGAACGTGCCGGTGCCCTTCAGCCCGCGCAACGTGCTCAAACGGGTCTGCCAGCTTTACCGCGACAAGGGGTGGGAGCCGATCGTGGCCCCGGAGATGGAATTCTTTCTGGTCGCGCGCAACATCGACCCGGCCCATGACATCAAGCCGATGATGGGCCGCTCCGGTCGCCCCGCCGCTGCACGGCAGGCCTATTCGATGACGGCCGTGGACGAATTCGGCCCGGTGATCGATGACATCTATGATTTTGCCGAGGCCCAGGGGTTTGAGATCGACGGTATCACACAGGAAGGCGGGGCGGGACAGCTGGAGATCAACCTCCGCCACGGCGATCCGGTCAAGCTCGCCGACGAGGTGTTTTATTTCAAACGCCTGATCCGCGAAGCCGCGCTGCGCCACGATTGCTTTGCCACCTTTATGGCCAAGCCGATTGCGGATGAACCGGGCAGTGCCATGCATATTCACCACTCCGTGCTGGACAGCGAAACCGGGGCCAATGTCTTTTCCGACAAGGACGCGGGCGAGACCGATGCCTTCATGCATTTCATCGCCGGGCTGCAAAACCACATGCCCGCAGCGCTGGCGGTGATTGCACCCTATGTGAACAGCTACCGTCGCTATGTGAAAGACCACGCCGCCCCGATCAATCTCGACTGGGGGCGCGACAACCGCACCACCGGCATTCGCATTCCGCTGTCCGGTCCTGAAGCGCGTCGGGTCGAAAACCGCCTCGCCGGGATGGATTGCAACCCTTACCTCGGGATCGCGGCGAGCCTGGCCTGCGGCTACCTCGGGATGACCCAGGGCAAGATGCCCGCCGCGGAATTCAAGGGGGACGCCTATGACGGCGACGGGGATATTCCGCGCGTCCTGGGGTCTGCACTGGATTTATTCGAGCAGGCGACAGAGTTGCACGAGGTGCTTGGATCGGAGTTTGCACGCGTCTACTCCATCGTGAAACGGGCCGAGTATGACGAGTTCCTGCAGGTCATCTCTCCTTGGGAGCGTGAACACCTGCTGATGAACGTCTGATCGCAGGCGCATTTCAAGGAAAGGGTGGTCCCTTGAACCTGCTTTACGCAAACGACACACTCGGGACCTACCCTGCCAGCTGGTACGCGGCCAGCACCCCGGCGCCCGCGCCCTTTGACAGTCTCAAGGGCGAGGTCAAGGCGGATGTCTGCGTGGCCGGCGCGGGCTACACCGGGCTGTCAGCCGCGCTGCATCTGGCGCAGGCCGGACGGCGGGTCGTGGTGCTGGAAGCACACCGTGTGGGGTTCGGAGCCTCCGGGCGCAACGGTGGGCAATTGGGCAGCGGACAGCGCGTCGATCAGCACGGACTGGAAAGCATGGTGGGCGATACCCAGGCCCGCGCGCTGTGGGACCTAGGCGAAGAGGCCAAGGCGCTGGTCAAATCGCTGATCCGGGACAACGCGATTGACTGTCACCTGAAACCCGGCGTGGCGTGGACAGGCTCGACAAAATCAGACGTTGCGTATTTGCATGACTACGCCGCACTGCTGAATGACAAATATGGATATGACGCGGTCGAAGCGCTGGACGCAGAGGCCTGCCGGGCAATCTGCCCCTCGCCGGACTACAAGGGCGGCCTGTTGGATATGGGGGCAGCACATCTGCATCCGTTGGCCTTTGCATTCGGCCTGGCACATGCGGCGACGGCTGCGGGCGTGACAATTTACGAACGGTCCTGTGTGCACGGGCTGGAGCACGGGGCGCCGGCAACCCTCCGCACGGATGCCGGACGGGTTGTAGCGGATCACGTGATCCTGGCCTGCAATGGATATCTGTCGTCCCTCGCGCCTTCCGTCTCTGCCCGCGTCATGCCGATCAACAACTTCATCGTGGCCACCGAACCGCTGGGAGATCAGGCTCACCGGGTTTTGGCCCGGGATGTGGCTGTCGCCGACAGCCGGTTTGTGGTGAATTACTTCCGGCTCAGCCATGACGGCCGCCTGCTGTTCGGCGGTGGCGAAAGCTACGGGTACAAATTCCCGCGCGACATCGCCGCAACGGTGCGCAAACCGATGGAAACGGTCTTTCCGCATCTCAAGGGCGTCAAGGTGGATTACGCCTGGGGCGGCACGCTGGGGATCACGATGAAACGCTTTCCCTATCTGGCGCGGGTTGCGCCCAACATTCTGTCGGCCTCCGGATATTCCGGCCATGGCGTCGGGACCGCAACGCACGCAGGCAAGCTGATGGCGCAGACCATTGAGGGAGAGACGGACGGGTTTGACACGATGCGCAGTATCCCCACGCCTGCGTTCCCGGGCGGCGGAGCGTTGCGCACACCGCTGCTGGTGCTGGCCATGAGCTGGTACGCCCTTCGCGACCGGCTTGGTTTCTGACGCGGGGCGCGACTTTACAAACTATTTACTTGGCGTGGTGGATTGGTTGTTTTAGAATTTCCAAAAGTCACATTAAGGAAATCCGAATATGACGCTTCCTGACATGCACACTGCTGAACCCATTCCCGAAGCCGCCCGTGCGGAGATCGAGCGTTTGCTGCAAACCGGAGATCTCTTTCGCTACACTGCCGCCTCAGATGCCCCCGTGGCCCTGCTGGAGGCGGAGTTTGCCGCGCTGATGGGCAGCAAATATGCGCTGGCCGTGTCCTCCTGTTCGGCAGCCCTCTTCCTCTCCCTCAAAGCGCTGGATCTGCCTCGGAGCGCGCGGGTACTGATCCCCGGCTTTACCTTCGCCGCGGTGCCGTCTTCGGTCGTTCATGCGGACTGCACACCCGTGCTCTGCGAAGTCGGCGAAAACTATCGCATCGATCTTGCGGATTTCGAAGCAAAGCTGGCGGACGATATCAAGGCCGTCATCATCAGCCACATGCGGGGGCATACCTCGGACATGGACGCGATCATGAGGCTCTGCGCCGCAGCGGATATCCCCGTGATCGAAGACGCCGCGCACTCCCTTGGTACGCTCTGGCGCGGGCAGAAGATCGGCACCATCGGCAAGGTCGGCTGCTTTTCTTTTCAGTCCTACAAGATGGTCAACGCAGGTGAAGGCGGCATTCTGATCACCGATGACGCCGATCTTGTGGCCCGCGCGATCATCATGTCGGGCGCTTACGAACACAACTGGAAGAAACACCCTGTGCTGCTGGAAGCCTTTTCCCGCCATCAAAACAAGCTGCCGCTCTACAATCTGCGTCTGAACAACCTGTCAGCCGCGCTGATCCGCCCGCAACTGGATGCCCTGGCACAGCGGGTGCGAGATGGGCGGCGCAATCACGACTACGTGGCGGACCGGCTGAACCGCTCCCCCTTCATCGACGTGCCTGCGCCGCTGGAGGGCGAAGAGCGCGCGCCCGACAGCATTCAGTTCAACATGGTCGGTCTGGAGGACGCCACCATTGCCGCCTTTGCGCGCAGGGCTGAGGCCGCCGGGGTCAAAGTGCAGGTCTTCGGTCAGAGCGCGGACAATGCGCGGGCTTTCTGGAACTGGCAGTTCATCGAGGATCTGCCCGAGCTGCCGCGCACCCGTGCCATGCTGATGCGGGCCTGCGATGTCCGGTTGCCTGTTCGCTTGTCCCGCGCGGAACTGGATGCTGTCGCAGACGTGCTGCTGAACGCCATTGAGAGCGTTACGGCAGACGCGCAGCCCGCCGTGGCGTGATGATCGGTTACTTCAACTTGGAGAGTTTGTTCTGAAGCTCTGCCAGCTGCTGTTTGATCGCGTCGAGGTCTTCGCCCTTTTCAGGGTCTGATGACGCGGCATCCTCGTCCGGCGCCTTCCAGCCGCTGCCGCCGCCCAATCCCCCGGTCATCGCCTTCATGAAGGCCTGTTGTTGCGCCTGCATCAGTTCGAACCCCGGCATCTTAGCCATCGGGTTCATCGCGCTCATCTTGTCCATCATCTGGCTCTGACCGTCGCGCAGCATCTCAAAGGACGCCTGCAGGAATTGCGGCACAACGCTGGCACCCGGTGTCATGTAACTGCGCACCAGATCATTCAGCACATCCACCGGCAGGACACTTTCCCCGCGGCTTTCATGTTCGGCAATGATTTGAAGCAGGTACTGACGCGTCAGGTCGTCGCCCGACTTCAGATCGACGATCTGCACCTCCCGGCCCGCGCGGATCAGCGTGGCAATATCGTCCAATGTCACATAGTCGCTGGTTTCAGTGTTGTAGAGACGCCGGCTTGCGTATCGCTTGATCAGCAATGGTTTGTCTTTATCCGCCACACGACTTCTCCCTCATCCTGCGCTGCATTGCAGCTTAGGACACAGATTTGTAAAAAGAAAGGGCGGGCTCTTAAAAAGCCCGCCCTCAAAGTTTGCGCCATTCAGGGAGGAAGTTGGCGCTAACTGGGATACTACTTACTTCGCAGTTGCTGCTTTTTTGACCGCAGCTGTTGCCTCTTTGGTGGCTTTTTTCACGGCGGCAGACGCGTCTTCGCTCATGTCTTTGCCGGCAGCCATCATCAGTTCAACTGTTTCCATCTGCGCTTTTTTCGCAACTTCAGCGAACGCGGCCATGTGCTCAGCAGCTGTCTCGGAATATGCGGAAGCGAAATCGGTCATTGCTTTTGCATAGTCAACGGGCTCTGCTTTGGCTTTGGACATCTCTGCCAGTTTGGCCAGGGTGTCTTGGGTCCACTTGCTGGAGATTTCGGTGGATTTCTCTGCAGCTGTCAGGGCCACGCCGGACAGTTTTTCGTTCAGGCTGGCTGTTGTCTTGAACGCGTCTTCCATGGCTGCTGTGTCAACCGGGAATGCGCCCATAACGTCTTTGAGCATCGCTGTCATGTCAGGTGTCTTTGTCATTTCTACAATCCTTTGTCGCTTGCGGGATCATCCCCGCGTTTCTGCGTCTGCAACAGGATATATATGCCGCAACGCAGCATTTCAAGTGTTTTTTCTGCATTGCAGCATTTTAATTGACTTGGCGGAAACCGCTATTGAAATCAGAGAGTTGCCTTCTTGGCCACATAGGTTCCAGGCGCATCGCAGAGTACCGGATGGCTCGAATCTCCTGGTATGCGTGCGGGAATCATCTTGCCCGCGCGCTTTTTCAGCCAGCTTTCCCACCGCGGCCACCAGGACCCTTCGTGGAAATCGGCCCCCGCAAGCCAGTCCGCATAATCCAGCTTCAGATCAGGGTTGGTGTAGTGTCCGTACTTGTTCCGGGTCGGCGGGTTCACAATCCCGGCAATATGGCCCGATTGGGTCATGATGAAGGTCTTATCCTTTGACCCCATCTGTTGAATGCCGCGGTAGCTGTCTTTCCAGGCGGCGATGTGATCCGTCTCGCAGGCGATGGCACAGAGCGGGACATCGACATCGCCTAGGGTGAGCTTGTGCCCGAGCAGATCAAACCCACCCTGCGCCAGTTCATCCCGCTGGCACAACCCGCGCAGATATTGCATCGACATCTTGCCGGGCAGGTTGGCCCCGTCGCCGTTCCAATAGAGCAGATCGAACGCGGGTGGGGTCTCCCCCATCATATAGCTCTTGATCGCGGGGCCATAGATCAGATCATTGGATCGCAAAAAGGAAAACGTCCGCGCCATGATGACCGAGGGCAGCACGCCCTTGTCCTCGATCTCTTCTTCGATCCCGTCAATAAAGTCATTGGTCAGGAAGGGCGCGAATTCGCCCTGATCCGAAAAATCGGTCAGCGCCGTAAAAAAGGTCGCGGATTTGACGGATTTATCGCCGTTCTGCTTCAGCAGCGACAGGGTCAGCGCAAGTGTCGTACCGGCAATGCAATAACCGATGGCATTGACCTGCTTTTCGCCGGTGATGGCTTTGATTTCTGCAATCGCGGTCAAGTAGCCGTCTTCGATGTACTCTTCCATACCGATATCGCGATATGTGGGATCGGGATTGACCCAGGACACGACAAAGACAGTATGACCCTGATCCACCAGCCATTTCACAAGGCTGTTCTGCGCCTTGAGGTCGAGAATGTAGAATTTGTTGATCCAAGGCGGGAAGATCACCAGCGGCGTTTTATGGACCTCCTCGGTGCTGGCCGTGTATTGGATCAATTCCATCATCCGATTGCGGAACACCACCTTGCCCGGCGTCGTGGCAATGTTGCGTCCCAACTCAAAAGCGGTCTCATCCGCAAGCTTGACGACCAGTTCACCCTTGTTCGCCTCAAGATCATGGATCAGGTTTTCAAGACCCTGAACCAGGCTCTGCCCCTCTGTCTCCAACGCCTTTTCCAGCGCGTCCGGGTTCGTCGCCAGAAAATTGGTCGGCGACATCAGATCCACGATCTGTCGGGCGAAGTAGGTCAGCCGGTTTTTCTCCGACGGATCGAGGTCGGTCACGTCCTGTACGGCGGTCGTCAGCGCTTCGGCGTTAATGAGGTACTGTTTCTTGACGTAATTGAAGTAGGGATGCGTTTCCCAGAGCGGATTCGCAAAGCGTCTGTCCTTTGGGCCGGGGTCCTCCGGTGCCGTCAATTTGCCCTTGGCCAGTTCTTGCTGCGCCTGCACAAATTGTTTCATTGTATCGGCCCAATAGGTCATCTGGTGCTCAAAAACCTTCGCGGGATTGTTAACGGCCTCGGCCCAATAAGCCTGTGCCGCACGACCGAATAACTCTTGATTCGGCCCATCTAACGCTGGGTTATGGGTCTGACGGTTGGTTAACACCCGCTGCAATCGTTCCGACAGTTCCTCCACTTTCTGGAGGTTTTCAGTCATCCTCTCAAGTGTTTCACCCGAGGGGATCACGTCGTCGCCGGAATGTGTTGTCATGTTAACCTTTCCCTCGTATGTTTGCAGTTGCAGCATAAAGTCGTTGGCTTCAGGGGGCGAAGCGACTGCGTGTACCCGGTGCGCCCGGATTGTAACAAGGAGACCCCTTATGCGCTATATGGCGACATACGACTTGATGGAGACGATGCGCAACACGAACCAATGGCTCGGCGCGACCGCCCTCGCCATGGCAGCCTACCCTGCTTTCTCCTTGATTCCAAACCCTGCCTTCGCCTGGATGCAGGCCTGGGGCGAAGTCACGGAACGCACCTTTCAGCGCATGATCGTGAAGCCTGACTGGAATATTCCTGCGGTCCCGACCAAAGACGGTCAGGACCACACGGTCAGAACCGAGATCGTCGTAAAGCGCGACTTTGGCGATTTGCTGCATTTTGAAGTCCCGGGGCGGGATACGCCCGAGCGCAAGGTGCTGCTGGTGGCACCGATGTCAGGGCACTATGCCACGCTGCTCCGCTCCACCGTGATCAGTCTGCTGCCGGATGCGGACCTTTACATCACAGACTGGCACAATGCGCGGGACATCCCGGTCAGCGCCGGGAAGTTCGATATCGAAGATTACACGCTCTATCTCGTGGATTTCCTGAAAGAGCTTGGCCCCGACACGCATGTAATCGCCGTGTGCCAGCCCGCCCCGCTGACGCTGGCCGCGACCGCCTATCTGGCCGAGGAAGACCCCAAGGCGCAGCCGCGCAGCCTAACGCTGATCGGCGGGCCCATTGACCCGAATGCGACGCCCACGGATGTCACGGACTTTGGTCATCGCATGACGATGGGCCAGCTTGAAGAGATGATGATCCAGCGTGTGGGCTTCAAGTATCCCGGCGTGGGCCGGATGGTCTACCCGGGCCTTCTGCAGCTTAGCTCCTTCATCTCGATGAACGCCGAGACACATGCGAAGGCCTTCACCGACCAGATCGGGCGCGTGGCGCGCGGCGAAGGGACAGATCACGACAAACACAACAAATTCTACGATGAGTATCTGGCGGTCATGGACATGACGGCGGAATTCTATCTGTCGACCGTGGAACGCATCTTTAAGAATGGCGAGATCGCCAAGAACGAATTCACCGTTGCCGGTAAGCAGGTGGATATTGGCAAGATCACCACGGTTGCCGTCAAGACGGTCGAGGGGTCCAAGGATGATATCTCAGCCCCCGGCCAATGCATTGCGGCGCTCGACCTCTGCACCGGCCTGCCGGACGACAAAAAGGCCAGCCACGTCGAAGACGGCGCGGGCCACTACGGGATTTTCGCGGGCAAAAGCTGGCGCCGGAACATTCGCCCGCTTGTGCTCGACTTCATCGACGCCAACAGTGGCAAGCCTGCCCGCAAGCCGCGCAAGGCGGCCAACAAGAACGCCGCCTGACCCCGGCGGCGCCTAGCGCAGCACCAGCGGTAACCCCATCCAATCCCGCAGCGCCTGCGTGGTCTCGTCCGGCTGTTCCAGCGTGGGCAGATGGCCGGCGTTCGGCAGCACCTTCAGGGTCGCATAAGGGATGAGTTCGGACATGAACTCGTGCCGCTTGACCGGGCAGAGCGCGTCATGGGCACCGCAAAGCACCAATGCCGGCACCTTGCATTTGCGCAACGTGCTCTGCTGATCCCGCCTGCGTTGCAGCGCGCGCGACTGACGGACAAAGACCTCAGGCCCCAACGCGTCGGCCATATCCATCACCAGATCAAGCACCGCCTGCTGATGCGGGCCGGGCGCCAGGTAGTTCGGCTTCATCTCCTCGCGCATCACGTCGAGCATCCGCCCGGTACGCGCGGCCACGATCTGCGGTTCACGCGCTGCGGCGACCTGGGGTGTTTCGGCCAGCGGGTTGGTGTCCATCAAGGCGATGCGCGTCACCCGATCCGGCGCGCGGCGCAGGATTTCCATGGCGACGATGCCGCCCATGCTCAGACCGGCCAGAGCAAACCGTCCGGGCAACTGATCCAGCAGGCCGGAGGCGATCTCTTCCACCCGTTCACCTTGCGTGATCGGACCAACCATCACCGCCGTATCCGACGATAGTGCCGCGATCTGCGGCCCAAAAAGCCGCGCGTCACACATCAGGCCGGGCAGCAGAACCAGAGGTTCAGCCATATCGCCTCCCGATGGCCGCAATGGTGATGGCGGTGGTCATATCCTGCCCCGTTGCCTCATGATTTTCCGGCAGTTTTACCCGCTATGCGCGCAATCACAAGGTCCGTCCTGAGCGACTTCGGAAAATCTCAGCCTTTCAGCTGATCCCAATAAATCGAAAGATGGCGGGAAACGATTTCGGTATACCTGTCTGTCTGTTTCAGCTTCGCCAACCCTGCATTGAAGCGATACAGCAGCGCGGTGCCGCGCCAATGTGTTTTGGAAATCACCACGTGCAGCGACTGGGTGGACACCGGACGGGAAAGCGGCACAACCTCTTCCGTCAGATCCGCTGCAAACATCTGCTGCACCCCCAGGAATTCATTCACCGCGACCGCGTCAACCTCTCCCGACATCAGCAAATCGAAACACTCCCGCGGCGTCGCGGGTTGCCTGAGCGTTATTAGATCGTTGCTGATCCATTTGCGATCCGGACGGTCCAGATCATGCGTGAAGTAACCGGCAGGCCGGCATAAAACCCGACCGGAAACATCCGCATCCTTCTCGAAAGCAAACTCGTTGTCGGCGCGCACAAAGAGGAGGATTACCAGGTCCACAACCGGGTCAGAAAAATGGAAGTCAACGCAACGCGCATCGTCCTGCTGATATGTATCGCAATCGGGCCGGAACCATGGAAAGCCCATGTCCGCGTGCTTTTCCCGGATCAGATCAAGATGCACTGACCAGTCATCCAGCCACTCGATATCATGCGATTCCGACTCCGGGCTGAGCGCCAGCGCCGCTTCAACCAGTTCCGTGACCATACCCTGCTGCGACCACGCCGCATCTGTGAAGGGCGCATAGTCCGAACCGGTCAGCAGTCGCATCTCGGCATCTGCTGGTCCGACATTCGCACATGCCAATGCGGCACATAGTGCAGACAGCTGCGCAAGTCTCACAGGCCGGCCCAGACGCCGCGCAGATGAAGATCAACAATTTCCTGATACCGACCGGAACGGCGCATCGCCCGCAGTCCCGTGTTTATCCTGTCCAGAATGGCTTCGGCGCGCGGATTGTTCCGGGAAACAACAGCATGCAGTGTCACGATGTCGAGCGGGGTGCTGGTCAGCGCGACGATGTGATCGGCACGCCCGATACTTGCGACAACCGAACGGCCAGTGAATTCATTGACCACGACCGCATCGACCTCACCATTCATAAGCAGATCAAAACAAGCCTCGACCGTCGGGGCGCGCAGAAGAGTAACCTGCCCGTCGCGCAGCCAATTTCTGTTCTGAGCGTCCAGCATGAACGTCATGCGCCCCGCAGCACGACAAAGGTGCCGCCCCTCGATGTCCTGTGCACTGTTCAAGGGGACCGGACGTTCCGCATCGACAAAGAGCACCATCAGCATCTCGAACATCGGGTCAGAAAAGACGTAGTTCTGACAAAGCTCTTGTGCAACCCCATCGTTGCAGTCCGGCTTTGGCCAGGGATAGGAGACATCCATCAGGGCCTCGGTCAATAGCGGCGAAAGATGCGATCCCCAGTCATTGATGCGAAAGACCTCGACCGGGGCATCCGAGGCAGATGTTTCAAGGATGGCCGTCATGACCTCGGTCATCATGCCACCGCCCGCCAGCGTTTCATCCGAGAAAGGCGGCTGATCGTTACCGGTGATCACACGAAGCGCCACAGCAGGCTCGGGCGGTCTGTCCGCCGGTGTATCCAAGGCGGCTTGCTGTGTCGTGGCTTGAAGCGGTTCAATCTGGCTGAAAACCGAAGCCGGTCCAGAGAGCCCCTGCGGCAGACCGCCAATGCAGGATAGCGTCAGCTCCGCGCCAACCAGAATCTTATCCGGGTCATCGCCGATTGTCCCTTTGTTGTCAGCATGGATGCGCGTCCAGACGCCAGCGTCTTTGTAGAGCCTGTTGGCAATCAGCGACAAGCTGTCCCCGCGCGCCACCTCGTAACTGCCCCCGCAGATTTCCGCTGCCGATTGTCCTGCGCCAAATGCGCCAATGAATCCTGCGACAAGGCACAACCGCCTCATGGATCATCCCCCCAAAGATGAAACTGGCGACACTTTGCCTAAGTCACTGCTTCGGTCAACAATCAATCAACATATTGTGGCTAAAATCTTAAAATCACACCACATGTTCTATTTTTACGGGAAGTTTATGCCGCGAAAAGGTGGAAAGTCTGCATAGCGGGCCTGCCGTTCGTCCAGCGATTCGCCCGGTTCAGTACCTGAGCGCAGCAACATCCCCCTTGGCGCGATATAGCTGGAGATTGTGCGCAGCGGCACAGGTCGCCACACTAGGTTGAACGCGGCCAGCTTGGGAAAAAACCACAGTTCAGAATAGGGCAGATGATCGTGAATCCACCACGCTAAATCCCGCCAGTCGCGGCCCGCCTCATACCGATCCGTAAACCAAGGAATGGCCATCGACGTGCCCGCCACCGCCTTGTCACCGCGGCCGATATCCCAGATATGGCATTCGATCGGGTTGTCGTTGGCCGCGCAGTTCAGTTTGTGCGCGTTGCCGTATCCATTCAACGTGGGCGAGCGGTATCCCGACCGGATGGCGAGGCGGCCAAAGGTCTCTTCCAGCGGATCCAGCAGTTCGGTGCACAGCATGCGCCCGTTCTCGATGGTCAGCTCCGGGTCGGGTGGCACGTTGGGCACCCCATGCATGTTGCTGATCTCTGAGTAGAGGAAATCGCGCATGTAGAAATGCTTTGACAGACGCACCCGGCCCAGCGTTTCAAGGCTCCACATGGATTTGGGGCTGCGCATCAGCTGTCCCCGTAGCCCAACCACCGAAATGCGCCGTCCTCTCTTAAGGGGGAAAAGGGGTTGTGTGCGATTTCCCAGATGTGGCCCTCGGGGTCGGCGAAATAGCCATGGTGCCCGCCCCAGAACACATCCTGTGCGGGCTTGAGGACCTTAGCGCCCGCAGCCTCTGCCCGCGCCAAAAGCGGGGCGACGTCCTCTTTTTCGGGCAGGTTGTGGGTGAAGGTACTGGCGCCATACCCAAGATCCGTCAGCGGGACACCGATGTCTTCTGCAAGCTTGTCCAACGGGTAGAGCCCAAGGGTCTGGCCAATCAGGTCATAGGCGATCACCCCGTCCGGCGAGGGCGTGCGTTGCCAGCCCAAGGCGTCGTAAAACGCTGCCAGTGCCGCGATGTCGCGCGCGCCAAGCGTGATGAGACTGATCCGCTGGTCCATGTGACCCTCCTACTTCGTTGCATCCAAAATATCGACAATTGCGTCTTCGATCAGCCCCAGGCACGGACCGTCTGAAAACCGGTGGTCTGCATCCTTGACGAGCGTAAGACGCATGTCCGGGCAAGTCGCATGCTCCATCAGGCGGAGGGCGGTTTCCGTGCTGACAGCGGTATCTGCCGTACCCTGCAGGCAGCGCACTGGGAACGGCAGATCAAGCGGCGCGCGCAAAACGAGATTGCGCCGCCCGTCCTCGATCATCCGCCGCGTCACGATGTAGGGTTCCATGTAGTCGGACGGGATCTCCACCTGGCCCTGCGCCATCACCTGCTGCCGTTGGGCCTCGGAAAACCCGGCCCAATAGCTGTCCTCTGTAAAGTCTGGAGCCGCTGCAATGGTGACCAGACCCGCCAGCCGATCCGATATCCGCCGGGCCAGCAAAAGCGCCTGCCAGCCTCCCATGGAGGATCCGACCGGGATGATCGGCCCCTCCGTCAGACCTGCGACGATGGCCGCGGTATCTTCTGCCCAATCCCCGATGGCGCCCTCTTCGAAGGTCCCGGAGGACTGGCCATGCCCGGAGTAGTCGAACCGCAGGAAAGCTCGGCCCTCGCGCCGCGCCCACTCCTCAAGATGCAGCGCCTTGGTGCCTTCCATATCGGATTTGAGCCCGCCCAGAAACACGACCCACGGGCCTGCACCCGGGGTGCGATGATAGGCAAGCCGTCGGCCCTGCGGGCCATCGAAGAAGCTTGGAGAGGTCATTCGGGGTGTCCTTTTTGGCTGCGATCATGTGCGCAAGCCCATTGGCCCGCAATCCATTTTATACTTTTTATAGGTTACTACATTGTCACGTGACTAATAAGTAACCTATAAGAAGCTATGGATTCGATTTTCAAAGCCTTGGCCGACCCCACGCGCCGGACGCTGCTGGACAGCCTGCGTGCCAAACCGGGACAGAGCCTTCTTGATCTGCAAGGCCAGCTCGACATGTCGCGATTTGGCGTGATGAAGCATCTGGGCGTGCTGGAAGAAGCCAAGCTGATCGTGACCCACAAGAAAGGCCGGTTCAAATACCACTACCTCAACGCCCTGCCCCTGGAGGAAGCGATAGACCGCTGGGTGGAGCCCCTGCTCCAGCAACCGGCGGCACGAGCGGTGCTAAATCTTAAAACTCAACTTGAAGGAACACCGAAGATGACCAAACCCGATTTCATGATGCAGACCTATATTCACTGCACCCAGGACGCGCTGTGGCATGCTTTGACGGACGCCGAGGCCAATGCCGCCTACAACTTCGTGGCGGGCAGCTGCGTGCGAGAAGACAACAAGCTGATCCTGAAATTCGAGGACGGCACGCCGATGCTGATCCTGACGGAGACCAAGCTGACCCCCAAAACCCGGATTGAGAGCACATTCGAGCCGCATTGGGCCGGACCGGAGGTGCCGCTGGAGCATTCGCGCTTTGTCTATCTGATTGAACCGCAGGGTGAAAACTGCATGCTCACGCTTGAGCACTATGACATTCCCGCCGGTCAGGAAGGCGTGGCAGATGGCTGGCACCGCACCCTCGCTGGCCTGAAGACATGGCTGGAGACCGGGCAATCGGTGCGCTTTTCGCACGCAGAAGCGGAGGGGTGAGCGATGCAGGCCGGACCACTTCCCACTGAAATGGGCGTGCTGATCATGCTCTGCATTTTCGCAGCATCCCTCTGGATCCCTTACATCATCGGCGTGAATACGGACCCGCATCCGGCGGATAACTTCACCCGCCCAGGCGATCTGACGCAATTGCAGCCCTGGGTGCACCGGGCCTACCGCGCGCATCTGAACCTGCTGGAGCAGTTGCTGCCCTTTGCCATCCTGGTGCTGGTGATTGACCGTCTGGGCGGGTACTCGACGCTGACCTATTGGACAGCCATCGCGTTCTTTTGGCTGCGGGTCGCCCACGCGGTGGGCATGATTTCAGGTCTCGCAAGGCTTCCCCTGCGCCCCATCATCTTCACTGCGGGCTGGATCTGTTGTCTGCTGATGGCATACGCGGCCTACACGGCCTGACTGCAACCGTCTTCGGCGCGGTTACCCGCCAACGTAGGGGGCGGCGCCGGGGCGGTAAAAAATCTTCTGATTGTGAAGACGGCCAAGCAGTTCTTCATTTTCCCGCTGATCTGCTTCGATGACAGTGATCGACTGCAGATCCGCAGGATTTTCTTCCGACAAAGCACGGCGCATCCGGCACAATTCCCGACCACGGGCCCGCAGAGATTCTTCGATCAGATCGACATCATGGATGCTCAATTCGAATGTGCGGTTATAGCGCGGCATGGCGGTCCTTCCGGTCAATTTTACCATTTGGGTACATGTCGGATTTAGCATACGAGATGTCGCAGTCAACGTATTCTTGGGTATACATTGGACTGCGCTCCTTGACACATCTGCCCCCAGGCGTCATCAGCACGCTCACATAACCCGCAACCGGGCGTCTCGTAGGCGCCAAACCGACGAGGAGTGCCAGCAGATGGCTCCCAAAGACAACGCAATCTCTCTCACCTTTCCCGATGGCAATGCGCGCAGCTTCGAGGCAGGCGTCACCGCAGGCGATGTGGCCGCCAGCATCTCCACCTCGCTGCGCAAAAAGGCGATCTCCGCCACCGTGAACGGGGTGCATTACGATCTCGCCTGGCCCATCGAGGAGGACGCCGAGATCGCCATCCATACCATGGCGGACGAAGAGCAGGCCAACGAGCTGGTGCGCCACGATCTGGCGCATATCATGGCCCGCGCCGTGCAGGAAATCTGGCCGGATACCCAGGTCACCATCGGCCCGGTGATCAAGGATGGCTGGTACTATGATTTCGACCGTGCGGAGCCGTTCACACCGGAAGATCTTGGCCTCATCGAGAAGAAGATGAAGGAAATCATCAACAAGCGTGATCCCGTCCGCACCGAGGTCTGGGACCGCGCGCGCGCGATCAAGCATTACGAGGACGCGGGCGAGCCCTATAAGGTGGAGCTGATCGACGCCATTCCGGGCAATGAACCGTTGCGCATGTATTGGCACGGCGACTGGCAGGATCTTTGCCGTGGGCCGCACCTGCAGCACACCGGGCAGGTGCCGGGCGACGCCTTCAAGCTGATGTCGATTGCGGGGGCCTACTGGCGCGGCGACAGCGATCGGGCGATGCTGCAACGCATCTACGGTGTGGCCTTCACCGGCAAGGAAAAGCTGCGCGCGCATCTCAACATGCTCGAAGAGGCCGCCAAGCGGGATCACCGCAAGCTGGGTCGCGAGATGGATCTCTTTCACATGCAGGAAGAAGCACCGGGGCAGGTCTTCTGGCACGCGAATGGCTGGTCGATCTACACCACCTTGCAGGACTACATGCGCCGCAAACAGCGCGCAGCCGGCTATCAGGAGGTCAACACCCCGCAGGTTGTGGACCGCAAGCTCTGGGAAGCCTCCGGCCACTGGGACAAATACCAAGAGCATATGTTCATCGTCGAAGTGGACGAGGAACACGCCCGGGAAAAGGCGATCAACGCGTTGAAGCCGATGAACTGCCCCTGTCACGTGCAGATTTTCAATCAGGGACTGAAATCCTACCGCGACCTGCCGCTGCGCATGGCCGAGTTTGGATCGTGCAACCGCTATGAGCCGTCTGGCGCGCTGCACGGCATCATGCGCGTGCGTGGTTTTACACAGGACGATGGTCATATCTTCTGCCGCGAAGACCAGATCGAGGCGGAATGCGCAGGTTTCATTACCTACCTGTCATCCGTCTACAAGGATCTGGGGTTCGAAAGCTTCGAGATCATGTTCGCCACCCGGCCTGAAAAGCGTGTGGGGTCCGAGGAAAGCTGGGATCACGTCGAGGCCGCGCTGGAAAACGCGATTAAGGCCACTGGTCACCCGTACACGCTGGACGCAGGCGAAGGGGCGTTTTACGGTCCCAAGCTGGACTTCAAACTGACCGACGCCATCGGGCGCGAATGGCAATGCGGCACCTTCCAGGTCGACCCGAACCTGCCCGAGCGCCTGAGCGCCACCTACGTGGGTGAAGACGGCGCGAAGCATCGACCTTATATGCTGCACCGCGCCTGTCTGGGATCGTTCGAGCGCTTTATCGGCATCTTGATTGAGAATTCGGCGGGCAAACTGCCGTTCTGGCTCGCCCCGCGGCAGGTCGTCGTTGCCTCGATCATCTCCGACGCCGATGACTATGTGCATGAGGTCGTGGAGGCCCTGAAAGCCGCTGGCGTCCGCGCCGAAGCCGACGTGCGCAACGAGAAGATCAACTACAAGGTCCGCGAGCATTCTGTGGGCAAGGTGCCGGTTATCCTCGCCGTTGGTGCCCGCGAGGTCGAAGAACGCACCGTGACCCTCCGGCGTCTGGGCGAAAAACGCACAAGCGTCGAAGCGCTGGACAGCCTGACACAAACACTGGCACGCGAAGCAACGCCGCCCGATCTTTTGTAACAATTCCCGTCCCCGCGTGCAGCGCAGCTGCCCGCGGGGACCGATTTTGTAACATTCCGTGAAGATTGGCATGTTTTTGCCGCTGTCTACCCAACGTCTTCTGACGGCTGCGTGAGGCACGGTCTCGTGAGTGGAAAGTCCGTTTCCCAACGTCTAGATTTTGCCCTATCATTGACCGCGATGGTCCTCAAAAAGGGAATGAAACCATGTCCAACACAATGAAAACAGTCGCAATTGCCGGTGCTGTCGCCGCAGCCCTGACAGCTCAAGTGACCACAGCCGAAGCGGCCGCCAAGGAAAAATGCTACGGCGTTTCACTTGCAGGCGCGAATGACTGCGCGGCAGGCCCCGGCACAACCTGTGCCGGCACCTCCACTGTTGACTATCAGGGCAACGCCTGGACCTTGGTTGATGCGGGCACATGTGCCGAAATCGACCTGCCAGCCATGGCGGACGGCACTGCCCGGGAAGGTTCGCTGGAAGAGCTGAGCCGCGACCTGCCTGCATAAGCACGCACACGAAATTGATCCCACCCGGTGATGCGGATCGCCGGGTGGGATTCCCCTGGAAACGCCTCGGGACACATGACGTCGGAGGGCCAAGATGTTAGATAACTCCCCTCGTTTTGAACACCTGCCGCCCGCGCCCGGTGTCGGATACAAACCACAGCATTTTGCGGAATTGCGCGCAGATCCCGGTGCGGTCGAATGGATCGAAATCCACGCGGAAAACTACATGGGCGATGGCGGGCGTCCCCTGGCGCAGTTGCGTGCGCTGTCCGAACAGTTTGCGCTGTCTGTGCATGGCGTCGGCCTCAGCATCGGCGGTGAGGATAAGCTGGACGTAGAGCACCTGGCGCGGCTGAAGACCCTTTTGGGCTGGTCGAAACCAGCGAGTTTCTCGGAGCATCTGGCGTGGTCCACCCACGGCGCGGAGTTCTTGAATGACCTGCTGCCCCTGCCCTACACGAACGACACGCTGACCCGCGTGGCCGATCACATCGATCAGGTGCAATCGACGCTTGGGTGTCAGATGTTGCTGGAGAACCCGTCAAGCTATCTAGCCTTTGCCGAAAGCACCTGGTCGGAGACCGATTTCCTGACCGAATTGGCGCGGCGTACCGGCTGTGGCCTTTTGCTGGACGTCAACAACGTTTTCATCTCCGCCACTAATCTCGGGATGTCAGCATCCGACTACATCGATGCCTTCCCGCTGCAGGCCGTTGGCGAAATACATGTGGGCGGCCATGACGAAGAAATCGACGATCACGGTGCCCCGCTGCTGATCGACAGCCATGGCAAACCGGTAGATGATCCCGTCTGGGCGCTGCTGGACCTGACACTCGCCAAGTCCGGCGCGCGCCCCGTTCTGGTAGAGTGGGACAATGACGTCCCCGACTGGCCGGTGTTGCGCAGCGAAGCGGAACGGGCAGCACGGGCCCTTGCCCTGGTCAAATGACAGTCTCACAAACCACATTTCGAAGCGCCCTGCTTGACGCGGCGCAGGATGTGCCCGACGGCTTGTTGGATGGCCATGCCGCCCCTGCGGGCCGCCGCTTTTCCGTCTATCGAAACAACGTAGTGGTGTCGCTGACGGAGGCGCTCCGCACGGCATTTCCCTTGCTGCACAAGCTGTTGGGGGCCCAGACCTTCGACAGGCTGGCCGCTGTCTATGTCCGGACGCACCCACCGGCCTCTCCACTGATGATGCACTACGGGGAAAAGCTGCCGGCGTTTCTGGAGAGCTTTGCCCCGCTCCAGCACATTGGCTACCTGCCCGACTGCGCGCGGTTGGATCTGGCGCTCAGACGGTCCTATCACGCGGCGGATGCATCCCCCGTACCAGCGGACACTTTCCAGTGTGATCCGCAGGAGCTTGTCCAGATACGGCTGTCAATGGCGCCCGCCGCGCAGATCGTCAGGTCCGCCTGGCCGCTTTACGATATCTGGCGGGTCAACAACGAAGCCGGCGCGCCGAAACCGCGTGCGGTGGCGCAGGACGTGCTGATCACGCGACCGGGATTTGACCCTGCCCCCCATCTGCTTTCAGATGGCGCGGCGGTATGGCTGGAAAACCTGCAGACCGGTCGAACGCTTGGCGATGCGCATGAGGCAGCGCTCGCGGCGCACCCCGCCTTTGACCTTGCCACATCCCTTTCGCAGGCTTTGCAAACCTGCACCCTGATTGAATACAAGACAAAGGACAGCTAGATGATCTCTCTTTATGCTTCGGTGACACACCGTCTGTCGCAGGCGGACTGGCTGCTTGCGACATTGGCGCGGCTGGTCTTTGCGGGCACTTTGCTCATGTATTTCTGGGTGTCCGGGCTCACCAAACTCGGAGAGGGGTTCATGGGCCTCTTTCAACCCTCCGTCGGGGCCTACGCCCAGATTTTTCCCAAGGTGATGGAGGCCGTTACCTATGACACCTCCCAGCTGTCGATCTTTCACTGGGCCGTTGTCGTGGCAGGCACCTGGGCGGAATTCATCCTGCCGGCCCTCATTGTCCTTGGTCTGCTAACGCGTCTCTCCGCTCTTGGGATGATCGGCTTCGTCGTCGTGCAGTCCCTGACCGATCTCTTTGGTCATGGCGGGTTGGAGCACAAGGAGACCTTCGGCGCGTGGTTTGACCGCTTCCCCGACAGCGTGATCCTTGATCAGCGCAGTTTCTGGGTCTTTGTCCTGCTGGTGCTTGTTATCAAAGGAGCAGGCCCGCTGTCCCTGGACAACGCATTACGTAAACGCATACCCGAGGCCTGACGTGATCAGGCGGCCCCTAGCGCCGCCTGTGTGTCCTTGGTCCAGCCCAGATGCATCTTGGCCCCGTCCACGATCAGGGGCCGCTTCATCAGGCTGGGGTGCGCCTTCAACTGTTCCAAGGGTGGTTTATTCCTGTCCGCCTCATCCATCCCGCGCCAGGTTGTCGAGCGCGTGTTGACCAAAGCATCACCAAACTGCGCCAGAGCAGCCGTCAGAACATCCCCCGGCACACCCTCGACCCGCACATCCACAAGCTCTGCCTTTGGCAAGGCTTTCAGCGCTTTACGGCAGGTGTCGCAATTTTTTAGTCCATATAGTCGCATCATTTACTCACAAATCAGATTATTCGGGGGGCAAATCGCCGCGTTTCTTCCCGTTTTGCTTGATTTTTACACGCGAAGAGCAATCTTTTAAAGTGTAGCTGGTCTGATTTTTGCGATCAAACTGGCCGCACGAACAAGCTGCTCCGGAAGCGCTGGGGCAGTCAGGCAATACAAAGGAGGCACGGGACTGATGCCAAACGGCACCGTGAAGTGGTTCAACACCACAAAAGGCTATGGCTTCATCGCTCCAGAAGGCGGTGGATCAGATGTGTTTGTACATATTTCAGCGGTTGAAAGGTCCGGGTTGACCGGCCTGGCCGACGACCAAAAAGTCAGCTTTGAGCTGTCCGAAGGACGCGATGGACGGCAGATGGCGAGTGATCTCAAGCTGCTCTAACGTTCTGACATAAAGCGGCCTTTTCGAGCGGGCGGCCATCGGGTCGGCCGTTAGCAAACGCGCCGTTTACACAATGTTTGCCAAACATGACGTATCTTTGCCCCTGAAGGTGAAGATATGACGGAATTTCTCTCGGTCCTGCTGCTCTACTACGGCTGTGATGCAGTCGCTGAGACACGTGCACTCAACCATGCGGAAGTCATGGAATGCATGGCGCACTACCAACATGTAAAAGAGTATTTCACCGAGCCGGGGGCAAATGGCGCAGAGCGTTCCCAAAGTGCCTATCAGAATTTCAAAGCGTGGGAGCACCGGAACGCCGAAACCGTCGCTGACCTGCGGCGCACAGCGTCGCGTTAAGCGGGATCATGCGGCCTGAACTCCGTCCAGTGTTCGCCCATCGCCACGATACACGACGTCCCGGACGCATAGCGCACAACCATCGTCCAATCGCCGCGCTGGTCCGTCCAGACCTCCATCACCTGCTCGCGCCCGCGCAATCCGCTGGCCTGCCGCTCACTGCCATACTGACGTGTCAGCCTGTCACGTAACTCCTCTGACGGCGCACAGAGAACGTCTCCGATCGGGGAGGCCTGCGCTGCGGATGGGACCATCAGCGCGATGAGAGCAAGAGCGCGAAACAACATGCGCCCAATGTAACCGTTTTACGACGTGCTGTGGATAACAATCTGATCAGAAACGCGCGTCTACACCTGAGCGTGCAGAGACGCGTACCCGCGGAACCGAATACGACCACCCTGCACGCTCCTCGTGATCGCGTAATCCGGAAAACGTCGCAGAAAACGGGCCACAGCTATGCGCCCCTCCATCCGCGCGAGGGTCAGACCGACGCAGACATGCGGCCCGCCAGCGAATGCCAGATGACGGTTTGGCTGGCGTGTGATGTCAAATCTCTGCGGATCATCAAAAACCTCCGGATCACGATTTGCAGCGCCAATGCAAAGGTGCAGGTTGGTCCCCTTCGGGATTTCATGGCCACCAAGCGAAACCTCCTGCGCGGTTTCTCGATTGCCAAACTGGTTCGGGGAGCGGAAGCGGAGAACCTCTTCGATGGCACCGTCGATAAGGGACGGATCAGAGATCAATTTTTCACGCTGGGCCGGATGATCGTGCAACAACGCGAGGCCATTGCCGATCAGATTTGTGGTCGTCTCGTGCCCCGCGTTCAGGATAAAGATACAGTTTTGAATGAGTTCGATTTCTGACAGTTGTCCGCTGTCATCGCCCTGAATGAGACGGGTCAGCACATCGGTCTCCGGGTCACCGGGCGCGGCGCGTCTCCGGTCGATAAGGTCCTGCAAATATGTTTTGAATGCCGTGACCGCCTGATGGCCACGGGAGAGCTGTGCCTCGGTGAGCGTAGGCTCCAAAGCTCCGAGGATGGCCAGGGACCAGTCCCGCAGCGGGCCGCGCTCCGCCATAGGCACGTCGAGCAGATTGCCGATGACCTGAATAGGGATCGAGGCAGCGAAGTCCTCAATCAGGTCAGGGGCTTGCGGGAGCGCTTCGAGCAGGGCATCGACGGTGGCAATCAGTCCCGGTTCCATGCGCCTCAGCGCTTTCGGCGTGAGTGCCGATGTCATGATCCGCCGCACGCGCGTGTGTAGTGGCGGGTCGTTGAAGACGAGCGATGTCGTGTGGTGCTCGAAGAGCGGCGAGCCTACGCCGAACTTCGGGGCAAAGGCGGCTTTCTTATCCGATTTATAGAGCTCTACATCCCGGTAAATAGCACTGAGGTCCGCGTGGCGGGAGAGCAGGAAAGAGCCGTCAGGCTGCGCGCAGACAGGCGCCTCGTGCAGCAGGGCATCATAGTATGGAAAAGGATTTTCCACGAAATCGGCCGGGGGCGCTGCGAGGGTGAGCATGGGGGCAGTCTGCGCACCATAAATGTCTTGTCAATGCGCCGGTTTCGATGGGCTTGGAGCGTCCCGCGCATGAGTTTGACTGGAAAAAGGGAACCTCTCAAACTGGTGATCGTGTAGATGAAGAGCACCGCGCCCGAACCGAGGGGCGGGGAAAAGCGAAGCGCCCGCCCCGTGGGGGCGGTTCGGGCGCTGCCCGCCGATGGCGGGCATGACGAGCTATCCTAGAAAGAGCAGACCACTATTTCGCTACTGCTCAGAATTTCCTATCTTCTCCGGTGAAGGCATCCGCAACTCAACGGATACATCTTCGAGGTACTGCTTACTGTTTTCAAGTGCGTCGAGTATCAAGCTCAAATGACTAACTGCCGCCAAACCTTCTTCAGAAGCTAGGTTATCTCTAATTCTTCCGGTCGAATAGTTCCCATAATTCTGATTGAACACACTGGAAAACTCAAAAACCTTTGACATCGTCTCAGGCGAAAAAATCTGGTGAAAATTACCGGAATTTATAAGTAAATCTATTGTTCTATAAGCAAAACGGGACATGTCCACAGACACCAATTCGGCGCGCGCAGTCCCATCTTCAATCGCCTTGCGCAGTTGTTTTAGCCGTATCTCTAGGCTTCTCAGCTCTCGCCAGTTAATCAGCACCTCTGAGTAAAAAACCCGCCGCGCACGCCTAAAGCTTGACCTAAATGTAAGATAGTTGAGAACCCACTGGATAAGTGCTCCCGCAACGATGCCAACAAACACCCAAAATGCATTCACGAATGCTGTGTTCTCCATAGCGATTTGAAATCTATCCAACGAAACTTCACCTCAAAATTGGCCACTGTTTCCAAAAAGCGTTTCACCCCCGCTTAAGTGGAGTCGCTCAAAACCCCCTGAAACTCCCGCCACTCGCCCTTGCTCATCCCGGAGGTCTCCTGCGTGACCTCCTGTCCGGCGAGCATCTTCTTGATGCACTCCAGCGCGCGGCCGGAAAGGGTGGCACCGCCCAAGCGGTAGTCCTCGAAGGCGCCGTAGGCGGCGGGGACCCAGTCTTTGACCATGGCGCAGATGGCCTCGGCGTAGACGCGGATTTCGTATTGGGCGTGGGCGTCGGCGCGCAGGCGCAGGAAGTGGAAGAGGTTGTGCAAATCCACTTTCCAGTACCATTGGGTGTAGACATTGGCGGGCAGGTTCATGCGGGCAAGCTCGCGCGCGAGGCCCTGTTGGCCGTCCTGTGAGATCATCTCTTCGTAGTGGTCATAGCATTGCATCGCGTCCTGTTGCAGGTAGCGCAGGACGCGTTCGGCCTCTTCGCCCGTCAGGGCCTCACCCCGCCCCTGGTTGTTCACGACCGATTGGGCGGCGAGGTCATCGGGTGCCGGAATGTAGAATTCGCGGTCGAGGATCGAGTAGCGGGCGGAGTATTCGTTCACGTTGGCGGTCCGGTGGCGGATCCACTGGCGGGCGACAAAAACGGGCAGTTTCACGTGCAGCTTGATCTCGCACATCTCGAAGGGGGTGGAGTGCCAGTGGCGCATGAGGTAGCGGATGAGCCCCTCGTCATTCTGCACGGATTTGGTGCCGCGCCCGTAGGAGACGCGGGCGGCCTGGCAGATGGCGGCGTCGTCGCCCATGTAGTCGATGACACGGACAAAGCCATGATCGAGCACGGGCTGCGCAGTGTAGAGGTGCTTTTCCATGCCGGGGGCGGTGGCGCGCAGGGTCGGCGTGGGTTCGGCGCGTTGGGCGTCGATTTCGGCTTGATGCTCGGCGGAAAGCGGCATGGGGACATCCTTTCGAGGGCATGAGTCGTATACGACTATATCTGGGCGCGCACGCGCGCGGAACAGCTATATGGTGTATTTCGGTATTGTTTTGGAACGGTCGTTGATCAGGGGGATGTGACTGGCATCCCGGTGCGAGCGTGCTAGTGTTGCGTCGAACGAGTGAAGTGATGGAGGGGCGCGATGAGCCTGACGTATTTGCACACGATGGTCCGGGTGAAGGATCTGGAGAAATCAATCGCGTTTTACGAGCTGCTGGGGTTGAAGGAAACGCGGCGGATGGACAGCGAGGGCGGGCGCTTCACGCTGGTGTTCATGGCACCTCCCGGACAGGAGGAGTGCCCGGTGGAATTGACCTACAACTGGGATGGGGATGAGGGGTTGCCCGATGACAGTCGCCATTTCGGGCATCTGGCATACCGTGTCGGCAATATCTACGAGGTCTGTCAGCATCTGATGGACAACGGCGTGACGATCAACCGGCCACCGCGCGACGGGCACATGGCCTTCGTCCGCTCGCCCGACAACATCTCCATCGAACTGCTGCAGGAAGGCGACAATCTGGCCCCGGCCGAGCCTTGGGCGAGCATGGAAAACACAGGCCACTGGTGATCCGCGCGGGCCTCTGCGCAGGTCTGTTGCTGGCGGGTCCGGCGGCAGCGGAGTGTCGGCTGGCGCTGGTTCTGGCGCTGGATGTGTCAAGCTCGGTCGATGCCGCGGAGGACAGGTTGCAGCGGGGCGGTCTGGTAGCCGCTCTCACCGCACCCGAAGTGGAGGCGGCCTTTTTCGCGGCGGACAGCCACGTGGCGCTTGCCGCATATGAGTGGTCCGGGCGCTACAATCAGGAAATGCTGCTGGAGTGGACGCTGATCGATAGCCGCGCTGCACTGTTGCACGCAGCGGAGACGATCGCGGCGAGCAGTCGCAGTCATAATGATTTCCCGACTGCGATGGGATATGCGCTGGGATATGGCGCAGGATTGCTCACGCGAGGACCGCGCTGTCTTTACAGGACACTGGACATGGCCGGGGATGGGCAGAACAATGAGGGGTTCGGCCCAACACAGGCCTATGCCGAATTTCCCTTTGACGGAGTTACGGTCAACGGTCTGGTGGTCAATGGTGCAGATTATGAAGCCGAAACCGGGTTGATCGCCTTTTATCAGGCACAAGTCCTGCATGGGCCCGGGGCTTTTCTGGAAATTGCGCAGGGGTTTGAGGACTATGAGCGCGCCATGAGGCGCAAGCTGGAAAGGGAACTGACACCTCCTGTGATCGGAGCGCTGACCTCAGGTTCCGACGTGGAACCGAAGGGATGAGACGGGCCTGGTGCGTGGGTCTGCTCTTGACCATTGGGGTGCCAATCGATGCACATGCCAATTGCCGCCAGGCGCTGGCGCTAGCGCTAGATGTCTCAGGGTCCGTCGACTTGCGGGAGTACCGGTTGCAGCTTGATGGGCTGGTCACGGCATTGAATGACCCGGAGGTCGTCCGCATCTTGCTGGCGGTGCCGACCGCCCCAATCTCCCTGATGGTGTTCGAATGGAGCGGGCCTGCAGATCACACGGTGCTTGTCCCATGGACCACCATGGCCAATCGCGAGACGCTCGCAACCATCAGCACCACGTTGGCGGAGACGGAACGACGGGACACCACGCCCGGCACGGCGCTTGGTGTCGCAATGGAAACCGGTGCTGCCTATCTCGATCAAAAAAAAGGGTGTTGGAAACGCACATTGGACATTTCTGGCGATGGGGAATCCAATTTGGGTCCACGGCCCCGAGATGTGAAGAATGCCATCGGCGCGCGCGGGATCACCATCAATGCGTTGGTGATTGGCGCCGACGCCCCAGCGACAGGCGATCTCCGCCAAAGTGAGATTGGCGAGCTATCGTCCTACTTCCGGGCCGAAGTGATAACAGGGCCGGATGCATTTGTGCAAACGGCCCTGGGCTTTGAGGATTATGCCGCGGCCATGACCGCCAAGCTCAAACGCGAGATTGACGGTCTGACGATCAGCCAGCTTCAGTAGATATAGCGGATCTGGTCTGACCAGTAGCGTTCCATACGTTTCAGGGAGCGTGTGATGTCGTCGATGCCATCCGGTCCCAGAACCCCTTTGGCTTCAAGACCGTCCGCATGGCGAGAGAACAACTCCGACACGACAACCCGGATTTTCTGCCCCTTGTCGGTCAGCTTCACCCGCACCGAACGCCGGTCGATCTCGCAACGCTGGTGATGCATGTAGCCCATATCCACCAGCTTCTTCAGGTTGTAGCTGACATTGCTGCCCTGATAGTAACCGCGGCTTTTCAATTCGCCCGCTGTTACCTCATTGTCGCCGATGTTGAAGAGCAGCAGTGCTTGTACCGCGTTGATCTCTAGGACGCCAACCCGCTCAAATTCGTCTTTGATGACGTCCAGCAGCAGGCGGTGCAGACGCTCCACCAGTGACAGCGCCTCCAAATAGCTGACCATGAAACCTTGTGTTCGGCTCATGGACGCAGGGTCTGACGGAATTTGATCTTGTATGCTCATTTACGCGCTCCGACTCGTTCTAATTTGGTCGGAATTTGCGCGAGAAACGCCAATAATTCGTTAAAAACGCGAAAATGGGTCGTACGGTGCCGCGTCAGGCAGGAGTGCGCGGCAGCTGGTCAACGATCTGATCTATGAGCGCGGCATAGCGGTCTGGCGCCTGTGTCTGCCTGCTAACCCATTGATAAAGATCGTGGTCATTCTCGCTGAGCATATCGTCGTAAAGAGACAGCCCGGCTTCATCCATGGCCTCGAGGTTGGCCTCGGCAAAGGGTTGCAGGATCACATCCATTTCCTTGATCCCGCGCCGCATCGACCGCATTTTCAGACGTTTGATGCGCGTCTCACGCAGCTCTTTCATGCAGATCTTCCTTCAGCGCCGCGCGCAATTTCTTCTCCAGCCGGCCCATCTGCTCAACACGCGCAATCATGTCCGTGCGTAAGTCGCGCAGTTCATTGAGGATTTCATGCGCGGAGGCTGGCAGGCTGGCTTCTTCCATCGGCGCATCAAGGCCTTCGCCTTGCCCGTTGATCAGCCACATCATCGATACGTTCAAAAGCCCCGCCATCATCGACAGGCGATTGGCACGCGGTTCGCTGAGATCGTTTTCCCAAGCCCGGAGCGTGGAGACGCGCACCCCAAGGCGGCGGGCCAGCTGAGCCTGCGTCATGTCGGCCATGTCACGGGCCGCAGCCACGCGGTCGCCAAATGTCGCTGTCTCGGGACCGTACCAGTCTTGAGTATCGTGCATGCTTTGATCTCCTTTGCGATGATCGCGCTTGAACGGCGGCAAGCTGCCCCCTATGAGTTGGCCAATGTCTTATCAAACTGAGGCCAGAATGGAATTCCTGTCTACGACCCTTGCCCGCGTCAAACCGTCTCCCACCATTGCCGTCACCACGAAAGCGGCTGAGTTGAAGGCCGCGGGGCGTGACGTCATTGGCCTTGGCGCAGGTGAACCGGATTTCGACACACCTCAGAACATCAAGGACGCCGCCGTGGCCGCCATCGCCGGTGGAAAGACAAAGTATACCGCCGTGGACGGAATTCCAGAGCTGAAGCGCGCAATCTGCGATAAACTGCACCGTGACAACGATCTGAGCTATGAGCCATCGCAGGTCAGTGTGGGCACAGGTGGTAAACAAATCCTTTACAATGCGCTGATGGCGACGCTGAACGAGGGCGACGAGGTGGTCATTCCGGCGCCCTATTGGGTGAGCTATCCGGATATGGTGCTGCTGGCAGGCGGCACGCCCGTGATCGCAGAGGCGTCGCTACAGACCGGCTTCAAGCTGACCGCCGATCAGCTGGAAGCGGCGATCACGGACAAGACCAAGTGGCTGATCTTCAACTCGCCATCGAATCCAACCGGTGCGGGCTATACCTGGGACGAGCTGAAAGAACTGACCGATGTGCTGATGCGGCACCCCCATGTCTGGGTGATGACCGACGATATGTACGAGCACCTCGTCTACGATGATTTCACATTCTGCACACCTGCGCAGGTGGAGCCGGGCCTCTATGACCGCACGCTGACGGTCAATGGCGTTTCCAAAGCCTACGCAATGACCGGCTGGCGCATCGGCTACGCGGCGGGACCCGAAGAACTGATCAAGGCGATGCGCAAGGTGCAGTCGCAGTCCACGTCCAATCCCTGCTCGATCAGCCAGTGGGCGGCAGTCGAGGCGCTGACCGGCACGCAGGACTTCATCGCGCCAAACAACGAGATGTTTGCGCGCAGGCGGGATCTGGTCGTCGAGATGCTGAACGCGGCGGAGGGCATCCGCTGCCCGGTGCCGGACGGGGCGTTTTATGTCTATCCGTCGATCGCGGGCTGCATCGGCAAGACCTCGGCGGGCGGCACGAAGATCACCGACGACGAGACTTTCGCCACCGCGCTGTTGGAAGAGACCGGCGTGGCGGTCGTTTTCGGTGCGGCTTTCGGGCTTTCACCAAACTTCCGTGTCAGCTACGCTACCTCCGATGCTGCCCTGAAAGAGGCCTGCACCCGCATCCAGACCTTCTGCGCTGGATTGACTTGAAGAAGGACGAGGTATGTCGGGAGAGCTGCCGGAATACTATTTTCGCGTCCGGGAAAACGGGGCCGCAGTGTTTCGTGTAGACACCGAAAACCGGCAGCGGCGCATCGAGATGGATCAGATTGCGGTTGTGAACATCCGCAACGGCGATATCAAGCCGCAAGGCGACCGAACCCTTTCAGATGCCGATTTGACAGTCATTCAGGACTGGATGGCCGAGCGCACCGCACTTCTTGCCAAGCGGGACATCGACGATATCCACCGCGCGGTGGACCACATGAACCTGACCACGCAATGGGCCCAATCGCGTGCAACAGCCGATCAGCTGGAGGCCGTGACCGACGATTTGCTGCTGGCGATGCATGACCTGAGATCGGTGCTGGTGCGCAAGAAGGCAGACCGGCTGATGAAGGGTGACGATTGAGTCGCTGACCCCTCTTGTGCAGGGTCCCGGCGGCATCAGCCTTAGCATAGTCGGCAAATCATTCAATTTCTAACAACCTCGATCATGGCGCAATCAGCACAGACCAATCTCTTGGTTTGAACCGATCCAAAGGTCGCGGGAGCCCTGATCTTAAACGGTTTTCTCAACGGACGCCTATGTCGCCCGCGTGACCTTCAGCATAAATCGGCCTTGGCGCGGCGCTGCAATCCTTACCATTCCCATGACGCATTAAATGTTTGTTGAGTTCTGCGCGCCTTATTGTCGCAGACTGACAACAGCTTTCGGGATATTATCATGTTTCACTTTTCGCGCGCCGCCGCCTTTGCCGCGATGGCACTGGCCGCCGGGCCGCTTGCCGCTGAGCAAGGCGTCACCGACGACAGTATTCAATTTGCCCAAGTCGCCGCCCTCGAAGGCCCGGCTGCCGCCCTCGGGACCGGCATGCGCCAGGGTCTGCTGGCGGCCTTCGAAGAAGCCAACCGCGCAGGCGGGATCAACGGACGCAGCATCAGCCTGACCAGCATGGATGATGGCTACGAGCCTGACCGCTCCGTCACGCAGACCCGCTCGGTCATCGACAGCGGTGACTATCTCGCGCTGGTCGGCCCGGTGGGCACCCCCACAACGAAGGCCACGCAACCCATTGCTACCGAAGCGAATATGCCAATGATTGCACCTTTCACCGGTGCCGGTTTCTTGCGCGACTCCGCGCTTCAGAACGTCGTCAACGTCCGCGCGACCTATGATGCGGAAACGCAGGCGTGGGTGGATTATCTGGTGGATGACCTGGGTCTGACCGACATCGCGATCCTGTTCCAGGATGACGGTTTCGGTCGCGTCGGTCTGGCAGGCGTTGAGAAAGCGCTGGACGCGCGCGGCATGTCGCTGGTGGCGCAAGGCAGCTACACCCGCAACACGGTTGCGGTAAAATCCGCGCTGCTGGATATTCGTAAGGCAAAGCCTCAGGCGATCGTTATGGTTGGTGCCTACAAGCCGCTGGCCGAATTCATCAAACTGTCGCGCAAGATGAAAATGGACCCGACATTTGTCACCATCTCCTTTGTCGGATCAAAAGCACTGGCCGCTGAGTTGGGGCCCGATGGCGACGGCGTGATCGTCAGCCAGGTTGTTCCGCAACCGTGGGACACCAATCTGGCCATCGTGGCAGAGTATCAGGCCGCCCTCAGCGCACTTGACGCAAGCGCCGAGCCCGGTTTCGTTTCGCTGGAAGGCTATGTCGCAGGCCGGTTGGTTGTCGAAGGTCTCCGCAAGGCCGGGGCCGATCTGACGCGCGACAGCTTCATGACGGCGATGAACACTCTCGGCACCATCGATCTGGGTGGCATGACGCTGACGTTCGGCCCGGGCGATAATCAGGGGTCCGACGATGTCTTCCTGACACGTATTCTGTCTGATGGCACTTTTGAGGCCATGCATCCGGGCAGCTGATACAAGATCGGGGCCCGGGTGATTGTCCGGGTCCCTTCCAGCGATGAATACACTGCGGCACCGCCCGCATCGACTGAATGGGAAGGGCACCACTATGGGTTCCATCGTTTCTAACCTCTTTGGATCCGTCCTGATGCGCCTTGCGCTGATTTTTGGCGCGCTGGCCGCGATGACCGCCGCAGCCATCATCATCGGCTGGATGGTGTTTCAGTCGATTGCCACGAACATGGCGGTGCTATCGGATGAACGCCTGCCCGTCCTGCGCAACAGCGCACAGGTTGTGGCCGCCGCTGATCGGGTGCGCGATATCCTCTCCAACATCCTGATCGCCCGCAACGAAGAGGAGTTGAGCAACCTGTCAGGTCGCACGCAACTGGTGATCGCAGACATCAGCGACGCCGTCCAAAACCTCGACCCCGAGCAGGCCAGCGTCCTTACCGATGACATAACGCAGGTGGAAAGCGCCCTGACAGCGCTTAGCAACGCCCGGTCGGAAGCATTCGCCCGCGCCGACAGTCTTGCGGCAGATGTTGAAAACGCGCTGATACTTTCAACCACCGCAAGCGCATTGCTCGATCAGGCCTCTGATGACGCCTATTTCGACCTGGTCATCGGGGCAGACGATACGATTGCAAACATCGATCAAACCCTGGCGCAATTGATCGAAAAGGACTTCGCCGTCTATCAGGCCACGCTACAGGTGCGCGCGGAGATTAACCTGCTATCCGGCATTGCGCTGAGCACTCTGAACACCCGCGATCCAGCCCTGATTTCGATCCTGACAGATCTGTCTGACGCGGCCCAGGATCAATTGAACACGTTGCTGCCGGTGATCGAGGAAGCCGGTGGATCGTCGGACCTCTATGCGCTCGTGCAGAAGGCCGAAGCCGATTTCCAGACCATTTTTTCCTCTGGTCGTACGTCACTCAAACCTGAAGAAATACTGTCGTTGCGCCAGGAGATCGATGCCGCGCTGGCGACGGCACTTGACGACATCTATTTTGAGCTGGTGATCAACAGCGATGACGCAAAGACCACAAACGACGATTCCATTCGTGGTCTGATGGACGACCAAGTAACCCGCATCCGGCGACAGGCTGCGCTTGACGCGGCAACCAAGTCCTTCTTTGCCGCCGCCATGCAAACCGCCCTGGCGCGCGATCCACAGGAACTCGCGCGTCTCCAGGACGCGTTGAATGTGAATGCTGCAAAACTGCGGGACGCCATGGAGAATGCCTCTCAGGAGATCACGCAAAACCTCGAGGCCATTCTTGAAATTGCTGATGCGGAGACGGGAATTGGCGCGACAAGGTCAGCCGCCTTTGATGCGCAGCAAAAGGCCGTCGTTTCCGCGCAGAGTGCCGCCCGTGCCGTTCAGGAGATCGGTTCAGAAATCAGTGCCTTCGCGGGCGCTGCCCAGGACAAGATTGACGCAACCTCGGAGGCGCTGAACCTCGAGGTTGCTCAGGCACGTGGACAGATGCAGCAAATCGCCTGGGCAAGCCTTGCACTGGTGCTGCTGGCCCCCTTGCTGATCTGGAAGATGGTGACGCAACCTTTGAACAAGGTAACGTCTGTGACGGAGCGCCTGGCATCGGGAGATCTGTCAGAGATTGAAGGATTGGGCAGCAAGAAGGGAGAGATCGGACGCCTCGCCCATGCACTCGAGGTCTTCCGGGATGGCGCGCTTGAACGCATTCACCTGCAGGAGGAAGACCAGCGCCGGCAAAAAGAGATGCTGGAGGCCGAGCGTGCAGCCGAGAAAGCCAAGCAGGAGGCAGAACAGCGGGACCGCGACACAGAAGCCAAACGGGAGCGCGAAGAGCGGGAGCGAGAGGCCGCTGAACAAGCGCGAAACGAAGAAGCTCGCGCCGCAGCGGAGGCGGAGCGCCAGGCGCGTGCAGATGAGCAAGAAGCTGTAGTTTCAGAGCTTGCCCGCAGCTTGCAGCGTCTCTCCGCAGGGGACCTCAGCCGCACGATCGACACCGAGTTTCCTGGCGCATACGAGGCCTTGCGTCAGGACTTCAATGATGCGGTGGCAAACCTGGCGGACCTCATCCGCAGAATCGGTGACAGTTCAGGTATGATTGATGCCAGCAGCGCCGAAATCGCTTCTTCGTCGCTTGATCTGTCGCGCAGAACGGAGAATGCAGCCGCGACCCTGGAGGAAACCGCCGCTGCCTTGAGTGAGTTGACAAGCAGCGTTTCGTCGGCTGCACGGGGCGCATCAGACGCAACCACGACCGTCGAGACGGTCAAAAAAGACGCGGAAACCAGTCAGCAGGTGATGCACGACGCGGTAAACGCGATGAGCGAGATCGAGACGTCCTCTTCAAAAATCTCCAAAATCGTCGAGGTCATCGATTCCATTGCCTTTCAGACGAATCTGCTAGCCCTGAACGCGGGCGTCGAGGCTGCCCGCGCGGGAGAAGCCGGACGTGGTTTTGCCGTTGTCGCGTCAGAAGTGCGCATCCTGGCGCATCGTTGTTCGGAAGCCGCTCTGCAAATCAATGGGTTGATCTCGGAATCTGCAGGACATGTTGAAAGCGGCGTCGCCTTAATAGATCAAACCAGCGAGGCGCTTGAGACCATTCTCAAGGGCATTACGAATGTATCGCAGAACGTGTCTGAAATCGCCAACTCTGCCAATGAGCAATCGACCGGCATTACCGAGATCAACACTGCCGTGGAACAACTCGACAGATCGACCCAACAAAACGCCGCGATGTTCGAGACTACGACAGCAGCCAGCCAGGCCCTCACCGGCGAAGCTGGAAAACTTGCGAAACTCGTCGCGGGATTTGTCGTCGATCAGAAGGATGTCACCTCCGATGACGAAGAAACAGGGGCGCTGCAAGAAAAAGAGGTGAAATCTGCCTGAGTCTGCAAGTCAGGATGCGGTGGTGCCTGACAATGTCCCAAAATTCAGTCGCGCGGACAGGCCCCTGCATTGACAACCTGAAAAAGGTGATTGCGGTCCCCGCTAGATCGCGACGTTGGAGGAACCGGTCCGCACAATTCCCGAAACTCAAAATCCTTCAGGTGTTGAAGAGGAAGTGAAGCACATCACCGTCCTTGACGACGTATGATTTGCCCTCCGCGCGCATTTTACCCGCTTCTTTGGCAGGCTGCTCACCGCCCAGCGACACGAAATCATCGTAGCTAATCGTCTCCGCGCGGATGAACCCCTTCTCGAAGTCTCCGTGAATGACCCCGGCGGCTTTCGGTGCGCTGGTACCATGTCGAATGGCCCAGGCGCGGGCTTCCTTGGGGCCAACGGTAAAATACGTCTCAAGGTGCAGCAGCGTGTATCCCGCTTGGATCAAGCGATCCAGACCCGCTTCCGACAGACCCATTTCCTCCAGAAACATCGTCGCCTCGTCGGGCTCCAGCTGGCTGATCTCTTCTTCGATCTGCGCAGAGATCACGACATGGGCATTGCCTTCGGCAGCCGCCATTTCGGCCACTTTGGCCGCATGCGCGTTGCCTTCCGCAGCCTCCGCCTCGCCTACGTTACATACGTAGAGCACAGGCTTGGTCGTCAGAAGCTGCAGCAGCTTCCAAGCGCGCAGATCTTCGGCGTCGACCTCAACCACGCGCGCGGGCTTGCCTTGCTCCAGAGCTTCTAGCGCGGCACGCATCAATCGTTCCTGTTGTACCGCCTCCTTGTCGCCCCCCCGTACTTTGCGGACAATGTTCTGCAAGCGTTTTTCAATGCTCTCGATATCGGCCAGCATCAATTCTGTTTCGATGGTCTCTGCGTCAGCGACCGGATCGACCCGGCCTTCGACGTGGGTGACATCCCCGTCCTCGAAACAGCGCAGCACATGTGCGATGGCATCCACTTCACGGATGTTGGCCAGAAACTGGTTGCCCAACCCCTCGCCTTTTGAGGCCCCTTTCACCAGACCGGCGATATCGACAAAGGTCATGCGGGTAGGAATGATCTGCTTCGACTTCGCAATCTCCGCCAGACGGTCGAGACGCGCGTCCGGCACCGCAACGTCGCCGACATTCGGTTCGATGGTGCAAAATGGAAAATTCGCGGCCTGCGCTGCAGCGGTGCGGGTCAACGCATTGAAAAGAGTGGATTTGCCTACATTCGGCAGCCCCACGATACCCATCTTGAAACCCATATCGACGTCCTTGTTGTGGTGGCGCTTGTCCTAGGGGGTCTGACAGGCCAAGACAAGACCTAGCGGTGACGCCGATCTTCGCGGGCATGGAAGATCAGAAACCACGCCAGAAGGATGAACATCGGATGGGTCAAACCGCCGGAAAAGATGAGTGCGGGGATCCAGATGAGAAATACCAGAATGGCGAGGATCACCCGGCCGGTCAGCAGGATCGACAATGGTGGCAGCAGAATGGCGAGCAAGTAATTCATGGCTGATAGTTAGGCGATCTTTGGAAAATCTAAAGGGGGAAATCCTGATAGGCTGCGCCATTTCCAACAAGTGGCATAGAGTAGCCGTTGATGCATTGATTTTCCGTTTGGTTTTCGGCATTGCGGGGCGATACCACGAAAGGCCAGCCTGATGACCCGAATTGACGCCAAGTTTGCAGAGCTTTCCAAAGCCGGAAAGAAGGCCTTTGTTGCCTATGTCATGGCGGGGGATCCGGATTTTGACACGTCGCTGGAAGTGGTGCGCGGCCTGCCCGCGGCAGGGGTGGATGTGATCGAGCTGGGATTGCCCTTCACCGATCCGATGGCCGATGGCCCCACAATCCAGCTGGCCGGGCAGCGCGCCCTGGAAGGTGGAATGACGTTGCAGCGGACGCTGGATCTGGCGCGCGCCTTTCGGAAAGAGGACCAGACGACACCGATTGTCCTGATGGGCTATTACAATCCCATTTACAGCCGGGGCGTCGACCGGTTTCTCGCCGAGGCTATCGACGCAGGTATCGACGGATTGATCGTTGTGGACCTGCCACCGGAAGAAGACAGCGAATTGTGCCTGCCCGCGCAAGAGGCCGGGCTCAACTTCATCCGTCTGGCGACCCCCACGACGGATGCGAAACGGCTGCCACGGGTGCTGCAGAACACCTCGGGCTTTGTATATTACGTCTCCATCACCGGGATCACTGGCGCTGCCGAAGCGCAAGCCGGGGATGTCGGCCCCGAAGTGGCCCGGATCAAATCGGCCAGTGGCCTGCCCGTCATCGTCGGTTTTGGCGTGAACACACCGGAGAAGTCACGCGCGATTGCCGACGTGGCGGACGGCGTTGTCGTGGGCTCGGCGATTGTCGGCAAGATCGGCGCAGGTGAAACTGTTTCGGACGTTTTGGCCTTCGTGAAAACCCTCTCCGACGGGGCGCATAGCGCCTAGGCTCCGCCCGACGGGTTTCTGTCCTCATCCAGAAAGATACGAAGATCCCGCAGTACCGGCAGGATCGCGTCCAGACGATGCGTGTCAAACCCCGATGCAAGCCGCTCAAAATCCGGGGTCAGATCTGCAATGGCCTGATCCCGGGTGGCGCGACCCTTCTGCGTGATCCAGACCAGTTTCGACCGACCGTCTTCCGGATTGGGGCGCACATCGACAAGCCCCTGCGCCTCCAGGCCCTTGACCGTATGGGTCATTGAGGTCTTGGGCACCTGAAAAGCGCGCGCCATATCGATTGGTGCGCGCCCGTCGCCCAATCGGATCAAGTGGTTCAAAACAGCGAAATGCGGTGCAATCAGACCGTCCGGCAAGCGCGCTTCAAGCAATGTGCGGCTGAGCTGTTCGATGATTCCGATCTCGTTGAAGACATCGAAATAGGTGGCGCGGGCGTCGTCAGGCATTCAGCAGTTTTGTCTCCAGGGGCCAGCGCGGCGTGCGGGGCGTTTGCGGACCGTAGCCCAATCGACCCAGCATTTGAACCGTCTGTCCAGGCGCCGCCAGAAGATCATGCGCCTTGCCAAAGTACGGTGACATTTCGGGGTATTCCTGCAGACACTGGCTCACCGGATGCAGGGCGAGGCCAAGGGCCGTGCATTTGAGGTTCAGTCGGAGCCAGCGCCGCCCGGCCTCAATCTGGTCCCTGCGTGTGTTCCCATCGCTGGTCAGCGCGGCGTAAGCCGGTGTTGCCGCGAGCATTTCGCGGTAAATCTCGACACCCTGCTTGAAACTCGCGCTCTCTGGATCAGACTGTGCATCCCGGCTCAACATGCCGACCAACATCAGGCTCTCCAAAAACGGTCCGCCGAGGTCTATGCCATCGGGGTTCGCATTGATCTCGGCCTTGCCAAAGCGCATCAGATCAACGGATTCCATCATCGTCCGGCGTGTCTGCGCCTCGGTTTCCCACGCATCCCAGGTGAGCGATTTCAGCGCTTGGACCATCGTCTCATCGGTATAGATATCGGCGAAGAGCTCCAATTCATTTGCCTGCACACCATCGACTGGCCGCGCGTCGAATGGCTCCTTGCAGGACCTGCGCGCTAGGATTTGCGTGCTGAGCGGATCAGGCACCCCGCCGGAGGAAAACGTTGCACGCGCAACCGGGCCATCGGCGCCGTCGGGATAGAGGGACAAATGGACTGTGTGTCCCGCAGCGCCCGCGGCCAAAACCATCTGTTCCAGAAAACATCCCAAACCGATGGTAATCTGCCGGTCATAGGGGTCAGTTTCCGGCAAGCGACGGGCCGGGTCCAGATAAATGGACAGGCTGTGCTGCCCTTCAAGTGCGGCCTGCCAAGGCTGCAGATTGTGAGGGTTCGGCGCCAGCAGTGCAAAGCTGAGCGCATTGAGTCGGGGATCATCATAGCTCCCGGCAAAGTCCCACGGTGCCAGAGCGGTGCGTGGGGTTCGGCTGGTGAGAAACCCGGTGGCAGACGCGGATGCAGCCAATACGGTCCCCCCACCGATTAGGGACAAGGCTTTGCGGCGAGACAGGTTCATGGTGTTCTCCATTATAGTACGATATCAAACTATATAAAGTTCGATATCGCACTAATCAAGTCAGCCTACGTACCTTTTTGTCGATTGATCTTTCTGTGGTGAATTGGTAATCAAAACTGACCAATATGAGGGTGCCATGCCAACAATCACCACGATCCAGGATCTCAAGAAGCTTCACCAACGGCGTGTGCCCCGAATGTTCTACGACTACGCGGAATCGGGCAGTTGGACGGAACAGACCTTTCGCGAGAACACCACCGACTTCGAGAAGATCAGGCTGCGCCAGCGCGTGGCCGTGGACATGACGGGCCGCTCGACCGCCAGTCAGATGATCGGCGAGGATGTGGCGATGCCTGTGGCCCTGGCCCCGGTCGGCTCAACCGGCATGCAGCACGCAGATGGTGAGATCCTGGCGGCCAAGGCAGCGGAGGCTTTTGGCGTGCCTTTCACGCTCTCCACCATGTCGATTTGTTCGATCGAAGATGTGGCGGCGAACACCAGCAAACCCTTCTGGTTCCAGCTTTATGCCATGCGCGACAAGACCTTCATCAAGAACATCATCCAACGGGCCAAGGATGCGAAGTGCTCGGCGCTTGTGGTCACACTCGACCTGCAAATCCTCGGGCAGCGCCACAAGGACATCAAGAACGGGCTGTCGGTTCCAATCCGACCGACGGTTGGTAACATCTTCAACCTGGCCACCAAATGGCGCTGGATTGCGGGCATGGCCAAGACCAAACGGCACCAGTTCGGCAATATCGTCGGCCACATCGATGGCATCAGCGATCTGTCCTCCCTCTCCGTCTGGGCGGCCGAAAGCTTCGATCCGCAGTTGAACTGGGACGAGGTCAAGGAAATCAAGAAAATGTGGGGCGGACCGCTGATCCTCAAGGGCATTCTGGATGCGGAAGACGCCAAGATGGCGCTGCAGGTCGGCGCGGATGCGATCATCGTGTCCAACCACGGCGGGCGGCAGCTGGACGGTGCGCTCAGTTCAATCCGGGTCCTGCCCTCCATCATGGACGCGGTCGGCGACAAGGTCGAAGTGCATCTGGACAGCGGCATTCGCTCTGGTCAGGACGTGCTCAAGGCGCTGGCGCTGGGAGCCAAAGGGACCTACATCGGGCGCGCCTTTGTGCATGGTCTGGGCGCAATGGGTCAGGCCGGTGTGACCCGGGCACTGGAAGTGATCCACAAGGAGCTGGACACGACCATGGCGCTCTGTGGCGAGACCAGCGTGGAGGGTCTCGGTCGGCACAACCTGCTCATTCCCGAGGATTTCGAGGGGCGCTGGCTGGATCAGTAGGCCTGCTGCGTGCGGGCCGCGATACGGGCGGCCAGCACCGGCACCAGCGCGGCAATGCAGATCAACAGCAGCGCGGCGACCACCCAGAAACCGGCGCGCAGGCCAAGCGCTTCGGAGGTGAAGCCCATCAGCGGCGGGCTCACAAAAAACGCGGCATAGCCAAGCGCCGAGGCGCGGCTGATGGCGGCAAGGCGTGCCTTAGGCGGAACCAGTCGCCCGATCAGCGCAAGCGCCAGCGGGGCGACCACCGAAATGCCAAGGCCGGTAAGGGCAAAGCCGATATAGGCCATAAAGAGCGTCGGTGCGGCCCCGACCAGGACCAGCCCTCCCGCAGCAACGACAGAGGCGACCGTGATGAACGGCAAGGTCGGCACCCGATCCGACAGGAAGTGCCCCGAGAGCCGCCCGATCCCCATGCTCAGCCCTAACAGCGCGGGGCCCAGTGCGCCTTCGGCCGGACCGCCGCCCAGCGTGCGTTCCAGATGCAGTGCGGACCATCCCTCAGACGCGGCCTCCGTCAGGAAGGCGACCATCACGATCGCCCCGACGCCCCAGACCAGCAGATGCGGCAGCGGCGCATCGCCGGGGGTTTCGTCTGTTGGGATGGGCGGAGCGCGTCTTTCCAGCATGATCCAGCCCGCAAGCGCCGTCAGTCCAATCAGCACGGTGAAGACCTGTGCTGGTGACCACCCCAGCTCGCGCAGGATGCCCGTGGCCAGCGCACAGCCCGCGTAGGTGAAAGAGAACATCGCGTGATTGAGGTTCATCAGGTGGCGTCCGCTACTCTCCTCAATCTCGGAAACCCGCACATTGGCCAGCACATCTGTAATCCCTGCCCCGACCGAGGCACAGGTCATTGCAATCCCAAAGGCCACGATCTCGGCGGACATGCCCGCCCCCAACATGCCGCCCGACATGATCATCGCCCCCAGCGGCAAGGCCCAGCGGCCTGCAATCCGGTGTGCCAGCGGTGCCAGCCACATGGCGGCAAGCGCGCCAAGAGAGGCCAGCAGCATGACCGCGCCATAGACGCCGTCAGAAGCACCGATGGCCGCCTTGATCACCGGCATCTGGGCGAAATAGCTGGACCAGGCCGCGCCAACAATGACGAAGCCAGCAACTGATTTTCGGGACAGCCAGAGATCGCTCACCAAGCGCATGTGTCAGCGGTGACACGGGCGCGCGACGCCTGCAAGAGAGCATCTGTGAAAAACCTCTTTTCACGGACTACAAACCGGTCTATACGCGCGGCTTCACGTGGGTCTACAGCCTTGGAGGAGGCCCGCCCTTAACATATTGGAGATAAAAGATGGCTGGAGCGATTCCGGATCTTGAAGCTCAGGAACGGACGGGGACAGGCAAGGGCGCCGCTCGTCAGGCACGCCGCGATGGCATGGTTCCTGGGATTGTATTTGGTGGCGACGTTGACCCGCTGCCGATCAACATTCCGTTCAACGTGCTGATCAAGAAGCTGCGGGCGGGCCGGTTCAAGTCGACCCTGTTCAACATGAAGGTAGAAGGCCACGACGACGTGCGTGTGATCTGCCGCGATGTGCAGCGTCACGTGGTCAAGGACCTGCCGACACACATCGATTTCATGCGCCTGCGCCGCACTACCAAGATCAACCTCTTCATCGCGGTTGAAGTGGAAGGCGAAGACGTCTCGCCCGGCCTGAAAAAAGGCGGCGTGCTGACGCTAGTGCGTCCCGAGGTTGAGCTGATCGTGACCGCGGGCGATATCCCCGATCACATCACCATCGACGTCTCGGAGATGGAGATCGGCGACAACGTCACGATTTCTTCGGTCACGCTGCCGGAAGGCGCCAAGCCGACCATCGACCGTGACTTCGTGATTGCCCAGCTTTCCGCACCTGCGGGTCTGGCGTCTGCGGACGATGAAGACGAGGATGCCGATGTGGATGCGGATGAAGTGCCCACAACGGAGATGGATGCACCCGACGGCGAGCAAGCCGACGATTGATCCTCCACCTGGTGGGTTGAAACAAGTACGGGGCCCTTTGCGGCCCCGTATTTCGTTTGCGCCCCCGCTTTGCTATGCTGCACTGCAATATGAAGGAGCATTGCCATGAAGCTGATCGTGGGTCTGGGCAATCCAGGTGCAAAGTACAGCAGAAACCGCCACAATATCGGGTTCATGGCCCTGGACCGGATCGCCGCTGATCACGGGTTTCCGGCGTGGAAGGGCAAGCATCAGGGCGCGATCAGCGAGGGGCGCTTTGGCGCCGACCGGGCGGTGCTGCTGAAACCCGAAACCTTCATGAACAACTCCGGCCAGTCGGTTCAGGCCGCGATGCGGTTTTACAAGCTGGAGCCGGAAGATATCGTTGTCCTGCATGACGAGATCGATCTTGCCCCCGGCAAGGTCAAGCATAAGGTCGGCGGCGGTCACGCAGGGCACAATGGCTTGCGCTCGGTGCATGCGCATATCGGGCCGGACTATGCGCGGGTGCGTCTGGGCGTCGGCCATCCCGGACACAAGGACGCTGTGCCAGGGTATGTGCTGCGCGATTTCGCCAAGGCGGATGAGGGTTGGCTGGATGACGTGTTGCGCGGTGTGAGCGACGGTGCGCCCTATCTGGTCAACGGCGATGCGGCGAAATTCATGAATGCAGTCGGGCTGCGCGTGTCGCCCCAGCGATCCAGTACGGGCCAAAAGAAGCCCGAGGCGGCAAAGCCCAAGCCTGCAGAGGCCCCGAAGCCTGAACCGGAGGCTCTGTCACCGCTACAAAAACTGATGGAGCGCTTCAGGTGAGGCTGGCAGAGGCCTTTGCGCATCAGGCCATCAGTTGCGAGCGCATGGGGTCGCCGTTCATGGGGCAACTGCTGCGTATCCTGGCAGAGCACTGGCCGAAAGACAGCGCCCTGGCGCATCGTTTTGCGCAGTTCGACGGGGATGTTGGGCCCGCAGGTGCTTCGCTGCCCCTGCGCACGGCGGGCGGGCTGCATGCGCTGGTCCTCGCCGGGCGCGCGCCGGAGCTGGCCGCCCTCTATCCACCGGCACAGGTGAATGATGATGTATTGCGCGACGGCGTGCTCGAGGCGTTCGAGCGGCATGAAGCCTTCATGCTCGGCTGGGTCGAAAGCCCGCCTCAGACCAACGAAGTGCGCCGCTCCGCTGCGCTGATCGCGGGCGCTGCCGTGGCAGCGGAACGGTTCGACCTGCCCTTTACCGTCTCGGAACTCGGCGCCAGTGCAGGATTGAACCTGATGTGGGACCGCTATGCGCTGTCTTTGACTGGCATGGACATAGCGCCCGCCGACCCCGCTCTTACACTGACGCCCGATTGGGAGGGTCCCCTGCCTCCGCGCATTCGCCCCATCATTGCGGAGCGTGCGGGCGTCGATCTGAACCCGCTCGATCCCAGTGATCCACAGGATCTGTTGCGCCTGACGGCCTACCTCTGGCCTGATCAACCGGAGCGCCTGGCGCTCACCCGCGCCGCTGCTGCAGTGACCGATGCGCCGATCCACCGGGGTGATGCGATAGAGTGGTTGGCAACCCGTCTGGCATCGGCACCCGAAGGTCATCTGCACCTGATCCAACACACGGTTGCCTGGCAGTATTTTCCCGCTGACGTTCAGGCCCGCGGTCAGGAAATGATCGAGGCCGCCGGGGCGACGGCGACACCGACCCGCCCGCTGGCCTGGCTCTCGATGGAAAGCGACGGGGACACAACCGGCGGGATCGGCGCCGCATTGGTGCTCCGGCTCTGGCCCGGCGATATCACCCTGCCCCTGGGACGCGCCGATTTCCATGGTCGCTGGATCCGCTGGGATGGGGCGCGGGGTACGGGCTGAGACATGCGCAAACTGTTGAAATGGGTGCTGCGGCTGACCCTAGCCCTGGCGCTCGCCGCATTGGTGGTCGGTGTCTGGAAGCGGGACGAGATTTCGCGCCTGATGGCGGTCAACAGCCTGTTCCTGCCGGACCGGATCGCCCATAACTTCAGCCACATGGATCAGGCATTCCTGCACAGCCCGATCAGCCGGGGAACAGGTACGATTGTGCCGCTGCCCGCCGGAGCCAGCATCGGGCTGCCGGATGGTTTTGAGCAATTCGTTCGGGATCGGCAGGTGACATCAGTGGTCATTCTGAAGGATGGCAAGCTGGTCCACGAAAGCTATCATCTAGACACCAAGCAAGAGGACCTGCGCGTCAGCTGGTCCATGGCCAAAAGCTATCTCTCCGCGCTGACCGGTATTCTGTTGGACGAAGGCGCCATTGTCTCGCTCGATGATCCGGTCACCAGATATGCGCCTGCGCTGAAGGGCGGCGCCTATGATGGCACCACGATCCGGCATGTCCTCAACATGGCCACCGGCGTGACATTCGACGAGGATTACACCGACAAGAACTCGGACATTAACCGAATGGGCCGTGTCCTGGCGCTGGGTGCACAGATGGATGCCTTTGCCGCCGGGCTGACTGAGACGTTTGCAGCGCCCGGCACCCAATGGCAGTATGTGTCAATCGACACCCATGTGCTGGGCATGGTGCTGCGCGGCGCTACGGGGCGCACGGTCATTGACCTGATGAGCGAGAAGATCATCGCACCGCTGGGCGTGGAACAGGAGCCCTATTATCTGACAGATGGCACCGGCGTGGCCTTTGTGCTGGGCGGGTTCAACGGCACAACCCGTGACTACGCCCGCTTTGGCCAGATGTTCCTGCAGCATGGGCGGTGGCACGGTCGGCAGGTCGTGCCGGAGGCTTGGGTGATCGCCTCGACAACCCCATCGGCACCGACAACCGCGGATCAATACGGCTATGGATATCAGTGGTGGATGCCCCGCGATGCGCGTCCCCGCGAGTACATGGGGCGTGGCATTTACGGCCAATACCTCTACATCAATGAGGAACAGGGTATCGTGATCGCGCTGACCGCAGTCGACCCACAGTTTCGCGACAAGGCCGTGCAACGCAGCAACATCGAATTGTTCCGCGCCATCGCCGACAAAACGTAAGGAGGAGAGGATGGAGAAAGACGACAGCCTCAATGTACTGGGAGGATCGCTGGCCCTCTGCGGGTCAGACCCGGTGACAGGCTTCTTCCGCGACGGTCACTGCAACACTTGTGCCGCAGATCAGGGTAGCCACACGGTCTGTGCGGTGATGACCGATGAATTCCTCGCCTACTCGAAATACGTCGGTAACGACCTCAGCACCCCGCGACCCGAGTTCGGGTTCCAGGGTCTGAAGGCGGGCGACAGCTGGTGCCTCTGCGCGGGGCGTTTTTTGCAGGCCCACGACGAGGGTTGCGCGCCTAAGGTCCACTTGGCCGCCACACACAAACGCGCACTGGAGATCGTACCTCTGCAGGTTCTCGAAGAGCACGCCCTGCAGAATTGATTTTACATTTCGGGCGCTAAAACAGACCCATCAGCCGAGTATTGGTGGCCGACATCAGACATCATCTGTGTGCAATGCTGTTTGACTAGAAGTTATAGTCAAAACGCTCCAAATCCTCGGCAAAGATTTGCTCTGCACGCGACCGGGTCGATTTGTCGAAGTAGCTGCGATAGTCGCGCGGCGGCGTGTTGCGCCGGTGCGGGATAATTTCCGGCTCTTCCATACCAAGTTGCCGATACACATGTCGGCAATCCTTTTCGAAACGCTCGAACCTGCCAATAAAGTCAGCCTCATTCAGGAAATACGTACCGTGCGTCATTTGTATCGCGTGCTGTCGCAACTTACTGACATAGGTTTCTCCTGCGATTGGGATGGTATCGTCTTCGATAACATCCATCACGTCGTGAAGGCCCAGACCTGACCTGATGCTTGCATCCTGTTCAGATTTGACGGGATATGTCTGGAACATTTCCAAGCTCGACACCAGTCGGTCAAAGGGGTTACGCACAAAAGCAAAAACAAAGCGCGACTTCCACTCGGGTGGGAATGAACTGCCGGTGACCGTATGCGCGACGCCGCGCCCCTTAAATATCCCCCGAACGATCGACGTGGAACCTGTCTTCCGGATGCGGATAAAGACTGCCGGCGGCGTGTCAAACACCCAAATCGACATACCGTGAGCTCCATGAAAGTTGTGTCGTCAGCCATGCAAATCCCGGTCGGCCCACACCGTGAGGAAACCCCGTGGACCGCCTTTTCGCAAAGCCGCATTTCCTAAAAAGTACAGGTAGGATCGACAGAGGTCGCGCCGGGATTGTGGGCAGGATCACGATCCCTGTTCCTTTTGACTATCAAACCGCCTCAGGCGAACTCACCCATTTCGAAACCCAGCGCCTTGGCAACGGTGAAGATGTCTTTGTCACCACGGCCACACATGTTCATGCAGATGATATGATCCTTGGGCAGCTCAGGCGCGATCTTCATCACATGGGCGAGCGCATGGGACGGTTCCAGCGCCGGAATAATGCCTTCGAGTTCGCAGCAGAGTTGGAAGGCCTCCAGCGCTTCCTTATCCGTGATCGCGACGTATTCCGCGCGCCCGATCTCGTGCAGCCAGGCGTGCTCAGGACCGATGCCAGGATAGTCGAGCCCTGCGGAGATCGAAAACCCTTCGAGGATTTGCCCGTCATCGTCCTGCAGCAAATACGTGCGGTTGCCGTGCAGCACGCCGGGGCGGCCACCGGTCAGCGAGGCGCAATGCTCCATCTTGGCGTTCACACCCTTGCCACCTGCCTCAACACCAATGATGCCAACCTCCTTGTCATCAAGGAACGGGTAGAAAAGGCCCATTGCGTTCGACCCGCCCCCGATCGCCGCAATCACCGTGTCGGGGAAGCGGCCTTCGGCGGCAGTCATCTGTTCGCGGACCTCCTTACCGATGATCGACTGGAAATCACGGACCATGGCCGGATAGGGGTGCGGGCCAGCGACCGTGCCGATGCAGTAGAAGGTATCGCGCACGTTGGTCACCCAGTCGCGCAGCGCGTCGTTCATCGCATCCTTCAGCGTGCCGCGCCCGGAGGTCACGGGCACCACTTCCGCGCCCAACAGGCGCATGCGGAAGACGTTGGGTGCCTGACGTTCCACATCATGCGCGCCCATGTAGACCACGCATTTCAAACCGAACTTGGCGCAGACGGTGGCTGTGGCCACGCCGTGCTGACCTGCGCCGGTCTCGGCGATGATCCGGGTCTTGCCCATGCGACGGGCGAGGATGATCTGCCCCAGCACGTTGTTGATCTTATGCGCGCCGGTGTGGTTCAGCTCGTCGCGCTTCATGTAGACCTTGGCACCGCCCAGATGCGCGGTCAGGCGTTCCGCCAGATAAAGCGGGCTGGGACGGCCCACATAATGGGTCCAGAGATGGTTCATCTCGGCCCAGAAACTGTCGTCGGTCTTGGCCTTCTCGTATTGTTCTTCCAGTTCCAGGATCAGCGGCATCAGCGTTTCGGAAACGAACCGCCCGCCAAAATCGCCAAACCGCCCGTTTTCATCCGGGCCAGTCATGAAAGAATTGAAAAGATCGTTCATGTTACTCTCCTTTGAACCCAAATTCGCGTTTCAAAACTTGATAAAGTTCGGCTGCCGACTGTTCGTCGAATTGCAACGTTTGGCTAAGCTTGCCAGGAGTATCGCGATCGTCTGATCCATGGGTATTGAGCTGAATTAGACGCTTTCCATTCCGCTCTGAAACTATATAGCGACAAATCAGCTGCGTTGGGTGCAGAGCAGTGATCTCTCGATCATCTCTTTCAATTCGCTTCACAAATGCCACGTTTCCTCCACCCAAAAAACTTGCGCCCACTGCAAAGCGCCTATTCGCACCTCAGATCAGATTGCGTTTATACCCGATGTGCGAAGGGGTAAAGCCAAGGTCGCCGTAGAACCGCGCGCTGTCGGTGCGACTTTTGTTCATGGTGAGCTGGATGAGACTGCATCCAGCCTCCTTGGCACGCTGCACCGCATCCTCGATCATCCGGTGGCCGATCCCCTGCCCGCGCAGATCGCTGGACACCCGCACGCTTTCGATCTGCGCGCGGCGTGCGGCGCGCAGCGAAAGGCCCGAGATGAAGGTCAGCTGATAGGTGGCCACGACCCGAGTGCCGTGGGCACCTACGATAAGCTGGTTGCCGCCCTCGGTCGTCATCCGGTCGAAAGCCGCAAGATAGGTTTCAAGGTCGCTGCCTTCCCGGGCGGCTCCCAGCATATCGTCCTGCAGTAAAGCGACGATGGCCCCGACCTCATGACGCTCCGCAGGCCGGAAGGTGACCGTCATGCCTTGGCCGCGTGCACGAAGCTGCGGACCACATCGTGATCCTTGACCCCGGGTGCACTCTCGACGCCGGACGCCACATCCACCTGTTTCGCGCCGGTCAAGGCAATAGCTTCGGCCACGTTGTCCGGGGTCAGCCCGCCCGCCAGCATCCACGGCACCGGCCACCGGCGCCCCGCGACAAGCCGCCAGTCAAAGGTGAGACCATTCCCGCCCGGCAACTCGGATATCTTGGGCGGCTTCGCGTCGACCAGAACCTGGTCCGCCACCTTCAGATACCGATCAAGCTCTGCAAGATCGTGCGCGTCAGCAATCCCCACTGCCTTCATCACCGGCAATCCGTACCGGGCCTTGACCGCCGCGACACGCTCAGGCGTTTCATGCCCATGCAATTGCAGCGTGTCGAGCGGGACCTGTCGGGTGAGATCATCCAGAAAGGCATCATCTGCATCAACCGTCAGCGCAACCTTGGCAAGGCCCGGCGGTGCCGCTATGGCCAGCGCCCGCGCGTCCTCAAAGCCGATGCTGCGCGGGGATTTGGTGAAGAAGGTAAAGCCACAATAAGACGCGCCCGCCCCGGCCACCGCCGCGACATCTTCGGGCGTGCGCAGACCGCAGATTTTTACAGATACATCGTCAGGCATGGGCGCGTTTGAGCATGGCCAAGGCCCAGATACAAGAGCGCAGGATCAGCTGGCTTCGTCCAGCAGCGCCAGAACTTCATCTTTGCCTGCGTGCTTCTCACCCTTGAGCTTGGCGATCTCGCGTTCCAGCCGGCGCATCTCTCGGGCCTGGCGCGCCGCTTCGGCCCGTTGCCCATGCTCGCGAATCCATTCCCAGACAAAGCCGATCAGCAGGCCCGAGACAATGCCGCCAAAGATGACGAGAAAAAGCGGCAGCTCGATCTGCGGCGTGACCGAGAACCAGCCTGCCACTTCCGAGGGGATCAACTGCAAGGACACCATGCCACGGTTGGCAATGGCCACAGCAATCAAGGCAATCCCAAAGGTCGCGATGCAGGCGTAGCGGATGTATCGCATCAGGATTTCCCGTTCAGACGATCACGCAATAGCTTTCCGGTCTTGAAAAACGGCACGTGTTTTTCTTCCACATGCACGGTTTCGCCGGTGCGCGGGTTGCGCCCCACACGGGAGTCACGTTTCTTGACCGAGAACGCGCCGAAGCCGCGCAGCTCAACCCGGTCTCCCCGCGCCATCGCGCCGGTCACCTCCTCGAAGATGGTGTTGACGATACGCTCCACGTCGCGCTGATACAGATGTGGATTTTCATCGGCGATCTTTTGAATCAGCTCCGAACGGATCATGGCAGCGTCCCCTTGTTGGTTGTTGGCACTTTTGCCGCGCCTATGCCGGAACTATAGAAAGAAACCGGGCTTACGGAAAGTGAGCCTGTGGCCACGTTGTCACTTTTTTAACGCCGAACACGCTGTATTATAGCGCTTTTTCCGATCCCTGCGCGACTGTGCGCGCTTGCAGGCGGATGTATGCCAAATGCCGCAGCGCAGCGTCGCGATATGATTCGGAACCACCGAGAGAGAGTTTGTCCAGCACCCGGACACAAGACTTTTCACGTCGCAAACCATCAAATGCGCATAACCAATGCCCAGCCGTTTGGCACATCATTCCCGAACGCCCCCGCATTGAACGCTTGGCAAGCGCACGCATTGCGCGAAAACCTCGTTTCTGCTTAGCTGGCAACGGGGTTGCCCACAAATTTCCATCGAGAGAAATGGGCCTAGAAACGATAGCACCACGGCGAGGGATAGAACGGGAATGACACAAAGCGATGGACCACGCGATGTCTGCGTGATCGGATCAGGTCCGGCAGGGCTTCAGGCCGGATATTACTTCCAGAAAAAGGGGATGGATTTTGTCATCCTCGAGCGCGGTTCGGAGGTGTGCAGTTTCTTTCGTACGTTTCCCCGACATCGCCAGTTCATTTCGATCAACAAGGTACACACCGGTCTCTCGAACGCTGAGACACGCCTGCGCTACGACTGGAATTCCCTGTTGAACGATGAAGGGACGCTCTTCAAGGACTGGAGCCGGAAATATTTCCCCTCTGCCGAGGATTTCGTGGACTACGCCGAGGCTTTTGCCGCCCAGATGCAGGACCGCATCCTGTGCGACAGCAACGTAGTCGAGATCTCGAAGACCGATGACGTCTTTGCCCTGCGGTGTTCCGATGGAACGACGCATCACGCCCGCAATGTGATCGTCGCCACAGGCGTGTCGCAGCCCTGGGATCCGGGGATCGAGGGGTTCGATCTGGTCGACAACTATTTCGATTTCGACCCGACGCCCGAACAGTTTGAAAACGAACGCGTGCTGATCCTTGGCAAGGGCAATTCCGCCTTCGAGACCGCGGATTCGCTGGTCGAGCATGCGGCCTCGATCCACGTGATGAGCCCGAACCCGGTGCGCTTTGCCTGGCAGACGCATTTTGTCGGGCACCTGCGGGCGGTGAACAACAATTTCCTCGACACCTACCAGCTGAAATCACAAAACGCGGTGATCGATGCCAAAGCGGTGAAGATCGAACGCAAGGATGGGCTCTACACCGTCACGGCGCAGATGCGGGCCGCGGAGGATCACGAGATTACCCTGACCTATGACCGTGTCATCGCCTGCACCGGCTTCCGCTTTGATGCCGATATCTTTGCCGAAGATATCCGGCCCGCGCTGCGTCACTTCGGCAAGTTCCCGGCGATGACGTCGGAGTGGGAAAGCGAGAATGTTGAGGGTTTGTTCTTTGCAGGTACGATCATGCAGTCGCGCGACTATCGCAAGACCATGTCCGGCTTTGTGCACGGCTTTCGGCACAACGTGAAATGCTTGTCTGAATTTGTGGCCGGGCGTGTTCAGGGTACTGTTTACCCGACCACGCAGACCGTGCTTGCCCCCGATGCTTTGACCCGCGCGATCATTAACCGGATCAGCACCTGTGCCGGCGTGTTTCTACAACCAGGATTTCTATGCGACGTGATCCTGCTGGACAAGGAGGACGCAGGGCGCAGCTATCATGATGTGCCCGTGGAATGGGTGCAGGAGGCCGAGGATTTCTCCGGCAGGGAATATCTGATGGTGACCCTCGAGTATGGCGATTTCGGCACGGATACGATGCATGTGAAACGCGAGCACAATGTTTTCGGTGACACGCCTGATGCCTTCATTCATCCCGTCATCCGGCACGTCCGAGACGGCACGAAAATAGCGGAGGTTCACCTCGCGGATCATTTGGACGCTGATTGGCGACCGCGGACGGAACGGGACGCCAATGCCGCAACTGTGCTGCGGATGACCTTCAAGGATGCGGGGGACGCTCTGCCGCCCTCCGAAGTCGCCCATCGTCAGATCAGCAGCTTTTTGGAACAGCAGGTCATTGGCGAGACCAGTTCAAACCGGACGGCGGCGGAATAGCACACCGGGGCGAAACTCGGGGGCTTGCCATGTCAGCGCGACCCTCGCCGCATTGTGCGGCAAGGGTCTTTTCTCAATCTGATCAGCTTTCCGCCTGAGGTGTCGCGGCGGCGGTTTACTGCACCGGCTGGAAATCGAAAGCGCCGTCCTGATACAGATACGCGATGCAGGGCGTCGCCGAAACACATGCAGACACATGTGCAAGACCCCGCGGGATTTCATAGAAAGCGCCCGCACCGATGGGCTGAGCCTTGGCCGGATCGGTACCGTCTGCGTAGTGAATCATCTCGCCTTGCAGCAAGACACCGAACATATTTGCGGATTTGACATGCAGCGGACTGGTGATCCCGGCTGGAAGCCGCACCATCGCCTGATAAGCCTCGACAAAGCGGTCGCCTTGCAGGGGCGCGAATGCGACCCCCTCAGGCGTCGTTTCCCAGTCGAAGCTGTCGGTGTCGGTCAGTGTTATCCCATCCCCGGCTGCAGCGGTTGCAGCCAGAGTAAGGGAGAGAGCAAGTGCTGGTAGCTGTGTTGTCATGATGAACCTCATAATACCTTTTGGTATCTCTTTATATGATACCAAATAGTGTTACGTCAACCTGTCGTTCCAGCTGACTTACGTATCGTCGGGGTCATCTGTTGGCGCACCTGCTGATTGGCAGGCTATGTGCAGACACCGACGAAGGACTGCCCCTTGCGTTTGTGCACCTCGCCCAGTTGCAGTGCCGCAAGCGTTTTGCCCGCTCCTGCGCAGTCACGTTCCAGGGATTTGCGAACCTCGGTTTCGGTCCAGTTTTTCCCGTAGTGGCCGTGCATCTGTAATTGACCTTGCACAACCTTGGTTTTGAAGGAGAAAAAGTTGTCCTTGTTGCCAGCCTGTGCGCTGGTTGCCACCAGGCAGAGACAAAGGCTCATCGCCAGTTTCCGCATTGTCGTTCTCCGAATAAAAAAGCCCCGCAGAATGATTTCTGCGGGGCTTTTGTGGCAATTTAAGGACCGGTTGCGGGTCAGTCGTCGCCCTTGTTGAGCGCGGCACCGAGGATATCGCCCAGCGATGCACCGGAGTCCGAAGATCCGTACTGTTCCACGGCTTCTTTCTCTTCCGCGATCTCGCGCGCCTTGATGGACACGCCCAGGCGGCGGGATTTGTTGTCCACATTGGTGATGCGCACGTCGACCTTGTCCCCGACGGAGAAACGCTCCGGGCGCTGCTCTGCACGGTCACGCGACAGGTCGGAGCGGCGGATGAAGGACTTCATGCCCTCGTACTCCACCTCGACACCACCGTCTTCGATGGCCGTCACGGTCACGGTCACGATGGAGCCGCGCTTCACGCCGCCCACGGCTTCGGCGAACTTATCCCCGCCCACGGCCTTGATCGACAGAGAGATGCGCTCTTTCTCGACGTCCACTTCGGAAACAACGGCCTGCACCATGTCGCCCTTGCGGTAGTCCTGGATCGCCTCTTCGCCGCGCTGGTCCCAGCTGAGGTCGGAGAGGTGCACCATGCCGTCGATGTCGCCGTCGAGGCCCACGAACAGACCGAATTCGGTGATGTTCTTGACTTCGCCTTCGACCTCTGTGCCCTCGGGGTGTGTCTCCGCAAAGACTTCCCACGGGTTGCGCATGGTCTGTTTCAGGCCCAGGGACACGCGGCGCTTGGCACCGTCGATTTCTAGAACCATGACTTCGACTTCCTGGGAGGTCGAGACGATCTTGCCTGGATGCACGTTTTTCTTGGTCCAGGACATCTCGGAGACGTGTACCAGACCTTCAACACCGGCTTCGAGCTCAACAAAGGCACCGTAGTCGGTGATGTTGGTCACGCGGCCAGTGTGCGTGGAATCCAGCGGATACTTTGCGGCCACCAGATCCCATGGATCTTCCTGCAGCTGCTTCATGCCGAGGCTGATGCGGTGTGTCTCTTTGTTGATCTTGATGACCTGCACCTTGATGGTCTCGCCGATCGACAGGATCTCCGACGGGTGGTTGACCCGGCGCCATGCCATATCGGTGACGTGCAGCAGGCCGTCAACACCACCGAGGTCCACGAAGGCCCCGTATTCGGTGATGTTCTTGACCACGCCGTCGACGGTCTGACCTTCGGTCAGGTTGCCGATGACTTCGGCGCGCTGTTCGGCACGGGATTCTTCGAGGATCGCACGACGCGACACAACGATGTTACCCCGGCGACGGTCCATTTTCAGGATCTGGAAGGGTTGCTTCAGACCCATCAGAGGGCCTGCGTCCCGCACAGGACGTACATCAACCTGAGAGCCGGGCAGGAAGGCCACGGCGCCGCCGAGGTCAACGGTGAAGCCACCTTTGACACGACCGAAGATGGCGCCTTCGACGCGCTCTTCATCGGCGTAGGCTTTTTCCAGACGATCCCAGGCTTCTTCGCGGCGGGCCATTTCACGGGAAATGACGGCTTCGCCACGGGAGCTTTCGACCTGGCGCAGGAAGACTTCTACTTCGTCGCCAACTTCGATTTTGGGAGCTTCGCCGGGATCAGCGAATTCTTTGAGCTCGACGCGGCCTTCCATCTTGTAGCCAACGTCGATGATGGCCTGGCCCGCTTCAATCGCGATCACCTTGCCTTTGACGACAGACCCTTCCTCGGGTGTGTCCATTTCGAAGCTTTCTTCTAAGAGTGCTTCAAACTCATCCATCATATTTGCCATGTGGCGTCGTTTTCCTAACTTGGTTTTGTGTCTGGCCGTGCGGTTGTCTCCGCCGGTCTTTGAGGTTTCAATTGGTCAAAGCGAAAAACGAGAAAGGGCCGGAAGAACCGGCCCTGCTCGCCACTGCGGTGTTTTTCCCGCTTTAACGAGGCCGCGTATAGGGGCAAATGGCGTCCATCGCAAGTGATTAAGCGCGCTTGTTGCGGCGTTTCGCCAAACCGAGCATACCAAAAGACGCCAAGACCAACGGAAGGCTCGCGGGCAATGGCACCACCGATGGTGGGATATCACCGGGGGATATGTCGTCGACCACCTCAATACTATTGAAGTCGATTGCAAACCTGATCCCGAATCCCATGCCGTCGACCTCCGTGAAGAGGTCTATGCGACTCGTGTGCATCGCCTGCAGGGTTTGCGTGGTCAGCTGATCCAGCCCACTGCCCGAGAAGATGTTGGTGTCGCCTTCAATGAACAACAATAGCGTGTCGAGCGGCGCTGGTCCGGTCAACGTGTTCGACTGCACGGTGAACAAGTCAATATTTTCAATTGGCGTGTCGATCACGCCCAACGACAGATCGGTCATTGACCAGAGGCCCAGCGACGCTCCGCCTGCACCGAACGCTTCGTAGGTGAAGGACGTAACGGCGCTGCTGTAAGCTGAGATCGATCCGTTTCCGGGCACTTCCTGATAGGTTTCTGGCTGCACCTCCGGGTCGATCTCGATCACCACGTCCAGCGTCGCCGGCTGTTCTGCGAAGGGGCTCGACCCGCCGGGGTAGTTTTCGGCCTCAAACAGACCTGTGAAGCTAATGGTTTTCGCAGCCACGGGAGCTGCGAAGGCCATTAGCAGAGCAGTGGTAATCGCACCAGCTTTCAAAGAACGGATCATGCGCGGTCCTCTGTCTTGCCTGCCCGCACACGACGGACCAACCCGAAAGCACCCAACCCGGCCAACAAGAGCGGTAGGCCCGCGGGAAGCGGCACGGGTGAGGGGCGCGGTTTACTCGGGTCGCCGACCACGATGCTTGCGGGGTCAATTGCCCAGCGACCGCCAAAGACGCCCTCGCCGATCATCATATTGACGTCGATCCAGGTGGTTGTCATCGCTTGCAAGCTGTCTTGTGTCAGCTCATCGAGACTGAGGTCAGACCAACTGTCGGAGCTGCCCTCCAGAAGCAACTGCATCTGGTTGAGAGGTTCCGGGCCGCTGATGTTGGTGGAAAACATCCGCACCGCATCGCCAAGAAAGAAATCAATCATGTCCAGTTGGACATCGAAAGCAGACCACTGCCCGAGCGACTCCTCCGCATCGTTAAACGCTTCATAGGAAAAGGAGGTCACCGCGGTAAAGTAGGAGCCAATCTGGCCAATCCCGCCACCGTTGACCACATCGGGCGCCGCCACGTCGTCGATCTCTATGGAGACCTGGAGCAATGCCGGTGTTTCGGAAAATGGCGATCCCGCCCCTCCGACATTATAGAATTCAAGCACGCCGGTTAGATCGATGGTTTTAGCGGCCACGGGCACGGAAAACGCCATCATGGCCACGGAAAAAAGTGCTGACTTAAGGATATGTTGCATTTTGGAACTCACGCTGATCAACGACAAAAAGCGCGGCGCAGACCCATCTTTGACACCACACCCAGAGTATCCGCTGCAGGCAAAATTGCCGTGCTCGACCAAGAAATTGCAGTAGAAAAACAGGAAAAACTGCAGCCTTGTGTCATGGTATGCCAACTTCAGGTCCCGCCAGGGGGTTTCAGACCTGAGAAGGACTAGAATGTGGTGACTGCGAGAAAATGGGCCTGCGCAGCCTATTCACCCTGCCTTGGTTAACAATTTCTTACCAACAAAAGGCCGGACGTACGGCATAAGCTACCTTAATGAGGAGGAGTACGTCGGATGACCCTGCCTCAGAGCGCTTGCCCTTTACGCAGATCATCCAACAGGTCCTGGTAAATACCATTGCTGTCACCACCGCCAAAAACCTGGGCGCCGCCGGAATAGGTTTGACCGTAGGTGCGCGCCACATTCACGGTCTGCGCCAGAGCGGACAGGAACTGGTCCTGCTCCAGCGGGGACAGCGGATGGATGAAAACCCCCCAAAGCCTGCCCCGCGCCACAGCGTATCTTGCGTCCAGTGCACTGTCGAAATTGGCTTGCATGAGGCGCATCAACTCTTCGGGGTCCAATCCATCAGCCGAGCGGATCGGCACCATGGCCCGCATCCTGTCGGCGCGCGGATCGGCCACGACGATCACCGGGATATCCTGAATGGTGAACTCGATGGCAGAGCCCCGCAGCTTTGCGTCTTCATCGATGTTCAGAATGATGTTGGCCAGCCGCTCCAGCGTCATTGGCGGCTCGGACAGGGGTTCCGGGGCGGGCGTCTCGCCTTGCTGTGCGAGGCCGAGGGTGGCGTAGAATACCAGCGCCAGCGTCAAAAGAAGTCGTGCCATGGAAGTGCCCTTTCGCGATGTCTGTACCTTCAAGGCTAGACCCGGATGGCGTCAAACACCAAGCACCCTTTGGTGATCGTCCTGCAATATTCACCCCGGCAGCGCGCGCAGTATCAGGATCTGCGTGCCTCGATGGCAGCGATTGCCGCGGCAATCGCGTCTTCGATGCTCATGTCGGAGGTGTCGATTTCCACGGCATCCTGCGCCGGGATCAGTGGCGCTGCCGCCCGCTCCCGGTCCCGTGCGTCACGTTCTTTCACATCTGCCAGCACCTGCGCGGGGCTGATGCCAGCGCCTGCAGCGCTCAATTCGGCAAAGCGTCTATCGGCCCGAACCTCGGCGCGCGCCGTGACAAAGAGTTTGGCCTCGGCGTTGGGGCAAATCACCGTACCGATGTCGCGCCCGTCCAGCACCGCCCCACCCGCCCGGCGCGCAAAGCTGCGTTGGAAATCCAAAAGGGCATCGCGCACCTCGCCGATCACCGCGACCTTGCTGGCGGCCTGCGCCACCTCCGGACTGCGCAAATCACTACCCTGAAGGTCTTCTGCCGTGAGTGTCCGCGCCGCAACCATCGGGTCCATGCCCAGTAACAGCTTGGCCCCGACGGCCCGGTAGAGCAGCCCGGTATCCAGATGCGCAAAACCGAAATGCGCGGCCACGGCTTTGGAAATCGTGCCCTTGCCTGCTGCGGCCGGCCCGTCAATTGCTATGGTGAAGGGCGCGCTCATGCATTGTCGCGCACCAGATGCGCGCCCAGCTCGGACATCAACGGCTCGAAAATCGGGAAGGAGGTGGCGATCGGGCCGCCGTCATCCACGCTCACCGGTTTCTGCGCGGCCATGCCGAGGATCAGGAAGGACATCGCGATCCGGTGATCGAGATGGCTGGCGCAGGTGGCCCCACCCGGTACATTGCCGTGGCCAAGCCCCGTCACGGTCCACCAGTCCGGCCCTTCGTCCACGGTGATCCCATTGGCACGCAGCCCCACGGCCATGGCATCAATCCGGTCGCTTTCCTTGACGCGCAGCTCTTTCACGCCGCGCATCACCGTTTCGCCCTGCGCAAAAGCAGCCACCACGGACAGAACCGGGTATTCATCGATCATGCTGGCCGCACGCTCGGGTGGCACCTCGATGCCTTTCATACCCGGAGAGAAGCGCGCGCGCAGGTCGGCGACGGGTTCGCCGCCTTCGGTGCGTTCATTCTCATAGGTCAGATCCGCGCCCATCTCCCGCAGCGTGGTATAGAGACCTGCGCGCGTCGGGTTGAGCCCGATGCCGGGCACCAGCACGTCCGACCCTGGCACGATGAGTGCGGCGCAAACGGGGAATGCGGCAGAGGATGGATCGCGCGGCACGTCGATCTTTTGCGGTTTGAGCTCCGGCTGGCCGGTCAGGGTGATCACCCGGCCTTCATCGGTCTCTTCCACGGTGATCTCGGCGCCGAAACCTTCCAGCATGCGTTCGGTGTGATCCCGTGTGGCTTCCGCTTCGATCACCACGGTCTTGCCCGGCGCATTCAACCCCGCCAGCAGCACCGCCGATTTCACCTGCGCCGAAGGAACCGGCACCGTATAGGTGACAGGCACCGGGTCAGCAGCCCCCTGAATGGTCATCGGCAACCGCCCCCCTGCCCGGCCAAAGGCCTGCGTGCCAAAAAGCGCCAGCGGGTCGGTCACCCGCGCCATCGGCCGTCCGTTCAGGGACGCGTCACCGGTAAAGGTCGCAGCAATCGGCGAGGTGGCCATGGCTCCCATGATCAGCCGCACACCGGTGCCGGAGTTCCCGCAATCAATCACTTGCTCAGGCTCGGCAAAGCCGCCCACGCCGACACCATGAACGCTCCAGTTGCCGCCGCCGTGATCGGTGACTTCAGCACCAAAGGCCCGCATCGCCTTGGCCGTGTCCAGCACGTCCTGCCCTTCGAGCAGGCCGGTGATCTCGGTTTCGCCCACGCAGAGCGCCCCGAGGATCAGCGACCGGTGCGAGATCGACTTGTCACCCGGCACCCGCGCTTCGCCCTTCAGCGGACCACAGGGGCGGGATGTCATGGGAATAGGGGCACCGTGGCTGGACATGGGACTTCTCGTATCGGTCAGAGGTTCCGCGAGGCTTAGCCGCTGTCTCTGTCCGGGTCCAGCCCTTTAGCCGCCCGGACTGTTAGCGCCTGCGGAAAGTCAGGTAGTGCGGCGTACGGCCTTCGCGCAGGGCTTTCTGTTCATAGCGCGTCGACAGCCAATCCCCCCAGGGCTGCTGCCAATCCTGCGGTCTTTCAGCCAGCCAGTCAAAGCCTTGGCGCGGCACCTCTTCCAAGGTCTGGCGCACGTAGTCCTCGATGTCCGTTGCAACGCGGAAAATCGACCCGGGCTTGAGCACCCGCGCCAATGGCTCCAAATGCTCCGGCGTGACGAAACGGCGGCGATGGTGCCGGGTCTTGGGCCAGGGATCGGGATAGAGCAAGAAGGCGCGCTCGATGGACTGATCCGGCAGGACATCGAAAAGGTCGCGCACGTCTCCGGGGTGCACAGCAAGGTTCGACACGCCTGCCCGCCGGATTTTACCCAGGAGCATGGCGACGCCGTTGATGTAGGGCTCCGCGCCGATCAGCCCGACTTGCGGGTTTTGTGCTGCCTGGTGCACCATATGCTCACCCCCGCCAAACCCAATCTCCAGCCAGACCGGCTTGCCGTCAAACAGCTGCTGCAGATCAATCGGCGTCCGATCCGGATTGTCCTCCCAACTCACCGCACCGGGTGACAAGGTGGCGAGATCTTCTTCCAGATAGCCCTTTTGCGACTGCTTCAGGGATTTCCCCTTGAGGCGGCCATAGAAGTTTCTGCGGGGTCTGTTTTCGTGCGTCATGCGCGGCCTCTACCCCGGACCGAGCTCTGCTGCAACGCTCTGACCGGGCACTGATCGGGTTTCATCAAGAATTAAGACAGGTCGCCTACACATCCTCTGCCTAAAAGGAGATGTGCCCGTGGCCGAGATTGGAAGAATTCACGCCAAAGTGCGTCCTGAAACTGCAGAGCTTCCCAAGCTTGCCAGTATTCTGGTGGTAGATGACCAACGATTTGACCGCACCCGGCTCAAACGGCTGATCAACGGGCTGGAGTTCGAAACCCATGTTGTGGAGGCTGACAGGCTGGAGAGCATGGGCACAATGCTCCAGCGAGATAAATTCGACCTGATCCTCATTGACTACAATCTGCCGGACGGGAACGGTCTGATGGCCCTGGATGCCATACGCGTTGATCCAAAAAACAGGCAAGCTGCAACCATCATGGTTGCAGGCGATGGCCAAAGCGAGATTGCGATCGAAGCGCTCAAACGCGGATGCAGCGACTACATCACCAAGGATGATCTGTCGCCTGCGTCTTTCAAGAGAGCCACGATTAACGCACTGCAGAAATCTTCGCTCTCCATCGGCATGGAAACACAAGACGTTAGACGTCAGCAAATAGAGGCGATGCTGGAACGATTTTCGACCGAATGCGCAAATGAAATCAAACCAGTCCTGAGCCGGTTAATGCGTCAGTTGCGTGACCTGCGCGAAGCCCCCAATCTCAGTGAAGATCAAACAAGCGAGCGGTTTGGCCGGATCGAAAACTCCTGTATGCGATTGTGGGAGTTCCTCGACGATCTTGAGCAATATCAGGGCACTGACCTGTCAGGGGCACCTCTGTCTGACTCTGCGACGGCAAGCGCGGCGCAACCTCCTGTGATCGTTAATGAGTTTGCAAATCAGGCGGTGCCGGAGAGCGGCGCGTCAGCGACACAGCCACGACGTATCAAGGCTGCGCAAAAGGCCGGTGTCGCGGCAACCAGCATGACAGGGAGGAAACCCCGTCCAAGCCTGTTTGGGAAGCACTGAGCACCGGAGAAGCGACCCCGGCAAACCGAAGGGATCACAGGCGCCTGCCGCCTGAGGAAGCACGCACGCCTGTTGCCGGTAAAGCTGCGCCCTTTAGACAGCCGCTTTCAGGGCTTCTACCAGATCGGTTTTCTCCCAACTGAACCCACCATCCGGATCCGGCGCACGTCCAAAGTGGCCATAGGCCGCGGTGCGCGCATAGATCGGACGGTTCAACTGCAGATGCTCACGAATACCCCGTGGTGTCAGATCAATAGTCTGGCCGATCGCACTTTCAATCGCCGCGTCATCCACTTGCCCGGTGCCAAAGGTGTCGCAGTAGATCGATAGTGGTTTGCTGACCCCAATCGCATAGCTGAGCTGGATTGTGCATTTTTCTGCCATGCCCGACGCGACAACGTTCTTCGCAAGATAGCGCGCGACATAGGCCGCCGAGCGATCCACCTTGGTCGGGTCCTTCCCGGAGAACGCACCGCCCCCATGCGGCGCTGCGCCGCCATAGGTGTCCACGATGATCTTGCGGCCCGTCAGGCCCGCGTCCCCGTCCGGGCCGCCAATCACGAAGGTGCCAGTGGGGTTCACCCACCATTCGGTTGCGTCGGTGATCCATCCTTGTGGCAGAACCTCACGGATATAGGGTTCAACAATCGCGCGGATATCCTCGGAGGTCTGGCTTTCATCCGCATGCTGCGTGGACAGCACTATAGAGGTCACCCCCACCGGGCGACCGTCTTCATACCGCACTGACAGCTGGCTTTTGGCGTCCGGCCGAAGGGTCGGTTCGGTGCCGTCCTTGCGCACTTCGGCCAGGCGTCGCAGAACGGCGTGGGCGTAGTGGATCGGCGCGGGCATCAATTCCGGCGTCTCATTGGTGGCAAAACCGAACATGATGCCCTGGTCCCCCGCGCCCTCATCCTTGTTGCCGCTGGCATCAACACCCTGTGCAATATGGGCGGATTGCTCGTGCAGCAGATTGGTCACTTCGCAGGTCGCATGGTGAAACTTGTCCTGCTCGTACCCGATATCCTTGATGCAGGCGCGCGCGATCTCCTCGATCCGGCCCATGTAATCTTTCAACGCGTCCTTGTCCGACAACCCGACTTCGCCACCGATCACAACGCGGTTCGTGGTGGCAAATGTCTCGGCGGCAACGCGTGCTTCTGGCTCGGCGGCTAGAAAGGCGTCCAGAACGGCATCGGAAATCCGGTCGCAGACTTTATCGGGGTGACCCTCGGAAACGGATTCCGAAGTGAAAACATAGTTTTTACGGGACATGCAGTGCTCCAATGAAAAATTCACGCCACGTCAGGAAGCCGTTGTGGCATGGGTCGCGCGTGCTTACGTGCCCTGATAGGCACCGTCAATTGCTATTTCGACGCGGCACGACGGATAGCGGCGCCGACGAGTCCAATGAGCAACAGAAGAGTAAGGGGGCCATCGCCCGTGCGACTGTAAACGGTGGGCTCCAGTGATTCAGGAAGTTGCGCATCCAGAAAGCCCGACACGCCCATAGGCAGGCTGGTCAGCACACGACCACGAGGGTCGATCATGGCCGATATCCCGGTATTGGCCGCCCGCATCAGCGGCACGCCCTGTTCAATCGCCCGCATGCGCGCCTGTGCAAGATGCTGTTGCGGTCCGACGTCCCGGCCAAACCATGCGTCATTGGTGATCTGTATGATGAAATCGGGGCGGTCGGGGGTTGCGTTCACGTCATGTGCAAAAACAGCCTCATAGCAGATCAACGGCAGACCGCGCCCGAGCGGGCCAAAGTCCAGTGTCCGCGCACCGGGCCCGCGCGCAAATCCTGTGGCCGAGACCTGCGCCATCCCGGTCAGCCCAAACCGTTCGGCGATACTGGCCAGCGGGATGTATTCACCAAAAGGCACAAGGTGATGCTTGTCATAGATTTGGGCGGCTTGTCCCGCAGTATCCAGAACAACCATGCTGTTGAATAGATCATCGCCCGGCTGCCGCAGCATGCCGAGCGCAACTGGTGTTCCTCGCGCAGCAGCAGAAATCATCTCAAGCGCGCCTCCGGCGTCGGGATAAACCCATGGAATTGCCGTTTCGGGCCAGATTGTGAGATCAGGCTGCGCCGCACCCGTTTCTGGTGGCGCAGCGGTGAGCGCCAGCTGACGGTCAAAAAAACCGCGGGCATGCTCAGGATGCCATTTGAGATGCTGCTCCGCATTGGGCTGCACCAACCGGACCCAATGAGGGGTTAGTGGTGTCTCTGGCGCGGAGGGTGGCAGATAGAACAGGGCTGCAGCGCTTCCCAAAAGTGCGGCCTGCCCCAAACGCATGACGTGGCGGCGACGATAGATGGCGGGAAAGGACAAGGCCCATGCCAGTGACATCAACCAGAGTGTGACTCCATGCGGACCAACCCAGGCCAGACCTTGCCCGGCGGCCCCATTCACCAGGGCCTGCGCCGGGCTGGCCCAGGGAAAACCCGTCAGCACGTAGGCGCGCAACACTTCCGTAGCCGTCCAAGTGAGGATCAGGGGCCATGTGCGATTGGACAAAAGACGGGCCACCCAAAACGCCGCCGCCCAAAAGAGCGCAAGCCCGGTGCTCATGAAGAGCAGGGCAAACGGCGCCATCCATGCATGTTTGTCAGGGTCAATCTGAAAAGGTTGCAGAATCCAGATCAGCGCAACGCTGAAATAACCAATCCCAAAGCACCACCCAACGAGAGCCGCGTCGCGCGCGTGCTTTTGCCGTCGCAACATCAAAAAGGCCAGTGAGAAGACCAGTAGCATGACCAGCGGCTGATCGTATGGGGCCTGCCCCAGCGGCCCCAAAGCCCCGACAAATGCCGCAATCGCGGCGCGGCCCCAGCGTGGCAACCGCGCATACCAGCCCCATGGTTTACTGGCCCGGGAGCCAGCTCTTGCCATCAGTGGCCACGCGTATCTGCGCGCACCCGCAGGCGCTTTATGCGACGCGGATCGGCATCGATCACCTCGAATTCGGGCCCATCGGGGTGGATGACAACCTCGCCCCGCGCGGGAACCCGGCCCGACAACATGAAGACCAGCCCGCCCAATGTGTCGATCTCTTCCTCGTCGACCTCATCGTGATCAGTCAGCGATTGCCCGATCTCCGCCTCGAAATCCTCAAGCGGTGTTTTGGCCAGGGCCAGGTAGCACCCCGGTTTCTCCTTGGTCCAATAGAGCCCTTCGTCCACGTCGTGCTCGTCTTCGATCTCGCCGATCACCTGTTCGATCAGGTCCTCGATGGTGACGAGGCCATCAACCCCGCCATATTCATCGATCACCAGCGCCATATGGCGCCGCTCCGCCTGCATCTTGGTCAGCAGCACGCCGATTGTCATGGAGGGTGGCACAAAGAGCAACGGCCGCAACATGGCGCGCAGGTCGAAATCGTGGCTGTCCCCGTTGAAACCGTGTGTCAGCGCGAGATCCTTGAGGTGCAAAAGACCGATCGGCGTATCCAGCGTGCCTTCGAAAGCGGGCAGACGGGTCAACCCGCTGTCTTTGAAAATCGCCACCACCTCGTCCAGCGTGGCCGTTGTCGGGATCGCGGTGATATCCGCTTTGGGGACGGAAACGTCCTCCACCCGCATGCGCCGCAGGTTCATCATACCGTGGGTTTGCGGGCGCATCTGAAGTGCTGGCGGTATGGGAGCCGCTTCAGCGTTTTCCGCAGGACTCAATGCTTCGATCACGCGGCTTAAAAAGCCGCCTTGCCTGGAAGATTCCGGTTCTGGAGAGGTGTCTGTATCGACATGCGCGCGGTGCGCTGCGTCAGATTGTCCGTCGTTGTCGCCCATTGGGTCCTGTTCTAGAATGGCTCGGCACGTAGACCGATCAACTCCTATATGGGTCATCCAGACCCAGTTTGCCAAGTATTTCGGTTTCCAACCCCTGCATAAGCGTAGCATCCGGGTCACGGATATGGTCATAGCCGAAAAGATGCAAAATTCCGTGAACGAGAAGATGGGTGACGTGATCGTCCAGTGATTTACCGAATTCGCGGGCCTCACGGGCGCAGGTTTCATAGGCAATCGCGACATCGCCAAGCTCCATGGAGCCGTCAAAATCAGGCGTGGGCATCAGCGGGGATTTGCCGGCGACCTCGGCAGCGAGATCCTCGGTGGGCCAGCTCAGTATATTTGTAGGCCCCGGTTTGTCACGGAATGCGCCGTTCAATTCGGCAATGCGCGCATCATTGCAGGCCAAAAGCGAAACGCTCACGGGGTCCGACGGCACGCCTAGGTGGCGGAGTGTTTCCGCCATCGCGCGCTCGGCCAGATCCGCCAGCGGAACCTCCTGCCATTGCGGGTCATCAATCAGAATGTCGATCATCGGATCATCGCCGTTCCGGACCACGCCCCTCGGCTCCCAGCCATCCGCCCGGCCCTCACCCGGGCGGCGTTTCCGCCTCGTAGGCTTCGATGATGGCAGCGACAAGCGGGTGGCGCACCACGTCCTTGGAGGTGAAATAGTTGAAGCTGATCTTGGGAATGGTTTTCAGCAGCCGTTCCGCATCTGCCAGCCCTGACGAGACACCGCGCGGCAGGTCGATCTGCGTCCGGTCACCGGTGATCACCATGCGCGAGCCTTCGCCGAGACGGGTCAGGAACATCTTCATCTGCATCGACGTCGCATTCTGCGCCTCGTCCAGCACGACAAAGGCGTTGCTGAGCGTGCGCCCTCGCATAAAGGCCAGCGGCGCGATCTCGATCTGCTTTTCCTCGATCAGCTTGGCCAACTGCTTGCCCGGCAGAAAATCCCCCAGGGCGTCGTAGAGCGGTTGCATGTAGGGATCGACCTTGTCTTTCATATCACCGGGCAGAAAGCCCAGACGCTCGCCCGCTTCCACGGCCGGACGGGACAGGATGATCTTGTCCACATGGCCGGTGAGGAACATCGACACGCCAACTGCCACCGCCAAATAGGTTTTGCCAGTGCCCGCCGGGCCAATGCCAAAGGCCAGCTCATTGTCAAACAGTGACTGCACATAGGCTTTCTGGGCATCCGTGCGCGGCTCGACACGCTTCTTGCGGGTCTGGATCTCGACACGGCTACCGATGGGCATTTCCATCTGGTCGCCGTCCTGAACGCCGGTTGCCTCTTCAAAGGGGCCCATGCGCAATTCGCGGTCCACATCGCCCGGCTCCACCGCGCGACCACTCTCCAGACGCGCATAGAGCGCGTGCAAAACCCGCATCGCATCGGTTTGGGCGTCCGCATTACCGACGACGGCCAATTGGTTGCCGCGGCGCACGATCTGAACCCCGAGCGCCTTTTCGATCAGCGCCAGATTGGCGTCATAGGCACCACATAGATCGATCAGAAGTCTGTTGTCCGGGAATTCAACCGTGCCACCGGGCGCTGCGGTTGTTGTGTCTGTCGGGCTCTGGTCGCTGACGGCCAATCGCTGTTCCTCAGGATTAAACTATGCCTGACGGTGCCAATTCCGCGCGGCAGGTGCAAGCGCAACTACATGGAATTCACAGGTTTGAAACAAAAAAGAGCATAGGCGGGAAAGTGCCGCCCATGCCCGAAATGTCAAAACCGATCCGGTCTTAGAACGGGTCGCCGATGATCTCGGTGCCACCGCGTTTGAAATCACCCACCGTCTGGGTTGGTGCTGCAACGCCGGAACACACGGGTTTGCCGGTGTTGCGATCAAGCCGGGCAGAGAGATACCCTTCGATCCCGTCGTCGATGATCCAGTGATCACAGCCATTGGGATCGACCCAGATACCTGCCTGCAGATCCAGCAAGTCCTTGGAGTCGGGCCCGCGGTCAAAGGCTTTGTCAGAACCCAACTCACCGCATCCGGCCACCGTAAGCGCGGCCAAGACCAGCAGAGAATTGTTAAATCGTGTCATGTGCCGGCCCTCGTTACTGAATACAGATAATTTCAACGCGACGATTCTGCGCGCGCCCTTCGGCAGTCGCATTCGATGCTGCAGGTTGGCGTTCGCCCAGACCACGTACATCTGAGACAACGGCACCCTGCGCGCGCGCAATACTTGCAACCGCATTGGCCCGATTGATCGACAATTGCATGTTGTAGGCGTCAGAAGCGTTACTGTCCGTGTGACCTGTTATGATGAATGCGCTTGCATTCGAGGTGCGGAAAAACTCTCCTAGGCTCGCGCGACCGGATTGACTGACCCGGAAACTGTCAGTGGCAAAGAATTGGTCCGAGTTCATCACGGCACAGACATCCGCGGCGCGGCAAACCGGAATGCCTTCACGGCTCACATGCGGGGTCATGAACCCTTCCGCGCCGTCATCCATTACCCAGTGTTCACAACCGTCAGGATCAACCCAGATGCTGGGAATGTACTGTCCCCTGTCCAAACCACCCTGAGAGGGGGTCTGTGCCATTGCAACGCTGCCTTGCAGTGCGACAACCGCACCCAAGACCAAACCGGCCAGACCACGCCCGGCTTCCGAAAAAGTGAAATTCACGGTCTCTTCCTTTACTGATCACACACCCAAACCTCGGCTCAAAAAGCGCGAGGAACGAAAACACACTGACAGTTTGTGTAAATTCTAACGGATATTGTGGCAAGACACCGTCGGCATTGTATCCGCTCAAGCAACACCGCGCCTAAAAATGCCACATTCGGGCCAATTCGTGAAAGGTTAACCCTTAATTCTGCCTTATTGCTGCCAAAGAGTTTCGTTTCGCCTCGGTGATTCTAACGGGCACAATGTCTCCGACGGCGGCATCAGAATTCTCAATGTGCACCGCGTGCAGATATTCAGATTTCCCCACCATCTGGCCGTCTTCGCGACCCGGCTTCTCGACCAGGACCCGCGCATGACGGCCGACCATCGCATTCTGGATCTCTTGCTGCTGACGGGTGATCAGGGCCTGAATGCGCTGCAGTCTCTCATCCGCCACCTCCGCGTCCACCTGCGCGCGTTCCGCCGCAGGCGTGCCAGGGCGCGTAGAATACTTGAACGAATAGGCGTAACCGTATTTCACCTCTTCGATCAGATCGAGCGTCGCCTGAAAATCTTCCTCCGTTTCTTCCGGGAAGCCAACGATGAAGTCACCCGACATCAGGATATCCGGACGCGCTGCCCGAATACGTTCGATCACGCGCAGATAGCTTTCCGCAGTGTGGCTGCGGTTCATGCGTTTGAGGATTATGTCCGACCCCGACTGCACTGGCAGATGCAGATAGGGCATCAGCTTCTTGCAAGACCCATGTGCCTCGATCAGATCGTCGGTCATATCATTGGGATGCGAGGTGGTGAACCTTATGCGCTCCAACCCGTCGATATCGTTAAGCGCCCAAATCAGACCGGCCAGGCTTTGCTCTCGTCCATCCGCGCCCATCCCGTGATAGGCATTCACATTCTGCCCGAGCAGGGTGACTTCGCGCACACCGCGCTCCACCAAATCCTGCGCTTCTTCGAGAATGCGGGCCACCGGGCGGCTGGTTTCCGCACCGCGTGTATAAGGCACCACACAGAAAGCGCAGAACTTGTCGCAGCCTTCCTGCACGGTCAAAAACGCAGACGGCGCACGCGCAGCCTTGGGGCGCCGTTTCAGCCGTTCGAACTTATCCTCTTCGGGAAAATCCGTATCGAGCGCTTTGCCGCCCTCCCGCACCCGTGCCTCCATCTGAGGCAGGCGGTGATAGGACTGCGGCCCCACCACCAGATCGACGGCAGGCTGGCGACGCATGATCTCTTCACCTTCGGCCTGCGCCACGCACCCGGTAACGCCGATCTTCAGCTCCGGGTTGATCGCCTTCAAACCCTTCAAGCGCCCAAGCTCGGAATAGACTTTTTCAGCCGCTTTTTCCCGAATATGACAGGTGTTCAGCAGGATCATATCCGCCTCTTCTGCGCTGTCGGTCGGTTGGTATCCCTGTTCGCCCAGCGCCTCGGCCATGCGTTCGCTGTCATAGACATTCATCTGACAGCCGTAAGTCTTAACGAAGAGCTTTTTGGGCGCGGTCATGCGTGGAATCCGGATCACTGTGGGTTGGCGCGCTGCTTACCAGCCACAGCACCGGCTTGCAATGAACGCAGAATTAACTGATTCTGTCTCATGCAGCCATCCGGAGCGACGATGCACTACGAGAGCCTCAAGGATTTTCTGACCGCCCCCCCTGCCGCCCTGCGCAAAGGGCCGGTTGCGATGATATTTGTCGAAGATGATGTGGAAGTTGCGACCACGTTGCGCCATCACGACCAGATGGGGTTTATCTCCGTCATCGCCTTGATGCCTGCTGCATTTGACCTGCCCGGAGACCTGCAGGAAACAGTGCACCGGATTGACTATGACGCAACGGCTGAACGCGCTGTGGAACATGCCGTCAACAGCATCGGCGCAGCAGCCCCCGGCGCCTGGATGTACTACTGTTTCAACGCGGAATACCTGTTTTTTCCCTTCTGCGAAACCCGGACTGTCGGCGAGATGCTGGCGTTTCACACAGAAGAGCGGCGCGACGCGATGTTGACCTATGTCGTCGACCTATACTCGGACGATCTGGCAGAACACCCCGATGCCGTTTCACTGGACCGGGCACACCTGGACCGTTCGGGCTACTACGCGCTGGCACGCAAGGATGCCGCGAGGAATTATCACCCGAAGGAAAGACAGTTGGATTTCTTCGGGGGGCTGCGATGGCGGTTTGAAGAACATGTGCCCTACACGCGGCGCAAAATCGACCGCATTGCCCTTTTCCGGGCGAAACCGGGGCTGGAATTGCGGGAGGATCACACATTCTCAGACGAGGAATACAACACCTATGCCTGCCCGTGGCATCACAACATTACCGCTGCCGTATGCTCTTTCCGCACCGCCAAGGCGTTGAAAAGCAATCCCGGCAGCACCTACGATATTCACACGTTCAAATGGCACAACTCCGCGCCTTTTGAGTGGCATTCACGACAGTTGCTTGATCTGGGGTTGATGGAGCCCGGGCAGTGGTTCTGAACAGCGGCTAAATCTACACTACGTCAGGCAGCTGCATCGCGGTCCAGCAACACCGGGAACCAATCCGCGCGCAACCGCTGGCCCGGCTGCATGTCATGGCCCGGAAAAGGTGGCGAGGTCGGACCGGGACGTGCCACATAACGCGCATCATCTCCGAGAAGACGCAGAGAAAACGCCCGCCGCCGGGTACTTGCATCGTTGCCACGCGCTCCGTGCAGCACGCGGTAGTGAAAGGCGACCGCATCGCCCGGCGCCATCTGGAATTCCCGAATGTCCATACCTTCGGCATCCGGATCCGGAACTGGGATGTAAGCCTCGCTGTCCGGGTAGAAATCTGTCTCGGCCAACCAGCGTGTGGGCAGCACCGGTTTCGGCCAGCGATGTGATCCCGCAACACAACGCAGCGTCGCCTCCGTCACCGGATCAAGCGGTGACCAGAAGCTGATCGTCTGCTCCCCTTCCACAAAGTAATAGGGGGCGTCCTGATGCCAGGGCGTCGGTTTCGAGGTTCCTGGCTCTTTGACAAGCACATGATCGTGGAAAAGCTGCACCCGGCGGCTTTGCATCAGATCGGCGGCGACCTCCGCAACAGCGGAGCTGCGAATGACCTCGCTGAACGCGTCAATCCGGTCCCAATTGCAATAATCGTCGAAAAAGCGACCGCTCTCGTGTTTGTGCAGATTCTCAGCGGCGTAAGGCCCCGGATGCGCCATGTTCTGCGCCACCCCCGCGCGGAGCGCCTCGACATGATCGGCAAAGAGCCCACGGATCAACACCACCCCATCGCGGGCATAGGTATTAATGTCTTCTTTTGTGATCAAAGGATGCGGCACGGCGGGTTTTTTTCTGCGCTGTATCTGGCGAATGATCGCCCGAGTGGATCAGGATTTCCGGCGCAGGCGGATCACGACATCCACCGAAGCGATCTCCGCCCCTTCCGGTGCGTCGGGCAACTGTGCAATCACCAATTGCTCTGAGGGTGCATCAGTCAGCTTGGCCTCGTGTTCCCAGAAAAAATGCGGATGATCATGCGTGTTGGTGTCGAAATAACTCTTGGAGCCATCGACGGTGACTTCCTGCATCAACCCTGCGTCGCAAAAGGCGCGCAGCGTATTGTAGACCGTCGCAAGAGAGACCGCCTCGCCCTGATCCTTGGCTGCATCAAACAGGCTCTCTGCGGTCACGTGGCGGTGCTGGCCGTCGCCGATCAGCAACGTCGCAAGGGCTACCCGCTGGCGAGTAGGCCGCAGCCCAGCTTTGGCCAGCCAGCTCGTCCCAATTGTCTGTTGCGCAGGCGTCATGGCACCCTCTCGTGGCCTCGTTCCCTTCATATAAGGGTCAATGCGAGTCATTTTCAATTGGATTCAATGGATTTGGTCCGTCGTAATTGACGCAGCCCCCGTCAAACCGGACAGATAAGCGGTGTCCTCACCCGCCCTTGCAGAGGCCGCAAACCCGATGCTAGACGGGATTGACGAAAAGAATACCGAGCAGGAGACGCGCCAAAATGGCCCAATACCCGACCAGCTTCACCAAGGACGACCTGCTTAAATGCGCGCGCGGGGAGCTTTTTGGCCCCGGTAACGCACAGCTTCCCGAACCGCCGATGCTGATGATGGACAGGATTACCGACATCTCCGGCGATGCAGGCGAGCACGGCAAGGGACACGTCGTTGCCGAATTCGATATCCAGCCGGATCTGTGGTTTTTCGATTGCCATTTCCCCGGCAATCCGATCATGCCGGGCTGTCTGGGCCTTGACGGGCTGTGGCAGCTGACCGGGTTCAATCTGGGCTGGCGCGGCTGGCAGGGGCGCGGCTATGCGCTGGGGGTCGGTGAGGTCAAATTGACCGGCATGGTCCGCCCTGATCGAAAAATGATCACCTATTACGTAGATTTCACAAAAGCCATTCAGACCAGACGCTTGACAATGGGTGTCGCCAATGGCCGTGTGGAAGCAGATGGGGAAACCATCTATCAGGTCACCGATATGAAAGTCGCGCTGTCAGAAAACTGACCCCGCGAAAGCGATCTGCAAGAGGGAAGGAGAGCGCCATGCGCCGCGTCGTCGTGACAGGGTTGGGGATCGTCTCATCCATCGGAAACAACGCCGAAGAGGTCATGGCCTCGCTGAAATCCGGCACCAGCGGCATCGTTGCCAGTGACGAGATGGCCGAACACGGGTTCCGCAGCCGGGTCGCGGGCACGCTCAAGCTCGACGTGGCGGAACACATCGACAAGCGGACATTGCGATTCATGGGGCCGGGTGCGGCCTATGCCTATATCGCGATGGATCAGGCGATCAAGGATGCAGGTCTCGATGAGGACGTCGTCTCCAATCCACGTACCGGCCTCGTTGCCGGGTCTGGCGGTCCCTCGACCAGCGCCATGCTGACGGCCCACACGGTCGTCAAGGACACAGGCGCCACGAAACGCATCGGTCCCTTCGCCGTGCCGAAATGCATGTCCTCGACCGTCAGTGCCAACTTATCCACAGCCTACAAGATCAAGGGTATCAATTATTCGATCACCTCGGCCTGTTCGACGTCTTTGCACTGCATCGGCAACGCCGCTGAACAGATCATGCTCGGCAAGCAGGATGTGATGTTTGCGGGCGGCGGGGAAGAGCTCGACTGGACGCTGTCCTGCCTATTTGACGCCATGGGCGCGATGAGCAGCAAGTACAATGAAACCCCCGACAAGGCGTCGCGCGCCTTCGATGCGAACCGCGATGGTTTCGTGATCTCTGGCGGTGGTGGCATGGTCGTGCTGGAAGACCTGGAGCACGCATTGGCCCGCGGCGCGCATATCTATGCCGAGGTTACCGGCTACGCCGCCACCTCCGACGGGCACGATATGGTTGCCCCTTCTGGCGAAGGCGGCGGGCGTGCCATGCAACTGGCCCTGGAGACACTTCCCGAAGGGCGCAGCGTGAGCTACATCAACGCCCATGGTACCAGCACCCCTGCCGGGGATCAGCCCGAGATCGAGGCCGTGCGCCGCGCCTTCGAGGGGCGGACCCAACCGCCGGTGAGCTCGACAAAGTCGATGACGGGGCACAGCCAGGGAGCAGCGGGCGCGCAGGAAGCCATTTACTGTCTGCTGATGCTCAAGGATGATTTCATCGCACCTTCGATCAATGTCGAGACACTGGACCCTGAGTTCAAGCCCTCGGAGATCGCCACAGAACTTGTCGAGAATGCCGGACTCGATTCGGTCATGACAAACTCTTTCGGGTTCGGCGGCACAAACGGGTCGATGATCCTGTCCAAATATCGCGGGTAACGTACAATTATGTCTGGTTTATTGAACGGAAAACGCGGCCTGATCATGGGCGTGGCGAATGAACGCTCCATCGCCTGGGGCATTGCAAAAGCAATGTCCGAAGCCGGGGCGGAGCTGGCCTTTACCTATCAGGGAGAGGCTTTTGGGTCGCGCTTGGCGCCGCTGGCCGCCTCTGTCGGGTCCGATTTCATGGTGGACGTTGACGTCACCGACGACGCCTCGCTGGATGCAGCCTTCGAACAACTGGGCGCACGTTGGCCGACAGTGGATTTCGTGGTGCACGCCATCGCCTTTTCCGACAAGACCGAGCTGACGGGCCGGTTCCTCAACACCACCCGCGCCAACTTTAAGCAGACGATGGACATCAGCGCCTACTCCCTGATCGAAGTTGCCCGCCGCGCGCACCCGTTGATGGTCGAAAACGGGGGCACGCTGATGACCCTGACCTATCAGGGCAGCAACACCGTTGTGCCGAATTACAACGTGATGGGTGTTGCCAAGGCCGCACTGGAGAGCGCCACGCGCTATCTGGCAAACGATCTCGGTCCGGAAGGAATTCGCGTGAACGCGATCTCGCCGGGGCCGATGAAAACGCTGGCCGGAGCCGCCATTGGCGGCGCACGCAAGACCTATAAGTTCACCGACCAGAACGCGCCAATGCGCTCGAACGCCACGCTGGAGGCGGTGGGCGGTACGGCTGTTTATCTGGCGTCTGACGCCGGGGCCTGTACCACCGGAGAGATCATCCGGGTTGATGGCGGATATCACGTGCTGGGCATGCCGCAATTCGAAAACATCTAAGCCACCGGCATCCGCGCCGCGATTGAGCCAAACTGATGCCATATTCAACTTCTACGAATGCGGTATGTACAATTATGCCGATTCCCGAACTCTGCGACAGGCGCGCTATATCCGGCGGTCGAGCCGCGCGCGCCTTTATGCATGGCTCTTGATGCCTGTTACTGCAGCTGTGTTTTCCGCTGCTCTGTGGTCGGATCCGGCGCTTCAACCCAAGCTGCAAAGCGGGCTGGATGAAGTCAAACCCTTCATCTCCGCGATGATGGAAGGCGAATTCCCGACGGACGAAGCCCGTGAGTTACAGGCGGCTGCTGTGCAAAAAGCCACTGAACTGAACGCAAAAATCGCCGGTCTGCCGATCGCGCGAACACCGGTGAACCGTCCCGAGCCGGCCACCGGGGAAGAGGGTTGACCCGCCGCCTCAGGAAATCGACATCAACTCGATATCGAACTTGAGGTCCTGACCGGCCAGCGGGTGATTGGCGTCGATCGTCACCGTGGCGTCATCCACCGCGACAACCATCACCTGCATCGCCTGCCCCTCGGGTGTCTGCACATTCAGTTGCGTGCCAATATCGAGCGGAACATCATCCGGAATACCCTCGCGCGGCACCGCCTTCCGCATCTCGGGATTGATCGGGCCATAGGCGTCGACACAGGGGACTTCAACCGTCTTCTTGTCGCCCACGCTCATGCCCGGCAATGCCTCGTCCAGCCCTGGAATGATCTGACCAGACCCCACCTCGAACTCAAGCGGATCACGCCCCTCGGAGCTGTCGAACTTTGTGCCATCCAACAGGGTTCCTGTGTAGTGAATGCCAACCGTGTCGCCCGTTTTCACCTGGGTCATTGATGCTCCGATCATGTCTGGGAAAGAGTGTGGGAGGCCGCGTATCTGCGCGGGTTCTCCTGAGATGATCTCAGCCTGCCTGTCCAATTCAGATGAGTAAAGGCGAAAAACCCTGCATTTGGGCCTTTTCGCATAAGCTGAGCCATGACACTCTGGCGATAAGCATTTGTGAAGGGGTGCGCCCATGTCGATTACGACCTGCGTCTTTGACGCATACGGCACCTTGTTTGATGTTGCCGCGGCAGCACGACAAGCAGCGTCCGAGCCGGATTTCTCGAAACTGGAAAGCACCTGGCCGGAGCTGGCGGAGCATTGGCGCCTGAAACAGCTGCAGTACACCTGGCTGCGAGCGGTCACCGATGACCACTGCGACTTCTGGGAGGTCACGCAGCAGGGGCTTGACTGGGCGCTGGAGAAAACCGGTCTGGCGGGCGATGCCGCCCTGCGTGAACGGCTGCTTGCGCTCTACTGGGAATTGCAAAGCTATCCGGAGGTGCCGGACATGCTGCGTCAGCTCAAGGCCGGGGGCATGGCAACGGCGATTCTGTCGAACGGGTCCCCCGATATGCTGCGCGGGGCGGTCACTTCTGCTGGCATCGATGCCTTGCTGGATGACACGCTGTCGGTCCAAAGTGTCGGGGTCTTCAAGCCCGATGCGCGGGTCTACGACCTGGTCGCCAAGCGGTTCGGGTGTGATAAGAAAGAGGTGCTCTTCGTTTCCTCCAACGGGTGGGACGCGGGCTGCGCCACGGGCTACGGGTTCACGACCGCCTGGGTCAACCGTGCGGGTGATCCGGTGGATCGTCTGCCATGGACACCAACGCACATCCTGTCCGATCTCACCGGCATTCCGGCATTGGCGGGGCTCTGATGGCGTTTTTCAGAACCTCCGACAAGCTATCGCTCTACTACACCGACGAGGGTACGGGCCCGCCGATACTCTGCCTTGCCGGGCTGACCCGGACGACGGCGGATTTCGACTATGTCACCCCCCATCTCAACGGCGTGCGTCTGATCAAGATGGACTACCGGGGCCGTGGACAATCGGATTGGGACAAGACTTGGCAAAACTATTCGCTGCCGGTCGAATGCCGTGACGTGATCGAGCTGCTGGACCATCTGGGGCTGGATAAAGTGGCGATCCTCGGCACCTCGCGCGGCGGCCTCAATGCGATGGGCCTTGCCATGGGGGCAAAGGACCGCCTGACCGGCGTGGCCCTAAATGACATTGGCCCGGTTATTGAGCCGGAAGGGCTCGAGTTCATCTCAACCTATCTCGGGCACCCGCCCGCTGCGAAAACCCTTGCGGACGCGGCCCATGGCATGGGCAGCACCTACACCGGCTTCAAGGATGTGCCGCAATCGCGCTGGATCGAGGAGGCGCACAAGCATTTTCGACAGACGGACAATGGGCTGAGCATCACCTATGATCCACGCCTGCGCGACGCCTTCGACGCAGCGGGCGCACAGGAGGCGCCCGATCTCTGGCCCTGTTTCGATGCGATGGAAGACCTTCCGCTGGCCTGCATTCGCGGCGAAAACTCCGATCTGCTCAGCCATGAGACCTTTGCGGAGATGCAGCGCCGTCGCCCGGATATGATTGGTGTCACGGTGGCGGGCCGCGGCCATATTCCGTTTCTGGATGAGCCTGAATCCGTGGCTGCGCTGCAAACCTGGATCAATGCGCTGAGATGAGGAGCCTGCGATGAACATCGACATGATCAGGGCTGCGGCTGAGCGGCTTGAGGGGCACGCGCGGCGCACGCCGCTTCTGTCCTCGCCCTTTCTGGATGCGATTGCCGGTCGCCGCGTCTGGATCAAGGCGGAGTGCCTGCAACACACGGGCAGCTTCAAGTTTCGCGGGGCCTGGTCTGCGGTTTCCGCCCTTGCGGAGGACACGCGTGCCCGGGGTGTTGTTGCCTTTTCCAGCGGCAACCATGCGCAGGGTGTCGCGCTGGCGGCCCAGGCCCATGGGGTGCAGGCCGTCATTGTCATGCCGCGCGACGCCCCCCGGGTTAAGATCGAAAACACCCGCCGGTTGGGGGCGGAGGTGGTGCTCTATGACCGGGCCGCGGGCGAGGATCGCGATGCGCTGGGGGCCCAGCTGGTGGAGGAGCGGGGCCTGACCCTGATCAAACCCTATGATGAGCCGCAGGTCATCGCAGGCCAGGGCACGACCGGTCTGGAGATCGCCGCGCAGGCGGCCGAGATTGGTGTGACAAAAGCCGACGTCATCGTCTGCTGCGGCGGTGGCGGGTTTTCCTCCGGCATCGCATTGGCGCTTGAGGCGGAGGCGCCGGGGCTGCGGGTCCGCACGGCAGAACCCGAGAATTTCGATGACGTCGCCCGATCGTTGCGGTCCGGCGCGGTCGAGCGCAACGCGGCATTGACCGGCAGCCTCTGCGACGCAATCGTCACGCCGCAGCCCGGCAATCTGACCTTTCCAATTCTGAAACGTCTGGCCGGGCCGGGGTTTGCCGTGACCGAAGACCAGGCGCTCTTGGCCGTTGCCCACGCGTTCAACCGCCTGAAGGTCGTGGCCGAACCCGGTGGTGCCGTGGCCCTGGCCGCGGCATTATATCATGGCGACCGGATTTCCGGTGAGGATGTGATCGTCACGATTTCGGGGGGCAACGTGGATCCGGAGGTCTTCCAGCAAGCGCTCACCCTTGCGGCGGCACAGGACAGACAGGGAGATGCGGCATGAAGATACTCGACCTTGGCGATGTCAGGCTCCACTACCGGGTCGATGGCCCGGTCGAGGGTGCGCCCGTGGTCTTTGCCAATTCACTTGGCACCGATCTGCGCCTCTGGGATCCGATTCTGCCGCACCTGCCGGAGGGTCTGCGGATCATCCGGTTTGACAAACGCGGGCACGGGCTCTCCAGCTGTCCGCCCAGCCCTTATACGATGGGCGCCCTGATCACCGATACGGAACAGTTGCTCGATCACCTGCAGGTGCGCGACTGCGTCTTTGTCGGCCTTTCCATCGGCGGCATGATCGCGCAGGGGCTCGCGGTGAAACGCCTCGATATGATCCGCGCGATGGTCCTTTCCAACACGGGCGCCAAGATCGGCACGCCGGACATGTGGTCAGAGCGCATCGAGAGTGTCCGCCAGGGTGGGATCGAGAGCCTTGCCGATGCGGTGATGGAGCGCTGGTTCTCCGAAGGCTTCCGCGCGACGCCGGAGCTGGAACTGTGGCGCAACATGCTGACACGACAGGAGGACGAGGGTTACATGGGATGCTCCGCCGCTATTTCCGGCACTGATTTCTACACAACTACGGCCAGCCTGCGCCTGCCCACGCTAGGCATTGCGGGGTCTGAGGATGGCGCAACCCCGCCTGATCTGGTGCGCGAAACCACCAATCTGATCCCCGGCAGCCAGTGCCATGTGATCCGCAAGGCGGGCCATCTGCCCTGCGTTGAGCAGCCCGAAGAATATGCAGCACTTCTGACACGGTTCCTCAAAGAGGTGGGTCATGTCTGACGTCCGGGCCGTCGAGGTCTCCTGATCCATGGCGGCAAGCGTTTTCGACAGCCCGCTCTTTGCAGGCCTCTTCCCCACCGGCGAGGCGGGCCGGTTGTTTTCCGACAGCGCCGCCCTGCGGGCCATGCTGCTGGTCGAAGGGGCACTGGCCAAGGCGCAGGGTGCACTAGGCATCATCCCCGAAGTCAGCGCCGCCGCCATTCACCGTGCCACCCTTGAAATCCAGATCGACCCAGGCGCCCTGGCGCAATCAACCGGTGCAAACGGGGTCTGCGTGCCGGGCATGGTCGCCGCCTTCCGGGCAGAGTTGAATGCGCCCGAACATGCGCAATACCTGCACTGGGGGGCCACCTCTCAGGACATCATCGACACCGGGTTGATGCTGCGCCTGCGCCAATCGCTTGCCTTAGCCGAGACGGACCTGCGCCAGATCACGCAGGCCCTGGCGGATCAGGCAAAGCAATATGCAGAGCTTCCAATGGCCGCGCGCACCTATGGCCAACAGGCGACGCCGACAAGCTGGGGCGCGGTGCTGGCCGGGTGGGGCATGCCCTTACTGGACGCGCTGGAGGCCTTGCCTGACCTGCGTGAAAACAGTCTCTGGGTCTCCCTGTCGGGCGCCACTGGCACGGCGTCGGCCTTGGGGGATAAGGCCCCTGCCCTGCGTGCGGCCCTTGCCGAGGGGTTGGCGTTAAAAGACCCGGGCCGCAGCTGGCACACGGATCGTGGCCCGATCCTGCGCATCGCGGGCTGGATGGCGCAGGTCACCGCAACGCTCGCCGCCATGGGGCAAAGCCTGATCGCCCTCGCTACCACGGAACTGCGCGAGGTCACCTTTCGGGACGCCGGGGCTTCTTCGACCATGCCGCAAAAGCAAAACCCGGTTGCCGCTTCGGTGCTCGTCGCTCTCTCGCATCAGATGGGTGGATTGCAGGCCGCACTACAGGCGGCATCCGTGCATCAGCATCAACGTGATGGAGCGGCGTGGTTCACGGAATGGATGGTTATGCCGCAGATCATGCTCAGCGGCGCAAGCGCCTTGCAGCAGACGAAACAGATCATGGAGACCCTGCAACCAAACGTGGGCCAAATGGCCGCCGGGCTGGATCAAGGGTTGGGGCTGATCCATGCCGAAGCGCTGAGTTTCGCGCTGGCCGCCAAGATGCCCCGCCCGGACGCACAAGCGGAAACCAAGGCGCTCTGCCGCGCAGCCACACAAGCCGGCACGTCGCTGGAACACCTTGCCCGCACGCGCCATCCTGATCTGCCCGCCGACCTGTTCCACCCAAGCGCGCAGCTGGGTCAGGCTCCGTCGGACGCACGGGCCTTTGCGGCCCGCGCCCGCGCACTTTAGGCTATGCGCCCAGCGGTTATCTTCATCCTCATCACCGTCATGCTCGACTCCATGGGCATCGGCTTGATTATCCCAGTGATGCCGGACCTCATTCAGGAGGTGCAGGGCACGGGGTTGAGCACCGCCGCTCTTTGGGGCGGGGTCCTGTCCACCACCTTCGCCGTGATGCAATTCCTCTTCGGCCCGGTCATCGGCGGGCTGTCTGATCGCTTTGGCAGACGCCCTGTCCTGCTGCTCTCGCTGGTGGTGATGGCGCTCGACTATCTGGTCATGGCCGTCGCGGGCAGCATTTTCCTGTTGCTGCTGGGGCGCGTCGTCGGCGGGATCACCGCCGCCACACAATCCACCGCCAACGCCTATATGGCCGACATCTCTGGCCCCGATGACCGGGCCGCAAATTTCGGCCTGATCGGCGCAGCCTTTGGGGTGGGATTTGTTCTGGGGCCCCTGCTGGGCGGCGTCCTGGCCGAATACGGCACCCGCGCGCCCTTTTACGCCGCGGCGGGACTGGCCGCCTTGAACGCGGTTTTCGGCTACTTCGTGCTGCGCGAAACCGTGACGGATGACATCCGGCGGCCCTTTCGCTGGGCGCGCGCAAACCCGCTCGGCAGCATCCGCCAGTTGGGCCGCGTGCCCGGTGTAGGCCCCCTGCTGATCGTCTTCTTCCTCTATCAGGTGGCGTTCATGGTGTACCCGGCCATCTGGTCCTACTTCGGCAAGGAGCGTTTCGGGTGGGAGCCCGCGACCATCGGGCTCAGCCTCGCGCTTTTCGGGATCATGATGGCCGTGGTGCAAGGCGGGCTGATCCGCTGGGTCCTGCGCCTGCTCGGGGAACGCGGCACGGTGATCTACGGCCATGTCTTCGACGTTGTCGCTTTCCTATCGCTGGCCTTTGTGACCAGTGGCACGGTGGCGCTGATCCTGACCCCGCTCGCGGCCTTGGCGGCGGTCATCACGCCCGCGCTTCAGGGGATCATGTCCAAATCCGTCAGCGCCGACGCCCAGGGAGAGTTACAAGGCGCGCTGACCTCTGCCACGGCGCTGGCGATGATCCTGTCACCCATGGTGATGACCGGCACCTTCGCCGCCTTCACAGACGCCGATGCCGCGTTTTACCTCCCCGGCGCGCCGTTTTTGCTCTCGGCAGCCCTGATTGTTGTCGGGCTTGTTGTGTTTCTTGCTTTCCCGCCCAAGCGCGCCCTAGCCCCCGACGCGGGATAAGAGCGACCTTTCATGTCGGTTTGCGTCTTGCGTTGGCGTTCAACATCGGGTCACCCTGCCCACCGGGACCCGCGCAAGATCGCGCCTGAGAGGAAGACACCGACAGATGCAAACGATCAAAGCCGCCGTGTGCCACGCCTTTGGCGCCCCCCTCGAAATCGAAGACATTCAGCTGCGCGCCCCGGAGATGGGCGAAGTTGAGGTCACGCTGGACGCGGTGGCGATCTGCCATTCTGACATCTCCTATGCCGACGGGGCCTGGGGCGGCTCGCTTCCTGCTGTCTACGGGCATGAGGCTGCGGGTGTGATCAGTGCCTGTGGGGCCGGTGTGCACGGACTGTCTGTCGGCGACAGCGTGGTTGTCACTCTGATCCGCGCCTGCGGCTCCTGCGGCAACTGCGCGGGCGGTAAGCCGACCTTGTGCGAAACCCCCTATGACGGTGACAAGGGACCAATCACCACCGCCCAAGGTGGCAAACTGCATCAGGCCATGGCCTGCGGTGCCTTTGCCGAGAAAATTGTGGTGGCGCAAAATCAGGTGGTCCGCATCGATGCGGACATCCCCAAGGACGCCGCCAGCCTGATCGCCTGCGGTGTCATCACCGGCGTCGGCGCGGTGGTCAACGCCGCCGGTCTGCGCGCCGGGCAGGATGTCGTGGTGATCGGCGCCGGCGGCGTCGGGCTTAACGCCATCCAAGGCGCGCGCATCGCCGGGGCCCGCCGCATCGTCGCCGTGGACATGAGCGCCGAAAAGCTGGAGATCGCCCGGGAATTCGGGGCAACCGACGGCGTCCTGGCCACATCGGACAAACCTTGGAAAGCCGCGTTCAAGGCGCTTGGCGGGCGTGGTGCCGACGCGGTGATTGTCACGGTCGGCGCAATCCCGGCCTATGATCAGGCCCCGCGTTACCTGGGCTACGGCGGCAAGGTCATCATGGTGGGCATGCCGCATTCCGGTGCGCAATCAACCTATGAACCGGTCATTCTGGCCGCAGTCGGTCAGGGAATGGTGGGGTCGAAAATGGGCGACGTGGTGATCCAGCGGGACATCCCCTGGATGGTCGATCTCTACGCCCAGGGACGGCTGAAACTGGATGAACTGATCTCGGGGCGCTGGCGATTGGACCAGATCAACGAGGCCATCGCAGACACGAAGACCGGTGCTGCACGGCGCAACGTCATCCTCTTCGACCGACAGACACAGTAGGCAGGTAAGGTGGGCTTCAGGCCACCTTTGGGCAAAGGAACGCCGCGATGAAACTACAGGACCTCGACATCATCGTGACCGCACCGCCAGCGCCCGGCTGGGGCGGGCGGTACTGGATCCTCGTCAAGCTCACCACCGACACCGGCATCACAGGCTGGGGCGAATGCTATGCCGCTGCCGTCGGCCCCGAGGCGATGCGCGGTGTGATCGAAGATGTGTTCACACGTCACATGCAGGGGGAAAGCCCCGAAAACATCGAAAAAATGTTTCGCCGCGCCTATTCCTCCGGTTTCACGCAACGCCCCGATCTCACGGTCATGGGGGCGTTTTCCGGCCTCGAAATCGCCTGCTGGGACATCCTCGGCAAAGCGCGCGAACGACCGGTCTGGGCGCTTCTGGGCGGGCGCATGAACGACCGCATCCGCGCCTATACCTACCTCTACCCCCTGCCGCATCACGATCTCACCGCCTTTTGGACCTCCCCTGAGATGGCCGCAGAAAGCGCCGCTGACTGCGTTGCGCGCGGGTACACGGCCGTGAAATTCGACCCGGCAGGGCCCTATACCCTGCGCGGCGGTCACATGCCCGCCATGAGCGACATCTCTCAATCCGTGGCCTTTTGCAAAGCGATCCGGGAGGCTGTCGGCGACAAGGCCGACCTGCTCTTTGGCACCCACGGCCAGTTCACTACTGCAGGCGCGATCCGGCTCGGCCAGGCGCTGGAGCCTTATTCCCCGCTCTGGTTCGAGGAGCCCATTCCGCCAGATGCCGTTGAAGAAATGGCAAAGGTCGCGCGCGCCGTGCGCATCCCCGTGGCCACCGGCGAGCGGTTGACCACCAAGGCCGAATTCGCGCCAGTCCTGCGCGCTGGCGCCGCCACGATCCTGCAGCCCGCGTTGGGACGTGCAGGCGGCATCTGGGAAATGAAGAAAGTCGCGGCCATGGCCGAGGTCTACAATGCGCAAATGGCGCCTCACCTTTACGCCGGCCCCATCGAATGGGCCGCGAACGTCCACTTTGCGGCCTCGATCCCCAATCTGCTGATGGCGGAAACCATTGAGACGCCGTTCCACGACGCGCTCATCACAGGCAGCATCTGTGTGCAGGAGGGATTCATCACCCCGCCGGAAACGCCTGGGCTGGGCATCGAGGTGGACGAAGAGCTTGCCCGTGCGCATCCCTACACCGGTAACGGATTGCATCTGGAAATGCGGGATGAGCCCTGCGATTATGTGAATGGCAACGCGTTTGAAGGTGGCGCGCCAGCACCAAAAAGCTAGCGATAAAGGCGTATCCCGGCGATAGCCAGATCAGCCGAAAACACGCGCCCCACTGCCAGCACGCCAACACGACGCACCTGAGTGGGATCGAACTGCGCATCGATTTTATTGGCTTCAAGCGTCGCGAAAGGCACCTTGATGCTGCGCCAGCTCTCGGGCGCCACAAAGGACGTTCGGAACGATTGCCAGGGTCGCGTCATCTGATCCGTGCGCAGGCGCAGATCATAACGCTCTCCGTTGCCCATCACGTCGATCTCGAGCCCGGTCCAGCCGCTCACATCCATCCGCAGGTCAAAAGCGATTTGGATAAAGCCGCCGTTATTTTCCGTCGACACCTCACCCGTCAGCCGCACCGCATCCCGGCCCTCAACTGCCAAATGCACGGCTTGACCGGTTGAAACACCGCCCATCACACCGTCGGCGACGTACTCCCATTGCGGTGAGAGCTCCATATGTGTCTCCTCTGCGAAGGCCGGTGCCACCCATACGCAGGCCAGCATCACGGCCCGCGCAATCACGTGCGCGCAGCCTCAAAAGCAGCCCACGCCGCCTCAAACTCCTCGAAATCAATCTGCTTGCCTTTGACCGCATCGAAAACGATCTTCTCAGACCGCATCAGTGTTGCGATCGCATCAGAAAGCTGTGGGATCACATCATTTGGAATGACCACCGCCCCATGTCGGTCGGCGTGCACAAGGGCACCGGGTGCAATGGTCATACCGAAAACCTCAACCGATTGGTCAAAGTCGATCACGTGCACAAACCCGTGGCTGGGGCCGACGGAACCCGCGACCACCGGAAACCCCTCGGGCAAGTCGCCCAGATCGCGCATCACGCCATTGGTCAGCGCACCCGAAAGACCAAAGGCCTTGTGAATATTGGTGTTCACCTCACCCCAATAGGCCCCGATGGCCATTTCCCCATCCATGTCCTGCACCACGGCAACGCCGGGGCGCGGGCCTTCGGTCATATACTTGTAGTAAGCCATGCGCCGCGCCTTGATGACCTCGGGCGCCTCCTCGGGGGCGGTCACGGCCCGGATACGCGCGGTGCGGGCATAGCCCACCATCGCCTCACCGGGGGCAGAGCATTGCATCGTGCCGCGGGTGAAGTCGTTGAACCCGCGCTTGCCTTGCGCAACCTCAATCGCATTGCACACGGTCGGCGTATCGACCCTCTGCAACAGCTTGAGAAGGGCTGCATCCATTACCGTCCCTCCGCCAGCTTTACCCCATCGCGCAAGGCTTCAAGCTTTGCATAGGCGATTTCGGGATCAATAGCGCCAAATCCGGCAAATGTTCCAAAACCACAATCTGAACCCGCAACAACGCGATCTGCGCCCACAATTTGTGTGAATTTGTCAAGTCGCTGGGCCACCAGTTCGGGATGTTCAACAAAATTGGTCGTCGTATCGACAACGCCAGGCACCAATATCTTGTCGTCTGGGATGTCCCCTTTGCGATCACGGAAAACCGTCCATTCATGCGCGTGGCGCGGGTTCGAGGTTTCAAAGAGCAGATAGCAGGCCTTGGTCGACATCAGCGTATCAAACACCTTTTCCATCCCGATGTCGCAAACATGCGGACCCTCGTAGTTGCCCCAGCAGATATGCACGCGCACCCGGTCTTGCGGGATGCCGTCGAGCGCATGGTTCAGCGCCTCCACGTGGGCGCCCGCGATCTTGAGGAATTCATCATCGGAGAGATCGTTAAAAAGCATGTGCCGCGACAGCGCGAGGTCGGGGCAGTCGAGTTGCAGATCGAGACCCGCGTCCACGATGGTGCGGTATTCCTCACGCATGGCATCCGCGAGGGCCGCAAGATAGGCGTCGCGTGTCTTGTAGTGATCGTTTTGCAGGAAAAGAGAAATCACCCCCGGTGAGGCCGCATTCATGAACCCGCGCGTCGCCCCATGCTCGGCCATCGCGGTTTTGAGGTTGGCGATGTCCTTTTGCAACTCGCCTTGCCCTTTTGACGTCACCTCGCCGGTACACATGGGGCGCGCATATTTCGGCGTCCCGCCATCCTCCGCCAGGCGCTTGAGAAAGCTTGGAAATTTCTTGAGATCCGCGGGCGCGTTGCGCGGGCTGTCGCCGGAAAACCCGGTGTAGCGGTCCTTGACGTAGGTGGCATAGGAAATCTTGGAGGTCTCGCCGTCGCTCACCACGCCAACGCCCGCAGCCACCTGTCTGGCCACCGTGGCAGAGACGGCTTCGGTCATCGCGGCGTCGAACTCTGCAGGATCATAGGGAGTGCCATGTTCACGGGCAAAGATGAAATCCACCACCTTCTGGGTGCGGGGCAGCGAACCTGCGTGAGTTGTCAGGATAGGCATGACGGGTCTCCTCAGATCTTGCGCGCCATGAGCACGCTGTGTTGGTTGGTCTCCGGGTCCTCAGCAAGATAACCGGTCAGACGCAGATCGTTTTGCTCAAGGCACGTGGCGTATTGGGCGGGAGACAGCGAGGCGTGGTAAACAGGCTGGCCTCCCACGGTGCCGCTGGCCTCCCCCGCGTCGGGCCCCACGGTCATCAGCAGCGAGGCGCCCGGTTCAAGATGGGCGGCCATGCGTATTATGCAGCCGCGCTGCTCCTCGGGCGTCAGGTGGAAAAAGCTGTTCCAGGCGATGATCCCGTCAAAAGTCTCACCCAGATCGAAGCGACGCATGTCCCCCTGCCGCCAGTCGCCCTCCGGCCAGCGGCTGCGGGCGATCTCCAGCATGGCATCGGCGAAATCCACACCCGTCACGCGGAAACCTTCGGCGATGAACCAGCGTGCAATGGGCTCACCTGCGCCGCAACCGAGGTCAAGCACCCGCCCGCCCGGCGGCAGGCAGGCGGCAAAGCGCGCCAGCCAGCGCGCCTCAAAGAGCGCACGCGAGCGCTGCGCATCATAGACCGCGGCCTGGCTCTCGTAGACGTCGCGGATGCCCTTCGGATCTGCGCTCATCCTTGCCACGTGGGGCCAGCGGGATCGTCTGTGCCGACGACATGATAAAGCGCCGCCGCGCCGGTCATTGAGGGTACGGCGCTGTGCATCACATTCTCCGGCACCGACATGGTATCGCCCGGCGCAAGCGTGGTGGCACCGCCTTCCCAGGTGACCCGCCAGTGGCCGGTAACCGGCATCAGCACCGATGGTTTGTCATGACGGTGCATCTCTGCGCTGGCCGAACCGCGGGTGATAAGCGCGACCTCGAAACCCGGCTTGTCACGCAGCATGGCCCCCGCACCGATGACTTTGGCCGGGTGCCGATCCGCCAGCGCCACCATGTCCCAGTAGCGCGCCACATACCCTGGAATCACCTCCGCTGTCGTGGGCTCGGGGAAGGCTTGCAGCTCCTGCTCGGTGAGCAGCGGCATGGGGTTCACACCCTCGGGCAGGGCCTCACCTTTCTTGGTGTCGTAGAGTTTGCCCTCCTCGGACAGTACCAGCCCGTGGTCCGCCGCGTCCTCGATCACCTGCGGCGCCCAGATCACGCCGCCGCCCGCGTCATCGCCGCCGAGGATCGCCATGATCATCCCGTAATCATCACCGATGTTTTCGAAGCCGCGGAAGATGCCGGTGGGGATGTTGAAGATGTCGCCCTCCTCAAGCGTGACCTCGCCCGCGTCACCCCAGCGGCCCCAGAAGAAGCGCCAACGGCCCTTCAGCACAAAGAACACCTCCGCTGTGCGGTGACTGTGCAGCGAGTTGCGGCACTTCGGCGGCTGGCCCGCGGCACCGATATTAAAGCCGTGTGGAATGGAAATATGCACGTGCTGGTCTGGGCTTTCCGAGACACCGCCGCCAATAATGGTGAAGTTCTCCTTCTGGTCAGAGCCGGGCGTGTGGGCATCAATGAAGGCGGTCTTGCACGGGTGGAGGTCGCCATAGCGGACAATGCGGGCTTCCATGTCAGCGGGGGTCATTCAGGTCTCTCTTCTTTCAAGTTGGGCGCGCAGGATGGCTAATTCATTGACCAGGCGCGTATTTTCGGTTTCAAGCCGCTCAATCTCGGGCGCGACAAGGGCGGTGAGTTCGGCGGTGTCAAACCGCGGGGTGATGAACTGCGGGCAGTTCCAGTCAAAAGCGTCGAGGCTGACGGTCACCAACCGTTCGACACGGCCCTGCCCTTCGGCGGCCAATTGCGTGGCGAGCTCGGGGTTCCCGGCGGCGGGCTCGAACCGTGCGCGGCCCTGCAGTTTCATCCGGGCCTTGCGCGGGTAGTCCATCAGGAAGAGCGATACGCGGTCGTCGCCAGCGAGGTTGCCTTCCGAGATATGCTGGCGATTACCGCGATAATCGGCAAAGCCTAGCGTGTGATCGTCGAGCACCTTGAGGAACCCGGCAGGCCCGCCTCGGTGCTGGATGTACGGCCAGCCCGTCTCAGACACCGTAGCCATGTAAAAGGACGTGCGGCTCGTGATAAAGGCCACTTCGTCTTCGGTAAGCGCGTGGGTGCGGGCGCCGTAGCTGCGGGCATAGGTCTCGGCGGTGCCGTCGACCTGTTGGAGCGCCTTGACCGCCGACGTGAACATGATGTCGTCATAACGTTGCATGGTGCGAACCTCTTGGGTGTGTAGGTCCCTCCAAATTGGGGACTGACCAGTTCCAATACAAGGTCATGGTGCCCTCACCCAGTCTGCAACAGGATCTGTTTCCAGACCGTCGTTTCATCAAAGATGACATATTCCCGACGCAGACCCCAGGGGCCGAATTCAGCATGGCTGATGCCCAACACATAGACCTCGGCCCCCGTGGGCGCGCCGAAACGACCCCAGCCAGAGTGTTTCCCGTGTAGTGACCAGCGCAGGGCGGCGCGGGGCGGCATCATCGGATCATCCCGCCCGATCTGGTGGTCGATCTGGAAGGTCGCATCCGGGAAGGACGCGCGCAGCCCCATCCAGAACTGATCCACATCGCCGTGGCTGTGGCCGGTGTGACCCCCGGGGTATTCCAAATGGCACGCCCGATCGTATTCAGCAGGTATCGCCGCCATATCAGCCCCCATGAGGCGGGTGAGGATATCAGCGTATTTCGCGCCCCATTCATTGTCGTTGCCGTTACCCTTGTAGGGTCCCGGCTGATCATTGGAGGGCGTCAGCGGCTGCACGCAGACCTCTGGCCCGCCTTCCCGCGCAATAAGGTCGGCAGCATAAGCCTTCGGCTCCCATCCCAGCTGCCGCACGATGGCCCCTTGATCGCGGATCAGCCATTCATCGTTGATCTGATTGTTGATGGCGTGGCAATCGGCAAGGATGCGGTAGGTGAGCGTCTTGCCCGTTGCCTCTCCGTAGACACCATCGTGCGCATGGGTGGCCCGGCTGAGAATACGGTGAGAGGACAGCATCCCCTCCTCGGGCGTGCCGGACCAGATCACGTCTTCACCAAAGAGCGTGCGATCTGGAAACTCGGCCAGCGTTGCCATCGTCGCACCGATGACATTGGCGTTGCCCAGCACCACCGAGGCAGGCGAGCGCACCACGATGTCGTCGGAGTAATACTGGTGCAGGGTCGCGATACCGCGGTCCTCCCAGATTTCCTTGGTGATGCCGATGATGTAATCGGGGAAATCGCGAAACTTCGGATCGAAGCCTTTCATTTGCTCTGTCCTTTGGGTGTGCGGGCCGAGCCGCGGATAATCAGGGGGCCGTCGAGCGTGATGCGGCGGGGTTCGGAATCTTCTTCGGTGAGCCGCGCCATGAGCGCGTCTACCGTGGCGACAACCATGCGACCGGCAGGCTGTCGCACGGTGGTCAGATCATAGCTGGGCCAATGGGCTAGCGTCACGTCGTCATAGCCCACGACCGAGACATCCTCGGGCACGCGCAGGCCCAGCTCGTAGCGAAGCACGTCCATCACGGCAAAGGCCATATGGTCGTTGGCAACAAAGACCGCATCGGGGCGGTCTTCTGGGCCAAACATTGCGCGGGCGGCGGCCTGTGCCGTCTCGAAATCGAAATTGCCCAGGCCCCGGGCGTAGAGCGTCATACCCGCCGCCTCCAGCCCGGCGATGAAGCCACGTTCGCGGTCGATCTGGGTCGAGGCGCCTTCCCATCCGGCAATATGGGCGATGCGGGTATGACCGCCCGCAATCAGGAACTCAGCCAGCTTACGCCCACCCGCCTCATTGTCGGAGGCAACTGAGGTGAGCCGATCATCGTATTGGTGTCGGTTAAAGAGCACGATGGGAATGCCCAGCCCTTCGCAGCGCTGCGTCAGGTCATTCGAGAGACCCACGGAGGCGGCGATGATGGCATCCACCTGGTAGTCCAGCAGCTCGTCGATAACCGTTTGCGTGGCGGCGTGATCGTTCGAGGCCATGAAGACAAGCACGTGGTAGCCTTCGGCCTGCAGCGCCTTGCTGAGGCGCTCAATGGCTTCGGGGTAGAACTGGTTTTCCAGGTAGGCGACCACCAGCCCTATTATGCGACTACGTCCGGTGATGAGCGAGCGCGCCAGCACGTTGGGCCGGTAACCAAGTGCTGCGGCGGCCTTGCGCACCTTCTCGGCGGTGTCCTTGCTCACCGAAGCGCCAGGTGTGAACACACGGCTGACGGCGGAGCGGCTGACGCCCGCCTTTGCAGCCACTTCGAGGGACGTCACTTTACCCATATTCATCACCCGTGCCCATCATCCTGCGGTCCACCCCCCGTCGATCAGCATCGAGGTGCCGGTGACCATGGCAGAGGCATCGGAGGCGAGGAAGAGCACCGCGCCCATGATGTCCCCGACCTCGCCGACGCGGGGCAGCTTTATCTTCTCCATGATCCAGGCGAGGCGCTCGGGATTGTCGAAAGTCACCTGGCTGAGCGGTGTGCGGATGAAGGTTGGACAGATTGTGTTGATGCGGATACCAGCCTTGCCCCACTCGATAGCCATGGCCTTGACCATGCCTTCGAGCCCGTGCTTCGAGGCGCAGTAAACCGCCCGGTCGACGCCGCCCACATGGCCCATCTGGCTGGAGATATGGATGATAGATCCCGGTTTTCCTCCTGTGATCAATGCCTTGGCCGCTTGAGCTGAGAGGAAGTAGGCCCCGCGCAGGTTGAGGCCCATCACCGCATCATAGTCTTCCGCTGTGGTTTCCGTCGCCGGGCAGTGGCGCGCGAGCCCCGCCGAATTCACGACGATGTCGAAGGGCGCGTCAAAGGCCCCGGCGAGGGCCGTCACATCGCTCTGATCCAGCGGCATCGCGTCCACCGACCAGCCCTGCCCGGCCATCCCATCGACGGCCTCCTGCAGGACCTCGGCCCTCCGCGCGGCACAGACCACATGCGCGCCCGCCTCGGCCAACGCCACCGCACAGCCCAAGCCGATGCCCGAAGAGGCGCCGGTCACCAGCGCGCGCTTGCCCGAAAGATCAAAGCTGGGGGTGCGGGGCAGATCGCTCATAATGCCACTCCGGTTTCGGGATCAAACCCCGCGCGCGCCTTGTTGAATTCACGCATGCGGGCCAGCACATCGACACCAATCTGATCGTACATGTGCAGCAGGTCCACCATCACCCAATTCTCGCGGATAAGCCTCTTCTCGATACGCCAGAAGTCGAGGCTTCGCATCTCGATCTTCTTACCCGTCGGCGCAATGCCGAGCCAGCCGCCATGGGTGATCGACTGGTACATGTCGGGCCAGCCTGTCACGGCCGCGTAGTTGCGATCACCGAAGAAGTGATATTCGATCTCATCCACATATTGCCCACGGTCCGGCATACCGTTGAGAAACGGGATCTGGTGCCACTTGCGGAAGCCCTCGATCCCGCGCCCGGTGCCGATCCCGGACGGCCCGTACCAGGTCATGCGTGGATGCCAGAACCGCTCCATCTCCATCACCTCGGGGCCACCTTGCGACGGGTGGCGCTTAAGGTACTCGAGCATCTCGACGATGTGATCGCGGCTCGCCTGCGCAGCCTCCGCATTATAAGGCCCCTTCACCAACCCGTCACAGGTGGCAGGCCCCGGGATGTGCCACTCCCGCCCCAGCGACGGGCTCATCGGCCAGGCGCCTGCCTGCATCATCACTTCGGGCAAATCCCAAAGCGCCTGCATCTCGGTGATCTTGCCACCCTCGAACCGGTAAAACTCGTGAAACCGCATATGCACCAGATGCCCGGTTGGCGGAATGTCGAGCCAGGGCGCGCGAAACGTACCGGTGTAGAACCCGCCACAGCCGATCCAATCCGCCCCCTCCGGCGTGGGGCCCGCTATCACGATGTGGTCGCGCCGCTCCAGATCCGGCACCGCGCGGCCCAGCGGCCCGTAAACCGCGTACACGTAGGCATCGACGCCCCGGATCGTCTCGAAAGGAAAGGCCATGCGAAAGACTACATCCGTCGCGCAAATGTCATGCAGAACCGCACGCACCGCCCCGAGGTCAAAATCATACATCGCCGCGCGCAACGGCAACAACAGCGCTTTGTGAGAGGAATGTGCGTCCATGTCTTCTTCTGGCCAAAAATATCCCGGGGGTCCGGGGGCAGCGCCCCCGGGCGGCGTAGATCCTACTCGGCAGCCTCCTGCGCAGGCGCGGCCTCGCCGTAAGGCACGTTTACACCACCGTAGCGTCGCACCCGAAGGTTACACTGCTCGGCATGCCCCACAAACCCTTCCAACATGCAGAGCCGCGAGCCATAGGCACCGATCTCCGCCGCCGCCGCATCCGTCGTCACCTTCTGATAACTATGCGTTTTCAGAAACTTGCCGACCCAGAGTCCGCCGGTATAGCGCCCCGCCTTCTTGGTGGGCAGCGTGTGGTTCGTCCCAATGACTTTATCGCCGTTGGCCACATTGGTGCGCGGCCCAAGAAAGAGCGCGCCATAGCAGGTCATATGGTCGAGGAACCAATCGTCGCGGTCCGTCATGACCTGCACGTGCTCGCTGGCCACGTCATCAGCCACCGCGAGCATCTCGTCGTAGCTGTCGCAGAGGATCACCTCGCCATACTCCTGCCAGCTCACCCGCGCGGTCTCCGCCGTCGGCAAAATGGTCAGGATGCGCTCGATCTCGGCCAGCGTCTCCGCCGCCAGTTTGCGCGAATTGGTCAGCAGCATAGCGGGCGAGTTATATCCGTGCTCCGCCTGCCCCAGCAGATCCGTCGCACACATCTCCGCATCGACGGTCTCATCGGCAATCACCATCGTCTCGGTTGGCCCCGCGAACAAATCAATGCCGACGCGGCCAAAGAGCTGGCGCTTGGCCTCCGCCACAAAGGCGTTGCCGGGCCCCACGATCATATGCACCGTGTCAATCGTCTCCGTCCCCAGCGCCATCGCGCCCACCGCCTGAATGCCGCCCATCACATAAATCTCATGCGCCCCGCCCAGATGCATCGCCGCGATCACGCCGGGGTTCGGTTTGCCCTTGAACGGCGGCGTGCAGGCGATGATACGCGGCACCTTCGCGACGCTCGCCGTGGCCACCGACATATGCGCGCTGGCGACCATCGGGAATTTCCCGCCCGGTACGTAACAGCCCACCGATTGCACGGGGATGTTTTTATGCCCCAGGATCACGCCCGGCATGGTTTCGACTTCGATATCCAGCATCGAGTCCCGCTGGGCCTGGGCGAAATTGCGCACCTGTTCCTGCGCGAATTTGATATCCTCCAACTCACGCGGGCTGAGCTGTGCGATCAGGTCGTCGATCTCCTGCTGGCTCAGCCGGAAGGACGCGGGGCTGTAGTTGTCGAACTTCTCGCTGAGCTCCCGCACGGCCACATCACCCCGCGCCTCAATATCCGCCAGCGTGGCCTCGACCGCCGCGCGCGTCTTGGCGTCATCGTCGGCGCGCTCGGCTTCGGGCTTGCCGCGTTTCAGATACTCGATTGCCATCTTACTCTCTCCTCACTGATCGGGGCGCGGCGGGGTTTTCTCGCCCCGATCAAAGGCTTCCCAGCCTTCGCCCCCGAAAACATCAACGCCCAGCTGGGCCAACACATGCGGAAAATCGACCATCACCCAATTGTCGGTGATCCTGCCGTCTTCCACCTTCCAGAAATCCATGTACCGAATGTCCACCCGCTTGCCAGTCGGCGCCACGCCCATGAACACGCCCGAATGGGTTGCCTCCTGCCGCCCGAAGGCCGCCGCCCATTCGCCCATGTAAAGCCGCGCTTCATCCACGCAGACCTTGTTGGAAAACGCCACCTGAAACGGGCGCTGCCAGTTGTCCTGAAACTCCCGCAGGCCCGTCTTGGTGCCGCAGCCCTGGTTGCCCATCCAGCGGAAGCTCTCCGCGAAGAACGCACCGATGTCGTCGATGCGGTGGTCGTTGAGACCATCGACCATGCCTTCGATCACGGCACGGGTGGCCTCTGTCTTGCTCATGTCCGTGTCTTTGGTCAGCACGGCCTGCTCTGGTCTGGATCCCTTCACCGGGTCCTCCTGTCATCATCAATCGTGGAAGGTGCGTGGGTTAAGACGCACCTCCCGTGATGAAATCCCGTGGCATCCGGTTCAGCGCCGGGTGGCGCTGCATGAGACCGGAGCGTGCGCGCTTGCTCATCAGCCCTTCACCGCCCCCGCTGTCAGGCCGCTGACGATCTGGCGTTGGAAGACCATGACCAGCAGGAAGAGCGGCGCGGTGATCGACACCGCGGCGGCGACCGCTTCGACCTGATCGGTGGTCGTCGTTTCACGGTTAAAATAGCCTGCAATGGCCGGGACCATGGTCTGGTTCTGCGCGTCAAGCAGGAGAGCGGTCACGAGGAAGTCGTTGTAGCCCAGCAGGAAGGAGAACAGCCCCGTGGTGATGACGCCCGGCCACATGACGGGCATGATCACCCTGCGGAAGGCCTGGAAGTGGCTGCAGCCATCGACACGGGCGGCCTCGTCCAGCTCGGCGGGGATGTTCTGGAAGAAGCTGCGCAGCATCCAAATGGTGAAGGGTTGGTTGATCGAGACGAGCACGGCGATCACCGCCCAGGGCTGGCCATAGAGCGTGGGCGCGCCCTCGCCAAAGATAGGCGCGAGGATTTCCGAGGAATTGATGAAGACCGGCAGGTAGCCTGCGACGAGCACCGAATGCGGCAGCGCGCGGAAGACCAGCGCTACAATTAGCAGCCAGAAGGCCAGATCAGATCCTGAGCGTGCCAGCCCGTAGCCCGCCAACGTCCCGACGGTGAGCGAGATGGTCACGACGCCCGCAGTCACCAGCATGGAGTTGAGGAAGTTGCGATAGAATTCATTCTCCGCCCAGACGGCGACATAATGCTCGGTTGTCATGCCAAGAACGGGTGTGCCAAGTGGCCCGAGGATGCCGTTGAGCGCGCCAAGGATCATGGGTAGCAGTCCGAGGAAAATCAGCACGAAGGCGATGGCGTAGACCAGCGCCCCGACAAGCCAGCCCAGCGCGATGAGACCGGGCGGGCAGTAGTGCCGGACCCAGCCCGGAAGCCGGGTGAAGGCCCAGCGGATCGCGAAGTAGAGCACGACCAGGCCGAAGATGACGTCAAGCACGGAAAGCCCATCGCCGCCTGCGCGTGTGGCAGGGCCGAGGATTACATCCCACGCGCTGTCGGCGAAGGCATCGACAGGAGATTTGAAGCTCATCACCGCGATCCAGAAGATGGGGAAAGCGGCAAGCAAACACCAAATGGCAAGGAAGGTGCCGGAGGACAGGCGCAGGACAAGGGGTTGCTGCATGGCTTTGGGGGTAGACATCAGTGCGCGCTCCCTTTGTGGTCGCGCCAAGTGCGGCGCAGCGGCAGGATCAGCAGGATGACAATGCCGATCATGGTGAGCATGGAAGAGGCGGAGGCGCGCGACATCGCGCGGTTGCCCGCATCGTCTGGTGTCATAAAGTCGAACGTCAACCACTGCAGCGAAATCACATGCGCTTGGCTGCGGAAGCCGACGATTTCATCGAAGACGCGGTAGCAGTCCATCAGGTGGATCAAGGCGATGAAGATGATCAGCGGCATAAGGTGCGGCACAATCACGTGGCGCAACCGTTCCCAGCGGCTCGCCCCGTCGATCACGGCGGATTCCAGTGTGTCCATGTTCACGGTTTGCAGGCCGGCATAGAAGATCACGAAGGCGAAGGGTGCAACGTGCCACACGCGATAGAAATACATCAGCAATTCAATGGTCCAGGCCTGTGCGAACATCGAGATATTCGTGCCTGTCCAGCGTTCCATCATCGTCGTCAGGATACCGTCACCCACGAAGAGCCAGTAGATCGACAGTGACCCGATCACCGGTGTGATGATGAAGGGCAGAAGCGAGATGAAAATGATGGGGCCGCGGATGGACCGCGTGGCGTTGTTCACAGCCAATGCGATGGCGAGGCCAACGCCAATCACCAGCGGCAGCGTCAGCAGCGTAAAGGAAAGCGTGAAACGCAGTGCCTTCCAGAAGTCGATCTGCATGATCTGGTTCCAACTGCCGTTGCCGACGGCGGCCCAGAATTTGTCCATCTGCAAAACGTTGCGGTAACTTTGCAGCCCCACCCATTGCGTTTCCGTGATCATCTTGCCGTTCTCGTCGAGTATCGGAACTGTCTTGATCTCGGTTGTGCAGGTCTGGGTCAGAAAGCCTGGTGTACAGGTTTCGACTTCGACTTGCTCCAGGATCGGCTGCGTGACCTGAAAACTCTGAATGAAAACACTAACCAGTGGGGCCGCAATGAACAGGAGCATCATGAAGACCGAGGGCCCGACGAAGGCTGCGAATGTCTTGAACTTCATGATCGTCTCCTAGCGACAAATCAGTTTGCAAAGTAGCCGTGAAGAGTTTGCAAAACACACATCTGATGCGCTTGACACACCCTTGGGCCGGCGAGGGCTGGCCGGGCGGACCCGGCCAGCACCAACTTACTTCAGGACGCCCGCTTCCTTGGCGGAGGTGGTGTAGGCTTCCTCGATGGCCGTCAGCGTCGCCGCGGCATCCCGCTCACCAGTCAAAAAGGCGGGTAGTTCGTTGCCGAGGGCGGTGTGCAACAATCCCATCTGTGTCGTGGACGGGTAGGCAGGCGGCGCCGGGTTGGCAGTTGCCGTTGCAATTGCCCCCTCGGCGATGTCCGTCGGTTGGTATCCATCAACCAGCCAGATGGCCGCATCGTTTGCGCCCTGCACCGTCTCGGCATCCAGGCCTTCCATGGCTAGACGAAACGCAGCATCTGCCTCTTCATCCGAGATGTTCTTGGCGATCACGATACCGTCCCACCAGAGCGTCGTGGCCGGTGCGCCACCGGCCACCGCCTTGGGCGCAGCCGCCATCGCGACCTTGCCGACGACCTGGCTTTCAGCCTCATCGTTCATCGCGCCCGCGCGGCTTGCCCAGAGGTTCGCCATGGCAATTTTGCCCTGCTGGAACTGCTGTTGCACGTAGGTAGAATCACTCACCAGCACCTCCGGATCGGTGAATTCCAGCGCCGCCTGCATTGTCTCCAGCGACGCCAGACCTGCGTCCGAGTTGACCGCTGTGGTATTGTCATCGTTGAAGAATTTACCCCCGTGGCCAGGATGCATGTTCACGAATTCCTGGGCGAGGTTCCAGCCGGACTTCATCGTTGCGCCCAGCGGATACTCCATAACACCCGCTTCTTTGATCTTGGCAGCGGCTGCGTAGACTTCGTCCCAGGTGGTCGGCGTCTCGATGCCGAGATCGGCCAACACATCGGAGCGGTACATCAGGTGCTGCGTGTTCACCATCATTGCCACAGCCATGATCTGACCATTGATCCGGATGAGTTGGTTCGGCTTGAGATTGGCGCCGTACTTCTCAACCAGATCGTCCAGCGGACGAATGGTGCCCGCGTTCAAGAGCGGCGTGATGGTGCCGTTCGACACACCGCCGATCTGGTACAGCGAGGGGTTGGCTTCAAAGGCCGCAGGCTGCTTGGTACGGAATTCCTGATCGAGTTCGGCTTGGAAGTTTCCGCATTCGGCCATGGCGTCGGTGACGGCTTTCCACGCCTCGAACCCGGCACTGAGAGACTTGACCGGCACCTCGTTCTGATAGGAGCAGGCCAGTGCCGCGCTCCCCAAGAGCGAGACAGCGCCCGCCAGTGCGATTTTCTTCAAGAACATATGCAAACTCCCTTTTGCAGTTTTGCAGAGTGCATCTTGCAAGGCTGCACTCGTGATTGACCCCTTAGGGCATGTGTTATCCTGCGGCACCGATGTGTGCGCTTGTTTCCGATCCTCTGGTGTCGATGCGCTGCCCGGTGGCCGTATCGAACAGGTGGCAAATCGCCACGGGCACAGCGAAGGAGATCGTATCGCCAATTTCGGCGCGGAACTCCTTGTGGGCCTTCACCGACACCAGCTGCCCCCCTGCGCGGACGGTCAGCATCGTGGCATCACCCAGAAGTTCGATGGTGTAGATCGGCGCGGTGATCTGCCCGTCACTACCTTCGGCCAAGGTCGCGTCCTCGGCCCGAAAGCCCAGCGTGACCGGACCGTCCGGACCTGAGAGGCCCGAGATCGATACACTATCGCCAGTGAAGGTGCCGCCCTGCATCTCGCCGTCCATCAGGTTCATGGCGGGGCTACCGATAAAGCTTGCCACGAAGGTATTGGCGGGGTGGTCGTAGATGTCGGTGGGCGTGCCAACTTGCTGCACCTTGCCCTGTTTCATCACCACGACACGGTCGGCGAGCGTCATCGCCTCGATCTGGTCGTGGGTCACGTAGACGGTGGTCACTTTCAGCTCGTGGCTAAGGTTCTTGATCTGGGCGCGAGTCGAGACGCGCAGTTTCGCATCGAGGTTCGAGAGCGGCTCGTCCATGAGGAACACGTTAGGTTCGCGCACGATGGCGCGGGCAAGGGCCACGCGCTGACGCTGGCCACCCGAGAGCTCTGCCGGTTTGCGGTGCAGAAAATCATCAAGCTCCACCATGGCCGAGGCGCGGCGCACGCGCTCGTCGTGTTCGCTATCGGGCACTTTGCGCACCTTCAGCGGAAAGCGGATGTTCTCATAGACGTTCATGTTCGGGTAGAGACCGTAGGACTGAAACACCATGGCTACGTCGCGGTCTTTGGGGTCGAGGTCATTCACCACGCGTCCGTCGATAATGATCTCGCCGTCGGTGGCGTCTTCAAGCCCGGCAATCATGCGCATCGTCGTGGTCTTGCCGCAGCCCGATGGCCCCAGCAGCACGAGAAACTCCTGATCGGCAATCGTGAGGTCGAAATTATCAACCCCGACAAAGCTGCCCCACCGTTTATTGATGTTCCGCAGTTGAATCTCAGCCATGCCGCCCCCGCTGTCGTGCCCTGCCTTTTGCAGGATGTATTAACGCTAGCCATTCAACTTGGCGCTTGGCAAGAGTTTTTTGCACACGTGTGCAAAGCTTGGTCAAAACCCGCAGGACTTGCCCCCATGCAGAGCACAAAGCTGATAATTCACGATTTTTTAAACGGCCTGCTCCAGCTTGGAGATGCTGCGTTGCAGCGCAGGTGCGATCAAGGTCTGCACCCTGATTGCCACTTTTATATGTCGCGTCCTTGCGGTTCTTTGCAGGGTACTGACGCGATTGCCAAAGGGGTCTTCAAATCGCTTCGCGCCGCGCTGCAGCACGCGCATCGAAGAGACGAAATATTCATCGCCGGGTCTAACTGACGCGCAGAAGGCGATGACTGGATCGCCTCTGTAACGCATTATGTCGGCATTTTTTGCGCCCCTTTTTTGGCATTCGCCCGTCCAAAAGATTGGCTTTTCTGCGCTCGGGCGAGTTTTACAGGGTCGAAAACGGTCGAATAACCCAGGCGCGAATCATCCTCGATCTGCCCGATCTGATGCGACAGGCCGGGCACGATCCATTCGGGGGGGCAATTGGGGCTGGAAACCCTTTTCCCAGGCCCAGCGCCCCATGACGGGGTGTTGCCCAACGGTGATCACGGCGCCCAAAGCCTCGACTTGGTCGAGGCAATGCTGAGCGATCTGCACATCTATGACCCGGCAACCGGTGGCTCCAATAGACAGACAGGCAAGGACGGCTATTGGGCTGAAGACATGATGTGGTAAGGGCCCTGCGGTATCGGATCAAATTACCGCTGGGAAGGGTTCGTCAAAGATCATTGTACGCCGTTCCTGGCAGCATTCCCGGATCGTAAGGGCAGCCATCACTACTGCCGGATCGGGGACGGCAACTACGCCGCCGTGTCAGGCTGGCCGTCGATGACCATGACACACCAAGGCCCCTATCTGGGCGTCGCTCCAATGGGCCGGGCGCTGACGTTGCGGGTGATAGATTTTTATCGCTGCGCGGATGGCAAAATTGCTGAAAACTGGGTGCTGCTCGACTACATGCACCTGATGGGCCAGATGGGCTTGGACCTGATCGCGCACTCCAATGCGATGTCAGGCAACTAGGTTTTTTACAGCAGCAACAATATGATCGCGCGAGGGCAATGTTGCGGCATACGCCGGGCCCGTAGCGATGAAACTGTCCTCCGCTGTCAGCCGCACGCTTTCCATCTCCGTTTCCGCAAACAAGGCCATGAGAGCCTCGGCCTGGCCGCCCGTTCGGCGACATTCATCGACAATGAGAAGTTTGCCACAATTCTCGACGGCCTTCAGCAGAGCAGCTTCGGGCAACGGCGCCAGCCAGCGCAGATCGACGACTCGAGTCGATATACCTTTCTCCGCCAACAAGTGCTGCGCCTGACGCGAGAGATAGTGCCCATTGCCATAGGTCACGATCGCCACATCCGTGCCATCACCGTGGATCCCGACCTGACCCAGCGCGATGCGCGCGTCAGGGTCGGGGTAGCGCGTCATCCACGCGCCATCGCCCGCATCATGCAGGTCCCTCATGGGGTAAAGCGCGATGGGTTCGACAAAAACACAAACCCGCTGCTCTTCTCGCGCGAGACGGTGACACTCGCGCAGCATTTGCGCCGCCTCTGCGCCCGTTGAAGGACAAGCAATTACGATGCCGGGTACATCCCGCAAGACAGCGAGAGAGTTGTCATTGTGGAAATGTCCGCCGAACCCCTTCTGGTACCCTAGCCCCGCAATGCGCAGGACCATCGGGTTGGTCCACTGCCCACAGCTGAAGAAAGGCAGCGTGGCCGCTTCGCCTCTCAATTGATCCTCGGCGTTGTGCAGGTAAGCGAGGAACTGGATTTCGGGCATGGGGACGAACCCGTTGTGCGCCGTACCGATGGCCAGTCCGAGGATCGACTGCTCATCCAGCAGCGTGTCGATCACCCGGTCAGGACCGAACCGCGCCTGCAGCTTTTGGGTGACGCCGTAGACGCCCCCTTTTCGCCCCACATCTTCGCCCATGACCAAGGTTTCGGGATGTGCAAGCATCAGATCGTGCAGCGCCCAGTTGATGATCCGCGACATCGGCTGCGGCGCGTCCATCTGTTGGACATCGCCGCCGAACAGGCGCAGACGCTGCTGCAGATCGGGACCGTTTGTTGGCGCACAGTTTCGCGCGGGCGGGATCAAGCTCGCCATAACGTCTTGTGCGGAGCCAAGATGCGGGCGTTTGACAACCTTCTCCGCTTCCGCCGCCACGGCCTCCAAGGTCTCGCGGTAAATGTCGGAAAGCACCTCCGCCGATGTCCCCTGCGCGGCTATCAGCAGACGCGCCGAATGCAGCAACGGATCATTCGCCTCATCCGCTTCCACCTCGGCGCGCGGCAGATAGCTGGTCGCGACATCAGCCCCGGCGTGACCATAGAGCCGTACCATCCGCACGTGCAGAAAGGCGGGCTGCCGTCTGGTTCGCACGAAATGGGCCGCCTCAGATGCGACCGCAAAGGTGTCAAAGATATCCAGCCCGTCCGCTTCGAAATACCGGATGCCTGGGCGATGCTGAAAGGAGGCTTTGATCCATCCAGCGGGTGTCTTGGTGGAAATCCCGATGCCATTATCTTCGCAAACCATCAAAAGCGGCAGGGGCACGCCCTGCGACGCCGTCCAGCCTGCCGCATTGATGGCCCCCTGAGCCGTAGAATGATTGGCAGAGGCATCGCCAAAGGAAACCATCGCCAAACCGTCCCGCGCAAGACAGCGATGCTCGGGCGCGCAGCGACGTGCGAGGCCAATGCTATAGGCCGCGCCAAGCGCTTTCGGTAGATGGCTGGCAATGGTCGAGGTCTGGGGGGGGATCATCAACGGTCTGCTGCCCAGAACCTTATGCCGCCCGCCACTGATCGGATCCTCCGCGGAACAGGCGAAACTCAGCAGCATGTCCCGCATCATGCCCGATTGGCCAACCTGCTGCGCTCGCGCGATCTGAAACGCGGCATCACGGTAGTGCAAAAAGGCGATATCATCTGAGCGCAAGGCCTGCGCCACAGCCGCCATACCCTCATGCCCGGACGAACCAATGGTGTAGAACCCCTGCCCCATCTTCTGCATCGCCCGGCTCTGGATATCCAGCGCCCGGCTCAGCACCTGCGCCCGGTAAAGCTCCAGCGCCACGGTCGGTTCAAGCGGCCCTGCCGGTGCCGCACCATCCGGAAAATCGCCCGCCGCAAGCCGCCGCACCAGGGCCTCATGCACAATCTTCACGCGGTCCATACCGCCCCCAAACCCATTTCGTCCCGCGTTTTTATGTCACCGTTCACCGGCTGACCAGACGCCCCGCTTCATTGTTCGATCAATATGCTCGGGGGTTCGGGGGCAGACAGCCCCCGGGTTTTCACACCTCAGAAAAATGCCTGGATCCCCGTCTGCGCCCGACCAAGGATCAGCGCGTGAACATCATGCGTGCCCTCGTAAGTGTTCACCGTTTCAAGGTTCATCATGTGCCGGATCACCTGGAATTCACCACTGATCCCATTGCCGCCGTGCATATCGCGCGACATGCGGGCGATATCGAGTGCCTTGCCGCAGTTGTTCCGCTTCACGATGGAGACCATTTCGGGTGCGGCATTGGCCCGGTCCATCAAGCGACCGACGCGCAGCGCACCTTGCAAGCCCAGTGAAATCTCCGTCATCATATCGGCAAGCTTTTTCTGGAACAGTTGCGTGCCCGCCAGAGGCTTGCCGAACTGGTGCCGGTCCAGCCCGTATTGCCGCGCCGCGTGCCAGCAGAATTCAGCCGCCCCCATCGCCCCCCAGCTGATGCCATAGCGCGCCCGGTTCAGACATCCGAACGGGCCTTTCAGACCCTGCACGTTGGGCAGCAGCGCCTCGTCGCCCACTTCGACGCCCTCCATGACAATCTCGCCGGTGACAGAGGCCCTCAGGGACAGTTTGTTGCCCACCTTCGGCGTGCTCAGTCCGGTCATGCCCTTTTCAAGGATAAAACCCCGGATCTTCCCACCATGCTCTTCGGACTTTGCCCAGACCACAAAGACATCCGCAATCGGCGCATTTGAAATCCACATCTTGGATCCGGTCAGCTTGTAGCCGGTCGCCGTCTTTTCCGCCCGGGTTTTCATGCCCGCAGGGTCGGACCCTGCATCCGGTTCGGTCAACCCGAAACATCCGATCCATTCGCCAGCGCAAAGCTTGGGCAGGTACTTCTTGCGTTGCGTCTCGGAGCCATAGGCATAGATCGGATAGATCACCAGGCTGGATTGCACCGACATCATGGAACGGTACCCGGAGTCCACCCGCTCCACTTCGCGCGCGACCACGCCGTAGGAGACGTAGGACCCGCCCAGCCCGCCATATTCTTCCGGGCAGGTCACGCCCAGCAAACCCATCTCTCCCATTTCGCGGAAAATCGCAGGCTCGGTTGTCTCATTTGCGAAGGCGTCAATGATGCGCGGTTGCAGCTTTTCCTGCGCATAGGCGCGGGCGGATTCCTCGATCATCCGCTCGTCCTCTTCAAGCTGGTCAGCAAGGCGAAACGGGTCGGACCAGTCAAACGCACCCAGATCAGGCGCGTCCTTGGCTTTCAGAACGGGGGCTTCAACATTCATGTCATATCCTCGCAGCAATGCGCCCGGGCCGGGCTTTGCCGCATTATTGCAAAAGCACGGGCAAATGACTAACGATGCTTTATCCTGCGATCCATGAGAAAAAATCATATGTCGGTGCCGCGCCGCTATCTACCGTCCATTTCCGCGCTGATCGCTTTTGAAGCTGTGGCACGGCTGGGCAGCGCGACGCAGGCAGCAGCGGAACTGTCGCTGACGCAGAGCGCGATCAGCCGTCAGTTGAAGGCGCTGGAGGACCAGCTGGGCGTTACGTTGCTGGCCCGCGAAGGACGCGGGTTGGTCCTGACCCCCAAAGGACAAGATTATGTGAGGAAGGTGCGCAGTGTCCTGCACCATCTGGCGCAGGCCGCTGTTTCCGCGCAAACGGATGTCGAAAGCGGACCGCTGAACCTCGCCATCCTGCCAGCCTTCGGGATGCATTGGCTGGCGCCGCGCCTGCGCGACTTTGCGCGCAGGCACCCCGAAGTAACAGTAAACCTGTCCACCCGGCTTGCCCCGTTTGATTTTCGCACCTCTTCCTTTGACGCAGCCATTCACTTCGGGCGCGAGGACTGGTCCGGCGTGGACTACCTGCCCTTGCTGTCAGAAACCGTTGTGCCGGTTTGCGCCCCCAGCCTGATTGATTCCGCCCTAACGGACCCGGAAGAAATCCTGCGCTACGATCTATTGCATCTGGACACCCGGCCACGCGGATGGGCGCGGTGGTTGCAGGCGCTCGGGCACGCACAAGAGCCGCCTCCGGGCATGGTTTTCGATCAGTTCTCCACCATGGCGCAAGCAGCAATTCACGGGCTGGGCATTGCCCTTTTGCCCACCTTCTTTGCGGAGCCCTATCTGGCCGATGGTCAGCTGGTTCTCGCCTCGGAACAGACATCGCAGAGTATCGGTAGCTACTATCTTGTTTGGCCGCAGGAGCGCGCGGAGTCGCCCGCGCTTGTATCCTTTCGCGACTGGCTGGCGACCCAAAGGCTAACCCCCTAGACAATATAGACATTTGCGGAAAATAAACACACCCTTAACGAGAAAACACTGATGTTTCAGTGCATTGTACCGAGTTTAGAAACACTCTGTGCGCGGGTCGATTGCCGCTGCGGCGACACTGGTCCGGCCATTTTCAGCCCTAATTCAACTTTAGTTCAAACTCATCTGCCGATTGGGTGGGATCGGTTCGAGGGTGTTTGTTTTGTTGCTCAAATCTGTTTCGTTAGTTGCCTTGTTACTCCTTGGACCGATCCCATTCACCGGGGATCCCGCGCATGCCGAAGAGCGCGTGATCATGATCCTGCAAACCGCCTATTTCCCCAGTCGCACCGCGTTCGAGCCCGGTGACACGCTGCGGTTCGTCAACGTCAGCGGACAGGCCCATACGGTCAGCAGTTCCGAGGGCATCTGGACGACCGGAGCCATCGAGCATGGCGATGAGATCACCTTAAAGGTGGACGCCTCTATGGCCGGACGGTTTCACGGCAAGTCCCAACGTTTGATCGAAGGACGTCTGGACCTGGCGCGGACACCGCTCACGCGCTGAGTCGTAAAAAACATCCGATTTCAAGACATCAGGCGTCGTCGGTACCAGCCAGCGGCGCTGTCAATTCAGCCCCGGCCACCTTGTTTGAGTTCACCGCACGATCCACGCGGTGCCAGCGCAGTGCATCTTCCGGCGCTGCGCACATCAGGCGCGCCGCCCCATGGCCCGCTTCGCCCAGCCAGAGTGGCCAGTCAGAAGGCTGCAGAATCACGGGCATACGGTGGTGGATTTGGGACATGCCGCGATTGGCTGCCGTTGTGACGAGCGCACAGCACCGCCTCCGGTCACCGTTCGGGCTGATCCAATCTTGCCAGACGGCGGCCATAACCAGAACCTCACCTTTGGTCGGTGTGATGTACCAGGGATTGCGTAAACCATCTGGTGATTTCGTCCACTCGTAGAACCCGCTGGCAACAACCAGCGCGCGCCGTTGGCGCGCAGCATCTCGAAATGCAGGTTTGTCAGCGATGGTTTCAGCGCGCGCATTGATCAGCAATGGACCCGCGGTCGGGGTTTTGTACCAATGCGGCAGAAATCCCCAGCGCATGGAAGTCAGCCGCCGCGTCCCACCGCCGGCGCCCTGCACCACGTGGACCTGCGTTGTCGGGCAAACATTATAGTTCGGAACATCCGGCAGGTCGTTGTCCGGCAAGGCCTCAAACAACTGCACCATATCATCGGTCGGAAGGGCTATGACAAAGCGTCCGCACATTGTCGGCAACCTAGTTGTCCTGTTCTGTCAACACCAGCAGGTAAGCGTTGGATACGAAAAACGCGCGCGAAAATCTCCGCGCGCGTTGGCTACACTGCAGAGGCTTGGTTACTTCGCCGTGATGCGGCCATCCGTGTAGGGCGTATAGGGACCGCTCGCCGCCAGGAACTCCGCCGTGACATCCGCAAGGTCAGGCCCGAAGTCATAGGCGTTCTGTGCATCCTTGAACATGGCGTAACCATCCCCGCCGTTGCGCACGTAGTTGTTCGACACGACCGAATACACTTTGTCCGGGTCAATCGGCGCATCACCCACCATCACGTCGCTGATCCGGCTGCCTGCAGGTTGCGCCACATCAAAGGCAAAGCTCATACCCGCCACCTGTGGGAAGCGGCCTGCGCCCTCTTCGTGCTGACTGACACCGTTCTCCAACGCCTCAATGATCTTGGCACCGGTCACGTCGAAGGTGCTCAGCGTGTTCTGGAACGGCAACACGGTCAGCACTTCGCCCATGGTCACCTTGCCCGCATCGATGCTGGCACGGATACCGCCACCGTTCTGGATGGCGATCTCAACCCCCTGATCCTTGACGCGATCCAGCATCGCATCGGCAATCAGGTTGCCCATGGCGCATTCGCGCGCCCGGCAGTCTTCGCGCACACCGATGATCTCGGAGGCCGTTTCCGCCACCACCTTATTGCGGATTTCCTCCAGTGGTTTGGCCGCCTCGGCAATGCGGTCAGCGGTGGCGCTGTCCTTGTTTACGGAGGCATCAATCAGCAGCGGTTCGCCCTTGGCTTCGGTGATGTTACCCGCATCGTCGAAGGTCAGGTTCAGTTCACCCAGGAATTTGCCGTAGGCGTAGGCCTGCACAATGGCGGTCTCGCCCATCATCGTAGGATAGGGCCCATCCGCACGATCAGAGGTGTTCGACAGCAGCGAGTTGGAATGCCCGCCGACAATCACATCGACACCGGTGGTCTCGGCCGCTACACGCTGGTCAACGCCATAGCCAGAGTGGCTGAGCACGATGATCTTGTTCACGCCGTCGGCCGTCAGCCGGTCAACCTCTCCCTGCACGGCAGCCACGGGATCGGAGAAGGTGATGTTATCCCCCGGCGAGGCCAACTCGTCGGTGTCCTCGGGCGTCAGGCCGATCAGGCCCAGCCTTTCGCCGCCCCGCTCAATGACGGTGGATTTGGCCAGCGTGTCCGCCAGTAGCGGTTCGGCTGAAACATCCGCATTGGACATCAGGACCGGGAAATTCACCGCATCCATGAACCCGCGCAGCACCTCGGGGCCATCGTCAAATTCGTGGTTGCCCACGGTCATCGCGTCATAGCCCATCTTGTTCATCATCTCGGCCGCCAGCGCGCCCTTGTAGTAGGTATAGAACAATGTGCCCTGGAACTGATCCCCGCCGTCGACGAGGATGGCGTTGTTCGACCGCGCCCGGGCCTCTTCAATCGCCGTAACCAGTCGCGCGGAACCGCCAAAGCATTTGCCTTCGGCATCATCCTCGGCGGAACAGCCGCTGTCATACTTGCTGATCGGCTCGAAACGGGCGTGGAAATCATTGGTGTGCAGGATGGTCAGGCTGTACTCAGCCGACGCCATGCCGCTTGTCAGGGCAAGCGCGGCGGTCGCTGTCAAGAATCGTTTCATGGTTATCCCCTCGGTTGGAAACTGGTGCAATGGTGGCGGCTGATGCGGCGGGTGTCAAAGATTGTGTGGGCTTTGCGGGACGCTCTGACCCTTGGTCACCAATGGCGTCGGGCACCCTTGACCCTGCATGCCCCGCAAGGCATCACCGCGCGCATGATGATATTTAAAATTTTCCGAAGTGATAAATGGGCAGAATTGCGTGCCAAGGGCACAACTGCCGGAGCGCCAATCGACGTCACTGACGGGTATGTGCATTTCTCAACCGCAGCACAGGCGGCTGAGACAGCTGCCAAGCATTTTGCCGGTATGGATGGCCTGATGCTTCTTGCGGTGGAGACCGACCGGCTGGGCGACGATCTGAAGTGGGAAATTTCGCGGGGCGATCAGCCTTTCCCACATCTCTACCGGGACTTGCGCCTCGAAGATGTGGTCTGGGCGCAGCCCTTGCCGCTTGATGGCGGTGCTCACCAATTCCCCGCAGGTCTGGAAGAAGCCAGCGCGTGACCGGGCATTACCGATGAAACGCGCGCTGGAACAGCTGGGCCTGCGGGCGCTGCGTCAGATCGACCCCGAAAAGGCCCATGGCCTGGCCCTGCGCGCGTTGCGCGGCGGGCTGGCCGCCGCACCGGGCCCGATCACCACGCCACGTCTGGAAACAGAAATCGCCGGGCTGGCTTTGCCGAACCCCGTCGGGCTGGCCGCCGGGTTTGACAAGAACGCAGAAGCGATCACGCCGCTGTCGCACGCAGGTTTCGGGTTTCTGGAAGTGGGCGCGGCAACGCCCCTTCCCCAACCCGGCAATCCCAAACCACGGCTTTTCCGCTTGCGCGAGGATGCGGCGGCCATCAACCGGTTCGGGTTCAACAATGACGGGATGAAGGTGATTGGACAGCGCCTTGCAGCGGCCCATGCATCCATACCGGTAGGCATCAACCTGGGCGCCAATAAGACCAGCCAGGATCGGGCCGCCGATTTTGCCCAAGTCATGGCGCATCTGCGGGGAGATGTGGATTTTGCGACCGTCAACGTCTCCTCGCCCAACACCGAAAAGCTACGCAACTTGCAGGGCCCTGCAGCGTTGGCGGCTCTGCTGGACGGTGTCATGCAGGTACGTGACAGCACGCCTGTTTTCCTGAAAATCGCCCCTGACCTCAACGCGTCCGAGATCGCGGATATCGCTGTCGTTGCAAGCGATGCGAAGGTTGACGCGATCATCGCAACCAACACAACGCTGTCGCGCGACGGGTTGCGGAGCCACCATGCCCAAGAAGCGGGTGGCCTCTCCGGTCAGCCGCTCTTTGATCGCGCCACCCGGGTGCTGGCGCAGCTTTCCCGGCACACCGACATCCCCCTCGTCGGGGTTGGCGGCATCGGCTCTGCCGAACAGGCCTATACCAAAATCTGCGCGGGCGCTTCCGCTGTCCAACTTTATACAGCGCTGGTCTACGGGGGGCTTTCGCTTGTGCAGGACATTGCCCTTGGGCTTGATCGCCTGCTCGAGCGCGATGGTTTTGCCTCCGTGCAGGAGGCTGTTGGTAGCCGCCGGGCCGATTGGCTCTAATCACACCTTCTCGGCAGAGGCTTCCAGTGCAGGATAGCGCAGCCCCAGGGTCACTCCACGTACGATGAAAGAGATCAGCAGCGCCAACCACAACCCGTGATTGCCCAGCACCGGCAGCAGCATCGCAATGGCCGCCCAGTAAACCACAAAGCTGACTGCCATCATGTTGCGCATGTCCTTGCTGCGGGTGGCCCCGATGAAAATCCCGTCGAACATCCAGGCGGCACACCCTACCAGCGGCGCGATGATCATGTAAGGCAGGAAAACCCGCGCGGTCTCCTGCACTTCTGCGTTTTTGGCCATCAGATCAATGATCCATCCCCCCGAGAATGCAAAAGCAGCAGTGGTTACGATGCAAATCACCATACCCCAACAGGATGTGATCAGCGCTGCGCGGCGCACATCGGCTCTGTCGCCGCGTCCAAAGGCCCGCGCGATCAGCGTTTCGGCGGCAAAGGCAAAACCGTCCATCGCGTAGGCGGTGATGTACATGAACTGGATCAGCACCTCGTTTGCGGCCAGCGTCACATCGCCAAACCGCGCGCCAATAAAGACGAAGGAGGAAAAGATGATCATCAGCATGGCCGAGCGTAGCAGGATATCTGTGTTCAGGAGCGCCATGCGGATAAGCTTGGCCCGGTCAAAGATGCGCGGCCAATCCCGCCAGTCAGGCCGCGCAAAGGCAGCGCGACAGAACCACAAGCCAAAGGCGGCGCCGGTCAGTTCTGCGATCACTGTCGCGACGGCCACCCCCTGAACGCCCCAGTCCAGAACCAACACGAAGAGCAGATCGAGCAGGATGTTGACGCCATTCATCACCAGCTGCACCCAGAACACACCGCCGGTGCGCTCCATTGCCACAAGCCACCCGGTCAGCGCATAGACCGCAATCGCCGCGGGCGCGGACCAGATCCGGATGCTGAGGTAGGACCAGGCGAGGCTTTCCACCTCGTCGCTCGCGGGAGCGAGGCTCAGCGCGCCCCAGAAGATCAAAGGCTGCAACACGATCAACGCAAACCCGCCCGCAAGCGCCACCAGCAGCGCACGGGTCAGCCAGGCGGAAACCTCGGCGCTGTCCCCCGCCCCTTCGGCCTGCCCGACGAGACCGACGGTGCCCATGCGCAGAAACCCGAAAATCCAATAGACCGTGGAGAGAATGATTGCTCCCAACGCAACCGCTCCAATAGGGGCCGCCTCCCCCATCTGCCCCACGACGCCCACGTCGACCGCTCCCAGAATGGGCACCGTTGCATTCGATAGAACGATGGGCAGCGCAATCTTCAGAACGCGGCGGTGGGTGACCCCAACCGGTGCGCCCTGAACGGTGTCACTCACGCCGCTGGGGCATCAGGAAATGCCCCGTGGCCTGTGCAAAAAGCCGGTTGCGATTGTCCTGCCACGCCTCCACATGCACAGAAGCGTACCGGCGGCCAGAGCGGTTGATCCGCGCCCGCGCATAGGCATCGCGGGGCAGGCCGGACCGCAGATAGTCCGTTGAAATATCAATTGTTTTCGGCAAGCGCGGCAGGCCACCCGCCTCCAGCGTTGCCGTATCAATTGCCCCCGACTCCACGTCTTCCCAAAGGTACGTCCAACTCAGCGTGATAATCGCCGTGACCTCCAGGAAGGCCGCTGTCACGCCGCCATGAATAGCAGGCAGCATCGGGTTGCCGATCAGCTTCTGGTCAAAGGGCAGAACCCCGGTCAGCTCATCACCCTTACGCTCGAACTGCATGCCCAGATACTGGATGTAGGGCACCCCCTCAACGAGCGCGCGCAGCGTGGCGTCGCGGCGTTGCTTGATCACCTGAACCGGTTCGGGCGGGCGGCGAGGCGCCTTCATCGCGCGGCCTCCACGGTGAAGGCACCTGTCGCGGCCGCGACGGGATTTTCGGTGTCTTCATCCGTCGCCGTCGCGCGCACGAAGGCCACTGTACGGGTCACGTGATAGCAGGTCGCCGTGGCTGTGATCGACTGACCCGGCGTGGCGGCACGCATGTAGTCAATGCGTAAATCGATCGTGGCCGTCCCACCGGGGCTCGCCGGGTGGCTCATCACTGCAGCCCCGCAGCAGGTGTCCATAAGAGCCGAGACAGCGCCGCCGTGCAGCACCCCGGTTTCAGGATCCCCCACGAGCTTTTCATCGTAAGGCATCTCAATGGTCGATGTCCCCTCTCCCATCTCCGTCAAGCGCATGCCAAGTGCCTTGCTGTGCGGAATCGCTTCAATAAACTGTCGCGCGATATCAGTCTTAGTGGCCATGGAAGTCTGCTCCGAGGGGCGGTGCCCGGTTTCGTCTGCCCCTTTATCAACGCATCCAGCTACCAAGAGCAAGAGCGACGGTTGCGCTCGGGCAGCGCCCGGCCTAGCCTGTGCTTCAGGGAGAGAAGTTGCATGGCAGAACACCGCCTGACATTCAAAGAAATGTGCGCCGAATTCGACGTAACCCCGCGCACATTGCGCTACTATGAATACATCGAGTTGCTTGAGCCGGACCGCGAAGGGCGCGCGCGATTCTACGGCCCCCGCGAACGGGCGCGTATGAAGCTCATCTTGCGAGGACGCAAATTCGGCTTCCAGCTCGAAGACATCCGCCAATGGCTGCTGATCTACGAAAACGAGGGCACCTCCGCGCAGATGGAGGCCTGGGTGACACTTGCCGATGGGCAGCTCAAGGAACTGGCGGATCAACGCAGGCAATTGGATGAGGCCATGCAGGAGCTTCAGGACCTGCGCGATTCTGTTGCCAAAGAGATCACGAAACCCTGACCCAAAACCGCGTAAAAGCGCGCCCTGGAGCGGATATACGCAAGTTTCCGCACATCGTCCCGCGTCTTTTGGCTCGGACAGCCTTTGTGACGTGACGTGCCACTGGGCTTCCGTCATGGCAGCTGTCAAAGTGACGTGACGTTCAGGTTACGTAAACGTCATCTTGTGTTGTAGCTGAACACCCAGTTCCTATTTGTGCCGCGTTCCGCTGTTGAAAGAGTGAAGCCGATGACCGACGAAATCATGACCATTCGCCAGATGTGCGATCAGTTCGATGTGACCCCGCGCACGCTGCGGTTCTACGAATCCAAGGAATTGCTGTTTCCGATCCGGGAAGGCCAGAAAAGGCTGTTCACGCGGCGCGACCGCGCTCGGCTCAAGCTGATCCTGCGGGGCAAGAAGTTTGGCTTCAGTCTAGAGGAAATCCGCCAACTGCTCGACCTCTACGACATGGGAGATCAACAGCAGACACAGCTTGCACGCACCTATGAAGTAGCCCGTCAACGCCTGGCCGACCTGGTCAGTCAACGCGACGCGCTGAACGAGGCCATCGCCGAACTGACAGAACAGTTGAAGTGGGGGGAAGAGATGCTGACCTCCATGCGTGCCCCGCGCAGCGCCGCCGAATAACACACCCGACATCACGTTTTCAGGGAGAGAGAGACAAGATGCCCCGCTACACCGCCCCCACCAAAGACCTGCAATTCGTGCTGCATGATGTGCTTGACGTCACCGGCCAGAACATCCCCGGTTATGATGAGCTGGAGGCTGATTTCACCTCCGCCATTCTCGAAGAAGCTGGCAAGCTGACCTCCGAGGTGCTGGCCCCGTTGAATGTGGTAGGTGACACCGAAGGCTGTGTTCTGGAAAACGGCGTGGTGCGCACACCAACGGGCTTCAAGGAGGCCTTTGAACAGGTCAAGGAAGGCGGCTGGCCCGGACTGGACATGCCCGAGGAATACGGCGGGCAGAATATGCCCTATGTGATCGGCACAGCTGTGGGCGAGATGTTCTCTTCGGCCAATATGGCCTTCACCATGTACCAAGGCCTCACCCACGGCGCCGCCTCTGCCATTCTGGCACACGGGACCGACGCACAAAAAGACATGTACCTGCCGAAAATGGTGTCCTGCGACTGGACCGGCACGATGAACCTGACCGAACCGCACTGCGGCACCGATCTCGGCCTCATGCGCACCAAAGCCGAGCCGCAGGATGACGGCAGCTACAAAATCACCGGGCAGAAGATCTTCATCTCCGCCGGTGAGCACGACATGTCCGAAAACATCATCCACCTGGTGCTGGCCAAGATCACCGGCGCGCCGGAGGGGATCAAGGGCGTCTCCCTCTTCATTGTTCCAAAAATATGCGTGAAGGACGATGGCAGCCTGGGCGCACGCAACGGCGTCGCGGTTGGCAAGATCGAAGAGAAGATGGGCATCCACGGCAACTCCACCTGCGTAATGAACTACGACGAGGCGACCGGGTATCTCTTGGGCGACGCACATAAGGGTATGCGCGCAATGTTCACCATGATGAACGAAGCGCGTCTGGGCGTCGGGATGCAGGGCATGTCCCAGGCCGAAGCCGCCTATCAGAACGCACTGGATTACGCCAAGGACCGGCTGCAGGGCCGTGACGTGACCGGCGTGAAAAACCCCGAAGGCCCCGCCGATCCGCTGATCGTGCACCCGGATATCCGCCGCTCGTTGATGGACCAGAAGAGCTTTGCCGAAGGCGCCCGCGCGTTCATCCTCTGGGGTTCCACGCTGATCGATGCCGCCCACCGCGGGCAGGACAAGGACGCCGATGGGCTGGTCTCCCTGCTGACGCCGGTGATCAAGGGCTTCCTGACCGATCAGGGCTATGACATGACCGTCAAAGCCCAGCAGGTTTACGGCGGCCATGGCTACATCGAAGAATGGGGCATGTCGCAATTTGCACGCGATGCCCGAATCGCGATGATCTACGAAGGTGCGAACGGCGTGCAGGCGCTCGATCTGGTGGGCCGCAAGCTTGCGCAGGACGGTGGTAAGCATGTGATGGCCTTCTTCGACCTGGTAAAGAGCTTCATCAAGGAAAACGCAGGCCAGAATGCAGAATTCGACGCGCAGTTCCTTGAGCCGCTGAAGGCTGCCTCCAAGGATCTGCAGGCCGCGGGCATGTACTTCATGCAGAACGGCATGAAAAACCCCAACGACGCGCTCTCCGGTTCCTACGACTTCATGCACATGTTCGGCCACGTCTGCCTTGGCCTGATGTGGGCGAAGATGGGCAAAGCAGCACAGGACGCGCTGGCAAATGGTGCATCCGACGTGGACTTCTACGAAAGCAAGCTGCACACCGGTCGCTATTACATGGCGCGACAACTGCCCGCGACCGCATTGCATCTGACCCGGATCGAAACCGGCGCGGACACCGTCATGGCACTGGATGCGGCCAACTTCTGATCCGGGTCAGGGTGGCCTGAAAGCCCACCCTACCTGCCAACTGAAAGGACCCCGCCATGCCGAAACGGTTTCGCCTGACCCGCCGCTTTCCGGTTGCGATGACCGAAGACGGATACCGCAGGCTGAAAAGGTTTGCTGCCGATGCAGGGTTGGATGAAGGCGAGGCGCTGTCTTTTCTCTTCGAGAACTTCGATAGTGTGATGAACGAGGAGACGTTTGGCCACAGGCTGCGGCTCTTCAATGCGGAGCTGGACGACCGCAAGAAGTGAGCGCTTTTGGGGAGGGTGCGGCATGACAGATGAGACGACAGATGCATCCGGGTGGATGACCGACGAACACCGCATGATCGCGGAGATGACGGCGCAATTCATCACTACCGAGTGGGCGCCGAAGTTCGAGACCTGGCGCAAGCAGGGCCAGATGGACCGTGAGACCTGGACCGAAGCCGGCGCGCTTGGCCTGCTCTGCCCGTCGGTGCCTGAAGAATACGACGGGCCGGGTGGTGACTTCGGCCATGAGGCGGCAATCCTGATCGAAGCCGCGCGCGCCAACCTGGCCAGTTGGGGGCATGGCATCCATTCCGGGATCGTTGCCCATTATGTGCTGGCCTATGGCACCGAAGACCAGAAGAAACGCTGGCTACCGCAAATGATCTCGGGGGACATGGTAGGGGCGCTGGCAATGACCGAACCCTCGACCGGTTCCGACGTGCAGGCGATCAAAACCAGGGCGGTGAAGGACGGCAATGTCTACCGGCTGTCTGGCCAGAAGACGTTCATCACCAACGGGCAGCACGCCAACCTGATCATCGTGGCGGCAAAGACCGACCCCTCCGAGGGATCGAAAGGTGTGTCGTTGGTCATGCTGGAGACCGACGGCGCGCAGGGCTTCAGCCGCGGGCGCAATCTGGAGAAGGTGGGGCTGCATGCGAATGACACCTCGGAGCTCTTCTTCGACGACGTCGCGATCCCGCCGGAGAACATCCTTGGTGGCGAAGAGGGCAAGGGTTTCTACCAGATGATGCAGCAGTTACCACAGGAACGGCTGATCATCGGCTGCGGTGCGGTTGGGGCGATGGAGGGTGCCGTGGAACGCACCATCGCCTATTGCAAGGAGCGTGAGGCCTTTGGCGGGCCGCTGACGCAGTTCCAGAACACGCGCTTCAAGCTTGCGGAATGCAAGACACGCACTGCGGTGGCGCGCGCCTTTCTTGATCAGTGCATCGAGGAGCATCTGCGCGGCGAACTGACCGTCGAGAAGGCGGCCATGGCGAAATACTGGCTGACCGATACGCAATGTGAGGTGCTGGACGACTGTGTGCAACTGCACGGCGGCTACGGATTCATGCAGGAATACGCCGTCGCGGAAATGTGGGCCGATGCGCGCGTGCAGCGCATCTACGGCGGCACGAATGAGATCATGAAAGAACTGATTGCGAGGACCCTATGACCATCCAACTCTACTGTTTCGGGGAAAGCGGAAACGCCTATAAAGCCGCCCTCGCCCTGCAGCTGTCAGGCCTCGATTGGGAGCCTGTGAAGGTCGATTTTTTCGGCGGCGAGGCCCGCACGCCGGAGTACCGCACAAATGTGAACATCATGGGGGAAGTTCCGGTGCTGGTGGACGGTGATCTGCGCCTCACCCAATCGGGAGTGATCCAGGACTATGTCTCAGAAAAATCCGGGAAGTTCGGCGGCAAGGATGCAACCGAACGGCGCGAGATCCTGCGCTGGGTGCTCTGGGACAACCACAAGCTCAGCTCGACAGCCGGTCCCACCCGGTTCCTGATGCATTTTCTGCCCGAAGACAAACGCCCGGCGGAGGTGATTGCTTTCAACCAGGGCCGTCTCAAGGCCGCCTATTCAGTTTTGAACGACCACCTCGCAGATCGTGACTGGATTGTGGGTGACGGGATCACCAATGCCGACATCAGCTGCTGCGGGTACCTGTATTATCCTGAGAAATTTGGATTTGAGCGGGCAGATTGGCCCCACATCGATGCGTGGCTCACGCGTATTTCCGACACACCGGGCTGGAAGGCCCCCTACGATCTGATGCCCGGCAGCCCCGCTGACCGCGCCTGACTGACACGCTGCGCGGCACCGCGCTTGATCAAGATACCGCGCGGAACCCGTGCGAGAAGGAGACATATATGACCGAAGCTTACATCTATGACGCCCTGCGCACACCGCGCGGCAAGGGCCGCAAGGACGGCAGCCTGCACGAGGTGACCTCGCTGCGCCTCTCGGCCCAGACGCTGAACGCCGTGAAAGAGCGCAATAACCTCGAAGGTCATGCCGTCGAGGACGTGATCTGGGGCAATGTCACCCAGGTGATGGAGCAAGGCGGGTGCCTGGCGCGCTCGGCCGTGCTGGCCTCCGATCTGGACGAGCGCATCCCCGGCCTCGCGATCAACCGTTTCTGTGCCAGCGGCATGGAAGCGGTGAACTTGGCGGCCAATCAGGTGAAAGGTGGCGCGGGCGACGGCTATATCGCGGGCGGTGTCGAGATGATGGGACGGGTCGCGATGGGCTCTGACGGCGCGGCGATCGCCGTGGACCCAACGCTGGCCATGGAGAAATACTTTGTCCCGCAGGGGATCAGTGCAGATATCATTGCCACGGAATACGGCTTTACCCGCGACGATGCCGACCAATTGGCGGTAGAATCCCAACGTCGGGCCAAAGCCGCGTGGGATGACAAACGCTTTGCCAAGTCGGTCATTGAAATCAAGGATCAGAACGGCCTGCCCATCCTCGATCATGACGAATACATGCGCCCGCAGACGGACATGCAGTCCCTTGGTGGGCTGAACCCGGCGTTTCAGGCGATGGGCGAGGTCATGCCCGGCTTCGACAAGGTTGCGCTGATGAAATACCCGCATCTGGAGAAGATCAACCACATCCACCACGCCGGCAATTCGTCCGGCATCGTGGATGGGGCCGCTGCGGTCCTGATCGGTTCCAAGGCGTTCGGTGAAAAGCATGGGCTCAAACCCCGCGCCCGCATCCGGGCCACGGCGAAAATCGGCACCGACCCGACAATCATGCTGACTGGGCCCGTTCCCGTGACCGAGAAAATCCTCGCCGACAATGGCATGAACATCAAGGATATTGATCTTTTCGAGGTCAATGAGGCCTTTGCCGCCGTTGTCCTACGCTTCATGCAAGCTTTTGATGTAGAAAGCGAAAAGGTCAACGTCAACGGCGGGTCGATCGCCATGGGCCACCCGCTGGGCGCCACTGGCGCGATGATCATCGGCACCCTGCTGGATGAGATGGAGCGGGCGGATAAGGAAACCGGCCTTGCCACCTTGTGTATTGCGTCGGGAATGGGAGCCGCCACGATCATCGAGCGGGTCTGATTTGTGACCCCCGCTGACGCCATCGCCATCTATCAGGACACGTTGGACAGTATATCCGACGCCGTCATGACGGAAAACGCGGTGACGTTACTGGAACGGGTCAAGCTACCCCACCTGTGGCGCACGCTGAGCCACGAAGTCATCGTGGAGACGCGGGAGGACCTGATCGACGGCATGGTGACTTTCGGTCAGGCCATCAAGGGGCTGGGCGCAACCAATCTGGTGCGCCTGGCCACCGAAGCTGAGTTTCTCAGCGAGAACTACATCACCGGGTATCACGTCACCCATACGCTGCGCGATGCGCTCCCGGTGATCGAAAGCTACGCAAACCGCATGGTTTTGATACGCGAGAACGACGTCTGGAAGATGCTGGAACTGGATAGCATGTTGGATAACCCACATTGGCCCATCTACGTCCCCCGCGTGCAAAAGCACGGGGGTGGGCGACTGGCGCCGCGGTCGCCGGAAAACGACGCGCGCAAGCTGTCGGTTGCGCCGCTCACCATCTACCAGAAGTTCATCAACGAGCTTTCTGACGCGAACAATCAGGACGATTTGGCGCTGTATTGCAGCTATTTGCTCTTTCCCTACACCTCGCACACAGAATCCACCGATACGATCATTTCGACGCCAGAGGAGGTACAGCCCTTCTTTGACATGCTGCGTGACCTGCTGGAAGAGAAATCCTGCGACCGGTTGGTGCGGCGTGCGGAAGACGCGGAGTTCATCTCCAGCGACCTGATCTGCGGCTATCATGCCACTGAATTCTGCGCGGGCGAGACCTGCGTCTTTGGCCCCATCAAATCGCGAATGGTGCTCAAGCGCGAGAACACCAATTGGTACCTGAAGTCGGTGACCAATTCGCTTTCGAACTCCAATTTCCCCTACAATGTCCCCAAGCCGTCGAACGCCTTGGTGACCCTCAGAACCATCCAAGAAAGGACCCGGACATGACCGAGTTTACAACGACAACCGACGGCGACGGAATCGCCACGATCACCTGGGATGTGCCCGGAAAATCCATGAACGTGATGTCCTACGAAGGCCTCTCGCAAGTCGACAAACTCATGGATGAGGCGCTGGGTGATGAGGCCGTGAAGGGCATCATCCTGACCTCCGGCAAGGAGGGTTCTTTTGCCGGTGGGATGGACCTGAACCTGATTGCCAAGATGAAGGCGGATGCGGGCGAGAACCCGGCCAAAGGGCTTTTTGACGGTGTCATGGACATGCACCGCCTGCTGCGCAAGATCGAACTGGCGGGCATGGACCCCAAGACGCAGAAAGGCGGCAAGCCTGTGGCCTGTGTTCTGCCCGGTACGGCGCTTGGCATCGGGCTTGAGCTGCCCTTGTCGTGCCATCGCATCTTTGCCGCCAACAACCCCAAGGCCAAGATCGGCCTGCCCGAGATCATGGTGGGCATCTTTCCGGGTGCCGGCGGCACAACGAGACTGGTGCGGAAGATGGGCGCCATGGCCGCCTCGCCGTTCCTCTTGGAAGGCAAGCTGGTGGACCCGGTCAAGGCCAAGGGCGCGGGTTTGATCGACGAGGTTTCCGACGACCCCATGGCCGCAGCCCGCGACTGGGTGCTGAACGCCAAGGACGCCGATCTGGTGAAACCTTGGGATGCCAAGGGCTACAAAATGCCCGGCGGGGCGCCCTACCACCCGGCGGGTTTCATGACTTTCGTGGGCGCGTCGGCCATGGTCAACGGCAAGACGCAAGGGGTCTATCCGGCCGCCAAGGCGCTGCTTTCGGCGGTCTATGAAGGCGCGCTGGTACCCTTCGATACGGCTCTGAAGATCGAGGCGCGCTGGTTCTCCTCGGTGCTGATGAACCCCTCCTCCGAGGCGATGATCCGCTCGCTCTTCATCAACAAGGAAGCACTGGAGAAAGGCGCTGTGCGCCCGCAGGACGTGGCCGACCAGCGGGTCAAAAAGCTCGGCGTTCTGGGAGCCGGCATGATGGGTGCGGGCATCTCCCTCGTCTCCGCGCAAGCGGGCATCGAGGTCGTGCTGATCGACCAGACGCAGGAAGCCGCCGACAAGGGTAAGGCCTATACGGCGAGCTTCGCGGACAAGGGCATCCAGCGGAAGAAGACCACGCCGGAGAAGAAAGAGCAGCTGCTCTCCCTCATCACCGCAACAACTGATCTCGACGCGCTCAAGGGGTGTGACCTGATCATTGAGGCCGTTTTCGAGGACCCGAAGGTCAAAGCCGAGATGACGCAAAAGGTAGAGGCGGTGATCCCCGAGGACTGCATCTTTGCCTCCAACACCTCCACCCTGCCGATCACCGAACTGGCCAAGGCCAGCAGCCGCCCAGAGCAATTCATCGGCATCCATTTCTTCTCGCCCGTCGAGAAAATGCTGCTGGTGGAAATCATCAAGGGCAAAGGCACCGGCGACCGCGCTGTGGCCAAGGCGCTCGACTACGTGCGCCAGATCCGCAAGACGCCGATTGTGGTGAATGACGCGCGCTTCTTCTACGCCAACCGCTGCATCATCCCCTACATCAATGAAGGCATCCGCATGGTCGCCGAAGGCGTCGAACCCGCGCTCATCGAGAATGCGGCACGTCTGGTGGGGATGCCGCTAGGGCCGCTGCAACTGGTGGATGAGACCTCCATTGATCTCGGCGCCAAGATTGCCCGCGCCACGAAGTCCGCGATGGGCGACGCCTATCCCGACGGCGCCGTGGACGAGGTGATCTTCTGGATGGAGAGCGAAGGCCGGTTGGGACGCAAATCCGCCGCAGGCTTCTATGCCTATGACGACAAGGGTAAACGTCAAGGGCTGTGGGAGGGGCTCGCCGCGAAGTATCCGGCGGCGGAGGATCAGCCGGAGCTGACGGATGTGCAGCACCGCCTGCTCTTTGCACAATCACTCGAAGCGGTGCGCGCACTGGAAGAAGGCGTGCTCATGGACATCCGCGAAGGCGATGTGGGTGCGATCCTCGGCTGGGGCTTTGCGCCATGGTCTGGCGGCCCGCTGAGCTGGCTCGACATGATCGGCGCGCCCTATGCCGCCGAACGCTGCGATCAGCTGACCGCGACCTTTGGCGATCGGTTCAAATGCCCCGACCTGCTGCGCGAGATGGCCGCGAAGGGCCAGAGTTTCTACGGTCGGTTCGGCGCCACAGCCGCTGCTGCTTGACGCTTACAACAAATAAAAAGGGGGGTCTGCCGGCCCCCCTTTTTGCTGCTCGCGTTCTGCTCGACGCCTTGTTTGAGAAACCTCAGGCCACCAGAACCATTTCGGTGGCCCCAAAAACATACCCAGTGCTTTGCACCAGCGCCTCGCGGACTTGATCGCTCTGCGCCAGTATCGCACGCGCTTCTTCAAGCGATGCAACGGAATACAGCGTGTCTGCAGGAGACACCATATCATGCAGCAGCGCCATGTTGCGCGGGCAATGGATCAGTAAACCGCCATCGATGTAGATAACCTCGTCATCCGCGAAATAGAGCGTGATCAAGTCGACCGGGTGCAGCGGCTGCTGCCGATGGATCCCGCACAGTCCCTCCAAAGCCTGTGCGGGCACGATCGCAAAGGGATCGCCCATCGGGTCGGATGCAACGTCGCTCTCCAGCATGACACCTTGATCCGGCAACAGCATGACTTCGTTCAAATTCGCAAGAGCCTCCGCCGGGATGGTTACCGGCCAGCAGCCAGGCATCATCTTTTGAGGGTCCAACCAGAGCGTGGTGCGTTGCATCTCAACAATGCGCTGAACCCCATTGTCAAACGTCAGGACCTTGTCCCCTACCGTCAACGCTTCCACCGGGCGCCAGCCGAAATTGGAAGCAACCCGCGTGCCCGCGATCAAACCGTGGCTTGCAGGCACCGGCTCGGAATGCGGGGTGGAAAATGCCTCATGCGGCCTATACGGCTTTGCCGTTACATTCACACTCCATCCGTACATGTCGTTTCAATCCCCAGTGGCGTTCCGTAGTTCAAATCCGGCAGGAACATGGTCCTTACCCAGCCAGACGACGACCAAAGCGTGACAGCGCTTTGCTGCGAATGCGGCGCATCTAAGGCATTGTTTCCACTAAAACGTGAAATATTTCTATATCGGGATGGATTGACCCCGAAAAAGAAACAAAAATCCGCCGATGAATGTGGAATACACCAAATACGTTAACCAATTCCCTCTTGCCGAGAATCACTCATCCGGATCGAAGCGATACCCAAATCGCGCGATATCCTCCGCACAGAGCGTTGCCACGATCTGGCGTGTCCGCGCGTCATAGCAGGCCCGGTAGTTCACAACCCGCCGTGACGGGTTCAGGTGAGGCAAGGACAGCTGGAACCCAAGGTGATCCATCAGGGGGGCCGAATCTTTCTCGAAAGCCTCAAGCCTAATGTAGAGAGAACAGTGCTCTGCGCCCGTCGCATCGCGCATGTAACTGCTGGCAGGTGAGTGCTGCAGACTGTCCTGAATCAATGGTGCCGCCAGGAATTCTTCGAAGGGTAAGGATTTGGACAGCATCACCGCCGGGTGGTCGAACTCCTGATCCTGCAGCCAGTGATAGTAGCTGACCACGCGGTCCCATGGATTGCGCACCAAGGTGAACGCAAACATCTGGCCAATTTCCTCGGGGGTCAGCAGCCCATCAATGTCCGTGAGGGTCGCATGTTTCCAAAGACGCCCCCGTGTCTGCAAACCCTTCAGGCGAGATTTGCGCTTACGGGCTTTGGGTGTGTCACCAATCAGCAGGTCATCTTTCATCGCGCGCGCTTCGAGAGCCGCTGCGAGCGAAGTTCCCCCGGTTTTTGGGATATGCACAAACACATAGGACCGACCCCGGGAAATGATCATGCGGCGCCTCCCACCATATCAGCTGTTTCGCAATCGGAATCCCAAATGTAAGACAATTGACTTTCCAAATGCCGCAAAAACAATATCGTAATAGCCGCGCCGTGCATAAACTACCAACGGCAAACGGGAGGACAACGAAAATGGGCTGGATGAGTGACGAAACAGGGCTGGACAAATGTGCCGCCAATTACGTGCCGCTAACCCCCCTCTCGCATCTCAAACGGGCCGCACATGTCTTTGCCGGGCACCCGGCGGTTCACTATGGCACCCACCATGTCACCTACGCGGAATACCACGAACGTTGCTCCCGCCTGGCTGGCGCACTGGCGGCGCGCGGTGTGACACCGGGCGATGTGGTGGCCACCCTTTTGCCCAACATCCCGGCGCAGGCAGAAGCGCATTTTGGCGTCCCTGCCTGTGGCGCAGTCCTGAATACGATCAACACGCGCCTCGATGTGGATACGGTCAGCTACATCTTTGATCACGGCGCAACAAAGATTGTACTGGTGGACAGCCAATTCCTGTCGCTGGCCGAAGCCGCTTGTCTCGAGATGGGCCGCGATGCGCCCACCCTGATCGAAGTCCCCGACGCGGCGGCTGGGCATCCCGCATCTGGTCGGTATGAAACCTATGAAGATATGCTCGCCAGCGCCGACCCTGCCTTTGAATGGGTCATGCCGACGGATGAGTGGGAAAGCCTCGCGCTCAACTACACCTCCGGGACCACCGGGCGCCCAAAGGGGGTCGTCTACCATCACAGGGGGGCCTACCTGATGACGATGGGCACTGTGGTCAGCTGGCGCATGGTGCTGCACCCCGTTTACCTGACCATTGTACCCCTGTTTCATTGCAATGGCTGGAACCATACATGGATGATGCCACTGATCGGCGGCACGATCATTTGCTGTCGTGACGTCACTGCGCCTGCCATTTTTGGTGCAATTGCAGATGATGGTGTTACCCATCTTGGGGGCGCACCCATCGTGTTGAACATGCTGGTAAACGCTCCTGAAGAGGAGCGGCGCGACTTCGATCACGAGGTGGAGGTCTTCACCGCAGGGGCACCGCCCGCGCCTGCCACGCTCAGTAAGATTGAAAAGCTCGGATTCAATGTCACGCAGGTTTACGGGCTCACGGAAACTTATGGCCATGTGACCGAATGCCTCTGGCGTGGCGCCGATTGGGACGGGTTGGCAGAGCCGGAGCGCGCGGCGGTGAAAGCGCGGCAGGGTGTGGCCTTTCCGATGATGGAAGACATCACCGTGCTGGACGAGGACATGCTGCAGATTCCGATGGATGGTACAGCCCAGGGCGAAATCATGATCCGCGGCAACTCGGTGATGAAGGGCTATTACAAAAACGCGCAAGCCACCGAAGAAGCTTTTGCAGGTGGCTATTTCCATTCCGGGGATATCGCGGTGCAGCATGACGACGGCTACATGAAGATCGCGGACCGGGCAAAGGACATCATCATTTCGGGGGGGGAAAACATTTCTTCCGTCGAGGTCGAGGGTGTGTTGATGGGGCATGAGGATGTGATGCTGGCCGCCGTGGTGGCCAAGCCGGATGAGAAATGGGGCGAAGTCCCTTGCGCCTTTGTCGAGCTCAAACCCGGGGCAGTCACCGATGCGGCAGGCTTGATTGCCTTTGCACGGGAAACGCTGGCAGGGTTCAAGACACCCAAGCATGTGGTTTTCGACGAGCTGCCCAAGACCTCCACCGGCAAGATCCAGAAATTCGAACTGCGCAAACGCGCCCGGGATATGTCCTGATCGGGATGTAGAAGGTGGCCTGAAGCCCACCCTACCTGCCCCTTTGCCCCGCGTCAGCCAGATGGTAAGCTGCGGCAAAGCACTAACGAGCAGCAGATCACCGCGATGACGGCCCTCAAGAAATATGCCCGGCTGGAAGCCAGCGGTCTCTGGCGCGCGTCGCCGGACGATCAGCGGCGCGAGGTGATTGTCTCCATCGGCGACGCCACTCTGATGATCTCTGATCTGCAGGATCGGGCGATCACGCACTGGTCTCTGGCCGCCGTGCAGCGGGCTAATCCGAGCAAGCGACCCGCGCTCTACCATCCCGATGGGGACACCGGCGAAACGTTGGAATTGGCTGAAGACGAACACCAGATGATCGATGCCATCGAGAAACTGCGCCGGGCGGTGGAACGCACCCGTCCACGTCCCGGCAGGCTGCGGTGGCTGGGTATGTCGCTCTCAATTGCGGCGGTTGTCGCCGCGGGGGTATTCTGGGTGCCGAAGGCGCTGATCGACCACACGTTGGCGGTTGTACCAGAGGTCAAGCGTGTTGAGATCGGCGATGCGCTGTTGCAGCGGATCGAACGGATGACGGGCCCCGCCTGTGCAGAACCTTCCGGCCAGCGCGCTCTGGCGACGTTCCGGGCGCGTCTCGGTTCAGACAGGATCAGTATCATGCCCGGCGCTGTTCAAACCAGCCTGCATCTGCCAGGTCGGCATATTCTGCTGAACCGCGGGCTGGTGGAAGATTTTGAAGAACCGGATGTGGCAGCCGGATTTGCCCTGGTCGAACAAAGCCTGTCCCGCGCCCGCGATCCCTTGCACGATCTTCTGGAGACCAGCGGAACCTGGGCAAGTTTTCAATTGCTCACCACGGGGCAGTTAAAAAGCGAAGTTCTGGACAGTTATGCTGAAATCCTGCTGACCCAGGACAGACCAAAACCTGCGCCTGAAAGCCTGTTGCCTGTCTTTGCTGCCGCACAATTGCGCAGTGCGCCCTACGCCTATGCCCGCGACATCACGGGAGAAACTGTCCTGCCTCTGATAGAAGCAGACCCGATGGCAGGCACAGAACCTAAAGTGCTGCTCAGCGACGCAGACTGGCTGCGTCTGCAAAACATCTGTGGCGGTTAGTCGATCAGCCGCCGAGGCACCGTTTTTGTCCAGACCTGATGCATGGCGGCGTGTCCAGTCAGTGTCTGTTCAGCCCGTCGCGGGTTCAAACGATCATCTTCCCAGACAGTGCGATAGCCCTTCGGCACTTTGACGTTGAGCGTATTCCGGCGCGCTTCGTAGACATGGCGCGGCATCACGCGCATGGTCGGAGTGACACCCTTGGCCGCTGCATTTGCGGGCGTAACCACCGTGCCGACAAGGTTCGGTTCAGCGCGACGCTCCGAGGTGCCACGTGCCGTCGATGTGCGTTTTGGCACGCCCGGTCGCGCAACGGCCGGGGCCGGTGCGGGACTAAGGACAAGCACCTCTTGCGAACCGGCTGCCGGCGCCTGTGGTGCCGGTTCGCGCACGGTAAAGGTGGGTTTCAAACCACAGATCAACCGCCGATCCCGGGTAACACGGGGCACCCATTGAACCGCATCATCGACACCGGCACGGATGAAAGCACAGCCCGCACTGTCCACGTACTGCCGACCCCTATAGTTGACCGGGGGAAATTCCTTGGGCGCAACAGTTGTTTGCGCCCGAACGTCCACCCCTGCGACAGTCAGAGACGCGGCTGCCGCAAGAATCGCGATAATTCTGGTAAATTTCATCATTGCCCCCACAAGATATGGGGCGACGATGCCCGAAGAGCCGAAGCAAAGCAAGGCTCGCTACAGTTATTTCCGCAGGTTCGGCGGCATTTTACTTGGTGCCGAACATCCGGTCACCGGCGTCACCCAAGCCAGGCACAATATAGCCGATGTCATTCAGCTTTTCATCCACCGCAGCGGTCACGATGGGGACGTCCGGATGCGCGTCCTTCATGCGGGCAATCCCTTCAGGTGCGGCCAGCAGGCAGAGGAAACGGATGTTGGTCGCTCCGGCCTTTTTCAGCAGATCGACTGCGGCCACGGATGAATTGCCGGTAGCCAGCATCGGATCGACAGCGATGACCAGACGATCATCCAGGCCTTCGGGCACCTTGAAGTAGTATTGCACCGGCTGCAGCGTTTCTTCATCGCGGTACAGCCCGACAAAGCCGACGCGCGCCGAGGGGATCAGCTCCAGCACCCCATCAAGCAGCCCGTTGCCCGCGCGCAGGATCGAAATCAACGCGAGCTTTTTGCCATCCAGCGTCGGTGCATCCATCACCTGCATCGGCGTCTCAATCTGCTTGGTCGTCATCGGTAGGCCGCGGGTCACCTCATAGGCCAGAAGCTGGCTGATCTCGCGCAAGAGCTGGCGGAAGACGGCCGTCGGCGTGCCCTTGTCCCTCATGATCGTCAGCTTGTGTTGCACCAACGGGTGATCAACAAGGGTCAGATGGTCGGTCATGGGGCACCTCTTTTTAAACCTGCCTCCGTTTAGACCCGAAGGCGACCAAGCTGCAAGCAGGCGACAGCAAATTGCCGGGCCAAAGCCACAACGGATCAGGCGGCCGGCACCGGCACATGCAGATGCTGCGCAACAAGTGTTGCCACATCACTGAACCCAATGTGTCCAAGGGCCTCGGTCCCCATACCCGCGATCAGCACCGGCACCCGTTCGCGGGTGTGATCCGTGCCGACCCAAGTGGGATCGTTTCCGTGATCGGCGGTGAAGATCATGATGTCTCCATCCCGCAATTGACCGATGAGCTTGCCGATTTCAGCATCGAACCACTCCAGCGCCCGCGCATAGCCGGAGACATCGCGCCGATGTCCGTACAGACTGTCAAACTCGACGAAATTGGCGAAGGTCAGGCTGCCTTCCTCGGCTGTGGCCACCAGAACCGCTAGATGCTGCATCAGGACTTTGTCCGGGCCCTTGCGCACGCGGTCGATGCCCTGCATCGAAAAGATATCACCGATCTTACCGACGCCGTAGACCTTGCGCCCGGCATCCTGCACCCAATTGGTCAGCACGGGTTTCGGGGGCGCAATTGCAAAATCACGCCGGTTTGCCGTGCGCCGGAACCCGCTCTTTGGACCGCCAATAAACGGGCGCGCAATCACGCGACCCACGCGCATCTCGTGCAGCGTCGGTGCGAGCTCTTCACAGAGAGTCAGCAGCTTTTCCAACCCGAACGCCTCTTCGTGGGCAGCGATCTGAAACACGGAATCCGCAGAGGTGTAGCAAATCGGTCGACCCGTTTCCATGTGCTCTGCGCCGCATGCCTCGATGATGGCTGTACCCGATGCATGGCAATTGCCCAAAATACCATCTGTCCCGGCCAGCGCGGCGGTCTTTTCGACCAGATCCGCCGGGAATGCAGGGTCCTCATTCGGGAAATAGTGCCAGTCCCACGGCACCGGCACACCGGCCAGTTCCCAATGACCGGACGGTGTATCCTTACCCTTTGATATCTCCGTTGCGACCCCCCAGGTTCCCATGGGTTCCTGCCCAAGGCCCAAAGCAATCTGCCCACTGGCCAGTTGTACGGCCCGCCCCAGGCCTAGGGCATCCAGATTAGGCATACGCAAAGGGCCAAGGCGTCCCTCTGCCGCGCCGCCCTGTGCACAGGCGCGCGCGATGTGCGCAAGTGTGTTTGCCCCCTCATCCGGGACGGCTCCGTTATGGTAGAGTGCCGCGTCGGGTGCCCCACCGATCCCAACGGAATCCATCACAACCAGAAATGCGCGTGCCATCAGCCTACTCTCTCCTTGATCAGAGGCAGTGACTCGGGAGCGGATGGGCCAATCGTGATCGCCGCCCGCACCGCCACCGCCGCCCTGTCCGCCGCATCAGGCCGTGCCGCGTGAACAACCGCTAAGGGCTGGCCCTGCGCAATCTTGTCGCCCAGACGCACCACCTGCCCCAAACCGACAGCAGGGTCAATCGTATCGCTTTCCACCACGCGTCCGCCGCCCAGATCGACCACAACCATGCCCAAGGCTTCGCCGTCTATGGCCGTGACATAGCCCGACGCAGGGGCTTTGACCTCGCGGACCACCGTCGCTTCGGGCAGGAAACGCGCCCAGTTCTCGACAAATCGGACAGGCCCGCCCACGGCCGCAATCATCCGGCCGAAATGCTCTGCCGCGCGCCCGTCCTGCAACGCCGCCGTGATGGCATCCGTGCCTGCCTGCACGTCTTTCGCCAGCCCGGCATTGGCCAGCAAGACGCCGCCAAGCGCTGCGGAAATCTCAACGAGGGGCCCGCTTGGGTCGGCGGTCAGAACCCGCATCACCTCCGCCACTTCCAGCGCGTTACCAAGGCTCGCAGCCAGCGGTTGGTTCATATCACTGATGACAGCTGTGGTCTTGCATCCGGCGGCATTGGCGGTCTCCACCAGTGCCTTTGCAAGCGCCCGCGCCGCGTTCATATCCTTCATGAAAGCCCCACTGCCGGTTTTTACATCCAGCACTAGACCTTCCAACCCGCCCGCGAGTTTTTTGGAGAGGATGGACGCGGTGATCAGATCGAGGCTGTCCACGGTCGACGTGACGTCGCGCACTGCGTAAAGCCGTTTGTCTGCAGGCGCGATATCGGCACTGGCCCCGACGATCGCACAGCCGGCCTCTGCGACCACATCCCGAAAGCGCGGCTCCTCCAACTGCGTCGTAACGCCGGGGATCGCGTCGAGCTTGTCGAGCGTCCCGCCCGTGTGACCCAGCCCTCGTCCAGAGATCATCGGCACAAAGGCGCCACAAGCGGCCAGTGCAGGCGCCAGAACCAAGGAGACACAGTCTCCAACCCCGCCGGTGGAGTGTTTGTCGACCACCGGCCCATCAAGGTTCCATTCCAGCACGCGCCCACTGTCCCGCATGGCCAGTGTCAGGGCGACCCGCGCCTCGTCATCAAGCCCGCGCACGCAGATGCCCATGGCAAAGGCCCCGGCCTGCGCATCACTCACCGATCCGTCTGCCAGCCCGGCGGCCAGCCAGGCCAGATGTTCCTTTTGCAAGGCCTCGCCATGCCGCAATCGGGCCAGAATGCTGCGGGCGGTCAACAGGCTCATGTCTCCATATGCGCCGCGTTGAACACGCCGGGCAAAAGCTCTGCAACCGTTGTGACCTGCTCCACACCGCCGGTGGTTGCCATGGTAACGCGGGCGGCGCCTTCGGCGAATTCGGCCAGCTTTTGACGGCAACCGCCGCAAGGTGTCACCGGCATCGGTGATCCCGCAATCACATAGGCCTCTGTCAGCGCCGTCTCGCCCGCCGCCACCATTGCCGCGATGGCCCCTGCCTCGGCGCAGGTCCCCTCGGGATAGGCGACATTCTCGACGTTGCAGCCAACGTAGACAGCGCCCGACTCGCCCCGGATCGCGGCACCGACCTTGAAGTTCGAATAGGGCGCATGCGCGTTCTCGCGCACCGCGGCTGCGGCCTCCTTGAGGGACATCGGCAAAGCTCTCCACACCATCGTTCGGCCTGCAGGGTGTCCCCAGTTGCACAGCTTTGCAAGGGTATCAACGCGGTTTTCTGCGCTATCCCTGCGTCGTCCGAAACACGCCCGGCAGGGAGACTTCGAGCAATTCAATATCGTCGGAGGGGTCCGCATAACGTGTTTTCATCCCCGGCGGGATCACGAAGGCATCGCCTGCTTCCAGCGCGTGCGGCGCGCGGCCTTCGCCCTCCAGCACCATGCGCCCGTCCATGACAAAGGTGAAAAGGATGTCACTGTCATGCTGTGTCCAGGCGCTTTCCCCGCTCTCTTTCCGCACCACATGTACCCCGGCGACGTTTTCCGTGTGCTCGGCGATGGTCGTATCCCGGCTCTGGAATCCCGGCACGCGGAACGGCTGCCACCGGGCTTCCTCTGCCTTGTGGTGCACAAACCGCTGGCCCTTAAACACCCGGTCGGGATTGGCAGGACCGTTCGGAAGCTCCATCTCGTGGTCGATGGTTGTGACATGTTCGGCTGGCACCCCGATCTCGATCACTTCGATGTTGTCAGAAGCATAAAGGACCCGGTGCCGGATTTCCGGTGGCTGGATCACGCAGTTGCCCGCATGCAGGCGGAAGGGCGCGCCCTGATCTTCATAAACCAGATCGACCCAGCCTCGGTAACAGAAGATCAGCTGGAACCCGACCGTGTGATAATGCACCATGTCCGGCACCGGGCCGCCATCCGGAATGCGGATGTGGCTGGCGATAATAGACCCGCCGAGCCGGTCAGGGATCAGATCGCGGTAGTGCATGCCCGCGCGCCCGATTACCCAGGGCGCCTGATCCGCCAATCGGCGCACAACAAAGCTGTGCACGGTGTCCGGCATCACCAGCGGTTCTTTCAGCGGGCGGATTTCGATGCGCGTACCATTCGGTGCCGCCAGGTTTGTCCGACCGTCGGCAAAGCTCTCCGGATCATCCGCCAGAATGCGCAATACCCCGGGCGAGACGTCAGCACCCTTTTGCACCCGGATGCGCACCCCGTGGCCTGCGAAGACGGCGACCGTGGGATCATCTGCCGGATAGATCATCTCCATGCGCATCCCCAACACCTTGGTAAAAAAAGGAATATCCTCGCGCAATTCCTGCGTCGGCAGCAGTATTTCAGCCCTGATTTCGTCCATTTACACCCCCTCTCACGCCGTATCCTGCGCCGTGATCACCCGATTGACAAGCCGCCGCCCGCTTCTTCTGGCCATAAATATCCCGGGGGAGTTTGAGGGGCAGCGCCCCTCATCCAGTCCCAAGCAAAACAGCACCTTGGCCGCCGCCGCCACTTGGTTTAACACTAAACTATTCTCTGGGAGGAGCGTCCATTTCATGACCGATACCAAGAACCTGCGCCAGGCGGCACTGGACTATCACGAATTTCCAAAACCGGGAAAACTCGAAATCCGCGCCACCAAGCCGCTGGCGAACGGTCGCGATCTGGCCCGCGCCTATTCCCCCGGGGTGGCCGAAGCCTGTCTTGAGATCAAGGCCGACCCGTCAACCGCCGCCCGCTACACCGCGCGCGGCAATTTGGTGGCCGTGGTCAGCAATGGTACCGCGGTGCTGGGGCTCGGCAATATCGGCGCGCTCGCCTCCAAGCCGGTGATGGAGGGCAAGGCGGTGCTCTTCAAGAAATTCGCTTCCATTGATTGCTTTGATATCGAAGTCGATGAAACAGACCCGGAAAAACTCGCCGATATCGTCTGCGCGCTGGAGCCCTCCTTTGGGGCCATCAACCTCGAAGACATCAAGGCACCCGACTGTTTCACGGTAGAACGCATCTGCCGTGAACGCATGAACATTCCCGTCTTCCATGACGACCAGCACGGCACCGCCATCGTGGTGGGTGCGGCTGTGAAAAATGCCCTGCATGTGTCGGGCAAATCATTTGAGGACATCAAGATCGTCTCGACCGGTGGCGGGGCGGCGGGCATCGCCTGTCTGAACATGCTGCTCAAGCTCGGCGTGAAGCGCGAAAACGTCTGGCTCTGCGACATTCACGGCCTCGTCTATGAGGGGCGTGAGGTTGATATGAACCCCTCCAAGTCGGAATTTGCGCAAAGCTCCGATCTGCGCACTCTGGAGGATGTCATCCCCGGCGCCGATCTCTTTTTGGGCCTGTCCGGGCCCGGCGTGCTGACGCCTGATATGGTCAAACGGATGACCGACCGTCCAATCATCTTTGCCCTTGCCAACCCGACCCCGGAAATCCTGCCGGATCTTGCCCGCGAGGTCGCCCCCGATGCGATCATCGCCACAGGCCGCAGCGATTTTCCCAATCAGGTCAATAACGTGCTGTGTTTTCCCTTCATCTTCCGGGGCGCGCTCGACGTCGGCGCCACCACGATCAACGACGAAATGGAACTGGCCTGTATCGACGGGATTGCCGAGCTTGCGCGCGCCACGACCTCCGCCGAGGCGGCGGCTGCCTACCAGGGTGAGCAACTGACATTCGGGGCCGACTACCTGATCCCCAAGCCCTTCGATCCGCGATTGGTCAGTGTTGTCTCCTCTGCCGTGGCACAGGCCGCGATGGAAACCGGGGTGGCCACGCGGCCCATTGAAGACCTGGATGCCTACCGACAGAAACTCGACGGTTCGGTGTTCAAATCCGCTTTGCTGATGCGCCCGGTGTTTCAGGCCGCCCGCACAACCCCGCGCCGCATCGTCTTTGCCGAAGGTGAGGATGAACGCGTGCTGCGCTGCGCCCAGGCGATGCTGGAGGAAACCACCGAACGCCCCATTCTCATCGGGCGCCCGGAGGTCATCGAGACGCGACTGGACCGCGCCGGCCTGACCATCCGGCTGGGCAAGGACGTCGATCTGGTAAACCCCGAAAACGACCCACGCTACCGGGACTACTGGGAGACCTACCACGAGCTGATGGCGCGGCGCGGCGGCACGCCCGACATCGCCCGCGCGATCATGCGCACAAACACCACCGCCATTGGCGCGGTGATGGTGCACCGCGAAGAGGCCGACAGCCTGATCTGCGGCACCTTCGGCGAGTTCAGCTGGCACCTTAACTACCTGACCCAGATCCTTGGCCGGAACGATCTGCGCCCGGTCGGAGCCCTGTCGATGATGATCCTCGAAGACGGCCCGCTTTTTGTCGCCGACACCCAGGTCCACCTGCACCCCGACCCCGAGCAGATCGCCGAAATCGCCATCGGGGCCGCGCGCCATGTGCGCCGCTTCGGGATCGAGCCGCGGATCGCCTTCTGTTCGCAATCGCAATTCGGCAACCGTGGCGACGGCACCGGCGGGCGCCTGCGCGCGGCCATCAGACTGCTGGATTCTCAGGGTCATGATTTCTGCTACGAAGGCGAGATGAACATCGACACCGCCCTCGATCCGGAGCTGCGCGCGCGTATCCTGCCCGGCAACCGGATGCCTGACGGTGCGGCCAATGTGTTGGTCTTTGCCCACGCCGATGCGGCCTCGGGCGTGCGTAACATCCTGAAAATGAAAGGTGGCGGGCTCGAGGTTGGACCGATCCTGATGGGCATGGGCAACCGGGCCCACATCGTCTCGCCGTCGATCACCGCAAGAGGACTACTGAACATGTCCGCCATCGCGGGCACACCCGTGGCCCAGTACGGTTGAGACCTTTCAGAACATATTAACAAAGTCTTCAGGACCCTGATCACGACGATCCGTAGTGAGCGCGGCAGCACACGTGCATTTGCACGTTTTGCCAAACTCATTTCGAAACGGATCAGGATATGAAACGAAAGAAACACATTTTATTTGTCGGCGCGCTTTGCCTGCTCGGCGCGTGCGCCACACTGGTTGAAGAGATGCGAGGCCAGGTAGTTGTCGATGGGGTCGTCTATGAAACCCGGACCCGGACCTACGCCCGCGCCGATGGCAGCGGATTTTCAAGCACCAAGGTGATTTTTCACGGGCAAACCTACTATTGTAGCACGACGGGCGGCCACACCTGCGCCGACACCGTGCGCGATCTCATCAATGGCAACCACCTCAACCACCCGGGACGGCGGTCAGTGACACCACCGGGCGGAGGCGGCTACACGCCCCCAATTTAACCCCACCGTCGGCGTGCTCCCCCATGCAGAGGGCACGCCGTCGTAAGCTCATCACGGCAAAACACGCTTTTGTAAGGACCACATCCACGGGTTGATTTCCAATCGTACGATCACATCTCCTTTTCATATCGGCGTAGAACGCGCCGGTGTTTTTGTTCAGAAGGAAATTATCCAGTGTTCCGCAAATCGCGTTTTTTCCCCGCCCTCACCGTACTCGCCCTGGGGGCCTGTGCTACGGTCGCTGAAGAACAGCTCAGCACCATTATTGTCGATGACGAGAGTTACGTTCTGCGCACCCGGACAATCGAAGGCCCAAACGGACCTTTCGAGACCACAAGCGCCCGTGTCCGCGGCAAGTATTTCATTTGCAAAATCGACAGCCCCGGTGATTGTGAAGCCGCCGTGCGTCGCGGCAGGGAAGCCAATATCTTTGATCGGGATTCAATCTGATCCCAAACGACGGGCCAACCCGCCACGCGTCTGTCACGCGCGATCACTAGCATTCCAGATCCTGCAACATTCCGAGCGGCGGCCCGTCCCTCTTCCTAAGTCGAAACTGCAAGTCCCGGCGTCCTCCACAGGCCGGGGCCTCATCGATACAGGAGCTTCCTATGAAAATCGTCCCCTTACCTGCCTTCATCCTCAGTGCAGCGACAGCACTCGGCGCAACAACAGCCTTCGCCGCCACACAATCCGGCACAGTAACCGTTCACGGTCGCGACTATGAAACCATCATTCGCGAATTCCAGCAGCGCGGCGGCACCGTGCTGACCGGCGAGGTGCGCGTCTATAATCGCAGCTGGGGGTGCAATCCGCTCGCGCCCGGCGATTGTGAAGATGTGGTGCAGCGCGTCCTCAACGCTGACTCGATCAGCACCAATGGCGGGGTCAACGCCAGTCCGATCCGTGAAATAATCGGAAAGCGTTAGCCCTCACATACTTGCCCTTCCCCTCACCTTGGGCGTAACCATGGCGCCGATACGGTTCAGGGGGAGACAAATCGATGACATACCGCGCCACCTATGACGCCAGCATGGCGGATCCCGAAGGTTTCTGGATGCAGGCGGCGGATGCCATTGATTGGACGAAACCTCCCAGCCAAGCCTTGTTTGATCGTGGAGAACACCTCTACGAATGGTTTGCCGACGGGTTGACCAATGGCTGCTACAACGCGGTGGACCGCCACGTCGAAAACGGGCGTGGCGATCAACCGGCAATCATTCACGACAGCCCGATCACCGGCACCAAATCTTCCATCACTTACGCGGAGTTGCAGACGCGGGTCGCCTCGCTGGCGGGCGCGCTGGTCGCTCAAGGGGTGGCCAAGGGAGATCGCGTCATCATCTATATGCCGATGGTGCCGGAAGCATTGGAAGCGATGCTGGCCTGTGCGCGCATCGGCGCGGTGCATTCGGTGGTTTTTGGCGGGTTTGCCGCAAACGAACTGGCCGTGCGGATCGACGATTGCCAGCCCAAGGCCATCCTCGCAGCCTCCTGCGGGTTGGAGCCGGGGCGTGTGATCCACTACAAACCCCTGCTGGATGGCGCGATCGACATCGCCGCGCACAAGCCCGACGTCTGCCTCATCCTGCAGCGGGAGCAGGAGCGCGCCACGCTGATTGACGGGCGTGATCTTGACTGGCACGCCGCACAGGAGGGCGTTGCCCCCGCCGCTTGCGTTCCTGTCGAAGGCAATCACCCCGCCTATATCCTCTACACTTCCGGCACGACCGGCGCGCCCAAGGGCGTGGTGCGGGCCACCGGCGGGCACCTCGTGGCACTGCACTGGACGATGAAGAACATCTACAACGTCGATCCGGGCGATGTGTTCTGGGCCGCCTCCGATGTGGGCTGGGTCGTGGGCCATAGCTACATCTGTTACGGGCCGCTGATCCACGGCAACACCACCATTGTTTTCGAGGGCAAGCCCGTGGGCACCCCGGATGCGGGCACCTTCTGGCGGGTGATCGAAGAGCACAACGTGCGCAGCTTTTTCACTGCCCCCACGGCCATTCGCGCCGTGAAACGCGAAGACCCCAAGGGCGAGTACAAGGCGAAATACGACCTCTCCGGCCTGCGTGCCTTGTATTTGGCGGGGGAACGCGCAGATCCCGATACCATCGAATGGGCGCAGGACCTGCTGGGTGTTCCGGTCTACGATCACTGGTGGCAGACGGAAACCGGCTACACCATCGCGGGCAACCCCGCAGGGCTGGAGGCATTGCCTGTCAAGGTGGGTTCCCCCACAGTCGCGATGCCGGGCTATGACGTGCAAATCCTTGACGAGGCCGGACATCCGCAAGAACCGGGCGAGCTTGGCGCCATCGCGATCAAGCTGCCGCTGCCCCCCGGCACGCTGCCCACGCTCTGGAACGCGACGGACCGCTTCCGCAAGAGCTACCTGACCACCTTCCCCGGCTATTATGAAACCGGCGACGCGGGCTTGATGGACGCGGATGGCTATCTCTACATCATGGCGCGCACCGATGACGTGATCAATGTCGCAGGCCACCGGCTCAGCACTGGCGCGATGGAAGAGGTCCTCGCGGGGCACCCGGATGTGGCGGAATGCGCCGTGGTCGGCGTCTCCGATCCTCTCAAGGGGCAATCACCCTTGGGTCTGTTGTGCCTGACCAACGGCGTGAACCGCCCGCATGGTGAGATCACGGGCGAATGCGTCAAACTGGTGCGTGAAAAGATCGGCCCGGTGGCTGCTTTCAAGAACGCCCTGGTCGTGGACCGCCTGCCCAAGACACGGTCCGGCAAGATCCTGCGGGCCACGGTTGTGAAAATCGCGGACAATCAAGAGTTCAAGATGCCCGCGACAATCGATGATCCGGCCATTCTGGATGAAATCCGCACGGCCCTGCAGACCATCGGATATGCCAAGGGATAAGGCCGACGCGAGCAGGCCCGCTGGCCGAGGACACAGATCAATCGTGAAAAGGACCCCCACATGTCAAAGACCTCCGTCAGGCTGGGCGTCGATATCGGCGGCACGTTTACGGATGTGGTGCTGGAGGTGGCAGATCAGTCCTTTTCCACCAAGGTCCTGACAACTTATGCCGCCCCCGAAAACGCGATCATCGAGGGCATGCATCAGGTCTGTGCCAAGGCGGGCATCTCCCCCGACCAGATCGATCAGATCATTCATGGCACCACGCTGGCCACCAATGCGCTGATCGAAAGGCGCGGGGCAAAAACGGCGTTGATCACGACCGAAGGCTTTCGTGATGTCATTGAAATGCGCACCGAATCCCGGTTCGAACAATATGATCTGAACCTCACGCTGCCTGAACCGCTGCTGCCACGCCAGCGCCGCTATACGCTGTCGGAACGGGTGGATGCGCGCGGCGAGGTGCTGATCCCGCTGGACCGGTCCGAGGTGGAATCCCTAGCGGACCAGATCAGCGAGGCGGGCTATGACAGCGTCGCGGTGGGCCTGATCCATTCCTATCTCAACGACACCCACGAACGTATGGTGCACGAGGTTCTGGCAGAAAGGCTGCCACATGTCATGGTGTCGCTCTCCTGCGAGGTCAGCCCGCAGATGCGGGAGTACGAGCGTTTCAACACCACCGTCGCCAATGCCTATATCAAGCCGCTGATGAAATCCTACCTTGGCCGTCTCAAAGGCCGCCTGCGCGATGAAGGCGCAGATTGTGACGTCTTCCCGATGCATTCCGGCGGGGGCATTATCTCGCTGGAAAGTGCGGCTGAATTCCCGGTGCGGCTGGTGGAGTCCGGTCCGGCGGGTGGCGCTGTCTTTGCCGCCCATGTCGCCGCGCGCTACGGGCTTGAGAAGGTGCTGAGCTTTGACATGGGCGGGACAACGGCCAAGATTTGCCTGATCAAGAACCAGACCCCGAAAACCTCGCGCGTCTTTGAGGTGGCCCGCTCCTACCGGTTCAAGAAAGGCTCCGGCATGCCAATTTCCATTCCGGTGATCGACATGGTGGAAATCGGCGCGGGCGGTGGTTCCCTTGCGCATGTGGATGCGCTGCGGCAAATCCGTGTCGGCCCCGAAAGCGCGGGGTCGGAACCGGGCCCGGCCTGTTACGGGCGCGACGGTGAGAAACCCGCGGTGACCGATGCCGATCTGGTGCTGGGCAGGCTCGACCCGGACACATTCGCCGGGGGCGTGATCCAGCTACACACCGACCGCGCCGAAGCGGCCTTGCGCACCCATCTTGGCGCGGCCCTTGAAATGGATGCTCACACAGCCGCCTTCGGGCTGGCCGAAGTGGTCGACGAAAACATGGCCAACGCCGCCCGCGTGCACGCGGTGGAAAACGGCGAGGATCTGAGCGATTACACCATGATCGCCTTTGGCGGCGCGGCCCCTTTGCACGCAGGCAGGCTTTGCGAAAAGCTGGGCGTAGACCGGTTGCTGGTCCCGCCCGGGGCAGGTGTCGGCTCCGCCATCGGCTTCCTGCGCGCGCCCTTCAGCTTCGAGGCGAACCGCTCCGTCTATATGAAGCTCTCGGATTTCGACGCTGACAAAATCAAGGGGCTACTGTCTGACCTCAAAGCTGAGTCCGAAGGGTTTGTGCGCAGCTGCGATGCCCAGAGCGACATTCTTTGTGAGTTCAAGGTCTACATGCGCTACACCGGCCAAGGCTGGGAAATCCCCATCGTGCTCAGCGCAGCGCAGGCCATGGCCCCGGACGCGGAAACCTTCAAGCACCTGTTTGAGCAGGACTATACCAAGCTATTCGGCCGCACCGTCGCAGGCCTCGACATCGAAATCACCGTCTGGTCGGTGAATGCCACAACGCCGCCCGACCCCGTTTTACGCGGAGAGACCACATCCGGCACCCTGCAAGCGCCTGTCGTTGCGAAGCGCCAGATGTTTGACCCCGCACAGGCTGCCTTCCTGACCACGTCGGTGGTTCAGCGTGCCGCAATGACCTTAGGCGCAGAGGTTGCAGGCCCTGCCGCCATTACCGAGGATGAGACCACCATCATCGTGCCCGAAAGCCGGCGCGCGATCCGCCAGCCGGACGGCTGCATTGACGTGATCCGGAAAGGATGAACGGATGACACAGCCTTCGAATGTCGCCTATCAGGTCATGTGGAACCGGTTGATTTCGGTGGTGGAGGAGCAAGCGCAGGCTTTGGTACGCACCGCCTTTTCCACTTCCGTGCGCGAGGCCGGTGATCTCTCTGCCGGGGTCTACGACACGCAGGGCCGGATGCTGGCGCAGGCCGTCACTGGCACCCCCGGCCATGTGAACGCCATGGCCGATGCGGTGGCGCATTTCATCCGGCGCATCGGGCGGCAGAACATTTTCCAAGGCGATGTCTATATCACCAACGACCCCTGGGAGGGCACCGGGCACCTGCATGACATCACCATGGTCACCCCCTCCTTTCACAACGACCTGCTGGTGGGGTTCTTTGCCTGCACCGCCCATGTGGTGGATATTGGCGGACGCGGCTTTGGCGCCGATGCCAACAGCGTCTACGAGGAAGGTCTCTACCTGCCAATCATGAAGTTCGCGGAACGGGGCACCGTGGACGAAACCATGATCCGCATCATTCGCGGCAATGTGCGCGAGCCCGATCAGCTGGTTGGTGACATCTACGCGTTGGGCAGTTGTAATGAGATTGGGCACCGCCGCCTCACGGCGATGATGGCGGAGTTTGGCCTCGACAATCTGGATGGCATCGCCGGGTACATTCTGGAGAACTCCCGCCGCGCGACACTGGAACGCATCAACGCCCTGCCCCATGCCGAGGCCAGCGGCGAGATGACGGTGGACGGGTTTGACACGCCGATCACACTGCGCGTTCGGCTGAGCATCGAGAAAGACCGCATCCTGTCGGATTTCGACGGCACCACGGGCCTCGACAAGAAAGGCATCAACTGCCCGCTGGTCTACACCAAGGCCTATGCCTGCTACGCGCTGAAATGTGCCATCGCGCCGGAAATTCCCAACAATGCAGCCTCGCTTGCGCCTTTTGAGGTCACCGCACCGGAAAACAGCATCGTGCATGCGTTACACCCCGCGCCCGTCGCCCTGCGCCATATCGTGGGGCATTTCGTGCCGGATGTGGTCTATGCAGCACTTGACCAGATCCTGCCCGGCGTGGTGCCCGCCGAAGGGGCCGGGTGCCTGTGCAACTTTCAGGTCTCCCTGCGCCCGCGCAGCGATGCGCCTGCCCCGGCGGATGCCGTCCGCTCCGAGGTGCTGACATTCAATTCAGGCGGGTCCGGTGCGCGGCCAGCACATGACGGGTTGAACGCGACCGCCTTTCCCTCGGGCGTGATGACCATGCCTATTGAAGCGACGGAGCACGCAGGGCCGGTGATCATCTGGCGCAAGGAGTTGCGCCCTGATTCAGGTGGCCTTGGCACCTATCGCGGCGGGCTTGGTCAGGTGATGGAGGTCGGCGCACGCGACGGGCATGAGTTCGATATCTCCGCCATGTTCGACCGCGTGGATCATCCCGCGCGTGGCAGGCGTGGCGGGGCTGCAGGTGCGGCGACAACAATTGCACAGGACGACGGCACACCCATGCGCGGAAAGGGCAAGCAATTCATACCCCACGGCCGCCGGGTGCAAATGGCATTTCCGGGCGGCGCGGGCTATGGCGACCCGCAAGAGCGTGACAAATTGCTGGTCCGCCAGGATCTGCTGCGCGGCTATATCTCGCCTGAAACGGCCCGCGACGCCTACGGCATGAGCGAGGCCGAGATCGCCAAGATCGACGCCGCGTGCAAGATCGGCGAAGAGAAATAGCGCCCGCAAAGCGCGTCAATCGGAGAGGAAAGAAACCATGGCAGAAACAAAAGTGGCTCTGGTGACGGCAGGGGGCAGCGGCATGGGGGCAGATTGCGCCCGGGCGCTCGCCGCAGATGGGTTCAAGCTTGGCATCCTGTCCTCTTCTGGCAAAGGCGAGGCGCTGGCGAAAGAACTGGGCGGCGTCGGCATCACCGGCACAAATAAATCGCGAGATGATCTGCAAAAGCTGGTGGACGCGGCGATGAACCATTGGGGTCGGATCGACGTTTTGGTCAACTCGGCGGGCCACGGGCCCCGCGCCCCGGTGTTGGAATTGACAGACGAGGATTGGCACGAAGGCATGGAGGTTTACTTTCTCAACGCCGTGCGTCCGACGCGTCTGGTCACGCCGATCATGCAAGCGCAGGGTGGCGGCGCGATCATCAACATCTCCACCTTTGCAGCATTCGAGCCCAACGCCGTGTTTCCCACCTCCGGCGTGATGCGCGCCGGTCTGGCTGCCTTCAGTAAACTTTTCGCGGATAAATACGCGGGTGAGAACATTCGCATGAACAACGTGTTGCCCGGCTTTATCGACAGCCTTCCCGAGAAGGACGAGTTCCGGGCGATGATCCCCATGGGACGCTACGGCAAGTCGTTGAATGAAATCGCCAGCGTGGTGGCCTTCCTGGCCTCAGAGGGCGGGGCTTACATCACCGGACAGAACGTCCGGGTCGATGGCGGCATCACACGCTCTGTCTGAGTCCAGATGTGAAAAAGGCGACCCCCGCATGGGAGCCGCCCTTTAAAAAATCAGACGCGACGAGGTAAATTACGCGGCTGACTTATGCTCTGCGATGAAGGCGTCGATCTGACGCTCGGCCTCATCTTTGGCCACGCCGTAACGCTCCTGGATGAGCCCGGCAAGGCGCTCGCGGTCGCCCTCGGCCTGATCGATCTCATCGTCGGTCAGCTCGCCCCACTTGGACTGAACCTGACCCTTCATCTGTTTCCAGTTGCCTTTGATAATGTCCCAGTTCATTGGTCTCTCCTTTATCTGTCGAAATCGTTGAACCAAGCACATGCGCATCACATGCTCTTGCCAAGCCAACACGTGTCCGTGCAATTGGTTCCGCAAAAAAGTGATCGACTTGGTGGATTTCCGCCGTTGATCGAAAAAGGGGCTGCTCGTAGGCTTCCGGCACCAGAACCGGAGGAATTGCCGCATGCGCCTGATGTTATCCCTGCTCTTATCCAGCCTCGCGCTGCCCGGCTGGGCCGCGGAGGGCACCCGCATTCAGGTGACCGGAGAGATCATCGACACCTGGTGCTATTACTCCGGTGTCATGGGCGGGCCTGACGCGGTTGTGGGGTCGGCGCATCATACCTGCGCACTGTGGTGTTCGGCGGGCGGCATCCCGGTCGGGCTGCTGGCCGAGGATGGCACTGTCTATACCGTGCTGAAGATCGCGCAGGACGCGAGTTCGGCCAGTGGTGACACACAGCTCAGCCTCGCGGCCCACACCGTGACAGCCGACGGGATGCTCTATGAGCGCGACGGGTTGAAGTATCTCGTCGTCAGCGAGGTGGTCAGCGATATGGATATCGTGAACCCGACCCACGAAGATTACGGCACCGTGCCGCCCTTCTCATTCCCGGAGCCGAAGTGATGCGCAACCTGATTTTCATTTTCACCCTGATCGCCAGCCCGCTGACGGCGCAGGATTTCTCCGAAGGATCGGAGGCCAAGACCTGGAACCTCTATGCCGAAGTGCCCGCCCGGTTCGAGGCCAAGGTGGTGGATGTGCTCTGTGAATTGACCGGCGATTGCGCGGATGACTGCGGTGCGGGGGCGCGCCAGTTGGGGCTTGTGCGGTCGGTCGACAATGTCATGGTTCTGCCCATGAAGAACTCCCAGCCCGCGTTTACAGGTGCCGCTGAAGAGCTGGCCCCGTTCTGCAATCAGGTGATCGAGGTCGATGGCCTGATGATCGAGGATGAGGATCTGGGCGCCAGCAACATCTATCTGGTGCAGCGCATCAAAGCCGGGGATGCCGATTGGATCAAGGCCAACACCTGGACCAAGAAATGGGCTCAGAAGTATCCTGAAGCCAAGGGCAAGGGCCCCTGGTTCCGCCGCGATCCTCGGGTGAAGGATGTGATCTCGACCGAGGGGTATCTGGGCCTGGGTCTTGAGGCGGATGAAACATACGCCGAAGAAAACTTCTGATGCGCGCGGCGTTTTGGGTCACGACCTGCCTGGCCACCGGCGCCATGGCAGAGGCCCCGCCGCTGCCGTTTGACCTCGGCGGGCCATTTGCGCTGACCAACCAATTTGGCGAGACCCGGACGCAGGCCGACCCGGACGGACGCGCGCAGCTGTTGTTTTTCGGATATGCCAATTGCCTGAACATCTGCTCCGCGGCACTGCCGTTGATGGCCGACGTGGTGGACGCACTGGCCGATGAAGGGCTTGCCGTCACACCGGTGATGATCACTGTCGCCCCGGATCAGGATCAGGTGGACACGATGGGTGCGCCATTGGCGGAAATACACGAGGATTTCATCGGGCTGACCGGCGACGATCTGGCGTTGCAGACAGCTTATGAGGCATTTTCCGTTGAGGTCGAGCCGCTGTTTCAGGACCCCGAATACGGTTGGATCTATTCCCACGGCAGTTTCGTGCATTTGCTGGACCAATCCGGAGAGGTGTTGACCCTTTTGCCGCCCATTCTGGATGCCACGCGTACCACTGACATCGTACGCGGGTACCTTTCTCCCCGCGGGTAAGGGGGCCAGCCCCCGCCTGAGCCTTTGGCTCAGTCTCCCCCGGGATATTTCTTGCCAGAAGAAGCCGGTGTTTCCTCTGGCCCTGGCTGCAAGCCGTAGGGCGCGGCGATGTCCCAGACATGTTCGGGTACCATGTTTTTCATCTTGGCGGGTGCTTCGCGGCGCAGGTGCAGGATGGTTTCCGCCGCTTTCATCTCCACCCGCGCGCGGGCAAACTCGAGCCCTCTGGGTCCGATGCGTGGTTGCAGCCAGCTGACGATGGGGCGTAGCCAGTCGGGCATCCGCCGCAGTGGCAGACCGCCAGCGGCACGTTCGGTGTTGGCGACAAATCCCTTTACCGCGCTTGCTCTTTTCCCTGCGCTGCCCGGGGTGCTGAGGCGGATCTGATCGCCAAGACTGTCGAGCATTTCCGCGCCACGGGCGTTGCGCACGAGCAGCCATTGCGCGCCCTGCCCGCCCATGTAGCCCACGGTGATGTCGGCAAGACTGTTGGTGTAGTCCACGCAGGTGCGGCAGGTCAGCGGAAAGAAATCCGCCGGCAGATCCGAGATGGGCAGGGAGAGGAACGGGATCAGGCGCTGGCGTCCGTCGGCATAGCGCAGTTCCACTTTGAAATCAGCGCGGAACTCCAGATAGGTGATGCTGGCGGGATCTTCATCCAGCAAGCTGAGAAAATGGTGAAAATTCTCGGTGGTTGTGTTGTCGGAGCAGGGCGTGCCGATAACGTAAAGCCGCTCCAGCTCCAATTCCGCCTCCAGGCAGCGGAGCGCGTAGATCTGACAGGGGATGCCGATCACCGCCAACCGCTTGAACCCCAGGTCCTGCGCGGTTTCCAGCAAGGCCAGCAAAGGCGCGTATCCCATGCGCATGCCCCGCGCCTCAGCCATATCCTGCGGGTCCGTGATCAGGGCAGGTTTCGGACGCCAGACATCCTCCGGGTCCGGCACCATCGTCAGCACCGCCCGCACCTGGTCGCGCTCCAGCAAAGCGGCGGCCAGTGACGTGGTGATCCCCGTCCATTGTGCCCCTGCCTTTGGCGTTGCCATCTCCGCGCGGTACATCGCCTGGAACGGGCCAAAGAAGTGTTCATCCCCGTCTTGCCGGGTGCGCCCGTGCACCTGCCGTTCCAGCCCGGGGTAGTCCGGCGCGATGAACTGGCAGGCCCGCCCGCAGGCCTTGTCATTCTGCATGCGGGAAACGCCGCAATCGGTACAGAGCCCGCGGGGGGCCGCCGGACCGATCTGCGGCGTCAGCGTCACGTGAACTGCTCGTTGATCAGTCGTTCTTCCAGCCCGTGGCCGGGATCAAAGAGGATGCGGTGCACGACGCTTGGTTCAGAGCGGATTTCAACGCTCACCACACCCATGACGGAATTGGCATCGGCCTCTGCCATCACCGGGCGTTTTTCGGGTTCAAGCACGTCAATCTGGACCACCGCCTTTTTCGGCAAAAGCGCCCCGCGCCAGCGCCGGGGGCGAAAGGCGCTCATTGCGGTCAGGGCCAAGACCTCGGAGCCGATGGGGATGATCGGTCCGTGGGCGGAGTAGTTATAGGCGGTGGACCCGGCGGGCGTGCTGACCAGCGCGCCGTCACAGACCAATTCCGCCATGCGCAGCCGCCCGTCGACGGTGATCTTCAACTTGGCCGCCTGGGGTCCGGCCCGCAGGAGAGACACTTCATTGATGGCCAGCGCTTTTGCGGTGCTGCCGTCGGCCTTGGTCGCCGTCATGCTCAGCGGGTTCAGGTCTGCCTCCTCAGCCGCGGCCAGCCGATCCTGCAGGTCGATCTCCGAATAGGCATTCATCAGAAACCCGATGGTGCCGCGATTCATACCGTACACGGGGGCCGCGAGATGTTGCATGTCGTGCAGGGTCTGCAGCATGAACCCATCCCCGCCCAGTGCCACGATCACGTCCGCCTCCTCCGGTTTGGCATTGCCATACCGTGTGATCAGCGCCGCCCGCGCGGTTTGCGCAACCTCGGCGCGGCTGGCCGTAAAGGCGATTTTTTGGGACATCTTGTTTCCGATCCGGGACTTTATGATCCGAAACAAGCACATATCCGCCGCGGAGGCCAGTATTGCGCCGAGATGCCACGGTAACCCGGATTGCGTGAACGTAACGCAGCCCGTATGAACGCCGCACAGAGCCTGACAAAGGTCGCTTTACACTCTTTTCCACCCCGCGTGTTTCCGATAGGAAACTGCATCTTTGCTCATTTATCAGGGAAACCGCTCATGAACGCTCCGCACCGCGCCCCCGGATTTTTCACCAAGTCGCTGGCCGACAGCGACCCGGAAATCTTTGAGTCGATCACCGATGAGCTGGGCCGCCAGCGCGACGAGATCGAGTTGATCGCATCAGAGAATATCGTTTCTGCCGCCGTGCTCGAAGCACAGGGCAGCATCATGACCAACAAATACGCCGAAGGCTATCCGGGCCGACGCTATTACGGCGGCTGCCAATTCGTCGACGTGGCCGAAGAACTGGCGATCGAGAGAGCCTGCAAACTCTTTGACTGCGGGTTTGCCAATGTCCAACCCAACTCCGGCTCGCAGGCCAACCAAGGGGTGTTTCAGGCACTGCTGCAGCCGGGCGATACCATCCTCGGCATGTCGCTGGACGCGGGTGGTCACCTGACCCACGGCGCGAAACCCAACCAGTCCGGCAAGTGGTTCAACGCGGTGCAATACGGCGTGCGCAAGGAAGACAACTTGCTGGACTATGAGCAGGTCGAGGCGCTGGCCAAAGAACACCAGCCCAAGATGATCATCGCCGGTGGATCGGCCATTCCGCGTCAGATCGACTTTGCCCGCATGCGCGAGATTGCCGATATGGTTGGGGCCTATCTACACGTGGACATGGCTCACTTTGCAGGTCTGGTGGCGGCAGGCGAACACCCTTCGCCGTTTCCGCACGCGCACGTGGCCACCACGACAACGCACAAGACCTTGCGCGGTCCTCGGGGTGGCATGATCCTGACCAATGACGAAGCGCTGGCTAAGAAATTCAACTCCGCGATTTTCCCAGGCATCCAGGGCGGTCCGCTCATGCACGTGATTGCGGGCAAGGCGGTGGCATTCGGTGAAGCGCTGCGCCCCGAATTCAAAGAGTACATCAAACAGGTGGTCGCAAACGCTCAGGCGCTGTCGGATCAGCTGATCAAAGGTGGGCTCGACACGGTGACCCATGGCACCGACACGCATGTTCTGCTGGTGGATTTGCGCCCAAAAGGCGTGAAGGGCAATGCGACCGAGAAGGCCCTTGGCCGCGCGCATATCACCTGCAACAAGAACGGCGTGCCCTTCGATCCGGAAAAACCAACGGTGACATCGGGCATTCGCCTCGGCTCCCCTGCGGGCACGACGCGCGGCTTTGGCGAGCCGGAGTTCCGCCAGATCGCGGATTGGATCATCGAAGTGGTTGATGGGCTTGCCGCCAACGGCGAAGAGGGCAATGCCGCAGTAGAGGAAAAGGTGAAGGCGGAGGTCGCCGAGCTTTGCGCACGCTTCCCGCTCTACCCGAACCTCTAAGTGTAAATGCCAAGGTGGCCTGAAGCCCACCTTACCTGCTTTCAGCACCGGTCGCTTTTGAGAGCAATCTTTGTATCAGACAGGTAGGGTGGGCTTCAGGCCACCTTACCCGGGCGCTGTAAGGAAAAAGCAGATGCGCATTACCAGAGCAGGAAGCCAAGCCTCAGGCAAAGGCGCCGCGGAATACTTCACCGGTGCCGTACGCATCGATCCGGTGATTGCAACCGATCCGCCTGCCCGGCTGACAGGCAACCATGTCACTTTCGAACCCGGTGCACGCACGGCATGGCACACGCATCCGCTTGGTCAGACACTGGTGATTACGTCAGGCCTGGGACGTGCGCAGATCCAGGGGGGTCCGATACAGACCTTGCGCCCTGGCGACGTGGTCTGGTTTTCACCTGACGAGAAACACTGGCATGGTGCGGCGCCCGAAACAGCCATGACACATCTGGCATTTCAGGAAGCTCTGGACGGGAAAGCCGTTGTCTGGCTCGAACAGGTCAGCGACGAAGACTACGCTCAGCCCCCTGCCGAGCGCTGAAAAACCCGCGACGGAAATTGGCACGCTCTCCGTATCACTCCTGTCCAACAGATAGGAAAACCCTCATGCGCTCCCCATGGCCAGCCCCTCTTGCCCTGACAGCGGCGATTGTCTTTCTGGGCATCCTGGCCTCCACCACGTCCGCGCGGGTGGAGATAGAAACGTCGGAAGACAAACGCTGTGTTCAAACCGACAGCCTGCCGGACCATGCCACAGGGACCTTTCCCAACAGCGGCAATCCCAACCAAATCAAGGCCCAGTCGATCAGCTTCTGCGTGACCACCAAGCCCGAGCGTGGCACACGCGCCCAACCCGTGCGCGTCACGGGCATTGCCGAAAACGGTGTGATCATTCGGCCGGGCACCGCAGATTATTACGATGCCAGCAGCCCGCGGGGCCATTCCCGGGACCGCAGCTCCGGGTGGAACCTCGACGGGATGGGCGCGCGAGACCTGTTGGGGCTGGATGACCAGAACGGCCATGTGGGTCCGCGCGGAACCTACCACTATCACGGCGTCGCCCCTGCCCTCGCCAGCGCCAGCGAAGACACACGGATCGGCTGGGCCGCGGATGGGTTTGAAATCCACTACCTCGGAGATCAGGGACGCTCCAGCTATCTGCTGCTGCCCGGCGCACGCGAGACGGCGCCCGGTGGCGTTCATGATGGCACCTATAACGAGGACTGGACCTACATCGCCGGCGCGGGCAACCTTGATGAATGCAACGGCGGGATGATGGACGGCCGCTACGTCTACGTTGCCACAGACACCTACCCCTTCTTTCCCCGGTGCCTCTACGGGACGGACATCACCCGGATCAGATAGCGCCGCGCAGGCGCCCAATGACCACAAGAGCCGTGAACAACAGGATCAGGTTGAAGGCAATCGCCGCCAAAACCGACAGGATGCGACCGCGGCGGGCGTCCGCCCGGTCGATGCCCGCCAAATGCTCCAAGACCTCTGAATAGGCCTGCGCGACCTGTTCATCGCCCATTTGCCGCAACAGCCGCGGATTGCCCCGCACAGCGTCGGCCTCCGCCACCAGTTGCGCCTGCGCCCGGATGCGGCGCGGCAGCCTGCGCCCCGCGCGCTTTACCTGCTGCGCCAAGGACCTGCCCTTCACGCCCAGGCGCCGCTCCAGCGCACTGCTCAATGCCTCGGATTTTGCCTCGATATCGACCATGATCGGACCCTAATCAGCTGCGGGCACGCGGCGCAATAGCACTGGCACCACATCCGCAAATCCGCTAGCCCTTGCCTCATGCTCAACTATTCCGAATTCGGTGCCGCTCATGCACCTGCTACCCTCATCGTGCATGGTCTCTACGGTTCTGGCCGCAACTGGGGTGTCATCGCCAAGCGCCTCAGCAACGATCTGCGCGTCATCACCGTGGACCTGCGCAATCACGGTCACAGCGACTGGACGGAAACGCACAGCTACCCGGACATGGCGCAGGATCTTGCCGAATTGATCAGGCACATCGGGGGCCCCTGCCATGTTGTCGGGCATTCCATGGGGGGCAAGGCGTCCATGGTCCTGGCGCTTGAAAACCCCGAGCTGGTTGATCGCCTGATCATCGCCGACATCGCGCCGGTCGCCTATACACACAGCCAGATACAGTTCATCGAAGCGATGCGCCGGGTCGACCTGAGCACCGTGTCCCGCCGTTCGGAAGCAGAGGCGCAATTGGCTGACTTGGGTGTCGAGCCTGCATTGCAGAGCTTTTTTACCCAATCCCTTGATCTGACAGAAAAACGCTGGCGGTTGAACCTCGATGTACTGGCACGGGAAATGGATAAAATCATGGACTTTCCTGACCTTAATGGGGCTTTTGACGGTCGGACATTGTTTCTCTCAGGCGCGGCCTCTGACTATGTCACGCCAGATCACCGCCCCAAGATCAAATCGCTCTTTCCCAAAGCACGTTTTGCAAAACTGCCGGGTGCTGGTCACTGGCTGCATGCGGACAAGCCACGAGAGTTCGAAGCCTCCGTGCATGCGTTCCTGCATCATCCGTAAAGGGAGCCGCCGTGTTGCCCATCCCACAACAATGTGCCTTCTGCGTAACGATTGTCCCGAAACACCCGCTACAGGAACACTTTTTAAGCGCAAAACCACCGTATTCCTTGCGTTTTCCGCCACTTTTTGCATTACTACTCGTCGGTTGAATCGGTATGGCTTCAGTCCGTAGGTAAAGGTACGTAACCATGAGAAACATTTTCACGTTTTTTCTGTCAGCTGGACTTGGCTTGACGGCTGCCGTGGGCGCTACATCCCTCAACAATTCAAGCTTCTCTGCTTCTGAAGGCGCCAACAGCGCGCGGGTCGCAGGAGTTCAATTTGACGCGCAAAGCGGGCCCTTTTCGGCGGGCGGCGGCGCGATAGAGAATGGTGTTCAGCCAACCTCTGATTCGACTATTTCCTTTTTCAGAACCCAATCGCTCGACACGCCCGTTGAGATTGCGGCTCTGAATCTAGACACTGATTCCTTCGAACCCGATCTTCTGGAAGAAACTGCGGAAGAACCGCAGATTGTCCAAGAGCTTCTGGAAGTCGTTGAGAAAAAGGATGCGTACACGCCAGCGAGTTTCTCAGGAAGCCCGTTCAATTTGTTGCGCACAGGGTCGGGAGGATCAGGTTCAACGGGCTCAGGTGGCGGTAGCGGCACACCCGCAAGCACATCGCCCAGTACTCTTGAGCGAGAGTCGGTAGCGGTTGTGCCCTTGCCAGCATCTGCGCTTCTTTTTGGGTCCGCTTTCCTCGGGTTTGGGATTATTCGGCGCAGAAAAAAAGCTTGAAGCAGGTCTAGGTAATCACGTCAAAGGCGACCTCCCGGGGCCGCCTTTTTTGTGTCTGAGGGCATGCTCTCCCAATTCCTAACGCTTGGCGGCAATCGCCCCTTGCGCACGGCCCCTTGATGCCTATAACGCAGGACAATTTGGGCACATCGGCGTGCCCATCTGCCCCGGGGATCGCACCATGCCAAAAAGAACCGATATCAAATCGATCATGATCATTGGGGCGGGGCCCATTGTGATCGGTCAGGCGTGCGAATTCGACTACTCGGGCGCGCAAGCCTGCAAGGCGTTAAAGGAGGAAGGCTACCGGGTCATCCTTGTGAATTCAAACCCCGCGACGATCATGACCGACCCCGGGCTGGCGGACGCTACTTACATTGAGCCCATTACGCCCGAGATGGTCGCCAAGATCATTGAGAAGGAACGCCCCGACGCGTTGCTGCCCACCATGGGCGGGCAAACCGGGCTCAACACTTCCCTGGCCCTCGAAGAGATGGGTGTGCTCGACGAATTCAACGTTGAGATGATCGGGGCCAAGCGGGACGCCATCGAGATGGCCGAAGACCGCAAGCTCTTTCGCGAGGCGATGGATCGGTTGGGCATTGAAAATCCCAAGGCGGCGATTGTCACCGCGCCCAAGGACGCGAACGGCAAGAAGGACCTCGCCGAGGGTGTGCGCCTGGCTCTGGACACGCTGGAAGAGGTCGGCCTGCCCGCAATCATCCGCCCCGCCTTCACCATGGGCGGTACGGGGGGCGGTGTGGCCTACAACCGCGATGACTATGAGGCGATCTGTCGCTCCGGCATGGATGCGAGCCCTGTGGGCCAGATCCTCGTCGACGAGTCCCTGCTCGGCTGGAAAGAGTTCGAGATGGAGGTGGTGCGCGACACCGCCGACAACGCCATCATCGTCTGTTCCATTGAAAACGTCGACCCGATGGGCGTGCATACGGGCGACTCGATCACCGTGGCGCCTGCGCTCACGCTGACCGACAAGGAATACCAGATCATGCGCAACCACTCCATCGCGGTGCTGCGCGAGATCGGGGTGGAGACGGGCGGCTCCAACGTGCAATGGGCGGTGAACCCTGACGATGGTCGCATGGTGGTGATCGAGATGAACCCGCGCGTATCGCGGTCCTCGGCGCTGGCCTCCAAGGCCACGGGCTTTCCCATTGCCAAGATCGCCGCCAAGCTCGCCGTGGGCTTCACCCTTGATGAGCTCGACAATGACATCACAAAGGTCACGCCCGCGAGCTTCGAGCCGACCATCGACTATGTGGTCACCAAGATCCCCAAATTCGCCTTCGAGAAATTCCCCGGCTCCACGCCTGACCTGACCACCGCGATGAAGTCGGTGGGTGAGGCCATGTCCATCGGACGCACCATCCACGAGTCCATGCAGAAGGCACTGGCCAGCATGGAAGAGGGTCTGACCGGCTTCAACGAGATCGACATCCCCGGCGCGCCGGACAACGCCGCCATCGTCAAAGCGATAAGCCAGCAAACGCCTGACCGGCTGCGCACCATCGCGCAGGCTATGCGCCATGGCATGAGCGACGAGGACATCCACGCGGTGACCATGTTCGACCCGTGGTTCCTCGCCCGTATCCGCGAGATCATTCAGGCCGAAGCCGAAGTGCATATGAACGGCCTGCCCCGCGACGCCACCGGTCTGCGGCATCTCAAGATGATGGGCTTCACCGACGCCCGCCTTGCCGAGCTGACCGGCCAGCGGGAAGCCGACGTCCGCCGTGCCCGCCATGCGGAAGGCGTCACGGCGGTCTTCAAACGCATCGATACCTGTGCGGCGGAATTCGAAGCGCAGACGCCCTACATGTATTCAACCTATGAAAGCCCTGTCTTCGGCGAGGTGGAATGCGAGGCCCGCCCCTCGGACCGCAAGAAGGTCGTGATCCTCGGCGGGGGCCCCAACCGCATCGGGCAAGGCATCGAGTTCGATTATTGCTGCTGTCACGCCTGCTATGCGCTCACCGATGCAGGCTATGAAACCATCATGGTCAACTGCAACCCCGAGACGGTCAGCACGGACTACGACACCTCCGACCGACTCTATTTCGAGCCGCTCACCTTCGAGCACGTGATGGAAATCCTGCGCGTCGAGCAGGACAACGGCACCCTGCACGGCGTGATCGTGCAGTTCGGCGGCCAGACGCCCCTGAAGATCGCGCAGGCGCTGGCCAACGAAGGCATCCCGATCCTCGGCACCACGCCCGACGCCATCGATTTGGCCGAAGACCGCGAACGCTTCCAGCAGCTCGTGCAATCCCTCGGCCTCAAGCAACCAAAAAACGGCATCGCCCATTCCGACGCAGAAGCCCTAGAAATCGCCTCCGATATCGGCTTTCCGCTGGTCATCCGCCCCTCCTACGTGCTCGGTGGCCGCGCCATGGAGATCGTGCGCGATCAGGCCAGCCTCGAACGCTACATCACCTCTGCCGTGGTTGTTTCCGGCGACAGCCCCGTGCTGCTCGACAGCTACCTCGCGGGCGCGGTGGAGCTGGACGTAGACGCACTCTGCGACGGCACCGACGTGCATGTGGCAGGCATCATGCAGCACATCGAAGAGGCGGGCGTGCATTCCGGCGACAGCGCCTGCTCCCTGCCGCCCTATTCCCTGCCCCGAGAGATCATCGCCGAGATCGAAACCCAGACCCACGCACTCGCAAAGGCCCTCAACGTGGTCGGCCTGATGAACATCCAGTTCGCGATCAAGGACGGTGAGATCTACCTTATCGAGGTCAACCCCCGCGCCTCGCGCACCGTGCCCTTTGTGGCCAAAGCGACCGACTCAGCGATCGCCTCTATTGCCGCGCGCATCATGGCGGGCGAGCCGCTCAGCACCTTCCCGCAGCGACCGCCCTATGACGCCGACGCCGCCTATGACGACGTGCTCCCCCTGGGCGATCCGATGACGCTGGCCGATCCCAACATGCCGTGGTTCTCGGTCAAGGAGGCTGTGCTGCCCTTCGCGCGCTTCCCAGGGGTCGATACGCTCCTGGGCCCCGAAATGCGCTCCACCGGTGAGGTCATGGGCTGGGACCGCGACTTCCCCCGCGCTTTCCTGAAGGCACAGATGGGAGCGGGTACGATCCTGCCATCCGAGGGTTGCGCCTTCTTGTCTATCAAGGACATGGACAAAACCGACGACATGCTGGAAGCCGCTCGCATCCTGCTGGACCAGGGCTTTACCCTGGTCGCCACGCGTGGCACCGCCAAATGGCTCGCCGATCACGATCTGGTCTGTGGCGTGGTCAACAAGGTCTATGAGGGCCGCCCCGACGTGACCGATATGATGAAGGATGAGGCCATCCATCTTGTCATGAACACCACCGAAGGCACACAGGCAGTGGAGGACAGCAAATCCATTCGCTCCATCGCCCTCTACGACAAAATCCCCTATTTTACCACTGCGGCGGGCAGCTATGCCGCGGCACTCGCGATCCGTGCGCAGGCCGACGGGGATGTAGGCGTCAAGGCTTTGCAGGCGTGAGACATCGGGCAAACGCAATTTGACGAGCCAGTTGGCGGATGAGTTGAAGCCAATCGGTGCCTATTTCGTCTGGCGATGTTTTCATTCCAATGGCATGCGCAAGAGCTGCAAAGTATACGATACAGGTTGCATCGTTCATGCTCTGACAGTGCAAACAGGATGAAATTCAAGGGTGTCGTTGTCAGGCTACCGGCAGCTTGAGACGATCCGCCGTTCAACCACGCTGACACGGCGCGGACTTACCAGAGCTGGCAGGCGGCATCCCTGCAAGTCTGCCTATTCCGCGTCGACCCGTTCCACGTCGCCTGCAGACATTAAACAATGCGCGGCCTGAATGACCTGAGCTTGCGTAAATGGGCGGTTCAAATGCTGCCAGTGCGGAAAATATGAGGTTTCAGCCAAATCCAAAGTGATAACTGCTCGCTGTTCAACCCACGAAAGGTCTTCGTTGTCCAAGTCGAGGACGCCACCACGCGCTGCAACAAACACCAACGCGGGATCGAACGTTCCATCCGGCACCTCACGTGCTTGCCGCACCGTCTCGAAAGTTCTGCAGACACATCCTGCCTGCCAGAACGCGAAAATCCCCGCGACATCCTGAGATATGAGTGGATCGGATACGACGATCGCGACGAAAAGCGTTTGTTCCAAAGAGATATTCTCCGATTTCGGCCACTATTATGGAACCCTTTCGGCATCGTCGCATTAAACTATGACATAGTAAGGAGCATTACCTATGGTCACCCACTGCGCATCATGTCCGCTGCAAAAGCATTCCTTCTTTCAGGACATGACACAGGATGAAGTGGACAAGACGCAGCGGTTCAAATCCGGTGAGCTGTCGGTGGACCCTGGAACGCCCATTCTGATGGAAGGCAGCAATGCGCCACAGCTTTACACGGCCCTGCGGGGCATGGGGTTGCGGTACAAGACACTTCCCGACGGCAACCGGCAGGTCATAAATCTGATCTTCCCGGGCGATTTCATCGGCCTGCAAGCGGGCGTGCTGGGAGAAATGGGCCATTCGGTGGAAGCCACGACACATATGACGTTCTGTGTCTTCGACCGGGGCGATTTTTTCGACTTTTTCCGGAACTCCACTGCGCGGGCGTTTGACATCACCTGGCTTGCCGCGACAGAAGAGCACTTTCTGGGGGACACGCTGACAACGCTTGGACAACGCGACGCCATCTCGGCAATTGCCTGGGCTTTCGTTCGAATTTTTCAACGAGCCGATGCCTTGGGCATGGTGCAGAATGGTACGATGCCCTTTCCCTACAAACAGCAGGACATAGCGGATGCCATGGGTTTGTCGCTGGTCCACACCAACAAGACCCTCGCCCGGTTGCGCGAACGCCAGCTCGCTGTCTGGGATGACGGGCAGTTAAAAATCCACGACGTGGCGGAATTGGCCGCAGTTGCCGAGATGGAACTTGAACCGGTCAAATCTCGCCCGCTGATCTGATGCCCTGGCGTGTCGGTCGCCAATCAGATCGGGACATGCAATGATGCAGAAACCATACCCATCCGGAGGTTTTCAAATGCGTTTCCTTCTTCTGACATCCGCGCTGGTCCTGTCGGCCTGTGCCCCCGCGCCGGAACCTGTCACCGGTTCCCTGCCCTTCTTCGGCGACGGTTACCGTTTCAAGGGCGATATCTGCCGCCGCGTAGGCGAGGATGATTTCACCAACCAGTTTCTCGACGACGCCGCCGATCTCGTGGGCTGTCCCGAGGACGCGGAGAACCTTGGCGTGTTCGTGATCGACACCGGGGCTGTCGAAGTGGCGCGGCGGGATGGCTACGTGCTTTATTCCGTGCCTGTGCGCTGACTGCGGCGGCACCGCTCAACGCCTTGCGCACACACCATGCACGGCTGTAACGCCACGTCCGCCACCTTGACCTTAGCGGGAGAAATGGGCCACATTGGTTGATCGTTTGGAGAGCCCGTTATGAATACCCCCGCCATCACCGGTACCGGTGTTTTCACCCCGTCCGAGATCATCACGAACGCGGAACTCGTTGCCGCTTTCAACGCCTATGTCGATCTCTTCAACGCTGAAAACGCCGATAAGATCGCGGCGGGCGCGGTGGCGGCAAAGGAATACTCCTCCGAGGAGTTTATCGTCAAAGCCTCCGGGATTCAGCAGCGCTATGTGATCGACAAGACGGGCGTTCTCGACCCGAAGGTCATGCATCCGCTGCTCCGCCAGCGCGGCGACGATGAACCCTCGCTGATGGCCGAGATGGGCGTGAAGGCCGCGCAGGACGCTCTGGCACAGGCCGGGAAATCGGCAAAGGATGTAGACCTGGTGATTTGTGCGGCCTCCAACATGGAACGCGCCTACCCCGCTGTCGCCATCGAAATCCAGCAACAGCTTGGGATCAACGGGTTTGCCTTTGACATGAACGTTGCCTGCTCGTCAGCCACTTTTGGCATTCAGGCGGCAGCAGACATGGTGCGATCCGGCAGCATTGGCGGCGCACTGGTGATCAACCCGGAGATCTGTTCCGCCCATCTGGAATGGCGCGACCGGGATTGCCATTTCATTTTCGGGGACGTGGCAACCGCAACGTTGATCGAAACAGCCCAAGCCGCCACCGGCCCCTATTTCGAGATCAAATCCACGCGCTGTGCCACGGAATTCTCGAACAACATCCGCAACAACAACGGGTATCTGAGGCGGTCACGCCCCGCCGGGATGGTTGACCGTCGCGACATGCAGTTCATGCAAAACGGCCGCAAGGTCTTCAAGGAAGTGCTGCCGATGGTCAGCGATCACATCGCCGCGCATATGGCCGACGGGGGTGTGCAGGCCGCCGACCTGAAGCGCCTTTGGCTGCATCAGGCCAACAAGACCATGAATGATTTCATCGGCAAGAAAGTCCTTGGCCGTACGCCGGAGCCGTCGGAGCAGCCCAACACCCTGCAGGACTATGCCAATACCTCCTCCGCCGGGTCGATCATCGCCTTTTCCAAATACTCCGGTGATCTGGAAGACGGGGACAAAGGGTTGATCTGTTCTTTCGGCGCGGGATATTCCGTGGGGTCCGTTCTGGTTGAACGCCACGCTTAGGCCGGTGTGTCAGGCGGCACCGTGATCGTTTTCCAGATGCAACTTCATGTCGATCAGCACCTGTTGCAGTAATCCGGTTTCGCGCAATAACCGTTTGGCTTCGTTCACGGTGATCTTTCCGTCTTCCATGGATTGCTGATACTCGCCCATTAACATGGCAAAACGTTGGCTGAGCGCGATCACATCCGCATTCACACCCCCCGGTCGTTCTGCGTTCGGGCGACGCTCATCGTATTGCAAGGAGGTGCCGGACAGCTCAGCCAATGCACCCGTGACATGCGGATACTTGGCCGCCTGTTCCAACAGGGCCACGGATTCGATTGGCATAAACCGGTCAGCATGCTCATCATGGTCGGAATAATACCGCCCCAACGTGGCCTTTGATTTGCCCGTCAATTTGCAAGCCTGTTCAACGCCCACGTCTTTTACCAGCGCTTCTGTGTGTTTTTTCAGATACCTGCCAATCGCCGTCATAATCGTCCTTCTCACTCAAAACGTGCCGCTTTTCCTTCAAGGGGGAAAACCGTCTTGGCTTTTCCATTAATCGGATGTCAGGGAAATGTCATTTATAAAAGCACTCCCATTGTTCGGGAGTCTAGTGAGTGGCCGGCAGTCCCAGCGCCGGTTTCGGTTAGGAGCCCTATTGCGTTCTGCCGATTTTGGGACCGGCAGGTTGGCGTGCGCGCCAGCAGTCACGCAAGGGCTCTGACAATGGGCCCTACCGCTTGCAGCCCCTTCATGTGCAGCCTATCAAGCGGCCATGGCCAAGCTCTACTTTCACTATTCGACCATGAATGCCGGTAAATCGACGGCACTCCTCCAGGCGGCACATAACTACCGTGAACGCGGCATGGTGCCCTATCTGCTGACCGCGCAGTTCGACAATCGCGCCGGTGACGGGCGGATCGCATCGCGCATCGGGATCGGCGAAGAGGCCGACACTTTTGGCGGAAAGGACGATCTTTTTGCCCGCATCGCCGACCGTCAGGAAAAAGAACCGATCGCCTGTGTGTTCGTGGACGAAGCCCAGTTTCTGACACCCGCGCAGGTCTGGCAGCTGGCAAGGGCCGTCGACGACCTGCACGTTCCGGTTATGTGTTTTGGGCTGCGCGTGGATTTTCGCGGTCAGCTCTTTCCCGGTTCGGCCACGCTCTTGGCGCTGGCTGACGAGATGCGGGAGGTGCGCACCATCTGCCATTGTGGCAAGAAGGCCACGATGGTGGTTCGACAAGACAGTGAAGGTCGCGCGCTGCTGGATGGCGCGCAGGTTCAGATCGGTGGCAATAAAGCCTATGTCTCGCTCTGCCGCAGGCATTGGCGCGAAGCTGTGGGAGACAGCTGAGCCGTCACACCAGATTTGGCGGCGTCTCCCCGGCGAAGAAAGCTTCGAGATTTGCCACCGTCATCAGCCCCATATCCTCGCGGACTTCCAGCGCCGCCGTGCCGATATGCGGCAGCAACACCACGTTCTCCATGCGCTTCAACGCATCGGGCACCGCGGGCTCGAATTCGTAGACATCCAGTCCAGCGCCGCCGATCTGCCCGTCCTCAAGTGCCCGGATCAGGGCGTTTTCCTCGACCACATTGCCACGCGCGATGTTGATCAGATGCGCGTGGCTTTGCATGGCCTGCAACACTTCCGCGTTGATCAAGTGATGGGTTTCATCGCCACCGGGCACCGCAATCACCAATACGTCCGCGGAAGCGGCCAGGGCCAGTAGGCTCTCTTTCGGCAGGGCCGGGAAGTCCAGATCCTTGGGGGAACGGCTGTGATAGGCCACCTGCATGCCAAACCCAAAGTGACAGCGCCAGGCAATCGCCTGCCCGATGCGTCCCATGCCGACGATACCCACGGTCTTGCCGCCCAGATGCATGCCCAAGAGCTGCGTCGGATGCCAGCCGTCCCACTGCCCGGCGCGCACCATGCGCTCGCCTTCTCCGGCGCGGCGCGCGCTCATCAGCATGAGTGTCATGGCTGTATCCGCCGTGGCGTCCGTCACGGCCCCCGGCGTGTTGGTCACGGTGATCCCGGCCGCTTTCGCGGCGGCGACGTCGATGTGATTATAGCCAACCCCGAAGTTCGCCAGAATACGGCAGCGCCAATTGTCCTGCGCCTTGAAAATTTCCTCCGAGAAGAGATCGCCAAGCGTCGGAACAACCGCGTCGTACTCACTGAGCGCTGTACGCATTTCCTCCACCGTCAGGGGCGAGGTCATCGGGCGGACCGTGACATCGAAAAGCGCCTCAGCCGCGGCTTGCACCTTTTCTGGCAGGGGCCGTGTCATCCATAGTTTAGTCAATGCATCCGTCCTCCCTGAGGCACCTCGATATCCGGTGTGATCAGCACGATCTCTCCGGTCTCATCGGGCAGACCCAGCACCAACACCTCGGACATGAACGGCCCGATCTGTCGGGGCGGGAAATTCACAACGGCAAGCACCTGTTTGCCCACCAGCGCTTCGGGTTCGTAATGCGCTGTGACCTGTGCCGAGGTTTTGCGCTCGCCGATCTCATCGCCGAAATCGATCCACATCTTGATGGCCGGTTTACGCGCTTCAGGAAAGACTTCGGCCCGCAGCACCGTGCCACAGCGGATGTCGACCTTCAGAAAATCGTCGAAACTGATGTTATCCATTGGCCAACTCCCGCGATCTGTCTGTGGCCGCCTTCACCGCGCGGCTGAGCAAAGCTGGAAAGCCATTTGCCTCATCCATGAGAACCTCCAGCGCGGCCTGTGTCGTGCCATTGGGCGAGGTCACATTAATGCGCAGCTGGCTCGGGTCTTCCTCTGCCGCACAGGCCAGCGCCCCGGCCCCCGCCACGGTGGCCTTGGCAAGCTGCAGGGCCAGATCGGCAGGCAGGCCCTGCTCCACCCCTGCGGCGGCCATGGTTTCGATCATATGGAACACATAGGCCGGCCCCGACCCGCTGACCCCGGTGACCGCATCGATCTGCGCCTCCGCCGACAGCCGGACCACCTCACCAACGGCCTTGAGCAAGGTTTCCGCTTCGTCCAGCGCATCGGCGCTGGCGTGGGCATTGCCGACAATGGCGGTGATTCCCTGCGAGATCGCGGCGGGCGTGTTCGGCATGGCCCGAATGATCGGGGTCCGGTCCCCGAGTATCTCTTCGAAGCGTGCGATGGTTATTCCGGCGGCCACGCTGACAAAAACGGTTTCGCCGTTGCCCATGGCCGCCAGTGTGGGCAACGCATCGGCCATCATCTGGGGTTTCACGGCCACCAGCACAATTGCCGGTGTTTCGGGCAGGTCCGTGTTCAGGTGCACCCCCGTGGTGCGCAGCCAGTCGGAGGGATGCGGATCAACAACCCAGACAGCGGTAGGCGGCAGCCCTTTTGCCAGCCATCCGGCCAGCATCGCCGATCCCATCTTGCCGCAGCCCAGCAGAACCAGCCCGTGGCGCGCGATGCGACTGTCTTGCATGTGAATGCCCCCGAAACGATGATCTCAGGGGCGTAGGTTTACGCGCGACCGTAAGCCTCTGCAATGGCGACCTGCAGCGCCTGTGTCGGGGTCTGGTTGCCCCAGGCCATCAGTTGCATCGCGGGGTAGTAGCGCTCCGCGCTCATGACAGCCGCGCCGATCATCGTATCAATCTGATCCGCGCTGGCCACATGGCCTCCGGCCAGGACAAGGCCGTAGCGATAGACCATCAGCTTTTGTTCTGCCCAGTAGGTGAAGGCCCCGGCCCAGCATTGATCGTTCACGTGGTTCAACAGCTCATAAAGCTCGGGCAGCTTTTCCTCGGGCGGGTCCATGTCAAAGGTGCAGATCATGCGCAGCGTTTCGTCAAAGGCCGACCATGCCAGCGTCAGCGAGTAGGTGCGCCACTGACCTTCCACGGCCATCGCGATCTGCTCGTCTGAAATACGGTCGAAATCCCACTCGTGGTGGGCTGCAAGATGCTCAACGATGTCGATGGGGTGAATGTCGTCTTCCAGATACTGCTCGGACAGGGCCATGGTGCCACCTCTTTTTATCGCGCTAGCGCTTAGGGCCCGGGAGGGCCCCCAACACTAGGTGCCTGCTCTACAGACCGGGGCGAGCCCCCGTGTCTATACCAGATATGGTGCGGCGTGAAGTGCGCTCTGGCAACCCCTATTCTTGTGGGCAACCGCAATAAGTTGTGGATGAGAGGAGATACGCCGCAAAATGTCACCAATCGTAACGATTGGTGATCGTGATTAACCAGATGTTAATAAAAAACGAGCGCGCAATCGACGTTGCGCGCCCGAAAATCAGGGGAATTCAGGATATCAGTCTTTCGACTCAAGCGCGTCCAGCCGTGCCTTGAGCGCTTCGTTCTCTTCCCGGGCCTTTTGTGCCATGGCACGGACCGCGTCGAATTCTTCACGGGTGACGAAATCACGATCGGCCAGCCATCGGTCCATCATGCCTTTCATCGCGGTCTCGGCTTCATCGCGCGCACCCTGGGCCACGCCCATCGCGTTGGTCATCAGTTGCGAGATATCGTCGAAAATCTTGTTGCGCGTTTGCATCTGTCGCCTCCGGCTGTTCACAAAGAGTATATGGTGCCAAAGAGGGCAACCTGCAAGGTTGACTTCCCCTGCCCGCCCAAGGAAAGGATGCGCCATGCCTGCGATGCTACCTTTCCCCGACATCTCGCCCGAGATCTTTTCGATCTCTGTTTTCGGCTTTGAATTTGCACTGCGCTGGTACGCGCTGGCCTATATCGTCGGTATCCTGCTCGGCTGGCAGCTGGTGGTGCGCGCCGTGCAGACACCGCGGCTCTGGCGCCATGAGACGCCGGTCATGACCAAGGCACAGATCGAAGACCTGCTCACCTGGGTGATCATCGGCGTTATCCTCGGCGGGCGGCTTGGCTATGTGGCTTTCTACCAGCCCGCCTACTATCTGCAGCACCCCGCCGAGATTCTCGCCGTCTGGCAGGGCGGCATGGCGTTTCACGGCGGGCTGCTGGGGGTCATCGTCGCAGGGCTCATCTACACGTGGCGGCACAGTATCGCGCGGCTCAGCGCGGCGGACATCATGGCGCTGGGGGTGCCGCCGGGTCTCTTGCTCGGGCGTCTGGCAAATTTCATCAACGCCGAGCTTTGGGGCCGACCGACCGACCTGCCCTGGGGCGTGGCCTTTCCAACCGAGGCGGCGCAAAACTGCCCCGATGTCATCGACATTTGCGCGCGACACCCGTCACAGCTTTATGAAGCGGGGCTTGAGGGCCTGCTGCTGGGGGCGGTCCTGATCTGGCTGGTCTGGCGATCTGGCGCGTTGAAAACGCCGGGCCTTGTGGCAGGTGTCTTTTTCGCGGGCTATGGTCTGGCGCGTTTTCTGGTTGAATTCGTCCGCCAACCGGATGCGCAGTTCATCTCTGACGGAAATCCGCTGGGTCTGGCCTGGCACATCGGGGGGTGGGGTCTGACGATGGGACAGATCCTGTCGCTGCCGATGATCGCGCTGGGGCTCTGGCTTGCCGCACGAGCGCGCCGCGCTGCATGAGCCTGCGCGCCCTGATCCGTGCACGCGTTGCGCAAAACGGGCCGATCTCGCTCGCTGACTACATGGCCGAATGCCTGCTGCACCCGGAACACGGATACTACACAACACGCGTCCCCTTTGGTGCAGCCGGCGATTTCATCACCGCCCCTGAGATCAGCCAGATGTTTGGCGAACTGGTCGGATTGTGCCTCGCCCAGGCATGGATGGATCAGGGCGCGCCCAAACCCTTTACCCTGGCAGAACTCGGCCCCGGACGCGGCACATTGATGGCAGATGTCCTGCGCGCCACGCGCGGGGTTCCGGCGTTCCACGAGGCGGCCACCGTGACACTGGTGGAAGCCTCCTCTCAGCTGGCACAGCAGCAACGGGAACTATTGGCCGGTTTCGACATCACCCACGTCGCAAGCGCGGACGAGATGGCCGACCAGCCGCTGTTCCTGATTGCCAATGAATTTTTCGACGCCCTGCCCATCAGGCAGTTCATCCGGGCAGGTCAGCAGTGGCGGGAGACCCAGGTTGGCCTGTCAGGGGAGGATCTGGTGCTGGGGCAAGGACCCGCACTGCCGCAACCCGCTCTGAAGGATCGCCTGCAAGACACCAGGGACGGCGATGTGGTTGAGTATGCCCCGGCAGTGGCGCCTGTTGTCGATGTTGTTGGAGGGCGGATCGCCCGTCACGGCGGGATTGGGCTGATCATTGACTATGGCGACTGGCGCAGCCTTGGAGACACGTTTCAGGCGCTCAAGGATCATCAGCCGGTGGATCCACTTGCCGATCCGGGCGCAGCCGACCTGACCGCGCATGTGGATTTCGAAGCGCTGGCCACCGCGGCACCCTGTGAGATTACCCGCCTGACACCTCAGGGCGTTTTCCTCGAACGGCTCGGGATCACCCAACGTGCACAATCGCTCGCCACCGGGCTTCGCGGATCAGCGCTTGAAGCACACATCGCGGCACATCGGCGCTTGACGCACCCCGACGAAATGGGAAACCTGTTCAAGGTGATGGGTCTGTTTCCAGCCGGGTGCAGTCCGCCGCCGGGGTTGGATCAATGACGCTCGAAATATTGACTTCAGACAGCCTTGCCCCGGTGCATCACGGGTTTTTCACACGGCGCGGCGGCGCCTCCTCCGGTGTTTTTGCCGGGTTGAACTGCGGCCAGGGCAGCTCGGACCAGTCGGAAATCGTCGCCATCAACCGGGCGCGTGTGGCGGATGCGATGGGCGTGGCGCCCGCGCACCTGATCAGCGTGCATCAGGTGCATTCCGCCGAGGCCGTAACGGTTGACGGCCCGTTCCAAGACAAGCCGCGTGCCGATGCGCTGGTGACGGACAAGCCCGGCCTGGCCCTGTCTGTGCTGACGGCGGATTGCCAGCCTGTGCTTTTCGCGGATGCAGAGGCCGGGGTCATCGGTGCCGCACATGCCGGATGGCGCGGGGCGTTGGACGGGGTGCTGGAGGCCACTGTGGAGGCGATGTGCGCCCTCGGCGCAAACCGCGGCGCCATCCACGCGGCCATTGGACCCTCTATTTCACAGCGCGCCTACGAGGTCGGGCCAGAGTTTTTCGAAACCTTCCTTGCCGAAGACCCTGACAACGCCCGGTTTTTCGCCAATGGTCACGGCGACCGGATGCTTTTTGACCTGCCGGGCTTCGGGTTACACCGGCTGCGCATGGCCGGTGTAGGCGACGCTGAATGGACAAGACACTGCACCTACGCCGACCCTGAGCGTTTTTACTCCTATCGCCGCGCAACGCATGCAAAGGAAGCCGACTACGGTCGCCTCATTGCCGCCATCGCTTTGTGACGGCGTGCATATATGGGCGAAACATTGGCAGCTTCTGCCCCATGGATGCCGCATTATCCGTGAACAATCTGCCCACAGGGCGAGGATTGACCTCGAATTCGAGCAATTTGCATATTGCCTCCACCATAAAAGCAAGGGGCTTGGCTAATTGCGGCAAAATCTGCGCATTTGGCTGAAATAGGGCAGGAACTTTTTTAAAAAACTTCTGGAATCGCCCTAAAGCGGCCCGAAAGGACCGCCACATTCATGGTTAACAAGAGGCAAGAGCCCGAACCTTAACCGAGCAGGAAACAACCATGAAAACCAACATGCGCTTTATCAAATCAATCACGGAGGCCGCAGCTCAGTCGGACACCGTTCTGCCGTGGACACGCGGCAGACGCCGAACGGAATTTATCGCCAGACGCGCCGAAGCGTTGAAGAGCGCTCGCAAGGCCGGCTAAAAACATCAGCCCAGCGCACTGTATTGTTCCCTCCAAAGAACATGACCCCCGAATGACGATTCGTTCGGGGGTTTTTTGCTTTCAGATTGTGGCACCCAGCGCCTAAACCGGGAAACAAATCACGCATCTTGCAGCATTTATCCGCAACACAGGACCAATGGCGCGCTGGTTTTGACATCGTCCAGCGGCGGAAGGCATTTTGGTATCTCAAAAGCACGAAAGTACATCTGATGTCCTTTCCGTGTTCGTCGGTGGGGGCCGACACGGGATGCGACCAACCTGAAAAGGTATTTGCATGACCACCTCGCCTTCTGGCGTCGCCCTGACCGACTATGCCAATCGCTCTGTTCAGGCGCATGCCCATCCACAAAAAACCGCCGCGATGGGGGCACTCAGTGTCAGAACCGTTGATGTTGCGGCATTACGGAGTGACGGCAGCATTGTCATTGGTCAACGCAAAATCCCGACACTTCCGGTTTTCGACAATGCCTTCTCGGCATTCGCGCGCGGAACACCTTTGCAGACACACGAAGGTTTCGTCGCTGTTGAAGACCTGCAGCCGGGTGATCGCGTCCTGACGGCAGATGGCAGCGCCGGTCGGGTGACTTGGATTGGCTCGGCCAGTTTCGCGCCCTCGGACTCGCCACGCCGCAGCGTGCTAACGCGCCTGATGGCCGATAGCTTCGGGGTAAATCGGCCAGATAGTTTTCTCAGCCTTGGACCTGCGGCGCGCCTGCTGCAAACGCCGCCGCATCTTCGCGCTGAAACTGGTGAGAAGCGCATCATGACACTGGCCAGTGCTTTCGTAGACGGCGTGAACGTCATCGAGGTCGCACCACCGACACCGGTTCAGATGTTCCATCTCAGCCTCGATCGCCATACCGCTGTGATCGCAGGAGGGTTGGAAGTCGAGACGTATCATCCGGGCGCCAATCCGATGCGCCTGCTCTCTCACACGTTGCGGTCCGTTTTCCTGTCAATCTTTCCACATCTGACGCATATCAGCGATTTCGGTCCGATGGCCTATGACCGGGCGCCAGAAGAGGATGATTTGACAGCGGCCTGAGCCATTCCCTCAGGCCGTAGTGCTCAACCGCTCTTCCAACACGTCAAATGGGACACCGGGCTCATCCTTGGCACCCCGGATGACCAGCGATGTTTTCACACTCGCCACGTTCGGGGTTGTAAGGAGTTCTCCCGTCAGGAACTGCTGGAAACTGGACAGATCAGGTGCGGCACATTTAAGGATGAAATCCACCTCGCCGTTCAGCATGTGGCATTCCCGGACGAGTGGCCAGGCCCGGCAGCGATTCTCGAAGGCCGTCAGATCTGCTTCCGCCTGACTGGCCAGCCCGACCATCGCGAAAACCTGCACCTCAAACCCCAGCGCGCGCGCGTCCACTTCTGCGTGGTAGCCTTTGATGTAGCCAGCTTCCTCAAGCGTGCGTACCCGGCGCAAACAGGGCGGCGCGGAAATACCCACCCGCTTGGCCAATTCCACATTGGTCATACGGCCATCTGCCTGCAATTCGGCAAGAATCTTTCGGTCAATCGGATCCAGTCGTGTTACAGCCATATCGCCCCCGGATTTTTCGGTTGTTATACCACCGCGTCCAGCACGCGCAATAATATTTCGTAATTGCGCAAGATTCTTTCCGCCACCCCCAAAACCTGCAACCCGGACTTGCAGCCACGGCAAGCACGGCGGGGGTTTAAGAGCGGCCCCGCCCGCTATATATCCGGAGGGCTGCTATGACATCGATTGGGGATTCCTATGGCTGAGACAAGACAAACACGCGTGCTGATCATCGGATCGGGACCTGCCGGGTATACCGCAGGTGTCTATGCGAGCCGCGCGATGCTGAACCCCATTCTGGTGCAGGGGATCGAACCCGGCGGCCAGCTGACCACCACCACCGAGGTTGAGAACTGGCCCGGTGACAGCGAAGTGCAGGGCCCGGATCTGATGATCCGGATGCAGGAGCACGCCAAGGCGATGGGCACCGAGATCATCGGCGATATCATCACCGATCTCGATCTGTCCCAACGCCCGTTTGTGGCCAAAGGCGACAGCGGCACCACCTACATCGCCGAGGCGGTCATTCTGGCAACCGGCGCGCGGGCGAAGTGGCTGGGGCTGCCGTCCGAGGAGAAATTCAAGGGCTTTGGCGTTTCTGCCTGCGCCACCTGCGACGGTTTCTTCTACCGCGGGCAGGAAATTGTTGTGATCGGTGGTGGCAATACCGCCGTAGAAGAGGCGCTGTTCCTGACCAACTTTGCCTCCAAGGTGACGCTTGTGCACCGCCGCGATGAGCTGCGGGCCGAGAAAATCCTGATCGACCGGCTGATGAAGAACCCCAAGATCGAACCGCTGTGGTTCCATGAACTGGAAGAAGTGGTCGGCACGGAAAATCCGCTGGGGGTTGAGGCTGTGCGCGTCAAGCACACCAAGACCGGTGCAGTTACAGAGATCCCGGCCAAAGGCGTTTTTGTCGCCATCGGCCATGCGCCCGCCAATGAATTGGTCAAGGACGTTCTGGACACCCACATGGGCGGCTACGTGGTCACGAAGCCCGACAGCACGGAAACCTCCATTCCGGGCGTTTTTGCCGCAGGCGATCTGACCGATCACAAATACCGCCAGGCGGTGACATCGGCTGGCATGGGCTGCATGGCGGCGCTTGAGGCGGAGCGGTTCCTCGCTGAAAATGAAGGGGTCGAGACCTCGTTGCCACTGGGCTACGGCGCCGAAGTGGCCGAAAGCGCCGCAGAGTAACTGGATCTTTCTGAGACAGCCGCGCATGCAGACATCCCAGGTGCGCAGGGGTGTTGCGTGCGCGCGGTGGGTTAAGAGCCCTCACATCTCCTGACGGGATAAGTTGGTCTGTGCTCCCTGTGGTGCATCCCGATTTTCCTGCTCAGCGAGGTTCCCCCAATGCCCACCAAAGCCGCCCTTGCGCATATTCCAGGTCCGCCTGCCCTGCCGCTCATCGGTCACACGCTGACCATCGTGAAGGACAGCTATGGCACGCAGCAGGACTACATCCGCCGCTACGGCCCGGTGTATAAAACCAACATGCTGGGCGTCTGGCGCGTGAACCTCTGCGGCGCGGACGCCATGGAGATGGTGCTACTCGACCGCAACGAGCTGTTCTCCTCCGAAGGCGGCTGGGATGCGCTCAAACGGATTTACCCCGGTGGATTGCTGCTGCAGGACTTTGACCATCACCGGGCAAACCGCCGGATCATGCAGGCGGCGTTCCGGGCCTCGGCCATTCGTGACTATCGGCTGCGGATGACCGGTGCGATGTCCGACCTGCTGGAAAGCTGGCCGAATGGAGAGGCATTTTGCTTCTACAAGGCGGTCAAGGATTTGACCCTGCGGTTGGGTGGCGCCGTTTTCATGGGCCTGCCGCTGGATGGCCCGCTGGCCCGTCAGGTCAACCGAGCCATTCAGGATGAAATCCGCGCCTCTCTGGCAGTCATCCGCCACCCCATCCCCTTAACGCCAATGTGGCGCGGCGTGCGCGGGCGGCATTTCCTGCGCGAAACTTTCCGCAAGCTGATCCCCGAACGCCGGGCGCAAGGGGGCGATGATTTCTTCTCCCAGATGTGCCTTGCACGGGATGAAGACGGGCGCGGATGGGATGAGGACCAGATCCTAGATCAGTTCAACCTGCTGATCATGGCCGCCCATGACACCACCGCCACCGCCCTGACCGTGATGATCGAAGCACTGGCGTCTCACCCGGACTGGCAGGACCGGTTGGCCGACGAAGTCGCGGGGCTTGGGGACGGCCCCCTGGACGAAGACGCGCTGGCCAAGATGACCCAGACGAACAATGTCTTCCGCGAGGCACTGCGTCTGGTGCCGCCCGTGCCCTTCATCCCCCGGCAAGCCACACGCGATTTTCACTGGCGCGGGTTCGACATTCCGGCAGGGACATCGCTGGCGCTGAACCCAGGTGTGACGATGCTATCGACTGAGCACTTCACCAACCCGACCACCTTTGACCCAGATCGATTTACCCCTGACCGCGCAGAAGATCAGAGCCATAAATTCGCCTGGACGCCTTTCGGCGGGGGCGCGCACAAATGCATCGGCATGCATTTTTCCACGCTGCAGGTGAAGCTCTTTGTGGCAACCCTGCTGCGCAAACGACGTGTTCAACTGGCCGCCGCTGCACCTGAATGGCAGCGCATGCCGATCCCGAAACCGAAAGGTGGGTTGCCCATCCTTCTTTCCCCTGCCTGATCGAAACCCGTCGCGATCCCGCGATATGCATGCGCCGGATAGGGGAATTGCGCTGCGCCAACCCATTCTTTGCTTGAAAACACCTCGCTTGACGCGCTAAGGGCCAGCGGAAGGCATTTTGGGGGGAAATGCCACTGAATTTGTAAGCGAGTGAATTGATGATGACAGCGACCCTCTCCCCGATTTCCGAACTCTACGTGTCCTATGAGTCTGCCCAGAAGCTGAAAGCTGAGGCGGGCGACCTGCTGAGCTGGGATCTGACGCCCCGGCAGATCTGTGACCTAGAATTGCTGATGAACGGCGGTTTCAATCCGCTGAAAGGGTTCCTGTCCGAAGCAGATTACGATGGCGTGGTCGACAAGATGCGCCTGGCCGATGGCACACTGTGGCCGATGCCGATCACGTTGGACGTGAATGACGCTTTTGCCGACCAGCTTGAGGTGGGTCAGGACATCGCCTTGCGCGATCAGGAGGGCGTGATTCTTGCCACCATGACCGTTACGGACCGCTGGACACCGAACAAGGCGCTTGAAGCTGAAAAGGTGTTTGGTGCCGATGATGATGCGCACCCCGCCGTGAACTACCTGCACAATCAGGCGGGTAAGATTTATCTCGGTGGGCCGGTGACCGGCATTCAACAACCGGTGCACTATGATTTCCGGGCGCGCCGCGACACGCCAAACGAAATGCGGGCGTTTTTCCGCAAGGTGGGATGGAAACGCGTTGTGGCCTTCCAGACTCGCAACCCGCTGCACCGGGCGCATCAGGAACTGACCTTCCGCGCCGCCCGTGAGGCACAGGCGAACCTGCTGATCCATCCCGTCGTGGGTATGACCAAACCGGGTGACGTGGACCACTTTACCCGCGTGCGCTGCTACGAAGCGGTTCTGGACAAATACCCGGCGGCGACGACATCCATGTCCCTGCTCAACCTTGCCATGCGCATGGCGGGCCCGCGTGAAGCGGTCTGGCACGGGCTGATCCGCAAGAACCACGGCTGCACGCATTTCATTGTGGGCCGCGACCACGCAGGCCCCGGCAAGAATTCGGCAGGCGAAGACTTTTACGGGCCTTACGATGCGCAAGACCTCTTCCGCGAGCATCAGGAAGAGATGGGCATCGAGATGGTGGACTTCAAACACATGGTTTGGGTCCAGGAACGCGCGCAATACGAGCCTGCGGACGAGATCAAGGATAAGGACAAGGTCACGATCCTGAACATCTCAGGCACCGAGCTACGCCGCCGTCTTGCCGAAGGGCTGGAAATTCCGGAATGGTTCTCTTTCCCCGAGGTCGTCACCGAATTGCGCCGCACGCGCCCACCGCGGAGCCAGCAAGGCTTCACCGTTTTCTTCACCGGCTTCTCAGGATCCGGCAAATCCACCATCGCAAATGCTCTGATGGTCAAGCTGATGGAAATGGGCGGGCGTCCTGTGACCCTGCTTGACGGTGATATCGTCCGCAAGAACCTCAGCTCCGAACTGGGCTTCTCCAAGGAACACCGCGACCTCAACATCCGGCGTATCGGCTATGTGGCCTCCGAGATCACCAAGAACGGCGGTATTGCGATCTGTGCGCCCATCGCGCCCTATGCAACCACCCGCCGGGCCGTACGGGAGGATGTGGAATCCTTCGGGGCCTTCGTGGAAGTGCATGTCGCTACCTCGATCGAGGAATGCGAACGCCGCGACCGCAAAGGGCTCTACAAGCTGGCACGCGAAGGAAAAATCAAGGAGTTCACAGGGATTTCAGATCCCTATGACGTGCCTGCCGATCCCGAGCTCAGCGTGGAGACAGAGAATGTGGATGTGGACAGCTGCGCCCATCAGGTCCTATTGAAACTGGAAAGCATGGGACTGATCACCGGTCGCAGCTGATCTGTTTTGAATTCTGAAGTAATCGCCGCTGTCTCGGATCGGGGCAGCGGTTTTTTTATCTAAAGACGTTGAGGCAGGTTGACTTTACCGGACATGACAATGGCCCCGTGACCTGAAACTTCCACGCCCGTGATGCCGTCCCTTGGTCCGAGAACACGCACCTGGGCGCTGCCGGGACGGCCCATGCCATGGCCCTGTTCGGCGGTAAAATCAGGTTGGTCGATCAACCCACGCGCCCAAAGATATGACGCCATGGCCCCAGTGGCCGAGCCGGTAAACGCATCTTCTGCCGGGCTCGGTGGTGCCAGCAGAAGCCTGCTGAAGGTATCGCCCGAGGGCGTGGCCCCGGACAAGGTGACCCAGAACGGCTCCATCATATTGTCATCCTGTTGCCCAAGATGCGCGCAGAGCGCCCGCAGGGCCGTGGCATCGAACTGCAGGTTTCCGAGCGTTGTACGATCCTTAAGAACGGTCACGCAGAACGGCAATCCGGTGGAAACGACCTGAGGCGGCGCGATGATGTCCTCTGCCCTGATCCCACCCACGGCCGCAACCAGCCCGACCGGAACCTCAGGGCCAAATTCAGGAGCGATCTGTGTCATTTTCACTTGCGCTCCAGACACTTCAACCGGAATGATCCCAGCCTGTGTTTCCAGCGTCAGCGGCCCGTCCTGAACACTCCCCCTCGCGCGCAGGGCGGCGACGGTAGCAATGGTCGGATGTCCGGCAAAAGGTATCTCTCGGCTGGCCAAGAAATATCGCACCCGGATATCGGCCACCTCGGACGGGCCGGTGAAGGTGCATTCCACGAGAGATGTTTCGCGCACATAGGCCATGCAGACGTCGTCCGAAATGTCTGCACCTTCATGGACAACAGCGCAGCCATTCCCGCCAAACACGGATTCCGAAAACGCATCCACCCAATCAAAGTCAAACTGCATCGGCGCCCCCTTGAAACAGAAAAGGCCGCAGCATTCTGCGGCCTTGTTGATCATGTTCACGCCATTGATGGGACGTCAATGCACCGCGACAGCCTCATAATCGTTCTGACGTGCCAACTTGAAGGCCAGCTTGCGGTCGGCGACCAAGGCCAGTTGCTGGCCATCGCTGTCATGGACCGCGTAGAGCTGATCCAGATCGCCTGCCTGATCGCGCACCTCGCTTGGCAAATCGGTCACATCGACAGCTTTCACATAGACGATGCGATTCTCAACGGGCGCTGTTTCGAATGGTTCTTGCATGTCGTCACCCTTTCTTGATGTCAATTGTCTGCACAACGGTCTGTGGCTTGGCGCGGGTCAGGTCCACGTGCAGCAGACCATTCTCCATTATCGCTTCGCCGACATCGACGCCATCGGCGAGCACGAAGCTCCGCTGGAACTGCCGCGCGGCGATGCCACGATGCAGGAAAACCCGGTTGTCTGTGCCCTCGCTCTGTCGTCCCCGGATGACCAGTTGGCGGTCCTCAACGGTGATCGAAAGATCGTCTTCAGCAAAGCCCGCCACAGCAAGCGTGATGCGGTAGGAATAGTCCGATGTCTGTTCAATATTGAACGGCGGGTAGCCTTCATTGCCGGATTTGGCCGTACGTTCCAGCAGTCTTTCAAGTTGCTCGAACCCCAACATATGGGGGTAGGAAGCCAGGGTCATTTTCGTCATGCGACACGTCCTTATCAGTCAAGCGACAGTCAGTTTCGGGTCCCGTTTCGGCGGCCCGTAGACTAAATATGGGGAGCAATCTGCCTTGACGCAAGGGCTATGCGGAGAGTTGGTGAATGCGTATGATAAAGCCTACTTATTGTTTATTGTACGGAATCACCGATCTATGAACGCCCCCACGGACCTGTCGATGAAAACGGATGAAGTGTTGCGCGTGGAGCTTGCCGTGTTCCAGCGTGAGCACCGTGATCTGGATGAAGCCATTCAGGCGCTTTCCGAGAAGGGCATGGGGGATCAGCTGACCCTGCAGCGGCTCAAGAAACGCAAACTCCGGCTGAAAGATCTGATCGCCCAGATCGAAGATCGCCTGACACCCGACATCATCGCCTGAGCGGCCCCAAAAACACCGGTGACTGCGCATTGCCTCCGCTTTTTCTTTGGCTATAGTGCCGCTTCCTGAACTTGGGCCGAGGGAGGCTTTCACATGACCGGACCCGCTGTGGGCATCATCATGGGCAGCCAGTCGGATTGGCCCACGATGCGCGGCGCCGCCGACCTGCTCGACACGTTGGGCATCGCCTATGAAAAACGCATCGTCTCGGCGCACCGCACCCCTGATCGGCTGTGGGAGTATGGACGCACGGCCGTTGAACGCGGGGTGCAGGTGATTATTGCAGGCGCCGGTGGGGCAGCCCACCTGCCCGGCATGATGGCGTCGAAAACACGTGTGCCGGTGATCGGCGTGCCCGTACAGACCAAGGCGCTGTCGGGCGTGGATTCGCTCTACTCCATCCTGCAGATGCCCCGCGGCTACCCGGTCGCCACGATGGCCATCGGCGCGGCAGGTGCTGCAAACGCCGGGCTCATGGCTGCGGGTATTCTCGCTCTGCAGGATGCAGCATTGGCGGATCGGCTGGATGCATGGCGCGCCGCACTTTCCGCCTCTATCCCCGAGGTTCCGACTGATGACTGATCCGCTGCCCACGGGCGCAACAATCGGCATCCTGGGCGGTGGCCAGTTGGGCCGTATGCTGTCGGTGGCCGCGGCACGGCTTGGGTTTCGCACGCATGTCTTTGAACCCGGTGCGGAACCACCTGCCGGACATGTCTGCCACCAGCTGACGACGGCTGCGTATGATGACACGGCGGCACTGCAACGCTTTGCGCGTGGCGTCGATGTGGTGACCTACGAGTTTGAGAACATTCCCACCGCTGCGCTGGACATCCTCGAAGCGCTCAAACCGATCAGGCCTGGGCGCGAGGCCCTGCGCATCAGCCAAGACAGGCTGACGGAAAAAACGTTTTTGCAAGATCTCGGGCTGAATGTGGCCCCTTTTGCAGATGTCGCTGATGCGGAAGCCCTGCGAGCGGCTGTTTCGAAAATCGGGGCGCCATCGATCCTCAAAACCAGGCGCTTTGGCTATGATGGCAAGGGGCAAGCCCGCCTGAAGGCTGCCGAAGACATGGAGACGGCTTGGGCGGATATGGCGGATCAACCGGCCATTCTGGAAGGGTTCGTCGACTTCACCCACGAGGTTTCAGTGATTGCGGCGCGCAGCCCACAGGGCGACGTCGCCTGCTATGACCCCGGCGAGAACGTGCACCGTGACGGTATTCTGCACACCACAACCGTGCCCGCGCGCCTGAGCGCGTCGCATCGAACCGATGCCGTGCTGATCGCCGCTAAAATCCTGAACGCGCTCGACTACGTTGGGGTTCTTGGCGTCGAACTTTTCGTCACGGGCCAAGGTCTGATCGTAAATGAAATCGCACCGCGCGTGCACAACTCCGGCCATTGGACGCAGAACGGATGTGTCGTTGATCAGTTCGAGCAGCACATCCGCGCCATCGCAGGTTGGCCCCTCGGGGACGGTACGCGATATGCAGATGTGGTCATGGAAAACCTGATCGGCGATGATATGGATCGCGTGGCCGAATATTCCCGGCAGGCGGATACGGCGCTGCATCTTTACGGCAAGGCCGAAACAAAGCCGGGACGCAAGATGGGCCACGTGAACCGCGTTGTGAAGTAAAGCAGCACTCAGGCGGCAAAAAAGCGATCGACAATCTCACCTGACAGATGACTGAATCGGCCTGCGACAAGTGTCGCGGCAACGCGGTGCGTTGCGGCATCAAGGATCACGATATCCGCGCGCTTGCCTGGTGTCAGTGTTCCCCGGTCGGTCAGGCCAAGCACCTGTGCAGGCCCCTCCGAAATCAATCGCCAACTCTCGGCAAGGCTGGCGACCCCCGATTTCTGCAACATCAGCGCCGCGCGGCGCGGGCTGGGATAGTGGTAATCAGAGGCGAGCGCGTCACAAAGCCCCATGCTGATCAGCTCCAGCGCAGAAACATTGCCGTTATGCGATCCGCCACGCACCACGTTGGGCGCACCCAGCACCATGGGATCACCCGACGCTTTTGCCGCCTCCGCCGCCTCCAGCGTTTCGGGAAACTCGGCAATCAGCACGCCCCGGTCATGCCAGATTTCGCGCTGCTCCCGGCTCGCGTCGTCATGGCTGCCCATCCGCTTTCCCTGCTCGCGCAGTTGCGCGCAGAGCGCATCCAGCGCCTCCGGAACCATGTCCGTCTGCGCATGCAGCTTTTGCATCATCGCGAAATGATCATCCGGATTGCGCCCGGCCTTGAGCGCCTGGCCCACCATACGCGGCGGTTTACGCCCCTTGGAGAGACGCTGATGTGGCAAGTGATCGTTGAAAACCACGTAGTCCACACCCCACGCATCCATGCGGGACGGTAGGCTTTCATAAAGGTCAAGCAAGTGGGTTTCGAACCGCAACTGCGCCCGCAGGTCCGTCACCAACGACGGGCGGACATCACGAATCGCGCCAAAAACCTGATCGGCAAACGTGAGACCGCGCAACCCGCCTTCCCAGCTGACAAACTGTGCCAGCACGGCGGTGGTGATGCCATTCGCTGCCAGTTCCGCCTCGGCAGCGACAAGACCTTCGGCCATTTGCTTCATGGCGCCTCGGCGCGGCGCGAGGTGGCGTTCAAACCCATCACCGTGCAGATCGACAATGCCCGGCAGCACCAGATAGCCGTCGAGGTTTACCGATCTTCCAACCGCACCCTCGACAATGACACCATCCGAAAGGGACACATCATCCGGGCTTAACCCGTCCGTCCGCAAGACCTGTCCGCCCTGAAGATTAAGGTCGGCCAATCATTTCCCCCACGCTGGGCACGCAATTGCCATTCGGACAGCCAAGCTGAGACAGGACCGCATCGAACCACGTCAGCGAGCGGTCAAAACGACCGGTGTTCAGAAAGGCCACCGTCTGCGCAATCACCCGCGGGTTGTTCATCATGAAAGTATGGGTCACCGGCAGGACGATGTGATCGTTCATGCCTGCCACGCGGGTTGACGCGACCGAGACCTTGCCGTCGTCACGCCCCGGCAAGAGGGAAGAAAAATAAGGGTTCAGCGATTGATCGCCCGCGATCACGCCAAGATCGAATGTGACCGCCGGCAAGCGGCGCGGTAGATCCTCTGGCCCTGTGCCCAGCTGCGCGCCCGCTGGACCGCTGATCCAGTCAAAGGCTTCAATATCGTCAAGCGCATCCACGACTTCGCTGCCCTGGTTGGGCGGGGCCAGCATCACAACGCGACCGATCCGACCGGGATTTGCACTCACCACCCAATGCCGCAACAGGATACCGCCCATCGAGTGGGTCACAAAGTCGACCTTGCCGCGCGGTCCGCAGTTTGCCATCGCATCCGGCAGCGTCTGCGCAACGAGTTCTGCAACGGGCGCTTCGGTTGACGGGTAGCCCGGGCGCACAACCGTATAGCCTTCCGCATTCAACGCCGCTTCCATCACAGCAAAAGAAAGCTCGGTACGCGCAAGTCCATGCAGCAAGACGACACATCTCGCTTGCGCCGTCGTTGCCGCGACGACGAAAGCACAGGCGGTCAGCAGAATTCTTGCAGCTCTGGTCATGGCTAATGAGATAATGCGAATGTGGTCCCAACAACAGTGTAACGTCACGCCTATTTGACGAAAGAGGGATTATGTCATCAAAAGCGGTGCGTTTGGCAGCACGGGCAGTGATTGTTCACGAGGATCGCCTGCTTTTGGTAAATGCCTGGGCGAATGAGCGCAGCACCTTGCTCTGTGCCCCCGGCGGCGGTGTCGAAGTGGGGGCATCACTGACGGATAACCTGGCGCGTGAAGTGGAGGAAGAAACGGGGCTTACTGTTGAGGTGGGCGCGCCTTGTCTGGTCAATGAGTTTCACGATCCGGGCATCGGCTTTCATCAGGTCGAGATATTCTTTCGATGCAGTATCCAAGGCAGCCCGGTCATCCCCCAGGCTTGGCAGGATCCGGAAAGGATTGTCGACCGGCATGTATGGGCCGAGGAAACCGAAGCCTCTGGGCTGCATATCAAACCCGATAGTCTGGTTGGCGTCGCTTTTGCGCGCACCCCACAGATCAGCTACGACCCCCTTGAACGGATCGTGATGTGATGGCCAGTGCAATGCCGCAGATCACCATCACAGCGGCGATGGCAACGATCATGGTGACAGGCTCGCCTAACAGAACTGCCCCGCCAATCAGCGCTATGACCGGGACGCTCAGTTGCACCACAGGTGCTAGGTTCTGCGGCAGTTGAGGTAGCACGCTGTACCACAGCGCATAGCCCAGGCCCGATGTGACACCGCCGCAAAGGATTCCCAACCCCCAGCCAATAGCGGTGGTCTGGGTTGCAAGACCAACCAAGACAATCGTGACAACGGGCAGGCAGAGAATAAAGTTGGCCGTTGTTGCCGCGAGAGGATTAGCCGCCCCCCGGCCAGAGATGGTGTAGACCGCCCAACCCAATCCGGCGATGACCATGAAAGCAGCGCCGATGGCATCCGACTGGCCACCAGGCCCTGGCCACAACGCAAGCAGCAGCCCCAGAAAGGCAATTCCTGCCCCGAGAAGCTGCCGACCATTCGGGTGCGCACCCGTCGCTGCCGCATGGGCAAACATTGAAATCTGAACAACACCGAAGAGGATCAAGGCGCCAAGACCTGCATCAAGGGTCAAATAGGCCAGAGAAAACCCAGCCATATAGGCCGCAAGGCTGACGGCTCCAGCCGCCCGATCACGTTGAAAAAGCTCAATTTTGCCGACCTTTACGGTCATGATCATGCTAAGCACCACAACGCCCGAAAGAACGCGAATAATGGCAAAGCTGCTTGGATCAATGTACCCACCATCCACGGCCAATCGGGTAAGGATGGAATTGGCCGCAAAAGCGATCATCGTGAGGCAGGTTAGAGAAAACAAACGCATGGCACGGCAATAGCTTTTCCATCATCGGCCGCCAACCCGTTCCCACTGCCCGGTTTCGCAAAGGTTGCTGTTATCAGCAGCTTTCTCAATTTTTTGAACCTTTGTAGTCTGCCTCCCAAGAGTTCCCCCAAAACGCGAGCGTGTTTGCCATTTGCATCAGGGGTCGGTGGGTAGCATCAATGAAAACTCTCGTGCCGACGCAAGATCTACATGTCTTGGCGGTCACAACAGCTTTGCCAGGGCGGCGGCACTCTGTTTCGGCAGGTTTCCATACAAAGGCAATCTTCAGAGCTGGAACCTGCTTGGCAAGGTGCGCTCGTCTGCAAGGATGAGGTACTTCTGACCCCGTTCGATCACCATGTCCGACTACGTTTCTAGGCCGTAAGGCGCACTTCGATGGTGGTCCCGCGACCTTCAGAATTTTCAATGAGTTTGACGTCGCCGTTGTAGTGCTGTGCAATCTTGCGTGTGACAGCCAACCCCATCCCGCTGCCTTCCACTTCATCCCGTGGACGCAGAGTTGTCATCGCGCAAAAAACCTTCTCATGATAGCCGACAGGGATACCGGGGCCGTTGTCGCGCACGGACAAAACGACATGGCCTGCATCGCGATAACAAGAGACAATGACTTTTCCGACGGTGCGGTCGTGATGTTTGATCGCGTTTGAGATAAGCGCTGTCAGCAAGGTCAGAATATCTCTGTCCCCTATTTCGATCTGATGGCAATCCAGCGCGTGCACGACAGTGAAGCCAGACGGAATGCGCATTTCTTCGAGCACTTCGTTCAGCGCGATGTTAAGATCGATCTCTTCAACCGACTGCATTCTTCCAACCCGCGAAAATGTCAGCAGATCGACAAGCATACGGTCAAGTCGACCTGTATGTCGGTTCATCAACTCGATGCTCTCTGCAACGGAGCCATCCACTTTCACGCCCGCGTCCGTCAAGTCTTCGGCGATCCACTGAGGGAGTTCGATGAGCGCGCGTACGGAATTGCGCACATCATGACTGATAAGATAAATGAAATCTTCGAAATCATTCGATGAGAGTGATGTCATCCCTGGCGCCGGTCCTGTAGTCGCGCCATACGAAGAAACATGTTGTGTCATGAGAAAGGCCCTGAGAGTTCTTGTCGCAGACAGCATAGGAAAAAGCGCTGAATACACTGTTAACGCGGTTGGATTTCAGGCCTCGTTCTTATCCCGCAGATGACGCGAAACCGCTCTCGGATACTGTTTTCGCAACTGTCGCCACCTTTCGATTTGCCCGGCGCGCCCGGCGCGACTGGTGATCATTTCCCAAAGTTGCGACGCTCTCTCCAGCGCTCTTTGCGGCGTGACATCCCCATTGAGTGCGTCAGCGAGCGCTTCGTTCAGAACGCGAAAATACTCTGCTTGCCCCACAAGATAGAGGTCGGGTATCGCTTGCCGCAAACTTGCCTTGTGCACATCCAAAAACGGTTTGGAGTAGACCTCCTGAATGACGGGATCATCGTAGTGCTCCGGTCTATTCGGGTCGAAAAAGCCCCCACTTTCACGCACCGCTCGCGTTGACATTTCCGGGCTCGACGCAAACAGCGAAAACAGATACCCAATCCGAGGCCGTGCCGAGGCGCGACTAATCACATAGCTCCAACCCCAGTTGAAATACGGGATCGGCACAACTGCGCCGCCGGGTCCGATTGCCCCGCCCGGTGTTGGGCCATAACTTAACCGGTCTTTCACGGCGGAACCTGCTTGGTTGTAGTATTTCTGTGCCCCTCCCCACCCGATATTGCAATATGACCGGCCTTCAGCGAACCGCTGCCATGTTTCGGAAAACTTTGAACTTGTGGCACTTGGGTGGAGAAACTCAGCCGACCTGATCATGTCTTCCAGAGCGGCACAGCCCTCGGCAGAGTTGATCTGCGATACCATTTCTTCCGAGAACGGCCATACACCATACGCATGGAAACGGACCCACCATTCCCAACCAAGATACTCAGGCGATCTCAGGAGCACTCCACCCCACTGATTGTCATCCGGACGGTGAAACCACTCCATCTGACGATCCAATTCCGCCCAACTGCGGGGAACCTCCAAAGCGGTACCAAAGCGATCCTCATACCTTGCCCTCTCGTCTGGGTCTTCGAGCATATCCTTGTGATAGAACATGAGATAGGCATCGCCATCCGCCTGAAAGCCATAGATCTTTTGATCAAAACTATCCCCGATACTATAAAGCGTACCTTCGCGAAATGCCCGTGGTTCATACTCGAAAACGAAGGCGTCCAGGGGCAGAAGAACATCCGATGCCACCAAATCGGCAACGCCAAAAGTTGCTGGCAGTGCAACATCAAACTGGCTCTCGCCTGCCATCACTTCCAGCGCAATCTGGGTGTTCAAGCTCTCTGATGCGATAATTCGCAGGTGAATTGCCACGCCCGTCATCTCAGTGAACATCCGCGCAATGGGTTCCAGGTTCTTCTGGGACCCGTCTGGACATAGAACAGACAGCGCGCCAGGGGTTGAGCCAACCGCATCCTTTACCGCCTCCGCGACGTGCAGATGCAGCGGCGCCCTTGGTTGTCCGATTGCACCAACGGGCAAAATGCTCGAAAGACCAATTGCCGCGCCGGATTGAATAAGAGAGCGGCGCGACAACGATGCCCCGGACGCTCTTTTTCTGCTAAACATACGCGCATTCCTCCCCGGCGATATCGGGAGATTAGTTTTGTGCACTTAAGATAAGTTTAAGCCATCCTGTTATACGTACCCGGCTGTGGAATCGCCAACGCCCCCCCTGCCCGCGAAGCGCGGCCTGTTCTCTGGAATTGTCGCCCGTTTGAGGTTGCTTCTCTTGGCGGTTGGCCTGGTCACGGTAGCGGCCTGCCTTGCAGGGTTTACGCAGCTAAGAGATATTTCTTCGGCCCACAGAGAGTTGACCCGTGGCGCGCTGCCGTTTCTGACCAAAACGCAAGCGGTAGAACGCAATCTGAACAATATGTTCATGTCGCTCGAACGTGCGAATTTTGCTGAAGACATCAATCAGTTGAATGACGCGAAAAATGTACTTCTTCAAAAGATACAGAGTTTTCGCGATCAGGTGCTTGGCGTCATCGAAGCCCATGGCCGCTCGGATTTGACGGATCGCCTAATCACCCGGTTGAAACAGCTGGAAAACTCCGCCGAGGAATTGTTCGATCAGAAAGAGATTCTTTTCACGACCGAAACCACAATTGGTGAACTCAAAAGCGATTTAGACCGCATCGGGGCCGAGGCGCGCAGGGCGCTGCAGAACCTAACTTATGAGACCACAATCGAGATTGAAAACTTGCTGAGCAAGGCACGTTCGGGGAGTACGCCGCCCGTAGATGTCATTGATCAACTGTTCTCAGATCTATTTCTGGCCTCTCTCAACCTCACCAGCCTGTCCATGGATATCGAAACTGTTATTGACCTCGCGCGGTTTGATCCCGGCGCCGAGACCTCTGGCTCGTTTCGACAGTTGCGCATGACACTGGATCGCAAACTACGGCGTGTGGCCGCCATCCTGTCGCAAGTCGTCCCCAGCCCGCAGCGCAAAGAATTGGCAGGGCTGACAATCAAGCTGAACTCAGTGCTGCTCGGGGACCAAGGTTTGATCGCCATTGGTGAGGCACGGCTGGCTCACCAAGAGAAACTGGTCGCCCTTCGAGAAGCGCGAGTGGCGCTTGGCGGAGAGATCTCGCAATTCGTGGACGTCTTGGCGGAACAATCGGCTGCCTCTGTTGCCGAAAAATCTCAACACTTAAGCACCGCGACACAGCTTTTGTCTCTTGTCCTGGCAATATCCCTGTTTTTGGCGGCCATGACCACATTGGTGGGCAATTCGATCATTATTGAAAAGCAAATCAACCGCCGAATGGGGCGCCTGGATTACGCGGTACGAGCAATTGCAGGAGGCAATCTCAATCATCCCATCGACGTGGAAGGTCAGGATGAATTGGGTGACATTGCACGCGCCCTCTCCATTTTTAAGCAAAACGCTGAGGAACTCCGGCGCTCGAATATCGATCTTGAACGTTTTGCCTATGTGGCCGCCCATGATCTGCGTTCACCACTCCGAGCTGTGTATGACCTGGCGGAGTGGACGTTGGAAGATGAGGAAAACGCGCTGTCTACAGATAGCCGGGCGTACCTCGAAATGATGCAAGTGAGAGCGAAACGGCTGGACCGCTTGCTCACCGACTTGTTGGATTACGCACGCGCCGGACAAGAAGAGGAAGGTCTCGCCAATTTGGATATGGAGAAGCTGGTCGGACAGATTTCCACTTTGCTGAACCCGCAGGAAGGGTTCAGTATCAGATACAGCGGAGACGTTAGAACAATCCGCACCCATGCCACACCGTTGACGCAAATCCTGATCAACCTGATTTCAAACGCAATAAAGCATCACGACCGGACCAGTGGGCGCATCACCGTTTCCACGGCATTTGACGGTGAACATCTTGTTGTTGAAGTCGCAGATGATGGCCCTGGCATTCCGCAGGAGTATCAGCAGCGCATTTATCAATTGTTCCAGACGCTGCGCCCGCGTGATGAAGTGGAAGGCAGCGGTTTGGGTCTCGCAATCATTCGTAAACTACTGGACCGCTACAAGACAGATATTGTGCTGGAATCGAATCCGGACAAAGAGCGCGGCGCGCGCTTCCGTTTCAGTTTCCCAGCCGAGGAATGTGTTGAACAGTCAGATCCAGCCCAAGCGAACGCGGCCTGAGAACAATTTGTACGAGGTTAGATGATGCAGGACACAACAAAAGAGGCAACGTTTCTTCTGGTCGATGACGACGTCATCAGCATTATGGCAATGAAACGCGCCTTGAAGAAACTCAAAATCGTCAACAAAACGCTGGTGGCAAAAGACGGGCAGGAAGCTCTGGATATCCTGCGCGCTGCCGCAGATGAGGGACCGGGCGGGTTGCCCCCGTTTATCGTGACACTGGATCTGAACATGCCCAGGATGAATGGATTGGAGTTTCTGGAATCTGTCCGTGCAGACCCCGCTTTGCAACGAACTGTCGTATTTGTTTTTACCACATCGGATATGCCCCGCGACATCCAATCGGCCTACAGCAAAAATGTCGCGGGTTATCTTGTAAAGGAAAACCCAAGCGAGACATTTTCGGAAGCGCTCGAGATGTTGGGGAGCTATTCCCGGATTGTCGAACTACCGACCTAAGGATCGACAGGTGTCGGTTCATGTGCGCGCAGGCGTGCCTCTCAAGACGTCCCCGCCGGTATTTTAACCGTGGGCTCCTAAAAAACCGGATACAATAGATGTGACATTAAAAAAGGCCCGCCACTACGGCGAGCCTTCTTTCTTTTGCCTGCTGGCGTAGCTTACATCATGCCGCCCATGCCGCCCATGTCGGGCATGCCGCCTGCAGGTGACGCGCCTTCTTTGGCGGGCTTGTCTGCAACCATGGCTTCTGTCGTGATAAGAAGGCCGGCGATGGACGCCGCATCCTGCAGAGCATGACGTACAACCTTCGCAGGGTCGATCACACCGAAGGCAAACAGGTCGCCATATTCTTCGGTTTGCGCGTTGAAGCCAAACTTCGCGTCGCTGCTTTCGCGGATTTTGCCCGCGACAACCGACCCGTCGACACCGGAGTTCTCAGCGATCTGACGCAGCGGTGCTTCGAGCGCCTTGCGCACGATCGTGATGCCCACGTTCTGATCGTTGTTGTCACCTGAGAGGCCTTCGAGTGTTTTACCGGCCTGAACCAGTGCCACACCGCCACCGACAACGATACCTTCCTGAACAGCGGCACGTGTCGCGTTCAGCGCATCGTCCACACGGTCTTTGCGCTCTTTCACTTCCACTTCGGTCATGCCGCCAACACGGATAACAGCAACACCGCCCGCCAGTTTGGCAACTCGTTCTTGCAGCTTCTCACGGTCATAGTCGGACGTGGTTTCTTCGATCTGCGTACGGATCTGAGCAACACGTGCTTCGATCTCTGCTTTCTCACCCGCACCATCAACGATGGTTGTTTCATCCTTGGTGATCTGAACTTTCTTGGCAGAGCCCAGCATGTCCATGGTTACGGATTCCAGCTTCATGCCCAGATCTTCTGAGATCACCTGACCGCCTGTGAGGATCGCGAGGTCCTGCAGCATCGCTTTGCGGCGATCACCGAAACCAGGTGCCTTGACGGCTGCGATTTTCAGACCCCCGCGCAGTTTGTTCACGACCAGAGTTGCTAGCGCTTCTCCTTCGACGTCTTCTGCAACGATCAGAAGCGGTTTTTGCGACTGGATCACTTGCTCCAGCAGCGGAACCATTGGCTGCAGCGAGGACAGTTTCTTCTCGTGTAGCAGCACGATGCAGTCTTCCAACTCGGTGGTCATCTTGTCTGCGTTTGTGACAAAGTATGGCGACAGATAGCCGCGGTCGAACTGCATGCCTTCGACGACGTCGGTTTCTGTTTCCAGGCCTTTGTTTTCCTCGACGGTGATCACACCCTCGTTGCCGACTTTCTGCATCGCATCCGCGATTTGCTGACCAATCTCGGATTCGCCGTTGGCAGAGATTGTACCAACCTGCGCGACTTCATCGCTGTCGGAAACAGGGCGAGACGCCGCTTTGATCGCTTCAACAACTTTCGATGTCGCCAGATCGATGCCGCGCTTGAGGTCCATCGGGTTCATACCGGCGGCGACCGATTTCATGCCTTCTTTCACGATGGCCTGAGCCAGAACAGTCGCGGTGGTCGTCCCGTCGCCTGCTTCGTCATTGGTGCGCGATGCAACTTCCTTGACCATCTGCGCGCCCATGTTTTCGAACTTGTCTTCCAGTTCGATCTCTTTGGCAACGGAAACACCGTCCTTGGTGATGCGCGGTGCGCCGAAGGATTTGTCGAGAACCACGTTGCGGCCTTTTGGACCCAGCGTGACTTTGACCGCGTCTGCAAGGATGTTCACACCCTTGAGCATACGGTTACGGGCATCGGTGTCGAATTTGACGTCCTTAGCAGCCATGTTGTTTTCTCCTCTTGAGAATATCTATTTCGAGTTCAGCGATTGAAAATCAGAGCAGCGCGGCGGCTTACTCGATGATCCCCATGATGTCGCTTTCCTTCATCATCAGCAGTTCTTCACCGTCGAGCGTGACTTCTGTGCCGGACCATTTGCCGAACAGGATCTTGTCACCGGCTTTGACGGCCATCTCGATCAGTTCGCCGCTGTCTTTGCGTGCACCGGCACCCACGGCGACAACTTCGCCCTCGGATGGTTTCTCTTTTGCACTATCGGGGATGATCAGCCCGCCAGCAGTTTTCTCTTCGCTTTCCGTGCGGCGTACCAGCACGCGGTCATGAAGCGGTTTCAATGCCATCTTTGCAGCTCCTTAAGGCTCAAAGTTTCTCCCAATTGACCCGAACGACATTGCCTTGCACCCGGGTCGTTAGCACTCAACTCATCTGAGTGCTAACGGCGCATAGCTAGGCATGTGCTGCGAGCCTGTCAACCAATCGGTTTGTGAAAATTTGCGTCTTTTGCAGGTTTCTGCCCACTGCGTCGCGGCAATCGATTATTCCGCGCCAAGCACCTTTGCGCTCTCGGCAACGGCTGCGGCGCCCGTAGGTGTCAGACCGTAAATCCCGGTCTCTACCCGTTCAAACCAGCCATAGTGATCATCGGCCATCATACGGGTGGCGCGTGGAACATCAGTCTCGCGCGCCACATCAGCCCCCTTGCTGGCCCCGACCTCATACAAGTAGAGGGCGATCTTCAAAGCATCCTGACGGTATGCAGTAACAAGGCCAGTTCGGGTCTGCCCCCCATCATTGGGATCGCCCCGCCGCCGCGCAAACTCGAGCAGCAAAGCACCTTCGCGCTTTTTGGATTTACGAGGCTGGTAAGGACCCGGATCGCAATGCACCTGAACCAATCCGTCCGACAGACGCACGGTGATCATCCCGAGCCCCAAGCGGCGCGCAAGTTTCAGATTGTCCTTGATGGCCTTGGCAAATCGCTTTCCGGTCTGGCGGGGCACCGCCAGATAGACGTCCTCCGTCAGTGATTGGCGGGCCACACATTGATGGAACAGCGACAGTGAAAACCCCAGCTTCAGCTCGACCACCAAGGGGGCCTCCCCACCGCGCACCGCCACGACATCCGCGGCCCCCACCTCGGATTTGACCACATATCCCTGTTCTTCCAAAAAGGATTTGATCGGCGGATAGAGATCGGTTTCGCGGGGCTTCGACATGCGAAAGACCTAACATCAATCGAAATCGCAGGCCAAGCGGCAAGCCACGTTAAGACCGATGCCGGCAGGGCGTGACATCACTGTCTGCGCCTCCTATAAGGCGCGCAAAATGACCCTTGAAATGCTAGGAATCTCTGATGAGCACGCTTGTTTTTGGCCATAAATCTCCAGACACGGACAGCACCGGATCCCCCATCATCTGGGCGTGGTACCTCAACCAGATCAAAGGTGTCGCCGCCAAGCCTGTGCTGCTGGGTGAGCCGAATACCGAAGCGCTTTTTATGCTGGATCGCTGGTCGCTGGACAAGCCGGAGATCATCAAGGAACTGGCGGCGGACACGCCCGTCGTGATCGTTGACACCAATAATCCGGCCGAGCTGCCCGACAACATCAACGACGCGGATATTCAGGGCATCATTGACCACCACAAGCTGGTTGGCGGGCTGGAGACAAAGGGCCCGATCGATATCCGCATTGAGCCGCTGGCCTGCACCGCGACCATCATGTGGAAGATGATCGGCAAGGACCTGGCGCAGATGCCAACGGAGATCAAAGGGGCGATGTTGTCGTGCATCCTCAGCGATACGCTTGAGTTCCGCAGCCCGACAACGACCAACGAAGACAAAGCCATCGCCTGGGAACTGGCCGAGGACCTCGGCGTCGATATCAAGGCCTACGCGGCCGAGATGTTCGCCGCGAAATCCGATGTGTCCGCCTTCTCCGAGGCGGAATTGCTGCGGATGGACAGCAAGGAATATGAAGTGGACGGCAAACAGTTCCGCGTCTCCGTGCTGGAAACCACCTCGCCGCAGATGGTGCTGGACCGCAAAGACGCGCTGATGGCCGCGATGCCCGGTGTGGCCGAAGAAGATGGCGCCGATCAGGTACTGTTGTTCGTGGTCGATATTCTGGAAGAAGAGGCGACCCTGCTGGTGCCCAACGATCTGGTGAAAACCGTGGCGGAGAAGAGCTTTGACGCTACGGTTTCCGGTGACACGGTCGTTCTGCCCGGCATCATGAGCCGCAAGAAGCAGATCATTCCCAACCTCAAGGTATAACCTCAGCGCCCGGCGTCCCCGCGCCGGGCCTTGCCGGGCCGCTGCGCCTGTCTCACACCATAGGAGCAGACCGTCCATGAACCGAATTGTCACTCACCTGAGCGAGATCTCCGCGCAATATGATGCGCTTTTCGTGGACCTCTGGGGTTGCGTGCACAACGGTGTTAACGCCCTGCCCGAGGCCGTAAGCGCCCTGCAAAGCTACCGCGCGCGGGGGGGCAAGGTCGTGCTGGTCACCAACTCGCCCCGCCCACGGGCAGGTGTGGAAAAGCAACTGATCACCTTTGGGGTGCCGGATGACAGTTGGGACACGATTGCCACGTCGGGGGACAGCGCCCGCTCTGCCATGTACCGCGGCATTGTCGGCGAGAAGGTCTGGCACATCGGCTATCCGGGCGAAGAGAAGTTTTTTGAGCCCATTGGGGTGGTCGAGGACCCGGTGGACATTCGCATGGTACCGCTGGAAGAGGCGGAGGGCATTGTTTGTACCGGTCCGCGTGATCCACTGGCCGACCCGTCGGTGATGCGCCCGGAGTTCCTCATGGCCAAGCAACGCAGGCTCAAACTGCTCTGCGCCAACCCGGATATTGTCGTCGACCGGGGCGAACAACGCGAGTGGTGTGCGGGTGCACTGGCGCAACTCTACACCGAAATGGGCGGTGAAAGCCTGTACTTCGGAAAACCGCATCCGCCGATCTACGATCTGGCGCGGCGCAGGCTTTCCGCGCTTGGCACGGATATCCCCGACAGCCGCATTCTGGCCATCGGCGACGGCGTTCTGACGGACATCGCAGGTGCCATGGGCGAAGATATCGATTCGCTCTTCATCTCTGGCGGTCTTGCAGCCACTGAGACCAAAACGGAAACCCAACCGGACCCGGAAGCGCTAACCGCTTATCTACAAAAAGAAATGTCCAATCCGACCTACACAATAGGGTATCTTCGCTGACCTATTTTTCGCTTGCTTTTCTGCAATTGCGAAGTAATTAAGTTTCAACAATTACGACGTAATGATTAGAAAATTACCGGAAGGGTCATCATGTTGGACAATTTGCCCCGCGGCACGATCTGCATCGAAGACATCGAAATGGGCATGTCGCGCTACCTGCAGAAGGTTGTGACCGACGAAGACATTGAGATGTTCGCGCAGATCTCGACAGACCGGAACCCGGTGCATCTGGATGATGACTACGCCCGCGACACGATCTTTCAGGGTCGGATCGCCCACGGGATGCTGACCGCCGGGTTGATCTCGGCGGTAATTGGCGAACAGCTCCCCGGGCACGGCACCGTCTACATGGGGCAGTCTTTGAAGTTTCTCGCGCCCGTGCGCCCCGGTGATCTCGTACATGCCGAGGTTAAGGTGATCGACATCGAGGTGTCGAAGCGCCGCGTGAAGCTGGAATGCCATTGCGAAGTGGACGGCAAGAAGGTCCTGATCGGCGAAGCCACGGTCATGGCACCCTCCCGCAAATTCGACTGATTTCTTTGCACCCGTCTGACCCGCTCGGATCGTAAGCGCGAGCTTGCGTGTCCTGCGCGTGACGGCTAGGCAAGACGGATGAAGATCATCCGAGATTACCAGTTTGTCGCTCCCGAAAACCGTGGGGCCAGTGCCGCGATTGGCAACTTTGACGGCGTGCATCTGGGGCACCAGTCGGTGATTGATCTGGCACGCAGTGCGGAGCCCGCTGCACCGTTGGGCATCGTCACTTTTGAGCCGCATCCGCGCAGTTTCTTTGCACCCGACGCGCCGCCCTTCCGGCTCATGGGCCCCGAAGCGCGCGCAAGCCGATTGGAAAAGCTCGGCGTGGAACGGCTCTATGAACTGAATTTCAACGCCGCCCTCGCGGCTCTCTCGCCGGAAGAATTCGCGCGCAAGGTCATTTCCGATGGGTTTGGTCTACGCCATGTGATCGTGGGCGCCGATTTCTGCTTTGGCAAAGGGCGTGCCGGGACGGCTGAGCATCTGCAAGCGTTTGGACAGGAAATGGGGTTCGGCGTCACCATCGCTCCCCTGATTGCGCATTCAGATCATACGGTTTCCTCCACCGCGATCCGAACGGCGCTGAGCGATGGCAATCCTCGGCTGGCGGCAAAGATGCTGGGGCACTGGCACCGGATCGAGGGGCCGGTGATCGGCGGCGAGCAGCGCGGACGGGAATTGGGATATCCGACCGCCAACATGTCGATCGACGGGCTTCACCCGCCTGCCTTCGGCGTCTATGCGGTGCTTGTGGACGTGCTCGAAGGACCGCATCAGGGCAGCTACCACGGCGTCGCCTCCATGGGCGTGCGGCCGATGTTCGGCGAAAATCGACCCAATCTGGAGACCTTCATCTTCGACTTCAAGGGGGATCTTTACGGCACCCCCCTCTCCGTCGGTCTGGTCGAGCATCTGCGCCCTGAAGAGAAGTTTGACGGTCTGGAAGCATTGATCGCCCAGATGGACGCCGACAGCGCGAAAGCGCGCAGCATATTGAGCACGCTGTGAGCGACCCGATTGACCGCAGCGGGTTGAAGGACCGGTTCTGGGAACGCAAACCAATTGCAAAGATGACCCAGAAGGAGTGGGAATCGCTTTGCGACGGCTGCGGGAAATGCTGTCTGAACAAGCTTGAGGATGAGGACAGCGGCGCGGTTGCCCTGACCCGCATTGCTTGCCGTCTGCTGGACGATTCCACCTGTCGCTGCGCCCACTATGACAACCGGCACCAGTTCGTGCCGGATTGCATCGTGCTCAAGCCCGACAATCTGGACACACATGCCTATTGGATGCCCGAAACCTGTGCCTACCGTCTGCTGTGGCAGGGTGATCCCCTGCCCGACTGGCACCCGCTGATCAGTGGCACCGCGCAATCGGTGCATGATGCGGGCGTGTCGGTTCAAGGGTGGACGTTGAGCGAGTTCGATATCCCCGAAGACGAATGGGAAGAGCATATCATAGAGGAACCTGTCTGATGTTTTTCGCTTCTGACAACGCAGGCCCCGGCCATCCGAAGGTGATGCAACGCGTCCTTGCGGCCAATGAAGGCTACGCAATGCCTTATGGGGCAGATGCGCTCATGGATGACGTGCGCACCGGTATTCGTGCAATTTTTGAGGCACCGGAGGCAGCCGTCTATCTGGTCGCAACCGGAACAGCGGCAAACGCGCTGGCATTGGCCTGCTACAGCCAGCCCTGGCAGACGGTTTTCTGCACAGACGTCGCGCATATTCAGGAAGACGAGTGCAACGCGCCCGAATTTTACAGCGGGGGCGCCAAGCTGAGCCTTGTGCCGGGCGGCGACAGGATGACCCCCGAAGCCCTGCAAGCGCGTATTGCGGCGGAAGAGGTTCGCGGCGTGCACGGACCGCAACGTGGTCCCGTCTCGATCACCCAGGTGACGGAACGCGGCAGCGTGTACACATTGGACGAATTGCGCGCCCTGACAGCCGTGGCGAAATCCTTTGATCTGCCGGTACATCTGGACGGCGCACGCTTTGCCAATGCGTTGGTTGCTCTGGGCTGTTCAGCGGCTGACATGACGTGGAAAGCCGGTGTCGATGTGGTCAGTTTCGGCGGCACCAAGAACGGCTGTCTCGGCGTGGAAGCCGTTGTCTTTTTCGAGCCGTCCAAGGCCTGGGAATTCGAGTTGAGACGCAAACGCGGCGCGCATCTTTTCTCCAAGCACCGGTATCTCTCGGCGCAGATGGTGGGCTATCTGGAAGAAGACACCTGGCTAACGGCCGCCCGGGCCGCCAATGAAAACGCCACGCGTCTGGCGCAGGGCCTCCGCGACAGGGGGGCAGAATTCCTGCACGAGCCGCAAGCCAACATGATCTTTGCCCGGTTCCCGCGGCGCATCCATCAACGGCTGCATGACGCGGGAGCGCACTACTACATCTGGGAAGGGTCGCTGGCGGGAGACGACCCGGAGGAAATGCTGGCCGCACGTCTGGTCTGCGATTGGTCGATCAGCGCAGAACAGATCGACCTTTTCCTAAGCCATTTCGACCAGCTTTAGGATTTCACCTGCCACCGCCTGCGGATGAGTAATGGGCGCCATGTGCCCGGCACCCGTGATCCAGGCCCGTCTGGCATTTGGCATCCTCGCCGCCAGACTTTTGTTGACCGCATCGATGATGTCAGCCGTCTGATCTCCCTGGATCAGCAGGGTTGGCATCGCGGCCTTAGCCAGAGCACCGGGCGCCATGATCCGGGCATTGTCCTCTATAATGGCATCGGCCTGCCTTGGCACGATGTGCATCCGGTCCGCCATATAGCGGCGCGTCCCGTCAGGAATATCGTCCCATTTCGTGCCGTCACCCCAGAACCGGTTGAAAAGCCGCGCTGCCCTCGTGGTGTCCCCCTGCGCCAGCGCGGAAAAATAGGGCGCCGCCTCGACTTCATGCGCAGCCATCGCCTCGGGTGCATCCGCCTTGGCAGTCGCAAAAAATACCGGCTCGATCAAAGTCAGACTGCGCACCAGATGCGGGTATTCAACCGCAACTCTCAACGCGACCGTTGCCCCGAAAGAATGGCCGATGACATCCACAGGATCCGAAAGATGCGCCAGTGCAGCATCTCTGCATTGCGCGTGCAAATCGCGTTGCGGGTCACAGTCGTCGCTCTTGCCATGACTGGGCAGATCAATCGCGGTGAGCGTACAATGGTCTTCCAATGCCGCACCCAAAGCACGCCAGGCGCCTGAATGCGCAAGCGTGCAATGGATCGCCAGAGCCGCTCTGCTCCCATGCCCGAACGTCCGGGCATGGGTCCTGGGCGCTGGGGTCATATCCTACCGGCGAGATGCGCGTCCAGGTCATCGATCCGGTCCTGCCCCCAGAACCGCTGACCGCTGTCCGTGATATAGAAAGGTGATCCGAAGACGCCGCGCTCAACAGCTTCTTCCAGATTGGCCGCATAGGTTTCCGCGCCCTCCAGCAACCCGCTGTCGGCAAGCGTCGGATCAAAGCCAGCCTCCTCCAGACAGGCGCGCACGACCGCGTCTTCGGCGATATCCTTGTCTTCCGCCCAGACAGCCCGGCAGATCGCGAACATCAGCTTGCCCAGATCGCCCCCTCCGGCGTTTTGCGCCGCGATGAAAGCATAGGACGACGGCGCACCGTTGGTCGGCCAATGCGCAGGCTTCAGGTTGAACGGCATGTTCAGCTTCTTGGCCTGACGCACCAGTTCCTGTGCCCGGTACTCCACACGGCTGAAATGCCGGTCCTTGGGCGACGTCCCCCCTGTCCGCGGGAACAACGCCATGATGTCAAAGGGTTTATAGGTCAGTGTTGCCCCGTGCTTTGCGACAACTTCCTCGGCCCTATTCCCGGCCAGGTAGGCATAGGGGGAGAGCGTAGAGAAAAAGAGGTTGATATGCGCCATTTTGAGGCTCCTGACAGGTGTGAGGTTCTTTGCCGATTGGTAAGGCCGTGTTAGGTGAAGTCAACATCACGAATCTGTCACAAACTTCCCCCGCTGCTCTTCAGGAAATGTTCAATATGCCCCAAGTCCAAGAACCAAAACTGATCGCTGGCAATGCCAATATGCCCTTGGCCAACGCCATCGCGCGGCGCATGTCGATGCATCGAGGCAAGCAGGTTGGATTGGTGGACGCGCGGGTCGAGCGCTTCAACGACGGCGAGATTTTCGTGGAGGTCTTCGAGAACGTGCGCGGTGAGGATATGTTCATCCTGCAGTCAACCTCGAACCCGGCCAATGACAATCTGATGGAACTGCTGATCATGGCCGATGCGCTGCGCCGGTCTTCAGCAGCGCGGGTCACCGCGGTGTTACCCTATTTCGGCTACGCCCGGCAGGACCGACGCACCAAGGCGCGCACCCCGATTACCGCCAAGCTGGTCGCCAACATGCTGGTGGGCACGGGCATTGAGCGGGTGCTGACGATGGACCTGCATGCCGCTCAGATTCAAGGATTTTTCGACATTCCAGTGGACAACCTCTATGCCTCGCCGATTTTTGCGCTGGATATCCGAACGACGTTCAAAAAGCGCATGAACGAGCTGATGATCGTCTCACCCGATGTCGGCGGTGTCGCGCGTGCGCGCGAGTTGGCAAAGCGGATCAACTCCCCCCTCGCGATTGTGGATAAACGCCGTGAGAAACCCGGAGAGGTTGCGGAAATGACAGTCATAGGTAACGTGAAGGGGAAAACCTGCCTGATCGTGGATGATATGTGTGACACGGCTGGCACGCTCTGTAAGGCGGCCGAAGTTCTGATCGAAAACGGGGCCAAGGAAGTGCACTCCTACATCACACACGGCATCATGTCCGGCCCGGCGGTGGAGCGGGTGACCAACTCAGTGATGAAATCGCTGGTCATCACGGATTCCATTGCCCCCACCGAGGCCATCCAGAAGGCTCCGAACATCCGCGTCGTGCCCACCGCGCCGGTGTTTGCCCAGGCGATCCTGAACATCTGGAGCGGCACCTCCGTCTCCTCGCTCTTCGAGGCGGAGACGCTCAGCCCGATCTACGACGGAACCTACGCGGCGGAGTAATCCGGCTGCCTTGGCACCCTCGCAGACAGTGCTATTTCAAATAATCGACACGGAATCTACTCGGGGTGCGGTGCCGGTTTCCGGCGCCTTGTAAATCCTTGTCGAAGGACTGCGCATAAATGGGCACCGATCCCCACCCTTCCTGTCCATCTGAAAGGGATCGAAGTCATCAGCTTTCCGGCCCCAAACACCTGCACGCGGCGGTTGTTGACAGAATTTGTCTTTGTTGATGTTATGGCCGGACGGCAGTCGAAAGAGGATTAAACCTACTGAGAGAGGCATCTGAAACATAAAATCTGGGAGGAATTCATGACATTGATTAATGTGGCCTTAGGTGCCGCGCTCGGCGCGGTAATCGCCGGTAACGCCGCTGCCCAGGATAACATGGACAAGTTATCCAACATGCAGCGCACCGATGCGACCTTCACAATGATCGATCAATCCGGAGATCGAGCAGAAGCACTCAGTAACATCATCCCCCATATCAACGTGCCAGATGGGTTCGAGGTGAGCCTCTATGCGGTTGTGCCGGACGCGCGTTCGATGGCGGTGGCGCCGCAAGGCACGGTGACCTTCGTGGGCACCCGCAAGGACAAGGTCTGGTCCGTAGTGGACCGTGACCGCAACCGCGTGGCGGATGAGGTCAAGGACTTCGCACCATCGATCACTTTCGACATTCCGAATGGGCCGTGCTTTTCAAAGGATGGCTTCCTCTTCATTGCCGAGCGCAACAGGGTGTTGAATTTCCCGGCAGCGGAATTCTTCTTTGAAGGGCCCGACCCTGCGGTCGCCGTTGTGGTCGCGCAGGGCGACCTGGTGCCGACAGAGGAAGAGAGCTTCAACCACACCGCGCGGGTCTGTGACGTGGGCCCGGACGGCAAGCTCTATATCTCACTGGGCCAGCCCCACAATGTGCAGCCCGCGGAGAAGGTCGAGATGTACGACAAGATCGGCATCGGCGGCATTATCCGCATCAACACTGACGGCACGGGCCGCGAGGTCTATACGCGTGGCGTGCGCAACTCCGTGGGCCAGGACTTCCACCCCGAGACGGGCGAGCTGTGGTGGACCGACAACCAGGTCGATGGCATGGGCGATGACATTCCGCCCGGTGAGTTGAACCGGCAGACCGAAGCGGGCCAGCACTTTGGCTTTCCCTGGACCAATTCGCGCGTCGAGATCATGTCCGAGAGTGAGCATCCACGTCCCGAAGGCGTCACTTTCATTGAACCGCAGCTGGAGCTGACCGCGCATGCGGCGGATCTGGGCATGAAGTTCTACGAGGGCAACAGCTTCCCCGACGCCTACCAGGGTGGTATTTTCTGGGCGCAGCACGGGTCGTGGAACCGTACCACGCCGGTGGGTGCGCGGGTGATGTTCACGGCGCTTGATCCCGAAACCGGCGATGCCGTCGAAGCGCAGGTCTTTGCGGATGGCTGGCTGAACGAGGAGACTGGAGAGTATCGCGGGCGGCCCATGGACATCGCCTTCCTGAAAGACGGCTCGATGCTGGTTTCGGACGATTTCGCGGGTGCGATCTGGCGCATCGCCTACACCCGGTGAAGCTGTTTCACATGATCATGTCCGGCGCGCTTTTGTGCGCCGGACCCTTGGCCGCCGAGATCGTGGGGGACCGCGATGCGGGCCGCAAGATCTCGGGCCAATGTCGCACCTGTCACGGCGCGGATGGGTTCGCCACGATCCCGATTGCGCCGCATATCGGCGGTGAGCCCGAGAGCTATCTGCGGGACCAACTCACCGCCTTTCGCGACGGCACGCGTGAACACGAGATGATGACCATCGTCGCCGCCAACCTCAGCGACCAGCAGATCGCCGACCTGGCGGCCTGGTACGGCGGGCACGCAGCACGGGCCGAGCTGACTGCGGACCCGGCAAATGCCCCGGCGCTTTGCGTGGCCTGTCACGGGGCGGATGGCATGCATCTGGCGGATGATGTGCCAAACCTCGCGGGCGAGACCAACATCTACATCGACACGCAGCTCAAGGCGTTTCGTGCCGGGCAGCGCACCCATGAGATCATGAGCGAGATCGCGGCCGATCTGACCAACGAGGAGATCCGCACCTACGCGGATTGGTATGCGGCGGTAAAACTTTACATCGACACGGTCGAATAGCGCCTCACCGCCACGCCCGCCACAGTCAAACCACTCAGGGTTCAGCGCCGGCCGCGCCCGTCTGAACGTGCCCACCGCCCTGTTCTATGGCCCGCTCGGCGCTCCATCTCGGCCATCAAACCGTTGACCTCCGGATAGTCGCGGCGGCTATTCCAGGTCCGCTGCAGGGTTGCAATTTTTATCGTATCTGAAAGTATGGTGAACATGTTGTTCTCCTCGTATATCTGCGTAGGTCAATGATACATACGTAATGAGATGCAAAGCAAAGCAATATGGTTTTAAATATGTAAGCTGAACTATCATTTTGGATTGGCATGATATCCCTTCGCTCGCAGCGTTGCGGGCCTTTGAAGCGGCCGCCCGGCATGAGAGCCTGAGTGCCGCCGCGCGTGAGCTGAACGTCACGCATGCGGCGGTGGCCCAGCATGTGCGCGCGCTGGAACAGGATTTCGCCGAAGACTTGCTCATACGGCAAGGGCGCGGCGTCGCGGCCACAGCGGCCGGGCGGGCGTTAGCAGAGCAGCTTGGCGACGGCTTCCAGACCATTGCCGAAGCCGTCGCGGATTTGCGGGATCGCAACGCGGACCGACCTGTGAATATCACCGTGACGCCCGGTTTTGCCGGCAGCTGGCTGATGCCACGCATCGGAGAATTCTGGTCCAAGCACCCGGAGATCCAGGTGAACATCAACCCCAGCTGCTCGGTGGTGGACCTGCGGCAGGAGGGCTTTGATCTGGGTGTGCGTTATGGTGCAGGGTCCTGGCCGAAGCTGGACGCGGAACTGCTCACGGAAGCGGCCTATTGGGCTGTGGCCCATCCTGATCTGGTGGCAGGACGTGCAGTGCGTAGCCTGCACGATCTGACCGACCTGCCTTGGGTGATGGACAGCTACGAACGTGAGCAGCACCGGGTGGTGGAAGGTGAAGGAATCGATCTGGCGGTACTGGATGTAACCTTGCTGAACACCAATGAGCTGGCGTTGTCAGCGGCGCTTGCCGGACTGGGAGTAACCGTGCAACCCCGGTCGATTGTAGAGCGTGACATCCGCTCCGGGCAGCTTGTGAAGCTTATGGCGCTGCGCGACAACGGCTTGGGCTATCACATGGTAACCGTGCCTGGGCGGAGCTCGCCCAATCTGCGGATCTTTATGGCGTGGCTGCGCAGGACAGCACGAGAGGACAGGGAGAACGAAAAAGCCCCCGGCGGGGCGGGGGCTTCTTGACGGTTGGAATGAGACGCTAATCAGATGCGTATATGATCGCCGACAGCCACCATATCGGCGAGCAGCTTGGCCGCGTCGTCGACAGGGCCAGGCTCGTTGACAAAGGTCTCTTTGGCATGTGCCAGCGCCTCTTCGGCCTCTTTAATCAACGCTGCCATGTCGTCCGCCGTCACCTCGGCCTTCGGCATGGCGCGTTCCGCAAGCACCGTGACACCAGCTGCCGTGATCTCGGCAAAACCGCCGGTGACCACGTATTCAGAGGTGCCATCCGGACCTTCAGTGCTCAGCACACCGGGGCGCAGGGTGGTGATCGTGGGCGCGTGGCCCGCCATCGCCGTCATGTCGCCGTCAGCGCCTGGAATCTGCACCGCAGTGACGGCGGCGGATGCCAACCGCCGCTCGGGTGAGACCAGATCGAATTGTGTCGTGTCTGCCATTCAGACCTCCTTAGGCGGCGTCAGCCGCCATTTTTTCGGCTTTGGCTTTCACTTCTTCGATGCCGCCCACCATGTAGAAGGCACCCTCGGGCAGATGGTCGTATTCACCGGCCACAACCGCCTTGAAGCTCTCGATGGTCTCGGTCAGGGGGACCTGCACACCGTCGGAACCGGTGAAGACCTTGGCCACGTCGAAGGGCTGGCTGAGGAAACGCTGGATCTTGCGGGCACGGGCCACGGTCAACTTGTCCTCTTCGCTCAGCTCGTCCATGCCGAGGATCGCGATGATGTCCTGCAACGACTTGTAACGTTGCAGGATACCCTGAACGTCACGCGCCACTTGGTAGTGCTCGTCGCCCACAACAGCCGGGTCCATCAGACGCGATGTGGAATCGAGCGGGTCCACGGCAGGGTAGATGCCCAGCTCGGAGATCGCACGGCTGAGAACCGTTGTCGCATCGAGGTGCGCGAAGGAGGTCGCGGGCGCGGGGTCGGTGAGGTCGTCCGCAGGCACGTAAACCGCTTGCACGGAAGTGATAGACCCTGCTTTGGTCGAGGTGATCCGTTCCTGCATTTGCCCCATGTCGGTCGCGAGTGTTGGCTGGTAGCCCACAGCGGAAGGGATCCGGCCCAGAAGGGCGGACACTTCGGACCCGGCTTGGGTAAAGCGGAAGATGTTGTCCACAAAGAACAGAACGTCGGTACCGGACTGGTCGCGGAACTGCTCGGCCAAGGTCAGGCCGGTCAGGGCAACACGCATCCGCGCTCCGGGTGGTTCGTTCATCTGACCGTAGACCAGAGCCACCTGGGAGTTCTCAAGGTTCTCGGGGTCGATCACGTTGGATTCGATCATCTCGTGGTAGAGGTCGTTACCCTCGCGGGTCCGTTCCCCAACGCCCGCGAACACGGAGTAGCCCGAGTGCACCTTGGCAATGTTGTTGATCAACTCCATGATCAGAACGGTCTTGCCCACGCCCGCACCGCCGAAGAGGCCGATCTTGCCGCCCTTGGCGTAAGGAGCGAGCAGGTCGATCACCTTGATGCCGGTTTCCAGCACTTCGGAGGTTGTCGACTGTTCGGCAAATTCAGGCGCGTCCTGGTGGATGGAGCGTTTTTCGTCCGCGTTCACCGGGCCTTGCTCGTCCACGGGCTCGCCGACAACGTTCATGATCCGGCCCAGTGTGGCGTTGCCCACGGGGATCGAGATTGGACCGTCGGTGTCGGTCACGGTTTGACCGCGTACGAGACCCTCTGTCGCGTCCATCGCGATGGCGCGCACGGTGTTCTCACCAAGGTGCTGTGCGACTTCGAGCACGAGGCGGTTGCCGTTGTTGTCTGTTTCCAGCGCGTTGAGAATCTCCGGCAGGTGATCCTCGAATTGGACGTCGACGACCGCGCCGATGACCTGGGTTACTTTTCCGACTGCATTTGCCATGTCGTTTCTCCGGTTTGTTCTTACAGCGCTTCCGCGCCGGAAATGATTTCGATCAGCTCATTGGTGATGACGGCCTGACGCGAGCGGTTGAATTCGATGGTCAGCTTGTCGATCATCTCGCCCGCGTTACGGGTCGCGTTGTCCATCGCGGACATCCGCGCGCCTTGCTCGGACGCACCGTTCTCCAAGAGCCCTGCAAAGATTTGCGTGGCCACTCCGCGCGGCAGCAGGTCGGCCAGAATGGCCTCTTCCGACGGTTCATAATCGAACAAGGTGGAAGGCTCGGCACCTTCCTCTTCCTCGAATGTGGCCGGGATGATCTGCTGGGCGGTCGGGATCTGGCTGACAACGTTCACGAACTTCGAATAGAAGAGCGTCGCCACGTCAAATTCACCCGCATCGAAACGTGCCAGCACATCCTTGGCGATGGCCTGCGCATCCACATATCCCACGCGTTTGACCTCGGTGAGGTCCACGTGGTCGATGAAGAGCGATCCGAAGTCGCGCTTGAGCTGGTCGCGGCCTTTCTTGCCGACGGTCAGGATTTTGACGTCCTTGCCTTCGGCTTGCAGTTTTTGCGCGTGGCTGCGGGCCAGTTTGGCGATGTTCGAGTTGAAACCGCCACACAGGCCGCGCTCGGAGGTCATGACGATCAGCAGCTGCACCTTGTCGCTGCCGGTGCCCGACAGCAATTTGGGTGCGGAATCCGACCCGCCCACCGATGCCGCCAACCCCGCCATCACGGCGTTGAACCGTTCCGTGTAGGGGCGCGACTGTTCGGCAGCCTCCTGCGCGCGGCGCAGCTTTGCAGCTGCCACCATTTGCATCGCCTTGGTGATCTTGCGGGTCGATTTGACCGACTCGATCCTGTTTTTAAGGTCCTTAAGACTGGGCATGGGCCTACCTCTTAAGCGAAATCAGCGGCGAATTCGTCGAGAGCCGATTTGATGCTGTCTGCCAGATCGTCTTTCACCTTACGGTCGTTGTTGGTGATGTCATCAAGCAGGTCTTGATGCTTGGCCCGCAGATGCGCCAGCATGCCCGCCTCGAAACGACCCACCTCTTTCACGTCGACCTTGTCGAGGTAGCCGTTGGTGCCTGCGAAGATCACGCAGACAATCTCGGCGTTGGTCAGCGGCGAATACTGCGGCTGTTTCATCAGCTCGGTCAGGCGCGCGCCACGGGCCAGCAGCTGCTGAGTGGAGGCGTCGAGGTCGGAGCCGAACTGGGCGAAGGCCGCCATTTCGCGGTATTGCGCGAGGGACAGTTTCACCGGGCCAGCCACCGAAGACATCGCCTTGGTCTGGGCCGAGGAGCCCACGCGGGAGACCGACAGGCCGGTGTTCACGGCCGGGCGGATGCCCTGGTAGAAGAGCTCGGTTTCGAGGAAGATCTGGCCGTCGGTGATCGAAATCACGTTGGTCGGAATAAAGGCCGACACGTCGCCGCCTTGCGTCTCGATGATCGGCAGAGCCGTCAGCGAGCCGTTGCCCGCGTCATCGCCCAGCTTCGCGGAGCGTTCCAGAAGGCGGGAGTGGAGATAGAAAACGTCACCCGGGTAAGCTTCACGACCGGGCGGACGGCGCAGCAGCAGGGACATCTGGCGGTAGGACACGGCCTGCTTGGAGAGGTCATCATAGATGATCAGCGCGTGGCGGCCATTGTCGCGGAAGTGCTCGGCCATGGCGGTCGCGGCATAAGGTGCGAGGAACTGCATCGGTGCAGGCTCGGAGGCTGTTGCGGCCACAACGATGGAATAGTCGATCGCGCCGGTTTCTTCGAGCTTTTTCACCAGCTGCGCCACGGTGGAGCGTTTCTGACCCACAGCAACGTAGACGCAGTAGAGCTTCTTGCTCTCATCGTCGCCCGCACCGTCGTTGTAGGATTTCTGGTTCAGGATCGCATCGAGTGCCACGGCGGTCTTGCCGGTCTGACGGTCCCCGATGATCAGCTCTCGCTGACCACGGCCAATTGGGATCATCGAGTCGACCGCTTTAAGGCCAGTCGCCATCGGTTCGTGGACCGATTTACGCGGGATGATGCCCGGCGCTTTCACGTCCGCCACGGAGGAGGTCTTGGCGTTGATCGGGCCTTTGCCGTCAATCGGATTGCCCAAACCGTCCACAACGCGGCCCAGCAGTTCGTCCCCTGTCGGTACGGACACGATGGAGTTGGTGCGCTTGACGGTGTCACCCTCTTTAATGTCGCGGTCGGAGCCGAAGATCACGACGCCGACGTTGTCGGATTCGAGGTTCAGCGCCATGCCCTGAATACCGCCGGGGAATTCGACCATCTCACCGGCTTGAACATTGTCCAGACCGTATACGCGCGCGATACCGTCACCGACGGAAAGCACACGGCCGACTTCGGCCACTTCGGCTTCCTGACCGAAGTTCTTGATCTGGTCCTTCAGGATCGCAGAAATCTCTGCTGCTTGGATACCCATTTATCCGACCTCTTTCATTGCATTCTGGAGGGAATTCAGCTTCGCGCGGATCGAGGTATCAACCATGCGCGAACCAACTTTAACAATAAGACCGCCGATGAGGCTTTCATCCACGGTCGCATTGAGTGTTACGGTTTTGCCTGTGGAGGCTTTCAGTGTCTTGGCCAGCTTTTCAGCCTGCGTTTTCGTCAGCGCCTTGGCGGACACCACCTCGGCGGTCACTTCGCCCTTCTCGGCGGCAATGATGTCCCGCAGGGTTTTGACCAGTTGCGGCAGCACGAAGAGACGGCGCTTCTGCGCCATCAGCGCCAGCGTATTGGCCAGCGTATCCGAAAGATCCATCTTCTTCGCGATGGCGGCAATCGCAGTGCCCTGCTCGTCGCGCGAATAGATCGGCGAATGGATCAAGGCACGGAAATCATCGCTGTCTGCTAGGGCAGACTGCAGCGCATCAAGATCAGTTTCGAGAGATTTTAGAGCTTTGCCGTCCTTGGCAATCTCGTAGACTGCCGTGGCATAGCGCTCGGCAATACTTGTGGAAATCGAAGCTGGTTCTGACACGTCCACCCTTCCGATGTTCTGGCCCCGGATATGCGAAAAAATCGCGTCACCGAGAGTGTTGGCGCGGCTTGAATTAACTCAAGACGTCGAAATCAGCGGTGATGTAGCAGAGAGGCTCACACCCCGCAACATGAGATAGTGTAGAGCGTTTTTGGCTCTTTTCCCATGATTTCAGACGTTTGGCCCGGGTGCGACCGTTTGGCCTCTCAGAAAGTTTGCGAAATGGCGCAATTATTGCGGCGTTTTGCGATTCCCACGCCCCGAATTTGGGCAAACGGCCTCATAGATGGCGGACGGCGTGGATCGTTTAATCACTAAACCGGCTTGGCCGTTGGTTCCAGCACACCGGGCGCACGTAATTTCCGCGCAGGTTCCACTTTTCCCTTCGGCGGGTAGACCAGTTTCGTGGCTTCGACCATGAAGGCGCCCCCCGCCATCATCGTCGGCAGCCTGCGCCCCATCTTCTCGAATGCGGGGCCGGATTTCATCCACCACCGTTTGGTCGAGGGCACCTGATAGAGCGCGCCCAGATGACGCTCAGGCAGGAACTGATGTTTGCGCAACTGAGTTTCCAGTTGTCCCGGCGAATAGGGCCGCCCGAAGCCAAAGGGCGTACGGTCCCGTCTGGCCCAGAGGCCGGCGCGGTTGGGCACGATGAAGAGGGCCCTGCCCCCCGGCCCCAGCACCCGCCAGCATTCTTCCAGCAGATCAAAGGCGCGCTCGGAGGTCTCCAACCCGTGCAGAACCACCAGCTTGTCCACATGACCGGTTTCCAGCGGCCAGCAGGTTTCTTCGGTCAGCACCGAAACATTCGGCATATTGGCAGGCCAGGGCATCACCCCCTGCGGCCCCGGCATCAGCGCCATGACCCGTCGCGCCTCCTTTAGGTAAGGGCGCAACAGGGGTGCTGCAAACCCGTATCCCACCACGGTCTGCCCCTTGGCCTCTGGCCAAAGCTCGAGCATGCGCCTGCGCAGGCTTGCCTGCGCCGCACGGCCAAGCGCGGAGCGGTAGTAGAAATTACGCAGGTCTTGCACGTCCAGATGCATTGCAGCCGGTCTCTTCATCGGTCACTGTTGCAGACAGTGTCGCAAACCTGTCGGAGAATGGCCATGGCTCTTGAAATCGCAACCATCCCCTGCCTGTCGGATAATTACGCATTTTTGCTGCACGACAGCGAGACCGGCGAAACCGCCCTTATTGATGTGCCGGAATCCGCCCCGATCCTGCGGACAGCACAAGATCGGGGTTGGGTGATCAGCGAGGTCTGGATCACCCATCACCACGATGATCATATTCAGGGGCTTGGCGACATCCTGAACGCGCACAAGGCCACCGTGCGCGGGGCAGCCGCAGACAAGCATCGCCTGCCGCCCCTCGATGTGGCCCACGACGGGGAGGACCAATTCGAATTCGCGGGGCACAAGGTGCAGATCCTCGATGTTCCCGGCCACACAATCGGTCACATCGCGTATTACGTGGCGGCCGCAGGCGCGGTTTTCACGGCAGACAGCCTGATGGCGCTCGGGTGCGGGCGGCTCTTCGAAGGCTCGCCAGAACAGATGTGGGGATCGCTGAGCCGCCTGATGGCGCTGCCGGCGGACACAATCGTGTGTTCCGGCCATGAATACACCGCATCCAATGCTAAGTTCGCCTTAACTATTGATCCTCATAATCCCGAGCTTATATCTCGGAGCGACGCAATTGCTGCAGCTCGTGCTGCTGACAAGGCGACAGTTCCTTCAACCCTGGCGTTTGAGATGGCAACAAACCCGTTTCTGCGCGCCTCTGACCCTGATATTCGCGCCCGCCTGGGCATGACAGACGCACGTGATGTCGAGGTCTTCGCCGAAATACGCGCCCGCAAGGACGCCTTCTAACGCCGAAATCGCAGTCTTTCATGTCCGGTTCACACAATTTGTGACCGCAAAAGTGAAGAAAAAACTTGAAGCGGCGCTGCGATCAACCAAACTCTAATACTATGAGGCCATGGTCGGCTTACGGATCGGCATCAATCAGATCCTCAACCGACCCCGATCAGAAGGAGCACAGCCCGTGCCTTCATTTTCGACCACACTGGAACAGGCAATACATTCCGCGCTGGCGCTGGCCAATGCCCGGCGCCATGAATTCGCCACGCTTGAGCACCTTTTGCTGGCCCTGATCGACGAACCGGACGCGACCCGCGTCATGAAGGCCTGCAGCGTCGATATCGACGATTTGCGCGCCACGCTGGTGGAATTCGTTGACGAGGACCTCAGCAACCTTGTGACGGATGTCGATGGTTCCGAAGCCGTGCCCACCGCCGCTTTCCAGCGGGTCATTCAACGCGCCGCCATTCACGTGCAGTCCTCCGGGCGCACGGAGGTTACCGGCGCTAACGTTCTGGTCGCGATCTTTGCCGAGCGCGAGAGCAATGCGGCCTACTTCCTGCAGGAGCAGGATATGACGCGCTATGACGCGGTGAATTTCATTGCCCACGGAGTCGCGAAGGACCCCGCCTACGGCGAACAGCGCCCGGTTTCCGGCGCACCGGAGCATGAGGAAGAGGCGCAGGGCGTCACCGAGGGCGAAAAGAAAGAAAGCGCGCTTGAGAAATACTGCGTGGATTTGAATGCCAAGTCCCGCGAAGGCGATATTGATCCGCTGATTGGCCGCGATGCCGAGGTGGAACGTTGCATTCAGGTGCTTTGCCGCCGCCGCAAGAACAACCCGCTGCTGGTGGGTGATCCCGGCGTCGGTAAGACCGCGATTGCGGAAGGTTTGGCGCGCAAGATCGTTGCTGGAGAGACGCCGGAAGTGTTGGAGAACACCACCATATATTCTCTCGACATGGGTGCATTGCTGGCCGGAACCCGTTATCGTGGCGATTTCGAAGAGCGGCTGAAGGCTGTTGTGGCAGAGCTGGAGCAGCATGAGGATGCGGTGCTCTTCATCGACGAAATTCATACGGTGATCGGCGCAGGCGCCACCTCGGGCGGTGCGATGGATGCGTCGAACCTGCTGAAACCCGCGCTCGCGGGTGGGAAGCTGCGCACCATGGGCTCGACCACCTACAAGGAGTTCCGCCAGCATTTCGAGAAGGACCGCGCGCTGAGCCGCCGGTTCCAGAAGATCGACGTGAATGAGCCGTCGGTCGAAGATGCGGTGAAGATCCTGCGCGGATTGAAACCCTATTTCGAGGATCACCATTCGGTGAAATACACCGCCGACGCGATAAAGACGTCGGTGGAGTTGGCATCGCGCTATATCAATGATCGCAAGCTGCCAGATTCGGCCATCGATGTGATCGATGAGGCGGGTGCCGCTCAGCACCTGGTTGTGGCAGCCAAGCGGCGCAAGACCATCGGCACCAAGGAGATCGAGAATGTTGTGGCGAAAATCGCCCGCATTCCACCCAAGAATGTCTCCAAGGACGATGCAGAAGTGCTGAAGGATCTTGAAGCCTCGCTAAAACGCGTCGTTTTCGGGCAGGACAATGCCATCGAGGCGCTCTCCTCTGCGATCAAGCTGGCGCGTGCGGGTCTGCGCGAGCCGGAGAAACCCATCGGCAACTATCTCTTTGCGGGCCCGACCGGCGTTGGCAAGACGGAAGTGGCAAAGCAACTTGCGGATACGCTTGGCGTGGAATTGTTGCGCTTCGATATGTCTGAGTACATGGAGAAACACGCCGTGTCCCGCCTGATCGGAGCGCCTCCGGGGTACGTCGGCTTTGACCAGGGCGGCATGCTGACGGATGGCGTGGACCAGCACCCGCATTGCGTGCTGCTGCTTGACGAGATGGAGAAGGCACACCCGGATGTTTACAACATCCTGCTGCAGGTGATGGATCACGGCAAGCTGACAGATCACAACGGGCGCACGGTGGATTTCCGTAACGTGGTGCTGATCATGACCTCGAACGCCGGCGCAGCTGAGCAGGCCAAGGAGGCCATCGGCTTTGGGCGTGATCGCCGCGAGGGCGAGGATACGGCAGCCATTGAGCGGACTTTCACACCGGAATTCCGCAACCGATTGGATGCCGTCATCAGCTTCGCACCGCTGCCAAAAGAGGTTATCCTGCGGGTTGTCGAAAAGTTCGTGTTGCAACTGGAAGCCCAGCTAATGGATCGCAATGTGACCATCGAGCTCACCAAACCAGCTGCAGAATGGCTGGCAGATAAGGGCTATGACAGCAAGATGGGCGCGCGCCCACTGGGTCGGGTCATTCAGGAGCACATCAAGAAGCCACTGGCGGAGGACCTGCTCTTTGGCAAGCTCGCCAAAGGCGGCATCGTGAAGGTTGGCATAAAGGCTGGCGAGATCGATCTGAAGATCGAAGGCCCGGACAAGCCCCGCCTCTCCGGAAACAAGCCGCCGCTGCTGACCGCAGAATAAATTTGACCGATAAGATTTACGCCACCGCCGGATCAACCGGCGGTGGCGTTTTCGTTTCGATCAGAAGAACAATGTATTACGCCGTTCTGGCAGCACCCTAACAGGGCCAAGACCGAAACTGCCACCCGTTGATCCACCATGTGAAATCCCAAGGCGCGCCAACAACCCTCGGGGTTTCGCGCGGGGCACGCCAGTCAACGTTCGGTGAATTTCAACTCGATCCGTCGGTTCTGGGTGCGGGCCGCCTCGCTGCTCCCCGAAGCCACCGGCTGATACTGCCCAAAACCATTGGCGGCAAGGCGCTCGGGAGGAATGCCCAAAGCCTCCACCATGTATTTCACCACCGACAGCGCCCGCCCCTGGCTGAGCTCCCAGTTGTCCGCATAGCGCCCAGTGCCCAGTAATGGGACGTCGTCTGTATGCCCATCGACCCTCAGGACCCAGTTGATCTCCGGCGGGATGTCGTCTGCCACGCTGGAGATAATCTCCGCGACTTTGGCCACCTCTTCACGTCCTTCCGGCGACAAGGTCGCGCTGGCAGGCGCAAAAAGCACCTCTGACGAAAATACAAAGCGGTCGCCCTCGATCCGCACCCCTTCCTGGCGGCCGAGCACATCGCGCAAACGGCCAAAGAACTCGGATCGGTACTGCTCCAGATCCTTTGTCTCTGCTGCCAGACGCGCGGCTTCTTCAGCCAGCCGCTTACGCTCCGCCTCCTCCAGTTCGGCACGGCGACGCTCCTCGGCAGCCACGCGGGCAAGGGCGGTGTTCAAATCCGATCCCAGCGACTGCAAGCGGACCTGAGACGCAGCATCCCGTGCCACGGCATCGTCCAGCAAGGCCTGCAAATCGCCAAGCTGCGCGCGCAGCGCCGCGACCTGCTGATTGAGCAACTCGGTCTGTCGCTGCGCTTCGGCGCTGACGTCCTCCTCTTGCGCAAGCGCCTGACGCGCCTGTGCCAAAAGCGCCGCGCGACGTTCGGCATCCGTACTGTTGTCTGCGGCCAAGGTTTCCGCGGCCAGTTTTGCAGCGAGCGCTTCGGCCAGACGCGCCCGCAGATCTTCGCGCTCCGCTCCGGACCGCTCCGCGGCAGCGTCCAGTTCCGCCTGCAGCACGCGTTCTGCGGCACGGAGGCTATCGATTTCCTCACCTGTCGCATCCACCGTCTGCTCCAACCCTTCAATCTGAAGCAGCGCCGCCGCCAATTGCGTGTCGAGATCGCGCTCCGCTGCCCGCGCGGCGGCCAATAGTGTCAGCGTATCCTCCGCGTCCTTGCGCTGCGCTTCGAGCGCGAGCGTCATTGCTGTCAACTCCGCGTCAGCATTCCGCAGCCGATCCCGAAGTGCCTCGGCGGCCGCGGCTTCGGCAAGGCGCGCCGCCTCCTCGGCGCTCAGCGCCTCGCGCGTGTCGTCCAGTTCCGCACCTAACGTATCAACCTGCCCCTGCGCCTCCGCGTTGCGGGCACGCAGATCGGCAACTAAAGCGTTCAAAGCATCCCGTCGCGCAGCCGCCAGCCGGGCGGCCTCCTCCTGCGCATCAATCTCACTGCGCGCGGACGACAGGGCCAAGTTGAGCGCTTCCTGCGTACTCAAAAGCTCGGCTTGCTCTGCTTCCAGGGCACTGACTTCGCCCAACGCCGTGTCACGCTGCGCAATCAATGCAGCCACCTGCGCCTCGAAACCCGTGATCCGTGCGGTGGCCTCATCAAGGGCTGCGGCCTGAGCGTCGCGCGTCGCGGTCAGGGTCGCGATCCGCGCCTCCGCGTCCGTCAAAGAGGTGCGCAACTCTCCCACACGATCTTCCAGATCAGCCGAGGTCTGTCGCTCCAGACCCAGCGCCTGCGCCAGGGCGGCGACTTCACCTGCAAGTTGGTCGAGTTCGGTTTCCTGACCCGTAATCCGCTCTGTCAGGACGAATTGCACCACCATGAAGATGGTCAAAACGAACATCAGCACCAGCAACAGACCGGTCATCGCATCGACAAAACCCGGCCAGATGGACGCCTGAAAACGTGTGCCAGTGCGACGCGACAGCGCCATGGTTACCCATCCCCTGCGAGGGTCGTATTACCGCTGCGGGGCCGTTTCCCACGCATCGCCTCCGTCAACCGGGAGATGTCCATGCGCAACTCGGCCATGCTTTCCTGACGCCCGGCAGAGATTTCTTCCAGAATGCGCAGCATCTGAACGTCGATGGACCGCAGGCGCATCCGGCTCTCTGAATCAATCCCGTCGCCCTGCCCCTGATTTTCAAGCGCGGAAATCAGCCGTTCCTGCCCTGCAGCGACCCGTTCAAGGGCCGCACTGGCCGGATCCATGCCGTCCATCTTCTGAGTCATGCGCTCAATGGAACCGGCCAGCGTGCCGAGGTTTTCGTTGATCTCGGACCGGCTGACATCGGAATGCTGGAACATCTCCTGAAGACGCTCCATCTGTTCCACCATGTGCTCGACCACACTGGCCAGCACACCCTGATCCCCCGCCGCCTCGTCGCCCGAGGTAAAGCCGACGCGGGTGATGGAACTCAGCCACTCTTCCAGTTCGCGGTAAAACCGGTTTTGGCCATGCCCGGCAAAGAGCTCCAGCAGGCCCACGATCAGAGACCCGGCAAGACCAAGGAGCGAGGAGGCAAAGGCAACGCCCATCCCGCCAAGCTGCGCCTCAAGCCCGGTCATCAGACGGTTGAAGACCTGCACCCCGCCTTCACCATCCTGCGGTGCGAGGCTGCGGATGGTGTCCACCACCGCCGGAACCGTCGTTGCAAGGCCGTAGAAGGTTCCCAAAAGGCCAAGGAAAATCAACATATTGACGATGTATCGCGTGATCTCGCGCGCTTCGTCTATCCGGGTTGCCACTGAATCGAGGATCGACCGGGTCGAGGTTGCGCTGACCTGCATGCGCACGCCGCGAGACCGCAGCAGCGAGGCAAGCGGCGCCAGAAGCTGCGGTGCCTGAATGCTTGTGTCCTGGGTGTCGGAGGCAAATCGTTCGATCCAGCGCACAGAGCCGATCAGTTGAAACACCTGATAGAAGCAGGCCAGCACCCCGATGAAAAAGACGAAAATGATGAAGCCGTTCAGATAGGGGTTCGCCTCGAAAACCGGCAGCACGCGCGGCAAGGCCAGAAAACCGCCAAAGCCGGAAAGGGCCAGCACGATCAGCATCAGCGAGATTTGCCGCACCGGTTGCGAAAAGACCGGTTTCGCCTCTTGATTGGGCCACGCCATGCGCAATTGCTCCCCGCGCTTTATTCTTCTGCTCTGGCGGCAGCTTACACTGAAAACCAGCTCAAGCGCCAAGGATTTATGCGCTCAGATGGCGCACCCGCTGGCTCAGCCATTCGAGGTCGGGATCATGCAGGCCGATCTCTGTCAGGTGCTGTGCCGTGTTGTAGAGATATTCGGTGTTTGGCCCCATGCCACCGGTCGCACGGGCGATAATCTGCGCCTGCTCTTCCAAGGGCATGCCGCCGCAATACTGACGGTGCTCGCGGTTGATGATGTAGGCCAACGCCTGCACCCGGCGTCCGTCCGTCAGATCAATATCAAGTTGACGCTCAAGGTAGGCCGAAGAGATCAACTCGCGCTCACGCAGGTAGGTCAATGTAGCCTCTTCGGCGCCAGCCCGTACGGCAAGCGCAACTCCTTCGCAGGCATGCGCGGGTTCTTCATCCAGCGCCAGCACGAGCCCCGGATCGTCTTCGGTGCCACGATGGTGAATGGACCACATGCAAAAGGATCGCGAATAGCCGGGCAGCTTGGCCACCACCTGCTCGGCGACATCAAATCCGGGGTTCCACAACAGGCTGCCATAGCCGAATACCCACATCGTCATCTTACTGGTTCTCCTTGGCTGCATTGCGTAAACCTCAATTCAACGGAAAACGCAAAGAGGTCTGCGATGCGTCGGGTGATTTGGGCGGCCCTGGTTTTGGCACTGATCTGGGGTGGCTGGTGGATCTGGGCGGCGCAGGCCGCGCGGCAGGCAACACAGCAGTGGTTCGCAGATCGCCGCGCGGAAGGCTGGCAGGCCGATTTCGCCGCTTTGGATGTCTCCGGCTTTCCGCTGCGGTTCGACGCCATGATGACGCTGCCGGCACTGGCGGACCCCGAGACCGGCGTGGCGGTGACCACCAGCGGCGTCGCTTTTTCCGCCCCCGCATGGTGGCCCGGTGACGTCACGGTGCGCTTGCCACAGGACCCGATTACCTTCGCCAGCCCGGAGGGCCGCGCCACCCTGGACATGGATCAGGCCGTGGCACACTTGCGCCTGAAACCCGGCAGCGCATTGGACCTCGAAACGGCGCAGGTCACCTCTGGTACATGGTCGCTGAGTGCGCCCATGGGGGATGTTCTTTCCGCTGCCGATCTGAACGTCGCCGTGCAGCAGGTCGCGGCGGGTCAAGCCAGCTATACCGTTGCGCTGAGCGCCGCCGGTCTGCAGCCCGGCACGGTGCCGCGTGCAGCTCTGCGCGTTCCGGCAAACTGGCCACTGACATTCGACAAGTTTGCGCTGGACATGCAGGTTGCCTTCGACCGGGTCTGGGATCGTCGCGCCATCGAGGTCGCGCGCCCGCAACCCCGCAGCCTCCGGATCGACCGGGCCGAGGCCGCGTGGGGGGATCTGCAGCTGCGTGCCGCCGCGGATCTGACCATTGATGCACAGGGCACACCGGAGGGCACCCTGTCCCTGCAGGCCCGCAACTGGCGGGAGATGCTCACCCTCGCTGAAACCGCCGGAGTGCTGCCGTCTGCCGTGCGACCACAAGCAGAGAGCATGTTGTCCGCCCTCGCCCAAGCCACTGGCGACCCGCGATCTATTGATGTGGGCCTGACACTCAGGAACGGTTTGATTATATTGGGATTTGTACCGCTGGGCCAGGCGCCGCAACTGGTTTTGCGTTAGCGGCAGTACATGCCGCTGCGATATCGAGCCGTGTCGAAATGGAAGTGATCGCGGTGGAAACTATCCGCATTCGGCCCCAGAACCGTCCCGAACGGGCCGCAGGCATCGCGGTGCATCCTGCGCAGGGCCTGACTGGTGTCCCGCGCGGTCCAGCCCTTGAGCACAGAAATAGTGGTACCATCCCGCAGCCGGAACCCCGAGATATCGATGGCGCGTCCCTTGCCGTGCTCGGAAATCCGCGCGCCTTTCTTGTTGTTCCGTGTCCGGCAGGCGTAATGCGCCGCCACGCGTATCCCCGTGACCCCACCACCGGATTTGCGAAGCGTGGGTTTCACCGACCCTTCGATCCACGTTTTCAACGCCTGCGCCGTGCCACAATCCATGATCGCGCGCTGGCTGAGCGTCACATCCGACACCGATTTCACCCGCACGGCCTGTGCCACGCCACAGCCGGAAATCCTGCCCGGCACGCGACCGATAACGTCGCCCTGAATGTCGGGATCGCCACATACTGCACCTTTTGCCCGCAGTTTTTGCTGCTGACGTATGAGTCTACGGACAGCACGAGTGCGTTTCTGGGGCCTGAGCGACGTTCTGGGCGCGTCACCCCGCACCACTACTGCTTGCGCCTCTGCAGAGCGAACCGGGGCAGCGATAGCACCGGATACGTCCAAAGTGACGGGCAACGCCCCGCCCGCAGTTGACCCTGGGCGGCCCACAGGCCGTTTGGAGGTATCGGGCACCTCAGCAAGCGCAACACCGGCTATGACCATGAACAGAAGCGCCCAGGCTCTCACGAGGATTTCTTTGCCCGTCCGAAATCGGGCGCGTCCGTGTCCTGCCCCGCCTCGATGATGCCCCTGCGGATCGCACGTGTGCGGGTAAAGTAATCGTGCAGATGATCGCCATCGCCGGTGCGAATGGCGCGCTGCAGCGCGAATAACTCCTCCGTAAAGCGCCCCAGAATTTCCAGCGTAGCATCCTTGTTGGTCAGGAATACATCGCGCCACATGGTCGGGTCACTGGCGGCGATGCGGGTAAAGTCGCGAAATCCAGCGGCGGAATACTGGATGACCTCGCTATCGGTCACGCGGCGCAGGTCGTCCGCCACGCCCACCATCGTGTAGGCAATCAAGTGGGGCGCGTGACTGGTCACGGCAAGCACCAGATCGTGGTGCTCCGCCTCCATCTCTTCGACGTTGCTGCCCAAGCCTTCCCAGAGCGCGCGCAATCGCGCAACGGCCGCCGGGTCTGAGCCCGGCACCGGCACCAGCAAGCACCAGCGGTTGTCAAAAAGCTCCGCGAAACCGGATTCCGGACCCGAATGCTCGGTTCCGGCAAGCGGATGGCCGGGGATGAAATGAACGGTGTCCGGCAGGTGTGGCGCGACATTTTCGATCACATCCCGCTTGACGGAACCGACATCCGTCACGGTCGCGCCGGGTTTCAGACTACCCGCGATCTCCGCTGCAATCGCACCCATGACACCGACTGGCACACAAAGAATAACGAGATCGGCGCCCTCCACAGCCTCGGCGGCACTGTCACACACGCGGTCACACAATCCGATACGGCGAGCGGTGTCGCGGGTCTCAACGCTGCGGGCATATCCCGTCACCTCACCTGCAAGGCCGCCGCGTTTCATTGCCCAGAACATCGACGAGGCAATCAACCCCAGCCCGATAAGGGCCACCCGATCATAAATCACGCTCATGCCGCCCCCTTGAAGCTGGCCAGCGCGTCGAGCACACGCGTTACGTCTTCGGCCCGGCCCACGGTGATCCGCAGCGCCTCGGGAAAGCCGTAACCTTTCACAAGGCGCACGAGAATGCCTGCCGATTTCAGGTGTGCATCCGCGGCGAGCGCTTCGGCCTCATCGGCAAAGCGTGCCATCACGAAGTTGGCCTGACTGTCATCGCAAGCGATACCAAGCTGGCGCAACCCGCCGATTAACCGGGCGCGCTGTTCCGCGTTCTCTTGCAGGCAGGTCGCCACGAATTGCCGGTCGTTTACCGCCGCCTCCGCCCCGGATAGCGCGACGCTCGACATGTTGAAGGGCCCGCGGATACGGTTGAGCACATCGATGATGTCCCGAGATGCATAGCCCCAACCGACGCGCAGCCCCCCGAGCCCATAGAGCTTGGAGAACGTGCGGGTCATCACCACATTGTCGCGTGCTGTGACCAGAGAGGCGCCCCCATCATAGCCGTTGAAGAATTCCGCGTAGGCACCATCCAGAACCAGCAGGCAGCTATCAGGCACCGCGTCTGCCAGTCGGGTGAGCTCTGCCATATCCAGCGCCGTACCCGTGGGATTTGCCGGGTTCGCTATGTAGATCAGGCGTGTCGCTTGTGTGATCTTCGCAATCAGCGCATCCACATCGACGCAGCGGTCTGTTTCGGGGGCCACAACGGGCGTTGCCCCGGCCGAAAGCGCAAAGATGCGATAGAGCGAAAACCCATGCTCCGTATAAAGCACCTCGTCGCCCGGCCCGGCAAAGGCCATGGCGAGCAGCGTCAGGATTTCATCCGAGCCCACGCCACAGATGATCCGATCTGCCGACAACCCATGTACCCTGCCAATCGCTTCGCGTAGCGGCTTGTGATCAGTTGAAGGATAGCGATGCAGACCCATCGCCGCTTCAGTCACTGCGGCCATGGCTTTGGGACTGGCACCAAACGGGTTCTCATTCGAGCTCAACTTGAGCGGACTGGCCTGACCTTCGATCTTGGATGCGCCGCCCTGGTAAAGGGCAATATCCATGATACCGGGTTGCGGCCGAATTGCTGTCGTCATCGGGTCTTCTCCTGTCCGGCGGACCTTAGCGAGGTGCCGCGCAGACTGCCACCACCAACTCACGCTGCGAACACGCTACTAGCCGGTTTTGGATATCAGGAACGGGGGCCCAACACCTCAATGCGTGGGAGCGCGGGAACTTGCGGCCATGGTCCCAACACAAAAAGAAACCGCCCGACGGTGTCGGGCGGTTGTCGCTTGATCCAAAGGCAGCTGAAGGCGCCAAATGATGTGTCTGATCAGGCTTTGCGCGATGTCTTGCGACGACCTGCCCAGCCGAGGCCGCCCATGGCAGCACCGAGCAGCAGAACAGAGGCTGGCAACGGAACAGCAGCCACGTCAATGCCATCGATAGAGAAGCCGTCATTCAACTTGAAGCGTTCACCGCCGGAAGTGGTGTAGTTGCCGAGAATGATTTCAGCAGTCGATACGTTCTGCCCAAAATCGATCACAACCGTGCGCGCGTTTCCATTTGGAAGTTTCCCGCCGGTCCGCAGCTCTTTGGAGTCGCCGCCCGCGGTAATACGCAGGAACGCACCTTGGTCACTGCCATCGTTGAGCACGAAGGAAAGCTTGTCGAACAGACCGCCAATATCGACAGTCCATTTCATGCCCCATGTGTCGTTGCTGTCCAGAAACCATGTGCCGCCCTGTGGCACGGTGTTCGTCCGACCATAAACGCTGCCATCCCGCAGCGCCAACTCTGTCCCGTCGCCAATTACAGACCCGCCGGACCCTTCGCCACCGAGGCTTTCAAAGGTGCCGACTGCAGTGGAGAGCGAAGCTCCAACTTCACCTTCACTCATTGTGTTGCCGAGGGTTTCGAAATCCTCACCCACGTTACCCCCCGCGCCGAAAGAACTGTTGTAGCTACCGGCGTCGAATGTGGAAACTGTGATTGTGGCGGCATGGGCACCAGCTGTGCAGGCCAAAGTCGCGGCAACCGCGCAGGTTGTCTTCAAAAAGCTCATTACTCACTCCAAACCAATTTTACCCAACTTTTCTAAAATTTGGATATGATTCACGTCACGCCAAGTCAAGCGGATTTCCGCCGAACAAACTGTTTCCAACGCTACGTTGTTTGCCGAGTGTTTTGGCAAAATCCGGGTTTAAAATCGCTCTGGGTACTTTAAGAAATCCAAAGCAATGTGGCGTGCTTGCGGGACCGCACACCCTGTGCAAGCATCGCGGCATGTCTCATACTCGTTCTGACCTGGAAGACCGCTACCAAACGGCTGCGCCCAAGTGGTCCGACAAGATGCGTGTTCTCGGCTATTATGACGGGTACCTTGGTTTTTTATCCGATCAGAAGCCGGATATGTCCTCCAGTATTGAAGTTATCGATATTGGCACAGGGACCGGTGCCATGGCAGAGGCCTGGACGGTTATTTACGGCACGCCTGACCGTCTGGTGCTGCTTGATCCTTCTCTGGCAATGCTGGACGTCGCAAAAGACGCTCTGATGCGCCGTGGCGTCAGAGCGGAAATCTGTGATGCAGGTCTGGAAGAAGGCGGGTTGGGTCCGTTCGATGTATTGCTGGCCGCTCATGTAATTGAACATTTTGACGACCCGCTCGCCGCGCTGAAAGCGATGCGGAGCATGGCACGTCCCGGCGCGCACTTATGGATGTCCGTGTCCAAGCCGCATTGGTGCAATGCAATCATCTGGCTGCAGTGGCGCCATCGGACCTTTCGCCCTCAGGAGATGGCAGAGCTTCTGCAGAAGGCAGGCTTCTCGGTGGAAGCACAATATACCTTCCCATCCGGCCCGCCCTCGAGGACGAGTTTCGGCATTGTGGCGCGGGCGATCTGAAACGAAAAAGCCGCGCCGAAAACACGACGCGGCATTCCGTAATCTTCTGACAAACTTTAGTTTTTCGCGTAGAATTCGACGACGAGGTTCGGTTCCATCATCACCGGGTAAGGCACATCGCCCAAGGCTGGTGTGCGCACGAATTTCGCGGTCATCTTGGAGTGGTCGGCCTCAATGTAGTCCGGCACGTCACGCTCGGGCAATTGTGTCGCTTCGAGCACGACGGCGATTTGCTTGGAGCGGTCACGCACTTCGATCACGTCACCTTCCTGCACGCGGTAGGACGGGATGTTGACCTTCTTGCCATTCACTTTCACGTGGCCGTGGTTCACGAACTGGCGCGCTGCGAAAACAGTTGCAACGAACTTGGAACGGTAGACAACGGCGTCCAGACGACGCTCCAGCAGACCGATCAGGTTTTCACCAGTGTCGCCTTTGACACGCTCGGCTTCGGCGTAGATGCGACGGAACTGCTTTTCGGTCAGGTCGCCGTAGTAGCCCTTGAGCTTCTGCTTGGCGCGCAGCTGGATGCCGAAGTCGCTGAGTTTGCCCTTGCGGCGCTGACCGTGCTGGCCGGGGCCATATTCGCGGCGATTCACCGGGGATTTCGGACGACCCCAGATGTTTTCGCCCATGCGGCGGTCGATTTTGTACTTGGCAGACGTGCGTTTTGTCACGGCTGATCTCCTTCTATGTGGCCCTTGCGGACGTGAAGGGCGTTGTCCTCTGGCTTTCGCCTGACAGGCTGTCCCTTGCGGGGGCCGCCAACACCAATGAAGCCGCGCTTATACTGCGCAAAAGGACAGAGTCAACGCCCCTTTGCTGCCATATCCGCAACAGACCTGTGACGCGGGCAGGTCACCAGATGATCATTGACCATACCGACCGCCTGCATGAAGGCGTAAACGATTGTCGGCCCGCAGAATCGAAAGCCCGCCTTCTTGAGGTCCTTGGAGATTTGCGTGGAAAGCGGCGTGAAGGCCGGGACCTCGTCCAGTGTCCGCCACTGGTTCTGCAGCGGCGCGCCATCCACATATTTCCATAAAAATCTGTCGAACCCCTCGCACGCTTCGATCTCCTGCCAGACACGGGCATTGCTGATCGTGGCCTCGATCTTGCCCCGATGGCGGATAATGCCCGGATCCACGAGTAGCTTTTCGATCTCGGCCTCCCCCCAATCGGCAATCACATCGGGTTTGAACCCCGCAAATGCGGTGCGAAAATTTTCCCGCTTTTTCAGAATGGTAAGCCAGCTCAATCCGGCTTGAAATCCATCCAGAACCAGTTTTTCCCACAGCGCCCGGCTGTCATATTCGGGCACACCCCAGTCCGTATCATGGTATCCGAGATAGATTTCATCTGGCCCCGCCCAGCCACATCGCTCCATGCAGTTTTCCCTTTGTTTATGTTAGTTTTCAGTCGATTAAAGCATGAATCAAATTAGAACAAAATAAGAATATTTACCCGATTTTAGCATCTAGGACTGCAAGGTGGCTAAAGCTGCTCAGCGCGAGGACACAATGGCAGGCCCCAGAAAGAAACGATTTGCGGATGTTCCGCCCGGTGCGGAAAACCCACTGCAGTTCGCCCTTTCACAGCGCGACAAAAGCACTGTGGATATGGTCGCTGAAGCAATCAAGCACAAACAGGTACTGCTGGCCTTCCAACCCGTGATGCAGTCACGGGCCCCTGACAAGGTGGCTTTCTACGAAGGGTTGATCCGCGTTTTGGATTCAACGGGTCGTGTTATTCCTGCCAGTGACTTCATGGAAACGATCGAGAATACAGAACTTGGTCGCCAACTCGACACCCTGGCTTTGGGGTTGGGGCTGCGCGCCCTAAACGACAACCCGGGATTGAGACTATCAGTCAATATGTCTGCGCGCTCCATCGGGTATCGCCAATGGAACCGCACGCTGGATCGATGGTTAACCCGCAATACAATGATCGCCGAGCGATTGATTCTAGAGATCACGGAAAGCTCCGCTATGCTGGTCCCTGAATTGGTTGTTGATTTCATGGACCGTTTGCAGATCGAAGGGATCAGCTTTGCGATGGATGACTTTGGCGCAGGCTACACTGCGCTGCGCTACTTCAAGGATTTCTACTTCGACATTTTGAAAATTGACGGTCAATTCGTTCAGGGGATTGCATCAGACCCCGATAATCAGGCCCTTACGGCTGCCCTTGTATCCATCGCGCGTCATTTTGACATGCTGACAGTGGCTGAATTCGTGGAAAACAAGGAAGACGCAGAAACGCTCATTCATCTCGGCGTGGACTGCCTGCAAGGCTATTACTTTGCAGCCGCGTCAACACGTCCACATTGGCTGCGCGGCATAGAAAAACAAAAAGCAATCTAAGGCAAACGCCCTATAGACGGTAAGCCGGTTGCAACATGCCATTTGGTTGCTGCCCTGACGTGAATAGGCTATGGACCAAACCATTGAAGGTGAGGGGTCAGGGCCCTTGAAACCAGCGCCCGGCGAGAACGCCCCTTTTCCAGAACTGGCAAAGGACCAATCCATATGACGAATGTCGTTATCGCATCCGCAGCACGCACCGCCGTTGGCAGTTTTGGCGGATCTTTCGCAACCACGCCCGCCCATGATCTTGGTGCCGCAGTTTTGAAAGAAGTCGTGGCACGAGCAGGCGTCGATGCTTCCGAAGTTTCCGAAACCATTCTGGGGCAGGTGCTGACCGCGGCTCAGGGCCAGAACCCGGCGCGACAAGCGCATATCAATGCCGGCCTACCGCAGGAAAGTGCGGCTTGGACCATCAACCAGGTCTGTGGCTCGGGTCTGCGCGCCGTTGCCCTGGCAGCACAGCACATCCAGTTGGGTGATGCGTCGATCGTCGCCGCGGGCGGTCAGGAAAACATGACATTGTCGCCCCACGCCGCCTCGCTGCGCGCTGGCCACAAAATGGGTGATATGAAGTACATCGACACGATGATCCGCGATGGTCTCTGGGATGCTTTCAACGGCTACCACATGGGGCAAACTGCTGAAAACGTTGCTGAAAAATGGCAAATAGGACGCGAGCAGCAAGATGAATTCGCCGTTGCATCGCAGAACAAAGCCGAAGCAGCACAAAAAGCCGGCAAGTTTGCAGATGAGATCATGGCCTTCACGGTCAAGGGCCGCAAGGGCGATACCGTGGTCGATCAGGACGAATACATCCGCCACGGCGCAACGGTGGAAGCCATGCAAAAACTGCGCCCCGCGTTCACCAAGGACGGCTCGGTCACGGCGGCAAATGCCTCTGGCCTGAACGATGGCGCGGCGGCCGCGTTGATGATGACGGCGGACGAAGCCGAAAAACGCGGCATCAAGCCGCTGGCGCGCATTGCGAGCTATGCAACCGTTGGTCTTGACCCGGCGATCATGGGCGCGGGCCCGATCTTCGCCAGCCGGAAAGCGCTGGAAAAAGCGGGCTGGAAGGCCGAAGACCTTGATCTGGTCGAAGCCAACGAAGCCTTCGCCGCGCAGGCCTGCGCCGTTAACAAGGACATGGGCTGGAACCCCGACGTGGTGAACGTCAATGGCGGCGCAATAGCCATCGGCCACCCGATCGGCGCGTCCGGCGCGCGCATCCTGAACACACTGCTGTTCGAAATGAAACGCCGTGATGCCAAGAAAGGCCTCGCGACCCTGTGCATTGGTGGCGGCATGGGCGTTGCCATGTGCCTCGAACGTCCCTGATCCATATCAAGGCGGCGCAGCATAGCGCCGCCTAAACATCCCAAAGACATCTGTTTGCTGGCTTTAGTTGCGCAATATTGTTGCGCAGACTGAAATCAATCCGTAACAAGATTATCAGAAACATTAAGGAGAATCCCACATGTCCCGCGTCGCACTTGTCACTGGAGGCAGCCGAGGCATCGGTGCTTCTATTTCCAATGCCCTGAAAGATGCCGGTTACACGGTTGCTGCCACCTATGCGGGCAATGACGAGGCAGCCGCCAAGTTCACCGATGAAACAGGCATCAAAACCTACAAGTGGAACGTGGCCGACTATGACGCGTGCAAGGACGGCATCGCGGGCGTCGAAGCCGACCTGGGGCCCATCGATGTCGTCGTGGCAAATGCCGGGATCACCCGGGACGCGCCATTCCACAAGATGACGCCGCAGCAGTGGCAGGAGGTCATCGACACCAACCTGACGGGCGTGTTCAACACAGTGCACCCGATCTGGCCCGGCATGCGCGAGCGCAAGTTCGGCCGCGTAATCGTAATCAGCTCCATCAATGGTCAGAAGGGCCAGTTCGCGCAAGTGAACTATGCCGCGACCAAAGCCGGTGATCTGGGCATCGTGAAGTCGCTGGCCCAAGAGGGAGCGCGCGCAGGCATCACCGCCAATGCGATCTGCCCGGGCTACATTGCGACAGAAATGGTCATGGCCGTACCGGAAAAAGTGCGCGAGTCCATCATCGGGCAAATTCCCGCCGGACGGCTGGGCGAGCCTGAAGAAATTGCGCGCTGCGTTGTTTTTCTTGCCTCGGACGATGCGGGTTTCATCAATGGCTCGACCATTTCCGCAAATGGCGCACAGTTCTTCGTTTAAGCGATGCACATCAAGTAATAAGAAAAGGGCCGGTGATGATCACCGGCCCTTTTCACATCCCGTAAGATCGCTGCAGTCGATCAGCGGGAAGAGTGAAACAGCCAGTTCCAGGCATCCTTCATTGCTTGTGCCCGCTCCTCATGAGCGCGCTGCATAGCGTTGCGGGTATCACTGTTTGTGGTAGCTTCGAACATGGTATCGCTCCTTGCGTGCATAAGTTCAACTGATCTGAGTTAGATATGGCATGCGCTAACGGAGACGACAAACGAGACTTTCCATCTCCTCACTTAAGCTGTACTTAACTGATCATGATGGATCGCCTCCCACCCCTGACCGCTTTGCGTGCCTTTGACGCAGCCGCTCGGCATATGTCCTTTGCCAAGGCGGCGGAGGAACTCTCTGTGACGCCGGCTGCGCTGAGCTTTCAGATCAAGTCGCTTGAAGAGCACCTCGGTGCCCCTCTTTTTCGACGGCTGAATCGCGCAGTAGAACTCACAGAGGCAGGCGTGGCCCTTGCCCCTGGAGCCGAGGACGGGTTTCAGACACTTGCCAATGCCTGGCGCGCTGCACAACGTCTACAGGACAACCAATCCCTCACGGTGACTGCGGGACCTGCATTCACCGCGAAGTGGCTGGCCCCAAGGCTCTATGAGTTTGCCCAAGCACATCCTGAGATCGAATTGCGCTTTTCGGCGTCGCTCAAGATCATGGACTTCGGACGCGATGCCATTGACGTGGCCATCCGCTTTGGACGTGACACCGATGAAGATCTCTATAGCCTGCCCCTGGCTGAAGAATGGGTGGCACCCGTCATGACGCCCGCCCTCGCCGAACGGTTCCCGGACGCACAAAGCCTCGTGGAGGCGCCGCTGATCTTCGACGATTCGATCAATTTTTTGTACCCGCGATGCGACTGGAAGGCGTGGTTTGCCGCAATGGGCGTCGACTTCGATCCGACACACGGGCCGCATTTCAGCCAGGCAGATCACGCCGTGGATGCCGCCCTCGCCGGGGTCGGTGTGGTATTGGGGCGGCGCGCTCTGGTGGTCAAAGACATTGATGAAGGCCGCTTGGTTACCCCATATGGCACGGCGTTATCTACCGGTGCCCGATTCCGTTTTCTATGCCCCAAGAGCAGCGAAGATCGCCCGCAAGTCAAAGCGTTCCGCGAATGGATGCTGCGCGAAATCAGCAAGACGACCTACATCACCGACAGCTTGCGCGTCGTGACCACGGAAGGCAGCTCTCAATGACAAAAATGCGCGCAACGCTCATCGGGTTTGCAGCGGTCATCCTTTGGGCTCTGCTCGCGCTGCTGACCGTTGGGTCCGCCCCGACGCCGCCCTTGCTGCTCAACACCATATGTTTCACCATCGGTGGCACCTGCGGGGTAATCTGGACGCATCAATCCGGCGGGTTTGCGATGTTGCGATCCGTACCTCTACGCGTCTACATCTTTGGAACGTTGGGGCTTTTTGGCTACCACGCGCTCTACTTCTCCGCCCTGCGTCTCGCGCCCGCCGCGGAGGCCGGATTGATCGCCTACCTGTGGCCTCTGCTAATCGTGATCCTGTCCGGCCTGCTGCCCGGCGAAAAAGTCCGCAGAGGGCATCTTATCGGGGCTATTGTCGGCTTTGCAGGCGCCGCTCTGATCATTTCAGGCGGTGGCAGCGGTTTCCGCATGGACTATCTGCCCGGCTATGGGCTGGCCCTGATCTGCGCGCTCACCTGGTCGAGTTACTCAGTGCTCTCCCGCCTGGTCGGAGACGCGCCAACGCAATCGGTCACCGTGTTTTGCATTGGGGCCGCCGCCCTGTCGTTGCCTCTGCATCTGATGTTCGAAGACACGGTCTTGCCACAGTCCGCAATGGGCTGGGGCTCGATCCTCCTGCTTGGCCTGGGTCCGGTGGGGCTGGCGTTCTTTGTCTGGGATATCGGTGTCAAGCAGGGCGACATACAGTTGCTGGGCGCCGCCTCTTACGCGGCCCCATTGCTCTCTACCGTGGTCCTTGTCATGGCTGGCGTTGCCCCGCTGTCAGCGACCTTGGGCATCGCCGCGATTCTTGTGACTGGCGGCGCAATGATCGCGGCGCGCGCCAGTCTGCGTAAAAATCCTAGCTCGACAGGCGCGTGATTTCTTCTTTGAGACGGAGTTTTTGCTTTTTCAGGTCTGCGATTGCAAGATCATCGATGCCGGGGGCGCGCTGGGCTTCTTCTACGGCTTCGCTCAGGGACTGATGCTTCTTTTTCAGCTGATCGACATGTGCAGTAACGCTCATTCATTCCTCCTGTGTGCAACGGTATGGCGTTGAGTTGACCACACCTTGTGATTCAAGTCACGCCGCATAAGCAGCATGCGCATGATACCCGTTAAGATTGTATTAATGGGCTCAGAATTCAAGTGCGGCGCCATCCCGCAATACCGATTTGATCGTTGGGACGTAGCTGTCTGCGTCGCTTTCGTGATGCGTCCCTTCATGCAGAATCACCGAAGGGTGTAGTTTGAATGCCCCGCGTCCGTTCTTGCGCGCCCGGACAATGACCAGTTCTGCAAGACGACCGACGCGCGGGCTCAGCGGCAGCACCTCGATGCTACCCATCCCATTTGGCAAGGCCTGCAGGATGTCCGGCAGCCGTTCTGCGCGATGGATAATATGCACGTACCCTTTTGGTTTCAGCCGCTTGGCTGAGGCCCTTACCCAGTCCGTCAAAGGGGCCGTTTCGCCGAGCGCTGTCTCGCGGCCTGCGTTGTGCGCACTGCGGCTGGCGCGCCGATTGAAGTAAGGAGGATTCGTGATCACGTGATCGAATTGTCGCTGCCGCAGCTCCAGGGGCAATGCAGTGATGTCAGCAACAATCACTTCCAGTGCATCCCCGCCATTTCGCCGCGCCAATGCGGCGTACTCCGATTGCATTTCCACGCCGGTCAGCTTCAGGCCAGGCACCCGCGCGGCGAGGCATAAAGCCGCAGCCCCCACACCACAGCCCAAATCGAGCACTGTTTGGCCTGATTGAGCCGGCACACTGGCCGCAAGCAACACCGGATCCACCCCGGCGCGATACCCGGAGCGAGGCTGGTGTAAGTGCAGCCGCCCACCCAGAAATGCGTCCCGGGTCAAGTCGGAGGTCATTTGCCCAGAGGGATGTCGTTGTCGTGCATGACCCGTATCGCGACGTCATGATCTTCGGTGCGCACCATGAGCCTGCGCGGGAAGATTCCGATGCCGCCTTCGAGCACGCTCATATTTACGTCCAACTCAAAGCAGTCTATATCCTCGCCTTGGAGAAGGGCCGTGGCAAAGGCGATGATCGTCGGGTCTGTGCTGCGCAAAAGTTCCTTCATATCAGGGATGTAAGGGCAAGCTGGCGGTGATGTCGAGCCTGCAGTTGGGAAGTTGATGCCGAAGACCGAGAATTCGCAGAAACCGCACGACCGAATGGCCACCTTTCTGGCTGCTGACCTCGATGCGGTGAACGCACTGATCCGCGCCAGAATGGCTTCCGAACACGCGCCACGCATTCCGGAAGTCACCGCGCATCTGGTTGAAGCGGGCGGCAAACGGTTGCGCCCCATGCTCACCCTGGCGGCGGCTCATCTTTGCGACTACGACGGGCAGTTTCACATCAATCTGGCCGCGACGGTGGAATTCATCCACACCGCCACCCTTTTGCACGACGACGTGGTTGATGAGAGCGGCCAGCGGCGCGGACGGCCGACCGCCAACCTGCTGTGGGACAATAAATCATCCGTGCTGGTGGGCGACTACCTCTTCTCGCGTAGCTTTCAGTTGATGGTGGAAACAGGATCGCTGCGCGTGCTGGATATTCTTTCCAATGCTTCTGCGACCATCGCGGAAGGCGAAGTGCTGCAACTGACTGCCAGTCAGGATCTTGCCACCACCGAAGCGGTTTATCTTCAGGTGGTGCGGGGCAAGACGGCTGCCCTGTTTGCCGCAGCGACGGAAGTCGGCGGCGTGATTGCAGATGCCCCGGAGGTTCAGGTGCGCGCGCTTCACGAGTACGGTGATGCCTTGGGCGTGGCCTTCCAGATTGTCGACGATCTGCTTGATTTTCAAGGGGACGCGGGTGCAATCGGCAAGAACATCGGAGACGATTTCCGCGAGCGCAAGCTGACCATGCCGCTGATCAAGGCGGTGGCGAAAGCGGATGACGAGGAGCGCGCCTTCTGGGAGCGCACGATCGAAAAGGGCAAACAGACGGAGGGCGATCTGGAAAGGGCGCGGGCCTTGCTAGACAAGCATGCCGCGCTCACCGAGACGGCACATGCAGCGCGCAGTTGGGCATTGAAGGCAAAGTCAGCTCTTGCTCCCCTGCCGGATCATGACATCAAGGAGATGCTCAGCGATCTGGCGGATTACGTGGTCGAGCGCATCAACTAGGCCGGGGCTGTGCACGCTCGGTTTGCGTGCCCAGCTCTGTCGGTTTGACCCACCAATCCGGATAACTGCGTGAGATGGCTGCCGCCGCGTTCTGTGCTGCCGAGATCGTTGGAAACAAGCCGAAACAAGTCGCGCCCGAGCCCGACATCCGCGACAGCAGGCAATCTGGTTGCGTGGAGATAGCCGTTTTCACGATACCAATCATCGGCACCAGTTGTGAAGCCGCCGGTTCCAGATCGTTTCGTTGCCCACGTAGCCAAGTGGTCAGATCACCGGCGTCGCGGAACGTGGGAAGATTTTGGGGCATAGGCATATTTTGTCGCGTCGTCATCGCTTTGAATACGGTGGGCGTAGAGATTTCCAGGCGCGGGTTCACCAGCAGAGCAGGCAGGGCAGGCAAGCTCTCCATAGGCGTGATCTGCTCGCCAATACCCCCAACGCGCGCAGCCGCGCTGGTCAGACACATCGGGACATCCGCGCCCAGTTTCAGTAGTGTTTCAGACGCAGGGATTTGAATGCCCGCTTCTCCGGCAACCACAGAAAGGGCACGATACGTGGCGGCAGCGTCCGCCGACCCGCCACCGATTCCGGATGACACTGGCAAGTTCTTTATCAGATGGAAAAACGCTCCCGGCAGCTGATCAAAGAGGTTTGCGACCTGCAAGATCAGATTCGATGCATCTTTCGGCACTGTCGCCGCTTCTGGACCCTGCATTTCCAAGGAAAAACCACCGCCCAACTGCGCGCGCAACTGGTCACCCACTGTCGCAAACGCCACAAGACTATCCAGCAAATGGTAACCGTCAGATCGTTGACCCACAACATGCAATGTCAGGTTGATCTTGGCGGGCGCAAAAACTTCCACATTCCGCGGGGCCCGCGCCTGACGCGCGCCCTCAGTCCCTGGCAACTTGCAGCGGCTCCGCGCCCTCTTCGGCCAGCACAGCATCCAGACCGACTTCGAGCTTGCGCCGGATACGCTCGGGCTTGGCTTCGCTCATCGGATCGTCCTCATCGACAAAGGACAGGGCGCGCGCCCACTGGAACTCCGCCTCCCGTTTGCGTCCAACCGCCCAATAAACATCGCCCAGGTGATCGTTCACGACCGGGTCCACCGCCATCAACTCCACTGCCCGCTCCATATGCGGCACGGCTTCTTCGTAGCGTCCCAGACGGTAGAGCGCCCAGCCGAGTGAATCGATGATGTATCCGCTGTCCGGGCTCGCTGCGACAGCGCGTTCAATCATCTCCAGCGCTTCAACCAGTTTGACCTGTTTTTCGACCAGCGAATAGCCAAGGTAGTTGAGCACTTGCGGCTGGCCCGGATTTATCTCCAGAGCCGCCCGAAAATCCGCTTCCGCGGCCTCCCAGTTGTCCAATCGTTCATGGCAAATCGCGCGCGTGTAGTAGAGAAACCAGCTTGGCCCGCCTATATTCTCGACCAGGGCTGCCGCCCTGTCATAGGCAACAACCGCGTCGGCAAAACGGTCCTGCTGACGCAGCGCGTCGCCCAGCGCCGAATGCACGGTTGCCAGATGCCCATGGCTGCGCGCGAGCTGTTCTAACACTTCGATCGAGGCTTCGGGTCTGTCCGATCGGCGCAATGCCTCGGACCGGCCGAGTTCGGCAGCATGATAGGCCGGATCGTTTGCCGGAACCCGCTTGTAGACCGCGATGGCCTGTGCGTATTGCTCAAGCGTTTCAAAGAGATCCGCAGTCAGAAGCAACCCATCCACGTGATCTGGTCGCAAGGTCAGCGCGACCTGAGCATAGAGGATCGTATATTCCGGCCCTGCCTCGCTACGCAAGGCCGCCGCCACCGAATAGAAAACCTCTGCAAAGCCATCACGCACGGAGGTAATGTGTCGGAACGGTACGGGTGTATCCCCGTTCAACGCCTCGATCACCTGTTCGATCTCGGGATCGGTGGCACCGTTGAACATTCGTTGCAGCAATTCCAGCGCCTCGGCATCCCTGTCCAGCTGCGAGAGGATTTCGGCACGCGCCAAAACTCCACGGCGTGTCTGCACCACGGCGCCCGTGGTATCGGCGCCGAAAATTTCTTCGGCGCCTTCGAAATCCCCAACGGATGCCAACGCCATCGCCTTGTGATAAAGCGCAAAGCCCTGCAGTCCCGGCTCTTCCGACACGCTGTCAAAGGCCGCCAGCGCGTCATTTGCGCGACCCGCACCCATAAGTGCCCAGGCCTTGATCAATCCGTCCACAAGAGGGCCGACGCCGTCGCCCTCGGGCGTGGCGATCAACAGACCCTCATAGTCCTCTTCAAGGATCGTGTTAGCCGTTAGCACCAGTTGTGCGACCTGGCTGGGTTGCCCGAGGCTCAGCAAGGATTCGGCCACGGGCAAGGCACGGTCTACACGCCCGAGCGCCAATTGCGACACGACAACGCTTTCCATCAGGGCATTGTTGCGCGGGTCGCGCGACAGTGCCTGCGTGAAGTAGGAGGCGGCTTGCTCGAAATCGCTCTGCATGGCGGCAGATCGCGCCGCCAGATAGGCGCCGGCATTGGATTGAGCAGCGACGGGTGCCGCCATCGTCAACGACAATGCGAGGACTGCAGCGGAGGTCATTAGTCTGTGAAGCACGGTTGCTCTCTCATGAAACGCGGGTTGGGCGGCAGGCTATCAGGTTCAGGCCCAAGCGCAATCCTGCGACCCTGCCGGGCGGCGTAAAATCACCATAGAGCATCAGTGTTAATCACCGCCTAGCAATAGCAATACCCCGGCTCGCATCACATGTTGGGATAGTTCGGCCCATCCCCGCCCTGTGGCGTCGTCCAGACGATGTTCTGCGCCGGGTCCTTAATGTCGCAGGTTTTGCAGTGCACGCAGTTCTGGAAGTTGATGACAAACCGGGTGTCCTTGCCGGCCTCCTCGACAAACTCGTATACACCTGCCGGGCAGTAACGCGCCGACGGGCCTGCGAACTTCGGCAGGTTGCTGTTCACCGGGACATCCGCATCCTTGAGCGTCAGGTGCGCAGGCTGGCTTTCCTCGTGATTTGTGAAAGAAAACGCGACGTTGGTCAGGCGATCAAAGGACAGTTTGCCATCGGGCTTCGGGTAATCGATGGTCTGATGCTTGGAGGCTTCTTCGGTTGCCTCGGCATCCGATTTGCCGTGTTCCAGCGTGCCCAGCAGCGAAAAACCCAAGGTGTTGGTCCACATGTCGACCCCGCCCATCACGAGGCTCGCCGTCAACCCGTATTTTGACCACAGCGGTTTGACGTTGCGCACCTTGCGCAGGTCCTGCCCGATTTTGCCATTGCGCACTTCGGCCTCGTAGTCGGATAGCTCGTCACCGCTGCGACCGTCTGCGATCGCGGCCATGGCGGCCTCTGCCGCGGCTTTGCCCGACAGCATCGCGTTGTGGTTCCCCTTGATGCGCGGCACGTTGACCATGCCTACGGAGCAGCCCAGCAGCGCGACACCGGGCGCGACCATCTTGGGCATGGATTGGAACCCGCCCTCCGAGATCGCCCGCGCACCGTAGGCGACCCTTTTGCCGCCCTTCAGCAGATCCGCGACCATCGGGTGATGCTTGAACCGCTGGAACTCCATGTAGGGGAAAAGATGCGGGTTCTTGTAGTTCAGGTGCACCACGAAACCCACGTAAACTTGATTGTTCTCAAGGTGGTAGATAAAGGAACCGCCACCTGCGTTGCCCCCCAGGGGCCAGCCCATGGTGTGGGTGACGGATCCTTCACGGTGCTTGGCCGGGTCGATCTCCCAGATTTCCTTCATGCCAAGGCCATATTTCTGCGGCTCATGCCCGTCCGAGAGATTGTATTTGGCAATCACCTGCTTGGAGAGCGATCCCCGAACGCCTTCGCTCAGGAAGACATATTTGCCATGCAGCTCCATGCCAGGCTCGTAGCCGTCGCCCTTGCTGCCATCTGGATTCTTGCCAAATTCACCCGCAACGACTCCTTTTACCCCACCGTTTTCATCGAAAACCAGCTCAGAACACGACATGCCGGGGAAGATTTCCACACCTAGCTCTTCCGCCTGCTCCGCCATCCAGCGACACACATTGCCCATGGAGACGATGTAGTTGCCGTGGTTGTTCATCAGCGGTGGCATCGGGAAATTGGGGATGCGCAGCTTGCCCGCCTCGCCCAGCATGAAAAAATTGTCGTCTTTCACCGGTACATTGAGCGGGGCACCCCTCTCTTTCCAGTCCGGGATCAGTTCGTCCAGACCGACCGGATCCAGCACCGCGCCCGACAGAATATGCGCGCCCACTTCGGAGCCTTTCTCCAGCACAACGACATTGCAGTCGGCATCCAGCTGTTTCAAACGGATCGCCGCGGACAGGCCCGCTGGACCTGCGCCCACGATGACCACATCGTATTCCATTGCTTCGCGTTCCGTCTCCGACATGTCCCGGCTCCCTTACAATCCAACGGGGCGCGACCTCTGCCGCGCAACAATCTTTCGCGATTGGCTAAACCACGTCACCCCCCAATGCAATCGCAACTGGGCGTCATAAGTGGCACCAATCGTCGATTTCCTAACCAGGACGGATGATTTTGATCACATCTCCGGCAGATCGCCCATCAGGAATCGCGGACCCGGTCCTTTTTCTGCGATCCGGTCCGTCGGATTGTACAGCGCACAGTTCGGCAGGCTGAGACAGCCACAGCCGATACATCCATCCAAACTGTCCCTCAGCCGCGTCAATGTCTCGATCTTCTCGTCCAGCCGGGCGCGGAAGCCCGCGCTGATCCGTGCCCAATCGGCCTTGGTCGGCGTACGCCCGCCTGGGAGCCGGTCGAGCTCCGCCCGAATCTGCGGCAAGGTGAACCCGAACTGCTGCGCGATCATCACGAAACTGAGCCTGCGCAGATCAGAACGCTCAAACCGGCGCTGCCCGCCGGCGTTGCGCCACGGCCGGATCAGGCCCTGCGCCTCGTAATACCGGATCGCCGAGACGGCGAGCCCGGTGCGCGCCGCCAATGCCCCGATCGAAAGCCCGTCACTGACTGCCATAAAATTCTCCTTGACCTAAAGTTAGGTTTAGAAATTACGGTGAGTGTCATCAAGGCAAATCTCAAGGAGAAGATCGATGACCGTACGGCTTGAACACGCGAACTACACCGTTTCCGATGGCGAGGCGACCGCAGCCTGGATGCAAGAGCTTTTTGGCTGGCACATTCGTTGGAAAGGCGATGCCACCAGTGGCGGCCAATCCATCCATGTGGGTTCGGACACCCAGTATCTGGCGCTTTATACACCAGCCCAGAACACCAGCGAAAAGGCAGACAGCTACACCACCCGCGGTGGTCTCAACCACATCGCCGTAGTGGTAGACGATATCGACGCGATGGAGGAGGCTGTGAAAAAAGTGGGCTTCACCACCGGCAATCACGCAGATTATGAACCGGGTCGGCGGTTTTACTTCCACGATCACGACAACATTGAATACGAAGTGGTGCAATACGACTGACCCCGGGCGGGGTAATCTAAGCCAGACCTCTTGCAATTTCCTTCGCCTTTAGGTCAGGTAGTTGCCAACTCTCACCAGCGGCCCCCGGATAGCCCGGCGGGCCGCGTCATTTCGTGGACGCTACTGATGGATAAAATTCCCATGACCCGCAAGGGCCACGCTGATCTGGAAGCGGAACTCAAACTGCTGAAGTCAGTGGAGCGCCCTGCCATCATCAAAGCCATTGCCGAAGCACGCGAACATGGCGATCTGTCCGAAAATGCGGAATACCATTCCGCGCGCGAAAAACAGTCCTTCATCGAAGGCCGGATCAAGGAGCTGGAGGGCGTGTTGGGGCTGGCCGAGGTGATCGACCCGGCCAAGATGTCCGGCACGATCAAGTTCGGCGCCACCGTGACGCTGGTCGATGAAGACACGGATGAAGAAAAGACGTGGCAGATCGTGGGTGAACATGAGGCCAGTATCGAAAAGGGCCTGCTGAACATAAAATCGCCGATTGCGCGCGCCTTGATTGGCAAGGATGAAGGGGACAGCGTAGAAGTGCGCACGCCGGGCGGCGAGAAGTCCTACGAGGTGCTCAAGATCGTCTACGCCTGACAGGAATTGCGACGATGGCTGACACGACTCAAACTTCAGAAAACACCGAAGCGCGGGCCCGCCCTACGCCTCTCGGTATTTACGACCGGCCCGGCACCGAGGGTATCAGCAGTATAGAAATCGCGGCTCTTGTCCTGTCGGGGATTTGGCTTCTGGCCTCGGCGCTCTTTTTTCTGTTCATGCCCAGCAACAACGTCGCGGGTGAAAGCTCGGGCGGACTGCGATTTATCATGATCATGCTCGCCATTTTCATGCCGGTTGGCATGATCTGGGTTGCCGCGACGGCGGCACGGTCCAGCCGGATCATGCGAGAGGAAAGCCAGCGCCTGCAGGCGGCTATCGATGCTATTCGCCACGCCTACATCGCGCAGAACCAAAGCGGTATCGCAGGCCCGGAGCCTGCTTCCGTGGCCCGAAAGCTTGATGAAATTGCGGAAGCGGCCCGGAAAACGGAATCTGCATTGGCGACCTTTACGTCACGCCGTGAACAGGAAAGACCAGCGGCCAACAATCCATCACCCGCCACGGAGCCTTCGCCTGAAGACCAACCCGCGCTTGCTCTTGGGACGCAAGCAACCGACATGGCCCCGCCGCTGGCGGTGGAGGATTTCATCCGTGCATTGAACTTCCCTGAAACGGCGGAAGATGAGGCCGGGTTTGCCGCCCTGCGGCGCGCGCTCAAGGACCGCTCGGCCGCTCAGTTGATTCAGGCGGCACAGGACGTGCTGACACTGCTCAGCCAGGATGGCATTTACATGGATGATCTGCTGCCGGACCGTGCCCGCCCCGAGGTTTGGCGACAGTTCGGCCAGGGCGCGCGCGGCAGGCCCATTGCGGCATTGGGCGGCGTGCGGGACCGCTCATCCCTTGCACTAACGGCAGGCCGCATGAAACAGGATCCGATTTTTCGCGATGCGGCGCACCACTTCCTGCGCCGCTTTGACAAGACCTTTGCCGAGTTCGAAACATCGGCGACAGACGGTGAGATTTCCGCCCTTGCGGAAACCCGGACGGCACGCGCCTTTATGTTGCTGGGCCGTGTGGCGGGCACCTTCGACTAGCGCGTCACGTACATACCTTGGCGCGATTGTCAGCGTCAAAGACAGCTTCCAGTTCGGAACCATCCGCCAGGCTGAAGAGGACCCGCGCACCCGAGAGCTCGCCACCCGTCACTCTGATTTGTCCCAGATCGGATTGCGCTTGCTGATCGTCCACGTCGATTGTGAACCCGGTCCGCTGACCGGCAGACAATTCTGTCAAACGGATATCCAGGCGCTGCGCACCATCGGCGACATCGACGCCCTGCATGCCGTCACCCGGTTCAAAGGGCTGAAAGACCTGTGTGCCTGAGCCCCCTTCGGCAGTGTCAAAAACCAAGGCCCCCTGCGAGCCGCGCAAATCAATCGACACGCCGGTCACGAAAACGCCCGTCGCGGTGTGAATGATATCAAAGCGGTCTCGCGGCGCACTTTCGGCGAATTTCACGGTCAGGGCCTGCAAGCACTCAGCCTGCGCCGATACCGCAAGAACAGCCATAACTCCGGCGGTCAAAAACGTGAATCTGAACATCGATTTCCCCCAACGGTTTGCACGATCATCTAACCTGTATCGAGACATAGCGCTGGGAGCGATCAGGACAAAATCTCTCAGAGACCAAAGCTGGCAAAGGGAATGTACCGCACTATTGTCCCCGGTACGATCTCCGCCGCGTCATGCGGCAATTCTACCAGCCCGTCAGCCCAGCTCAGACCGGAAATGCGCCCGGATCCTTCGGAAGCAAAAACCTCCGCCTGCCCGTCCCTGATCCGCGCACGCAGATATTCCGTCCGCCCGTGTTTTTTGTTTTTGGTAAAGGCCGCCGGCACCTCGAAACCTTGCGGCTCTTCCCATGCGCTCCCGGCCAGCCGTGCCATCGCTGGACGGCCAAAGATCAAGGCACAGGTCATCGCGGCGACTGGGTTGCCGGGCAAGCCAAACACCGGCACGCCCGACCACATTCCCAGGGCCAGCGGTCGGCCCGGTTTCACCGCGATGCGCCAAAGCGTCATCGCTCCAGCTTCGGTCAATAGGGCCGATACGTGGTCTTCGTCGCCAGCCGAGGCGCCGCCGCTGGTCAGGATCAGGTCAGCGGCCTTGGACGCGGCCTCCAATCGCGCCGCCAGCGCGTCGCGATCATCGGGCACCCGTCCCATATCAACCGGTTCGTGTCCAAAGCGACGCACCATCTCCAAGAGCATCGGACGGTTTGCGTCGAAAATCTGCCCCAAGGCCGCAGTATTGCCCGCCTCCACAAGCTCTGCGCCAGTGGAGAGGACCGCCACACGCAGAGGTTTGCGCACTGACACGTCGCCGACGCCGGAGGCGGCCAGCAGGGCCGCCTGCGCCGGCCCGATTCGTGCGCCTTGTGTCAAAGCGACGTCGCCTTGCACCACATCCTCGCCCGCGCGACGGGTGTTTGCGCCTGCCTTGATTGGCCCGTGAAAAGCTATCTGGCCGTCGCTGACGGTAACGTCTTCCTGCAGGACCACCGTATCGACCCCGTCCGGCAAGGCCGCCCCGGTCAGGATGCGCACCGCAGACCCCAATGGTACAAGCCCGGGGCGATCCCCGGCGGCGGCGCGTCCTTCCACCAGTGGCATGCGGTGAACGCCCGCGGCCTTGCCGCCGAAAAAACCATAGCCATCGACCGCCGTGTTTGGTAGCGGCGGATTGGATCGGGCCGCAACCACATCTTCCGCCAGAATCCGTCCAGTGGCTGCCGCCACAGGCATCGTTTCACTTCCTGTCACCGGAGTCAGACGATCCTGCAAAAGCACAAGCGCCTCGCGTACAGGGGTCCAATGCACCCCCGGCGGCAGCGCAAAACAGTCGTTGGTCAAACGCGGGGGCTGGGCGCTGGCCTGCCTTAAACGGTCTTCGTGACCGAGACCGAATATCCACCCCTCTTCCGGAGCATCCACGGCCAGCATCTCGGCCAAAGCGTCAGGCTCCAGCGTCGAGACGGTGCGCGCAACCTCACGGACTTGCCATGCATCCTTGATCTGGCCCGCCGGTGCGGCGCCCAGCGTCAAGGACGGCCAGATTTCCACGATGGCAATTGATTTGTCCAGCGGTTCGAACGGCCAGACGGCGGCCTCAAACCGCCGCCGCAACCGCGCGAGCACCGGCAGGCCCATCAAAACCTGAGAGCCAACGGCCCCCGCCCCGCCCAACTGCCAGCAGGAAAAGGCCCCTTTGGCCCGTTTTTCCGCCAGACGTCTTTCCGAGAACGAGTTTTCATAATCGGTTTTCTTGCGCGGCAACCCGTCGACATCGCGCTTCAGCCCGTTGAACCAGAACGGGCCGCGCCCTCCGAACTGCCGGTTGATCTCGCCCGCCAGATCAAAGCGGTTGTTGCTCTGCGGGCTGTCCTCGATGCGGTTTTCCAGCCAGTTCCAGAGCGCGAAAGGGTCGCTTTTGCCAGTCAGTGCCGCCGCGTACCCCTTCGGATAGCCGAAAGGGAAATCGAACCCTGCCAACACGCGTCGTCCCGCCGCGATTTCAGCCTCGAACAGCTGGGTCAGCCAGTCTTCGGCCACCTTGCGGTTGCGCAGGTATTGTGGCGCCTCAGCCCGGCCCAAGCGGGCGACACAGGCCCAGATCGCGTCTTGCCGTGGGGATTTTCCGGTGTCGTTTCCGCCCGACCAGTCCACCATCACAACGGTATCGAAATCGGTCACAACCCAACCTCGGAGAGGATGAAGTCGGCAATTGCGCCTGTGTCGTTCAGATCAAAAACCGGGCGATCCAGGGTAAGGGCGGTATCGCTGGCCACGGCGTGAATTGTCGGATCGTCCGGGGCGATGAGCGGGTTGCCCGTCTCGGCCCGATGCGCCTCGACCTTGGGGTGCGCGTCGCGCTTGTAACCTTCGATCAGCACCAGATCGACCGGGCTGAGCTTGCCCAGCAGGTCATCCAATATCGGCTCGGGCGTGTCGCGCAATTCATGCATCAGCGCAAAACGCTTGCGCGAGGCGAGTAGCACTTCCGTCGCTCCCGCCTGCCGGTGCCGGTAGCTGTCCTTGCCGGGCTGATCCACGTCAAAAACATGATGGGCATGCTTGACTGTGGACACGCTGAAGCCGCGCCCCGAGATCTCCGTGACGAGACGTTCCATCAGGCCGGTTTTACCTGCGTTTTTCCACCCGACAACACCGTACAACTTCATAAAAGCGCCTCTGCCCGGGCCAGATCCTCGGGCGTGTTCACATTGAAAAACGGATCGAACGTCGTGACGGGAAAGAGGGCCTCGCGACCCTCATGCGCATCGGTCCACACCACCACTTTGCGCAACCCGTCTTGCAATGCCCCGCGCAGGTCGTCACGCAATGACACCGGCCAGAGGCCAAAGGTGGGGTGCCGCACCCGCCCCCGCGCGGGATCAGGTGTCGCAGACAGGACCAGCGGATGCTCCATCCCCTCGCTGGCCAGCAGCAGCTGCGGCACCAGATCGGCCGGGAAGAAGGGCGTATCCGCCGCTGCGGTGACGATGGTTTCCGCGCCCTGCTTTGCCGCCCAATCCAGACCGGCCAACACACCAGCCAGCGGCCCCGCAAACCCTTCGATGCTATCGGGCAGAACCGGCAGGCGATAGCGCTCAAAACGGGCCGGATCGCCATTGGCATTCAGCGCCAGCCCCGCCACCTGCGGCTCCAACCTGTCGATCACCCGGGTCAGCAGGCTTTGACCGCCGAGGTGCAACAGCCCCTTGTCGCCGCCGCCCATGCGCGTGGCCTGCCCGCCCGCAAGAATAACGCCCAGGGGTTGCTTCATTCCGCGCTCTTTCGTCCGGCGCGGCGCGGCTCCAACAGCACGGTTGCGGGGTCGGTGTCGCGGATCAGGCGCGCCTCGCCCGACAGGCAGACGAACCGCTGCCCTTTCATACGACCGATGAGTGTCAGACCCACCTGCTGCGCGATCTCCACCCCCCAAGCGGTGAAACCGGACCGCGATGCCAAGACCGGAATACCCATCATCGCGGTCTTGATCACCATCTCTGAGGTCAGCCGCCCGGTGGTGTAGAGGATCTTGTCATCAGCACTGACACCCTCCGACAACATCCAGCCGGCGATCTTGTCCACCGCGTTGTGACGCCCGACATCTTCCATATAAACCAAAGGCTTATCTTCATGACACAGCACCGTGCCATGTATTGCCCCCGCCTCCAGATACAGCGACGGCGTCCGATTGATACGCGCGCTGAGCGCATAGAGCCATGAGGTCCGCACTGCTGTTTCCGGCAGGCTGACGTCCTCCAACCCCGCCATCATGTCGCCAAACACCGTACCCACGGCACAGCCGCTGGTGCGGGTCTTCTTGCGCATCTTCTCCTCGTAGTCGGTCTTGCGCGCCGTCCGCACAACCACCGTTTCCAATTCTTCGTCGTAGTCCACGCCGGTGATCTCGTCAGACGCTTGCAACATGCCCTGATTGCGTAAAAACCCCAGCGCCAAATAGTCAGGGTAGTCTCCGATGGTCATCGCCGTCACGATCTCCTGCCCATTTAGGAAGATCGTGAGCGGGCGCTCCTCCACTACAGTAGCGACAACAGCAGCCCCCTCATGATCCGTCCCGGCAACGGCGCGGGTCAGACGCACCGCCTTGGGATCGGGCGCGATCAGGTAATCGCTGGTGTCGTCCAATTTGGCCAATTGCATCCTCCGCAGGGCTGAGCTACGCCTTGGCCGTAACTTTAGAAGCATCTTATGCCCTCCACCACTCCCAAAACGCGCACACGTGCCTCTGCCTATTGGAAGGGCTTTGCAGACGGTGCCCCCTTCCTGCTGGTCGTGATCCCTTTCGCGATGCTCTTTGGCGTATTGGCGACGGAAGCGGGCCTCAACGTGCTCGAAACGCTGTCCTTTTCCGCCGTGGTCTTTGCAGGGGCTGCCCAATTCACCGCCCTGCAGCTGATGCAGGAAAACGCGCCGACGGTGATCGTGCTGGCCTCAGCCCTTGCCGTGAACCTGCGCGTGGCGATGTATTCCGCCTCCCTGACCCCATGGATCGGTGCCGCCCCCCTTTGGCAGCGCGCGATCGCCGCCTATTTCACCGTCGATCAGTCCTATGCCTGTTCCGTCGTGCAATTCGAGAACGAGCCCCAGATGACCGTGCCGCAGCGCATGGCCTATTTCACCGGTGTGCTCAGCCCGATTGTGCCGTTCTGGTACGCCAGCAGCATTCTCGGCGCCCTCGTTGGCACGCAGGTGCCCGACAGCTGGGCGCTGGATTTCGCGCTGCCCATCACCTTTCTGGCGCTGGTGGCCCCGATGCTGCGCACCGCCGCCCATGTGATTGCCGCCCTTGTGGCCATCATCACCAGCCTGCTGACCGCCGCAGTACCTTATTCGCTGGGCCTGATGATCGCGGGCACCTTGGGCATGATGGCCGGTGCGCAGGCCGAAGTGCTGCTGGAACGCAGAAAGCTGCGCCATGATTGACACCGGCACCCTCTGGATCGTGATTATCGGGCTTGGCATCGGCAGCTACGCGCTGCGGTTTGCCTTCCTGGGGATTGTGGGCGACAGACCGATGCCTGCCTGGCTCCTGCGCCATCTGCGCTACACGGCAGTGGCGATGTTGCCCGCGCTGGTCGCGCCACAGGTCGTATGGCCTGCCGCAACGGATGGTCAGGCGGATCTACCGCGCATGGCTGCAGCTGCTGTCACTCTTGTGGTCGGATTGCTTACAAAAAACGTGCTGGCGGCTATTTTTTCGGGCGCTGCCACGCTGTTTGGCATGCTCTGGCTTTTCGCGCTCTGATCCGGGATCAGCTCTGTGCCGCTTCGATCCCGTCGCGGACATCGCCCGCATCGTTTTCGAAATACCGATCAGTGACCACATCGGGTCGCGCTTCGATCTGGTTCATGAATTTAATCGGGTAGAAGGTGACTTGGATATCTTCGAACCCCGGCACCTGTTGCAGGATGGATGACGTGGAATTCGTGCAGAAGGCCCCTGCAACAGCCCCATTTTGACGCACCAGTTGCAATGCCCTCTCGGCCTGCTCCGGCGTCACAACGATTTCCTGACTTACCACGTGATGTGTGCTACGCGCATGGGCACTCTTGTAGGCCTGCACCCAAGCTGGCGAAATCCCGTAGAGCACATCGCCACGCTCGGCAACCAATTCATGCTGAAACGACCCTGCGGGATCAAAAATGACCTGTTGCGAGCCCGAGACCATCAAGGCAGTGTGGCCGCCGTGGCCGGTCTCATTGTTCACCATTGTGAAAATGGTCAGCTTGGGGGGGCCATTCGGCACATAGACCTTTGCCGCGATCTCTTCCGGGGACGCTTCAAATGCTGACGAAACCGCGCAACCGGTCAGGGTCACCAGAACGGCCAGTAACATCAATACACGCATGAAAAGCTCCTGCGGGAGGTCAGCTCAGGTAATGAAAATCGCCATCCAGACAATCAGCACGATGATCGCGATGACGATCCGCGTGGTCCAACGCATGAAGCCATCGAATGTCTTTTCCTGGGTGGTGATTTCCATTTCACCGTGATTGTGATCTGCCATTGCCGCAGCCCTTCTTTGAATAATTGGCATCAGCCCTAATGGATTCGTCACGCGATGTCACCCATCCGCGCGTCCAATGCGCGCATTGCGGTGGCGGATTTACCGCAGGGCTCAACTGTCTGCCGCAATGTCCTGCGCCAGGCGAAACCCGATCCGGCGCGCCTCTGTCTTCTCGGCGGGTTTTGGCAGGGCGCGCAGCATGACGTTCAACTGGCTGACATGCTGCACCATTTGCGTTCGGGCCCCTGCCCCGTCGGTGCCGTAAAAGGTCACGATATCGGGGTCGAAGTACCCCATGCCTTCGATCCTCAGCACGCCCGCGTCGCCGCCGGTGAACCCCATGGCGACTTCCTGGGTGCTGTCCAGCTGTTCCTCGAAATTCTTGAGATAGATGATGATCCGTTCATAGGCCCATTGCGCGGGCGATTTCTGGCCGGTGGGCTTGTTGGCGATGGCCTCGGGCACATCCGCCTTTGTTGGTGCCGGAGTTTCCGGATCACAATGCACGTCGTGGCGGCGCGGCAGTGCCGCGGCTTCGGCCGCCTCTGCCGAGGTTTCGATGTTCTCACCCATGCTTCACCCTTTACGCTGGTAGACCCATGCATCATCCGCGCCCCGGCTGCGCGTGGCAAGCCCATCCTGATAGAGATGGCTGAGATGCGCGACCGCCTCGACCAGCGCCAGGCCGTATTCAGCCGACCCGATCTTGCGTTTGAACAGCGGGGCAAAGCATTCCCCGGCGGACTTGGGCGTATCGAGATACTCCAGCAGGCGCTTCAGGGCCCCGTGGTGGTTGTCGATCAACTGCCGCATGCGCATCGGCAGGCCGGTAAAGGGCAGCTTGTGCCCCCCGAGCACCAAATGATCCGCGCGGGCAAGCCCGGCCAGACGTTCGCAGGCTTCGAGCCAGTCAGCAATCGGATCGGCCATCGGTTCTGTTGCATAGACGCCGATGTTCGGGCTGATCGAAGGCAATATCTGATCGCCCGCCAGCACAAGATTATCGTCGCGACTCCAGAAGGTTGCGTGCTCTGGCGCGTGCCCGTTGCCGATGTGGATGTCCCACGTGCGCCCGCCCATCCTGATCGTGTCACCCTGCTGGATGCGGGTGTACCCGAGGGGCAGCGGCGCCACGATATCAGCAAAGTTGAAGGGCCGTTCGGAGGCGCGCTCAGCCATAATATCCGGCGCCATACCCGCGTCGCGGTAAAATGTCAGCGTTTCAGGCGACGGCACGGGCTGTTCGTCCAGGGTAAGCATGCGCGCCATCAACCACGCGGTGCGCGTAGTGACCAACTCCGCGCCATGGTCCGCCTGCAACCATCCGGCCAAGCCAATGTGATCAGGGTGGTGATGGGTCACCACCACGCGGGCAATCGGTTTGCCGCCCAGCGGGCCTGCCATCAGCCCCTCCCAGATCGCCTTGCTGCGTTTCGAGGCGAACCCGGCGTCGATCACCGTCCAACTGTCGCCGTCATCCAGCGCATAGACGTTCACATGATCAAGCTTCATCGGCAGCGGCAGGCGCATCCACAACACGCCTGCGGCAACTTCTATTGCGTCACCTTCGGCCGGTGGCGTGTCCCATGGATAGCGCAAGCCCTCTGGCGGTTGATCTTTCATCAGGCGGCCAGCTCATCCGGGCTCAGACTATAAAGCCCATCCGCCCCGGCTTGCGCATGTGCCAGCAGGCCAACATGTTCGGGCAGCAATCGTTTGATGTAGAACCGCGCCAGCGCTTCGCGGGCACCGCCCTGATCGGCCAGCGCGGCTTTGAGGTGCAGATACCCGCCCAACACGCGCGCAAAGGCGCGCAGATAGGGTACAGCACCGGCAAAACGGGTTGTCATATCCTGTTGCGCCACCAGCCATTCGGTCACCTCGCGCAGGCTTTCCGACGCCTGCCAGACAGGTTCCGCCAGATCCGACAAATGGCTGCGCGCCTCTTCCGCGCACGCCTCGATCTCGTCGAGCAACCGCGCTGCGGCCTCACCACCATCCATCATCTTGCGTGCCACCAGATCCATGGCCTGAATGCCGTTGGTGCCTTCGTAAATAGCTGTCACACGTACATCGCGGCTGAACTGCGCGGCACCTGTTTCCTCGATGAAGCCCATGCCGCCATGCACCTGCACGCCGGTCTCGGCCACATCCATGCCCGTCTCCGTTCCAAAAGCCTTGGCAATGGGCGTCAGGAAAGCGGCGCGCGCCTCCCACTCCGCGGCGCCCGTGGCATGGGCCATGTCGATGGCCATGGCACAGCTGAGCGCAATCGCCCGGGCAGCGAAGATATCGGCCTTCATTGTCATCAGCATGCGCCGCACATCGGCGTGATCGAGGATCGTCCCGGTCCCGCCCTCCACCGCCGTCTTGCCCTGCTTGCGCTCCTGCGCATAGGCCAGCGCGTGTTGATAGGCACCTTCGGCCACACCAATGCCCTGCCCGCCGACACCAAGCCGCGCGTTGTTCATCATCGTGAACATCGCCGCCATGCCGCCCTGTTCGGGCCCGACCAGCCAGCCGGTGGCCCCGTCGTATTGCATCACAGCGGTGGGCGATCCGTGCAGACCGATCTTATGCTCAAGGCTTACGACGCTCACACCATTGCGCTGACCGGGGTTGCCCTCTGCATCGGGAATGAACTTTGGCACCAGAAAGAGGCTGATCCCCTTGGTTCCCGCAGGCGCATCCGGCAACCGGGCCAGCACCAGATGGCAGACGTTTTCTGCCACGTCATGATCGCCCCAGCTGATATAGATTTTCTGCCCGGTGATCGCATAGGTCCCGTCCCCTTGGTTCTCTGCCTTGGTCGACAGCGCCCCGACATCCGACCCGGCCTGCGGTTCGGTCAGGTTCATTGTTCCAGTCCACTGCCCGGCAATCAGCTTAGGCAGGTAAAGTGCCTTGATCTCATCGCTTGCGTGATGCTCCAGCGCTTCGATCTGGCCCTGGCTCATCAGGGGGGCAAGCTGCAGGGACAGGCAGGCACTGCTCATCATCTCGTTCACGGCAGAAGTCAGCGTCATCGGCAGGCCCATCCCGCCAAATTCGGGATCTGCCGCGATGCCGACCCAGCCACCTTCAGCAATCGCCTTCCACCCGTCGGCATAACCCGGCGATGTCCGCACCACACCGTTCTCCAACCATGCCGGATGCAGATCACCGGGGCGTTGCAGCGGCGCAAGTACCTCGTCGCTGAGCTTGCCCGCTTCGGTCAGGATCGCCTGCGCGACGTCCGATGTCGCCTCGCTGAACCGTTCCGTGGCCTGAACCTGCGCAAAATCTACCACGTGATCAAAGAGAAAGGAAAAATCATCGACCGGGGCGTGATAGGGCATTTTTTCGTCTCCATGCGGGCAGGTACCCGTCTTGGCAACGGGCATACTACCCTATAAGGGTCTTTGCCATCAAAGATGAGCCGCATCGCCGCGCCCGGCAACCGAAACGCGGCGTCACGGAGCGCAATGACAACATCTCCCTCCCCCACGTTATACCCCGATGCAGAGGGCATTGCACAGGCAGCAGCCTTTTTGCGCGCGGGACAGCTGGTCGCCTTCCCGACGGAGACGGTCTACGGGCTGGGTGCAGACGCCTGCAACGGTGAAGCCGTGGCCGCCATCTATGCCGCCAAGGGACGCCCGAGCTTCAACCCCCTGATTGTGCATCTTCCTTCCGTGCAGGCCGCACAACGCTACGTGATCTGGACCGATGACGCGGACCGGCTTGCGCAGGCCTTTTGGCCCGGCCCCCTGACGCTGGTTTTACCGCTGCGCGAGGGGCATGATCTGTCCAGCCTCGTGACGGCAGGGCTGTCGACGCTGGCCCTGCGCGTGCCGGAAAAGGCCTCTGCGCAGGCTTTGCTGGAGGCGTTTGGGGGGCCGGTCGCAGCCCCGTCCGCAAACCCATCCGGCAAGATCAGCCCCACGACTGCACAACATGTTCTGGACGGTCTGGGGAACAAGATCGCTGCCGTGCTGGACGATGGGCCCTGTTCAGTGGGCGTTGAAAGCACCATCGTCGGTCTGGATGGTACGCCCGCGCTGCTGCGCGCCGGTGGGTTGCCTTTGGAGGCACTGGAAGCAGCACTTGGCACGCCCCTGGAACGCACATCCACGCCGGAAAGCCACACGGGCATTACAGCGCCGGGGCAGCTGCAATCGCACTACGCTCCCAAAGCCCCGCTGAGAATGAATGCCGACAACCCGCGATCGGGCGAGGTGTTTCTGGGGTTTGGCCCGATGGCCTGTGACGAGAACCTGTCAGAAAGCGGTGATCTGCATGAGGCTGCGGCGCGGCTCTTCGAGCTATTGCACAAGCTGGATGCAAGAGGACAGCCGATTGCCGTAGCGCCAGTGCCCACACACGGGTTGGGGTTTGCGATCAATGATCGACTGGCGCGCGCTGCTGCCCCACGCCCGGAAAATCGCCAACCGACCTAGGCGCGCCCAGCCGTGGAGGACAGGCCAAGCGGGTCGATCCCCAGACTTTCCACAGTCTTTGACCATTTCTCGGCAGCGGGCGTGTTAAAAATCAGCAGCGGGCTTGCATCAGCTGTCAGCCAGCCGTTGCGCGTGATTTCAGCTTCCAGCTGCCCGGGGCCCCACCCGGCATATCCAAGCATCATCAAGGCGTTGTCCGGGCCACGATCACGGGCGATCTCTTCGAGGATATCCAACGTTGCGGTCATACCGAACCCACCCCTGACATGCAGGGTATGCAGGCTCGATTGGTAGTCATCCGAATGCAGCACGAACCCGCGCCCGGTTTCCACCGGCCCGCCAAAATGCACCGGCATCGCCGCCGCACGTGGCGACGGATCAATGTCCAATTGATCCAATACATCACTCATGCCGACATCGGTACTGGGCTTGTTAATGATCAGCCCCATGGCCCCCTTGTCGGAATAGGCGCAGAGCAAAATCACCGCCCGTTCAAAACGCGCATCCCCCATGGACGGCATCGCCACCAGCAGTGAACCCGTCAGATCAAGCGTTTCAGTCTGAGTATCCGGTGCTCCCATGCACCAAGAATGACCCGCGCCCCGGTCCGGTGCAAGGACAATAGATCAGCGGGTGGCGAAACATGGCTAACCGGATCGTGACTTGGCATTTCAGCGCGGCTCGACCATATCGAAGGCATGAAAACATCAATGATTGCCCTGACCCTGGCGGGCCTGACCGCCTTGCCCCTATCCGCACAGGAACGTTTTGCCATGCCCGTCACCGCGCAGGTTCTGCCCGGATGGGTGCAATCCGATGGTACCCGCGTGGCAGCAGTGCATCTATCCCTGGAACCGGGCTGGAAAACCTATTGGCGCGCGCCGGGGGATGCAGGCATTCCGCCCAGCTTTGACTGGTCTGGATCAAACAATCTGAAATCTGCGTCTGTCTCCTGGCCGACGCCGAAGGTGTTTGAAGAAAACGGTATGCGGTCCATCGGTTATGCCGATGAGCTGGTCATCCCTGTGACTCTGGCGCCCAAGCGCACCGGTGACCCTGTCCGCGTGCGTCTGACGATGGATATCGGGATCTGCTCCGATATCTGCATTCCGCACCAGCTGACCTTTGACGAAACAATCAGCAGCACAGAGACGCGCCCGACACCCGCGATTGCGGCGGCATTGGCGCAGAGCCCCTATTCGGAACGCGAGGCGGGTGTGACAGCGGCCAAGTGCCGGATAGAGCCCACGCCCGACGGATTGCGGATCGAGGCGCGTGTGCGCGTCCCTTCCGCAGGCGGGCCGGAGGTGATGGTGATCGAGCCCGGTCTGGGCGATGTCTGGGTGAGCGAAACAGATACACACCGGTCCGGCGGCGAGGTGATTGCTGTATCCGAAATGATCCACGTGAACGGCGGGCCTATTGCGCTGGACCGGTCCAACATTCGAATGACCGTTTTGGGCAGCAACCATGCCGTGGACGTAAAAGGCTGTACGCCGGGCTAAATCGCATTCTTGCGCCTGTTCAACAGGATGGTCACAGCGGCAAACACGTAAGCGAGCAGAGCAAGCGTTGCAACGCCGACAATAAAGAGTGACAAAGCCGCAAACGTCACTGGCCAGTTCGCGATCATGGGCAGCGATGCCAACAAAAGCGGCGGCAAAACGCCATAGAAAATCGCCCAGCCAAGCGTTAGCCCGCCCCAGAGAAGGACAACTGCCCAGAGCGCCGCAAACCCGTAGCGCACCGTGGAAACGGGTGCGGTCAGCCCCCGGCGCATCGCGTTGATCTGGCGGGAGATATCATGCTGAACAGCCACCAGCGCGGGCACCAGCAACAGCACAATCACCATGCCAAAGCCCAACCCATAGACCAGCGTGACCACGGTGGGCTTGAGAAATTGTGCCTGCCTGCTGGTCTCATAGAGCAGCGGCGACATGCCCAGCACCGTCGTCATCGTGGTCAGCATCACAGGGCGCAACCGATCCGCCGCCCCGTCGATGATGGAGGGGATCAACCCGCGCTCCTCCGCATAGCTGTCGATAGTTGTGATCAACACAATTGAATCGTTGATGATGATTCCCGTCATCCCCAACAGGCCAACAACCGTGAAGATGCTCAGCGGAATGTCCCAGGCCATATGTCCATAAATGGCGCCAACCAGTCCGAAAGGCGCGATGGACATGACCAGCAAGGGTCGCGTCCAACTGCCAAAGACCCAGGCCAACACCAGGTAGATGCCCAAGAGGCAAAGGACGAGACCGTTTCCCGCCTCGTCCAGAAACCGGCTTTCCTGTTCAGCGAGCCCGGACAATTGCCAGTCGACCTGATGCTCGCTTGCAATTGACGGCAGAATTTCGTCCTCCAGCGCCCTTTGTATCTCAACAGCGCGTTCAGGATCATCTTCCGAAATGTCGCCGGTCACGGAAATGACACGCACGCCATTGACCCGATTTACGGTGCTGAACCCGATCCGGCTTTGCACAGTAACAATGTCTGAAAGCGGTACGTAAACCCCTTCGGGCGTGCGCATCTGGGTGCGGTCGAGAAAATCGGCCGTCAATTCCCCTTCGGGCAGGCGGACCATGACAGTGGCACTGCGCGGGCCATCAGGGAATTTGGCCGCCTCAATCCCGCCTAATCGGTCCCGCAACACTCGGCCCAGCTGGTCGATGGTAAAGCCCAAGGCCTGACCACGCGCCGTCAGATCCAGGATCAACTCTTCCTTGTCATAGGCCAGATTATCCTGCATCGCGAGCACTTGGGGATAGCGCATCAGGGCCGTCTGCAGATCGAGGCTGGCGGCCTTTAAGGTATCCGTGCTTTGCCCAGAGAACTCCACGCTGATTGCGTCACCGCCTTGCCCGCTACGCCATCCACGAAAGGAGACAACTTCGGTCAACGGATGGTTCACCACGCTGTCCCGCAACTCGCCGGCGAAGGCAAAGCTTGAATAGGGTCTGTCGTCCGAGCCAATCAGTGAAATCGAAATCGCGCCCAGAAGATCTTTGTCCTTAGTCTCAACACCGGACAGGCCGCGACCTGCAGTCCCGCCGATCTCTGCGAGAGCATAGTTGACCGGATTCACCCCGTATTGTTCTTCGTATTCACGTGCCAGGGCGTCTGTGGCGCGCTGTAATTCACGCATCATGGCCCGCGTGTCTTCCCGCGTGGCGCCTTCGACCATGGCGAAATTTGCGGTGACCGAACTGCGCTCCGGTGCGTTGAAAAAGCGCCATTTGACATCACCCCGCAGGAAATGTGCAGCCTGAACCGCAAGGATCAGTATCAGCCCCGCCAGTACCGCGTAGCGCGCGGTGATCACGCCTGCCATCATCGGTCGAAACAGGTTCTCGCGTACCCAGGAAAAGCCGCGATTGACCTGACGGCTGGGCCAGTCGTACCAACGCTCCTTTGCGCGCGCCGCGAGTGCGTGTGCCATGTGGTTGGGCAGGATCAGGAAACACTCAATCAACGAGGCAATCAGCACCGCGATCACGGTCATCGGGATATCCTTGACGACAGTGCCAAACCACCCGCCCAGCAGCAGCAATCCGGTGAATGCAATCACGGTAGTGATCGTGGCGGCAAACACCGGCAAGGCCATACGCCCGGCAGCCCGTTCAGCCGCGACGAATGGGGCTTCGCCGAAATGTCGCGCGCGGTGGTCGGCATGTTCGGCAACAACAATCGCGTCGTCCACGACAATGCCCAGCGTGATGATCAACCCGAAGAGTGAGATCATGTTCAGGGTCAGGCCACCCGCGTACATGAGACCGATCGCTGCCATCATCGCGGCCGGGATGCCCGCTGCCACCCAGAAAGCGGTGCGGGCGTTGAGAAACATGAAGAGGAGGCACACAACCAGCCCGAGGCCAGTCAAACCGTTGTTGATCAGGGAGTCCAGACGCGACGTGATCGCCTCAGCCCGTGTCCGGATCAATTGGATCGTCATGCCTTCTTGCAGCGTGGCCTTCATCTCCGCCGCGACCTCCTCCACCGTTTGCTGAACGGCAATGGAATCGCCACCATCGGAACGGTCCACGCGGATCGAGATCGCCGGGTGATCACCAACAAAATAGGCGCGATCCCGATCTGCCCCCTCTTGCATCACCTGCGCGATATCCCCAACACGAAGTTTGGAGCCGTCAGCGTTGGAGCGCAGCACAATCTGGGCAATTTGGTCCGGCACGCGCTTTTCAGTACCCGTGCGCACGCGCGCATTCGCGCCGGTGACACTGCCCGCCGGGTCGGTATCAACCTCGGCTGCAATCGCCTCCGAAATCTGGGCCATGGTCAGATCATTCGCAATCAACTGCAGTGACGGCACTTCGATAGTGATCTGAGGGGCTGCAAAGCCACGGAAAGTCGTGCGTGTCACACCGGCCGCAAAAAGGCGCTTGACCAGCTCATCACCATAGACCCCCAACTGCTCGGGGGAGACGGGTCCGGCAATAATAACGTCTGTGACGCGGTCACGACGTATCGCGCGGCGCACACTGGATTCCTCTACGTCTTCCGGCAATTCCGTGATCCCGTCCACGGCATCCTGCACATCGGTGACTGCGCGGGACATGTCCCATTCGGGTTCAAATTCGAGCGTGACAGTACCTCGGCCCGCGCGCGCGGTCGCGCGGGACTTCATCACACCTTCCACACGCATCAAAGCCGGTTCAAGCACCTGGATAATTGCACTGTCCACATCATCAGCGCTGGCCTGATCCCATTCGGTGACCACGGTCACGTTTTCAAGACTGACATCCGGGAAAAACTGCGCACGCATGTTGGGCAGAGCAAACAGCCCCGCCACCATCATCAGGACAAACAACAGATTGGCAATGGTCCGGTGGCGCGTGAAATAGGAAAGCACGCCGCCCGCAGCCGGAGGTATCTGCCGCACCACGCGCTACCCTCCCATGCGGCTTTCGATGCGCGCCACCATCCGTGCCGACACCTGGCGCTCAGCCAACTGCGCTAACAGGCGCTCCTTGGTCTCCTGTGGCATCCGATCATTGCTCTGCACAAAGGCCACGAGCCGCGCACGGCGTTCTTCGCTGAGCTCCAACATATCGGGCAAAAGGACGGACAAATCGGCGTTCTGTTGCAGCGGACGGACCGCGACGCCCGGACCCAGCAAGGGCGTGCGCGCCTTCACCACGTCGCGCCCTTCCAGGCCCTCGCCGCGCACCAACACATCGTCGCCTTGACGACGCACGAGCGTCACCGGGAGCGTCACAAGACGGTTTTCGCCTTCCAGAACAAGCACTTCACCGCTGGCGTCCAAGGCAGACGCAGGCAGGCGTACAACGTTGTCCAATGGCTTTTCCTGAATTCGGACGGTGACGAAATCCCCCGGACGAAACCCCGGCGCACGCTCCAGCCGCGCAAAAACTTGACGCCCGGATTGGCCTTCGCCTGCCGCGGCGCTGACACGGCTGAGCACACCGGTGGCCTGCATATCGACACCAGTGACATCAAGCGTCGCCGACACTGCCGTAGAAATCAACGACCCATCCGCTTCCAGCAAACGCACGTATTGTGCCGTGGAAACGCGGAATGCCACTTCAAGGTCCTGCGGATCGATCAGGTCAGCGAGTTTTTCATTGGTCGCGACAAGGCGCCCCTCGACAACCGTCGTATCACTGAGCGTTCCGGTAAAGGGTGCCTCCAGCACCGTATCCGCCAGATTGCGCTGCGCCTCCGCCAGCGCAATCCTCTCGCGCGACAGGCGTGTCGCGGCCTGATCGATGCGTGCTTCGGCCTGCGCCACCACTTGGCGGCGCGCCAGAACGGTGGCGCGCGCGGCGGCAGCGGCCAGCTCAGCGGTTTCAATCGCCGCCGCCGTACCAACACCACGTTCCGCCAGATCAAACTGCCGTTGATAGGCTTTCTGGCGCAGGACCACCTGCTCTTCGGCAGCCACCTGTTCGGCGCGGGCCAGATCCAGCCCCCGTGCGGCATCGCGCGCCTCGGCTTCGGCATCGGCAAGATCGGCGGTCAACCGGTCCACGGCGGACTGCATGTTCGCAGGGTCGATGCGCACCAGCACATCGCCGCGCCGCACGTTGCCCGCATCCTCAAAATTCTCGTGCAGCACCGTCACCCGTCCAGCCACAGCGGCGCGCAATTCAAGTGTCCGGCGCGACGACACCTCGCCAAAGGTCTCCAGCACCGGCGTAATGGTTTCGCTCTGCGCGCGCTGCAGGTTCACGGCAAACACCCGTTCGCGCGCGGGTGGCACCACGGCCTCTGCGTTCAGGCGATCCTGCACGGCGACACTGACCACATGGCCCGCATAGACCAGCAGCCCAAGGCTCACCGCCGCCAGAAAAAGGCCGATCATGCTTTGCCGCAAAAACCGCATTTCGTCGTGATCCTAATACCTTAACTCAATGACCTTATACCTCAGACTGGCCGAGAAGAATACCAACCAACAATAGTGTTACGTACCACCAGATTACTTCCGTCGGTGATGTTCGTCCAACCGCGGGAAAATTTCGACAAAATTGCAAGGTCGGTGCCGATAATCCAGCTGCAACGCCAGAATTTCATCCCATGCGTCCTTGCAAGCGCCGGGGCTGCCAGGCAGCGCGAAAAGATAGGTTCCATTGGCCACGCCGCCGGTCGCACGGCTCTGCACAGCACTAGTGCCGATCTTTTTCATCGATACGATGGTAAAAACGGTGCCAAAGGCGTCGATTTCTTTTTCATAGACATCCCTATGCGCCTCGACGGTTACATCACGCCCGGTCAGGCCGGTACCGCCGGTCGAAATCACCACGTCCACACCGCTGTCCTTACACCAGGCGCGCAACTGACCTGCGATCTGATCACGCTCGTCGGGCAGGATGCGCCGGTCCGCCAGTTCGTGCCCGGCCTCCGTGAGCCGCTGCACGAGCACGTCCCCAGAGCGGTCCTCGGAGAGCCCGCGCGTGTCTGAAACCGTCAGGACGGCGATCCGCACCGGCACAAACTCCTTGGATTCATCGATTTTGCTCATCTCAGGTTTTCTCCAAAAGGGCGAGACGCCCGGCAAGGGCGGTGAAAATACCGGCGGTCAGCCAGTCCAGCACCCTGCTGCCCCGCGCGAGACGCTGTCCGACCGAGCCCGCGAAAACACCGACGAGCCCGTTCACGACGAAACCGCCCACGCCGATGATCGCGCCGAAAACGATAAACTGCAACAGGACCGGCCCGGCGGAGGGCACAACGAATTGCGGCACGAACGCCAATACAAACAGAATGACCTTGGGGTTTGTCAGGTTGACCAGCAGACCGGACAGAAAGGCCTGCCCGCGCCGCGTGACCACGCTATGATCCGCGTCGGGTCTGCGACGCAAGGCCTGCACCGCAAGCCAGATTAGATAACCAACGCCAATCCAGCGGATCACGTCAAAAGCATAGGGCACCGAAGCCACCAGCGCACTCAATCCGAGCCCTGCCAAAGCCACGTGGATCATACCGCCTGTCGCAATGCCCGCGCTGGCCAGCCATGCCGCGCGCGTGCCGCCCCGCGCGCCCTGCCCCAGACAAAACATCATGTCGGCCCCGGGCGTGAGGTTCAGCGCCAGTGCCGCCGGCACGAAAGCAGCAAGGACAATCGGATCAACCATTGTCAAGCCGCGCCTTGAGGCTGAGCAAGTCGGCCCAGGCCTCGCGTTTGGCGGCAGGCTGACGCAGCAGATAGGCGGGGTGGAACATCGGCAGGGCTGGCAACCCAAAACACTCTGTCCAGTTGCCGCGCAGCCGGGTGATCCCGCGCTTGCCCAGCAGAGCCTGCGCACTGATATTCCCCATGATCACAAGCGCTTGCGGTTTGGCCAGCGCGATATGACGTTCCAGAAACGGGCGCATCATCGCAATCTCATCGGGCTGCGGGTCCCGGTTTTGCGGCGGCCGCCAGGGCAGGACATTGGTGATGTAGACAGGCGCGTTTTCATCCCCCCGCCCGCGACCGATGGCTGCCAGCATTTTGTCGAGCAGTTGTCCGGCCCGCCCGACAAAGGGGCGCCCTTCGCGGTCTTCATCGCGCCCCGGTGCTTCGCCGATAATCATCACCGGCGCACCCGCGATACCATCAGAAAAGACCAGACTGCGCGCACCGCGCTTCAGCGCGCAATGCTCGAAACCGGCCAGCGCGTCCCGGAGCGCATCAAGATCCTGCGCTGCGGCGGCTGCACGTTTGGCTTCGGCCACCGGGTCAACCTCGGCGGCGGCTTTCGGTGCCTGCGAGACGGCCAGCGGGCCGGTCGCCGCCTTCGGTTTCGCCAGCGTATCGGGCAATTCATAGCAATTAACGGGCGCGTCACAGATCGCCTCGGTTGCGCCAAGCTCAACCTGCCAATCCAAAAGCGCCAGCGCGTGATGAAACTGAGATGATTCCATACGGCTACTCTACGGGGTCACGGCATCGAACTGAACAGGCATAAGCGTCGCTTGCCCGTCCCGCACACCCTCCCTATAAGGTGTGAAATCACGATAGGCTGCCGCACATGACATTCCCGCACCGCCACCTTCTTGGTATCGAAGCTCTGCGTCCGGAAGAGATCACAACACTGCTTGATCTGGCAGATAGCTATGCCACCCTGAACCGCCAGCCCGACAAACACGCCGATGCCCTGGCAGGTCTGACGCAAATCAACATGTTCTTTGAGAACTCGACACGCACGCAGGCGAGTTTCGAGATCGCAGGCAAGCGCCTTGGTGCGGATGTGATGAACATGGCGATGCAGGCCAGTTCGGTGAAAAAGGGCGAAACGCTGATCGACACCGCCCTGACGCTGAACGCGATGCACCCCGATCTGCTGGTGGTGCGCCATCCGCATTCCGGCGCGGTGGATCTGTTGGCGCAAAAGGTGAATTGCGCGGTGCTGAACGCAGGCGACGGGCGGCACGAACATCCGACGCAGGCGCTGCTCGACGCGCTGACCATCCGTCGCGCCAAAGGGCGCCTGCACCGCCTGTCGATTGCCATCTGCGGGGACATCGCCCATTCCCGCGTGGCCCGGTCGAACATCATGTTGCTTGGCAAGATGGAGAACCGCCTGCGCCTGATCGGGCCGCCGACGCTGATGCCCTCAGGCATCGCGGAATTCGGTGTCGAGGTCTTCTCGGACATGGCGGAGGGGCTGCGCGATGTGGACGTGGTGATGATGCTGCGCTTGCAGAAAGAGCGCATGGATGGCGGGTTTATCCCCAGCGAGCGCGAGTATTACCACAGGTTTGGCCTGGATGCGGAGAAGTTGTCCCATGCCAAGCCGGATGCGATTGTCATGCATCCCGGCCCGATGAACCGCGGGGTGGAAATCGACGGCACGCTGGCTGATGACATCAACCGCAGCGTTATTCAGGATCAAGTGGAGATGGGCGTGGCCGTCCGCATGGCCGCGATGGATCTGCTTGCCCAAAACCTTATACTGACACGGGCGGAGACGGCATGAACACACCCATCGAGATCCAGAAAAACGAGCGTGGCGCAATTCGTGTCTTTGCCATCAACCTCGCACCCGCAGAAGTCACCGAGACACTCAAAACGCTCCCCAAGCCGGATTTTGCGCGGCAGCTGCTGGGCAATCCACATCTGAACACCGCCAGCGCCGAGATTTTCCCGGTCTCCGATCTGACCGGCATGGGGTTGAGCGCTTACCTCAGCGAGGGGTACGCGGTCGGGGAGGCGGAAATCGGCGCCGACAAAAGCAGGCTCGATGCGCTGGAAGGTTATGTGCTGCTGCTCTTTTCCGACAGTTTTGAAGGGCTTGAGATAACGCTGACACCCGGTGCCGAGCTCACGCTCATCGGGACATATGCGGAATATGCCCCCTCCGGCACCGCACTGCCGATCACAACGGAGAGCGCCCGGCCTTACAGCGGCACACCCGGTATGACCCCGCCCACGCCACCAAGAGGACCCGCAGGCAGCGCGCTCATCGTGATTGCCCTGGCCGTGCTTTTGGGCCTCGCCCTCTGGTGGCTTTTTAAGTGAGACAGGAGGCGCGGAAGACGTGAAGGAACCCAAAGACCCCAAGATGTCCGGGCGCATTGCGATGATGGCCCTGCTGGTCGCTTTCGGTATTGTCGGGCTGATGTTCTGGGTGGGGACATGAACCTCCACCATCAGAGGACCGTCCCCGAGACGCCTGTGCAAAGGATGCCCGGATGACCAAGCTGACCTTCCTGAATGCGCGCCTCGTCGATCCCGAGAAAGACGAGATCATCACCGGCGGCCTTGTGGTCGAAGACGGGCGCATCACCGGGCATTTGCCCAGGGATGCGCCGCGCCTGACATCTGGTCGCGTCATTGACTGTGATCTGAAATACCTCGCCCCCGGCATCGTCGATCTGGGCGTGAAGGTCTGCGAACCGGGAGACCGGCACAAAGAAAGCTACCGCTCCGCCGGGCTGGCGGCAGCGGCTGGCGGCGTGACCACGATGATCACCCGCCCCGATACCGATCCGGCCATAGACAGCCCGGAAACGCTGGAGTTTGTCACGCGGCGCGCCAATGAGGCCTCTCCGGTGAACGTCCTGCCGATGGCCGCGCTGACCAAGGGGCGCGACGGGCGCGAGATGACGGAGATCGGTTTCCTGATGGATGCCGGGGCGGTGGCCTTCACCGACTGCGACCGGGTTGTCACCGACACCAAGGTGTTTTCCCGCGCGCTCACCTATGCCAGCGGCCTCGGTGCGCTGGTCGTCGCGCACCCGCAGGACCCGGGGTTGAGCAACGGCGCCGCTGCCACCTCCGGCAAGTTTGCCTCATTGCGCGGCCTGCCTGCCGTCTCTCCGATGGCAGAGCGCATGGGGCTGGATCGCGACATCGCGCTGATCGAAATGACGGGTGCCCGGTACCACGCGGACCAGATCACCTGCGCCCGTGCCTTGCCCGCACTGGAACGCGCCAAGGCCAACGGCCTCGACATCACGGCGGGCACGTCGATCCACCACCTGACGCTGAACGCCTTGGATGTCGCTGACTACCGAACCTTTTTCAAACTGAAACCGCCCTTGCGGGACGAGCAGGACCGGCTGGCCGTGGCCGAGGCGGTGAAATCAGGGCTGATTGACGTGATCTCCTCCATGCACACACCGCAGGATGAGGAAAGCAAGCGCCTGCCCTTCGAGGAGGCGGCCTCTGGCGCCGTGGCGATTGAAACGCTGTTACCGGCGGCGATGCGGCTATACCATGCGGGACTGATCGATTTGCCCACCCTTTGGCGCGCGATGTCGCTGAACCCTGCAAAGCGTCTGGGCCTGGACAGCGGTCGGCTCGCCATTGGCGCTCCGGCGGATCTTGTCCTCTTCGATCCCAACGCCCCGTTCCTGATGGACCGTGCCACGCTGCGCTCGAAATCCCGCAACACGCCGTTTGACGGCGCGCGGATGCAGGGTAAGGTCCTCTCCACCTATGTGGCTGGCACCTGCGTGTACGAGAGGACCTGATGCCCATTATCGAACATTCCGCCGCAGTTCTCCTGCTCTGGGGGCTCATTGGGTATCTGATGGGCTCAATCCCCTTTGGCATGGTCCTGACCCGCCTGATGGGTCTGGGCAATCTGCGCAACATCGGGTCCGGCAACATCGGTGCCACCAACGTGCTGCGCACCGGGAACAAGACCGCTGCGGCCCTGACGGTGCTGCTCGATGGAGGCAAGGGGCTGGCCGCCGTTCTGCTGGCCCGCGCCTTCGGCGGCGAGGATACCGCACAGATCGCGGGGGTGATGGCGATGATCGGGCATTGCTACCCGGTCTGGCTCCGCTTTGCCGGTGGCAAGGGTGTTGCCACTTTCCTGGGCATTCTGCTGGCGCTGAACTGGCCGGTTGGTATCGGCTGCTGTCTTGCGTGGCTTGCAGGTGCCTTACTGTCGCGCATTTCTTCGATGGGCGCGCTTTTTGCCGCAGCGGCCAGCACACCCTTGATGATTTTTACCGGCTTGCCGGATGGTCTCTTTCTGGGCATTGCGCTGACGCTGATCATCTTCTGGCGACACCGGGCAAACATCTCCCGCATTCGCGCAGGAACCGAGCCGACCATTGGCCAGAAAACCTGAGCAACACTCTCCCGACGCCTTTGAGACAGCCCTTGAGAGACTGCCAAGCGGCACCTTCACGGGACGGTCTCAACACCGCCGATACATCGTGACAAAAACCACATTCTGCGGCGGAAAGTCTGTTAAACTGGTCGCGGAAGAACTGGGCGGCACCGACTACATCAGCCTGAATTTTTATCGTCTGCAAGGCGGCGCTCGCCTGTTCCCCTGCGAGATGAGCATGCGCAAGGTTTTCGACTTTGTGATGACGCTCCGTCCGGATCAGGACGCGGCGTAGCTGCCGTCCGGGCCATGCACTTCATCGCCTTGCAGCCCGGGCGAGAAAACGCAGATCAGATGCAAGGGCGCAGGCCCATCCACCCGCACCTCGTGACGCTCGTGTGCGTTGGGTGCGTAGAGAACGCCCGGTGTGAGGGGATGCTTCTCGCCGGTCTCGAGCTCCGTCACGGTGCCCGCACCGCCAACGCAATAGCAGGCCTCGATATGGTTTTTATACTGCAACGTGAGAACGGCCCCCGGCAGGACCTTCGTGTCCGTCATCGAAAACCCCATTCCATCGGATTTCACCAAAAGCCGCAGGCTGTTCCACCCCGGACCGGAGGCATCCCGCATCGTCCCGATGAGATGCGATTTTTCCGTGACGATCATTTCGGAAACTCCTGCGTATGTTCTACCGGATTGATTATTGCACGGCGTCACCGGTCGTGCCACTTCTGATGCCATGACAAAACACCTCACCAGCCCCGACGGCACCCCCGCCAGCCGCCTTGCTTTTGGCACCATGCAATTCGGAGGCCGCGCAGACGCCGCCGCCTCCCGCGCGCTGTTCGATGCCTCTATTGCTGCGGGCATCACCCATTTCGACACAGCCTATGTCTACAACGACGGTGCCTCGGAAAAGTTGTTGGGGGCCATGCTGGGCGCGCAACGCGACCGCCTGATCATTGCGACCAAGGCCGCCTATACCGGGGGCGGGTCGAAACAGAACATTCAGGACAGTTTTGGCATTTCGCGCCAGCGCCTGAACATGGATATGGTCGATATTCTGTACATGCATCGGTTCGACCCCGACACGGATCTGCATGAAAGCATGGAGGCCATGGCCGAGCTGAAATCGCAGGGGTTGATCCGCTATGTCGGTGTGTCGAACTTTACGGCCTGGCAAGTGGTCAAGGCGATTGGGATTGCCGCGAAATTCGATCTGACCATCGATATCTTGCAGCCGATGTATAATCTGGTGAAGCGTCAGGCGGAGGTGGAAATCCTGCCGATGTGCGCCGATCAGGGTGTGGCCTGCGCGCCTTATTCGCCTTTGGGAGGCGGGTTGCTGACCGGCAAATACGGCGCAGGCGGTGCCGGACGATTGACCGAAGACGACCGCTACGCCGCGCGTTATGGGCTGGACTGGATGCATCAGGCCGCCGTCGGCCTAAGTGAGGTTGCCGCCGATGTGGGCGTCGATGCCGCGACCCTCGCCGTTGCCTGGGCGGCGGCGCATCCGATGGGGCCAACACCAATCATATCCGCCCGGTCCGCCGAACAGCTACACCCATCGCTGGCCGCCATGACCTATGAGATGAGCCCTGAGCTCTATGCCCGGCTGGCCGCATTGAGCCCGACGCCACCCCCGGCAACGGACCGCATCGAAGAGCAGGAATGACCGATATCCTGGTGATCGGCGGTGGGGTGGCCGGTCTGAGTGCCGCCGCCGCCCTGTCCGGGGCGGCCCGTGTCACCGTGTTGGAAGCAGAGGCCTCCATTGGCTATCACGCCTCTGGCCGGTCGGCAGCACTGATCGAGCAGAACTACGGCGCGCCCAGCGTTCAGGCGCTTAATCGGGCCAGTGTGGAAGCGCTGGCACAGGGCGGGTACCTCAGCCCGCGCGGCTTGATGATCATCGCCCAGGCGCATGAACGCGACGCTTACGAGAGCGATGTCGCAACGCTGGGCACCACGCCCATCAGCCTCGCCGAGGCCCGTGACTTTGTGCCCGTTCTCGACCCGGAAAAACTCGCCTTCGCCGCCTATCACGCGGACGCGCAGGACATCGACACCGACCGCATGCTGCAGGACTTCGCCCGCACCGTGCGTCAGAATGGGGGGACGGTTGAAACCGGCTGCCGCGTGGACAGCATTCGTTTCGATCAAGGGATGTGGACCGCACGTTGTGGCGACAGGGATTTTCATGCGGCGACGCTGGTCAATGCGGCAGGTGCCTGGGCGGATCAGGTGGCCGGGATGGCCGGAATCGTGCCATTGGGGATCATACCACACCGAAGGTCCATGGCACGCATCCCCGCACCCGGCGGGCATGAGGTGCGCAACTGGCCCATGTTCTTTGGCGTCGGAGAAAGCTGGTACGCAAAGCCGGACGCGGGCTTTCTGCTGGTTTCGCCCGCCGATGAGGACCCGGTCGAGCCCCATGATGCCTGGGCTGAAGACATGACACTGGCACAGGGTCTGGCACTTTATGAAGAGATGGTGACCGAACCGGTGACCCATCTGCAATCCAGTTGGGCAGGGCTGCGCAGCTTCGCGCCGGATCGCACGCTGGTGTTGGGGCGCGACACGGCGCAGCCGGAATTTGTCTGGTGTGCGGGTCAGGGCGGATATGGGTTCCAGACGGCACCTGCCGCCGCGCACCTGTTAGCAGACACGGTTTTGGGGAGAACATCGGCATTGCCCCCGGATATCGTTGCCGCACTCTCTCCCCGGCGTTTCCAATGACCAAAGACCTGCCAAAAAACGCCAGTGTCGCGACCGCGATGGAAGGCGCAAAGCTACACGCGCCGTCAGCCGCCCGGAATACCGATTTTCTCTGTGATCTGCTGAAAGAACACGCCCCGTCTTCAGGTCAGGCGCTGGAGATTGCCAGCGGCACCGGTCAGCATATCGTGGCCTTTGCCAAGACATTACCGGGCGTGACGTGGCAGCCCACCGAAGTGGAGGAGGCGCGGCGGGCCAGTATCGACGCATACCGGGCAGAGGCGAACCTTCCCAACCTGCGCCCAGCCCGTCTACTGGATGCAACACGGCCCGACTGGCAGAGGGCTGAAGCACCGATTGATCTGATCGTGCTGGTCAATCTACTGCACCTGATCAGCGGTACGGCTACACGGACGCTCTTGCACGAAGCCTTGGCAGCGTTGCGCGTGGGCGGACGGTTTATCCTCTATGGCCCGTTCAAACGCGCTGGCTTTTTGACCAGCCCCGGAGATATTCGTTTCGATGCGGACCTGCGCGCGGCTGATCCAACCATCGGCTACAAGGATGATCTCGACATAGTACAGCGACTCACGACCGCTGGTGCCGCCTCTGTGCAACGGATCGACATGCCCGCCAACAACCTCGCTTTCGTTGCCACTAAGGGCTAGCGCCTACCCGTCGACGCGAATGCGCTCGTTTCTGGGGTCATAGGGGCTGTCTTCCACCACTTCAGCGGTCCACAGTTGGTTCAGCATTTTCACCTGCAATCTGGTGCCCGGAACCGCAAGATCAGGTGTGACATACCCCATGCCGATGCTCTTACCGAACGCCACCGAATAGCCGCCCGAGGTCAACCGCCCCACGCGTGTCTCGCCATGGTAGAGCACCTCGCGCCCCCAGGGGTCGGCGTCCTCGGGCCCGTCAATCAACAGGGTCACGCATTTGGAGCGCACGCCGATCTCTTCCAGTTTTGCCTTGCCGTGAAATTCCTTTGACAGGTCAACAAAGCGCGGCAGATCCGCTTCGAGCGGCGTTGCGTCCCGCCCCAGTTCAGTGCCAAAAGCGCGATAGGATTTCTCCTGCCGCAACCAGTTCTGCGCCCGCGCGCCAACCAGTTTCATCCCGTGTTTTTCGCCGGCCTTTTCCAGTTGATCAAACAGATAGTTCTGCATCTCGATGGGGTGATGCAGCTCCCAGCCCAGCTCCCCGGTATAGGCCACGCGGATCGCCCGCACCGGGCACATGCCCAGCTCGATATTGCGCATCGACAGCCAAGGGAAGCGCTTGTTCGACAGCACTGTCTCCGGGTCCGCGTCCTTGACCAACGCGTTCAGCACATCGCGCGATTTCGGCCCCGCAATGGCAAAGACACCCCATTGTGTGGTCACGTCCTGTTCGTTGATGCGCCCGAACTCGGCTTCCTTCTCCATGATCGCCTTGTAGAGGTAATCCTGATCATAGGCGTGCCAGGCGCCCGCCGAGACGAGGTAATAATCGTCCTCGGCCAGCCGCACGATAGTGTACTCCGTGCGCGTGGTTCCTGCAGCTGTCAGGGCATAGGTCAGGTTGATCCGCCCCACCTTCGGCAGTTTGTTGGTGGTGAACCACTCCAGAAACGCCGTGGCGCCAGGCCCGCTGATGCGGTGCTTGGTGAAGGCCGTGGCGTCGATCAGCCCAACGCCTTCGCGGATCGCCTTGGCCTCTTCGACTGCATATTGCCACCAGCCGCCGCGCCGGAAGGACCGCGCGTCGTGATCATCAAAGCCCTCTGGTGCGAAGTAGTTCGGGCGCTCCCAGCCGTTGACCTGCCCGAATTGCGCCCCACGCGCCGCCTGACGGTCATAGGCGGGGGACGTACGCAGGGGCCGACAGGCCGGGCGTTCCTCGTCCGGGTGATGCAGGATGTAGACGTGTTCGTAGCATTCCTCGTTCTTGCGCGCGGCATATTCGGTCGTCATCCAATCGCCGTAGCGCTTGGGATCCAGCGAGGCCATGTCGATTTCGGCCTCGCCCTCGACCATCATCTGCGCCAGGTAGTATCCGGTACCCCCAGCCGCCGTGATGCCGAAAGAGAACCCTTCCGCGAGCCACATGTTATCGAGCCCGGGCGCGGGGCCGACCAGTGGATTGCCATCTGGCGTGTAACAAATCGGACCGTTGAAATCATCCTTCAAACCGCTGTCCTCGCAGGACGGGATGCGGTGGATCATGGCGAGGTACTGCTCTTCGATCCGCTCCAGATCAAGCTGGAAGAGGTCGGCCCGGAAACTGTCCGGCACGCCGTATTCAAAGCAGGCAGGGGCGTTTTTCTCATAAACTCCGAGAATCCAGCCGCCCCGTTCTTCGCGCACATAGGATTGCGCATCGGCATCGCGCACCACGGGGTGCTCCACATTGCCCTCGGCACGGAATTTGACTAGATCCGGGTCCTGATCCATGACGATGAACTGATGCTCCACCGGGATTGCGGGGATCTTGATGCCCAGCATCTTGGCTGTGCGTTGCGCGTGGTTGCCCGAGGCGGTCACAACATGCTCAGCCGTGATCACGATCTGCTCGTCAGAGGGGACAAGATTGCCACCCTTCTCGACCATTTTCGTGGCCGTCACCTCCCAATGGGTGCCGTTCCAATGGAACGCATCCGCCTGCCATTTGCGTTCGATCATCACGCCACGCTGACGGGCACCCTTGGCCATCGCCATGGTCACATCGGCGGGGTTAATATAGCCATCAGTGTGATGATATAGAGCGCCCTTGAGGTCTTCCGTCCGGATCAGCGGCCATTTCGCACTGATCTCGTCGGGTGTCATCCACTGGTACGGCACACCGCAGGTTTCCGCGGTAGAAGCATAAAGCATGTATTCATCCATACGCTCCTGCGTTTGCGCCATACGCAGGTTGCCCACCACCGCAAAGCCCGCGTTCAGCCCGGTCTCTTCCTCCAGCGTCTTATAGAACCGGATGGAATAGTCGTGGATATGAGTCGTCGCGTAGGACATGTTGAAGTAGGGCAGCAAACCCGCCGCGTGCCAGGTGGAGCCCGACGTGAGCTCGTCGCGTTCCAGCAGCATCACGTCTTCCCACCCCGCGCGGGCAAGGTGGTAGGCAATCGACGTCCCGACGGCGCCGCCGCCAACAACAAGGGCTTTGACTTGGGTTTTCATGGCTCGCGCTCCGTGACACTGCTGTTGCGATAGCATTAGCGCGTGAGGCGCAATGGAACAAACTGCGCCCGACCGGTCATGGCGGGAAAGCGACATCGTGGCACAGGTGGCCTGAAAGCCCACCCTACCTGCCGGATACAACCTGGGTGGCAAGCAGGTAAGGTGGGCTTTCAGGCCACCGTTTTCGCCAGCACTGCGCTAGAGGATTTTGCCGGGGTTCATGAGGTTGAGAGGGTCCAGCGCCTGTTTGATCGCGCCCATCACCTCAGTGGCTTCTCCGAGTTCCTTCACAAGGTAGGGACGTTTGCCCTGACCGATGCCATGTTCACCGGTACAGGTGCCGTCCATCGAAATCGCCAGATCGTTAAGCCAGCTGACGAAGCCTGCGGCCTTTTCCAGCTCATCGGCATCCGACATATCCACCAGCAAGGAAACGTGAAAGTTTCCATCCCCTGCGTGTCCCAGGATCGGTGCCACCAGGCCAAGATCCGACACACGGCGCTGTGCCTTGCCCACGCAATCGGCCAGGCGCGAAATCGGCACGCAGACATCCGTGGCGATGCCCTGTGCGCCTGGTCTGTATTGCAGCATTGCCCAATAGGCGTCGTGACGCGCCTGCCAGAGCCTGTTGCGTTCTTCTGTCGTGGTGGTGGCCTGATAGCCGACGCCGCCATGCTCCTCTGCCAGCGCGCCGAATATCTCCGCCTGCTCAACAACACTTGCCTCTGTCCCGTGAAATTCCAGCAGCAACAGCGGCGTTTTGGGCAAATCGAGTTTCGAATAGGCGTTCACCGCCTTGACCGTCGTGTCATCCAGCAATTCGATCCGCGCAACAGGCAAGCCATATTGGATCACCGACATCACGGTCTGGCAGGCGGCATCGACGGTTGGAAAGGAGCAGCTTGCGGAGCTGATCGCCTCTGGAATGCCCTGCAATTGCAGCGTGATCTCGGTGATCAGGCACAGGGTTCCTTCTGACCCCACCAGCAACCGCGTCAGGTCATAGCCGGCAGAGGACTTGCGCGCGCGCGTACCCGTCCGAATGATCCGACCGTCTGCCATGACCGCCTCGACCGCGAGCACATTGTCTTTCATGGTGCCGTAGCGCACCGCATTGGTCCCGGAAGCATTGGTGGCGGCCATCCCGCCCAACGACGCATTGGCCCCCGGGTCGATTGGAAAGAACAGTCCCTGATCGCGCAGATGCGTGTTCAGCGCTTCGCGCGTGACACCGGGCTGCACCCGGCAGTCCAGATCACCGGAATTGACCTCCAGCACGCGGTCCATCTGGCTGACGTCGATGCATATGCCTCCCGCCGGTGCGTTCACATGCCCCTCCAGCGAGGTGCCGGTGCCATAGGGGATCACCGGCACGCGGTGCTGCGCACAGGTTTTGACGATCTCCGACACCTCTTGTGTCGAAGCGGGGAAGACAACCGCATCGGGGGGCTGGTTCTCGATCCATGTCGTGGTGTGACCGTGCTGCTCCCGGATCGCGGCACCGGTTTGAAACCGCTCGCCGAATTGCTGCTTGAGCACACCCAATGCGGTCTCAATCCCGGTTTCATTGCGCGGCAAACTCGCGTGTTTGACCATGATCAGCCTCCCCTCTCCGCCCGGGTCACTGCCCGAGCGCGATCCCTTCGCGGCGCGGGTCTGCCCCGCCTTGCAACCTGTCACCAATCGCAATCGCATGTAGGCCGGAGGTCAGTGCCCGGCTGCCGACTTCGTATCCCAAGGCGGTCAAAGGTTCGGTCAAAGCCTCTGCCGAGGTGCCTTCTTCCACGTCATATTTACCAAATCGGTTCACCGCATGCGGCACTGCAAGGGCCTGCTGCACGTCCAACCCCCAATCCAGATAGGCGATGATGCTCTGCGCGACATAGCCGATGATCCGGCTGCCACCGGGGCTGCCAATCGCCAAGACCGGCACACCGTCCTTCATCACGATGGTCGGTGCCATGGAAGACCGCGGGCGCTTGCCCGGCTCCACCCGGTTGGCCACGGGCACGCCATCCACATGGCTGCGGAAGGAGAAATCCGTCAGCTCGTTATTCAACAGAAAGCCGCGCACCATCAGACGGCTGCCAAAACCGTTCTCAATCGTCGTGGTCATGGAAGCCACGTTCCCCGCCGCGTCCACGATCACGAAATGCGAGGTCGAGGGCAGTTCGATGGAGGCGTCGTCCGCCCAGTTCAATGCATGATCAAACTCCGGCGTACCGGGGGCCACTTCCGGCAGGGCATCATCGCCCGCCAGCAAGGCAGCGCGTCCGGCAAGATAGGTCTGATCCACGAGACCCTCTGTCGGCACCGGCACAAAATCGCTGTCGGCCATGTAGCGCCCGCGATCCGCAAAGGCGAGCCGCGCGGCATCGCCCATGAGACGACGCACTTCCGCATCATCGGGCCCGGCGGAGAGGTCATAATTGTCCAACATGCCAAGAATTTGGCCAACGGTAAGGGCGCCCGAAGAGGGCGGTCCCATACCGCAGACATCATGCGCACGGTAGCTCACACAGACGGGTGCGCGTTCTTTGACCGTGTAAATGCCCAGATCAACTGTGGACAGAACCCCCGGGTTGCCTTCGGCCTGCTGTACGGTCGCCACGATATCGGCAGCGATATCACCGGTATAAAAGGCGCGCGCGCCGTTGTCCGCCATGGCCTGAAGCGTTTCGGCATAGGCAGGGTTTTTCAGCAGGTCGCCTGCGGCCAGAGGTGTTCCACCCGGCAGGAAGTAGTCGGCTGTCGTGCCAAACCGCCCCAGCCGTTCCACATCCCCTTCGATCAACCCGGCAAGGCGCGGTGAGACGTCGAACCCTTCTTCGGCGCGTTCAATGGCCGGCGCCAAAAGGTCCGCCCATTCCAGCGCGCCCCATCGCACGTGCACTTCTTCCAACAAGGCAGGCGTTCCGGGGGTGCCGACGGAAAGCCCGCCGACAACGGCATCAAAAAAGCCAAGCGGCTCCCCTTCTCCATCCTGAAACAGGCGGGGTGTCGCCGCCAATGGGGCCGTTTCGCGACCATCAAGGGTCGTCAATGTCCCGGTTGCGGCGTCGAAATAGACCAGAAAGGCACCGCCCCCCAGGCCGGAGGATTGCGGCTCTACCAGCCCGAGCATCGCCTGCACGGCAACCAGCGCGTCCGCCGCCGTACCACCCTTGGCCAGCACATCGGCCCCGGCCTTCACGGCCCATGGATTGGCCGCAGCCACCATCCAGTTGTCAGCCTCAACAGGCTGTCCTGCAAATTTCGCCTCCAGCGCCGCGGCAACTTCAGGCGAGATCGCCTGAAAAGCCCCCTGTGTGGCGGCTTCGGGCTGAACCGCGTCCGCAGCCTGCTGGGCGTGCGCCGCCGTGGCGGCGAGAAAGGCAAGTCCTGTCAGTAAGTATCGCATGGTCTCTCCAATCTGGTGGCTAAGATATCAAAGCATTGACGGAATGACCTGGTCCGGTGGCCGGTGACCATCGTCGAAGGTCTTGATATTGATGATGACTTTCTCGCCCATCTCGATCCGCCCTTCGCGCGTGGCGGACCCCATATGCGGCAACAGCACCACATTGCCCAACTGGCGCAGACGGGGGTTCACATGGGTGCCGCGTTCATAGACGTCAAGACCGGCACCGGCGATCTCGCCCGCGCGTAACATACGGGTCAGCGCGCTTTCGTCGATCACCTCACCGCGCGAGGTATTCACAATCACAGCCTCTGGTTTCATCAGTTTCAACCGCCGCGCGTTCATCAGATGGAAGGTGGAAGGCGTTGCCGGGCAATTGATGGACACCACATCCATGCGCGCCACCATCTGGTCAAGACTGTCCCAATAGGTGGCCTCCAGTTCCTGCTCTACCTCCGGACGCAGACGGCGGCGATTATGGTAGTGCACCTGCATCCCGAAGGCGGCAGCCCGGCGCGCCACAGCCTGCCCAATGCGCCCCATGCCAAGAATGCCCAGCCGGCGGCCTGCGACCCGCCCACCCAAAAAGGCGGTAGGGGCCCAGCCGTCCCAGTCGCCCGACTGCATCACGCTCAACCCTTCCGGCATCCGGCGCAACACCGCCAGCATCAGCGCCATGGTCATATCCGCCGTGTCATCGGTCAGGACACCCGGCGTGTTGGACACCAGCACACCGCGCTGGCGGGCCGTTGCCACGTCGATATGGTCCACCCCTGCCCCGTAATTCGCAATCAGCTTCAGACGGTCGCCTGCCTGGGTGATCAGGGCGGAATCGATCTCATCCGTCACCGTGGGCACCAACACGTCCGCCGCCTTCATCGCCTTGGCGAGATCCGCCCGGCTCATCGGGGCATCATCATCGCGCAGGGTGACATCGAAAAGCTCTGACAGGCGGGTTTCCACCACCTCCGGCAACCGTCGCGTAACGACAACACTCAGCTTTGGCTTTGACATTTTGAGCCTCCCCGGACTTGGCGCATCAGCCTGTTTTGTGCCATGGTGGCCGAGATGGCGACGGGGCACAAGAACCTCGCGTCAGCAAACGGGCAATTTACGAATAACAGGCAGTGTCATGATCAAATACCTCCTTGCAGCCCTCGTCGGGGCCTTGTCCCTTGCCTGCATGGGCACGCCCGGCATTGCGCGCGACACAGGGCCCGTGACCAACCTGCCGCTGCCGCGATTTGTCTCGATGAAAGCCTCCGAAGGGAATGCGCGCCGCGGTCCGTCCCTGACCCACCGGATCGACTGGGTGTTCAAGCATCGCGATATGCCCTTGCAGATCACCGCAGAGCACGGCCATTGGCGGCGGGTCGAGGATCGCGAAGGTCAAGGCGGGTGGATTCACTATTCACTGCTTTCGGGGGTACGGACGGTAGTCGTGGAGAAAGACATGCTACCGCTGCATATGCGCCCGGATGCGGAAACGCCCGTCACTGTCGCTCTCGAAGCCGGTGTCATCGCCCGACTGGGCAAATGCGGCCCGGAATGGTGCCAACTCAAATCAGGTGGCTATCGTGGTTGGGCACCCAAATCGCGCCTCTGGGGCGTCAAGCCGGATGAAATTCGGGACTAATGGCGTGATCTGATTTTACATCGTATGGCTTGTACCTAACGCGCGCAAAGCTAGGGTGGCGAAAACCGGACTGTTTGGAGCCCGAGCGATGCGTATGATCAGCTATGAGAATTTTGGCAAGGCATCCGACGTCTTGCACCTGTCGGACCAGGATCTGCCAGCACCACAGGCGGGCGAGGTGTGCGTAGAGCTGGCCTATTCGGGGGTGAACCCCTCAGACGTGAAGGCCCGCGCTGGTTCCCGCCCCGGCGTAACCAAACCGCCGTTTCCGCAGATTGTGCCACACAGCGACGGCGCAGGCGTCATCTCCGCCGTGGGCCCGGGCGTGGATACCGCTCGGATCGGCGAACGGGTGTGGATATGGAACGGGCAATGGCAACGTGCCTTTGGCACTGCCGCCAGCCACATTGTGCTGCCCGACGAACAGGCTGTGGCCTTACCGGACAGTGTCAGTTTAGAGACCGGCGCAATCCTTGGCATTCCAGGCCTGACGGCGGCACACACCGTGTTTGGCGGCGGTGAGATTACCGGGCAGACCGTCGTCATTCACGGCGGAGCGGGCACTGTTGGATACCTCGCCATCCAGCTCGCAAAGTGGGGCGGCGCCAAGGTCATAACCACCGCCCACGGTGCCGGAATGGCGCGCTGTGCATCCGCCGGGGCAGATGTTGTTCTGGACTACAAAGCAGACGATCTAGCCGATCAGATATTGGCGGCCAACAATGGGGACCTGGTGACGCGGATCATCGAAGTGGAGTTCGGCCAGAATATTGCAACGGACACCGCGATCATTGCGCCAAATGGGACCATCGCCGCTTATGGGTCAGCGCTGAACATGACCCCGAGCCTTCCGTTCTATCCTCTTCTGTTCAAAGCCGTAACGATTGACATCGTGCTGATCTATCTGCTTCGTAAGGCCGAACGGATACGCGCGATCGACAAGCTGCACAGCGCCCTTGCTGACGGCGCTTTGGATTGCCCAGTGCAGAAAGTCTTTGGCCTCAAGGACGCTGCTTTGGCACATGAAGCCGTTGAATCAGGTGGGCGCGCCGGTGCAGTTCTGATCAACGTCACAGGGTGATACCGTGCGAAGTCAGCTATCAGCGCGCCGCATAGTATGGTCCAGACGCGGTTGTGATCACCCTCAAGATCAATGCACGAACGCGGTTCGGCAAAAGCTTGAGGGTAACAGAAGCGGTTTTTTTCTCGAAATCAGGTCTTGCGCGTCTGGCCAGAGAGGCTTAATTACCGGCGCACGTTGGGATGTAGCCAAGTGGTAAGGCAACTGTTTTTGGTACAGTGTACCGTAGGTTCGAATCCTACCATCCCAGCCAATTTTTTCATAGGTGTTTGATTTTAAAGGATTTTTTTGGAGAAGATTCGAATCTGTTGACCTGAGCCAAACTAATCCATCAACATTTGCATCAACAAATGCATCAACATGTCAGATTCACGTTCACTGGTGAATAGCGAAATAATCCGGGCTTATGCCTGACGAAAACTTTGCGGAAAGGTCCAAACGCCACCCCGCAAAAACTCCAGTCAAAACATATTGGAAATAGAAAATTCTCGAAGGCGCACCAGATTCTTTGTTGGGTGCTTGTCGCCGGTAGCGTGAGTGCACTCAAAGCGGCGCTAGACCATCTAGTCATTGAATCGTAGCGTTGGGTGATGCTACCTTGACGCGCGGAACTTGAGATGAGTGGAGTCGAGGCACATGCCCCGACCCCTGCCGCCCTATCGGCGACTGCTCACCTAGCGGAGTGTAGTGTACCCCACTAGGTCAGGGTGGTCGTCATATGGGTTTCATATCTTCTGACCTTTTCTTGCTTGCGTGAACATTTGTTCGCAACCCCAATCCAGCGCACATCTCAATCGCACTCTGGTTCTGGTGTTTCCCTAGGCATCACCCGAAATCCAGAAATTCAGCCGTTGCTGCTGAGGTCTTCCGGCGAAACTCTCCAGCGCCTCGTATCGTCATTGTAAAATAGCCGACCCTCAGCTTTATATCTCGCGAGATAGCTACGGAATGTGTTGTAATTTATTGGCTCTCGAGAATTGGAAAGTGGCGTACCAACGTCGCGATCAATTCCATCCTCCAATCGACCGGGATCACTGTTGAACCACTCCCGCCTTTTTCCCTCTACTTTAGTTTTTTCGACCACCGCATGGTAGATTTCTTTGGTGCTAGCGCCACCGTACACCAATGGGTCAGCTTCACTCAGATAGTCGGCGACTTTCGCAAGCAACTCAAACTTCACTGAAGTCCGCTGAGAGAACTTGTCGCCCTCCTTTATCAGATGCGGCCACTTGCTGAACCCATGCTGTGTCTTTCGAAGCATGGACCGCTCAACTTCGAGCGCGGTGAGCTCCTGTTCAATCTCCCTCAAACGTTTAGCGATATGTTTCAACTGTTGCGTCATTTGCATATAGCATCACATATAAGGATATTTCTCGCAACCTCTCAAAGGGCTATACTTTTTTGAATTAAAATCAGTGAGTTACCACTCTTGACATAACTTTTAATAATGATAATCTCTAAAGAGATTATCATTATTAATCTTTATTTTGATTTTTTCAGCGATTTTGGCATTTTTATGAGTCTTTTGTAAGCTAACGACCGATTTTTTTCGAATCGGGCACTCTGAATCAGCTACCGAAGCGAGCTTCTCAAAATACCTGTTGCGGGGTTGGATTTACGCATCAATATATGTGAGCAAAAAAGAACTTGAAATTGAGAATTGATACTTCAGACTGTGGGTTAGACGGGCGGAGCACACTCTACCGCGCATCAACAAATGCATCAACAAATGCATCAACATCAAAAATTTTACGGCTGTAAAAAATCATTATAACCATCTGTTTTAAAATATTAAAATTACCCTCTAGCGCTGGGGTTGGAGTTCTACCATCCCAGCCACCCACTTCTTAACGTGTCATCCCGCGTGAATAGCAACCGTCCGGCGAGAAAGGCAGCTTATGTCAGGTAAGAGCGCAGTTTTGCGCACTTGCTTCGGTTTTTTTGGCCTTTTGAGTAGTGTAGGGTGGCTGTTCGCGAGCTTCCGATAAATGCTCCGAGCGAAAGCTTACTGATGGACCGCATTTTCGCAGAAATTTTGCTACGACTTGATAGGAACTCGGCCTATCTGACCATGCCCCTAGCCGACGACCGCAGCCTTTCAGTCGGCACGGCCTTTGAAAGACATCAGTCACTAGCACGTTTGTCCCGCGATGAGATTAAACCCCAAATCGACTACTCTTCCGGCGTCTTCCGCAAGATCAGTCTCTGGCATGGACAAAAATTTCCCCGCTTGTTTCCCCATCTCGTAGCGAGGAGTTTCAACGGTCGTCAGGCCTACGGGTAAAGCCTCAAGAAATGGCAAACCGTTAAAGCCTGCGAGTGCAATATCCTCCGGCATCCGGATGCCGTTTGACAGGCAATGCATGATGCCGCCGGTCGCTAAATCATCGTTCGAATAGTAGATCGCGTCTGGTCTGTCGGGGCGCGACAAGATTTCTGCGGTCATCCGGCGCCCTTCCATCATTGAGGAAGGTTTTGGACTGATATTCTCGGACAGCAAAGTTGCGCCTGCGTCGCGGAGCGTTCGTCGGAAACCTTCGAGTCGCTTGCCAGCCCTCAGATCGCGACCACTATGGCTGCCTGCGTAGGCAAATCTGCGGTGCCCCTGCGCCAACATGTGCTTTGCGGTGGCATGACCCGCAGCAATCTGAGACATGCCGAAAGCCAGTGAAATCGGTGTGCCATCGATATCCATGATCTCGGCGACCCGGACACCTGCTGCTGCAATCGCAGCCCGCGTGACATCAGAATGCTCCAATCCGGTCAGCACGATCCCAGAGGGGCGCCAGGACAACAGGTCACGGACGAGTTCGTCTTCCTTCGCTTCAGAATACTCGGTGACGCCAAAGACGGGTCTGTACCCCGCCTGTGTCAGAGCATCCGTAATACCGCTAAGCACATCGTTGAAAACAGAGTTCCCAAGCGTTGGCAGGACAACAGCAACAAGTGGCGTTTTCTCGGACCTGAGCCCGCGTGCCAGACGATTTTGCACATAGCCAATTTCCGCCGCCGCCGACCTGACGCGGCTTCGGACTTCTTCGGAGATGTAGCCTTTGCCATTCATCACCCGAGACACAGTCATCTGACTCACGCCAGCCTTCTCGGCAACGTCATCCATGGTTGGGCGAGTATTCCTAGTTTTCATTCAGTTTCCTGCCTATTGCGCGGCGGCGTCTGACCGGGATGAGAGAAAGGCTTGACACATGTTTACGTAAACATATTAATGATAGCCAGTATGTTTACGTAAACATATAAGTATTTCGACGAATTGGGAGGATATCAAATGAACAAATTTCTTTTGGGTACGGCGTTGGCGGCGGTCACTGCGACTTCAGGCTTTGCAGACACCTACCGGCCAGAGTGCTTTGTCCCGGCACCTGGGACAAGCACGATTCAGGGCGAGGCCAAGGACGGACCTTACAAAATTGCTTTCGTGAACGGTTTTGCCGGTAACGACTGGCGCATCGCCGCCATTCAAGCGTCAAAAGCCTGGGCCGCGCGGCCGGAAAATGCCGCAAATATCGAAGAGTTTACGGTCGTTTCCGTCGGCAACGATAGCGCTGCGCAAATCGCGGCAATCGATAACTTTATTGCAGCGGGTTATGACGCCATTACCTTTATTGCGGTCAACCCAAGTGCCTTTGAACCAGTGATCCGCCGCGCAGATCGTGCAGGCACGGTGCTGGTACCGTTCGACAACGTTCTGGATACTGACAAGGTGGTCCAGATCAACGAAAGCCAGCTGGAGCTTGGCCGCCTGAAGGCACAAACGGTCATTGATGAGCTAGGGGGAAACGCTAGCAAAATTCTGATGGTCAACGGCTTGCCGGGCAATTCCACCGATCGTGACCGTCGTCTGGGCATGATGAGCGTTCTGGAAAAAGTGGAGGGTCTTGAGATTGTCGAAGTGGTCGGCAACTGGGACACTGGCACAAGTCAAAAGGTTGTGGCCGACGCCCTTGCCACCCACGGCGAATTTGATGCGGTCGTATCGCAGCACGGGGCCGCTGGCACAATCAACGCGATGCAAGCGGCGGGGCACCCGATTGTCCCGATGGGCGTTGACGGGGAAAACGGTGTACGCATCCTGATGGATGAACTGGACATCCCCGGCATCTCAGCGTCACAGGCCCCGGCCATGTCCGCTATCGCGCTCGAAGCTGCCGTCGCCCTGTTGCAGGGGAACCAACTGCCGCAAACCGTGTTCCTGCCGATCCCGCAGGTTCTGGCAAGCGATCTGGAGGCTGGCGTGAATTACTTCCCCGATCTGCCCAAGTCGTTCAACACAGGCACCGGTTTTCCGGATTGCATTGCGCCCTTCACCCCCGAAGAGCTGATCGGTCAAAGCGCTGACGACACCTAAGGGCCTGGCACCTTGTCCCGGCGGCATCCAATGTCGCCGGGTTCACGATCCAGTTTTACAATCGGATGGTTCAAATGCCGCGATCAGAGACCGCTATTGTGCACCTGTCTGGCGTCTCCAAAATCTATGGCGCAACCAGGGCGTTGTCAGACGTAGACTTTGCCTGTTTCGCGGGCGAGATCCACGCCATTCTGGGCGAAAACGGCGCTGGCAAATCAACACTGATGAAACTGGTATCCGGGGTTATCCGACCCACCTCCGGACATATCGATGTGGACGGTGCCAGGACCGATCTGTCCTCACCGGCTGATGCGATGGCGCGGGGCCTGATCTGCATGTTTCAGGAACTCTCACTGGTCCCGGATTTGACGGTTCGCGAAAATCTGATGCTGGGCGCGCCGGGACGCGGTTTGGGACGGCTGGATACCGCAGTGGTTGAGCGCGCAAAGAGCATCCTGTCGCAAATTGACGGCGAGGCCATCCGGATGAAGGCGCGTGTTGCTGATCTGACATTGGCCGAGCGTCAGCAGGTCGAAATTGCAAAGGCGCTTTCGCGCAATCCAAGGCTTTTGATCCTGGACGAAGCAACCTCCGCCCTGAACGCATCCGTGGTGGAAAAAGTATTCCGGCTGATACGGGCCAGACGCGACGCGGGCGTCGGCGTCTTGTTTATTTCGCACAGGTTTCACGAAATCGAAGCGCTTGCAGATCGCATCTCGATTTTCCGCAACGGGTCTCATGTCGAGACCTTTGACAACGGGGCCTATGATTACGGCGCGATCATCAGCAAGATGGTAGGCCAGCGCATTGACGACCTGTTCCCGGCAAAGCCCGACCCGGTTGCGGACGCTGAAGAGGTTATCAGCCTAAATGGTTTCGGTTGGGGCGACACGTTGGATGACGTTTCAATTGTTTTGCGAAAGGGCTGCATCACGGGTCTTGGCGGCTTGGATGGGCAGGGCCAGGGCGCGGTTTTGCAAGGTCTGTTCGGGCTGCTCAAGGGCACCCGAGGGGATTGCGTGATGGACGGGCGGAAAATCACGGTAAACCATCCCAAAACCGCCAAGTCCCCGAAGCTTGGCATCGCTCTGGTCCCGGAAGACCGGAAAACCGAAGGTCTGGTGCTGCAGCAAAGCATTGCGCACAATATGGAACTCGCCGCCTTGGGCGTTGAGGGCATCGATGCGGGCGACCCCGCGATCTACCAACCCTTCCTCGACGCGCTGGAACTCAAATGCGACAGTCTGGATCAGACGGTCTCCGAACTCTCAGGGGGAAACCAGCAAAAGGTGGCGCTCACCAAGTGGCTATCCTTGGGTCCGCGATGCATGTTGCTCGCCGACCCGACCCGTGGAATTGACGTCAAAACCAAAACCCAAATCTACGCCCTGCTCAGACGGTTGGCAGACAGCGGCGTCGCCATCCTGCTGCTGTCCACAGACTACGAAGAACTGATCCACCTGTGCGACGACGCGCATATTTTCTACAACGGACGCGTTGTGCGCAGGCTTTCCGGGGCCGATATCACAGCAGAAAACATCATCGCCGCTTCGTTGAACATGCATGAGACGCCAGCCGCCGCCGAGGGGACTGCTCATGCGTGATCTTCTGCGCGCGAACCAGCGCGAAACAATCGCCTTTTCGGTTCTGGTGGCGTTGCTGGTGTCTTACCTTGCAACACACCCCGCAGGCCCGACCACCTATGTCATGACAATCTGGGCGAACCAGTGTCTCATCCTCGCGTTGGCCGCTATTGCGCAGTTCTTTGCAGTCATCGTGCGTGGCATTGATTTGTCGGTTGGGGCGATCATGGCGCTGACCAACTGTATCGCCTCCTATCTGGTCATAGGAACCGGTGCCGAAATGACGTTTGGCATCATCATCGTTCTGGCCGCCGGGGTCGGTTGCGGGGTGTTGAACGGTCTGCTGGTCGTCTATGGCCGTATCCAGCCCATCGTCGTAACGCTCGCGACGGCCTCCGTATTTGTTGGCCTTGCATTGCTGTTGCGACCCACGCCCGGGGGGCAGATCGACTATGACCTTGCCGATGCGCTGACCTTGGATGTGCTTGGCGTGCCAACGGCGCTGATTGTCACGGTGGCGGTCATTGGGTTGATTTGGGTGCCCCTGCGTCGGACAGGCTTGGGATTGGGCCTATACGCGGTTGGCTCGTCCGAACAGGCGGCCTTTCAGTCCGGTATGCCGATTGCCAGAATTCGACTGGCGTCCTTTGCTTTGGGCGGTCTTTTTGCGGGGCTTGCCGGGCTTTATTTCAGTCTGGTCACAACGACAGGCGACGCCGGGATCGGGCCAAATTTCACGTTGAATTCAATCGCGGCCGTTGTTTTGGGCGGGGTGGCGCTGCGGGGCGGTGTCGGCACGTTGACCGGGGCAATCGCCGGGGCGTTCATCCTCAAGACAATCGGAGCGCTGATGTTTTTCTCAGGGCTTCCGCCACTGGCACAACCCTTCGTCGAAGGTCTGATCCTGGCCGCGGCAATCGCGATCGGCGGGGCGGATGTCCTGCGCGTGAAGAACAAGCTGGAGGTGTTCGGAAGATGAGTGGTTTGATGCAACGTCTGCCCAGTATGGATAGCCTGGTGCCCTATATCGGGACCATTCTGCTCATCTTGGGGGGCAGCGTTTTTTACCCTCAGATCCTCGGATTTGAGTATCTCACGCAGCAGCTACAGATCTCGGCGTTTCTTGGATTGCTTGCGCTGGGGGCAACCCTTGTCATCCTGTTGGGCCATATTGATTTGTCCGTTCCCTGGATCCTGGGCGGCGCTGCAATCCTCTCGACCTCCCTTGCGGGAACGGGCGACGCGGTTTTGACCGCGCTGGCAATCCCGGCCGCGCTCCTCTTCGGGGGCCTGATCGGGATTGTGAACGGGGTTGGGGTCGCGATCCTGCGCATTCCGTCAATGGTCTGGACGCTGGCGGTCAATTCGATGTTGCTGGGCGTCGCGGTCCTGAACACCGGGGGGTTCAACCCCAAGGGTGAAGCAAGTGACACGATGATATGGCTTGCCACAGGGCAGTTGGCCGGGATACCGGCGGCCTTTCTCGTCTGGATGCTCGTTGCTGGGATGATGGCTCTCGTGCTCACCCGCTCAGGTTTTGGTCGCTACCTGTCGGCTATTGGTTACAATGAAAAGGCGACATTCCTGTCGGGCGTTTCAACGCCGTCGGTTATCTTTGCGGCTTTTGCGATTGCAGGGGTATGCTCGGCGCTGGGTGGTGTCTTGTTGGCGGGCTATGCAAACCAGGCCTATCAGTCGATGGGCGATCCGTTCCTGTTGCCAACGATTGCAGCCGTCGTCATCGGTGGCACATCGATTCTGGGCGGGCGCGGCAGCCTTGTGGGTACGATCGGCGGCGTTTTGTTCATTACCTTGCTGACGTCGATCCTGTCGGTGATGCAAATCTCGGATGCCTGGCGCAATATAACTTTTGGCATGATTATCATTGTGATGCTTTTGCTTCAGACACTGCGCAAAAAGGGGTCTTGATATGGGGGCGTACTTTGAAACCTTTGACCGTTCATTTGCGGATATGGTCGACACCAACCACCCGCCAGAACTGATCGCCCAGGGCTATACATGGACAGAAGGGCCCGTCTGGATCCACGACACGCTCTACTTCAATGATATTCCCGCCAAGCGCATGATGAAGTGGCAAGACGGGCAAGGCACAAGTATCGCGCTGCAAAACAGTGAATTTGCAAATGGGAATACCCGTGACGCGCAAGGGCGCATGGTTTCATGCGAACATGGCGGACGGCGTGTCATTCGGCGGCTTGATCCCGAAGACGCGCAAGCGGTCGAAGTGATCGCAGATCGCTATCAGGGCAAGCGCCTGAATTCACCCAATGATGTCATCGTCAAATCGGACGGATCTGTGTGGTTCACGGACCCTCCCTATGGCATCAACTCCGATGTCGAAGGCTACCCGGCCGAAAGCGAGCTTGATGGGTGCTACGTCTTTTGCGCAGCACCTGATGGCGCCCTCACGGCCGTTGTCACCGATTTTGACAAACCAAACGGGCTCGCGTTTTCACCGGATGAAACAAAGCTCTACATCGCCGATTCAGGGGCCATTCGCGGCGCCAGCTTTCCGGGGATAGACCACAGCCTGCCGCACCATATTCGCGTGTTTGAGGTAGACGGCACAACGCTGTCAGGCGGGCAGGTCTTTGCTGAAATTACGCCGGGGGTGCCAGATGGGTTTCGCGTCGATCACGAGGGCCTCATCTGGACCAGCGCTCTGGACGGCATCCATTGCCTGGACCTAGCAGGCAAATGTCTGGGCAAAATTCGCCTTCCGTCACAAACCTCCAATATTTGCTTTGGGGGGAGCAGCGGAACGGAGATGTTTATCACCTCTTCGGCTTCGGTCTGGCGGGTTCGTTCCAACCGACGCGACGCAGCACATAGCCGCGAAACACAAACCTGATATCGGTAGAGGTATTCCAGATGCAAAGTAAGATCGCCGTTATTGGTTTGGGCTCCATGGGGTACGGCATGGCGCAATCATTGCTGCGCGCGGGGCATGCGACCTATGGGTATGATATTAACCCACAGACGGCAGAGCGATTTCAAGCCGAGGGCGGAGAGACCGAAACCCTTGCTGGGATTGCCGGGACCTTGGATGTCGTGGTCGTCGTGGTGCTGAATGCAGAGCAGACACAAAGCGTTCTCTTTGGCCCAGAAGGTGTCGTGGCGCGGCTGAAGCCGGGCGCGGCGGTTATGGCCTGCGCGACCGTCGCACCTGAGTTTGCGCGCCAGATGGCGGCGCAATGTGCCGAGGCGGGCGTTCTTTACCTTGATGCGCCGATTTCTGGCGGATCCAAAAAAGCGGGCGAAGGGGCCCTCAGCATCATGGCCTCCGGGTCTGCCGAAGCCTTCGCCGCCGCGCGGCCTGTGCTCGATGCAACGGCAAGCACGGTCTTTGAACTGGGTGACAGCGCGGGTGCGGGGTCTGCAATGAAGGCGGTCAATCAGTTGCTTGCCGGTGTGCACATCGCGGCAATGGCCGAGGCGATGACCTTTGGGATGACCCAGGGCGTGGCACCCGACACCTTTGTTGAGGTGATCAGCCAATGCGCGGGCACCTCATGGATGCTGGAAAATCGCGCGCCGCATATCGTGGCGGGCGATTACACTCCGCATTCTTCGGTTGATATCTGGCCAAAAGACCTTGGCATTGTCCTCGATGCAGCGAAGTCCGCCAAATTCGCGGCGCCGCTTACCGCCGCTGCCTTGCAACAGTTTTTAGCCGCCTCAGGGTCCGGCTTGGGGCATGAAGACGACGCGGCTGTCGCCAAGGTCTATGCCCGCAATGCGGGTCTGACGCTGCCGGGGGACGCATGATGCTGTTGGGATGTATCGGGGATGATTTCACCGGCTCGTCAGACTTGGCGAACACTCTGTCCAAACAAGGGATGCGGTGCGTGCAATACACCGGTGTCCCATCCACACCTGCGCAAAGCGACGTTGAGGCGGGGGTCATTGCCCTCAAGTCACGGTCCATCCAGCGTGAGGATGCAGTGAGCCAATCCTTGGAGGCGTTAAACTGGCTTCTGGCACAAGGGTGCGAGCAGATCTTTTTCAAATACTGCTCAACCTTTGACTCTACACCCGAGGGGAACATCGGCCCGGTCGCCGATGCTTTGGCAGATGCCCTGAGCGCGCAACAGGTCATCGTCTGCCCCGCGTTTCCCGGCACAGGCCGTTCCATCTACAAGGGGCATCTTTTCGTCCATGATCGGTTGCTCAACGAAAGCGGCTTGCAGGATCATCCGCTGACACCCATGACAGACCCCGACATTCGCCGTTGGCTGACGCCGCAAACCAAATACTCTGTTGGTCACGTCGATGCAGAGGCGGTTCTGTCCGGTGAAAAGGCCATCAAGGACGCGCTTCAGGCAGAACGAGATGCCGGCCACAGGTTGATCGTTGTGGATGCGTTGCGAGATGCAGATTTGATGGAAATAGGCGCTGCCGCAGACGGTTTGCCACTGATCACGGGAGGGTCCGGTGTAGCACTTGGCCTGCCGCGCAATTTCGAAAAGCGCGGCCAGATGACATCTGACAAAACGAAGTGGCGCGGCGAGAACGGGAAATGTGTCGCGTTGTCAGGGTCCTGCTCGAATGCAACGCGTGGTCAGGTCGCGTTGCACAGCAAGACGAACCCAACCTATGAAATCGATGCGACGATGGTGATGACGGGCCAGTTGAGCCCTGCGACTGTAACCCAATGGCTGATCGATTCAGATGACGTTCCACTGGCCTATAGTTCCGCTGATCATGCGGTTGTGGCTGACATTCAAAGGCAATTCGGACGGGATAACAGCGCTGCGGCGCTTGAATCGTTTTTCGCAGAGGTCGCCCGCCAATTGGTTGAGGCAGGTATTCGCAAAATCCTCACCGCTGGCGGCGAAACATCGGGTGCCGTTGTTGAAGGCTTAGACTTGAAAACGCTCGAAATTGGACCGGAGATTGATCCTGGCGTGCCCGCCTTACGGGCAAGTGCCACGCTTGTCATCGCACTCAAGTCCGGCAATTTTGGAACACCGGACTATTTTGAAAAGGCAGCTGCCATTCTTGGAATGGATCGGTGACAAAATCGCCCAGCGCGAACTGATCTGCGCCCTTTCAAAATCGACGTTTGAACGCGAATTGACGGGCGGCTCTGCGGGCAACTTAACAGCCCGAACAGATGATGGGGATTTACCCGTTTGGGCCCATAGGCATCAGTTTTGGACGACCTGGCCCGGCACGGTTGTCGCGCTCTGGACGGCGCGCGTGAAGTCAAGCAACTGACGTAGAACCACAACCAATTCCGGGCTGTGCCGAAACTTCAAATGCTACTGCGGGGCTTGCACAAAAAAATTGAGATGTGACAGCGCGCGGGTTTAAACCCGTTCCACCGACAGTCCTCTATGACCTCTCCGACATTCACGCTATCAGCACCAATGCGCGTTTCGACGCAAAGCGAAATGCCTCTATCGAGAAGCGATTGAACAATTGCCTATTTGACATCCATTTGGATGTTCAGGAACTGATCCGGCGCGTCGACTTCTTCTAGCTTCCGACCCTTGATCCACCAGAAGCGGTTGCCAACGTTCCTTAAAAATCTGCGGTCATGGCTGACAAGCAGACAAGACGCGCCATGGTCGATCAATTCCGCCTCCAAAGCCTCCTGACCTTCAATGTCCAGATGGTTCGTCGGTTCATCAAGCAAGTAGAAATTGGGGTTCCTCAAGCGCAGGATCAGCATCGCCAATCGCGCTTTTTGCCCGCCAGACAAGGCGTTGACCCTCGTTTCCTGCATTTGCATGGTGATGCCTGCGCCTGCCAGAACTGCGCGCGCCCGCTGGTCGCCGATATCAAATTGCCCGGCCACCGCATCCATTGGCGTTTTATGCTCGGCAAGTTGACTCAGATGCTGATCTGAATAGGCAGGCACAATAGAAGGCGCACATTTGATCGCCGAACCCGCACTACTCAACGCTTTTTGGATCATTTTGACCAATCGTGTTTTACCGGTGCCGTTTGTGCCCAGCACAACGACACGGTCGCCTCTGGTAATCCATTTCCGACCGGTCTTGTAGAGCAGTCGCCCATCAGGTGTCTCAACAGAAACATCGTCCAGAGTGATCAGCGCCTTGGCATGAGTCCCACTGTTTGCCAGCCTGATGTCGCCCGCAGATTGGTCGCGGTGGGCGGGCTTGGCAGCAGCCTCCATCTTTTCGGCCCGGTCGGTGAGTTGCCGGGTTTTGGTCAGCAAAAGATCAGAACCGGAATTAATCCCGACGTTCTTGAGCTTTGCCGCCTGGCGGCGCAGCTGCTGCGCCTTATTCAAGTCATTCGTGAATCTTCGTTCATCAGCCGCGTCAGCCTCGTCCAAAGCGGCGCGCGCGGCCGTAAAAGGGAGTTGGAATACTCGGGAGCGTTCCCGACGCAGAAACATCGTACGATTGGTCGTGTTGTCAAGAAACTCCCGGTCATGAGAGATGATGACGACCGATACGGTGTTGGGTAACGACGCCAGCCACCCTTCCAGTAACGCGATGCGAGAGAGGTCAAGGTGATTGGTTGGCTCGTCCAGCAACAGAACATCCGGTTTCGTGATCCAGACAGCGGCCAACATTGCAGTGCGTTGCCAACCACCGCTCAGCGCTGCCAGAGGTTGGTGCTGGATGTCGTAGGGCACCTTTAGATCATCTAGTAGCACATCGACACGCCAGCTTTCATAGTCGGCTTGGTCGGTCGGAAGTGCGCCCAAGACCAATTGGTAAAGGGACAGGTTTTTGGTCTCAACAGGCAGGTTTTGCTTCACATATCCAACCCGGACGCCACGCGCGTAGGTGATCTCGCCGCTGGTTTGGTCAAATTCACCAGCAATACAGCTGAGCAGTGTGGATTTGCCACGCCCGTTTGCAGCAACCACGCCCATTCTGTCGGCTTTGGAAATGGTCAGGGTCAGATCTGCGAATAGCGGCACGCCAAGCGTTACGCTCAAGGCGTTGATATTGATCATGTTCATAAGAGTCTCGGTTTAAGAAATGGGGGCCGCAGCGCGGCTTTGAGCAGACCAAGAGTGAAAGTGTTTCAAGGTCAGCCCTGCAAACGAATTTACAGGGCGAAGCGGGGGCCATGCTGAAGTCGGCGGATGATACGCATGCTCAGCTGGTGCCCTCCCGTTGTTGCTTGTTACCGATGGCACGATGGTAAAAAACAATACCGTATTTGGCAACGGTCTTGGTGTCATCTATCGTGCATGCGGTTTTCTCTAACTGAGGGTCTCGTCTCCGCATGATGGCGCCGCGCGGATCAATGGCTTTGATCCAGAATGTAACATCACCCAAAGTGGGTCACTCAGACCTTAGCTGCGCTGTAAATGGATGCAGGGACTATGCGTTACTTGCTCTGAAGAAAGTTGCGACGCCCGGATGCAATACCCAGTTACGTGAGGAGACAGGTTGCATGACCGCTCTCCTACTTTTCCCGCTCCCGCAGCAGAGTCCGGAGGTCGTCGCGCGTCAGCCCGATATCGTTCAGCCACCGATCGTCCTTACGTAGCAGCATCCACCCCATGGAGTCCCGCTGTTTACGCAATGCCCGCCAGCGCTTCCAAAGTCTCCAGATCATATCTCGCCCGCCTTGTTACTCTTCAAGACTGACATCGGTGATTTGTTGACATCAATCAAACGCATAGTAATTATAGATGGTATTCAATTTTCTGATGGATATCGTACAATGCTGCCACCACTCGACAGTGATCTCATGCGAAGCTTTCTGGCTGTCGCGGATTCCGGTTCGGTTACCCGTGCGGCAGATTATCTAGGCCGCACCCAATCGGCCGTTTCCATGCAGATCCGCAAATTGGAAGACAGTCTGGGGCAAAGCATTTTTATTCGCCAGCCGCGTGGCGTCAGCCTGACGGAAAGAGGTAAACAGCTCATGCCTTATGCCCGACGCGTTGTCGGGCTGCTGGATGAGGCAGCAACCGCGCTGCGGGAAAAACCGCTTTCCGGCCCGGTGCGCGTCGGTATTCCCGATGAATATGTGCAAAGTATTTTACCGTCTGCCCTCGCCTCATTCTCACAACGTCATCCGGACACGCAGGTGACAGTGCGCTGCGATTTCAGCGCGCCGCAACTTGCCGCTTTGAGTGCTGACAAGATTGATCTGGCGGTGATCTATGAAGGCTACAGTGAAGACGAAGCCGAAATTCTTGCTGTTGACCCCACTGTCTGGGTCACGTCCATCTCGCATTCGCAGCATTTGCGCCGACCGTTGCCGATATCCATTTACTTTAGTTCAGACTGGTGCCGCGACTATGCTCTCCATTCGCTGGAACAAATTGGGGTGGATCACTACTTTGCCTTCGAGTGCGACACATCCGCGAGTATGCGAACCGCGGTCGTAAACGGTATTGCGGTAGCACCGTTGTCCCGCAGCTCCATTCCACTTGGGTGCAGAGAGTTGACGGCTGAGGATGGGTTTACGATTGTTGATAATGCGCGTGTTGTATTGCGCCGCAATCCTGCAGGCACATCAGCGGCGATCGATGCGATGGTTGTCACACTCCGCGATGCGTTTTGCCCGCTGACCGACGGAAACACTGGCAAGCATTCATAGTGCTGTACTGAGCCGCTCTGCCTGCAAACTTTTTCCAATGTGCAAGGGAGCCCTTGCCCAAACGTGCCAGGGATCGCTGGATTACGGGATGTACGGACGGCTCAGGGGTACCACTCGGCCGTCTTTTTCCCGACGCTTTGTCCGCCCTGACACAGACGGTCGCAGAATATCCAGCATTTGCGGCAAGACAACGATGGCGGGTGCAATACTGTTAGGGGTCCATTGACTCTAGTCTGCCGTCAGTCGGACACTGAAGACCTGTTGCGCATCGCCTGCGCCATGATCGTTGCACCGCGCACCATCAGAAAAATTCTACCGAGCGCTCAGGTTTTCTGATACTTTGGGATCATATTTTAGGTTCTTTGAAAGCATCATTTTGAACAAGCATCTCGTTATCGTCGTGCACGGCATTGGAGAACAGGTTGCGGGAGAAACTGTTGATGAATTGTCTACAGCCGCGATCACGCGACATGCCGCTATCGATCCGAAGCACGGTAAAATCTCCTCGTCCGAAATTTCGCTGGCCGAAACGGACCACAGCGAAGAAAACCGCAACCTGAAGCTCTTTCCCTGCCACATCCGCCGGGTGGATTCGAGACCTGCAGACAGCACTCAGGACATCGACGAAACCGTATTTGCCGAAGTCTATTGGGCGGATCTCTCCCCCGCTCCGAAGGGGCCTATCTGGACCTTTATCGATTTGCTCAGGTTGATCCTCGGCCTCGGGTATCTTGCGCTCGACAACGTCCACAACAACCCGGCCAAGGCCGGCAGGTTCGGCAAGTTCACCGTTCATGCCTTCACGTGGTTGTTCTACGTGTTGATTGCGCCGCTGAATGCGCTCTTGCTGATCGGCGCCGGTTTCCTCCTTGTTGATATCGTCCAGCCATTGAGCGCGACAGGCAAGATGACACCGCGAAACCTGCTGGTTCTCATGGGGGCTTTCACTTTCCTGGCGGGAATAGTGATGCAATCGACGGCCTATTGCAGCACATATCTTCTGCGGCTCTTCTGGCGGGGTCTCGCCTTTCTCGGGGTACTGACAATCATCGCCGCGTTGCTGTCGAACTCTGCGCTCGGGACCAGCGTTTGCGGTGGGACACCTGCGGGCACCAGTGATCTCTTCTATGTCTCTTGCTTTATCTCTGTCACTGTTCGGGGATTGGGCGCAGTCTGGATCACGACTATTGCGCTTTCCTTTCTGATGATTGTCGGTGTTCTGATCGGATTTGTCCGGCGCTTCATCAACTGGCTGTTGATCAAGATCCGCCAGCGTGACCACAGCGCAGTCAATGCGGTAGCAAAGGATCGTGCCACCGGCGCCAATCTGCGACAGCTGATCTATCCCGGTGTCAGCGCGGCAATGCTTGTCTTGTGGATGATCTTCAGTTCCGCCTTCTGGGTTGGTTTGCAAAAACTTGTCGAACAATCCACAAAAACGGTTATGGCATTCCAGGCCCGGGACATGGAGACCGCGGGACCGCCAAGACCGTTTCTTCTGGAAAGAATCTTTAATGATCATCTCGATCAGGCGCTTGGCACGCTCGGTTTCGCGGCAATCGCTTTGGTGGTGATCCTAGGGACGATCGGCCTTGTGGTCTTTTTCCGGCGGATACTTAGAAACACCACCGGTTCATTTCTGAGAAAGCTATTCGTAGAACGGTTGATCCTGAACCTGCTCCTCGACATTGCTTTCATTGCTTCGAGCCTGCTTCTGATGTTGGGTGTGCTGATCCTGCTGTTTGGTGGCGCAGGTGATCCCGCGCAATGCAGTCTAGGTTCGTATCTTTGTGATGTCGCCATTCCTTGGACCCAGGTTCTGGACACATACTACGGCACCATTCTCATGGGCGTTCTCGGTGTGGCGGCTCTAATCTATTACTTCAGCGAGTTTGTCGGCTCGGCTCTTGGCATTGCCCGGGATATCATTGCCTACTCGATACGCGATCGGTGCAATTTCACCGACACCCTGCAGAACAACTATCCCCAGCGCGCACGGATTGAGGCGCGTTTCTCACGGGTGGTCAGCTACATGCTGGAGACCGAAAACCCCCAACACCTGACCATCTTTGCACATTCGCAGGGCACCGTTGTCGCAACCCGCAATCTCCGCAAGGACCAGGCCGCGAAAACCGGACTGATGAAGAAGATCAAAAAAATTACCGGCGAAAAACACCTCATCACAATGGGTGCACCGGTTACACATATTTATCTCCAATATTTTTCGGCCAGCTTCGGGATCACGCGCGCGGACATCCTGCCAGACTTCAAGTGGCACAACATCTACCGCAAAGACGACTTTGTCGGCACGACAATCGATTTTCTGCACGATCCAGCCCTGCCCGACCAGAACGACAACGACCCTGAAACCGGTGTGGATAATCAGCCGGTAGGGTTCGGTGGTCATACGGGATATTTCACGGACCGTCTTGTCTGGCGGCAATTGTTGCTCAAGAACCGCTTCCGTCTGTTTAGAAAGAGCCACGTGCCTTGAATTCCGAACAGCCTCCTGCTTTCCGCTCACTGCAAGGTTCTTGACCTAGGTACGTAGGAACTGGCGGGGCATGATAGAAACTAACGCACTCGTGGACTGCCTGCGTGTTGCAAGCAATGGCGAAAGGAGCATTCCTGTTCGCCTGAAACTGGCCCACGCACTGCTCCCGCAGGTTGCCGATACACCTGCCATTGATGCACTTGCTGCCGACGAACTCTACAAGGACAGGCACCCAAAAAAGAGGCCGCCCATACCGGGCGGCCATCGGACTATATCAAGGCGTATACAGCCTGTCGTGACGCAAGCTATTTGAGTGACGCAATGAAAGCGTCAACGTCGCTCAGCGGAATGTACTCGATCTCCTCCGTGCCGCTTTCGGAGAAGGACCAGATAACCGCCGGAGCGGAGACGTCGCCGTTCTCATCAAATCGTACATCACCGGTGGCCCCTTGGAACATCACCGTGCCACCACCAGCAAGCACCTCCTTTGCCGCTACGAACCCAGCCGTGTCAGCGCTCACCGGCGTCCCGGCGGGGTCCGTCACGCGGGACATGGCGGCTGCCACATCCGCGCCGGATGCGTCCTTGCCAGCCGCCTCCATCGCCAGCAGCGCCAGCATGGCCGCATCATAGCTGTTGGCAAGACCGGGGCCGTTGGGTTCTGCCTCAAAGCGCTCCTGGTAAGCGGCGCGGAATGCATCGGCACTTTCCGAACGCGGCGAGGCAGTGTCCGTGCCAAGCGCTGAGCCGAGATACTGTAGGCCGACATTGTCCCGGAACTCATCCGATTTCAGGGAGTTGGCGAGGATCATGTTTTGCGTTCCGCCAAGCGACAGCCATTCACGCACCGCCGCCGTCCCCTCTGCGGGATAGAGCGCGAGATAGAGCGCTTCGGGCTGGCCTGACAGCGCATCGGTCACCTCGGCGCGATAGTTGGGCTGTGCATCGTTGATCGCAACAGAGGCCGTGACCTCTACCCCAACGGCGGCAAAGTCCGCCGCGATCAGGCGGGCCATGTCCTGACCCCAGTCGTCGTTCTTGTAGAGGATGGCGATGGATTTATAGCCCTTGTCCGCGGCGACTTTCGCACCGACCGCGGATTGCACACCCGTGGTGGCAAAGGTGCGGTACCACAGCCCGTTCGTTTTGCCCTCTTCCGACAGGCCGGTGAAGGCCGTCGAAGACGAACAGCACGACATCTGCATCACGCCGCTTGGAACGGTCACGGAGGTCAGGATCGGCATGGACACACCCGACGAGACAGCCCCCAAGAGCACCTTCACACCTTCCAGATCCACGAGAGCCTTCGCGGCATCGACCCCGACTTTCGGATCAACCTGAGTGTCGCGCAGGACCATTTCGATCTGACAGCCCGCAGCACCGCCTGCTGCATTGACCTGATCGACGGCAAACTGTGCGGTCTCAGCAATCGGGCGGCCCCAGTCGACCGAGGTGGGCAGCACGGCGCCAATCTTGGTGGTGCAGTCCTGCGCATAGGCCGCACCCGATACGGCGCTAAGACCGAGTGCGAGGCCAATCGAGGCTCTTGAAACTCTGATAATGGACATATTCAATACTCTCCGTGTTGTTTTCTTTTGGTTTTTCCCTTGTGTGATACGACAAGACGCTCTGGCAGAAACCCTTGGGGCCGCCACATCAGCATGCCAACGATCACCGATCCGATCAGTATGAATTGAACGGAGCCAGTGTAAAGCTGTACCTCGACGGGCGCAAAGCGTGACAACGCCCAGCCCGATGCCGTCCACGCGCCCCATATCAGAAACGCGCCAAAGATCGCGCCGCGGTTGTTGCCAGCGCCGCCAACGATCAGCATCGCCCAAATCTGGAATGTGAGCGTCGGCAGAACGTCTTGTGGGCTGACAAAGGCGTAGAAGGTGCCGTAAAGGCCCCCCGCAAGTCCCAGGATGACGGACCCGGTGATGAAGGCAATGAGACGAATGCGTGCAGGGTTCTTGCCAAGCGACTGTGCGGCCTCTTCATCCTCGCGGATCGCACGCAACAGGCGCCCGAAGGGCGAGACGACGAGACGCTGCAGGAACAGATAGGTGAGGATCAAGATCAGCAGCACGACGACAAAAAAGACCAGGTTGTAGATGAACCCGTCCCCAAGTGCCGTGCGCAGTGGCCGCTCGAAACCGCGCACGCCCTTTGCACCCCCCGCCAACCATTCGGCATTGCGCATCAGGTTCTCGAAGGCGACGGCAACGCCAAAGGTCGCAATCGCGAGATAGTCGTGCCGCAGCCGCAGCGTCAGCAGCCCCACGATCCACGCCATCAGACCCGCCGCCACCATGCCGCCCAAAAGCGCCAGCGGATAGAAGATACCATAGCCACCCAGATGGCCCGCCTGCGCTGCTCCGCCCAGGATCAGTGTCGCATAAGCCCCTGCGCCAAAGAAGGCGACGACCCCGCCATTAAAGAGCCCCGTATTGCCCCATTGCAGGTTCAGCCCCAGAACCGCAATCGCCAGGATCGAGGCGGTGGTGGCGAAGAACACGAGGTATGAGATGACACCGATCACGCGCGGGCCTCGCCGAACAGCCCATGCGGTCGGATCATCAAGACCGCAAGGATCATCAGGAACGGCACCGAGGGCGTGTAGCCCGACGGTAGTATGAGCAGCGCCAGATTGCCCGCGATGCCGACGATGAACCCGCCGAGCACCGCACCATAAACGCTACCGATGCCGCCCACGATCGTGGCCGCAAAGATCGGCAGCACCAGATCGCGGCCCATAACCGGGATCAGCTGGTGGCTGATGCCGTAAAACACCCCCGCGACAGCGGCCAGCCCGCCGCCAATCAGCCAGACCGCCATGATGGTCCGCTGCAGGTTCACCCCGTTGACCTGTGCAAGCGAAGGGTTTTCGGCCACAGCCCGCAGGGCGTAGCCAAAGGTCGTGCGCGACAGGACCAGGTGCAGCGCAAACATCAGCAGCAGCGCTGCACCCAGCACAAAGACCTGATCAGGCTTGATCAGGATCAGCGGATCGCGGCTGAGGACCGTGGCAAAGGCGATGTCACGGGAATAAAGCTCGGGGCTAAGCCCAAAGATCAAACCTATGACGTTGCGCATGATCAGCGCCATGCCGAAACTGGCAAAGACCATCGAGAGCTCCTGCCCTTTTTCACGCACGCGCTTGAACACCAGCCGATCAATCAGCAGGGCCGAGAGCCCGGTCAGGACCATTGAAACAAGGATCGCCAGGATCAGCGATCCGGTCAGAGACAGCGGCGCCAGCTTCACTGCAAGGAAGGGGGCCAGCCCTGAGACCAGCGCATCGCAGACTAGCGCGGCGTAAGCCCCAAGCGACAAAAGCTCGGCATGTGAGAAATTCGCAAACCGCAGGATATGCATCACCAGCGTCAAGCCAATTGCGCCGAGCGACAGATAAGATCCGGTCAGGATGCCGTCGAGCAGGTGCTGGATCATGCGAACCCTACCCGTCGATTGCCAAGATAGATCTCGCCAACAACCTTGTTGCCTCGCAGGCTTTCCGCCGGTCCGTCCAACTGGTTGCGCCCTTCGGCCAAAATGAAGCAGTGATCCGCGAGGCGCAGCGCCTGGTTGACGTTCTGCTCGACCAGCAGGATCGACACACCTTGGGTTGTCAGCGTGCGGGCATGCTCCAGCACCTCTTGCGTGGCCTTTGGGGACAGGCCCGCCGAGGGCTCGTCCATCAGGATCAGTTTCGGCGCGGTGGCCAGCGCCATCGCAATCGCCAGAAACTGGCGCTGGCCGCCCGACAAGGTTCCAGCCTTGTCGCCCTGCTTGGCTGCAAGTGCAGGGAATTGTTCAAAAAGCTGCGCCAACCGGGTCGGGACCTGACCGCCGGCCCGCCGCAAGGCGAGGTCAAGGTTCTGCCGGATCGTCAGGCTGCGAAAGATGTTATCCGTCTGTGGTACGTAAGCGATGCCTTGCGCCGAGAGCTGGTCTGTGCGGATGCCGGTGATGTCGCTGCCGTCGAAACGGATCTGGCCACTGCTGACGGGCAGCAGCCCTGAAATCGCCTTGATGAGCGTCGATTTGCCCGCCCCGTTTGGCCCGATGATCAGCGTGATTTCTGCGGGCCGCACGGTCAGGGACACATCGCGCAAAATGGGCAGGTCGGGCACATAACCGGCGGTCACCGCTTTGGCCTGCAGGATCGGCTCAACCATCTGCCGTTGCCCCCAGATAGGCATCCAGCAGAACCGGATTGGCCAGGGCATCGTCGCTGGAGCCTTCAAAGATCACGCGACCTTCGGCCAGCGCAATGACCGGGTCGCAATGGCGCATGACAAAATCCATATCGTGCTCGATGATGACAAAGGTCTTGCCCTGCCGGTTCAGCTCTTCGATCTTGCCAATCAGCGTCTCGGTCAGCACCGGGTTCACCCCCGCCGCCGGTTCATCAAGCAGTATCAGTTTCGGGTCGCCCATCAGTACGCGGGCCAGTTCCAACAGCTTCATCTGCCCGCCGGAAATCTTGCCCGCAGGATGGTCGGCCAAAGGGCCCAGTGTCACGAAATCCAGCACGTCCAGCGCCTTGTCGCGAATAAGACGTTCCTGCGCCCGCATCCGCCCTCGAAACAGGAAGGGCCCGGCGATGCGCTCGCCAATCTGACCCATCGGGGCCAGCATTACGTTTTCCAGCACGCTCATCCGCGCAAAAGGCCGCGCGATCTGAAAGGTCCGGCCCAGCCCAAGCGCAAAGAGCCGATCAGGGGACATGCCCGTGATATCCTGCTCTTCAAGCCGCACCGCCCCGGTATCCGGCTTTAATGCCCCGGTCAGCAGATTAAAGAGCGTTGATTTACCGGCTCCATTTGGTCCAATCAGCCCGGTGATTGTACCGCGCCGCACCTTGAGCGACACTGTGTCCACCGCTTTCACAGTGCCAAAGCTGAGGCTCAGGTCCTCGGTCGCGAGGATCAACTCATCCACTCCCCAGAACCTTGTCGTCAGGGCGCGTGTTGAGGTTGTATTTCATGATCCGCCCGTGCCGCCCGCCCCGGTCACGTTCCAGACCGAACACCGGACCTTGTGGCCCGGGGGCGTCCCGCAGCACCGTATCAATTGCTGTTTGATCATCGGCATCCAGCGCAAAGTCGAAAACCTCCAACGTCTGCGGCAGGTGCCGTGCATAACGCGCGCCGACGATGGCAGCGGCCACTTGCGACTGGTCCAGCACCCAACGTGTTGCGACGGTTGACAGTGACACGCCGTGCTTGTCTCCAACCGACTTCAGCACTGTAAGCAGCTGTTGAAACGCCTCCCACGGGCCAAATTCATCGATGATCAAACGGTACTTGATCAGGCTCCGGTTCTCGAAGGCAAAGCCGGGATCGGTCGCGCCCAGCCAACGCTCTGTCAGGAACCCGCCCGCCAAGGTGCCGTAGCACAAAAGCTGCATGTCATGCGCGCTGGCCCAAGCTGTGAGGCCGCTCTCGGGCCGCCGGTCCAAGATCGAATACTGCACCTGCGTCGAGACAATGTCGAAGCCCGCGTCGAGGAACGGCTGCGTCTCGACGATGTCCCAATTTGTCACGCCCAGATGGGCCAGTTTGCCCTTCTCCTGACAGCGTTTCAACACCTCCAGCCCGACCAGCGGATCGCCCATGGTCAAATCCCACCAGTAGAATTGCACCAAATCAAGCTGCTCCACCTGCAGGCGTTTCAGCGAACGATCTATGATCGCCTCGACCTGATCAGGCTCGATGTTCTCCAGCAGGCCCAAGTCCGGCACCAGTTTCGTGTGCACCTTGACCGAATTCGCAACATCGGCGCCGCGCCGACGTCGCAGATCACCGATGAAATCGCCGATCATTTCTTCGACGCCCACATAGATGTCGGCGCAATCAAAGGTCGTGATGCCCGCGTCCAGAAAGGCTTCCATATCGCGGACAGCCTCGGCCCGGTCCACCGGACCATGATCGCCCGCCAGTTGCCAACCGCCTTTGATCACACGCGAGATGGCATAGCCCGGGCGCAGATCTGCTGTTTCCGCAGTCACGCGTTGTCCTCCTCCCAATAGGGTGTTCCCCGGGCATCGGGCTGCCCGGTCGTTCCGGCATGTGTAAACCAGCGCTTTTCAAGGCGTGTGATCCGAAAACGACCGCCGCAATGCGGATCGGGGCAGGCCACCTCGGCATCCGTGCTGATCCAGTCGTTGGGATCGGTCATGCGCTGTTTGGCGGGCAAAAGCGGCATCAACGCAGTCAGGGCGTACATCGATATCCGGGTGCCGGGATCGAAGACCAACGTCTCTCCCTCGACCTGAAAACTCTCGCCTTCGATATGACGACAGACCGGTGTGCGACCGTCAAGGACGGTCTCCACCTTCAGGTCATAGAGCCAGAACCCCGCACCCTCCTTGTCCTCTTCCATCCCCGTCCTTTCCGCTGGACTGCCGCCAACGCTTGGTCTTATCTGGCCAAGGTTATCGGATATGGCGCAGTGCTCAAGTGCCATTCGTCCGAGGCCGCCGAGAGACGGGAGCCTTCATGACAGATCACCGACACCCAGACCGCTTTCAACTGTCGGAGAATTTGAACATCTCACGTGTCGTGACCGGCCTCTGGCAGGTGGCGGACATCGAAAAGGACGGCGAGACAATCGACCCCCAAACGGGTGGGGACTGGCTGGCGGTCTATGCCCGTCACGGCTTTGACACCTTCGACATGGCAGATCACTACGGCAGTGCCGAAATCATCGCTGGAAACCTGTTGGCACGCGGTGTGGCCCCCCGCGCGCTGGCCTTCACCAAATGGTGCCCCCCTCCCGGTCCGATGACAGCGGATGTGGTGCGTGCAGGCGTCGAAGAACGCCTGCGCCGGCTGGGTGTTGATCGCGTGGATCTGCTGCAGATTCACTGGTGGAGTTTTCAGCACCCCGCATGGCTAGAGGCCTTGCATGAACTCGCCCGCTTGCGCGAGGAGGGGCTGATCGCAGAGATCGGCGTCACCAACTTCGATGCCGCGCATCTCCAAGTTGCCCTGTCCGACGGCGTGCCGCTCATGACCAATCAGGTCTCATTCTCGCTTGTGGACCGCCGAGCCGCCCATCAACTGTCCGACCTCTGCGCTCGCACCAACGTCCGGCTTCTGGCCTATGGGACGCTGTGCGGCGGGTTCCTGTCCGAACGCTGGCTGGGCCAAGCTGAGCCGTCCGAGATTACCGACTGGTCCAAGATGAAGTACAAGCGTTTCATTGATGTGACCGGTGGGTGGGCCGGCTTTCAAAGCATCCTGTCTGCCGCCGGTGCAATCGCAAAGAAGCATGATGTCTCGATCCCCAACGTCGCGACGCGCTGGGTGCTGGACCATCCCACCGTTGCAGGCGTAATTGTTGGCGCGCGCCTGGGCGAACGGGTTCACACCGATGACAACCTGCGCCTGTTCTCATTCGCACTGGATGCCGACGATCAGGCCCGGTTGGCAGAAGCCTTTGACAACGCGACGGGCGTACCAGGCGATTGCGGCGATGAATACCGCCGCCCGCCCTTCCTGACCGCGTCAGGCGATCTGACCCACCACCTTGAGACGATACCCCTGCCACACACCGCCACGCAGAGCCCGCACCGCACAGACGGCAAACAGGTGTTGAGCGGATCAAAGTGGGAAGAGATCGCTGGTTATGCGCGCGCCCAGCAGATTGGGAACCGCATCCTCGTCTCCGGGACGACCGCCACCGCAGGCGCAGACCGCATCGTCGCAAGCGCGGACGCAGAGGCGCAAACAACCTACGTGCTCGACAAAATCCTGGCGGCTCTCGCGGCTTTGGGCGCTACCGCCGAAGATGTGGTACGGACGCGCATCTATATTGTGGACGAAGCCGACGTCGAAGCGGTCTCCCTGGCGCATGGGCGCGTCTTTGGCGCGATCAAGCCTGCAAACACCCTGATTGTCGTCGCCAGCCTGATAGGTGGGTACCGTGTTGAGATAGAAGCCGAAGCGAGTCTGAAACGCGACAGCGGCCAGGACAAAGGCCTTTGATGATCGACCAAGCGCTCTGACCGCGCCCCTGGCGGGAGCGGTCAGCGTAGTCTTGGCGCCTCGGAAGGGTGTGTCGCCTTCATCTCTTCTCGCCACTGCAAACGAGGATGAAGCTGATCTGGGCAATACCGCTTATGACAACGCCACGAAGTTGCTGAAACTTGGCGCACTTGTCTGACGTCAGCGCCCAGCCCTTATGAACCCGGCGATTGTTGGTGTGTTGGGATTGAATGGGTAAAAGGCTCCAAGAGCTATCGCGAAGCAAGAAGTATTCTGGCGCCCGACATTCTGAGCTCGAAGCCGACATTCACGGCAAGCCAAACTGACCGCTCCTATTATTGGTTGGGTCTCCTATTATTGGTTGGTTCGAATTCCGGTATGCGGGACATAGTTGTCGTCCACTACAATCCTTCGATCGGCGGCTGTCGAGCTACCGTAAGGCAGGCCCGAGATAATTTTCCTACTCAAAGGGTGAGTTCATCGGCTGCAACGCGCCATTTACCGCTACGCGCAACCATCCCAATTTTCTGTTCCACAAGTTGCTTGCCGTTTTGCCTCAGTTTTTGATCGATAGCAGACACCACCGAACGCGAGTCGGAATCTAGGAACGTCGTATTGAGATGGTGGTCTGAGTCTTCGGTTGAAAACCGAAGTTTCCGGTACCCGTAAAACACGCCACCATCACCAACTCCTTCAATTTCGCCCCAGAAGAGGGTCATTGGGGTTAGCTTTGGTTCCTTGAACAAATACCAGTCGCTTCCATCTGGAAGCAACCACAAGCCCCGGTCTGTAACGCGCAAACGGACACGGGGAGAACGGCCGAAGCGAAACGCGGAATATCCCACACTCACTAAAAGCAGTCCGCAGCCGAGCAACAACACGGCCCAAAGATGAGCGTTAGTGACAACAGCCAAAAAAGCGAAAAACAAGGTGGGCAACGCCACCAGAAACAATACCCCACCAAGGAATCTGCGGAGCACAAAGCTCTCGCTCACCTCTAGGTTTTCCTCCATGCAAGCTCCATGGGCAAATGGCAAAGCACTCTAATCAGAGGCTACCCCTTCCATACTAGAGGAAAGTCAGAATGAACCGAAGCCGTCATTCGCTGCATCACGACAAATGTCCAGGTTGGGCGGGCTTATGTATCAAACGCACCAACAATCTAGCTGAACATCCGGCCCGCGTGAATCCATAATGGAGTATGGAACACACGATATTCGGACTGATCAAAAAGCGCGGCGAAATAGCGGGCCAGCATAAGGTCGCGCAGAAAGCAGCAGACGCCCTCAAGACCGATCTGGACGCCATAGACCGCGCGCTGGTTCTTTGTAGCTATGAGGACGACCCAAAGGCTATCACGCCGCGCGGCAAGTACAAACAGCTATTCGGGCGCAACGAGTTGAAGCTGACAATCTTCAACACCCTACGGCAAGCGCCTGCGGACGATGAAGCGATAGCGGCGGGTATCATGGAGGCTATCTACGCCACTCGCATGGATGGTGAAATCAAGGGCTACACCGTTACTGAAATTCACGACAGCTTTGAGCGCGACGACGAATAGCTTGGTGCGTTTGATACATAAGGCCGCGAAAGTCTGCTTTCCTCCGCCATTCTAGATGGGCATACTTGTGATGCAGCCCTTCCGGGACACAAGGAAAGTTGGCGCTAACACCTAAAAGGTTTCGCCAAATAGATCGAGCACCGCCCGCCATGCATGTATCGTAGCCTTTGGATCATAGCTGACACCGGGCACGGTGGTCATGCTGTGAGCGGTTCCCTCTGCAAGCGATCCATCCGGCTTTCTCGGTTGCGCCCAGAAGGCGTGCTCGGCTCCCCCGTATATTTCGACACGCCAGTCGATCCCGGCCTCCTGAAGCGCGCGACCGAAAGTCAGTATCTGCTCGGGGGTGCAGACGGGGTCTTCGGAGCCCGTGCATAGCAGGAAGGTACCGGCAACGTTGGACCATTCTTCAACCTTGTCGTCCGGGAAGGCGGAATGCACGACCGCGATAGCCTTGAATGGGACACCGGCCCGCGCGAGCTCGAGCACGATCTTACCGCCAGCGCCATAGCCCAGAGCGGCAATGCGATCAGGGTCGACACCTGGTTGCGCCAGCAGAACATCGAACGCGGCACGACCGATAGACTGAAGCCGTTCGACATCGGCCAACAAAGGCATGATGCGGGACAGCATCGCATCGGGTCGATCGAAGAACACCTCGCCGCCGTGATACTCCATGGCCAACGCCAGGTCGCCATGCGCGGCCAAATCGTCGGCCCGTTGCCGTTGGTATTCCTCAAGGCCAACTCCATCATGGCCTATCAGCACTGCTGGCCATGGCCCGGGGCCATTCGGCTGCGCCAGATAACCGATCATACTCAGGCCATCCACGTCATAGGTGACTTCACGCGTTGCAACCATCATTGCACCTTCTTTCAAGCGAGCCGGATGAGCCTCGCCATTTCAGGCGGCGAGCATGATGGGCGAGCGGTTGTTGTTGACAGCAGTCCCCGCCGTTTGGTCGAACCTCGCGTCCGTAAGCTCGTGGACGATCCGAAGGCACGTTCCGCCAGTCGCATTCGGGGTGATTGTGAATGTGACGGTGCTTTCCAGGAAAGGCGGGCTATCCTCGCGCAGCCTGTAGCGGACTTCCTGGCCGGGGGTGACGGTGATCGCATCGGGGTCGGCCAACACCTCCTCAGGCAACCACCTTTCCCGAAATTCGGGGATGTTGATAGCGCGCCAGACCTTTTGCGGCGGATCGTCCAAGTCAAATTCCAACTCGATGCCGCAATCCTGTTCCCTGGTCTGTTCTTCGTTCATTGATCTATTTCCTTCAGCAAAACTTTGAGATCTGCGATGCGGGTCGGCCAAAAAGTGCGATACTTCGCCAGCCAATGAACGATGAGGGTCAGGCCCTCTGGATCGACTTCGTAGTTCACGAAACGCCCCTGGCGTTCTTGTCTCACGAGTTTCGCGTCCCGCAGGACGGAAAGGTGTTGCGACATTGCCGGTTGACTTATTTCCATGCCCCTGCGCAAGGCGCTGGCATTCATGCTCCCTGCCGCCAGCTTCTCAAAGATCGCGCGGCGGGTCGGGTCTGCCAAAGCTCGGAAAATATCGTTCTCAGCCATATCAATACATAAGCATAGACTTATTCAACCTGCAAGTGTGTTTTGGGGCAGCTTCCTGTCGTCGCAGATATGTGCGCCCTGTCGAAACGACCGAGAAGAACGGATCGGCTGTTGTAATAGCCTCTGTACCGGCTTTCAGAACGCGCCAGCGACAGGGTCTAAGCCCGTATAGAACACGATGCTAAATCCGCAAAGCGATCCACCTAAGCCGACCGTCGTGCGCTCCGCAGCATCCGTCAAACTGGGGCGCGAAGCTAACCTTTGGCTCAGGACAGCTTTGCCCCTACTATTTGCGTCGGTTGACGTCCACCGTGCGGGACGAAGTTAGCTTTCGCTGCGGCTGTGCCAATGTCCGCTTGCGATGAAGGCGCCCCGCCAAAAACGGTAGTTTCCGCCGGTGACAGAAACGGTTGAGTTTTGGCAGATCAGAGCGGGTTCTTTGCCTGCTTTAAGAGAGTGTCATACCTTGTCTGAAGGTCGTGCAAGTGCTCTTCAATGAGTCTGTTGATTTCATTTGGCCAAGGTTGGCCGACCCAGATCGGGTCATTTTGTGAGCCTGAAGACCTCAATGCCAGGTATATGTCGATATGATGCAAGAGCTTTATCAGCTCCGCTTCTAGCCCTTTGTCACCTCCAAAGTGGTGAAAGTTGCTCTGAATGATCTCTCGGGTCTCGTGATGGTTCTGAATGATCACCTCTTGATCGAATGCTGAAACGAACTTCTGTTTATCTTTATCGCTGCTTCTGAAATTTTCGGACTCCCAAGCTATCGCGCCCCTCTTCAAGCGGCAATGAAGAGGCCAGAAGAACTGAGATAGCTTTTGCTCCAAGTTCGCCACTTCTAGACGCCAACTCTCAAGACGAACGGCGTCCTTGTGCTTGGAGTATCTCTCCAACAAGAATTTCGAGACAAACCCCAGAACTGCAAAGCCAAGGTAAACCAACAGATCGACAGGTTCCGCTCTCAAGATGATCCTCCACGCGCTTAGTATTAAAAGCTAGCTTTCCGCGAAGACTTAGGTTCGTCAATGGGCTGCCCAAGGAAGGTTGCTTATGGACAATAACCCCCTGTCAAAAGGTTTGCGCCAAAAACGGTCGTTTTTGTCATTGACGACGGCGAGCCTGGAAACATTGAAAAATATTGTGTCACAAACCCTTGGCAAAACTCTGTTTGATTTTGTCACGTTTTTGGCTGCATCCCGAGAAGCGGACATCCGTGCGCAGTGCAGCAATTGTCAAAATGGGCTCGAAGCCGACCTCGGATGCGGTGCAGCATTGCGCGATATGTTGGTGGAAGCGGCGGCCGGGAGGGCCCGGACCGGACCTTCGCTCCATGATCTCAATGCTGCGGTGCAGCCCGACAAACCGGCTGTTCGCCGCAGATGCAAAATAGAGGTAAGTTCGAACTTACAGTTCGCAGGAAATGGCGGACATGTAGCCCGAGCGAAAGACCGGCCGCTTACCACCGGGTCTCAAAGTCCGGAAATCTTTCCCGAGACGTTTTTCTCCGTCGGGGAGATCCAGCCAAGGCTCGCCGTCAACGGGACCTCTGCCGCATCCATGCCGACGCCGATCCGCACGATCTGCGACGCCTCCGCCATGCCAGCACACTTCGCCAGCGTCTACGCCCCGCATGCCGACTCCCAGGATTTTCATCCGGTCGCCGAGGTATACTTGGACGGCACTTGGCAGGTGATCGACACCACAGGTATAGCGGAGGCGGGGGCGATGAGCACATGCGCAAAGTCCTGACAGACGCCCTGCGGTTGAACGAAGGTATCGATGGCGGTCGTCTGCGCCGTGCTAGACCCCGGACATATTTGAAGCGCCGAAAGATCCGGCCCCGTATCCAGAGATGCGCTGCCCGCCGTGCAAGTGACCGGACTCGGCGACGACGAAGCTCCGGAATTCATCCGAGGGGCATTAGTGTGCCGGCATAAGGTACAGGACGACGTTCCCCGGAAGAAGATGCGGCGGCACCTTGTCCAGCGCAGCAATATCCGGAGACGGCCGGTCAATTTCGACCTTTGCGGAGGAGACGCACTTAAAACCCTAAGACGTTCGCAGCGGCGTTCTGTCGCCAAGTCCGGTGTCAGCGGCGGTCTCTGCGACATGGCCAGGCGCGCCGATATCGAAAGTCTCCGACAGGACCTGCTGGTCCGCAAAGCGCGGGGCGCGTACCTGCAGGGTCAGATTGACTGGTTGGGCGATGTCCTAGGGAAGCCGCACGTCGATATCGACAATCATGAGCTATCCTTCGCAGTCTCTGAAGCGTCTGCCAATTCCTTGCGCAGCAGCGCGACGTTTCGATTGTTCGCCTTGAACACGAGATCGAACGCGTCTCCGAGAAGAGGCACCGCGCCGACGACAAGGTCCAGCCCGGCGTTTGCCGCCATACGAACAATCGTGCGCTTGCGTGCGCCAAGCCTGTAGCCTTGATAGATGAGATAGGCGGATGGCCCGAGCGATGCGAGGTCACCTGCACCCGGAATGAGCCCGAGAAGAGAGTCCCATCCAAACCGAATGGGTGTTCCCGGTATCCGGAACCGGCTGTCCAGCAGCGTGGAGAGGCGGTCGAGCTTCTCGATCTCGGAACCAGGCACGCCGCTCACTTGCGCGCGACGATGTAGACCGCATGCACAAGCCCAGGGATATACCCAAGCAGTGTCAGCAGGATGTTGAGCCAGAAGTGTTTCCCAAACCCGACCTGCAAGAAGACGCCGAGCGGCGGAATGATGACGGAGAGGATGATGCGGATAAGGTCCATGAGCGCTCTTTTCTGAGATTTTTTTCGGGGAGTCCCGCAGCGTATCGCAAGTTGCACCGAAATTAGCGAGGTCAGGCGTCTTAATCTGTGTTAACTTCTGGTATGTCCGAAGAATATCAAAGCTGTCTTGTCAGTCGACTGTCCCGTTTCGTGTCCCTCACCGATCACGAATGTGCATTCATTGCAGAGATGGAAAAGGATGAACACCCGCGCAAGAAAGGCCGGTCGGTTGTCAGCGTCGGGGATCGAACCGAGGGGATCATGGTCCTCAAGACAGGGTGGGCGGTGGTAAAAGCGGACAGCTCAGACGGGCGCAGTCAAATTCTGCGCGTGTATTTGCCGGGCGAGGTCATGGGACTGGCCGAAATCGGATCGTCACGCGCCAATCATCGCATCACGATGCAGACGGACGGTGTGATCTGCCCATTCCCTAGGAGCGGTTTGGCACCGCTCTACAGCGAATATCCTCGTCTCGGTGCCTTGCTGACGGCGGTTGGTAGTCTTGATCAGATCGCGCTGCGTCATCACGCCAGCAGTCTTGGGTCGATGGATGCGTCCGGCAAGCTGAAGTTCTGGTTGCTGCAACTCCGGTCGCGGTTGGAGGTGGCCAATGTCGGTCTTGGCAACCGGTTTCAGGTGCCCTTCAGCCAGGTCGAGATCGGACAGGCGGTCGGGCTGACGTCGATCTATGTCAACAAACTGCTGCGCCGGTTTGTCGAAAACGGAGACATTGAGATCGAGCGCCCCTACGTCCGCCTGCTCAAGCGGGACGAATGGGAAAAGGATTGCGAATTCGTCAACGCCTTCGTTGACATGGACACGTCCTGGTTCCCACCTGCAATCGAGACGGAGACGACCGGCTCGGCCGAACTGGTCAAGCCGGCCTGAGGGTCATGCAGCCGCATCCTTGTTGATCCCGCCTGTCGCAAGCTCGGTCATCGTACGGTCGCCATCATAGGATGCATCAAGGCATTTCTTGAGCGCTGCCACATCCTCATCCAGCTCCAGCCGGTCAGCGAAGGCGGCAAGACAGCCGTATCCTGCAATGGCGTAGTGGACCAGTCGCTGGTATTGCGTGATGATCATCGCGTCTTTGGTCGCGTCCTCGCCGAATGTTTCTTCGATCGCATGGGCTCGTGATTCTTTCACGAGGCCTTCCATGCCTTTGCAGTGCGCGCCGCTCGGATTTTCGTCGTGACCTTCGAAAATTTTGTTGAGGGCGGTGATGCCGTCCTGAACACCGTCCGCTCCGGCGTTGAGAGCGTCGGACAGGTCCTTGTCGCTTGCCGCCTGCGCCATCTCCTTGGTGACATCCAGCGCCTGTACGTTGGCGCTGTGGATATCCTTGAGTTGTTCAAGATAGAGGTCTTCCAGAGTGTCGATGCTCATGTTCGATCCTTTCGAGGTGAGCTTTCACGCTAACTGGAATCGGCCACCGCAACAGAGACGATCTGGCTGGAGCGTCCTTCGAATGGGCAAATGCTAAACCAGATTAGCGTCTGCGCCCCGCATCACAAACCTCAACCGCCTAAGCTGCTCACAGCGGGGCTGACCACAGTCACGCCCCATCAGAGGAGCCTCTAATGCATAACGTCTTTTACCTCATCGGACTGATCGTCGTCGTTTTGGCTGTCATCAGTTTTCTGTTCTGAACCTGAAGTGGAGAGATTCATGTCGACACAAAAAACTCCGGACCAAACGTCTGCCCATTCCGACGCATCGCAGGCCAAGCAGAAAGCGGGCGAAATGACGGAGAACGCGAAATCCGCCGCCCGTGACGTCGCGAAAGATGCCGCCTCCGCTGCAAAGGATCATGCGGAGACCGCCAAGTCATCGGTCGCCGACGAGATGTCGGGTGTTGCGTCAGCGCTTCGCACCGCAGCCGAAGAGATGCGCAGCGGCTCTCCGCAAGAACGCACCTTCGGTCAAATCGCCGAAGGTCTGGCCGATGCTTCCGAGGCGATGCGCAACAAGGATCTGAGTGAGCTGGTGCAGGATGTCAGCGCCTTCGCCCGCAAGAACCCATTGGTGTTTCTCGGTGGCGCTGCCCTGATCGGCTTTGCGGCCACTAGGTTCGCCAAAGCGTCCAACACCCGTGATCCGCAGGCAATCCTCACCGCGCGTGGAACCACACCGCACGGAGAGGTCTCATGAGCGACAACACGACAAACAAGAGCGCAGGTCATCTTCTGTCTGATGTAATGAGCAACGTCGGTGGCCTGGTGCGCAATGAGGTCGACCTCGCCCGCGCCGAAATCAGCGAGAACGTCACCAAGGCTGGTATCGCCCTTGGCCTGATCGCCGGTGCAGCCATCATCGCCCTGGTCGCTCTGAATGTTCTGGCCGCCGCACTCGTGGCGGCGCTCACCGATATTGGTCTGGAAGCCGGTTGGTCATCGCTGATCGTTGGCACCGCACTTGGCATCATTGCCTTTGCTTTGATCAGCAAGGGCGTCAACGACCTCAAACTCTCAAGCCTCGCACCGACGCGGACCGTGAAGAACGTCCAGCGCGATGCCGCAGCCGTGAAGGACGCCTACGATGACAAATGAGACCCGCAGCCCGAAAGAAATCGAACGCGAGATCGAAGATCAGCGGTCCGACCTGACCTCCAATCTGGAGGACCTGCAGAACAAGTTTTCACTCGACACCATCGTTCGCCAGATCAGCGATCAGTTTCGCGAACACGGTGGCGACATGGGCCGCTCAATCTCCAATCAGGTCAAAGCCAACCCGATCCCGCTGGCGCTCACCGGCATCGGTCTGGCCTGGCTGATATTTGGAGATTCCCAGCAGCCGCAGCCACGTCACCGCGCTTCCGATGATTTCGACGATGACCGCTACAGTTCGGCAGAAGGCGAGTTTCACCGCAATCGTGCCGAGCGCGGAATGCCTTACACGCCGCCGACAACGCTTAGTACGCGATCCCCTTCGGAGCCCTCCTGGGCGCGGGATCACGATGACGAAGACAGCCCTTCGGTGGCAAACCGTCTGTCCAGCAGTGCCGAAGCCGTGAAGGACAAGGCGGCGGATGGCGCACAATCGGTGAAGGGCGGCCTAGCAAGCGCTGGCTCGGCGCTCGGCGATGCCGCGTCTTCCGCAAAATCGACGGCGGGAACTGCGACGCAATCCGTAAAGCAGGGTCTGGCCACGGCGAGACACCGTATCGCGGAGGGCACCGAGACGCTCACCGAAGAAGGTCGCAAGCGTGTGATCGCCGCACGTCAGAAAGCCGTGGAAATGCGCCGCTCCGCCGCGCGGTCGATGCACCAGGGAACGGATGCGGCGGTTGACTTTTATGATCAACAGCCGTTGGTCGTTGGTGCGCTCGCACTCGCCGTCGGTGCCGCGTTGGGCGGGGCTTTGCCGCGCACAAAGGCCGAAGACGATCTGATGGGCGCGCAGAGTGACAGCCTCTATGACGAAGCCGAGCGCATCTTCGAGGAGGAAAAAGCGAAGGCGCTGTCCATTGCGGGCTCAGTGAAAGATGAAGTCAAGGACATCGCAGCGGAGACCAAGGCCGACATGGACAGTGGCGCGCCCGGCGACAAATCCGCTGTCGAGGCGATTGGTGACAAGGCCAAAAACGCGGCAGAACGGGTTGCGAAGACGGCCAAATCCGAAGCGCAGGACAAGAATCTGGGCAAGCCCAAGTCCTGATAAATCCGGGAGAGGCCATTCGGCCCTTTCCTGCCTTCTCATCTCCCAAACCTGAGGTTCTGTCATGCCACGCGGCCGCTCTGCCGAGACCCCGACCGACATCCCGGCCCGCGGCTGGAAGGATATTGCCTTTCGCCTCAAGGACGAGATTTCCGCCGACCGGGTCGGGCTGATTGCGGCCGGAATTGCCTTTTACGGGTTATTGGCCCTTTTCCCCGCCATAACCGCGCTTATTGCCATCAGCGGGTTGATGGTCGAACCGAGCCAGATCGTCGATCAGCTAGAACGCCTGTCAGGCCTCATGCCGGAAGACGTGATCGCAATTGTCACGGGGCAGGCCACCGCCGTGGCCGGGTCCCGCGAAGGCGGCCTCGGCCTTGCGGCACTCGCCGGCGTTCTGATCGCGCTTTATTCAGCGTCGAAAGGTATGGCGAGCCTCATCGAAGGCATCAACGTCGCTTACGACGAGGATGAAGATCGCGGGTTCATAAAGCTCAAACTTGTCACATTTGCCTTGACGCTTTTTCTGATGGTCGGCCTGCTGGTCGCCTTGATGGCAACCCTTGGCTTGCCCGCGGTTCTGGCACTTCTGGAATTTGGTCCGATGTTCGAGGTCTTCATGACGGTCGGCCTTTGGATCGGGCTATTCTGTCTGACCGTCTTTGGCCTTTCCGTGCTCTACCGCTATGCGCCGTCTCGCGATGAACCGGAATGGAAATGGGCCTCGCCCGGCGCAATCGTCGCCTGCCTCATCTGGGTCATCGCCTCGGCCGGCTTTGCGTTCTATGTTGGGAATTTCGGGTCCTACAACGAAAGCTTCGGGACGCTGGCCGGGGTGGTCGTTCTGCTGATGTGGTTCTGGATATCCGCCTTCATTATCCTGCTGGGCGCGGAGCTGAATGCCGAGATGGAGGCGCAGACGCGCGCTGACACGACACAAGGCCCCGATGAACCGATGGGATCGCGCGAGGCAGTGAAGGCCGATACTTTGGGCGAGGCCACAAAGTCATGATGCCGCAATCCGCCGCATGCTGAACTGGGTTTTCTGGGGCCTCGCTCTTATCATTATCATCACCACGCTCCTGCCGCTGACCAGCAGCGCGACCTGGTGGGTCCGCATGTGGGATTTTCCACGCCTGCACATCGCCGGAGTGGCACTGCTAACCCTGCTCGCTTGCCTGCCCTTCGCGATGTCCCAGAAGCCTCTTCTGGCAGCCGCTTTGATTGCTGTGATGGTCTATCAGGGGATGCAGATCTTCCCCTACACACCACTGGCGCGTACGGAAGTCGACATCGCAGGTGCACCGTCTCCGGCAGAGGAGATGTCACTCCTGTCGGTGAACGTACTGATGGAAAACACCCGGCATCATGATCTGATCGCAATTCTCGAACGCGAAGACCCGGATGTCTTACTTCTGATGGAAACCGATGACACGTGGCACGCAGCCTTGTCACAGACGCTCGCCCGCTACCCAACCATCAAGTCACACATCGCCGATGACCACTATGGGCTGATCTTTGCCACGCGGCTGGAAACCTCCGGCGTCGATCTGCTGTGGCCCTTGGCCGATGATACGCCCGCCGTCAGGGCGGTGATGACGTCCCCAAGCGGTGCCGCATTCAACTTCATCGGTCTGCATCCGCGGCCCCCCGTGCCCGACAACACGACGGCCGTGCGCGACAGGCAGATCAACGAGGCCGCCTTGATGACCAAATCGTCCGAACGGCCGACTGTCGTGATGGGGGATTTCAACGATGTTGCCTGGTCCTGGACCACGAAGCGGTTCAAACGATACGGCGATTTTCTGGAGCCACGCGTGGGACGCGGCATGATGTCCAGCTTCCACGCGGAGTATCCGTTCATGCGCCTACCGATCGATCAGATGTTCATGACAAAGGACGTCGGGCTGGTGTCGTTCCGCAGGCTAGAGCCTTTCGGGTCCGATCACTTCCCGATGGCGGCCACCGCTTTCATCCTCAATCAAAGGCCGAACGATGGACAGTAAGCCGGCCAAGCCGTCGGCCAAGGCACAGCCACGGCGTCGGCCTGCTGCGTTGCGGAACCGCTTGGAGGTCCCGCTCATCGGCATTTTCGGTTTACTGCTGTTGCAGGCTCTGGTCTGGGCCAGCGATTTTCTGATACCGGTTACTGCCGCATGTCTTGGCTATTTCGTCCTGAACCGACCCCGTCGTATTCTGTCCAAGCTCGGGATCGCGCCGATTGTCTCGGCCGCTTTGTTCACTGCCTTTCTGACAGCCCTCATCGTACTCTTGCTTGTGCAGCTCAGCGCACCGGCGGCGCAGTTCATTGAGGACCTGCCGTCACTTATGGATGAAATCAAGCAAAAGCTCTCCGCAGCGGGTGGCACCTTGGAAGCCATCAATGACGCGACCGTTGCGGCCGAGGAGATCATCGAAGATCAAAACGCCGAAACAGTGGAGGTCGAGGTAGTGTCCAACACAGGCATCGCCACGACCCTCTTCAGCATGGCGCCCGGTTTCCTCAGCCGGATTCTCTTCGCGCTGATCCTGTTGTTCTTCCTGATTGCATCGGGGGACATGTTCCTGACCAAGACCGTGCAAAGCTTCGAGCGGTTTGCCGACAAGCGGCGCGCCGTGGAGGTGGTGCATTCGATCGAGGATCGTCTGGGATACTATCTGGGCGGCATTGCGTTCATCAACGCGGGCCTTGGGGTGGCGGTGGCCATTGCGACGCATTTCTGGGGTCTGCCGAACGCGATCATCTTCGGCTTCATGGCCTTCGGGCTCAATTTCGTACCGTTCCTGGGCGGGCTGATGGGCGCGGCCATCGCGGCCGCCGTCGCCTTCGTCACTCTTGAAGGGACGTTGGCCGCAGCAGGTGTATTTGCGACTTATATCGCGCTAACTTCCATCGAAGGTCAGTTCATCACACCGCTTATAATTTCGCGCAGAATGCGGTTGAACACCCCGGTCGTTTTCCTGTTTGTCGCCTTCTTCGCTTGGATCTGGTCGATCATTGGAATGATCGTCGCTCTGCCCATCTTGATCGTGCTCAAGATCGTTTGCGATGAGACCAAATCACTGCAGACCCTCGCCCGGTTTCTAGGGGATCTGGACGACACCTCGGGGAGCGGCGCCCGGGACTAGATGGCTGCCGGCGGCCCGCACCGCCAGCTGATCTCCGCTCAGGTCTTCCTGCGAACAAGGCGCGCCACGAATATCAGCATACAGGCACCAGCAGCGGCAACGATCAACTGACCGATCCACCCGCCAAGCGTCGTGCCGATGATCGCGATCAGCAGCCAGTTCAAGACCAGCGCACCGACGATACCGAGCACAACATTCATAAGCAGGCTTTGGTCCGATTTCATGATCTTCTCCGCGATCCAGCCCGCGAGCGCGCCGATGATCAGTGATCCGATCCATCCTATTCCAGTCATTCTTTAGGTCCTTCTTCGAGAGTTGAGGGGAGGTGTTATGCGAGCGGCATCTCGGCGCTCACGCTGTACTCATTTACAAAAAAAATGCCGCCGCCGGAGGGACACCGGCGGCAGCGAACTCGTTACCTACACCATCAAGATACGTTCCGGTGCCCGCATCAATCTGACGCTCAGTCGAGACCGAGTTGCTCGGCCAGGCGCAGACCGGGGTCGAGCACGCGCACTTCTGTCTCGCTATACTCAGGCATGTTCTCCAGCTTGGACTGCGTGAACTCGGGCAGGATCAGCTCGTCTTTGCGCAGGATCAGTTTCTCGACCGGCACTGCGACTTCATTTTCGCCCATGCCAAGGAAACCGCCAACGCCGATGACGGCCACTAGCGTTTGACCGCGTATACCGATGAAATCGACCTCGCCCACGTCTTCACCGGTTTCAGTGGCAACGCTCCGCCCGATCAAGTCTTCGGCCTTGCGGTTAAAGATCGGCAGTACCTTTACCGTCTCCTGATAGCGGGCGCGGTCCTCGTCAGCCATGTTCCCGGCCGCATCCGCTTTAAAATCCTCCATGACAACGCGCGCCTGCATCTGTTCAACCTCGACATTCGCTACGCCGCCATCGACGACGTTGACCTCTGGCTCCTCGCTGGTGACGGACACATTGGCGCTCTCGCCTTGCTCCAGATTCACTTGCGCGTCGGCCTGCGTCACGTCGATCCGGGCCTCCTGCGCATCAGAGATATTGACCTGCGCCTCGCCTTGCTGGAATTCCACGCGCGGCTGCGCTTCCTGGATGGTGATCTTCGGCTCCGGGCGAATGAATCGTACGACAGGTTCGGGCTGATCAAGGTCAATGATTGGCTCGCCCGTCTCAACATCCACTTCAGGCTTGGGCACCATCACGGTGACAACAGGCTCGGGGATCACGACCGTGATCTGCGGCTGGGCCTGCTCAACGGTGATGATCGGGGCCTGTTGGCGAACCTTCACGGTGGGTTCCGGCACCACCACGGTGATCTCGGGTTGCGGTTGCTCGACCGTGACCACGGGCTGGCCTTGTGTCACTTCAACGTTGGGGTCTGGCACGGTCACATTGACGGTTGCATCTTCCTGCTCGACGACCACCTGTCCGACTTCAGCGGGAACGACGGTCGCGTCGGTTTCGGTCGTCGACTGGGCGAGAGTGCCCGTTGCGGCCAACGCGCCGATGGCGGCAGTGCCGAGGAGTGTTTTCAGTGTCGGGCTCATATAGTTTCCTTCGCATGACCGGGATCGAGCACTGCCCGGAGGCGTGCGCTCAAATCGTGTGACCTCGGACAAAGTTGATTTCCGGATTGGCTCGAGCGCCCCATTTACGACGCGCCTTTGTCTTACCGCCGGATGCCTGAACCGACAGAGATGCCAGCCCTTGAAGCTGTCATGGAATTAGCAGTTTTTGCCGTGATGAGGTGGCCCGAGGCACTAATCCCTGACAAGTTTTCCGACTTTCATGCCCCCGATCAGACGTCGGTGCCTGTTGATCAAGGCAGCCCGAAGCGGCCGGTTGAACAGAAACCACCGAAGCGGGCATTTTAAATACTGTTCCAGTTTAATGCTTGGGCATTTCGCCCTGCGCGAAGGATGGCCACGGAGCGCCTGAGAGCCCAATTGTCTGGATACACGAAGAAAATATTGGAGACGTCAGAATGAAAAAACTTTCCGTAACCGCCCTGATCGCCGTGATCGCCACAGGCCCGGCTCTTGCCGAAGCCCACATGGACACCGCGAACATGATCCGGACGCGCGACATCACCGGCGGCGACATCTACACGCTCAATGGCCCGATGGATCAAGATACCTGGGGCAACTGGGAAGCTGAAGGCGTCGGTCCCGACTGGAATGATATCGGGGAAATCGAAGACGTCATTCTCGACCGCGACGGCCAGATGATTGGCATTGTCGCTGAAGTCGGCGGCTTTCTCGACATCGGTGACAAGCACGTGTTCGTCCCCGTGGATGACATCCGCCTTACGCCGGTGGACGACAAAACCTATGTGATCGTCACCCGAAAGACCGAAGAGCAACTCGAAGAGATGGACTCGGTCGACGAAGCATGGTGGAACTGACCTAAAGGTCTGTAACCCAAGCGAAGTGGCCCGCCGGGCCACTTCCGTCTCACCCATCCGCGGATACCATGGTCAAACGTTGTGCCTGACGAGACGTCCACACCAAAAGTCAGTGACCAACCACTGCTCATGGTCGCATTGGGCTGGGCCGCCATTCTCGGCTGTGCCGTTTTCAGCATATCGATCCTCATTGCCGATTTTGTCGTTCCAGACCACGATTGGATCGCCGACACGATCAGCGACCTTGGCGCGGGCCGGTACGAGTTCATCGTGGACATCGGCATCTACGCGTTTTCCGGATCGCTGATTTGCACCGCCTTGCTGTCTGCTCATGTGCATATGGGCGGGTGGAAGTGGAGCATCGGCATCGTGGGCCTGGCCCTGCTCGGCTTGCTGGTGTTCCTGATCGGCGCCCGCAACGAATATGGTGATCGTGACTCGGACGGTGTCGTGATCCACATCTATCTGGTCTATGGCCTTGGCGCGATCATGGCGGCGGTGCCATGGCTGATGTCCCAGGGGGCCCGTCGAGCGGGCAGGCGCTACGGGGCGATCCTTGTCGCAATATCGCTGATTTGGGTTGTATCGGCCCCGGTCTTCTTCCTTCTGCCGGATTCTGTGGATGGTCTCTATGAACGCTATCTCGGTGTGATCGCCTTTGCCTTGGTGATCACGCTTGCTCGGCTGTTCATCAAGCGTGGACAGATGCTTCATGGGGCGCGTTAGGCGAATGTCTGGCCCCGCGCATTGACCCGCGCCCGTTGTCCCTGCCAGCCATGGGCTCGGGCCGAAAGGCCGACACCAGCGTCGACTTGCCGCTTAAATCCTGTCCTAGTTTAGGTCTCCGGCTTTTTCCCCGGCACGCAGGGTGGGCAAACCCGGTCATTTGCGTGAAGCCTTTAGATCTAAGGCCACAACACGCTCCGGATTATCGATCCGAGCTTGCCGTTGTGGCGCAAAAACCAGCTGGAGATAGATATGAATTGGGATCAGATTCAAGGTAAATGGAACCAAATGACCGGCAACATCAAGGCACAGTGGGGCGAGCTGACGGATGACGAGATCGCCGAAGTCAATGGCGAGCGGGAAGCGCTCGAAGGCAAGATCCAGGCGAAATACGGAAAATCCAAAGAAGAAGCCAAGCAGGAAGTCGATGCGTTTCTGAGCAAACACTGACGAGTTCGGCGAGACGCCAAAACCAGTGGTGTCTCGCCAAACCTGCAATCACCGACCATTGAAAAGAAAGTGACCGAAATGCTCTTCGAGCCAGACGTTCTAGATGTGGTCGCCCGAGGAACGATCCTTGCAATATTGGCGCTCCTTTGGGTGATCGTCGCGGTCAGGATAACCGGGCTGCGCGCTTTCTCCAAGATGACGGCCTTCGACTTTGTGGGCACCGTCGCAATCGGCTCATTGCTGGCTGGCGCGAGCCAGGCAACCGAGTGGGCCGCATTCTTCCAGGCCCTATTTTCGATTGCAGCGCTTCTCGCCGTTCAGGTTGTTGTCGCCAAGCTCAGGCAGTCATCGTCGACATTCATGGCGGCCATTCAAAACTGTCCCTTGCTTCTGATGCGAGAAGGCGAAATCATTCAAGCCGCGCTGCACGCAAGTCGCGTGTCAGAGCAAGACCTGCTGGCCAAGCTCCGAGAGGCCAACGTTCTCGATTTTTCCGAGGTGCGCGCCGTGGTCCTGGAGACAACTGGCGACATTTCGGTCTTGCACGGTCCGGCGGTTGAGAAACGGCTCCTTCGCGATGTGACTGGCGTTGGCTGATGGCCTCAGTTTCGCTGGACCGACCCAGATTGGGCGGCGCCTCTAAAGGAGACACTGGACCGCTGCGTGCCATCGGTCACATTGCATTCGTAGCGGACATGTGGCGGTGCAACGCGCTGAGCCTAGGGGCTACCAAGGCTAAGAGGTCTGCTAAGCGGACAAACCCGACTTTGGTTTTCGCGCCTTGCTGACGCAGCATCCTCTCGCGCCTGCGGCACGTCTCTTGTTGCAACGCAGCGCATGTCGCTAGACCGGACGTTGACAGACGCCGCTTTCTCGCGAACCGACACCATGCCTTCGCCGTTGCTCAATCCGACCATCCAAACGCGGACAAAGCGGTCGTCGAAAGTGGGATCTCCAATGTCTGCATATGGGTTTGCATCTTGATAATCTGTTGTGCTCCCAATGTTTTCAGGCAAAAGAGAGCATCACTCTTGGCGTCAAATAACGTCTTGGCGGAGCGACTTGAAATGTACAGCCTTGTAAAAGCACTAACTTGGTCTGTCCGCATTGCCGACCGGCTTGTGTTTGGCGAGAAGAATCTGACTAGGTCTCAGATAGAACTGCGAACACTAGCTTGTTTTATCGCGTATATAGTTGCTTTTTTATGCGGCATAGGTGTTGTCGGGTTCATGGACTCAATTCTGGCTGAATTTATGGTTTGCTTGTTGGTAACCGCTCCTTTGGGGTGCGTTTTTATCGCGCGTCACCAAAGAGCGAACCGATAAGTTCCAACTAGCCGTGTTGTGAAAGCGGACATTCGTAGATTCCGCAGCATCGGTCAAAATCGGCTCTGAGCTGTCATCTGACTGTTTTGGTCAGTTGTCGGCAGGAGCCCCGTTGCAGACGCTCTAAAAGTGAGCAGAGTCGAAGCATGCCGATACGGACCGCTTCTTCTTCGGATATCCAAGTTTGGGCTGATCTACGCGCGCAGCTTTGGGATGACACGTCTCTCGGACAGCATCGGGATGAGGCTGCGGCGATGCTCGCCAAATGTCCTCATGACGGCATCGTCTTTTTGGATGTTGTTGATGGGGCGACCATTCGTGCATTCGCCGAGGCAACCTTGCGCCGCGATCATGTCAACAGATGCGAGACTTCGCCAGTTGCCTTCCTTGAGGGCATCTTTGTCCGCCCTGAGGACCGAGGCTCAGGCGTCGGACGGCTATTGTTGAAGTCGGTCCAATCGTGGGCAAATGAGCGAGGCTGTTCAGAGTTCGCCTCTGACGCACATATCGACAATGCGGCAAGTCATGCGTTTCACTTGTCTTTGGGCTTCGAAGAGACTGAACGCGTCGTCTATTTTCGCAAGGAGCTTTAGGGCGATTGGCCGGAGCAGCCCTAAGCAGACTCGATGTGACCTGCCAATTTTGACAGAACGGCATCCACATGCACGGCGGGAAGCGGACCTTGCTGCCGTTGACATCAAGCGATGCAATCAATGTTCGGTCCCGAAGTAGACCTTGAGTTCTTTGCAATCGGCTGAAAAGTAACTAACAGCCCAAACCGGACATTGATCTGACATGTTTGTTGTCGGGTCAGCGGGAAAGCCTGCCGTTTGTATCTTGACCGTGATAGGTTGGTTGAGGAACCAACTTGATTTCCGTTGCTGCAGTCCTGAAGAGAAGGTCGAAATGAGGCACCTTTTATGCGCCATAGGTATACAACTTATCTTTGGAGCCCCATGTTTTGCCGACAAGCCGACCTTGTTTGAACGTCTTGTTGACGGCTCCGGCGGCTCGCTCGAAGAGATCTTTCCAGAAGCCGATATGGTATGCGTTGTTGGTCAGTACCGCAATTCTCGTCGGACGTTGGCACCTTACAATGTAGATGTTGCATTCTGGGACAACACTGCGGTCTTTGAGAATGAGGTTCTCATAGTTCTTGTCAGAGGTTTGGAGGTGGTCTCCGAACAAAAACGAGAGACTCTCCCCAAGAGCAATGATGGTGAAGCCTTCTCTTTACTACCCGAAAACGTCTGTCATCATGATTTGGAAGCTAAGGTCCAAGTCACCACAAGACTGACCAAACCCATCTATGAGGTCATTGATGGAGAGAGAAGAATTGGCTTCCCCAGTGCTCAATACACTGATGTTAAGATAACTAAGTCGCGCGAGTAGAGGCAACGGCCAGACACAGCCCAAAGCGGACACGATCCTACCGCATCCTGAGACCCATGGTTCCCTCAGGGCGGGCGGAAAGGAGACGTTCGCTGCAAATGCACCTGTGTTTTCTTACTAGCGTCGAAGCGGACATTGGCCAGGATTGGAGCTTCGCATGAAACACTCTAGATAGGTGCTCACTCTTCCTCCTTCGTGGCCCTGGTGAATATCCAACTGACCGGCAACTGGTGTTCGTGACCGCATCGGCTGCAGACCAACATTTCGGTCAGAAAAAACTTCGCCGCTGTGGATTTCCTGAGTCGAATTTGTTCGCCGCAAAGCGGGCACTCCATGAATTCACGGAATTCTTGATTGAAGAATTTGACCATCCGCGAGGGTCCGTTACCAAAGATAGCCTCAAAACCGCCTACTGAGACGCGCGTAAGGTGGTCGAGATAGTTAGCCTTCGGGAAACCCATACGGCTGAGAAGTTCAATCTGCAGCAAATGTACAAATAGGAGAACGTAAGCAATCTGACGGTAGCAGGAATCGTAAATGTCGTTGTCGCGGGGATTCTTGAAAATGAAGTTGATGTTGTAGTCTTCAGTGGCGTTCTTTGATCGGCGTGTGAATAAGTGCGTTGCTTTGTCGAACAGCCCTGCCAAACCGCCATCATTGTCATAGTCGAAGAGGATCGAAAAAAGCGCGTCCGGTTGCGCAAATTCCATCCCATCGCATATATCGATTGCCGCAGCGATTATCTCCTTTTTTGCAGGAGCGTTGAATTCTTGCCCGTCGAAGTACCTTCGGGGATCGGACTTGAGTTTCTGGAAAAATTCTCCTTCGTCGGCACTCATTAGCGCCAAGATGGGCAAGCCTTCCTTGAACGGCTTTCGAAACAAGGAAAGCGCCATAGTGAATTTTCGTTTTTCAAGCGCGATCAAACCACCATGTATAAAGTTCAACATGTCAGGGAATAGCGCGCGGCATACGTGATTTACCATCAACCGCCGCTCTTCCTCGGTACGGCCCGTTGCTATCAGAAACTCAACAGGGTCCTCCGACGTCCTTAGTGCCTCCAGATCCGCTTCGTCCCGAAGCTGAATTCTTAGTTCGCCCGCGCCAATTTCTTCCGCAACGCGGGTCAGATGGGCGATCAGGTCGTGGATGTAGAAGCAGAATTCATGGGCGGCCCAATGACGCTTGGGAATCTCCGAAAGACGCTCCAAGTCAATTATACCAACCTGCATCGGTGCAACTCCCCTTTTTCGACCAAGGGCAACGTCACGCGCGCACTTGCCCTCAGAAAAAATGTTCCCATAATGTTCTTGCGAGAATTATCATTTCACTCGGTAGGTTTCAAACTGTCTTACAGGAAACACAACTAAGGCCCCTACGTTGGCGAAAATCGGGCGCAACCAACCCTGCCCTTGCGGCAGCGGCAAGAAGTTCAAGCATTGCCACGGGCAACTCGCAGGCAATGCTTTCTTTCCCGGTGCCGATGATGCTTTCGAAGCGAAACTACAGGAGGTTGAGGCCGAAAATGCCCAACGCCAAAAACAACAAGGGCTCGGCAAGCCAATCATCTCAACCGAGTTTCATGGACAACGCATCGTTGCCGTGGGGAACCGTGTCTACTACTCGCCCAACTGGAAGACCTTTCACGACTTCCTACGTGAGTACATCTTTATGGTGCTCGGGAGAGACTGGACCGAAAAGCAGCGAAAAAGGCCGCCTGAAGAGCGCCATCAGATTGTGCGTTGGTTTGATCAGGCCATGAGCGATGCACGAAAGATGGCCGTCGAGAAGAATGGGTTGTTTTCTGGCCCCATAACCGGGGCGCAACGGGCATTCCTGAACCTTGCGTATAACCTGTATCTCATTGCGCATCATTCGGAGCCGGGGAAGGCCGAAGCGATCCTTCAGAGCTTTGTCCACCGTCTCAAGAGCGCAAGAACCGACGACTTCATCGGAAAGCTCTTTGAAACGTATGCCTCGGCGGCAGTTCTCAAGGCTGGGTTTGAGATTGAGTACGAGAACGAAAAGGATGGAAGCGATAGCCATGTGGAGTTCATTGCAACGCATCCACAAACCAGGCGTCAGTTTGCAGTTGAAGTGAAGGCCCGCAATAGAACTATTGGCATGGACGGGCCGATCGATGATGCCAAGCGCCTGCGTGTCGGGCAAAAGCTGGCGAAGGCTCTTCGTAAGCGCGCAGGCCATGAGCGAGTTGTCTTTATCGAGGTCAACATTCCTGATGTCGTCGGAGAAGACTATTCGGGAACGTGGGTCGAGTCCGCACTTGATCAGGTCAGAGAAGCAGAGGATTTCCTTGATAGTGGAGGGAAGCACTATCCCCCAGCGTATGTCGTAGTGACTAATCATGCGTATCACAACAATCTGGAAGCGGCTGACATTGGCTTGCAGGCGGTAGCAGAAGGTTACCGCATCGCCGATTTCGGCCCGCGCGCTCAGATTAGCCGTTTCAAAGAATACCTAGAAAATCTTGAGCGCCACAAAGAAATCCTTGTCTTGTTCGATTCACTGAAAGAGCACAGCCATATCCCAATTACATTTGACGGGGAGATTCCCGAATTCGCATTTGGTGAAGACTATGAGCACCCAAGACTGCGGGTTGGGAACCAGTATATGGTACCAGATGAAGCGGGTAAATTGGTTTCCGGCGTGTTGGAACAGGCCATTGTCGTGGAAGCATGGGGAAAAGCTCAGGGCGTGTATCGCCTTGAAGATGGACGGCGCGTAATGGTTTCACATGAACTTACCGAACGCGAATGGGCGGCATGGCGACGGCATCCTGAAACGTTCTTCGGTAGACTTGAAGAAAAGCGTTCGGAACCACAGAACTGGTTAGAGTTGGCGGAGTTCTTTTACCAGTCTTACAAAGAAACGGACAAAGAACGGCTTCTGGGTTTCATGACCGGGGCAGAAGACTTTGAGGAACTTGCGAGGATGCCACAGGATGAACTGGCAATCGTTTATTGCGAACGAACCGCGTGGTCTGCGTGGCGTCAAACTCGTACAACCGTCGAATGATCATTACAGATCCTCAAAGAGCTGCGTTTTACCACTATGAGGGGTCACAAAGAACCCACCATTCGTATGATGAGTGCAGTACATTTGTAGGCTAGAGCTCTAGGTTCGAGAAATTGTCTTCTCCAATTGAAATCCTACAACCGCAGGGCGGCTTGAACGGGTTGTTAATCTTCGCGAAAATTGTGGACAACTAGACAGAGCCGGTGAGTTTAGAAGGCAAATCGAGTGACCAAGAAAAGCAAAAATTCACCTGTATTGGGCAATCATGTTCGTAAGAGAAGAAGGCTCGTTCCACCTTTTCTCGCGGCGATGGGCGATACATACCGCCCATTCATTTGGGCGCGAGATATCAGTCCGGAAGCCATATGGATCAGTCTTTTAGTTGACAGATATGGGCTAAAGGCGGGCGCAAGCCTGGTAGTGTCGTTGTGCAATTTGGCGGAGGAAGCAGTTCCCGAAGACGCCACCCCGTCGTTCTGTCGGTTTTCGGCCTTTCTTGAGCTCACGACTAACCAGAAAGAAAGCGTCGTTGCAAAGCTACGCTTTTCGGAGGCTAGCAAGATAAAGAGAGCCCTCTATCCCCTTCACAAAGTTTGTCCGGGCCACCCTCTGGAGTTCTTGTACAAACCGGACGATTTGCCTCCTCTTGAGAAAGAGATCCACCCGAATATCAATGGTCACTTGAGCGCCCTATATGACCGCTTTAGCAGAGAGGCTGTACTTAGTGCAGCGGTGGCGACATATGCTGCGATCTCGCAAGGCAGGCTTAGAATGCCGAGAGAGCTATTGGACAAAACAATTTCTGATCTGGAAGCAATAGAGAGCTACCCTGACACTGAGGCGTCAAAGTCAGCGGCGGGAAGCTTCAGAGCAGGCGCTCCTGCAAACTTTGGCCAATTTGGATATGACGGACCACCCCCGACTCATGATGAATGGCTTAAAAAGTTTTGGAGGGAAATTGGAATGGTTGGAAGATGCGAGAACCGATACGAGCTTGAGTATGAGGATGTCTCTGACGACCCGTTAGACAAGTTAGTGACTGGTCTAAGGAACAAAGCAAAACGAGAGTTGTCAGACCGAATGGACGCTTGGAAGCCAGACTTGGCTGACATTGAACCCTATGAAGTTATCGGTGCGTTGTTGGCAAGGCAGGTGACCATAACCCTGGAAATTGCCAATGCGCCCGCCATTTGGACACCAAACACTGCGCCTACGATCTTGCGGAGTATGGGAGACGTTTTCATAACGCTCGCATGGATTTGTGGAGATGCGTCTAGCCGCTCCAAACTGTTCATTGAGCATGGCCTTGGAGCAATGAAGTTAGAAATTGCACATCGCGAAAGGGCTATCGAAAAAGAACCCGATAAGCACGATGCCGATGAATTGGCAGAGATGGTCGAGATGCAAAAGGCCTGGCTAGGCGCACAAAGAATGGATCAGTTCATCGAGGTGAATTTGGGTAACTGGGCTGGCCTAAACACCCGTAGGATGGCAGAGGAAGCTGACTGCATCGACTTTTACAACTACGTTTATCAACCATTTAGCAATGCTGTTCATTCAAGCTGGGCGCATGTTGGTCAATTCAATGCGACGTTCTGCAGCAACCCAAGCCATCGCCAGCATTGGATCGGGGCGGTTGTGGAATTTGAACCTGATCCTCATTGGCTCTATCTTGCCACTAAGTACCTGAACAAAACATTTCGCGAATTTGACAAGTTTTCAGGTGTGACTGCGACCGCGGACAGTGCCTTGGATCATGTTATTGAAACTTTGAATTCCCTGTATTCTCATGAAGCACCTGAGACAAAGACATAGAGTATATTAGGTTAAACACGCGTAGTTCTGGCAAGAATTTTGCACGCGCACTTGACCATAATAGGGTTTGGGCCGGGTCATCTTCACCATTTTCAGTTAAATGAGCCTGATGACATACACTTTGGATACATGGTGCGACAGTTTGGGACCAGCACTGAGCCAACTCGCAAAGGTTCAAGCACCCTTTCTTGAGGAATATTGGCAGGCGAACTCTTACCCGACACGAGTGTCATTCAACGGAGTGGATGAAACACCCTTTCCAAAAGATGACGTGGCCCATCTCTATGATCTCGCGCGCATGGCCTCACGATCCGCTGAGAAGAAATACTACAAGCCGCTTCGCGAAGTGCTTGACCAGGTAAGAGGTATCCTGAGGTCACACCCATCACTCGCTAGGGCACTTGGAACGCGTATTGGTAATGACGAGTTTTACGTCAAAGTACTGAACGGGACGTCGCTCACTTGGCTGACACAGATCGTGGCTGGTCTTCTGGAACGCGCACATGACCATGGAGATGGCGGATATAGGAAAGCCGCGAACGAACTTGGATCGATCCTTGATCTGAGTTTGACGACCTTAGAAGTTGATGTCCCAAACGGGCTCGATTTGGGCTACGACTTACTGCTTTTCCATGGTCCCGAAATTGGCAACGAATTTGAGATTCAGGAGGGTTTAGTCGTCAAACCCGCTGCCGCCCTCTCAGATTATCTGGATCGCGAACGGATCTGGGATTTTGTGCCAGAGGAGATGGATCGGCGTGATTGGCGGCAGATTGGCGCTGTGGTGCGACCGTTCAATTGGCGACCTACGTTCCGGAGGAAGACTGACTATCGGGAGGAGCGTCCCAGCTGGCCAACCAGATTTGAGGATGACGCTCTCACGTTTTTGGAGATCCTGTCCATCGCGAACCAAACGCCGATCTTACCTTTCATGTTGATGCACGGATGCTTGCATCGATCCGCACATGGCTTGTTGGGGTTGGCTCACAGTCAAGGTGGCTACCAACCGATCCGACAAGTTGGACGTCGGCATGATCCTTTTCGAACCCCTCCACAACTCCAGAACAGCTCGATCGATTTGGCCAAACAAGCCTATAGCAAACGAAGCGATGAGGAATTTGAACGCCTTGCGCCAGTCATTCATCGCCTTTCAGAAGCTTTGGCCCGCTTAGGTCGTTTTGGTGCCAACGACCGAATTCTGGATGTTTCGCAATCGTTAGAATTGATGTTTAGGCCGAAAGGCGGTGGGATAAGTCGAACACTCCAGGACGGCATGGCCGAACTGCTGGGTGCCGATGAAGCCCATAAGGACGATATACGCGCTGCAATAAAACGGTTCTATGACGTCCGCTCCGCAATTGTTCATGGCGCAACCGACGCAAGGCGCAAACGCAATTTGGAAGACCGCCGAAGTGCATTTATTAGCGGCTTCAATTTGACCCAACAGGCGCTCTTCAAGATTCTGCTGAGTGATGCTGGGACCTGCAACTAACTCTGCGCAGCTACGATTGTCCGCAGACCGTGAGTTCGAATATCTCCAGATCGCGCAACTGCAGAGAATGCCGGCTATGCGGGCTGCGGGCGCTTTAACCCGAAGGTTCAGCCAACGTCCGGTAAGGGTCGAACGATGATTGAGAACATCACCTAAATTTAGGGAGGTTGCGGTATGCCTGCGCTCCATTAACGTTGGTCCTGCAAAATCCAGTTTCAAAAAAAGCGAGTTTGGAGATGAACTGCGAACTTACCAAGCTGCACTTCGATGCTCTCCGAAAGCTACGCGAAGAATGCGATTACGAAGACTCTCGAAGCGGCGGGGAATTGATTTTTGTGCTTCGCAACAAGTTATCGCCCGGTATTGGTGATAAAACGCTTTCGGATCTTGAAGGTTGGAGGATGATTGAGGCTGGTATCAACAAATGGTTCGGAACTCTTGGCTATCGGATCACCGAACTAGGCCGGCGAGAGATAGAGGCCAACCGGCCGAAAGAGCCTAAACCAAAGACCAAGCACAAGCTGCGATCCCTTCCTCCTCGCCTGGGAAAACCAAAAGGGCGGTTTGATAGATAGCTGTCAGACATGTACTGGGCTCAATGTCTGGCTACGAATTAACGGCAGGATTGAGGTAGCTGCGTTGCAGCGATTGACCAAGTACTGGAAGTCCGCAATGGGCCGTTTCAAATAGTATTGCGTGGTTCTAGCGTGGATAAAATCTCATCTCGGAACCCGACGTCGGATGCTCTGCAAATACCTCCCAAAATGGCGACTTGAGTTCCACACTAGGAATGCGCTGCCAGCTAGTGTCTCATAAATTTTTGACGTGCTTCGCGGGCAATGTTGTAGCGAAGATCCAGTCGAGAGATCTTAGTCGTAATTGCTTTTCGCTCTTCTTCGATGTCAGTCGTCTGAAGGCTTTTGTAAAGTGAGTCGATCTCTTTTTTTAACTCGATTTCCTGCGGCAGCACACCTGCCTGAGCCATGATACGGAAACCTGCGGCTTCTGCGGCGTCTGTTTGCGTTTCCGCTGTTCTGTCAGGCAAGGGTTTTCCCTCGCCTTCAAGGTTGTCCAATTGGCCCTGCAATCGCGCTTTTTGGATTTGCCGTTCGATCAGGCTTCGGAAACTTCGGGTCATGGAACGGGCCCTTTCGTTAGGTGTTAGTGGTGACTGGGATGGGGTGGGGTAAAAACAAGCAAACTCTTTACGCCATGAAACCATTTGAATTGGCAGCCCGAGATGGCGGGCCGTTCGCTATCTCTAAGCTTTGTTTCTGATCGTGGGACGGCGATGAGGGTTTCGAGCTACTTCCCGCGGACCTCTAAAAAAAGAAGTTTTCTTCCGACAAAACATTAATGCCCTCGATTGTGACCGACCCCTCGGCAAAGCTCATGACCAGATCAGCACCGACCTGCGCGATGTCGTCGTCGGCGGCAGTGACAAACCCATCACCATTTGTATCGAAATCATCAAACGAATCGTATAGGCCGCCCGAACCGACCCGATGTACGTCGATAAACAAAAGATCATCCGCGTACTTCTCGTTCGTGCTCAACGTGATGTCGATGATGTTGTCATCACCGAAGGCACCTTTGTTGCCGTTGAAGACAAAGATGTCGGCACCCGCTCCACCTGAGAGTAAATCATCGCCACCTTCGCCCTCGATACGATCAACTTTGTTGCTGCCAAAAATCTCGTCATTGCCATCGCCAGCTCGGATACTGATCCCGTAGTCTGATTGCGAATTACCGATGAATGTATCGTCATGATCGGTTCCGTGTACCGCGAGAGCATCATTGACATAGACGGTATCCGTACTGCGATAGAGGTCTTCCGCATCGTCAACAAACCAGACCATATATCCAGAACTGTCACCTTCCAGAAAAACTTCTGCGTCCTGGACATAAATCAGTTCGTCCATCGTTCCCGACTTGGAGATATGAACCTTATCATGCCCCGCACCGCCGTAAATTTCCCCGGAAGTGTTGGAGACGTGAAACTCGTCTTGTCCATTCCCGCCATAGAACTTGCCGCTGGCGTTATGCAGGCTGACGGTATCGTTACCGTCATCGCCGCTCAGAACAAGGTTCTGACCCGATGCTATGAGTGTGTCGTCTCCGCCTTTGGCATAAACGGTCAAGTCATTCTTGTAAGGAATTCTGAAGGTTTCGGCGGACTCAGAGCCGAGGAAGACCTCGAAGTTCTTGAATTCCAAGAGTACCTTTTCGCCGTTGTACCCTTTGCCTTCCTTTAATTCGTACCGGTCAATTTTGACCCCGTTCTTGAACAGATTAAGCGTGTCTTTGCCACGCCCGCCATTGATCACATCGTTGAATCCGGCCGTGATCATGTCATCACCGCGTTCAAGATTGATTATCTGCCGGACGTGGTCCGAGCTATCCACAATGTCGTCGCCATGCGTCAGATCAAACCGCTCGATGCCCTGGAACCGGTTGAACCCGATGTCCAGATCTCCACCGCGGGATTGAAGTGTGCCCTTGGTCACATCGAGCCAGGCACCTTTGCCATCGGCCGGATCATAGTAGTCGAGCATAAGTTTGTCGAACCCCGCTCCACCGCTGTAAAAATCATTTCCCGCACCTTCGATGAAGGTGTCATGCCCTTCGCCACCATAGGCTTTGTCATTGCCGCCACGCAGTTGGATATGATCATTGCCGCCGCCACCATAGACAACATTCGCCGAAGAGTTGCCGTAGACGACGTCCTTGTATTTCGAACCGATAACGTTTTCGATGTAGTTGATCGTGTTGTTGCCGATATTGGCGCGATCACCAATGGTCGAGCGGACATATCCGGCATTCAGATCTGCCGTCACGCTATCTTCGGCATAGGCAAGGGACACGAAATCTGACCCCGTGCCGCCGTGCAAGTAATCATCGCCCGCGGACAAAACGAGGTTATCGTCTCCGCCGCCGCCGTAGACGGTATCATCACCTGTACCGGTGTAGATAACGTCATTCCCGTAATATCCGTAGATCAGATCGCCGTAATTGCTCCCGACAATCTCATCGTTGCCGGACCCGGCGTGAATGTAATGACTTCCTGGCAACCAGGCACGCAGAAAATCGTGTCCTGATGTTCCTCTGAGTGTGTAGTCTTTCATATCTAAGTCTTTCACTTGTTAATGAGGGTTGCTCTGGCAACCCCTAGGTTGGTAGTGTTTCGGCAAGAGTTTCCTCTGCCACGACCGGGAATTCATTTCCCGGATCAAATGCGCAGGACGTCAAGTGACGCCGTCAGCAGGGAATGCGATGCGTTGTAGGGGTCTGCTCCCGGGAGCAGGGAGCGAAATGTGCAAACCCACCCATTCCGGCACGCCGAAAGCTCTCGTTGACCAGATTGTTGTAATCGCTGCCCGGCATCTGCCGATCCGCTTGTGGTGAAAGCGGTCGGGTATCAAAACCAGCGCGTTCAAAGCTGTCTACAATCAGGTTGAGTTCATCCGAGCCCAACTCGGCGTCTTGAGCTTCCGAAATAGCCGCTGCGCAGATGAGCAGAAAAAGTGCCCCATTGATAACGAGGGTTTTCATGCTGCTTTCCAGTCCTGCGAAGTGTGGATAGTCGGATTGAATGACACACGTGCTTTGAATCTCCGAACAACGCCCAGGCTGCCCAGACCGGCGAGCAATAATGGCAAACCCGCGGGGAGCGGTACAACCGAAGGGTCCGAGGCGGCGTAGACAGCTGTGCTGAAGTCGAGCAAATAGTCCCCTTCGTCGTTCAAATGGACATCGCCATTTTCGTCGCCAATGAAGCTCAGAATTCTGATCGTCGGGTCTGCAAGTATTCCGTCGTCGTTGTCGAAAATTTCATTCCGCCCAGTGGCGGCGTCAGCGGCTGTTTCAAAGGCCCCGGTATTGTTGTCACCAACACCGACAAAGTAAGTGCCTGCCAACAGATCCAACGAGAGACACGAGTCACCAACCGTCAGGTTTGTGTAGTTGTCGCAACTGCTTTCAATATCATCGTCTCCCGCCAGTCCCTGACCACGGTCATTGAACCAAAGAAGGTTGGCATCAAACGCTGTCGACAACACACGAACCGTCAGCCGGGTCGCTTCACGCAGCCGGAAACTATAAAGGTCGACATCCGAGATTGATGTGTTGATGAGGCTTCCACTTACCGCAGTGGTGCCATCGGTAACGTCGAACGCGGTCGCCATGGACCGGCCAGCATCAGTAATTTCGGTAATGGTACTTGCCGAAGCGGCGCTCGAGGAAGCAGCAATAAATGCTGCTGCAATCGCACAAAAATTCATGGTCTACTCTCTTTTTTGTTTTCTGAGTATTCATTTCAAATACGTCAATTGAGTTGACAATTAGGTGATTCCCCATTGAATGTCAACTGAGTTGACTGGATGTGCTTGCGTTACCCCTGAACAACCTGCAACCTGCGAAAAATTGGTAAGGACGTTCACAGTGACCAAACAGACATCACAAGAGAAACTTTATGCGGGAATACAGATGACCCGCCCCTTGCTGAGATACATCACGGCGCGCGTGGAAGCAGATTTGAAAGGTACGGGTATTAGCGTGGGGCAGCGCGCAATTTTGGAAGTGTTGTTCGGCGTTGGGAAAGCCACCGCACCGGAGATCACTCGGTATCTGGACGTGAAACGTCAATTTGTTGGTCGCGAATTAAAGGAAATGGAAAACCTGGGCCTCGTTGATAGTGAACCGAACCCAAGTCACAAAAGCTCAAAGTATTACAAACTGACACAGAGAAGTCGTCCGATTATTGAAAGCATCCGTGCTCGTGAGGTCGCTCAGATATGCGCCTTTGCCGAACGTTTTACAAACGCTGAAATCGCCGCGTTCCACAAAGTTCAATCCGCATTGCTCGCCGAATTTTCGTCTCATTGAGTTTTGAGATTTGCACACTCCAAGCACCCAAAGCTTACGCTTATCGCATGAGGCGGGGCTTTGGTGAGCTTCGCTTTTGCGCAGATAAGACTGTCACAAGCAGTCATTAGCGCATGTGCGATTAAAGTTTGCTTTGTCTAAGATTTTTTTATGCGGGCCAGGTGGTTAGGTTGGTCTTGGCGGGATGGCCCGCGTTGACAAATCTGACAAGGTGGAAGCCGCGGGGTGCTTGCGCTGTTCTATGGGGAAAGCACGAGCATCTGCCGTTGATTTTGGCTTGAGTTTCGCTGAGCCTGGCAAATCTGGTCGATAAGCTGGACGACCTTTGGCGTACCGGTTGGGGATTTGGCGTGTTTTGCGCCGTTGGTTCTCATCTGCTCATGCTCCGTGCATGGTTTCGAGCCAAAGGTCATCTCTGCCCGACATCATGAGCGTCGGATCGGAGGACAGGCAGGAGATGGGCGTTTCGTCATGCGGCCTGATTTCTGGGAGGTGTTCGGTTTGCCAGGAAACAACCACCCGTCAGGCCGCGCCTCGCGCCAATAGTCGCGCAGAAGGTCCAGCAATCCGGGTGACAGCATCACCTTGCGGTCCTTGCCACCCTTTCCATGTTCAACATGGATCAGCATCCGGTCGCTGTCGATATCGCTGACCTTGAGGTTGCAGACCTCAGACGCTCGGAGCCCCGTGCAGTACGAGATGCTGAGTGCCGCCCGGTACTTCAGCCCCGGCCCTGGCGCGACCTTCAACAGCTCGAACACCTCTTCGGCGCTGAACACCGCGGGCAGCTTGCGCGGCTCCGTGCGGAAATGCAAGTGACCCAGCCCCCTGAAATCAGGCCACTGAGGTGCTAGTAATCTGTCCAAGCAAAGGATGGACTATGAAACGCAGATTTAGTGATGAGCAGATCATTGGGATGATCAAAGAGTACGAGGCTGGTGTGAATGCGCAGGAACTGTGCCGGAAGTACGGGATCAGCGACGCGACATTTTACAAGTACAAGGCCAAGTTTGGCGGGATGAATGTGTCTGACGCAAAGAAGCTGCGGGTGCTTGAGGACGAGAACAATCGTCTGAAGCGGATGCTTGCAGATGCGATGCTGGACAACGCCGCGCTTAAGGATCTCGCCACAAAAAATTACTGACGCCTGATGTGAAGCGCAGGGTTGTGTCGGACGTGATGGATCGGCATGGCTCTCAGTGAGCGTCGGGCGTGCGAATTGGCTGATCTGCACAGGTCTGTCTTTCAGTATCAAAAGCAGGATCGGGGCGATGATGCTCTGCGTAAGCGGCTGCGCGAATTGGCGAATGAACGACGCCGGTTCGGGTATCGTCGTTTGGGCATCTTGCTTGCCAGAGAGGGGTTTGAAGTGAACCACAAGAAATTGTTCCGGCTTTACCGCGAAGACAGGTTGGCAGTGCGCCGAAGACGGTCGCGAAAGCGGGCTTTAGGCACACGCAGGCCCATTCTTGTGCCGGATCGCGCCAACCAACGCTGGTCACTGGACTTCGTGTCGGACGCCTTTGAGTATGGTCAGCGGTTCCGTGTTCTATGCATCGTGGATGATTGCACACGCGAAGCCTTGGCAACTGTCGTGGATCGTTCGTTGTCAGGAGCGCGGATGACCCGCGAACTGGATGATCTGATCCACAGACGCGGCCAGCCCGATATGATCGTCTCAGATAACGGGACGGAAATGACATCTCACGCAGTGCTGAGGTGGTGCCAGGAAACCGGCGTTGGTTGGCATTACATCGCGCCTGGCAAGCCAATGCAAAACGCATTTGTGGAAAGCTTCAATGGCCGATTGCGAGATGAATGCTTGAACAAACACATCTTTGGCAATCTCGCTGAAGCACGGAAGATCATCGAAAACTGGAGGATCGATTACAACACGCAAAGACCACATACATCGCTTGGCGGGCTGGCTCCGACTGTCTACGCCAACCTCAACCGCAGCACCCGGCCTGCCTCGCTTGAGCTCCGCAAGGGCTCCGATCAGCAGGCCTTGACCACAACCCAATCAACAGAAAGAAACAGGAACGGATTCTACACCTAGACGGCCCGGATCAAGGGGCTGGGTCACAAGCATTCCTTCATCTCGGGGCGCTTGCAGGTCGTCTCGAAGAAGAACCGCAGTCCGACAAGCCGCACGTTGTAGGTCGACGGGGTGACGTTCGTGTTCACCATGTGAAGCTGATAGCTGCGCTGAGTATCAACGTCTGCTTCGGGGAAGCTGCTTTGCAGCACCCGTGGTCATGATGAAGGTCCGGTTCGGGCCGGACTAGATTGGGAAACCGTCCCAACTTTGCAATTTTGCAGTGTCCGGTTTACTGCGCTCTGCTGCCGTTCGTGACCGGCGCAGCGAAGATCAGAAGCCGTCGAATCTTGGGCGATGTAACTATCTCGGATTGTTTCATTGATCAGTCCGGGGCCCATACTCCCAGCGCGCATCGAAAAATTTTGAGAGAGCATGCAAAGGGGTCGAGGTGGTCGAAAAGGTGGATAAAATACAAAATAAACACAATTTAACAAATAAAAACAAGAATTTATATTTATTTTGTGGTGCCCGGGGGCGGAATCGAACCACCGACACGAGGATTTTCAATTTTCCTGGGTTTCTATTCAAACTCTCGCAACTTGCTGCGAGCCGACGCAAAAAGTCTTTGGCTTCAATACTGTGTGATCTCCAATCAATCGCAGGGCAAACCAATCCATTTCAGTCCAGCCCACCACTCTCGGCACCCACTGAGCACCCAGCGGCCACACTTACCGGCCATAACGCTCCAGAAAGCCTGCCTGTAGCTTCCTCATTTCGGGTTTTAGGCAAGCGGAATGGTCGATATCCTAGATCTTAGTTCGCATGTCCTATCGATTTGAAAGTTCCTGAATATTGAACCGCTTACAACAAAAGCCGCTGATAGGGTTTTTCCTCAACCCATTTGGAAAACATGCCAAGTACATAGAGTACGATGGGAACGAGATTGTCATACATGCCAAGCCTTTAGTCTCCGGCGCGTTGCGGGCGCTTGCTTCTGCTCCAACAGTTGAGCATGGATTTTGGGGGGCCTCTCTGACGTTCCAATTCGATGATCAACCTGTTCACTTGCTCAAAGGCGCTCGGCACAAAGACGCGGTCAATTTCTCGAACGCCATTCGCGTGGACTGGGAAGCGACCGTCCAAGCCGATTTTGAACAAAGCCGTGCAATCATTGATGCATTGGTGTTGGAAATTGGAGGGCTTTCTAACCCAGCGACCTATCCGGCAGCGTGCGTGGTGTCTCCAATACTGGAGCGCGCTCGTGGCCTCGATCAGCGTCTTCTTTCCAAGCTACCACAAGAGGCCCTAGAGGATGCGCATCGGGATCAAATCCATACGATTCAGGGGTTTATGAAAAGCGCCCCACAAGTAAGGCAGCAGGCAATTTCGACTTTTGAGGAACGTCAGTTGATCGAGTGGGCCGACTTCTTCGAAACATTTGAAAGCAATCCACTGACGCCAGAACAACGGCAATCAATCGTTTCTGATGAAGATGCAACTCTGGTCTTGGCTGGCGCTGGTTCGGGCAAAACCAGCGTCATTACTGCCAAAGCGGGCTACTTATTGAAGTCTGGCGCGCGCAGACCAGAAGAAGTGCTGCTTCTGGCGTTTGCCAAAGACGCTGCCAAAGAAATGAGTGAGCGGATCGAGGCCAAGTGTGGGGAGCCCTTGGAAGCCCGTACATTCCATTCGCTGGCCTATGACATCATAGGGTCCGTTGAAGGAAGCAAGCCAGCATTGGCTGCTCATGCCACGGACGACAAGGCTTACCTTGCCTTGATCCGAGAAATCCTGAGGGCTTTGGTCCGAACGGCATCAGAAGTGTCAAAGTCAATCGTGGGCTGGTTCTCCCACACGCGTTTGGAAGAAAAAAGCGAGTGGGATTTCAAGAAAAAGCACAGCTACTACACTTACATTGAAAAGCTTGATCTTCGCACCCTTCAAGGGGAGCAGGTTAAAAGCTTTGAAGAGTTGATGATTGCCAACTGGCTGTATGAGAACGGCATCGAGTATGAGTATGAACCCGACTACGAGCATAAGGTTTCCGAAGGTGGCTTTCGTGACTACTGTCCAGATTTTCGCTTAACAAAAAGCGGCATCTACATTGAGCACTTTGGTGTTCGACGTACGAAATCGGTAGACGGAACCTATCGGCTGTCAACTGCGCCATTCGTAGATCGCGAAGAATATCTCGCTGGAATGGATTGGAAGCGTGGTGTCCACGCTGAACATGAAACGACTCTGATCGAGACATTCAGTTATGAGCGTGAAGACGGTCGGTTGCTGGAAGCACTTGCTGAAAAAATTGCGCCCTTTGAGACCGTCAATCCAAGGTCACCAGAAACGCTCTTCGACAGGATTGTGGAGCTAAACCAAGCCGACAGTTTTGTGCAGCTGCTTGGAACCTTCTTGAAGCACTACAAAGGGGGTGGATACCACCTCGACGAATGCGCGGAGAAAGGACGTATCTTGAAGCTTGGCAAACGTGCCAAGGCGTTTCTGTCCATTTTCGAGCCAGTCTACCTAGAGTACCAAAAACAGTTAAACGGGCGGATTGATTTTGAAGATATGATCCTTCGGGCAACCAAGTATGCCGAGACGGGAGAGTATGCCAGCCCGTTCAAACACATCTTGGTGGATGAGTTTCAAGACATATCGCGCAGCCGGGGGTGCTTGGTCAAAGCTCTAATAGCCCAACACAGTGATGCACGCATTTTCGCAGTTGGTGATGACTGGCAGTCGATCTACCGATTTGCCGGATCAGATATCAATCTCATGCGAAACTTTGGCGATGAGTTTGGGGGGCAATTTGATGGGCAATCTGGTGTTCACCGAACTGTAGATTTGGGAAGGACTTTCCGTTCAGTCGATCAGATTGCACATGCTGCGAAGAGATTTGTGCTACAAAACCCGGCTCAGTTGAACAAGACAGTGATACCAGCTGGCACGTCAGATATGCCTGCGTTGAAAGTTGTCTCGACAATCAAAGCCGACGAGCAAAACAAGCTGGAGCAAGTGCTTCACTCGTTGCAAGGTACGGTTCAACGAAAGCAGCCAGTCTCGGTTTTGTTGCTTGGCCGTTATCGACACTTAGCCCCATCCAATCTCGCGCAACTGCGTCGCAAGTTCTCCGATTTGGACATCTCGTTTCGCACGATCCATGCATCCAAAGGGCTTGAGGCCGATCACGTGGTGATCCTGAACATGTTTCGTGGCCGTACGGGCTTTCCATCAGAAATCGTTGATGACCCACTCCTAAGTCTTGTCTCACCGGAGGCCGAGCCATTTGAGAATGCTGAAGAACGCCGAGTTATGTACGTCGCGCTCACCCGTGCCCGAAAATCCGTGACACTTATGGGGTCAGCTTCAAAACAATCGGCTTTCGTTTCCGAGTTGTTGGATGATCCTGAGTACGGAACAACCGGCGCGGACGGCCAAGTAGAATTCAACCATACCTGCGGCGAATGTGGTGGGCATCTGGTTCCTGTCCCGACCAGAGATGGCCGAACATGGTACAGGTGCGAACATGCCACTCTCTGCGGGCATTCTTTGAACGCTTGTGCGTCCTGTGGCATTGGACTGCCAGTTCGGAACAAAAGCATCGGTTTGAGCAAGTGTTCTTGCGGTGCTGAATATCCGAGCTGTCCCAGTTGTGAAGATGGGTGGCTGGTCGAAAGAAGGGGGCGATATGGGTCGTTTCTAGGATGTGTCAGCTACCCACGCTGTAAGGGAAAGACAAAGATTGCGAAGTCTAAAAGCTGATCGAGCGATTGCAGGCATTCACAAACCTTCAAGCCATTTCATCCAAACCTGATACTCACTATGTCCATTGAAGTCCAAAGCAACTACGCTCTGGAACACCCCCACGGCACCCAAGTCCCCGTTCCGAGCCTTGAGAAATTTGTTCGTGACTGTTTGATTGAGGTTTGTGGCCTTGAGGCTACCCCGAGCAACTAAGATTCTCATTTATGGCATTGAAAGACCTCGACGCAGAAATCGTCAGAATCAGAGACCACAGGTCTAGAACTTACTACAACGAAGCGTTGCGGGCCTATCGCTCTGGAGCGTATCGCGCAGCGATATCCGCAGCGTGGGTAGCGTTGGTATTCGATATTTTGCTAAAGTACCGTGAACTTTCTGCAGCAGGTGATGCAGAAGCCACTGCATTCATTGGCGATTGGGACAAAGCTATTGCGGCGAACGATGTCGCGAAGCTGCTTGAGCATGAGCGCAGTTTGCTAGAGCACGCAAAGACAAAGATGGGCCTGATGAACTTGCAGGAGCATCGCCTCCTACAGAGGCTATACGAGGATCGGCACCTGTGCGCTCACCCGGCGTTTGCGGTTGAAGATAAGCTGTTTGAACCGACTGATGAGTTGGTGCGAACGCATATCGTGGGCATTGTCGACATCGTTCTGAGTCAGCGTCCCGTACAAGGGCGAAAGATCTTTGAGTCCTTCAGTACCGACGTCCAATCGCCCGGCTTCCCAAGTGACGAAGGAAAGGCAATCGAATTCGTTGAAGACAAGTATCTTTCTGGTATGCGTGGCGAGGTTCTTAAGAATTTTGGAATAATACTGGCAAAGTCTCTCATCAAGAACGTGCCTCCCGAGTGGGACAATCATCGCATTCGTATTGTTGACGCGCTTAATGCCCTGCGGCTCCGCCGATCAGAAAGCTGGCAAGAGGTTCTTACTGCTGTCGCAAAGCTCATTAATGATGACGATCCCGAGTTTCGACCGCGCGCGCTAGCCATGCTCGCAGACTTCTCTGAAGTTCTGCCAAGGGTTCAGGAAGCCCCTTTGGCTGCTTTGCAGGAAGTTGCTGCCTCCGATGCACAGCTCGCAGACTACCCAGAAGCATTTGCAGCTGTTGAGCTTGAACCGTTTGAAGAGGTGCTCATTACAAGGTTTGCAGACCTTTCGCGCACTGAGGCAGCTGAAGTATTGAACGCAGTCGCTGCCAAAAAATTCTGGCCAAACGCACTTGAAAGGTTCGGCAATTCAGGCAGTTACCGGAATGCTGAGGCAAACTTTGACAGATTCATACGGCCATTCGCCGAAGGCATAACGGAACAAATGCTGGATCAGGTTCTAGAGGCAACCCGAGAGAATGGGCAAATCTGGAATGCGGGCGGAGTACCGGACCGTCTTCTAGAGTTGTTAAAAGCCAAGCAACCGACATGCCCCAGTTCCGGTTCGGTCGACGAGTTCTTTCTGAGCCTTTCAAGACGCTCAAAAACTCGCTTCGATGACGTTTGGGAACACCTTCGCTCTCTGGGTTGGGAAGAACCCGAACAACCGGCAGATGAAGATTAGTCCCGCAATAGGGGCAATCCTAAGCATATGGATGCGATCCGGCACAGAACCTCCCAAACCATACCCTGACACGGGGATTCTGGGTGTCTTACGATGTCTGCATGAAACAGATGCTGACAACCAAATCACTCGACGCGATGCCCCCGGCGACTGCAAAACGGTACGAGGTGCGCGACCAGAAAGTAAACGGCCTGCATGTACGTGTGTCGACCACAGGTGCCAAGGTGTTCTACACGTTGGTCCGCCCGGACGGTTCACGCAGGCGCGTCAAAATCGGCCCATATCCTGTGGTCTCCCTTGCCGACGCCAGACGTCGCGCGATGGAAATCGCACGTGATGTCGAGTTGGGCGAATTCGAGAAAGCGCCTGAGGTTTTGGAGGCATCGGCCCCCACGCTGGGCAACACAATCCCCAAGTTCATTGAGCTTCACGCCAAGCCCAACACCAAGGACTGGAAGCGGACCGAAAGCGTTCTACACAAGTTCGATGGTTTGAAGGATCGGCCAATCGACCAGATCAAACGGCAGGATGTCAGTAGGGTGCTGGACGGCATCATCGCCAAGGGGACACCGACACGCGCAAATCGGGCGCTCTCAGCGATCAAAAAGCTCATGAACTGGTGTGTGATGCGTGGTGACATCGAAACATCGCCTGTGGCTCTCCTCAGACCACCTACGCGCGAAATCCCTCGTGATCGAGTGTTGAGCGATGCTGAAATTCGAACGATTTGGCATCATAGTGACGTCGAGGGATACCCGTTCGGCCCATTCCTCAAGCTGCTGATGATGACGGGGCAGCGACGGGCTGAAGTGTCTGACATGCGTTGGTCTGAACTCAATATTGATGAGGGAATTTGGGAACTTCCAGCGAGTCGCGTGAAGAACGCACGTTTGCATGTTGTGCCTCTGCCTCCACAGGCCGTGGACATACTGCGATCCCTGCACAGGTTCCTCGACAGCGACTTTGTTTTCACGACGACTGGGCGTTCAGCGATATCTGGGTTCGGACGCCTCAAGGAACGTATTGAGGCGACACTGCCGGAAAACACACCTGATTGGCGTTTCCATGATTTCAGACGCACGGCCTCCACGGGAATGGCGAAGATCGGCGTAGCCCCTCATGTGATCGATGCAGTGACCAACCATAAATCAGGAGTCGTGTCCGGTGTCGGCGCGACCTACAATCGCTACACGTATTTCAACGAAAAGCGTGATGCGCTGGAACGGTGGGCAAAATATGTCGAAGAAATCATTACTTCCCCGTCTTCCGAGGGCTGAGCAAAAGCTGCTATCTCATGATCGCCTAGTAAATATTTTACTAGCTGCAATTATCAAAGCCAATCCACACCACGACCCAACTGTAAAAGACGAAACGCGCCTTGCGCGAGCGCGAGACGCGCTACTTGGGGAGCCAAATTCGCGCGGCCGGAAATCCATCAAGGATGACCTGATGCTTTTCCCTCTCTACGAGGCTGCATTGCGGATTGAGAAAGATCGCATGAAACGCGCTCTGCTCTCGGTTCAAGATCAAGAGACCCAAGGCGAATGGACGAGCCAGCTAGAACAAGATGTCGCCTCTGAAACTGGAATCGCAAAAAGATTTGCACCTGAATTCCTAAGAGAAATGACTGAGCAGAAAAGCATCGAAGATTGGTTGCGAAAAATCATTGGGACATTGTCTTTGACTTCGGCTGACATGGCTGACCTTGAAAGTTTAGTTTCTGGCGACTCTCCAAAAGCCGAACGTTTGCAACGTATTCTCGACGATTTGGAGGCTGTTGGAATACATTCAAAATCACCGTTTAGGACCGAAATAGACGATTTGAATCCCGATACTGGTTGAGTTTTTCAGTATAAATGGAAGGCCTCTTTGAGACTTAGGAGGCCGAAATGGCAGAACATAACACCACCGTAGAAACACACCCTCAACCGCTAGTGCTACTTTCACGAAGCGATCTCAAAAACCTTGGGATCACGCTCTCAAACTCGTCGCTATTGAGAGCCGAGGCACGAGGTGCGTTTCCCCGCAGATTGCGCCCGAGCCCAGCAACCGTCTGCTGGGATCGCGCCGAGGTCGCAGAATGGCTGGAACGTCGCAAAGCCGAACGTGCCGATTGGCACTACGCAGATGCGAGGTAAGACAGCCATGAAAAGCAAGAAAACGCGGACTTACTGTCCGAAATGCCTCGAAAAACTGGGCGTCATAAACGACTTTGATCATCTTCAAGAGCTTGAAGATCTGGGACGGTTTCCGCGCAGGAGTGGTCCAAAGACATGGGACGCAGACCAGTTCGACAAATGGTACATGCTGGTGACGGGCGTTCGACCACCAAAGGTCAAATGCAAATGCCGATCACGGCGCAGGTAGGGCGTTAAGCGCCCTACTACCCCCCCAGCAAATTCGCAATCGAAACTGCCGCGCCAACAGCGTGAACGGTGAAGTTGCGCCTACCGAAAGGACATATGATGACACCCGAAATTGATGACTTCTTGACTCCCTCACTTTTTCAAGATGGCTGGCCAGATCGTACGACAGTCAAAGAGCAGGACGAGTTTCTGTTCGCGATCTGGGGACCACAAGTACGAGACAGAGTGAAGATCTATGCCTCGCTTTGCTTTCGCAAAAAAGGCTCGTCGAGAATGGTACAGGAGTTCGTGCAGATCGATGATGACATGTGTGTTGTTGATGTCTTGCGCTCTTACAATCGCCACGAATGGGATCAATACTTCAGCCCGAATGTCTACACCCGGAAAAACCGAAAGCTCAGCAGTGTTTTCCAGTATTGCTGGTTTGGCTGGTGCGATGTGGACGCAGCTGACCCATTTGCTTTCAATCCTCAACCGTCAATCGTGTGGCAGACCTCGCCGGGACGCGCCCAAGCGCTATGGTGCTGGGGTTGCCCTCATACGCCTCAAACGGCGTCGGCATATTCCAAAGCCCTCGCCTATCGGTTCGGAGGCGACAAAGGGGGTAGCGCAGCAAACAAGCTCCTGAGGATACCGGGATCATACAATCACAAGCCGGAATACGGGAAGCCGTTCATCCCACTTTTGAAGTTCGACCCCACGTGTATGGATGAAAGGCCAAAGCTGTTACTCAGCCAGCGAGGTTCGTACACGGTCAATCTTCGTGGTCAGGATTTGGACCCACATGCGCATTCTAAATGGGATGTGTGGAAAAGATACCGACACAAGCTGGACGCTTCGACTAGCTCGCTTATCAGGCACAACACAGCGCGCGCCCACGATAGGTCAAACCGAATTTTCGCAATGGTGGCCGGGCTTCACGAGGCCGGTGCCTCGTTGGACGAAATCGCAAGCGTCATCTGGGCCAGCCCCTATTTTCGGGACAAGCACGGGGACAACTTGAGCCGTCTTGGGCGCGAAATCCACGCGATCATCGCGAAGGTGGGGGACACTCAATGACCTCAAAGAAAAAGGAACTGTTCGTCGGCTTGGATACAATCGACCCCAAGGCAGTCGAGTGGCTGTGGGAGCCGTTCATCCCGTTCAGCATGATCACGATCATGGAGGGCGACCCCGGCGTCGGCAAATCTTTCCTCGCGATGCAACTGGCCGTACAGGTCAGCATTGGTGGGGAATTACCAGATGGTCAAAAGGTGGGGCGCGGTCGCGTCCTTTACCTCAGCGCCGAGGATGATGCTGCGTATACGATCAGGCCGCGCATCGATGCGATGGGGGGCGATCCGTCACGCATTCGGGTTCAGGGTGACTTCCTGTCGCTGGACGAGAAAGGTCTGCAGGCGCTCATGCGCGAAGTGAAGCGACAGCCACCAGACCTTCTCATCTTTGACCCGTTGTTCGCCTATATCCCGGCTGGGCAAGATATCTACAAGCCCAATGTAATCCGGCAGCTTTTGTCCTTCCTGAAAGACATCGCCGAAGCTGGCGAGACTGCTGTGGTGATCATCCGGCACCTGACCAAGGCCAAGCACGACAAGGCCATCTACAGAGGTGGTGGGTCTATGGATGTGATCGGCGCTGCTAGGTCAGCGTTTTTGGTCTGCGAACATCCAAACGACAGTTCGACCAAGCTGGTTGTTCACATCAAACACAACATCGCCACGAGGGGGCAAACCCAAAGCTACGAGATTGCTGGCGAGGAAGGAGGTATGGCGACCCTGAATTGGCTTGGGCCGTCAGACATCACGATTGATGATCTGATTTCTTCCGATGGCCCACCCCGAATGTCGGCACTGGACGAGGCGACCCAATTCCTGCGCGTATTTCTCAAGAACGGCCCTGAGGCGTCCACTAGGGTTGAGAAAGAGGCTGCTGCACGCGACATCGCCCCCAAAACATTGGAACGCGCAAGGCGTGCTCTGGGCGTCAGGTCGAAGAAGAAGGGGAAAGGCTGGTTCCTGTCGTTGCCAGACGAAGAATGACCACAGGTAGGATATGAAGTGCGCCAAGAACGCCAACATCGCCATTAATGATTTTGGCGTACTTCACCCCTCAAGTTCGCCATGATGATGCGTGACGCCCTTGGCGATCTTGACGTTCTTGAAATCGGCTAGGGGCCGAAAATCTCGGAAGTATGCATGACCACTTGTCCGTCCACAGAGCGCGCGTCGAGAAAAAAACACCTTCCCCCATCCCCCTGTGGTCTTCTACTGCCAGCGCCTCAGAAGGTTCGTTCAGATGTGCCCGAGAACGACACGCGGACTATTGATCAGGCTGTTGGAGGCAAGGCGGACCCAAATAGCCGAGTCTTTTCAATCGCTCCGCATTCGGGTTTATCTGAGTAGCTACTTTCGGGTGCCGCATGGGTGGCTTTACTCATTGGCTGGAATGTCTGCAGTGTCATTTTTTGCCCAGCCATTTCTTGAGTAGCGAGACAAGACAAGACGGCGATAACAACACATCAGTCGCGTCGTTTCCGAAGTTCGATTTCGCGGCGCACCCTGCGCCATTTGCCCTGGTCCGTGAGTTCAGACCGATACCAGGCTTCGTATTCTCGGTTGGCAGCAACTTCCACTGCCCGGTCACTGTATTCATCGATCAGTTCACCTGCCAGCGCGATGATTTCGGATTTCGGGATCAGCGTCGGCAGCACCCAGCCCTCCCACATGACCCACACAAAGGCGATCACCGCAGGAGCCAGAACGACTGTTGCGAAGATGATGATCTCTATTGGCTCCAGCGCGATGCCTCCTATTGCTTGCGCGAGCACGCTAAGAAATAGGCAGGTGTCCGTCAGGGAAAATCCTGATCAATGCAGGAGAATTGGGTCGGACGCGAAAATGGCATCACCAAGCACCTGAGCGCCTGCCTGAGCGCGCCAGCAGTGTATTTGACGGGATCACCTCACCTCGGGCGCTCTTCGGGGTCTCTGGCTCATTGCAACGCTGCCACGCGCGCGTCTAACTCTGCCTGCCGGGGATTTGTTGCAGGTCATTCCGAGTTGCACACCGGCAAGCCTCTATGCGCCTCCACATGCTCCCAGATCAGTCGCCGTTCGGCATAGGCGATGTAGGGATGCAAGATTTCCGGCTTGAGATCGATGCCGTTTGGCAGGTGCACGGAAACGAACAGGCCAGTCGTGTCGCCGTCGAACAAGCCGTGGAACGTGACGCCACCCGCGTGCCCCTTTTGCCCGGTGAGGGCAGATCGATTGAACTGCCGTATCCTGCCCCTGATGCCTTTCGTGCCCCACGTCCGACCGATGTAGACAGTGTTGCTCGGATCACCCTTTGCGATCACGTAAATGCCTGCTTGCTGCGGCAGCCCTGTCCGTTCTTCCCAGTATACTGGTTCGGATAGATGTAACCCCATAGCGCCCCGATCTGCGAGCGCCCTCGCGGTTGACTGGTGATCGGGGTGTTAGCAATCCGCGCGTACACGGACCCTGTGCCTTTAGCCGGAGCCTGTTGTATAACACAGGCACCCCGACCATAGGGTCAAAGGTTGAGCCGACGCATCGGCCTAGTACGCGAGGGGTTGCTACGCCCCAACGTGACCGCGTCTGCCACGTCCAGACCAGTGGTAGCAGCAATCGGAGAAAAGCTAAAGACTGGCTGGGGTTATCCCTGACACCTCAACGATCCGTGTCTTATCGATCTGCATCAGAAACTTAGGAGATCGACATGGCCGATATCGTTACACTGAAAGCTCTTTGCGAAGAATTGAAACTCGACCCACGTGAAGCTCGTGAACGCCTGCGCGCTGCCGCCAGCGACGCCAAGGCGAACCCCGAACTGGCGAAAGCTCGTAAGCCGCGTACGCCGTGGCAGTGGGTGAAAGGATCAGCAGCCGAGAAAGAAGCACGAGGCGTGGTGTCCGACGCGAAACCATCTAAGAAAAATTAGTCACCAACAGGAATCCAATGCCTCGTCTTGCGTTCGAGCGCTAGCCTTGCCTCCAAGCTTGGGTGCTTGTGTTCGATGCTCTCGTTATAAATGTAGGTTGTGTCATCCCAAAACTGCGCGACGGCTTCAGTGAAGTGGCGCAAGTGATCAAGGGAAATATCCAAAAGACTGACCGAGGGTGGTTCACTACTTGCAACCCCGAAACCGTCTGGCATTGATGGGATTGGCTTCCACAGATTGGGGCTATGCTGATAAAGCAACGTGGCCGACTTTCCGTCGCCATGTCGGCATGCATTTCCGAGGTGTTGAAGTTCGTCTAGCAAGGCGAAACTTGGGAACCCATCTAGTCCAAGGCCGCGAAGGTCACGAAAAATCTTTTGCAATGCGTCCCAATTTGCCTTTTCTACTTTGGTTTTAAGGTTCTCATCGGGTCGAAGCTCTTTTGCGCAACCGGCTAAGTACGCTCTCAGTTGGCGCTCCCAAATCGACTGGATGGACAACGCAAATGCCAATTTTGCTTCTTGCAAAACATCTAATGTATCCGATTGGGTAAAATGGTCTAATGGATCGCTGCTCTTTTTCAACTCACCGATACGCTGTTCTAAGGTGTCTATTGAAGGCGCGATTACATCAGAAAAGTACGCCCGTATCGTCTTGTCGTGCATAGATGTCTGGACATCGGCATAGCAATTCGTCCAACTAAAGGGAGTCATCATTTTAACCTCACTCGAAGCCTACGCGTGCTCTTCAAACGCGACAAAGCGTTCTAGAACTCGGACATCCAAGAAATCCAACGTTTGAACGATGATCCATGGCGCTTGCACGAGCCAGGAGACCAATTTAGATGGAAAAAATCTGCTATATAGCTACCGATTTCGTCGGCGGAGAGATCGTTCTGTGCCATATTGGGTAGGCAGTTCTTGAATGGCTCTATCGCTGCTGTCGCTGAGCGCACCAGTTCGGTCGTAGAAGAACTTCGTTGCGACCTCTCGGTCAGGGCTAGTTCTCCATTTTGACTGCTTATTAGACCAAGTGTGCTGGCTGCAAAGACGGCATTTCGCAGTCCCTTCGCCTCTGCCTCCGATTTGCTGTGTAGGGAGCCCGACTTCAATGCATCGATAAGCTCAATCACACGTTCCGGTGGGGCAGCTGCACGAAACAACTCAACTTCCGAAATTCTCGTAATTCTCTCGGAGCTCCTCAAGATATCTTCAATTGGATCGCCCAGATAGAAAAAATTACCGGATTTTCTCAAGACCCCAAAATGGAGAGCGTAGATCAAGATCTTCCGGTTGTAAGTATCCAAGGTTTTGTCATCTATCGCAATATACGCGTAGTCTTCCTTTGACGCCGCGCATATTTCGGCAAACGTAGCTTGACGCTGCGCCGAGACTATCTCAATCGCTCGCACAATGACTGCATGGCTCGTTAGGAACTCCCGAATTTTTGTAGTCGCCTCCACCGAGTTGCCGAAGTCTGCCTCAATGATTTGGTCAACTCTGTTAGCGCGCACCAAGCCCATGTTGACCAAATCGCGCACGGTGTTATCGGCAGTAGGCAGGCTGACGTTTAGCCTTTCTGATAACTGCTTATATGTCAGAGTAGGGTTCTCTAACAGAAGCTTAATGATTCCACCAATTCGCCGTGCCGACATTGTAAGTGCATATGTGTTAGGCAGGTGGGGCAACTCCTCAAAGAGGATGTACTCCCTAAAGATATCCCAATACAGGTTTAGCTGGCCACCCGTGTTGATCACTAACCTTCGGCCAATTAGTGCATCAATAGTCTGTGCGCCAAACCGTTCTGCGGTTGAGCCGAAATCAACTGGTGAGTTCTGTGCAATGAATTTTATAGCCCTCCTCTCTGGGTCCGACACCTCTTGGAGGTCATTCAAAAACAGGCTTTCCAACGAGAATAGGCTTCCTACCGCCTTGGCCCCACCTTGGGCTCCGTCATCCGAGAGGTAATGTTTAACAAGCTTTTTGAGTAGCCACGGGAAACCTGCATAATTTTCGAGAATAAACCTAGTCAGCGTCCTATTAAGTGTAGTTTTGCTCTCCCTTTGGGCATGATGAATGAAGTGATCGGCATCATCCCGTGAAAATTTATCGATTTGAAAATCGCGCCGGCGATCTGACAGCGAATGCCAAAGATGGTACCCCGGATAATCGGAACCAACGGTTCCATCAGTTTTCCACGAGAACCCTACCACAAAATTTGAGCGAACTTCATCTGCAGCCAGCGCCAGTTCCTTCATTCGCGCAAATACGGGGGCCAGTTCAGCTCTGTGGATGATTTCCTCGAACTGATCGAAGATCACACAGATCACAAACCCTTGCTGCTTGGCGATGTCGAGAAGCTCAATGATGCTATCTTCCTCGAAAGGGTTGGCTTCAAACTTTGTGTTGAGTTGGAAAAGTGGGCCTGGGTAAAGCCGTTTGGCTGCGAGTTTGAAAGCCCGGTCCAAGACAAGGTTTGGGTAGATTGAGGTTTTCGCAGCTCTACAATCAACAGGAACCACAATAGTTTTACTTTTGCCGAATTCAGCTGCCAGTTTTAGAGCTAAGCTGCTCTTTCCCCACCCTGATTGACCTTTTACTCCAAACAGCCTCGAACTGGTTTCTTCGTTTCGCACTCTGCCAAAGAACTCACCTATATCTTCTATGACGCGCTTTCGTCCAACGAAGTCATCCGGTCGTGACGGTCGATAATCGCTCCACTCTTCGCCCGGGATTACTTCTACCACAGGTTGATTTTGTTTCGTTGCCGAGTTTTCTCCAGCCTGATGATCCAGCCATGTCAATTCAGGAAATGGAAAATCTGTGTCAGTCAAATCAGGAGCATCATTTGGGCTGATTGCTTTCCCCGTTTCGGCGTTCCACGCCCGTAGCGCAATCGGTTGTCCTGAAGAACTTTCGTGGACGGGATATACCCAAAGATATCGATTTTCAAAAATGCAAAGGTATTTTTCATTTGGTGTGTCTTCTTGAACTACAGTGGGTTCGGTCAACGCACTGATGTTCACCAAATGGCCAACGAGCGCACTCGGGGAAAAATGGCGAAACGTTTCCTTTCCCCCTTTCTCGTTAAGTTTCTTCAAACGCCCTTCAGCTTCCTTACCCAAGTCTGAGATCGAAAAAATCCAACCAACATGTGCGTCGTGCAGAGACACATCAGTGTGAAGTTTGTTCACGACAGACGACGGCAAGGTCTCGGTTTGTGTCTTGCATTCAACAACAGCTATGTCACCGGATAGGTCGTTGCTGCATACCAAATCGATTTCACTGCCCACATCTCGCACGCGTTCAGTGACCGTGAAGCTCTGATTTTTTAGGAACTGACTGACAATCCCTTCAAACAATCGACCTTTGTCGTTCCGGTATCGCTCATTCGCCTTATTGAGCGGTATCAATATCCGGTACTTTGTTTCTCTGAGTGACATATGTAGTCGCTATATCTGGTAGGCGATGAGCGCTGCGCTTTCTCCAATACTCTATGCCTGTCATTTAAAAAAGAACAGCATGTAACTGGCAACTGGATCGCATGACTGCGATCCAAAGTTCTAGGCGTTTAGGTTGGGGCCAACGACTGCACCCAAACAGCACCCAACTCACAAGCCTAGAAGCTGCAGCGATGCTGCGATAACGCGTAAGTTGTTGTTTTTGTTTGATTTAAGTGGTGCCCGGGGGCGGAATCGAACCACCGACACGAGGATTTTCAATCCACTGCTCTACCCCTGAGCTACCCGGGCACGGGCTGCCAAAGCTTGGCTGGGTGAGCGGGTTCTAGGAGTTTGCTTCAAAGGTGTCCAGTGCCTTTTTGCCAAATGCTCCGCTCAATAGCATCGCCAGTGCAGGCGGCTTCTGTGTGTGGAGCTATCCGGAGGTTACATTTGCCAGCGACGCTCACCAGAACGACCCCCTATCACATTCAGGTAAACAGATGGACGGCGGTTCACTCGCAGAGGGAAATCGCTCAAAAAACAGGCACGCATCTGCATTTCTCCAAGGTTATTAAGCTCTTGCCGCGAATTGGTTGTGCCTCTGCGTTAGACCAGTATCATGAAGGGATGACAACGAATGCAAAGAGCTTCGACGAGATGATCCGCCCCGACGGATCTGTAACCCCTCCCTACGCGGCCTACGACGCCTGGTTTAAATGCCAGGATCCGGCACGGCTCGAATCCAAAGCGGAAGAAGCTGAAGCCTTCTTTCGCAGGACCGGGATCACTTTCAACGTCTATGGACAATCAGAAGCACAGGAACGTCTGATCCCCTTCGATCTGGTACCCCGCATCCTGTCGCATCGGGAATGGACGAAACTGTCGAAGGGCATTGACCAACGGGTACGGGCGATCAACGCTTTCATCTGGGACATCTATAATCGGCAGGAAATCCTGCGGGCGGGGCGCATACCGAAGGCGCTCATCGCGCACAATGAAGCGTTCGTGCCGCAGATGATGGGCTTTACCCCGCCCGGCAAAGTCTACACCCATATCGTCGGCACCGATATTGTGCGCACCGGCGAAGGCGATTTTTTCGTGCTTGAGGACAATGCGCGCACGCCCTCCGGTGTCTCCTACATGTTGGAAAATAGGGAAACGATGCTGCAGATGTTCCCGGAGCTGTTTTCACAAATCCGCGTCCAGCCCGTGAGCGATTATCCCAAGAACCTGCGCCGGTCCCTGTCGGCATGCGCGCCGCAAGCCTGTTCCGGCAAACCGACCGTGGCGGTTCTGACTCCCGGCATCCACAACTCTGCCTATTTCGAACACTCCTTTCTCGCCGATCAGATGGGCGCGGAGCTGGTCGAAGGGCATGATCTGCGGGTGGTCGACGGGCGGATCGCCATGCGCACCACCAAAGGCTACCGCGTGATCGACGTGCTTTACCGGCGCATCGACGACGATTTTCTGGACCCGCTGAGTTTCAATCCCGACAGCATGCTGGGCGTTCCTGGCATCATGGATGTCTACCGAGCGGGCGGCATCACGATTGCCAATGCACCGGGTGCCGGGATCGCGGATGACAAGGCCATCTATTCGTATATGCCGGAAATCGTCGAGTTTTACACCGGTGAAAAGGCAATCCTGAAGAACGTGGAAACGCATCGCTGCGCGGAGCCCGAAGCGCTGCAATACGTGCTGGATCACCTCTCTGACCTGGTGGTCAAGGAGGTACATGGCTCTGGCGGTTACGGGATGCTGGTGGGCCCCGCGGCGAGTAAAAACGAAATTGCCGACTTCCGGAAAAAGCTCGAGGCGAGACCGGGCAACTACATTGCGCAGCCGACCTTGTCGCTCTCAACCGTTCCCATTTTTGTCGATCAGGGGCTTGCCCCACGCCATGTGGATTTACGCCCTTTCGTGCTGGTCTCCCCTCAGGGCGTCAATATCACGCCAGGCGGGTTGACCCGGGTGGCACTGACCGAAGGGTCGCTGGTCGTGAACTCCAGCCAGGGTGGCGGCACAAAAGACACCTGGGTGCTGGAGGACTGATATGCTTGGGAAAACAGCAGGTGGCCTCTATTGGATGTTCCGGTTCCTGGAGCGGAGTGAAAATACCGCCCGTCTCCTCGAAGCCGGGTTCCGCATGGCGCTCACCCGGTCGTCGGATGCTGAATCGGAATGGAAATCTGTGGTCACCACCTCTGGCACCGGTCTTGGGTATGACAATAAATACGACAGTTACAGTGACACGCTGGTCATGGACTGGCTGCTGCGGGACACCGACAACCCCTCCAGCGTGATTGCCGGCACCAAGTCCGCGCGCGATAACGCACGACTGGTGCGCACCGCACTGACGACCGAAGTGTGGGAGGCGGTGAACGATAACTGGATGACCCTGCGCGATTTGCTCGCCAAACCGGTGACAACAGTCGATCTGCCCGCGACACTCGCGCTGATCCGTAAGCAGAGCGCATTGGTGCGCGGGGCCCTTCACGGCACGATGCTGCGCAATGACATCTATGACTTTGCGCGCATCGGCACCTTCGTGGAACGGGCGGACAACACGGCGCGGATCATCGATGTGAAATATTATACGCTGCTGCCCTCGGCCTCGGCTGTCGGGTCGTCGCTGGATAATGTGCAATGGGAAATGATCCTGCGGTCGGTCTCGGCACATCGCTGTTTTCGCTGGCTGGACGAGCAGGACATGACGGCGACGGCCATCGCGGACTTCCTGATTTTCGACAAACGCCTGCCCCGCTCGCTGGCCTTCTGCGTAAAACAGACAACGGAAAATCTGCGCTATCTGGAGCAGGAATATGAGACACGTCACCCCTGCCACGATCTGGCGGACAAACTGGGGCGACAGTTGAAGACGCTGGATATCAATACGGTCTTTGACCACGGGCTGCATGAGATGATCACGGAGTTCATCCGCGACAACAACGCGCTGGGGGCACAGATTGAAAGAGACTTCCGCTTCATTGGATAGGACAGGCATCAGGTGCGACTGAAAATCAACCACACGACGCGCTACAGCTATGACAGTCCGGTGGATTATGCACTGCAGCAGGTACGGCTGACACCGCCGCGCACGGCTCAACAGGAGGTGCACACCTGGGATTTAAGCGTCGAAGGCGGCAAGATCGAGACGGAATATCGGGATCACAATGGTGCACAGGTGCATTTGGTCAGTGTCGACCAAGGCGCGCAAGAGGTTGCGATCACGGCCGAAGGTGAGGTGGAAACCACGGACACCGCAGGCGTCTTGGGCAAGGTCTACGGACCTGCGCCCCTGTGGTATTTCAAGCAGTCTACGCCGCTGACCGAAGCTGGCCCTGGTATCAAGGCCCTGGCGGGCCATCTGGCGGCAGCGCCTGACCCGCTTTCGGCTCTGCACGCCCTCTCCTCATCGATCCTGATGGCTGTGCCCTACCGGATTGGCGAGACCTATGCGGCCACCTCTGCCGAAGAAGCGGTGATGGGGGGCAGCGGTGTGTGCCAGGACCACGCCCAGATTTTCGTCGCCGCCGCGCGCGCCGCCGGGGTGCCCGCGCGCTATGTTTCGGGTTATCTGATGATGGACGATCGGGTGGATCAGGACGCCAGCCACGCCTGGGCGGAGGCGCATGTGGACGAGCTGGGCTGGGTCGGTTTTGACATCTCCAACGGGATCAGCCCGGATGCGCGGTATGTCCGGCTGGCCACAGGGCTGGATTATAGCCACGCCGCCCCGATTTCAGGCCTGCGTTTGGGGGCCTCCAATGAATCCATGATTGTGTCGCTGCAGATACAGCAGTAAGCCTCTGCCCTGAAAGACTGCCTGACGACTGGAAATCTTCATGACCTATTGTGTGGGCCTGCGCCTGGATCGCGGCCTTGTGTTCATGTCCGACACCCGCACGAACGCGGGCGTCGACAACTTTTCAAAAACGCGCAAGATGTTTCAGTGGGGCGTGCCGGGCGAGCGGTTGATCACGCTGATGACAGCCGGCAATCTGGCCACCACGCAGGCGCTGGTCAGCCTGATCGAAGAGCGGGTCAAGGCTGTGGGAGACCGCGATCCGTCGATCCTGCACGCGCCGTCGATGTTTCAGGTCGCGCGCATGGTCGGATCGACGCTGAAAGAAGTCATCGCCCAGAGTGCGCCCGTGGGTCAGACGGGAGATGCCGCGTTTCAGGCCACCGTGATCGTAGGCGGGCAGATCAAGGGCGGCGCGCCCACCATGTTCATGATCTACCCGGAAGGGAACTTCATCGAGGTGACGTCGGAGACGCCGTTTTTCCAGATTGGCGAGACGAAGTACGGGCGTCCCATTCTGGTGCGGGCTTACGAGCCGCATATGCGCTTTGAAGATGCCGTGAAGCTTTTGCTGGTCTCCTTTGATTCCACGGTGCGTTCCAACCTCTCTGTCGCGCCTCCTTTCGATTTGATGGTCTATGAGAATGACGCCTACGCGCCGCTTCTGGACCGCCGGATCGAGCAGGATGACGCCGTCTATCAGAGCATTTCAACCGGGTGGGGCGATGCCCTGCGCACGGCCTTCGATCAGTTGCCCACCTTCGACCTTTGAACAAAGGTGGCCTGAAGCCCACCTTACCTGCCTGACGTCAGTGTGGCATTTCAGGGCCGCGCTGGTCGCGCGCGGCTTCTTCCAGCGCCTCATCGAGCTCTTCGATGTCTTCCGGGTCCGTCGACGGCACCGCGTAGCTACCATTGAACCAGCGCGCCAGATCGCGATCCGCGCAGCGCTTGGAGCAGAACGGGCGCACATCCGGCACCGTTGCATTGCCACAAATCGGGCAGATCATGCCAGGACCTCGCTCAATGGCAGGCGCGCGCGTTTGCGCTGGAGCTCAAAATGGCCCAGCGGTGTCCAGCCAACAAGGGCCGTTTCGATATCGTCCCTTCGAAAGCCTTGACGCAGCGCCGTCTCGAAGCTGCGGCGGTCTTTTTTGGGCATGGGAGCAAGGTCGAGCACGATCTGACCCCCCAGACCGCGCAGGCGCAGCGCGCGTGGCAGAGCCTTGGCACAGGCCATATTGGCCTTGATCCCGGCGGCCAGCGACGCATCCGCGCCCGTGTTGACATCGACGGCAACCAGGGCGCGGGTCGGCTCAACGTAGAGGCGCGCGCCAGAGCCCAGAGAGACCTCCGGGCCGCGCACCGTTTCCAGAGCATTCAGCACGCCGTGGGTCTCGAACCCACCTTCATCGGTTACCACTTCGGCCGGCGCCACCCAGTCGCGCCAGGCCAAGAGATGCGGACCATCGCCTTCGGCGAGCACCTCCATCTCCTGGCTTTCATCCGCCAGGATACGTGCCGCAAGCTCCGCCATTTGCGCGATGTCTTCCGCAATCGCGTCGACCGGCGCGCCGTCACAGGAGGACCGCAGGATCAAGCCCGTGGGTTGATCCGACAGGGTGTCATGAGCAATTTCCAGAAGCCGGTCGCGTTCCGCCTCATCCTTGATCTGGCGGCTGATGTTGATCCCCGGCGCGCCGGGTGTGACAATCGCGTAACGGCTTTTGAAGAGCAGTTTCTGGGTGACCGGCAAGGCCTTGCCCGGTTCGGCATAGCCCGTGACCTGCACCAGAATGGGCTGCCCGGGCGCCAACCCTTTGATCTGCCGCAGAAAGGCAGACCCGTCGGGTGTTTTCAGGAACATGCCCCCCTGCCCTTTTACGGGCCGGTCGGCAATCGCGCGGTACACGGTCCCGGGACGCGGCGCATCGGTATCGATCAGGATATCTTCAAGCTGACCATCAACCATCAGGGCGGCGGCCTCGCGGTCGCCCATTTGATCGAGAATGATACTCCGGCCCTTCATGAGGGGGCCTGCAGAACAGGATGTCCGGCGGCCCTGAGCAGGTTCGCCGTTTCCGCCAAGGGCAATCCAACGATGCCGGTGAAAGAGCCACTGATCCACGGGATCAACGCCCCGGCGGGCCCCTGAATGCCATACCCCCCTGCCTTGCCGCGCCAATCCTGCGTTACGAGGTAAGCGTCCAGCTCTTCATCGGAGAGAGATTTCATACGCACCGTGCTGACCACATCCTTTTCCCAGATCTTCTCACCCCTCCGCACCGCCACTGCCGTGATCACCCGATGCCTGCGGCCCGACAACAGGCGCAGGAAAGCGGCGGCCTCTGCTGCATCGGCCGGTTTGCCCAGAATGCGACGTCCCAGGGCCACCGTGGTATCTGCGCAGAGTACAATATCACCATCGTCAGCCGTCACCGCCGCCACCTTTGCGCGGGTGATGCGGCGGCAATAGGGGCGCGGCAACTCACCCTTCAACGGGTCCTCGTCAATATCCGGCGCGCGAACATGGTCCGGCACAACGCCGATTTGCGCCAGCAATTCCTTGCGGCGCGGACTTCCAGACCCCAGAATAAACAAGGGGTTACTTAAAGCGGTAGTTGATCCGACCCTTTGTCAGATCGTAGGGGGTCATCTCGACCTGCACCTTGTCGCCAGCCAGAACGCGGATGCGGTTCTTGCGCATCTTGCCTGCCGTATGTGCGATGATCTCATGGCCGTTTTCAAGCTCGACCCGAAATGTCGCATTTGGCAGGAGTTCCTTCACGACACCGGGAAATTCGAGCGTATCTTCCTTGGCCATGGTTTCTCCTTCATTGCACGCCCACCCATTTGTGGACGCCGCTTAAATGCGCGCATTCGAAGCTGTTTTCAAGGGGGATTCAGCGCAAGCTTACAATTGGCGCCGCAGCGTCCCGGTCAATCTGCTCGGCCCAATGGGCCCGCCCCAGCACCACGCCATCCACGCGCACATGCGCAATGGCCCGCAAATCCACCTCTGCGTAGGTCCAGCCCGGAACGCCCATTTCGCCCTCGGCCAGGACCCCATTGGCAGGAAAGCCAGTATCCGGCGGGCCAAAGATGCCCCCTGTCCCGGTCGAGATATCCACGGCGTCCGACCACGGTGCCTCTCCCACCAGCGAGGCCATGACGCTGACGCATTGGCTCTCCAGTGCGCGGGCCATCGCCCCGATGCGCACACGCCAGTACCCGGACAATGCCTCGGTGCAGGACGGCACAAGGATGATGTCACAGTCCGCCAATGCCCGGCCTAACAGAGGAAATTCACTGTCGTAACAGATCAGTATGCCGATTTTGCCGATGGCCGTATCAAAGATTTGCAGCGGTCCGCCGCCGATCACGCCCCAGATATCGCGCTCGAACCGTGTCATGATCTGCTTGTCCTGCATCCCGATCTGACCGCCGGGTGCAAAGAGACGCGCGCGGTTGACCGGGCGTGTTGCGGTGGCCGCCGGTCCCGATGCCGCCAGAATGTGGATGTCATGCGCAGCCGCCAGTTTGCCGTGCAATGCGTCCGCCTCGGGCAATCTGTCAGAGACAGCGTAAAGCGATCGTTCCAGATCACCGGCGGCGGCCTCCCCGCCAAGCGTGGCCAGTTCCATCGCACCATACTCAGGAAAAACCGCCAGTTTCGCGCCCGCCTGCGCCGCCTCGGACACCCAAGCGGAAATCTTGTCCTCATATTGCGCCCAGGACGTCAGGAAATCGAGCGGGTAAGCGGCTGTGGCGATGATCACGTTTGAAAGTCCCTGTGGTGTTGGCGCCCTACCCTCCGGCAAATCCCGCCCCGCTGCAAGTGCCCACGCCTGCGCCGATATCTTTGGAATTTCGACATATAGAGCATGTGAGTTCTCAATATTTCTTGACGCATGGCAGGAATGCCCTCAAGAAACCGGAAACTGCGCGAAGGTTGTTCGACATGATGAAGGGGATCACATTGCGCGGGCTGGAGGTTTTCGAGGCCCTGGCCAGCACCGGTTCGGTCGCGCAGGCCGCCGCGCGCACGGGTCTCAGTCAACCTGCCGTCAGCCAACAACTGCGCAACCTTGAGGCGGCACTCAGCACGGACCTCATCGATCACGGGCGCAGACCGATGCGCCTGACCCCCGCCGGCTCGCTTTTCCTGCACCGGGCCGAGGCGGCGCTGGCCGAACTGCGGTTGGCGCAAAGTGAGTTGACCGTGATGGACCTCGCTCATCTCCGCGCCCTCAGCATCGGCATTATCGATGATTTCGACGACAGCCTGACGCCGCGGCTGGCAACAATCCTCGCCGACAGTCTCACCGGATGCCAGTTCAAGATGATTACCGCCTCCAGCAATGATCTGGCACTTGCGATGGTGGAAAAGCGCCTGCACTTGGCAATTTCCGCCAGTACGGGTCGACCATTGGAGGGGGTCATTGAACATCCGCTTGCGCGGGATCCCTTCATGCTGGTGGCGCCCAAGGGAACCAAGGTGGCTGAAAACGCACTGCCTGCGCCGGATGGCTTGCCCTTCCTGCGCTACGACGCGGATCAGCTGATCCGCCACCAGATCGAAGCGCATCTTGCAGGACATATGGGCGATCACCCCGAACGGTTCGAGATCGGCAGCCATCTGGCGCTGATGGCCATGGTCGCGCGCGGCATCGGCTGGACGATCACAACGCCCCTGGGGTACATGCGTGCACATCGGTTTCACAGCGATCTGGTCGCCTACCCCCTGCCCGGGCCGCCGTTTTCCCGGCAGATATCGCTCTTTGCAAGCGAAGACTGGGCCGACGATGTGCCATTGAACGTGGCGCAGACGATGCGGCGGTTGATCAAGACCCACATGATTGATCCCGCCCTTGCCGAGCTGTCTTTCCTGTCCGGTCACTTGCAGGTTCTGGAAGGCTGACGCCCGCGCACTTTGACACCGGTGCACGGGCGCGGCATCTATGGGTCAAGATATCAGAAGGCAGGCCCCATGCAGAAAATCGTGATCCTTACTGGTGCAGGCATTTCCGCTGAAAGCGGTCTGGGTACATTTCGGGCCGAAGGCGGACTTTGGGCACAGCACCGGATCGAAGATGTGGCCACGCCAGAAGGCTTCGCCCGTGATCCAAAGCTTGTGGTTGATTTTTATAATGCGCGGCGCGCGCAGGCGGCGGAGGCCGCACCCAACGCAGGTCATATCGCGCTGGCCGAGTTGGAGGAGGCCTTCAGCGGTGAGGTTGTGGTGATCACGCAGAATGTGGATGACCTGCACGAGAAAGCAGGCAGCAAGAAAGTGATGCACATGCACGGCGCGCTCAAAAGCGCGCTCTGCGCCGCCTGCGATCATCGCTGGCCCGCGCCGCTGGCCATGGCGCCCGGCGACACCTGCCCCTCGTGTCAGGCGCCGACAGCCCGCCCCGATATCGTCTGGTTTGGCGAAATGCCCTACGACATGGATGAGATTTTCGATCATCTGGCAGGCGCAGATGTCTTTGCCAGCATCGGCACCTCGGGCAACGTCTATCCGGCCGCAGGTTTTGTTGCCGAGGCCCGCAGGTCAGGCGCACATACCGTTGAATTCAACCTCGAACCCTCGCTGGTCGGTAGCCAATTCGACGATATCCGCATCGGACCGGCCAGCCAGACCCTGCCGCTCTGGGTCTCGGAACTGTTGAAGGGCTGAAATGACAAAACCCCGCCCGATCTGGGCAGGGTTTCCCTACATTCAAAACCGGCTGTGATCAGCTCAGTGCTTCTGCCGTATCGGACGACTTGGCGATTGCCTTCTTCACTTTCAGTGCGTTTGGCGACAGCTCGCTGTCCTTGGCTTTCGCCAGGAACTTGTCCAGACCACCGCGGTGATCAACCGTGCGCAGGGCTGCGGCGGAAATGCGGAACTTGAACGCGCGGCCCAGTGCTTCGGATTGCAGGGACACATCATTCAGGTTCGGCAGAAAACGCCGGCGGGTTTTGTTGTTGGCGTGGCTGACATTGTTGCCAGTCATCGGGCCTTTTCCGGTCAATTCGCAAACGCGCGACATGGGTTTATCCTTTTATCTGAGCCGTCCCGGCGGTCCGGTAAACGACAAAAGGGGGCAGCCACAGGCCACGCCCCGGAAATTCGTTTGCTGGCTTTAGTGGGAATCATCCCTCCGGTCAACCCGAAGGGGCGCGGAATTCACCGATTTGATGCATCGGCTTTGCGTAGATCCGCCAGAAATTCTTCTGCGGCTGCTGCGGGGGTTTTTGCGCCAGTCTCCACATCTTGGCTCAGCATGGCCAGGCGTGCCTTGGCAGGCGCCGTCTCCAGCTGAGACAAAAGCGCATTCCTGACGTCCTGTTCAAACCAATACCGCGCCTGATCCGCCCGCGTCGCCTCCCAGAACCCATTGCTCTGGCGCCAGTCGCGCAAGCCGGTCAGATCGGTCCAGACATCCTTGAGACCCTGTTCCTGCAGCGCCGAGACCATCATCGCCTTTGGAAAACCGGCGGGGTCCTGCGAACGCTTACGTAACAAACGCAAGGCCCCTGCATAGTCGGCACAGGTCCGGGTCGCGGCAGGTTTCAGATCACCGTCCGCCTTGTTGATCAGGATGATATCGGCAATCTCCATGATCCCGCGCTTGACGCCCTGCAGTTCATCGCCCCCTGCGGGAGCCAGCAGCAGCAGGAAAATATCCGCCATCTGCGCCACAACCGTTTCAGACTGACCGACGCCCACGGTCTCGATCAGCACAACGTCGAACCCCGCCGCTTCGCATAGGGCGACAGCCTCGCGGGACCGGCGCGCGACCCCGCCCAGATGGGTCTGGCTGGGAGACGGGCGGATAAAGGCATTGGGCACCCGCGACAGCCTGTCCATCCGGGTCTTGTCCCCAAGAATGGACCCACCGGACCGCGTCGAGGACGGATCGACCGCCAATACGGCGACTTTCAACCCCTGATCCACCAACATCATGCCAAAGCTCTCGATGAAGGTGGATTTACCCACGCCCGGCGTGCCCGAGAGACCGATACGCAGCGCCTGCCGATCCTTGGGCAGTGCATCCATCAAGGCCGCGGCCTGCTGCCGGTGATCGGCGCGCGCGCTTTCCACCAACGTGATGGCGCGGGCCAGTGCCCGGCGCTCGCCTTGTGCGACACGCTCTGCCAGATCGGCGATATCCATAGGCCCTTGCCCCTCTTTCCTGAAATGGTTTTCCGGCAGCCGTTGCTAAATGTCCAGAGCTTGGCTGCGCCGGGGCTTTTCGCTAAGCAGAGGCATGCGGTTTTCCCTGCCCATCGACAACATTCTGCCGGATGCCATTGCGCAGCTGCGCGCATGTGGTCGGCTGGTGCTGCAAGCCCCGCCCGGTGCGGGTAAGACCACGCGGATGCCGCTGGCCATGCTGGAGGCTGACATTGCCCCAGGCAAGATCATCATGCTGGAGCCGCGCAGGCTGGCGGCGCGTGCCGCAGCCGAACGGATGGCCGACACGCTGGGCGAGGCCGTCGGTGGCACTGTCGGATATCGCATCCGCGGCGAGGCCAAGACGTCGCGCGCGACCCGGATCGAGGTGGTGACCGAAGGCATCCTGACCCGCATGATCCAGTCACAGCCCGATCTGCCGGGTGTTGGCGCGGTCATCTTTGACGAATTTCACGAACGCTCGCTCGACGCGGATCTGGGTCTTGCGCTTTGTCTGGATGTGGCGGGCGCGTTGCGCGACGATCTGCTGCTTGTGGCCATGTCCGCGACGCTGGATGCAGAACCCATCGCCCGCTTGATGGATGCACCGATCCTCACATCGGAGGGTCGGGCCTTCGAGGTGACCCCGCATTGGCTGACGAAACCCGTGGCCAAAACGCAACGACTGGAACGGGCAGTTGCCGATTTGACGCTGCAGGCTTTGGACACAGACGACGGCAGCGCGCTGGTGTTCCTGCCCGGCGAAGCAGAGATACGCCGCACGCAGGCCGCGTTGCAGGGGGCTTTGCCGTCGGACACGACATTGCATCCGCTCTACGGGGCCATGCCCTTCAAGGAGCAGCGCAAGGCCATCGCGCCAGCGCAGTCGGGACGTAAAGTGGTTCTGGCCACCTCCATTGCGGAGACCTCCCTGACCATCGAGGGCATCCGCATCGTGGTCGATGCGGGATACGCGCGGCGGGCCGAATTCGACCCGGGCTCCGGCATGTCCCGGCTGATCACGACGCGGGTGACGCGGGCGGAGGCGACACAGCGGATGGGGCGCGCTGGACGTGTCGCGCCCGGCGTGTGCTACAAGCTCTGGACGAAGGGCGAAGAAGGCGCCTTGCTCTCCCATCCTCCGGCTGAAATCAACGTGGGTGATTTGACCGGACTTGCGCTTGAGCTGGCCCTCTGGGGCGGCACGCCGGAACAGATGCAGTTCGTCACCCCGCCCCACGCCGGGCGGTTTGAAGAGGCGCAGACGGTGCTGAAAATGCTCGGCGCTCTGGACGAAAAGGCTCAGATCACAGCGCATGGCAAGGCGTTGGCGGCCCTACCGCTGCATCCACGACTTGCCCATATGGTCACGTTGGGTGGGAGTGATGCACCGCTTCTGGCTGCAATCTTGTCTGAACGCGATATTTTGCGTGGCGCACCGGTTGATCTTTCACTGCGCATTGACGCGGTCAAAAACCCCGGTGCCTTCGGGGCGAAATACAGCTGGGAACCGCATCGCCCTACTCTCTCTCGCATTCGTGACGAGGCAAGAAGGCTCAGATCCAAGGCCCCTGCGACCGGGCCAAACGCACCGGGGGTGCTGGCCGCCCTTGCCTATCCGGACCGGGTTGGCATGCGGCGGCCTGGTGAGAAACCTCGGTTCCTGCTGTCCGGCGGCAAAGGGGCGATGCTGCCCGAGAGTGATCCAATGGCCGGTGTATCACTGCTGGTCGCCACGGATCTGGATGGCGACCCGCGCGAGGCGCGCATCCGGCAGGCAATTCCCCTGTCGCAGGCCGAGTTACGCGACACCTTCCCCAATCAAATCGGCTGGCACGACGCTTGCGTTTGGTCCCGACGCGACGGACGCGTGCTGGCACGACGGCAGGAAAAGTTCGGGGCGCTGATATTGGAAGACCGTGCCTGGAAAGATGCGCCTGCCGAGGATGTGGCGCGCGCGATGCTGGAGGGTGTGCGGCAGATCGGTTTGACCCCGGACAACAAGGCACAGCGTTTCATCGCCCGCGCGCGTCTGATGCAAGCTGCAGATGACACCTTTCCGGACTTCTCGGAGCAGCATCTCATTCAGACGTTGGACAGCTGGTTGCTGCCCCATCTGAACGGCGCGCGCACCGCCGCCGATTGGAAATCATTCGACCTTTGTCCCGCGTTGCGGGCCCGGCTGGATTGGGATCAGACGCAACGCATGGACGCCGCTGTGCCGTCCCATTTTACCACGCCGCTCGGCCGCAAGATCGCCATCGAATATGATGACGCGCGGCCACGCATCTCTTTGCGCTTGCAGGAGGTTTTTGGTGTCACGCGACACCCGCAAGTAGCCGGTACGCCCGTGCAGTTTACGTTGCTGTCTCCGGCGCAGCGCCCGATACAGGTGACCGAAGATCTGCCAGGTTTCTGGGCGTCTTCCTACGCGGATGTGCGCAAGGACATGCGCGGGCGGTACCCGCGCCATCCCTGGCCGGAGGACCCGACGCAGGCCGATCCAACCCTGCGCGCCAAACCGAGAAAGTGACCCCATGACGCAGACCTCTTACGAACAGATGATCAGCGGCGATTGGTACAATGCCCTGACCCCGGAACTGGATGTATTGCGGATGAACGCCCGGCGCGCGGTTTATGCGCATAACACATGCCCGCCCGAGAAGCGGGGAGGCATGGCCCCTGAACTATTGGCGCTTCTGAAATCCGTGGGCCGGGATTGCCTGATCGAGGCCCCGTTTCACACCGCCTATGGCTGCAACACCACGCTGGACGACGAAGTCTTTCTGAACGCAGGTGTCACGATACTGGACAGTGCCCCCGTAACGATCGGGACACGCAGCATGCTGGGCCCGAACGTGCATATCTACTGTGCGGACCATCATCGCGATATTGCCAAGAGACGCGCCGGGATCGAACGCGCCCTGCCCGTGACGCTGGGTGCGGATGTCTGGATCGGTGGTGGCGCGATCCTGATGCCGGGGGTTACCATCGGAGCTGGTGCAATCGTTGGGGCGGGGTCGATTGTGACCCGGGATGTCGCCGAAAACGGGCGTGTTGTGGGCAATCCCGCGCGTCCGATCTGACGCTCCCTTCCTTAAATTTCATTGTGCAATTTTGTTTACAGAAAATTTGAACTTTTTGACTATTCTCGATCCGGAACGGTCTGAGAAACTTATCCACATATCCAGTGATTTGAAATCTCAGAGAAAATCGCTATAGTGAACAAAAATCTGGCAGGTAGTCAAAAACACGTACGATGTTTGCATTTGTTAAATCTCATTTCGAAGACGCCTTGCGTCTGATCCTCAAACCCGCTCGGGAAAGACAGGTTGCCGCTGTGTGCTACCGCCGCACGCGCGCCGGAAAAAAGGTGCTGCTGGTCACCAGTCGAGGCACCGGACGTTGGATTGTGCCCAAGGGTTGGCCCATTAAAGGTCTGGAAGATCCCGAGGCGGCGCTCCAGGAAGCCTGGGAAGAGGCGGGGGTCAAATCGGCGGACATTCAGACCGACCCGGTTGGCACCTACGACTATGACAAGAAGCGCGCGGGCGGCGATGTCACCCCCGTGCAGGCGCAGGTGTACCTTGCCGAAGTGGAAAGCATGGCGGAAAGCTATCCCGAAGACCACCAGCGCGAGCGCCAGTGGTTCAGTCAGGAGGAAGCCGCCTCCCGCGTGCAGGAACCAGAATTGAAAGCGATTTTGCGCGATCTCTGAGGTCTGATCAGACTTCGAGACACCAGCGCAGGATGGCTTTTTGCGCATGCAGACGGTTTTCGGCCTCATCAAAAATGACCGAATGCGGCCCGTCCATCACCTCGGACGTCGCCTCGTCATCGCGATGGGCAGGCAGGCAATGCATGAACAGTGCGTCGGGCTTGGCCTTGGACATCAAGACTTCGTCAACGCGGTAGGGGCGCAGCTGATTGTGCCGACGTTCCCGCGCGGACTGCGCATCGTGCATTGACACCCAGGTATCGGTGACCACCAGATCAGCGCCCGCCACAGCCTTGTCGGGGTCGCGTTCGATCTCCACTTTCGAGCCCTTGGCCCTTGCCAGATCAACAAACTCCTGCTCGGGGTCCAGGGTCGGCGGGCCGGTGAAGGTCAGATCGAAACCGAACTGCCCCGCCGCATGCAAGAACGACGCGCAGACGTTGTTGCCATCGCCGGACCAGACCACCTTCTTGCCCTTGATCGGGCCGCGATGCTCTTCAAAGGTCAGTACATCCGCCATGATCTGGCAGGGGTGCGTCCGGTCGGTAAGACCATTGATCACCGGCACGGTGGCAAACTCCGCCATCTCGGTCAGTACCGCCTCGTCAAAGGTCCGGATCATGATCAGATCGACATAGCGGCTGAGCACGCGCGCCGTATCGGCGATGGTTTCGCCATGCCCCAGTTGCATGTCCGAGCCGGACAGCACCATGGTCTGCCCCCCCATCTGGCGCACGCCCACATCGAATGAAACGCGCGTCCGGGTAGACGGCTTTTCGAAAATCAACGCGACCATGCGATCCTTGAGCGCCTGATCATCGTCCAGCGCCCCGCGCGGGCGCCCGGCACGGGCCGTTTTCATGGTCGACGCGCTGTTGATGATCTGCCGCAAATCCGATGGATCGGTCAGGTGAATATCGAGAAAATGGTTCATGATTTGTCGTTTCGTCTTTGAATTTGAATTGTACCGGTCCCTGACCGACGCAAGGTCCCGGCCTTAAGGACCCTTAGGCCGCTGACAGCGCCACTGCAGCAGCGTCCAGACGGTCAATCGCCTGCGCGATTTCCTCGTCTTCGATCGTCAGCGGTGGCAAAAGACGGATCACATTGTCCGCCGCCGGAACGGTCAGCACCAGTTGATCGTAGCCCGCCTTGACCACATCGACATTCGCAGCCTTGCATTTGAGCCCCAGCATCAGGCCCGATCCACGCACGCTCTCGAACACATCGGGATGTGTCGCGGTCAGGCCCTCCAGCTTTTGCCGCAAAAGCCCGGCCTTGCGGTTCACGCTGTCCAGAAACGCGGGGTCCGTCACGTGATCCATCACCGCAGACCCAACTGCACAACCCAAAGGGTTGCCGCCGTAGGTCGAGCCGTGGGTGCCCAGCGTCATACCGCGCGCCGCCTCTTCGGTCGCCAGCACCGCACCGAGGGGAAAGCCGCCGCCAATGCCCTTGGCTACCATCATGATATCCGGCGTGATCCCGGACCATTCATGCGCAAAGAGCTTGCCGGTCCGACCGACACCGCATTGCACCTCGTCCAGGATCAGCAGGATGCCCTTTTCATCACAGAGATCGCGCAGTCCTTTGAGACATTGATCGGGCACCGGGCGGATGCCACCTTCGCCCTGCACGGGCTCCAGCAGAATGGCCGCCGTCGTCTCTGAGATCGCCTCCGTCAGCGCCGCGTGATCGCCGAACTCTAGATGTACGAAACCCGGCAACAGCGGTCCAAAGCCCTTGGTCATCTTCTCCGACCCCGCCGCGGCAATGCCTGCCGATGACCGACCGTGGAACGAACCGGTGAAGGCGATGATATCGGTCTTTTCAGGCTGGTCTTTTTCGTACCAGTATTTGCGCGCCATCTTCACGGCCAGTTCGCAGGCTTCCGTCCCGGAATTGGTGAAAAACACCGTGTCGGCAAAGCTGTGCGCGGTCAGCTTGTCCGCCAGCTCCTGCTGTTTCGGGATCTGATAGAGGTTAGACGTATGCCAAAGCACCCCGGCCTGATCGGTCAGTGCGGCCACGAGTGCGGGGTGCGCGTGACCCAGCGCGTTGACGGCGATCCCCGCACCGAGATCCAGGAAACGTCGCCCATCCGCCTCGATCAACCAAGCGCCTTCGCCTTTGACAAAGCTGAGCGGAGCACGGGCATACGTGGGCAAAAGGGTCGGGATCATCGGATCATCCTTTTCAGGGGTCTGCAGCAAGAACACAACACGTGCATGAGCCAAACAGACAGGTCAACATTTTAAGTGAGAAGTGGAGGAATGCGCCGGGCGCACAAGATCATGGCAGCGGGATTATGCGGCTGCGCGTCGTCGGTTCATTTTCAAATTCAACGTGATCATAGCAAACGGCTACCGTATTCCAGCAGATTTGCAAAGCCCTTTTCATGCTTGATGCCCGTGCGGTTCGGGCGCATAGCAGCCAGAATGTTCCTGCCGAAAAAGCATAATCCCAGGCTTGCCGTCTTGCTGATGATCGTGGCGACGGCCTTCATTGCCGCTACCACCCTTTTTGCCAAGGCGCTTGGGGGTGATACGCTTGGTCCGCCGCTGCACCCGTTCCAGATCAGCCATGGGCGTTTTGTCTTTGCGTTCATCGCCATCGCGTCGGCAGTCGCGGCGACGCGGCCTCAATTGACGCGCCCTCATTGGGGTCTGCATTTTGCCCGCACGTTCTTTGGGTGGGGCGGCGTCACGCTGATGTTCGCCTCCGTCGCCTTCATCCCGCTGGCTGATGCCACGGCCATCGTGTTTCTCAACCCGGTTTTCGGGATGATCCTGGCCATCCCGCTTCTGGGGGAAAAAGTCGGGCGCATTCGCTGGAGCGCGGCTGCTATCGCTCTGACCGGGGCGCTGCTGTTGTTGCGCCCGACACCTGAGAGTTTCCAGATTGCGAGCCTTCTGGCGCTCGCGGCGGCAATGATCATGGGCGTGGAGATCATCTTCATCAAGAAACTCTCCGGGCGCGAGGCACCGATCCAGGTTCTGCTGATCAACAACTTCCTCGGTGTCCTCATCGCCTCGGTTGCCGTTCTGGCGGTCTGGCAGATGCCGACGGCGGCTCAATGGGCTGTTCTGATCGCCTTGGGCATTTGCATGGCTTTGGCACAGGCCTGTTTCGTCAATGCAATGGCCCGCGCCGATGCAAGTTTCGTGGCGCCTTTCAGCTATGGCACGCTGATCTTTGCCACGCTCTATGACATTGCGTTTTTTGCCCAGATCCCCGATTGGATCACGCTAACGGGCGCAGGCATCATTCTGTCGGGCGGGCTCTTGTTGGCATGGCGCGAGGCGCGACTGCGTCAATTGCCATAGATTGCGGCCCAAGTGACGCGCGTTCACCGCTTGTAACTCCGTCCCGAGTGACTAAAATAGGGCGATATCGATACTGACAAAGCGGTCCGCAGCCAGCAGGACCGCTTTTAAATTAGGGAATGGCTGATGTCGTGGACTGACGAACGCGTGGAAATGCTCAAGAAGATGTGGGGCGAGGGTCAATCCGCAAGCCAGATCGCCAAAGAGCTTGGCGGCGTGACCCGCAATGCCGTGATCGGCAAAGTGCATCGTCTGGGTCTGTCGAACCGCGCCACCGCGTCCGCCACGGCCAAGCAGGAGCCCAAGGCCAAACCGGCCCCCAAGGCCGAAGCCAAACCCAAACCGGTCCCCAAAGCCGCCGAGCCTGCCGCCAAGGTAGAGGCCGAACCCGCGGCCCCCAAGCCGCTGCCCGCACGCAGGCAGATCATTCCGGCGGGTCAGCCCCTGCCGCCGCAGCCTTCGGCGAACGAAATCAGTCCCGAAGCGCTGGCCAAGGTGTCTGAAATCGAGAAGAAGGCCAAGAAGCTCTCCTTGATGGAACTGACTGAACGGACATGCAAATGGCCCGTGGGGGATCCGGCAACGGACGATTTCTGGTTCTGCGGCCTGCCCGTGCAGCAAGGCAAGCCCTATTGCGAAGCACATGTTGGCGTTGCCTTTCAACCCATGTCTTCGCGGCGTGATCGCCGCCGTTGATCCGTCCCGCCCGCACCGGCGCGTCTTGAAACACTTCGAACACAATGGTGAATTGCGCTCGCCTCGGCATCGTTTATGACGATGCAGTGAAGTGACAGTCGGGAGAGCGGCACGTGGCCACATCAACAACGATCAGAGCGGCAGATGCCTTGGCGCGCCGCCTTTACGCCGAAGGGTGCCGCTATGCCTTTGGCATGCCAGGGGGCGAAGTCCTGACACTGGTTGATGCGCTTGAAGATGCGGGCATCCGTTTTATCTTGGCCAAGCATGAAAACGCGGCGGCCTTCATGGCCGAAGGCGCCTATCACCGTACGGGCGCGCCGGGAATTCTGGTGGCCACCGTTGGTCCCGGTGCATTGAACGGCGTAAATGCGGTGGCCAATGCGCATCAGGATCGCGTGCCCATGATCGTGCTGGCCGGGGCCGTCGATGCGGACGAAGCCCAGACCTACACGCATCAGGTGCTCGATCAGCAGGCCGTCTTCCGCCCGATCACCAAGGCCACGTTTTCGCTGGTGCCCGGTGCCACCCATGTGATCGCGGACAAGGCTGTGGCCATCGCCACCGAAGGCCGCCCCGGCCCGGTACATATCGACGTTCCGATCTCTGTCGCGGATGCGCAGGTGCCCGCAAAAGCCCCGCCCCCCCGCGCCAAGGCCTCTGCCACTGCGCCCTCGGGCGAGGATCTGGCAACCGCGCGCGCGTGGCTGCAAGGCGCCGAACGCCCCGTCATGATCCTGGGACTGGACGCGATGGTCGAAGACGCAGGCGCAGAGGTCACCGCCTTTGCTGAACGCTTTGGCGTGCCGGTGATCACCACCTACAAGGCCAAGGGGCTGCTGGCCGAGGATCACGCACTGGCGCTTGGCGGCGCCGGGTTGTCACCACTGGCAGACCGCCACCTGCTGCCGTTCATCGAAAACGCGGATCTGATCCTCTGTGTCGGCTATGATCCCATCGAAATGCGTGTCGGCTGGCGCGACATATGGGACCCCACGCACCAGCGGGTCATCGACATCACCGCCGAGCCTAATCACCACTACATGCATCAGTCGAGCCTCAATTTCATCGCCGATTGCGCCGCCAGCCTCAAGGCGCTGTCAGACGGCGTGACACCCCAGGATACATGGCCGGGTGGAGAGATTTCCGCCACCAAATCCGCGCTGGCGCAAGCCTTTCCAACGGATGAAGACTGGGGCCCGTCGGCCATCATGGACACCTGCCGTCAGCTGCTGCCACGCGAGACACTGGCAACCGTGGACAGTGGCGCGCACCGCATCCTGCTCAGCCAGATGTGGGAATGTTATGAGGCGCGCGGGCTGACCCAATCCACCGCCCTCTGCACCATGGGCTGCGCCATCCCGCTGGCCATGGGCGCCAAGCTCGCCGACCCCGACAGACCCGTTGTCGGATTTTGCGGCGATGCCGGTTTCCTGATGGTGGCAGGCGAGCTTTCCACCGCCGCCGAATTGGGGTTAAAACCGATCATCGTGGTTTTTGTCGACGCCTCCCTATCCCTGATCGAGCTGAAACAACGCTCGCGCCAGATGAAGAACCGCGGCGTGGATTTCGCCAAACATGATTTCGCGGCCATGGGCGTGGCCTTTGGCGGCGCTGGCCATACCGTGACCACCCGCGCCGAGCTGACCGACGCCCTGCACACCGCGATGACGGCGGAGACCTTCACCGTGATTGCTGCCGTGATCGAGCGCGGGGCCTACGATGGCCGCATCTGACACCCCCATGGCGCTCGACGGATTGGTTGTGCTGGACCTCAGCCGCATTCTGGCCGGGCCCACCGCCACGCAAATGCTGGGTGACCTCGGCGCGACCGTGATCAAGGTCGAGAACCCCAAGAGCAAGGGGGACGATACCCGCAGCTGGGGCCCCAACTATGCCAGGGACAGCGCGGGCAACCCGACCGATCTGTCGGCCTACTTCATGGCCGCCAACCGCAACAAGCTGTCGATATCGATCAATCTGTCGAGTGAGGAAGGCCAGCACACGGTGCGCCAGCTAGCGGCGCGGGCGGATGTTGTGGTCGAAAACTACAAGCCCGGCGGTCTGGAGAAATACGGGCTGGATCACGCGACCCTTCTGAAGGCGCATCCCGGCCTTGTCTATTGCTCGATTTCGGGTTTTGGCCAAACCGGCCCGAACAGCGCGCAGCCCGGCTATGATCTGATGGCGCAGGGCTATGGTGGGATCATGTCGCTGACGGGTGCCCCGGACGGCCCGCCGATGAAGGTGGGCGTGGGCATTGCCGACGTGATGTGCGGGATGTACGCGACCATCGGTATTCTGGCCGCCCTGCGCCACTGCGACAAAACCGGCGAGGGTCAGCACATTGATCTGGCACTGGTGGACGCGCAAATGGCCTGGCTGATCAACGAGGGCACCAATTTCCTGACTTCCGGCAAACTGCCGGAACGACGCGGCAACGCGCACCCGAACATCGTGCCCTATGACGCCTTTCCCTGCGCGGACGGGCACGTATTGTTGGCCGTCGGCAATGACGCCCAGTTTGCGCGGTTCTGCGATGCCTTCGGCATGTCCGCCCTTGCAGAGCACCCTGCCTATGCCACGAACCTTGCCCGGATCGAAAACCGCGCGGCGTTGACCGCAAAGATCACCACAGCCCTTGCCGATGTACAGCGCAAAGACGTCCTGGCCCGCTGCCACGCGGTGAAGGTTCCTGCCGGACCGATTCACACTGTTGCCGAAGCGCTTAGCTCTGATCAAGCCAAGGCGCGCGATACGGTTGTGCAGGTCGAGGCGACAGATACCGCAGGTGGTAGCGTTGCGCTTTTGGGAAATCCTCTGAAGTTCTCCCGCACGCCCGTGACCTACCGGCACGCGCCGCCGCGCTTTGGGAAGGACACTCAGATCGTGCTCGACGCCTTTGAAATCAAGCCCAAGGCGGACTGAAACACACTGGCGAAATCGGCTTTATTCCGCCTGTATTCCGGGCTTATTCCTGAAACATTGGCGGAAATCTAACACGCGGCTTCACGTTGGCGTGTACCGCCTGCCCGGAACCTTCGCACGTGCCGATATTGCGTTAAAGAATTGTTCTGTTCCGAGAATAAAGGCGCGATCCTGATGATGTATGATATCTGTAACAGCCCTGTTTCGCTCTCTACCCAAGCGGCGCTGGATCACTGGAATGGCATGGTGCGGGCGTTTCTGGCCCATAGCACCGCGACGCCGACCCATTTGGGCGCCGTGCTGACAAGCCATCCGGATTTTGCGATGGGCCATGCGGCACGCGGGTTGTTCTCCCTGATGCTGGGGCGCGCGGAGTTAACGAAAACGGCGCAAGAGGCGGCAATAGCTGCCCATCTGGCCTGCGCGAACACAACCCCAAGCTTTCGCGAGGCCGCTTGGACACGCGCCCTGGATCACTGGCTCGACGGGCACCCCACCAAGGCTGTCGCAGCAATGGAAGGCGTCTTGACGCGGCACCCCGAAGATACGCTAACAGCCAAGGTCAGCCACGCCATTCGCTTCATCCTCGGGGATGCCACCGGCATGCGCGCCTCCATCGAACGGGTGCTGGAGGCCCATGGCCCCGATCATACCTGTCGCGGATTTGCTTTGGGTTGCCACGCCTTCGCATTGGAAGAAACCGGGGCCTACGACCGGGCCGAAGCCGCCGGGCGCGAGGGGCTGACATTGGCGCCGGACGATTCATGGGGGCTACATGCGGTCACGCATGTTTACGACATGACGGCGCGGCCCGATCTGGGGATCGCGCTAATCGAAGGCAACACCGGTGCCTGGGATCACTGCAACAACTTCCGCTATCACGTCTGGTGGCACAAGGCGCTGCTGCACATGGACCGCGGTCAGCATGACGTTGCCCTGGGCCTCTACGACGCTCAGATCCGCGCCGACAAGACCGACGACTACCGCGACATTTCCAACGCAACCTCCCTTCTGGTCCGTCTGGAGTTGGAGGGCGTGGATGTCGGCCCGCGCTGGGAAGAGCTGGCGGATCTGGCACAGAACCGCACCGAGGATGGCTGCGTTGTCTTTGCCGATCTGCATTACATGCTGGCGCTGACAGGGGCCGACCGGCCAGAGGCGAAGGCCGCAATGACCCGGCGATTTGCCCGCGATGCTGCGAGATCCGGCGAGATGCCGAGGCGCTATGCCGACCCCGGTGTCGCGGCCCTTGCCGGACTGAATGCCTTTGCCGAAGGGCGCTATGACGCCGCCTTTGCCGATCTGACAGCCGCGCGCCCGACATTGCAAACCATCGGCGGCAGCCACGCCCAGCGTGACGTCTTCGACCGCATCACCATTGACGCGGGTCTGCGCGCGGGTCGTTACGAGCAGACAGAAGCCGTCATCGCGGACCGTCTGGCCCGACGGGCAGGACGGCCGGACCGTTTCACCACCACCCGCCTGGCCAGCATTCAAGAGGCCCGGCGGATCCCCGCACAATGATCGCAAGCCCCTGATGACAATTCCTTTTACACAGCATAAAGACCGGCCATGACACTTGCCGACCCCGCCCATATGACGCCACGCGCCTCCCCTTCGCGCACCGAAGCAGCCCCTGTGGCCAAGCAGCGCGACGTTCGTCTAGACTTCTTTCGCGGCATTGCGATGTTCATCATCCTCTTCGCCCATACGCCGGGGAACTTCTTTACGTCCTGGATCCCCGCGCGCTGGGGCTTTTCAGATGCGACAGAGATCTTTGTCTTCTGTTCCGGCATGGCCTCTGCAATCGCCTTTGGGCGCGCATACGACACCGTCGGCTGGCGGCTCGGCACGGCGCGGGTCAGCTTTCGGGTCTGGCAGGTCTATTGGGCGCACATCGGGCTCTTCTTTGCCGTTGCGACCTTGCTGGCCGCCATCGACATGACCGGGGCCTACGATAAGGTCTATATCGGTACGCTCAACCTGTGGAAGTTCTTTGCCGAACCGGGGCCGCAACTCGTTGGGTTGCTGACCCTGACTTACGTGCCCAACTATTTTGACATTCTGCCCATGTATATGATCGTGCTGGCGATGATGCCCCTGATCATGGCATTGTCCCGGGTGCATCTCGGCCTGGTGGCGGCCTTTGTTGGGCTTGTCTGGCTCTTTGCGCAGGAACGGCTGCTGGCTTTGGTCGGACTTGATCACCTGAACCTTGCCCTCCCGGCAGAGCCATGGTCGGACAGGACGTGGTTCTTCAACCCCTTTGGCTGGCAGCTCATTTTCTTTACGGGTTTTGCCTTCATGCGTGGCTGGTTGCCTAAGCCACCGGTCTCGCCGCTGTTGTTCGGCATCGCGCTGGCTCTTGTTTTGATGAACATCCCGCTGTCGAACATCGGAGTGCGTGAATTTGGTTTCGACTGGGCCCGCGACTGGCGCATCGCCAACAAGATGCTGATCGACAAATCCGATTTCGGGTTGCTGCGGTATGTGCATTTCCTGGCGCTTGCGTATCTCTGCTGGGTGGCGGCAGGCGACAAGGGTGCGCGGCTTTTAACGCAAGGCGACGGTATCGCGGCCCGCATCTGGCAACGCACGCTCGCGATCATCCTGAAGGTCGGACAGCAGTCGCTCGCCGTCTTCATTGTGAGCATGTTCATCGCGCGGGTCAGCGGATTTGTCATGGATAACATCGGTCGCGACACCTGGACTGTCGTGGCCGTCAACCTTGCAGGCATGGGTGTGCTTGTCATGACCGCCTACGGCGCGGGCTGGTACAAATCCCAACCCTGGCGCAAAAAGGCGGTGCACTGATGCTACGTCGCGATGTTCTGAAATCCCTTGCCGCACTGGCTGCGGTGCCATCGGCCAGCTTCGCCGAGGAGCCCGGATTGCAACTTGGGGATGCGCAACCCTTCGATGCGTCCACCGTGCGCGCCCGTGCGGTGGCTTTGGCAGAGGCGGATTACACCCCCCGTCCGCTGATCCCCGAAAGCTGGCGCAACCTGACTTATGACCAATATCGCAAGATCTGGTTCGATGGGCGCAACGCGCTCTGGGAAGGCTCGCTCAGACCGCAACGCGTCGATGTCTTTCCGCCCGGTCTGTATTTTCCGCAGGCGGTGGAGATCAATGTCGTCGACAACGGCGCCGCACGGCCCCTCGCCTTTGACATGGGCGTTTTCGACAGCACCGATAAGTTCCCGGATGTCGAGATCGATGCGACGCTGGGCTATTCCGGACTGCGCCTGCGGGCGGAGCTGGAGCAGGCGGGCATCTTTCAGGAATATGCCGTCTTCCAAGGTGCCAGCTATTTCCGGGGGATCGGCACGGGCGAGACATATGGTCTGTCTGCCCGCGGCCTTGCGCTCAAGACTGGCGATCCGATGGGCGAGGAGTTCCCTGACTTCACCGCCTTCTGGCTGGAGACACCGCAACCGGGGTCCGGGTCGGTCGTGCTGCACGCCCTGCTCGACAGCCCCAGTTGCACTGGTGCCTACCGGTTTGATATCGCCCATGGCGACACGCTGCGCATGGCGGTCTCGGCGGAAATTTTCGCGCGGACCGATATGGACCATGTGGGCATTGCCCCGCTCACTTCGATGTTCCTCTTCGACGAGACAATGCGCCAGCGTTTCGACGACTTCCGCCCCGCAGTGCACGACAGTGATGGCCTGCTCATCCACAACGGCGCGGGCGAGACGATCTGGCGGCCGCTTGCCAATCCGCTGACGCTGCAGATCAGCGCGTTTTCCGACAATAATCCGCGCGGTTTTGGCCTGATGCAGCGCCCGCGTGAGTTCCGTGACTACGCCGATCTCGAAGCACTTTACCACTCGCGACCTTCCCTGTGGATCACCCCGCAGGAGGACTGGGGGCAAGGCTCGGTCACCCTGGTCGAGATCCCGGCTGATCTGGAGATTTACGACAATATCGTCGCCTATTGGCGCCCGTCAGAACCCATTCTGGCCGGACAAAGTCACCAGATGAGCTACCTGATGGATTGGGGCGACGATCCGGCCCCAAAGGCTGACATGCCGCTGCGCGTACTCAGCACGGCCATAGGCGGGCGCCCCGAAGGCGGCAAGGTGGTCACCATCGATTTCGAAGATGGCGCGCTGGTGCCTGACGATCTGTCACGGCTCGATATCATCCTGCGCGGCAGCGATGGCACGCTGTCCGACGGGCTGGTGCAAAGAAATCCTGAAACCAATGGACCCCGCTTGGCGTTCACCTTTCAGGCGGGTGAGGCCAGATACATCGAATTCAGGGCGCAACTGCGTCTCGATGGCACGCCGCTCAGCGAGGTTTGGCTCTACCGGTGGACAACGGGATGAACGAAGGTACGGACACGATGGGTGGGATGGCAGCAACAATGCCTCCTCGTGCGCCGTTGAAGATGCGCGCCCAAGACCTGTCCGCCTCTCCGGGCACTCCCCGGATTGCGCCGACGCAAGGGCCTGAGCGCACGATTGGCTGGCGGCTCGCCCTGTTCCTCCCGGCACTGATCGGCACGGCAATGCTGATGTCTGCCTTGCACGGCTGGCTATCTGAGACCGGCATGACCGGGTTGGAATGGGCGCTTCTGGCGCTGATTGGCGTGACCTTTGTCTGGGTTACGCTGTCTGTCAGCACCGTCGGCGTGGCCATTGCCGGGCTGCTGGCCCGTGAAACGGCCCAAGGCCGCAGCCCCAAAGAGGTGGTCCCGATGGATGTGGCCTTGCTGGTGCCCATCTACAACGAAGTACCGAGCGACGTTTTTGGCAATGCAACGGCAATGTTGGACGACCTTGCACGACGCCAGAGCGCACACAGCTACACGCTCTTTGTGCTGTCGGATACACGCGACCCTGCCATTGCCGAGGATGAACAGCGCGCCTTTGCCGATCTGGCCGCCTCCGCGCCGGACGGGTTTGCCGTTCACTATCGCCGCCGGGCCGCCAACACGGATAAGAAGGTCGGCAACCTTGTTGACTGGATCACCGGATGGGGCGCCGCCTATGAAGCCATGGTGGTGCTGGACGCCGACAGTCTGATGACCGGGCGCGCCATCGACCGCCTTGCAGGCGAGCTTAGCGTCGACCCCGAGACCGGCCTGATCCAGACCTTCCCGATGCTGATCGGAGCCGAAACCATATTTGCCCGATTGCAGCAATTCTCCAACATTGCCTATGGCTGGTTGCTGGCCGAAGGGTTGGCGAAATGGGCGCGTAGCGAAGGCAATTACTGGGGCCACAACGCGATCATCCGCACGCGCGCCTTTGCGGCATCCGCCGGACTGCCTCATTTGCAGGGGCGCAAGGGCCAGGCGGAACTGATCCTCAGCCACGACTTTGTCGAGGCGGGGCTTCTGCGCCGTGCTGGATGGCGTGTGCGGTTTCTGCCGCGCGTCTCTGGCAGTTTCGAAGAGACGCCCGGCACGCTGATCGACTACGTGCTGCGGGACCAGCGGTGGTGCCGTGGCAACCTGCAGCACCTGCGCCTGCTGGGCACTGCGGGTCTGCACCCGGTGTCGCGCTTTCATCTCTTCCACGGCGCAGTGAGCTATTTGCTGTCACCTGCGTGGTTTGTCTTGCTGGTGATCTGGGCCCTGCTGGGCGTCGACGCGGACACCAACGTCGTGCGCTATTTCAACGAGACCAATCCGCTCTTCCCGGATTGGCCGCCGGAGATGAGCCATATCGATTCCGCCGTCTTCCTGGTAATCATGTACGCCATGCTGCTGACCCCCAAGCTTGTGGGGGCGGGCATCATCGCCCTGCATCCCAAGGCCACGCGGGTCTACGGCGGACGCGGCGCTTTCCTGACTGCCTTTCTGGTCGAAATCATCTTGTCGATTGCCTATGCGCCGATCCTGATGATCCAGCAGACCCGCGCGGTATTGCGCGCCCTGCTCGGCCAATCCGACGCCTGGGCCACACAGTCGCGCCATGCCCATGCCTATCCGCTACGTACGCTGATCCGGTTCCACTGGGCGGAAACCCTACTGGGCGCAGTGCTTCTGATTGGCTTGGCTTCCGGTCTTATCTCTCTCTGGCTCATCCCGATTGTCGCCAGTCTCTGCCTCGCCGTGCCGTTGTCAGCGCTCAGCGCTGTGCCACTATCGCGCGCACTGCCGGGCGGGCTGCGGATGCAAAGCCCGCACACCATTCGCGAACCCGCCATTGTCGGCCGCGCGCGACTTGAGAGATCGCGGCTGCGCAATCTATTGGACGCAGGCCAGCTTCCCGCTGAATAACTCCGGCACCGGACTTTGAGAATTGGGGGCGTTCAAGTTCGCGCCATAGACTGGCACCCGCACTTTTCTAGACGGGACAGGTGCCCTCAGGAGTTGGAGCGGCTACTGGATCTCGGCCCTGTCACACGCGCGCTTCTGGCCTACCTCCGACCTGTGCGGTGTGTCCGGTTGATCGGTCTGGACGCCCGGGCGGCTTGCCGCGCAACGCTGTGCTCAAAGCCCCTCGTACCAGTCCAGCATCATGCCTGCCCAGCCTTGCGGCACGACGTGCCCACCGGGAAAGAGCGCAAATTCCAATGCGGAGCCGTCGGCACAGCGATCCCATGCCCGGCGCATAAAGTCGCCCTTGGTGACATATCGGTCCGCGCGCAATTGGTTGCAGGCGTTTACCTCGCGCCACATGCGCAGCGTGTAGAAGATATCCCCCTGCACCAGCGCCTCCGGATCCGTCACGTCATGACCGCGCAGAACACGGCCTTCGAGCGGCACGGTGCCATCTGTCCACCCGTGGGTGTGCAACAGGCGCACGGGTCCCGCGCAGTCGGTCGGATGCGGGCGCCAGAAACCACCGGCCACCGGTGCATAGGCTGCAAAGCTGTCCGGCACGTCGCAGGCCATGTAAGAGGTCATGGAGCCGCCAATGGAAAAACCGCTCAGGATCACGCGTTCCGCCGCGAAGCCAAAACGGGCGGCGGCATCATCCCGCACGGCCTGCAGGAACGCAGGCTCATCGCGCAATTTCGGGCGGCCCGGGATGAACGACCAGCCACGCCCGCGTCCCTCCGCATAGGGTAACCCATCCGGCGCGATCAACACATAGCCACGGTCAAGCGCCGTGTTCACCCAGTCCTTGGGTCGCAGCGCGCCCTCGCCCGACCCGCCGAACCCATGCAAATAGAGTATCGCGCCCTTGACGGGAGCCTCAGGCAGGCGCGCGTGATAGGTTCCCATCTCAATCGAGCAGGCCCCCGTGTCTTCGCCACAAGCGGCATGCGACGGTGCCGCCCCGCCCAACCAAGCGGCGGCGACCAGCGCGAGGAACCGTTTCATCTCAACTCTCCTTGCGCAGGGGCAGTTCGCGTTTGATCCAGCCGGGCCCGGCACCGGAGCCCAGCATGCCTTCGGGCACGTCGATAATGCGCGTGAACCCGGCCTTAGTCAGTTTCGCGCTCTGATGGCGAGATCGCACGCCGCGCGCACAAATCAGGGCAACGGGGCGTGTGGTGTCGTTCTGCACGGCGGCCAGAAGCGCTTCGGTAAAATCTTCGCGCCGCATGTCGAGCGTTATCGCGCCTTCGCCGACGCCTGTGAGCGCCCATTCGTCCGGTCTGCGGATATCGACCAAAAGGATATCACCGGACAGGGCCGCCTGATGGGCCTGAGGCGCGCTCAGCGCGTTCTCGCCCGTCTCGGCCCAGATGTTGAACCATCGTGACGCCACCGCACCTGCCGTGACCACGGAAATGGCACCCAGCGCCAAGAAGCCCCGCCGCGTCAGACGCGGCGAGGCTTCCGGGGAACGAGAAGGCAGGTCCTTCTCAGTCATGATCATTCAACCGGTGCTGCACTTTCAAACTGCGGGATTGCCCGGTCGGAGGCCGGCGCCGCTTCGATATCGACCCAATTCGCTTCAGAGAGCTGAATGTTGCCGGGAATGTCTTCTTCCCAGAAGCCCACGACGTTTTGGGTGATGTTGAGATAGAGTTTACCATCCAGAATACGCCACAGGTTGGGGTTGCCGGGCACCTTGCCGCCCTTGGCCACACCATAGGCGCAATGGCCATCGTACTGCGGCACATATTTTTCGGGATCGGCCTCGAACGCGGCCTTGTTGGCTTCGGACGAGAACGCGAACGTCGCGCCATTATAGGTCGATGTGATATCCTTGTCACCGGGCACCGCCGCAGGCTGCGCCGTGCCGACCGGGTTCTGTTCGAGGTCGAAATAGGCCACGACGTCATATCCGGAAACGGCGAACCCGGTCGGATCAACGTATTGATCACCGGCCCAGGCCGAAGACGCGATGGTCAGCGCAATGGCGGCACCTGCAATTTTGAGGGGGAAGCGGTTCATCAGAAAACTCCAGTTCTTCAAGAGGATCATTAGGGTCGGGTTTTGAGCTCTTGGAATATTTAGACGGCGATCCCGCCGCTTTGCACCCTCTGTAGCGCAGCCTCTCGCCCTTGTGAAAATCATCGTGTTCCGCGTGAGGACAACGTGAGGGGGCGGAGCCTATCGGAGTTTAGGCGGTTTGGCGGGGTCCCCTCCCGGAATGCCGGGTTGCTGTGGCGCGGGGGGCTGCAGCTGAGGCAAATCAAACCGCAAGCCGACAGAGTCCATCCGAGGGGTCATTGGATCAGCGTGACGGAAAAATCCGATATCCATGGCACCCGCCTCAATGCCGGAGAACGTGAGCGCCTCACCGGCTGCACGCGCCAGGGCGCCCTCTGCTTCGGGGACCGCGCCCACAAACCCCAGCATATGCCCGCGCGCGCCGGTGTCATAAGTCACACCCACGAGATAGGCCGTTTGTGCAAGCCCAAGTGCCGTCGCCAGCTTACCATCGAGCGCGGTGATGAAGTGTTCCGGCAGACCTTTCGGCGCGTGCACTTGGGCAATGGCGGCTTCGACCTCGCGGGGCTGATTGCCCAACGTGTCATGCAACCAGGCAATTGCCGTATCCGGCAGCAAGATCGACGAAGGCGCCACCTCCAGATTGACACCCAGCCCGATCCCCTGCCCTGCCAGCATCCCAGCGATCATCCGACCTGACAGCGCGACATAAGGCACCGGCTTGCCTGCAAAGGCGGCGAGTCGCTCCTCCCGGTCAAAGACAAGCACATAGCGGGCATCGCCCAAATCGAAGAGCTCAGGCGATATCTGATCGCCCTCGTTCGCCTCCTCAGCAAGCATCAAGAAGAGCTCGCACTCGGCCAGACGCTCATAGAACCGCAGCCGTACCGCATCGTCACCGGGGGCCGCTTCCATCGCGCCGTGAGCCTGATCCAGTGGAGTTACTTCAGTCATGCACGTGCTTCCCCAGAGGTGAGCGCTGCCTTCTTAGCGGACACCATTTGAACGGTAGATTTTCAATGATCCCGCTGATGTGACGCAAATCAACGCCGGTCAACACGAAAATGCACCTTGCCTGATCCGACAGCCGCTCCGCCAACGAAGGCATCCCGGCGCCATTTTCACGGGTTGCCCGACCACCATCTGCACAGCGGTCGTCAGATGCGCTGCCGGTACCGTACTCAGCTCCCGGACAGCGCTCTGGAAAACGATCTCTCGAAGCCAATGCTTCATCTTATGCACCTACGCCCTCCTTATACCCCGGAAGGCGTATCCAGTATCCGCCTCACACTCTGTTGGATGCGGGGGATCACCTCCGTTTCGAACCAGGCGTTTTGTTTCAGCCACCGATTGTTTCGGGGGCTAGGGTGCGGCAGCACGAACATGTTTCCGTCTCCCCTGGAAGATTGCCGGACGGCTTCCGTCACCGATTTACCCCCGAGGTCTGGCAGGTGCCATGCGATCGCGTAGGCCCCCAGAACCAGTGTCAACTCAACCTGTTCCAGCGCTTGCAATACGGATGACCGCCAGGTCGTGGCACAGATTTTCGGCGGCGGCATGTCGCCGCCCGATCCCGTACCGGGAAAGCACAATCCCATCGGGAAAATTCCAACCCTGGGATCGGTGTAGAACGTGGGTTTGTCGACGGCGAGCCAACTACGGAGGCGGTCGCCGGAGGGATCGTCGAAGGGTCGGCCTTTTGCATGTGTGATACGGCCTGGCGCCTGTCCGACAATCAGAATTCTGGCTTGCCGGTCCAATTGGAAGATAGGGTTTGGCCCCAGCGGCAGATCCTTGCAAAGCGTGCACGCAAGCATTGCGGATTTGAGGGCCTGTAAATCCTTGGGCATCTGCATCCTTTAGACCGAAGATTGTTACCGGAAAGGCGTTTGTCGGCGCCCATTGTTGTTTTGCTCTAAAAGCAATTTAGGTCAGCGAAACGTCTATGCAATCAAGTTTGGCACGGCGCATTTCGAGCACATGGTTATGCCATGACCTTCAAACCCGTCGAAAATCAAATGCTCTGTATAGTGCAAGCGCTTGTAAGCAGTGACCTGCTCCCTGCACACATCGGCTCTTTATGTGAGCTTGAGACGGCCAGAGTGACTATTGAGGAATTCGCGCTAGCGCATAGAGAAGGAGAACCAGTTTGGATAGAACCTCGCCCTCCTCCAGCATCGGATCGGGCATGGACGTGCCGGGAGCAAACTCATTTGGATTGTCGAGGAAGGCCGTCAGCGTTTCTTCGTTCCAGACCTGATTGGCCGCACTCAATGGGCCCTCGTAGCGTGCCGATATCTCGGCTGAGAAAGCGCTGCCGAATACGCTGCCAAGGGCGGGAACTGCACTGTTGGAAACCTGCCCCAGGGAGTGACATTGAGAGCAAGCATCCAGCGTCTCCAGAAAGGACGCGCGTGTCGCTGTATCCACATCCAGTTGATCCGCGAAGGTCAAAGCATACTCAAACGCGTGATCCGCGGCACCAACCGACAGCAATTCAACAGTTTTTGCATCGGTGAAAATTGCAATCCGACCATCTTCCAACATCTGGAGATGGCGCACGCGCTGCCCAACAGGAATTCTCTCTGCAAACAAAACGCGGTCATTTCTCACCCTGATCCGGTACAAGGCCTGATCTTTGAAAGTGCCCAGAAGAAGATCGCCATCCCAAAGAGGATCGAACCCGTCGATCAACATGAGCGCACCAGGAGCGACGGAGGGGAGCCATGCATAAACCGGTGCCTCAAACGCTCCGGAATGCTGACCGTTTTCCATCACTGTCGGAATGGCGAGTTTGTTGTAACGCGTGCCAAGAGATGTCAGTGGCCAGCCATAGTTCTTGCCATCCTGTATGTGGTTCAGTTCGTCGCCGCCACGACGTCCATGCTCTGCAATCCAGATTTCTCCGTCACGGTCCAGTGCAATCCCCTGCGGATTGGAGTGGCCGCTGCTGATATGGCGCGCGGCGCCGGTGTCGAGATCGATTTCGATGATCTTGCCATAGTCGTAATCATCCGCCTGCGCCGCCATGGGCGGCGCATGAAGACCGTCCTTGCCATAGTCGCCGCTGGCCAACAGGATCTTGCCGTCGTCCCTCTGCACAAGGCGACCCCCAGCCATCTGGCCGTGGATCGGGCTTCCGAACTCCGAAATCGGGAGGCATGGGGCAGTTTCATATTTCACCACCCAGTCACCAGTGATCGGACCGGGCCGGTCCTCCGCAGGGGCCACCGCAATCGCATTGGTGGCGCATGCATTCGTATCGTTCCAGAGAGAATAGGATAAGATAAGCTCGCCGCGCTCCCTGGAATAGAGAACATCGTTGTAGCGAAACCAATACTCCCTGGGATCACGGTCACTTGTCTCTTTGACATAAGCGGCATAGGCATCGACCCCGTTTTCAGGGGCAGAAATTGCAAGCTTTATCGCCTCGCCATTTTCGACGGCGATGAATTCACCTGTCGCCGTGACGACAACCGGAACGCCGCTCCACGAGGTCATCCCTCCTCCAGATCCAATGGCCTCTGACGGAATCGGGATAATCTCGCGATCAATCGGCATGAAGATCGTCTCAATCTGCGTTGCGTCGGTGACGTTTTGATCGTCTCCTATCGCCGGGACATCGATGCGATCCCAAAATCTGGCAGCCGTTATGCCGATCACGCTGACGGTCGCGGCAACACCAATGAAGATCAGGGCGTTGCTTCGCAAGCCGCGCCTGCTTTTGAAAAAGCCTAAAATATTCATTTTACAACTGCTCCAATGGACCGTCGGCATTTTTTTAATGCCCTTAAATCATTGATGAAGCCTAAAACACTAAACGTCAGCTAAAAACTCTTCTTCTTTGAAACGAAAACACCAGAAACCAGGAGGCGATGATCCAGTCCTAATCGGTTTATCCCTTTGAAACCGGCAGTGTTTCAGCACCGCTGACGGCACGATATTGGGTTGTGATCTCTATAAGCCGCAAAGCCGAATGGTTCTGCAGATGTTCAAAGTGTTTGTGAAGGTCGGTGCATGCATCGTGGTCGCGGAACACTGCGGCCATTGCAGTTAGAAGTTCTTGAGAGGCATGATGCCACGCCCAACCGATATGGCCTTGGTCCAATTCGGATTTTCGCAAATAGTCAACGGCCATCCGCAGCATATCAGAGCCATCAAGACCGCAATGTGGAGCTTTTGTTTCATTCGCTACCTCCTGTGCAGCAACAAGAACCGCAGGGGGCCGGGCGGACAAACGATCCGGCACCCCAAAAGGTATTTCTGAACGTCTAGAAGCGGAAAATGATCCCTGTCGATATCTCTGTTTGACTGTCATCAAATGAGATCGGGCTGTCTTGAGCATCCCCGAGAAGGCGCGCATGCTCGACCCCGAGGAAAACACCGGTGCGAACGGTCAGATCATACGACGCGCGAAGCTCGACCCCGACACGCTCAAAGCCTGACCCCGCCTCAAAGCGAGAAAACGACGAGGTTGCAGCGTTTGCCGCAGATACACCGTAAAACGCGTCTGTGTAAGAACCATCCGCCCATGTGACGAAGGGTTTGGCAGACAGATAGACCCGCTTTCCAACCGGCATGCCAAATTCAGCAGCCGCCGTGGCACGGGTTCCCTCGTGCCCGTCGCTGCTCAGCCCGTGACTGACCTCGAATTCCAGATCGGCAATGCCCGCATCATACTCGGCAAAGGCGGTCAGCAGGGCACCCGCCTCAACATCCTTGAGCCCTGCCAGACGTGCGTCATCTGCTACCAGCCGCTCGTTGAAGTCATACCCGATCGCGATGCCGACGGAGAGATCATTCGGACCATGGTTCCGCAGTGCGTAAACACCCAAACCCCGTTGGTTGAGGAAGTACCGGTCGCGCCAGGTCAAATCGAAGATCGGAAAAACGCCGGCTGAGGTCTCATCTGATCCATTGAATTCCGGTCCGGAACTGATGCCGAGCCCGATTGCGCCTGTCAGGTCACGCCCCGTCTCCTGGGCGCCTGCGATCTGTGCATTGAGGAGTGTCAGTGAAAACACGGTAAGGGGAACCAGTGTTAAGGTCTCGCGATATCTCGACATGGGAAGTCCTTTGATCATTGCCTGTTTTGCCGCACAATCCTGTTGAGCGCGGCACGCCGCAGACAGGTACCGATGTGGTCAGGTTCGAAAACGAAAGGTTCATCAACACGTCTCTGGAATTCGCGAATTGCACAGGTCTGTTCGCCAGTGGTCAAATATCGACCGTTGGCGAATTTTGCATTCGCGGGACAGGATCGCACATGTAAAAGCACCACTGATTGAGTCGTGCTGGAGGAGAAAATTTTGACGGATACTGCGACCGAAAGGTCCAGCACAGGAAATGACCGCTTTCAATCCGCCCTGCTCTCAGTCTTTGGGTTGCGTGACATCTCGTGGCGCCAGCTGGTCTGGTACTGTCTGGTGTTTTCAGTTGTCGGTGGCGTCATCATCACCAGTTTTGAGCCATTGGTCACCGCCCCCCTCCCTGTGTGGGTCGCGATCCTGCATTGGTTTTTCCACCTTTTTGTTGCCGCTGGCGCACTGATACTCACAACGGTTTTGGGTGTCATTGCGGGGCTGCGCATGCCGTGGCCGTTGGTTGCAGCCGTTATCTTGCTGCCTTTTCTCCTGGCGACCTTCTCGATGGTCGCTGATATCATTCTCGATGTTCCGACACTGAGTGACGATGCCTCGCTCAGCATCACACAGCTCTACATTTTGGAGCTGGGTGACATTGCAATCCCTTCCCTCGGTCTCTCGGCACTCATGGCTGTGCTCGCCTACCGGGCAGCCAACATTGTCCAAAAACATCAAGCAGATCGCCTCCTTAGACAAGCCCCTGAACCGACTTTGCGCAGTGTGATTCCCGCAGCGCCGCACAATTTGGGCGATGATCTCATTCGCGTGGAGGCGCAAGATCATTATGTCCGCCTGATCACCTCCGATGGCACTGCCACGCTGAAGCTTGCATTTTCGGATTGCGTGGCAGCCCTCGCCAGATTTCAGGGAGGGCAATGCCACAGATCACATTGGGTGAGGTTTAAGCATGTGAAAACCATCAAACGCTCCGGCAGCGCATACGTGTGTACCCTTAAGGATGACACGCAAATTCCTGTCAGTCGGCGACGCTACAGTGAACTGAAGCGAAGAGCCTAAGCCTCGCCAGTCCATTCAGTTTCGCCCTTCAGGCGCGAGGCAGCACCAGCGCACCGCTCAACTGGCGCCTTCCGGTACCTCGGTTTCGCTTTGCGTCACGCGAAAGAAGATTGCGTAGAGCGTTGGCACCACGATCAGGGTCAAGATCGTTGCAAAGCTGAGCCCACAGATGATCACCACCGCAAGCGACTTGAAGAATGGATCCCAGAGCAGTGGCACAACCCCCAACACGGTCGTAAGAACCCCAAGCGACACCGGGCGCACCCGGCTGACGGCCGCATCGACAACGGCGGACATTCGGGCCTTGCCACTGGCGATCTGCGTATCCGTTTCATCTATCAGCACGATGGCGTTCTTGATCAGCATACCGGTAAGCGAGAGCACTCCGAGAATAGCCATGAATTCCAGCGGAGTTTGCGAGCCTGCCAGGCCGTAGATCACGCCGATCAGAGCCAACGGCACGGCCAGCCAGATGATAATCGTTTGCCGCCAGGCGTTGAAGAGGAACAGCACGACGAGGAACATCGCCCCGAACCCAAGAGGCATCGTCGAGGCCAGCCCCTCGTTGGCCTCCTGACTGTTGCCGTACTCGCCTCTCCATTCCAGCGTGTAACCGGGTGGCAGGTCGATGGCCTCGACCGGGCCGCGCACCGCATCGAATAGCTCACCCGACAGAACGCCTGGTGCGTTGTCAGCCTGAGCCATGATCGCCAGCTTGCGATCAATCCTTCTGAGGTTTCCTGCCTCGAAGACGATGTCGAACCGGTCCACCACCTGGCTTATTGGGACGTAACCACCGATTACCTCGCTGAAGACCTGAATGTCTCGCAGTGCACCGACGTCGTTTCGGGCCTCTTTCACCGGTCGCATGATCACGTTGCGAAGCTCATCGCCTTCGCGGTAAAGGCCCAATGTCGCGCCGGTCAGATGGTTGTAGAGTGCATTGGAAATCTCGCCCTGGGTCAATCCGAGCCTTCGCGCATTCTCGGTGTCGACAATGGGCTGAACCACCTGCACCTGCTCGCGCCAATCATCCTTGACCGCAACACCACCCGCCCTGGCCATGATTGCCTTGGCCTCGCCTGCAAGCCCCCTGAGCACCACTGGATCTGGTCCTGTAAACCGCGCCTCAACCTTCGAACCGCCTCCCGGACCCAGAACGAACTTCCAGACCTTGGCGTTTGAGGCCGGGTAGGTCTCGTCAATATGGGTCTGCAGTTGGGCCCGCAGATCATCGATGACCGGGTACCCTTCGACATCGACCAGAACCTGCCCATAGGCCGCGTTCTGGTTCTCACCCTCATAGATCAGCATAAACCGCAGATGCCCGGCTCCAACGATGCTGTTGGTGCCGATCACCCCGTCAAGGCCGCGCGCAAACTCGGCGATCTCCAAAACATCTGCTTGTGTCTCGGTGATGTCAGTGCCCTGTGGCAGAAAGTAATCGATCACAAACTGGTCGCGGGTCGAGGAGGGAAAGAACCCCGGTGGCACAAATTTGAAAAGTGCGATTGCGGACAGAAAGAGAAGAACCACGCCACCCACCGTGAACCAGCGCACCTGGATCGCCAGCGCCAGGAGTTTGCGATAGGCGATAAGGATTCCGTTCTCCTGAGTGTCCTCTTTGGTCGCGCCTTTCTTTAGCAACAGCGCACAATAGTAAGGCGTAAGCCAGATCGCCACCAACCACGAAAAGAGCAGCGCAATCGCGATTGTCCAGAACAGGCTGCCTGCGTATTCACCGGTATTATCCGGCGAGAACCCGACCGGCGAAAACGCCAGAATGCCCACGATTGTGCCGCCCAACAGAGGCCAGATCGTCTGCCGTACCACAGCGCGCGACGCTTCAGCGGCGTCTTCGCCACGCTGCACCCGCACGAGAGTCCCCTCGACAACCACAATGGCATTGTCGACCAGCATCCCCAGGGCAATGATCAGCGCCCCCAGCGAAATGCGCTGCATATCGAGCCCGTAGAGATACATGCCAAAAAGCGTGCCGGCGACCGTCACCAACAGGATGCCTCCCATCAGGATGCCCGAGCGCAGCCCCATGAAGACGAGCAGCGTGCCAACAACGATGGCCAAAGCCAGCAGCACGTTCACGACAAAATCACTGATCGAAGCCTGCACGCTCACGCCCTGGTCCGAGATCGGTTCGACATTGATGCCAATGGGGCGATCGGCCTCCAGCGCATCAATGCGTTCCTGAACGGCGGCACCCATGTTGACCACGTTTCCGCCGAGCGTATTGGACACCCCAATCCCAATGGCTTGCTGGCCGTTACGATAGAGCAAGGTTGTCGCCGGATCTGTCAGCCCGCGACGGATCTCTGCGATATCGCCAAGACGGAAGGAAACGCCCGTTTGCGGATTGGAGATCAGCAGATCACCAATGGCATTGATCGAGTCGAACGCCGCTTCGGGCCGCACGGCCAAACGGGCGGATCCTGCAACGATTGTCCCCGCGGGCGTGACAAGGTTCTGGCCTTCCAGAATTTGCTGGACTTGTTGTGGTGCCAGGCCCAGTTCCGTCAGACGCGCGGGGGTGTATTCGACGTAGATTACCTCGTCGCGAACCCCGTTGAGCACGACTTTGGAGACCCCATCGACCGTCACCAGCTCGCGTTGCAGGTCCTTGGCGTATTCATAGAGTTCGGTGATCTCGAACCCGTCGCCTGTAATCGCATAGTAGAGCGCATAAACATCGCCGAAATCGTCATAGACTTGGCTCTCCAGTGCGTTGGGCGGCAGCAGTGACTGCGCATCCAGTATCTTGGCGCGCATCTGTTGAAAACGCTGGTAGAGCTCCGGATAGTCAGGTGTCGAAGCGATGGTAAACTCAACCGTGACCGTACTGACACCGGGGGAAGACACGGAGCGAACCTCGTCAATTCCCTGAAGTTGTTGCAAGGCGTTCTCGACCACCTCGGTCACTTCCTCGGCCACTTCTTCGGCGGAGGCACCCGGATAGGGCGTTATGATCTGAGCTTGCCGGATGACGAATTCCGGATCTTCGAACCGCGGCAGAGCAGTGTAGGCAAAATATCCCGCCAGCAAGATTAGAACGGTGGACACAGCCGAGATGAGACGCTTCTCAAGCGCGAAACGGGCCAGATCCATCGTCTCAGTTCCCGACGCGCGTGATCGGACGGATCGTCATGCCGTCGAGGATCTGACTGATCCCTGCGGCAACAATGGTGTCACCCGATGAAAGGCCTTCGGTGATGGCCACCTCGCCACCGGTTGCTTCGCCAAGTGTGACCGGTTGTGCTGCAACCATGTTGTCGTCGCCGACCAACCAAACCAATGGAGCGCCGTCAGGGCCCGCGGCAATGGCGGACAGCGGTGCGCGAACCTCAGCTGCGGCGCCGGGTGTTGAAGAAATGACGCGCGCAATCATGCCCGGCAAGATCACGGCATCTTCTGGCACCTCAACCGCAACTCGACCGCGATAGGTCTGCGTGGCGGCATCCGCCTGGACGGAAAACTCGACCAACTCGGTGGGAAACTCCTGATCGGGTAACGCATCAAAAAAAGCCATGTTGCTGATCTGGTCGGTACCGTTAAGGGTCAGTGCTGTTACATCAGGGGCAGGAATATCGAATGCGAGATGCACGATATTGAGACCCTGCAACAACACGATGCTCTGACCTGCCTGCACATTGGTGAAGTTATCGATGTCACGCCGCGCGATAATACCGTCGAAGGGGGCCATCAACGTGGCATCCGCAAGATCGTCACGCGCGGCCTGCAACTGTGCCTCGACCCCACGCAATGCGGCTTCGGCAGCTGAAATGTCCTCTGCGCGGCCTCCGACCTGGCCGATGCGGAGTTGCTCACGTTGGGCCCGCAGGTTGGCCTCGGCCACGCGAAAGTCAGCGCGGGCCGTTTCTGATTGCGCTGCTGCTGATACGCCGCGCTCCACCAGTTCTTCAACACGGGTCAGGTTGTCACGTGCTTGTTCGACCTGTGCTTCGGCGGAGGCGACCGCCGCTTCCAAAGCCGCAACCTCTTCTGGCCGGGCACCGCTGCGCAAAGCGCTCAGCTGGGCTATCGCCTCATCCCTCCTGCTTTCGAGTTGCGCAATCTGGCTTTCGAAGTCACGCGGGTCGATCCGCGCAATGACATCCCCTTGCAGCACTTGCGATGCCGCGCGGACCGGTAACTCGATCACGGGGCCGGACACCTTGAAGGATAACTCGACCTCCCGTGACGGCAACACAACTGCTGGATAAGAGCGCTGGATAATACTGTCCGTTGCCACCACCGTGGTGACTTTGGCGGGTCGAACCGGGCTATCTTGCGCGCTGGCATCTACGACGTGCAGGCAACCGGCGGCGACCAGAGATAGGAAAAATATCTTGCACTGCATCTGTTGGGCTCCGTCTGATATTTTTTGTATTATATGGCAGCAGACTTAGATCAAAAAACAATTACTATCAATATCTTAAGCCAAACGCTGCCAATCCCCGCTCATCTAGCATCCAAAGTGTAGCATAGATACGGCGTCTGGCAGTCCGGATCGCGGGTTGGGAACCACGCTCGAAATGGCAAGCAACCGGAACACCGCGTGCGAGACACATTTCCTCACCCCAACCTGTTTGACTGTCTTTCTTGCCGCACGATCCTGACCGACATTTAGGCCCGCTCCGCGGTGAAGATCGGTCTGCCATTCAAGGACAGCAATCAGTAGCCTGTGCTCACCGCTGGCTTCTAACGCGTCGCAGCATCTGACGGGATTTTTTTGTCTCCCGTGGTCAGATCGGATGACACACTCAGGCTTTGGTTCCTGCCATTCCAGTTGCGATTGATTGGAAGGAGCGCTCTGAATTGACCAGCTACACGTGAAAATTGCTGCTGATATAGTGCGCGCGCATCCAGAAAATGAGGATGACTTCTACAGAAGGCACAGTTGCGCTTGGTGGCAAGCCTTGAAAGAATTCACACAAACAATCTGCCGTCTCGCGGATGAAAGACGTTCTGTAACACGAACGATCAGGAAATAGCGCATGAACCAGTCAAAAACTCTATCCGAGCAAGAGGCAGCAATCATGGCTGTGATTGCACGAGAAACAGATAGGTTCGTTTGCCGCGATTCCGAAGGATGGACATCATGTTGGGTACAGGATGAAAGAGCCCGCCTGGTGAGCGTTTCACCATCCTTTGGCACGACAATTCTTGAAGGGTGGGAGGCCGTAAAGCACTATATGCAAGATGTTTTCGAAAGCGGGTCGACCTGTGAGATTGTCGATTTTCAGCGGAGGAATGCTGATATCATCATCGGTGGTGACATCGCCTTTGTCATTTTTGACGGTCACTCAACGCACGTCGATCAGAAATGCGAAAAAACTTTCGAGACCAGAGTTCTGGAGCGCAAGGCGGGAGAATGGAGCATCCTGCATGCGTCGATTATCTTGCGTGGGCACCAAAGACAGGACGCAAATCGCATTGCTGTTGATGCAATGGGCAATGTCTTGTTTGCCGCGGATAGCGCTCTCATGGCGCTGAAGGCACATTCGAGCCTGACCATTTCAAACGGACGTCTCCGCGCAAAACGACCGGCGTGGGATAAGATACTGCAAGCAGGATTGAAATGTGCCGCCGCACAACACGGGTTTTGCCAGCATTACCAGTTTAGCGTGAAACAGGGTAAGGGCTTTCATTTGCCCATCGTATTTGGAGAGACGGATGATGGTGGCATAGCACTCTGTACCCTGGTCGTCAGGGATGGCGCTACATTTGTCGAAACTCAGAACGACGAGGAGTTCGATGATCGGTTGACTATTGCCAAAGCAGTCTTCGGTCTCTCTGACGGACAACTATCGTTGGCCCGCCATGTCGTAAGCGGCGACAGTTTGATTGCGGCGGCGGCAAGCCTGGGGGTCAGCATCAACACCGCCAGAACGCATCTGTCCAGCATCTATGGCAAAACCGGTGTTAACTCTCAGACGGCTCTGGTGCGGACCTTGAGTAGCGTCGGGTGACCGGGTGGGTGCTGCGCCGTCGAAACTTTATTACGGATGCAGTGTTGCGCCGCAGCAGGTCCTGGGTTGGTCCGCCCCATGGGCCATTTGCAAAGCTACTGGATGTTTCTCAAAAGACTGATGGATTTGCTCGGCGTTTCTCCGAACTCCTGCCGGTAGAGCTTTGTAAAGTTGCTGACGCTCGAAAAACCCGCAGCGTGGGCGATCTCTGCAACTGTGTTGCACTGTTCCAGCAGGATCAGATTGCGGGCGAAGTTGAGACGCACGGCCCTGATGAACAACGCAGGCGACTGTCCGTTCGCCACCTTCAACCGTCGGCCCAGTGTTTTTTGACTGACAGCCAGCTGGGAGGCCAACATCTCCACGCCAAATTCCTGATCGGCCACATGATCGAGAACGCACTCCGTTGCCTGCTCCAGGAACTGCTGCCGGGCTGACAGGTGCTCTTTGTTCTCCGGATCATCTGCCAGGGCGGTTTCGAGCGCCTCAAGCCGCGCCGTCGTTGTCTTCTCGGCTTCTCGGTGCTGTTGCTCAATATCTTTGACCTGCTGGCCAAGTGTGGCGAGTTCTACGACCGCCGAGCGGCGCTCCGTCTTCATCGCGCGCACCATGGTCGAGATAGCCACCATCATGAACAGCGTCTCGCCGACAATGGCGACGTAGTAACCCCAGGACAGCGGGCGCAGCAGCACCAGATCATAAGCGTAGCTCGCGCCGGTGATGTTCATCGGAAAGATGAAAAAATAGACTGCGATGAAGAGCCCAAAACTCAGCGACAGCAGCGAACAGGCGATGGGCTTGGCCTGCGGCAAACCTACCATGATCTTGCGGATTGCAACGACCAACAGGATCAGGGGGCTGATGATGTAGATCAGATGCAGCGGTCCGGACAATTGCCACGGGTCCACGACGGCCAAGCCGATCACGACAACCACCACGGCGGACAGCAGTGTAAACACGCGCCGCCAGACCCATGCATCACCTTGGACATGCAGCAGGACCCGGCAGTATTGCACATTGGCCAAGATGCCCAACCCGGCAAAAAACTCGGTGACCGGGGCGAGCGTGGTAACCGGAAGCGTGATGCCGAAAAATTTGCTCAGCCAGCCATCATATATGAATGAATAAATGAACAGGCACAGGACGTAGAGCGCGTAGTACTGATAGAAGCGCACGTCGATCTGCCGAAACACGATCAGGCTGAAAAGCGCGATCGTCGCGACATATCCCAGAAAAAGCGCGGTCATGACCAATTTCAGCGTGCTCCAACCGAAAAACAACTCTGCCGACATGATCACAGCGCTGATGTTGGGGGCAAAGGTGCCGGCGACACGCAAATAGAACACCCGTTCATCCCCCGGCTTCATGGCAACTTCGAAACCCGTCCGGATGGCGGTGTTGTTCTTGTCCGCAAGATCGACTGTGCGACCGGTGCGTGCCACCTCGGTCAGCGCCCGACCGTGTTCTTCGAAGAGGATCACCTCGTCAAAGATCGTCTCCATCAGGCCGATCACCCAGCGGTGCGTTTGCTCATGCGGGTTCGACAGCGCAAATCGCAGCCACAGGGTCTGGGAGGGCAATGGAGCGACGAAGATACCGTTGCAGATGCGGGGCTGGAAAGCTTGCGTGATGATGCTGTCCGGTTTGATGGCGGCCGTATGATCGAGAAAATACTCGGCGCGCAGCGGGCGCAACTGATCGTCCGGCGCATCGGACAGCGTGTGCGCCACCGGTGGCGCATCGCCTTCCTGCAAGCACGCGGCAGCGGGTCTTGCGGTGCCTTCCGCACCGGCAGACCCGGCGCTGAAGGACAGCAAAAGCAGAACGCAGGCAATCACATATGTCCTGATCATCGGCACCTATCGACAGTTTTCTTTTCCAGACTTGTATGCGAATTCGTCGCGTCCAACTGCCCTCGTTTGGGACAAATTTGAGCGCGTTTCGGTCAAATGACCGCCACCCCGTTTTCTTCGCGCAGCAAAGCTGCCTTTGATGATGCCTGTAATCGGCACGCACTTCAACTCTGGCGGGAATTTCTGTGAGCCAGGTGCAGGCCATGCATTGATCGGCGGTTCGCGTCTCTTCCGGCACAGCCCCACACCGTATTTTTTGGTGCGCATGAGAGGTACCGATGGCCTGTCGAGCAGGACTAGTCTTAAGGAGATATAAATATGATCATTAGGACATGCGCCCTCGCCGCTGCTCTGGCCGCGCTTACCGCAACGTCGGGCTTTGCGGCCACTGTCAAACTAAGCGTCGGCGGCGGTCAGCAGATGGGGACCTCGAACGTCGAGGTGAACGGCAAGCTTTTCGATGTCGAATTTATCAACGGCAGTTGTTTGGCGCTGTTCGATGGCTGCGACGCGGTTTCGGACTTTGACTTCACCAACAGCGCCGATGCGTTGGCGGCGGCGAAAAGCCTGAACGACACTGTCTTTCTCGACGGCCCCTTGGGGAACTTTGATAGTGGCTACACACTGACAAACGGTATCGAAGCCAATCTCATTGGTTTAGGGATAATGGCTATTCCCTATGCCATAGAATCTACCCGTACAAACGCAGCCTTTTTTAGAAATGAGGCGGCGTTTTCAAAGGACCTCGTTGGATCGAATCTCAGGGTCGGAATCTCTGTCGACCTCTCAGCGAATTCCATTTTTACGTATGCTCGGTTCACTCCCGCCCCAATCTCTGCCGTCCCATTGCCCGCGGGAGGCTTTCTCCTGCTTGCGGGATTGGCTGGGTTGGGCGCACAGCAGATGCGGCACCGGATAGCCGCGACCGACTGACCCTAAACTGAAACGCAAAGGACGGCGTCATTGATGTCGTATCAAGCGATATGGATGATCACGCCCACGCGGAGGCTTTCGAACCAGAGAACAGCGGCAGCCGCGCCACTGGTCACGGGCGTGACGCGATGGCTGAAATCGACGCCTCGGCCCCGGCACCCCGCGCGCAGTGGCTGACCGACCTGCCCGCGATCCTCTCTGCCGGGTTGATCTGCGGCCTGCTGACCGCGATGTTTGCGATCTCGGCAGCCGCCCTGCTGTTCTCTTCAGTGCTGAGCACGCACATCACATTGGCCATCGGTATCTGCCTCTTTGGAACCATCGTATTGAGCTTAGTGATAGCGCTCTTCAGCTCCTGCCCGGGTATGCTGTCGGTGACGCAAGAGGTGACCGTTGTGACGCTGGCCGTGATCGCGGCCTCGATCCATGGCACCATGTTCGCAGCGCACAGCGAGGCCGACATCCTGGCCACCATCATCGTGATGATCGGACTGGCAACGGCCCTCACCGGCGCCGCGCTCTTTGCGATGGGCACGTTTCGGTTGGGCCGATTGATCCGCTATATCCCCTACCCGGTCCTGGCCGGATTTCTGGCAGGCATGGGCTGGCTGATCGTCTCAGGTGCAATGGCAGTGGTGCTGGGCGCGCCGGTAACACGACAAACCCTGCCGATCATGCTGGAGACTGTGAGCCTGATCAAATGGGGTCCGGCAGTCATTTTTGCACTGGGTGTCGATCTGGTCGCCCGGCGCAGCGGCAACCCGTTGGTCTTGCCACTCGCCATCGCCACCTTCCTGCTTTTGTTTCACGTCAGTGCATGGCAGCTCGACCTGTCTTTGGCCGAATTGCAACGGCAAGGATGGCTCTTTGCACCGCCACAGGACGGCAGCATCACTCTGCCGTTTCAAGGCAACCCACTGGAACGAGCGGATTGGCAAGTGATCTGGTCCGAGCTTCCCAAGATCAGCGCGCTGCTGGCCATAAGTGGCACCGCCCTGCTCTTTGCCTCCAGTGGCATCGAACTATCGGTGCGTCGCGACATCGACCTGGACCGTGAACTGCGGGCAGCTGGCCTTGCGAATATGCTCGCCGGCACAGGCGGGGGTGCGGCAGGATTTCAAGGGTTGGGACTGACCATATTGGCGCACCATCTCGGTGCCCCATATCGGGCCACGGGTGTTTTGGTGGCGGCGGTCTGTGTCGCAGTCTTGTTCTTTGGAGCAACCCTGCTCAGCGTCATTCCAATCCCGCTTTTCGGGGGTCTCCTGCTTTGGATCGGCGGCGGCCTGCTCTATCAGTGGCTGATTGGAATTTACGCCAAAGTATCGCATCGCGAGTATCTGGTCGTCCTGCTGATTGTCGTGCTGATGGCGACGGTGGGGCTGCTGGAGGGCATTTCTGTGGGCGTTTTTGCAGCAGCTGCACTCTTTACCCTTGAGTATGCGCGTGTCGATGTCGTGAAGTATGCGGTGACCGGCGAAACCTACCACAGCCGCGTGGAACACGAGGCGGAAGATCAGGCCTACCTCCGCAAACATGGCGCGCAGATACATGTCCTGCGGCTTCAGGGTTTCATCTTTTTTGGTAGCGTACACCAGCTGCATCAACGCATAAGAGGCTGTTTCGACACCTCGGATATTCGCTTTCTCGTCCTGGATTGTCGGGATGTGACCGGCTTCGATTCTTCCGCCATTCAAAGCTTGAGCAAAATCTGCGAAATGGTCCGGGGAAAGGACGGTCGGCTGATCGTCAGTGCCCTCAAACCCGCAATTTCGAAGAGGCTGAACCGACTGATCCTGCAAGGGTCACATGGATCGCCTGTTTTGTATTTTGACGAGGTGGACGAGGCCGTTGTATGGTGCGAAGATCGGATGCTGCACAAATGGGAACTTCGCCCCTGTACATTGCAGACGCAACGCATTGTGGATCAGCTGGCCCGTGACCTCGACTATCCTCAAGCGTTTCAGGCACTAAGACCCTATCTCGAAAAAATCCGACTTGGGCCGCAGATGCCGTTAATCCAGCAGGGGGATCAGGGAGCAGACATCTATTTCATTGAAAACGGCTTCATCAAAGTTCAGCTTGAGACGGCGAGCGAAAGGACCATTCACCTGCGCACCCTCGGTCCGGGCACAATTGTCGGTGAGATGTCCTTCTTTCTAAACCGCGCGCGGACGGCCTCCGCCATTGCGGAAACCGATGCGGTTCTCTGGCGGTTGCGTCAGGACGATCTGTTACGAATGACGCAGCTGGAGCCTGGGTTGGCCCACGCGCTCAACAGCTATTTCCTGCGCACAGTCGCCGAGCGGCTCGACCAATCGAACCGACTGGTCCGATCCTTGATGGACTGAAGTCAGCGTACACCATATGCTGCCTGTCTATTTCGTGGAACTGACACTTGCCATTCGGAACCCAGCATAAAGCAATGCGCAGCCCGCCGTCTTATTGACGAGGCTGACGATCCACTCCTTCAAACCGCCACGTGCCAACCGATCTCCCAGGAATGCATAGGTACTGTAGGAAATCAGGTCCATCGTCAAAGTAGTGATGCCCATGACCAAAAGTTGGAGCAAGACAGGAAGAGAAGTGTTAAGAAACTGGGGTAGAATAGCAGCAAAATACAGCAGTGCCTTGGGATTGGCGAATTCGATAACAAACCCTTGTGTGAACAGTCTGGTCAGTCCCGAGCGTTTTTGATCGGGGTTCACCTTGATGGCTCCTGAAGGGCTCAACAGCGCCATTAGCCCGAGCCAAACTAAGTAAGCGACACCCACCCATTTGATCACTGAGAATACAAGATTGGATGCGAGGATGAGTGCGGCGATCCCGGTGGCAGACAGAACAAAATAAATAACATTGGCCGCTGCGATCCCAGTGACCCCGGCAAAAGCGCGTCGTCCCCCATTGGCTGCACCCTGGGAGGCAACCGCGATAGCCGCTGCCCCGGGCGAGAATACCACCACAGCGGTCGTCAGAAGAAAAATAAGATAGGCTTCAATTGGCATACTAAAGCTCTCCGTCTTAAGGCAGTTCTGTCATGGGGGCATTATCCGCCCTCACGGTTCCGGTTGATCAGTTCTGGCAGCATAGTAACGTCGTGCCTTTGCTCTGTTGCCGCATGTTTCCATCATGCACCATTTTCGCTGCCGATTTCGCGACTCATCAAGAAAGAACCATCCACACTCAGGTCCTGCGCACATGCCCACGCGCCCGATTTCGCGCGGGTCGGACAAAATGGCTTTGGTCGATGTGAGGATCAAATCCAGCAGTGAGCTCTCAACGGCAAGCCAGGGTTGATTGGCAACCCGAACCATCCACGAAGTGTTTGCCGTTAACGCGAGAAGATCATTGATCTGTTGGATGGCCACTGCGTTCGGTGCCCGGCCAACAACGGCAGACAAAAACAGTTCCCTTAGTTCAGCCCGTAAATCTCGAAGAGCTGCCAAATCACATGCGCGTCCATCGTCAACAAATTGAGTAATGTTCAACGCATCTGTCCATCTGCGAACGTCTTTCTCGCACCCCAGCTTCTCATGAATGACTGCCCCATCCTGCGACCAGTCAGCTGTATTCAGAAAATCTAGGGCGAGCCGCCCACCGACAGTTCGTACTGGGACTTCAGCATAGCTCATTCAACATCTCCTCCAGTGAACACAATTCAACTCTTATAACCACCATTGCGGTTATGCAATTTTTCTCTATAACCGTCATTTAGGTTAGATTGAATAGGAGCCGCGCATGCACAATAGGCCGATCCGCCTTACATTTTCAGGTGTCAAACGTGGTATGTGGCAGCTTGCTCCGCTCGCAATCTTTGTCATTCCGTTTGGCATGGCATACGGGATCGCAGCGATTGAACGAGGAATGTCCAGCGCGCAGGCAATCGGTTCGAGCGTTCTCGTGTTCAGCGGCGCAGCCCAGTTCGCTGTCCTTGATCTTTGGGATGCTGACATGTCGCTGGTAGCAGTGTTTCTCGTAACCTGTGCGGTTGGTGCACGGCATATTCTGATGGGTGCTGCGTTATCGCCGTGGGTCAATCAGCTCGGCCCGAAACGACGTGTTCTTGCCGCAACGTTTCTGTCGGATCCCAATTTCGCCCATGCGCACGAGGCCCTCAAAGAAGACGAGCGGGACATCGGCATTCTTGTAGGCAGTGGTGCTATCTTCTGGGTCGCTTGGATTTTAGGGACCGCAATAGGTGCGATTGGCGGCGCCCAAGTAGGAGACCCAAGCATCTACGGAATTGACGTCATCATGCCGATCTACTTCGCAGCACTCATTGCGCCGGGTGTTATCGCGGACCGTAGATGGCTGTTTGTCGTCGTTGCCGCTTTGGTTGCCATCTTGGCTCAACCCATTGTCCCGACGGGTTGGAACATCATCGCCGCTGCGATTGCTGGTGGATTGGTGGGGGTACGAACCATTGATGAATGATCAACTTGCTTGGCTCGCCATAATTGTGATTGCCTCGACCGTTTTTGCACTCCGGTATTCGGGGTTTGCCCTGATGAAACGTGTGCAGATCACGCCGAAGCTCGAGCTCTTTCTTGAAAAGATGTCTGTATCGGTGCTGGTTGCAATTGTGGCTTCTTCGTTTGCAACCGGGGGAATTCGAACCATCACCGCTGTCGTTATTGGTCTTTCCGTGATGATGATCTGGCGAAGCCCCATTGTTGCAATGCTAGTCGGTATTGCGGTCGCCGCGATTTGGACTGGCGTCGCATCATAAGCTCGATTGTCCAACGACCCTGCTGTGGGGAGAAAATGATAAATGGATTCCACTTGATCGCGGTCACAAACTTGCAAGCATGTTGACGGATGGTGAATTCAAAGTGGTCCCGAATGCTGGGCACCTTGTTCAGGTAGAAGCGCCCGAAGCAATCGTCGCAGTAATGCTCCAGCACGGTGAATAATCGGAGTGCGGGCAACGTAGATATGCGTGTGCCCTTTCACCACTGACAATCAAGGGTTGGCCGCGGTCACACACATATTTGTGCTACTTGTTCAGCTGGGAAAACGCGAAATGCGGTGCAACCCGTGACATCAATCGAGCAGCACGGCTGAGACCGGGTGCTATTTCATACCGGTCTTTTTCCAGCCCGGCGATGAAGGCGCTCGCGACCTTCTCAGGTGACAACTTTGAAATGCCGTCAACATGTGCGGCCATCGGCGTGTCAGTCAGAGGTGGAATGAGTTCGAACACCTTGACTCGCGTGTCCCTTAACTGATGTCGCAGCGCGAGCGTCAGCGCATGCTGAGCTGCTTTGGTCGCGCTATAGATCGGGGGCTTGGACTCAGCAATGAAAGCGGTGGCAGACGTGACATTCACGACCGCCGCTGTGGTGTGGTTTTGCATCAAGGGCAAAAACACGTGCAGCATTCTCAGCATGCCATTCAGGTTGATATCAACCTCTTTGATCTGCGCGCCAAGATCGGCATTCGCGTGAAGTGATAGCTCCTGCACAATGCCTGCGTTGTTGATAAGCAGATTCACCTCAGAACCAATGTCGTCCTTTAGAGCCTCAATTTGCTCCAAATCCTGAATATCACAAACTTTCGTTTGGATGCTTGGGATCCGAGATTTGATTTGGGTTAGTCTATCTTCATTTCTCGCGCAGACGATGACCGTATTGCCTAAGTCGGAAAGCCGCTTCGCAAGAGTAGCACCGATGCCAGAACTTCCCCCAGTAATGAGAACTGTATTATCGTTCGTTTTCATCGATTCTCCAAAATCAAGACAAATACGGATCTTGTATTTTTCAATGTCGTTTGCTTTTCAGGCCGAGAAAAGTCCCGTTCAACTTTATTCAAGTAGCCCCACCGGTCGATCAAGCGGACTGAGAATTCTAGGCAATTGTCGATTCGAACGCGAGGCGGCTTGCCGCTGATCCGCTTAGGCCGGCCCAGTTCATGAATGGCCTGATAAGCCGGGAAATTTGTCCTGGCAGATGTTGCCACAGCCGCTGTCGTAAAGCACTTCTCTACTGATTTGTCCCGCTTCCAATTAGGGTACAGGCATTTCAGCTCTCAGTTCTCGCCTTCCAGATATTTCAGTCTGCGAATCTCGGAAACCCTCATGACTACGCAAACTTTCGTCCAGCGGGAGGATGCCGTCTCGGCGATCCCCCTGCATGTCACGATTGTCCACCCGATCAATTGCTTGACGCTTTAACTGCGGCAAATCTTAGCACAGTCGTTCCAAACGCTGTCTGCCTCGACGCAAACGTAATCTGTTCGTCACTAAATCGTTTCGTCCGGATGGATGTTAAGCGCCTCTGTTGCCGACAGTATGTCAAAGATTCCGCACTTAGACCGACCAGTTCCAGGTGTCCAAACCAGAATGACAGGGATGGGAAATTCGGTTTTTAGAAGACGAACATATCCGCTTCGGGCAGACCGAATTGCACCTCTGACAGATCGTACGTCGCCTCCGGCACGCCTGATTGCGCATCACTGTTCCAGCCCAGCGGTCCTTTTGCGACGTTCTCTGGCGTGTTGGGGTCCCATTCGAAATCAGGGGCGCCGCCGTCGACCTCGGCGTGGAAGATGTCGCCGTTATCGACCATGGTGGCAAAAAGGGTCGCGTCCACGTTCTTGAACAATGCGATCTCCTGATACTCCATCTCGTAGGTCGAATAGTTCAGCCTGTGTGCGACCAGAAGGGTGTCCTGACCCGAATGGAATACGAAAAGCGCCCCGTCGATGTCGACGACGACGTCCTCGTCGTAACCATAGTCCCCGTGAAAGAATCTTGGATGGAAGGCGAGACGATCTTCCGCGAGATCGAACCCATAGATCGTGTCAAAGCCGTCGTCCCAGCCGTCCCATCTCAGCACATCGCTGCCCGTGCCCATGAAAATCATGTCATCGCCGCTACCACCGCGCAGATCATTGTCGCCGTCCATATCGTAGATGATGTCGTCTCCGCTACCGCCGGTAATCGTGTCGTTGCCTTCGCCGCCCAGAATTGTATCGGAACCGCCGCCGCCGTCTAGGTCGTCGTCGCCATCGCCACCTTCAATGGAGTCGTTGCCGAACTTCCCGTCGATCGTATCGTTGCCGTCGCCACCGTCAATAAAGTCGTGGCCAAGGTGATTATAGTAGTCAACAGCATCGCCCACGATTGAGTCATGCCCGTCGCCGCCGTGGATGGTGTCATGGCCCTCATGGCCGATCAGCGTGTCATTGCCGTGGCCTCCGGTGATGCTGTCATCGCCCTCGCCGCCATCGATACTGTCGTTGTGATTGCCGCCATGCAGCAGATCGTCGTCATCCCCGCCAAAGAGCGTGTCGCTGCCGTCGCCGCCCCACATGGAGTCCTTGCCCTGGTAGCCTGTCCCGGCGTCATCGCCCCCGGAAAGCCACATCAGGTTGTCGCCTGAGGTTCCCTGGACGAGATCGTCGCCATTTCCAGTCTCAACGCCTTCAATGTCATAAATCTCATCGGTGCCCAGATTGCCGGCGTGGGCCAGTTCGGCCCACAGCCAGACCTGCACATCGTCGTTCGTGTCATAGACCACCCGGTCAAACCCGGTGCCGCCGGTGATGGTGTCGTTGCCGCCATCGCCCTCGATGCTGTCGTTGCCGTCGGCCCCCCAGATGACGTCATCACCCTCGCCACCAAATATGGTGTCGTGACCCAAGCCGCCTTCGAGCGTGTCTTCACCGTCGCCGCCGCCCATGTAGTCATTGCCGGCATCGCCCCAGAGGCGATCATCGCCGTCATTGCCGGCGAGCGTGTCGTGATCGTTGCCGCCGTAGATGCTGTCGGTCCCCTCGCCGCCCGAGATCACGTCGCTGCCGGCATGACCGTAGAGCGTGTCGTTCCCGTTCATGCCGTTGATGACGTTGTCACCATTGTCGCCCCGGATCTTATCGTTGCCGGAGCCGCCCGTGACATTCTCGAAGTTGTAGATCTCGAAGTGAATGTCATGATTAACGATCTTCCAATCGTTGATCCCGTTGTCCCAATAGACGTAGTCGGGCATCTCGATCCGGCCGTACTCCTGGCCAAGGTCCAGAACGATGTCTTCTTCGACATGTCCGAGGCTCAGCCAGTCGGTGCCGCTGCCACCGTCGAAGTACACCTTCCTCGGAGAATTATAGGGATTCCAGTCGATCTTTGGGTTGAAGACGAGAAAGTCATCTCCGCCAAGCAAATACACCCAGCCGTCCCAATAGCCCGTTCCATCTTTGGGCAAGTTTTTCGAGTCCACCACGCTGTCGAGATAAAGATAGTCGGACTCGCTGGTCCCCACCACTGGATGTGCCGTAACAGTTCCTCTTGCTTTTCCCATTAATCTTACTCCTTTCGAGACCTGGCACCCGTCGCCAAGTCTTTGATCAATCTTTAAACCTGCGCGGACAGCGGGCCCGCGCAGCACGCACCTTCATCAAAAGACAAATTCGTCGGACAGGATCGGGTTGAGGCCACCGAAGGGGTCGTCCTCTTCGGGGCTCCATCCGCCAGGCGCACCCGGTCCGGGTTCGATGCCGACAATCGACAGATCCTCGATCTTGGCCTGCAGGTCGTCTTCGTGGATGCCCTCAAACCGCGCGATCCACTGCCAGCCCGCATCCTGAGTCTCGGCGCCGAGGTAGGTGTCGTCGCCGATCATCATCAGCGTCGTGAGATCATCGAGCGTCTTGCCCTTGACCTCATAGACCTTCAGGAACCCGGGCCCGAACTGCAGAATGTCGGAGTTGAGGTTGAAATCGAGGATATTGGAGAACCCGACCGCGCCCGCTTCCCAGGCCACGATGTCGTTGCCCTTGCCGGTGTGGATCTCGTTCTCGCCTTCGCCACCGATCAGCAGATCGTCGCCGCGCCCGCCCCGGATGACGTCGTTGCCTTCACCGCCGTCGATGGTGTCGTTGCCCGACGCGCCTTTCAGCGTGTCCTCGCCCTCGCCGCCGGTGAGATCGTCGTGGCCGATCCCGCCGCCGATGGAGTCGTCACCCAGCGATCCCTCGATGACATCATTGCCATTGTCGCCATAGAGCGTATCGGCCCCTTCGGCACCGGAGATCGTGTCGTGACCGTCGCCGCCGTACATCAGATGCGTTCCGGTGAACCCGTTGATGTAGTCGTCGCCGTCGCCGCCCATGACCGTGTCATTGCCCGACCCGGACTGGATGATGTCGTCACCGTTGCCGCCTTCGATGCTGTCGTGGCCGGAGCTGCCTATCAGCGTGTCTTCACCCTCACCGCCGATCAGCGTGTCGTTGTCGGCGCCGCCATGCACGGAGTCGTCCCCGTCGCCCCCGCTGATGAGGTCATCACCATCGCGGCCATAAAGCGTGTCGTCGTCATCCTCGCCAAGGATCGTGTCGTCCCCGTCACCGCCTTCTACGGTGTCTGCGCCGTCGCCACCGTTGATGTAGTCATGGCCCTCTTGTCCCCAGAGATTGTCGGCCCCGCCATTGCCGAGGATCGAGTCGTTGCCCTCGCCCGCATAGGCGGTGTCGTTGCCGGAGCCAAGGAGGATCGCGTTGTCATCGCTGTTGCCATAGACCAGCGCATCGCCGCCGCCGATGATCAAGGCCCCTTCAATGCTGTTGAACGTGTCCTCGCCCATGGCGCCATAAGAGCCGCCAAGATCCAGCCGGACCTCGACGAAATCGGGTGTGTCATAGACCGCAAGGTCGAGCCCGGTGCCACCGTTGAGCACGTCATCGCCGAGACCGCCCTCCAGTTCGTCATCGCCACCGCCGCCGTTGAGCGTGTCGTCCCCTTCGTCACCATGCAACTCGTCGTTGCCTTCGCCGCCGTTAATCAGGTCATCCTCGCTGCCGCCCCAAAGGGTGTCGTTGCCGTCGTCGCCAAACATCGAGTCGGCGCCGGACCCGCCGTACATGACATCGTTGTCGTCATCGCCGCTCATCCAGTCGCCGCCGTTGTCGCCATGCATGGTATCGGCGCCAAAGCCACCCTCCATGAAATCGCCGTGTTCGCCGCCATGCATGCTGTCGTTGCCATAGCCGCCGTCCAGGGTGTCGTTGCCGGTCCCTCCGTAAACTACGTCATCATCCCACCAGCCGAAGAGGGAGTCGTTTCCGGCATCGCCCCTGACAGTGTCATTGCCGTGGCCCCCATCGACGAAATCTGCATGGTCACCACCCCGCACGGAGTCGTTGCCGCCCCCACCGAGCACCGTGTCCATGCCGTCACCGCCGATGAGCACATTGGCAGCGAGGTCGCCTTTGATGTAGTCGTTGCCCTGACCGCCGGTGACGTTCTCGATGGAATCGTAGTATTCCTTCGCGTCGTATTCGGTGTACACAGACTGGCCGGTCTCCGGCTCGTACAAGGTGTAATTCAGACCGTGAATCTCACCCCAGCCAAGGTTCAGACGGATGTTCAGGTCATAGGTCGACCAGGTGTAGCTGACGGTGTCGCTGCCTGATCCGCCGAAATAGTAGTGATCATGAAAGTTCCGGCTGTAGACATCCCCCCCCTGGCCCGGCGTGTAGTAAAACGTGTCATTGCCGCCGTGGCCAAAGATCTCCCGATTCCAGGTGTGGTCGAGAAATTTGGGATGGAAGTTGATGTAGATGTGATCATCTTGGGTCGCGTGACCATGGATGGCTGTCTTTGCGGGCATAATCGTTACTCCTTTTCAAGCAGACGCAACGCGTCAGGTGCCGTCTAAACCGATGTGGATTTGTGTGATGCTGAGCTCTTGCCAGCGGGAAGTCGGATAAAGGAGTGTCGTGGAACGTCCCGTCCGGCGGGAGACGCGTCCGTGGCATGTCACGGTTTCAAGTGTATTCCGCATATCTCAACTGTCCTTTACTCACACCACACTCGACCAGAGCGTCGAACGAAGACGTAGGTGCATCATCAGATGCCACCCATTTCCCCGATGGTTTCCTTCGATCCCGACGATATACTGGTCATCCCTGACAGCGGAACCCGCACGCCCGCAGGTAGGTCTTGCAGGAATACGGGCTCGGTATGTTGTTTTTAAATCAAATGATTAGGGTCAGAATTTGCAGCTTGGAGGCAGTTCACGGGGTCTTCCGGAAAACCATCCTGCCTAAGCTCCTTGCAAAGCTTTTTTTAATTCGCGAGACAACCGACCACGCCGATTCAAACTCAACAGACGCGACCTCGGCGGCCCTCGAAGTTAAGCCGACAAGGACCAGCACCACCTACTTGCCTACGAAGACGGCCACTGGCTCGACAAGGAACACGAGATAGTTTTTTACTTCCTGGCGAGTATCGCGATCCAGCATGAGCAGTCGTCGCCCTGAGCTTGCTTTTAGCGCAGATACAAAGGTTCCATATGCTTTGGCAGAGTCAGAGTGAACCGCGCCGGGTTTGCCGGAGGCTCCAACTCATGAGTAGGATGGAGCATCATGACGAAGACAACGAACAAGTAT
>NZ_CANKYM010000001.1:1172500-1190095 GCF_947488185.1 uncultured Roseobacter sp. | reverse complement strand
ACTGCTTCTGACAAACGCGCAAATCAGATCAAAAAGGACTTGCTATGCAGGAGCCATCCACACACGACATTCGCTGCAAGTATTCGGTTTCGACATTTGTCGAGGTCTGGACCACGGAACGAACGTGCCATTCGACAAGTATCGCGAGACACTATCCCAGGCGCATGCTAGCCCTATGTAATGACGACAACTTGCACTGAATCTCGGCCAGCTGTTCCACATACCGTCGCGACTATAGGAGTGCTTTTCGCATCAATCTGTTTTGGGTTGGTTCCTTACTTCAGCCGGGGACTGACTGAGCAGGGCGTTGCGCCATATACTGTTGCATTCTATCGCTACATTGTCGCGGCAGTTGTGCTATGCCCTGTCCTCCTTGCGAACCGAAAAGCGTGGCGACAGATCGCGTGGGGCCTTTCCGCCGGGGCAGTTATGGGACTTGGGTGGACAGGATATGTAACGGCGTTAGAGACGCTACCTGCGTCCACCGTCGGTGTGCTCTACATGACGTATCCGGTGTTCACCCTTGTCATTGCCTGGGCCTTGTTTGCCGATGCCCCGACACGGCGCGCCTCAATAGCCTCTGGCCTGATCGTGCTGGCCGCACTCATCGCGGGATCACCAGCCTCTGTCCCCATTGAGCACATTCCGCTTTTGGTGATGTCACTCGCAGCTCCGTTCGGTTTCGGTTTCGGGATTTGCGTACTGGTGTATAAACTGTCCCAGATCGCCCCACTCGCAAGAATCGCCTCGGTTTCTTTGGGGTCTGTTCTTGGTCTTGCGCCGCTTGTTCTGAGTTCTGAAGTTGCCGAATTGCTCCCCAGGGATCGGACTGATTGGCTGTTAATCGTCGGAATTGGCCTGGTCACAGCGCTTGTCCCACAACTCATTTACACCGTCTGCTCGCCCGTGATTGGTGCATCCCAGACTGCTGTTGTCGGCAGCGTGGAATTGCCCACCATGTTTGCGGTTGGATTTCTTGCATTCGGCGAGGCGATCACAGCGCCCCAGGCTATCGCCTGCGCTTTGGTGCTTGGCGCGGTTGCCATAACGAAAAGTCGAAAAACGCGCACCGTTTCGACCGTTCTCGCCAAGAGTCCAAAGCAGTGACTCTGGGATCACTGCTGACCTGGGGGCAGCGCAACATCCGGTCCTCGCCGCAAAGACGGCTGCCACTGGCGGCCCTAACCAGCCATTGACCGTCCCATCCAGCACTGCGGTGCAGCTTCCGCGAAGCGGACCTTTAGCTCATCGTTTTCGCATCAGTTCAAAGGGGCCTTCATCGTGCATTTGGATTTCTGAGTAATCATAACCAAGAGCGGTGTAGAAATTCTGCACGGTAAGCGCGGAGTGAAGCATGATTTCCGAAAGTGCATTTTCTTGCGCTACCTCTTCCATACATTCAACAAGCATCTTGCCGATGCCTTGTTTCTGATAGTTGGGATCTACAAACAGGGAGCGCAGATATTCACGTTTCAGTCCAATAGTACCGACAAGGTTGGCACCTAAAACGCAAAGGAATATGAGCTCATCTCGAATTCTCTCAACCACTTATTCAGGTTCAAAAATAGCGCGTAGCACGTTAATTGACTGTTGATCATAGTCTTCGGAATTTGATGTGCGAATAGTTCGTTTTATCAGGCTGCTGAGCATAGCCGCGTCGGTAAGGGTTGCTTTGCGAAATTGAAGCAGGTTCATCTTTGCTATATCTTGCCTAATTTGGGCGTATGTTGCACCTGCCGCGCGCAGTGTCCCGCGTCAAAGGCAGATGGACAAGTTTGATACGCGCCAATGGCCCTAAGCGGACCTTGAAGACGCTACTTAAATTCTGCGTTTGCAATTCACCTTGCTGTCGTTGACTGCGTCTTTAGCCTGCATTGGACAAGCGAAATAGTTTGCCGCTTTGGTTCCTCTCTTTTTGCCTTTCTCCTTCCGATAAACAGATAAATCCATGGAAGGTCTTGCATAGATGTCTCACATGAGACATCCATGTCTCATGAACCAAATTAGACCGACAACTCGAGACGCGATCATCGAAGCCGCCTTCGAGGTTTTCTCAGAGAACCAAGCGGCTTCGCTTAGCGACGTCGCACAGCGTGCTGGTGTAGGTCGCGCGACGCTGCATCGGCACTTTCCTGGCAGACCCGAACTGATGCGCGCGTTGGCCAAGATTGCGATGGCAGAACTCGACAACGCCGTCGAAGAGGCGACAGCCGACGCATCGAGCTACGCAGAGGGCTTTCGCCTTTCTCTGGTTGCAATTGTACCGCTGGCGAACCGGCAATGGTTTCTGGCCAACGAAGGGCTGGAAGCCGACCCTGAGATTGCCGCCGCTTATGACGCGGGCCTCGAAGAGCTTCGGCGTGATGTCGATGAAGCAAAGAAGGAAGGCGCCTTCGACCCGAATGTGCCGACAGCATGGATCGTCCAAGCCTATGAAAACCTCACCTATGCGGCTTGGTCCCTTGTCCGATCAGGCGAAGCGACACCGAAACAAGCAGCGGAGTTGGCCTGGCGAACGCTGTCGCAAGGATTGAAAGGAAGCACCCAATGAACCTGGAAAACCTGACGATTCAGATCGATGATGCGTTCTTCCTCATCGGTGTCGCGATCCTTCTGATCGAGATTGCCGAGATGGTGTTTAAGGGCGAGTTCAAGGCAAAGACATTTGGTGAAATGCTGACGAGTGCATCCACCCAGATCCCGTACCTATTGGTTGAAACCTTCATCTTGACCGGCGCCTACGGTCTCTACTGGATTATTGCCCAGGGGCTTCCTTGGACAATCCCGGTGACCTGGTGGAGCTTGCTCATCATCGTCCTGCTGGCGGACATCACCTATTATTGGGAACATCGCATTGCGCATGAGGTGCGCCTGCTTTGGACACAGCACGCTGTGCATCATTCGTCCCGAGACATGAACATCATCACGGGTGTCCGATTTGGTCCGCTTGAGGGCGTGTGGTCGCTCATCGCTCATGTTCCGCTGGCGTTCATAGGCTTTCCACCGGAGGCAATCATCTTTGGGGTGATCTCCGTACTGGCTTATCAGACATGGCTGCACACCGAGCTGATCGGTAAGTTGGGGCCGCTTGAAAATGTTCTGAACACCCCTTCGCACCACCGGGTCCATCACGGTTGCGATGATAAGTATCTCGACAAGAACTACGGTGGCATCCTGATTGTTTGGGATCGGATTTGGGGGACGTTTCAGGTTGAAGAAGAAACCCCGCGCTATGGCCTGAAGCGCGACTTCAACAGCCAGAACCCAATCAAGGTGTGGTTCTCGGAATGGCCCGATCTTCTCCGAGATGTTCGTCGCTCCAAAAGTGTGAGCGAAGCCATCTCCGTTCTCTTTCGCGCACCCGGTTGGTCGCAAAAGGAGCAACCAAAGACCGAAAGCTGAGGTTATCACGTGAATCGACGCTATTTCATTAATGCAGCAATGGGTGCTCTGGCCTCTGGCTTTACAACGCTGCCCAGCATAGCGCAGGGAACGCGCACCCCAAACGGCTATATCCGCACAAATTGGAGCCGCGATCCCTATAGCTTTGGTTCATATTCCTATTTGGCCAAAGGATCATGGCGCAGAGATCATGTGGCCATGGGGCGACCGGTTGGGAACCGGGTGTTTTTTGCGGGTGAAGCGACGCACCCATCATACAACAGCACCGTTCACGCGGCATACGAGTCCGGACTCATCGCTGCGGAAGCTGTTTTCAAATCCAGCGCTACCAGGATCGGAATCGTCGGCGCCGGCATGAGCGGTCTTGCGGCGGCGGATGCTTTGTCGAAACAAGGATATGAGGTCACGATCTGGGAGGCACGGGAACGGATCGGCGGGCGCATCTGGACGGATAGCAATCTAGGGACGCCACTCGACCTGGGCGCAAGTTGGATACATGGCAGTAACGGCAATCCATTGGCTCAACTGGCGCAAGATCGAGGCATCATAACCCAAGCAACAACTGATAGTTACATCATCCGTGGTGCTGATGGGCGCGCCATGCAAGACAGAGACGCTCCCCACTGGCTTGAGAACGTCCTCTCCGTCCAGCACAGCGCTGGTGCTGATAGCGACGAGATCAACACTTTGGCCTATTGGCGAGACACCGACTACGGCGGTGAAGATGTTGTCTTTCCAGGCGGCTATGCACAGCTATTCGATGCGTTTGCATCGGATCTGAACATTCAGTTCGCTCGCACTTTGACCAACGTCGATTTCCGAGAGGATGCGGTCCAGTTACAAGACGAAAGCGGGCAAGCTGATACATTCGACGCCGTCATTGTGACGGTTCCCTTGGGCGTCCTGAAAGAACGGAAGATAACCTTCACACCACCACTTCCGGAAGAAAAGCAGCAATCCATCGCGAATTTGGGCATGGGAGTCTTGGACAAGGTTTACCTGCGCTACGATGACGTCTTCTGGGATGCGGATGTTACTTGGATTGTCACACCGGAAAACGGCTTACCACAAGGTCAGTTTAACCAGTGGCTCAACCTCTATCCATACATAGGCAAGCCGGTGATTATGGCGTTCAATGGTGCGCAACCCGCACGGGAATTGGCTGAGCTACCTGACACCGAAATTGTCGAAAGAGCGCAGCAGACCTTAGATAGCGCTTACCTGATAGAACGGTGACAGGTGCCGCCGTTACACGATGATCTCCGCCGACCTCGTCGGTTGCACATCCGCCTTCAACAAGGGGACCGGTAGCAACCGAAAGAACATTCGTAGAGACCGGCTTGATGAGCGTGTCTTGAGCGCTAAGCGTCATCATCTGATGGAGCCAGCCTTCTTCAAGGAATTCTGTGACGAGTTCACCAGCGAGATGAACCGTCTCCGCATTGACAGTCGAGCCGCGATTGCAGCGGCTGAGGACGAGGTGAAACGCATCAATCGCGAACTGGACAGATTGGCCGTTCTCATTCTGAAGGGAGGTGCTGCAGATCGCATCGATGAAATGATGGTAGGTATCGAACAGCAGAAGAAGGAGTTGGAGGTCACCTTGGCCGAAGCAGTGGAACCATCGCCGCTGCTACATCCGGAGATTGCAGGGTACTACCGTGCTCAAGTGACGAAGCTCCACACCTATTTGCAGGACGAAGCCGAGGCGAATAGACTGGAGGCGACCGAGATACTGCGATCCTTGATCGACAAGATCATCTTGACGCCCACGGACAACGAAATGCTGATCGATGTGAGGGGCGATCTTGCTGGGATCCTTGCGGTTTCCCTTAAACGCAAAAAACCAACCACAGGGGCTGGTTAATCACAATTTGAAATTGGTTGCGGGAGTAGGATTTGAACCTACGACCTTCAGGTTATGAGCCTGACGAGCTACCGGGCTGCTCCATCCCGCGACAATTTCCGTTCGCATGTATTATGTCCCCAAAGTAGGGAGTTCAAGCGAATTCAGGTGATTTTTCGCGGTTTTTTACTTGCTCTTCAAATAGAACAAGTATCCGCGCATCTCGGCAATGCGGTCCAGTTCATGGGCCATACGGTCGTCAGACAGGCACGTATCGGCAACAGCAGCAAGACACGCGCGGCTGAAGTCACCGATCACATTCAGAATGCGGAACCGGCGGCCACATGACAGGCTGTCTGGCACGAAGTCCAGCGACCATCGCTGGTTCGGCCCCTGCGGGATCGCCATGGGCTTTCTGGTGCCCACTGCACGCTTGCGACCGCCCCGCTTATGGACTGTTAATCCTTCTTCTCAGTAGATTCGGTACAGCGTCTTCCAATTCACTTGCCAGCCCTCGCGCTTCTGCAGAATATGCAGCCGTCGATATCCAAAACGCCGCGGCTCAGACGACAATGCCTTCAGCCTGCGGCGCAGTTCGGTATCCGTCGGTCGCTTGGATGTACGCCGATAGACACGCAGACCAATCCCAGCCACGGCACACGCGCGCATATTATTGTATCGCTTCTCAGTCATGGCCCAGGTCGCTCATTGCGTCGCGATCCGGGCCTCAAAAGTTTTTTCCTAGCATTTCCTTGAGCGTCGACACATCCATCACCTGCTCAGCCAGCAACTTCTTGAGTTTGGCATTCTCCGCCTCAAGGCTCTTAGGCTTTTTGACGTCAGGCACGTCTGTGCCGCCATATTTAGATCGCTATTTGCAAAACGTCGCATCGCTGACACCGTGCTTGCGGCACAACTCCTTTGCACCAAGCCCAGCCTGATGCCTATTTAACATCCCAATAATCTGTTCTGCGCTAAAACGGCTTCTCTTCATCGTCTGTCTCCTGGTTGGAGAACAGGCTAACCAAAAACGCCGGACTTTTCGGGCGAACAGGTCAATAGGCACGTACAAACACCTCAACCAATTGGATACGACGCCAAAGCGATTGAGCGCTTTGGCAACTATTTCATGGGGCCTACAGAAAAGAAAACAACAGCACGGTCTCGGAGGTTCACTTCAGCTTGTGCCGCATAATCTCGACCGGTTAGGGTACTTAATCAAGAGTTATCAAGTCTGTAGCCAAGAAGCGATACACTCTGAGTATCGTTCGGCGAGGGACCTGCGTACACCTTTAGCCCGGCGCTCTCCAGTATGGCCTGCATCCGCTCCGCGGTACAAGGCAGGCCGACCAATTCCTGCAGTCCATGTCCAAATGCCCGGCTCAGGATCCGGAAACCCAACTCAACCATTACTTCGGTGAGGCGTGCTTGGAATTCCGTCCGTAGTCGTGGACGGCATTCGTCCTTTTCAGTAGCTACTTGAGCGTTGACGTTCGGTAAAAGTACATCAAATTCAAATTCTCGCGGCGAAATCGAGCTATCAGAAGCGTTGGTCCTGCTATTGACACAGCAAAGAATACAAGCGCTGCGTGTTTTGAGTCCTTAAGCATTTCGGGCTCCTACATCGCCTTGATAGAACGTAGTTTGCCCACCACCCTCTGCAACTAGACTAGAGCTGGCCAAGAATTAAACCCATTCGCAAGATCAAACAGGGCGACGCGAGAAAACTGATCAAACTTAGGCGAAAAGCGTTCCAGTTGATACTTTGTCCTAAGAAGGTGAAATGATCTCCCTTTGTAGGGCGAGAATTGAATGCCAGAATCTTGTACCAATATGACCATTCTAAGAAGAGGCGCCAACCTCGGCAAATCCCGTGCCACTATAGTCGATCAAGTTTAATCTCTAAGTAAACATCAGCGTTATGCATAAAATCACTATAGGTAATAGGGCTTCTCACATTGCTAACCTATCGTTGATTTTCCGCAATGGGCTTGGTGCGTTTGATACATAAGGTCGGGAGAGTAACGAGGCAATGTTTTCAACCTTATGAATGTCGGCTAAGGGCCGGTGGCGCTGATCTCCCGACTACGCCTTGTAGATGGTGGGCAATCTTGTTCCTGAGGTCTCAAAGGTTTCAAAAGGCGACGATAGTACCGAACTAATTAGCTTTCCTCATTTGTGTTTGACACATAGGCTCTGCCGCGTGCAGGTTTCGTTCAAGGAAATGTATGGAACGCAGCACATGCTGGGACAATGCATCAGGATCATTTTGGGGCGGCGCGCAACTGGCTGTGATCTCGTTGTCTGACGTGACCTTGGCCCCTTGAGGCCTCACCAGGCACGTTTCGTGTCCGCGGATGCCGTCAGATTTCCTTCCGATATGGTCCCCTCTTTATGCTTACATCAAATGGGCTTCGCCTTGCCGTCGATATTGGCGGGACATTCACCGACACAGTTATGGTGGACGGTCAGGGTACTATCCTTGCCACGGCCAAGACGCCGACGACCCCGCCAAACCCGACCCTTGGGGCGCTTGCGGGGACGGAACGGGTGCTTGCCGATACCGGGGCAAACTGGTCAAAGATTCAAGGCTTTATTCACGGGACGACCTTGGCCACCAACGCGTTGATTGAAAGACGTGGCGCAGTTGTGGCGACGATCACGACAGCGGGGTTTCGCGACATCCTTGAGATCGCTTATGAGCGGCGGTTTAGCCAATACGATATCAATCTGGTTAAACCCGACTTGCTGGTCCCGTCTGCGCGTGCCTTCACGATTGCGGGTCGCATGACAGCCAGTGGGCACCAGATCGAAGCCTTAGATGAGGCGGCAGTTACCGCTTTGGCAAACGACCTGGAGGCCAGCGGTGCGAAGGCGGTCGCCATCTGTCTGATGCACGCCTATGCAAACCCCGCTCACGAATTGCGCTTACGGGCGCTTTTGCAAAGGGCCCTGCCGGATCTGGTAATTTCGCTGTCCCACGAGGTCAGCCCCGAAGCGCGTGAATTTGACCGGCTTTCGACCACCATCGCGAACGCCTACATACAGCCGTTGATGGCCCGCTATCTGGCGGATTTTCAAGCGCGGTTTTCTGAGAACGGGTTGACCTGTCCGATCCTGATGATGACCGCCGGCGGCGGTATGACGACAATAGAAACAGCCGCCCGTTTGCCGATCCGTTTGGTTGAAGGCGGCCCGGCGGGCGGGGCCATTCTGGCGGCGCGCATCGCCGCAGAAACCGCCGAAGCTGACGTGTTGAGCTTTGACATGGGCGGGACGACGGCCAAGCTGTGCCTGATTGATCAGTTTCGACCTCAAACCACCCGCAAGTTTGAGATTGCCCGCGCCGAGAGGTTCATCAAAGGGTCAGGCATGCCCGTCCGCATCCCCGTCATTGAGATGATCGAGATCGGCGCAGGTGGCGGCTCAATCGCGCATGTCGATCGGCTGGGTCGGTTGCTGATCGGGCCCGAAAGTGCTGGTGCTGAGCCCGGGCCTGCCGCCTTTGCCAAGGGTGGCACCTCCCCCACGGTGACAGACGCGGATGTGATGCAAGGGCTCATCGACCCTGATCTGTTTGCCGAAGGGCAACTGAAAATCGACACAGCCGCAGCCGAGCGTGCGCTGGTACAGCATGTCGGGGAACCAATGGACCTGAGCGGCGCCGAAGCAGCGCATGGCATCAGTGAGATCGTGGATGAGAATATGGCTGGAGCGGGTCGGATGCACGCAGTTGAATCGGGCAAGGATTTGGCTACTCGGTTGATGATTGCCTTTGGCGGCAACGGCCCGTTGCATGCCACCCGGGTTGCCAGACGTGCTCAGGTGGACCGCATCCTTATACCACGAGACCCGAGCGTCGGCTCTGCCGTGGGGTTTTTGTTTGCACCGGTGTCTTTTGAAATCATCCGGTCCCGCTACAGCACTCTCGACGCGCTAAATCTTGCAGATATCAACGCCTTTTTTGACGATATGTTGACGGAAGCGACAGGCGTGGTGCGGGCAGGTGTTCCAAAGGGGCCGCTAACAGAGCGCCGCGTGGGTTTCATGCGCTACCAAGGACAAGGTCACGAAGTTGAAATACCGCTGCCAGATCATGAACTGGATGCCAAGGATATCCCTGCTCTCACCCGCGCGTTTGAAAAGGAATACAGCCGCCAGTTCAGCCGAGCTGTGCCGGGCATGACAATCGAAATACTCAACTGGGCTGTTGAGGTGTCTTCTGAGCCGCTTGCTTTGCGACCCATTCCGGAGCCTTCAACTGAGCAGTCCGCAACGCCCATGAGACGCCGAAACATTCTTTGTGACGTCACCGGCAAATGGCGGAAGGCGGATATCTACTCCCGCGCCTCACTCCGCTCAGGCGATCACCTTGCAGGGCCTGCTTTGATCGTCGAGCCGCAAACCACCACATTTGTCAGCGCCGACTTTTCGGCGCGTGTGGATGGAGGCGGCAACATCTGGCTCAATCGCGAAACGGAGCATAGCGATGCGTAAACCAAACACCCGACTGCAGGTCATGTGGAACCGGCTTTTGGCCGTTGTTGAAGAGCAAGGCCAAGCCCTGATCCGCGCTGCGTTCAGTCCCATTGTGCGGGAGTGCGGTGACATATCCGCAGGCATTTTTGATCTGCAGGGGCGCATGTTGGCACAGGCCGTCACGGGCACACCAGGGCATATCAACACCATGGCCGAAGCCGTCAAAACCCTGCGCGACCGGTTTGAGGTAAAGGATATGAAGCCGGGCGACATCTTTCTGACCAATGACCCTTGGATTGCCTCAGGACATCTGAACGATTTCCTGTTGATGATGCCAGTTTTCCACAACGGAGCGGTTGTCGGCTTTACGTCCTGCACCTCGCATCTTGTCGATTTGGGGGGGCTGGGCATGGGGCCCGAGGGGGCGGACATTTACGACGAAGGCTTGTTGATACCACCCTGCAAATTGATGGATCAGGGTGCACTGAATGCGCTGTTGATGGAGATCATCAAGGCCAACTCCCGCGAGCCAATTGCAAATGAGGGCGACATTTACGCGCTGATCGCATGCTGTGAAACGGGAGCTGCGCGGCTTGCCGGGATGATGGACGAATTCGGTCTAAACGATCTGGACGCGCTGGCCGACTACATCATTGAGACATCCTACCAGGGTACGCTCGACGCCCTTGCTGAGCTGCCCAAAGGCACATGGAACAGTGTTCTGAAGGTCGATGGGTATGAAAAAGAAATCGACCTGCACGCCGCGCTTACACTTGCAGATGACCATGTGCTGCTTGATTTCAGCGGCACATCCGGACTGTCGAGAAAAGGCATCAACGTCCCGCTCAATTACGCCACCGCCTATGCGGTGTTTGCGCTGCGCTGCATCATCGGACCCGACATTCCCAACAATGCGGGTTCGCTTGCGCCGTTTCAGGTCACCGCCCCGACCGATTGCATCCTCAACGCGCAAGCGCCTGCACCCGTGGCGATGCGCCATACGCTGGGGCAAATGACGCCTGATCTTGTCTATGGCTGCCTATCGCAGGCCGTGCCGGACAAGGTACCCGCAGAGGGTGCGTCGTGCATGTATGACCTGCCGCTGCGCCACGTGGCTGAAACCGCCTTGAACGGTGGTGAGAAGTTCGCGCTGGAGCTTGTCTTTAGCGGCGGCACGGGCGCGCGGCCAGGTCTTGATGGGCTGTCTGCGACGGCCTTCCCGTCAGGCGTCTGGGGCTCTCAGATTGAAACCACAGAAGCTGTCGCACCGGTTCTGTTCACACGGCGCGAGCTGAAGCAAGACAGCGGTGGCCCCGGCAGCCACCGCGGGGGGCTTGGGCAGCACATCGAATTGCGCTCAGCGATCGATGAGGATTTCGTGGTGTTTCTGTCGGTGGAACGGGTGCTTAACCCCGCTAACGGCCGCCACGGCGGCATGGCGGGTGCGGCGGGGCGTATTCGGATCGGACATGACGGAGCCGACCTGCCCGGCAAAGGAGAGGTGCGGGTCAACGCGGGAAAGACATTGGTTTTTGAAACACCCGGTGGCGGTGGGTTTGGTCCGCCTCAGGACCGCAGCGATGCTGCCGTTCGACGTGACCTCGAGGACGGTTTGATCAGTAGCCAGGCCGCGCGTGACATCTATGGGGTTGATCCATGATCGCGCCAGTCTCTCATATCAAAGCGATGTCGCCCTACGCGCTGGCCGACCTGGCCGCGCCTGCCGGCTCGCGCCTGATCTCGCTGTCCCAAAACGAAAGCCTGCGCCCGCCCAGCCCGCATGTGATCAAAGCTGCGGCGCAGGCTATGGAAAACGCGCAGCTTTATCCTGATCCTGATTGGGGCGCACTGCGGTCCGCCCTGGCCGAACATCACGGTATTCCGGCAGGCGGAATACTGTGCGGCAACGGCTCAATGGAATTGATTGCAGGCCTTACACTGGCTTTTGCAGACCCGCAAAACGCGGTGTTGGCGCCCACACATGCCTATCCGTTTTTCCGGACCGCGGCGCAGCTGGCGCGGGCACGCTTTGACACCGCGCCGGAAACCAACGGCGGCGTGTCTGTTGACGCGCTGCTTGCCGCTGTCCGACCCGACACGCGCATCGTGTTTGTCGCCAATCCGGGCAACCCGACGGGGACACGGGTGTCGCGCAACGATCTGCTGCGTCTGCGCGATGGTCTGCGGGGTGATATCCTGTTGGTGATTGATGAGGCGTATGGTGAGTTTGCCGACCATTTGAACGAGCCGATGTTCGATCTGGTTGCGCGAGGTGATACCGTGGTGCTGCGGACTTTTTCCAAAGCCTATGGGCTTGCGGGCATGCGTGTGGGATGGGGGCTGTTCCCCGAACAGATCGCCGGGGCCGTGCGCAAGGTGATGAACCCGAACACTGTATCCGTTGCGGGCCAAGCCGCCGCCTGTGCGGCACTGAAGGATCACGATTACATGCGCGCGACCTGTCAGGCCACGTCCCAACAGCGGGACCGGCTGGTCATACAATTGCGCGGGGCTGGCCTTGAGGTAGCGGACAGCTTCACCAACTTTACCCTGATCCGCTTTGCCAGCGCAGACGCCGCAGCCAGTGTAGATGCAGGCCTGCGCGCGCAGGGCGTGTTCCTGCGCGCACAGGGCGGCGTCGGGCTGCCAGATTGCCTTAGGATCACGATCGGCTCGGAGGACGACATGAATTTTGCGGCATCCCTTTTGACGCGTTGGGCCGAGGAGGAGATGACATGACACAGTCGCGTGGGCGCGCCCGTTTTGGGATCTTGGTTCCCTTCACAAATACCAACCTTGAGCCGGACATGACCCTATTGCGGCCCGAAGGTGTATCGCTGCACTTTGCGCGCCTTGGTGGGTACGATGAGGATGAAATTCCGGATGCGGACCAGATGCATGGGTTGGGGGCCTCTGATCTGGGCGAACCGCTGCGCCTTTTGCAAGGTGTGAAGCCGGACGTGATCCTTTACGGCTGCACCTCAGCCACGCTCACCCATGGTCCTTCCTTTGATCGCGATCTGGCGCACCAGATCAAACAGGACAGTGGCGCAGAAACGGTGACAGCAGCGGGTGCCTTGGTGCATGCTTTGCAGAGCTTGGGTATCAAACGGATCGGTTTCGCCTCACCCTATGTGGCCGCGATCAACGATTTGGCCATCGCCTTTCTGTCGCAGGTTGGTATCAAGACCGTGGAGCGGTCAGAGGTTGCCACCGTGCTCGACAATTACGGACAGGGTGAACTGGATCCGCAAACCGTTTGTGATCTGGGACTTGCCGCTGATCACCCCGACGCGCACGCCATTGTGATGTCGTGCACGGATATGCGCAGCGTCGAATGCATAGCTAGGATCGAGGCCAAACTGGGCAAGCCGGTGATCACCTCAAATCAGGCGATGGTGTTTCAGGCGATGCACCTTGCCGGACTGCCCGACACCTTGCCGGGCTTCGGCCAATTGCTTGCGGGAGGCCGGCGATGACTTTTGACAAGATCGCAAATTTCGCCCTTGCGGATAGCGACATGCCGGACAGCGCGCTGGACATGGCGGCGACGCTGCTGATCGACACTGTCGGCGTCGCCGCCGGTGCTGCACATATGGAAGCAGGGCGCATCGCGCGCGATCATGCCTTTGCCTTTCACGGGGCCGGATCGCCGGCACATGCAGCGCATATGATGTTCGATGGGCGGCAAGCGTCCATTCCGGGTGCCGCCTTTGCGACCGCGACCCAAATTGATAACCTGGATGGCCATGACGGGCTGAACGCAACCAAGGGTCATATCGGCTGCGCCGTCGTGCCTGCGCTGTTTGCCTTTGCCGAAAGCCGTCCTGACTTGACAGGTCGAGATGCGCTCACGGCTTTGGTTATGTCCTATGAAGTTGCCGCCCGCGCAGCCTTTGCCTTGCACAGTTCAGTGTCTGATTACCACACATCCGGTGCATGGAACGCATTGGGTGTGGCTGCGTTGGGATGCCGCCTGCGCTGCGCGAACGCCGGGCAACTGCGCCACGCCTTGGGAATAGCAGAATACCATGGACCTCGCAGTCAGATGATGCGCGAAATTGCGAACCCGACCATGCTGCATGACGGCTCTGGCATGGGGGCATTGGTCGGGGCCATGGCAACGTTGATGGCAATGAACGGGTTCACCGGCGCACCTGCAATCACTGTTGAAGGCGAAGACGCATCGGCGCACTGGGCAGATCTGGGCGCGGTCTGGACCGTAGAAGAGAACTATATCAAACCCTATCCGGTCTGCCGTTGGGCCCATGCGGCACTTGATGGATTGTCTGCATTGATGGGGGAACATGGGTTTACGGCGCAGACGGTCGCATCCATTGAGGTCAATACCTTTGAGGAGGCTGCAGCGCTGTATGCGGGGCTGCCATCTACCACATCTCAGGCGCAGTATTCGTTGGCCTTTGCTTTGTCCGTTATGCTGGCACATGGCGCAATCGGTCCCGAACACATTGCTGGAACCGGGCTGGGAGACCGAAACATTGCCGACATCCTGCCGCGCATCTCCGTACGGGAAGAAGCGCGGCATTCGGTGCGCTTTCCCGCGGCGCGTTGGTCGGACGTCACGGTGACGCTGACGGACGGACGCCGGCTTGCCTCGGGCGATGTGCAGGCACGCGGTGGGCCCGAAGACCCGATGGAGCTGCACGAGATCCAGCGGAAGTTCGAGATCATCACCGCAAGACTCGGGCCCGAACGCACTGAAGCACTTTGGGCGATGCGGGATAAACTGCTGTCACCGGACGTGAAATTCGACGCGTTGGCAAAAATCGTTCTCGCGCCCGAGGAGGGACAATATGTCTGACACCCCGCGTATCATTTTGCACAACGACAGCACCGCCGATATGGAACAGCAACTGCTTGATCGCTTTCCAGACGCTGATTTTCGTGTGTGCAACAGTTATGACGCCCTGCCTTCGTTGATCGATGACTACCGCCCGCATGTCCTGTATTCCGTTCGGTTCGCAGACACGCCCGGCTTTCCGCGCGCAGCACTCTTTGGACCACAAGGGCCAGCATGGATCGCTGTTGGCGGTTCTGGAACTGATCATCTTGGGCAATGGGACATGGCCCGGACCACTGTCACCAATTCTGCAGGTGTAGCCGCCAATATGATGGCCGAATATGTGTTTGGCGGGTTTCTGCATTTCACCCTGAACGTGATGGGCCTGCAAAGGGACAAGGCTGCAAAAGCATGGAACGCCCGCAAAGTTGCGCCACTTTCGGGCAAGACACTACTCATTGCTGGTTTGGGTCACACCGGCAGGGCGATTGCAAAACGAGCCAAAGCGTTTGGCATGTACGTTCTTGGAACCCGAGCCAACCCCACAATGATGGAAAATGTCGACGAAGTTCACCCGGCGGATGACTTGGCGACCCTTTTGCCGCGCGCAGACTTTGTTGCAATCGCGACACCTCTGACACCGGAAACACGCGGCCTCATTGGGAGGCATGAAGTTGCTGCGCTCAAATCTGGTGTGGTTATTGCCGACGTTTCTCGCGGTGGGGTCGTCGATCAAAGCGCGCTTCTGGACGCACTAAAAGCAGGGCAGATCGCCGGAGCGGCATTGGACGTGTTCGAGGTGGAACCGCTGCCTGCTGATAACGAGCTATGGACGCTCGGCAATGTGATCATCTCTCCCCACTGCTCGTCTGTTTACGCTGGCTGGGAAAAGGCTTCTTTCAACCTGTTCCTGGATAACCTTGCAGGTTGGAAAGCAGGCGAAGACTTGGTCAACATCGTGAACCCGGCGCGGGGGTACTGACCAAACCACCCAAGTGGATATCTGCAGGACCGATTATTTTGGCGGTCCAAACATCATAAGTAGACGACCATTTGTCCTGCAAGTGTGATGCCGAACAATTCCAGCTAGGTCATATATTGCTAAAGTCTGGTGGCACTCTGTGTTCGTGAAACAGGCTCTCTAACAAGAGAATTGCGCCACAGGATATTATCAGAGGCACGACATGAGCCGTCTTCAGAAATGGACTTAAGCTTTTGGGAGATCATCGAAAGAGAGATACGGAAACAGAGGTTTTACTAGGTTTGGCGGTGACTTACTCTCCCACGTCTTAAGACGCAGTACCATCAGCGCTACGGCACTTAACGGCTGGGTTCGGGATGGGACCAGGTGTTTTGCTCGTGCTATGACCACCAAACCATGAAAAACCTCTGTCGTCCAAGTCAGCACTCTAATGTGCTGTGTATGCTTTTGATTATCCTAGAAAATCTCTCTTCTACTGGATCAAATCAAGCCTATCGGGCAATTAGTACCAGTCAACTGAACACATTGCTGTGCTTACATCTCTGGCCTATCGACGAGGTGGTCTACCTCGGCCCTCAGGGATACCTTGTTTTGAGGGGGGCTTCCCGCTTAGATGCCTTCAGCGGTTATCCTTTCCGATCATAGCTACCCTGCACTGCTGCTGGCGCAACAACAGGTCCACCAGTGGATCGTTCACCCCGGTCCTCTCGTACTAGGGGCAACTCCTCTCAAGTATCCTACACCCACGGAAGATAGGGACCGAACTGTCTCACGACGTTCTAAACCCAGCTCACGTACCTCTTTAAACGGCGAACAGCCGTACCCTTGGGACCTGCTCCAGCCCCAGGATGAGATGAGCCGACATCGAGGTGCCAAACACTGCCGTCGATATGGACTCTTGGGCAGTATCAGCCTGTTATCCCCGGCGTACCTTTTATCCGTTGAGCGATGGCCCTTCCACTCGGGACCACCGGATCACTATGGCCGTCTTTCGACTCTGCTCGACTTGTCAGTCTCGCAGTCAGGCTGGCTTCTGCCATTGCACTCAACGAGCGATTTCCGACCGCTCTGAGCCAACCTTCGCGCGCCTCCGTTACGCTTTAGGAGGCGACCGCCCCAGTCAAACTACCCACCACACAGGGTCCCGGATCCGGATAACGGACCGCGGTTAGACATCAAGCAGAACAAGGGTGGTATCTCAAGGGTGGCTCCACGCAAACTGGCGTTCACGCTTCAAAGCCCACCACCTATCCTGCACATGTTCGGCCTAATGCCAGTGTGAAGTTGTAGTAAAGGTGCACGGGGTCTTTCCGTCTAACCGCGGGAAACCTGCATCTTGACAGGTAATTCAATTTCGCTGAGTCTATGTTGGAGACAGCGGGGAAGTCGTTACGCCATTCGTGCAGGTCGGAACTTACCCGACAAGGAATTTCGCTACCTTAGGACCGTTATAGTTACGGCCGCCGTTTACCTGGGCTTCAATTCAAGGCTCTCACCTCTCCTTTTAACCTTCAGGCACCGGGCAGGCGTCAGACCCTATACGTCGTCTTGCGACTTCGCAGAGCCCTGTGTTTTTAATAAACAGTCGCCACCCCCTGGTTTGTGCCCCCAGCCAATACTTGCGTAGAAACTGGGCCTCCTTCTCGCGAACTTACGGAGGTATTTTGCCGAGTTCCTTCAACATAGTTCTCTCAAGCGCCTTGGTATTCTCTACCAGTCCACCTGTGTCGGTTTAGGGTACGATCTAGCGATGGAGCTATTTCCAGGAACCTCTAAGCAGCCCATTCAATCCAATAAGGATGAACTACCCTCGAGATCCGTCACTTCCATCTGGCCCAGGAATATTAACCTGGTTCCCATCGACTACGCCTTTCGGCCTCGCCTTAGGGGTCGGCTTACCCTGCTCAGATTAGCTTTAAGCAGGAACCCTTGGACTTTCGGCGACAGTGTCTCTCACACTGTTTGTCGCTACTCATGTCATCATTCTCACTAGTGATCTCTCCACCGGATCGCTCACGCGCCGGCTTCACAGAAAACTCCGCGTGTCCAATATCCCCGAAGGGAATAAGGACACATGGAATTATG
>NZ_CANKYM010000001.1:0-1167500 GCF_947488185.1 uncultured Roseobacter sp. | reverse complement strand
AGGGGGATCAAAAGCACAAAGCCTGCCATACCGATTGTGATATACGGGCGCTTGAGGATGTCCGCCCAGATCTGGCTCAGGATGCCCACGTCCAGCACCAACCAGACCAGCAGGTGCAGGGACACATATATAAAGGCGAGCAGGCCGAACATGCGGCGGAACTTCAGCAGGTTGATCCCGAGGTAGCGGCGCAGCGGCGTGATGGTCAGGCCGATGATCAACAGTTGTAGGGCAATCTCGCCCAGTTCATGTTCCAGCGCCTTGATCGGTTCACGGCCCAACCCCCCCGTCTGCGCGAGATAGAGCAGCCAGGGCACCGGCAACAGATACAGTATATAGAGCACCCATGTGGGCACCCGGCGCGCGAAGGCGTTGATACGGTCAACAACTGTCATGGCATCAGCCTAACACAGACGGCTTAATAATTGACCGTCAGGTCCATGCCTTCATAGAGGCTGGCGACCTCCTCTTCGTAGCCGTTGAACATCAATGTCGGCACGCGTTTCGAAAACAGGCCACCGCCCACCTTGCGTTCCGTCGCCTGACTCCAGCGGGGATGATCCACGGTCGGGTTCACATTCGCATAGAAACCGTATTCGCTGGCTTGCAGCGCCTGCCATGTGTTCACGGGCTGATCTTCGGTCACAGTAATCCGCACAATCGACTTGATCGATTTGAACCCATACTTCCACGGCACCACCAGACGCAGGGGCGCGCCGTTCTGGTTCGGGATGGTTTTGCCGTAAATGCCGGTCGCCATGATAGTGAGCGGATGCAGCGCCTCGTCCATGCGCAGACCTTCGATATAGGGCCAGTCGATGGTGCGATACTTCTGACCGATCATCTCTTCGGGCCGGTAGAGCGTTTCAAAGCGCACGTATTTGCCCTCGGGCATCACACCGGCCAGCGCCAGCAGGTCCGCAAGCTCAAATCCGTTCCAAGGGATGACCATCGACCAGGCCTCGACACAGCGGAAGCGGTAGATACGTTCCTCCACCGTCATCTCGGCCATGATGTCCTTGAAGCTGTAGTCGCCCGGCTTTTCGACAAGGCCATCGATCGCCACTGTCCAGGGATCGGTCGTCAACGCGCCGGCATACGTCGCGGGATCGCTTTTGCCGGTGCCGAATTCATAGAAGTTGTTATATTGCGTGATGTCTTCCCACGGGTTCGGCTCCAGCGCCTCTTCGGCTTGAGCACCCGCACCGATACCGGCAAGGGCCACGCCGGACGCCGCACCTGCCATTAGTTGACGGCGGTTCATGAAATGCGCCTGCGGCGTCACATCTTTATGCGTCAGCGTGTTGGTCCACCGATGTGCCATCATCTACTCCAAAGCAATCGCGTTTCAGCTCATGTAGAGAGTAGTACGTGCAGGACCAAACCAATTCGAGTCACGAATGAGACAGCAGTCTGTAACTATTCACGCCAGCGTGCGCAGGTTCAGCAGGCCGGGCAGGTCATCCATGCTCCTGAAAAGAGCGTCGCAGATCGGTGCCAGACGTTCCGGATCGGTCCCTGCCACATAGCCAAGGCAATACATGCCCGCCGCCTTGCCCGCACGGGCACCACTGGCGCTGTCTTCGACCACCACGCAGCGATCAGGCGAAACACCCGCCTCGGCCGCCGCCTTGAGATAGACGTCGGGCGCCGGTTTAGGTTGGGCGACGTCCTCACGCGAGTAAATCCGACCGCTCAGACGCTGGCGCAGCCCAGTGCGGGTCAGGGTGATCTCCATCTTGCGGTGCGGCCCGTTGGAGCCAACGGCATATCCAATCCCGGCGGCATCCAATTCATCGAGGACACCGAAAATCCCGGGAACCGGTTCGACCTCTGCCGCGAGCACATCGAAAATCTCGCCGTATATACTGTCGAGCCAACCGTCCGGGAGCTTTGCCCCCATCTCACGTGCCGTTGTCATCACGCCTGCCAAAGTGCCCCCCACAAAATAGTCTTCAACCTGATCGATGGAAATGTTCAGACCGTGGCGCGCAAGATTGTCCTGAATAACGACATTCGACAGCGGTTCGCTGTCCACTAGAACGCCATCGCAGTCGAAGAGTACCAGATCAGGGGGAAAGGTCATAAAAAAGGCCGGGGTTAAGTCCCGGCCTTTGTGCAGTTATTTTGACCGTGCCGTCAATGCACGACGGCATCATCCGGTTTCGGACGGTTCGACGCAGCAATCCGGTCGCCGATGATCAACCCTTCGCTGCCCGCGCTGACACTCACGCTCTCGCCGTCTTTGACGTCGCCCGCCAAGAGCATCTCCGCAAGGGGGTCCTGCAGCGCCCGCTGGATCACGCGCTTGAGCGGTCGCGCCCCGAAAACCGGGTCATAGCCTTCATCCGCCAGCCAGGTCCGCGCGCCGTCGTCCAGATCCAGCGTGATCTTCCGCGCGGCCAGCCGTTTGAGCAGACGCGCCATCTGGATATCGACGATGCCGTCCATGTCCTCGCGGGCCAGACGATCAAAGATGATGGTCTCGTCCAGACGGTTCAGGAATTCCGGCCGGAAATGCGCCCGTACCGCATCCATCACGTCGCGTTTGGCATCCGAGGCATCCGCCCCATCCGGCAAGCGGCTGAGGCTTTGCGCCCCAAGGTTCGACGTCAGGATAATGAGCGTCTGCTTGAAATCCACGGTGCGGCCCTGACCATCGGTCAGCATCCCATCGTCAAGCACCTGCAACAGCACGTTGAAGACATCCGGATGCGCCTTCTCGACCTCGTCGAAAAGCACCACCTGATAGGGCCTGCGTCGCACAGCTTCCGTCAGCACACCGCCTTCGTCATAACCCACATAGCCGGGGGGCGCCCCGATCAGACGCGCCACGCTGTGTTTTTCCATGAACTCCGACATGTCGATACGCACCATCGCGCTGTCATCGTCAAAGAGAAACTCGGCCACGGCCTTGGTCAGTTCGGTCTTGCCGACACCGGTCGGTCCGAGGAAGAGAAAAGACCCCAAAGGCCGGTTCTCGTCATTCAGACCGGCACGTGCGCGCCGTACCGCATTAGCAACAGAGCGCACGGCGGTTTCCTGACCGATCACGCGCGTGTGCAACTGATCTTCCATACGCAGCAGCTTGTCGCGCTCGCCTTCCAGCATCTTGCCCGCCGGAATACCCGTCCAGCGTTCGACAACACTGGCGATCTGGTCGGGGCGCACGGCCTCTTCCACCAGCACATCGGTTTCGTCGCGTCCCTCGGCCTCGCCCAGCTGTTTCTCAAGCTGAGGGATCACCCCATAGGACAGCTCACCGGCCTTCGCCAAATTGCCTTCACGCTTGGCAATCTCAAGTTCAGCGCGTGCGTGATCCAGTTTTTCCTTGATGTCCCGCGCACCTGCCATCTTGTCCCGCTCCGCCTGCCATTTGGCGGTCAGCGCGTCACTTTTCTCCTGCAGTTCGGAGAGGTCCTTTTCAAGCGTGGCCAGTCGGTCCTTGCTCGCCGCGTCATCTTCCAGACGCAGAGCCTCGGCCTCGATTTGCATCTGCAGGATCTGACGGTCCAGCGCATCCAGCTCTTCGGGTTTGCTGTCCACTTCCATGCGCAACCGGCTCGCCGCCTCATCGACAAGGTCGATGGCTTTGTCCGGCAGGAACCGGTCGGTGATGTAGCGGTGACTGAGCGTCGCCGCTGCCACCAGCGCCGAATCCGAAATCCGCACGCCGTGGTGCAGCTCGTACTTCTCTTTGATGCCGCGCAAGATAGATACGGTATCTTCCACCGTCGGCTCCAGCACCATGACGGGTTGGAACCGCCGCGCAAGGGCTGCGTCCTTCTCTACATACTTGCGGTATTCATCAAGCGTGGTCGCGCCCACGCAATGCAACTCACCCCGCGCCAGCGCTGGCTTGATCAGGTTGGCGGCATCCATCGCGCCATCCGCCTTGCCCGCACCGACCAGCGTGTGCATTTCGTCGATAAAGAGGATGATCTCGCCTGCGGCCTCGGTGACCTCGGTCAGAACAGCTTTCAGCCGCTCTTCGAATTCACCCCGATACTTCGCGCCGGCAATCAGCGCGCCCATGTCCAGCGCCAGCAACTTCTTGTTGCGCAGGGACTCCGGCACGTCGCCGTTGACAATCCTCAGGGCCAGGCCTTCGGCAATTGCCGTCTTACCGACACCAGGCTCACCAATGAGAACAGGGTTGTTCTTGGTCCGACGGCTCAACACCTGCATGGCGCGGCGAATCTCTTCATCACGGCCAATGATCGGGTCGATTTTGCCTGCCTCCGCCCGCTCCGTCAGGTTCATCGCATACTTCTTCAGCGCGTCGTAGCCTTCCTCGGCGCTGGCCGTGTCCGCGGTGCGGCCTTTGCGGACATCGTTGATCGCGGTATTCAGCGCTTGCGCCGTCACGCCACCTGCGTCCAGCGCGGTCTTTGCAGCCGATTTCACCATGCACAGCGCCATCAGAATGCGCTCCACCGGGACAAAGCTGTCGCCCGCCTTCTTTGCAAGGGTCTCTGCCTCAACCAGCACCTTCTGTGTTGCATTGTCGAGATAGAACTGCGCCGCGTCACCACTGACTTTGGGCATCTTGGACAAGGCCAGCTCAACCGATTGCACGACATCTGCGGGCTTGCCGCCCGCAGCGGCAATCAGGTTGCTCGCCAACCCCTGATCGTCGTCCATCAGTGCCTTGAGGATGTGTTCAGGCGCCAGCCGCTGATGGCTGTCGCGCGTCGCAATTGTCTGTGCCGCCTGAATGAAACCGCGCGATCGCTCCGTGAACTTGGTCAAGTCCATGGGTATTCTCCTTTATGTAAAGCGTCCCGGATGTGCTGCGCCCGACTTAGCGGCACGACAGCGGTCAGGACCTTGAGGTGTATTTGGGGCGCAGGCGAGCCCGCTTCAAGAGGCTGCTACGCTCCGCATTTGCGATACCTTATCCTGCAAGTGGTTGCTCTGATATGAATCAAACGAGCAGCCCTTGTGGGAATAGCCGCCGCCCTTTCCCCGTTTTTGACCCCCTTTGATCCCCTATCTTTGATGCCATGTGAAGGCGTACCCGTACCGCAGTCCTTCATCGTATGTAACCAGTTGGCGTGTTCTGCCAGTTCCAATTGCATCCCGGGTCCTCACAGTTCCACATCAGGCCCGGGGCGCAATCTGCCACAGGAGCAAACCTCGGTTTGCCGGTAACTTACCTGCTTGATGGGTAGGGTCTGCGCGCTCCTGATCGGCTTACCACTTAAACCCGGAGCGCATGGGAGATGCCTCCGGGTCTTTTTCTGCCCCGCCATAAGATGGACAGGCTGATCCGTTCCGCCTAAGAGACACCGACGGGAAAAGGAGCGGTAAATGGTGGATGACAGACTGATCGTTGCGCTGGATGTGCCAAATGCGCTGGCAGGTCATCAGCTGGCCACGCAGCTCGGCGACGCCGTCAATTTCTACAAGATCGGTCTGGGCATGCTGACAGGGGGCGGTCTGGCGCTGGCCAATGAGCTCAAACAGGAGCATGGCAAACGCATCTTCCTGGACATGAAACTCTTCGACATCAGCGCCACGATAGAAGCCGCCGTCCGGGGGCTGGCACAGTTCGATCTCGACTTTCTCACCGTGCACGGCGACCCGCATGTGGTTGCCGCCGCAAAAGAAGGCGCTGGCGGATCGGAGATGAAAATCCTGGCCGTTACCATCCTGACGTCGCTGGACCGATCCGATCTTGATGCCTGTCAAATCCGGCAGGGCGATGTGCCGGATCTGGTCGTTGCACGTGCCGCCGCAGCCTTCGAGGCAGGTGCAGACGGTGTGATCGCCTCCCCCCAGGAAGCCGCGCGAATCCGGGCCCTGCCCGAAGCCCGGGATCGCCTGATCGTCACCCCCGGTGTCCGCCCCGCAGGCTCGGATCTCGGTGACCAGAAACGTGTGGCGACCCCCGCAAATGCTATTTCTGCGGGTGCGGACCATGTCGTCGTGGGCCGACCGGTCTGGCAATCGGCCAGTCCGCGCGCAGCGGCAGAGGCGATTCTGGCGGAGCTGAACAGCCCGCAGGCCCACAGTCCAAACCACTGATCCCACGTCGGAATTCAGGGTTGTCCACAACCTGAACGCGCCTGCTATGCCAACAGATGAACCGCAAGACACTGTGGCCGTAAGACAACAGACCACAGGATGTGGGTTTTAAGACCTTTTGGTCATTAGGCGAATTCGCCTTTAGGTGGTACGTTGACGTAAGGTGATACTCCCCAACGAACCACGTCTTCCTGAGGTTCGTTACCTCCCCCCGCTCAGATCAGCGGGGGGTTTTTCCTTAAAAGCTCCCGTTCTTCTGTCAGGTAAATGGCAAGCCGTGTCTTGAAATTCGGCACGGCCTTGGGGTGGTTCAGAAAATCGGCGACTGCCATCGCCTCCCAACGCTGACCTTCATCTCCAAACCGGATGGACCCCACGATCTCTTGCGGCACGCGCGCGACAAAGAACCAGTTCACCTCTTCCCTGGAGGGGAAGCGCCGCCCCCATGAAATCACATCTGGCCGGATCGTCAGACCCAGCTCCTCAAAGGTCTCGCGCATCGCGCAGGCCAGCGGCAGCTCGTCCGCCTCGCGCCCACCACCCGGCAGATCCCAATAACCCGGAAAGGGAATCGTCGGAATGTCATCGCGCAGGATCACGATGATCTGTTCCCCCACCAGCAGGGCCAGCTTGGCCCCGGTGAACGGCATGTTCATTTCATTTGCTGTGGCGTAAGATCGGGACATGCACGCACCTTAACTGACCTGCCGGATTATGCCCGCCCTTTGCCGCGATTGCCTGACCGAGTTTGACGACAGCCGCCGTTGCCCCGCCTGCGGCGGCCCGCGCGTTGTTGCGCATGACGAACTTTACACCCTCTCCATCGCCCATATGGACTGCGATGCCTTCTATGCCTCGGTGGAAAAGCGCGATGACCCCAGCCTGATGAGCAAACCGGTCATTATCGGCGGCGGGCGGCGCGGTGTGGTTTCCACCGCCTGCTATGTGGCGCGCATTCGGGGTGTCCGCTCGGCGATGCCGATGTTCCAGGCGCTGAAACTCTGCCCGGACGCGGTGATCATTAAACCACGGATGGAGGCCTATGTTGATGCCTCCCGCGCCATTCGCAAGATGATGGAAGAGCTGACGCCCGACATTGAACCCCTGTCGCTGGACGAGGCCTTCATGGATCTCTCCGGCACCGCGCGGCTGCATGGTCACCCGCCCGCAGTGATGCTGGCGCGACTGATCAAACGCATGCGTGACGAGCTGGGCCTGACCGGCTCCATCGGTCTCAGCCACAACAAGTTCTTGGCCAAGGTCGCCTCCGATCTCAATAAACCGCACGGGTTTTCGATCATCGGCAAGGCGGAAACGGATGATTTTCTGCGGGACCAGCCGGTACGGTTGATCTGGGGGGTGGGGGCTGCCACGCAGGCCTCGCTCGACAAGGCCGGTATCCGCACGTTTTCCGATCTGCTGCGCTGGGACCGCACCGAACTGATTGCGCGGTTCGGATCGATGGGGGACCGCCTGTGGCACCTAGCGCGCGGGCAGGATCGCCGCCGTGTGTCCGCGCATGCGCCGATGAAATCCATCTCCAACGAGACAACCTTTCACGAGGACACCTCCGACCCTGAGCTTTTGGACGGCCATCTCTGGCGGATGGCCGAAAAAGTGGCTGATCGCGCCAAGGCCAAGAGGCTCGCAGGTCGTGTCGTCACGCTGAAGCTGAAACGGGCGGATCACTCGCTGATCTCGAGGCGGCTGAGCCTGAGGGACGCGACGCAGATGGCTGATACGATCTACCGCACGGCGCGCGGGCTTTTCGACCAGGTTGGTGATCAGGGCCCTTATCGGTTGTTGGGGTGCGGTGTGTCCGATCTGATTGGGGCCGAAGATGCCGACAGGTCGAGTGATTTGCTCGACCCGCAAGCAAAGCGCCGCGGCGATGCTGAGCGCGCCACCGACGCGATCCGCGCCCGCTTTGGTCCAGACGCGATTCTGAAAGGCCGGGCGTTGCGATAGCGCCTATTCAGCGGCCAACGGCATCCGTTCCTTACCGATCTGCGCAATTTCCGCGATCACGCCACGCAATGTACGCTGAACATCGGCGAAACGCGCGGACGGGCGGATCAGGGATTCGTCCATATAGATGGCACGATCAATCTCCACCTGCACGGCATGCTGACCCCGTGTTGGACGTCCATAGGCCTGCGTCACGTAAGCGCCGGCGAAAGGTGCGTTGCGGGTGACGACGAACCCGGCGGAGGCAAATGCCGCCTCGACGCGGTCCACGACATCGCCTGCGGCTGCCGCGCCAAAACGATCCCCCAGCACAATCTCGGGCCGCTTCGCACCCGAGCGGGCAATGCCCTGCACCGCCTCATGTGGCATGGAGTGGCAATCGATCAAAACCGCTTGCCCGTGATGGTTCACCGCCTCATCCAGCAGACCCTGCAGCATGTCGTGATAGGGGTGCCAATAGTCATTGAGCCGCCGTCTGGCTTCCACGAGGCTGATCTTGCCGCGATAGATCGCACGGCCATTGGCAACCACGCGCGGGATGACCCCAAGGCCGGACGCCACACGCGGGTTATGTCCCTGGCGCCGCACCCCTTCGATCAGGGCCGGGTCAAGCTCGTCGCTGCTACGGTTCAGATCAACGAAAGCGCGCGGCGCGCCAGCCTTGAGAAAGGTGGCACCAAATTGCGGTGCGCAGTCAAACAACTGGTCAACAAACGCATCTTCGGAGGTCCGGATCGCCATATCATCCAGAACGGTTGTGCGCAGCAAGGACCATGGGTATTCCCGTCCGCTGTGAGGAGACGCAAAAACCACGCAGGATTCGTTGCTGTGGGGATAACTGACTTCAAACGCTGACTTTGGCATACACCTTCCTCCGACCCCGACCATAGCGCAGAAAAACCAAAAACCAAAAGCCCTTGATCTTGTGCGCGACTCCTTTTAAAGACCCCGCTACCGGCGCGACTTTTCGCGCCCCATTTTTATTTGGGGCACAGGGTTTCGCGCAGGTAAAGTGGGTGATTAGCTCAGCGGTAGAGCACTTCGTTGACATCGAAGGGGTCACTGGTTCGATCCCAGTATCGCCCACCACCTGTTTCACCCGTCCGGCCCGCCGGACGACCCGCAACCCCGGCGCTGGCCAGCGCGCCGACTGAGAAGAAGACATGAGGAGACGACCATGAAGGTTCGCAATTCGCTCCGCTCGCTCAAGAACCGGCACCGCGACTGCCGCATTGTGCGTCGCAAAGGCCGCGTCTACGTGATCAACAAAACCCAGCGTCGGTTCAAAGCCCGCCAGGGCTGATCGAACGACGATGACGTTAAAAAGCCGCTCCTTCGGGGGCGGTTTTTTTCATTGGGAAGAGACGGGAAACGAAATACCTTCATTCCAACGAATTGAAGGGCTTCTCAAGACCGCACGTAGACCCGCACGCCAGGCAAGGAATGCTCCTCATCCAGAACCAGGCCGTTCCGGTCAAATGACCTGCGAAGGTCCTGCATGCCTTCACGCCCGTAAATCTGGCGATGCACCTCAAAAATCACCATGTGGACCCCGTCAAGATCCGCATGTTCGAAAAACGCGCGTTCTGCCCCCTCAATATCCATGACAATCACATCATGTGGGAACTCAACCTTGAGGGTCTCATAGGCCATGACCGGCACCTGAACCTTACGGGCTTTTTCCGGTTTCTTTATCACGTTCAGAGCCGATCCCAGGAAGTTCCCGCGCAGGAAAAAATCAATCACCGAGGGCGGATCTGGCTCTGTGAGCACCACGCCATGGCGGACCTCGATGACATCTGACAACTGATTGTGCCTATACAGGCGAGTAATGTGCTCGATCAGTTCGGGATTCGCCTCCACGGACAGCATCTTGTCCGGTTTGCAGTTTTGCGCGATGACCGCCCCGACGATGCCGGAGCCTGCCCCCAACTCGAGAATGCGAGCGCCCGGTTCGATTGCCGCCAATCCGGCGCGCACCTCGTTTCGCTCATAGCGACCGTCTTGCATCGATTTGATCATGCCTGGCCCAAAGTGCGGCGCATCGGGCACTTCGATCCCATGGCACTGGGCAACAATGGTGGGGGTTACATCTGCCAATTCACTGACCTGCTATCTGACGACTGCCAATTTGGGCACTCTTTCAAAAATCTGCCCTCCGGTCACGCGGAAAGGCAATGCGCCATCAGAGGTCGGGCAACTGGACGTTTGAACCACACAAGCGACAGCCGCTGCACATCATCTAGATCCAGTCCAAATTGACCTGCGTTGGCGGGTAACTCTCTGCTACTTTTGTGCGCAGAGCTTTGAAACGGGGGGCGAGGTCACGAAACTTCTTTTCATGAGTTTCTGCCACCGTCAGGCGAATATTGTCGAAGAGACGCTGCTCCAACATGATTTCAAGCACTTCAAGTTCCGCGCCCTCAATGTCCATTTTCAAAAATGCGATCTCACCATGTTCGTCAATGAGATCACGGGCCAAGGCGGGCAGATCAACAAGATTCACATCAATGGTGTTGTCCGGGTGTTCGTCAATCCGCCTGCCACCGACCATGACCGTACTTTTCACCGACGCCCCTTTTGGATTTGCCTCGAAGTTTTCCGCCCGCATGAGCTTTATCGTTCCTGACGAAACGCCAACGGCGGCGTTGTGCAGGGTTACGTTGGGCGTGTCCGCAAAGGCACGACGCAATCTACCAAACGCATAAGGGTCCGGTTCATAGGCATGCACGGCGGCCCCCGTTGCGGCCAGCGGTCCGGTGACGTCACCAATGTTTGCGCCGCAATCCAGAACGATTTCACCGGGCTTCAACATCGAAAGGATACCCTGCATCAAACCCTTCGCATGGGCATGACGCATGTTGCGCTGCTGACGCCGCTTCAGTTTCGCCAGTTCTTCCTCCGCGCTCAAGTCTGGCATGGGTCTGCTCTCCATGTTGCCCGCGTTCGAGGCATCGACCGTCAGGTGATGTTTTCATCTCTGCCCAGATCGCCTAGAGCATTGGCCTGCTTTGGTCAAAACTTCGCTTGGCTTTCCGGCATTTTGAGCTGCGACCGTAGCCGCCGGGACTCACTCTGAGATCGTGATGAAGCCGTTGGCAGACGAAGCTGTGGCGGCGTATTCCTCGCCCATCAAATTACCTGTTTCTGACATACCGGAGTTGGTGTAACGATTCAGGCAACGAAACAACTTGGTGATCAGACAATCCTCATGCCCGAACTGAACCGCAGACCAGTGGCATCGCTCTGGATTGGCTCACGCCTTCATTACCTCAATCAACTTTGTCTGAAATCTCATGTGGTCGCGGGGCACCCCACGACACTCTATTGCACCGACGAGGTCCACAATGCACCCGACGGCGTGGAAATCCGCCCGGCCTCCGAGATTTTCGATATCGACATGAGCCTTGTGGCCAAGACAAGTGCCTCGTTTTTGTCGAATGTCTTTCGCTACAAGATGATCCGCAAGACCGGCGCGATCTGGATTGATTGCGATGCCTTCTGCCATCGTCCGTTTCCGGAGGAAGACGCCTATATCTTTGGCGAGCACAGCTATCGCGGTGCCCTGAATTGCGGCGTGATCGGCCTGCCGCAACAGTGCGATGTCATGGATCAGCTGTTGGACTATTATGATAATCTACCGGATTATCCGCCCTGGTGGGGCAAGCGGCAGCGCAAGAAGATGGATGAGCAAAACAACAATCTGTCTCACGCCGCAAGGATATATGCGACAGAACGTACCGCCTTTGGACCGCAGGCTTTCACGCATTTCGCAAAGGTCACGGGCATCTTTGATCAGGCCCGCCCGCGCGAGGCGCTTTACCCGGTACCCTTTCAGCTGAATGATGTTTTCTATGACCCCTTTGGCCAGGTCGAGGGGCATTTTACGGACGAAACGCTGTCGGTTCACCTTTACACCAACGGCACCCGTCGCTGGTGGCGCAAGCACGTGCCGGAACAAGGCTCCTATGCGGCCCGCATGTGCGAAAAGGTTGGCATAGACCCGGCGCTTGCGCTGGAGGACTGATCGATCGGGAACGCCGAGATCAATCTGAAAAAACATGTCAGCCCGCATGGCCGCACCCTGGCCGTGTCGATGATGAAGGACGAAGCGCCCTACCTGATCGAGTGGTTTGCACATCATCTGGCCGTCGGCTTTACCGATATCCTTGTCTACACCAACGATTGCACGGACGGCACGGATGACATGCTGATCCGGCTGGAAGAGCTGGGTCTTGGACATCACCGCAGAAATGTCATCCCCAAGGGGATAAAGCCGCAACCTTCCGCAATCAAACATGCGCAGGTCGAACCTCTGGTGCAGGAAAGCGATTGGGTTCTGCTGTTCGATGCGGATGAATTTCTGTGCATCAACTATGGGGACGGCAAGCTCGACAGCCTGCTGAGCGCTGCCGGAAAAGCCAATGGCATCGTGATCACCTGGCGGATATTTGGCTCCGGCGGCGTGACAGACTGGAGCCGCGCGCCAGTCACAGAACAGTATCAATACGCGGCTCCCCCACTCTGGAACAAGGGATGGGGCGTGAAAACGCTCTTCAAACATGACGCCGATTACTGGAAACTCGGCATCCACCGGCCCAAGATAAAGGCCAAACATCTGAATACCGGCTTCCCGGACACGGTTCAGTGGTTGAACGGGTCGGGTCTGCCGATGGAAGATTACTTCAAGTTCCGGGGTTGGCGATCAATCCGGCGCACGCTTGGGTACGACTGGGCCCAAATGAACCACTACGCGGTCAAATCCATCGATTCATACGCAATCCGCAAGTTCCGTGGAAATGTGAATCTCAAGAAAGACAAATACAACGGCGAATACTGGGCCCTTCAAGACCGCAACGAGGTACGCGACACAAGCATACTGCGATACGCAGAGGACCGCGCCCGGATCGTCTCCGAACTTCTCAAGGACCCGGTCCTTGGCCGGCTGCACAATGAAGCATTGGAAAGGGTCGATGCTCGTCTGGCCGAATTCAAACAGACGGACGCCTATGCGGCGCTTAAGGCGGAGCTCTTGGAGGCATCCAAAACCCCCTTGTCGAAAGTAAATGCAAAACCGCCCAAGGCCCGCGATCCGGCAAAGATCGCCGCATTGATGAGCGAAGTAGAGAAGAAATCTGCAGCGCGCTCAAAGTCCGAACGCCGAAATACCCAAACCCCTGGCGCCATCTTAACAGCGCATGCGGCAGATCCATACCTGTCCGGCTCAATTGATCGCAGCAGCGATATAACTTTTGAAAGTGTGGCAAACCACGGTGTGCAGCTGCCTGCCGACCCGCGCGTTTTCAAACCCGAGGCGCTGGCAGAGATCAGCGCCGGGAAATTTGACCGACGCCATGCCCGGCACCTCCCCTTTCTGCTCGACGGGCACCGGCGCATCCTGATGCTCGGCGCAGGCGTCAGCTTCCTGCCGATCCTCGCCTGCCTCACGCGTCCCGATAGCGTCCTGCTGGCGCATGAAGAACGTAAGGGATTGTCTGCTATCGGACGGGAGATCGCAGCAAGCCACGACATTGCCAGCAACCGATTGAAGATTGTCGATGGTCCACTTTTTTTTGCAAGCGACGAAGCAGGCAAGACATCCGGCGGGTTGAAAGCGATGGTGTCGGACTTCGCGCCAACGGCATTGTTCGTGGACCACCCGCGCCTGACGCCGGACATCTTCGCGACCTCAATCACACCGGCTGTCCGTCGCATCGTCGTGTCTGCGCGGCTGGACACAGATGGTTTCCCCGGTGCTCTCGGCCGTCTTGGCTTCGCGACCCCGGCGGAACCGCATAAATCCGGTGCGATCGTGCTTGATCGGGCAGCGCGCTAGACGTTCACGTCGACTTCAACGAAGTCTTCGCCGCGACGCTCCGAAAATTCCGAGATCAACGCGCCTTTCTCGGAGGCCGAAGCGAACTCAGGTTTGAACCCCTTGTCCACGTAACCAAGCCCCTTGAGTTGCGCAAAAAGTGCCGCGAAATCCAGCTCCCCAACCGAGCGGAAATCCGTTCGTCGGGCCCCGCCGGAAACCCAATTCTTCACGATAACATCAACCACGTCGGGCGTCGTCCTGCAGAACGACTGATACTGCAAAATGTAGTCCGCCACATTGGCCTTTGACCGACGCAGGATGATGCAGACATCGCCTTTCTCCTGCATGAAGAATGCAGCGAAGTGCAGCGCGGACCCATCCAGAGCAACGATGCGTTTGGCAGCCTTGTACCGCGCGATCTGCACTTCAAGCGGATGTTTCTCGGGATGGAAAATCTCATACCCCTGCCGGGCAAGGTTTTCTTCGATCACCTGCTCGCCCAAAATACCGCCCCGCTGAGACGACAGCCGCGCGCGGCTGATGTAGAGCTTTTCGCTGCCTTCGGAGGCAATATCCCTCCCGAGCCGCTCACGCATGAATTGTCGGTAGAGCGGAGAGCCTGCGTATTTTTCCTTCCAGCCAAATCCGAGCTCGGGCACATAAAGCTCCTCGACCCTCATTGCGGTATCAAACGTCTGGATCGGCAGGGATAGACCCAGCTGGTTAAAGAACCTCTTGAAGGTTTTTATCCCACGTCTGGCCCGCCTCACGGCCCCGCGATACGGTAGGAACAGAATACCATCCACCTGGCCTTCGAGTTTCTGCAAAGCCCAAAGACGCGCGGTCGACTCGACAAGGAAGTGACCGAAATGGCCTCTGAAATGACCGGCAAAAAGATGGCGGCCACTGAGCTCTTCGATGGGCTCTTGCGGCGACAGAACCGGGGCTGGCGTGGACTTCGTCGCGCGAATCCATGTCCGGGACATCTCGCAGTACTGCCCATCTGCCAGCAGCACACCGGACGCTAGTTTGGCGTCATGCTTGCGTTCCGGGACGGCGATTGCGTTCTGCGCTCTTACGATGGTCCCGGTGAAAGGCGGTTGCGGGTCGCCATCCGTCACGATGATGTCCTCGGCGATCACCGGCGCGCGCGAAGCTTTCTCAAGCCGCGCCTGCGCCTTTTGGAGATAACCGGCCTTTGGGTCGGTCTTCAACAAGTGTTGGATCGCCTGCCGGGCCAGTTTCGGGTGGCCCGCCTCAATGAGATCGCCCAGCAGCGCGCGACACCAAGGCCGCACTTTTCGTCGCGCGCGGCGCTTTTTGTGGAAGGCAAGGGCGTCAAAAGTACCCGTGCCGATATCTGACATCAGATCTTCCAGAACACCGCAGGCCTTGACCTGTCGGATCAACCGGTGCCCGAAGTGTCGGCATTTCATGTGATGCACATGCGGACCGGCAATGCGCAGGGCATGCGCGCGATCCTCTGGCACCATCGGGTCATAAAAGAGCCAGACCCGCCCCGCATCCGGCGCCGCCTCTGCCGCATCGAGGAAAGCCGGGTCATCCCACTCCCACTTCCGCAACCCATATTTGAAGCGACTTTCGAAAGGCGCGATCTCACGGTTCAGCGTCGTTTGTGGACTGAAAGCCAGCACCTGTGACCCCGGCAAAAGCCGTGAATAGGTCAGGGCTGCATAAGCACCCATTGATGTTCCCGTGAAAATGATCCGCTCAAAACCTTCGAACAGCCCGGCATCACGCAGACTGGTCAGCAAGGCCGGTGTATCCGCATTGCGATACCAGTCTTTCCGCCGAGCGATCAGACCCAGAACCGAAAAACCCATCTTTGCCAGGCGCGCATGCATCCACGGCTGCGGCGGGTCATATTCACCAACTGACGCAAGATTGTCGAAGGTAACAAATAAAACGGGCGAGCGCCGGAAAAAGCAGGCGTCCACGAGATCGGATTTCAATATAAACGCGTTCTGTCCAACGGCTTCCCGAGCAGACACGGCGACCGGCGGCGGCTCAAAAATGCGCCTTGAAGAAGGGGCCGTATCGGGCTCTGACATACTACGTCCCAGTCTATGGCATTCGCTGTCTGTAACGACGGGAAAGCGCCTTGGAATACCGGCAACTCTGTGCGGTTCTCACACCGTGATCAAGGTAAAAAGCGCGATTTGCCTCCGTTGAGCTGACGACGCATCCAGCGTGCAAGGGGCCGTACGTTTAACGCGGGCTTGTCTGGTTCAATGCGCCGGGGCACGCAGCTTGAGGATCTCCCGCGCCTCGTTCGGGGTCGCCGGACGGCAACCGAGCCCTTCGACCAAACGGATTGCGGCACGTACCTGCTCCGCATTGGACGTGGCAAGTTCTCCGGGCCCGGACCAGAGTGAATCCTCCAAACCCACACGGACATGGCCCCCTGCTGCGGCGACGGTGGCCGCCACGCCCATCTGATGCGCACCGGCTCCCAAGGCGGACCAAACCAGATCATCACCGAAAAGCCGCACGGCGGTGCGCCGCATGTGAGAGATGTCATCCACATGGGCACCGATCCCGCCCAGCAGGCCAAACACAGTTTGCACAAAGAACGGAGGCTCCACCGCGCCCTGATCCGCAAAATGCGCAAGATTGTAGAGGTGGGCGGTATCATAGCATTCAAACTCGAAACGTGTCCCTCCCGCGCGGCAGGTTTCCAGCACATAGGCGATGTCCTTGTAGCTGTTGCGAAATACCAGATCGCGCGATCCTTCCAGGTGATCATTTTCCCACCCAGGCATTTGCGGATGGCGCTTGAGCATCGGGAAGAGCCCCATGTTCATCGACCCCAAGTTGAGCGAGGCCAGTTGCGGCGCGAAGTGAGCAGCGGGTTGCACGCGTTCCTCCACCGTCATGTACGGGCTGCCACCGGTGGTGAGATTGAGCACCGCATTTGTTTGCGCAGCGATATGCGGCACGATGCGACCAAAACCCGCGACACTCTGATCCGGCTTGCCGGTGGCATCGTCTCGCGCGTGCAGATGCAGGATTGCCGCTCCGGCTTCGGCGGCCTCTACAGCGGAGGCGACAATCGCCTCAGACGTTGCGGGCAAATGCGGCGACATGGAAGGGGTATGGATCGCGCCGGTGATGGCGCAGGTGATGATAACGGGACGTCTTTGGGCCACGGTGCTCTCCTGACTGGGTATCGGCCCCGTCGTCCTCTTGGATGGGGGCATGCAAGATCGGCAAGATGATGGCCCGTATGGCCGCCTGCCGACAGTGGTCCGAGAGTGCACCCTTGGGCATCCCGGTCAAGCCCGACGAGGGCGGATGGCACGTCTCGCAGTCCCATTGCCGTTTCCTCCGGGTCCAAGAACTTCTTACCGGAAGGCCGGAAAAAACACCGCATGCGCAATCCGTGGCTTGACACGTCGCCCTGCCGCCCGACTCCCGCACCCGAAGAGACGGAACAAAGATATGTGACCGCTTACTCTGGCGTCTGCCCTTGCGCTGGATATTATCCGCCATACGTCAGTCCGACATAACTTTGATCAAGAGGCATCTCCCATGAGCGATACGGAAACCTACACCCCCCCAAAGGTTTGGACATGGGAGCAGGAAAGCGGCGGCACCTTTGCCAGCATCAACCGCCCCATCGCCGGGGCGACACATGACAAAGCGCTGCCGGTGGGCAAACACCCGCTACAGCTCTACTCTCTGGCCACGCCGAACGGGCAAAAGGTCACCATCATGCTCGAAGAGCTTTTGACGCTTGGCATCAAGGAGGCTGAGTATGACGCCTGGCTGATCCGGATTGGCGAAGGCGATCAGTTCAGCAGTGGGTTTGTCGAGATCAACCCGAACTCCAAGATCCCGGCAATGTTCGACACGACAACCGGCCTGCGGGTGTTCGAGAGCGCGGCAATCCTCATGTATCTGGCCGAGAAGTTCGACAACGCCTTCCTGCCCACCGCGTTGAAAGCCCGCACCGAGTGCCTGAACTGGCTGTTCTGGCTGCAGGGTTCCGCACCCTATTTTGGCGGCGGCTTTGGCCATTTCTATGCCTATGCGCCGACCAAGCAGGAATATCCGATCAATCGATTTGCCATGGAAGCCAAACGCCAGCTTGACGTGCTCGACCGGCATCTGGCGAATCATGAATATCTGGCGGGCGAGGCCTACACCATTGCCGATATGGTCACCTGGCCCTGGTATGGGCGTACTGTGCGCGGCGAAAGCTATGATGCGGGTGAATTTCTTAGCGTGCATGAGTACCACAACGTGATCCGTTGGGAAAAGCAGATTGCCGCACGCAAGCCGGTACAGCGCGGTGTCATGGTGAACCGAACCAGCGGGCCGCTGGAAGGCCAGTTGCATGAGCGCCACGACGCCAGCGATTTCGAGACCAGAACGCAGGATAAAATCGGCGAGGATGCCTAGAGCGGCGCGCGGGGTGGTGGCGTAAGCCCCACCCTACCTGTTACCGCGACGGCTCACCTGACGGCAGATCAGGACGACCGGCAGCAAACCGATCGCAACGATCACGAGGCTGGGCACAGCCGCGCCTTCGAGCCGTTCGTCCGAGGCCAGACGGTAGGCCTGTACCGCCAGCGTATCGTAGTTGAAGGGCCGCATGATCAGCGTTGCGGGCAGTTCTTTCATCACGTCCACGAAGACGATCAGCAGGGCGGTCAGCAGGCTGGGCGCCAGAATAGGCAGGTGAACCCGGCGCAGCGTGCCCGTCGGCGTTTGACCCAGAGAGCGCGCCGCGGCGTCCATGTTCGCGGGCACCATTGCCTGTCCGCCTTCGTAAGCGCCTAGAGCCGCCGCGAGGAACCGTACCATATAGGCGGCGACGAGCAGCCAGATGGACCCGGTGATCAAGAGCCCTGTCGACAGGTCGAACCGGGCCCGCATAAACGCATCAAAGGCGTTGTCGAAAGCTGCGAAGGGGACCATCAGGCCAACAGCAATGACGCCACCCGGCACGGCGTATCCCAACCGCGCGACATAAGCCGATCCGTGCGACAACCGACCAGGCCGCAACCGCTGGAAAAATCCGACGGTGATCGCAGCGGCGACAGTACAAACAGCGGCAACGGAGGCCAGCGTCAGGGAGTTCTGGATAAACCCGAGATAGCGCGGGCTCAGGAGGTTCTGCTCCGATCCGAGCCCCATGGAAAAGAGAATGACGACCGGCAGCACCGCCCCCAGCGCCACAGGGATGCCGCAGAGGATTGCGGCCATCGCGGCCCGCGGGCCCTTCAAAACAGCTGGCTCCATGCGTTGTTGACGACGCGCCGGGTCGTGATACTTGGCCCCGCCCCGCTGCGCCCGTTCAAGCAAGGCCAGCAGCAGGGCAAAGCTGAGCAGGCAAAGCGCCAGCTGTGCTGCACCCGCGCGGTCGGCGAGGGAAAACCAGCTGGTGTAGATACCGGTCGCAAAGGTCTGCACCCCGAAATAGGCGACCGTGCCAAAATCCGCGATGGTCTCCATGACGGCCAGCAAAACGCCCCCGGCAATCGCGGGTCGGGCAAGTGGCAGGCTGATCTTGAAAAACGCGGCCCAAGCGCTGGCCCCCAGCGCCCGCGCGGCCAGAAACGTCGTGGCACTTTGCTGCAGGAATGCGGCCCGCGCCAGCAGGTAGACATAAGGGTAGAGCACGAGGATCAGCATGACCGCCGCCCCGCCGACAGACCGGATTTCGGGAAACCAGTAGTCTCGTGGCCCCCAACCGGTCACATCGCGCAGCAGGGTTTGCACGATGCCCGGATGATCCAGAATATGCGTATAGGCATAGGCCAGCACATAGGCCGGGAAGGCCAGCGGCAGCACCAGCGCAATCTCAAAGAGGCGCACGCCGGGAAACCGGGTCATCGTGACCAGCCAGGCGGCCCCCACGCCGAGACAGAACGTCCCCACCGAGACCAGGGCGACAAGCCATATCGTTGTACCCGCATAGCGGGGCAGCACGGTCTGCATCAAATGAGTGATGGTCTCGGTGCCACCGCTTAGCGCGGCTATGGCGACGGCCAGCATGGGCAGGGCGCAAATGCCTGCAACCATCACGGCACAGCCCGCCAGAACGCGCAATCCGTCCTGCGCCCGGCGACGGGCCAAGGTGGGTAATGCGGTCGAAACGGGCGGTGCGTCGGACATGAGCGCCTTTTTCGACAATTTTAGTCGGAAAGGCCAGAGGCTTTGCCGGGCTCCGCATCCGTCGCATCAAAAAAGGCGCGCACGTCGTCAAAGACCGACCGATGCGTGAGAAACAACATATGGCCGTGCCCTGCGTATGTGCGCACCGGCACACCCCCCAACTTTGCAGCATAGGCCCTGGTCGCTTCTGTCGAAAACACAGGATCCTCTGTTCCGACAAAGAATGCCAACTGCTGCGGATTGCGCAGCGGTACCTCGGGTCCGGCCCATCGCCGCAGATCCCGCGCATGAGCGCGCAGCAACCCGCCTTCGGGATAGATCATGTGGGCCAACCGATCCAACGTGAGGGTGCGGGCGGTCTCACAAAGGCGATCATCCTGCAGACCGGCCCGCCCGACGAGCAACGCTTGGTAATACGCACGCCAGACCGAACGCACACCGACCGAGCGCGCCCGCAAGGCGGATGCAAGCAGGTCCATCGTTGTGTCTTTCATTGTGGGCCACCCCCCGGCGTAAGGCAAAGCAGGAGCAATCGCCGCCGTTTTCACGTCATCGCCGAGCAATGTCGCGGCGTGGACCACAATCGCGCCGCCTGTTGAGAAGCCGAGAAGGCAAATGCGCTTCTCTGCGTACCGGCGGGCGACATCAGCGATATGGCCTGCGGCCTCTGCAATGTCCAAAGGAGGTGACAATGCGCGCCCATCCAACCCGGGAAACGGATAGAAAACCGGCTCCCACCCCCGCGCGCGCCAATCCAGAACCGCATCGAAGATATCCACTCGCGTCAGCGCGCCCGGCACGCAGATCACTAGCTTCTTCGCATTTTTGACGGCAGTGGCGTCGTAGATCAGGGGAGCATGCGCATCAGACGTGTTTCCAGGTTTGGTCATCTCGCGCACCTCTAATCGTAGCTGCGCTGATCCTCAATCACCAATCCATCCCGGGGCAGACTGCCCGGCGCAAGGATTTCTACCGCGCCCTTCATTTTGAGCACGTCTACGACGCTGGCCGAAAACACCTCTGCCGATCCGCCAGCGGCTTCGACCTGCACCGTCATCGCGTCCTGTGCGCCGTCCCGGCTGGCGATCACGCGCGCCTTCACGATCTCGTCGTGCCGCGCCACCAGTGCCGCCACCTGTTCGGGCCGCACAAACATGCCCTTGATCTTGGTGGTCTGATCGGCGCGGCCCATCCACCCCTTGATGCGCGTGTTGGTGCGTCCGCAGGGGCTTTGGCCCGGCATCACGGCGCTCAGATCTCCCGTGGCGAACCGGATCAGCGGATAGTCCGGGTTCAGCGTGGTGACGACCACCTCACCGACCTCGCCGGGCGCCACAAGATCACCGGTGCCCGGCGTCACGATCTCCACGATCACGCCTTCGTCGAGGATCATGCCCTCCATCGCGGGAGACTCGTACGCGATATTGCCCAGATCAGCGGTCGCGTAACACTGCAGGCAGCTGATCCCGCGCTCTGCATAGTCCTGGCGCATGGCGGGGAAGAGCGCGCCGCCGCCCACCGCCGCCTTGGTGATGTTCAGGGTCACGCCCATCTCGGCGGCCTTGTCGAGGATCACCTTGAGATAATCCGGCGTGCCCGCGTAAGCCGTCGTGCCCACCGCAGCCGCCGCCTGCACCTGCAACTCGGTCTGCCCGGTCCCGGCGGGCAACACCATGGCCCCCACGGCGCGCGCGCCGCTTTCGAAAATCATGCCTGCCGGGGTCAGGTGATAGCCAAAGCAGTTCTGTACCAGGTCACCTGCGCCAATCCCTGCGGCATGCAGAAAGCGACCCATGCGCCACCAGTCGTGGCTGACCCCGCCGGGCTCGTAAATCGGCCCTGGCGACTGGAACACATGGGCTGCGTTCGAGACGGGGATCCCGCCGAAAGGAGGTTTCTCTTTCTGCCATTGCGCCAGATCGGATTTGCGCAGCACCGGCAGCTTGGGCAGATCGGAAATCTCCGTGACATCCACGTCTTCGAGCAGACATGTGTCCTCTGCTGCGCGGACCCGCGCGATTTGCGCCATCAAAGAGGCGGTCTGCGCTGCCTCGCGCGCATCCGCACTGCGTGTTTCAAGCTCGTCGAAATACGGGGTCATGTCATTCCGCCGCTGTCTGGAAGGGTTCATCCGCGCGCACGATATGGGTGGTGACGATCTCCATCGGTGCCGTGCCGAGGTTGGTCACACCACCATGCACCTGACCTTCCGGAAAGAACATCGGCGTGCCCGCAGCAAATTCCACCTCCTTGCCATTCGGCAAGAGCGCCAACCCGCCAACAACGATCACCGCATGTTCGTCCCCGGGATGGGTGTGCAGCGGAATGCGCCCGCCGGGCATCAGCTTGAGCTCGGAGACAATCACCACCGTGCCCTCTGCCCCGCTTAGCGGCTGCTCGTTCAGCACGTTGCGCTGCGCCAGGTTCTCTGCCCAGACAGGCAATGCCAACATCAGTGCTGCGAAAGTCAAACCCAATTGTCTCATCGCATTTCCCCCATTTTTCAGGACAACCAGCGCTTGCGCCGACGATAGCTGCGTACATCGCGGAAGGATTTGCGGCCCTCCTCCGACATGCCGAGGTAGAATTCCTTCACGTCCGGGTTTTCCCGCAGCTCGGCGGCAGGGCCGTCCATCACCACGCGGCCCGATTCCAGAATATAGCCGTAATGCGCAAAGCGCAGCGCCACATTGGTGTTCTGCTCGGCCAGCAGGATCGTCACGCCCTGCTCTTCATTGATCGATTTCACGATCTCGAAAATCTGCTCCACCAGCTGCGGCGCGAGCCCCATCGACGGCTCATCCAGCAGGATCGTCTCGGGCTTGGACATCAGCGCCCGGCCGATCGCCGTCATCTGCTGCTCGCCTCCCGATGTATAGCCAGCCTGAGACTTCCGCCGCTCCCTCAGGCGCGGGAAATAGCCGTAGACCATCTCAAGATCCGCCTGGATCGCGGCATTGCCATCGCGCCGCGTGTAGGCGCCGGTCAGCAGGTTTTCCTCCACCGTGAGGTGCTCAAAACAATGCCGCCCTTCCATGACCTGCACGACCCCACGCTTGACGGTTTCCGCCGGGTCGGCGTGGTGAATGTCCTGCCCGTGATACTTGATCGTGCCTTTGGTCACCTCGCCCCGCTCGGAGGCCAGAAGACCCGAGATCGCCTTGAGCGTCGTGGTCTTGCCTGCGCCGTTGCCGCCCAAAAGCGCGGTGATGCCGCCTTTGGGCACCGCCAGGCTGACGCCTTTGAGGACGAGGATCACGTGATTGTAGATCACCTCGATATTGTTGACGTCCAGCACCGTGTCGGCGCGAATGTCCTGTTCCTTGGCAGCATCCAGCATGGCCAGTGACCTCAGCATAGAGTTGAATGCCCCGGCAGTGGACCTGCCGGGGCAATGGTTTTAGTTACAGTTGCTTTCTATGTTGTTCTCCGCCTTGTAGGCAGCGGAATCCTCATCGATCAGCGGCTGGATGACATCCATGTCCGTGGGTGCAAAGTCCGAGATCGTCACGAACTCGCCCGCTGCCGCATCCCACTGCGTGACGGCCACCAGACCCTCGCCCCCATGGTTCTGGCAGGAGACAGAGAAAGTCGGGCCGAAGTTCGGCAGGCCCAGTTCAGTCATCAGCTCTTCGGTGATCACGAGGTTCTCCATCCCGTCGCGCATCTGGCCGGAGGTGATGTCATCGGTGCCGTGCATCTTCTGCGCCACTTTCACCGCCTCGGCGGCCAGCATGGCAGCATAGATCCCGCGGTTGTAGGGTACGGTGCCGAGCTGATCACCCGCGCCTGCGGCTTTGCCCGCATCGACCACGTATTGGCGCAGCTCATCATAGAGCGGGAAGTCGTCGCCCACCGCCGTCAGCGCGAGCGCCTTGTAGCCATTGGCCTTATCGCCCGCTGGCTGCACGTCGATCTCCGCACCGGACCACCAGATGCCGATGAAATTCTCCATCGGGAAACGGATGTTTGCCGCTTCCTGCACAGCCACCTGGTTCATCACGCCCCAGCCATACATGATCACGTTGTCGGGCTTTTCACGGCGGATCTGCAGCCACTGGGATTTTTGCTCCTGACCGGGGTGATCGACGGCCAGCAGGCTCAGCTCAAACCCGTGTTTTTCGGAGAGTTTCTCCAGCGTCCGGATCGGCTCCTTGCCGTAGGCGGAGTTGTGATAGACCAGCGCGATCTTCTTGCCCGAGATGTCGCCGCCATTCAGGTCCAGAATATGGTTGATCGCGGCAGATGCACCATTCCAGTAGTTGGCCGGGTAGTTGAAGACATGGCTGAACACATCACCATTGGCAGCGGATGTCCGACCATAGCCCATGGAGTGGATCGGGATGTCATCGGCGGTGGCCTTGGGGATCAGCTGATAGGTGATCCCAGTGGAGAGCGGCTGATAGACCAGAGCGCCTTCGCCCTTGGTGCTCTCGTAACACTCCACCCCTTTTTCGGTGTTGTAGCCGGTCTCGCACTCCAGCACGCGCGTCATGACGCCGCCGATGCCACCGTCGCGTTCGTTCAGAAGCGTAAAGTAGTCCGCGTAGCCGTCGGCAAACGGAATACCGCCCGCAGCATATGGCCCGGTGCGGTAGCTCAGCGATGGAAAGACAAGATCCGCCATCACGGGGCTTGCCGCCATCAGGCCTGCCACGGCCCATGTTCCCAGTTTACAATTCATCGGTGTTACCTCCCTTGGTTTTTGTCCGATGTGCCGGTTGCCCGGCGCTGTTTTTCTTGTTGAGGGTGGCCTGAAAGCCCACCCTACCTGTCTGTTGCTCAGTGTGGGAATGGCCACAGCCTGAGTTTCTCCTTGGCCACCCGCCAGAGCTGCGCCAGCCCATGCGGTTCCGCGATCAGGAAGACCACGATCAGCCCGCCGACGATCACCAGGTTGAGATGCGCCACGATATCCGTGGGCCAGCCCAGCCAGTCCACACCGATCACCTTGAGCGCGACCGGCAGCAGCACGAGAAAAGCGGCCCCCGCGAAGGAACCGAAGATCGACCCCAGCCCGCCGATGATGATCATGAAGAGCACGAGGAACGACTTGGTGATGCCGAAGGCCTCGCCCACTTCCACAGCGCCCAGATAGACCGCGAAGAAGAGCGCACCGGAGATTCCCACGAAGAAAGAGCTCACCGCAAAGGCCGTCAGCTTGGCCTTGAGCGGGTTCACCCCGATGATCTCGGCGGCGATATCCATATCCCGGATCGCCATCCACTGCCGCCCCACGGACCCGCGCGTCAGGTTGCGCGCGACCACCGCCGAAAAGATCGTGAAGATCAGGCAGAACATATAGGTGGCCCAGGCCTCGGTGTTGGGTCCGGTGATCAGGATGCCGAAGGTATCCCGCTCGGGCGCGTTGATCTGGCCGGAGGCCGAGTAGTTGTAAAACCAGCTCACCTTGTTGAAAAGCCACACCAGGAAGAACTGCGCGGCCAGCGTCGCTACCGCCAGATAGAAGCCTTTGATCCGCAAGGACGGCAGGCCAAAGAGCACGCCGACCATCGCCGTGATCCCACCGGCCAGCAGCACATGGATGAACATGCTGACCTCCGGAAAGCCCGTCATCAGCTTGTAGCAGGCGTAGGCGCCCACGGCCATGAACCCGCCCGTGCCAAGGCTCACCTGCCCGCAATAGCCCACCAGGATGTTCAGCCCGATCGCCGCGATCGCGTAGATCAGGAACGGCATGAAGATCGAATTGACCCAATAATCATTGATCACAAAGGGGATGATCACCACTGCGATGAACAGCACCGCGTAGTACCGCCACCGGTCGAACTTGATCGGAAAGGTCTGGCTGTCCTGTGGGTAGGTGGTGCTGAAGTCTCCGGCTTCACGATAGAACATCCGACAGCCCTTTCTTGTGAGAGAGTATCATGATCAGAAGCGACCCGCCCAAAAGCGCCAAAGGCGCACCGAACCAGACAAAGTCAGCAAAATCGGCCAATGCTGCATAGGCCGCGAGCCCCAGAGTGACGAGCGCGACCGATAGGGCCCCAGCCTTCAGAGACCGCGGCACTCCGCGCCCGCGCACCCTCACGATCATGAAGGCAACCGGTATCGCGGTGGCGAGTACGCCGGTGCCCAAAGCAACAAGCGTGACCGCTCGATCCCGGGGTGACGGCGCCCCGCCCAGGGCCCCCGACCATTCCATAAACGTCATGACGGCCACGATCCAAAGGCAGACGCCGGCCGCGATGGACGCGGTCGCCGCAGCGCTCCAAAAGACGATATCACTGGACAGGCTCATGTCAGGGCGCTCTGCCCAGAGGCGTTAACCACTTCACAATCTTTCACGGATTTTCCCAATTTCGCCCCATTTCCCCTGCCACACCCAAGCGTGGGGGCAGGAGTGGGACTGATGACGGCCATCCTGAAAGATCTGCGCGAGCTGGACGCCCGTCTGGCGCGCGGCGAGATTACGGACGTGGAATATACAGCGCAGCGGGCGCTGCTGATCGACAGTGTCGATGTCGTCGAAACCGAATTCGTCGGAACCGAGAGTCCTGCCGAACCGCAAGAGAAAAAACTCTCCAACTCCATGACATGGGGCTTTGGAATCGTCATCTGTCTTGGTGTCGTCGGCGTCTGCCTTTGCTTTGCCATGCTGGTCTTCGGGGACATGAACCTGGCGCTCACGTTAGGGGTCACGATCCTAGCCGCACTCACCGTGGCGCTGTTCCGCAGCTTGGAAGAGTAGCGCACATCCCCATGCTGCCGCCCTTTGAGGACACGAAAAGGTCCACTGGACCTTTTCAAGGCAGTGTCCCATCCGGGGCTCCGCCCTTTGCCGGGCTCAAAACCTCCCCCAGAGGTTTTTACAAAACGCCCGTCAAACCCGTTCAATGATCTTCTCCCCGAACAAGCCCTGCGGGCGGAATACAAGAAACAGCAGCGCCAGCATGTAGGCGAACCAGTTCTCGGTGGCCCCGCCGAGGTAAGGCGCACCGATCAGGAATTCGAAAAGCTTCTCGCCCACGCCGATGATCAACCCGCCGACAATCGCGCCCGGAATCGAGGTGAACCCACCTAGCATCAGCACCGGCAGCGCCTTCAAGGCAATCAGCGACAGAGAGAACTGCACGCCGGATTTAGCCCCCCACATGATACCCGCCACCAGGGCCACAAAGCCTGCGAGCGACCACACCAATATCCAGATGAAATTCAGCGACACACCAACCGAGAGCGCCGCCTGATGGTCATCGGCCACCGCCCGCATCGCGCGCCCCTGCTTGGTATACTGCGCGAACATCACCAGCGCCGCCACCAGAATGATCGCCACGATGCTCGCCACAATGTCCAGATTGTCGATAAAGAAGCCGTAACCGAACCACCCGAAGGTAGTCTCATCAATGGTCTCGTTGATCCCCTGCGGCAGGCCAACATCCAGCGTCTTGATGTCAGAGCCCCACATGAGGTCGCCCACACCCTCAAGGAAATACGCCAGCCCAATGGTCGCCATGAACAGGATAATCGGTTCCTGCCCGACCAAGTATCGAAAGATAAACCGCTGCACCATCCAGGCGAGCAGGATCATCACCCCTATGGTCAGCAAGATCGCCGCCAGGGCCGGCACGTTCCAGCCAAAGTAGTGGATCTCCGTGCCGAAAATCGCGTTGATCAGATGGGCAAAGGGCACCTGCCCATTCATGATCCCGTAAAGGGTCATGGCCGCGAACAGCGCCATGACCCCTTGCGCAAAGTTGAAGATGCCACTGGCCTTGTAGATCAGAACAAAGCCCAGCGCGACGAGCGCATAGAGCACCCCCGCCATGAGCCCGTTCAGAAACACCTCGATGGTAAAGGCCAGCTGTTCCGGCATCAGTTTGCTCCTTGTCCCAGCAGAAGCCGCGTGTGCTCGCGCTCAGGTTGATATGAGACTTTGAGCCGGGTCAGACCCGCCTCGCTCAGGTTCCAGTTCAGGGTGATCTCCGTGACTCGCCCATCTTCACGGGGCGCAGCCAAAAACACCGCCGCATAGGCCCGCGGCATTTCGCGTTTCGACACCGGCTCGAAGGGGGCCGTGGCCGCAAACTTGGCCCCCTCGCCGCCGCGCCAGTCGCGATACGCGATTAAGAGATCCGAGTATTGCATCCCCGTCATCAGCAGTTCGCACGACGGATATTCATCACCATAAACTACAGCCACCTGCGGGTTCGGCGTCGTCAAATACCCCAGCGTGACCTGCGTCAACTCGCTCGCTGCAAATCGCGCCCGCGCGCCACTGGGAATTTCGCGCAAGGTTGAGCGATCCAGCGAGGACGGGTCCTCCAGATAAGCCGCGCAATACGACTGATAAACCTCGCAAGTCTCCTGCATCGCCGGGCTCGGCTCCGCACAGAACTGCGGCGCTGCTTCCGCGTCCGTGCTCGTGTAAACTAGACTTCCAAGAGCGAACGCGCCCATTAACCACCAATTACTCATTGTACCCTCCAAAAGGTATCCATTGTCCGTCTGCTCTGTGACACCGGCCCGAGGGGCGCGGCATTGCATGAAGGACAGGATCGCCGGCAGACTAAGCATGATCTCGCCCATGCTTGGGTGGTACCACGGAAACAATCCGCCGATGGTTAACCTTTTGTTCAAAAAATATAACAGGAGTGGAGTGTTCGTGAGCGTATGTTCGCGCCGCACAGAACACAGGCACCACGCCCAAATGAAGATCTAAATACTTGCTGGGCCGACCGTTCGCCACGCACCAACGTAATACCGACGCGATACCGACCCAAAACAGACGCGTCACTGACCGGGCTAATTCAGTCATGCGCGACCCCCAGATAGGCGTCGATCACCGCCTGATTGCCGCGCACCTCAGACGGTGTCCCGTCGCCGATCTTCTTGCCGTAGTCCATCACAACGACCCGGTCAGAGAGGTCCATGACCACACCCATGTCATGCTCGATCAGCGCAATGGTCGTGCCGAACTCGTCATTCACATCAAGGATAAAGCGGCTCATGTCCTCCTTTTCCTCAACGTTCATGCCCGCCATGGGCTCGTCCAGCAGCAGTAGCGACGGCTCCGCCGCCAGCGCCCGCGCCAGCTCCACCCGCTTTTTCAGCCCATACGGCAGCCGCGAGACAGGCGTCTTGCGGATCGCCTGAATTTCCAGAAAGTCGATGATCTTTTCAGCGACTTCCCGGTTCTCGGTTTCCTCTTTCTCCGCCTTGCCCAGCCAGAACGACTGCGAAAACAGCCCGGTCTTCATATGGGTCAGCCGCCCGGTCATCACGTTGTCGAGCACGCTCATGCCTTCGAACAATGCAATGTTCTGAAACGTCCGCGCGATCCCCTGTTGTGCCACCTGATAGGGCTTCATCGGCGGCCGCGGCGCACCCTTGTAGAACACCTGTCCCTCCTGGGGCACGTAGAACCCCGAGATGACATTCAACATCGAAGATTTACCCGCCCCATTGGGCCCGATGATCGCGCGAATTTCCCCTTCGCGAATATCAAAGGAGATGTCCTTGATCGCCTCAACCCCCCCGAATCGCAGGGTAATATTGCGCATCTCCATGACCACGCCGCCGATCTTACGGCCGTCCTCGGTGGTGTAGCCTTCCGTCTGATCAAGCATGGTTTACCCCCGCCGTGCGCCAACTCCGCGATAAATTAACCATTCTCTGTTTAAGGTGACGAACGGAGCAGCAAAAAGGATCGTCACAATGCACAGCGATTGGGAACGCACCTGCCTGATCTCGATGGCCGCCAAACGCAAAAGCCGCGGCCTCACCCGTACCGAAGCCATTCACGACATCGACGCGACCCTGCGCGGCTTCTCCACAAGGTTCCACATCAGCCGCGCGGTCAGCGCCGCCTACAACGGACCAATCACAGAGTTCTAAGCGCACCCTGCGGGAGGGTGGGCGGGGCGATGGCGCAGCCGAGCGTCGTCCCATCATTCCGCCGCCATCTTCTGCGCCACGGCTTGTACCGCTGCTGATCGCACTTCCAAAGTTGCCGAAATCGAACCCTTGCGCCCGTCCTCATAGGTCACTTCCGTGACCGTGCTTATCGACGTCGATCCATCGTAAAGCGCGGCTATAATATCCGCATATTTCTCCTCGATGATCCGCCGCCGCACCTTCCGGGTCCGCGTCAACTCGCCATCGTCCGCGTCCAGCTCCTTGTGCAGCACGACAAAGCGGTGCACCTGGCAGCCTGACAGCATCTCGTCCTGCGCGATGGAGGTATTCACCTCCTCCACATGAGCCTGGATCGTGTCCATCACCTGCGGATGCCGGGCCAGCTCCTGATAAGACGCATAGCCAATGTTGTTCCGCTCCGCCCAATTGCCCACCGCCGTGAGGTCGATGTTGATGAAGGCCGTGCATTCATCGCGCCCGTTACCAAAGACCACAGCCTCCAGAATATTGGGGAAAAATTTCAGTTTGTTCTCAACATACTTGGGAGCAAACAGCGATCCATCCGCCATCTGCCCCACATCCTTTGCGCGATCGATGATGCGAAGATGCCCGGTGTCCTCCTCAACAAATCCCGCATCACCCGTGGCCACCCAGCCCTCGGCATCTTTGGTATCAGCGGTGCTTTCGGCGTTCTTGTAGTACTCCACGAACACCCCGGGCGAGCGATAGAAGACCTCGCCATTCTCCGCGATCTTCAACTCGACGCCCGGGCAACACACGCCAACCGTATCGCTGCGCACCTCGCCATCGGGCTGTGCCGTGATGAACACCGTTGCCTCGGTCTGACCATAGAGCTGCTTGAGATTGATGCCCAAAGACCGATAAAAATCAAAGATTTCCGGTCCGATTGCCTCGCCCGCCGTATACCCGACACGCACCCGGCTGAAGCCCAGCGTGTTCTTCAATGGTCCGTAGATAAACAACTCGCCCAGATTATACTTGAACCGGTCCCACTGGCTCACCGGCTGACCATCCAGAATCGCAGGGCCCACCTTGCGCGCTTGTGCCATGCAGACATCGAACAGCCACTTCTTGAAGCGCCCTGCGTCCTCCATGCGGATCATCACATTGGTCAGCTGCGTCTCGAACACCCGCGGCGGCGCGAAGTAATAGGTCGGCCCGATTTCCCGAAGATCCACATGCATCGTGTCTGCGCTTTCCGGGCAATTGGTGCAGAACCCGGTCCACATTGCCTGACCCACCGAGAAGATGAAATCCCCCACCCAGGCCATCGGCAGGTACGCCAGAATATCATCGCTCTGCCGCAGATCATCGAATTCAGAGGAGGATTTCGAGGTCTCGATCACATTGCGATTGCTCAGCACCACGCCCTTGGGCTTGCCGGTCGTGCCGGAGGTATAGAGCATCACACAGGTGCTGTCGTAGTCGAGCTTATCCTGTCGCGCTGTCAGCTCGCCCAACAGCTCATCGCGCTTGGCGCGCCCGACGTCCTGAATGTGGCTGTATTGATGCAGCCTGGAATGATCGTATTTCCGCAAGCCCCGGGGGTCGAGGTAGATCATCTGCTCGAAGTTCGGCAACTCGGCCTGCACTTCGATCACCTTATCGACCTGCTCCTGATCGCCCACAATAACAAAGCGCGCGCCGCAATGGCTCAGCACATATGACATCTCTTCCGCAACCGCATCCTGGTAGAGCGGCACGGGCACGGCGCCGCACATCTCGGCCGCCACCATGGACCAATAGAGCTTGGGCCGGTTACGCCCGATGATCGCGACAAAATCCCCTTCGGCTACCCCCAGATCCAGCAGGCCCAGCGCCAGCGCTTCGATCTCTTCGCGCGTCTCCGCCCATGTCCAGCTCTGCCAGATGCCATACTCTTTTTCACGATACGCAGGCGCGTTCGCAAACTCGGTGGCATTGCGGTGCAACAGCGCCGGAACGGACTGCGGTCCGTCAGCGCCCTTGGTGCGATCAGTCAACTGTTGTCCTCCCAGACCTTGTCTTTTGCAGACAAGCGCGGCGCTGACGCCGTCATATCAGTAACAATGTTGCTTTTAGGCTCGGCGTCAACTTTTTCGTTATGATTTCTCAATCCTTACGAATTGTTACACGCATCTCTCACACCGCTGTGTCGGACGATTTGGATTTTCACCATCTCAATCCATGATAGGTTTGCGCCGTCCGCGCGCAGTCACAGGAGCAGCATTGGCCCTTTCCGATTCCAGAACGCAGGAGCTGACCGCTGCCGGTCTCAACCTGATCGGTCAGTCTCTGACGATCTACGATTCCGACCTGCAACTGGCCGTCTGCAACGGCCCGTTTCAACGCATGTTCGACCTGCCGGATGCGTTGGTCACACCGGGTGCCACTTTCGAGGATACGATCCGGCATCTGGTCAGGCGCGGGGAGTACGGCGATGTGACCGACATTGACGCCTTTGTGGCTGAACGGGTGGAACAGGCCCGCGCGTTCGAGCCGCACTACATGGAACGCACACGCTCAAACGGGCGCATCATCAGCGTCGAAGGTGCCCCGCTGCCCCAGGGTGGGTGGGTCACGGTTTACACGGACATCACGCGCACCAAGCGACAGGAGGCCTTGCTGCAAAGCCGGTCGGAGGAATTGTCCGATCAGCTCAACACCTATGCAGAGGAACTCTCCAGCACGAACCGCGCGCTGGCTGCCATGAATGCCGCGCTGCAGGAAGCCAAGCGTGAGCTGACGGAGATCGAAGCCCGCACCCGGCTCACCACGGAAATGATGCCCGCGCATATCGCGCATATCGATGCAGCAGGGCACTACACCTATTCCAACCGACAACTCAACGCCGTGATCCCGGGACGCCCCTCAGACATTCATGGCATGCACATCAGCAGCGCCCTGGGCGCCTCTGCCTACAACCGGATCGTGCCGCATCTGGAGCAGGCCTACGGGGGACAGGCCTCCGTTTTCGAGTTCACCGATGATGCCAGTGCACGCCGCATCCGGGCGGCGTTTACCCCCGACACCCGGGGGGGTATCTACATTCTGTCCATGGATGTGACTGCCGAAATGCAGGCCCGCGTGGCCTTGCAGCAAACCCACCGCCGTGCTTTGGCAGCCCAGATGACCTCTGGCCTGACCCATGACTTCTCCAACCTGCTCACGATCATTCTGGGGCTGCAATCCAAGCTCTTGCGGCACCAGGAGCTGCCCGGTGACGTGATCGAAATGGCAGAAGGCACACTGGCCGCAGCCCGACGGGGGGGTGCTCTGCTGAGCAGCATTGCAGGCATGACCGAACAGCGCGCGCTGCGCCCCAGCGCCACCAGTCTTCGTCAGTTGATGGACGACCTGCGCAGACTTGCGGATCACACCTTGCCAGAGGGCATCGCGCTGGATCTGGATGTGTCTGCGCCCGAGGGTCTGGTGATGCTGGACGGTGGCATGGCGACGGACAGCCTGTTGAATCTCATCCTCAACGCCCGTGATGCCTGTGGCGCGACGGGTCGCATTCTCGTCAGGCTGCGCATCGTGCATGACACCTGGATTGAATGGCAGGTCACGGACACGGGGCCGGGCTTTTCGGACCGCGCACTCAGCCACGGGTTCGATCCGTTTTTCACCACCAAAGGGGCCGAAGGGTCCGGGCTCGGGCTGCCGATGGTCTACGATATGACCAAGCTCGCAGGCGGCGATCTGCGATTGGAAAACACCGATACCGGCGCCCGCGTGGTGCTGCGGCTGCCCTTCAGACCGGCCGTGGAAACCCCACAGGCGCTGGTGCTGCTGGTGGAAGACCGCGATGATCTGCGCGCCCTCTACCGCGATATGCTGACAGATCTGAATCACTCGGTCATTGAAGCGGTCAGCGCCGATGAAGCCAGCGCATTGATGGCGGATCTGCCGGAAATCTCACTGGTGCTTTCAGATATTCAACTGGCCGGAGACGCTACGGGCATCGACCTCGCACAGCGTCTGATCGGTGTCGTGCCGGTTATCCTGATGACCTCCCTGCCTGCGGACCACGCGCTGTACCAATCCGCCCAGAGAATTGCGCCTCTGCTGCAAAAACCATTTACGGCAGAGGACATCAGCGCCGTCCTGGGCCCGTCAAACAGCAAGGCAATCGCCTCATGACCGCACCCTTGGTGACCATCCTCGACGATGAACCGGCCATCCGTACCATGCTGACCGACGCGCTGGAGGAGGCAGGCTTTCGCACGCTGAGCTTTGCCCGCGCGCAGGCCTTCACCGCGGCACTGGCGCAGCATCAACCGGACGTCTGTCTTGTCGATCTATCGCTGCCCGACACGGATGGCCTGACGCTGGTGCACAAGTTGGCTCTGGAACAGGGGGCTATTGTCATCATTATCTCGGGCCGGGCGCTGGTGCAGGATAAGGTGACCGGTCTGGAACTGGGCGCGGATGACTACATCATCAAGCCCTTCGACCCGGCAGAGGTCGTTGCCCGCATCCGGGCCCGTTTGCGCACCTCGAAGCCCGCAGCCGCAGCAGGCCAGATTGCCCGCTTTGCCGGGTGGCAGGTGTTTTTCGACCAATATCTGATAGAAGACGCGGAGGGACAACAAACGCCCTTTTCCCATGCGGAAGGCGAAGTGCTCCGCCTGTTTCTTGAAAATCCCAAACGGCTGATCAGCCGGGCGCAGATGCAGGACCATCTGGGGGGTGCCGCCAGCGAAAGCTTTGACCGGGCGATGGACGTGCGCATCTCACGCCTGCGCACCAAGCTGCGCGAAGATCCGAAGAACCCGCAGCTGATCAAAACGATCTATGGTGCAGGCTACATCTTCCTCGGCGACGTCGCCTGGAGCTGACCGCTGGCAGACAGCAGGTAGGGTGGGCTTCAGGCCACCCTTAGGCGCGCACCCCAACCGCCTGCGCCAGCACTTTCAGACCCGTCACCAGATCCGCTTCACCGGTATCTTCCTCAAACGCGTGGCTGATGCCATCAATCGATGGCACAAACAGCATGGCAACCGGCATCAATCGCGACACATTGGTGGCATCGTGCAGCGCGCCGGATGTCATTCTGCGCCATTTACCCGGGACAATAGCCTCTGCCGAAATCGCCAGAGCCTCTTGCAGATCCGTATCCATGGCAACCGGCTCCAAGCCAAGGAGCGGTCCATAGCTCAACACCATATCTCGTGCCGCGGTGACCTCCGCCGCAGTTTCACGGATAATCTGCTCCATGCGCTGCAACCGATCCACGTCGGCATCCCGCCACTGCATCGAAAACACCGCCCGCCCCGGCACAATCGAGGAGGCATTGGGATGCAGGCTAACATGCCCAATGGTCCAGACCGTCTGCGGGGTTGCTACGTTCTGAAACCGGTCGTTCAGCAGCGTGTTGAAAGCTGACACAGCCTGAAACGCATCCCGGCGCAGTGGCATCGGGGTTGTGCCAGCATGGTTTTGCTGCCCCTCAAAGGTGACTTTCATGTCGCGAATACCGACGATATCCGTGACCACCCCGATTCTTTCTCCGCTCGTGTCCAGCGTGGGACCCTGTTCGATATGCATCTCGATGAACCCGGTGAACTGCGCGGGATCAACCTCGCCCGTGACCATATCCGCCACAGCCTGCCGCGCCTTTGAAAGCGGAACGCCCGAGTGATCCGTCAGCGCATCTGCCTGCCTCTGCGACATGTGGCCTGACCAGACCGCAGATCCTGTCGTCACGCCAAAGCGGCCTTCCTCATCCTGAAAGGAGACAACCGAGACAGGCGGCCCATCATTTTCGCGCGCAGCGCGGGCAATCTCCAATGCGGCAATCACGCCAAGGGCGCCATCCAGCCAACCACCCTCGGGCTGGCTGTCACTGTGCGAGCCCAGCAGAACGGACGGACCTTCCGTCAAGCCAAAGAGATTGCCCATGGGGTCAACCGCGACCTGCAATCCGGCTGCGCGTATTTGGTCCGCCAGCCACCGCCGCGCGGCCACATCGGCCTCCGAGTAGGCCGGGCGCACAACACCCTTGCCGACGCCAGCGGCTCCGAAGGACCGCAGCTTGTGCAGATCAGCGAGAAAACGATCAGGGTTCACCATGGACAAAAGCGCTCCGGTTTTTGGCGATCCTAGGTGTCGTCACTGGAAATGAGAAGATCAGGCTCCTGTCAGAAACGGGCACCAGCAGGCCGTAGACCCGATCAAAAGGAGCCTTCATGATAAAATACGACTATCCCAACGGAGCATACTGCTACCGCGCCTTGCACACAGCGCATGCGGTTTACACCAACGCGATGGCACGCTGATCGCCCGGGCGGAAAAACTGGACCGTTCGGATATGTACGAATTCGAAATCACCGGCTTCAAGCTTCTCAGCCCGGGTGTGCGCTATGAATGATCGTGGTCGCGGCTATTCCGCCGCGACCTGCTTTTCCGCCTTCTCGACCCGCACAGCGGAAAACTTGAATTCCGGGATCTTGCCATAAGGGTCAATTGCCGGGTTGGTCAGAATATTCGCCGCCGCCTCGACATAGGCAAAGGGGACAAAGACCATATCGGGGGCCACCGCGCGATCCTCCCGCGCCATGATCGAGATGCTGCCACGCTTGGTGGTCAGCACCACATGCTCGCCGGGCGCCACGTCCAGTTTGCGCAACGTGGAGGGGTGCAGCGAACAGTTTGCCTCGGGCTCCAGACCATCCAACACCGCAGACCGCCGGGTCATGGAGCCGGTATGCCAATGCTCCAGCTGGCGCCCCGTGGTCAGGATCATCGGGAACTCTTCATCCGGCACGTCATCTGGGGCAATCACACTGGCGGGTGTGAACCGCGCACGCCCTTCCGGCCGCGGGAATCCATCGCCAAAGACAATTGCCTGACCAGGGTCTTCCGGGCTGAGCGACGGGTAGGTCACCGCATTTTCACCCATCAGCCGGTCCCAGGTGATGTTCTCCAGGCTGCGCATATTGTGCTTCATCTCGGCAAAGACATCCGCAGGGCTCTCATAGGTCCAGCCAAGGCCCAGCCGCTTTGCCAGTTCAACCTCGATCCACCAGTCTTCCCGCGCCTCACCGGGCGGGGACACCGCCGGACGGCCCATCTGCACCTGCCGGTTGGTATTGGTCACGGTGCCCGATTTCTCGGCAAAGGCGCTTGCGGGCAGGATCACATCGGCGAAATTCGCGGTCTCCGTCAGGAAGATGTCCTGCACCACCAGATGATCCAGTTTGGCCAAGGCTGCGCGGGCGTGTTCCACATCCGGATCGGACATCGCCGGGTTTTCCCCCAGCACATACATGCCCCTGATCTTGTCCTCATGCACCGCATCCATGATCTCGGTCACGGTCAGACCGCGTTCATTCGAGAAATCCGCAGAGCCCCAGACCTTGGTAAAGGCGGACCGCACACCGTCATCCGTGACCGGCTGATAATCCGGCAGGAACATCGGGATGAGCCCTGCGTCCGACGCCCCCTGCACGTTGTTCTGACCGCGCAGCGGGTGCAGGCCGGAACCGGGGCGCCCCACCTGCCCGGTCATCAGCGCAAGGCTGATCAGGCATCGGGAATTGTCCGTCCCGTGAATGTGCTGGCTGACCCCCATGCCCCAGAAGATCATCGCGGCCTTCGCCCCCGCAAAGGTGCGCGCAACATCGCGCAGCACTTCGGATTCGATGCCACAGATCGGGGCCATGGCCTCGGGCGAGAAATCCGCCAGATGCGCCTTTTCCGCCTCCCAGTTCTCGGTATAGGCGTCGATGTACTGCTGATCATAGAGGCCTTCCTCGACAATCGTATGCATGATCGCGTTCAGCATCGACACATCCGCACCGGGGCGGAATTGCAGCATGTGCGAGGCAAAGCGTTTCAGCGCCTGTCCGCGCGGGTCCATCACAATCAGCTTGCCACCCCGCTTGGTGAACTGCTTGAAATAGGTCGCCGCCACGGGATGGTTCTCGATCGGGTTACACCCAATGGCAATCGCCACATCCGCGTTTTCGATCTCGTTGAAGGTCGCGGTCACGGCACCCGATCCCACATTCTCCATCAGCGCCGCCACCGAGGATGCGTGGCACAGACGCGTGCAGTGATCCACGTTGTTGTGGCCAAAGCCCTGCCGGATCATCTTCTGGAAAAGATACGCCTCCTCATTTGTGCACTTGGCTGAACCAAAGCCCGCAATCTCGCGCCCCCGGCCCTTCATGCCCGCAGCGGCAAAATCCAACGCCTCGTCCCAGCTGGCCTCACGGAAATGCGTCTGCCAGTTGCCCGGATCCACATTCAGCCCCTTGGCGGGTGCATCCTCACGTCGGATCAGCGGCTTGGTCAACCGGTGGTCATGATGGATGTAGTCGAACCCAAAGCGCCCCTTGACGCAAAGCCGCCCTTCATTCGCCGGGCCGTTGATCCCTTCGACATATTTAACCTTGTTGTCCTTGACCTTCAGCGAAACCTGACACCCCACACCACAGAAGGGGCAGATGCTCTCGACCTCTTCGTCAAAATCCGCGCTGTCCCCCACCTGGTTCTCATTCACCACCGTTGAGGGCATCAGTGCCCCCGTCGGACAGGCCTGCACACATTCGCCACAGGCCACACAGGTGCTATCCCCCATCGGGTCGGCCATATCAAAGGTCGGGTAGGCATCATGCCCCCGCCCGGCCATGCCAATCACATCGTTCACCTGTACCTCACGGCAAGCCCGCACACACAGCCCGCATTGAATGCAGGCATCCAGGTTTACCGACATCGCCACATGGCTGTCGTCGAGCAGCGGAATGCGCCCCTCTTCCAGCTTCGGAAACCGGCTCTCAGAGACGCCATTCAGCGCCGCCATCTCCCACAGATGGCTAGATTTGTCGTGCGATACCTCCTGCTCCGGCTGATCCGCCAGCAGCATCTCGACCACCATCTTGCGCGCACCCTCAGCTCGCGCGGAATTGGTCGTCACCACCATACCCTCGGCAGGCTCACGAATACAGGAGGCGGCCAGCGTGCGCTCGCCCTCAATCTCGACCATGCAGGCACGGCAGTTCCCATCCGGGCGATACCCCGGTGCGGGTTTGTGACACAGATGCGGGATCACCAGCCCACGACCGTTTGCGACTTCCCAGATGGTCAGACCCACCTCGGCCTCAACCGTCTGGCCGTCCAGCGTAAAGGTGATTTTGTCGCTCATCGCACCCGTCTCCCACAAAATTCCGCCCGACTATAGCGACGGCGCATCCCCCACCGTAGCCCCAATCCCGACACCTCACACAGGATTCACGGCAGAAAGTTTCCGATAAGAGGCACCTGTCTATTCATTGTTCCGCAAATATGCCCGCCGGAGGCACCCGCCCTTTCCACCGCGCGACCGCTCGCCTATGAAGAGCCAATGTCTCACATCACTCTCATACGCCACGGTCAGGCCAATTCCGGTGCCCAGGATGAAGCCAGCTACGACAAACTGAGCGCACTCGGCCATCAACAATCCGCCTGGCTAGGCACCCATCTGCGCAACCAGAATCAGCATCACGTGCGACTCTACACCGGCACGTTGAAAAGGCATATTGAAACAGCCCGCTCCATGGACACCGGGCTGACGCCCACCCGGGATGCGCGTCTCAATGAGCTGGAGTATCTGACGCTGGCCCGCGCGCTTGAGGAAGAACACGGCATCCCTTTTCCAACCGATCAGGTCGGATTCACCACCCATTTGCCAAAAGTCTTCGCCTACTGGCAGCGTGACGAGATTGCGGGCGCGCCGGAACGGTTCAGCGATTTCGAAGACCGGGTGGGCGCCGCACTGGCAGAGATCGCAGAAGGCGACGGCCCTGCCCTTGTGGTGACCTCGGGCGGGTTGATCTCCATGGCGATGCGGCAAGTGCTCCGGCTCGACATAACGGCGATGGCGCAGATGGCACTGGCCATCTACAACACCTCCCAACACCGGCTGTTCCCGATTGGCGGCACGCTGTCGCCCACCATGTTCAACGCCATCCCACATCTTGAAGACCCGGATCGGCATTATGCCCAGACCCATGTTTAAAAGGAGATCATGATGCGCCTTTACTATGCCCCGCGGACGATTTCGATTGCTGTGGCCATCGCCCTGGAAGAAGCAGGGCTGTCCTATGAGCCGGTGCTTGTGGATTTTCAGTCCGGGGAGCAGAAAAAGCCCGAGTATCTGGCGTTGAACCCAAAAGGGCGCGTTCCGACACTGGAAACCGATGCGGGGACCCTGCTCACTGAAACGGGTGCCTTGCTGGACTATGTCGCGGCCCTTGCGCCGGGGGCCAATCTGGTGCCAGCAGACCCCGAGCGGACCGCCCAGATGCGCAGCGTGATCCATTTCCTCGCGGCAACGATGCATGTGAACCACGCGCATATGCGCCGCGGCGACAGATGGGCAACGCAGCAATCGAGCTTTGACGACATGGCGGCCAAAGTGCCCGAAACCATGACCGACTGCGCGCGTTATTTCACCAGCGACTGCCTTGAAGGCGACTATGTGCTGGGGGACAGATTCTCCATCGCTGATCCACATGCCTACATGCTGTGCAGCTGGCTCGAACGGGACAACGTGTCCCTGGATGACTTCCCTGAGATCAAGGCCTATCTGGCGCGTATGGCAGCGCGCCCATCAATCCAGGCGGTCACCGCCAAGGGCATGCTGTGAGCCAGCTGCATCTTTGGGTCCGGGCAGAGCAACGCGAAAATGAAACCCGTGTTGGACTGACCCCGAAAGGGGCCGCCTCCCTTCTGGCAACAGGCATGACGGTCAGCGTCGAACACTCTCCCACGCGTGTCATCCCGGATGCGGCCTACGCCGACGCAGGGTGCCAGATGGAACCCCCTCACAGCTGGCCCGACGCGCCCGGGGACGCGGTTATCTTTGGCCTCAAGGAACTGCCCGAGGACGGCACGCCGCTGCGTCACCGCCACATCATGTTCGGGCACGCCTTCAAGGGGCAGCCTGCCGGGTTGCGCCTGCTGCAGCGCTTCAAGGCGGGCGGCGGGACCTTGCTGGACCTCGAATATCTGCTGGATGACGACGGGCGCCGGGTGGCGGCCTTTGGCTATTGGGCCGGATATGCCGGTGCGGCCGTGGCGCTGAAGTGCTGGGCGGCGCAACAGACCGGTGGCATCGCAGGTCCGATCACTGCCTATGACAGCTCCACGCATCTGCTGTCCGAATTGCAGGCTAATCTCGTGGCAACGGGCAGCCACCGACCCAACGCCCTGATCATCGGCGCGCTGGGGCGCGTCGGCAAAGGTGTCGCCGATCTCTGCACAGCCATGGGTGTGGCAACCACCAAGTGGGACATGGCGGAAACTGCTTCGGGCGGTCCCTTCCCGCAGGTTCTGGCCCATGAGCTGTTTTTCAACTGTGTGCTGGCACGTCCCGGCACGCCGGTCTTCGTGCCGTCAGATGCGCCAACCCGCCCGCGCAGGCTCAGCGTGATCGGCGATATCGCCTGTGACCCGGACAGCGATTTTTCCCCGATCAAGGTCTATGACAGGACCACGACTTGGGACGCGCCCGCCCTGCGGGTGCATTCAGAACCGATGCTGGATGTGACCGCCATCGACAACCTGCCGTCGATGCTGCCCCTGGAGAGCAGCGAGGACTACGCGGAACAGCTCCTGCCGGTGCTGGCCCAGCTTGGGACACCGGACGCGCCCGTCTGGACCCGCGCCGCACAGACCTTTCAGGACCACGCCGCGCGGCTCTAGGAAAAAATCCGGAAATACAGCCAGTCCGGCAGCAGCTGGCTGCCCCGGAACACCAGTGAAAAGAGACGCGGAAAGCTCAGCTTGAACCGGTCGCTGTTCATGTGTTTGAACATGTATTCCGCAGCCTCTTCAGGTGTCATCAGGAAGGGCATCTTGAAATCGTTCTTGTCGGTCAGCTGCGTCTTGACAAAGCCGGGATTGGCCACCTGCACCTGCACCCCGGTCTGCCGCAGATCGGCATACATGCACTCCGCCAGTGACATCGTCCCGGCCTTGGACGCGGTGTATCCGATGGACCCCGGCAAGCCGCGAAAACCGCTGAGACTGCCTGTGATCACAATGTGGCCCGCATCCCGGCGCACCATGCCCGGCACAACGGCGCCCATGACACGCATCAACCCGGTGAAGTTGATATCCGCCATGGCGGTCGCCTGGTCCGCATTCCATTCCTGTGCGGGAAAGGGCCAGTACACCCCGGCCAGAAAAACGACACCGTCGACCGGGCCAACGGCTTCTGCTGCCGCCTTGACACTTTGATCGTCGGCCACATCGACCGTCTGGTAGCTGCCGTCCGAGGGCAGCGTATCGACCAATTCCTTCAACTTGTCTTCTGACCGGGAGGAGACAATGACATGGGCCCCTGCCGTACTCAGACGGGTGGCCAGCGCAGCCCCGAGACCGTCACCGGCGCCGACCAGCCAGTACCGTTTCCCGTTCCAGTTTTTCATGTGATGTCCTTTGGCCGCATGGTGGCGACCAGTTCGGCAACCTTGATCCCGAACTTGCGAAACTGGGACCGGTTCATGATCGTGCCGTTTGGCGTCAGGTACATCCAATCGACGGTGTTCAGGACATGACCGCCGGACCCGTCGGGCAACCTGATCCGGTATCTCAACTGCACCGTTGGTCCGAGCTGCTGCCCCGATCCCTCCCCCACCACATCGTCGGCCCGTGCACAGATCTTGCCGTGATTGTCGATCTGCAAATGCCACTCGCGGTCCTGAACGCTGCCATCGTCGTACACAAAATGCTCTTTCATCGAGCCCGAATTGCCCTCCCACGTGGCATCGAAATCTGCAACAAACCGGCTGCTGACCCGCCCTGTCGGGCCGTAAATGACCCCTTCGCAGAGGAGCGGGCCATTGAGATGCTTACGGATGTCAAAGTCCGGTGTGCCGTCTTCGTAGTCTTCCGGTTTCTGCGATGCAAATCCGACGATGCGTCTGCAGAGCCAAAGGGCCACCAGAGCGGCCACGGCACCGAAAGCCAAAAACATCCATTCACTCATCGTCTCAGACCTCGCTCAGATCGGTGATGGCCAGCAAGGCGATGGAGATCACCTTGAGACCGCAGGGAACCGCAGCATAGAGGATCGCCAGCAAGGCCAGCGTCTCTGGGCTGTTCTGCGCCGCGCTGCCGCTTTGAAACCCCGCCCGCTCCAGCATCGGCAACAGGGTGACGGCGGCAAAGGCCAGTGTGAGTTTCGACACGAAAGACCAAAGCCCGAACCCTTCCGCTGCGGAGGGCGAAATCCGCGCCATTCGGTTGGCGAAGATGGCGGGCATCAGCGTGAGGTCAGCCCCCAGCGTCGCCCCGGACATCACGCAGATAATCGCGAAAAGCACCCAGTCGCCAGGGCCCAGCGTCAGTGTCAGCCCAAAGGCGCAGATTGCCAGGATCATGGCGACAATCAATACGTCTTTTGGGCCAAATCGCTCGGCCATTGCGCCCCAGAACGGCGCGGCAGCAGCAGCCGACAGGAAGAACACCAGCAAAAGCGGCCCTTCGAAGCCCGGCGCGTCCAATTTGCTTTCGACGAAAAACAAAAACAGGGTCGAGCTGACGGCGACGGGTGCCGCATTAACCAGCGCGATGAGCAACAGGCGGCGCGCCAGTTTGTCCTTCAAAACCACGCCGAAGCCGGTGGATGCCGCAAGGCCAGCCGTGCTCCATTCCGACCGCATGGCCAAAGCGGCGATCACGGCGAGGACGGCGAAACCAATGGCAAACCACGCAAAGGGCGCGGCAAAGACCGACGCCAATGCGACCGGCGCCACCGCTGCGACACAGACGCCCAGAAGCGCCCCACTCTCGCGCCAGCGGGCCAGCCTGAAATGGCCCTGGCCGGACAACCGCGTGCCTTTCATCACCCCCTGGGCGTAAAAGTTGATTGTCAGAAAGCTGAACGCGGAAAACACCAGCGTCAGCGTCAGACCGAACCAGACCAGTGGCGGCAAAAGCGGTGGGATGGCAAACAGACCGATCATGGCCAGCGCGATCACGGCACAGCCTGCGGCGACCGCCACTGCACGCTGATCCCGCAGCTTTTCCGCCAGCTTGCCCAGCAGCGGATCCTGCACCACGTCCAGCAGCCGAAGGCCAAAGAGGACAGCTCCGAGAGCCGCCAGCGACACGCCGTATTCATCCACGTAGAATTTCGGCGCGTGGATATAGATGGGCAGGCCAGCGGCTGCCAAAAGCGCAGCGAAAAGGGAATAGGCCGGTAATCGCTCGCTGTCCTGCGTCACCGTGAGACCTCTTTCTCAGGTGGCACCGGACGGGCCCGATACCGCGCCCCCTTGGCCCACAGTTTGAGTGCCTGCCAATGGATCAACGCGAGGACACGGCGTGCGCCCAGTGGCCGGAGAAGGGCGGAACGCAAGATGGCCCGATTGGTCAGCGGCTTGCGTTTGCCGGTCAGCGTGGCAATCAATCCGCCGTTGCCTCGTGTGTAGTCGATCCAGATGCCGATCCGCGCGTCGTTGATGTCGAAGCGGAAGCTATACCCACCCTCGACGGGCTGAAACGGTGAGACATGAAAAATCTTTTGCGCCTTGAGCGTGTCGCTGGGCTCAATCGGGTGCAGATCGGGGTGGTGGCACAAATAGCTGTGGCGATCGCCAAAAGTATTGCTGACTTCGGCAATCACCGTGATCAACGCGCCATCGTCACCGCGGCAGAGCCAAAAGCTGACCGGGTTGAAAACATGCCCCAGCATGCGCGGCTGCGCGAGCAGTTCGATCTGTGCTACGCCAGTGATCTGATGCTGTACCAGCACCTCGCGCACCCAAAGCGCGCCACGACCCGCTTTGGGCGGGCCGCCATGGTCGCTGTCATGCAGCGAGGTCAGCGCCGATCCGTTGCGCGCAAAAAGGCGCGGGCAACGCACCTGTGCTTCGGCATCCAACAGGATGTAATCCACGGAATAGCGAAAGGCATTCTCAATGGCGCCTTTGCGACCGTGAAACGTCAGGCCTGAGATATGATCGACCCGGGCGGTCATTCAGCTGCAACCCGCTCGCGGTGTACCATGCGCAGGCTGCGCACCACGTCCACGGCGCTGGACAATCCGTCTTCGTGAAAACCGTTTTTCATCCAGGCGCCGCAGAACCAAGTGTTCGCCGTCCCGTTGAAAGTCCTGATGTCCTTTTGGGCCTCAAGTGCTGCCAGATCATAGATCGGGTGGCGCAGGGTCACCGCGTCATAGATCAGCTCTTCGCGGATCTGGCGTTTGGTGTTGAGGGTGACGAAATGCGGGTCATCCTGCGGAATGGGCTGCAAGGAGTTCATCCAGTACGTGAGGTCGATCCGGTCGGATTGGGCGTCCTTGTCTTCGGTGTAGACCCAACTGGCCCAGGTCTTGCGGCTTTTCGGCATCATATCGGTATCTGCGTGCAGAACGATGTCATTCGGCTGGTAGGCAATTGCGCCCAACGCTTTCTTCTCCTGCGGTGTCGGATCGCCAATCATCCGCAGGGTATCGTCCGAGTGAGTGGCGAAAATCACGTGATCGAAAACCTCAGGGGCGCCGCCAAAGGGATGCAGGATCACATGGCCAGCCCCCCGGGTCACAGATTTTACGGGCGCGCCAAGCCGGATGTCGTTGCCTGCGCCTTCCAATGCCGCTGCCAGACGGCTGACGTATTGGGTGGATCCGCCATCAACCGTGTACCACTGATGCTGCCCGTGCACGCCGAGCAGCGCGTGGTTCTTAAAGAACTCAATCATGGCATAGGCTGGGAAATCCATGATCTTTTCTGTCGGCGTCGACCAGATCGCTCCCGAAAGCGGCAGAAGATAGTAGTCGCGAAACCACCTGCCGGTCCCGAGCTTGTCGAGAAAGGCGCCGAGGCTCAGACTGCGATCTTCTGCGATGCTGACCGCGTGTTTGTTGAACCGCAATATATCACGCACCATGCCCAGAAACGCAGGGGTGATGGCGTTTTTGCGCTGCGCAAAAAGGGCGTCGAGCGAGGTCAGCGCGTATTCCAGACGCCCGCCGTCGATGGACGCGCCAAAGCTCATGTTCGACTCCACAACCGGCACGTTCAGCTGTTCAAACAGGGCCGTCATATAGGGGTAGTTTGCGCGGTTGAAGACGATGAAACCGGTGTCGACGGGCTGGTCACCACGTTTGCCCGCCATCACCGTCCGGGCATGGCCGCCCAGCCGCGGCTCCGCCTCGAACAAGGTAACGTGACTGTCCTTGCCCAGCATAAAGGCCGCACCCATCCCCGAGATACCGCCGCCGATGACGGCGACTTTTCGGGTTGTTCTGCGAATGTCAAAGGGAGCAAAGGTGCCTTCGGTCAGGGCTTCAAAGGGCATAAAGGACGTGTCCGGTCTTTCTGGTTGCAGTGCCATGTATACGGCGTGTTGGATAAAATGGATGCATTGCGTTAAAAACAAAGTTTTTTTGATCTAATTCTGCATGCGCAGCGTAATCTGAGCATGTTGGCGGGTGTAGAACCAGATATAATAGACGCAAGCGCACGATCGATGGGCACACCATCGGCGGCACCTGCGGTATCGATGAAGAAGGCTGGGCAAAAAAAAGTGATTGCAACGACCGGACCTGCGCGGATGCTTTGGGTGGAGCATGTGGCCCGTATCCGTGACGATCAAGATACGCAGGCATTTGCCGAGTTGTTTGCCCATTTCGCCCCCCGGGTGAAGGGCTTTTTGATGAAATCCGGCGCGGATGCCTCCCTCGCAGAGGAATGTGCCCAGGACGTGATGGCGACGCTCTGGCACAAGTCGCATCAGTTCGACCCCGCCCGTGCTTCTGTGGCGACGTGGATTTTCACCATCGCGCGGAATCGGCGCATTGACCTTATCCGCCGACAACGGCGGCCGGAACCGGAGGACCTGACGTGGGGTCCCGAAGAAGAACCAGATCAGGAAGACGTCCTGACACTGCAACAGGAAACCGAAATTCTCGGTGCGGCGCTGGCAGAGTTACCAGATGCGCAGCGGGAATTGATTGAAAAGGCGTATTTCGGGGATCTGACCCACAGCGAAATCGCCGCCGAAACCGGTCTGCCCCTGGGCACGATCAAATCGAGAATTCGACTGGCGCTGGACCGTCTGCGCCACGCAATGAAGTGAAATGTAAGATGACCGAGACAATCAAACATCACCTGAATGACGCCATCCTGATGGCCTATGCAGCGGGATCGTTGCCCGAGGCCTTCAACCTGATGGTGGCCTCTCACCTGTCGCTCTGTGACAGCTGTCGGGCGCAGGCCGAGAGCTTTGATGCTCTGGGCGGTGAAGTACTGGACCAGATGCGCGATGATGAAGTGGCCGACCTTCAGCCGGAAAGCCTCGAGGCGACGCTGGCGTTGATCCTCGGAGGTCCCATGGACAAACCGCATGTAGCCGAGACCGATGTCTGCGCCGTGCTGCCCAAGCCACTGCGTGACTACGTAGGCGGGGATCTGGAAGCGATCCGTTGGAAACCGATTGGCATGGGCGTCAAACAGGCTATTTTGCCAACGTCAAAGGACGCCTCTGCGCGGTTGCTCTTTATCCCTGCGGGCACCGCGATGCCGGATCACGGACACCACGGGACGGAGATGACGATGGTGCTGAAAGGCGCGTTCCAGGATGAGGATGATTACTTTGCCCGTGGTGACGTGGAGATCGCGGATAGCGACATGCATCACACGCCTGTGGCGGACATTCACGAGGATTGCATCTGTCTGGCCGTGGCCGACGCACCGCTGCAGTTTGACCGGCTGATCCCGAAGATTGCACAGCGGTTTCTGCGGATCTGACCTTTGCGTCCAGGACAAGCTGCGGGATTTGCATATTTTTGGAACAATGAAGCGGCGTTGGTCCGGTTGTCATACTACCGTTCGCGTTACAGGCGCACCTCAAACGGCACAAGCTGTGGCCAGTCGAAGACAACGCCCACGCCGGGATCATCGGGGGCCACCGCTCGGTGGTCCTTTATGACAAGGGGGCGTGTTGTGTAGCGGTCAATCGGGAAGCTGTGCACTTCGATCCAGCCGGCATGCGGTTGCGCAGAGACCAGGCTGACATGAAGTTCCTGCATACCGTGGCTGCACACCGGAACATCTGCCTCCCGCGCCAGATCGGAGGCCTGTAACCAGCCGGTAACTCCGCCGCAATTCGAGGCATCGGGTTGGATGAACCCAAGCTCTCCCTGTGCCAGCGCCATCTCGAATTCATGGATCGTGTGCAGGTTCTCTCCCTGCGCTACGGCCATGCCCGTAGCCTCCGTGATCTCAGCGTAGCCTGCGTAGTTATCCGGGATAATCGGCTCTTCGAACCACAGGATGTTCTGATCCTTCACCGCATTTGCCAGCGAGATCGCCTGCGGCACCGTCATCGAGTAATTTGCGTCGATCATAAAGGCCGCATCGGGCCCGATCTGCTGGCGTACCGCGCGGATGCGGTCCACATCTTCGGCTTCGGTGGGCTGCCCGATCTTGATCTTCACCCCGTTCAGCCCGACATCGATGTAGCATTGCACATGGTCCAGTAGTTTAGGCAGCGGGTAGGCCAGATCAATGCCGCCGCCATAGGCTTTGCAGGTCTTGTCCGCACCGCCCGCCATTTGCCATAACGGCTGGCCTGCCGCCTGACAGCGCAGGTCCCAGAGCGCGATATCCACGGCTGAGATTGCAAAGCTGAGGATGCCGCCGCGCCCCACGTAATGCATATGCCACTGCATCGCATCATAGAGTGCTTCGACATCTTCGGCCTCTTGCCCTACCAGAAAGGGTGCCAAGTCATGGGTAATCATAGCGGCAGTCGCGTGACCTCCGCGACCGCCGTTATAGGTGTACCCCGTGCCACTGCGACCGTCCTCTAAGGTCACGCTTGCCGTGATCAGGTGGAAATGACTGTGAGACCCATGTTTGGCATCCACCAGCACTTCATCCAACGGCACATTGAAAAGCCGCGCTTGAACCGAGGCAATCCGGCTCATGGGCTCACATATCCGCGCATTCCGGGACCGGGCTGATCACCGTGCCGTCCTTGAGATGCTGCAGCAGGTTGTCCACCGTCAGCGCCCCCATGGCGGCGCGGGTCTCCAGCGTGGCGCTGCCCACATGGGGCAACAGAACGACGTTGTTGAGTTTGCGCAGCGCTTCGGGCACATGTGGTTCTGCCTCGAACACATCCAGCCCCGCCCAGCCAAGGCGACCGTCCTGCAAGGCAGCAATCATCGCCTCTTCGTCCACAACCGTTCCCCGGCTGACGTTGATCAACGTGCCCTGCGGCCCCAGCGCGTCGAGCACCTCGCGGTTGACGATCTTGTTGGTCGCAGGCCCACCGGGCGTGATGCAGATGAGCATGTCCACATCCCGCGCCATGTCGACAAGGTTAGCGTAGTACTTGTAGTCCACCTCTTTCTGGCTACGTGAGTGATAGACAATCTTGGTGCCCCAGGGTGCGAGCTTGTCCGCAATCGCCTGACCAATCCGGCCAAGGCCCAGAATGCCCACGGTCTGATTGTCCGCCGAACGCGTCAGCGCCGAATTACCCTCTGTCTCCCACCGTCCGGACCGCACATAGGCATCGTCGCGCAGCAATTCGCGGTAGCAGGCCAGCATCAACAGAACGGCCGTGGTCCCGACCTCGGCGTTCAGCACATTCGGCGTATGTGTAACCACAACGCCCTTGGCCCGCGCCGCATGGGTATCGATGGCGTCATATCCGACACCGTAGCAGCTGATGGCTTTGAGGTTGGGCATCGCCGCCATGAATTCGGGCTTTACCCCATCGTGACCATTGGTCGCCACATACTCGATGTCATTGCCATTTGCCGCCAGCCACGCCTGCGGATCCTCCATATCCTGTGCCCGGTGAATGGTGAATTTCTCCCCCAAGCGCTTCAGCATCACGTCCGTCGCGCCACCAATCATGAAAAGCTCGGCCACCTATGCGTCCTCCGTCACGGTTTGGCGCTGCGCACCCAGACCTTCGATGGTCAACTCCATGACATCCCCCTTCTTGAGGTAGACAGGGTCGGGCTTGATGCCCATGCCCACGCCCGGCGGCGTGCCTGTGGTGATCACATCCCCTGGATGCAGCGTCATCAGAGACGACAGGTGTTCGATGATCTCCGCCACCGTGAAAATCATGGTCGAGGTGGTCCCGGTCTGCATCCGCTTGCCGTTTACATCAAGGCTCATGGCAAGGTCTTGTGGGTTCGGTACCTCGTCGCGGGTCACCAGCCACGGCCCTGTTGGTCCAAAGGTGTCGCAGGATTTGCCCTTGGTCCATTGGCCCGTGAGCTGGGTCTGAAAATGCCGCTCGCTCACGTCGTTCACGACACAATAGCCCGCGACGTGATCCAGCGCGGTCTCCTTGCTCACATATTTCGCGGTGGTGCCGATCACCACGCCCAGCTCGACCTCCCAATCGGTATGGGTCGACCCCCGCGGCATGCTGACCTCATCATAGGGGCCGACAATGGCGGAGTTGGCCTTGAAAAAGAGGATCGGATGCGCGGGAATGTCCGCGCCTGTCTCCGCCGCGTGGTCGGAGTAGTTCAACCCGATGCACAGGAATTTCCCGATATTGCCAACACAGGCCCCGATGCGCGGGGCGCCGTCAACCAAAGGCAGGCTGGCAGGATCAATTGCGCGCAGCTTTTCAAGCCCGGCATCCGACAACACGTCTCCCGCAATGTCGGCAACATGCGCTGACAGATCGCGCAGGGTCCCCTCGGCATCCAGCATTCCAGGCTTCTCTGCGCCCCTCTCCCCATATCGCACAAGTTTCACGTCTCTTGGTCCTTCTCAGTTTGCGGGTAGGGTGGGCTTTCAGGCCACCGCTCCTCGTCGCCACGCCAGAGGCGCGCTAGTGATCGTCGCCCTGAGGGCGCGCTAATGGTTATCGCGCGGCATGAACCGGCGCGAGATATCCTGGTACTTGTCGGCGTCCTCCAGGATCATGCCCTGATCAAAGCGGCCGACTTTTTCGCGGAAATACTGCTGCCAGGGCGACTGGCTCTCCGGCGCGTCATAGCCGCCCGCTGCTTCGAAAGCGCGTGCCCGTTCAGCAAGTTCATCCAGCGGCACCAGCATGTCGGCGGTACATTTGTTCAGGTCGATCCGCACCCGGTCCCCGTTTTTCAACAGCGCAAGCCCACCACCTGCTGCCGCTTCGGGCGACGCGTTCAGAATCGACGGGCTGCCAGAAGTGCCCGACTGCCGCCCGTCCCCCACACAGGGCAGCGCCTCGACACCCTTCTTCAGCAGGTAGGACGGCGGGCGCATGTTCACTACCTCGGCCCCGCCCGGATAGCCCTTGGGCCCCGCCCCACGCATGAACAGCACGCAATCCTCGTCGATATTCTCCGCCGGGTCGTCGATCCGATGGTGGAAATCCTCCGGCCCGTCAAACACCACCGCGCGGCCCTCAAAAGCGTTCATGTCGTCCGCGTTTGACAGGTATTTCGCGCGGAATACCTTGCTGATCACGCTGGTCTTCATGATCGCGCTGTCAAAGAGATTGCCGGACAGGTTGATAAACCCGGCCTGCTCTTTCAGCGGCTCCGACGCAGGCTTGATGACCTTGGTGTCTTCACTGCGCAGATGCCCGCAATTCTCCGCCATCGTCTTGCCATTGGCGGTGATCACATCCGGATGCGGCAGCAACCCCGCCGCGATCAGTTCTCCCACCACCGCAGGCACGCCGCCTGCGTGCTGGTAGTCCTCGCCCAGATACTCACCCGCCGGCTGCAGGTTGACCAGCAGTGGCACATCATGGCCCACGGCCTGCCAGTCATTGTTGTCCAGCGGCACGCCCAGATGCCGCGCAATTCCGTTCAGGTGAATGGGCGCATTGGTCGACCCGCCAATCGCCGAATTGATCACGATGGTGTTCTCGAAGGCCTCGCGGGTCATGATGTCGGAGGGACGCAGGTCCTCCCAGACCATCTCGACAATCCGCCGCCCCGTCTCATAGCTGATCTGTCCGCGCTCACGATAGGGCGCAGGGATCGCCGCCGAGCCTGGCAGTTGCATGCCCAAGGCCTCGGCCAGTGAATTCATTGTCGTCGCCGTGCCCATAGTGTTGCAATACCCAACCGACGGGGCCGATGAGGCCACCAGTTCCATGAACCCATCATCGTCGATCTCACCCGCCGCGAGCATCTCGCGCGCTTTCCAGACGATGGTGCCTGAGCCTGTGCGCTCGCCCCGGAACCAACCGTTCAGCATCGGACCAACTGACAGTGCAATCGCCGGGATATTCACCGTCGCCGCCGCCATCAGCAGCGCAGGCGTGGTCTTGTCACAGCCGATGTTCAGCACCACCCCGTCCAGCGGATAGCCAAAGAGCGTCTCGACCAGCGACAGATAGGCCAGGTTCCGGTCTAGCATCGCCGTGGGCCGTTTGCCGGTTTCTTGGATCGGATGCACCGGCACCTCGATACAGGTGCCGCCCGCGGCAATGACCCCATCCCGAACCCGCTTGGTCAGCTCTAGATGGTGGCGATTGCAGGGGGAGAGGTCACTGCCCGTCTGCGCAATCCCGATGATCGGTTTACCCGACTGCAGCTCTTCCCGCGTCAGCCCGTAGTTCAGATAGCGCTCCAGATAGAGCGCGGTCATTTCCGGATTGTCCGGGTTCATGAACCACTTGCGCGACCGTAAGTCCTTGATCTCAATCTTCTTGGTCCCAGAATCTGTCACTGTCCTGACCAGCCTCCGTCAATGATATGGGGATGCCCCGTTGTAAATGCGCTCTCGTCGCTGGCCAGATAAACGACCAGCGCCGCGATCTCCTCGGCTGTGGCCACGCGGCCCATGGGTTGGCGCGAGACAAACTGCGTAATCGCCGCGTCCTTGCTGCCCAATTGCTTGCCCAAGGCGTCCACCCGGTCATGCCAACTCGGGCTTTCCACCGTGCCGGGGCATATCGCGTTGCAACGGATGCCCTTGGATACGTAATCCACCGCAACTGATTTCGTCAGCCCGATCACCGCCGCCTTCGTGGTGCCATAGATGAAGCGGTTCGGCGCGCCGATCACGCTGGAGCAGGCCGAGGACATATTGATGATCGATCCACCCCCGCGTTCCAGCATCCCCGGCAGGGCGGCACGGATTGTGCGCAGCATCGAACGCACGTTCAGATCAAAGGCAAAGTCCCATTCGTCATCGGTTGCATCCAGCACAGACCCATGATGCACAAAGCCCGCGCAGTTGAACAGAACGTCCGGCTGCGCCCGCGCCACCCCGGCGGAGACACTCTCATCGCTGCGGGCGTCAAGTTCGAAAATTTCGATATTTTCGTGATTCGCCTCCCGAATCGTGGAAAGTGCATCCATGTTGATGTCGGTGGCAAAGACCTGCGCACCTTCTGCCGCCATGGCCAAAGCACTGGCGCGCCCGATCCCCTGACCAGCCGCTGTCACCAACGCCCGCTTTCCCTTAAGCCTTTGCCCTGTCATAAAAAAGTGTCCCCCGTAGTGCTTGCGGCCGGCTCTCCACACCGGGTGATACACCCCCGGCCGCAGCACAAATTTTGCCGTCTTCATCAAAAAACCACCGGACGGGCTGGTCCAATGGCTGGTTTTCGTTAGCGTATGACAACAGCGCCAGTTTGGCTACTGCTTTGGAAAACGGATTAAGGGGGATGTCCGGCACCATGACCACATCGCGAAAAATAACGCTGATCGGAACGGGGCTGATGGGCGTTCCGATGAGCCGCAATCTGCTCAAGGCTGGGCATGACCTCACCGTCTGGAACCGTACACTGGCCCGGGCCGAACCTCTCGCCAAGGATGGCGCCACCGTTGCCCCCGATGCGATGACCGCCATCAAGGGCGCCGAGTTCGTGATCACCATGCTCTCGGATGGCTTTGCCTCCGGCGCCGTGATCGAAGAGGCGCTGGCTGCAAAGGCGCTCAGCCCCGGGGCCGTCTGGATCGACATGTCCAGTGCCAAGCCGGAACATGCGCGCGCCCAGGCCAAGCTACTCGAAAGCCTCGGCTTCGCGCACCTGGATGCGCCGGTTTCAGGCGGGACCAAAGGGGCGGAGGCCGCCAGCCTCGCCATCATGGTCGGCGGCAAACCCGAGACCTTCGATGCGGCCCGCGCCGTCTTCGAGGCCATGGGCCGGCCGGTGCACGTGGGCCCCTCGGGCGCGGGGCAGCTCTCGAAACTCGCCAACCAGACCATCGTCGCCGTCACCATCAGCGCCGTGGCCGAGGCCATGCTGCTCGCCGAACAGGGCGGCGCCAATCCGGCAGCGGTGCGCGCCGCGCTCAAGGGCGGCTTTGCCGACAGCGTGATCCTGCAACAGCATGGCGAACGTATGACGACAGGAAATTTCAAGCCCGGCGGGCTGACCAAGTTTCAGGTCAAGGACCTCAACAACACCTTGGACGAGGCCGCGAGCCTTGGCCTCACGCTGCCCGCCACGGAAAGCGTGCGGGACAGATTCCAACATTTCATCGACGCCATGGATGGCGCGGAGAAGGACCATTCAGGGCTTTACCTCGAACTGAAAGCCAGAAACGGATTGAGCACATGACCCGCGTTCTGATCATCGGCGGCGGCGGCATGGTCGGGCAGAAGCTGTTGGCGCGGTTGCTGTCTGAAGGCCTGCCGGGCCACGACACGCTGGATATCTCGCTGTTTGACATCGGCTTTCCGCCCAGCTGCCCCGAGGGGCCCGCGCAGATCACTGGCAATCTCACCGACCCTGCAAAGATCACCCAGCTCGCCGGTCTGCGGCCCGATCTGATCTATCATCTGGCTGCCATTGTTTCAGGCGAATCCGAGACCGATTTCGACAAGGGCTGGGCCACCAACATGATGGCCATGTGGCATCTGCTGGAGGCCCTGCGCGGCGAACATGACGCAAGCGGTGGCGCATATGTGCCGCGGGTGATCTTCACCTCTTCCATCGCGGTTTTTGGCGCGCCCTTCCCGGACAAGATCGGCGACGAGTTCCTTTGCTCTCCGCAAACCAGCTATGGTGCACAGAAGGCCATTTCCGAACTGATGCTGCAGGACTTCAGCCGCAAGGGCTTCATGGACGGCATGTCGCTGCGACTGCCCACAATCTGTGTTCGCCCCGGCAAAGCCAACCTGGCGGCCTCCTCCTTCTTTTCCGGGATCATCCGCGAACCGCTCAACGGGGTCGAGGCGGTGCTGCCGGTGCCGGATACAGTACGACACTGGCACGCATCACCACGCGCTGCTGCTGGTTTTCTGATCCATGCGGCAACCCTCGACACGGATCAGCTCGAAGGCCGTCGCGCGCTCAGCCTGCCGGGGCTCAGCTGCACCGTGGCCGAGCAGATCGAGGCACTGCGCCGCGTCGCAGGTCAAAAGGCGGTCGATCTGATCAAGCCGCAACCAGATGAGGCCATCATGAAGATCGTCGCGGGCTGGCCACGCAATTTCGACCCGGCCCGCGCCGCGGCGCTCGGATTCAGGGCGGAGAACGGTTTTGACGAAATCGTACAGACCTATATCGCGGAGGATTTACCGAAGGCATCAGGGTAGGATTTGCGGGGCAGAGGTCGCGTCAGATTTCGTGCCAGGTGGTCGTTCACACAGACACGCATCAGGTCTTCATTGCGCTGCAAAGCGGCATCCAGAATCGCCTGATGCTCGCGAATATTCTCCGGAAAATACCCGTAATTTGTCTCCGCAGAGACCAGTTGTTGCCGAAACTGTTCGTAAATTACCACATGCGTACGCTTTAATAGTCCGGACCCGCAGGCGTCGATCAACGTCTCATGGAATTCCTGCTCCGCCCGGCTCCAGAGCCCCAGCAGGGGAATCAGATCGCCCGATGAGCGCACCCGGGTTTCGATGTGAGACAACTTGTGGTGGGCCGCGGTCAGACGGGATTCCCACTCGACGCCCCCCAAACGTATCGACAGGCACGCGCCTTCCGTCTCCAGCAAAATACGCATATGGGTCAGCTCATGTTGCCGCTCAACTGACTGATATGGCGATCTAAATCCACGCTGCTCCTGAAAATCTACCAGTCCGACGGTGGACAGACGAAACAGGACTTCCCGCACGGTGCTCGCAGAACAGTTGTAATCTTGACGTAGCTTTTCCGCGCGCAGTTTGGTACCATATCCAAACTCGCCCGTGATCAGCCGGTGACGCATGTCGTCAAAAATATCGGCATCCTGCGTGGCCATGTGAAGTCTCCCAGTCTCCCTCCAGCGTTACGCTCAAAATTTCGAAAATCAAAGAAAATATCGAAATTCTGGGAAAATAAAATATTTTCTTGCTTGAAGCGCCCGCCTCAGCCTAACGTTTCGTTAGCGTAATCACCGCCGGGGCATTCAAGTCCCGAAAATTAGCGCGCTCAACGTCTGGGAGGACAAAATGAAAATGATGAAAAAGGCGGCCACGGTCGCCGCTGTAGCAGCCTTTGCTGCGTCGACTGCGCTGACCGCGTCGGCAGAGACAAGCAATCTTCGCATTCAAACACATTATGCGCCTGAAACTGTTTCGGGCAAACTGGCAGCACAATACGTGCAGGACATTCAGGACATGTCGAACGGCGAGATCGTCGTGGAGATGTTCTATTCTTCATCCGTCGTAAAATCGGTCGAGACTTTCGATGCCGCATCCACGGGCATTCTCGACTGCGACATGACGGGCGGCGGGTATCAGACCGGTAAGAACTCTGCCTTCCAGTTCGTCGGCGACATCATGGGCGGCTACGACACGCCGTATCAGCAGCTGAGCTGGCTCTACTTCGGCGGCGGTCGGGAAGCAGCGGCACCGCTCTATAACAAATACGGCATGGAGCTGATCGGCTGGTGGGTCTACGGTCAGGAGAGCTTTGCCTCCTCCAAGCCGATTGCCAAGGTTGAAGACTTCAAGGACTGGAAATTCCGGTCGCCCCCCGGCATGGAAACCAAGATCTTTGAAAAGCTGGGCGCCTCGCCCATCGTGATGGACTTCACCGAGATCTTCACCGCACTTGAAACCGGCATCATCGACGGCGCGGACGCGTCAGGCCTCGCCAACAACGTGGGTCTGGGTCTCTATGACATCGTGAAATATGCCAACTTCCCCGGCTTTCACTCGATGCCGTCCGATCACCTGGCGTGCAATAAGGCCGTGTTCGACGCGATGCCTGCGCACCACCAGAAGATCATGAAGGTGGCGATGGAAGCGCTGGCCCTGCGCACCGCGCTGACGTTCGAGAAGAAGAACGCCGAAGCGGCCGCTCAGCTGCGTGAGCAAGGTGTGACCCTGTCGCAGTGGGCACCTGAAGAGCTGGCGAAGTTCCGTGCAGCAGCACAGGCCACATGGCCTGAGTTCGCCGACACACCGGAAGCCAAGGCGCTTGTCGAAAGCCACCTGGCCTATCTGGAGCAGCTCGGCCTCAAGCAGTAAGCCGGCCTGAAACCGGACCCCGCCTGCCAAGGGCGGGGTCTTTTTTGTCTCTGGCCGGGGCAATCACCAACAATCGGCCGCTGGGGGAGAACCATGCAGGAAAAATCCGGAAGCCTTATCGAATGGCTTATACCGCTCGCCTTCATCGTCTGCGCTGCGTGGCTGACATGGCATCTTCCCGCCTTTACGCTCTCGTGGTTTCCCCCCGAGGACCCATCGCAATTTGACAAGCTCAGCGCGCTTTTCGGGCGCATCGACGTGACGCCCGAAATGGGTGGACTTTTTGGCGGTTACGCCGACATGGTGGATTGGATCACGCTACTGCTCTTGCCGATCTTCGGCTTCATCGGTGTGCGCACCGTCCGCCGCGCGCCCATGGAATTTGAAAGCTGGCGGCCGCTGGACCGCCTTGCCGTTTTCATCGGGCGGCTGACCATGATGCTGATTGTCCTGCTCTGCTCTGTGATGATTTACGAGGTTGTGTTGCGTTATGTCTTCGAGGCGCCAACCCTCTGGGCCAATGAACTCTCGCTCTGGCTCGCCGGGTTTGTGTTCCTCTGCGCCGGGCTCTACGCCATGCAGCAACGCAGCCACATCCGCATCTTCCTGCTCTATGACATGCTGCCCCGCGCCTTGCAGCGCACTTGCGACTGCATCTCTACGCTGCTGATCGTGACCTTCGCCTTCTTCCTCGTCTATGGAGGCTACGGCGAGGCCTTCGACAAGTTTTACCGGTGGGAAACATTCGGAACCGCCTTTGACCCGCCCATTCCTGCCACGCTGAAACCCATGGTCTTGCTGGTGATCGTGCTTGTGGCTTTTCAGGCCGTTGTCAATCTGGTCTCCGATTGGAACGCCGAGCCGGTGATCCATACCGCTGCCGACGACATCGACCAGGACGAGTTGGAGCGGATCAAGGCTGCCGTCGGCGCGGACGGCACCGGCGACCTCGACGTCACACGCGGCAGCATTCAGTCCAAAGGATCCAACTGATGGATATCGGTACAATTTCACTGGTCCTCATGCTGGGCCTGATCCTTTTGCTGGCCATCGGCATGCCGCTGGGCTTTGCCTCTGCCATCCTCGCCGTGCTCGTGCTGGTGATGAAGTTCGAACCGGCGCTGCTGACCGCACCCTGGACCTTTGGCGACGGCATTTTAACCGGCAGGCCCGGTGCGGGGCCGCTCAACATTCTCGCGCAGAAAATATATGGGCTCTTAACGGACTATGTCCTCATATCCATCCCGCTTTTCATCTTTATGGCGGCCTTGCTGGAACGATCGGGCATTGCCAAGGATATGTACTCCTCGCTGAACGTCTGGCTGAACCGCACCCGTGGCGGCATCGCCATCGTGACCTCGATCATGGCGGTGATCATGGCCGCGATGTCCGGCATCATTGGCGGCGAAGTGGTGCTGCTGGGTCTGATCGCCCTGCCACAGATGCTGCGTCTCGGCTACAGCCAGAACCTTGCCATCGGCACCATCTGTGCCTCAGGCTCGCTGGGGACGATGATCCCGCCGTCTATCGTGCTGATCATCTACGGGCTGATCACGGAAACCTCGATCAAGGCGCTCTTCACCGCCTCCTTCCTGCCCGGCTTCATGCTGGCCAGTTTCATCATCCTCTACATCATCATCCGCACCCAGCTGCGCCCTCAGGATGCGCCGCTGCCCGACCCTGTTGAGGGCGAGCCCTATGGCATGGAGAAAGCCAAACTCTTTCTCGCCTTCCTTTGTGTCCTGATTGCCGGCTTTGGCACGGCACTCTTCCTGCGGGCCCTTTTCTTTGAGCTCTCCGGCCAGAACGCAGGCAATACCGGGGCCGCCATCGCCTATGGCACCGCCGACTGGTTGCCGTGGTTCGGTGGCGCCGTGGCGCTGTCTTTCGTGATGATGTTCGCGGTTCTGGGCAAGGCGCGCACGGCCTTGGGCTGGTCGATGGGCAAGGGTCTTGTGCCCCCCATCGTCGTCATCGGCGTTGTCATGGGCTCGATTTACGGCGGTATCACCGGCATTACCGAAGCGGCGGGCATGGGCGCACTGGCCGTTCTGGTGATCGCCATCTGCCGGGGAGAAGCCTCTTTCGAGCTGGTCTGGGACAGCCTCATGCGCACGTTGAAATCCACCGGAACCATCATCTGGGTGACCATCGGCGCAGCAGCGCTTGCGGGCGCCTATACCATCGCGGGCGGTCCGGTCTATGTGGCCGATTTCATCGTCGGCTCTGACCTGCCGACCATGGGGATCATCCTCGCGATGATGCTGATCCTGCTCTTCATGGGGGCCTTCATGGATTGGGTCGGCATCGTGCTGCTGATCATCCCTGTGTTCCTGCCCATTGTGCAGCGCCTGCCCATCGAGGAAATCGGTGTCTTCGGCGAGCTGAACCCCCGCCATGTCGCGATCTGGTTCGGTGTGGTCTTCTGTATGAACATGCAGGTGAGCTTCCTGAGCCCGCCCTTTGGCCCTGCAGCCTTCTACCTGAAATCCGTGGCGCCGCCGCACATCAGCCTGACGGATATCTTCAAGGGGTTCCTGCCTTTCATCGGTATCCAGCTTTGTGCCCTGTCGGTACTGCTGATCTGGCCCCCGATCGTTTCATTGCTCTTACCCTGAGGAATGTAAAATGCTGACCTATGCCCAACGTCGTGCCTTTGCCACCGATGGCTATCTGGTGCTGGAAGACGTGGTGCCAGCGGAGATCAGGGCACAGGTTGAAGGCGAATATGCCGCGCTGCTGGACAGCCTGTGCGAGGGTTGGGTTGCAGACGGCCTGCTGCCGCAGGAGGTCGTGCAGCAGGATTTCTGGCAAAAACTGCTGACGGCCTATGAGGCCGGATGTGACTGGTTCCAGCCCATGGACATCAACTTGCCCGGGGATGAAGTCACCCCGGATACACCGATGCATTTCGGCCCTGCCGTTTTCGACCTGGTGACATGCCCTGCCATTCTCGACGTTGTCGAAGCCCTGATCGGGCCGGAGATCACGTCAAATCCGATCCAGCATGTGCGGATCAAACCGCCCCGCCCCGCGCTTCAGGAAAATGAAATCCGCGCCCATGTCACCCAGACGGACTGGCATCAGGATCGTGGCGTTGGTCTGGAAGAGGCCGACCAGACGGAGATGGTCACCGTATGGATCGCCATGACGGACGCGACGGAGGAAAACGGCTGCCTGCAGGTGATGCCCGGCACCCCCGACACCATGCTGCCGCATTGCCCAAAGACCCAGACGGCCATCGCTGATGGGTTCATCGACCCCGCGCAGGCCCTGCCCCTGCCCGTCCGCGCAGGGGGCATCGTGCTGCTGCATCCACTCACGCCGCATGCCTCGCTGCCCAATGGCACCGATGCCTTCCGCTGGTCCTTTGATCTGCGCTACAATGTAACCGGCCAACCCACCGGCCGCGCGCATTTTCCCGATTTCGTCGCCCGCAGCGCCGCCCAGCCGGAGACGGCCTTGACCGACTGGCGCACATGGCGGCAGATGTGGGAAGAGGCCCGGGCAGACCTTGCCGGCGGGGCTCATATCCCGATCCATCGCTGGCAAAGCGATGCCCCCTTCTGCGCCTGAGGAGCTGTCATGGACATTGTCCGTCTTGATCCCGCCGATAACGTTGTGACCGCCACCCGCGCTCTGGAGGTCGGCGTGGCCGTCGAAAGCACCACAACCCGCGCGCTCATCCCTTCAGGGCACAAGATCGCAACCCAGGACATCGCCAAGGGGGAGGCCATTCGCAAATACGCGCAGGTGATCGGCTACGCGGCGGATGACATTGCGGCGGGCGATCATGTGCACACGCAGAATGTCGAATTTCGTAACACCGACGCGGATTACGACTATGCCACCGACCTGCGCCCGGTCACGCCCGTTCCCGAAGACCAGCGCGACAGTTTCATGGGGTATCGGCGGGAAAACGGTCAGGTCGGCACGCGCAACTATATCGCCATTGTCACCTCGGTGAATTGTTCTGCCACCGCCGCGCGGATGATCGCCGCGCATTTCACGCCCGAGGTGCTGGCCGACTATCCCAACGTCGACGGTGTGGTGGCTTTTGTGCATGGCACTGGCTGCGGCATGGCCGATTCCGGGGATGGCTTTGAAGCGCTGCAACGCGTGATGTGGGGATACGCGCGCCACCCCAACCATGCGGGCGTGCTGATGGTCGGCCTGGGCTGCGAGATGAACCAGATCGACTGGTTGCTGGAGGCTTACGGCCTGAAACAGGGGCCCACCTTTCAGGTGATTAACATTCAGTCGGTCGCGGGATTGCGCAAAACAATCGAGTTGGGCATCGCGAAGATCGAGGCCATGTTGCCCATTGCCAATCAGGCCACGCGAGAGCCCTGTCCGGCCTCTGACCTGATGGTGGCCCTGCAATGCGGCGGATCTGATGCCTGGTCGGGGATCACCGCCAACCCGGCGCTTGGCTACGCCTGCGATCTGCTGGCAGCTCAAGGCGGCACCGGGGTGCTGGCGGAAACGCCGGAGATTTATGGTGCAGAGCATCTGCTGACGCGTCGCGCAACGGATCGGGCGACGGGCGAGAAACTGGTAGACCTCATCAAGTGGTGGGAGGATTACACCGCACGCAACCTCGGATCGATGGACAACAACCCGTCGCCTGGCAACAAGGCGGGCGGGCTGACCACCATCCTCGAAAAATCGCTGGGCGCCGCGGCCAAGGGCGGCACAAGCCCCCTGATGGGTGTCTACAAATATGCCGAACCAGTGCGCGCCCGCGGGTTCACCTTCATGGACAGCCCCGGCTATGATCCGGCCAGCGTCACCGGCCAGATCGCCGGGGGCTGCAATCTGGTGTGTTTCACCACCGGGCGCGGCTCCGCCTTTGGCTCAAAACCCAGCCCGACGATCAAGGTGGCGACAAACTCGCAGATGGCCCAGCGCATGGCGGAAGATATGGATGTGAATGCGGGCACGATCCTCTCCGAAGGCACCACGGTCGAGGAGAAGGGCCGCGAAATCTACAATCTCTTCCTGAAGGTCGCCAGTGGTGAGATGACCAAGTCCGAAGCGCAGGGCCTTGGGGATTACGAATTCGTGCCTTGGCAAATCGGGGCGGTGATGTGAAACGCATCCTTGTCGTGGGGGGAGGTCTGATCGGCATTCGGCATGTTGGGGCGGTGCAGGCTCATCCGGGCTGCCACCTCGTCGGGCTGGCCGATCCGGACATGTCTCTTGCGCCGGATGTCCCACGCTTTGCCGATATGGCGGAGGTGGCGGACCCAGTGGACGGCGTCATCATCGCAACACCCACGGACCTGCACGCCCGTCACGGGGGCTACGCCGCCAAACGCGGCTGGCATATGCTGATCGAAAAGCCGGTTGCAGGCGATCTGACCGGCGCGCGCGCCCTGCGCGATGCGGTGGCGCGCGCCGGTGTCGGCTCTCTTGTCGGACATCACCGCCGGTATCATGCCGCCGTGCAACAGCTCAAAGCCATGATCGCGGAGGACACTATCGGCAGGGTGGTCTGCGCCAACCTGATCTGGGCGATGCGCAAACCGGATGACTATTTCGCCGGGAACTGGCGGGCCGCAGGCGGCAGTCCCGTGATGATCAATCTGGTACATGACATAGATATCCTGAGGTTTGTCGTGGGCGAGATTGCGGCTGTTACCGCCCTGCGTGGTGCGGGGTTGCGCGGACGGAACCGCATTGAAAGCGGGGCTGTGGCGCTAGTCTTTGAGAATGGCGCCACCGGCACCATCAGCTTTGCCGACACCAGCCCCAGCCCCTGGGGGTTCGAAGCGGGCACAGGGGAGAACCCGAACATCGGCACCACCGGGCAAGACATGATGTGGATCATGGGCACGGAAGGGGCGATCAGCTTCCCGTCGATGACCCTCTGGTCTGGCACGGAATGGAGCCAACCGGCACAAAGGGTTCCCCTTCAGAAGGCGGAGAACGCACGGGCACCGCTTGAGGCGCAGCTTGACCACTTTCTCGACGTGATCGACGGGGCCACGCCCCTCATTGATGTCGCCGATGCCACGCGCACCCTCGATATCGCCCTGCAGATCGAAACCCAGCTGACCGACACAGTGGAAGGGGCAGCCTATGCCTGAAGTGCTCTCCCCCGATCAGATCGCGCTCTATCAGGAGCAAGGGTATCTCGTTCTGGAGAACCAGATCCCTGCGGCATGGCTCGCCCGTATCCACGCCGAAATCGCAAGGTTCGAGGAGGAAGCACGCGGGATGACCGCCAGCAACGACCGGCTCGATCTGGAAGACAGCCACCGGCCTGACGCACCCCGCCTGCGGCGGATCAAGCTGCCGCATCTGATCTCGGATGTCATGCGGGAGCTGATGTATTCCGATCACATCCTCGCCCCAGCGCGCGATCTGGCCGGGCCTGATCTGCGGCTGCACACGACCAAGCTGAACATGAAATCGGCAGGCTATGGCGCCGCCGTCGAATGGCACCAGGACTATGCGTTCTACCCGCACACGAATGACGACATCCTCGCCATTGGCGTGTTGATCGACGATATGGCCAGCGAAAATGGCCCGCTGATGGTCTACCCCGGCTCGCACAGAGGGCCGGTCTATGACCACCACGTGGACGGTGTCTTTGCGGGCGCGATGCTGCCGGAAGAAAACGGGCTCGACCCGAAGGACGCGGTGGAACTGACCGGCCCCGCGGGATCGATCAGCATCCATCATGGGCGCATCGTGCATGGCTCGGCGCTGAATACCTCTGACCGCGCGCGGCGCATTCTGTTTTACGAGATGATGGCGGCAGACGCCTTTCCGATCATGGGGTCGATGACCCGCTGGGATGGGATCAAGGATTACGACACCCGCATGCTCTGCGGCAACACCACGCTGAACCCACGGCTCAAGGACATTCCGGTGCGCATTCCGCAGCCGCAGCCGGATGTGCCGATCTCCATCTACGAAATCCAGAAAGGCCTGAAGAAACGGGCCTTTGACACCATTTCAGAACCAAAAGACGTAAAGGACAGGACATGACACACCCCACAATCGGATTCATCGGGCTTGGGCTGATGGGCGCAGCCATGGTCGGGCGCCTGCAGGACAAGGGCTATGGCATGACGGTCACCGCCAACCGCTCCCGCCCGAATATCGATGCCGCCGTGGCGCGCGGGGCCACCGAGGTCGCCACCGCGCGCGATGTGGCGGCGGCCAGCGACATCATCATGCTTTGCATGGACACCAGCGACAGCGTGGAAAGCCGGATGCGTGGGGCAGACGGGGTGATCGCGGGCCTGAAGCCCGGCGCGGTGGTGATCGATTTCGGCACCTCCCTGCCCGGCAGCACCCGCGCCCTGGGCGCAGAGGTCGCGGAGGCGGGCGGCACCTACATGGACGCGCCGCTGGGCCGCACGCCCAGCCACGCCAAGGACGGGTTGCTGAACATCATGGCGGCGGGCGACAAGGCGGCCTTTGACAAGGTGGAACCGGTCCTCAAGGACCTGGGCGAAAACGTCTTTCACTTGGGCGCGCTGGGATCGGGCCATACGATCAAGCTGATGAACAACTTCTTTGGCATGACCGTCGCCAATGCCATGGCCGAAGCCTTTGCCATGGCGGATGTCGCGGGCATCGACCGTCAGCAGCTTTACGACGTGATGGCCGCCGGGCCGCTGCATTCCGGCATGATGGACTTCGTCTCGGGCTATGGCCTCAAGGGCGATCCGAACCAGCTGGCCTTTGCCATCAGGAACGCCGCCAAGGATGTGGGCTACTATGCCCGGATGGCCGAAGAGGCAGGTGTCGAAAGCATCATGTCGAAATGCGCGCTCTCTGCCCTGCGCGAAGCCACCGAGACCGGCCACGGCGACAACATGGTCAGCCAGATGATCGATTTCTACGCCAGCAAGATGGGCAAGTAACATGGCAGTGGCCGCGCGCCTGATCGAGGATCGGCCACATTTCGGCATCCTCCTGATGCTTGGCGCGTGGTTCCTGTTTTCACTGGTGGACACCAGCGCTAAATGGCTGGTGATCGCCGGGTTTTCGGCATTCCAACTGGCCTTCATGCGTTACGCCGGTCACTTCGTGATCTCGCTGGCAATGATCGCCCGGGGCGGCGTCACCCGCGACCGCTTTCAGACCACGCACATGTGGCAGGTGGTCAGCCGCGCCATGCTGCTGATCATCGCCACCCTGTCGAATTTCTACGCGCTGAATTTCCTGCCGCTGACCGTCACCTCGGCGATCATGTTCTCCAGCCCCGTTATCGTCTGCGCCCTGTCGGGACCTCTGCTTGGCGAGCGGGTGGGCCCGTGGCGGTGGTTCGCGATCCTTCTGGGATTTGCGGGCGTTCTGGTTGTCATCCGCCCCTTTGGCGAGGCCTTTCACATCGCGATGCTGCTGCCGCTGTTCAATTCGCTCAGCCTTGCGCTCTACTCCATCATGACGCGCAAGCTGGCGGGCGTGGTGGCCACCGAAACGATGCAATTCTACATGGGCGCGCTTGGCACCGCCGTCATGTTGCCAATGGCTGTCTGGGCGTGGCAATGGCCGGACACCGCTGCCGACTGGCTGATCCTGATCGGGCTGGGTGTTTTCGGCTGGGCAGGCCATCAGCTGCTGACCAACGCCCATCGCTTCGGTTCTGCCAACACCTTGATGCCCTATACCTATTCCTTCATGATCTACCTCTCAATCCTGAGCTATCTGGTGTTCGAACACTTGCCGGATCGGTGGACGGTCATCGGGGCCGTGATCATCGTGGTCTCCGGCCTCATCATCTGGAAAAGGGAACAGCGATGACACGCGTGGCCTGTATCGGCGAAGCCATGATCGAACTCTCCATGCAAGGCACCACCGCGCAGGTCGGTGTGGCAGGGGACACGCTCAACACGGCAATCTATCTCAAACGCGCGGCACGGGATGTCTCGGTCGACTATGTCACCTGCCTGGGCGATGACCCTTTTTCAGAGCAGATTCGCGCCTTCATCGGGGCCCAGGGAATTGGCTGCGCGGCGATCCGCACGATTGAGGGCAAATCACCCGGCCTTTACGCGATTACCACGACCGACGCGGGCGAGCGGTCCTTTACCTACTGGCGCAGCGCCTCTGCCGCGCGCGACCTCTTTCAGGCGGATGGCGGCTATGACTTTGACCTGCTCGCCGGTTACGACCTGATCTACCTCTCCGGCATCACCATGGCGATCCTGCCCCACGCGGTTCGGCTGGCCCTGATCGACTGGCTGGCCGACACGCCTGTGCGTTTCGCCTATGACAGCAACTATCGCCCGAAGCTCTGGGAGGATCGGCAAACCGCCCAAGAGGTGACGCAAGCCCTCTGGGCGCGCGCCGATATTGCGCTGCCCTCCATCGACGACGAGATGGCCCTCTTCGAAGAGACCGAGGCGGATGTCGCGGCACGCTTCGCAGCCTACCCCGGCGGCGGTGCGCTCAAACGTGGCGAAACCGGACCGCTCTCACTCGCCGATCCCGTGGATCAGACCTATACGCCCGCCACTAGGGTGGTCGACACCACCGCAGCCGGAGACAGCTTCAACGGCGGGTACCTCGGCGCCCTCGTGCAGGGAAAACCACAGGCCGAAGCCTTGAGGGCAGGCCATGACTGCGCCGCCCGCGTGGTCCAGCACCGCGGCGCGATCATTCCAGAATAACGTCCTTGAGATCCGCCGCGCCAACCAGCGCAAGCAAGTCCGCATCCGACCCGCCGGAGCGGACGATGGTGGCAATCTCTTCCGCCTTCGGGTCCTGCAACGCCCGCCCTGCGGCCACCTCGGCGCGGCAGAACGCGATCCATGCGCGGACGCCTGCGGCGAGCGCGGGCCCACCATCCCGCAGCGTCTGCAGACTGTCGATCATCCGGTAGGGCAGCTTCTGCGTCCCATCCATCGCGATCTGGCGCAGACTGTGATTGATGTGGCGGTTGTCGAACCGCGGCACCAGCGCCGCGGCATAGGACGAGGCCATCTTTTGCATTTCGGGCGCCAGCGTCTGCGCCGCCTCCGCCATCAGCGCCCGCGCCGCCCTCCGCAATGTCGCATCCGCCATCGCCTCGTGCACATAGGTGTGCCCCGCCAAGGTGCCCGCATAGGCCAGCATCGAATGCGCGCCGTTCAGCATCCGCAGCTTGCGCATCTCATGCGGGGCCACATCTCTGGCAAGGACCACGTCCGGCCAGTCTGGCCGAGGCCCGGCAAAGTGATCCTCGATTACCCATTCCCGAAACGGCTCGGTCGGCACGGCCATCGCATCTCCCGTCTCGGCGCGCAGCGCGTCCGAAGTCGCGGGCGTGATCCGGTCCACCATGCTGTTGGGAAAGCGCGCTTTTGCTGCCCTCATGTCCAGCCGCGCCTCCGCGGCAAAAGCCACCACCGCACCGCGCAACACGTCGCCGTTGTGCGCACGGTTGTCACAGCTCAGCACCGTGACCGGCGTTGTCCGCGCAGCGATCCCTCGTGCCAGAAACCCGATCACCGTACGCGGCCCACCACCCTCTAGGTCCTGCGCAATCAGGGGATCCTCCAGATCCAACCGGTTCTCCGGCGTCAGGTGATAGCCCTTCTCGGTCACGGTGACCGAGATGATGTGCACCCCGGGGTCAGTGATCTGCGCCAGTACTGCCTGCGGGTCCTCCGGTGCGACCAGCACGCTGTCAAAAACGGTGATCTGTTTGACGCCCTGCCCCTGCACCGACAGCCCATAATCATAGCCCTGCGCCCGCAGCCCATCGCGCACCGTGGCCGAGCGCAGGCTCACCCCGGTGATCGACCAGCCGCCCGCATCCTGCGTGTAATCGGCGATATGCGCCCGCGCAAAGTTGCCCACACCGATATGCAGAATGCGCGGCATCATGTGGTCAACCTGTAGGTATCCCGCGCCAGATCAACCGCCAGCAGGGGCGCGATCTCCCGCGCATCCGCCAGATCGAACACACCCCGCGTCACCTGCTGTTCAAGGTGCAGCGCCACGCCCCGCCGCCACATGTCGTGCCGCGCCGGAATCGACAGGAAGGCCCGCGTGTCATCATTGAAACCGGCGAGGTTCCAATAGCCCGCTGTTTCCACCACTTGGTCGAAATAGCGCGCAATCCCCGCGGCACTGTCGTGGAACCACCACGGCGGGCCAATCCGCAGGCACGGCCAATGGCCCGCCATCGGCGCCAGCTCGCGCGCATAAGTGGTCTCATCCAGCGTGAACAGGATCAGCATGAAATCGGGCGTATTCCCCACCCGGTTCAAAAGGGCCTCCAGCCCGCGCACCCAATCCACGGCAATGGGGATATCCGCGCCCTTGTCGCGGCCAAACTGATCCATGACCGTGGCATTCGTATTGCGCCTGCTACCTCCGTGGATCTGCATGACCAGCCCATCCTCGACAGACATCTGCGCCATCTCGATCAGCATATGGCCGTAAAAAATCCGAGCATCCTCCTCTGACCCGGTGCCTTTGCGCAGCCGCTGATAGACCCTGTCCGGATCCTCCAGCCATTCCGTATGGATTACCTCGATCGCGTGGTCGGTTGCCGTGGCCCCCATCATCTTGAAAAATGTGCGGCGCGCACGCAGGGCGGCAAGGAACCCATCAAAGCTACTGACGTCTTCCCCGGTGTGCATGGCAAGGCGACCCAGGTTTTTCAGGAAATCGGGATCGCTGGGGTCAAGCACATTATCCGGTCGGAAGGTCGGCACGACGCGTCCGGTCCAGGTGCTGTTGGTGATGGCCTCATGATGCGACAGGTCGTCCAGGGCCCCATCCGTCGTGGCCAGCACCTCGATCCCGAACTGATCGAAAAGGGCGCGCGGGCGGAAAGCGGGATCAACCAGTTTTTCGGCAATCCGGTCGTAAATCTCATCCGCTGTCTCCTCGGATAGCGGTGTTTCGATCCCTAACGTTTGGGTCAGCACATAGCTCATCCAGAACCGCGACGGCGTGCCCAGAAACAGCGGCCAGTGCCGCGCAAACAGCCGAAATATCGCGCGCGGGTCAGCCCCCTTACCGGGCGTGCCCACCCCGAGATCCGCGAGGCTCACCCCTTGTGAATACAGCATCCGGAAAACATAGTGATCCGGCACGACCAACAGGGTCGCCGGGTCCGGAAAGGGATTGTCCGCGGCAAACCACTCCGGCGCGCAATGGCCATGGGGTGACACAATCGGCAAACCCTGAATTTCCTCATAAAGAGTGGCCGCCGTTCCTGTCAGATGTTGCACTGCTATCCCCCTTATCCATGCGCTGTGCCACGTGATACCACGCTTTGGCGCTTGTACATCTTTTGCTTGGCCTTATCCGATCTTTCCTGCAAGTGTTGCCTCAATCGGGAGGGGGTATGAAGACTGTTTTGATCGGCCTCGGCATGGTCGCGGACACGCATCTTGCGGCGATCCAGCATTCCACAAAAGGCATCGAACTGGCCGCCGTCATGGGCCGCGATTGCGCGCGCGCCTATGCGTTTGCCGGCAAGGCGACAACGGCACTTGGCTATGCCGTTCCGGTCGCGGAAACGGTGCGGCACATCGCGCAAGACGATACCATTGATTTCGTGATCATCGCCACGCCACCCGACGCGCGGCAAGACCTCGTGGCAGAGCTGAGCGCGGCGGGTAAACCCATCCTGATGGAAAAACCCATTGAGCGGACATTGGCTGCGGCGACAGCGATCGTTGCGCAGTGTGAAGCGGCAAGGGTGCCGCTCGGGATCGTCTTCCAGCATCGTGCCCGTGCCGCATCGCAACAGCTCAAGACGCTCCTGACCGAAGGCACGCTGGGGGATGTCGCCACCGTGGATATCCGCGTGCCCTGGTGGCGCGATCAGGCCTATTACGATGCGCCGGGGCGCGGCACCTATACCCGTGATGGCGGTGGTGTGATGATCAATCAAGCCATTCACACGCTTGATCTGGCGCTTTGGCTGCTGGGTCCCATCCGCAGCCTGCAGGCCACGATGGGGAAAACCCCGCTGCATGATCTGGAAGCCGAAGACTGGGCCAGCGCGGTTTTCGAAATGGAGAGCGGCGCACTCGGTAATCTGACCGCGACGACAGCAGCCTTTCCCGGCGAAGCTGAAAGCCTGACAATCCAGGGCACAGAGGCAGCCGCCCATCTGGCCTCCGGCGTTTTGACGCTGACTCATCTGGACGGACGTGTGGAGGCGTTCGGCGCAGATGCCAGCACAGGTGGCGGCGCTGACCCCATGGCCTTTACTCATGACTGGCATCAGACCATTCTCGAAGACTTTGCCACATGCATCACCACTGGGCAGGCCCCGCTTGCCTCCGGCACCAGCGCGCTGGAGGCACACCGCGTGATCGACGCCATGGAACGGGCCAACGCATCCGGACAACGCACAGAGGTGACACCCACATGACGCTCTCCTTCATCGCCTTGGGGCTGGACCACCGGCACATCTTCGGCATGACGCAGAACATGCTGGACATCGGGGCGACCTGCCTTGGCTACTGGACCGAAGGCGCGCCCGAAACGCTTGCTGGCTTCACCAAGCGGTTCCCCGAGTTGTCGCGCTTTGACAGCCTCGACGCGGCGCTTGCCAGCGGCGCGGATCTGGCTCTGGTGTCCGCCATTCCCGCCGACCGGGCCGCCCTTGCAACCCGCGCCATGCGACAGGGCATGGACGTGATGACCGACAAACCCGGCTGCACAACGCTGGCCCAGCTGGAAGAAATCAAAGACTGTGTGGCCGGGACGGGCCGCATCTGGTCCGTCAACTTCTCGGAACGTTTCGAGGTCCCTGCGGTGACCCGGGCAACCGAATTGGTCGAAGCTGGTGCAATCGGCAAGGTCGTGCACACCGCAGGCCTTGGCCCCCACCGGCTCAACCGCGCCACCCGGCCCAGCTGGTTCTTTGAACGGGAGCGTTATGGCGGCATCCTGACGGACATCGGCTCTCACCAGATCGACCAGTTCCTGCACTTCACCGGATCAAGCGAGGCCGAAGTTGCCCATGCTATGGTCGCAAATCACACCAACCCGGCAGATCAAGGATTGCAGGATTTCGGTGAAATCTCACTGCGCAGCGCCACGGCCTCGGGCTACATACGCGTGGATTGGTACACCCCCGATGCGCTGCCCACCTGGGGCGACGGGCGGCTGACCATCCTTGGCACCGAAGGCTACATCGAGCTGCGCAAATACGTGGATGTCGGCGGCACGGACGGCACGGACCATCTGCTGCTGGTCAATGGCACACGCTGCGAGAAAATCGACGCAAGTGGAGCCGGATTGCCCTATTTTGAAAGACTGGCGCATGACATCCGCAACCGGACGGAAACTGCGATGAGACAGCGACACTGCTTTACGGTGATGGAACTGGCGCTAAAAGCGCAGGCGATGGCGGAGGGTGCGGACACATGATCCGCGTCGCTATCCTTGGCGCGGGCATCGGGCGCGAACATCTTGCTGCCTATCGTGCGCTGCCAGACCTCTTTTCGGTGGATATCCTCGTTGATCAGGACGCGGCCCGCGCAGAGAGCATTCGCGCGAACGATACATTTAACGTCGAAACCGATCTACAGGTCGCCTTGGACGATCCGCAGATCGATATGATCGATGTCTGCCTGCCGCCCCACCTGCATGTACCCGTGACCCTGCAGGCGCTTTCCGCTGGCAAGCATGTGATTTGTGAAAAGCCGCTGGCCACATCCATGGCAGACGTGGATCGCATCCGCCATGCGGCATCACAATGCGGGCGCCGCGTGTTTCCGGTGTTCCAATACCGCTGGGGGCCCGCATTGGCGCAGCTGCGCGGTCTGATCGCCGCCGGGTTGACCGGCGCACCGCAGGTTGGCGCGATTGAGACGCATTGGTCACGGGGCGCTGATTACTACGCCGTGCCCTGGCGCGGGACATGGGCGGGTGAGCAGGGCGGTGCCGTGCTGGGTCATGCCATTCACAACCATGACCTGATGACCCATTTCATGGGGCCGGTCGCCCGCCTGTCAGCCATGACAACCACGCGGGTGAACCAGATCGAAACCGAAGATTGCGCAGCCATCAGTTTCCAGATGAAAAACGGCGCGCTCTGCACCAGCAGTATCACGCTGGGTGCCGCAACGGATGAAACCCGCATTCGTTTTGTCTTTGAGCACCTGACCGCAACCTCCGGCACAACGCCCTATGCCCCCGGCGCCACAGACTGGCAATTCGTCGCCCGTACCCCCGACGACCAGCACACGGTGGACGCCTGTCTGGCCGCAACAGCACCCGAACCCATCGGGTTCAAAGGTTTTCTGACAGCCATCGCGCAGGACATGGCCGGAGAGGACAACCACGCCGTTTCACTAGAGGAGGGCGCGGCCTCCGTCGCGCTGGTGACGGCAATTTATCACGCGGCCCGCAATGGCGTGCGCGTGAACCTCCCGCTCGACGCCGCGCACCCGCTGTATGAAGGATGGCAACCATGAAACAATGCTGGCGCTGGTTCGGACCACACGACACGATTGCCCTGGACGATCTGCATCAGGTCGGGGTGGAAGGCATCGTAACCGCGCTGCACCACATCGCCCCCGGCATGCCCTGGACCGAAGACGACATCGCCAAGCGGCAAGAGATGCTGAGCAGCGCCGGGTTTGCCTGGGACGTGGTTGAAAGCCTGCCCGTGTCCGAAGAGATCAAGACGCAGGGACCGGAGGCGCGGCAGCATCTGGAGCACTATAAATCCAGCCTGACCGCCCTGGCCGCACGTGGGATCAAAACGGTGTGCTACAACTTCATGCCGATCCTCGACTGGACGCGCACATCGCTCCGGGCGCCGCAGCCGCATGGCGGCACTGCGATGCTGTTCCACCTGCTGGATTTCGCTGTCTTTGACCTGCACATCCTCGCCCGGAATTCGGCGCCAGAAGACTATTCCGTCGCGATGCGCGAGGCCGCCCGCGCGCAATTTCAGGCGATGTCAGGCGCGGAACGCCTGAGCCTGCAGCGCAACATCATCGCCGGTCTGCCCGGTGCAAACGATACCTGGAGATTGCCGGATGTGGCCGCACGACTGGGCACATATGATGGCATCAGCCCGGACAAGCTACACGCCCATCTGGTTGATTTTCTGGCCGAAGTTGCGCCCGTTGCCCAATACCTCGGCCTGCGCCTGTGCTGCCATCCGGATGATCCGCCTTTTGGGCTGCTGGGGTTGCCGCGGGTGATGTCCACAACCGATGACTATGCCGAAACGCTGGCCGCCGTTGATGTGCCTGCCAACGGGGCCACTCTCTGTACCGGGTCGCTGGGCGTGCGATCGGATTTCGACGCACCGGGATTCGTGGAACGGCTTGGCTCACGCATCCATTTCGTACATCTGCGCAACACCAAACGGTTGGGCGGTGAGCCGAACCGACCGGATTTCTTTGAAGCGGCGCATTTGGAGGGCGACACCGATATGGTTGCCACAATCCGGGCGCTGATGCAGGAACAGGCCCGGCGTAAGGACGCGGGCCGGCCAGATTGGCAAATTCCGATGCGCCCGGATCACGGGCAGGAACTGCTCTATGACAGGGAAGCGGGCAGCATGCCGGGTTATCCGCTGATCGGGCGGATGCGCGGGCTGGCGGAACTGCGCGGCATCATGGCTGCCTGCGCCGATTAGACGTCCTGCTTGGCGAGTGGAACGACGTTTGCCGTGTCATCATCCGGGCTGATCTCTTCGAAATCGAAGTTGTCGAGACGGTGCGCCCGTTTGCCCGCCTTATCCGCGCTGATCTTGATTTCCTCGATGTCTTTCGAGGCCTGATTGAAATGCCGGTCAAGGTTGCCCACCCGCGTCCCCAGACGGTCCACATCTGCCACCAGCTTGGACAATTCAGACCGGATCGCCCCCGCGTGCTCGCGCATCCGCGCGTCTTTCAGAATGGCGCGCATGGTGTTCAGCGTCGCCATGCAGGTGGTGGGGGACACGATCCAGACCCGAGCATCAAAGCCCTTGCGCACCAAATCGGGAAAATTGGCATGCAGTTCGGCGTAGACGGCCTCAGACGGCAGGAACATCAACGCCCCATCCGCTGTTTCACCGTCGATGATGTATTTCGCCGCGATGTCGCTGATGTGTTTTGTCACCGCGACCTTCATCTTGGCCACCGCTTCTTTCAGCTCCCAATCGGTCTCTGCCGCGCGCAAAGCTTCGTAAGCTTCCAAGGGGAATTTACTGTCGATCACTATAGGCCCCGGCGGGTTCGGCAAGTGAATGAGGCAATCCGCGCGTTTGCCGTTGCTCAGCGTGTGCTGCAACGCAAAACTATCCTTCGGCAAGGCTTTGGAGACGATATCCCGCAGCTGAATTTCGCCAAAGGCCCCGCGCGTCTGCTTGTTGCTGAGAATATCCTGAAGCGACAGGACATCGCCCGAAAGCTTGGTGATATTATCCTGCGCCTTGTCGATGGCCGCCAGCCGTTCCTGCAGTTGCGTCAGCGATGTGGTCGTCTGCTTGGAGGACCCGTGCAGGGTCTCCTTCATCCGTTCCTGCATTTCCGAAAGGGAGCGGGCCGAGCGCAGGGCGTTGTCGGCCAGACGGTCCTGCATCTGCTGCTGCACTGTGGCAAGGCGAGCCTCTACCGTCTGGATAACCTGCGCCTGCGCGGTCGCCTGTGTGTCAGACACCGTCTGCAACCCCCCGCGAAGCTGTTCCTGACCTGCCCCCAATTGCTGCACATGCTGGCCCAGAAGGCCAATTTGCTGCATCAACGGGGCGGAAACGGCCGCGCTCCGGCGCGCCGCCCGAACCGTCATGATCAGCAGTATCAGGATCACCAGGACGACACCGGCGCTGGCCAAAATGACCATCACCTGCGGATCCGTCAGGGAATAGGTTTGTCCAGCAATTTCAATCACGTGCGTCCAAACAGGCGTTCGATGTCGCTCATTTTCAACTCGACATAGGTTGGTCTGCCGTGGTTGCACTGACCTGAGTGCGGTGTCGCCTCCATCTCGCGCAGCAGGGCGTTCATTTCTTCCGCGCGCATCCAGCGACCCGAGCGGATGGAACCGTGGCAAGCCACACGGCTGAGGATGGCTTCTATTCTGGCTTGTAGCGTGTTGCTGCTGTTCTGATCGGCAAGCTCGTCAAGGATGTCGAGGACCATCGCCCGCGCGTCGACCGTGCCGAGAATGGCAGGGGTTTCGCGCACGGCAACTGCGCCGCCTCCAAATGGTTCAATGCCTAAACCAAACTTTTCGAGCTCCGCTGAAACATCCATCAACCTGGCGCATTCCGCTTCCGAAAGCTCAACAATTTCAGGGATCAACAGGGCTTGCCGCGCCACACCGTTTTCCGCCATTTGGCGTTTGAGCTTTTCGTACACAAGTCGTTCGTGCGCGGCGTGTTGATCAACAATGACCATGCCCTTTGCCGTTTGCGCGATGATGTAATTCTCGTGCACCTGTCCCCGCGCTGTCCCAAGCGGGTAGTCAGGTGCCTCTTCCGGCTCCGTTTCGGGGACTGGTTCCGGCGTATCGACCACCCGCCCCCAAACCGGCGCGGTCTCAGCAAAGCTTGGCGCGTGGGAGGACGGCGGGCGACGGTCCATCTGGTAGACCCGCGCGCCCACGGGCTCTGGCGTCATCGCGCCCAGTGTCGCCCCTGCAACCGTTGTGGACGCCCGATGCCCCGCATTGGCCAACGCGTGACGCAAGCCGGACACGATCAACCCACGGGCCACGCCAGGATCGCGAAAGCGTACCTCGGACTTGGCCGGATGCACGTTGACGTCCACCAGGTTGGGATCGCAATCAATGAAAAGCGCGGCAACCGGGTGTCTGTCACGGCTGAGGAAGTCAAAATACGCCCCCCGCAGAGCACCGGTGAGCAGTTTATCCCGCACGGGCCGTCCGTTCACAAAGAGATACTGAGCAACAGCCGATCCCCGCGAATAGGTGGGCAAGGCCGCAAAACCCGTCAGATGCAGCCCTTCGCGCTCGGCGTCTATGGGCAGAGAATTCTCGGCGAACTCGCCCCCCAGAACACGGGCGAGACGCCCCTGCAACGCCCCGAAAAGGTCGCCCTGTTCAGCGTCGGCGCGAAAGACTTCCCGTCCTTCGCCGTCGCCTGAAATATCGCGCAAGATGAACTGCACAAAGGGCTCCGCCATCGCCAACCGCTTGACGACGTCGGTGATTGCCTGGCTTTCAGCACGGTCCGTGCGCAGAAACTTCAGGCGCGCGGGCGTAGCGTAAAAAAGGTCACGCAGGGTGACGGTCGTGCCGGTGTTCAGTGCTGCTGGCCGGAGCGCGCTCATCTGCCCGCCGGTCACAGAGACTTCCACACCTGTGGCACCCTCTGCACGGCTGGCGATGGTCAAGCGCCCCACGGCTCCGAGCGACGGCAAAGCCTCGCCCCGAAACCCGAAGGTATGAATGGCGAGCAAATCCGATCCGTCGATCTTTGATGTCGCATGACGTGACAAGGCCAGCGGCAATTCGTCTTCGCCCATGCCACAACCGTCATCCTGTACCCGGATCAGGGTCTTGCCACCATCCGCATAGTCAATCGTGATCCGGCGGGCGCCGGCATCCAGCGCGTTTTCAACCAGTTCCTTGACCGCAGAGGCGGGGCGTTCGACAACTTCTCCGGCAGCAATACGGTTGATGGCTGCTTCATCCAGTTGCCGAATGACAGGGCGGTTTTCGCCTATATTGGGGTCGAGAGATGCCATACCCCAAGGTTTAGCATAGTCGCACCCGATTCTAAAACCGCTTCTGCGCAGATGGTGGCCTAAAGCCCACCCTACCTGCCGCCCACGTCGGGATGAGGTAGACAGGTAAGGTGGGCTTTAGGCCACCCTTGGTCACTCTGCGGTCGCGGCACGGTACCAGGCGACAATCAGCGCGCGCTCTTCTTCTTCCATATAGGACAGGTTCGCGGGCGGCATGGCATGGCTCATACCGGCCTGCAGGTAAATTTCCCGGGCTTGCCGCGCGATCTGATACTCCGTTTCCAGACGCACAGCCTTCGGTGCCCAATGCAGCCCTTCCCATACCGGTTCCGCTGCATGGCACATGGAGCAACGCCCCAGGACAATGTCCTGCACGTCAGAAAACCCATCCGCCTGTGCGAACTTCAACGCGCTTCCTTGAGCCGTCTCCAGCTCTTCCGCGCGGAACATCGGTGCCGTCGATAACCACATGATCAGAATGAAGATCAGCGCCGTGATCGCCCAGGTCCAATGCGGGTTCCCTGTCCGGGCGTGCATAGAATTGAAGTAATGGCGGATGGTCACCCCCATCAGGAACACAAGGCTTGCAATCAACCAGGTGAACTCAGTTGCGAAGGCCAACGGGTAATGATTGCTGAGCATCAGGAATATGACCGGCAATGTGAGGTAGTTGTTGTGCGTGCTGCGCTGCTTGGCAATTTTCCCGTATTTTGCATCCGGCGTGCGCCCGGCCATCAGGTCCGCCACGACAATCTTCTGGTTCGGGATGATAATTATGAAAACATTGGCGCTCATGATCGTGGCGGTGAATGCGCCCAGATGCAGCATCGCCGCACGGCCTGAAAACACCGATGTATAGAAATAGGACATCGCCACCAGGACACCGAACAAGGCCACCATCAGCGTGGTCTGGTTGGCGTCGACAAACACCCGGCACAGCGCGTTATAGGCCACCCAGCCGAAGGTCAGCGAGGCGAGCGAAATACCAACAGCTTGCCACACAGCCAGATCAGCAATCGCGGGGTCAATCAAGTAGAACTCGGCGCTCAGATAGTAGACCAGCACCAGAAGGATAAACCCGCTAATCCACGTCCAGTAGCTTTGCCATTTATGCCAGATCAGCCCGTCGGGCATGTTGTCGGGTGCCACCAGGTACTTCTGGATGTGATAAAATCCGCCCCCGTGCACCTGCCATTCCTCGCCATCCGCACCGCTGGCAAGATTGCGATCCCGGTGCAGCCCGAGGTCCAGCGCAATGAAGTAGAAGGACGAACCGATCCACGCGATGCCGGTGATGACATGCAGCCACCGCACCGCAAATTCGATCCAGGCGCCCATGGCGGCGAAATCATACATGGCATTTGTCCTCTGCAGCAGTTGATGAATCGATGTGAAACCCTGCCAACAGCACGCCGCGGTGCCCGAACGGACAGGGGTTCAACCAATCATCGTCTGACTACACATCATCCGGCAGCGCAAGGTTCAACACGATGGCCACCAGGGCGGTGGGTGCCACCGCAGAGGTCGCCAGCGTCTTGACCACACCCGGCAGATATTGAACCGCCGTGGGCACCAGATTCAACCCCAATCCAGCCGCCAGAGACACGGCGATGATCACCATGTTGCGGCGGTTCATTTCGATCTCGCTCAGGACGTTTAACCCCGCCGCGGCCACCATGCCAAACATGACGATCACACCACCCCCCAGCACGGGCAGTGGCATGGAAGCGATCACCGCACCGATTTTCGGCACGAGACCACAAAGGATCAGAACCAGCGCCCCGATCGTGACCACATGACGGCTCATGATGCCTGTCATGCCGACGATACCCACGTTCTGGCTGAAAGACGTGTTCGGCAGACCGCCAAAGACACCTGCAATGGCGGTGCCCAGACCGTCGGCATAGGTCGCACCGGAGATTTCCGCATCTGTGGCTTCGCGCCCCGCACCAGCCTTGGTTGTGGCCGAAGTATCACCGACGGTTTCAATGGCCGAAACGATAGAAACCAGCGTCACGGCGATCACGGCGCCAAGCGAGAACTCAAAGCCGTAAGGCAGCGGTGTAATGGCGGTGAACCAGCCGGCATTGGCAACCGCGCCAAAGTTCACCATGCCCAGCATCAACGCCAGCAGATAGCCCACGATCAACCCGATCAGGATGGCTGCATTCGACAAAGTGCCCTTGGTGAAGAACTTCAGCACCAGCGCCACGATCACCACGCTTAGCGCCACGGACCAATGCATCAGCGATCCGAAACTTTCGGCCTCCATCTGGAAGGTCGCCGCCCCGCCCGCCGCATATTTGATCGCCACCGGGATGAGGTAGAGGCCAATGGCAAGGATCACCAGACCGGTGACGAGCGGCGGGAATAGCCAGCGCAGGTGTTTGATGAAGGCGCCCAGCACGAAATGCACGCAGCCGCCGATGATACAGGCGGTCAGCGCTACACTGAGCCCCTGGGTGGCCGCCACCCCGGCCAACACACCGACAAAAGCAAAGCTGGTGCCCTGCATGATCGGCAACCGCGCCCCGATCGGACCCAGCCCCACTGTCTGGAACAGCGTGGCCACCCCGGCAAAGAGCATCGCCATCTGGATCAAGTAGACCTGTTCCGGCCCGCCAAAGGCCAGTCCTGCAGCCCCGGCCACGATGATAGAGGGCGTCACGTTCGAGGCAAACATCGCCAACACGTGCTGCAAGCCCAAAGGCACGGCCTGCGCCAGCGGCGGGGTCTGATTGGGGTCGCGGAAAGCGCCAGATGCGGTGTCGGTCATGATTTTGTCCCTGTCATGATTGGCCTGTTTGTCGGCCTCAACCGGTTATGGAACCACGCGATAGGGCGGATCAAGCAAAACTTCTTCAAGGTTCGGCGTTTCCCCAATCCGGTCCACAACTGCAAAAATTCCGGGCGCGGCGAGCGGGGTCAGCACCCCGTGCCACGTGCCCTTGTGAAAGTTGATCGCCTGATGGGGGGCGGTCAGAAACGCCCGAGGGGCACCCGGCTTGCCACCCGCGTCCGGGGCGACGGTCACCAGAAAGGGCTGATCCGTCATCGGGATGAAGGCCTGGCTGCCTTCCGGGTGCCGTTCCATCAGGTCAAGCGTGTAGGGCAGAGCGCGCGGCTCGGCATGGAACAGGCTGATGCCTGCGCGACCACCTTCACCGAAATCAAGCCTGGCGCGGTCATGGTAGCGCCCGCAGAGCCCTGCGTTGATCATCTTGTCGGGTGTGCCGCTGCAATCGAGCAAATCACCATAGGGCGCAAAGGCTTCTGCGGTCAGCGGTGCGCAGCGGATCTCCCGTCTCACAGGCGCACGTGACGATTCACGTCTTTGTAGAGCAGGTAACGGAAGGGCTCGGAGCCCGTGGCGATGCAGGCTTGGGGGCAAAAGGCACGCAGCCACATGAAATCCCCCGGCCCCACGGTGACCCAATCCTTGTTCAAAAGATACTCGGCGGTGCCCTGTAGCACGTAGAGCCCGTGTTCCATCACATGGGTTTCCGCAAAAGGGATGCGCCCGCCCGGCTGAAACGTCACGATGTTCACGTGGCAATCATGGCGCAAATCCACCGGGTCCACGAAACGGGTTGTCGCCCAGACACCACCGCAATCGGGCATGGGCGTCGGAGCAACGGATTGGTCTGATGTGACAAAGCTTTTGGGCGCTTCGATATTTTTGGCGGATTGGTAGGCTTTGCGGACCCAGTGACATCTAAAATGCGCCGTGCCGTCATTCCACAGCGTCCAGAAATCCCCCGGGGCGATATAGGCATAGCTCCCCGGTTTCAGCGCGTACTCATTGCCTTCCACGGTCAGGGTCGCCTCTCCCTCGGCCACGAAAAGGATGGCTTGTGCGGATTGGTCCGGTTCTGGCGCATCCGATCCACCTCCCGGGGCAATCTCGACGGCGTATTGCGCAAAGGTTTCTGCAAAACCGCTCAGCGGGCGGGCGAGAATCCAGACTCGCGTGTCTGCCCATTCCGGCAGAAAGCTGGTGACGATATCGCGCTGTGTGACGGCGGGCAGGACCGCGTAGCTTTCAGTGAAAATCGCGGTGCCTTCGGGGTGTACGGATTGATCCGGCAGCCCGCCCGGGGGAAATGCATAGCTCATAAAAGCGCCTCCAACCTGATCTCGGCAATGCGTTCCACCTGACGACAGGCCTCGTCAAATTCCGCGTCCGTCTCATGTTCCAACCGCCGCTGGAAAGCGCGCAGAATGCTCGCTTTGTCGTAGTCTTTCACAGCAATAATGAAGGGAAACCCGTGTTTCTTGACGTAGTCGGCGTTCAGTTTCTCAAAGTCCTTGCGTTCCTTGTCGGTCAGCGCGTCGAGCCCGGCACTGGCCTGTTCCTCTGTGCTTTCGGCGGTCAGGCGTTTGGCGGCCGCCAGTTTCCCCGCCAAATCGGGATGCGCCCGCAAGACGCCCAGGCGCTCTTCCACCGTGGCGCTGCGAAACATGCGCGCCAGTGCGGAGTGCACGCCGGTGACCGTATCATGCGCGGGCCCAAGCTCCAGCTCATAGGCGCGTTCCGCAATCCACTCAGAATGCTCAAAGATACCGCCAAACCGTTCGATGAAATCGGTTTTTTTCAGCGCCGAGGGCCGCGCTGTGCGCGTTGGCGGATGTACTTTGCGCCAATGCTCCGCAATCTCGATCCGCCGGGGGCACCAGACACCCTCAAAGCCCTGAATATATTCGACAAAGCGTTTCAGCGCCTGCACCCGACCGGGCCTGCCGATCAACCGGCAGTGCAGCCCGACGGACATCATCTTGGCCGCCCCCACTGCGCCTTCGGCATAGAGTGCATCGAAGGTGTCGCGCAGATAGGCAAAGAACTGATCCCCCGAGTTGAACCCCTGCGGCGTGGCAAAGCGCATATCGTTACAATCCAGCGTGTAGGGGATGATCAGCTGATTGCGCCGCCCGATCTTGCGCCAATAGGGCAGATCATCATCATAGGTATCCGAGATGTATTCGAACTGCCCCGTCCTAGCCGCCAACGCCACCGTGTTCTCGGAGCAGCGCCCGGTGTACCAGCCACGCGGGCTTTCGCCGGTGACCTCACCGTGCAAACGGATCGCCTCCATCATATCCGCCGCCTCGTCGGCCTCGGAGTGATCCTTGTAGTCGATCCATTTCAGCCCGTGGCTGGCGATTTCCCAGCCTGCCTCCTGCATCGCGCGAACCTGCTCGGGCGCACGGGCCAGCGCCGAGGCCACACCGTAGACCGTGACCGGCACGTGCGCGCCGGTAAACAGGCGGTGCAGCCGCCAGAACCCGGCGCGCGCGCCATAGTCGTAAATCGATTCCATGTTCCAATGCCGCTGTCCTGACCAGGGCTGCGCGCCGACGATTTCGGAGAGAAATGCCTCTGACGCGGCGTCCCCGTGCAGCAGGCAGTTTTCGCCACCTTCCTCGTAGTTCAGCACGAATTGCACGGCAATCCGGGCACCGCCGGGCCACTGCGCATCTGGCGGATTGGCCCCATAGCCTGAAAAATCCCGGGGATAGCGTTTCACAAACGAACTCCTGTGCCTGCCGCACCATTCAATACCGGGTTGCGGGCCGTTGCAATTCGTATCTGGGCCGGGCAGGTTGCGGGTGAACCAGCAGGAAACGCGCCAATGCCCGAGGGATATCTGACCACCCATGTTCTCGACACGGCGCGCGGCTGCCCGGCGGAAGGGCTCCGCATCCTGCTGTTCCGTGTTTCCGGCAACAGCCACCGGAAAATTGCTGAGGCGGTCACTAATGCGGATGGCCGCACGGATGCACCAATCCTCGGCAAGGACAGGTTCGAGACGGGCGTCTACGAGTTGATCTTTGAAGCCGGGCCCTACCTCATCGCCAGTGGTGTCGCGCCGGAAGAGCCGCGCTTTCTCGACAGCATTCCGATCCGCTTCGGGATTTCGGACAGCGAAAGCCATTATCACGTGCCACTGCTGCTCTCGCCCTTCGGGTATTCGACATACCGCGGCAGCTGAAGTTTCAACAGCAATTGCGCGCGTGACGCGGCGTGCCGGTTCTTGCCAAGCCTGACGGGCCATGCGACTTTGCAGTCCCGCAGGTTCAGGAGTGCCGCGATGCTCAGCCAGACAACACAAACAGCGACCGCAAGCCACCAGTTGCCGCAGGTCACCGAACCGCGCAATCCCGGCATGGCGTTGGATCTGGACTGGGTGCGCAGCCTTCAGGCCAACACCTCCGCCATTGAACGCCGTGCAGCCAGCCTGCCCGCGCGGCGGTCCGTCAAGAAAAAGCATCAGGCCGCGTGGCTCTTGCGCGCAGTTACCTGCATCGATCTGACCACCCTGTCCGGCGATGACACCGAACACCGTGTGGCGCGGCTCTGCGCCAAGGCCCGGCAACCCATTGCGCAAAGCCTGCTGGATGCAATGGGCATGGGCCCGATCACCACCGGTGCTGTTTGCGTCTATCACGAGATGATCCCGCCGGCGGTGCGTGCCCTGAACGGATCGGGCATTCCCGTGGCCGCCGTCAGCACCGGTTTCCCTGCGGGCCTGTCACCTTTTCACCTGCGCCTTGCCGAGATCGAAGAAAGCGTCAAGGCCGGAGCCGCAGAGATCGACATCGTGATCTCCCGCCGCCACGTGTTGTCTGGCAATTGGCAGGCGCTCTATGACGAGATGCGCGCCTTCCGCGCGGCCTGTGGTGACGCCCATGTCAAGGCAATCCTGGCCACCGGTGAATTGGGGTCGCTGCGCAATGTCGCGCGGGCCTCGATGATCTGCATGATGGCGGGCGCCGATTTCATCAAGACCTCGACCGGCAAGGAAAGCGTGAATGCCACGTTGCCCGTCACCCTGGTGATGATCCGCGCGATCCGGGATTATTTCGAGCGTACCGGCTTTCGCGTCGGCTACAAACCGGCGGGCGGGATTTCCAAAGCCAAGGATGCGATCACCTATCTGGCGCTGATCAAGGAGGAGCTGGGCGACCGCTGGCTGCAGCCCGACCTCTTCCGCTTTGGAGCCTCGTCGCTGCTCAATGACATCGAACGGCAGCTCGAACACCATGTGACCGGCAATTATTCCGCCAGCTATCGCCACCCGACCAGCTGATACGACCGAAAGGGCCATGTGCCATGACCATCTCCGAGATTTTTGAAACGATGGATTACGGGGTCGCCCCGGAAAGTGCTGCCGAAGCCCTGGCGTGGCTGGTGGATCAGGGGGACCGCTTTGGCCATTTCATCGACGGGGCCTTTACCAAACCCGGCGAAGGCTTCGACAGCCGCAACCCCGCCACCGGTGAGGTCCTTGCGACGCTGACACAGGCCACGCAGGCCGATGTGGATACGGCGGTCAAGGCCGCGCGCAAGGCACAGCCCAAGTGGGAGGCCTTGGGCGGACCGGGCCGCGCACGCTATCTCTATGCGCTCGCACGTTTGCTGCAAAAACACAGCCGCCTTTTTGCCGTGCTGGAAACGCTGGATAACGGCAAGCCGATCCGGGAAAGCCGCGACATTGATGTGCCCCTGGCCCAGCGGCATTTCTATTTCCATGCGGGCATGGCGCAGCTGATGGAAGAGGAACTGCCCGACCGCGAAGCGCTGGGTGTCTGCGGTCAGATCATCCCGTGGAACTTCCCGCTGCTGATGCTGGCGTGGAAAATCGCGCCCGCGCTGGCCATGGGCAACACCGTGGTGCTGAAACCGGCGGAATACACTTCGCTCACCGCGCTGCTCTTTGCAGACATCTGCCGTCAGGCTGGCCTGCCAAAGGGCGTGGTGAACATCGTGACCGGCGATGGCACCGTGGGCGAGATGATCGTGGCCGCGGAGGTGGACAAGGTCGCCTTCACCGGATCCACCGCCGTGGGGCGCCGTATCCGCGAGGCCACCGCAGGCTCCGGTAAGGCGCTGAGCCTCGAGCTGGGTGGGAAATCCCCCTACATCGTCTTCGATGACGCCGATCTGGATTCCGCCGTCGAGGGCCTTGTCGATGCGATCTGGTTCAATCAGGGTCAGGTCTGTTGCGCGGGCTCACGCCTTCTGGTGCACGAACCGGTGGCAGAGGTGTTTTACGCCAAACTCCGCGCCCGCATGGACAAGCTGCGCGTCGGCAGCCCGCTGGACAAAAGCATCGATGTCGGCGCCATCGTCGATCCGGTGCAGCTCAACGCCATCGCCGGTCTGGTCGCGGCCAACACTGCGGGCGAGACGCATGTCGCGGCCACCGAACTACCCTCCGAAGGTTCCTTCTATCCGCCCACGCTGATCACCGGGCTGAACCCTGCCGATACGCTCATGCAGGAAGAAATCTTTGGCCCCGTGCTCGTCTCCACCACCTTCCGCACACCGGATGACGCCGTCGCGCTGGCCAACAACAGCCGCTACGGACTTGCCGCCACGGTCTGGAGCGAGAACATCAACCTCGCGCTCGACATCGCGCCCAAACTGGCCAGCGGCATCGTCTGGGTCAACGGCACCAACCTGATGGACGCCGCCGCCGGATTTGGCGGGGTGCGGGAAAGCGGGTTCGGCCGCGAGGGCGGTTGGGAAGGTCTGTCTGGCTACACCAGAGTTAAAGGCACGCCAAAGCCCCTCAAGGACATCCAGCCCAATCAAGGGGATGGCGCGCCCACCGACCCGATAGACCGCACGGCAAAACTATACATCGGCGGCAAACAGGCCCGCCCGGACGGCGGCTATTCCGCACCGGTCTGGGCCAAATCCGGCAAGCTGCTGGGGCACGCCTCGCTTGCCAACCGCAAGGATGTCCGCAACGCGGTCGAAGCCGCCCATGCCGCGAAAGGCTGGTCCAAAACCACAGGCCACCTGCGTGCGCAAATCCTCTATTACATCGGTGAAAACCTCTCCGCCCGCGCGGATGAGTTCGCCCGCCACCTCGACGATATGATGGGGGGAAAACAGGGCGCAAAAGAAGTCGAGGCCGCGATCAATCGCCTCTTCACCTATGCCGCATGGGCAGACAAATACGACGGCAAGGTACATGGCGTGCCGATCCGCGGTGTCGCACTCGCCATGAAGGAACCGGTGGGCGTGATCGGCGCACTCTGCCCCAGTGAAGCCCCACTCCTCGGGCTGATTTCCTGCATGGCCCCCGCCATCGCCATGGGCAATCGGGTCATCCTCAGCGCCTCGGACCCCTACCCGCTGGCCGCCACGGATTTCACCCAGGTGCTGGAAACCTCAGACGTCCCGGCGGGCGTGGTGAACATCCTGACGGGTCTGCAGGGAGATGTCGCCACTCCCATGGCCGCCCATATGGACATCGACGCGGTCTGGAGCTTCGGGACAAGATCGCTCTCAGGAGAGATCGAAAAAGCCAGTGCCGCAAATCTCAAACGCACATGGGTCAATCACGGCCTGGCTCGTGATTGGATGGGGACCGCTGGTCAAGGACATGAGTTCCTTGAAGCGGCAACGGAAATCAAGAACATCTGGGTGCCCTACGGCGAATGACGCCTGACCGAGGCGACAGCACTCGACCCAACCGGGTCGAGGACATGGCGTGGCGCGTCAGCGCCTCATTCTGGTAACGGCAGCTCAGTTTGCGGGCGTACTCTCCAGCCCGGTGGGCTGGCCCACAACAACGAAGTGGAGCCCCGCAGGGTCCAGCAGATCGGCCGCCACACGCTGCACATCTTCCAGCGTGACCGCCTCCACACGATCATTCCGGGTCGCGATGTAGTCAATGGGCAGGCCCAGCATCTGCATACCCACCATGATCTGCGCGATCGGCCCGTTCCCGTCAAAGCGCAGCGGATAGGCGCCGGTCATGTACGTCTTCGCATCATCCAGCTCGGTCTGGGTAAGACCCTCTACGGCAGCTTTTGCCCATTCGTCACGGATCACCTCAATCGCCTCTGCGATCCGGTCATTGGCCGAACTCACCGACCCCAGGTAAACCTCCGCCAGATCCTTGGCCAGCAGGTAGGAATAGACACCATAGGTGAGACCGCGTTTCTCCCGGACCTCATCCATCAGGCGGCTCTCGAAACCGCCACCGCCCAGAACCTGGTTGAGCACAAGCGCGGTGAAGTAATCCGGATCGTCCTGTGCGATACCACCATGGCCGAAAATCGCCACGGATTGTGGCGTGTCGAAGGGGACCACCGTCACCCCACCGGGGATCTGAACCTCTGCAGGCGGCGGGATCGGCGCACCGGTTTCCGGCAAATCCACAAGCAGATCATCCATCAGCACGCCCAACTCCTCCGGCGTGATGTCCCCGACGGCCCCGATATAGATCCGGTCCCGCGCCAGCACCGCGCGGTGCGCGGCCAGCAGATCATCCCGGGTCAGCGCCGCAACGCTTTGCTCTGTCCCGCTGAGCGATGTGGCATAGGGATGCCCGGGAAAGGCGATCTGGTCAAAGGCCCGCGACGCGATCTCGTTCGGATCCTTGGCGTCTGACCGGATGCCCGACAAAACCTGTTCACGCACGCGGTCAATGGCATCCTGATCAAAACGCGGCTCTTGCAGCGCCGCCCGCAGCAAGGCGACAGATGCCTCCTTGTTTTCGGTCAGGAACCGCGCCGAGACCGAAAGCGAATCGTCGCTGATATCAAAGCCAAAAGAGGTCGCCAGCGCCTCGGTAGATCGCGCAAAATCGCGCGCGTCCATATCTGCCGCACCCTCCTCCAAAAGCCCCGTCATCAGATTGATGGCCCCGCGCTTGTCCGGCGCATCCAGAGATGCACCGCCCCGGAACCGGATTTCCAGCGCCACGAAGGGAATGGAGTGGTCTTCCACCAGCCAGGCGGTCAGCCCCGCGTCGGATGTCACTTCCTTGATGTCCACCTCCGCTGAGGCGGGCAGCGCGAAACCGATGACAATACAAATCGACAGGAAAAAGCGGATCATTGGGTGACCTCCTCACGCATCAGCCAACCGGTGACCGAGGCCCGTTTATCAAACACATCGCGGGCGGCTTCGATGATATCCTCAGCCGTCACAGCCTCCAGCACATCCGGCCACGCCTGCACATCCTCTACGGTCAGCCCCGACGACAGCGCCTGACCATAGCGGTTGGCAATCCGGTCCACATCATCCCGCGCATAGATCTGATCGGCACGGATCTGCAGCTTGATCCGGTCCAGCTGTTCCGGATCCACGCCATCGATCAAAAATTGCGCCACCGCCGCATCCAGCGCGTCTTCGGCCTCCTGCAGGCTGACACCCGGGCGGGGGACAACGATGAGGTTGAACGTCGTGTCATCCAGCGAAACCCCACGGTAGAAAGCCGCGGAATACGTCGCAATCTGTGTGTCGAACTGCAGCGCGTCCGTCAGGTAGGATGTCGTACCACCCCCCAGAATCTCCGCCAGAAAGGTGAGCGCGGCGGCCTTCTCCTGCGCACCGGGATCGCGTTCCGGCGCCAGATAGGACCGGCGCACATAGGGCTGCGCGACGCGCGCATCGCGGAAGATCAACCGGCGCTCAGCGGTCTGCGGTGGCTCTTCGGTGCGAATACGCTCTGGCAGGTCAGGATTTGCAGGGATCACGCCGTAATACTTCTCTGCCAATGTGCGCACTTCTTCGGGCGTCACATCGCCCGACACCACCAGAATCGCGTTGTTGGGAGAGTAGTAAATTTCGTAGAATCCCAGCGCGTCCTCCATATCCAGCGTCTGCATCTCATGCATCCAGCCGATGATCGGCACGGCGTAACGGTGGTTGAGGTATTGCGCCGCTGCGATCTGTTCGCCAAAAAGCGCGTTCGGGTTGTTTTCCGTGCGTTGGTTGCGTTCCTCAATGATCACATCGCGCTCGGTCTCGATGTTCTCTTCGGTCAGACGAATATTGCGCATCCGGTCGCTTTCCATGCGCATCATCAGCTCCAGCCGATCCGCGGCAACCCGCTGAAAATAGGCGGTGTAATCATAGGAGGTGAAGGCATTGTCCCGCCCGCCATTACGGGCGACGGTCGCAGACAACTCACCGGCTTCCAACGTGTCGGTGGCCTTAAAGAGCAGATGTTCCAGAAAATGCGCCACACCGGACGATCCCTTGGGCTCATCGGCGGAGCCTGCCCGGTACCACACCATATGCTGCACAACCGGGGCCCGGTGATCCTCGACCACCACAACCTGCATCCCGTTGTCGAGAACAAAAGTCGTCACGGCCTCGTCATTCGCGGTCAGCAGACCGGGCAGAAACGAAAGGATGGCAGCAAGCGCAGGCAGTCGGATCATGATCTGTCCTTCTAAAGGTCAAGCACATCGGGTCTGGGCAAGAAATACGTCCCAAGCCGCGCGGTTCAAGTCACGCTGTCACGAAAGTGAGGTGCGCGGCTTGCGCACCGTGATCAGTTCGGCGGATAGCTCGGCGTTCGGGCCCCGGCACGACGCCACCGCTCCGCCACATCACTGGCGTCCAGCGCCTGACGGCGGTAGGCCTGCAGATAGCGGTCTTCGCGGAACAGGCGGTACTGCGTGAACCGCGATTGCCTGCGGCGGAAATCCGCATCTTCTTCGGCAAGGTTCTGCCGGATGTTCGGTGTCACGCCAAACCGGCTGGCCGCTGTGACCAAAGCACCATCCGTGGCAGGCACCGCGGTTGCGTTCGACGGACGACCGCCCAGTGCCACCACCACATCAGACAGCGGATCATTATCGGTCAGATTGCCCTGACCCGGCGTGGGCGCGGGCAGGCTGGTCAGATCATCGGGCGTCTGCAGCGGCGCCTTTGGCTCAATGATGAATTCATCGGGCCCACGCGTGTTCGACCGCAGATCGCGCAGCCCGGTATTGGCGCAGGCGCCAACGCATGCTGTGATCAGGATGAGGGCCAAAATACGGCTCATGTCAGGTCTCCTCGCGGTCTGCCTTTTGATACGCCATGCAAGCAGGCAATGTCACTGGCCTTTTTTCGGTGCGTCCTTGGGATCGGGTGACAGGAAAACCAATGCGATGGCCCCCCCGAAAATGAACACATCCGCCAAGTTGAACACAAAGGGGTTTTCGATCCCGCAGCAGGACATGTTCAGAAAATCCAGCACATAGCCATAGATCAACCGGTCGAGCACATTGGCCAGCGCCCCGCCGATCAAGAACCCGGCACCAACCTGCGCCCAAAACCCAAGCTCCTGCCGCCATGCCCAGATCAGAACCGCCGCGCAGATCACAACCGCCAGCCCAATCAGGACCCACCGGCTGGCGTCCGACGCATCGCCAAAAAGGCCGAAGTTGATGCCCCGGTTCTCGCCATAGCGAAAATTCAGCACCGGCGGCAGCACATCGATGGCGCGGACACGCCACAACTCCATCCCATGGATCACCAGATACTTGCTGAGCTGGTCGATGACAAAGGCGATCAGGGCCGCCAGAGCAAGGGCACGCATGACGGCTCCTCTCTCAGTGGCGGAAGTGGCGCATGCCGGTAAAGACCATGGCGATCCCGGCGTCATCCGCCGCCGCGATCACCTCGTCATCCCGCATCGACCCGCCCGGTTGAATGAGCGCGGTTGCACCCGCGTCTGCTGCCGTGATCAACCCATCGGCAAAGGGAAAAAACGCATCCGACGCCACGACCGATCCTTGGGTCAGCGGCGCGGGCAGGCCCATCGCCTCCGCCATATCCTGTGCCTTGCGGGCGGCAATCCGCGTGCTGTCCACCCGGCTCATCTGCCCGGCACCAACTCCAACGGTGGCCCCGTCCTTCACGTAGATGATCGCGTTCGATTTCACATGTTTCGCCACGGTCCAGGCAAACAGCAGATCGGCCATCTCCTGCTCCGACGGCTGGCGTTTGGTCACCACCTTCAGGTCATCCAGACCCACATGACCCACATCCTTGTCCTGCACCAGATATCCGCCGGACACCTGCCGCACGGCCAGCCCCGCTGCGCGCGGGTCCGCAAGGCCGGATGTGGTCAACAGACGCAAGTTCTTCTTCTGGCTGAAAATATCCATTGCGCCCTGGTCAGCGCCGGGCGCAATCACGACTTCGGTAAAAATACCGGTGATTTCTTCCGCCGTTGCAGCATCCAAGGGCTGGTTTAACGCGATGATCCCGCCAAAGGCCGACGTGCGATCACAATCAAAAGCGCGCGTGTAGGCCTCCGTCAACGTGGCACCCCGCGCAACACCGCAGGGGTTGGCGTGTTTGATGATCGCACAGGCCGGACCTTCCGCCGGATCAAAGGCGCTCACCAGCTCAAAGGCCGCATCGGTATCGTTGATGTTATTGTAGCTTAGTTCCTTGCCCTGATGCTGCCTGGCTGTGGCCACGCCGGGCGCACCGTCGCCATCGGTGTAGAAAGCCGCGGCCTGATGCGGGTTTTCGCCATAGCGCAGGGTCTGCGCCAGTGTCCCGCCAAACGTCCGTCTGCGCGGTGTTCCCCCCACTTGTGCCGCCATCCACGTGCTGACAGCCGTGTCATAGGCCGCTGTGCGTGCATAGGCTGTCTGAGCGAGACGCTGACGCAGCGCGTAGCCGGTTTGCCCGTCGTGCGCGTCCAGTTCCGCCAGTACGGCATCATAGTCTTCCACATCCACAACCACTGTCACGAACCCGTGGTTCTTCGCCGCCGAGCGGATCATCGCGGGGCCACCGATATCAATGTTCTCGATCACTTCGGCGTAGCCCGCGCCCTTGGCCACGGTCTCCTCAAAGGGGTAGAGGTTCACCACCACCAGGTCGATGGGACCGATGCCGTGCGTCTCCATCGCCGCCACGTGATCGTCATTGTCCCGCAGCGCCAGCAGACCGCCGTGTACCACCGGGTGCAGGGTCTTGACCCGCCCATCCATCATCTCGGGAAATCCGGTCACCTCGGCGACGTCGCGCACCTGAAGCCCTGCGTCCCGCAGTGCTTTCGCCGTCCCGCCGGTGGAGAGCAGTTCCACCCCTCTCGCCGCCAGCGCCTTGCCGAAATCCACCAGCCTGGTCTTGTCGGATACGGAAAGCAGGGCGCGGCGCAGCGGGGCGAGATCGGTCATGGGCAGGGTCCTTTAAGGCTCGTCGGTCAGGTCAGGCGCATCCTGGCTGAGATCCCGGATGCCAATCGCAGTTTCCTGCGCTTTGGAGAGAGACCAGCGGACACGCGTGGCGTATGACATAGCCTTGCCCGAAAGAACAATCTGATTTGCGCCTCTGGGCTTCAATCTTCCGGTTTCCAGATAGACCGACGGCTGCAGCGTCAGATTTTGCCCCCCATCGTGACGAAACACCCAAATCTCACCGCTTTTCAGCGCCATGGAAACGGCAGCCCCACCCAGATCCAGCGTCGCATCCACCTCCGGATGCAGGTGGAACCGGATGTCAAAGGCGATACCCTGTAGTTTGGTCGCGTCCAGCGCCAGATCAAACCGCCGCTTTTCCGCATCATCCAGCGCCAGCAACATGTCCTCACCGGCCATGGCGCGGCCATCAAATGTCATCTCCAACGTACGTGCGTGTGTCAGACCGTGCGTGGCGACAAACCCGTTGTGCCCTCCCTGAAACCGCAACCCGTCGCTGACATGACCAATCTCGATCGGCACCTTGGTTGGCGCTTCGATCAACTCTTCGCGGCCTGTGGACCTGTCCGCATCCCCCAGTCGCGCGCTTGAGTATCCATCCAGCGACAGCGTCGAATGTGACGGCGTGGCACGGCCCGCCCGCCGCCAATCCGGCCCGAAGGAGCGGCCAGAGCCGCAATTGACCACCAAAGGTCGTCGCCCGGAAGTTAGTTCCAACGCCAGTGTCGAAGCATGGGCATTGTAGGACGCGCGCCCTGTCGGTGGCTTGCTGGCATCGACAATCACGCTGGTGCGCCCGGCAGAGAGGCGCGCAAACCCCATCGATAAGCCATCGGGCTGGCGCGTCTTGACCTTGGCTTGTGCCAGCGCGTGATCCAGCCAGCCCTCGGGCCCGCGACCTCCACCGTGAAACCGCGCAAGCCCGCCATCCGAATGACGCAAGGTGCGTAATGTGGGCGCAATACGCTCGATCGCCTCCAGATGTTCTGGCGGCGCGGCATGCCCAGCATCGGATAGAGCAGCGGCGGCCCAGGACAAAAGTGTGAAGACATCCAATAGTTCTTCAGGGTTCCGTGTCGGCAGCCCGCCCTGCTCGTCAATCTGGGTATGACATTCCTTTGCCAGTGCCCTGACCGCTGGCACGGCCATGCTTTCCATCCCCTCCAGCGAGAGCCCCGCATATATCAACCCGGTGAGGGCCTCGAAACGAGGCAAACCGCTTGCCGCGCCTTGCCAGCGCTTGGCCAGGAAATGAGTCTGCTGGTGCAGACTGCGGTAAAAGGCGTCGCTGTCCGGTGCATCATTGCCGCGCAGCATGAAGAGCGCATGGTTGATCCAGCGGATAAGCCGCCGCCCGGTCAGATCCGGCGTCCAGCCTGGTCCACGGCCCCGACCGTAGCGCTCGATCCAGCTCCAGAGCCAGCGCTGCGCCGCCGCGCGGGCTTGCAAATCTCCAACTGCGGCCAGATCGTCCAGCCAGGCAAACCCATGAATTTCCTGCTCGTAATCCGCATTCGGCGCGGGCAGGTCCCAAAGATCAGTGTCCTTATGCTCCAGCAGATGGCCCGCAAACAGGAAGTTTCCCGCCAGTAATTGTCGCCCCTTGGCAAAGCTGCCGATGGTGCGCGGCTCAGGGGAAGAGACGAATCCGACCGCTCGTGCGCGCATCCTGCCTGCCTTTGCGGCATGCCAGCGGTTTAGAAAATGCACCTTGCGGGCGGCAAAACTTCTGTTTTCGGACATGGGGTTCTCTGCCTGAGGACGCTCTGACGGCGCTTTGATGCATGTTAACCCGAAGGCTGATTTGAGTCACCGCATTATATTTGGTGGATCACATGATACAAAGCGGCAGGCCGGATGTTATGCAGACTTGCGCAGACAAGCGATATAAAACCCGTCCATGCCGCCCAGTTCTTCCCAATAATCCGGACGCAGACGCAGCCCGCCCTCAGCGGTGTGCCAGTCCTTCTCGACACCTGGCAGAGCCAGCGCCGCCGTGTCCACGTGCATATCCTGATGGCGCAACAGCGCCTCATCGATCTGCACCTCGCCCTCATCGGGCAAAAGTGAGCAGGTGCAGAACACCATTCTGCCGCCGGGTTTGAGCAAGCTCCACGCGTGATCGATCAAGGTACCTTGCAAATCGATCAAGGCCCCGAATTCGGACCCATCCTTGGCGTGGGGCAGATCAGGGTGGCGGCGGATTGTGCCGGTCGCGGAGCAGGGCGCGTCCAGAAGGATCGCATCGTAGGAGCCCGCGTGTGCCAGCGCATCTTGCACAACCAACTCTGCCGTCAACCCGGTGCGTTTGAGATTTTCTGTCACCCGCGACATGCGCCCGGCAGAATCGTCCACCGCCGTCACCCGCGCCCCGGCAGCGGCCAGTTGCATTGTCTTGCCGCCCGGCGCGGCGCAGAGATCAAGCACCATCTCGTCGGGCTGAGGCGCCAGTACCTGCACGGGAAGGGCCGCCGCCGCGTCCTGAACCCACCAGTCGCCTGCCTCAAAACCTGCCATGGTGGACACCTGCCCCGCGTCTACAATCCGCACAGACCCATGGGGCAACACCGCGCCGCCGGTGGCTGCGGCGACTGCCGCCGCATCGCCTTTGGCGGTCAAATCCAGCGGCGCTCCCGCAAAATGCGCCCGTTCCATCGCCACCATCGCTTCCGGCCCCCAAGCCGAAACCAGCGGCCCACGCAACCATTTTGGCAATCGCGGCGCACGCAGCGCCTCCCATGCCTCCGGTCCCTCGGCGGCAATTTTACGCAATACCGCGTTGGTCAGGCCTTTCAGATGCCCCAACCTTTTGTGACGCGCCACCAGTTCGACCATCGCATTGACAACACCATGCGCCGCCTGGCCCTGACACAGCTCCACCGTGCCAACCCGCAGGGCATTGCGCACGGTGAGCGGTGGATATTTCGACAGGTGTTTCTGCAGCAGACGGTCTGCCCGCTCCAGCCCGCGCAGGGTATCCTGCGCCAACCGTGCCGCCCGCGCGCGATCTGCCACCGGCAGCGCCTCCAGCGCGCCTGCGCCCAGAAGCTCTGACATCAGACGCCCCTCCCCAAGGATCTGGTCGAGCAGGTAGACCGCCCTTTTTCGGGCGGGAACGCCGGTATCGGACATGTACAAGGCTCCATTGAATGCTGGCGGGTTGTCTGCGCCAAAGAGCGGCGTATATCAAGGTGGCAGATCAAAGAGATGTAGCAATGCCAGACGACGCGCACAGACCGCAGGATAAAACAAAGCTCCCACCCGCCGCACAGCGGGCGCTGGCAGAGGCTGAGGACCGGCGACAAAAGGCCAAAGCGCTTGATTTGCCAACCGAACTGGGTGGGCGGGACGGCCCGGAACCCGTGCGCTATGGCGATTGGGAAAAGAAAGGCCTCGCGGTCGATTTCTGATCAATCCGCCTAGATAAAGGCGCCAATTGCCCGGAACGGGCGCATGTCGTACGCGCGCAGCGCATGCCTTTGGATCAGGCGGCGATATAGATTATTTGAGACGAAATTCCGCCGAATCGCCACGCCCCTTGTCGGACGTGAAGCGGATGCGGTTGTCATGCGCCTCAACAGCCTGGCAATTATATCCGAGCGGATCGCCACCCCAGAAGAGATCCCGGCAGAAATACCCTTCGCGCCATGTCCAGTTTCCGCTGACTGCCCATGCGGCACCAACGCCCGAGATATCCCCTTGCGGCGACACTTCCAGCTTCACAAACGGACGCCGAAGCTCCTTGCCGGAAATGAGGGAAACAAACTCCTGCTGGCTGTCCACCTTGGTGAACTCCGCCGCCGCAGAAGTTGCGATCAAGATCGCGACAACAGTCATGGTGCTCAACAGCAAGCGCATCGGAAGTGGCCTCCTAATTCATGCTCTGAAAAGAATACGCAGCAGCACGCGACTTGGATGACTCAAAGGATCGTCTTGGCAATTTATTGCTCGGAGAGTCCCAGCACGTCGAGCATATCGTAGGCGCCGGGTCGCTTTCCGGCAGTCCAGAGCGCGGCCTTCAAGGCGCCACGGGCAAACACGGACCGGTCAGAGGCGACGTGCCGCAGGATAATCCGCTCGCCATCGGCAGCGAACATCACATCATGTTCTCCGATGATATCGCCGCCACGAATGGCGGTGAAACCGATACGCCCCCTGTCGCGCGCGCCGGTAATGCCGTCGCGGGCGCGGTCGGACACATCATCGAGGTCAACACCACGCCCCTCCGCCGCTGCTTCGCCCAGCATCAGTGCCGTACCCGAGGGCGCGTCCACTTTCCGGTTGTGATGCGCCTCGATCACCTCGATGTCGTAATCATCGTCGAGGGCGGCCGCGACCCGCTTGGTCAGCTGCACCAGAAGGTTGACCCCAAGGCTCATGTTGCCTGCCCGCACAATAACGGTCTGCGTTGCCGGAGCATTGAGCTGCGCGATCTCCTGCGCTGTCATGCCAGTGGTGCCAATCACATGCGCAACACCCGCCCGTGCTGCCGCCTGCGCAAAGGCGATGGTGGCTGTCGGTGCCGTGAAGTCAATGACAACATCGGCGCCTGACAGGGCTGCGTCGATATCATCCGTGACGACAACACCGCTAGCTGACCCGCCCATGGCGACACCCAGATCCTGCCCGATCCAGTCATGCCCCGCCCGCTCGATGGCCGCCGACACCACGGCCCGGTCGGAGGCCTCGATTGTCTCCACCAGCATCCGCCCCATCCGGCCCGACACACCCGTGATCGCAATTCTCATCGGCTTGTCCATTCTGCAATCCCCGCTTGCCTGCCCCGCGCCTTGCTTATCGCGACAGCGCACGCTTGGCAAAGCCCCGGTGACCCCTTAGATGGGGCCCATGGGAAAGAACAAGTTTCACGAGGGCGCAGGTCCGTCGCAACGACAACTCAGGGTAGGCGAGTTGATCCGCAGGGCGCTGTCGGATGTGCTGGCGCGCGGCGACGTGCATGACCCCGATCTGAACAGGATGTCGATCACCGTCGGTGAAGTGCGCACGTCGCCCGACCTGCGCATTGCCACGGCCTATGTGCTGCCCCTGGGTGGGCGGGGACAGGAAGAGGTCATCCGCCTTCTCGCCCGCAACAAGGGTGAATTGCGCCGGGTCGTGTCCAAGAAGCTATCGCTGAAGTTCGCGCCTGACCTGCGGTTTCAGCTTGATGAGACCTTCGACCGGATGGATGAGACACGCGAAATGCTGAACCGTGACGACGTGCGGCGCGACACCGACGCAAGCAGCAGCGAGGAGCCCGATTCGGAATGATCCGTGTGCTGCTTTCCACCGCTGCTTTGTGCCTTCTTGCGCATGACGCGGGGGCGGTGGAGTGTGAACCCGTGACATTTCAGGACACGCGCTACACCGTCTGTGAAGTGGATGCCGCCACCGAAGCGCTTGAGCTCTTTCTCTATGACGAAGGCGGTGCCCCGTTGGGTCAGTTTTCGGAAGTAGACAGAAAGCTCGCAGCACGGCAGCAAAAGCTGGTCTTCGCCATGAACGCGGGCATGTATCACGACAACCGCGCGCCCGTCGGGCACTACGTCGAAGATGGGCAGGAGATCATGCGGGTCATCGACACCGCAGGCCCCGGCAATTTCGGCCTGCTGCCCAACGGTGTGTTCTGCCTGCGCGAAGATCGGGCGGATGTCTTCGAAACGCTGGCCTTCCTTCAGGAACAACCCGAGTGCCGGGACGCCACGCAATCCGGGCCGATGCTGGTCATCGACGGCGCGCTGCACCCGCGATTTCTGGAAGACGGCACCTCTGAGTTCATTCGCAACGGTGTGGGGACATCGTCAGATGGCCGACGGGTCGTCTTTGCCATTTCGGATGAACCGGTGAATTTCTACAGTTTCGGACTGCTGTTTCGCGATCATCTGGACCTGCCCAACGCGCTTTACTTCGATGGCAAGGTGTCCCGGCTTTATGCGCCTGCTCTGGGGCGCAGCGACTTCGGGTTCAATCTAGGGCCCATCGTCGGCGTCGTGACACCGGCAGAGTAGCGGCATCCTGCAGCGTATAACGATTTTGCGGCAGGACGGCAAAAGAACGCTGGCAGTTAGGGGCACAGACCGTTATGGCACCGCGCGCAGGAGCACGTGAGGCATCATGGGACGCAGGAAAAACGGCAGAGAGATTTCGGGGTGGCTTGTGGTGGACAAACCCGCGGGCCTGACCTCCACGGCGGTGGTCAATAAGGTCCGCTGGGCGCTGGACGCCAAGAAAGCGGGACATGCGGGCACATTGGACCCGGACGCCACCGGCGTTCTTGCCGTCGCGCTTGGCGAGGCGACCAAGACGGTGCCTTATGTCACCGACGCACTGAAAGCCTATGAATTCACCATGCGGCTTGGTCAGGCAACCAACACCGATGATGCAGAGGGTGAGGTCATTGCGCAAAGCGATCTGCGCCCGGATGACGAGACAATCAAGCAGGCGCTCGGGGCGTTTGTGGGCGATATCGAGCAGGTCCCGCCCCAGTTCTCAGCCGTCAAGATCGACGGCGAACGCGCCTACAAACGCGCCCGCGACGGCGAAACGATGGAAATCGCCGCCCGCCCCCTCTATGTCGAAAGCCTTTTGCTGATCGACCGTCCGGACCCGGATCACGTCACCCTTGAACTGGTCTGTGGCAAGGGCGGATATGTCAGGTCCATTGCGCGCGATCTGGGGGAGGCTCTGGGCTGCTTCGGGCACGTGCGGGAATTGCGCCGCATCTGGTCGGGGCCCTTTGATGCCAGCGACGGGCTGACCATGGACAAGATCGAAACGCTTGCCAGGACCCCCGACCTCGATGAACATCTGCGCCCCGTGGCGGAGGCCTTCGTCGCCCTGCCCGAAGTCAAGGCCACCCCCGAAGGGGCCGCCCGGTTGCGCAATGGCAATCCCGGCATGGTTCTGGCCAGTGATGTCGACTATGGCGAGGAGGTCTGGGCCTCTTTCGAAGGTCAGGCTCTGGCCATCGGGCGCTATAAATCGGGGGAGTTGCATCCCACCCGCGTGCTGAACATTAAGAACTGATCAGTTCCGAATATTTCAATCTGACGCAAACCTCGCGCCGATGTCAGCGAGATCCGGGGTTTGTTACAAAGAATGTTACGAAAATCCGCGCGAAGGTAAGCCTTGTGTGAGGAGGCTGCACAAGACGCGCAGGCACTGCCATATCGGGGTCAGCAGTCGAACCCGTTCCAACATGGAGACCCTGATATGAAACGCACAGCCCTGACAATCCTGACCGCCGGCGCCTTTGCAACCATCGCTTTTGACACCTTCGGACAGGCGCTCAGCCCGCTCTTTGGCTACGCGAAACTGGCACCTGTCGGTCTTGCCGGCGCCACACTGAAATCCGTCTTTGGCGCCGCCCCATCCGGTGCCGCCTATCTGCTGCACACGCTGACCGGCCTCATCTTCTATGTCGTGGGCTATTTCGCCATTGCCCGCCCGGTACAGCGCGCCGTCCTGCCGCAACTGCACTGGGGCATCACCGCCGTGGTCTACGGCGTCGCCCTCTGGGTCTTTGCCCTCTACGGCATGGCGCATCTCGTGGCAGGCATGAAACCCTTCCTGGGCTTCACCGGCATCACCTGGGTCGCGCTCTGGGGCCACACCGTCTACGCCGTGGTTGCTGCCGCAATCCTGGAACTGCGCGGCGAAGTGCTGGAACTGCCCCGCAAGAGCGTCACCGTAGCCGCTTGAACGCAAACATACTTTTCCAAAGGGCCGCCTCAGCAGGGCGGCCTTCTGCACGTCTGCCTTGCGGCGCTGCCGACCGGCTGGCATGAAGCCGCATGCTCACCCGCACCCATCAAAGCGCCGACAGTTGGTCCGAAGCTGTCTATTCTGATTGCGCTGCGTATCGCTACAGCCTGTGCCGGATTTGGCAACCCGAAGGCAGGCGCGTGAACTTTGTCATGCTCAACCCGTCGAAAGCCGACGAAATCAGAAACGACCCGACGGTGGAGCGCTGCGAACAACGCGCCCGCAGGTTGGGATTTGGCGGCTTTCAGGTGACCAATATCTTTGCCTGGCGGGATACTGATCCGCAGGCGATGCGCCGCGCCGACCGTCCCATCGGACCCGAGAACGACGTGGTATTGATCGAGGTTGCGCGACAAGCGGATCAGGTCATCGCCGCCTGGGGTGTGCACGGCGCGCATCTGGCGCGGGGCACAGCAGTCGCCAAGCTGCTGACTGATGCGGGATGTGACCTCTTTCACCTGGGCCTGTCCAAGGAGGGACATCCCCGTCATCCTCTTTACCTGCCCTATGCCAGACAGCCGGAACGCTGGCTCATGCCAGGCTGACGTTAACACATTGGTCAGGATTTGACCCTAGAACCCAATGTGGATTGCGGCATCGCCTATGGTGGTTGATCTGTCAGAGGGCCGCGCATGAACGGTAAAAGGTCTTGATCTGATGTTATGGCTGGCCGGATTGATGGGTGTGGCGGGAGTCGGCGCTGCTGCCTTTGTGGGAATCAAGGCCGACGTTGACGAGGAAGAAGAAGACCTGCTGCAGGACGAGAGCGAGCAGACCTCGGACGTCGGCGACCTTCTCAGTCAGATCAAAGAGCATAGCGATGCTGGTGGGCTACTGCAGTCTGACACGCAAGTGGCTTTCAATACGGCTGAAACGGCTTATCCTGCAGGCGGCTGGGGCGATGACATTCTCAATGAAGTGATGGCTGAGCCGGAAGCTGCGGAAACAGATGCGTCAGTGGAGACCTCTCCCTCCCAAGAAATTATCTACAGCTCCGCAATGCTTGAAGCAGACGAGGTAGAGTTTGACGCCCCTTCAGAGGGAGACGGAGTACTGTTGAGTGACTGGATTGAACAGCGGGACGGTTCTGAGATCCTTGACTATCAGGCACAAACAGAAAGCTTGATGTTGGTCTGGGATGATACGCACGAGGGCGCGGCAGAACCGGATGTCGACGTTGCTCCGGATCCGGATGACCCCGAGGTGATGCAGGTTTCCATGAACGGTGAAAATGTCGCCGAGGTCTATGGGGATGCAGAACTGAGCGTTGCCGACCTAACGCTGATCCCCTTGAGTTCCGCGATGGTGATCGGTTTGGAAGCCGTCTGATCAGACATCGAGTGGTGCTGGCGACCAGTCTACCGGCCAAGTCCCGCATTCAACAATTGCCATTTCCAATCAGGACGCTTATACGCGCGCATCGCCTTGGGGAATCTCTCTCAAGGACGGTATCTCCATCGGCCTGTGCTGGACGACATCCCGGCCTGCGCCTTGACCCAAACACTTATTGTATAGGAGCCCCCGATGTCGATCACTGCTGAAGACAAAGCCCGCGTCATGAAGGAATACGGAACCAAGGAAAGCGACACCGGGTCGCCCGAAGTTCAGGTTGCCATCCTCAGCTCGCGCATCGCGACCCTGACCGAGCACTTCAAGACCCACAAGAAAGACAACCATGGCCGTCGTGGTCTGCTGAAGATGGTGGCCACGCGCCGCAAGCTTCTGGATTACGTGAAAGGCAAGGATGAGGCCCGCTACCAGGACCTGATCAAACGCCTGGGCCTCCGGAGATAATTACGGAGACAAATCGCTCAGCGATTTTCTCCGAGTGCGGACAAGCGGGTTTGCGTAGCAAACCTGCGGTCCGGCACCCGGTCGAGTTTTCAAAAAACCGCGCCCGACCCGGCGCGGTTTTTCTTTACCCGCGCCACGGGCTGCATAGAGTGCCACCATGCTCACTTTCGCCGCCGCCGTCTTCTTCCTGATCATCACCCCCGGCCCCGGCGTGCTTTCCACTGCAGGTGTGGGTGCCGCCTTTGGTGCCGCCGCTGGCAGCCGCTATGTCGTGGGTCTCTTCATCGGCACCAATCTGGTCTCACTGGCCGTGGTCTCAGGCGTCACCGCTGCCATCCTCGCCGATGATCGCCTGCGCCTCGTTCTCTTCACCGCCTCTGTCGCCTATCTGGCCTATCTCGCCCTGCGCATCGCACTGGCGGGCAGCAAGGTCGCCTTCATCGAACGCGCGAAACGCCCCGGCATCGGCGGCGGCATCCTGCTGCAGGCCATCAACCCCAAAGCCTATGCGGTCAACACCGCGCTCTTCAGCGGCTTTGGTTTCTGGCAGCAGAGCTTTGCCGTTGAAATCGCCCTGAAATTCCTGATCATCAACGCCATCTGGATACCCATTCACTTTGCCTGGCTCTGGCTGGGCATTGCCCTGCAACGGATGAACCTGCCGCGGCGGACGCAGCGCGCCATCAACATCGCCATGGCCGCCTCGATGATGGCCGTGGTCCTGCTCGCAGCCCTCTCTCAAACCTGATCGCAGAGCATTGGACAAGCATCGCGCCGCCACGTAAACCATTCCAAACTCTTGTCAAAACCAACCCGGGGCGCGTCATGCCTGTCCTTCTCGAGATCACCTTTGGCGGCACAGTGCTTCTGGTCTGTGCCCTGTTGCACATCCTCATCATCGCGCGGCTGATAAAACATCTGCGCAAACATGATCATTTCAGTGAGGAGCAGACCACGCGGCATCAGATTTTCATCGTCTGCGCGTTGTTTCTGGTGCTGCTGTTCTCGCACACGGTTCAGATCTACATCAGCGCGTTTTCAATCTGGGTTGTGGGCGCGCTGCCCGGCTATGAGGCACCGATTTACTATTCGCTCGTGACCTACACGACTGTGGGCTACGGCGACCTGGTGCTTGACCCCGGCTACCGCATTGCCGGGGCGATGATCTCTGCCACGGGTATCCTGACCTTCGGCATCACGACCGCTTTCGTCGTGGGCCTCTTCACACGCATCCTGGGCGAGGGCGAAAACGACCCGTGATCCATCGCGCGTCTGCGCTAGGTCTTGCCTATGCCCGACTTGCCACGCCTTGCCCTTTCTGTTCGACAGCCCTCCGCCTGGGCGATCATTCACGGCGGCAAGATCATCGAAAACCGTTCGCTCGGATCGATCCGCGCAGGGCGCATGGTACCCGGCCCCATCTGTATCCATGCTGCGACCGGCATGAAGGAAGACGAATACCGCTACCTGCACTGGCGCTTTGCTCAACACGGCGCGACCTGTCCACGCCCGGACGATCTTGTGCGCGGCGCGATCATCGGCACCGTGGATGTGGTAGAAATCATCACCGAGAGCGACAGCCCATGGTTTGGCGGCGAAGCGGGGCTGCTGCTGGAGAACCCATGCCCCATTGACCCAATCCCCGCCAGCGGCGCGCTGGGATATTTCGAATGGTCCCCAGACGGCGAGATTACCCCACCCAAACCGTGGATGATCCGCTTTGGCCATGCGGAGGGCGCCACCGGTGACCTTTTCCCCGATGCGCCACCCGCCTACAAAACCCCACCCAAAAAGCCATGGGGCTAGGCTCGAACGCTGCGTAAACCCTCCCTTTCCAATGGCCGCGATCTCGTGTACGTACGCGCAATCTGAAAGCCGGCGCCCGGACCTCAGCGCCGCCAAAAGAAGATACCGGGGTCAGGGGGAATACGCCCCCTATGCAAATGGCCAATGGGCCAACTTGAGGAACCTAGATGTTCAACGAAACGAAAAAATCGATGCAGTGGGGCGAAGAGACGCTCACACTGGAAACCGGAAAAGTGGCCCGTCAAGCGGACGGGTCGGTGATTGCAACGCTGGGCGAGACCAGCGTGATGGCAAACGTCACCTTTGCCAAGAAACAGAAGCCGGGTCAGGATTTCTTTCCGCTGACCGTGCATTATCAGGAAAAATACTACGCCGCCGGCAAAGTGCCTGGCGGTTTTTTCAAGCGCGAAGCGCGCCCAACTGAAAAAGAAACACTGACCGCACGCCTGATCGACCGTCCGATCCGCCCGCTGTTCGTCCCCGGCTTCAAGAACGAAGTGCTGGTGATGTGCACCGTGCTTTCCCACGATCTGGTCAATGACCCCGACATGGTTGCCATGATCGCCGCCTCCGCGGCGCTGACCATTTCCGGCGCGCCCTTCATGGGCCCGATTGCTGGTGCCCGCGTTGGTTTTGAAGATGGCGAATACATCCTGAACCCGACCGTGGACGACATGCAGGACCTGCGTCTGAACCCCGAGCAGCGTCTGGACCTTGTGGTTGCCGGGACCAAAGACGCCGTGATGATGGTCGAATCCGAAGCCTATGAGCTGACCGAAGAGGAAATGCTCGGTGCGGTGAAATTCGCGCACGAGCAGATCCAGCCGGTGCTCGATCTGATCATTTCGCTGGCCGAAGACGCCGCGAAAGAGCCCTTCGACTATCAGCCAGCGGATTATTCCGAGCTGTCTGCGGCAATCGCGGCGGCTGGTGAGGCTGACATGCGCGCGGCTTTCGCGATCTCCGACAAGCAGGAACGCACCACCGCCGTGGCCGCCGCCCGCGAGAAGATCATGGAAGCGCTGACCGAAGAGCAGGCAGAGGACCCGAACCTCGGCTCCGCGATGAAAGGGCTTGAGGCCTCCATCCTGCGCGGCGACGTGGTAAAAACAGGCAAGCGGATCGACGGACGCAAAACCGACGAAATCCGTGACATCGTCTGCGAGACCGGCCTTCTGCCCCGCACGCACGGGTCGGCGCTGTTTACACGCGGTGAGACACAAGGCCTCGTCGTGACCACGCTGGGCACTGGCGACGATGAGCAGTTCATCGACGCGCTGCATGGCAACTTCAAATCCAACTTCCTGCTGCACTACAACTTCCCGCCCTATTCGGTCGGTGAAGCCGGTCGTGTGGGCCCTCCCGGACGCCGCGAAATCGGCCACGGCAAACTGGCTTGGCGCGCACTGCAGGCGGTTCTGCCTGCCGCAACCGATTTCCCCTACACCGTGCGCGTGGTTTCAGAGATCACCGAATCCAACGGCTCGTCCTCCATGGCATCCGTTTGCGGTGGCTCGCTGTCCATGATGGACGCCGGGGTACCGCTGAAGAACGCCGTCGCAGGTGTCGCCATGGGGCTGATCCTCGAAGACGACGGCTCCTACGCGATCCTGTCCGATATTCTGGGTGATGAAGACCACCTCGGCGACATGGACTTCAAGGTGGCGGGAACTGAGAACGGCATCACCTCGCTGCAGATGGACATCAAGGTCGCTGGCATCACACCCGAGATCATGGAGAAAGCCCTGGCGCAGGCGAAAGATGGCCGGATGCACATTCTGGGTGAGATGAACAAGGCGCTGACCGGTGCTGCGGACTTCTCGATCCACGCACCGCGCATCGAGACCATGCAGATCCCCACCGACAAAATCCGCGAAGTGATCGGTTCCGGCGGCAAGGTCATCCGCGAGATCGTGGAAGTCTCCGGCGCCAAAGTCGACATCAACGATGAAGGCACCATCAAGATCGCCTCGCCCAACGGCGATTCGATCAAGAAAGCCTACGACATGATCCACTCCATCGTGGCCGAGCCCGAAGAAGGCATGGTCTACACCGGTACCGTCGTGAAGATCGTCGATTTCGGCGCCTTCGTGAACTTCTTTGGCAAGCGCGACGGTCTGGTACACGTGTCCCAGATCGAGAACCGCCGCCTGAACCATCCGTCGGATGTGTTGAAGGAAGGTCAGGAAGTGAAAGTCAAACTGCTTGGCTTCGATGACCGCGGCAAGGTTCGTCTGTCAATGAAAGTCGTCGATCAGGAGACCGGCGAAGAGATCAAAAAAGAAGAAGCGCCTGCAGACGAATAATCTGCTTAGCATTTGAAAGTCAGGGCCCCGGTGGAAACGCCGGGGCCTTTTTCGTTACGTAGCGTCTTTTCCGCTTGCCGCTGGGTCAGGCTAGGTACACAAAAAAAGGGTGTTAACCTTCCGGCCATCACGGCTTGGGAGGGCCTCATGAAAAACCAGATTCTGTCATTAGGGCTGGCCATTGGCTTGGCCACGGGTGCCCACTCGGGTACGCTCGACTTCACCAGCTACTACGCCTTTGGCGACAGCCTGTCCGACGACGGCAAGCTCGTCCAGCTGGCGCCGCCCAGCGTTGGCGGGCGCTTCTCCAACGGTCCCGTTTGGACTGAAATCATCGCCGACAGGTTCCGCGCTGCCCGGAAAGAAACTCAGAACTACGCACTTGGCGGCGCAACCGCCGGCAACACAAACACCACCGACTACAGCGGCGGCGGCGCCGTACCTCCTGCGCAGGTAGCAGCGCTCACCGCACTCTCGACCTTCCAAAACCAGGCTGCCACCTTCGCTGCCACCGTTGGAAACGCCGGGTCCAACCCGCTGGTGTCCGTGCTCTTCGGGGCCAACGATTTTTTTCAGCAATTGGGCACGCCGGAGTTCAACCCCGTCCGAACCGCAGCTGAGGTGATCGACGGCATCCGCGCCGTGGCGACGACGGGTGCTCACTTCGATGACTTCCTTGTCTCCAACCTGCCGGATATCAGCCGCACACCGGCCTTCAATGCAGAGCTGGTCGTGGCGCAGGCAACCCTTGCCGCCCTTAAGCTCGACCCGACGGCCGACCCCGCGGACATCGCCGTGGCCGAGGGTACCGTGGCGACACTCAGCGATCGCGCAGCGGCCATTCAAGGTGCATCGCTGCTCTTCAATGCGGAACTCGAGAACGGGCTTCAGAAACTGGAAACGGATGATGGGTTGACCATCACACGGGTCGACCAGTTTTCGTACTTCAATGACCTGATCGATCGTGCAGACACTTTGGGTATTGTCGATACGATTTTTCCCTGCACAACGAGCCTGCGCGTCCTGCAGGTCGCGGGAAACTGTTCGTTTGTCGGCTTAGATGCTGATGGACAGCCTCTCTTTGACCCTACACGCGCCGATCAGCTGCTTTTTGCGGATGGTGTGCATCCAAACCGGATCGCGCAGTCTGAGTTTGCCAAGTTCGCGCTTTCCCGCATCGAAAGCCAGATACCGGCCCCTGTGCCGCTGCCTGCAGGTTTGCCCTTGATGCTTGCAGGACTTGGTGCCCTCGGTGTGATCGCAAGGCGCCGCCGCGCAGCGTGAGTTCCGCCCAGGCAAGAGAAAGCCCCGATGTTTCCATCGGGGCTTTTTTTGTACGAGCCAACAGGTTACGAATGATCATCTCGGATCTGGGCACGAACATGAAAATTTCTGGCACCGATGAGCATTTACTGAAAGAAATCCAGCGCGACGCAGCGCTCTCCTTGGCGCAGCTGTCGGAGCGGTGCGGCATGGCGCAAAGCACGGTCTGGCGGAGGATGCAGGAGTTCGAAGCCAACGGGCTGATTACGGCGCGGGTGGCTTTGCTGGATCCGGCCAAGCTCGGGTGCAAACTCTGTGTGCTGGCCTCCATCACCCTGCGGGATCATGCAGAGGAAACGGTATCCGGCTTTGCCCGCCTGATCGAAGGTCACCCGGAAATCGTCGAATGCTATGCGACGTCAGGCACTGCCGACTATCAGCTGAAAATACGCGTCGCCGATGTCGAAGCTTACGAAGCCTTCATGACCCACACATTGCTGCGCAACACCATCGTGCGCGAAGTGCATTCCAGCTTCGTCCTGAAAGAGCTGAAATCCACCACTGAGCTGCCGATTTGAGGCGACACCCGGAAGCGCCGCCTCAAGGCTGACTATTCTGGCGCCTTTGTCGTGCGCAGATACGGGAGAATTTTGTTGAACTCGCCGAATTTCGCTTTGGCGTCCTCATCGGAAACCGTCGCCGGGATGATTACATCATCGCCCACGTTCCAATTGGCGGGTGTCGCGACCCCTTTGCCAATGGACATCTGCAAGCCGTCCAGCGCGCGCAGCACTTCGGCAAAGTTACGGCCCACCGTCATCGGGTAGGTCATGCTCAGCTTGAGTTGCTTGTCCGGCCCGATGATGAATACCGAGCGCACCGTGGCGCTGTCGGCCGGGGTGCGGCCATCCGGCAAATAGGCTTCCGCAGGCAGCATGTCGAAGGCTTTCGACACCTCCAGGCCATCGTCTGCGATAATCGGGAAGCCAGCCTTGGCACCGCCGAAGGTCTCGATGTCATTCTTCCACTTCTTGTGATCCTCGACGCCGTCCACCGACACGCCGATCACCTTGGTGCCCCGCTTTTCCCATTCATCCGCCAATTGCGCCACGGCGCCAAATTCGGTGGTGCACACGGGTGTGAAGTCCTTGGGGTGCGAGAACAGGATGGCCCAGCTGTCGCCGATCCAGTCGTGCAGTTGTATCGTGCCGTGGTCTGTTTCGACCGTTAAATTCGGCACAGTGTCGTTGATGCGCAAGCCCATAGTGTCCTCCGGTGCAATGCTGTGAGTGACTCGTGCCGTTAACCTAATACCTTCGCCCGCGTCTTTCATCCCCTCTCTTGCAGAGGGTCGCCCCCGGTGACAGAGTGCCGCAAAATCATCTGCGTCGCAGTGATCAGCAGCATAGAAACAGGAGAGAACCCATGTTGGAAAAACGTGATTTCTATATCAACGGCCAGTGGGTCGCCCCCGCTAAGGCGCATGATTTCGCCGTCATCGACCCGTCGACTGAGGAGCAATGCGCAGTAATATCACTGGGCGATCAGGCGGACACGGATGCGGCGGTTGCCGCGGCGCGCACGGCCTTCGACAGTTGGTCGCAGACCAGCAAGGAAGAGCGTACCGCGCTGATGCGGAAGCTGCTGGAGGTCTACAACGCGCGGTCCGAAGAAATGGCGCAGGCCATGTCGATGGAAATGGGCGCGCCGATTGATCTCAGCCGCGCACAGCAGGTGGGGGCGGGCAGCTGGCACCTTGAGGGTTTCCTGAAGGCTTTCGAGGATTTCAGCTTTGACCGGGATTTCACTGAAACGGAAAAGACCCTGCTCGAACCCATCGGCGTTTGCGCGCTGATCACGCCGTGGAACTGGCCGATGAACCAGATCATTCTAAAGGCTGTGCCCGCGATGGCAACCGGGTGCACGATGGTGCTGAAGCCGTCGGAAATCGCACCGCTCTCCGGTCTGTTGTTCGCCGAGTTTGTGCACGAGGCGGGCTTCCCGGCGGGCGTTTTCAACATGGTCAACGGGGATGGCGCTGGCGTCGGCAGCCAACTCTCCGCGCATCCCGGCGTCGATATGGTCAGCTTCACCGGCTCCACCCGCGCGGGCATCGCCATTTCGAAGGCCGCTGCCGATACGCTCAAACGTGTGAGCTTGGAGTTGGGGGGCAAGGGCGCCAATATCATTTTTGAGGACGCCCATCCCAAGGCCGCCAAGCAGGGCGCCATCCGCTGTTTCCGCAACACCGGCCAGTCCTGCAACGCGCCCACGCGCATGCTGGTACACAAGTCGCGCTATGATGAAGCTGTTGAAATGGCAGCGGAAACCGCCAAGGCCACTCATGTGGGTCCCGCGTCAGAAGAAGGCCGCCACATCGGTCCGCTTGTCTCCAAAGCGCAATACGAAAAGGTGCAGGCGCTGGTCGAGACCGGTATGGGTGAAGCACGCCTTGTCGCCGGAGGTCTGGGACGTCCTGACGGTCTGAACCGCGGCTACTACGCGAAACCCACGGTTTTTGCCGATGTCACCAACGAGATGACCATCGCGCGGGAGGAAATCTTTGGACCGGTTCTCTCGATCATTCCCTTCGAGAGCGAGGAGGAGGCAATCGCCATCGCCAATGACACACCCTATGGCCTCACCAACTACGTGCAAACGGAAGATGACGAGAAACGGCGACGCGTAGCACGGCGCCTACGGTCGGGCATGGTGGAAACCAACGGTCAGGGCTTTGCGCAGGGCTCGCCCTTTGGCGGGTACAAGCAGTCCGGCAATGGTCGCGAGGGCGGCATTTACGGGCTGGAGGAGTTCCTCGAGGTGAAAGCAGTGTCCGGCTGGGCGGCCGAATAGCTGTCATTCAGCATGTAGGCAAGCCTGATCCAAGGCCTGCTATACTATCCCGCTACCGCCCTGGGCAGCGGGATAGTAGTGCCGAAATAACTCACACAGTCGCGAAATTCGTCAGCTAAGATCGGCAGGATAGAGAACGACACGGCTGTTCATTGGCACGCGATCATAGAGATCGATCATCTGATCATTCACGAGCCGCGCGCAGCCGTTGGAAACGCGTTGACCAATTGTCTTGGGGTCATTCGTGCCATGAACGCGCAGGAAGGTGTCACCCACGCCCGGTTGGAACAGGTACAAACCACGTGACCCCAGCGGGTTGTTGATCCCGCCCGCCATACCGTCGGCAAAGCGCGCATAGCTTTCAGGGTCACGCTCGATCATGTCAGGTGTGGGCGTCCAACTGGGCCATTCCTTCTTGGCCCCGATATAGAATTCGCCCGCCTCATAGAGTCCGGGGCGTCCGATACCAATCGAATAGCGGATCGCCTTTTGGTCCGGTAGCGTCCAGTAGAGCGCAAATTGCGCCGGATCTACATGGATTTCAAAGGGCGCAAAGTCGTTCTTGATCCGCACCTCTCGCGGCAAGAATTCCTCCGGCATGTTGTAATCTGGCAGGCTGGCCGGAACGGACGCAAGCGCGCCACCGGCGCCGATGGTCACAACACTGGCGCCTGATGCCAAGATAAAATCACGACGTTTCATAACAATTTCCTCACTATACGTTCACCTACGCGTCAAAGCTGGCTGGTTTGAGTATATCGCAAAGCCTTACAAAAAGGTTCCCTCGAACAAGGTGCTGACAAAAGCGTTGCCGGATCAAGATAGACGCCCCGGGCATATGGTCAGGGAACAGGAACCTAAGGCCACAATTCTACCACAATCTACGGTCGAACTTGCATCAGCAGTCGATGGATGTTGCGTACAAGGCAGTAAACTGATTCGTATGTTCCCGGCTTTTTTCCACCGTCGCGTGAAGTTTTCAGTCGCGTCCGCATGAATTCGGTAACTATTTATAAAGCATATACTTTATTCAACTTCTACCGCTAGTTACCCCCTGGTTAACCATCGTTTGTGACCCTAATCTCGCCCGGAACGTGGGAGTGTTTCCCGGACAACGACGATTCAGACCGTGTGTTGAATTCAAGCAGAAATGTGGCATAACTTGGGCAAGACAGGTGCACCGCGTTTATCTCGGGCATCTTTCGCAATCGACATCTGGGTGGGGCAAGCTTGGGAGTTGGTTGAATGCCAAAATGGCTCGAACAGGCCCGTCTGGCCGTTCCTGCGACAGAATCGTCGGCAGTGCTGCACGACAGATTCGGCGATTCCTCCCGTCTTCCAGGTAGTTGTTAAAGAGAGGATAGCTTTATGACATTGGAACTCGCACGGTCAGGACGCGTCGCAGCGTTGACCCATCTGAATTCAGACCGCATTCTGGTAAAACCAGCACGCCACAAAGCAGACGTTGTGTTGCCGGAGGAAGGCACGGTGGCCGCCTATTTGATAGACGCACTGGGCCAGGGATCTTCGGTCGACCAAATCGTCGCGGAAACCGGCTGGACGAAATCCATGGTGATTGTCAATCTGTACAAGGTTGCCAAGAAATCAGGCGTCGGCATTCGTCGGCGCAATGAAGTAATGCATCTTCTGGTACCTAAGGGTGCGGAAAACGTTTATCCGCGCAAACAAGCCGCCCGGTCCACCAATGACAGCAGAAATCACGTTGGCAAACCGCTCACCGCTCCGTTCAGGATGCACTGAGGAGTCAAAGACGTGGTGGGAAGGGGCTGGCACAAAGACGCAGGCGCGCAAGTCAATACGCACATCGACAGTGTCAGCACGGGTGACGAAAAACTCTCGAATTGTAGCGCATAAATCGCACAATGGGCGACGATCTGAGACGGCTAGGACGAACCATACGTAGAGGTCTGTCTATCCAGTCATCTGAGTGATCAGCCCTTTGTAGAGTTTCTGAATTTGCGCGGTCACAGGGCGCGCGCCGTCTCCTATTTGCCTGCCGTCAATACTGGCAACGGGCGTTTGCGCCCCGAACGTGCCGGTCAAAAATGCCTCATCCGCACCGTAGGCTTCATAAAGCGAGAAGTTCTTTTCGAAGACAGGAATGTCGTTGGCGCGGCAGAGGTCGATCACCTTTTGCCGGGTGACGCCGTTCATGCAGTAGTCCCCTGTCGACGTCCAAACCGCGCCCTTGCGGACAATGAAGAAATTGCAGGCGTTGGTCGTGTTTACGAACCCATGCGGGTCCAGCATCAACGCCTCGTCCGCGCCCGCCTCTTCGGCCTGCAGGCAGGCGATGACGCAGTTCAGCTTGGAATGGCTGTTGAGCTTCGGGTCCTGCGAGGTGGGCAGACCACGCACCTGCGGCACGGAGGCAAGGCGGATACCCTTGGATTGCAGGCTGTCAACGGGCTTGGAGTGCTCCATGATGATCACCAGCGTCGGACCGCTACGGCTGAGCGAGGGGTGCTGAAAGGGTTTCACCTTCACGCCGCGTGTCAACATCAGACGGCAATGCACATCCGTAACCATCCCGTTTGCCTCAGCCGTGCGCGTCAGCGCCTCCAGAATACCGGCACGGTCCGTGCCGACATCGAGCGACACCGCTTTGCAGGAGGCAAAAAACCGGTCCATGTGCTCGTCAAAAAACGCCCATGTCCCGTTGTAGAGCCGCATGCCTTCCCACATCCCGTCCCCGAGGAGAAAGCCGCTGTCATAGACGGAAACCTTTGCCTCATCACGGTGCACAAGATCGCCGTTTATGAAAATCTTGATGTCCCGATTGCGGGCATCTTCGGCAGCGTCATGGGTGGTGTGTGTATCAATCATTGCCTGCCCCGTCAGACGATAACGTCCTGCGCGACCTGATCGCCGACGCCAAACACACGTTTGTAGCGGTCGAGCTCAGATGCCGGTCCCATGGCCTTGTTCGGGTTGTCGGAGAGCTTGACCGTAGGCGTCCCATTGGCTGCGATAGCCTTGCAGACAAGCGAAAAGGGTGCCAGCCGGTCGTCCGGGACAAGGTGGCGAAAATCATTGGTCAGCAGCGTTCCCCACCCGAAGGACACATTTGTACGGCCCGAAAACTGGCCATGCAGCGAGCGGATTTTATCTACATCCAGCCCATCGCTGAAAATGATCCGTTTGGCTGTCGGATCTTCCCCCCGCGCGCGCCACCAATCGATGGCGATCTCGGCCGCCTTGGCCGGGTCGCCACTGTCGATCCGGATACCGGTCCACCCGGCCAGCCAGTCAGGTGCCTTGTCCAGAAAACCCTTGGTGCCGAAGGTATCGGGCAGGATGATACGAAGATTGCCCTCGTGTTCCTCGTGCCAGTCGGAGAGCACGTCATAGGGAGACTGGGCAAGCTCTGCGTCCGTTTCGGCCAGAGCCGCGTAGACCATGGGCAACTCGTGCGCGTTGGTGCCAATCGCCTCCAGTTCGCGATTCATGGCGATCTTGCAATTGGATGTGCCCGTGAACGCGGACCCCAGCCCCTCCTGCATCGCCTGCACACACCAGTCCTGCCAAAGGTAGCTGTGCCGCCGCCGAGTACCGAAATCAGCAATCGACAGGTCCGTGATGTCGCGCAGCGCCTCGATTTTTTCCCAGACACGGGTCATGGCGCGGGCATAGAGCACTTGCAGCTCGAACTTGCCCATGCGGTTCAGCACCGCGCGCCCGCGCAGTTCCATCAGAACGGCGAGGGCCGGGATTTCCCACAGCATCACCTCGGGCCAGCTGCCTTCAAAGGTCAGCTCGTATTGGTCACCCTTGCGTTCGAGGTGATAGGGCGGCAGGCGCAGCTGCTCGAACCACTCCATGAAATCGGGGCGGAACATCTGGCGCTTGCCATAGAAGGTGTTGCCGCGCAGCCAAGTGCTCTCTCCGCGCGACAGCGAGAGCGAGCGAATGTGGTCGAGCTGTTCGCGCAGCTCGCCCTCATCGATCAGGTCGGCCAGCGGCACATGTTTGGAGCGGTTGATCAGGCTGAAGGTAACGCGGGTGCCCGGTTTGTTGCGAAACACCGACTGGCACATCAGCAACTTGTAGAAATCGGTGTCGATCAGCGACCGTACGATGGGGTCGATCTTCCACTTGTGGTTCCAGACCCGCCTTGCGATATCAACCATGGCCTGCCTCCAACACCACACCAGCGGCGCGCATGCCATCCAGCGCTGCGGCCAGCGACCCATCGAGATCGATTGCCCGGCAAAGGTCGGTGCGCACCGTGACGCCGAACCCCAGTTTCGCGGCATCCACAGCCGAGAAGTTCACGCAGAAGTCCAACGCCAGGCCCACCATCAGCAGGTTATCGATGCCGCGCGTGCGCAGGTAGCCTTCAAGGCCGGTGGGTGTGACGTGATCGTTCTCAAAAAAGGCGGAGTAACTGTCGATGGCCGGGTTGTAGCCCTTGCGTATGATCAGATCAGCCCGGTCCGCATGCAGTTCGCGGTGGAACTGGGCACCGAGGCTGCCCTGAATGCAGTGATCCGGCCAGAGCACCTGCGGGCCGTAAGGCATGTCGATCAAATCGTAGGGCGATTTTCCCACGTGTGACGAGGCAAAGGAGGAATGCCCTGCCGGATGCCAGTCTTGTGTGAGGATTACCGCTTCGGCGTCGGTCATCAATGCGTTGACCGGACCAACAATCGCGTCGCCCTCCGGCACCGCCAGCGCGCCCTCGGGACAGAAGTCCTTTTGCACATCAATTACGATCAGAGCATGGGCCATGCGCACCTCTCTACTTTTCATGGTGTGCGTAAGCGTCGGCGTTCGGGGCGTCAATGGCAAGTGCCCAGATGCGCTTGGTTACGTAATCCTACTCTGCTCTTGCCTGCTCTGCCCACAGGGCCTATCTGGGCGGCCATGTATACCATCGCCGCTCTCTATCACTTCACCAGGTTTGAAGACCCTGCCACCCTCAAGCCGGACCTGCTCGCGCTTTGCATTGATCAGGACGTTCAGGGCACGCTGCTACTGGCCCAAGAGGGGGTCAACGGCACTATTGCAGGACCACGCGCCGGGATCGACGCGGTCATCGCGCATTTGCGCACTCTGCCGGGCTGTGCCGATCTGGAATGGAAAGCGGCAGTCAGTGACCACGCGCCGTTCGGCAAGATGAAAGTGCGTCTGAAGCGCGAGATTGTCACCATGGGGCAGCCGGATGTCGATCCGCGTGCACGTGTCGGGCATTATGTCGATCCGCAGGACTGGAATGCTTTGATCTCGGAACCGGATGTTGCAGTCATCGATACGCGCAACGATTACGAGGTGGCCATCGGCACGTTTGAAGGAGCTGTCGATCCTCAGACAGAGAGTTTCGGCGATTTTCCTGCATGGTGGGAGGCGAACAAGCAACGCTTTCACAACAAGAAGGTCGCGATGTTCTGCACCGGCGGCATCCGCTGCGAGAAATCAACCAACTACCTGTTGGGGCAGGGCGTCGAAGAGGTCTATCACCTGAAGGGCGGCATTCTGAAGTACCTCGAAGAGGTCCCGGAAGAAGACACCAAGTGGAACGGTGCCTGCTTCGTGTTCGACAACCGCGTCAGCGTGGAGCACGGGTTGCGTGAGGGTCCACACATGCTGTGCCATGGCTGCAGGCGCCCCATTCTGCCGCAGGACAGGGATCGACCGGAATATGAAGCCGGTGTGAGCTGTCACAACTGCGTGGATGAGACCTCCGAGGCAGACAAGGACCGGTTTCGCGAGCGGCAAAAGCAGATTGCACTGGCCAAGACGCGCAGAGCCTCTGCGCGCTAGGCGGGGACTGCCGTTGGCCGCCGTGGCCTGCTGCGCGACAGCAGCCAGAGCATGATCACGATGTTCAGACCGTTCCAGAGAATGCCGTTGATGAACGCCAGTCGATAGGAGCCGCTGACATCGTAGATCCAGCCGGACATCCATCCGCCCAGCGCCATTCCGAGAATCGTCGCCATCATCACGAACCCCACCCGCGCACCTGCCTCGCGTGCGGGCATGTATTCCCGCACGATCAGGGCGTAGCTGGGGACAATGCCGCCCTGGCTGAGCCCGAATATCAGGCTGACCAAGTAGAGCGACACCAATCCGCCGGATGGCAGGTACAAAAATAACGCCAGACATTGTAGGGCCGACCCGATCAGCAGCGTTTTGACTCCCCCCAGACGGTCAGCGATCAGACCGGATACGATGCGCGATCCGACCCCGCCCAACAGCATCAGGGCCAGCATCTCGGCACCAACGGCCGGGCCATACCCAAGATCGACGCAATAAGAAACGATATGCACCTGCGGCATCGACATGGCCACGCAGCAACCGATGCCTGCCAATCCAAGCAGGTATTGCAGGGCGCGCGGCGACAACCCGGCGGAGCTGGAATTCTGCAGTGATTTTGCCTGTGCTGCCACCTGCGCCTCCTGTGGCAGGCGGCGGCGCAGCGCCATCGACAGGGGGATTACGCCTGCCAACGTGACCACTGCCATGAACAGGTAGACGCTGCGCCAGCCGGTTTCCTCCAGCATACCTGCCAGCACCATGGGCCAGATTGCCCCGGACAGGTAGTTACCACTGGCGACAAGGGCGACCGCAATACCGCGACGACGCACGAACCAATGGGAGATGTCTGCGATCAGTGGGCCAAAACCGACGGCAGAGGCAAAGCCGACAAGCAGTTGCACCAGCGACAGCATCATGATCGACTGGCTCAGCGTTGCAAGGCCAAATCCCGCAGCAATACCAATGGCGGCCGCCACCAGCGACGCCGTCACCCCGAACCGGTCAACCGCCTTGCCTATGGCAAAGTTTCCAACAGCAAAACCGATCATTGTCAGTGTGTAGGGCATGGAAGCTTCCGCCCGGCCCGCAGCGAATTCCGCCTCGACCGCTGGCATGATCACGATGATCGCCCACATCCCCACATTGGCGATCATGGCAATCGCAAGGGTCAGCAAAAGCCTGACCCATGAATAAGTGCTGTCTGTGACGGAGTCGGACATCGTGGTCTCCCTGATCGACATCTGGCAGCGCTCCCGTCCTGGTGACAAGGCAGAAAATCAGGTTCGCATTAAGGAGGTGGAAACACCTTTTGCGCTATCCCTGCTGTCGGGTGAATATGAGAGTGGTGAGATATGGCTGCGCAGAGCAATCTGGCACCAGTCATCATCAAACGGAAGAAGATTATCGCCGGCGGCCACCATGGTGGCGCCTGGAAGGTCGCTTATGCGGACTTCGTGACGGCGATGATGGCTTTTTTCATGATGATGTGGCTGTTGAATGCGACGACAGAACAACAACGGCAGGGGTTGGCGGATTACTTCTCGCCGACCATTCCGATCAATCGCGTTTCCGGTGGCGGGGACGGATCCTTTGGCGGTGAGAGCATTTTCTCGGAGGAAACCCTGCCGCAGAACGGTCTGGGTGCGACCACTCATTACGCGGCCCAGCAACAGCAGTCTCGCGGCGAATCCGGCACCAGCGATGAAGGCGGTGCGCGCGACATGACCGACGAAGAGTTGGAGAAAGTCGTTGAAGAACTGACTGCGCGAGGTGGGGAAAGCACCGTGATGGAGAACGCGCTCAAGCACATCGTGACACGCATCACGGACGAAGGTCTGGTCATCGAACTCTTTGCGCTCGACGGATTGCCCTTGTTTGTTGAAGGCACGGATCGCCCCACACCGCTCATGGAAACGCTTGTCGAAATGGTGGCCAGCATCGGTCAAAGTGTTACAAATGATGTGGCGATTGGTGGCCACGTACGTGCTGGTCCGATTGTTCTGGCGGACAACCCGGTGTGGGATAACTCCGCCGCCCGTGCCACGCGAACACGTCTAATGTTGCAGCAAAATGGTCTGTCAGCAGAGCGAATGCAGCGCGTAACCGGCCATGCTGACAGAGAGCCGGTGCATCGCAATCCGATGGCCACGCGCAATGACAGGGTGGAAATTGTACTCCTGCGGTAAATTGTGGCCTAAATAGGGCGCATTTTATATGTTAGCGCGGTGTTAAGTCGGGGTGTCTATCTGAGTGGTCAATGGATGATCACATCAGAAAGGCGTGCCCATGACAATTTCTTCATCGCTCAACGCAGGTGTTGCAGGGTTGAGAACCAATGCGCAAAGGTTAGCGTCCATCTCGGACAATATCTCGAACGCATCAACCTTTGGCTACAAGCGCGTGCAAACGGATTTCGAATCCATGGTTCTGTCCTCTGGTGGCGGCTCCTATGCAGCGGGCGGTGTGCGCGCCAATACCCAACGACTCATTGGTGAAAACGGCACCCTGTTAGGTACCTCCAACCCAACCGATCTCGCAGTTCGCGGTGGCGGAATGCTACCCGTCGCCCAAGCTGCCCAGGTGCAGACAGCAGGCACTGACGCACCGATGTTTCTGGCAACCACGGGATCTTTCAGAACTGACGCAGAGGGCTACCTGACCTCCCGGTCCGGCCTTGTTCTGATGGGGTGGCCCGCAGCTGCCGACGGATCGATACCTGCTTACCCGCGCGATACTGCTGACGGGCTCGAACCCATTCGCATCAACACCGGCCAGTTGGCGGGAAATCCGACACTTAACATGAGCCTGGGTATCAACCTACCGGCGACCGAAACCGAATTCGGCGCACCCGCGCTCACCGAACAACTGTCAGTCGAATACTTTGACAACCTGGGCACATCGCAAAGCATCAGCATCTCGTTTGAGCCAACGCCACCAGCGGCCGCAGGCGACCCGGCCACCAATGAGTGGACAATGGTTATGACGGATTCCGCACAAGGCGGAGATGAGATTGGTCGCTACACCATGACCTTTACGGACGCACGTACTGGCGGTGGGACACTGGCAACGGTAACACCGATCGCTACAGTGACACCTGCAGGTCCGAGCCCGGTGTACGATCCGGCGACGGGCCTGATCAGCGTAAACGTAGCTGCTGGTCCAATTTCAGTTGATATCGGCGCCATTGGCGACACTGAGGGGCTTTCTCAGCTGTCGTATAACTTTGCACCGATTTCTGTGACCAAGGATGGTTCGGCAATCGGGAACTTCATCGGTCTGGACGTTGACGCAAACGGATTTGTACGCGCCAATTTCGACACGGGTGAAATTCGCGTCGTGTATCAAGTCCCCCTGATCAATGTCCCAAACCCTAATGGATTGCAGGCCTTTGACAATCAAACCTACTTGCCTTCCCGGGAAAGCGGCTCCTTCTTCCTGTGGGATTCAGGTGACGGTCCAACAGGCGATATCGTGTCATTTGCACGCGAAGAATCGAAGACGGACGTGGCGGGCGAGCTGACCGATATGATCAAGACGCAGCGCGCCTATTCGTCGAGCGCCAAAGTGATCCAGACGGTTGACGAAATGTTGCAGGAAACAACCAACATCAAGCGGTAAACCTGACCTGGTTTGGTGAATAGAACAAGAGAGAGGGCCTGATATGACAATCTCGTCTGCGTTAACAAATGCCATGACCGGATTGCGCGCTGCGGGGCGCAATTCGCAAACGATCTCGGCAAACATCGCCAATGCGATGACGCCGGGCTACGGGGTTCGCTCCGTAGATCTGACATCTTCGCAACTGGGCGGCGTACGGATCGATGGCATAACACGCAACGTGAATCCGGCCCTCTTGGTGGACCGCGGGCTCGCAGAGGCAGCGTTCAACAATGCCAGCGACCGAACGCAATTCCTTAAAAGTCATGAGGATTTTCTTGGTATTCCGGACGATCCCAATTCACTTTCTGCGCGCATTGCCCAGTTCGAAAGCAGCCTTGTAACCGCGACAAGTCGACCGGATGCACCGGAGCGCCTCGATGCATCCGTCAATGCTGCCCGCGACCTCGCAACCCTCATTTCGTCCGCCTCGCGCGATATCCAGGAGGCACGCAGTGACGCGGATCGCAGCATCGACTTCCAAGTAAAGAAACTCAATTCCTCCCTGAACAGTGTCCAGGAGTTAAATCGCCAGATTACAAAAACAGCGGCCCTAGGTGGCGACACCTCCGCACTTCAGGACAATCGTCAGGCGTTGGTTGATGAGATCAGCGCAATGGTGCCAGTGCGACAAGTCCCAAGAGAGAACGGGCAAATCGCACTCTATTCCACTGGGGGGGCCATCCTACTTGACGGCGGGGTCGCTGAGATTGAATTCAGCGCCGTCAACCAAGTTACACCTTACATGACGCTTGGCGGCGGCATGTTGTCCGGCCTGACCGTAAATGGATATCCGGTACAAACGGATAGTGCGCGCGGTGCCTTGGGCGGCGGCTCCCTGGGCGCTCAATTCGAAATCAGGGACGAGCTTGGCGTCGAAGCCCAGACTCAACTGGATGCTTTGACCCGAGATCTTATAGAAAGGTTCCAGGATCCAGCTGTCGATCCCACGTTGGCAATTGGAGATGCAGGGATTTTCACGGACTCTGGCATCGCATTCGATCCGGTGAATGAAGTCGGAATTTCAGAACGCCTGTCTATCAACGCTGCAATTGACGATCGACAAGGCGGCGAATCCTGGCGACTACGCGATGGGATAAATGCTGCGGTACAGGGCGACGTCGGCGACTCCCGTCTGCTGCAAGCTTTGTCCGAAACACTGACTGCCCGACGTGTTCCGGCCTCTGGTGACTTCGGCAGCGGCGCGTTTTCTGCAATCAATCTCGCGTCGACACTGACATCTCAACTGGGGGCCGACAGAGCACAGGCCGAACAGACCCAAACCTTTACTTCGACCCAATTCAACGAGTTGACGCAACTGGTTCTCGCGGAGGGGGTTGATACGGATCAGGAACTGCAAAAGCTGCTTTTGGTCGAACAGACCTACGCCGCAAACGCGCGTATGATCGAAGCGGCAGATGAAATGATGCAAACAATTCTGAGGCTATAAAGATGAAATCGACTTCATTGGGTGATTTGGCGCAATCCTTCATGCTTCAGCGCCGCAGCGTCGAACTGCGGCAGGAGATAACACGCCTGACAGACGAAATGTCCAGCGGGAAGGTAGCAGATATCAGGCAGGTTTTATCCGGCAATCACAACTACTTGACCGGTTTGGAAAGATCACTGGAAGTGCTGGCCGGCTACTCCGTGGCAAACACGGAGGCCACGTACTTCACCGGCGCAATGCAGTCCGCACTTGAGCGGGTTCAGGACTCTGGCAGCGACCTCGGAATAGATCTTCTTCTGGCGAGCGGAGGTCCGATCGGTGCTACCTCTGGAAATCCCTCAGAAAACGCGCGCACACAATTGCAGGGCATGATCAACTCACTGAATGGCGATATCGCAGGACGAAGCCTATTTGCAGGAACGGCTACCGACAGCACGCCGCTGCCTGATGCTGACGCCTTGATTGCACAGGTTCGTGCGGTCGTTGCGGGGCAAACCACACCAGAAGACATCATTGCTGCTGCAGAGACCTGGTTTGCAGATCCGGCTGGATTCGATGCAACCGCGTACTCAGGATCGAACACAGCTTTGGCCCCTTTCGTTTTGTCAGATACCGAGCGCGTGACGCTTGACGTTCGCGCGAATGAAGACGCAATCAAAAATGTGTTAATGCACACGACGATCTCTGCCCTCGCTGATGATCCTTTACTTGCTCTAGACGTTCCAGAGCAATCAGAGTTGTTCGGGCTGACCGGCATTGGCTTACAGTCCAATCAGGATGAATTGACCAGCCTGAGATCACGTATTGGCTTCACAGAAGAGCGCATCGCGATGATTTCTGCAAGGAATCAAGCCGAAGAGACGAGTATGGAATTCGCACGCAACGCCTTACTTGCCGCCGATCCGTTTGAAACGGCGACCGAGTTGGAAAGCGTGCAGTTTCATTTACAAAGCCTCTACTCGATCACTGTCCGCAGCTCACAGCTTTCCTTGGTGAATTTCCTATGAGAATTATATTTGCAGTATTGATCGCTTTAATCGCCGTTTACCAGACGGCACATGCTGGTCCGGTTCGCATCAAGGACTTGGTTGAATTTGACGGTGTGCGCGGTAATGACCTTGTTGGATATGGTTTGGTCGTTGGCCTGAATGGCACTGGTGACGGTTTGCGAAATGCGCCTTTCACCGAGGAGATCATGTCCAATATTCTGGAACGTCTTGGCGTGAACGTGGCTGGTGAACAGTTTCGACCTCAGAACGTTGCAGCTGTGTTGGTAACCGCAGCACTACCTCCATTTGCGCGGGGTGGAAGCCAAATCGACGTGACAGTATCCGCAATTGGGGACGCAGACAGCTTGCTCGGAGGTACACTCATAATGACCCCGCTGAATGCGGCCGATGGTCAGATTTACGCGGTCGCACAAGGGACAATAATCGCTGGAGGCGCTGTCGCCGAAGGCGATGGAGCCACTGTTACACAAGGCGTTCCTACAGCCGGTGTGATCCCCTCAGGCGCCCGGGTGGAAAGGGAAATCGAGTTTGATCTCTCAACCCTCACCAATCTTCGGCTCGCACTGAGAGACGCAGATTTCACTACCGCCGCACGCATAGAACAGGCAATTAACTCAGACTTCGGCAGACCTGTGGCCTTCATGTTGGACTCGGGCACAGTCAATCTTGATATTCCACAAACTCAAATGGCTTCGGTCGCTCATGCATTGAGTCGGGTCGAAAACATTTCAGTGCAACCTGAGCGCAAGGCACGTGTGGTAGTTGATCAGCGGTCAGGGACAATCGTCATGGGTGAAGACGTGCGGATTTCGCGTGTTGCCGTTTCGCAGGGGAATCTGACACTGCGTATCGAAGAGGCGCCAATTGCAATCCAACCGAACCCATTTGCTGAAGGTGAAACGGTGATCGTTCCAAGAACAAACGCCGAAATTGAAGAAGAGCCAGGCATCGGCCTTGCAGAAATTCCGAGCGGAACGTCCCTATCGGAAGTAATTGCAGGCTTAAATGCGTTGGGAATCGCTCCACGAGATATGATCGACATCTTGAAGAGTATTAAGGCTGCCGGCGCACTGCACGCGGAGTTCATTGTACGATAACAAGACGCTCTGAGACACCCAGAGGCGACTCGTGTTGGCGCACAAGAGATTGCAATCCATATTTAGAAGCGTGTTTCAAAATCCATATCTTTATTCAGTAAAGAATCATAAGACTGCGAATACAACTAGCCACTCGTAGGTGGATACAGACCGTTATAGATAGCTCGCTAGGATCTGGTTCACCACTCACACTGACCACTAGGACTCTGGAAAAACCAAAAGTAGTCTACGCTGGCAGCATAGCAGACTAACACGAATACCGCTCCCAGTTTCCGAAAATTATGGGAGATTGTATATTCGGCGAACCCAAATGAGATTCCTATATTGGAGTCAACAAGTTGAGCTTGTCACAGTGTCTATTCTTTCTAAACCATACATGCACGACCAAGCCGCAGCCTTTGCATATGTTGAGGCTATGCTCTGGGGTGAAACCCCGGTCTGCCCGCACTGTGGTAACTTCGGCAAGATTTATGTTTTGGCTGGCGCCCGTTCCAAGCCCTCCAAGAAGAACCCTGAAGGCATTGAGCGCCACGGCCTCAAGAAGTGCGCAGGGTGCAGTAAGCAATTCACTGTGCGTATCGACACGATCTTCGAAGAAAGTCACATTCCGCTGCACCTGTGGCTGCAAGCCATTCACCTGATGGTATCCAGCAAGAAGGGTATCAGCAGCCACCAACTGCACCGCGTTCTGGGTATCACGTATAAGTCCGCATGGTTCCTGACGCACCGCATCCGCGAGTGTATGCGTGACGGTGCGCCGGCTGGCTTTGGCGGCGACGGTGGTATTGTTGAAGTGACGAGACTTTCATCGGCAAAGAGCCGGGTGTTGTGAGGCACCCGAAAGCCCGTGGCGGCTCTCACAAGATTAAGATGGTAACGCTGGTGGATCGCACCACCAAGCGCGCAAAGAGCATCGTTGTAGACGATCTTAAAAAGTCTACGCTAATCCCGATCCTGCAAGAGAACATCGCCCGTGAAGCCTACGTTATGACAGACAAGGCAACGCCAGTATCAGAACATCGGCGCAGGCAAGATGTTTGATGCCCACGGCTGGACCAATCACAGCGCGGGCCAGTATGTGGACTATCAGGACTCCGAAATACAAACCAACACGGTCGAAGGCTTCTACAGCATCTTCAAGCGCGGCATGAAAGGTGTATACCAGCACTGCGGCAGGCAGCATTTGCACCGCTATGCTGTGGAATTTGATTTCCGGTGTAACAATCGCATCGCGAACGGTGTTGACGATGTGGAGCGCGGCCAGATCGCGTTGCGCGGCGTCGTTGGCAAGCATCTTACATATCAAGGGCCTACCGAAAAAAACGCCTAAATCATGAGTTTTTGTTGAATGAGGGCACTAAATGCGGTAGCAATTGCTCAGAGCGATCATGCATCGAATATCCTGATGAGGTCAGGAGAGCGCCTTGAGCGTATGCTGTTACAAGCTGTAGGTGTATGGGGCTCTACCTGGGAATTCTGTTCCAGACCGTGAAGCCGGAAGTCCCTGATGGGGAGTCTTTTTCCAAGCCCTTCAGTTTTGAGTTTTCCAATACGAGATTGGCCAGCTCAGCCTTTGACGCGCGGGTTTGCGGGTCCAGGTGTCGTGAGTTTTTTGCAGATGAAGTAGCGCCTAAAATCACGTCGTTTAGTTGGAGCATGTCATCAGTCTTAGAGTCTCGCGCTTCCATTCCAGTTAATGGACCAAAAGTGAGCCCGTAGTCTTTCCCCGCACCATGGTAAGAATTTTCTGTAGGTCAGGAATCTTAGTGGTGCTATGCCTTCTATCGAGACACACGAAGCAGGACGCTTGCTCACAGTACCTTGCAATAAACTGATGCAGAACAAGTTGATAGTAGTTCTTGGAGAGCCCTAGATCACGGTCGCCATCATTGTATAGATGGTGCTTCCACTTCGAATTGTCGAACGTGGCGCAGTGGAAGGCGATTATGCCGCCATCGACCATCTCAAAATAGAGATTTATCAGATCGCGATAAGCATCAACTTTCTGATTTGATACTTTGCTCCACTTGAGTTCCGCAAACATGTTATGCCGCTTCCGAAATTCGAATATCCTTTGGTAGATTTGCCTCAGATTAGATGAGACTGTTGCCGTGCCGCCTACCAATGAGAACCTAGCTGAGGTAATGTCACTCTCATCCGCAAAAAAAAGCACACTTTTGAATGGGCAGCGGAGGAAATCTCAGTTTCTTTTCAATCATAAGGAGATTACATGTCTGAAGCCGACAAGAGTCAACTAGACCGCTTCAAAAAAGCCGCCCGCCAGCTGGAGACGGACGACGATGAAGAGCAGTTCAAGAAGCTGGCCAGGCTGTCAAGAAAAACAACGTCACGCGCAAATGAGGTATTTATTTACCCCACTATACGGAGGTGTTATGAGCCGATTTTCTAACTATCGTATAAGGGCAATAATGTGGTTTGCCCGTCGCCTAGGGGTTCCGGTGCAAGTGCATCAGGCCTTTTTTGCGAAGTCGACCAATTTGTAAATATCGTCTTCGTCATTCGCGCCGACTACCAGCATTGTTTTGTAGTGATTAGCCGCGATTGTGAAGGAAATATAAAAGGTATTTATCTTGAATCTCCATATTCAACTATGGAGAAATCAACCGCCTACGATTGATTCCAAAATGGGTTTGTCAAATATACAATCGCCAAATTATACTATCAAGGGTTCGAAAGTTGGTCAATTCACTCCTAAGGATGCTGCAAGGTCAACCAACGTGAATCGGGCTGTAAATATGGAAAGTCGATCAATCTCGACACATGCCGAACAATCCCAAATAGGTAGCACTCAAGCCTTTTCTCATCTTATTATCTTCTAAATACAAAAAAGTAATGCCATAGCTGTGGCAATACCTGTGTTATTCTGCACTACGTTCATTCTTACTATAAAAAATCGATATCGAGCGATTAAAAAAGAGCTTGAGTTTTGCGTAAACACGTTTGCGCGAGTTGGTTTCAAAATAATACCGTCAAAGAGATATGTACACAGTGCATAGCAAAGCGCTATGTTTAGAAATAGCTGCGAACCAAGCTCCCAGCGATCAGGCTCCATCCGTCCGCGATGACGAAGAATGCCAATTTGAAAGGGAGGGAAACGATAACCGGCGGCACCATCATCATACCCATGGACATCAGTACCGCCGCCACAACGAGATCGATTATTAAAAATGGAAGAAAAATCAGAAATCCAATTTGGAATGCACGTGAGATTTCCGACAGTAAAAAACTCGGAACCAATACCGATAACGGCGCTTCTGGAGTTGGAGTTGCATCTATTGTATCTGGTCTCAGCTCCGCCATTGCGAAAAACGTATCAGGGTCCAAACGACCAGCCATAAATATCCGAAATGGTTCAAGCGTACGCACAAACGCTGTTTCGATGTCAATCAGCTCTTCGCTCAGCGGAGCAATTCCATTTGTCCAGGCCTGTGTGAAAACAGGCTCCATTATGAAGTAAGTCAAAAAGAGGGCTAAACTTACTATCAACATGTTGGGTGGAGATTGCTGCAATCCGATGGCTTGTCGCAAGATGGACAGAACGGTCACTAGAAAAGGGAAGCAAGTAACCATTATTGCAATGCCTGGCGCCAAACTCAGAACTGTAATAAGGGCAAAAAGCTGAATGGTACGTGCGCTGATTGAGCCTTCATCGCCCAATGAAATCGACAAATCCTGTGCGCTCACCTGTTCTGGCAGCAGAACGATGAAAAAGAGTGATGGAAGCAGAATGAGACATTGGCGCATAAAGAACTAGCGACCTGACTGCAAGTCAACAACTTCGGTCAGCCTTACAACAAGCTGCCCATTCTGATCTCCTTCTTTCTCTTCCAGCATGCCGCGCGCGATTAGCCGATCACCGACGTACAGTTCAACGGGATCGTCCACGGATTTGTCCAGCGGCAGCACCGCATTCTCTCCAAGTGCCACTAACTCCCGAATTAATGGACGCGCTTTGCCGACACACACCGTCACTTCAATCGGAACTGACGTAAAGGGATTAGTTGCCTCACTAGTTGCGCCACGCGCTGCGGGGGCTTCATCCATTTTCTTTCTCCTGCTCAGCTTCATGGAAAAACGCAGCCATGGCTTCGCTCACGCCCGCGAGTACAGAGTCTAGATCGATACTGTGCTCAACAGATCCAATACAGACATATGCTTGCCCGTCGCCAAGTGATTGCTCAGTGACAATCTCGAACGGATCACTAAGCTTGCCCTCAGCAAGCTCTTGGATCCTTTCTACCTGGGAAGGCGCAACCACAATTTCGATAGGCTGATTTGGTTGCTCACTGATCATCTCGGTCAATTGTGTCACTATGTGCGCTCCCAGTGCCTCATGCATCACACCTGGCAAGAGCTTGTCCACGATTTCAGTCAATACCGGCTCCATCGACACAGTGAGCTTGGAAAGAGCTTCATGATAAGTAAATGACATATCTTGCAGGTTTTGACCGAACTCAGCACTAATTTTTGCCACCGAATCCGCCTGCGCCTTAACAGCGTCATCCCATCCAGCCTGGTATCCTTTTTCAAAAGACTGCAATTGTTGATCTTCAGTAAGCTCGGCGCGTGCACCTTCTTGCGGTTCATCGCTTACTTTCGGGCCGCCGAAGTTGCGGTACCTATGTGACAGAGACATCAGGCACTCTCCTCTTTATCTTCAAGCCAACTCCTTAGAATCTCGACTGTTTCCTCTTGTCTTTCACCAATCATGGCTCTGAGCCGGTCAACAGGATCTTCAGACATATTTCCGCCCAACTGGAGATCCGGAAGTTCACCTGACTGACCCCCGTCAAAGCCCGAGATGATCGGCAACTCAGGCAGCTCGAAATCGTCAGATGCGAGCTCTCCTGTCAAACCGGGCTCGTCGGCACTCTGATTCTCGCCTGGAGGCAGCGCCGGCACGTCCTGCTCCAATGGGAGCGCGGGTTTGCTAAGCAGTGGTCGTACAACGAATAACCCCAGAATGAGTGTGACCAATGCAAGAACGGCCATTTGGATTGCGGACATCAAATCAACATTGAAACCATCCATCAGAGACGTGCCTACAGCGGTTCCTTGTGGTGCCACGCTTTGCAGTGCCATTGACTTGATGGTGATAATGTCGCCGCGGGTCTCGTCAAAGCCGACCGCCGAGGCGACCAAGTCTCTGAGAGCATCCAACTCTTCTTCTTCTCTTGGCGCAAAGGTCTGAGCCCCATCCTCAGCCACAATCGCTGCTTCATTGACGAGAACAGCGACCGTAAGGCGTTTTATCGCGCCCGGTGCTCGAACGATTTCTCGCTCGGTTTCAGATACCTCGTAGTTAACGCGCTCTCGGGATTCGCTGTTTTGTGAAGATGAGTTTTCGCCATTTCCACCTTCTTCATCCGGCAGATTCGATGCAACGGTTACATTACCACCACCGGCTTCGTTCGATGTATTACTACGCTCTTCGGTGTCCGTACTGATTGCAACGCGGCTTTCTGGATCGAAAATTCGTTCACGAATGGCTTCGCTTTCGGTGACGGTATCAACGCTCACTTCGACAACCGCGTTCCCGAATCCCACGCGTGCTTCCAGCAATCGCTGAACTCTATCACGCAAAAGCTGGGCTTTGTCGTCCGCACCAGCGGGCGTAACCTCATCAGTTATGCCAATCAAAGAGCCATTCGCATCAATGACCGCAACGTCTTCCGAGGCAAGACCAGCAACCGCCGACGACACAAGAAACCGTACCGCCTTGGCCTGTTGCGGCGTTATTGCTGCTCCGTTTGGCGTGACTGAAACAGATGCTTTTGGTGTGACTCCCCGCTGAAACGGGTTTGATCCTGTGCTCGCAATATGAACCCGCGCCAACGCAATATGAGGGCTGGAAACAATCGTACGTGCGAGTTCGCCTTCTTTTGCACGCCAGTACGCCGCATCGAACATCTGCGATGTGGTACCAAAGCCGGATAGAGTGTCCAGAAGCTCATAACCACGGCTGGAATTTGCTGGTAATCCTTCGCTCGCTAACGTCATGCGCAGCTGATCCCGGTCTTTCGAGGAGACAAAAATTGATCCTCCGCGGACTTCGAAGGCCGCGCCGCGCTGCTCCAGCGCGCGCACGACGTCACCAGCGGCACCGTTTTCCAAGCCCGCATATAGCAACGTCATTGTTGGGGCTGATGCCATTCTGGACATCGCGATAATCGCGAAAAACATGGCCCCAGTTGCGACAATCACGATGATCTGACGGCGTAAATCCAACCCCGTCCACGCATTTAGTAGTTGCTGCACAATCGCCTCCGTCAAGCCGAACGTTCTGTTCAGCGATGACAACAGCAATGAACGATCTGGCTTAACAATCGGTTAGTGCAATCGCGTCTATAACCATTTTCGTAACCGAATATGGGATTATCATGGCCGACGAAGAACCTGTTGAAACTGAGATTGAGGCAAAATCATCGAAAATGCCTTTAATTCTTGGGCTTGTTTTCCTTTTGGCCGGCGGTGGTGGTGGCTTCTACGCGACTTGGAGCGGTTTGATTTTGAATGGCGAATCGGTCGAAGCAGAGGTTGAAAAACCCAAGATGGATGAGGCGCCAGCCGTTGCATTTGTGCCCATTGAACCGATCACCGTATCGCTTCCACCAAACAGCGCGCAAAAGCACCTAAAATTCCGGGCGGAGCTGGAAGTGGCATATGACTACACATCGGAAGTCGAGGGCGTTCTGCCACGCGTTATCGACGTATTGAACAGCTATCTGCGCGCGATCGAGGTCAGCGATATCCAGGATCCATCTGCATTGACGCGTTTGCGCGCACAAATGCTGAGACGGGTTCAAGTAGTCGCGGGGCCGGGGCGCGTCAATGATCTTCTCATCATGGAATTTGTACTGAATTAAGGAGGGTGACATGGAAATGATTGCGGATATTTTACTTGCGGCTGGAGCGCTCGGTGCCGGACTATATTGTTTGGTGCTTGGGCGTCGCTTGAATAGATTCAATGATCTTGAGAAAGGCGTGGGCGGCGCCGTTGCAGTTTTATCTGCGCAGGTCGATGATCTCACAAAAACCTTGTCGGCCGCACAATCGACGGCTGCGACTTCTGCACAGACGCTCACGGACTTGACACAACGTGCGGAGAACATGTCGCGCAAACTGGAGCTTCAAATGGCGTCGCTGCATGATGTACCGGATGCTCCCCCCGCCCCCGCTCCTGCGCCACAGCCAACGCCAGCTGCAACGCAATCGGTGAGCGAGCCAATGTTCGTACGCCATCGAACAGCGGAGACACATCAATGAGATCGGTGAGTTTTTTGACAGGACGAAACGGGCGTGGCTCCGTCCTATTGATCGCAGGATTGTTGCTGGGATCAGCCGTACTACGCGTCGGGACAGAGGCGGGACAAGCTGTTGCGACCGAAAATCCTCTGGCCGCCATCAAGGAGCCGGAGGCAACAGCTCAGAAAAAAGAGATTTCTTCCCAGGAAGATAGGGAGCAGATGTCGAAAATGCTTCGAGCGTTTCAAGAGCGCGAAACGCGCCTGGCTGAGCGTGAAAATCAGATAGATATGCGCATGAAAGCTTTGTCCGTGGCCGACGAGCAAATCGAACGTCGACTGAGCAATCTGCAACAGGCCGAAGACTCACTGAGGGAATTGTTAGCCCTGGCGAATACGGCGGCAGAAGATGATCTGGCGCGCCTCACGTCAGTCTACGAGAATATGAAGCCAAAGGATGCCGCTGCATTGTTCGAGGAAATGGAGCCAGCCTTTGCCGCAGGATTTCTCGGACGTATGCGTCCGAACTCAGCGGCAGGCATAATGGCAGGGCTCTCTCCCCAAGTGGCTTATTCAATCAGTGTCATTCTCGCCGGCCGGAACGCTGACGTGCCAAAAGGCTGATCACGCAGAGGCTTTCTTAACTTCCTTTTGCGACACTGGCGCTCGATAAGTATTGGGGATCGAAATGATCGGAATCATCGGCATTGTAGTTATTTTTGTCATGGTGTTCGGTGGCTATCTTGCCGCCGGCGGCAAGATGGGTATCATTTTCAAAGCGCTCCCTTTTGAGATGACAATGATCGGCGGAGCCGCGCTTGGCGCTTTTCTCATCAGTAATGACATGTCCGCCATCAAGCAAACGGCCCGGGACATGGGCCGTGTTTTCAAAGGCCCAAAATGGGCACACGAAGATTACAAGGATCTTCTGTGCCTCCTATTCGAGCTTATTCGGTTAGCCCGACAGAACCCTGTCGCTATTGAAGAGCATATCGAAGCGCCAGATGAATCCTCGATTTTTTCGAAGTATCCGAAAGTTCTGAAAGACCGGGAAGCTATTGCCTTGATCTGCGATACTATGAGATCGGCCTCGATGAACTACGATGACCCACACCAAGTCGAAGAAGTGCTCGAAAAACGCATGGAAGCAAATATGCATCATGCTCTTCATTCCAGTCATGCCTTGCAAACGGTTGCTGATGGCTTACCGGCCTTGGGGATTGTTGCGGCTGTTCTGGGTATCATCAAAACCATGGGTTCCATCGACCAACCGCCAGAGGTGCTCGGCAAACTCATCGGTGGCGCGTTGGTTGGAACATTTCTGGGTGTCTTTCTCGCCTACGGATTTGTTGGGCCCTTTGCCGCAAAAGTAAAGACTGTGACAGAAGAAGATAGTCACTTCTATCAGTTAATCAGAGAAGTTCTCGTCGCAAATCTCCACGCGCACGCAACCAATATCTGCATAGAAGTTGGTCGCCAGAACACGCCATCCCACTGCCGTCCAAGTTTCTCGGAGCTTGAAGAAGCGCTCAAATCGGTCAAACAGGGTGCCGCATGATCAGACTAGCTGGGTTGACGAGCTTGCTCTTGATAGCTTTTGCAACCATGGCATCTGCCAATCCAATTGTTGTCCGTTCGGGCGATCACAGTGGTTTCACCCGATTGGTAATGCGGCTACCCGAGGGTGTTCAATGGCAAGTTACTGAATCACGCGGCTTAAAAACCATCACTGTCTCTGATCATCAAGCAGGCTTTGACACCAGTCGAGTATTCGATGTCATCCCACGTAACTTGTTGACAGGTGTACGTGACTACCCGTCGCGGTTAGAGTTGGAGCTTTCATGCGAATGCGAACTCAATACATTTGTAGAGCGAAACGAATTTCTAGTTGTGGATATTCTGGATGGGCCGGCTCTGCCACCTCTCGAAGCTCGCCAGGCCCCGCAATTTATTTCGGTCCAGCCTGCATCTAAATTCAACTTCGGAGATCTACTCTGGTCTGAATTTGATGCGCCTGAAGATAATGATCAGAGAATAATTGCACCGGATGCGCCTACTACTTATACGAGTAGTTCAGATTTACAAACAGCTTTGATTGATCAAACGAGGCAACAGCTAATACGTGGTATTGGAGATGCCACATCGCGCGGTATTCTCGAGCCGGCAATACCAGATTTACAAGTATTTGAGCAACAGTCACCCAGCCCACAAGATCAAGAGATATTCGACTCTTCAGAACAAGAGGTAGCTACAGCGATTCCTAGCACTGGTAACATGCGGATCACAAGCGCCAGAGATATTCCAGTATCCGAAGCAATAAATAACCTAATGACGTCAGGCGAGGTTTGTCCTAATCCAAGTGGTGTGGATCTTTCTAGTTGGGGAAGTGATAAACCGTTCGGAATTCAAGTGGCTACACAAAGAGACACACTCTATACTGAAATTGATCGATTGGATCCGGATAGGGTAAAAAAACTAGCTCGCGTTTACTTGTATTTTGGCTTTGGTGCAGAAGCAAAGCAAGTACTGCGGCTTTCCGATGAAGTGGTGGCTGCAAATCCAGAGCTGATGGATTTGGCGGATATTATGGACTATGGATTCGCACGAAATCCACGTTTTATTCATCAGTTTTCAGACTGTGATTCAGATCTTGCACTTTGGGGTATTTTGGCAGCCAAGGAGCTTCCGAACGGCGAAGTTGTCAATGCAAAGGCCGCACTCCGAGCACTTGCCAAGCTACCGTATCATCTAAAGGAGTTCTTAGCGCCAGCGCTAAGCTCCAGATTTTCTGAACAGGGTGATTTGGAATCGGCATCAATCGCTTTGAGGAACATCGAGCTGAGGGGCGACACTCCACAGCCTGATGCAGGTATCGCAAAAGCAAAGATTGCAAGAAAAGCAGGGAACTCTGAAAAGGCGGAGGAGTTACTCAAAGATGTAATCGAGGGAAACGCTATAGAAACTCCAGAAGCCTTGATCGCTTTTGTCGACAATCGATTGGCGAAAGGGGAAGATATACCCGCAGACATCGCACTGTTAATTGAAACTTATGCTTTTGAACGGCGAAATGATCCAATTGCTCAGAGCCTTATACGCGCCCATATCATCGCCTCTTCATACTCAATGCAGTTTTCCAAAGCATTTGAAGCGATGACCGACCCAATCATCGTATCAGATGACGCTCTGATCGCGGAGCTACTATCTCATACGTTCACAGCTCTATCTGAAAGCGCAGACGACATTACGTTTCTCGAAAGTTTTTACACAAAATTCCCTGCTTCCCCAGAGGCTATGATGCCTCGCTCAATACAAAAAACCGCTAAGAGACTGCTTGCATTGGGTTTTGCAGGGGAAGCAAACAGAATTTTATCGGAGATTAAGGAAGACAATCCATCAAGAGAAGCTAAATTAGTTCATGCGGAAGTGTTGCTTATGTTGGGGTCTCCCGAGTTGGCCGTGCGTATTCTTGAAGACATTGATGGTGAACAAGTAGATAAGCTTCGTGCTAAAGCGCTGCTTGCATTGGGGGAAAATCAATCTGCGCTAGAGTTATTTCAAGCAACCAACACACCAGATGAAGCTCTACGATCGGCATGGCTCGCTAACAACTGGGCTGACTTGATGCCACAGGATACTCCACTATTGAGCGCTGTAAGTTCGCTAGCAAAGCAGCCAGTTGAATACATCGAAACAGAAGACGGGATGATAGCATCGTCCAACGCTGCTGTTGAACAAAGTACGACAGCACGAGAAACCTTAGAAGCAATGCTGGAACAGTTCCCCGTCTCTCCGTAGCTGTATTTTTTACTATTTGCGAAATATACCAGCTTAGTTACCTAAAATAAACCTCGAAACGCTACGCTCTTGGTACTGCAGTATGCGGTCAAATAGGGGTGTAGAATGCCGACCAACCGTACGTCAGCTTGGTTCAAGAAAACCATTCTCGCTGTGCTGACTATTTCTTTAAATACAGGGGAAGCGGTTTATGCAAGAACCTCTGAAATCTGTGATCATGCGGCAGCGGTTGCTTCCCAAGAGTACGACATCCCTCTTTCCATTTTGAAAGCTGTGACCAGAACAGAGACTGGACGCTCGAGAAGTGGCGCCCTCGAACCTTGGCCGTGGGCATTGAACGTAGCTGGCCAGGGTTTCTGGTTTGAAACCAAGGACTCTGCAATAGTCCAAGCGCAGAGCCGCATCAAGAACGGCCTGACAAATATTGATATTGGTTGCTTTCAATTGAACTATCGCTGGCACGGGCATGCTTTTGCATCGGTGAGGGAGATGTTTGATCCTCAAGAAAATGCAAGATACGCAGCAAGGTTTTTGAGCGAGCTACATGTGGAGAAAGGCGATTGGATACGTGCTGTTGGAGCATATCATTCCCGGACTCAGGAACACGCAAAACGATACAGGAGACGGTTCTCCAAAATACACGCCGATATGTCGAACAATGATATCAACACATCGGCAAGAGCATCTTCAGAGGAAAATCAATTTCCCCTGCTACAGCATTCAAATTCACAACCCAGTCTCGGATCATTGGTGCCGCTAAGCGATGCAACTTCGCGGGCCGCTCTGATAAGACGCACCGGGGAGATATAAACTTGCAAAATCTAACGACCAAAGCTCTATTCAATCCAACAATCATGCTTGCCGTAGCCCTAATGGCCGTGATTGTTATGATGATCCTGCCGATGCCTGCCTGGGTGCTAGACGTAGGTCTGGCCGCCTCTTTTGCATTGGCAATTCTGATTTTTACGGTGACCCTATTTATCGAACGACCATTGGATTTTTCGGCGTTCCCAACAATCCTTCTCGCATCACTCATGCTGCGACTTTCACTCAATGTTTCGTCAACAAAACTGATTATCGGTGAGGGGCATACAGGTACAGACGCCGCTGGTGACGTAATTGAAGGATTTGCACAATTTGTAATGGGCGGTAGTGTATTCCTTGGCCTCGTCGTCTTTTGCGTTCTGCTGATCGTAAACTTCATGGTGATCACCAAAGGTGCAACCAGAATGGCTGAGGTCGGTGCACGCTTCGCACTGGACGGTATGCCTGGTAAACAACTTGCTATCGACAGCGATATGTCGGCGGGTGCTATTACGCACGCGGAGGCAAGAGAGAGAAGAGAGAGAGAACAACAGGAAACGACCTTTTTTGGATCCCTGGACGGCGCATCCAAATTTGTAAAGGGTGATGCCGTCGCCGGGCTTTTGATTACGCTACTAAACCTTGTTGCCGGCCTTATCATGGGTATAGCGGTTCATGGCATGCCACTTGGCCAAGCCTTTGAAACATACGCAATCCTTACGGTCGGTGATGGTCTCGTATCTCAAATCCCGGCTGTTGTCATTTCAATCGCTTCGGCCCTGTTGTTGGCACGGGGTGGCGCGCAAGGTGCCACAGATTTGGCGGTCTTCAGTCAATTGGGGAAACACCCTGCGGCGCTAGCAACCGTCTCTGGTCTTATGGTCCTGTTCGCGTTGTTCCCGGGATTACCTTTTGCACCCTTTATTTTTGGAGGGGCGATATTGGGAGCTGTCGCCTACTGGCTCAATCGCAAGAGAAAAGCCAAATCAGCTTCGACTGATCTGGCGGCAGTAGAAGCGGAACTGCCGAAGGAAAAACCACTTGGTGACATCCTCGAACTTGATGACGTCCACGTAGAGTTCGCGCCTGATTTAGTCAACATGGTGCTCGATCCAGGGACAGGTTTGGACGCACGAATTTCCAATATGCGAACTCATGTTGCATCTGTTTATGGTCTTATCCTTCCAGAAATTCGATTGACGGATAACGCGACGCTGCCAGTGGGGACATATGTGATCAGAATTCAGGGCGTCGAGCAGGCTCGGGCGGAATTGAATCCAGATCAGATACTTGCACTAGTCCCGGAGGGAGCCTCTTCGTTGCCCGGAGGTAACGATACAACCGAACCTGTATATGGTGCTCCCGCAAGGTGGATTAGCACAAGAGATCAAGAGCAGGCTGCATTGGATGGTCTGACATTAGTGACACCAGCTGAGATTCTTGCAACTCATCTTCTTGAAACTGTAAAACAGAACTTCAGCCGGCTTTTGTCCCTGAAAGCATTGAGACGCCTCCTGCAAGAGATGACTAATGTGTCTGATCCGACCCGGGCCGACGCAAACCGTAAGCTTCTTGATGAAATGATTCCCGACAAGGTTCCGATCGATGTGCTGCATGCAGTACTGCGCCTTCTGCTCGATGAACAGGTCTCGATCAGAAATCTTCCACTTATTCTCGAAGCAACAGCAGAGGCGCGCGCTCAAAATGCACAGCCTGAAGCGATCTGTGAACACGTCCGCCAACGTCTGGGTTTCCAGCTTGTAGCGGAAATGAAACGCGAAGATGGCACACTGCCGCTCGTGCAACTCGCTCCGGAATGGGAAGATACATTCAACACGTATCAAGTCGAAGCGGATCGAGGTCTCGATATTGCCCTTCCTCCAGAAATCTTCAATCAACTTGCAGAAAACATGTCGGAAAAACTGCAGGCGGCAAGCCAAAATGGTATTAATGCAGCTGTCGTTACCAATACGCGACGGCGTCGCTTTTTGCGCACGGTGATGCGTGCAAAGGGGATCAGCAACCCGGTTCTGTCATTTGAGGAAATTGGCCTGGACGCACGTCCATCGCTTGTGGGTGTCGTTGCGGCATGATCGGGCTGGCACAGCTTTTGCCCCTATTGAGTGAATCTCTTTGGCATGGTGTTGCTGTGTTTTTGCGCGTTGCCGCAATCACATCAATGCTGCCAGCCTTCGGTGAACAAACAGTGCCCGCACGCATCAAACTGGTTTTAGCACTCGCGTTTACGCTCATCGTGGCACCAGCCGTTGCTGCAATTCCAATACCAGTGAACTTCGGGGATACTACTCTCATTATCTTGACCGAAATCGCTGCCGGTTTGGCACTTGGTATTGGAATCCGGCTATTCATTCTGGCTCTTCAAACTGCCGGAACCATTGCAGCACACGCGACGTCGCTATCGCAAGTTTTTGGCGGAGCCGGTGTCGATCCGATGCCCGCAATGGGCTATGTCTTGATCATTGGAGGACTGGCGCTTGCGGTAATGACCGGTCTCCACGTCAAGGCAGCGGAACTCGTTATCCTGTCTTATGACTTCATGCCGATGGGACAGTTTACAGCGGGATCCGTTTTGTCTGAATGGGGTGTTGCACAGGTTGCCCGTGCATTCACTTTGGCCTTCACTTTGGCAGCTCCGTTCATCATCCTTTCCGTCCTCTACAATGCCGCTTTGGGGGCAATCAACAAGGCTATGCCACAACTGATGGTTGCCTTCGTCGGCGCACCGGTAATTACCGCTGGCGGGTTGTTCCTGCTGCTGGTGTCATCTCCCTTGATCCTTTCGGTTTGGGTGCAGGCCATGGACAGGTTTCTGGCCAATCCTTTTGCTGCCGTACCATGAGCGATCAAACCGATCAGGGCGATAAGACATATGATGCGACTCCGCAGAAGCTGTTGGACGCGCGTAAAAAAGGTGAAATCGCCAGATCCACCGAAATTTTGACCGCTTGCGCTTATGCGGGCCTTTTGTTGGCTTTCGTCTCTGCGGGTGCCAGTGGTCTAAATCATCTCGGCACCGCAATGATGGTATTGATTGATCAACCAGCACAGCTCGCAACGCTGTTTTTTTCTGGAGCATCAGCAGCGCCGACCGAAGGGATTCTGCGCAGTATCCTTTGGTCAATGTCTCCTATATTCGGCCTGCCGGCCTTGGCCGTCCTGCTCTGTCTTTTTGCAACAAAAGGGATTGTCTTTGCACCAGTGAAGATCGCGCCCAAGCTTTCGAATATATCCCTTGTCTCCAATGCCAAAAACAAGTTCGGCAGACGCGGGCTTTTTCAGTTTACTGTCAGCTTTGCAAAGCTGTTGATCTACTCAGCCTGCCTAGCTCTATTCATCAACGCCCGTTTAGACGAAATGGTTTCTGTACTGCAGACCAATCCACGTATCGTTGTAGCTTTGCTTGCCGAAATATGCCTGTCGTTTCTTTTTGTGGTCGTAGTTGTTTCAAGCGTCATCGGTGTCATCGATGCCATCTGGCAGCACTTCGAACATCTGCGAAAAAACATGATGTCTCGGAAGGAAATCATGGACGAGACCAAGAACAATGAAGGCGACCCTCATATGAAACAAGAGCGCCGCCAGCGCGCACAGACGATTGCTGGTGCACAGATGATGGCCGAAGTACCCAAAGCCGATGTGATCATCGTAAACCCAACCCACTATGCTGTTGCGCTAAAATGGGAAAGAAAGCCTGGTCAAGCGCCAGTTTGTATCGCCAAAGGTATCGACGAAATGGCTCTCAACATCCGTGAAGTAGCCGCAGAAAACAGTATTCCCATTCACAGTGACCCACCAACTGCACGCGCTCTGCATGCGACTACTGAAATTGGCGATCAAATCGCGCCTGAGCACTACCAAGCAGTTGCAGCCGCAATTCGATTTGCTGAATCTATGCGCCGTCGGGCGAAAGGACGAGTCTAATGAAGCGGGAAGATCTTCACCAGCTACACGCTCTAGCCGACGCGAAGTACAAGGCGAGGCAACAACTGTTCCAAAGCCTGGTGCAGAGAGAAAGCGCCATACGTGCAGATCTTCATCAGTTGGACGAGCAGGCTAGAGCTTCTAACACAAACAGTGACCCAAGCATGCGATCTATTGGTGCGGATGTCATTTGGAAAGCTTGGCTGGGAAAGGCAAAAACATCTTTAAACATGAAGCTTGCTCTGATTCTTGCGGAAAAGGATCAGCATGTCCGCCAAGTGCGGCAAGCATATGGTAAGGTTATCGCCTCAGAAGGCCTGCTGCAAGAAGTCAGCGAAGATGAAAGACGCAGGCGCAGAAATAGAGAGTTAGAAAAGGCAATCGAAACGACGTTGCTGTCCACCAACCGGAGCGATCTTTAGAAGCGTCACAGTACGCGGCGGGCCGTACATTTGCTTGCAGATGTTTGAGCTTTGAACGAAACAACCCGCAGAACAAGCTGCGGGTTTATTAGTTTACGATATCAGTCAAAGAGCTCAGGCGGCTCGCGATAGTAATCAATAATCCTGACGTGCAATTTCAAAAATTAGCACATCATTGGCGACGTTCTGGCCCATAACATTTTGAGCGACTGCCTTGAGCTTGCGTCTTACGACATCAAGGTTTTCATTGTTAATGAAGGCACCATCGAACCCCCCGATGCTTGCATGGTCGAAGAGGACTCTTAGAAATCCGTCGCGAAGTTTTGGCTCTTTCTCGAACACGTCTTCTCCGTAACCCGTCGCAACTTCGACACTTAGCGCCATAACAACCATTGCGGAGATGCGTTCATTATCGACCAATGGGACGACGAACTGATTTGGCAATCGAACGTATTCCATGCCATCTGACGGTTCACCGTCTTTCCCATGCGGTTTGTCTTCGTGATCGCTTTGAGCTTTTTCAGCATCCGCTTCCTCCGATGCCTCGACGCTTCCTGCCTGCGCAGCCATTTCCTCTTCGGTAGGCGCTGGTCGCAGAAAGATTCCCGCGCCGACGCCAGCCCCGGAACCCACCAACAACATGATAATCGGGAGCAGCTTTTTCATATCCAATTCCTTTTAGAAGGGCAGAATGCCGTCGAGGACTTGCTGACCCAGCCGCGGCTGTTGAACGTCGGTGATTTGACCACGTCCGCCGTAGGAAACGCGCGCGGTGGCGATTTTATCATATGTAATCTCGTTCTGACGTGAAATGTCTTCTGGGCGCACATATCCAGTGACCAGCAGTTCACGCATTTCAAAGTTAACACGGAGTTCTTGACTGCCGGAAATCGATAGAACGCCGTTTGGAAGGACGTCGACGACCGTTGCTGCCACACGCAAGGTCAACTTCTCATTGCGCTTTACAGATCCATCCCCGGAAGAAGAGGAACTGGAGTTGATTGAGACCGCTTCCGCTGTGGAAGCCCCATCCGGTAAACGCTCATCAATGCGTTGAGGTAGGCCGAATAATCCCGGGATGCCTAGGCTTTCAGACCCTGATCTGGACCGATCTGTCGCATTTGAGATTTCCGCTTCTTCGTCGATTTCAACAACAACCGTTAAAATATCACCTTGTTGCACCGCCCGACGGTCACCCAACAGAGATTGCCTGGCTCCAGACCATAGCGAAGCACGCTCCGTCGGGCCCTTGGCATCTGCCCGCAAAGGAAGCCCTGGTGACATCATCGCGTTATGCTCAGTCGTAGCCTGAGCAGAAGTGAATGACGGCGGTTTACCGAGGTGGTCCATCCGACCGCAAGCAGCAACAAGGGCTACAAAAGCAATGGCAGTGCATTTTTGAAGAGTCATCAGGTACCTCTATTGTTTGACCTTTACGGATCCATCAGGCTGAACTTGCCCAAAAAGCGTGGCGCGAGATGTCAGATTCATGATCCGTACCCGATCCCCCACGCCTCCGCGCTCAAGAGACCGACCTTCGGTTGTTATGATCAAACCAGACGCTTCAAATCGAATAGAAACAATCTGATTGCGTGCAACCAACGCAGGCGGACCAATGTCGTCGATGAGAATGGGCCGACCGGCATACAGCGTTGTTCTTGCCTCTTGCCCAATTACATCTGTCACGCGGTCGAATCCGTTGGCCACTTGGCCTGCCCTGGTTCCGACGTCGACTTCCGTAATTATCGCGTTGGCTCGAATAGTTCGAGTTGGGACGACAGTGTCGGCCAAGGCATGGCTCGTCGTGCTCAAGGCCAGCAGGGAAATCAGCAAACGGATCATCGGATTTGCGTCGTTGCGCCCATCATCTGGTCTGCGGCTGAGATAACCTTCGCGTTCATCTCGTAACCGCGTTGCGCTTCGATCAGCTCCGTAATTTCTCGAACAGCATCAACGGAACTATCTTCCAGATATCCCTGCCGCACAGTTCCCAAGCCATCTTCTCCTGGAGTGGAAACGAGTGGCGGACCGGATGCTTCGGTTTCGGCGAACAGATTGCCGCCAAGCGCTTCAAGGCCCTTTGCATTCGTGAAGCCTGTCATGTTGAACTGCCCCAGAAGCTGAGCGTCCGGCGAATCTGCGAAGTAGGCATAGACCTCGCCCGAAGCGTTGATCGAGATACTGCGCGCATCATCCGGAATGACGATCTGTGGCTCGACTGGGAATCCGTCGGAATTCACGATGAGACCTTCACCAGTCCTCTTTAGCCCGCCATCTCGCGTGTATGCTGTCAGACCTGATGGCAATGTCACCTCAAGATAGCCTTTGCCCTCAATTGCCAAATCAAGATCGCCTCCCGTCTGGCTCAGCGAGCCTTGCTGCAATTGCACGGAGACCGCCGCCGGGCGAACACCAAGGCCGAGCTGCACGCCCGTGGGCATGACCGTCCCGTCTGTGGCGCTGATTGTTCCGGGCCGTGTCTGTTGCTGGTAATGCAGATCGGCGAACTCGGCACGGCGGGCATTATACCCGGTTGTGCTCATGTTGGAGAGGTTGTTCGAAATCGTCTCGACCCGCATTTGCTGGGCGCTCATTCCGGTAGCTGCAATCTTAAGGGCACGCATAATGCATCTCCTGCTTTGATATGGTTTACTGGGACATCGCCCGAAGGGCTTGACGAACACGTTCGTCTTCGGCCTCAAGGAAGCTCGCGCCGAGTTCATAGGCGCGCTGAACTTCGATCATTCGAGTAATTTGCAGAACTGGGTCGACGTTCGAGCTTTCGACAAATCGCTGCAGAACCCTCGCTCCTTCTGCAGGTTCGTATCCTTCGTCGGCGCGGAACATCACCCCGTCTTCGCGGACCATTTCCCGAGAGTTCAACGGTTGAACCATGCCAATCTGCCCAATTGGATCTCCTTCGCTGGAAATCGTGCCGTCAGCGGAAACGGCAATATCGGCCGCACCCGGTGGAACAAAGACAGGCGCACCACCGGCATCCAGCACCCGGTAGCCATCCATTGTGACAAGGTCGCCTTGCTCATTCGGCGAAAAAGCTCCGGACCGGGTCAGGCGTTCCCCTGCCGGTGTTTCAACAAGGAAAAATCCGTCACCTTCAATTGCAAAGTCAAACGTTCCCCCGGTCTGCGTCAAAGTTCCTTGCTGAAAAGATGTCTGGCGCACATTGCCTTGCCCCATTGAGAGACTGGAGGCGCCATCTATTGATTGAACGTATTCTGAAAAGACAAGACCTTCCTGGCGGTAGCCGGTCGTTGCTGCATTTGCGATATTGTTCGCAACAATTCGCATCTCGCGCATAAGACCGGATTGGCGGGTCAGAGTGGTGTATCCAGAGTTGTCCATGTCAACCTCCGATGATCAACGGGATGATGCGATTGTGGAAAAACGAAACGAGCGTTTGCGTCATGAATCCCATTGAAATCCAGAAGACGATCACAATCGCGGCGAGTTTCGGCACGAACGTCAACGTCATTTCCTGAATGGATGTCAGCGCCTGCACCAACCCAATCGAGACGCCAGTGACAAGGGCGGCTGTCAGGATCGGGATGGATATGATCACCGCGATCCACAACCCCTGCCGCAAGGTGTCAAAGAAGAGGACTTCATCCAGCATCTTAGACGGGCATCCGCAGAATTTCCTGGTAGGCTTCTACCACTTTGTTGCGGACGGTCACAGCAGCCTCGACCGCAAGCTCAGTCTGGGCCAACGCCTGAACAAGCGCATGCGGATCGGCATCTCCGATCATTGAGGTTTTGGCGACCTCTTCGCTTTCAGCGAGTGTTTGTGCGAAATCTACTGCCACCTTGGTCGCAGCTTCCGCGACGGTCGTTTCTTCGGGCGAGGGCTCCGTGGCAGGACGCGCCTGCGTGTAGCTTTCAATCGCAGATACAGATCGCGCGTCTGTAAACCTTTGAATTGCCGATACAGCTTTCATATCCATTCTGGATCTCCTTGAAGTCACGCAGCCATTCAGGCTGTCTTAGTCATAGTTACTTTCTCAGCAGGTCCATCAAACCGCTGGACATTTTCCGTGTCTGTTCAAATACTTTCAGGTTTGCTTCGTAGCTTCGCTGCGCTTCGCGCGCGTCACCAAGTTCAATCATCAAGTCGACATTCGAACTATCAAAGTAACCATCGTCCCCCGCCATTGGATGCGCGGGGTCATACACCCGTTCGAGCGTTGACCGGTCCAGTTGCACACGTCCTGTTTCAACCATGGAGACACCGCTTCCTGCGTTGAAAGAAGTCTCAAACGGGACCAGTTTTCGACGATATCCAGGGGTATCCGCATTGGAGATATTCTCCGCCAAGTGGCGCAAACGTGTTGCTTGAGCTTTCAAACCGCTGGATGTGACACTGAGTGCCTTTGCGAAATCGTTCATGATACGTTCTCCCTACTGACGACTCAATGTGGCGCGCAGAATGCCAAGAGAAGACTTGTAGATCGCAAGAGCCCGGTCATGTTGCCGCTTGGCGTCGAGCGATTTCAACATCTCACCTTCAAGCGAAACGGTATTACCGTTTGGTGAGGCAATCGCACTTTCATCAATTGTCGGGTCGACGGTCTGCCCGCTCACTGCGCCATTCAGGTGAAGAGCACGCGTCGCTCGTTGGCCAGCAGCATCGCCCAAAGAGGCATTACTTTTGTATGTCTCTGCAAAGGGTGCGACGTCACGCGCCTTGTATTCAGGCGTGTCAGAGTTGGCCACATTCTGTGCGGCAACTGCCTGCTTCTGGCCCGCGTGTACGGCCATTGCATGTGAAATCTTGAAGACTTCCAAATTTTTGAACATCGGGGCTTCTCCCTCGAACGGTTTCATCAAGGCTTAACTCTGATTCCTTTAGAAAGAGTGTGCGAATACCAAAGGATTGCCATGAACCAGCCAATTCCCTTCGACGGGCTGACTGCCCAGATCACTGAACTGAACCCGGTACGCGCCATTGGCCGTGTCGTCCGTGTCGAGGGCGGGGTGATCCACGTCGCCGGTCTTGCTGGAAAAGCACGCATTGGCGATCTCGTTGTCGTCTACCGCCAAGGCGAGCCGTTATCTGGAGAAGTGCTGCAGCTCGATGGAGACCTGCTGGTACTGTTGCCTGATCAGGCACCCGAAGGCGTTGCACTGCAAGATCGGGCAGCATTGCTTGAGGCGCGGGGAATCGCTCCTTCAAACGCTTGGGTAGGTCGCACAATCGACCCATTTGGCAACCCACTGGACGGCAAACCATTGTTGAGAGGGGTCACGGCACGTGCGCTGCGGCGCGCGCCACCCGATCCGGGCGCACGCCGTGCCATGGGAGAGAGGTTGAATACTGGGATGGCAGGATTGAACACTATGCTTCCCATTGTTCGCGGTCAGCGAATCGGCCTCTTTGCTGGTTCCGGTGTTGGGAAATCGAGCCTTTTGGGCCATCTGGCACAAAATATGACAGCTGACATTGTCGTTATTGCCATGATTGGCGAACGCGGGCGCGAACTGCGTCATTTCATCGAGGAAGTTCTCGGCAAGGAAGGCTTAAAACGGGCCATTGTCGTCTGCGCTACCTCAGATCAATCGCCGTTGATAAGACGTCGATGTGCTTGGGCCGCAATGTCGGTGGCCGAGCATTTTCGCGATCAGGGAAAGTCGGTTTTACTGCTGGCGGATTCCATTACGCGGTTTGCCGAAGCACACCGCGAAGTTGCGGTGGCGGCTGGAGAAGCGCCGGTTTTGCGTGGTTTCCCGCCATCCACCGCACATTTAATTATGTCGCTTTGCGAGCGCGCAGGACCAGGTCAGAATAGTCAGGGTGATATTACTGGCGTTTTCAGTGTTCTTGTGGCGGGTTCAGACATGGATGAACCGATCGCTGACATTTTGCGCGGCGTTTTGGATGGCCATGTCATCCTTGATCGGATCATTGCCGAACGTGGTCGCTATCCAGCAATCGATGTCCTGAGGTCCGTATCAAGAAGCTTGCCAGCTGCAGCAACTGATCAGCAAAACAGTTCCATCGCCAAGGCTCGGCATCTACTATCTGTGTACGACAACAATGCAATGATGATCCGGGCCGGCCTTTACTCCGTGGGAAGTGATCCTGAGATTGATGCTGCGATGCAAGTTTGGTCGGACTTGGACGGGTTCTTGGCCAAAGTTGAAAGACAAAGCATAGAGAACAGCTTTACTCAATTGGAACTCATTCTCAGGCGCGTGCGAGTTCCCGCTGGACCTGCGGGCGCGGGGCAAAGCGTTAGGCCAACATCCGCAGCTTGAAGTTGCTGACTACGCTTGAAGAAGTGTCAAAGCTAGTGAGGCTGAAGTTGCACCACTGCTGAAAGAAGACAACTGAGATCGGACAATATATTGTGTAATCAACTCATCCAGCGCCTCAGGTTCCGAGAACTGGTTTACTTGATCGCTCCCAAAAATAGACTGGGCGCGCTCTTTGAAAACCGTCAACTGCTGGTTGATGTCAATTTGACCAACTTCACTTGGCAAGTTAAACGCTGTTTCGAAAAGGTTGCGAAGGGGCGGCTCACCCATGATCGTAAACCACTTAGCATCGTTCGACATATCGTCTGATCTGAATGGTTCCAGTTCAAACGCACCATTCACAACTTTTACCGGCTGGTCATATATTATGGCGTTGGGCCATTCGAAGTTCTGCTCGATGTACTGATCGCTGATCCGCGTCGAGAACCCGCTTCGGCGCGCCTGAAAGTCCTCTGCAATGCCAAAGCCAAAGGCACGGGAGAGTTCGGCATAGGCTGGATTGTCCAATTCGTTAGCAAATGCAACAACGGAGATACTGCCTTCTTCCAAGACATTTTTGATCTTTTCCCGCTCCGGACTCACTGGTGTTTCGGCGCTGGGCTCAAATGAAACGATTGCCTCATAGTCGTCCTGCAGACCAAATGCGCCGAGTGTCATTTTGAGGAGTCTTGGATCATCCAGAAGGTCATCAGCTGTTTCAATCAAGCCTATGTTGTCCTGATAGTACTCCACATCATCTGCAACCGAAGAAGCAAAGTCTGACACCGCTGCGGACACAGCTTCTGCGGCAATACGCTCATCTGATTTCTGTGGTGGGCTCGCTAGTTCGCCCAGAACTCGTTGCGCATAAAGCGCAACCCGCATCGAATCATTTTGCTGCCCAGCAGAAACTTCGAAACTACTTTCGCGAAACCGAGCGACAATGCTTTCAGCAAAACCACTCTTTCCAATTTGCCGGTCTTCACCAGGCCCCAGACCAAAAGCTTCGGAAAACTCCTTGTAGCGATTGTCAGAAAACCTGTTTGCCAGTGAATCGTTCGCTGTCGTTCCTTCTTCCAAGATTTTTTTAATAAAGAAGCGGTTTTCAATGTCGTCTTGAATCCCGAATGCGCCAAGGGCGACTTCAAGCAGTCTTCGATCTGAGGTAAGGTCCTCAGCGGTCTTCACATCACCGATGTTTTCCAGAAAGTAATCTGTGTTCCGTGTAATCTGAGCGGAATTGGAGAAGCTCTCCAATTGGGAATCGTAGGTTCTCTGGAGAAAGCGCCAGCCTGCTAGGCCTGCTGAAGGAATGACGGGAGAAAACATCAGTTCATCCTTGCCGCTAAAAGTCGCTCCTCACGTGGGAGCAACGCACGCAGTGATTTTAGCGCCCGGTAGTGCTGCTTCTCAACAAGGCCGCGTGTCGCTTCGGCCAGCACATTGCGGCTATCGGAGTCAGTGAAGACTTGGCTCAACTCTTCAATTTGACGTAGCAGTGGAAGATGCGCCTCCTCCGGGCTCTTATCGCCGGATAGAACCAATTGTACTGCAAAGCATACGCGCTTTACCGGCGTTTTGGCATCTTCCGGGTGGATTGCATCGCGCAATCTCAAAATGTTTGCACCAGGCGTCATAATTGCGAGCCGGCTACGACGATCGCCATTCTCGATAACGACACCGTTTATCAAAACACGCTCTTTTGGGCTCAGCTTCAAGACGAGGCCACTCATTTCGCGTCTCCTTCCTGCTTAAGACCGCCCAGGATCATCGCGTTTATCTCCAACAACGGGATAGCCGTCTCTTGTTTGCGGAGTACTTTTTGGGTGTGCAGCCGTGTGAACTCCGCCAAGTATACAATCTTGGCACGTAACTCATCTGGAAGAAGATTATTTTCGTCCATTACGTCGACGGCAAGCGCTGTCCAAAGTTTGTTGTTTTCGTACAATGCCTCAGCCAGAGACGAAAAATCGTCCGATCTAATCGCCTTCTTCAAACGATGAGAAATGCGGGCGATGACTTCATATTCTGCACTGCGGGCCGTTCTGGTCGGAGCCGCTGCGGGCGCGTATGCGCTCTGGGCTTGTGCGTAAGCGTTCACGATACAACCTTCATTGGAAACTGGGAATTTGGTTCAGGGGCGCGAAGTTCCGCGCCCCTGAGGTATCGCTTAACGGAAGAGCGACAGGAGAGTCTGCGGTGCCTGGTTGGCAATCGACAGGGCCTGAACACCCAGCTGCTGCTGTGTCTGCAGCGCCTGAAGCTTGGCCGAGGCCGCTTCCATGTCTGCGTCCACCAGAGCGCCGATGCCCGAGGTCAGACGGTCGGTCAGCTTGCTAACAAAGTCAGCTTGCGTTTCGATCCGGCTGCCTGTGGAACCCAGCTCGGCGGCCGTATCGATCGACGTCTGGATCAGACCCTCGATCGCAGTCAGCGCGCTTTCGGCGCCGTCATCCGTTGTCACGTCAATCCCGCTCAGTGCCGCAAGAGCACCTGCGCGTGTGTTACCATCACCGGTGCCATCCGAGTCAACGACGTTTACGTTGATGCTGTAGTTGTTGGCAGCAGTTGTGTTGGTCGCAGTCCAAACAAGATCGTTGCCACTCGCTTCGACATTGAGGGCCTCAGTGTCCAAACCGTTTGCGGACGCATAGACCGCATAGGCTGCAGCAAGGCCGGCAGCCACATCAGCAGCAGTGTCACCTTCTTGCGCAGTATAAACGATTTCCGCCGCAGCAATGCTACCACCGGTGTCAAAGTCACTGCCCGCATAAGTACCGGCACCAGCGATTTGTACTTCGAATGCCGCACCAGCGAGATCGGTGATACCAGTGCCAGCAACCAACATGGTTTGATTGACGACCGAGGTCCCGACGGTAGTAAGGTTTGCGGTAGCCGCACCGCCGACAGCTGCTCCGCCAGCAGTGAAGGTAGCCGTCGCATCGAGAGATGCATTATTGGTCCCAAGGTTGGACCGGCTCACGCTGATTTCGCCAGATGTCACCGTACCATCGCTGGCGCGGTCAAGCGAAGACAGGATGTTGGATGTCTGGTCTTCCAGAGCAATGCCATCGTCATTCAGCAGGTTCAGACCGTTGAACTGAGCGGCACCAACAATCGAACCGATCTGGTTGGTCAGCGCTTCGATATCCGTCTGGATCTTGGCGCGGTCGACGTTCTCTTCCTGAGAGTTGACGATCTTGCCTTTGATTTCGGTCAGCAGGTCAGTAATGCTTTCCGATGCGTTCAGTGCAACACCGACAGTCGCCTGACCCAAAGCCAGCGAGTCGGAAATGGCTTCAAAGCCAGCGACGTCCGAAGACATGACTTTGGAGATCGCCCAAACGGCAGCATTGTCCTTGGCGCTTTCCACTGTCTTACCTGTGGAAATTTCGCTTTGGACTTTGCCCAGGTTCATATTGATGGATTTCAGGGTCTGCAGCGCGACCATGGCGCTGTTGTTGGTAAGAATGCTCGACATAAGCATGTTCCTTTGATCATTCACGCTTTGCGTGGATTGTGCCCCGGCGTCTTCACGCGGGGACGAAACTGTCTTTCTGACCAATGCAATCGCCTATATCTGACGACGCGCCACCCGACCTCGGATGCATCGCCAACATGCCCGGACAAAGGCTAATGACTGCTTAAGTCGATCAGCCCCTGTCATTCGGTTTTTATTCAAATCCCACCTCAGGCACGCTTTTCAACAGCGCCATCAGGTGTCACGTCGATTGTGCGGCGTTCACCCTTTTCATCATAGGTTTCGAGCGAGCTACGAACACGCCTCAGCGCGGCGAGCCTGCGCGCAACCGTCCGAATACCCTCCAGCGCGTTGTCCAAGAGCGCTTGATTGCGCATGACCTTCGCGTTCAGGGCTTCCAAAGGCGCGCGATCTGCCTCTTCCAAAGCGGCAAGCTGGTCGATCAGCGATTCTTTGCGCTCCAACAAGCGGCCAATTTCATCGAGGTCGCCTATCAGCAACGCAGCACGCTCGGCCTCCAGAACGTCATCCAACGCGTCGATCACGTCCTCGAAATGTTCATCCGTCATTTTGTCTCTCCTTCAATGCGTGAAACAGTGATTCGCTTAAGCCGATGCCGCCAGCCTTGACCATCTGCATCGCTTGTTCCTGCAGCAGAAACGATCCGAATTGATCCTCACCTGCACCCCCGCCAAAATGATCGCTGGTTTTACCTAACCCTGCGGATTTCAACATTTCTGCCAGAAAGCTTGCCTCAAGTTTTTGCGCAACTTCACGCAAAGCCTGATCCTGGTGGGATGTGGTCGTCGGCTGTGATCCAACCGGGGGTATTGCTGGCATGACAGGTGTCTCCAATTGCAACTATTTTTCTGAACCATGCGCCAAATCGGTAAAGATGCGGTAACTATCCAATGTCATAAAGCTCGCGGAACGTGGAAGAAGTCCCGGAGGCGCTTGTGCTTGAAATCCTATCTATGCAGCCATCTGCGAAGGCTAATCGTACTGAAAAGTCAGGTGTCGCAGATGATCCGAAAATGAAAGATGATCGGGATCGATCAGAACCTGATTTCGAATCGGCATATGCGTCCGATGCTGAGAAGGAGACAAAATCAGCAAGCGAAGACGATACCGCGAGAAGCCCCGCGCCAGAAGAGAACTCCGCCGCGAGTGAGAAATCGCGAGAGGCTGAGGCCGAAGAAGCAGACCCTGTTGTGACTTTCGAAGCAGAAGCTTTGCCGGAGGAGGAACTGCCTGTTCGGTCGCCTAAAACCGGAACAGAAGACAAGGTCGCAGCAGAAAAAGGAGCGCAGAAGGGCGGTGCAGCAACAAGCGAGCTTGTCTTTGCGCAGCGCGTCTTCACGGAACAGAAGTCAACGGCGACCGATGATTCAAAAACTGTTTCCGCACCGCCTGTGGCGAGAGAAGCGAGCACGCAGCCTGTGATCCTGCAAGCTGGGAAAGCAAACGTGACGCCAGCCCCAGAGACGGGTAGTAACAGCGTGCCGAAAGTCATCGCAATTCAAACTGATGTTGATGGCTCTGCAGCGACAACAGCCTCTTCCAAAACCGCGCAGGCGCTTGAAACAACAGCACCCGCCACATCCATTCCTCAAAGGAAAGTAGACATTGAGGCAATCGGTCCACGGGCGGAGGCACGCACAAAAGCTGATGCAGAAAGAGACCGCGCACCGAAAGACGTTGCAGTACAGCAGAACACCAATGCCAAGCCGTCTGTAACGATGGCGACAACACAGGTTCCGACAGCGCCTCAACCAATCATACCGCTGACGGCCCAGTCCGACACGTCCTCTCTTGATGTCGCCATGCCTCCAATAGGAGATGTGGATACACCAACGTCTTGGGATCCACGGAGCGTGGCGCCAAACACCCTTGCACAGACACTGTCCCGGCCGGAGACACCCGGCATGATTGGTCGTCAAATTGCCGAAATCCTGCAGCGTTTACCGGATCGGCCGGTGGAACTCTCGCTTAATCCAGAGGAACTTGGCCGGGTTCGGCTGAGCATTTCTACGGCAGAGGGGGGCATAACTGTTCATGTTCTTGCGGAACGCCCCGAAACGCTCGATTTGATGCGACGGCATATTGATCTGCTTGGCCGCGAGTTCCAGGCACTTGGATACGAGAGTATCAACTTCGCCTTCAATGAGGGTCAATCGGAGCAAGATGCTGGAACAAACAGCGATGAGAGCGCTTCAAATCCCGCACATTCGGTTGTGGGTGAGCAGCAAGAGGACCCCGCCACTCCAATAAATATGGCCCCGTCGACCGGGGTGGATTTGCGGCTTTAAGGAGAACCGATATGGAAGTCACAAGCACTCAGGCAACGCAAAACGCAGCCCGGACAGCGGCAGCAAGTGAACAGTCCAACGCTGTCTTGTCCTCGGATTTCGAGACATTTCTGCAAATGCTCACGGCACAAGCCCGATATCAAGATCCGCTGGAACCGATTGATTCGTCTGAATATGCGGCGCAACTGGCCCAGTTCTCCATGGTGGAGCAGCAGGTTCTATCCAACGATCTGCTGCAGGCGCTGAGTGCACAGATGTCGGCGGGCAGCATTTCACAGATTGCGGGTTGGATTGGCATGGAGGCTCGTACAACTGCTCCTGTTTCCTTTGATGGATCACCGGTCACCGTGATTCCGAAATCTGAAGCGGGCGCAGATGAAGCTGTCCTGGTCGCTTATGATGCCGACGGAGAAGAGGTGCATCGTAAGCAAATTGACATTGGTTCGGACCCCGTGGAATGGATGGGCATTGCTGATGATGGAACGGAATTTCCGCCGGGGCTTTACAGCTTCAAAGTGGAAAGCCGCGTGGCGGGCCAAACAATAGGCGTCAACTCTGCTGAGACATACTCGAAGATCACCGAGGCACGACGTCAGGGAGCAGCGACGGTCTTCATTCTTGAAGGCGGGTCAGCAGTCACTGCGGAGGACGTTACGGCCCTACGTGAGCCGGCAGAAGCTACATCCGATCAGACAGCATGAGGCCCGCGTAAGCGGGAGGCATGATCACCCGCCTCGCGCGACCAAATGGAAATCTTGCCAACGGGGTTCGCATCGCTACTGGATAGATTTTCGATTCCTCGCCAAGGATACAGTCTGCAAGGATTGAGCCACTCAATGTCCCCATTGCAATGCCATTCCCATGGTAACACATACCTGCCCACAGCCCCGATTCAGGCCGGAGCTCGCCAACAAACGGTAGACGATTGCGTGCGAGGCAGACCATGCCAGACCACATATGAGTTGCTTCGACCTGCGCCCAAGCCGGGAACAATCTCGTAAAGTCCCGCCTGATCCGATCCCTCGCACGATTTTCGGCTGCAGGTCCAGTCATCAAACCACCACGCATACCAAACAGAAACCGCCGATTCGGCATCAGTCTAAAATAGTGGAGCAGGTGGCGCGTGTCGTAGCTCATCTGATCGCTATGCCAGCCTTGTTCTGCGATCTCTGCATCGCTGAGTGGCCGTGTCACCAGGACATTGGATTGCCCCGGCATATAGCGCCCGGCAATTTCCTTTGGCAGATGTTCTGACGCGTACCCGTTGGTTGCGGCGATCACATGCTGGGCGGTCACGCACCCTAAATCGGTTTCAAGTTGGTAGTGCCGCGCAGATGACTGCAGCTGGCGAACAGAGCTATGGTGGTAAATCCGCGCCCCTGATGCAACTGCAGCAGCGGCAAGACCTGTCAGGTACTTTAACGGATTCAAACCAAAACCAATTGGAATGGTCAGTGCTCCGAAAAACGGACCACCCATGCCCGCCGTTGCAAGATCTGCTTTCTCGATCAACTGCGGCGAGACGCCATAGTTTTCTTCTGTCCCGGCGGCTTTTTTGCGCAGGTCTTCCATGTCCTTGGGACGATGCGCCAGTTCGGTTTCGCCGTTGGAGTGCCGGTCCACATCCAGACCCAATGCATCGATCAGATCCGCCACAAGATCCACCGATGCCTTTTCAGCTGCGCGGAACTCGAGACGTCCGGACGCGCCAAACCTCGCATCAAGGGCCGCATCATCCAGCATGCTTCCGCCCAAGCAGCAAAAGCCCCCGTTCCGGCCGGAGGCGCCCCAACCGGGAAATTCTGCCTCCAGCACAACGACATCAACACCAGCCTTGGCTAAGTGCAGCGCTGCGGAGAGACCGGTGAACCCCGCACCGATGATTGCAACCTCCGCCGTCAGGGACCCTTGCACCGCGGGGCGATCTGGTATCTCGCAGGTGTCATCCCACCAGCATCCCATGCGCGGGCCGGGACCATAAGCGTAATCTGAAAAGATGCGGGTCATGCGGTGCGCGCCGCAGCCTGCTCATCTCTCTGCTGGCGCAGGCTGTTGCGTTTGGAAATCAGCGACGCGCTGATCACCCCCACGGTGACAATCCCGATCATGATGGTCGACAACGCATTGATTTCAGGCGAAACACCCAGCCTGACCGCCGAGAAAATCTTGATCGGCAACGTGGTGGCTGATGGGCCGGCGGTGAAGGAGGCGATCACCAGATCATCAAGGCTGAGCGTGAAAGCCAGCAACCAGCCGGAAATCACTGCGGGGGCGATGATCGGCAGGGTCACCAGACGGAACGCATCGAAACTGGAACACCCGAGATCAAGCGCCGCCTCTTCCAGGGATCGGTCAAAGGTCATCAGGCGGGAGGACACCACGACCGAAACATAACACATTGAGAATGTAGTATGGGCGAGCACGATGGTCAGCACACCGCGATCCAACCCGATGCCGATAAAGAGCAGCAGCAGTGACAGCCCGGTGATCACCTCGGGCATCACCAGCGGTGCGTAGATCATCCCGGAAAAGAGGGTGCGCCCCAGAAACCGCCCTCCGCGCACAAGCACATAGGCCGCCATCGTGCCCAGAACGGTGGCAAAGGTGGAGGACAGGACCGCGACCTTGATCGTGACCCAGGCGGCATCCAGAAACGCTTCATTCTGGAGCAACTCGCCGTACCATTTGGTCGAGAACCCCGCCCAGACGGTCACCAGTTTGCTTTCGTTGAACGAATAAAGGACCAGAATGACCATCGGCAGGTAGAGAAAGGCGAACCCCAACGTCAGCGACGTGACATTGAACCAGCTGAGCCTGTTCATGCCTCCTCCTCCGCCTGCCGTTGCTGGTTGCGCTGGAACAGAACGATAGGGATGATCAGGATCAGCAGCAGGATAACGGCAACCGCGCTGGCCACTGGCCAATCACGATTGTTAAAGAATTCCTCCCAGAGCACCTTGCCGATCATCAAAGTGCCCGATCCCCCCAGCAAGGACGGGATGACGAATTCGCCCAAAGCCGGGATGAAGACAAGGAAGCTGCCCGCGATGATCCCGTTTTTGGACAGGGGAATGGTAACCAGCCAGAAGGCCTGCAGCCGCGAACATCCGAGGTCTTCGGCCGCTTCGATCAGGGACCCGTCCAGCCGGTCGAGGGCCGCAAAGATCGGCAGGATCATGAACGGCACATAGGTATAGACGATGCCGATGTAGACGGCAGTCGTGGTGTTAAGGATGGTCAGCGGCGCGTCGATCAGCCCTGCCCACAGCAAAAACTGGTTCAGGAAGCCTTCCTGACTGAGGATACCCATCCACGCGTAAACCCGGATCAGGAACGACGTCCAGAACGGCAGGATCACCAGCATCATCAGCGTCGGGCGCCATTCTTCCGGCGCGTGCGCCATCGCATAGGCGATGGGATACCCCACCAGCAGCGTCAGAATGGTTGAAATCGCCGCGATACGGAGCGAACTGACGTAAGCTTTCCAATAGAGATCATCAGACGCCAGAAAGGCGAAGTTCTCAAAATCCAGAGCCGAAAAGAAAGGGCCGACACCGTCGCTGAGCGTCGGTGTGTACGGGGGGATTGCCAGCGCGATATCGGACAAGGAAATCTTGAAGACGATCACGAAGGGGATCAGGAAAAGGGCCAGCAACCAGGCATAGGGAATGGCGATCAGCGCAAATCGTTGCATGTCCCCTCCCCTTTACTGTCCGGTTTCAATTTCATTGCGCCAGCAAAACGCCCGCAGTTGCCGTCCAGGACACCCAGACGGTGTCTTCCCAAGTAAAACTCCGACGCGATATGCGGCGGGTATTGGCAGTCTGCGATTTGATGATCTGTCCGCCGGGTAGCTCGACGTAGTAGGTGCTGAGATTGCCCAGATAGGCGATATCCAGCACCGTGCCCTGAACGGCGTTGTCCACATTCGGAGGCCGTTCGGCACTGATTGCGATTTTTTCAGGCCGTACTGCCAAGTGGCACGACTGTCCGTCGGTGAATGGACGGTCGGATGCAGCAACCAGGGGCTGCTGTCCCTCGGTCCAAGAGATGTGGTAGCGGTCCTCACCCATTGGCGTTGACTGGCCGGACACTATATTCACATCGCCAATGAAATCAGCGACATAGACGCTTTCCGGCGCTTCATAAATCCGCTCGGGTGTCGCCACCTGCATCACCCGGCCTTCGTCCATGACCGCCACGCGGCTGGCGACGGTCATGGCCTCTTCCTGATCATGGGTCACGATCACGAAGGTGGTGCCGGTCTTTTCCTGAATGTCCATCAGCTCGAACTGCGTGGCCTGCCGCAGTTTTGCGTCCAGCGCGCCCAACGGCTCGTCCAGCAACAAAAGCTTGGGCGCCTTGGCAAGACTACGGGCCAGGGCGACGCGCTGCCGCTGCCCCCCGGAAATCTGGTGCGGTTTGCGACGGGCAAATTTCTCGAGCCGGGTCAGCTTGAGCATCTCGGTCACCCGCGCGTCGAGATCATGTTTCGGCATGTTGCCGCGCCGGAGCCCAAAGGCGATGTTTTCATAGACGCTGAGATGCGGAAACAACGCGTAGGACTGGAACATCATGTTCACCGCGCGCTTGTTCGGCGGCACGGCGGCGATGTCCTGCCCGGCCAGTTCGATGCTGCCCTCGCTCACTGTCTCGAACCCGGCGAGCATGCGCATCATCGTGGTCTTGCCACAACCAGACGGACCCAGCAGCGCAAAGAACTCCTTTTCGAAGATGTCGAGTGTCAGATCGTCGATGGCGACAAATTCGCCAAAGCGTTTTGTGACATTCTGAAACCGGATCAGCGGTTTCTCATTGGGATCATCCCAAGGGGCAAAAACTGTTTCAGCCAATGGCGCATTCCCGAAAAAGGCCGGGCGCAGGACTGCCGCGCCCGGTTGTCTGGCTCATGTGCCCGATTTGATCCGGGTCCATGTCCGGGTCAGGGTGCGCTGTTCGCGCGGGCCCCATGTGGTCACCGTATAGAGGTTCTGCAGCGCCGCCTCATCGGGATAGATCGCCGTGTCGCCGATCACGTCTTCGACCAGGAATTCCTTGGAGGCCGCATTGCCGTTGGCGTAGTAGACGTAGTTCGACGCATCCGCCATGTTCTGCGCGTCCATGATAAAGTTCAAGAAGGTGTGTGCGGCTTCCGGGTTCGGCGCATCGGCAGGGATGGCCATTTGGTCAAACCACATCAGCGCGCCTTCGTTCGGGGCGCTATAGGCGATCTCAACCCCGTTCTCGGCTTCGGCGGCACGGTCGCGCGCCTGAAGGATATCGCCCGACCAGCCAAACGCCACGCAGATATCCCCATTGGCCAGCGCGTTTATGTATTCGGAACTGTGGAATTTCTGAATATACGGACGGACGGCTGTCAGTGCCGCCTCGGCCTTCTCCAGCGCTTCGGCATCCTTGGCGTCCGGATCCTCACCCACATAGGTCAGCGCAGCGGGGATCATCTCGGTCGGGGCGTCCAGGAAGTGCACGCCACAGGCGGCCAGCTTTTCCATGTTGCCCGGGTCAAAGATCAGGCCAAGTGACGCAATGGGGGCGTCCGCGCCCAGTATTTCCTGCACCTTGCCAACATTCACGCCAAGGCCTGTGGTGCCCCACATGTAGTTGATCGAATATCCGTTGTCAGGGTCATACTGCTTTGTCCGTTCTTCGATCACGTCCCACATATTGCCGATGTTGGGCAGTTTTGACTTGTCGAGCGGCTGGAACACACCGGCCTGAATCTGACGGGCGAGAAAGGTGCCCGTCGGCACCACCACGTCGTAGCCCGAACCGCCCGCCAGTAGCTTGGTTTCCAACACCTCGTTGCTGTCGAAAACGTCGTAGATGAGATCGATGCCGGTCTCGGCCTCGAACTTTTCAAGCAATGCTTCGTCAATGTAGTCCGACCAGTTATAGACCCGCACTTCATCCGCAAAGGTCGCCGTCGTGCAGAGCGCAAGGGCTGCGCTGCTCAGCATGAGCTTTTTCATTTCATACTCCCGTTGATACCGTCCGGGTTTGCCCCGGTTTCGGTGAATTTGATCAAGTTTTGCCCCATTCGGCAAGATGCTTTATGCTTTCACGCGATCACAGGCTGTGCAAGACATCAGACCTTATCGGCCAACCAGGAGGAGGGACGGATCATAGAAGTGCTTAGAAATCCGGCATCCGACACGCCGCCAAACGCGGCAAAACTGCCCGCCCACCAGCATGTCTACGAACTGCTGCGCGCGCGCATTCTCTTTGGTGATCTGGCACCGGGGCAGGCCGTGACCATTCAGGGTCTGGTCGACGATCTTGACGCCGGGATGACGCCGGTGCGCGAAGCCATTCGCAGACTGATCTCCGGCGGGGCGCTGAGCATGCTGGGAAATCGGCGTGTGATTGTCCCGGAACTGACGGAGAGCTGCATCGAACAGCTTGATTTCATGCGACAATCTCTGGAACCACAGCTGGCAAGGCTGGCCACGGTACGCGTGAAAGACGAGGATCTGAGCAGCCTCAAGGCGCAGGATGATGCGCTGAATACTGCCATTTCACAAGGTGATATTCCGGGATACCTGACCCATAATTACCAGTTTCACGCAACGCTCTATGAGATCGCACAAGCCCCAATCCTGAGTGCCACTGTAGATCGGCTGTGGCTGCGTTTTGCGCCATCGCTGCGCGTTGTCTGCGGTCGCTACGGCACGCTGAACCTGCCGGACAAACACGCGGACCTGCTGGTGGCTTTGCGCGCCCGCGATGCGGAGGCGGCGGCGACAGCCATGGCAGAAGACGTGCATCAGGGAATGCTGCAGATCCGGGCGTCCCTCGATACGGCTTCACCTGCCAAGCGATTCGATTGACTCTGGATAATTTGATCATATTCTGCCCGCACCGGCCACACGCCACACTCTCCAACTGACAGGTGCCCCATGTCCGCAATCACCAACCACATGCCCACGGCGGAGCTTCAGGCGCTGGATGCAGCACACCATATGCATCCTTTCACCACGAATGACGAGCTGGCGGACAAAGGGGCGCGGGTCATCACGCGGGCAAAGGGCGTTTACCTGACGGATAGCGAAGGCAATCAGATCCTCGATGGCATGGCCGGCCTGTGGTGTGTAAACATCGGCTACGGGCGCAAGGAAATGGCCGAGGTGGCGGCCCGCCAGATGATGGAGCTGCCCTATTACAACACATTCTTCATGACGACCCATGTTCCGGCCATCGCCCTGGCGCAGGAAATCGCCAAGCTGGCACCAGAGGGGTTGAACCATGTGTTCTTTGCCGGATCGGGATCAGAGGCAAACGACACAAACATCCGCATGGTCCGCACCTACTGGGCGGAGAAAGGCAAACCCGGCAAGAGCCATATCATCAGCCGCAAGAATGCCTACCACGGATCGTCTGTCGGGTCCGGGTCGCTCGGTGGCATGAACTATATGCACGCGCAGGGCGGCATGCCAATCCCCGGTATCCACCACATCAACCAGCCCGACTGGTGGGCCGAAGGCGGTGATATGACGCCAGAAGCGTTCGGCCTGGCCCGCGCGCAGGAGCTTGAGGCCAAAATTATAGAACTCGGCGAGGACAAGGTTGCCGCCTTCATCGCCGAGCCGGTTCAGGGCGCAGGTGGCGTTATCGTCCCGCCCGAGAGCTACTGGCCGGAAATCCAGCGTATCTGCGACGCCTACGATATCCTTCTGATCGCCGACGAAGTGATCTGTGGCTTTGGACGCACCGGCAACTGGTTCGGCAGCCAGACCATGGGTATCCGCCCGCACATCATGACCATCGCCAAGGGATTGAGTTCCGGCTACCAGCCGATCGGCGGATCGATCGTCTGTGACGAGGTTGCCGAGGTGATCAGCGCCACCGAATTCAATCACGGCTATACCTATTCCGGCCATCCGGTCGCCGCCGCCGTGGCGATGGAGAACCTGCGTATTCTGCAGGAAGAAGACATCATCGAACGTGTTCGAACCGTTGGCGCGCCTGCGCTCAGGGCAGGTCTTGAAAAGCTGGCCGAGCACCCGTTGGTCGGAGGGCTGTCGATCAAGGGGATGATGGCGTCGCTGCCCCTGACCCCGCATAAGGAAAGCCGCGCGAAATTCGCGGCCGACGCGGGGACCGTAGGGTACATGTGCCGCGAGCGGTGTTTTGCGAACAACCTGGTCATGCGTCATGTCGGCGACCGGATGATCATCTCGCCTCCGTTGATCATCGAGCCCGAGGATATCGATGTTTTCATGACCCGCGCGCGAACCGCGCTGGACGAAACCTATGCGCAATTGAAAGAACAGGACATGCTCAAGTCGGCATCCTGAAACCGTTGACTTGATTCGCTGCACCGCGGCTTGGCCGGAAATTTTGTCACTATTGCGGAAATTCACAGTACGTCGGCGCAATACCAGCGCTACATTCAGTCAAATCGCCTTGAATCAGGAATGATACCGCTAGCTGTCAGTTAAGCGCTTGCACCTGATCGGTTGCTTCGTGTTAGATTTGCGGCAATCAGTGCGGAAAACCGCCGGACACAATGGGGAGCCACTCTTGGCCGACACTAGCAATGCAGACGCGTTCGTCGAATTCGAACGCGTGCAAAAAAGTTATGATGGCGAAAATCTCGTTGTCAAAGACCTCAACCTCTCGATGCCCAAAGGTGAATTCCTGACGATGCTTGGCCCCTCGGGGTCCGGAAAGACGACCTGTCTGATGATGCTGGCAGGATTTGAGACCGCCACCCACGGCGATATTCGTCTGGATGGGGTGTCGATCAACAACATACCACCGCACAAGCGGGGCATCGGCATGGTGTTTCAGAACTACGCGCTGTTTCCGCATATGACCGTGGCTGAAAATCTCTCTTTCCCGCTGGAAGTGCGCAAGATGAGCAAACCGGACCGCGAGGCAAAGGTAACCCGCGCGCTCGGCATGGTGCAGATGGGCGATTTTGCCGGACGCCGCCCCTCGCAACTTTCGGGTGGCCAGCAGCAGCGGATCGCTCTGGCGCGCGCGCTGGTTTTTGAACCTGAACTGGTGCTGATGGACGAACCGCTGGGCGCTCTGGACAAGCAACTGCGGGAAACCTTGCAATTCGAGATTACCAAGCTGGCGCATGATCTGGGGATCACCGTCGTCTACGTGACACACGACCAGACCGAAGCGCTGACCATGTCCGACCGCGTTGCCGTCTTTGACGATGGCCGCATTCAGCAGCTGGCCCCGCCCGACAAGCTCTATGAAGAGCCTGAAAACAGCTTCGTGGCGCAGTTCATCGGCGAGAACAACACGCTCGAGGGCACAGTCAAGGAAATCAAGGGCGGGACGGCGCTCATCGAGTTGGACAGCGGTGAATTGATTGACGCACAGCCCGTGAATGTCGCGGCGGCGGGGGAGCGCACACGTGTGTCAATCCGACCGGAGCGGGTGGAGTACAACAAGGACCGTCTGAGCGAGGATGCCCATACGCTGAAGGCCGAAGTGCTGGAATTCATTTACATGGGCGACATCTTCCGCACACGCCTGCGCGTCGCGGGCACCGACGAGTTCATCATCAAGACCCGTAATGCACCCGACGTGCAGCGGCTCACCCCTGGTCAGCAGATCGAAATCGGCTGGCTGCCACAAGATTGCCGTGCATTGGACGCCTGAAGGCTGAGATGTACGACCTGTCGTGTCCGGGCAACGGGCACGATCTGACAGAGGCGGAGGCCAAGCCCGTTGCCACCTGCCTCAAGACCCAAACGGGCATATAATTGGGAGACTATAATGAAACTGACCAAGACGCTTTTGGCATCTACCGCGCTGACAGTTGCAGCCGGCATGGCCACAGCTGACGGCCACATGGCCAATGAAATGACAATTGTCAGCTGGGGTGGCGCCTACTCCAATTCGCAGCAACAAGCCTATCACAATCCGTACATGGAAAAGACCGGCATCAACATCATCAACGACGAATCCTCTGCCGAAGCCGTGGCCAAGCTGCGCGCGATGAACGAAGCAGGCAACGTCACATGGGACGTGGTTGACGTGGTTGCCGCCGACGCCATCCGTCTGTGCGACGAGGGCCTGGCGATGGAGATCGACCCGGACGAGCATCTCGCGGCCGCGCCTGACGGCACCTCCGCCGAGGATGACTTCGGTGACCTGCTGGTCTCCGACTGCTTTATCCCGCAGATCGTCTATTCCACGACCTTCGGCTACCGCACGGATATGGTTGGCGACACGCCGCCCACCTCTGTCTGCGCCATCTTCGACACAGATGCCTATCCCGGCAAGCGCTCGCTGGAAAAGCGCCCGATCAACAACATGGAATGGGCTCTGCTCTGTGATGGTGTTGCCAAGGACGACGTCTATGACGTGCTGGAAACGGACGAGGGCCAGCAACAGGCGCTCGATAAACTGGCCACCATTAAGGATGACGTGATCTGGTGGTCTGCCGGTGCCGACACGCCACAGCTGCTGGCAGACGGCGAAGTCGTGATGGGCTCGACCTACAATGGTCGTCTGTTCTCGGTGATCGAAGAGCAAAATCAACCCGTAGCTATGCTCTGGGACGCGCAGGTGTTCGATCTGGACGGCTGGATCATCCCAACCGGTCTGAGCGAGGAACGTCTGGCCCGTGCGCTGGACTACATCTATTTCGCCACAGACACGCAGCGTCTGGCGGATCAGGCCAAGTATATCAGCTATGGCCCGGCCCGTGCGTCGTCGGCACCGCTGGTTTCCACCCACGCGGATCTGGGTATCGACATGGCACCCCATATGCCAACCGATCCCAACAACGCGCAGAACACGTTCCTCTACAACTACGAGTTCTGGGCTGACTATCGCGACGACATCGACGCGAAATTCCAAGCGTGGCTGGCACAATAACCCCTCTCAGGGACTGATATCCAAGGCAGGGGCCGCGTAGTGGCCCCTGCTACATCAAAAGGACAGACCAATGCCCAAAGGCTACATCATCGGCCATATCACCGTCACCGATCCGGAGGCCTACAAGGAATACGTGATCAAGGACACGCCCATTCTGGAAGGGCTCGGAGGACGTTTCATCGTCCGCGGCGGACCGTCGGAAGTGATGGAGGGTGAAAGCCACGAGCGGCATGTGGTCATCGAATTCCCGTCGTATGAGGCTGCCAAAGCCGCCTACAACGACCCCGCCTATCAGGAAGTGATGAAAATCCGGCATCGCACGGCAAAGAGCACGATCATCGTGGTTGAAGGTGCCTGAATGACAGATGCGACGCAAAACTCCGGCCCGATGATGGCCGCCGATGGCACAACGCTGAAATCCAGCCTCAACCGGGCGCTGCGGCGTCAAAAACTACGTGCGCTGATGCTGATCGCGCCGCTGCTGATCTTTGTGCTGGTGACCTTTATCGCGCCGATCGCAGATATGCTGTTCCGCTCGGTGGAGAACCAGATTGTCTCCGACACCCTGCCGCGCACGACCACACTGCTGGCGGATTGGGACGGTGATACCGGTGGACTGCCTTCATCTGAGGTCTTCGAGGCGCTGTACACAGATATTTTCGTCGCGCAGGAACGCAAGCTGCATACCCGTCTCGGCTCGCGTCTGAATTACGAATTGACCGGCGTATCATCGCTCTTTCGTAAATCGGGCCGCAAGGTCGAGGATATGGGCGAGGTCTATCAGGATCAGTTCGAAGACCTCGATGGCTTCTGGAAGGACAGCGAAAACTGGAATGCGTTGATGGGCAGCGACAGCTGGCTTGCTGACCAGACCGCGTGGGATGAAAAATCAGACACCCGCCAGCCTGCCTTTGAGCTGCGCGAGGGAATCGACGGCCTGCTGCCGCAAACTGCGGCGACCTTCGAGATATTTGCCGATTTCGTCCAGAATGAAGACGAAGACAATCTCGCCAAGGAAGACCCCTGGGCGCTGGTCTATTCCGCGCTCTACACCGACCTGATGCAAGAACCGGACGTCTCGGGATATGGCGGTCCTGGCTCTGCCGAACTGCTGGAAGCGATGGGCGCCGTCGGCACATTCGAGACCGTGGACTACCCGGCGGCCTTTGAGGAGATCGACAAGGATTGGCACAGCATTGACGTCTGGCAGACGATCCAGACCTACAGCCCGGATTTCACCTCGGGCTATTTCCTCAACGCCGTCGATATGAAGAAATCACCCGACGGGCCTGAGATGCGCCCTGACAACGAACAGCTCTACATCAAGCTCTTTATCCGCACGCTGTTCATGTCGCTGGTTATCACCGGGAGTTGCATATTGCTCGGCTACCCGGTGGCCTGGATCCTCGCCAACCTGCCCGCGCGCACGGCGAACCTGCTGATGATCCTCGTGCTCCTGCCCTTCTGGACATCGCTGCTGGTGCGCACCTCCGCCTGGAAAGTCATGCTGCAACAGCAGGGCGTGATCAACGATACGCTCGTCTGGCTGGGCGTGGTTGCCGATGACAGCCGCCTTGCGCTGATCAACAATCAGACCGGCACGATCATCGCGATGACCCATATCTTACTGCCCTTCATGATCCTACCGCTCTACTCGGTGATGAAAACCATCCCGCCCAGCTACCTGCGTGCGGCGAAATCCTTAGGCGCCACGAATTGGACAGCCTTCTGGCGCGTCTATTTTCCCCAATCGGTACCGGGGATCGGCGCGGGTTCGATCCTCGTCTTCATCCTCTCCATCGGTTACTACATCACGCCGGAACTTGTGGGCGGGACGACGGGCACCTTTATCTCCAACCGGATCGCCTATCACATCTCCAGCTCTTTGAATTGGGGTCTGGCTGCCGCGCTTGGGGCAATCCTGCTGGCAGTCGTGCTGGGCCTCTACTGGGCCTACGACAGGATCGTCGGCATCGATAACGTGAAGCTCGGAGGCTGACCATGGCTGCATTGACCCCCATCTCCCGCACGCCCGTGTCATTCTATGTGCCCGTTGTCGCCGCAGCGGGCGCGGTGGCCGGTCTCCTTGTCGGCACCGCACAGGGCAGTTCCCTGATCGGCATCATCAGCGGCGCCATCCTTCTGGGTGCCATTGCCTTTCTGCTGACCCAAATCATCAAGGCCGAGGCACCGGGGCGGTGGGCACTGACCGCCTTGTTTGCCGTGGCCGGGTTTTTGATGGGCGGACTGGCCGCAGGCATCATCGGGCTGCTCTTCGGGTGGTTCTTTGGCTGGTTCACCTTCTGGCTCTTTGAGGGGCGATACCGCGCCTATGTCGCCCCCTATCTCACGCCCGGTCAGGTGCTCTGGCACTACACATTCCGCGTAATCTGCGGCGCGATCCTGGTCTTTTTGATCACCCCCATCCTCGTGGTGATGCCACTCAGCTTCAATGCCGAGGATTTCTTCACCTTCACACCAGAAATGCTGCGCTTTGATCCCGCAGGCTATTCGCTGAAACACTACGAAGACTTCTTCACCAACTCCGATTGGCAGGGCGCACTGGCAAACTCGGTGCGGATTGCCCCCATGGCGACCCTGCTCTCCGTCAGCTTCGGTACCCTCGCGGCCATCGGGCTCAGCCAGCCCCACGTGCCTTTCCGTCGCGCCATTATGGCGATCCTGATCTCCCCGATGATCGTGCCCCTGATCATCTCGGCCGCGGGCATGTACTTCTTCTACAGCCGCATCGGCCTGCAAGGCACCTACATGGGTGTGGTGCTGGCGCATGCCGCCTTGGGTATTCCTTTTGTCATCATCACGGTCACCGCCACGCTTGTCGGCTTTGATAATTCGCTGACAAGGGCAGCCGCCAATATGGGCGCCGGGCCGGTCACAACCTTTTTCCGGGTGCAGATGCCGCTGATCCTGCCGGGTGTCATCTCCGGTGGTCTCTTCGCCTTCATTACCAGCTTTGATGAAGTCGTGGTGGTGCTCTTCGTCGGTTCCGCCGGTCAGAAAACACTACCCTGGCAGATGTTCACCGGCCTGCGCGAGCAGATCAGCCCGACCATCCTCGCCGTGGCCACGATCCTCGTGATCGTCTCCATCGCTCTGCTGACCGTGGTCGAACTGCTGCGCCGCCGCTCCGAACGCCTGCGCGGCATGTCCCCCGCCTGAACGAAAACCACACAGCCTTCATTGTTCCAAAAATATGCCCGCTGGAGGCGCAGGGTCCCATCCCGCGCCCCGGCCACGTTCTACCGCAGACGTTTCAGCAGGCTCAACGAAGCATACCCGTCCTGCACTAACCCCTGGCTGCGCTGATAGGCCCGCACCGCCTCGATGGTTTTTGGCCCGATCCGCCCGTCAATCCCTTGCGTGCTGAACCCGGCCCGTGTCAGGCGCTGCTGCATCTCCTTGCGCTCCGCAAAGGTCAACGCCCGATCACCACGGGGCCAATTCGCCTTGATCTCAGGCCCGCCCTTGATCCGATCACTCAGATGACCAACCCCAATCACATAAGCATCTGCGGTGTTGTACCGCTCGATGACACTGAAATTCTTGAATATCATAAAGGCCGCCCCCTGCCCGCCCGCAGGCAGCAGGATCGACGCCTTGCCATAGTTGGGCACCGCGCGACCACTCATATCGACCACACCCAGCCGCGCCCACTGCCCGGGCGTCTTGGTGATCTTGCGGCTGGCCTGGGCATAGTTGAACCCGCGCGGCACCTGAACCTCGACGCCCCAGGGCTGGCCTTTGACCCAACCGAAACGCTTGAGGTAGGCCGCCGTTGACGCCAGCGCATCCGATGGATCGTCCGACCAGATATCGCGCCGCCCGTCTCCGGTGAAATCCACCGCGTAAGCAAGGTAGGAGGTGGGGATGAATTGCGTATGTCCCATCGCCCCCGCCCAACTGCCGGTCATGTTGCGCGGGCTGGTGTCGCCGTTCTGCAGGATCTTCAGCGCGGCAATCAGCTGTTCTTCGAAAAACGCGCCGCGCCGCCCGTCATAGGCCAGCGTGGCCAGCGATTGGATGATATCGTTCGAGCCGCGATACTCGCCATAGGCGCTCTCCAACCCCCAAACGGCGACCACAACCTCTTTTTCCACCCCAAAACGCGCCTCGATGGCGTCCAGCTTGCGCCGGTGCTTGCGCAGCGCCGCCTTGCCATTCTGGATTCGCGTGTCTGACGCGGCACTGTCGAGATACTCCCAGATCGTCTTGGTGAACTCCGATTGATTGCGATCCCGGCGGATCACATCGGGATCGTATTGCACACCCCGAAACGCCGCCTGCAGGGTCGAGGCACGAATGCCCTGCGCCCGCGCACGACCTTCGAAACTATTGATCCAACGCTCGAAACCTGGATTGGACGCCACCTGCGTCGCTGGGGTCAGGGTCGGCGCTACAGCCTCAGGGCGCAGCTTGGGACGGAGCGCAGAGGCGACAACCGTCACCTGATCTGCCGCGCGCGTCGGCTGCTCCGCCGGACGCAACACCGGCCGCAAGGATTGTGCCGTGCCCGCTGCTCCAACGCTTGTGCTCATCAATCCAGTTGCCAAAGCAACTGCGCAAAACGATCTTAACCGCATGATATGCCCTACTGCTGCTCATTATTGTTTCCAAAACTGTAGCGCGAGTCGGGCAAATTCGAAAGGATTCAATCGCTGGTTATGCGGTCCTTCGCCATTTCTTCGACCTGACAGCGGATAATTTCCAAATGCTCTCGTAGCATCGGCACGCGGCGTGGTCGAAAACTGTGATCCGTCCGCTTGAGCTTACGCATCCGGTCCAACCGGAACGTCCGGAAATCTTTGCGCAGATGGCACCATGCCAATAAGACATTTGTCTTGTCCAGATAGACCAGACCGAGCGGATCAACCTGTCGCACGGTATCTGCCCCTTTACGGTCGCGGTAATCAAAGGACACGCTGACCTCGTCCCAGGTGGCGGTGCGCAAGGCGGCCACATCGATCTCGATCTTGGGTAGGCTGACGAAACGGTGCGCATCCAGCACGGCATGTTGCAACCGGTGCGCCTGACGCGGTGGCACGCGCGCCTTGATCTTGGCAAGCGCAGACCGCGCCGCCTTGGCCAGCGCCGGATCGCCAATGACCGCCACATCGCGCAGCCCCAGTACTAGGGCCTCCAACTCATCATCCTCGAACCCCAAAGGCGGCAGCGCGGCATCCTCGATCAGCGTATAGCCAAAGCCCGCCTCACCGTCGATCACCGCACCCATGCTGCGCAGCGCGTCGATGTCACGGTAGATCGTCCGGGGCGACATTTCCATTTCATCGGCAAGCTGGGTTGCTGTGACGGGCGGTGGCAGACGGCGCAGGGTTTGCATCATCTGGAACAGGCGGTGTGTGCGGCTCATGAGATTACTCTAGCACAAGTAGTGACAGAAACTGGCAGTAGGTCCGTATAACCTTTGTCCAACATGAAAGGAGCGTACCATGATCACATTGCTGACCTACCCGCCCGCCTTTGGCCAGTTCTCCGGCAGCCCGTTCTGCATCAAGGCGGCGCATTTGCTGAACCTTTCCGGGCAACACTGGAAACGCGAAGACACGCTCGACCCGCGCATGATGCCGCATCAGAAACTGCCGGTCATCCGGGCTGAAGACCAGTTAATCGCGGACAGCGACATGATCCGCGCCTATCTGGAATCGCAAGGCGCACACTTCGATGCCGGTCTGTCGGACATCGACCGCGCGACGTCGCGGGCCTTTATCCGCATGGCGGAAGAGCATATTTACTTCCACATCGTCCTGGACCGCTGGGCGAATGAGGATGCCTGGCCGGAAGTGCGCGAGACCTATTTTGCCTCCGTCCCAAAGCTCATCCGCGGCATGGTTGCGAACAAGATCCGCAAAAACCTGCTGTCGGCCATGCGGGCGCAGGGATTGGGACGGTTCACGCCAGAGCAGCGTTTGGCCCGGTTAGAGCCTGATCTGGATGCCATCGTCGCGCGCCTGTGGCAAAACCGGTTCCTCTTTGGCGACAGACCAACCGCTGCGGACGCCTCTGTCGGCCCGATGCTGAGCGCAGCCTTGGCCAGCCCGGGAGAGACGGCCATGTCCAGTCGCATAAGAGAAAACGCGGTGCTGATGGGCTATGTCGAACGCGTCGAAGAGATGCTGCACTAGCGGCGGCTGCGTTTGACCTTGCGCTTGGTCTTATCCGTCTTGCGTTTGGCCTTGACGCTGCGGCGTCGGGGCGAACGCCCGGCGGGCGAGCGGCGACCCTGCGGGATGGCGTCGCCTTCCAGAGACAACAGTTCAAGGGCAATCCCACCGGTGACAGGCGCCGCCTCGGCCAGGCGCACGGTCACCCGCTGCCCCAGGCTGATCATCATGCCGGTGTCCGACCCCATCAGGGTGCCCGCTTCGGCATCGTAGTGGAAATACTCACGCCCGATGGAGCGCATCGGGATCAGCCCGTCAGCACCGGTTTCATCCAGCTTCACAAAGACGCCGAACCGCGCGATCCCGCTGATCCGCCCGGTGAGCTCATTGCCCACCCGCTCGCTCAGATAAGACGCCATGTAACGGTCGGTGGTATCGCGTTCGGCAACCATCGACCGTCGCTCCGTATCCGAGATATGCTCGCCGGTCGCGTCCAGAGTTTCATAGTCTTCGGGCCGCAAACCATCCTTGCCCCAGCCATGGGCAGTGATCAGAGCCCGGTGCACGATCAGATCCGCATAGCGCCGAATAGGCGAGGTAAAATGTGCGTATCGCCCCAGCGCAAGGCCGAAATGGCCCAGGTTTTGCGGCGCGTAATAGGCCTGTGTCATGGAGCGCAGGGTAGACATGTTGATCAGTTCCGCCTCGTCCGAGCCTGCTGCATCATTCAGCAACCGGTTCAGGTGCGCCGTCTTCAACACCTGCCCCTTGGCCAGCGTATAGCCACTGGCTTGCGCCGTCTCACGCAGCGCATCCAGCTTTTCGGGGCTGGGTTCTTCATGCACGCGGAAAAGCAGGGGCACTTTCTTTGCGATCAAAGTCTCCGCTGCCGCCACATTGGCCAACACCATGAACTCCTCGATCAACCGGTGCGCATCCAGCCGGTCCTTGAAATTCACCGAGGTCACCTGTCCGTCATCATCCAGCTCGATCCGCCGTTCCGGCAGGTCCAGATCAAGCGGCTGACGTCTCTTGCGCGCTTCGACCAGAGCCGCATAGGCAGCGTAAAGCGGCTGCAAAACAGGCTCTAACAAAGGGCCACAGCGGTCATTGGGTTGCCCGTAGATAGCCTGTTGAACCTCCTCATAGTGCAAAGACGCCGGGGACCGCATCAGCCCACGGTGGAAGCTGTGAGACAATTTGTTGCCCTCTGCATCCAGCTGCATGCGCACGGCGATACAGGCGCGCGGCACCCCTTCGTGCAGGGAGCAGAGATCGCCAGACAGACGATCCGGCAGCATTGGCACCACACGGTCGGGGAAATACGTGGAATTCCCACGCTTGCGCGCTTCGGCATCCAGCGCGGAGCCGGGCGTGACATAGGCCGCGACATCCGCAATCGCGACCCAGATGATGTGGCCCCCGTCGTTTGCCGGGTCCTCATCCGCATGGGCATAGCAGGCATCATCGTGATCCCGGGCGTCCGACGGGTCGATGGTGATCAGTGGCAGGTCTCGCAGGTCTTCGCGCGCATTGAGACCAACTGGCTTGGCACGGTCCGCTTCAGCAATGACCTCATCTGGGAAGGCGTCCGGTATCCCATGCTGGTGGATCGCGATGAGCGAAACGGCCTTGGCCGCCGAGGGATCACCCAGCCGTGTGACGATCCGCGCGCGGGGCAATCCCATGCGCGCCTTGGCGCCCGCCAACTCGCCTTCGACCAGCTCACCATCCTTGGCCCCGTGGGTAGCATCCGTCGCCACCAGCCATTCCTTGTCCGATCCTTTATCGACCGGCAGGATGCGCCCGCCCTCTGCGGTCTTGCGAAAGACCCCTAGAACCCGGCGTGGATTGGTCCCGATCCGGCGGATCAGACGCGCCTCATAGTGATGCGTGTCGCCTTTGACCAACGTGAGGCGCGCAAGGATGCGATCGCCTGCCCCCAGTGCGGGATCAGAGGCGCGGGGCACCACAAGCACCACGGGTTCTACGCCCTCACCCTGCCATTCCATTGGTTTTGCGAACAAATCCCCGTCGGCATCCGGGCCAGTCACCTGCAGGACGCTCACCGGTGGCAGGCGGTCCGGATCCTGATAGCTGCGCTTGCGCTTTTCCAGATGACCCTCCGCCTCAAGCTCCTTGAGCACGCGCTTGAGATCAATCCGCGCCGCCCCCTTGATGCCAAAAGCCTTGGCAATATCGCGCTTTGCGGTCAGCGTCGGATTTTCGCTGATCCAGTCGAGAATTTCGGTTTTCGTGGGGATGCGGGTCATACCCCTGAGGTAGCATGCGCGCCCGGTGCCGTCATGCGCAAATCGCGCGCCTGATCCACATCACGCAACGTATCGACATAGGCGATGCGGGCATCGGGCCAGCTGGCCACCGTATCGGCCAGCGCGTGTTCGGTGGACCACCGCACATCGGCAAACAGTCGCGGCGGCAGGGCATGTGCGCGTTTCGCACCGATCAGCCAATAGCCACCATCGGGTGCCGGCCCAAAGACGCCTTCCGCAGACCCCAGCGCGGCAAAGGCGCGGGCAATGTGGCCACGGGTAATACCGGGAACATCCGCGCCGATAATACACACCGGGCCTTGTCCCTGCAGGCGCAGGACGCGTTTCATACGGTCGCCGAGATTGCCACGCCCCTGGGGAATGCGGTGCAGATGCCGGGGCCAGACACGGCTCTGTAACCCGGCCACATCCGGGCTGACAGCCAGAACCAGATCCCAGCGCGGGTCCTGCAGCCGGTTCAGCAATGGCCGCGTTTGATGCCGGAACCACCAGGCGGCCGCGACCATGCCAATTTCGCGACCCAGACGGGTTTTCACCCGACCAGGATGCGGTTCCTTCAGCATCACGACGAGGGTGGATGTCACAAAATGCGTTCCATATCACGGTGATCTATGCCTGCGTCATCATAGACAGGACCGAAGGCGGCAAACCCAAGTTTCTCGTAAAAGCCGAGCGCCTGAACCTGTGCCCCAAGCACGGCCCGCGTCACCCCGGATTGCGCGCGCGCCAGGCCCAGCGCGGCCTCGATCAGCTTTGCCCCCAGCCCCGTACCCCGTGCGGTGCGCAGCACACAGACCCTACCGATTTTTGCCGTATCGCCCTTGATCAGAATCCGCGCCGTACCCACAGGCGTTTCACCGTCAACGGCCAGAAGGTGCAGCGCGGTACTGTCCAGCCCATCGATTTCCTCGGCCTCCGACACGCCTTGCTCTTTGATGAAAACCTGGCGTCGCAGTGCCAGACAGGTGGCGAGGTCATCCGTCTGCGCGATCTGCACCGTCACACGAAGTACTCCGTGAGAATGCGCGTATAGATGTTTTTGAGCTGCCTGATGTGGGCAACCTCCACATGTTCATCCACCTGGTGCATGGATTGTCCCACCAAGCCGAATTCCACCACCGGGCAGTGATCCTTGATAAAGCGGGCATCGGAGGTGCCGCCCGTCGTGGACAGAACCGGCGTCACACCGGTTTCGGCCTCCACCGCGCGTGCAACCAGATCGGAAAGCGCGCCGGGCGGGGTCAGGAAACTTTCCCCGGAAATCTTGATTTTAACCTCGGTCTTCACGGCGAAATCAGTCTCTATGAGGGCGATTTGCTCCTTGATCCACTGCGTCAGGGACGCACCACTATGGCTGTCGTTGAACCGGATGTTGACCGCCGATGAGCATTCCCCAGGGATCACATTGGTGGCGGGGTTGCCGGTGTCCACGGTCACAACGGCCAGGGTTGAGGGGTCAAAATGATCGGTGCCCTTGTCCAGTTCGTGGCTGGCCAAGCGGTCCATCAGCCGCATCATCGCCGGGAGCGGGTTGTTGGCGCGATGCGGATAGGCGGAGTGGCCCTGCGTGCCGATCACCTTGATCCAAGCGGTCATGGATCCGCGACGCCCGATCTTGATCATGTCACCCATTTTGTCAGGGCAGGTCGGCTCCCCGACCAGGCAGACATCCATGCGTTCATTCGCGGCCTCCATATGCGCCAAGAGCGCGGTGGTGCCATCGACGGCATCGCCTTCTTCGTCTCCGGTAATTGCCAGAATGATCGCGCCATCCAGTGGCGTGGTCTGAACGAAATCAATCGCGGCGGTGGCGAAGGCGGCGACACCCGACTTCATATCCGTCGTGCCCCGACCGTAAAGAACGCCGCCTTTGATCTCCGCCCCAAAGGGAGGCATCGTCCAGGCGGCGGCGTCCCCCACAGGCACAACATCCGTATGGCCGTTGAACCCGAACGTCTTGTTGTGGCCCTTGGGTCCCCAACGCGCAAAGAGGTTGCGGATGCCCCCCCGATCCGCCCAGGTGCACGCGAATCCGGCACCGCTCAATAGATCATGCAGCACATCCAGGGCACCGGCATCCTCTGGCGTCACAGACGCGCAGCGTACCAGATCTGCCGTGAGTGCAACGGGGTCCTGACCTGCCATGCGCTTTTCCTTATCCCTGACATGATGTGTGACCCAAGGTTTGTGGCCAAAAGGCAGCAATGCCAAGGGGGTCGGAACAAGAAATACTTAACAAATGCCCGCCATACGTGTTAACGAAAGGTTAACAATAATCCCGAGGCAGGGCATCAGCAGTGTGGTCACCATAATAGTGGGACCCAACGCACCAAACGATCGGTAAAGAGCAACCCGTATACACGGCGCTCGGACGATGCATTGTCTCGACCAAAGGGTATGAGGCATATACAATGGTTGCAGCATCCGAACTGCCCATTCGCACGGTCCGTGAAGGCACCGACGCTACCGACATGGCGGAAGCAATCTTTGGGTCTGGCGTGCGCGTCGAACGGGCCTCCTACACGGGCGACGTCGACAGCGCGGGCATCTACACAAACGGCAATTCCGTATCACCCGGTGTCGTACCCGGTGACAGTGGCGTGATCCTGTCGACCGGCAATGCGGAAAGCTTCACCAATTCCAACGGGTCGTCGAACCAGAGCAACAGCACCTCGACCAATACCTCAGGGCCGAATAACAATCCCCAGTTCAATGCCGCTGCAGGCGCGCGCACCTTTGATGCGGCTTATCTGGACGTGGATTTTGTGCCTGATCACGATCAGATGACAATCCAGTTCATTTTTTCGTCCGAAGAGTATCCCGAATTCCAGAATTCAATCTATCAGGATTTCGTGGGCGTCTGGGTCAATGGCACACAGATCGACATGGACGTCGGGAATGGCGACGTAGATCCAGGAAACGTCAATACAACCAATAATATCAACATGTTCGTTGATAACTCCGATGATGATTACAATACGGAGATGGACGGGTTCACCATCACGCTGACCCTGACCATGAATGTTGTGCCTGACGAGGTGAATTCGATCCGCATTGGCATCGCGGACGTGTCTGACAACCGCTACGATTCCAATCTGCTGATCGCCGGGGATTCCATTCAGACAGATCTTGTTGCCATTTCGGATACCGTTGAGGTTCTTACGGACGGTATCAAAACCATCGACGTGCTGAGCAACGACATCAATGAAGGCCCGGGCACGCTCACCATCACGCATATCAACGGGCAACCCGTTGTTGCCGGTGACACGATCACACTGCCAACCGGGCAGCAGGTCGTGTTGCAATCCGATGGCAAGCTGAGCGTGGTAGGGGATGGGGACCCGGAAAACTTCAATTTCACCTACACGGTCACCAACGGCAGTATTTCAGACGTTGGCTATGTCAACGCGACATCAGTGCCCTGCTTTGTCGCTGGTACGATGATCCAAACCACAAGTGGCAATGTGATGGTTGAACGGTTGCGTCCTGGCGATATGGTCATGACTCAGGACGACGGGCCGCAACCCCTGCGCTGGATCGGGACACGGCAGGTCGACGCCGTTGGGAAATTCGCCCCCATTCACATTTGCCCAAACACCTTTGGTGAACATGGACATCTTTTGGTCTCGCCACTGCACCGCGTCCTGATCCGGGACACTGTCGCGGAGTTACTCTTTGGCGAACCCGAAGTATTGGTCTGTGCCCGGGATTTGGTCAACGACCGATCGGTGCGGGCCCGCGAAGGCGGTCGGGTAACATATGTGCATTTGATGTTTGACCGTCACCAAGTGATCTTTTCCGAAGGCCTCCCGACCGAGAGCTTTCTGCCCGGACCGCAGACCACGGATATTTTCGAAGAGGAAATCGTTGCCGAAATATGCGCGATTTTCCCTGAAATAGACCCTGATACGGGGATCGGATACAGCCCGGCCGCGCGGCGAACGCTTAAAAGATACGAGGCCGCCTTGCTGCGCGCCTCCAGCGAGGCCGCATAATGGCGTGGCTGGCGGTTTGCGATCACAAAGAACGTCGGTTTTCCCTGCGGGGCCTTGGGGACGACCGCCATCCGGAACGACGGCATTCGGATGATGCCAACACCCTTTTAACCCGAGGCAGCATCGTCTTTGAGACGCGGACGTCGGCGGATGGGCGTCCACAAGAGCTGTTAGGATTTTCCAGGGGATGGCCAAACCAGGGCAGCCTGTCGTTCCGCGCCATTCCGGGCGGCGGTATTTCCCTGGTACAGGTCCAAGGCGAAAGCATTGCGCATGCCGCTCTCCAAAACAGCATGGTCGCGCGGACGGAAGTGTTGCGTATCACTTTTGCCTGGGACGCATCGCAGGAATGGGCTCAGCTAAGCGTTGAGCAACCCGACACCAATCAGATCGTCTTCGTCCCAGTACCCAATGCCAGTCCGATGCTGTTACAGGATTTGCGCAACATGCTGATGGGGCGCGGCAATCCCTGTTTTGCAAAGGAAATCGTGTTTGCCGCCCTTTCGGACGAAGTTGAGCGGATTGGCCCGATGCCGAGCCTCTGCCCGAGCGCCATGGTAGCAACCCCGCAGTGCTACCGCGCCGCGGGCACTCTGCAGCGCGGTGATACTGTCATAACCCAGTGCGGTGACGTGGTGCCGGTCTTGCACCGGGTTGATCGCACGGTACCGGCTCGTGGCAGTTTTGCGCCGGTGCGTTTGCGGGCGCCCTACTTTGGGCTGCTGGAAGATGTCGTTGTCGGACCCCGGCAACAGCTGATCATCGACGGTACCGAAGTCGAATACCTCTTCGCACAGGAGGCGGTCCTTATCCCGGCGCGCCATCTGGTAAACGGCTTTGCCGCGCTGTCTGCTACTGCAGGGGCCACCCAGCGCTACACGCAATTAATCCTACCGGATCACGACGCGCTTGTCGTGGCGGGCGCCGCTTTGGAGAGTCTCTACATAGGCCGGATTCGCCGTAACCCGGCGGAACTGGCAGCAACACTGCTGACCGACGTCCCAAGACATTCTCTGCCACAACACAGACGACCCGCGTTCAAAGTGCTCAAGTGGTTCGAGGCCATTCACCTGGCACGCCAACGCGCGGCTTAATCAGCTTCCACTTCCGGATGCGTGCCGTAAAAGGGCTCCATCTGTGCGATGATCACTGCGTTCTCATCAAGCGCGCGCTGCATCAGCGCCCGCTCATCGTCACCGATCTCATGACCCTCAGCCTCACGTTCCGTCAGCGTGCCGTAGCCGGTGACGTCGAGCGGTGCAGTGTCAGCCTGTTTCAGAACCGCCACAGTCTCGCGGACAGCCTCGGCCTCGTCGATCCCGCTGGCAAAAACAACCAGACCTGCGCCTGTGGCCTTCGCTGGCAGGCCATCGCCTTCCTTGCGTCCAATCTGAACAACCAGGGTAAAGACTTGCTGCCGTGACGGTTTCTTTTTCTCTGCCATGCACGTGTGTTAGGCCTTGGCGAAAGGTACCACAACGGCTTTTTCCACCAATTGGTCCGGCGCCCAACCGGTGTAGGGCGACCAATCGATAGCCATCTCGTGCAGATGGCGTACCCCGGCGAGGATGGCCGTACGCATCTCGGACCGCATCCGAAGATATCGATCCGCCTGTTCCTCCCAGCGGAATGCCATGCGGCCTTTGGCGTCCCGGCTCACCAGCGCATCAAGCAAAACCAGTGCCGTGCAATGCGCATAGGCGGCATGTTCCGGATCGAGCGAGATCAATTCCACCACTTCACCCGGAAACCAGCCGCCGTATTCCGAGAGAACGCAGCTGCCCTTGAGACAGTTTTCCAGGGCGGTTCGGTGGACGGTACGGGTATCCACCGGTGCTGCATCGCAGACGAGATCGCGCAGGGTGGCTGGCATGGAGCGCGCAATGACCTTCAATACCCGTATCAGGTCGGCGCCATCATAGGTTTGCAGATCGCGGCCCTCAGGCGCCCGATCAAGATTGACGCGGCGCGTCGTATGAGCCCAGCGATATCCATTCATCACCGCGGCCCGCACCGGTGATGAGCCTTTGCGGTAATGATCCTGAAACGCGTCCCAATTCCAAAAGAGATCATCGGCCCCGGAACCACCCTGCAACCTGTCAGCCAGCAACAGCGCGGTGGCGGTCAGAAAGGCATCGAGGCCTTTGTCAGGCAAGGCGGCCACAAGCAGCAGATCAGCATGAATTGACTCAACGTCCCGCGAAGACAGCACGCATTTCTGATCGAAGATGACACGGCGCAGCAATTGCTTTTGCGCCGGTTTCAGGCGGTCTGCCAGACCACTAAACCCGGTGGCGGCAGCAGATTGCAGGTCCCCGACAACCTGCAGGGTCTGGAACGATATGGGGACAGACGCATGACGCATAGATATGCGATAGCTCCACATCCGGGCCGGATTGCATCTCGCACCTGACCTTTGCCGGGTATTCCTGAGGCAGAATTGCCTTAGATATTAATGCAAAGTCTAATCACGCAGCAGTTCGTTGATTGAGGTTTTGGAGCGCGTCTGCGCATCCACCTTCTTGACGATGACCGCGCAATAGAGGTTCACACCGTTCTTGGAGGGCATTGAGCCTGCCACAACGACCGATCCTGCGGGAACTTCACCATAGGTGAACTCGCCGGTTTCGCGGTCGACGATCTTGGTCGATTTACCGATAAAGACCCCCATGCCCAGCACAGAGCCTTCGCGCACGATGCAGCCCTCGACCACTTCGGAGCGCGCGCCGATAAAGCAGTTATCCTCGATGATGGTGGGCCCGGCCTGCATTGGCTCCAGCACACCGCCGATACCGACACCGCCCGACAGATGCACCTTCTTGCCGATCTGCGCACAGGACCCGACCGTGGCCCAGGTATCGACCATCGTGCCCTCGTCCACGTAAGCACCAAGGTTCACAAAAGACGGCATCAGCACCACACCGGGCGCGATGAAGGCGGATTTGCGCACCACGCAGTTCGGCACCGCACGAAAGCCCGCCGCCCGCCATTGATTGTCGCCCCAGCCCGCGAATTTGCTGTCGACCTTGTCCCACCAGCCACCGTCTTGCGGGCCACCGGCCTGCATTTCCATGTCCTTGATGCGGAAGCCCAGCAAAACCGCTTTCTTGGCCCATTGGTTCACGTGCCAATCGCCATTCGCCTGCTTTTCCGCCACCCGCAGCTTGCCCCCGTCGAGTGCCGCAAGTGTATCTTCGATAGCCTCACGGGTTTCCCCGGTGGTTGCGGGCGTGATGGTATCGCGCGCCTCCCATGCGGCTTCGATGGCGGTTTCAAGCTGTGCGTTGGACATGAGGTTCCCCCAGGGAAAGAATTAACATGCAGCGCCTATACAAGTCCGGTGTCCCACGCGCAATCCATCCGGCGCAAAGCCATTGCATCTTGGCGCACAACATGGCCCCCTGCCTGTAATGAGTTATTGGAGTGACCCGGATGAATAAACCCCGCCACCCGCTGCGCGATGCGCATATGGACCGCAACGCGGTTCAGGACGTACCCGACACGCCGCAGACGCGCGCGCCTGCCTACCGGCTTGCCTTTGCCGATGAAGACTTCCTCTGCCGTGAGGAACTGCGCCCGGTGCGGCTGCAGCTGGAGTTGCTCAAGCCGGAGATGATGCTGGATGCGCATAACATCACCAGCACCATCGTGCTTTTCGGGGGCGCCCGCATTCCCAGCCCGGCAAACAAGGACAAGGCACGCACGAAAACGCTGTCCGAGCTGTCCCATTTCTACGACGAGGCGCGGGAGTTTTCACGGCTGATGACCCTGAAAAGCCTCGAAAGCAGCGGGCGGGAGAACGTGGTGGTCACCGGCGGTGGTCCCGGCGTGATGGAGGCGGGTAATCGCGGGGCGGAGGATGCGGGCGGCCATTCCATCGGGCTCAACATCGTCTTGCCGCATGAGCAGGCGCCCAATGAATACGTCACGCCGGAGCTGTGTTTCAACTTCCACTATTTCGCCATTCGGAAAATGCATTTCCTGATGCGCGCCAAAGCGATCTGCGTTTTTCCCGGCGGGTTCGGTACGATGGACGAGCTCTTTGAGACACTCACCCTGATCCAGACCGGACGGATGCAACCAGTGCCTGTCCTGCTCTTTGGGCGTGCCTTCTGGGAGCGTATTCTGAACTGGGAGGCGCTGGCGGACGCGGGCACCATTTCGGATGAGGATCTGTCGCTCTTCCGGTTCGTCGACAGCGCCGCCGACGCCATGCACCTGATCGAGAACTGGCAGGACCTGCCCGCCCGCGACAAACTGCCCGGGCGCAGCTGAGGGAACCATTCAACGGTCAGCCGCGTTACCTCCCCGAATAGCACATCATGGGGTCACATCGTGGCCCCGTTCATTTTCAGGAGGGCCACATGGCACAGGCACGCACAAACGGCAAAACCGACGTGAATGACGTTACCGCACAGATCGATACCATCAAGAATGACATTGCTGCGCTGACAGCGCTGATGTCTGACTTGGCCCAGGACAAGAAAGACGAAGCCAAGGAGCGCGCAGCGAACACCGCAGCAGCACTGAAATCCTCCGCGGCGCAGAAAGTGGATGCGGCACACGCCAAAGCGGTCGAAACCGGAGGACGCGTGCGCACGGATGCCGAGGCCGCGTATTACAAAGCCGAGGAAACGGTCCGTCAGCAACCCGCCATGGCAGTGGGGATCGCCGCCGGGATCGGTTTTCTGGTTGGCATGATGGCGACGCGTCGGTCGTAAGATGTTTTCGCACCTTCGCCAAAATATTCGAGACACTGCCCAACGGTTTGCGTTGGGCAGTGTCGGTGCGCTCATGACGCTGGTGGGACTGGGGTTTCTGAGCGCATCCGCGCTGATGCTCCTGCTCACTGTTACCGACCCGATGACGGCCAGCGCGATCATGGGGGGTGCGTTTCTGGGCATCGGATTGTTGATGATGGCCGCAGCAAGATCATCAAAGCCTGATCACAACCGGCATCACCGACGCGAGGTGCATCCGAAAACAGAAGAAATGCCGCCACTGGCCGCTGCCTTCATGCAAGGCATGGTGCAGGGCATGGCACATCGGCGTTAGGTTTTTCGGCCACCATTGTGTGGCCGTTATCCGTGTCAGGCACAGCCAGTGAATGGCGTTTCGCGCTCCAACTCGATCAGCTTTGCGAGATCTACTGACGGCAAAGCGCCAACTACGACCGTGCGACCAACCACCATGCCTGGCGTTCCGGGGATGCTGAGCGCACGGCCGAGCGCCAATGCCTCTTCGATCTTGACCGTCATCTCAGGGGACATCGCATCGTCCATCATCTGTTGTGCGTCAAGACCGTGACGCTCCGCGAGGTCGCGCACACCCACGATTCCGGGGCGCAGCACGCGCTGCATCATGTCGAGATGGATCGCGGTATGGTCGCCTTGCATGCCCCCAGCAAGCGCCACCCGAGACGCCCAGACAGATCGCTCTCCCAGCAACGGAAGCTCATGAAAGACCAAATCGATGGGCGCTCCGCTGGCCACGAGATCGGCCAGCCGTTTGTCCAGAACTGCGCAATACGGGCAATAATAGTCACTGAAAACGGCAATGGGCAAACGTTTGGGCACAATTTCTTGCGGGTATATCGCGGTACAGAGGTTGCCGGGCAACCGACCCGTCGCCGCTTCTTCTTCAGGCGTCAGAAGACCCGCAAAAAGATCACCACTGGCCGACAGATTTCCGCGCACCAATCGGCGAAAGCCAGGCGGGTTGGGAATCTGGGAAAATTCGAATGCACTGGTCTGCCGTCGCAGAATGGGTGGGATGGCCAGCGCAATTGCGACGGCCCCTCCGACGATCAAAGCATCGCGTCGGCGCATTACTGCCCCGCAAGCCCCGCTTCGGCCTCGATCTGGCGGCGCGATTTCCGCGCCCGTTCCGTCGCGGACTTGAGCTGCCCGCAGGCCGCCATGATGTCTTCCCCCCGCGGCGTACGAATGGGTGAGGCATAGCCTGCCTTGTAGATGATATCCGCAAACGCCCTGATGCGGTTGTTCGACGACCGTTTGTAGGGCGCGCCCGGCCATTCATTGAAGGGGATCAGGTTGATCTTGGCCGGAATACCATCGATGAGATTGATCAAGCGGCGCGCGTCTTCGTCGCTGTCATTCACCCCGTCCAGCATGACGTATTCAAAGGTGATCCGCTCGGAATTCGACACTTTGGGATAGCTGCGCAGCGCGTCGAGCAGCACGTCCAGGTTCCAGCGCTTGTTGATCGGCACCAGCTTGTCGCGCACCTCATCTGTGGTGGCGTGGAAACTGATCGCCAGTTGGCATCCGATTTCCTCCGCCGTGCGCGCGATCTCGGGCACAACGCCGGAGGTCGACAGCGTGATGCGACGGCGGCTGAGCTGAATGCCCTCGGCATCCATGGCGATTTTCATCGCGTCCCGCACGTTCTCGAAGTTATAGAGCGGCTCCCCCATGCCCATCAGGACGATGTTGCTGAGCAGGCGGGTTTCATCCTTGGGCGCACCAATTTCCGGCCACTCATCCAGGTCATCGCGGGCCATCATCACCTGCCCGATAATCTCTGCGGCGGTCAGGTTGCGTACCAGTTTTTGAGTACCTGTATGACAGAACGAACAGGTCAAAGTGCATCCGACCTGTGAGGAGACACAGAGCGTGCCGCGCCCCTCTTCGGGGATGTAAACGACCTCAACCTCATGGCCACCGGCGATGCGGACCAGATACTTACGGGTGCCGTCTTCGCTGACTTGCTTGGAGACAACCTCCGGAACTTCAATGACAAAACGCTCTTTCAACTCCGCACGCAGCGACTTGGCGAGGTTTGTCATCGCGTCGAAATCGCGTACACCCCACTGGTAGATCCACTGCCAGATCTGACCGACGCGCATCTTGGCCTGGTTTTCCGGCACCCCTGCCTCGATCAGCGCGGCGCGCATGGCATCGCGGGTCAAGCCGACAAGGTTGACCGGCCCCTCCGGCAGTTTGCGCGGCATGGTGTGTACATCTTGCGTGATCGGCGCTGAGGCAGACATGGGTTGTTCCTGACATGACGAAGATGCGCCTCTATATAGAGGTTTGCGCCAAGATCAAAAGGAAAAGCCCGTCAGGTCTGCGTGATCAGCTGGCACAGCGTTTTTGGGCTTCGTCCAGTGCAGCGGTGAACCCGCGCAGCGAAAAGGTATCCTTGGTTGTCGTGCCCCGGCTGGAAAGTCCCGTCACCGTTGCGTCTGCACCGCGTTTCATCGCTGCCACGATCTTTGCGTCCTCGGATGTGTCTTCGGGCCATGCCCATTCACCATCAGTAAAGAGCGAATAGTTGGTACCACCAATGTCGATATTCACTTTGGACCCGCTGGCAAAAGGATATCCCCCGGTGAAAGTGACCTGTGCATTCGCCCCCGATCCGGGACGAAAAAAGACCATCAGCAAGATCTGTCCACGGGTCGCGGCAACAACACGGCCATCCCGGGTATTGACCGTTTCTTTCGGAACGGAAACGCCCCAGCATTCACGCGGATTGTCATCCTCGTAGACGCCCCAATCGGTTTTCTCGGCAACCAGATTGCTGCTTTGATCCTGTGCCTGTGCGGCCATACCCGTCAGCGCCAGCGCCGAGACCAAACCAATGAAACCTTTCAAAATTCGCATGTCTTACAGCCTCCAGCCGTCTTTAACCTCAATGTCCCCGAACCTGCCCGGCGTGCCTTTTTCGACCCGCTCTCTTGCAAGACCCGTCAATCTTCTCGACAAGTGTCACAGTAACGCAAAACCCGCGACCCCCGAAAGTCCGATTAGCAGGTTTTTGCCAAATTCTTGAGGGTTAAAATGACGCAAGCGGTTCCGATGGTCGAAATCTGGCGCGGGGACTTTCTGGAAAGCGCGCATAGTGGTCATGCGGTGGTCTGTGATGACAGCGGTCAGATTGTCGAGGCCTGGGGTGATCCGGAGGCTATCGTCCTGCCGCGCAGTTCTGCCAAGATGATACAGGCCCTGCCGCTGATCACCTCCGGCGCGGCCAAGGCGGCACGCCTGACGTCAGAGCATCTTGCCTTGGCCTGCGCGTCGCATAATGGGGCGGCAATTCACACCACACGGGTCGAAGGCTGGCTGGAAACGCGGGGCCTGTCCGATGAGGCTTTGCGGTGCGGACCACAGATGCCCGACGATCGACCCGCGCGCGAGGCGATAATCTGCGCCCACGAAAGCCCCTGCCAGATCCACAATAACTGCTCGGGTAAACACGCGGGCTTTCTGACGCTGGCCCAGCACCTTGATGCCGGTCCTGAATATGTGGGAGCGGATCATCCCGTGCAAAAAGCCTGCCTCGACGCGTTTGAACGCACGACGGGGGAAACCTCTCCGGGGTTTGGCATTGATGGGTGTTCTGCCCCGAACTTCGCAAGCAGCCTGACCGGCATGGCGCGGGCGATGGCGCATTTCGCCGCCGCCCCGACTGACAGCGCCGAGGCGCAGCTGCATCAGGCAATGCGGAAGCATCCGGACCTGGTGGCAGGCGAGAAACGTGCCTGCACGGAACTGATGCGGGCGATGGACGGGAAAGTCGCGATCAAGACGGGTGCGGAGGCGTTTTTTATCGCGATCCTGCCCGAGCAGAAACTGGGCGTCGCCCTCAAGATCGTGGACGGCACGACGCGGGCCTCTGAATGCGCCATCGCGGCAATTCTGGTGAAACTGGGCGTGTTAGACCCTAATCATCCGGCGACCCGCAAACGGATGAACGCGCCCATCACCAACCGGCGCGACATTCAAACCGGGTGGATCAGGCCGTCCGCGGCGCTTGCCTGATCACATCTGGTGCACTTCGGCAACTTCGATGGACCCGGAACCATCGGCCACCATCGGACAGCCCTTGGCCATGTCGATGGCCTCGTCGATATCAGCCGCTGCCACGACGCTGAATCCGGACAGGGGATTGGCCCCACCATGGTCCTTGACCCCGTCTGCGGTCACCGTTTTTGACGTCCCAACGGGGTTGCCCGGATTGACGACCGCCTTTCCCATGGTCTCGAACCACGCTTGCCACGCGGCCATGACCTTGGCGCCCTCTTCTTCCGACTCCGGTGTTTTGCCGCCGTGGTAGGCGAATACATACTCTGGCATGGTGTGTCCTCCCGTGTAACCCGGTTGCAATGGTAGCACATGAAGGCGTGAGTCGTCTTTGATCAGCCGGTGACGAAGTCCGACACCGCGTATCCCTGCAAGAACAGCAGCGCGGTCAGATCACCGTGATTGATCCGCACATCGCATTGCGCTGCCACGGCGGGTTTGGCATGCAGGGCAACGCCCGTCCCCGCGCGGCCCAGCATGCCCAGATCATTCGCCCCGTCGCCGACGGCGATCACATCTGCCTCGCCGATGCCAAGGCGGCGCGTGATGTCGTGCAGCGCATCCACCTTGGCCTGTTGGCCGAGAATAGGCATCCCGACCTCGCCCGTCAGTGTGGCGCCATCGTTGAGCAGGGTATTCGCGCGATTTTCGTCAAAGCCCAGCTTTTCCGCCACGGCGCTGGTGAAATCCGTGAAACCACCGGAAACCAACGCGGCATGCGCCCCCTGCGCCTTCATCGTGGCCAGCAGCACCTCGCCACCCGGCATCAGGGTAATGCGGTCCGCAAGCACCTTTGCAATGGTGGCGACAGGCAGACCTTTGAGCAGTCCGACACGCGCACGCAGGGCTTCTTCAAAGTCCATCTCACCATTCATGGCACGGGCGGTAATCTCCTTGACCCGGTCGCCGATCCCCGCCTCATCGGCCAGTTCGTCAATGCACTCCTGCTGGATCATGGTACTGTCCATATCGGCCAGCAACATCTTCTTGCGCCGTCCTTCCTTACGCTGAACGGCAAGATCAACGCCTTGTTTTTGCAGACCTTCCCAGACCCCCCAGCGATTGTCCGGCAGTCGCGGCAACGTAAATTCTGCCGCCTCATCCGGGGCGAGCCAGACCACATCGCCCCCGCCCCAGGCATTGCGCAGGGCGTCTGGCAGGGCGGGCTGCAGGTTGTGTGCGCCCGCCGCAGACAGGAGAGTGGCGATATACATGGGCAAAGTTTCCGATCCGCGCAGAGTGTGTCGCAAAAAAACAATTTTGCGGCGTTCTAGCCTCGTTTTTTCCGTTGCACCAGACCATGCGCCGCCATAGACCCGTCCGTGGGACACCCTTCCCCAACGAAGGGCGCATATCTGGAAGGATAGCATTGATGGCTACTCAGAAACCGGCGACGCGGCCGGCAAACCCGCGTTTTTCCTCTGGCCCCTGTGCCAAACCCCCTACATTTGATTTGACGAATCTGTCCGACGCACCGCTGGGCCGATCGCACCGCGCAGCCCCCGGCAAGGCCAAGCTGCTGGAGGCGATCGAGACCACGCGCGAGATCCTTGGCGTGCCCGCGGACTATCGTATCGGCATCGTGCCTGCTTCGGACACCGGCGCGTTTGAGATGGCGATGTGGTCGCTTCTGGGGGAACGCCCCGCAGAGATGGTCGCCTGGGAAAGCTTTGGCGCCGGTTGGGTCACAGATGTCGCCAAACAACTCAAGATCGAGCACACCGTGCATACCGCCGACTACGGTGAGATCATCGACATGGCGGCGCTCAACTACGACAATGACGTCTGCTTTACGTGGAACGGTACGACCTCCGGCGTCCGGCTGCCCAGTGGCGATGTGATCCCCGCGGATCGCAAGGGTCTGACGCTTTGCGATGCGACCTCCGCCGCCTTTGCGACGGATTTACCTTGGGACAAGCTCGATGTGACGACGTTCAGCTGGCAGAAGGTGCTGGGGGGCGAAGCCGCACACGGCATGCTGATCCTGAGCCCGCGCGCTGTTGAGCGGCTGGAAAGCTACACGCCACCATGGCCGCTGCCGAAAATCTTCCGCCTGACCAAAGGCGGCAAGTTGATCGAGGGCATCTTCAAAGGCGAGACGATCAACACACCGTCCATGCTCTGTGTCGAGGACTATCTGCAATCTCTGGCCTGGGCGAAATCCGTGGGCGGGTTGCAGGGGCTCATCGCCCGCGCGGACGCAAACACCGCCGCAATCACCGCATTCGTGCAGCAACACAACTGGATCAGCTTTCTCGCAAGCGATCCGGGAACCCGGTCCAACACGTCTGTCTGCCTCAAATTCGCTGACGACCGGGTCAGAGACGGCGCAAGCTTTGCCAAAGCCATCGCGAAACGGCTGGCCGATGAAGAGGTGGCCCTTGATGTCGGTGCTTATCGCGACGCCCCTGCCGGTTTGCGCATCTGGTGCGGCGGCACAGTGGAAACCGCCGATATCGAGGCGATGCTGCCCTGGCTGGCCTGGGCCTTTGAAGCCGAAATCTCCTCCTGAAACAATGGTGGCCCAAGGCCCACCCTACCTGCCAATCCACAGGTAAGGTGGGCCTTGGGCCACCGCTCCCACAGACATTAAAGGACCAACAGAATGGCCCCTAAAGTACTCATTTCCGACAAGCTCTCCGAAGCCGCGGTACAAATCTTCCGTGACCGTGGAATCGATGTCGATTTCCAACCCGACGTTGGCAAGGACAAGGAAAAGCTCACCCAGATCATCGGCGACTACGATGGTCTGGCCATTCGCTCTGCGACCAAGGTGACCGAGAAGATCATTGCTGCTGCCACCAACCTCAAGGTCATCGGGCGCGCCGGGATCGGCACGGATAATATCGACAAGGAAGCAGCCTCTAAAAAGGGCATCATCGTAATGAATACGCCTTTCGGGAACATGATCACCACGGCAGAGCATGCCATCGCGATGATGTTTGCCGTGGCGCGTCAGATCCCCGAGGCCTCCGCTTCGACGCATGACGGCAAGTGGGAAAAATCCAAGTTCATGGGTGTGGAACTGACGGGCAAGACGCTGGGCGTTATCGGTGCCGGTAACATCGGCGGCATTGTCTGTGACCGCGCCCGCGCGCTGAAAATGAAGGTGCTAGCCTATGATCCCTTCCTTGGAGAGGAAAAAGCCAAAAAGATGGGTGTGGAGAAAGTCGAACTGGACGACCTTCTGGGCCGCGCGGATTTCATCACGCTGCACGTGCCCTTCACCGATCAGACCGCGAACATCCTCAGCCGCGAGAACATCGCCAAGACCAAGAAAGGCGTGCGCATCATCAACTGTGCCCGCGGCGGTCTGGTGGATGAAGAGGCTCTGGCCGAAGCGCTGAAATCCGGCCATGTGGCGGGGGCAGCCTTCGACGTCTTTGCCAAGGAACCGGCGAATGAAAACCCGCTGTTTCACCTGCCCAACGTGGTCTGCACCCCGCATCTTGGTGCTGCCACGACCGAGGCGCAGGAAAACGTAGCCCTTCAGGTCGCGGAACAAATGGCGGACTACCTCCTGACAGGCGCCGTGGCCAATGCGCTGAACATGCCTTCCGTCACGGCGGAAGAGGCCCGCGTTATGGGACCGTGGGTCAAGCTTGCCGGGCATCTGGGCAGCTTCACCGGGCAGATGACCGATGAACCCATACGCGCGATCAACATCCTCTATGACGGGGTGGTCGCCGACATGAACCTCGAAGCGCTCAATTGTGGCGTCATCGCGGGCATCATGAAAAAGGCCAACCCGGATGTGAACATGGTCTCCGCCCCCGTCATCGCCAAGGAGCGCGGCATCCAGATTTCGACCACAAATCAGGACAAATCCGGCGCGTTTGACGGCTACATCAAAGTCACGGTCGTCACGGCGAAACGAGAACGGTCAATTGCGGGAACCGTCTTTTCGGACGGCAAGCCGCGGTTCATCCAGATCAAGGGCATCAACATCGATGCGGAAATCGGTGCGCATATGCTCTACACCACCAATGAGGACGTGCCGGGTATCATCGGGGCGTTGGGTCAGACAATGGGCGACAATGGCGTGAACATCGCGAACTTTACCCTGGGCCGGGCCACCGCCGGCGGAGAGGCCATCGCCCTGCTGTATGTTGATGAACCTGTCCCGGCAGAAGCCCGCGCCAAACTGGCCGAAACGGGCATGTTCACCCAGATCAAACCGCTGGCCTTCGACGTGGCATGACCCATCGGGAGGCCGTCGCCACATGGCCTGGCCTCCCATTCCGCTTTCATCCTGCGGGACATTGCGGCATGAAGTGACCGTAACGCTGGGGAGCATTCATGACCAACCCGATCTATGCCATTGGTGACGTGCACGGACAGCTGGAGGAACTTCAACGGGTTCTGGCCCTGATCGAAGCGGATGGCGGACCCGATGCACAGGTGGTGCTGGTTGGGGATTATGTTGACCGCGGGCCCGACAGTCGCGGCGTTCTTCAGTTCCTGATCGACGCGGCGGCCGCAGGCCGCAACTGGGTCACGCTCAAGGGAAACCATGACCGCTATCTCAGTCGCTTTCTCGACGATACGATCGTGTATGATCCCGCCACCCGGCCCGACCTGTCGTGGTTCAACCCGCGTCTGGGCGGAGACAAGACCATGGCCGCTTATGGCGTTGAGGCCAATGAAACCATCCCCCCAACCGTGATCCGCAAAGCAGCTCTCGCCGCAGTGCCGCAGGCGCATCGCGATTTTCTGTCCAGGCTGCCGCTGATGCATGAAACAGAGAACCTACTGTTCGTGCACGCGGGCATCCGGCCCGGTATCGCACTGGACAAGCAGGTCGAAGACGACCTGATCTGGATCAGGGCACCCTTTCTGGATCATCAAGGGTCTCACGGGCCACTGGTGGTGCACGGCCACACCGCGCTCGAGCATCCGGAACACGCTGGAAATCGGGTCAATCTGGATGGAGGGGCGGGGTATTTCCGCCCGCTGCATGCCGCCGTTTTCGAAGGACGCGCGTGCTGGCTACTCTCCGAGACGGGACGCATCCCGTTGCGGCCATAGTGCCGCCCCCAGACACAACCATCCCAGAAGGCCCTGCCCGTGGTGGCTGAGGTCGCTTTTGGCGGAAAAGCCAAGCAGTTTCACCAGAAACAAGGGCGATGGCGGGTCTTGAACCACCCATTGCGGGGTCAACCCGTCAAAGATCAGCAGATAGTAGCCGTAGTAAGCCTGCGGCGAAATCCAGACGAATGCGCCAAAAAGCACCACCCCCACAAAGGCCCGCAGGATGAGACTGCGCGCGCGCGACAACCGCCACGCGAGAAAAACGGTGCCAGCCGCCAGCATAACGGACACCAGCACCAACCCGACCTGACCGGCGAGTGAAAGCGTGAAAAAACTGTCCTGCGCGTAGATGCCGTCTATCCCGTCCAATCCAACACAACCTTGCCCGAGCTGCCGGATTTCATGGCAGCAAAACCTGCCTTAAAATCATCAACCGGAAAACGATGTGTGATCACCCGGCTGACGTCCAAGCCGTTCTGCAGCATGGCAATCATCTTGTACCAGGTCTCGAAAATCTCGCGCCCATAGACGCCCTTGATCGTGATCGCCTTGAAGACGATGCGGCTCCAATCCACAGGGCTCTTCCCCGGCGGAATGCCCAGCATGGCGATGCGACCTCCCATGGTCATCGCCTCGACCATCTGATCCAGTGCGCGCTGGTTTCCCGACATCTCGAGGCCCACGTCGAAGCCCTGCTTCATCTTCAGATCAGAGACTGTTGTGGCCAGATCGGCCTCGGCCACGTTCACCGGCACCACATCGGCGACCTCTGCGGCCAGCGCCAGACGGTCCGGGTTCACATCCGTAATCACCACATGCCGAGCCCCCACATGCCGCGCGACCGCCGCCGCCATAATGCCGATGGGACCGGCACCCGTGATCAGCACGTCCTCTCCCACAAGGTCAAAGCTGAGCGCGGTATGCACCGCATTTCCCAAAGGATCGAGGATCGCGCCGATGTCGTCGGAAATCTCATCCGGCAGCGGAACGACATTAAAGGCGGGCAGCCTGAGGTATTGGGCAAAGGCGCCCTGCTCATTCACGCCAATACCGCGCGTGCCGGGATCAAGGTGAAACTTGCCTGCACGGCTCTGCCGGGAGGTTTTGCCAATCAGATGCCCCTCGCCAGAGCAGCGCTGACCGATTGTCAAATCCGTCACGTTAGAGCCTGTTTCCACGATCACACCGGCAAACTCATGGCCGGTGATCATCGGAACCGGCACGGTATGCGCCGCCCAATCGTCCCAGTTCCAGATGTGAATGTCGGTGCCGCAAATGCCGGTCTTGCTGATCTTGATCAGCACGTCATCCGGGCCGATCTCCGGCACCGGCGCATGGGTCATCCACAACCCCTCGCGCGGATGCAGTTTGGAAAGTGCCTTCATTTCATTGTTCATCAAATATGCCCTTCGCACCATCGCGTCACGCGATTACGCCGCACGCCCTGCCCGCGGCCTCAAAGGCACCGAGCGCCTTGTCCAATTCGCCGCGGGTCAAAGACGCATTCATCTGCGTCCGGATCCGCGCCTGGCCGCGCGGCACTACGGGGAAAAAAAACCCGGACACGAAAACACCCTCTTCGAACAGTTTCGCCGCCATCTCCTGCGCCAGCTGCGCCTCACCGAGCATCACCGGCACAATCGGATGTTCGCCCGGCAGCAGATCGAAGCCCAGCTTTTCCAACCCTGCGCGCCAATAGGCGGTGTTTTCGAACAACCGCGCCCGCAAATCGTCCCCTTTTTCCACCAGCTCCAACGCCTTGATCCCAGCAGCAACAATGGATGGCGGCAACGAGTTGGAGAAAAGATAAGGCCGCGCTCGCTGGCGCAACAGATCGATGACAGGTTGCGGCCCCGCAATATAGCCACCGATCGCCCCGCCCAGCGCCTTACCAAGCGTGCCTGTGAGAATATCAACGTCGACACCCGCATGTGCAGGTGTTCCTGCCCCTTTCGGACCCATGAACCCGGTGGCGTGGCAATCATCAACCATCACCATCGCCCCATATTTCTCGGCCAAAGCCTTGATATCAGACAGTTTCGCCAGATAACCGTCCATACTGAACACGCCATCCGTGGCGACCAGAATAAACCGGGCGCCCTCTTCACGGGCAAGCTTCAACTGCCCTTCCAGATCCGTCATATCCGAATTGGCATAGCGGTATCTTTTCGCTTTGCAGAGCCTGATCCCATCAATGATCGACGCGTGGTTCAAGGCATCGGATACCACGGCATCCTCGGGCCCCAAAAGAGGTTCGAATAGCCCGCCATTCGCATCAAAACAGGCAGCAAACAGAATGGAATCGTCCATACCCAGAAAGGCCGCAAGCTCCTGCTCCAGCTCCCGATGAATGTCTTGCGTACCACAGATGAAACGTACGGAGGCCATGCCAAAACCGCGCGGGTCCATCGCCTCCTTGGCGGCCGCGATCAGCTCCGGATGGTCCGCAAGCCCCAGATAGTTGTTGGCACAGAGGTTGATGACCTCACGCGGACCCACCGAGATCTGCCCGCTTTGCGGAGATGTGATCATGCGCTCGCGCTTCATCATGCCATCCGCCTCGATCTGAGCGAGGGTTTCGGTGATGTGCTGCAGATAGGCTTGCGTCATGATGAGACTCCTTTTGCCATCCATCTAACATAACGGATGCGCCTCCGAAATAGGGGATTTCATGATAGCGGATTTTTTCCGGTATTTCGGATATCAAGCATTCTGCACGACGAGAAAGGCCCGGACGTCGCCCGTTTCCGCGGCGATCCTATGCGTCACATCCGCAGCATAGCGCGCAGTATCGCCTACGTTCAGCGTACTCGACACCTCACCGCTGGTGACCGTCACCGCGCCATCGATCACGGTCAGATGTTCACGCGCGCCCCGCGCATGGGGTTGGCTGTCGAGCATACCTCCTTTGGCGATCGTCAGTTCATAGACCTCATGCCGTCCTGCGTCCTCGGGCGGGGACAGGATGCGAATACGGCAGCCGGAGCCAAGATTGTCGATGGTGGGCACCTCTGCAGCCCGCAGCGTTTCGATCTGCGCAACGTCCGAGGCACCGTCAAGCAGCCCTGCGAAATCGACCTGCAGCGCCCGCGTCAGGTTCCACAGCGTTGCAATCGTCGGGCTGCTTTCGCCCCGTTCGATCTGGCTGACCATGGAACGCGACACGCCCGACAGCTTGGCCACCGCATCCAGTGACAGATCCTGCGCACGCCGCGCCGCTTTGAGCCGGGCGGGCAATTGCGTCAGGATGGCATTATCGGTTTCCGTCATATCGGAGACATCGCCGATGTGCAGGATTGTTGTCAATTGAAACTGCGGCGCTGACGGGACGTCGTTGCTGACAACCGCGCTTTGCGCCAACATAAGGTGCAGAGGATCAACCGGGGAGGCCGCCATGACCAAAGACATCGTGATACTGGACGGAGCACGCACCGCCATCGGCACATTTGGGGGCGCCCTGGCAGGAACGCCGCCCATCGACCTGGGCACGGTTGCGGCCAAGGCGGCGCTGGAGCGGTCGGGTGTGGACGGTGCACAGATCGGCCATGTGGCCTTTGGACATGTGATCAACACCGAGCCGCGGGATATGTACCTCAGCCGTGTCGCCGCAATGCAAGCGGGCGTGCCGGACACGGTGCCCGCGATGAATGTGAACCGCTTGTGCGGCTCCGGCGTGCAGGCAATTGTCTCGGTCGTGCAATCGCTGATGCTGGGCGACGCCGAGTTTGGTCTGGCAGGCGGGGCGGAGAATATGTCCCGTTCTCCCTTCATCGTGCCGCAGCAGCGCTGGGGCGCGAAGATGGGCGACATCAAAACGCTGGATATGATGCTGGGCGCGCTCAACTGCCCCTTTGGCACCGGTCATATGGGGGTCACGGCGGAGAACGTCGCGGCAGAGCACGACATCACACGGGAACAGCAGGACGCCTTTGCGCTGGAGAGCCAGACGCGGGCGGCAGCGGCCATCGAAGCGGGCCATTTTGCCGGGCAAATCACACCGGTAGAGGTACGGGTCAAGCGCGACATGGTTGCCTTCGAGACAGATGAACACCCCAAGGCGACGACAGCGGAGGCGCTCTCCGGTCTGCGCGCGGTGTTCCAGAAAGATGGCTCCGTGACGGCGGGCAATGCCAGTGGGATCAACGATGGCGCCGGCGCGCTGGTTCTGGCCACGGCGGAGGCCGCCGAGAAGGCCGGGCTGAAACCGAGGGCCCGCATCCTGGGGTATGCGCATGCGGGTGTACGACCCGAGGTCATGGGCATTGGACCGGTCCCGGCGGTGGAAAACCTGTTGGCGCGGACCGGCCTGCAGGCCAGCGATTTCGATGTGATCGAAAGCAACGAGGCCTTTGCCGCACAGGCGCTGGCGGTCAGCAAAAACCTCGGTTTTGACCCCGCGAAGGTGAACCCCAACGGCGGTGCGATTGCCTTGGGCCACCCGGTTGGCGCGACGGGCGCGATCATCACGGTCAAGGCGCTCTATGAGCTGGAACGCATTCAGGGGTCCAAGGCGTTGATCACGATGTGTATTGGCGGCGGTCAGGGCATTGCCCTGGCCATTGAGCGTTTGTAGTCGGCGACAGCCAAGCCGCCGCTACAGTCTTAGAAGAACGTCAAATCCACGAGAACTAGCGTGAGCGTGGCACCGGTACCAATGGCGATCCCGAACACGATCGCCAGGAGAACCCTTTGCATCAAACCAGGTTTCGACGCGAGCTCTTCCGGGTTGCTCTGACGGACCAGCGCAGCCTCGACCATCCCCGGCAATCTCGGACCAAACCGGGCAACAACACGTGCGGTTTTTGTCAGGTCGCTCAGTACCGCTTTGGGTCCGATGGATTTGGAAATGTAGTCGGTCACGATGGGGGCCGCGACCTGCCAGATATTCATCTGCGGGTTGAGTGAACGCGCCACTCCTTCGACCACCACCATCGTACGTTGCAGCAGGATCAGTTCGGTCCGCGTTTCCATGCCGAAGCGTTCGGTCACCTCGAAGAGGTAGTTCAGCAGACGGCCCATTGAAATCTTGGACGCATCCATGCCGAAAATCGGCTCCCCAACGGCACGCAGCGCACGGGCGAATTCATCCACATCCTTGTCAGCAGGCACGTAACCGGCCTCGAAATGCACCTCGGCCACGCGTTTGTAATCCTTGCGGATGAAACCAAAGAGGATCTCCGCATAGACCCGGCGGGTGTATTCGTCGATGTGTCCCATGATGCCGAAGTCATAGGCAACGATATCGCCATTGGGCGCGACCTTGAGGTTGCCCTGGTGCATGTCCGCGTGGAAGTAGCCGTCCCGCAGCGCGTGGTTGAGGAAGAGTTGCAACACGCGTTCGCTGAGCGCCACACGATCATGCCCTGCCGCGTCAATCGCATCATTGTCGCCCATCGGGGCACCATCCGCCCAGCCCAGCGTCATGACGCGGCGGGCGGAATACTCCCACTTCATCTGTGGTAGCTGAAACCCGGCGTCGTCTTTGGTATTGGCCGCGAATTCGGACGCGGCAGAGGATTCCAGACGCAGGTCCAATTCGCCACGCACGACACCATCGAAGTGTTCGATCACCTCCATCGGACGCAGGCGGCGGGAGCCCGGCGAGAAAATCTCCACCATGCGCGCCGCAAGGTAGAAGGCGTCAACGTCTTTGCGAAACGCCTTTTCGATGCCCGGGCGCAGGACCTTGACGGCGACGGCCTCGCCGGTGCTGGCTAAGGTGGCTTTGTGCACCTGGGCAATCGACGCCGCCGCGACCGGTTCGCTGAACTCGGAAAACATCTGATCGACGGGCATGCCTAATTCGCGCTGCACCTCCTCCTTGGCTTCCTGCACCGAAAAGGGCGGCAGTTTGTCCTGCAGGACGCGCAGTTGCAGCGCCAGCTCGTCGCCCACGACGTCGGGGCGGGTCGAGAGAATCTGGCCGAACTTGATGTAGGCGGGGCCGAGCGCGGTGAGGGCGCGGGTGGCGGGCGGCATCGCCGGATCGCCCTTGTACCCCAGCCATTTGAACGGCAGACCCAGCGTGCGGGCGACAAATCGCAAGGTCGGCGGCGCTTCGAAAGCGTCGAGCACGACATTCATGGCGCCCGTACGTTCCAGCGTGGCACCGGTGCGGATGAGCCGCCAGATGTTGTGGGGACCACGCATGGGTTATCCTCTGGTATCGCCGTGCGGGCGCGAGGCGACCCGCCGGGGGCGCTGCCCCCGATCCCCCGGCATATTGACGGAACAATGAAGAGGGGCGCGCGGCGTCACAGCTTCCAGCCCGAATGCAGGCAGGCCACGCCCATGGTCAGATTGCGGTATTTGGCGTTTTCGAAGCCTGCATCGCGGATCATGGCGAGGAAGCTTTCCTGATCGGGGAAGTTGCGGATCGATTCGACGAGGTATTGGTAGCTATCGCGATCGTTTGCGATGATCTGGCCCATGCGTGGGATCACGTTGAAACTGTAGAGGTCATAGGCCTTTTGCATCGCGGGGTTGGGTAGTTGGCTGAATTCGAGCACCATGCACCGACCGCCGGGTTTGAGCACGCGGTAAGCCTCATGCAGCGCGTCCTGTGGGCGGGTTACGTTCCGGATGCCGAAGCTGATGGTGTAGACATCAAAACTGTTGTCTTCGAAGGGCAGCGCCATCGCATCACCCACCACCCAATCGAGGCTGTCCTGCATCTGTGCGGCCTCGGCGCGCTGGCGTCCTTCGACCAGCATCGGCTCTGTCAGGTCGAGCACGGAGGCGTGACCGAAGCCGGCGCGTTTGAGGAACCGGAACGAGATGTCGCCTGTGCCGCCCGCCACGTCGAGCAGCTTTTGCCCGGGGCGCGGCGCAAGCCAATCCATCATCGCGTCTTTCCAGAGCCGGTGAATGCCGCCCGACATCACATCGTTCATGATGTCGTATTTGCTGGCGACGGAGGAGAAAACGCCCTGCACGCGTCCGGCCTTTTCACCCTCGGGAACAGTCTCGAACCCGAAGTGGGTGGTTTTGTCTTTGGTATCTGTCATCGGCTCTTGTAGTCCCTGCGCTTCGCGCTTTGTTATAGGGCTCTGAGAGCCATGCACAATGCGGCCCTTTCGTCACAGGGAGACAAGATGCCCGAACTGCCCGAAGTTGAGACCGTCCGGCGCGGGCTGACCCCGGCCATGCAGGGCGTGCGGATTGAGAAGGCCGAGGTCAATCGACCTGATCTGCGCTGGCCCTTTCCTGAGAGCATGGCAGATCGGCTCACCGGACAGCGCGTGGAACAGTTGCGGCGGCGCTCGAAGTATATTCTGGCCGATCTGAGTTCTGGTGAAACACTGCTCATTCATCTTGGCATGTCGGGTCGGATGCTGGTGTCGGGTGATCCGTTGGGGCAATTCGTGCATGACCACCCTGCCCCGGAGAAACACGACCATGTTGTCCTGCATATGGAGAACGGCGCGCGGATCACCTTTAACGACCCGCGACGGTTCGGGGCGATGGATCTGATGCCGACGCAAGGTGCGGAGCACCACAAGCTGCTGTCTGTTCTGGGGCCGGAACCCCTGGGCAATGACTTTCACGAGGCGCATCTGATCGACGCCTTCAGGGGCAAGATGAGCCCGGTGAAATCAGCCTTGCTCGACCAGAGAATTGTTGCGGGACTGGGCAACATCTACGTATGCGAAGCCCTCTATCGCGCAAAAATCAGGCCGACACGCAAAGCGGGGCGTATTTCTGCCCCCCGGGTTGCCGGGCTTGTTCCGATCATTCGCGCAGTGCTGTCAGAGGCCATTGAGGCGGGCGGTTCGTCCCTGCGCGATTTTCGGCAAGCCGATGGCGAGCTTGGATATTTCCAGCACAACTTTGACGTCTATGGCCGCGAAGGAGCGCCTTGCCGTACCCCCGATTGCCCCGGCGTCATTGGGCGAATCGTGCAATCGGGACGCTCATCTTTCTTCTGCGCGCAATGCCAAAGATAGCTTGAACCTCGGGTGCGCATGGTATTGAGTCGAAGTTCCAGACAACAATCGAGAGCTCCTTTCAATGGCCTATGAGACGATCATCGTTGACGTAGAGAACCATGTCGCACAGATCACGCTGAACCGGCCCGATGCATTGAATGCGCTGAATGACGAGTTGATGAAAGAACTGGCCGACGCGCTGGCAGAGGCGCAGGCCAACGAGAAGGTCCGGTGCATCATCATCACCGGGTCTGAGAAAGCCTTTGCCGCGGGCGCGGACATCGCGATGATGAAGGACAAGACCTTTGTCGAAGCGTTTTCCGGGGATCTGTTCACGCCTGAGACCGACCAGATCATGCGGGTGCGCAAGCCCATTATCGCCGCTGTGTCAGGATACGCTCTGGGCGGCGGCTGTGAACTGGCGATGATGTGTGATTTCATCATCTGCTCGGACACCGCCAAGTTTGGCCAGCCGGAAATCAATCTGGGCGTGGTTGCGGGCATTGGCGGAACGCAACGGCTGACCCGCATTGTCGGCAAATCCAAGGCGATGGACATGAACCTGACGGGTCGGTTCATGGACGCGGAAGAGGCGGAGCGGTCCGGTCTCGTCTCCCGCGTGGTGGCGTGCAAGAAACTGCTGGAAGAAGCACATAGTGCTGCACAAAAAATCGCCGAAAAATCGATGGTCTCCGTGATGGTTGTCAAAGAAGCCGTCAACCGTGCCTATGAAGTGCCGCTGCGCGAGGGCCTGCTTTTCGAGCGGCGGATGTTCCATTCGCTTTTTGCCACCGAAGACCAATCCGAAGGCATGTCCGCCTTTCTGGAAAAGCGCGAAGCTCAATTTCGCGACAAGTAGGCGCTACGCGGCCGCTTGAGCAACGCAGGACTCCTCGAAAGACATCCCTGGCCATTACATTCTACTGCAAAAGGTCAACGTTGATTTTTGATATGGGCATCCGTAAGAATTCGTCCTTAGGTTGAATAGATGCGAGCCGCAGGTGGTTGGAAAGATAGACAGATACAGTCTGACATGGCGGGTCACCCCGGACCTGTTGGGCATTCTCGACAAATCCGGTGTGTTCACCGATACGAATCCAGCCTGGTTCACGACACTCGGCCGACTGCCCGAAGATATTGAAAACAGGAAGTTTTTCGACTTTATTCACCCCGATGATATCCCGAAAACCGAACAGGCCTTTGTCGATATTCAGAACGGTGAACCCATCCTGAATTTCGAAAACAGGTACCAGCATAAGGACGGTAGTTATCGTTGGCTGTCCTGGAACGCGGTGCCCGAGGAAAACCTGTTCTTTTGCAGCGCCCGCGACATCACAGACGCCAAGGACAACGAAAAGTCGCTCCGGACCAGAGAAGACGAAGCGCAGCTGCGCGAGCAGTTCATCGCGGTGCTGAGCCATGACCTGCGCACCCCGATTGCAGCGGTCAGTTCCGCAATCTGGACCGCGTTGCGGCAGGAACAGACGGAAAAGTCACGCAGGCTGTTGACGACGGCGGAGTTATCACTGGGTCGGATGACGGCGCTCATCTCCGACGTCATGGATTTTGCGCGGGCGCGTCTTGGCGGGGATATCGGGATCGCCCCGAAGCAGACTGTTGAGCTGACACCCATTCTGGCGCAGGTGGTTCAGGAAATTCGGTTGTCCAATCCTGATACGACTATCATCGAAGACTTTCACTTTCTCGACAACGTGCAGTGTGACGGAGACCGGATCGGCCAGTTGCTGTCGAACCTTGTCTCAAACGCGGTTTTTCACGGCGACCAGGATGAACCCGTTCGTGTCCGCGCCTTTGACGAAGGCAAAAATCTTGTTCTGACCGTCGCGAATTTCGGGAAACCGATCCCACAAGCGGCGCAGGAAAAGCTGTTCGAACCCTTCACCCGCGCCGAGCTGCGACAATCCCAGAACGGGCTGGGGTTGGGGTTGTTCATCGCCAAACAAATCGCCTTGGGACATGGGGGGACATTGAGCGTGACCTCCGACGAAATCGAAACCGAATTCCGGCTTGTCCTGCCCAAGAAGGCCCCCGCACCGGACTGAATTTGCCGTTTGCAAATCCTGCCAGCTTCTTTATAGAGCGCCCGATACATGCGCGTGCAGCCCGCTTTGGCTAGAATCACCTTTGGTTGAATATCAACCGAAACGGGGGGCACCGTGCAATCGAGACACATTGAACCCTTAGAAAAGGTGACGCACACATGGCCAATTCGCCACAGTCCAAGAAACGCGCCCGTCAGAACGAGGCCCGCTTTCAAGTCAACAAAGCGCGTCGTTCGCGCATCCGTACCTATCTGCGCAAAGTCGAGGAAGCGATTGCTTCCGGAGACAAGGACGCCGCGGCAAGCGCTCTGAAAGCAGCACAACCCGAATTGATGCGTGGTGTGACAAAAGGTGTCTTCCACAAAAATACTGCAGCGCGGAAAGTCTCCCGTCTGTCTGCACGCGTCAAAGCACTGGGGTAACGCTCCCCAAAAACAGCGATGAAAAGCGCCGATTCTTCGGCGCTTTTTTGCATTTATGAGACTCTTTCCGCGTGGCCGGAGATTCTTTTTTGAAAATTCAGAGTCAAGAATGAAGTTCAGTTGCCGTGCCGCTCACGAACTTGCTACCAGTGTATAGCGATTCATTTCGCCATGGGGGGACAGGCTCTGATCGGTCACTTCGCACTGCAGCGAAGACTATGACATCAGGGACTGGGCGCTGCGGGTAACCGTAACGCCTTCAGTCTGCAAAAGCTGCGCAAACAGCGTTTTGCCCTGTCAAAAAAGAGCGGACGGTGTCGTCTGACGGGGTAGCGCTTCCGAGCAATCGGAAACGTATTTCGATCAGGCTTTGCCTAATCTGTATATGTCCGTCGGACGTTCACCTGTTTCCGTGTGGGAGCGGGACAGGAGAACTATGCCTGCGGAACGAAGATAGAGACGGTGGGGCATACCAAACATGGGTGCTGCGCCGGAATTGGGAACGCTAAAGGGAAAACAGGTCAAACATGACTAAAGAAAAGTGGGGGCAGTTGAGGCAGAGACTGCTGAAGACCGTAGGGCAAAACAACTACACGAATTGGATTGAGCCAATCGAGTTTCGCGCCGCAAACGATGGAATTGCAACATTTGATGTACCGACCAACTTTCTGGGAAACTACGTTAACCAAAACTTTGCGGATCTGATCCTACATGAGCTGAAGACAGAAGATCCTACTGTGCGCCGCCTGTGCTTTGCCGTGCCCGCACCCGTGGGTGCACAGGAGACAGCAATGCAAGACCAGCCAACGGTAGCACCACGTGCTGCGAAACCCGCAAACTCCGGCACGCTGACCACCGCGCCACTGGACAAGCGCTTTACATTCGACACTTTTGTTGTCGGTAAGCCCAATGAGTTGGCCCATGCCGCCGCGCGGCGCGTGGCAGAAGGCGGGCCGGTGACATTCAATCCGCTCTTTCTCTACGGTGGTGTCGGCCTTGGTAAAACGCACCTGATGCATGCCATTGCTCATGAGTTGCGTCAGCGTCGTCCCGAAATGAATGTCCTCTACCTCTCGGCCGAGCAGTTCATGTATCGCTTTGTTCAGGCTTTGCGGGACCGTAAAATGATGGATTTCAAGGAAATCTTCCGGTCCGTTGACGTGTTGATGGTGGATGACGTGCAATTCATCGCGGGCAAGGATTCCACGCAGGAGGAGTTCTTTCACACGTTCAACGCGCTGGTTGATCAAAACAAGCAGATCATTATTTCCGCCGACCGGGCACCGGGCGAAATCAAGGACCTTGAAGATCGCGTGAAGTCGCGTCTGCAATGCGGGTTGGTGGTCGATCTGCACCCGACGGACTACGAGCTGCGGCTCGGCATCCTGCAGAGCAAGGTTGAACAGCAGCGCGCCAATTATCCGGGTCTTGAGGTCGAAGCGGGTGTGCTTGAGTTCCTCGCGCACCGGATTTCGACCAACGTGCGTGTGCTTGAGGGCGCGTTGACGCGGCTTTTTGCCTTTGCCTCGCTTGTCGGGCGCGAGATCAACATGGAACTGACGCAGGATTGCCTGTCGGACGTGCTGCGCGCCTCGGAACGCAAGATCACGGTCGAGGAAATCCAGCGCAAGGTCTCGGATCACTACAACATACGGCTTTCCGACATGATCGGACCCAAACGCCTGCGGTCCTATGCCCGGCCACGGCAGGTCGCGATGTATCTGTGCAAGAAGATGACCAGCCGGTCGCTGCCCGAGATCGGGCGCCGTTTTGGCGGGCGTGACCACACCACGGTCATGCACGGGGTCAAGCGGATCGAAGAACTGAAGTCGCAGGACGGCCAGATTGCCGAAGACCTCGAATTGCTGCGCCGCGCGCTGGAAGAATAGTCACACATCCGGCCCGCAGCCTTGCAAAAGGGCTGCGGGTCTTGACGCCCTGCCCTTTCCAACAGACAAACCAATAAAAGTCTTGTGAAGTCGGTGGAACAGGGTAATTTGCCTGTCCCGACTGGTGGGAAGGATAAGGCATCATGAAGATCAGCATCGAACGCGCAGCCCTGCTCAAGGCGGTGTCTCAGGCACAGTCCGTCGTGGAGCGGCGTAACACGATCCCCATCCTTGCCAATGTGTTGATCGAAGCCGAAGGCAGCGACGTGAGCTTCCGCGCCACCGATCTGGACATCGAGGTTGTCGACAAGGCCCCGGCCCAGGTCGAACGCGCCGGCGCCACCACTGTTTCCGCAACCACCCTGCATGAAATCGTACGCAAATTGCCGGATGGCGCGCTGGTCACACTCACCGCCGATGGCGCGACGGGTCGGCTGACTGTCGAGGCAGGTCGGTCGAACTTCTCGCTGGCAACGCTGCCGAAAGAAGACTTCCCGGTCATGGCATCATCTGAATATGCCTCGAACTTCTCGGCCCCGGCGCCAGTGTTGCGACGGCTTTTTGACAAATCGAAATTCGCGATCTCGACCGAGGAGACCCGGTATTATCTGAACGGTGTCTACATGCATGTCTCGGATGCGGAAGGCGGCCAGGTGCTGCGCTGCGTGGCGACCGATGGTCACCGGCTGGCCCGGATCGACGCCGATCTGCCGGAAGGTGCCGCGGATATGCCTGGGGTGATCGTCCCCCGCAAGACCGTCGGCGAATTGCGCAAGCTGCTGGACGATGACGAGATGAAAATCGCGGTATCGGTGTCGGAAACCAAGGTGCGCTTCGCCACGCCCGATATTACCCTAACCTCGAAGGTCATCGACGGTACCTTCCCCGACTACACCCGCGTCATCCCGCAGGGCAATACACGCAAGCTGGAGGTGGACGCCTCCGACTTTGCGCAGGCCGTGGACCGGGTGGCGACAGTGAGCTCCGAACGCTCCCGCGCGGTGAAGCTGCAACTGGACGAAGACCGGCTGGTGCTGTCGGTGAATGCGCCGGATTCCGGGGCCGCCGAGGAAGAATTGGCTGTGGCCTACGGTGATGAACGGCTGGAGATTGGCTTCAACGCCAAGTATTTGTTGGAGATTGCCAGCCAGGTGGATCGTGAAAATGCGGTGTTCCTGTTCAACTCCTCCGGTGATCCGACGCTGATGCGGGAAGGCAATGATCAATCCGCAGTCTATGTAGTCATGCCGATGCGCGTTTAATTTTTGCCTCCGGCGGGCATATTTTTGGAACAATGAAAGCCGGGCGATGGCGCTGTATCTGACATCGCTGACCCTGTCGCATTTCCGGTCGCACAAGCTAGGGCGGCTGGCCTTGGACGGTCGACCTGTAGCGCTGTATGGGGCGAATGGGGCAGGTAAGACCAATGTGCTGGAGGCCGTCTCGCTGTTCTCTCCGGGACGGGGACTGCGCCGGTCCAGTGCTGAGGATATGACACGGCGACCGGAGGCTTTGGGATGGAAGCTGTCTGGGGTTTTGCAGTCGATGCACCAATTGCATGAGATCGAGATCTGGTCCGAGAACGGCGCGGCGCGACAGGTCAGGATCGATGACAAACCCGCAGCACAGGTGGCGCTGGGGCGGATTGCGCGGGTTTTGTGGCTGATCCCGGCAATGGACCGTTTGTGGATCGAAGGGGCCGAAGGGCGGCGGCGGTTCCTGGACCGGATGACGCTGAGTTTCGAGCCCGGGCATGCGGAGGCGACTTTGGCCTACGAGCGCGCGATGCGTGAACGGAACCGGCTTTTGAAGGATATGGTGCGGGACCCTGCGTGGTACGGGGCGCTTGAGGCGCAGATGGCCCAGTCGGGTGTTACCATCCATGCCAATCGCCGCGCGGCTTTGGCGCAGCTGGCCAAGGCGCAGACAGATGCGACCACTGCCTTCCCTGCAGCGACGCTGACGCTTACCCATGGAGAGGGCGAGTTGCCGGAGACCGAGGATGAGTTGCGCGCAGCATTGGCCGACAGCCGCCCGCGCGACATGGCCGCAGGACGCAGCCTGATCGGTCCCCACCGTGCTGATCTTTACGGAGTTTATCAGGCCAAGGATGTGCCGGCGAAAGACTGTTCAACCGGGGAGCAAAAGGCGCTTCTGGTTTCGCTGATCCTTGCCAATGCGCGGGCGCTGGCGCAGGATTTCGGCGCACCGCCGCTGCTGTTGCTCGACGAGGTTGCTGCTCATCTCGACCCGGACCGGCGCGCGGCACTCTACGATGAAATCGCAGCCCTCGGCGCGCAGGCCTGGATGACAGGTACGGAGCCTGCGCTTTTCGAAGCCCTGGGAGATCGCGCGCAATACATCGAAGTGCGCGATGTCGATGGCCTGTCCGATCTCGTACCCCGGTCATGAGCATCGCATGGTCTGATCTGATTTTATACGCGGGCGCGCTGGTGATCCTGTTTCTGACGCCCGGCCCGGTATGGCTGGCACTGATGGCGCGAGCACTGTCAGGCGGGTTTCGCGCCGCCTGGCCGCTTGCAGTCGGTGTCGCGGTGGGAGATATTCTGTGGCCGCTGGTTGCGGTGCTGGGCATCTCCTGGGTGCTATCGGTTTTTGATGTGTTCATGGCGGTGCTGCGGTGGGTTGCGTGCGGCGTATTCGTCGGCATGGGGCTCTTGCTGATCCGGCACGCGGATCAGAAGATCAGCACGGACAGCCGCCTGACGCGGCCCGGCCTCTGGCCCGGATTTCTCGCGGGTCTTGTTGCGATTCTCGGCAATCCCAAAGCAGTGCTCTTCTACATGGGCGTTCTGCCGGGATTCTTTGACCTGCGCAGCGTAACCGCGGGAGACGTCAGCGCGATCATCGCCGCATCGGTCGCCATCCCGCTCATCGGAAACCTCTTGCTGGCGGCCTGTGTGAGCCATGTGCGAGCCCTGATCACCGCACCTCGAACCCTGGCGCGCATCAATGTAATCTCCGGGTTTCTGCTGATCTTGGTCGGTGTGGTTCTGCCGGTCATCTGACACAAAATATTGTGCCTGTGACGTGACATTCCCCTTTAGAAACCTTATAAAATACCAAAAATACGAAGGTGTAGCGGCATGTCCGACAACGAGCAATCGCCAGAAGAATATGGCGCCAATTCCATCAAGGTTCTCAAAGGCTTAGAAGCTGTTCGCAAGCGCCCTGGCATGTACATCGGGGACACGGACGACGGCTCCGGTCTGCACCATATGGTCTATGAAGTCGTCGACAACGGCATCGACGAGGCGCTGGCCGGTCACGCGGATGCCGTTACCGTTACCATTCACGAGGATTCTTCCGTTTCCGTCAGCGACAACGGGCGCGGGATTCCGGTAGGGATTCACGAGGAAGAAGGCGTCTCAGCCGCCGAAGTGATTATGACCCAACTGCACGCAGGCGGGAAATTCGACAGCAATTCCTACAAGGTGTCGGGCGGTCTGCACGGGGTGGGCGTATCGGTGGTGAACGCGCTCAGCGATTGGCTTGAACTGCGCATTTGGCGGGAAGGCAAGGAGCATGTCGCGCGGTTCGAGGGCGGTTTTACCACCAAGCATCTCGAAGTCGTGGGACTGACGGAGCGGACGGGCACCGAAGTACGCTTCATGGCGTCGACGGACACCTTTTCCAACCTCGAATACTCCTTTGACGTGCTGGAGAAGCGTTTGCGGGAGCTGGCCTTCCTGAATTCCGGTGTGCGAATCATTCTGGTGGACGAACGGCCCGCCGAAAACCTGCGGTCAGAGCTGTTTTACGAAGGTGGCGTCAAGGAATTCGTGAAATACCTCGATCGCTCGAAATCCTCCGTGATGCCGGAGCCGATCTTCATTCAGGGAGAGCGCGACGAGATTGGCGTGGAAATCGCTATGTGGTGGAATGACAGCTACCACGAGAATGTGCTGCCCTTCACCAACAACATTCCGCAACGCGATGGCGGCACCCATATGGCGGGCTTTCGTGGCGCGCTGACACGGACGATCAACAATTACGCGCAATCGAGCGGGATTGCGAAGAAGGAAAAGGTCTCTTTCACCGGGGATGATGCGCGCGAAGGGCTGACCTGCGTGCTGTCGGTGAAGGTGCCGGACCCGAAATTCAGCTCGCAGACCAAGGACAAGCTGGTCAGTTCCGAGGTGCGCCCGGCGGTCGAGGGGTTGGTGAACGAAAAACTGGCCGAATGGTTCGAGGAAAACCCCAACGAGGCACGCATCGTCGTGGGCAAGATCATCGAGGCCGCACAGGCGCGGGAAGCCGCGCGCAAGGCCCGCGAGCTGACCCGGCGCAAGACGGCGATGGATGTGAATTTCCTTGCTGGGAAGCTGAAGGACTGTTCCGAGAAAGACCCGTCGAAGACCGAGGTTTTCCTTGTGGAGGGGGACTCTGCCGGGGGATCGGCCCAGACAGGCCGTGACCGGCAGACGCAGGCCATCCTGCCGCTGAAAGGGAAAATCCTGAACGTGGAACGGGCGCGGTTTGATCGCATGCTGTCCAGCCAGGAAATTGGCAATCTGGTGATGGCCCTGGGCACCGGCATCGGCCGCGATGAGTTCAACATCGAAAAGCTGCGCTACCACAAGATCGTGATCATGACGGACGCGGACGTGGACGGCGCGCATATCCGGACGCTGCTGCTCACGTTTTTCTACCGGCAGATGCCGGAGCTGATAGAGAACGGGCATCTCTATATTGCGCAACCGCCGCTTTATAAGGTCTCGCGCGGCAAATCCGAGGTCTATCTGAAAGATCAGGCGGCGATGGAGGATTATCTGATCCATCAGGGCATCGAAGGGGCTATGCTCAAGCAGGGCAATGGGGAAGAGATCACCGGGCAGGATCTGATGCGCGTCGTCGATCTCGCCCGCCAGATGCGCCGCGTGCTGGAGGCTTTCCCGACACATTACCCGCGCCATATTCTGGAACAGGCGGCGATTGCCGGTGCCTTTGCGCCTGGCGTTGTGGACGCGGATTTGCAGGGCACGGCGGATAAGGTCGCCGCTCGTCTGAACCTGATTGCGCCTGAATACGAACGCGGCTGGCAGGGGCGGATCACGCAGGATCACGGCATCCGGCTGGCGCGGATTCTGCGCGGCGTGGAAGAGGTGCGCACGCTTGACGGGCGCATCCTGCGCGGCGGCGAGGCCAAGCGAACCGGCAACTTTACCCGGAGCCTGCAAGATGTCTACAACCTGCCCGCCACGCTGGTCCGCAAGGACAGAACCCAGATGATCCTCGGTCCGATGGACCTGATGGATGCAATCCTGCAGGAGGGCGAAAAAGGCCTGTCACTGCAGCGCTACAAGGGTCTCGGTGAAATGAACCCGGATCAGCTCTGGGAAACCACGCTGGACCCCGACGCGCGCACGCTCTTGCAGGTCAAGGTGGACGACATGGCCGAGGCCGATGATCTTTTCACCAAGCTGATGGGAGATGTGGTGGAACCACGGCGCGAGTTCATCCAGCAGAACGCGCTGAGCGTGGAGAACCTCGATTTCTGACAAACAGCCTTGTTAGGGTCTAGTCGTCCGCCCATTCCGGCATCGGTTTCTTGGTGATGAAGGCATCGATCCCGCGTTCGGTATCGCGGGCCATCATGTTTTCCGCCATGGCGGCACCCGTGTACGCGTAGGCAGAGGCAAGGTCCATATCCGCCTGCTTATAGAACGCCTCCTTGCCGATTTTCACGGCGGCGGGGGCTTTCCCGACAATGGTGGCAGCCATCTTGCGCGTAGCGTCAGACACCTCCGCATCGGGCACGACGCTGTTGATCAATCCGATCTCTGCCGCCCTCTCCGCTGACTGGAATTCACCCAGCAGCAGCATTTCCATCGCCTGTTTCCGTGTCAAATTGCGCGACAGCGCCACCATGGGCGTGGAACAGAAAAGTCCGATATTCACGCCCGACGTGGCAAAACGCGCGGTTTGTGCCGCGACGGCCAGATCGCAGGTTGCAACCAGCTGGCAGCCTGCGGCGGTGGCGATGCCCTGCACCTCAGCGATCACCGGTTGCGGCAGGTTGACGATGGACATCATCATCTTGGAGCAGGTCTGGAACAGCGTATTGAAGTAGGCCTTGCCGCCGTCCGCATCCTGTCGCCGCGCGGTCATTTCCTTGAGGTTATGCCCCGCACAGAAATGGGCCCCCGCCCCCCGCAGGATAACGGCCCGAACCGCCCGATCCGAGGCGATTTGATCCAGGGCGGATTGTAGGGCCGCCAGCACGTCCTCTGACAGCGCATTCATGGATTTCGGGCGGTTTAGGGTGATCGTCGCGATGCCATCCGATTGATCCAGCAAAACTGGCGCGCTTGTCTCTGTCATGGCCGAATGTCCCTCTGATCCCGGATAGGCGGTATCAAAGCGGGAAGCGCGGCGCGACTGCAAGCAAAATGTCAGAGGCCGGTCGTCGGGGACTTCGCCGCGATGTCCTTCTCCAGGTGAAACGCCGGGTCCTGCCAGAGCAGATGTGGCACCGGGTCCTTGGTTTTCAGCAGAAACAACCCTGCGATTTGCGCGTAGGAGCGATAGGCATAGCCGCCATTGCGCTCCAGAAATGCGGAGCGTCGCGCCATGTAGTAACCCTGCAACCTGTACCACGGCAGACGCGGGCAGGCATGGTGCACCGCGTGCAGATTGTTCTTGAGAAACAGGAAGGACAGCAACCCACGGTCCTCGATGATCACGCTGCGGCAGCGGGCGCGTTCGTGGGCGCGGTGTTCCAGAAACGTCCGTATCTTGAGTATGGAATGGCTGGCATAGGCGCAAAGCAGGTAGAGCCAGACCGGCATATCTGCCATCCAGATCCACCAAAGCACGACGGGGATCAGGCCACCGGCGTGGAAAAGATATGCGTCTCTAATCTGGGTATTTCCTCGCAGAACTGCACGAAAATCATCCCGGTAGAAAACGAGTAGCGCAATGATTGGACCAACCAGCATGCGCCCCAGAAGCGTGTTGTTCCACGTATAGATCACGCGCCGCACCACACCCCATTTCGCCCAGACCGACGGATCGATGAAATTGCTTTCCGGATCGTCGTAGGGATCGGTGAGCGCGGGGTCGTGGTGGTGCGCCAGATGGGTGTCGCGAAAGCGTGGATAGGGAATGGCCAGGCCCAGTGCCGGAAACACAAAGGCAGTGTTTAGCGCCTCATTCCGGAAGGGATGCCCGTGCAACACTTCATGGCTGAATGAGGAATAAAGCGTCAGGGCGAGGGCGAGGAGAATGCCCGAAATCCAGGGTCCGAGCGCGTCATAGGAGGTGGTGGATATCGCGAAACCGACATAGCACATCACACCGATGATCACGGTCGGCCATTCGATGGCAGGAGTAGTCACGTCAGGGGACTTCAATTTTTCCCTTTCTTTCAATGAGGTGTGATGTGGTAAGATCCGCGCAATAGGGTGACGGAATTAGCAAATCTTGCAAGAGCGTGAATTTGCGTTGGATGCGTTACTTTCGTCACGCTTTCACGATTTTGTTGTGTTTCCGCGCAATTATTGGATACTCACAGCATGGATAAACGTGATCTCTCCGCCCAGTTCAAAGAACGCCTTGAACAGGTGCTGGCGTCGCATCCCGCCGGTAAGGGGCAATTTTTGCGCGATGTAGGCATGGACCGGTCCGCGCTCAGCCAGTTTCTCAACCCCGAGAGCGACCGCCTGCCCCGCGCGGAAACACTGCGCCGGATTGCGCGGGTCAGCGGGGTTTCGGTGGATTGGTTGCTCTGCCTCGAAAATGCGCCGGAAGGCCGCCAGGAGGTCGCGGAAAGCGTGCAGATTGAGAAAGCCGTGCAAGCGGATGGATCGACACCGCTGGATCAATGGCGCAGTGCCGCATCCGGTTTCAAGTTGCGCTATGTGCCTTCGACCCTACCCGATATGGTCAGCCTCGCCCCCGAACCGGAAACCAATGTGTCCGATGCCCGTGGCGGCGGGGTCGAGAACGTATTGGGCCAGATTTCTCTGGATGACATGGATGTCGAAATTGCCATGCCGGTGCAGACGTTACAGGATTTATCCGCGCGCAGCGGGCTCTGGCGGGGTGCCGATCCCGATCAATGTCGCGCACAACTTGCCTATATGGCGCGGGTGTGTCGCAAGAATTATCCGGCGCTGCGGCTGCACCTGTATGACGGGACGCAGACGTTTTCCGCCCCGTTCACCGTCTTCGGCAAACAGCGCGTCGCGCTTTACATTGGAGATGCCTATCTGGTGATCAGCAGCCCCGACCAGATCCGCGGGTTTGCCAAGCAGTTCGACAGGCTGGTGCGCCGCGCGATCATCGGGGCCGACAGGGTGCATGAGATGCTTTCAGAGCTCGCCGACAAGGTCCGTTGACGTCTAGTCCGGCAGTTTCGCGCCAGCGTCCAGGTAGTTCGACATACGGGACCTGATGTCTTCGGGCCAGGGCACCGGGCGCCCAGAACCCATATGCACGTAGACCAGTACCGGCGTCGCCGTCATGCGCAACTGGTCACCACATCGCGCCTTGACGCTCAGATGCGCGGACGTCCGGCCCAGCCGCAACACCGAGAGCGACCAGGTCAGCACATCGCCCATCTTGCTGGGGGCGGTGAATTCCGCCCCGATAGAAACAGTTGGCACCCCATGTCCCGATTCCATGTGCATTTTCGAAAACGAATGGTGCAGGCCGCTATCGTGCCATTCCTCAACGGTCTGGTTCACCATTTCAAAATATCGCGGGTAAAAGACGATGCCCGCCGGGTCGCAATGCTGGAACAGGACCTTGATGCGATGCTGGAAGATCTCATTCATGCGAGCACCCTGACGGGTCTGCCGCTGGCGTCAAGAGTCAAGCATGATCGTGATCCGCTGCCAGATCAGCCAGGATCGGACAATCGGGACGGTCGTTTCCGGCACAGGCATCGATGAGGTGAGACAGCGTTGCGCGCATCTGGCCCAGCTCAGCGATCTTGCGATCAATCTCGCCCAGATGGGATTTTGCCAGCTTTTTCACATCCGCACTGGCGCGTTTCTGATCGTTGTAAAGCCGCAGCAGGTCGCGGCAAGCATCTATCCCAAAACCCAAGGACCGCGCACGGCCAATGAAGGCCAGCTTGTGCAGATCACTGTCGGAAAATTGGCGGTACCCATTGGCACTGCGCGCGGGCGCGATCAGGCCGATATCCTCGTAGTACCGGATGGTTTTGACCGGCAACCCGGTGCTGCTGGCGACATCGGAAATATTCATGCGATCCCCCGTTTCAATCCACGCAGACGCAAGGCGTTGCTCAGCACGAAAAGGCTGGACAGCGCCATGGCGCCAGCCGCCAGTTGTGGTGACAAGAGCAGTCCCAGACTGGCATAGAGTACCCCGGCCGCGACCGGAATAAGCGCGGTGTTGTAGGCAAAGGCCCAAAACAGGTTCTGGCGGATGTTACGCATTGCGGCCTGGGAGACGGACAGGGCCGTGCTGACCCCGCGCAGATCACCGGACATCAGCACGACATCGGCTGCACCGATGGCGATATCCGTCCCACTGCCGATGGCGATCCCGACGTCCGCGCGGGCCAGAGCGGGCGCATCATTGATGCCGTCACCGACAAAGGCGACCTTGATACCCGCTGACCGAAACGTCTCTAACGCGGCCGTTTTTCCCCGTGGCATGACACCGGCGACAACCTCGTTGATCCCGATCCGGGCAGCCACGGCCTCTGCGGTTTCCTGTTTGTCGCCGGTGATCATGGCGACGCGGTGCCCCTGTTCCCGCAGTCTGGCGACCACATCCGCCGCGTTGGGCTTGATCTGATCGGACACCGCAATCAGCGCGGCTGGCTTGCTGTCTATGGCGGCAAAAAACACGGTTTTTCCCTGCGCTGCCAGTGTGTGCCCCTGCCCCAGCGCGTCGCCCAGATCGATGCCCTCTTCCTGCATCAGGCGGTCCGAACCCACCAGAACCATATGGCCGTCCACCGATCCTCTGGCCCCCAGCCCGCTGAGCGCTGTCACGTCACGTGCTTCTGGAACATGAGCGACATCCGCACGCGCGGCCTCGACGATCGCGCCTGCCACAGGGTGTTCAACCCGCGCCTCCACTGCCGCCACCAGCGCCAGGGCATGAGCCCGGTCAAAATCACCCAAGGCACTGAAGTCGGTCAACATGGGCTCCCCTTTTGTAAGCGTCCCCGTTTTGTCGAATGCAATCAGATCCATATCCGCCAGCGCCTGCAGGGCATCGCCCTTGCGGAACAGGACCCCGAGTTCCGCCGCACGCCCGGTGGCCACCATGATCGACGTTGGCGTGGCCAGGCCCATGGCGCAGGGGCAGGCAATGATCAGCACGGCAACACCTGCGACAAGCGCATGCGACACCACCGGTTCTGGCCCAAAAGCCAGCCAGATCACCACCGTCAGCGCGGCCAAACCAAGCACTGCCGGCACGAACCAGAGCGTCACCCGATCGACAAGGGCCTGAATGGGCAGCTTCGCGCCCTGGGCGTCCTGCACCATGCGGATAATCCCGGCGAGCACGGTGTCGGCCCCGACCCTTTTGGCATCGAGACGCAGACTGCCGGGACCATTGATTGTTCCCGCTGTCACTGGGTCGCCCAGGGACTTTTCCACCGGCATCGGTTCCCCGGTGATCATGCTTTCGTCGATGTGGCTGGCGCCTTCGATGACCACCGCGTCGACCGGCACCCGCTCTCCCGGACGCAGCAGGATGATGTCGCCTGGCACAATCTCATCGACAGCGACGGTTTGCGCGACCCCGCCCCGCAGCACTTGCGCCGTTTTGGGTTGTAGTTTCAGCAAGGACCGGATGGCCGCGCCAGTCTTGCCCTTGGCGCGCGCTTCCAGCCATCGGCCCAGCAGAATGAAGGTGATGATCACTGCCGCCGCTTCGAAATAGACCACCTGCGCAGCGGCAGGCAGCAATTCGGGCGCCAGAAGAACGCAGAGCGAGTACCCATAGGCGGCGGACGTCCCGACAGCGACAAGGCTGTTCATATCCGGTGCGCCCTTGCGCAGCGCTGACACACCGGCCACGTAGAACATCCGACCCGGCCCCAGCAAGATCCCCGTGGTGAGCAGCGCCTGTAGCCACCAGCTTTGGGTCGTGCCAAGCGTGCGGGCGATGAAGTGGTGGAATTCGGGGATCATATGTCCGCCCATTTCCAAAACGAAGACCGGCAAGGTCAAAAGCGCCGCAATCCATGTGCGTTTCCCAAGCGCGTCGGCCTGCGCGCTCTGGCGGTTGGCCTGGTCATCCGCGTCGCGACCCTGCAGGACTTTGGCAGGGTATCCGGCCTCCGTCGCCTGAAGCGCAAGGGTTTCCGCCGAAGGGCCATCGCCCCGCACGTGTACAGTTGCCTCTTCCGTCGCGAGATTGACGGCAACGTCAATGACACCCGGCACCTCCGCGAGGGCACGGTCCACCCGTCCCACGCAGGAGGCGCACGACATGTTTTCAACGGTCAGTGTGATCTTTTGAGTGTCCAGCACGCGCAGGCCCCCGAAGCGGTTCAGGGATAGAGATAAGGCCTCCAGTTACTGGAAGGTCAAGACCTCAGGCGCGTTTCTCTTCCAGGGCGGGCTCGCTCTCAGCCACATCGACATCGGTTACATCTGGCTCCAACAGCTCCGCGTCTTCGATCCCGTCATCCGCGGCATCGTCATCCGGTGCCTTGCTCACGTCATCTTCAACCGCGCCCACGATCAGCGGCAACATCTGCACGCCCCCGGGCATCGCCACCTCGGAAAGGGGTGGTGTCTTCCACGCCAGCGTGTCGAAACTCTCGCAGTTTTCGCAGATCGGCGCCCATTCCGCGTGGATATGCTGGCAATTGTCGCAGATCCACTGCGGACCGCGCGATACGGTCAGCGCTCGCGCCAGCCAGCCGCGCACGACCGCGTCATCTGCACCCTCGCCCCGCTCGATGGCCGCCATCAAGGTCACGGACCGCGCGGTCGGATCGGTTTCGACCAGATCCCCAAGGGCGCGACGGGCTTCGGGGAAATCCTCATTTGCAATGTGGAGTTCAGCCAGCAGCATCCGCGTTTCAGGGTGCTGCGGATTGCTGCGCGTCAGAGCGGCAAAGCGCTTCAGGCGTTGTTCTGACGTTTCTTCGGGTTCAATAGCGGCAAAGGCAGCAGCGAGATCAGGGTGCGGCGCCACGTCCCACGCCTTTTTCAGCAAACGCGTGGCAAGGCGGGGTTTGCCTTTGTCGATGTAGCTGTGCGCCGCCATGACCGCCGCCGGGATCAGATCAGGTGACAGCTTGTTGGCCTCGATCGCCTTTTCCTGCGTCTCAATACCGCTGCCATCCGACAGGACATCCTTGGCCTCGGACAAGGCCAACACCGCATCGCGCCGTTTGTGCACGTCGCGCGGCAGATTGCCGTGCTTGAGCTTGGCGCTCAGCGTCTGACGTGCGCCGGACCAGTCTTCTTTCTGCGCCTGCAGCCGCAACAACACATCCTGCGTTTCTTCGTGCTTGGGTTTGATCGCAAAGGCTTTTTCCGCCAGTTTCAGCGCCGTTTCGGTATCCCCATCCGCCAGTTTCTGCTTGAGAATACCGCGCACGCCCACAAACCGCGTGGCGTCATTGGTCACCAGTTTCCTATAGGTTTCCTCCGCCTTCTGCCGATCACCTGCCAACTCAGCCGCCTGCGCCGTCAGGAGGTTCGTCAGCTCCGGTTTGCCAAGATATTTCTCGGCCTTGGCCGCCTTGGTCATGGCCAGCCGCCCCTCGCCGCTGGCCAGCGCCATCATCCCTTCGGAAAGCGCATCGAACCCTTTGCGCTCGCGGTTGCGGTCAAAGTATCGCGACAGGGCCGTCTCATCTCCGTTCAGAAAACGCCATGTCGCCACCAGCAGGGACACCAGTTTGAGCAACACCCAGAGCGCCACCACCAGCACCGCGACGGCAATCACTGACTGCAGCGGGCCAAAGGTGTATTCGCTGCCCATGACGGTGACCTGAACACCGCCCTCGCTTTCCAACAGGTATCCGGCCCCAAGCGACAGCAACGCGACAACACCGACAAAAAGGATAATCTTGATGAGGGACCAGAGCATGAATTCGTCTTCCTTAATTTACCGTCAGGCTGTCAGACAGAGCCTGAGCAGCATCGCGCGCCTCTTTGCGGGCATTTGCCCCGTCCAACCAGGCTTGCATCGCAGATTTCGAAGTCTCCGGCAGCGCGGCCAATTCGGTCAGCGCTGTCTCCAGATCACCGGACCTGACCGCTGCTTCGGCCCGCGACAGCACGGCGTCTGGGTCTGACCCCTCGCGCGGGGTGACCGAACGGGCGCTCAGTTGCCGTCGCAAAAATCCACCAATGCCCGCCACCTCCGATTCCGGAACGTCCGCCCGCGCGGCGGCCAATGCGGCCCGCGCGGCATCCGGGAAATTCTCTCGCAACGTCGTCATGCTGGGCACCCCTTCCGCTGCAGCGCTGCGCAGGGCATCCGGCACCTCCACGGGCGCCACTTCTTCGAGCGCGCCCAGGGCAGGCTCAAACGCCTCCCCATTTTCCACGGCTGTCACAACCTGCGTCAGCGCGGCCCGTGCCAACAATCGCGCCGCTTCCGCGCTTGCCTGGGCATCCTGTTCAGCCAAACGCGCTTCGAGCGCTGCAATTGACGATTGCAAGGCTTCGATCTCGGCGCTGTTGTCTACCGGCGGTGCGGTGGTCCCGGTTTCAGGGCGGGCTTCCAGCGCGTCAATCCGAGCCGTTTGGGCCTGCAGGGTGGACTGCATCGCCTCAAGCGCGCTGGAGACATCATTGAGGCCCGCGGTGATGGTGTCACCATCCGGCACGGCGGCGGGGGGTGCGTTTTCGAGATCTTGAATCCGCGCTGTCAAAGCGGCGGTTTCTTCGGTCAGCGGCGTCAGGTCGACCGGTTCCGGAAGATCGGCCCGGGGGAAATACGCATCCAGCATATCGCCACGCCCCGCAATGAACCCGAGCATCGCCGCGACAACACCACCAAACACCGCAGGCCAGAAACTGCTGCGGCGCGGGGCCGGCGCAGGCACCGGCAACGGGTGCTGCAGCGCAGCCTGATCTTTTACATCCCGGGTCTCCGACACATCCTCGGTCTGTTGATCATCCGTTTTCTCGGCGGCGTCCGGTTCGGAAACGGACCACGGTGCCTTGACCGCATCATCCTTTGTAAGCTCCTCAGGCGCGGTCTTATCCGCCTTCGCTGCGGTGGACGAACCCTCTTTGGGTGTGTCAGCGTCCGTGATCACATCGTGCGGGGCCAAGGTCTCGACCTCCGTCGATGGCTCTACCTTGGTCTCGGAGATATCCTCTGCCCCGGTTCCTGCTGTCACATTTTCAGAAATATTGTTGCGCGTTTTACTTGCGGCTTGCTCCGGCGCGGTGTCGTCTTTTGGTTTTTTTGCCTTTGCCACAACATCCACCTTTTCGAATCTACCCCAGCGGCGCACCTAGGAACCTTACTCGCGCGCACCTCACTTCTTCAACCCAAGCTGATGCGCGCCACCACCTTTTCAAGGCATTTGACCACTGCCTGTGCGTCCGGCGCAGACGTGATTTCCAGCGAAGCGTAATTTAAGTGTGTCATCGCCGCCGCCACGGCTTCACTCAGGGCGACGATATGTGGACATGCATCTGCCGGGCACTCTTGCGCAAACTGAGCCGCCGTGCGCGGGGAAAAAACCGGCAGAATGACCGGATTGCCGTGCTGCAGCACGCTTTTGGCCTGCGAGGTGAGAGGTCGCAGCGCCTGATCATAGACGGTAATCCGCGTCACCGGTAGCCCGCCAGCAGTCAAGCGTTCCGCAATCTGTCCACGCGTGTGCCGCCCCGCGAGGTGCCAGAGCCTTACATCAGGCGGCGCCGCCAACAACGAAGAGACCAGTGCGTCCGACGTCTGACCACAAAATGCGCCGTCCCATCCTGCTGCGCATGCTGCCTCTGCCGTGCGCTGACCGACGCAAAACGCCTGCCTGCCCTGCCCGTCCGGTGCGTGGTGGACGCCATTCGCAGAGGTAAAAATCACGGCCTCTCCGGGGCCAATCTCAAAATCTGCGCGCGCAGGCACAATTTCGATCAGCGGGCTTTCGATCAACGCGAGGCGCTTGGACAATGACATGGGCAATTGCGCCACAAATCGCGCATTCGCCTCAACCGGGCGGGTCATGATCAACGGTATGGGGGCGGTGCCCATGAAAACCCTCGGCATTGTTTGCGGCCCCCTACGGTGTTACCTGCGGGCAAAGACGCATGCAACGGGGTCACCGCGTGACACGATCAACGACAATCCTGGGTCTGGAAAGCAGTTGCGATGACACTGCCGCCGCGGTTCTGCGACGGCACGAAGACGGTCAAACCGATATTCTGTCCTCCGTCGTGAAGGGGCAAACGGCGCTGCACGCCGCTTTTGGTGGTGTTGTCCCCGAGATTGCCGCGCGGGCCCATGCCGAGCTGCTCGATCATTGCGTGGAAGAGGCTCTAACAAGGGCAAAGTGTGAATTTTTGGACCTCGATGCAATTGGTGTGACATCTGGCCCCGGCCTCATCGGGGGTGTTGTGTCCGGCGTGATGTGCGCCAAGGGCCTGTCTGCCGCAACGGGGCTGCCGCTCTATGGTGTCAACCATCTGGCAGGCCATGCATTGACGCCCCGCCTCACGGATGATGTCGCCTATCCCTACCTGATGCTGCTGGTCTCGGGCGGGCATTGCCAGTTTCTGATCGTACACGGGCCCGAACGGTTCGAGCGTCTGGGCGGCACCATCGACGACGCCCCCGGCGAAGCCTTCGACAAGATCGCGCGTCTTGTCGGCCTGCCGCAACCGGGCGGCCCATCCGTAGAACAGGAAGCACGGCGGGGAACGAGCGACCGTTTTCCACTCCCACGCCCGTTGCTGGACCGTGCCGGATGTGACCTGTCCTTTTCGGGGCTGAAGACAGCTGTTCTGCGGACGCGGGATGCCATCGTCTCTGAGCATGGCGGGCTGCCACAACAGGCGCGCGCCGATCTTTGCGCCGGGTTTCAGCAGGCTGTGGTTGACGTGCTGGCGGAAAAAACCAAACGGTCCCTCGAAGCTTACGGCGCATTGTCACCCGCGCAGCCGACACTATGTGTTGCCGGAGGCGTTGCGGCCAACAAGGCCATTCGCGCCGCGTTAGAGACTGTTTCTCTGCAGAATGGAGCTACATTCGTTGCACCTCCCCTGGCACTTTGCACGGATAATGCGGCCATGATCGCCTTTGCCGCTCTGGAGCAAATGGCCACCCGTCCGGCAGATGGTTTTGATCTTTCTGCCCGCCCACGCTGGCCGCTCGACCAGACCAGCCCGGCCATGCTGGGCAGTGGCAAGAAGGGAGCCAAGGCATGACGATTTCGGTTCTGGGCGCAGGCGCATTTGGCACAGCGCTCGCCATCAGCCTGTCGCAAAAGACCCCTGTTCAGCTTTGGGCCCGTTCATCCGAGCATGTGCAGGAGATGTCGAGGGATCATGAAAACAAATCCCGTCTGCCCGACCGACCCTTTCCGGCGGCGCTGGCCGTCACCCCGGATATCGACCGCGCCGCTGAAGCGGATATCCTGCTGCTCGCCGTGCCCATGCAGCAGCTGCGGTCCTTCCTGCAGGAACATCGCGAAGCGCTGGACGGCAAGACGCTGGTGGCCTGCTGCAAGGGGATGGATCTGACCTCAGGCAAGGGACCGCTGGAGGTGATTGCAGACAGTCTGCCCGGCGCGCGCACCGCCTTGCTGACAGGGCCGAGCTTTGCCCGCGATATTGCGGCGGGCCTGCCGACCGGTCTGACGCTCGCCTGCGCGGATGATGATCTGGGACAACAGGTGCAGGAGGCCCTCTCGACGCCGGTTTTGCGGCTTTATCGCAGTGACGACGTGGTGGGTGCGACGCTGGGCGGGGCGCTGAAGAATGTGATTGCCATCGCTTGTGGTGCTGCGATGGGGGCCGGGCTGGGCGAAAGCGCACGTGCCGCCGTCCTGACCCGTGGATTCGCGGAAATGCAGCGGCTGGCCCTGCACAAGGGTGCCAATCCGAACACGCTCGCAGGCCTGTCGGGCTTTGGAGATCTCGTGCTGACCTGCACCTCGGCACAATCGCGCAACTACCGGCTTGGGCTGTCGCTGGGTAAGGCGGAAGCTTTCGACGACAAAATCACCGTGGAGGGTGCGGCCACCGCCCGCGCCGCCGATGCGCTGGCGCGCGAGGAAGGGTTGGACATGCCGATTACTTCTGCGGTTGCGGGGCTGGTCGAAAAACGGTTGGATGTGCGGCAAGCGATGCATGACCTGTTGTCGCGCAGCCTGAAGGAAGAATAGATGCTTGTTGCCCTGATCGCCCATGACAAACCCGGTGCACTGTCGGTTCGGCAGGAAAACCGACCCGCCCATGTGGAATATCTGAAATCCGGCACGGCTGTGCAGCAGGCGGGCCCATTGCTGGACCATGTGGGTGACATGATCGGATCACTGATCATTCTGGATGTCGCCGACATGGATGAGGCACGGATATGGGCCGACGGCGATCCCTACGGCAAGGCGGGGCTGTTCGAATCCGTTGATCTGATCCCATGGAACAGGGTGATCGGCGGATGAACTACTGGCTGTTTAAATCCGAAACCACGACCTGGAGTTGGGACCAGCAAGTCGCCAAGGGCGATGCGGGTGAGGAATGGGATGGTGTGCGTAACTATCAGGCCCGCAACTTCATGCGCGAGATGGCCGTGGGCGATCTGGGCTTTTTCTACCATTCGCAAAAAGACCGCGAGATCGTCGGGATTGTCGAGGTCATCGCCGAGGCGCATCCCGACAGCACCACCGAGGATGAGCGGTGGGAATGCGTGGATATCAAGGCGGTGAAACCGGTGAAAACGCCCATTACACTCGATGATATCAAGGCGGAACCGCGCCTGTCCGAGATGGTGCTGGTCCGCAATTCGCGGCTGTCGGTGCAGCCTGTGAGGCCCGAAGAATGGCAGATTATCTGCGAGATGGCTGGCGTTTCGGACTAGCCGGGTTGCCTTCTTGATGGCAGTCTCCTGTCAGAATACGGGAGGCAATTATGGAATATCTGAGTGTTTTGATCGCCGGGGTGGCGGGGTTCATGTTTGGAGCCGTCTGGTACACTGTGCTGGCCGATAGATGGATGGCGGTGTCAGGCGTAGCACTAGACGAAAGCGGCAAACCCGCCAACAGATCAGACCCGATTCCCTACATCACTAGTCTTTTGGGCGCGATCCTTGTGGCCGGCATGATGCGACATGTGTTTGAGCTGAGCGCAATTGACACGGTGGGCAAAGGGCTTGTCTCGGGCCTGGGCATCGGGCTCTTTCTTGTCAGCCCCTGGATCGCCACGTTCTACAGTTTTGGTGCACGGCCGCGCAGCCTGATCCTGATCGATGGCGGATATGCGACATTCGGCTGTACCCTGATCGGTATCGTTTTGACCCTGTTCTGAAAGGTCCGGCAAAAAAGACGAAGGGTCCTGACATGACGCCAGAACCCTTCTTCACCCCACGTGCTCCCATACCCACCGCACGTGTTTGAAACTGGTCCTGGCCATGCTGGCCGGATGAGTAATTGCTACATCAGGCAGCAAAGAATTGCAATTTTTCAGTGTTTTAAAAGCCTGCTAAAAAAGAAACGCCTCCTTAAGAAAAGAAGGCGCTCCGGATCACGTTTTAGTATTGATCAGCCGTAAACGGCTTCTTTGCCAAAGTGTTTGGTCAGCATGTAGTAGACAACAGCGCGATATTTATTGCGCTCCGACTGACCATAGGTTTCGATAACCTTGCTAATCGCTGCATCAAGCTCAGGCCCATCGGACAGGCCCAGTTTCTTGATCAGGAAGTTGTTTTTCACGGTTTCAATCTCGCCCGCCTGGCTGGAGGCAACGGTCGCCGCATCCGCATCATAGATTGAGGGGCCGCAGCCGATCGTGACTTTCGTCAGCAAATCCATGTCCGGCGACATGCCACATTTACTCTTCAGATCATCTGCATATTGCGCAATCAAATCGTCCCGTTTGCCCATAAAAATTCTCCCACCTGGCAAAATCGGCCGGGGTGTCCGACCGTTGCGCGCAAGACTAATCACATATTTCCATTCACAAAAGGAGTTTTTGTCTGTCGCATTCCCCGTTGCAAAGCCCTGCTTATCGGCACAGGCCACTGCCGCGATGCTGCAGGTGGAAATGATCGGCATGCAATCGGTTGAAGGAAGGTCCCAACGTCAGGCGAAACCACGTACAGGCCGCATTGCGCACATCCGCAAGAAAGGCGCCCGCCGGACCATCTTCCCCCCAGCTTTCCAACAGTGAAATCCGCGTGCCATCCGCCAGCACGAAGCCAGCGATATCCACGGCTTCGGCCCGTGCATGCGTGCTCATCCGGGCTGCAGTGCCACGGGGCGTACGAATGGGTCGACATGAATAGCTGGAGATATGGTTCACGCGGGCAATGCGCTGTCCGAAATGGTGTTCCGCAGCCGGATGCACCCCATGTTCCATCCACATCGCCATGCGCAGGGCTGTCTGGCACCGCGTATTCAACGGATCGAGACGTGCACCGGAGACACCAGACAGCAAGACCTGATCGGCAATGCCGCATTGGGCGTTTTCCACGAGATCGGGCAGGGGTTGCGCCAAGGCCCCGGTCATCAAAACCTGCAGACACACCTCGGGCGCGGCCAGCGCCCGGCTCAGTTTCCAGTGGGTCAATGGCGTGACCGGATCATTGACGGATAGCGGTGCCATGGGGTTCCAGGCGGCGGGCAGGGGCGTATCCGGCAGGGTCATCAAACGATACGCACCGAACAGGGCGGCGCACAGAATGACAAACGCCGCCCGACCTAATGCGGGGCGGCGTCTGATCTTGTCAGGCTCTGTCTCCGGCTGATCCGGCACGCGCCTAGTAGCGGTAGTGTTCCGGCTTGAACGGGCCTTCGGGGGCGACGCCGATATAGGCTGCCTGATCCTTGTCGAGCTCTGTCAGTTTCACACCGATCCGGTCCAGATGCAGGCGCGCGACCTTTTCATCCAGATGCTTGGGCAGGATGTAGACCTCGTTGTTGTACTCATCCCCTTTGGTCCAGAGCTCGATCTGCGCCAGAACCTGGTTGGTGAAAGAGGCGGACATCACAAACGACGGGTGGCCGGTGGCGTTACCGAGGTTCAGCAGGCGGCCCTCAGACAGCAGGATCAGACGGTTGCCGTTCGGCATCTCGATCATGTCCACCTGTTCTTTTATGCTGGTCCATTTGTGGTTCTTCAGCGCGGCAACCTGAATTTCGTTGTCAAAGTGGCCGATGTTGCCGACAATCGCCATGTCCTTCATCTCGCGCATGTGCTCGATGCGGATCACGTCCTTGTTGCCCGTGGTGGTGATAAAGATATCCGCTGACCCGACGACATCTTCCAGCAGCACAACCTCAAAGCCGTCCATTGCGGCCTGCAGCGCGCAGATCGGGTCCACTTCGGTCACTTTCACGCGGGCACCGGCACCGCGCAGCGAGGCCGCCGAGCCTTTGCCCACATCGCCATATCCCATCACAACGGCAACCTTGCCCGCCATCATGGTGTCTGTCGCACGGCGGATACCGTCGACCAGCGATTCCTTGCAGCCGTATTTATTGTCGAACTTCGACTTGGTCACGGAATCGTTCACGTTGATCGCCGGGAAGGGCAGCTGGCCTTCGCGCACCAGCTCATACAGACGGTGTACGCCGGTTGTTGTCTCTTCAGAGACGCCGACAATCTGATCGCGCATTTTGGTGAACCAGCCGGGGCTTTCTTCCATGCGCTTTTTGATCTGCGCCTTGATCGCGACTTCCTCTTCAGAGCCGGGAACAGGAATAATTTCCTCTCCGGCTTCGGCGCGGGCGCCAAGCAGAATATACAGTGTCGCATCGCCACCATCATCCAGGATCAGGTTCGGGCCCTCAGGGAACATGAACGACCTGTCGAGATAGTCCCAGTGCTCTTCCAGCGACTGACCTTTGATCGCAAAGACCGGCGTGCCGCCTGCGGCAATCGCAGCCGCCGCATGGTCTTGGGTGGAGAAGATGTTGCAGGACGCCCAGCGCACATCCGCGCCCAACGCCACAAGCGTTTCAATCAGAACGGCCGTCTGGATCGTCATATGCAGAGAGCCGACAATGCGCGCGCCCTTGAGCGGCTTGCTCTCGCCATACTCGTCGCGCAGCGCCATCAGGCCCGGCATTTCCGTTTCCGCAATGTCGAGTTCCTTGCGCCCGTATTCGGCGAGCGCGATGTCACGCACGATAAAATCTTCTGCCATCATTCACATTCCCTGCATCCAAAGTTGTCGTTCAGATAGCACCGAGGCTTAAAAGGGACAATGGAGTAATACGACCTTACCCTTTGACACCTTCGCCAATAGGTTGCGGGACCGAGTACCAGTCCTGGCCACTTGCAACCACGCAACTAATACCGTCCGGGCGCGTGATAAAGATGGTGAAACTGCCGGTACGTAGGGAGGTCCAGATTTCGATCAGTCGCGACGCGTCTTGCAGACCGCCACCCGCCATTTGTTCGCTGTAAGTGCTTTTTAGCGAATTGACGAGGTCGCCGCGCGGGAGGCAAGCGGTCTGGGCCGCCAAGGGGGGCGCGAGCGCTGCTGCGCCAAAGACAAGGGCTGCCGAAAAAAGACGTTTAAACATGGGATTGCTCCTTGATCAGGGGCGCACCGCATGAAGGTAATAAGACGCCGTGCGCCTGTTGCTGTAGATAATTTCAATATAAGCCCGATCATGCGGATTTGCGACGCACCAGCCTGCACATTCCTGTGCTCTTATCGTGAGGAAGGGATTTGCCAGTGACCAGGCCGCGGGATAATCAGGTGCAAACACACGAGGATGACCCGATATGGCCAGATCGCCGGCACGCGCATGGCAGCGGATGCTGTCAGGACGCAGGCTTGACCTGCTCGACCCGACGCCCGTCGATATTGAGATCGAAGACATTGCCCACGGTCTGGCCTTTGTTGCGCGTTGGAACGGCCAGACACGGGGAGATCACGCCTACTCCGTGGCCGAACATTCGCTTTTGGTAGAGACGCTTTTTGGCCGTATCGCCCCGAAAGCGCCCGCCAAATGGCGTCTTGCAGCGCTGCTGCATGACGCGCCGGAATATGTCATCGGAGACATGATTTCCCCGGTCAAGGCAGCCGTTGGTCCGGACTATGGCGCGCTGGATGATCGCCTGGCGGCAGCGGTGCATATTCGGTTTGGTCTGCCAGCAGCGATTCCCGTTCAGATCAAGAAACAGATCAAAAAGGCCGACAAGATCAGCGCCTGGATGGAAGCCACGCAGATTGCGGGGTTTTCACAAGCTGAGGCCAGCAAGTTTTTTGGCAAGCCGGACGCCAGAGCCATGGACGACCTGCAGATCGTGTTGCGCCCGCCGGTCGAGACCCGCCGCGCCTTTACCGAGCGTCACGCAATGCTCCTGGAGGAAATGGGATGATTCACGTGCGACCGGCATTGCCTCTCGACTGCGCCTCCATGGCGCAGCTGTTGAATGAAATCATCGAAATCGGTGGGACAACAGCGCTGACAAAGCCTGTGACGGGCGATGATCTGAAAGACTGGATGGCAGGCCATTCAAGCGGGTCCGCCTGGCATGTGGCGGTGAACGAACAGGAAGAGGTCGTTGGATTTCAGCTGCTTGAACCCCATCCAAAGCTGCCACCCGATGCCGTGGACATCGCCACATTTGTGAAGGTGGGTCAAACCGGCCTGGGGATTGGATCAGCGCTCTTCGATGCAACGGCTAAAGCGGCAAAAGAACTGGGCTATGTGTGGATCAATGCCACGATCCGCGCGGACAACACAGGGGGGCTGACCTATTATCAAAGCCGAGGGTTCAGAGACTGGCACTTTGACGAGGATGTTGCTTTGGCGTCCGGGCAACTGGTCAACAAGATCAGCAAACGATACGACATCTGAAAAAGGTGGCCTGAAAGCCCACCCTACCTGTTGGCGGAAAGGGTGATGGCGGCAGGTAGGGTGGGCTTTCAGGCCACCTTGCCACGGGTCTATCTTGGCGAGCGCTTTGCCAGTATGCGCTGCAGCGTTCTGCGGTGCATGTTCAGGCGTCGTGCGGTTTCACTGACATTGCGGTCACAGAGTTCAAACACCCGCTGGATATGCTCCCATCGCACGCGATCCGCGCTCATCGGATTTTCGGGCGGCGGCGGTAGATCATCCCCCCGTGCCAACAAGGCGTTCACGATATCCGCCGCGTCAGCTGGTTTCGACAAATAGTCCGTCGCACCAATTTTCACGGCGGCTACGGCTGTCGCAATTGCACCATATCCCGTCAACACGACAACCCGAATGTCGGGACGTTTCTCACGCAGCACCTCGACCACATCGAGGCCATTTCCGTCTTCGAGCCTTAAATCGACCACGGCGTAGGCCGGGGGCCGGGCTGTCGCAATCGCCTTGCCTGCCGCTACGGAGTCCGCAGTCTCCACGGAAAAACCGCGTTTCTCCATCGCCTTGGCAAGCCGACGCAGAAAAGGTTCATCGTCATCCACCAGCAAAAGACTGGCGTCTTCTCCGAGGTCCAATTGAGCAGCTTCCTGCATCGGCGCTTTCCTTAGCACGGTTGTCAGTCATCCTTATGCAATATGTGGCAGTGCAGGGCACTCGTCAAACCATGTGTGGTGGTTTCAGGTGTTTTCCACAAAGCAGGCAACGGTGTCCGCGATGTCCTGAGCCGTCGCCTCACGCCGGAAAAACTCGACGAAACCCTTTTCCGGCAGCACCAGATAACTGAATGTCGAGTGATCGACGAGGTAGTAATCATCGTCCCCGTCATGCGCCTTGTAATACGTGCGATAAGCCTCGCTCGCCGCTTTCACCTGCTCTGGCGAACCTGTCAGGCCGATCATCCGTTCATGCAGGTTCTGTGCGAAATCTCCGACAACTTCAGGAGTGTCGCGCTTGGGATCGATGGAGATAAAAACCGGCGTGACGGAAATGTTTTTCTCCGCGAGCATATCCACGGCATCCGCATTCCGCGCCGTGTCGATCGGGCAAACGTCCGGGCAGAAGGTATAGCCGAAGTACAGCAGCGTGGGTTCGGTGATCACATCCTGATCCGTGACGGTTTCGCCAGCTGCATTCACCAGCTCAAACGGACCACCAATCGCACCCGCACCACCGGCAACCTGGCTTGCGCTGCATTGCGCATAAGCGTCGTCACCCGTCGGCGATTGCGTGGCAAACCAGATCCCGGCCAGAAGACCAAAGATGGCGATAGCGGAAAGGGGGGCGATATAGCGCATGGGTGTCGCTTCTCCTGATTTGCAGCGTTAGGGTGTTCCTATCAAATCGAAGTCGTACCGTCCTGCGACATCTATGCAACTCAACATGCGGTGAGCCCGGATGCAGGAAAACACTGTCAGACCTCTCGGCGGGGACACGCGCGCCAGTTGGATACGGCTGCGCACGATGATCCTGTTGCGCTGGTTTGCCATTGGCGGCCAGCTCACGGCGATCACGGTGGCGCAGCATTGGTACGGGCTGCAACTGGAGCTGGGGCTCTGCTATCTGGTCATCGGCGCCTCGGTCATCGCCAATCTGGTGGCCATCTTCATTTTCCCGGAAAACAAACGGCTCGGCGAAGTCGAGAACATGCTTATGGTGATGTTCGATTTGCTTCAACTCAGCATTCTGTTGTTCCTGACCGGTGGGCTGCATAATCCCTTTGCCCTTCTGATGCTGGGGCCCGTCACGATTTCCGCAGCTGTTCTCACCCTCAGATCAACGGTTCTTCTGGGCAGCACTGCGATTCTAATGGTGTCCATCCTGTCGCAGATCCATCTGCCCCTGCGCACCGACAGCGGGTTGATTTTGGAGATCCCGCAGCTGTTCGTTTTTGGCCATTGGATCGCCCTGATCATCGCAATTGTCTTTATCAGCGCCTATTCCGTGCGGGTTACCTCAGAAATCCACTCCATGTCGGACGCTTTGGCCGCCACCCAAATGGCGCTGGCGCGCGAGCAGAAACTGACGGATCTTGGTGGTGTCGTTGCAGCGGCGGCGCACGAATTGGGCACGCCGCTGGCGACCATCAAGCTGGCCAGTGGCGAATTGTATGAAGAGCTGATCAATCATCCCGACCTGCGGGAAGACGCAGCACTCATCCGTGAGCAGGCGGATCGGTGCCGCGACATTCTGCGAGACATGGGACGCGCTGGAAAGGATGATCTGCATCTCCGGCAGGCACCCCTCATGGCGGTGATCGAAGAGGCCGCCGAACCGCATATGGGGCGCGGCAAGACCGTGCACTTCCACCATCTGGGCGATCCCACGGAGCAACCCTCCATCCTGCGCAAACCGGAGATCATCCACGGTTTGCGGAACCTCATCCAGAACGCCGTCGATTTCGCGGAAACGGACATTTGGATCGAAGCCGGTTGGAGTGACGACAGCATTTCCTTACGCATCATGGACGACGGGTGCGGCTTTCCGCCACAGCTTTTGGGGCGGATCGGTGATCCGTTCATGCGCCGTCGGCGCAACACGGCCAGTAGCGGCCTGCGGCCGGGGTACGAAGGCATGGGGCTGGGTCTGTTTATCGCGAAAACCCTTCTTGAACGGTCTGGCGCGGAACTCCGCTTTGCCAATGGTCGCGATCCTGTTGCGGTGGAGGAGGGCAAGCGCACCGATCTGGGCGCTATCGTGCATGTGACATGGGAGCGACAGCGCATCGATGCCCATGGCCGCGACCAAGCCCGCCAATTCGGGGAAAACCGCCAGTTCGCTGTCTGAGCCGTTCGGGAAATTAACCAGCCGTTAACTAACGCCAAGGAATAGTAAACCTGTCTTCATCTGAAACAGGGATTGTTCGGCTCATGCCTTTTTGGGACATAGCGGCCATCGTCGCTGCTGCCGGGCTCAGCACAGGTGCCGCATTATTCTGGATCATGCGACCGGGTCCCACGTCGGCGAGCCCGTCACCCGACATGACGCGCGAAAGCCGTCCGGACGGTATCTCTTTCCTCTTCGACCGGGAAGACCTGCATCATGCATCTGAAACTGCGCAACAACTCTATCGGTTGATCCCTGGCCAGGATGACTGGCAATCCTGGCGTGAACGCATGCTGAACCGGTTTCCCAGCCTGCCAGAACACCCAATGTCAAACCAACCTGGGTCCGTTACAGTGCCCGCGCGGCATGCCGAGGACACGGCGACCCTCAAACTCACACACCGTGGGCAGTTTACCCAGATTCATATGGACGATGACCGGATGATCAACGCCGCACAGTCGCAAAAACTGCGCGCGCTGCACCGGGAGCTCGCCGATTTGCGGCGGGCCAGCGACACGACACCGCACGCGGTCTGGCAGGTGGACCAGATGGGCAAGGTTACATGGCACAATGCGGCTTACGAGGATCTGTACAACCGGTTACACAACACGGCCCCCCAAACAACCAAACCCGTTTTCGAGGTTTCTGATGCCGCAAACGAGAGCACTGGTCGGCAGCGCGTGTCTACCCAATCCAAGGCGGATGGCAGGAAAGACTGGTACGACGTGAATGCGGTCACCGTCGGTGACATCACGATATTCCACGCGGTGGATGTGAATGCGGTGGTGAAATCGGAAGTCGCCCAGCGCAATTTCGTACAGACCCTGGCAAAGACCTTTGCACAACTCTCCATTGGCCTGGCCATTTTCGACCGAAACGGACAGTTGGCCCTCTTCAACCCGGCCCTGATTGATCTGACCGACCTGCCCGCCGATTTCCTGAGCGGGCGCCCGACGCTTTTGTCATTCTTCGACCGGATGCGCGAAAACCGTCGGATGCCGGAGCCCAAGAATTATCATTCCTGGCGCCAGGAGATCTCAGAAGTAATCGCCGCCGCCACGGACGGTCGGTATCAGGAGACATGGACTCTGGAGACCGGGCAGACCTACCGGGTCCGCGGGCGGCCACATCCCGACGGGGCCATCGCCTTTCTAATCGAAGATATTAGTGCTGAAGTGTCTCTAACACGGAACTTCCGCGCCGAGCTGGAGCTTGGACAGTCTCTTATGGACACGTTCGATGAAGCATTGGTTGTCTTCTCCTCCACCGGCGTTCTGACCTTCTGCAACATTGCCTACCGGGAGCTTTGGGGGCTCGATCCGGACAATTCCTTTGCCGATGTGACCATCGCGGATTCCGTGCACGAATGGAAACGCCTATGCAAACCGGGCACGCGCTGGCCTGCGTTGACGGATTTTGTCCGCGGCTATGGCGATCGTACCACCTGGGATATGCCGGCAAAGCTCAGCGACGGTACCGCTCTTTCGTGCACTGTGTCACGTATTGCGTCCGGGGCAACGGTCATCCGTTTCATCCCGACCGGTGCAACGAAAGCCAAGTCAGCACGGACAAAGCTCAACCGCCCGTCTGCCTGAACCCTCTTACCCCTTGCAGCCAACCCTGCGCGCGGTAAGCATGGGGCATGACCGCCAACCAGATTTCCCATCAGTTTGACACCAGCGATGCGACCGCTTTGGCGGCAGCGGCACTCGGACCCATGCTCGAACCGGGGGATACCGTTTTGCTGAACGGCCCCGTGGGCGCTGGCAAAACCCATTTCGCGCGGCACCTGATCCGGTCCGTGCTGATCGCGCCCGAAGATATTCCCTCTCCCACGTTCACCCTCGTGCAGACCTATGACACCATCGTCGGCCCCCTTTGGCATGCCGATCTCTACCGCATCGGCACCGTGGGCGAGATCGAGGAGCTGGGTCTGGGAGAGGCTTTTGAGACCGCGATCTGCCTCGTAGAGTGGCCCGACAGGCTGGGCGAACTGCGGCCGGAAAATGCGCTGAACATCTGGCTGAAGGACGGCGCGTCAGAGGACAGCCGCATGCTTTGCGCCGATTGGCTGAATCCGCGGTGGACGGAAAAAATGAAGGCCTGGGTTCTATGACGGCGCGCGATCAGGACCTTCAGGCTTTTGTCGAACGGGCAGGGTGGGGTGGTGCAACGATCACGCCGCTGGCCGGTGATGCCTCCACCCGACGCTATGATCGGCTCGTGCAGCCGGACGGGATGCGGGCGGTTTTGATGGACGCACCGCCTGCGAAGGGCAATGACATACGCCCTTTTGTGCGCATCGCCGCGTATCTCGCAGGCATCGGGCTCAGCGCGCCACGCATTTTTGCTCAGGATGACCAGCGGGGATTCCTGTTGCTCGAAGATCTGGGGGATGATCTTTTTGCCCGCGTTCTGGAACGGGAACCGCGCCGCGAGGCAGCGCTCTATGAAGCCGCTGTTGATGTGCTGGTGCATCTGCATCGTGCGCCGCCGCCACCGCTGGCCGCTTATGACGCCGCAACGCTCACGTCCCTTACGGCACCGGCCTTTGACTGGTATCAGTCCGGCATAGCGGGAGAGATCAACGACGATGCACGCGCTGAGTTTTCAAAGCTGTTTGAAAAGCATCTCGCACCGCTCGACACGCAGCCAAAAGTGCTTATTCAAAGAGACTATCACGCAGAAAACCTGCTCTGGTTGCCCGACCGGGAAGGGCTTGCGCGTGTCGGAGTGCTGGACTTTCAGGACGCAGTGCTGGGGCATACGGCCTACGATCTGGTCTCGCTGTTGCAAGACGCCCGCCGGGACGTGTCCCCCGAACTGGAGCGCCAGATGATTGGCCATTTCCTGGATCAGAGCCCGCATGACCGGGACGCATTTACCACGGCTTACGCGGTCCTCGGAGCACAGCGTAACCTGCGCATTCTGGGGGTTTTCTCATGGCTCTGCCTGCGCGACGGCAAGGCACATTACATTGATCTGATCCCACGGGTGTGGGGCCACGTTCAGACAAATCTGCGGCACCCAGCGCTTGCAGACGTAGCCGCGCACATCCATCAATCCTTACCGCCTCCAACCCCGGAAGGCCTGACCCTGTTGAGATCGAAATGCGCGACGTTCCCGGATCAGTAATGCTGTTTGCAGCCGGGTTTGGCACGCGCATGCGGCCACTGACCGACGCGCTGCCGAAACCGATGATCCCGGTGGCGGGTCGGCCGCTGATCGATCATGCGCTGGACCAGACGGTTGGCGTCCCGCTGGACCGGATTGTAGCCAACCTGCATTACAAACCTGCAAAACTCGCGGAACATTTGACCGCACGGGAGGTCACCACCGTACTTGAGCACCCCGAAATCCTCGATACAGGCGGCGGGCTGCGCAACGCGATACCGCATCTGGGGCAGGGTCCGGTTTTCACCCTGAACAGCGATTCCGTCTGGAAAGGCCCCAGTCCGCTGGCGTTGCTCCGGGACGCATGGCGACCGGAGGAAATGGACGCGCTTTTGATGTGTATCCCGGTTGCGCAGACACACGCCTATTCAGGACAGGGCGATTTCGAAATCGACCAGAACGGCAGGCTGCACCGGGGTCACGGTCACGTCTACAGCGGCGCGCAGATCATCAAGACCGACAGGTTGCAGGAAGTTGACGCCACCAGTTTTTCGCTGAACGTCCTGTGGGATTTGATGTCCGCGCAAAACCGGCTTTTCGGGATCAGCTACCCGGGACATTGGTGCGACGTCGGCCACCCCGGCGGCATCGACATTGCCGAAGCCTTACTGGTCCGGTCCGATGTTTGAAAACGGCTCAAACAAAAGGCTTTTTGGCGTTTCGCCAGGTGTAGATTTTCCGCGCGCCTTGGTTGAAGGGTTGGTTGCGCGGATGTCTGGTCAGCCACCCGAGGCCATGGCACGTGTGCAGCTCATCGTGAACACGCGCCGGATGCAACGCAGATTGCGTGATCTCTTTGATACCCAACCCGCGATGTTGTTGCCAAAGATCAGGTTGATCACCGATCTTGATCTGATTGATCCAAGTCTGGTGCTGCCGCCCCCCGTTTCTTCGCTGCGGCGCAGGCTGGAACTGATCGCATTGGTTTCGCGTCTCATTGCGCAGCAAAAGGACCTCGCGCCACAATCCTCGCTTTATGATCTCACCGACAGCCTCGCCAGCCTCATAGACGAAATGCAGGGCGAAGGCGTGACGGCCCAAACCATCGCTGATCTGGACGTGACCGATCAGTCCGGACACTGGCAACGGGCACAGCAGTTCATTCAGATTGCGCAGGCCTATCTGGATCAAACCCACACGGCACCAGATCAGGAAGCGCGCCAGCGTCTGCTTGTGACCGCATTGGCCGAGAAATGGCAACGTCACCCACCGGGTGATCCGGTGCTGATCGCGGGCTCCACCGGGTCGCGGGGCACCACGATGTTGTTGATGCAGGCGGTGGCAAAGCTGCCGCAAGGTGCGCTGATCTTACCGGGCTTCGATTTTGATATGCCGCTTAGCGTCTGGGCACAGCTGGGCAACGCCATGGCGTCGGAAGATCACCCGCAATACCGTTTTCACAAAATGATGACGGAGATGGCGGTGACCCCCTCCGATGTCACGCGCTGGCATGATGCACCCGCACCGTCGCCTGCGCGGAATGCGCTGGTGTCCCTGTCCCTGCGCCCCGCGCCGGTCACAGATGCCTGGCTGACCGAAGGTGAAAAGCTGACCAATATTGCCGAGGCGACCGCAGATGTGACGCTGCTGGACGCGCCCAGCCCGCGGGATGAGGCGCTTGCCATCGCCTTGCGGCTGCGTCAGGCCGCCGAGGTCGGCGAGACCGCGGCCCTGATCACGCCCGACAGGGTGCTGACCCGGCAGGTGACAGCGGTGTTGGATCAGTGGGACATCCTGCCCGACGATTCAGCGGGCACGCCGCTGCATCTGTCGCCGCCGGGCCGGTTTCTGCGCCATGTAGCCAACCTTTTTACCCGCCGTCTGGACACCGAAGCACTGCTGACACTCTTGAAGCACCCGCTGACACACAGCGGCGGCGCGCGCGGCCCCCATGTACTCAACACGCAACGGTTGGAGCTGCGCATCCGGAAACACGGGCTGCCCTATCCCGACCCCGCGGGCATCCTGCGTCTGCTGGAAAAGTCGGTGGCCAAGCCCGAAGATCAGGCAGCGCTGCAGGATTGGGCACAGTGGGTGGGCCAGACCTTTGCCGGGCACATGACGTCCGATGTACGTCCACTTGCCACTTGGGTAAACCACCATATCGCCTTGTCAGAGACTATTTCCGCAGGTCTTGGCTACACAGATCCCGGCGAGCTGTGGCAAAAGAAAGCCGGACAAAAAGCCCTGCAAGTGATGCAAAATGTTGCGTCACAGGCTGAATACGGCACCACCATGACGGCGGCCGACTACGGCGATCTGATCGGCGCGCTTTTGTCAGGGGAAGAGATCCGCGACCGCGACGCCCCGCACCCCGACATCATGATCTGGGGCACGCTGGAGGCAAGGGTGCAGGGCGCCGATCTTGTCATCCTCGCCGGTCTCAACGATGGCACATGGCCCGAAGCCCCCGCGCCGGACCCGTGGCTCAATCGCGCGCTGCGGCATCAGGCCGGGCTGCTCTTGCCGGAACGGCGCATCGGGCTGTCCGCGCATGATTACCAGCAGGCCATCGGCGCCAAGGAGGTCTGGCTCACCCGCTCCATTCGCTCCGATGACGCGGAAACCGTCACGTCGCGCTGGCTGAACCGGTTGCGTAACCTGCTGGACGGGCTGCGCGATCAGGGTGGGCCGCAAGCCTTGGCCGATATGCTGGCGCGCGGTGATCTCTGGCTGGCGCGGGCCGCCTGTTTTGAACATGTTGACCCCGCGGATCCCGCAAAACGGCCCTCTCCGAAACCACCCCTGGAGGCCCGGCCGCGTGCCCTGTCGGTGACCGAAATCAAACGTCTGATCCGCGATCCCTATGCAATTTACGCGCGGCATGTCCTGAAACTCTCGCGACTTGGACCACTGGTGCAAAGCCCCGATGCGCTGATGCGCGGCACGCTGGCGCATGAGATCATGGAGGGTTTTGTACAGGACACGTTGCAAGACCGCGCACTGCTCTGCGCCGATCACCTGATGGCGGTGGCACGCCGGGTGATGACAACGGAGGTGCCGTGGCCTGCTGCGCGCGCCATGTGGCTCGCCCGGATCGAAAAGATCGCCGATTGGTTTGTGGCACAAGAACAACTGCGGCAAAGCTACTCGACGCCTGTCGCCTTCGAGGCGCAAGCCAAAGGACAACTGGTCTGGCCCGACATCGGGTTCACCCTCAGCGCCCGCGCCGACAGGATCGACCGGACCGAGGATGGCGACATCCTTATTTACGACTACAAGACCGGCAAGCCACCCACAGGGAAACAGCAGGCGACCTTTGACAAACAACTGCTGATCGAAGCGGCAATGATCGAAGAAGGGGCATTTGCCACGCTGGGTGTTTCTTCGGTCGCATCGGCGATTTTCATCGGGTTAGGCGCACATCCGGAGGAGGTTTTCGCCCCGCTGGAGACGGAACCCCCGCAGGAAACGCTGAGCAATCTGCGTGCGCTGATCGACGCCTATCTTGACCCCGGCCAGGGGTTCACTTCCCGCCGCATGATGCTGCAGGATAAGATCGAAGGTGACTATGACCAGCTTGCCCGTTTCGGTGAGTGGGACGCGACGGACGACCCCGCGCCGGAGGATCTGTCATGATCCGGCGGGACGATGCCACGGAGGCGCAGGTGCGCGCGGCGAGACCCGATGCCTCCACCTGGCTTGCCGCAAATGCCGGGTCCGGAAAGACGCGTGTACTGACCGACAGGGTGGCGCGGCTGTTACTGGATGGGGTGGAACCGCAACATATCCTCTGTCTGACCTATACCAAGGCCGCCGCCTCAGAGATGCAGAACCGGCTGTTCAAGCGGCTTGGGGCCTGGGCGATGCTGCCAGAACCTGCGCTGCATGCCTCCCTGCGCACCCTCGGTGTCGAAGGGGAGATCGACAGCGCCCGGTTGCGGGATGCCCGCACGCTTTTTGCCCGTGCCATCGAAACGCCGGGCGGGTTGAAAATCCAGACGATCCACTCGTTTTGTGCCTCGCTCCTGCGCCGATTCCCGCTGGAGGCACGGGTCAGCCCGCAATTCACCGAAATCGAAGACCGCGCCACCGATCTGCTGCGCGCCGAGATTGTGGACCAGATGGCCGAAGGCGCAGACAGCGCCCTGATCGACGGCATCGCGCGGCACTACACGGGCGAAGATTTTTCCAAACTAACCCGCGCCGTTGTCCAGCATCGCGAACTGCTGTCCCAACCCCTGACATGGCCTGAAATCCTTGCAGTGTTTGAACAACCCGCCGCGCTGTCAGAGGCGCAGATTGCGCAGGATGTTTTTCTTGGTGGCGAGGATGATCTGATCGCCACGATCCTGCCGGCCATGCGAGAAAAGGGTGGGAATGACGGAAAGGCGGCAGAGAAGCTCGCCGCGCTCGGGCCAATGGGATTTAAAGCACTTCCGGGGCTCGAAGGGGTCTTTCTGACCGGTGCCACGGCGAAATCCCCCTTCACCGCAAAGACAGGCAGCCTGCCGACCAAACCGACACAGGGCGTGTTGAGTGATCATATTCCAGCGCTCAATGCCTTCATGGAACGGGTGGAGACCGCGCGGGAAGCGCGCCTTGCCTTGAATGCGGCGCGGAAAACGCAGGCCCTCCGTGATTTCGCCACCCGGTTCATTGCGCATTACGAGGAAAGCAAACTGCTGCGCGGCTGGCTTGATTTCGACGACCTGATTTTCAAGGCGCGCGACCTGCTGAACGACCCGGCGGTTGCCGCCTGGGTGCTTTTCCGGATCGACGGCGGCATTGACCACATTCTTGTAGACGAGGCGCAGGACACCAGCCCCACGCAATGGGATGTGATCCGCAAACTGGCCGCTGAATTCACCAGCGGCGAAGGCGCGCGCAAGGACATCGCGCGCACGCTTTTTGTGGTGGGCGACAAAAAACAGTCGATCTACTCGTTCCAGGGCGCGGACCCGCGGGAATTCGACCGGATGCATGCAGAATTCAAATCCAAGATGGAAGCGGCGGGCCAGCAATTTCAGAGCCTAACATTGGGGTATTCTTTCCGATCCTCTGCAGCCGTGCTGGGGGTGGTCGATGCCGCCTTTGAGCATCGCGAGGAGGCCGGGTTCACCGAAGATGCCCGCCATATTGCCTTCAAGGATGCCTTGCCCGGACGCGTGGACATCTGGCCAGTGATCGAAAAGCAGGACGATGCGGATGATCGCCTGTGGTACGAGCCGCTGGACCGGCGCGGTGCGCGGCATCACACCGTGATCCTGGCCAATCAGGTTGCAGACCAGATCAAGCAGATGATCGACACCGGCCAGACCATCCCCGTCGATGTGGACGGTGGTCATGCCAGACGGCCCGTTCAGCCCGGTGACTTTCTCATTCTGGTGCAACGCCGGTCCGATCTTTTTGCCGAGATCATCCGCGCCTGTAAAAATCACGACCTGCCTATTGCAGGTGCCGACCGATTGAAGGTTGGCGGGGAGTTGGCGGTGCGCGACCTCGCCGCGCTGCTGTCCTTTCTCGCCGTCGCCGAAGACAGCCTGTCGCTCGCCACAGCCTTGCGATCCCCGCTGTTCGGCTGGATGGAAAAGGAGCTTTTTGATCTCGCCCATGGCCGCAGCGAGGACCATCTCTGGCAGACCTTGCGCAGCAAACCGGACACCTATCCCGAAACGCTGGGCATCCTGAACGACCTGCGCGCCAATGTGGATTTCTTGCGGCCCTATGATTTGATCGAGCGGGTGCTGACACGGCATGGCGGGCGGCGACGGTTGTTGGCCCGGTTGGGACGGGAGGCGGAGGATGGGATCAACGCGCTGCTCTCGCAGGCGTTGGCTTATGAACGTAACGCGATCCCCAGCCTCACCGGGTTTCTGGTTTGGATGGACACCGATGATCTGGAGATCAAACGCCAGATCGACAGCGCCTCGGACCAGATCCGGGTGATGACCATCCACGGCGCCAAGGGGCTGGAAGCGCCCATCGTGATCCTGCCCGACACCGGCAAGCGCGACATCCAGATCAAGGATGACATCTTGAAAATCGGGGACCACCCGGTTTGGAAAACCAATGCCGCCGAGATGCCGCAGGTTATGGCAGCGGAAGTCACCACACGGAAAGAGGCGCAGTTCGAAGAACGGCTGCGGCTTTTGTATGTGGCTCTGACACGGGCAGAAAAGTGGCTGATCGTTGCCGCTGCCGGGGAGCTTTCACGGAAAAATGACAGTCTTTATCAGATCGTGGACGCGGCGCTTGACCAAATGCCAACGGAGGAAATCGCATTTCAAGGCCTGACCATCAAGCGGCACAGCCAAGGATCGTGGGACGCGCTGCAGATGGTTCAAGCCGAGAAACCGACGCCGCCCAGCGCAACGCTCGATCCGCTTTTTCATCGCAAGGCACCACCTCAGTCCGACCCGGTTGAAACGCTCTCGCCCTCCGATCTCGGTGGCCCAAAGGCGCTTGCAGGCGAGCAGGGGCGCGATGAAGACGCCGCCAAAGCCTACGGCAGCCTCGTGCATCTCTACCTTGAACATCTCGCCCATGTGGAGGCGTCGGCATGGCCCGCGGTGGCCGCAACTTTGTCCACCGGACAGCCGGAGGACGCCGAAGCTTTGGCCGAAGCGCAAGCCGTGTTGGAGGCTCCGGCGCTGCGCCATCTCTTTGCCCCCACAACCTTGGCGGAGGTGCCTGTTTCCGCGCCGCTAAAACAGGCCCGCATGTATGGAATCATCGACCGGCTAATCGTGTCCGACGATGCGATTCTGGCAGTGGATTTCAAAACCAACCGCGTCGTGCCAGCAACGGCGGACAGCTGTCCACTGGGCTTGCTGCGCCAAATGGCCGCTTATGCCGAAGGACTGCGACACATCTATCCCGACAAGCGCATAGAAACGGCGATTCTGTGGACAAAAACCTGCGGCCTGATGCATCTGCCGCACGAAATCGTGACGCAGGTGTTAGAAAGCCCGCAACATCTTGACCTCTGACCGAGGGCTACATAGGTTCATCCTCCAAGCATAGCCTGTCAGGAGAGCACCATGGCCACCCTTGCTGTAACAGACGACACATTCGACTCCGAGGTCAAGAATTCCGACATCCCCGTGGTTGTCGACTTCTGGGCGGAATGGTGCGGTCCCTGCAAGCAGATCGGCCCCTCGCTCGAAGAGCTGTCGGACGAGATGAACGGCAAGGTGAAGATCGTGAAGGTCAACGTCGACGAGAACCCGAATTCACCGGCGCAGATGGGTGTGCGCGGCATTCCGGCGCTGTTCATCTTCAAGGACGGTCAGGTCATTTCCAACATGGCGGGCGCCAAGCCGAAGGCCGCGCTGCAAAGCTGGATCGAAGACTCCCTCTGACCCCGGCTAAATGATTTACCGATGAGATGGGCGTCCGGATCGGGCGCCCTTTTTCATGCCCGACAATCCGCCAATGCGCCTTTGCGCGCCCTTGTACCCTCAAAGAGCGCAGGCCATATAGAGCAGCACGCAGAAGGAGACCAGAATGGCACAGGACGATTTCCCCGGATGGCATGGGACGACGATCATCGGGGTGAAAAAAGCCGGTGAGGTCGTGATTGCCGGTGACGGTCAGGTTTCTCTCGGGCAGACGGTGATCAAGGGAACGGCGCGCAAGGTGCGCAGGCTGAGCCCCGGCGGGTTTGATGTCGTGGCTGGGTTTGCCGGTTCCACCGCGGACGCCTTCACGCTGCTGGAACGGCTGGAGGCCAAGCTGGAGGCGACACCCGGTCAACTGGCGCGGGCCAGCGTCGATCTGGCCAAGGACTGGCGCACGGACAAATACCTGCAAAAGCTCGAAGCGATGCTGATCGTCTCTGACGGCAAGGATATCTTTGTTATCACCGGTGCGGGTGACGTGCTGGAACCGGAACATGATGTCGCGGCCATCGGGTCGGGTGGAAACTTTGCCCTCGCCGCCGCACGCGGGTTGATGGACAGCGACCGATCCGCCGAAGAGGTCGCCCGCGACGCCATGGCGATTGCTGCGGATATCTGTGTCTACACCAATGGCAATCTGACCGTTGAGAAAATCAGCGCATGATCGGCAAGGACGATCTCCGGGCGTCCGTCAGCGCGGGAATCGTGACCGAAGCGCAGGCTGCGGCGTTGATGAGCCTTGCGCATAGCCGCAGCGGCGCGCGCGAAAACCTGGCACCGGGCGACGAACCTTTTGAACTCTTCAAAGGGTTCAACGAGATTTTCATCGTGGTCGGCATGGTGATCCTCGCATTCGGCTGGATCGGCATTGTCACCTTCGGGATTGCCAGTGACCCGCTCGACACCCGGCAGACGCTGATCACCTCCAGCCTCGCGGCCGCCGTCGTGCTGTGGTTGCTGTCGGAATACTTCATCCGCCGCCGCCGCATGGTGGCCCCGGCCATCGCGCTGGCCATCCTCTTTGCCATCAACGCCGCCTACGGGCTGGCGGGCGCCTTTTCGGAAATCCTGATGGTGGCGCAAGGCGATAACAGCAGCCTGCCACTGCCCGTCGCGCTCGCGACCATCGCGCTGTTCATCTACTGGTTCCGCTTCCGCGTCCCCTTTGCGCTGGCGCTCATCGCGCTCGCGGCTTTCGGGGTCGCCCTTCTGATCGCGGGGAACAGCAGCGGTTCGCCCCAGTCGATCGAAGAGCTTTTCCTGCTCTCCGCCGGGGGCCCGTTTGCATGGATCACGCTGGCCCTGGGCCTTGTGGTTTTTGCCATTGCGATGATGTTCGACATGTCCGACCCGCACCGGGTCACGCGGCGCGCGGCAAATGGGTTCTGGCTGCATGTGGTGGCCGCGCCCGCCCTGGTGAACACGCTTGCGCTTACCCTGCTTGACCGCGAAGGCAGCTGGGCCGACACCACGCTGATTGCCGTGCTGATGCTCATTGCGCTGGTCGCCATCATCATCGACCGCCGGTCCTTCCTCATCGCCGCCATCGGCTACACGGTGATCCTCACCACCACGATTTTCGAAGGCGACGGCGCCGTCTATACCGTCTTCTTCCTCGGTGTAGTTCTGCTTTTCCTCGGCGCGCGCTGGGAAGCGATCCGCGCCCGTCTGCTGGCCCTGATGCCGGGCTTCATCCCCCTGCATCGGTTGCCCCCTTCACATGTGACAAAGGTTTTCTAATGACTGACCTGACCCCCCGCGAGATCGTCTCCGAGCTCGACCGTTTCATCATCGGGCAGAAAGACGCCAAACGCGCGGTCGCCGTGGCGCTGCGCAACCGCTGGCGGCGCAAGCAGCTGGCCGATGATCTGCGTGACGAGGTCTATCCCAAGAATATCCTGATGATCGGCCCCACTGGTGTCGGCAAGACCGAGATCAGCCGCCGGTTGGCGAAACTGGCCCGCGCGCCGTTTCTCAAGGTCGAGGCGACGAAATTTACAGAAGTGGGCTATGTCGGTCGCGACGTGGAGCAGATTATCCGCGATCTGGTGGACAGCGCCATCGCCATGACCCGCGATCACATGCGCGAGGACGTGAAGGCCAACGCCCGTCAGGCCGCCGAGGAGCGGGTGATTGATGCCATTGCCGGTGCCGATGCCCGCGAAGGCACCCGCGAGATGTTCCGCAAAAAACTGAAGGCGGGGGATCTGGACGGTGAGATGATCGACCTCGATGTGGCCGATACCTCCAACCCGTTCCCGATGATGGATATTCCCGGCCAGCCGGGTGGCGGTATGGGCATGATGAACCTGGGCGATATTTTCGGTAAGGCGATGGGTACCCGCACGACACGAAAACGGCTGTCCGTGGCCGAAAGCTATGATGTGCTGATCGGTGAGGAAGCAGACAAGCTGCTGGACGATGAGACCGTGACCAAGGCCGCCATTGAGGCGGTGGAACAGAACGGCATCGTGTTTCTGGATGAGATCGACAAGGTCTGTGCCCGCTCGGACGCGCGCGGCGGCGACGTCAGCCGCGAAGGCGTGCAACGCGACTTGCTGCCGCTGATCGAAGGCACCACCGTCAGCACCAAACACGGGCCGGTGAAAACCGACCACGTGCTGTTCATCGCCTCGGGTGCCTTTCACATCGCCAAACCTTCCGACCTGCTGCCCGAACTTCAAGGCCGCCTGCCGATCCGGGTGGAGCTGCGCGCCCTGACGGAGGAGGATTTTGTCCGCATCCTGACGGAGACCGACAACGCGCTGACCTTGCAGTACACCGCCCTCATGGGCACCGAACAGGTCACCGTCAGGTTCGAGCCGGAAGGGATCGCGGCCCTCGCGAAAATCGCGGCGGATGTGAACCAGTCCGTGGAAAACATCGGGGCGCGGCGGCTTTATACCGTGATGGAGCGGGTGTTCGAGGAATTGTCATTCAACGCCCCCGACCGAGGGGGCGACGAAGTTGTCGTGGATGCGGCATTTGTCGACAAGAACCTCGGCGCGCTCACGAAATCCACGGATATCAGCCGCTACGTGCTTTAAGTCTTCCCTTCCCGGCAAACGCCTGCGAAATGGCATGAATGGGCTACATCCGTTTTCTCATCGACAACCGGCTGTTTCTGCTGGCGGGGTTCCTGCTGACCTTCACGTCCTCGTTCGGGCAGACCTATTTCATCTCGCTCTTTGCCGGTGAGATCAAAGGCAGCTTTGGCCTGAGCGACGGGCAGTGGGGCGGGATCTACACCATCGGGACCACGCTGTCCGCCATCACGATGATCTGGGCGGGTGCCCTGACCGACCGGTTCCGCGTACGGCATCTGTCACTTGTCGTGATGACCCTGCTGGCGCTCGCCTGCGTCGCCATGGCGCTGGTGCCGAACGGATTTCTCCTGATCGTGGTTGTCTTTGCTCTCAGGCTCATGGGTCAGGGCATGATGTCGCAACTGGGCGCGGTGGCCATGTCACGCTGGTTTGTCGCGGCACGGGGCCGGGCGATCTCGCTCTCCTCGATGGGGTTTGCCGTGGGGCAGGCGGTGCTGCCGATTGTATTCGTGGCACTGCTGGTGCGGTACGACTGGCGCAACCTCTGGGTGCTGGCGGCGGTCTGCGTTCTGATTGTCATTCCGGTCATGCAAACCCTTCTCCGACAGGAACGCACGCCGCAATCCATGGCCGAGGATACGCAAAGCCTCGGCATGGGGGGGCGACACTGGACACGGGTGGACCTGTTGCGGCACCCGCTGTTTTACATGTTGATCCCGCTGGTCCTTGGCCCCGCAGCCTGGGGCACGGCCTTGTTTTTCCAGCAGGTCCACCTGACCGAGGTCAAAGGCTGGAGCCTTGTTTCATATGTGGCCCTCATGCCGATCTACACGGCGTCCACAATTGCCTTCACCTTCATCACCGGCTGGGCCGTCGACCGGCTTGGCGTGAAATGGATTGTTCCATTCCAGATGATCCCCTTTGGGGTCTCCTTTCTGGTGCTGGCCGTGGCGGACAGTATTTTTATGGCAGGCGTCGGGCTGGTGATCTTCGGCATGGGGCAGGGTATGCAGGCCACCGCCACAACCGCCTTCTGGGCGGTGTTTTACGGGACCCGTCATCTCGGGGCGATCAAGGCGGCCGCCGCGGCCCTGATGGTCTTTGGATCAGCCATCGGGCCGGGTATCACCGGCGCGCTCATTGATTTCGGTGTCACTTTCCCGGACCAGATGATCCCCATCGCAGTCTTCTACTTCGCGGGTGCCGGTCTCGCCGGACTGGGCATCCTGCGGTATCAGCGCGATCTGCCTAGCGTTGTCGCCTGAGGTAAACGTAATAGGCACCGCCGCCGCCGTGACTGATATGCGCTTCGCTGACCTGCATCACGGCTGAGGCCAGCGGCGGTGCGCTGAGCCATTGCGGCACCTGATGCCGCAGAACGCCATGGCGCACCGGAATCGGGCCGCCTTCATCGCGGTTCTTGCCCTTGCCGGTGATCACCAGAACCAACCGTTTGCCGGACCCCTGCGCCGACAGAACGAACCGGGTCAGTGCGTTATGCGCCCGGTCAAGCGTCATGCCATGCAGATCAATCCGGCCTTCAGGTTTCATCTTGCCGCGCTTCATCTTGCCAAAGGTTTTCTGATCCATCTGCACTGGCGCACTGCGCATGCGATCAGGCAGGGAAGGTGTCAGATTGAAGCTGTTCTTGCGGGGCTCGGGTTTGGGCGGGAATGTCGTGGCCAGCTTGCCAAAGTCCGGTTTCGGGGGATCGGCACGCTTGGGTTTCGGCTGCGGCGCAAAGGCAGCGGGATCAAAGGTCTGGCGCTGTTCGAGGGCTTCGGTTCTCTCTGTCACTTTCCGCCAAAGCGCTGCTTCCTCGGCGGAAAGTTTGCGCCGTGTCACAGCGCGCCCTCCGGTGCCATCGCATAGGCGCGCTGGATCGGCAGCAGAACGACCATGCGCCCGGGATCTTTCAGCTTGCCCGCGGCGCGCCCCGCCTTGTCGCCCGTGCCGAAAAAGACATCCGCGCGTTGCGCCCCCTTGATCGCCGAACCGGTATCCTGCGCGATCATCAGGCGGCGCAGGGGTTTCTTGCCGTCCTTCTCGATCCAGACCGGCGCGCCCAGCGGCACGAAAGCCGGGTCCACCGCAATGGTGCGCATCGGTGTGACCGACCGGTTCATCGCGCCAAGCGGACCCTTGTCTGCGGGCACCTCGCTTACTTCACGGAAGAAGACGTAAGACGGGTTGTGAAACAAAAGCTCGCGCCCAGCTGCCGGATTGCGCCGCACCCAGTTCTTGATCACATCGGCGCTCACCTGATGCGCGTCATAGGTGCCACGCCGGACAAGTTCGGCTCCGATAGACCGATAGGTGTGCCCATTGGCACCGCCATATCCCACGCGCAGCTTGCCGCCGCCGGGCAGGTTCACGCGACCGGACCCCTGAATTTGCAGAAAGAAAAGCTCCACCGGATCATCGACCCAGGCAATCTCCAACCCGCGCCCCTCCAACAACTGCCCGTCCAGAATTTGTCGCCGAGAATACCACAGCACGGTGTCCTTCGCCTCGGGCGGCATCGCATAAAGTGGGTAACGATAGCGTGCACTACGCTGGCGTGATCCGTTCAGTTCAGGCTCAAAATAACCTGTGAACAGGGCCGGGTCCCCGTCCTCCATCAAGACCGGGCGAAACAGGAGTTCGAAAAAGGACTTCGGATCAGGCTCTGACGTCGCATAAGCGCAGACGGCACGCCAGTCGGGATCGTCCATATCCTGACAGGTGTTGCGAAATGTGTCGAAAGCAGCGGCGTGGTCGTCCTTGACCCAACCATCAAGGTCATCGAAAGACAGAACCTCTATGCGCGTCTCAGCACTGGCGGGGCCGGTCATACCGAGTATCCCCGCCAAAAGTGCTGCCGCGAAGGCAGGCTTCATGCGTCTGTGGAAACAAGCAACCAATTCGGATCATCCGACCCCACTACACGGGCAAAGGCCCATGTGTCTTTCTGACGTTTGATCACCTTGGGGTCGCCGTCCACGATTTCGCCCTCGGCGTTGCGTACAACGGAAGTGAGTTCGGCAACGAAGCGGATTGTCAGCTCGGCATCCTGCGTATCGTCATCAAACGTCGCATCCATCAATTTCAGCTCACGCACACCGATGAAGGTCGATTCCACCGTCAGCCCCTGATCTTCGCGTGCTGCAATGCCATCGACAAAGGATTCGTAGATGTCCTCGGCGAGAAATGGCTGGATGTCGGATAATTCACCCTTTTCATATCCCATGACAATCATCTCGTACGCGCTGCGCGCACCGCCCAGGAAATCTGTTACGTTGAACGACGGCTCAATCCGTTTCATCGACGCCAGCGCCTTGGCCGCATCGCTGTCCTCATCCACATGATCCACGATATCAAGGTCGGGACCACCTTCGATCACTTCGAAATCCGGACCGGATCGCCCGCGCTCTTGAGGTTTTGGCAAGGGTTGCTGTTCAAACCCATCCCGTGTCCCCAGCACGTTTTTGAGTCGCAGAATCAGAAAAACAGCGATGCCAGCCAGCACCAAAAGCTGTATCAGGGGCGAATTCATAGGTACCTCATGTGGGGTAAATCATGGAAACAGGCAGTTATCCCTCTTATGTAGGTGTCGGGCCTGCGCAAGTCCACTCCACGCTCCACGAAAGGAAGCACCAAAATGTGGCTATTTATCGCTTTTCTTGCGGTACCACTCATTGAAATCACGCTATTCATCCAAATCGGTGGTGCCATCGGGCTCGGCTGGACGTTGGTGACCGTGGTGCTGACGGCCATTGCGGGCACGTGGCTGGTGCGCAATCAGGGCGTTCTGGCACTCGGTCAACTCAAGTCTTCCTTTTCCGATCTGCGGGATCCGACGGAGCCTTTGGTACATGGCGCGATGATCCTGTTTTCCGGCGCATTACTGCTGACACCGGGGTTTTTCACGGATGCAGTCGGCTTTCTGCTGCTGGTTCCCGCCGTCCGCATCGCGCTCTTCAAAGCCATTCGGTCCCGCATCAACATCCAGACCTTCGAGGCCGATCCCGCGCGCAGACCCGCACGGGGCGACATCATCGATGGCGAGTATTCCGAGGTCCAGCCAAATCGTGATCGGGTCGACCGCCCCTCCAAGTGCACCGACCATTGAGAACCCCAGACCAAGCTGGTAAAGCTCGCCCGATTTCATATTCACGGTAGGAGACACCGATGGCTGAAGCCGAAGCACAACAGCAAGGACCGCAAATGCGGGTTCTTGGACAATTCATTCGTGACATGTCCTTTGAAAACATCATGGCGCAAAAAGGCGCGCCTGCGGATGTGACCCCGGACGTTCAGGTTCAGGTGAATCTGGACGCAAAAAAGCGCAGCACCGAAGGTCAGTACGAAACCTCGATCAAGCTGAATGTCACCTCCAAGGCCAAAGATAGCGATGCCACGCTTTTCGTGCTCGAAATTGACTATGCCGGGATCTTCAGCATCGATAATGTGCCCGAGGACCAGCTACACCCGTTCCTGCTGATCGAATGTCCGCGGATGATCTTCCCGTTCCTGCGCCGCGTTGTCAGCGACGTGACCCGTGACGGTGGCTTCCCGCCGCTGAACCTGGAAAACATCGACTTCCTGTCGCTCTATCGGAATGAACTGGCGCGGCGTCAGTCTGAATCCGAAGACCAGCCCAAAATGGACGCCTGAACCTCAGGTTTTCAGCCACACTGCGTCGTCGCCCAGTTTCGCCACAAAATCGGCATGGGCGGCGGCTTCCTTTTCCGAAATCCGGGATTTGAGCGGCACCGGGCGCGGGCGCGGGGTCCATTCCTCACCGCCGAGACCCGACTCGCTCTGCGACGAGGTGGACAAACCGAAATCCGGTTGTCGCCCACCGATCAGCTCCAGATAAACCTCCGCCAGAATTTCACTGTCGAGCAACGCGCCATGAAGGGTCCGCGATGAATTGTCGATGTTGAACCGACGACACAGCGCATCCAGCGAGGCAGGCGAGCCGGGAAAGCGTTTGCGCGCGATCTCCAGCGTATCTATGGCCTGTTCCCAAGGGATTTGCGGCAGCCCAATCCATTTCAGCTCCGCGTTCAGGAACTTGATGTCGAAAGACGCATTGTGGATCACCAGTTTCGCATCCCCGATGAAATCCAGAAACGCCTGGCCTACCTGCGCGAATTTCGGTTTGTCGCGCAGGAAGTCATCGTCTAGCCCATGCACCTGAAAGGCTTCTTCCGGCATGCTGCGTTCGGGGTTGATATACTGATGATAGGTTTTGCCGGTGGCCATGTGGCCCATCAACTCCACCGCCCCGATCTCGACAATCCGGTCGCCGGTCTCCGGATCAAAGCCAGTGGTTTCCGTGTCGAGCACAACCTCACGCATCGCGCATTCTTTCCTTGATCTGCCTGACCACATCCTGAACCTGCGCGCGGGCATGTTCAACCGTGTCCGTGACGATGACAAAGTCGGACCGGGCGCATTTTTCGGCGTTCGGCATCTGTTTGGCGCGGATTTTTTCGAAATCGGCATGGGTCATGGTGCCGCGGGCCAGCACCCGCTGTTCCTGAATTTCCGGCGGAATGGACACGCAGGCGATGGCGTCCATCTGCGCATCGCCACCGGTTTCAAACAGCAAGGGAATGTCGAAGACGATAATTTCGGCATCCGACGTCTGGATGAATTCTGCACGATCTGCAGCCACCAGCGGATGCACGATAGCTTCAATCTTTGGCAAAGCGTTCGGGTCCGCGCCGACAATCCTGCGCAGCGCATCGCGAGAGACCGCGTCGTCCTGAATTGCGTCCGGGAAGATTTTTCGGATTGGCCCCACGGCCGCACCACCCTCGGCATAAAGCCGGTGCACCGCAGCATCCGCATCCCACAGCGCGCAACCTTCCTCCACAAACATCTGCGCTGTCGTGGTCTTGCCCATCCCGATCGAGCCGGTCAGCCCCAGTCGAAACATCAGCGCAGCACCGCCGCGCGCGCTTCCTCATCGACCACGGGGCGGGGGCCGAACCAACGCTCAAATCCGGGCACAGCCTGATGCAACAACATACCCAGACCGTCGACAGTGACGCAGCCGTTTTCCTCAGCGACCTCCAGCAATCTGGTTTTCAGCGGCGTATAGACAAGATCCGTCACGATGGTGGATTTGCGCAATCCATCCAGCGGCACACGCATCTCCGGCTTGCCCACCATGCCGAGAGATGAGGTGTTCACCACAAGGCTGGCATCTTCGAGCATATTGCCTGCCTGCACCCAATCCACGACCGTGATCCGGTTGCCAAAATCCGCCTGCAATTTCTCTGCGCGAACGCGGGTGCGGTTGGAGAGCAGGATTTCCGGCACGCCTGCTTCGAGCAAAGACGCGATCACCGCGCGTGCGGCACCCCCGGCCCCCAGCAGCGCGGCGCTCCCCTGCGTCGGTTGCCAGTCGGGTGCGCCTGCCTTCAGGTTTTCGATGAAACCATACCCATCCGTATTGTCTGCATGTATCTTGCCATCCTTGCGGAAGATCAGCGTATTGGCCGCCCCGATCAGGGTCGCACGGTCAGTGATCAGATCGGCGATGTCCAGAACCGCCTCTTTGTGCGGGATGGTCACGTTGACCCCGACAAACCCGGCCTTGGGCAAGGTCATCAGCACATCCCTCAAGTCCCGGGCGCTGACATCCATGGGCACGTAAAAGCCCCTGACATAGTGTTTGTTCAGCCAGTGGCGATGCACCTGCGGGGATTTGGAATGCGCAATAGGGGACCCGATGACACCCGCCAGGGGAATCTTTGCCGGGGCTTGTTGGCTGTCACTCATTGTTCAAGATCTCCACGCAACGTCAGATAGGAAAGCAATTCCAATAAGGGCAGCCCGAGCACGTTGAAATAGTCGCCTTCAATCCGGGTGAAAAGCCGCACGCCTTCCTCCTCCAGTTTATAGGCACCCACCGCGTGCTGAATGCTGTCCCAATTGCGCGCAACATAACCCTTGATGAAATCATCCGACGCGTCCCGCATGCGCAACCGGACCTGACCCACATGGCGCCAGATCGGTTTACCTGCCTCGCAGATCACTGCCGCCGACAATAACATGTGGCGGTCGTTCCGCAGGGAGCGCAACTGCGCCTCCGCCTCCTCGGGCGTGCCGGGTTTCGCCAACAGGGTGCCCTTGTGGTCCAACACCTGATCACACCCCAAAACCAAGGCTTCGGGATGCTTTTCACTCACCTTGCGCGCCTTCATTTCCGCCAGCGCATCGGCGATATCACGGGGCGCGGCCTCCTCGGCCAGCAAGGCATCACGCATCATTTCCTCATCTACGCGGGCGGGCTGCACGGTGAAGTCAACCGCCGCCTGCCGCAGCAGCTGCGCTCTTATTTGAGAGTTGGACGCCAGGATCAGGGGCCGGGACATGTGGGTAAGCCTGTGAACAGGGTTAAGGATTTCTTAATATGTTCTTCTGGGCAAAACAGCGTGATCCTGCAAGGAAAAGCTATCCTGTGGGAATTCCAGAATAGCGCAAGAAATGCCCCTATGCGGAAAAGGACAACGCCCAAGGTGTGTATAAGCAGGTTTTGGCGAAAATATGCACAAGCTTATCCCGACATCAATCCAACTACAAACTTTTCAAGGCATTGTTTATAAAGCGATAAACTTTGAATCTTAGGTTCTCATCCGAAGAGGAAAACTGTTCTCCCCAAGCGGATAAAGACAGGCAAAACCGCATAATCCACAGATATGAGATACCCCACAAAATCATCATCCTTTTATCTTTCTTTTATTATTAATAAGAGGAGCAAACGGATCGGAGTTCTCAATGTCGGACCTGCTCGCCCTTGCCTATCCATGGACGAAGGCATTTCACATCATGGCGGTGATCGCCTGGATGGCAGGTCTGTTCTATCTTCCCCGTCTCTTTGTCTACCACGCAGAGCAGGTCAGACAAAGCGGGGAGACGCATGATCTCTTTCAGACCATGGAATTGAAACTGCTGCGGGTGATCATGAACCCTGCGATGATCGCCACCTGGATCCTGGGTCTCTGTCTGGTCTTCACCCCGGGAATTGTCGATTGGTCGGCCATCTGGCCCTGGACCAAGATGGCGGGTGTGTTGGGGATGACATGGTTTCACCATTGGCTGGGGTTGCGACGCAAAGACTTCATGAGAAGCGAGAACAAGCTGACCGGGCGGCAGTACCGCCTGATGAACGAAGTGCCGACCCTGTTGATGGTGCTGATTGTCCTCTCGGTGGTTGTGCGGTTCTGAATCAATTGACTCGACCTGCCTGCGCGCCTATGTACCCTTCACCACCCCGTCCGGGGATGGCGCAGACCTGACATTCCAGAATTACATCAGCCGGCAACTGTGCTGCGGCTGATCACGGGTATTTCCATGACCACTGATATGACCGACACACCCTCTGTTCCTGAAACGCTTGAGACCCTGAACCTTGCGGATCTGAAGCGCAAAAGCCCCAAGGACCTCCTGTCCATGGCGGAGGATCTGGAGATCGAAAACGCCTCCACCATGCGCAAGGGCGAGATGATGTTCCAGATCCTGCGCGAACGTGCGGATGAGGGCTGGGAAATCTCCGGGGATGGCGTGCTCGAAGTGCTGCAGGACGGGTTCGGATTTCTGCGGTCCCCCGAAGCGAATTATCTGCCGGGCCCCGATGATATCTATGTGTCCCCGGAAATGATCCGCAAATTCTCCCTGCGCACCGGTGACACGATTGAAGGGGTGATCAAAGCCCCTGATGACAATGAGCGGTATTTTGGCCTGCTGGATGTCACGCAGATCAACTTCGAAGACCCTGAAAAAGCGCGTCACAAGGTGGCGTTCGAAAACCTCACACCGCTGTACCCGGACGAGCGTCTGACGATGGAAACCGATGACCCGACGGTCAAGGATCGGTCTTCGCGGATCATTGACCTGGTGGCCCCGATCGGGAAAGGCCAGCGGTCGCTGATCGTGGCGCCGCCGCGGACGGGTAAGACGGTGCTGCTGCAGAACATCGCCAATTCCATCGAACGCAACCACCCGGAATGCTATCTGATCGTTCTGCTGATCGACGAGCGGCCCGAAGAGGTGACGGACATGCAGCGGTCGGTGAAAGGGGAGGTTGTTTCCTCCACCTTCGATGAACCTGCAACCCGGCACGTGGCCGTTTCGGATATGGTGATCGAAAAAGCCAAACGTCTGGTCGAACACAAACGCGACGTGGTGATCCTGCTCGATTCTATCACCCGTCTGGGCCGGGCCTTCAACACGGTTGTACCGTCGTCGGGCAAGGTTCTGACCGGTGGTGTGGACGCCAACGCCTTGCAACGCCCCAAGCGGTTCTTTGGTGCTGCCCGGAACATTGAAGAGGGCGGTTCGCTCACCATTATCGCCACGGCGCTGATCGACACCGGCAGCCGGATGGACGAGGTGATCTTTGAGGAATTCAAAGGCACGGGTAACTCCGAAATCGTTCTGGATCGCAAAATCGCCGACAAGCGCGTCTTCCCAGCGATGGACATCCTGAAATCCGGCACACGGAAAGAAGATCTGCTGGTCGACAAGATTGATCTGCAGAAAACTTTTGTCCTGCGCCGTATTCTCAATCCGATGGGCACAACGGATGCGATTGAATTCCTGATTTCGAAACTGAAACAGACCAAGACGAATTCGGATTTCTTCGACTCCATGAATACGTAACTTATTGTTTAATTACAGTGGGTTAACATATGGATACGATTTATGCACTGGCCTCGGCGCAGGGCCGTGCCGGGGTGTCGGTGATCCGGATATCCGGCCCATCGGCTTTCTCTGCCGGTAAATCACTGGCTGGTACTCTGCCGGACCCGCGCAAGGCGGCCACGCGTATCCTGCGGGATCACCATGGTGAGATTCTCGACCACGCCTTGGTTGTTTGCTTCAAAGGGCCATACAGTTTCACTGGCGAAGACGTGGTTGAGCTGCATGTGCACGGCAGCATTTCCGTGGTGCAGGCGGTCTTGGCCGAGGTTGGTGTGCAGGATGACCTGCGTTTGGCCGAACCGGGTGAGTTTACACGGCGTGCGCTGGAGAACGGCAAGCTGGATCTTGCGCAGGTCGAAGGTCTTGCCGACCTAATTGATGCGGAGACCGAGGCGCAGCGCAAGCAAGCCGTCAGGGTTTTCTCCGGCGCGCTGGGGGATCGCGTCGAGAGCTGGCGCAGTAAGCTGATCCGCAGCGCGGCGTTACTCGAAGCCACCATAGATTTTGCTGACGAAGACGTTCCCGTAGATGTGAGCCCTGAAGTTTTGGATTTGCTCGGGCAGGTCAAGAGCGACCTGGTAAGCGAAATCGCTGGAACGTTCGTGGCAGAATGCATTCGATTGGGGTTTGAGGTCGCCTTGGTGGGGCCCCCAAACGCGGGTAAATCAACCCTTCTCAATCGGCTGGCAGGACGCGATGCTGCCATCACCTCGGATATCGCAGGGACAACCCGGGACGTCATAGAGGTTCGCATGGATCTGAAAGGTCTGCCTGTCACATTTTTGGATACGGCAGGCCTGCGTGACAGCGAGGACGAAATCGAATCCATCGGGGTTGCGCGCGCTGTAGAGCGCGCAAAGTCAGCGGATCTGCGTGTTTTTCTTGCCGTGCCCGGCGAAGAATTGATGTTGTCGCCCGTCGAGGATGACCTGGTTTTGCACGCCAAGGCCGATCTGATCGACGCGGTTGAGAATGGCATATCTGGCAAAACCGGCATCGGTGTTTCGGAGCTTGTGGACCGTATTCAACACACTTTGCAGCGGCGCACGGCCGGAGCTGGCCTTGCGACGCATACGCGGCATCGGTTGGCGATGGAGCGGGCGGGAAGTGCCCTTGATCAGGCTTTGGATATCGTCGCGCAGGGGCCAGAACATTATGATATAGCGGCGGAAGAGCTTCGGAGTGCGATTCGAGCGTTGGAAGCGCTGGTGGGGCGTATTGACGTCGAAAACCTGTTGGACGAAATATTCTCGAGTTTTTGCTTGGGTAAGTAGCGGAGTGTTTCACGTGAAACATTTTGATGTTGTGATCATTGGTGGCGGGCATGCGGGTTGTGAGGCCGCACATGCATCCGCGCGCATGGGGGCAAACACAGCCCTGATTACACTATCGGAAGATGGGATCGGTGCGATGTCCTGCAACCCGGCCATTGGTGGGTTGGGAAAAGGCCACCTCGTGCGGGAAATTGATGCGCTTGATGGTGTGATGGGCCGGGTTGCAGATAAAGCGGGCATCCAATTTCGTCTGCTGAACCGGCGCAAAGGTCCGGCGGTGCAAGGCCCGAGGGCGCAATCTGATAGGCTCATCTACCGAACTGAAATGCTTGCGGAAGTCAAAGCGCAGCAAAATCTCACTGTTTTGACGGGGGAGGTCGTTGATTTCCTGATGGATGGCCCAAGTGTTATCGGTGTCCGGCTACAGGATGATAGCGAGATCAAGGCAACGTCCGTTGTCCTCACCACGGGCACCTTCTTGCGGGGCGTTATCCATATCGGGGATGTCTCGCGCTCAGGTGGGCGTATGGGCGAAAAGGCGTCGATCAAGCTGGCGGACCGTATCGATTCCTTTGATCTGCCGCTTGGACGGCTGAAAACCGGGACGCCACCACGGCTGGATGGGAAGACCATTCGATGGGACGATCTTGAAAACCAGCCCGGTGATGACGAGCCAACCCTTTTCTCCTTCCTGTCAAAGGGTACCTATGCACGTCAGGTCTCCTGCGGGATCACGCATACAAACGCAAGAACCCATGATATCATTCGGGAAAATCTGGATCGCTCTGCGATGTATGGCGGTCATATCGATGGGATTGGCCCACGATATTGCCCCTCCATCGAAGACAAGATCGTTCGGTTTGCGGATAAGGATTCACACCAGATATTTCTTGAGCCAGAAGGGCTTAGCACCGATGCGGTGTATCCTAACGGCATCTCCACATCTCTGCCCGAAGCCGTGCAGGAAGACTACGTGCACTCAATCTTCGGGCTGGAGCAAGCTGTTATTCTGCAGCCCGGATATGCCATTGAATACGACTATGTTGATCCGCGCGCGTTGGACGCGACACTTGCGCTCCCGACGGTCCCAGGACTCTACTTGGCCGGGCAGATCAACGGGACAACGGGGTATGAGGAAGCAGCAGCGCAGGGGCTGGTTGCCGGGCTAAATGCCGCGCTCAGGGCATCTGGTCGGGAACCACTACAATTCTCGCGGGCGCAGAGCTACATCGGCGTGATGATCGACGATCTCACAACACGCGGTGTCAGCGAGCCGTATCGCATGTTCACCTCCCGGGCAGAGTTCCGGCTGTCCTTGCGCGCAGACAATGCAGATCAACGACTGACACCGCTGGGAGTGGAGATTGGGTGCGTTGGTTCGATGCGCGCGGAGGCTTTCGCACAGAAGTCTGAAAGACTGGAGAAAGCACGTGATCTCTTGACGGGAACGACCTTCACGCCTTCGCAAGCCGCCTCAGTCGGGATCAAAATCAACCAGGATGGATCCAGGCGGACAGCCATGCAGCTTCTCGCGTTCCCAAATGTGGGTTTCTCTGAGGTTGGCGATCTTGATCCAACGTTCGGGGACATTGATGGCGAAACGCGAGATCAAATGGAGCGGGAAGCGCTTTATGCAAATTACATTCTGCGCCAGCAAAAAGACATCGAGCTGATGCAAAAGGACGAAAACTTGCTGATTCCGCAGGGTTTTGACTATGCGGTGATGGAAGGGCTGTCCAATGAGCTAAAGGCGAAACTGATCGCGACGCAGCCGAGTTCTCTGGCGCAGGTGGCGCGTATCGATGGGATGACACCTGCTGCTTTAACGCTCATCCTTGCGCGGTTGCGGTCCTTGAAACGAAAGCAATCTGCGTGACGGTATTGGATTTGAATGTTTCACGTGAAACATTGGACCGATTATCCAGTTTCCACGATCTCCTGACCAAGTGGAATCCCAAAATCAACCTTGTTTCCAAGGCGAGTCTTACAGAGGTCTGGGACCGGCACATCCGGGATTCTGCACAAATGTATCCGCTTGCTGGCACCTGCCGAAACTGGGTTGATATGGGCAGCGGCGGTGGTTTGCCCGGGTTGGTTATTGCGATTATTGCGCGGGAACGGAATCCAGACCTTCATGTGACCATGATCGAAAGCGATATGCGAAAAGCGACGTTCCTGAGGACGGTGATACGCGAGTTGGGCCTGACGGGGACGGTGCTCACCTCCCGAATTGAACAAACTGATCCTCTTGATGCGGATGTCCTCTCCGCGCGGGCGCTTGCTGATCTATCTTCGCTGTTGTCTTTTGCGGACCGTCACTTGAACCCGAACGGTCGGGCGTTGTTTTCCAAAGGTGAGACTTGGCAAAAAGAGGTCGATGAGGCGCGTAAGGCGTGGTCTTTTGACCTAGTGAGTCATACAAGTAAAACGAACCCAAATGCTGCCATTCTCGAGGTGAGGGAAATCAAACGTGTCTGACTTTTCACGCCCTGTGGGTCCAAAAATCATTGCGGTTGCGAACCAGAAGGGCGGGGTTGGCAAAACGACAACCACCATTAATCTTGCCGCCGCATTGGCGGAGGCGGGCAAAAGGGTTCTTGTCATTGACCTTGATCCGCAGGGGAATGCGTCCACCGGTCTCGGTATCGAGCTGGGGGATCGCGAATTCACCACCTACGAGCTGCTCCTGGAGGATGTCGACCTGAAGTCGGTCGTTCTGCCAACTGTGACGCCGGGGTTGATGATCGTCCCGGCAACGGTTGACCTGAGTTCCGCCGACATCGAGCTGATTTCGAACGAAAAGCGGAGTTTTCTGCTGCATGATGCTCTGCGCCAGACAGCGATGGATGTGTTTGAGCTGGATTACATCCTGATTGACTGTCCGCCGTCGCTAAATTTGCTGACAGTGAACGCAATGATCGCGGCGCATTCGGTGTTGGTTCCATTGCAAAGTGAGTTCTTTGCACTGGAAGGTTTATCGCAGCTGATGCTGACCATTCGAGAGGTTCGGCAGAGTGGGAACAAAGACCTACGAATCGAAGGTGTTGTGTTGACCATGTATGACAGACGCAACAACTTGTCCCTGCAGGTTGAGCAGGACGCGCGGGACAACCTCGGGGAACTGGTGTTCTCCACCCGAATCCCGAGGAATGTCAGGGTCAGTGAAGCGCCGTCTTTTGCCATGCCGGTGCTGACCTATGATACCGCCTCCAAGGGGGCGCAGGCGTATCGGGCCCTTGCGCAGGAAGTGTTGAGCAGAAATAGTGAAAAAGTCGCATAAGGGGGCTGATATGGCAGGTGGAGCAGATCGTAAACGGGGTCTTGGACGCGGCCTATCGGCCTTGATGTCAGATGTTGCAGAGACAGAGAAAGCCGCCAGTGCGGGACCGTCCGCCGCTGAGCGTGTGATTCCCATCGAGCAAATCGCACCCAATCCGGATCAGCCCCGGAAACGCTTTGCTGAGGGCGATCTGGATGATCTTGCCGCTTCCATCCGCGAGAAGGGTGTCATCCAGCCACTGATCGTACGGGCCGTGGCAGATGATCGTTATGAGATTGTCGCGGGGGAGCGGCGGTGGCGCGCGTCGCAGATGGCCAAGCTGCACGAGTTACCGGTGGTCGTGCGGGACTTCACGGACGTTGAGGTGCTGGAAGTTGCGATCATCGAGAACATTCAGCGGGCGGATCTGAACCCGATTGAAGAGGCAGCGGGATACCGGCAACTGATGGACCGGTTTGGTCACACGCAGGAAAAGATGGCCGAAGCACTGGGCAAAAGCCGCAGCCATATTGCGAATCTTTTGCGGTTGCTCAATCTGCCGGAGTCTGTGTTGGAAATGGTCCGCAAGGGAGACCTAAGCTCTGGCCACGCTCGGGCGTTGATCCCGGCAGATGATCCCTTGAAACTGGCACAAACCATTGTCAGGGGCGGGTTGTCTGTTCGTGCGGCGGAGGCGCTGGTCAAGAAGCAGGCCTCGGATGGTGCGAACATCTTTGGTACGCCTGATGCAAAGCCGGTAAAAGAGGCAAAAGATGCGGATACCAAAGCGCTTGAGGACGATCTCTCTGCGAGCCTTGGTATGAAAGTGGTTCTGTCGCACAAGCCGGGTCAGGAATCCGGGCAGATGACACTGCATTACAAATCGTTGGATGACCTGGACGAGCTTTGCCGCATTCTCAGCGGGTCCTAAGCCTGCAGCAGGCTTTCAATCACGGCGTTTAAGACCATAAACCCTTGATTTGAAACGATTAAATTATCATCCCCGGTTGAAATCATACCCAGATCTTCGAGGTCTTGAAGTTTTTCAGATGCCAAGGGCTTGCCATTCAACTGCGCAAAACGGCTCCGACTGACCCCTTCCTTCAGGCGCAGGCCCATCAGGAGGAATTCGCTTACCTGATCTGATGCGGATAAGGGCGTTCTGGGCTTTTCCGGCGTTTTCGTGGCGACATCTTCAAGCCAACGGCTCGGGTTGGAGACGCATTCCGTTGCCCACCGTTGTCCCTTCAAAGTCAAACGACCATGGGCGCCCGGACCGATGCCCACATAATCGCCGTAACGCCAATAGATCAGATTGTGCCGGGACTGTGCACCGTCCCGCGCGTGGTTGGACACCTCGTAGGCGGGCAACCCATGCGCGCCACAGATGTCTTGCGTCATGGCGAAAAGGTCTGCTCCTAAGTCTTCGTCCGGTAAGCCGCGCAGCTTGCCGGCGTTGTAACGATCCCCGAAAGCAGTGCCTTGCTCGATCGTCAATTGGTAGAGCGACAGGTGATCGACCGCCATGGACAGTGCTTGTTCAAGTTCCGCCCGCCAGTCTGCCAGTGACTGACCCTGCCGCGCATAGATCAGATCAAAACTGACCCGGTCAAAGGTTGCGCGCGCGATGTCAAAGGCCTTCATTGCCTCATCAGCGGTATGAATACGCCCGAGACGCTTCAAATCCGCATCGTTCAGGGCCTGCACGCCCATGGAGATGCGATTGACACCTGTGTCTCGAAAGGCGCGGAACTTACCCGCCTCGACGGACCCAGGGTTTGCTTCCAGTGTGATTTCCAGATCATTTGCCATGGGCCACAGGCTGCGAATCTTTTCAATGATCCGGCCCACCGTTTCCGGCTGCATGAGGCTGGGGGTGCCGCCGCCGAAAAACACCGACCGGAGGACGCGGCCATGCGTTTCCGATGCGGCGCGGTCCAACTCTTTCAGATAGGCGTCGCACCATGCGGCGTGATCAATCTGCCGCGACACATGGCTGTTGAAATCGCAGTAGGGGCATTTGGCCTCGCAATAAGGCCAGTGCAGGTAAAGGCCGAAACCGCCTGCTTCCCAATCCTCAGCCAAAGCAACCCGCAATCAGCTTGGCAAAAGCATCGGCGCGGTGGCTGATGCGGTTTTTCTGGGCCGGGTCCATTTCCGCATAGGTAATATCGTAGCCATCGGGTTGGAACATCGGGTCATATCCATGGCCGGTTTCGCCGCGCATGGGCCAGACGAGCGTGCCATTTGCGCGGCCTGCGAAAATCTCTTCATGCCCGTCGGGCCAGGCAAGCACGAAGGTCGCGCAGAAACGGGCCTTGCGGGGATGTGGGGCGGATTTTTCTTCAAGCAGATTGTGTGTCTTGGTCATGGCCATGACGAAATCACGCCCGTTCGGTGTCTCTGCCCAATCGGCGGTATAGACGCCGGGGGCATTGTCCAAGGCTTCAACCTCGATCCCGGAATCGTCCGCCAATGCAGGCAGACCTGTCGCTTCCACCGCGGCGCGCGCCTTGATCCGGGCATTGCCAACAAAATTGTCTTCGGTCTCGTCAGGTTCGGCCAGATCCATTTCCGCAGCACCAACAACCGTGACGCCGTGAGGTTCGAACAACTGCTGCATCTCGTCCAGCTTGCCCGCGTTATGCGTGGCGATCAGGATACGCTTGTTGTCGAACTTGCGGGTCATGCGGTGGCGGCTTTCTGGGCTGTGACCAGTTCGGACACACCTTTTTCGGCCAGATCCATCAACGCGTTCATCTGGTCGCGTGAGTAGGTTGAGCCTTCGGCGCTCATCTGCACCTCGATCAGCTGATGCGAGCCCGTCATGATGAAATTGCCATCGACGCCCGCTTCGGAATCCTCTGGATAGTCCAGATCCAGCACCGGCTGGCCCGCGTAGATGCCGCAGCTGATCGCCGCCACGGGGTCAACCATCGGATCGCTGATCACATCGCCTGCTTTCATCAGCTTGTTCACCGCCAGCCGCAAAGCAACCCAGCCCCCGGTGATCGAGGCGCAACGGGTGCCGCCGTCGGCTTGCAGAACGTCACAATCGACGGTGATCTGACGTTCTCCCAGTGCCACACGGTCAACACCGGCGCGCAGGGACCGGCCAATCAACCGTTGAATTTCCACGGTGCGCCCGCCTTGTTTGCCGGCGGCGGCTTCACGGCGCATCCGCGTGTTGGTCGCACGGGGCAGCATGCCGTATTCCGCCGTGACCCAACCCAATCCCGATCCCTTGATAAACGGCGGCACGCGATCCTCGATGGTGGCGGTGCATAGCACATGCGTATCGCCCATCTTGATCAGGGCCGACCCTTCGGCGTGTTTCGTGAAACCTGTTTCGATGGAAACGGCACGCATTTCGTCCAGAGCTCGACCAGAAGGGCGCATGGAATATCCTTTGCTGTGTACGTCCCCCCGATACCGTCCAGTGGTGTGAAGATGCAACCCCGATTGAATTCTGCGGGTTTCATGCTTTTATAGCGGTTCAATCGGGATCTGATCATGAGTGACGTGCCAAACATCCTTGGAGAGATGAACGACCGATCCCGCGAAGTGTTTCGCCGGGTGGTCGAGGGGTATCTGGAGGACGGCGTCCCGGTTGGATCACGCACCCTGACCCGTGATTTCAGCGAAAAGGTGAGCGCGGCCACCATCCGCAATGTGATGCAGGACCTTGAATATCTGGGTCTTCTGGACAGCCCCCATGTCAGCGCGGGGCGTATCCCGACGCAGCTGGGGTTGCGCATGTTTGTCGATGGGCTGCTGGAGATCGGCAATCCGGATGAAACCGACCGCGAGAAGATCGACGCCACGCTGGGATCGAACGAGCAGGATGTGGGCGGTCTGCTGGACCGGGTCGGATCGGCGCTGTCGGGCGTGACGCATGGCGCCTCGCTGGTGTTGACGCCGAAACGTGAAGCGCCGATCAAACACATCGAATTTGTATCCCTGTCGCCGGAGCGGGCGCTGGTCGTGCTGGTTTTTGCCGATGGCCACGTCGAAAACCGGCTGTTTACCCCGCCGCCCGGACAGACACCCAGCTCCATGCGCGAGGCAGCGAATTTCCTTAATGCGCTGATCGAAGGCAAAACGCTCAGCGAGGTGCACAGCACGATCCAGAGGGAAATCGCCACCCGTCGTCAGGAGATTGATTCGCTGGCCCGCGACCTTGTGGAAAGCGGTTTGGCGGTCTGGGAAGGCGAGGGCGATCAGATTGAGCGTCTGATCGTGCGCGGGCGGTCGAATCTACTCAGCGAAGACGGCGAGACTGAGGATCTTGAGCGCATCAGACACCTCTTTGATGACCTTGAACGCAAACGTGATATTGCCGAATTCCTTGAACTTGCTGAAGAAGGCGACGGTGTGCGCATTTTTATCGGTTCTGAGAACAAACTTTTTTCACTTTCGGGTTCCTCTCTGGTGGTTTCCCCATATATGAACGCTGATCGAAAGATCATCGGCGCCGTGGGCGTTATTGGTCCGACGAGACTGAATTATGGACGCATTGTGCCGATTGTGAATTACACGGCGCAGCTGGTCGGAAAGCTGATCTCTGACCGGAGCTAGAGGTGAACTATGGCAGAGCCCAAGAACGAAGAGTTTCTGGACGATATTGAAGACGCGGAAGCGCAGGCTTTTGCGGATGAGATGGAAGAGATTGACGATGAAGCGCTGGAGCTGGACCAGCTGCGCGCCGAGCGCGACGAATTGCGTGACCGTTTCATGCGTGCGCTGGCGGACGCCGAGAATGCCCGCAAGCGGTCGGACCGCGATCGGCGCGAGGCCGAGAATTACGGCGGGTCCAAGCTGTCGCGCGATATGCTGCCTGTCTATGACAATATGAAACGTGCTATTGAGACCATCACGGAGGAGCAGAAAGAAGCGAATTCTGCTTTGATCGAAGGCATCGAGCTGACCATGCGTGAGCTTTTGAGTGTTTTCAAAAAGCACGGGATAGAAATTATTGCGCCCGAAGTGGGGGATCGCTTTGACCCGCAGCAGCATCAGGCGATGTTCGAAGCACCGGTGCCCGGCACCAAGGCGGGGGATATCATTCAGGTTGCTGCCGAAGGGTTCATGCTGCACGACCGGCTGCTGCGCCCGGCGCAGGTTGGGGTGTCGTCGACACCGGCGAGCTGAGCGCTTTTTGAGCGCGGCCCTCCGGGGGGCATATTTTTCGGAACAATGAAGGCGCGGTCAGGATTTGGCCGCGTCTTTGAGTTTGTACAGCGCGTCCAGCGCTTGCCGGGGTGTGAGTTCGTCCGGAAGGATGTCGGCCAGAAGCGTCTCGACTTCGGATGTTTTCTGCCTTGGCGGCGCGGCGACCGGTGTTGCGGAGAAGAGCGGCAGGTCGTCGATCAGGGTTTTCTGGGTCGCGCCGCCTTCTCGTTCACCTTTCTCCAGCGCATCCAGAACGACGCGGGCGCGGGCGATCACCGGCGCTGGAAGCCCGGCAAGCTGTGCCACCTGCACACCGTAGGATCGGTCGGCGGCGCCCTTGTGCACCTCGTGCAGGAAGATCACTTCGCCTTCCCACTCCTTCACCGCAACGGTCGCATTGTCCACGCCTGCCAGTTTCCCGGCCAGCGCGGTCATCTCATGGTAATGCGTGGCGAAAAGCGCGCGGCTCTTGTTTACGTCATGCAGATGTTCGAGCGTCGCCCAGGCAATCGACAGCCCGTCATAGGTGGCTGTCCCGCGCCCGATCTCATCCAGAATCACCAGCGCTCGGTCATCCGCCTGATTGAGGATGGCCGCCGTTTCCACCATTTCGACCATGAAGGTAGACCGCCCGCGCGCCAGATCATCCGAGGCGCCGACGCGGCTGAAGAGCTGGCTGATCAGCCCGATATGGGCGCTCTCTGCCGGTACGAAGCTGCCCATTTGTGCCAGCAGGGCGATGATCGCATTCTGCCGCAGGAAGGTCGATTTACCCGCCATGTTCGGACCGGTGAGCAGCCAGACATTTGCGTGATCCGCCTCGGCGCTCAGATCGCAGTCGTTTGCGATGAATGGTTCGCCTGACTTATCCTTCAGCGCGCGTTCGACCACCGGGTGACGTCCGCCGCAGATATCGAACGCCCGCGTATTGTCGACCTTGGGGGCTGCCCAGCTTTCGGATACAGCCAATTCGGCCAGTGCCGTGGTCAGATCAAGTTCTGCCAAGCCACGGGCGGCTTCCGCAACGGGCCCTGCGGCCGCCAACACATCTGCGCGCAGCGCTTCGAAGAGGCGTTTCTCAATCTCCAGCGCCCGTGCACCGGCGTTGAGGATTTTTGTCTCCATTTCGGAAAGTTCAACCGTGGTGAAACGCACCTGGTTCGCGGTGGTTTGGCGGTGGATGAAGGTTTCTGACAGCGGCGGTGACAGCATCTTTTCCGCATGGGTCGCAGGCGTTTCGATAAAGTAGCCTAGAACATTGTTATGTTTGATCTTGAGAGACGAAATCCCCGTGTTAGAGACGAATTCAGACTGCATCTGCGCAATCACACTGCGGCCCTCGTCGCGCAGTTTGCGGGCCTCATCGAGCTCCGCATCATGCTCCGGTGCGATGAACCCACCGTCGCGAGTCAGGAGTGGAGGTTCTGCTACCAATGCTGCGTCGAGTTGATCAATCAGCGTGTCATGGCCGGACATGGCCTTCAATGCGCTGGTCAGGAGCGGCGGTAACTCCAGCTTGTTCAAAGACGCACAGAGATTTTCCGCCTGAGACAGGCCATTTCGAATGGCGGCAAGGTCACGCGGCCCGCCACGATCCAGTGACAGACGTGAGAGCGCGCGGTCCAGATCGGGCACTTTGCGCAGGGTATCGCGGGTAGTGTGCCGCTCTTGCGTCTCCGAGACCGCCCAGCGCACGGCGGCCAGCCGGTCCTGCACCACGTCCAGAACCCGTAAGGGGCTGGAGAGCCGCCGTTCCAGCAGGCGGGCGCCGCCTGCCGTTACCGTTTTGTCCATGACGGAGAGCAGGGAACCGGCGCGACCCCCCGAGAGCGCTTGCGTCAGTTCGAGGTTGCGCCGCGTGGCGGCGTCGATCTGCACCGTGCGGGCTTCTGCCTCTTTCTGCGGTGGGCGCAGCAGGGGTAGTTTGCCTTTCTGCGTGATCTCTAAGTACTGAAGGATTGCGCCCATGGCGGCGATCTCAGCGCGGGTGAAAGTGCCATAGGCATCCAGCGTCTCAACGTCAAAGAGATCGCAAAGCCGCTTTTCACCCCCCGTGCTGTCAAAGGCAGAGCGGGCAATCCCGGTCAGCGCGATCCCGAATTCCTCGACCATCTCACGCAGGTCCGCCTCGCGCGCTTCCGACACGATCAGCTCGGAGGGCGCCAGCCGTGCCAGTTCCGGACCCAGCCGCAAATCCGTCAGCGGCATCACGTGAAACGCCCCGGTGGAAATATCGACCCAGGCCAGCGCCTGCGCATCACGAACCTCGGCAAAGGCGGTCAGATAGTTGTGCCGCCGCGCTTCCAGCAAGGCCTCTTCGGTCAGCGTGCCGGGCGTCACCAGACGCACAACATCCCGTTTGACCACCGATTTAGAGCCGCGTTTTTTCGCCTCTGCCGGGCTTTCCATCTGTTCGCAGACCGCAACGCGAAAGCCTTTGCGGATCAGCGTCAACAGATAGCCTTCAGCGGCGTGAACCGGCACGCCGCACATGGGGATATCCGCGCCGTCGTGCTTGCCGCGCTTGGTCAAGGCGATGTCCAGCGCCTCCGCAGCGGCCACCGCATCGTCAAAGAACATCTCGTAGAAATCGCCCATGCGGTAGAACAGCAGGGCATCCGCGTAACCGGCTTTCAGGTCGAGATATTGCGCCATCATCGGCGTGACGGTCATGGGCACCCCCGCAGTTTCGGCAGACCTTACAAACGCAGGCGGGTGGGGAAAAGCCTCAAATGCTGCCTGCTTGAGGCTACCTGCGCGCTGGGCTAGAGGTTATGCGCTCGGAACTGCAGTAAAGGCCTTTTCTCATGTCCAAAAATCGCGTGACGCCCGAAGAGGCGCTGGCCTTTCACCTCGAGCCGACCCCCGGCAAGTTCGAGATCACGGCAACGGTGCCGATGACCACGCAGCGGGATCTGAGCCTGGCCTATTCACCCGGTGTGGCCGTGCCCTGCGAGGCGATCGCGGAAAACGCTGAGACCGCCTATGACTACACCAACAAGGGCAATCTGGTTGCGGTGATTTCCAATGGGACGGCGGTTCTGGGCCTTGGGAACCTTGGGGCGCTGGCGTCAAAACCGGTGATGGAGGGCAAGGCGGTTCTGTTCAAACGCTTCGCCGATGTGAACAGCATCGATATCGAGCTGGACACCGAGGATACGGATGCGTTTGTGGCCGCGGTCAAGCTGATGGGCCCGACGTTTGGCGGTATCAACCTTGAGGACATCAAGGCGCCGGAGTGTTTCATCATCGAACAGCGGCTGAAAGAGGAGATGGACATCCCCGTCTTTCACGACGATCAGCATGGGACGGCGGTGATCTGCGCCGCCGGTCTGCTGAATGCGTTGAAGCTGTCGGGCAAGAAGATCGAAGACGTGCGCATTGTGTTGAACGGGGCAGGGGCTGCCGGGATTGCCTGTCTCGAACTGCTGAAGGCGATGGGCGCCAAGCATCAGAACTGCATCATGTGCGACACCAAGGGCGTGATCTATCAGGGCCGCACCGAAGGCATGAACCAGTGGAAATCGGCCCATGCGGTGGCCACGGATCTGCGCACGCTGGACGAGGCGATGAAGGAGGCGGATGTGTTTCTGGGCGTCTCCGTCAAAGGGGCCGTGACGCAGGACATGGTGTCCAGCATGGCGGAAAACCCGGTGATTTTCGCCATGGCGAATCCCGATCCGGAAATCACGCCCGAAGACGCGCATGAGGTGCGGCCCGATGCGATTGTCGCCACGGGGCGCAGCGATTACCCCAATCAGGTCAATAACGTGCTGGGCTTTCCCTATCTCTTCCGGGGTGCGCTCGACATCAATGCGCGTGCGATTAATGACGAGATGAAGATTGCCTGCGCCCATGCGCTGGCGAACCTCGCGCGCGAGGATGTTCCGGACGAAGTGGCCTTGGCCTATGGGAAAAACCTCAGTTTCGGACGCGATTACATCATTCCGACGCCGTTTGATCCGCGCCTGATCCACCGGGTGCCACCCGCCGTGGCGCAGGCGGGGATGAACACCGGCGCTGCGCGCCGCCCGATCATCGACATGGAAGCCTATGAGTTGTCGCTCAAGTCACGCATGGACCCGACGGCCAGCATTCTGCGCGGCATCAACGCCCGCGCCCGCGCCAATCAGGCCCGCATGATCTTTGCCGAAGGGGATGATCCGCGGGTTCTGCGCGCCGCGGTGATGTATCAGCGTGCCGGGTTCGGCAAGGCGCTGGTTGTTGGCCGCGAAGATGACGTGAAAACAAAACTGGAGGCGGCAGGTCTGGAAGATGCGCATCGCCAGATCGAGATCGTGAATGCGGCCAATACCCAGCATCTGGAAACGTACAAGCAGTTCCTCTATGACCGGCTGCACCGGCGCGGTTTCGATGCGCAGGACATTCACCGGTTGGCGGCGCGTGACCGGCATGTGTTCTCGGCGCTGATGTTGCAACATGGGCATGGGGATGGGCTGGTCACCGGGGCGACGCGCAAGTCGGCGCATATCCTCGACCGGATCAATCACGTCTACGACGCAGATAAGGACCATGGCGTTGCGGGTATCACGGCGGTGCTGCACAAGGGCCGGATTGTGTTCATCGCCGATACCATCGTGAACGAATGGCCTGACGAGGAAGACCTCGCCAATATCGCCGAACGCGCGGCCACAGTGGCTCAGAACATGGGGTTGGAGCCGCGCGTGGCCTTCGTCAGCTTCTCGACCTTCGGTTACCCGGTGTCAGAACGGGCGGAGAAGATGGCCAAGGCGGCGGATGTGCTGGATCAACGCGGCGTCAGTTTTGAGTATGAAGGCGAGATGACCGTGGATGTGGCGCTGAACAGCCTCGCGCAGGAAGCCTATCCGTTCTCGCGGCTGACCGGCCCCGCCAATATCCTGATCGTGCCCGCGCGCCATTCGGCGAGCATTTCGGTCAAGCTGATGCAGGAAATGGCTGGGGCGACGGTGATCGGACCGATCCTTGCCGGGGTGGATGGATCGATCCAGATTTGCTCTACCGTGTCCACGGCCAATGACATCCTGAACATGGCGGTATTGGCGGCGTGCAAGGTCGGCTAATCAGCTGTTCACGAAAGGCGCGTCAGTTCCCCAGAGTTGCTTGACCCGCGCGTCGCGCCCGCAAGCCTCGCGATAGGCCTTGTAGGCGGAGGCCTGACGTTTCGGGCCAAACCGGGTGATCACCAGCTGACGGCCTTTATAGTAGTCCTGGTGGTAGGCATCGGCGGGGTAAAACTCCGCTGCGTCGAGGATCGGGGTCACAACCTTCTGGCCAAGATCAGCAGTGGCCTTGGTTTTGGCGGCCTCTGCCGCTTGTTTTTCGGCTGAGGTGCTGGTGAAAATCGCAGTCCGATAGCTTTCACCCCGATCGCAGAATTGTCCGCCTGCATCCGTCGGATCAACCGATCTGAAAAACAGATCGAGCAGGGTACGGCGGCTGACCACATCCGCATCAAAGGTGATCTGCACCGCCTCATAATGCCCCGTGCCACCCGAAGTCACCTGTTTGTAGGTCGGGTTCGCGACGGTGCCGCCGGTAAAGCCCGAGACGGCCTCCTTCACGCCTTTGACCTTTTCGAAATCGGCCTCGACACACCAGAAACAACCGCCCGCAACGGTGAGCGTCTGCAGGTCTGCCGCATGGGCATTTTTGCCTTGTGCAACAAAGCCAAGGGCGATCATCCCAGCAAGGGCAATGGATTTGAACGTTTCCCGTGTGAACATATCGCGTCTCCTTTGCGCACCAATCTGTCCAATCCAGATCGTGCAAACAATTCACGAGCTTGCGATGTCACGGGCAGGTGAAAACAGTTTACGGACTTGGCATTCCGGGATGTGGTTTCTACGCTGTTCTGAAACATCCCATCGTGCCGGGCACGCGGGTTGAAACAAAATATGTGAAGGCAAGGCGCTGATGAAGATTGCGATGTGGTCGGGCCCGCGGAACCTCTCAACCGCGATGATGTACAGCTTTGGCGCGCGGTCGGATTTCACCGTGATGGATGAGCCGTTTTACGCGGCCTACCTCGCACAGTCCGGCGCGGACCATCCGATGCGCGAGGAGATCCTCGCAGCGCAGGCCACCGATCCGGGTGAGGTGGCCGCCCTGTGCCGCGCGCCCTTTCCAACGCCGCATCTCTACATGAAACACATGCCGCATCACATGCTGGAGGGCTTCCCGCTCGACTGGGCGCAGGACTGTGTGAATGTGCACCTGATCCGCCACCCCGCGCGGGTCATTGCCAGCTATGCGGCCAAACGCGAAGCGCCCACGTTGGAGGACATCGGCTTTGTCCAGCAGCATGTGCTTTATGAGAAACTGGGTGGGATCGTGATCGACAGCACGGATATCCGCGCGCGTCCCGAACATATGCTGCGGGCTTTGTGTGACGCGATTGATCTGCCCTTTGATCCTGCGATGCTCAGCTGGCCCGCCGGGCCACGTGCAGAGGACGGTGTCTGGGCCACGCATTGGTACGGCGCGGTGCATCAGAGCACCGGGTTTGCCAGTGCCGAGGGCGAAATGCCCCAGTTAGAGCCTGATTTAACCAACCTGATGCAGGAGGCGTTGCCCTACTATCACGCGCTGGAGCGTCAAAAACTGACCTGAGTATGCCTATTTCAACCGACGATCCCGCGCGGCCAGCAGTTTCAGGCGCAGCGCGTTCAACTGGATGAACCCGGCGGCGTCTTTCTGGTCGTAGGCACCGGCATCATCCTCAAACGTCACATGCGCTTCGGAATAGAGGCTGTGGTCCGACCAGCGCCCTACCGTCCGCACGTGCCCTTTGTAGAGTTTCAACCGCACAGTGCCGGTCACATGGGTCTGGCTCGCATCGATCGCCGCCTGCAGCATCGTGCGCTCGGGCGAGAACCAGAAGCCGTTATAGATCAGTTCCGCATAGCGCGGCATCAACTCGTCCTTGAGGTGCATGGCCCCCCGGTCGAGCGTGATCGATTCAATGGCCCGGTGCGCCTCCAGCAGCAGGGTACCGCCCGGCGTTTCGTAGATGCCGCGCGATTTCATCCCGACAAAACGGCCCTCGACCAGATCGAGACGGCCGCAGCCGTGCTTGCCGCCCAACTCGTTCAGCTTGGTCAGGATCTTGGCGGGGGACATGGCAACGCCGTCAATGCTGACCGCGTCGCCTTTCTCGAACCCGAGCTCGATGTATTCGGGTGTGTCTGGCGCATCTTCCGGGTTGACCGTGCGCTGATAGACATAGTCGGGCGCGTCCACCGCCGGGTCTTCCAGCACTTTACCCTCGGAGGAGGTGTGCAGCAGGTTGGCGTCGACGCTGAACGGGGCATCGCCGCGTTTGTCCTTGGCGATGGGGATCTGGTTTTTCTCGGCGAAATCCAGCAGTTTTGTCCGGCTCGACAGATCCCATTCACGCCAGGGCGCGATCACCTTGATGTCGGGGTTGAGCGCATAGGCGGCCAGCTCAAAGCGGACCTGGTCGTTGCCCTTGCCTGTCGCGCCATGCGCCACCGCATCTGCGCCGGTTTCTTCGGCAATCTCGACCAGACGTTTGGAAATCAGCGGACGCGCAATGGAGGTGCCCAGCAGGTAGAGCCCTTCGTACACCGCATTGGCCCGGAACATCGGAAAGACGAAATCGCGCACGAATTCCTCGCGCACATCCTCGATGTAGATCTCCGATGCGCCCATCTGTTCGGCCTTCTTGCGCGCCGGTTCCAATTCCTCGCCCTGGCCCAGATCGGCAGTGAAAGTCACCACTTCACAGCCGTATTCGGTTTGCAGCCATTTCAGGATGATCGAGGTATCAAGACCGCCGGAATAGGCGAGCACGACTTTTTTGGGCGCGGACATGAGCATCTTCCTTCGTCACGAAATCCCGGCTGCGATATCGGGTTTTGACAGGGGCGGCAAGGTCGATGCGCGTTGACCGGCGCGGCCTGCGCGCCTACTGAACAGGGACCCTGCAGATATAAGGACCCGGTGGATGAAGGCAGATGCATTTGCACAGGCTGCGCGCGCGGCAGAGCGTGAAATGCGCGCCGTGTTTCCGCCCACGCCTTTGTTGCGCAATGACCACCTGTCGGATCGCTATGGTGCCGATATCAGGCTGAAACGCGAAGACCTCAGCCCGGTGCGGTCCTACAAGCTGCGCGGCGCCTTCAACGCGATGCGCAAGGTGATCCCGGCGCAGTCGCTTTTTGTCTGTGCCAGTGCGGGCAATCACGCGCAGGGTGTGGCCTTCATGTGTCGTCATTTCGGGGTGCGCGGGGTGATTTTCATGCCGGTCACGACTCCGCAGCAAAAGGTGCAGAAAACGCGGATGTTCGGCGGCGATCACGTGGAAATTCGCCTTGTTGGAGACTATTTCGACCAGACGCTTAGCGAAGCACAGAGGTTTTGCGCCAAGGAAGGCGCGCATTTCCTGTCGCCCTTCGACGATGAAGACGTGATCGAAGGACAGGCCTCCGTTGCCGTTGAGATAGAGACGCAATTGGGCCGCGCGCCGGATCGGATCATCCTGCCGGTGGGCGGTGGCGGTCTCTCGGCCGGTGTGCGCAGTTTCTTTGGTGAGACTTGCGCCTATACCTTTGTCGAGCCCACCGGTGCGCAAAGTCTTGGGTTTGCGCTGCGCGAAGGCGAACCGGTCGATGTCTCCCCGATCAACAGTTTTGTGGATGGGGCGGCGGTTGCCAAACTGGGCGCACGCACCTTTGCGCGGCTGCGCGGGGTCGACCCGGTGGACGTCATTCACCTGTCCGAGGACAGGATTTGCACCACGATTGTGGAGATGCTGAACGTCGAAGGGATTGTGCTGGAACCCGCTGGTGCGCTGGCCATCGAGGCATTGTCTGTCCTCGCCGAACAGATCAGGGGCAAGACAATTGTCTGCGTGGCCTCCGGCGGGAATTTCGATTTCGAACGTCTGCCCGAGGTGAAGGAGCGGGCGCAGCGCTATTCGGGGATAAAGAAGTATTTTATTCTGCGCATGCCGCAGCGGCCCGGGGCGCTCAAAGAGTTCCTGTCCATCCTGGGGCCGGATGACGACATCGCCCGGTTTGAATATCTCAAGAAATCCGCGCGCAACTTCGGATCGGTCCTGATCGGGATCGAAACCACGCGTCCGGAGAATTTCAACCGGCTTCTGGCGGAACTGGATGCGGCGGGCTTTACCTACACCGACATCACCAACGACGAAACATTGGCGCAATTCGTCATTTGAGGGGCGATAATGGAGTTTGACGGCAAAACGGTTGTCATCACCGGGGGTGCCAGCGGGATCGGCGCGGCGCTGGCACGCGCCCTTCAGGCAAAGGGCGCGCGGGTCGCCATTGCGGATCGGGATGCGGCGGGGGTCAGGAATGCGGCAGAAGAGATGGGCTGTCTTGGGCTCACCTGCGATGTGACTGTCGAAGCGGAGATCGAGGCTTGCGTTTACGATGCGACTACGGCGCTGGGCCGGATTGATGTCTTTGTCTCTAACGCAGGTGTTTTTCGCGGTCAGGAGGGGCACGCCGCATCCGCTTCGGATGACGTCTGGATGCAAAACTGGATGGTGCATGTCATGGCACATGTCTACGCTGCGCGATGCCTGCTGCCGGATATGTTGGCGCGGGGGGCGGGGTACTTTGTGAATGTGTCCTCAGCCGCCGGTCTGCTGAACCAGATCGGGGATGCGGCATATTCGGCCACGAAACACGCCGCGGTCAGTTTCGCGGAGTCTCTGGCCATCAGCCACGGGGCGCAGGGTATCGGTGTGTCGGTGGTGTGCTCGCAATATGTGGCGACCCCGCTGATTGGTATGACCGCCACGGATGCCGATGCGCGACCCGCCCTATTGACAGCCGAGGAAGTGGCGCAGTCGATTATTACCGGTGTTGAGGACGGCCAGTTTCTGATCCTGCCCCATGCAGAGGTGGCGCAACATGCGCAACGGCGGGCGCAGGACCACGACCGGTGGATCGACGGTATGCGCCGCCTGCAGCAGAAATCGGTGTCTGAATTGGGCGACGCTCACCAAGCAGAGCTTTACCGGTTGGATTAACTGGCGACTTTGGTCTGCAGGTCGGTGAGGAAGGATTGCCGCGACTGGGCGTAGCATTGCAGGATTTCGTCGAGATCGACCATTGGTGTTGCTGATTGCGCCGCAGCGCTTTCCCCGGCGTGGCACAGATCAGAAAACGACCGGAATCCGAGGCTGAGCGCGCTGCCTTTCAGGAAATGGAGCTTTTCCTCCAGATCGTCATGCTGTTTTTGCGCGGCAAGCGCGTCAATGGCTGCATCCACCTCGTCCAGGAAGAGCTCAACCACCTCCTCGAAATCTTCCGCACCAACTTCTTCTTTCAGCGTTGCCACTCTGTCCCAGTCAATCATGACCGCACTCTCCGACCAATGTGAACCGTCAGTGTCGCCAAAAAGGGCTAACAGTTGGTGTGCAGCGCCTGGTTTTTATCGCAAACTTTAGATTTCATCACACCTTAAGCTTTCGCGGCGTAAACAGCGGGCACTCTAGTTTCGAGCATTAAATGGCGAATAAGTTACTTCTTCCGGAGACCGATAAGCTGTCCGATCCTTCGGATGGCCCCAGACTCGTTCTGGTCGTCGACGACAGCCGGTTGCAGCGTAAAATCCTGTCCAGCTCGCTCAAACGCTGGGGATACCGGGTGGTGGAGGCGGATTCAGGCGAGGCTGCCCTAGCGGCCTGCAAAATTCGCGCGCCGGATCTGGTGTTGAGCGACTGGATGATGCCCGGGATGTCTGGGATCGAGTTCTGCAAGGCCTTCCGCGAGATGTCGGGTGAACACTACGGCTATTTTATCCTGCTGACCTCGAAGAGTGAAAAAAATGACGTGGCCGAAGGATTGGACGCGGGTGCCGATGATTTTCTGACCAAACCGGTGGATGGCCATGAATTGCGCGCGCGTATGACAGCCGGGACCCGCATTCTGGAAATGCAGCGGGAATTGACGCTGAAGAACCGTGTCATTACCGACACGCTGGACGAATTGCAGCGGCTTTACGATTCCCTCGACAGCGATCTGATCGAGGCAAAACAGCTTCAACAGTCGCTGGTGCGCGAACGGTTCAAGACCTTCGAGGGTGGGGATCTGTCCCTCCTGTTGCGCTCCAGCGGCCATGTGGGCGGTGATCTGGTCGGGTTTTATCCCGCCGCGCCCGAACATCTTGGCCTCTATTCCATTGATGTGTCAGGCCACGGGATCAGTTCCGCGCTGATGACGGCCCGACTGGCGGGGTATCTGTCGGCCAGCGCGCTGGACCAGAACATCGCGCTGGAGAAAACGGAGGACGGGTACAGGTCGCGACCGCCGGATGAGGCGATCGAGACGCTGAACGAGCTTGTTCTCGATGAAATGGAAACCGAACACTACTTCACTCTGATGCTGGCTGATGTTGATCTGAAGACCGGCAAAGTGGTGCTCGGGCAGGCAGGCCACCCGCACCCGGTCATTCAACGAATGGACGGCACGATGGAGCAGGATGGCACGGGCGGTTTTCCGGTCGGCCTGATGTCCGGTGTGACGTTTTCGAAGTTCGAGATGCAGCTGCACCCCGGTGACAGGCTGATGATCTTCTCGGACGGGATAACGGAATGTCCGGACGGCTGCGGCGCCCTGATCGGTGAGGAGGGGCTGGAGGAAATCCTGGACGGGCTGCGCGAGGTCAAAGGCCCCGACCTGTTCGACTCGCTGGTCGCGTCGCTCACAGAGATTTCCGGTCTGTCGGAGTTTCCGGACGATGTCTCAGGTGTCCTCTTTGAATTTACCGGACAACGTCAGGAAAAATAGCGCGCAAGAAACAGGCGATCCCCATCGTTGCCCAAGGCGTCCACGGCATCCCGTGGGGACAGAACCAGCGTTTCGTGGTCCGGCTCCGACGGCGCTGCCCTGCAGAGCACCGGGCGCGCGACATATATATGACAGACCTTTTCCGCCATCATGTCGTATTCGGGCATATAGACGAACCGGCGAAACGCGCCCAGTTTTCGAGGGTTTGCGATGCGCCAGCCGGTCTCTTCCATGACCTCGCGGTGCAGCGCCTGCACAGGGCTTTCACCGGGATCGATCCCGCCGCCGGGCAGTTGGATGTCCACGGTCTCTCCCAATTGGGCGGTCAGTAAAACAGCGCGATCCAAGGGCAGAATAGCATAGGCGCCGGGCCGCAAAACATATCTCTGGTCTGCGCGGGGTGCATGGCCGACACGTCTTATCATTCTGGCTTGCCCTCTTTTCAACGGACCCAAGACGGTTATATGGAGCCGGTATGCCGACCCTTTGGCGATAAGGAAACCCCAATGACACTCGGACACCAGATCGCGTGGGACGATACGGTCCTGCCTTTCCAACTTGATGCCAGCGACATCCGCGGCCGTGTTGCGCGGCTGGACGGGGCGTTGAATGGTATTCTGAAACAGCATGATTATCCGCCACAGGTCGAAGCCTTAGTGGCCGAGATGGCGTTGCTGACTGCCTTGATCGGACAGACCATCAAACTGCGCTGGAAACTGCAGCTGCAGGTCCAGTCCAAAGGGGCCGTGCGCATGATTGCCACGGACTACTACGGTCCCGAGGTCGAAGGCGAGCCGGCGCGGATCAGGGCCTATGCGAGCTATGATGCGGATCGGCTGACCGATGCGGCGCCGTTCGATCAGGTCGGCGAAGGGTATTTTGCGATCATGATCGATCAGGGCAAGGGTATGACGCCCTATCAGGGCATCACGCCGCTCGAAGGAGGCTCGCTTGCGGCCTGTGCAGAGACCTATTTTGCGCAATCAGAGCAATTGCCGACACGCTTCTCGCTGAGCTTTGGGAAATCGACCGAACCCGGCGTGGCCGAGCATTGGCGCGCCGGTGGCGTCATGCTGCAGCATATGCCCAAGGCCTCGCCCTTTGTCGCCGAGGGCGACGGCAACGGTGAAACGCTCACCGCGGCAGATCTGGTGCAGGACGATGAGGCGGAGAACTGGAACCGCGCGAACATCCTGCTCGACACGGTTGAAGAGATCGAGCTGATCGGGCCGACGCTGGCCCCGAATGATCTTTTGCTGCGCTTCTTTCACGAGGAACAGCCGCGCGTATTCGATGCGCAAACCGTCCGGTTCGGGTGCACCTGCTCGGAAGATCGCGTGCGTCAGAGCCTGTCGATCTATTCGGCGCGCGACATTGAAAAGATGACCACCGATGCGGGGCGCGTCACAGCAGACTGTCAGTTCTGCGGTGCGCACTACGATCTCGACCCTTTGTCGGTTGGGTTCGAAGCCGAAAAAAGCGGCGATGACGCCTGATCTGCAAACGCTGCGTGCGGCGCTGGGCCGTCCCGGCCGCCCCTCGTCTGATTTTGACCTGAACCCGGAGACGGTTCTGCCCGCCGGGCGCAAATTGCGTCCGGCGGGTGTTCTGGCGCCCATCGTGGCGCAGGAGGACGGGCTGCATCTGCTGCTGACCAAACGCTCCTCCGCGCTGAAACATCACCCGGGTCAGATTGCCTTTCCGGGCGGCAAGCAGGACGAGGGGGATGCGGATGTCACCGCCGCCGCGCTGCGCGAAGCACATGAGGAAATCGGTCTGCCGTCGGGCAATGTCCAGGTGCTTGGCACGCTGCCCGCGCATGAAACGGTCACCGGGTTCATTGTCACACCAGTCATCGGCCTTGTGACCGATTCCTTTGAGATTGTGCCCGAGCGGGGAGAGGTGGAGGAAGTTTTCTCCGTGCCGCTGACCCATGTGATGACGGAGGCGAATTACGTGATCCAGTCGCGCCGCTGGCGGGGGCAGCAGCGGTCGTATTTCGCAGTGCCGTACGGCCCCTATTACATCTGGGGCGCAACTGCGCGTATGTTGCGGGCATGGACCGACCAGATTTCGCAGTAGTCCCCGCAGACACCCCCTGGCTGACCGACCCGGCGGTGCGGGCCGTCTGTGATGCGCTGGGTGCGGATCAGGTTTTCATGGTCGGCGGCTGCGTACGCGATGCGGTGTTGCGGCTCAACGGATCGGACGTCGATATGGCCACGCCCCTGACGCCGCAGGAGGTGGTGCGACGCGCCGAGGCGGCGGGGCTGAAAACCGTACCCACCGGGATAGACCATGGCACGGTCACGGTTGTCGCGCAGGGCACCGGTTTTGAGGTCACCACCTTCCGGCAGGATGTGGACACGGATGGTCGGCGCGCCACGGTCGCCTTTTCAACGGACATCGTACAGGACGCGCGGCGGCGGGATTTCACGCTCAACGCGCTCTATGCCACGCCGGAAGGTCGGATCATCGATCCGCTGGGCGGCCTGCCGGATTGTCTGGCGCGGCGCATCCGCTTCATTGAAAACGCGCAGGACCGCATTCGCGAAGACTATTTGCGGGTGTTGCGGTTCTTTCGGTTTCATGCCTGGTATGCGGACCCCGAAAACGGGTTCGACGCCGAGGCTTTGGATGCGATTGCCTCCAACACCGATGGATTGGAGAGGTTGTCGGCAGAACGCGTGGGCATGGAGATGCGCAAGCTGCTGGCCGCACCCAATCCGGCGCCTGCTGTCGCCGTGATGCACCAGTCGGGCGTTTTGTCCCGCGTTCTGCCGGCGGGTGATCCAACCCTGCTGGGGCCGGTTGTGCATCTGGAAGAGCGGTTGAACCGCCGCCCCGACTGGCGCCTGCGCCTTGCAGCACTGGGCGGTTCCGATGTGCGGGACCGGCTGCGGCTCAGCAGCAAGGACGCCAAGGTGCTGACGGCCCTGAAAGCCGCCATGGGCGAGATGACGCCAGCGCCTGAAATCGCCTACCGGCAGGGGTTCGACATCGCCGCCTCCGTGGTCATTCTGCGTGCGGCTTTGGCCAATCAATCGGTGGACTTGGACGCTCTTGAGCCCTTGAAAACAGCGGCCAGCGCCCGGTTTCCCATACGGGCGCAGGATCTGATGCCCGCCCTCAGCGGCAAGGCATTGGGGGCGCGGCTGGAGGTGCTGGAACGGCGCTGGATCGCGTCTGACTTCCGGCTCACACGTGAAGAATTGATGACATCGGAATGAAGTGGTCGACAAGCCGCGACTTCTTTTGTACATACCAATTCATCAAGACGGAGGAATACGAAATGTATCGTGGGATTTGGTTCACCTGACTTTGTCATAACCACGCTCCTGAAGGCCTGCACCGCAGCGCCCGATCATTTCGAAATTTCCGACGAAGGCCCCCACTATGTTCCGTTTCTTTGAACGTCTTGTAGACCCCTATTGCCCCTATACAGAGACAAATACCCCACCGCAGACGTTGTGGCCGTTCATGCTGCAATACGCCCAGCCGTTCAAAAAGGTCTTTGTCTGGGCAGGCATCATGTCGGTCATTGTGGCCGCGATTGAGATCAGCCTGATCTTCTACATGGGCCGCGTCGTCGACGTGCTGGAGGGTGCGCCCGAAACCGTCTGGGAAACCTATGGCACTGAGTTGATTCTCATGGCCATTTTCATCCTGACCGCGCGGCCTCTGTTGCAGGCGCTGGATGTCTTGCTGCTGAACAACGCGATTCTGCCGAATTTCGGCACGATGATCCGCTGGCGAGCACATCGGCAGGTGTTGCGGCAATCAGTGGGCTGGTTCGAGAACGACTTCGCCGGACGGATCGCCAACCGGATCATGCAGACACCGTCCGCCGCGGGTGAAGTTGTCTTTCAGGTCTTTGACGCGATTTCCTTCTCGCTGGCCTATCTTCTGGGGGCGGCGATCCTGTTGTCATCTTCGGACCCACGGCTGCTGATCCCGCTGCTGGGGTGGTTCCTGCTTTACGGCCTGTTGCTGCGGTGGACCATCAAGCGGGTGGGTCCGGCCTCGCAGGCGGCCTCCAACGCGCGGTCGGTTGTGACCGGGCGTGTGGTTGACGCATATACCAACATTCATTCGGTGAAGATGTTCGCCCATCATGAACAGGAGCTGGACTACGCCAAGGAAGCCATCGAGGAGACGCGCAAAACCTTCCAGGTCGAGATGCGGATTTTCACCCTCATGGATGTGTCGCTGGTGCTGCTCAACGGTGTGCTGATCGTTGGCGTTGTGGGCTGGGCCATCCTGCTGTGGATGCAGGGGACGGCGAGTGTGGGCGTTGTTGCAGCGGCCACGGCGCTGACCCTGCGGCTGAACGCCATGACGGGCTGGATCATGTGGGCGCTGACCACATTTTTCCGCGAGTTGGGCGTGGTGTCCGAGGGGATGGAGACCATCGCGCAGCCCGTGACCCTGACCGATGATGAGCACGCGACACCGCTGAAACTGACCGATGGCACCATCGAGGTCAAAGGGTTGTCGCACCACTATGGGCGCGAGTCCGGCGGGTTGGACGGCATCGATCTGACCATCCGGCGGGGCGAGAAAATCGGCCTCGTGGGCCGGTCCGGTGCCGGGAAATCGACGCTGGTGAAGCTGCTGCTGCGGTTCTATGACCCCGAGAGAGGGCAAATCCTGATCGATGGTCAGGACGTCACCAAGGTTCAGCAGGACACGTTGCGTCTGGCGATTGGCATGGTGCAACAGGACAGCTCGCTTCTCCATCGTTCGGTCCGGGACAACATCCTCTACGGACGTGTGGATGCGACCGAAGAGGACATGTATTCTGCCGCCCGGCAGGCGCAGGCGCATGAGTTCATTCTCGATCTGGAGGACCCGCAGGGCCGCCGGGGCTATGACGCGCAGGTGGGCGAGCGCGGCGTGAAACTGTCGGGTGGTCAGCGGCAGCGGGTCACGCTGGCGCGGGTCATTCTGAAAAATGCGCCGATCCTGCTGCTGGATGAGGCGACAAGCGCGCTCGACAGCGAAGTGGAGGCGGCAATTCAGGATACGCTCTATGGCATGATGAAGGGCAAAACCGTGATCGCCATTGCCCACCGCCTGTCGACCATTGCCCAGATGGACCGGATTCTGGTGCTTGATCAGGGGCGCATTGTCGAAGATGGCAGCCATGACGCGCTTTTGGCCCAAGGCGGACTATATGCAGACTTCTGGGCCCGGCAGTCGGGCGGATTTCTGGCCATTGAGGAGGCGTCGTGAAGATATCAGACTGGATTGACGCCTTCCGGCCTGCGGAAGGCCCACCGCCACAGACGCTTGGCGCCTTCATGCGGTGGTGCCTTAGCGGGTCCTGGCCTGCGCTCTGGCTCGCCGCCTTCCTCTCCGCCGCCGCCGGGGCGATGGAGGCGGGCACGGCGTTGATCCTGGGCCTTGTCATTGATGCCACGGCGAGCGCTGGGCCAGAGGCGTTTTTTGACGGTCGGAACATCGGGATGATCGTCGCGGCGGTGGCGTTTTTCATGGTGGCGCGGCCGATATTCTTTGGTCTTTCCGCCTCGGCCAACGCGATCATCGTGCAGCCCAATGTGAATCCGCTGGTCCTGTCGCGGCTGCATCGCTGGACGCTGGGACAGACGGTCGGATTTTTCGACGATGATTTCGCAGGCCGGATCGCGCAGAAGCAGATGCAGGCAGCACGCGCTGTGACGGATGTCGTGTCCGAAGCCATCAACGTCGTGGCCTTTGCGCTGGCCTCGCTGGCCGGGTCGGTGCTGTTGCTGCTGGCGATTGACCTGCGCGTCGCGCTGGGGTTTGCCGTCTGGTTGGTGCTTTACTTTGCCATGATCAACTGGTTCCTGCCACGCGTCCGCAAACGCTCCGCCGGTCGGGCGGGGGCCCGGGCGATGGTCTCGGGCCAGGTGGTGGACACGATCACCAACATCAAGACGGTCAAGCTTTTTGCCCATGCGGATCACGAAGACCGCGCCGCCCTTGGCGCGATGCAGACCTTTCGTGCGCGGGCTTTGGAATTCGGATACCTCGCTGCAGGCTTTCGGTTTTCGCTGATGACGCTGGCCGGGTTGCTTCCCGTGCTCCTGCTGGGCGGCACGATCCTGCTCTGGCAATCGGGGCAGGCGAGCCAGGGGGATATCGTGGCGGCAGGTGCGGTTGCCATCCGCATCGCGCAGATGACCGGTTGGGTCAGTTTCACGCTGATGGCGATCTACTCCAACATCGGCGAGATCGAAGACGGCATTCGCACGCTGACCCCGCGCAATCGTGTCGAGGATGACCCCGAGGCCAGTGCTCTTCAGGTGCCTGACGGGCAGATCGTGCTGCGCGATATCGGCTTTGCCTACGGGCGGGATACCGGCGGGGTGCGGGACATTAACCTGACCATTAAGCCCGGCGAAAAGCTGGGGATCGTTGGCGCCTCCGGTGTGGGTAAATCGACGTTGGTGGCGCTGCTCCTGCGGCTCTACGATGCCGAAGAGGGTGCCATCGAGATCGACGGGCAGGAGATTACCGCCGTGACGCAGGAAAGCCTGCGCCGCAACATCGGGATGGTCACGCAGGAAACGGCCATGTTCAACCGCTCCGCGCTGGACAATATCATCTACGGGCGGCCTGACGTGGGTGAGGACGCGGTGATCGAAGCGGCGAAGAAAGCCGAAGCGCATGATTTCATTGTCGATCTGGTCGATCACCGGGGGCGCACCGGCTATGACGCGCATCTGGGCGAGCGCGGCGTTAAGCTTTCGGGCGGGCAACGACAGCGCATCGCCCTGGCGCGAGCGATTCTCAAGGACGCGCCGATTCTGGTGCTGGACGAAGCGACAAGCGCGCTGGACAGCGAGGTTGAGGCCGCGATTCAGGCCGCACTTGAGCGGGTGATGGACGGCAAGACGGTTCTGGCCATCGCGCACCGCCTGTCGACGCTCACGGAAATGGACCGGATCATCGTCATGGATGACGGGCAGATCGTCGAGAATGGCAGCCACGAGGAATTGCTGGCCAAGGGTGGGCTCTACGCGCAGTATTGGGACCGGCAATCGGGTGGGTTCATCCGAACGCAAGCGGCGGAATAGGGGCTTTTGTGCCGGTCGATCCTGCCGTAAGGCAGGCGGCATGACGGAATTCGTGATCAAGCATTTGGGTCTGCAGGGCGATGGCGTGGCCGAGGGTCCCTTCTTTGCACCTCTGACCCTGCCGGGGGAAACGGTCACCGGGCAGTTGGAGGGGTCTACCTTGCAGGATGTGAAGGTCCTGACCCCATCTGACCGCCGGGTCGCCCCTCCCTGCCGCCAATTCAAATCCTGCGGCGGCTGCCAGCTGCAGCATGCGGATGATGATTTTGTGGCAGAATGGAAGGTCGATGTGGTGCGTCGCGCGCTGGAAGCGCAAGGGTTAGAGACTGTTTTCAGGCCGATCCAGACGTCGCCCGCCCAGTCCCGCAGACGCGCGGGCTTTGCCGCGCGGCGCACCAAGAAGGGGGCCTTGGCCGGGTTCCACGGGCGCGCGTCTGATACCATTGTGGCCATTCCGGATTGTAAATTGGTGGCACCGGAGGTGCTGGACGGGATGCAGGTGGCGGAAACGCTGGCCACCGCAGGGGCGAGCCGCAAAACGCCACTTTCCGTCATGATCACGACAACCAAAACCGGCCTCGACGTGGCGGTCAGTAATGGCAAACCGCTGGACGGACCCTTGCGCCAGCAACTGGCGGCGATCTGCGATCAGATGGGGTTGGCACGGCTTGCATGGTCGGGTGAGGTTGTCGCCATGCGCACCCCGCCGGTGCATAGTCTGGACAGTATCGACATCACGCCGCCACCCGGCGCCTTTTTGCAGGCCACGGCCCATGGAGAGGCAGCACTGCTGGCCGCCGTGCGGGAGATCACCGACGGGGCCACGCGGATCATTGATCTCTTTGCAGGGTGCGGGACTTTCGCCTTGCCCCTGGCGCGGACCGCTGAAGTGCATGCGGTGGAGGGCGCGTCCGAGATGATCGCGGCACTGGATCAGGGATGGCGCAAGGCCAAAGGGCTGAAACGGGTCACGTCCGAAGTGCGCGACCTGTTCCGGCGGCCGCTCTTGCCGGACGAGATGACAAAGGCACAGGCGATTGTGCTGGACCCGCCGCGCGCGGGGGCCGAGGCGCAGGTCATTGAACTGGCAAAGACAACGACCCTTCGCATCGCCTACGTGTCCTGCAACCCGGTGAGTTTCGCCAGAGATGCGAAGGTCCTGCTAAACGCGGGCTTTACGCTTGATTGGGTACAAGTGGTCGATCAATTCCGCTGGTCGGCGCATGTAGAGCTTGCCGCCAGCTTCACCGCCCCCCATATGCGCGGATAGCTCTTGAGGAGAGATCGATGACGTTGCGCCAAAAACTGGATGTCTGGCTGGATCAGACCTGGGTGATCAACCTTGTGATGGGGGTGATCATTTTCAATGCGATCCTGTTGGGGATGGAGACGTCGCCAACCCTGATGGCGCAGGCGGGCACGTTGATCGTCGCGCTCGATACGGCCTGTCTGGGATTTTTCATCGCAGAGCTTCTGTTGAAGATTTTCGCGCGGGGGAAGCGGTTTTTCAAAAGCGGCTGGAACCTCTTTGATTTCGCCATCGTGACTGCCGCGCTGATCCCGGGATCACAGACCATGTCGGTGCTGCGGGCCTTGCGGATTTTGCGGGTGCTGCGGGTCATCTCAGTCGCGCCGCGCCTGCGCCGCGTGGTCGAGGGGTTTGTCACTGCGCTGCCGGGCATGGCGAGCGTCTTTGTGTTGATGGCGATCATTTTCTACATTGGCGCGGTGATCGCGACCAAGCTTTTTGCCGCCAGCTTCCCCGACTGGTTCGGCTCGCTGGCGCTGAGCGGGTATACCCTGTTCCAGATCATGACATTGGAGAGCTGGTCCATGGGCATCGTGCGCCCGGTGATGGAAGTCTACCCTTATGCCTGGGTGTTCTTCGTGCCCTTCATCATGATCACGACCTTTGCCGTGGTGAACCTGCTCGTGGGTCTGATCGTGAACTCCATGCAGGACGCGCATCAGGAAGAGGCGGGCGCGGTGACCGACGCTTACCGTGACGAAGTACTCACCCGTTTGATTGCAATCGAAAAACAACTGGCGAAAAAATCGGACACCTGACAAATTTGTGAGGTGGTTTAACCGATTTTCCATGATAATCGTGCCACAAGAGCAGAATGTCGAAAAGACAAACGGGACAGCAGAAAATGCGTCGCAGAGATTTGATGATCACCACGGTCGCCGCCATGGCGTTGGGTGGATGTGCAGGCAGTTCAAAGTTTCGCCGGTACGATGGGCCGGAGGTCACCTATGTCGTGGTCAATAAGGGCCAGCGTCGGATGCATCTTTTGCATCACGACGCGTTACTGAAAAGCTATGACATCAATCTGGGATTTGCACCGATTGGTCACAAGCAGATCGAAGGCGACGGCAAAACGCCGGAAGGTGTCTACCGCATCGACCGCCGCAATCCGAACTCTCAGTTTCACCTGTCATTGGGGATCTCTTACCCGAATGTAAATGATGTCGCCTTGGCCAAGGCCCTGGGGAAATCTCCGGGGGGTGACATCTTTATCCACGGTCAGAAAAACCCGTTCAAGCGAGATGACAAGGATTGGACTTGGGGATGTATCTCCGTCACCAACGATGAGATGGAAGAGATTTATGCGATGGTGCGTGATAACACGCTGATCTCCCTGAACGCCTGACGGTCAGACTGGGCCGGCACCGGGAATCGTACTGCCGGTGACCAGCGTCCACCAGATTTTACCATTGTTTTCCTGAAACCACGAAAACCCCATCTGGGTTGCATTCGGTGACAGGATCACGCGGCGCGTATCCGGTTTTTCCATCCAGGCCGCCAGTGTTTCCAGTTCGGATTCGTATGTCTCTGATATGTTCTCGCCGATGAGAACGCCGGGGTATCCCACGCGCTGAACCCGATCAATTGGCGAGGATCCATCGGAGCCAAAATGCCATGGACGGTTTTGGATGGACATGTCGCGAGAATGGGTCGCGGCGGCCGCATTCAGCTTGGGATCAAGTTCGAGGGGGGCCTGGCCGGAGGCGCTGCGCAGCGCGTTCACGGAGTCCAACATGCGAAATTGGATTTTGCCCGTATCCCCGCGACCGATTCGGTAAAGTTGGGGTGCATCCGCGCCACCGGTGACCACCGGACCGGGCGCGCAGGCCGCCAATGTTAACCCCAGCACGAGAAAAATCGAAATCAGGCGGATCATTTTGCACTCCTTAAGCGTTGCTTTACCGCATATCTTGCAATGCGTTGTAATTCAAACGCACATCAGGGCATGAAGTTCAGATGACAAGTGTTTGATTTGCGACTGCGACTTTCGCGCAATAAACTGCGCGAAATTCCTTGTCTTTCGTGCATATGGAGGCATCCGATGTCTGTTAAACGTTTCAAGTCCCCAAGCCGCCGGTCCTTCCTGGCTGGCAGCGCAGCCATGTTGGCCACGCCTGCGATTGCGCAGGACGCCTCTTCCGTGAATTCGGCTGCGACCACGCAGGGCGAGCGCGATCTGAGTGAGGTTGTGCGCCGGAATATTTCCAGCTTTCGCACACTGGACTGGCGCCCCTATTTCTCTAACCTGAAAAACGGCGCCGTATTGGTGGATATCGATAGTCGCGCCCTGCATTACTGGGCCGAAGATGAAAGCTTCTACAAGCTGTATCCGTCAAGTGTCCCGCTGACCGAAGAGTTGACGCGGCGTGGACGCACGAAAGTCGTGCGCAAAGTCGAAGGCCCCAGCTGGCGCCCGACACCCTCCATGCTCAAGCGCAATCCGGAATGGCCGGAATACATCGGGCCCGGTCCCGATAACCCGATGGGAACACACGCACTTTACCTCAGCTGGACCTACTACCGTATCCACGGAACGCACGATACACGCAAAATCGGGCGGCAATCCTCGAATGGCTGCATCGGTCTTTACAACGAGCATATCGCTGAGCTTTTCGGGCTAACCAAGGTCGGTACGCAAGTGTTGCTAATTTGACGACATTAACCTTGATCTGTTGGGCGGCGGGGGAATCCAGTTTGCAAACATCACGTTATGATGCTTTACCAACAATCACGAGGTAAGTCTTGGGTGCGTGCTATCGCTTTGCGTGGCTCGCCGATTCTGGAGGTTATGATATGAAAAAACTCGTTCTCGCCGCTGCTCTGACAGCCGCCGCATCGACAGCATACGCAGGTTCGCTTGCAGAGCCAGTCGTTGAAGCACCAGTTGTGGTTCAAGAAGCAGAAAGCTCGTCTTCCGGCGTTCTTCTGCCGATCCTGCTTCTGATCATTGTTGCTGCTGCCATTTCCTAATCGGAAATTCAGTACTTCAGTTTAAAAAGGCGGTGTGTTTTGCACCGCCTTTTTTACGTTTAAAAGAGTGATGAGACGACGTCAGTCGATCCATCCCTTGAGATTGTCATCGATCACATTCGATAGAGCTTCGATATGGGCCCGGTCATCGTTGAGGCAGGGAATATAGGTGAAGGTTTCGCCCCCCGCTTCCTCAAAACTCTCCTTGATCTCTTCATTGATCTCTTCGAGTGTCTCGATGCAGTCAGCTGAAAAAGCAGGAGCACAGACTGCGATATTCTTCTTGCCCGCTTCCGCCAGACGCGCGACCTCTTCGACGGTGTAGGGCTGCAACCATTCTTCGGGGCCGAATTTTGACTGGAATGTTGTTGTGATTTCAGTGTCTTTCCAGCCCAGACGTTCCTTGAGCAGGCGCGTCGTTTTCTGGCATTGGCAGTGGTAGGGATCACCTTCCATCAGGTAGCGGATGGGCACGCCGTGATAGGAACAGACCAGGATATCGGGTTTCTTTTCCATGTGGCCATAGGCCCGCTCAATCGATTGCGCCAGCGCCTCAATATAGTCCGTTCGATCGAAATAGGGCTCCACGGTGCGGGTCACCGGCTGCCACTTTTCATAGGTCAGCGCGCGAAAGAATTCGTCGTTTGCCGTCGCCGACGTGGCACCCGCGTAGTGCGGATAGAGCGGGAAAAACAGGATTTTCCGACATCCCGCTGCCGTCATTGCGGCCACCTTTGACCGGGTCGACGGGTTGCCGTAGCGCATGCAGAAATCCACCATCACTTCGTCACCGTGGCGTTTATGCATTTCGGCGGTGATCTTGGCGGCCTGGGCCTTGGTGATGGTCATCAGCGGGCTTTCGCCCTCCGACTCGTTCCAGATGGATTTATAGGCGGCACCGCTGGAAAACGGACGTTTCGACAGGATGATCAGCTGCAAAAGTGGTTGCCAGATCCACGGGCTGTAGTCGATCACCCGGCGGTCGGACAGGAATTCGTTCAGATAGCGGCGCATCGACCAATAATCGTAATTGTCCGGCGTGCCGAGATTCGCAAGCAGAATGCCCACCTTAGGTGTTGCGACCTCGGGATGGTCGTCTTTGGCATGTGCCGGGCGCACGGTCACGGGCGCGGAGGCGCGGCTGTCCAGCATGATATGGTCCTTGTGCAGCACGTATGCGCCTCAGATAGACAGTTTTACGCGGGCGTCAATCGCGCAGGGGGGTTTCAGGGACTGCCAGCGCATCCGCCAGACGCTGGCGGGCGGAGCCGGGGCGCAGCGGTTTTTGCTGGCTTTCATCCGGCGCCCATCCGGTCAGGAACACCATTTCGAACGTGGCCGGGATACGACCCTCACCCGTGGCGTAATGCGCAGTATAGAGCCGCGATGTCTCTTCAAAAAGAGCGCGCCGCGTCGGTGTCCGGTGCCGGTCGTGCAGCGCATTGCTTTCCCCCATCGCCCGCAGATCCCGCATCAGGTGCCAGGCGTCGCGGTATTCCACCGTCAGGGTGAGACTATCTGCCACGGGCAGGGCGAGGCCTGCGCGCTGCAGCAAGGCCCCCAGATCGCGGATTTCCCCCATGGGCGCGATGCGTGGTGACAGCCCGCCGGTCAGCGCGATTTCCGCCTGACCCAGACAGCTGCGCAATTGCTCAAGTGTTTGCCCGCCCAAGCTTGCCATGATCAGCATGCCATCGGGTTTCAAAGCGCGGCGGCATTGGATCAGCTGGCCCACCGGGTCGTTTGCCCAATGCAGCCCCATCGCGTGGATGACCAGATCGTGAGCGGCTTCGGATAAATCCAGTCGATCACTGTCTGCGCAGATCACCGCATTCGGCAGTCTTGGGATCCAGACTTGCGGGAAAGGCGTCACAACAACGGGCGCTGTAAACGACCTGTTAACCATCATGAGGCGATCCTGCACTTCGTCCGCCGCGGCCTCTTGCAGAAAGAGCGCGTCGGCGCGCGCGCGATGTCGCTGCAGGGCAGGAATGTCCGTCAGGATTTTTGGGCCAGTCATGAAGGGGACAATAGGGTGGCAGAACTGAGTTTTCAAACAGCGGTCTCGATGATCTATCCGCCACGGTGCCTGGGCTGTGGCGGCAAGGTGCTGAGTGACTTTGGTCTTTGCGGGACCTGTTGGCGCGACACCCTTTTTATCGGCGGGTCGATCTGCGATTGCTGCGGGACGCCGCTGCCGGGAGAGGATCACTCGGATACACTTAAATGTGATGACTGCATGCGCACGCCGCGCCCCTGGAAACAGGGGCGATCAGCGTTGATCTACAAGGATAACGGCAGGCGGCTGGTTCTGGGCCTGAAGCACGGCGACCGACAGGAGATCGCAAAGCCGGCGGCGCAATGGATGGCGCAGGCAATGGCAGATTTGCCCAAGGACAATATGATCATCGCCCCCGTGCCGCTGCATTGGACGCGGATGGTCAAGCGACGCTACAACCAGTCTGCACTTTTGGCCCAAGCCCTTGCAAAAAATGTAGGATTACCCGTTTGTCCGGACCTTTTGCAGCGGCAAAAACGTACGCTGCCGATGGAAGGTATGACGCGGGAAGTGCGGTTCTCATCCGTCAAGGGCGCGATCTCGGTGCATCCTCGGCGCAGGCACCGGCTGGTGTCCCGTCCGGTCCTGATCGTTGATGATGTGTTCACCTCCGGGGCGACGCTGTCGGCAGCTGCGGATGCCTGCCTTGCAGCAGGGTCAGGGCCGGTATACGTCGTAACACTGGCACGCGTGGTCAAGGATGCCTAAGTTCCTCACCAACGCTTCGCGCAATGAGGAAAGACCAGGATGCAAACCGTTGAAATTTATACCTCGCCGCTCTGTGGCTTTTGCCATGCGGCCAAACGCCTGCTGAAACAGAAAGGCGTCGACTTCGCCGAGGTCGATGTCTGGGCGAACCCGGACCGCAAGCCGGAGATGATCCAGCGCGCGAATGGCGGGCGCACGGTGCCGCAGATTTTTGTGGGTGAAACCCATGTGGGCGGTTGCGATGACCTCTACGCGCTCGAACGGGCCGGGAAACTCGACACGCTTCTGGCGGCATGAGAACCGCCCTCCTGCAGCTGAATGTCTCTGAAGATCCCGTGGCGAACCTTGAGGGTACGCTCGGGTATCTGCGGCAGGCGGCTGCGGAGGGGGCGGAGTTTGTCCTGACGCCCGAGGTCACGAATTGTGTCTCAACCAGTCGGACGCATCAAAATACTGTGCTGCAGCTTGAGGCGGATGACATCACGTTGGCAGCCCTGCGCAAAGAGGCCAAGGCCTTGGGTCTCTGGGTGTTGATCGGCTCTCTGGGGCTGAAGACAACCGATGCGGACGGTCGCTTTGCCAATCGATCGTTCATGATCAACCCCGGTGGCGAGATCGTCGCGCGCTACGATAAAATCCATATGTTTGACGTGGATGTCACACCCGAGGAAACATGGCGCGAATCGCAAGGGTATCGCCCAGGGACGCAGGCCGTTGTGGCGGAAACCGCCTTTGGTCCTGTTGGAATGACCATCTGCTATGATCTGCGGTTTCCCAAACTGCACGCGGCACTTGCGAATGCGGGGGCGCATATCCTGACCGTTCCAGCGGCGTTTTCGCCAGTGACCGGTGCCGCACATTGGCACACGCTGTTGCGGGCCCGTGCCATTGAAACCGGATGCTTTGTGCTGGCTCCGGCACAGACCGGGCTGCATGCCAGCGCAGGCCATAAAACACGCCGCACCTACGGGCATTCTCTGGTCGTAACCCCTTGGGGCGAGGTCCAAATGGACGCAGGAGAGACGCCGGGCGTTTACATCACGGACCTCGATATGGGAGAAGTGGCCAAGGCTCGGGCCCGCGTCCCCAGCCTTGAGAATGCGCGACCCTTTGATGGACCCTGATGAACGAAGACAGAAATGCCTTGGCGATTGCGCTCTTTAGCGAAGTGCTCGCAGCGGACCAGATGGTGCGCGCGCGGCTGAGCAAGGTGTTGCCGAAGGGCATGGAAATCTCTCATTTTTCGGTGCTCAACCATCTGGCGCGCACGATGGATGAACGTACGCCCGCACAACTGGCAGAGACATTCCATGTCACCCGCGGGGCCATGACCAATACTTTGAGCAAGCTGGAGTGGGCCGGTTACGTGCATATTCGGCCCGATTGGGATGACGCGCGGCGCAAGATGGTCGCGATCAGCCCGGCGGGACGGCAGGCGCGCGACCATGCGGTGGGGTCAATTACGCCGCTGATCAATCAGGTGGTCGAGAAGCTGGGTGACGCCCAAGTGCGCGAGGCGTTGCCGATTCTACGCGAGATGCGCCGTCAGCTGGGCGAAGAAACCTAGGCCGGTTTCAGGCTGGCGGTCACGTAGTTCACGCTCAGATCCCGGTCCGACAGCCGCCAGGACCAGGTGAGCGGGTTGAAGACGAACCCTTTGCGATCCACCGGATCGAGGCCAGCCTGCCGCATCAGGTCATAAAGTTCATCCGGCGTGATGAATTTTGACCATTCATGCGTGCCTTTGGGCAGCCAGCGCATCACATGCTCCGCGCCGATGATCGCCATCATGTAGGACTTTGGATTGCGGTTCAGGGTGGAGCAGATGTGCAGTCCACCCGGTTTCAGAAGTTTCCGGCAGGCGATCAGGTAGTCGATGGGGGAGGCGACATGTTCGACCACCTCCATGTTCAGGACGACGTCGAATTGCTCACCTGCCTCGGCCATATCCTCGGCGGTGGTGTGGCGGTAGTCGATCACCAGCCCGGATTGTTCCGCGTGGATTTTTGCCACGGGGATGTTGCGTTCGGCGGCATCAGCCCCCACAACATCCGCGCCCAGACGCGCCATCGGCTCCGCCAGCAGCCCGCCGCCGCAGCCGATATCCAGAATGAGCAGACCCTTGAACGGCGCTGGCGTCTTCAGATCACGGTCGAATTCGGCGGCGATCTGGGTGGTGATATAGTCGAGCCGGCAGGGGTTCAGCATGTGCAGCGGCTTGAACTTGCCGTTCTCGTCCCACCACTCCGCCGCCATCGCCTCGAATTTAGCAATCTCGGAGGGGTCAACCGTGGTTTGAGGCGCTTGCATTCTGATCTCCATGTGCTCAAGTGCGTTTTCGTATTATATAGGCCTGTAATGGACAAATTCTCGGACCAAAAGCGCGCAGTGCAATATCTGTACCCGCCGATCGATCCTTTCGATCAGCGGATGCTCGACGTGGGTCAGGGACATAAGGTCTATGTGGAGCAATGTGGTAACCCGGATGGCATTCCGGTGATTGTTTTACACGGCGGCCCGGGTGGTGGATGCAGCCCGGCGATGCGGCGGTATTTTGACCCAGAGGTCTACCGGGTGATTCTGTTTGACCAGCGGGGCTGTGGCCGGTCGCGTCCGCATGCGAGCGTGACGCACAACACCACCTGGCATCTTGTTGATGATATTGAGCTGATCCGGCATGAGCTGGACATTGATCACTGGATCGTCTTTGGCGGCAGCTGGGGGGCGACGCTGGCGCTGATTTATGCGCAGGCGCATCCCGATCATGTGCGTCATATCGTGCTGCGCGGCGTTTTCCTGATGACCCGCGCCGAGCTGGACTGGTTCTATGGTGGTGGGGCCGGCAAGTTCTGGCCCGAAGTCTGGGCGCGGTTCACGGCGCTGATCCCTGAAGACGAACGCGGCGATCTGATCGAAGCCTACAGGCGACGTCTGTTTTCTGGTGATATTGGGTTGGAGACACGCTATGCCAAGGCATGGTCCGCCTGGGAAAACGCGCTGGCATCGATCCATTCGTCAGGCTCCACCGGTGAAAGCCCCGGCGAATATGCGCGGGCTTTTGCCCGGCTCGAGAATCACTATTTCTCGAACAATGGATTTCTGGAATTCGATGGTCAGATCCTCGCCCATATCGGGCGGATTGCGCATATCCCCGGTGTGATTGTGCAGGGCCGCTACGATATGATTTGCCCCCCTGACAGCGCCTATGCCGTGGCGCAGAAGTGGGACAATTGCGATCTCAAGATGGTGCGCAATGCGGGTCATGCCCTGTCAGAACCCGGCATCAGCGCGGAGTTGGTGCGCACGATGGACCGGATTGGCGGCAAATGAGTCGGGCCTTGCGTCATATCGACAGGCGGGCGCTTTTTGCTTCCGGTGCGGCGGCGGCGCTGCTGGCAGCGACCGGTGTATCTGCTGGCCCGTCGCCCGTGCGCGGTGGACGGTTGCGCATGGCGCTGTCCGGTGCGATGCGCTCGGACAGCTTTGATACACGGTTCCCACAGGGCCTTTTTATGCAGGTCGCCATGGTGGGTATGGTGTTTGACACGCTGACCGAAGTCGGTGCCGACGGGACCCTGCGGGGTGAGCTTGCAGCCCGTTGGAAAGGCAGCGCAGACGCCAGGGTCTGGCACGTCGACCTGCGTCCCGGCGTCACCTTTCACAACGGCGCTCCCTTTACCTCGGGAGATGTGCTGGCCTCTCTGGCGCTGCATCGAGACACCCTCCTGTCCGATGTCGTAGAGATCGACGCGGTAGGTGCCCGTCAGATCCGGATCACGTTGACCGACCCTGATCCGGACTTCCCATATCGTCTGTCCGCGCCTGAGCTGGTGATCTACCCGTCAAACCACATGGCCGAGGCGATTATGGGCGGAATCGGCACCGGTCTCTACCGGGTGCACAAGTTTCTGCCCGGTCGGCAGTTGATCGGCCAGCGTGTCGATCAGCACTACAAGGACGGCGCGGCAGGCTGGTTTGACAGCGTCGAGCTTGTTTCCGTGCCCGCCGAGCCGGTGCGCGCCGAAGCCTTGCGCGACGGCTATGTCGATGCGGTCGATCTGGCCGAAGCGGCGCTGCTGGAGGGTGTGGCGGATGTCGCCCTGCTGCCGGACTCCAAACAGGTCACCTCTGCCGCAACCCTAAATCTGCACATGCCGCAGATGGTTGGCAGCCGTGCGCCTTTGGACAATCTGCGCGCGGCGGAACGGTGGTGGATGGGCTGACCTGATCAGGGGTTGCAGACTCAGGTCCGCGCGCGTATATCCTGCGGTAACAGCGGCGCGTTCGGGTCCAAACCAGACGCACCACCGAAACACGATACGGGCCGCGCGCCCGTTTTTTTGTGCCTGAAAGACTGATGACAAACGACCTGATTGCAAAAGCTGCCATTGATCGCCGCATGGCCGAGATCATCACCCCGGTGATCGAGGATATGGGGTTTGAGCTGGTGCGCGTGCGCCTGATGTCGGGGAAATCCACGATCCTGCAGATTATGGCCGACAAGCCCGACGGCGGCATCGAGGTCGATGATTGCGCCGAGATCAGCCAGGCGGTCAGCGCTATTCTCGATGTCGAAGACCCTATTCTCGACGAATATACGCTAGAGGTGTCCAGCCCGGGGATCGACCGTCCGCTGACACGGCTCAAGGACTTCGAGATGTTCGAAGGCTATGAGGCCAAGATCGAGACGGGCGAGATGATTGACGGCCGCCGCCGCTTTAAGGGTGAGTTGGCAGGCATTGAGGACGACGAAGTTCTGATCAATGTCGCCGAAGGCACCATCGGTTTGAAATTCGACTGGCTGTCGGATGCGAAACTGGTGCTGACGGACGATCTGATCAAGGAAATGCTGCGCCAGCGCAAAGCGAGCGGCGCAATTGACGAGACAAAGTTTGACGAAATTTCCGATGAGGTGTCATCGGAGGATTCCGCTGAGGGAGACCAATAAATGGCAATTACTTCTGCAAACCAGCTTGAACTGCTGCAAACCGCCGAGGCCGTGGCCCGCGAAAAGATGATCGACCCCGGTCTGGTGGTCGAGGCGATGGAAGAATCGCTCGCCCGGGCGGCCAAGTCCCGCTACGGCGCCGAGATGGACATTCGTGTGCATATTGATCGCAAGACGGGCCGCGCGACCTTTACCCGCGTGCGCACCGTGGTTGAGGATGAAGAGCTGGAAAACTATCAGGCCGAATTCACGGTCGAGCAGGCCAAGCAGTACATGGAAAACCCCGAAGTTGGGCAGGAATTCATTGAAGAGGTTCCCCCGGTCGAGATGGGCCGGATTGCCGCGCAGTCTGCCAAACAGGTAATCCTGCAAAAGGTGCGCGAAGCCGAGCGTGACCGTCAGTTCGAGGAATTCAAGGACCGCGCTGGCACCATCATCAATGGGCTCGTCAAGCGCGAGGAATATGGCAACGTCATCGTCGATGTGGGCGCGGGCGAGGCGATCCTGCGCCGTAACGAAAAGATCGGACGCGAAAGCTACCGCCCCAACGACCGTATCCGCGTCTACATCAAAGATGTCCGGCGTGAACAACGTGGCCCGCAGATTTTCCTGAGCCGCACGGCACCGGAATTCATGGCCGAGCTCTTCAAGATGGAAGTGCCGGAGATTTATGACGGCATCATTGAGATCAAGGCGGTTGCCCGGGACCCGGGTTCCCGCGCCAAGATCGCGGTGATTTCCTATGACAACTCCATCGACCCGGTGGGCGCTTGTGTTGGTATGCGCGGCTCCCGCGTGCAGGCCGTTGTGAACGAGCTGCAGGGCGAAAAGATCGACATTATCCCGTGGAACGAAGACCAGCCGACGTTCCTTGTGAACGCGCTGCAACCTGCGGAAGTCAGCAAGGTGGTTCTGGACGAGGAAGCGGGCAAGATCGAGGTGGTGGTGCCCGAAGAGCAGCTGAGCCTCGCCATCGGGCGTCGTGGCCAGAACGTGCGTCTAGCGTCGCAACTGACCGGGCTCGACATCGACATCATGACGGAAGAGCAGGAAAGCGCGCGCCGTCAGGCTGAGTTCGAGCTGCGCACCAAGCTCTTTGTCGATAACCTCGATCTGGACGAGTTCTTTGCCCAGCTTCTGGTGTCCGAAGGGTTCACCAACCTCGAAGAGGTAGCGTATGTTGAACTGGATGAACTGCTGGTCATTGACGGGGTGGACGAAGACACCGCGAACGAACTGCAGGCCCGGGCCCGCGATGTGCTGGAAGCGCAGAACAAGGCCGCGCTTGAGAACGCCCGCAGCATGGGTGTCGAGGACAGTCTGGTTGAATTTGAGGGCCTGACACCCCAGATGATTGAAGCGCTCGCAAAGGATGATGTGAAGACACTGGAAGACTTCGCCACCTGCGCCGATTGGGAGCTGGCTGGCGGATGGACAACCATCGACGGCGAGCGCGTCAAGGATGACGGTGTCCTGGAACCCTTTGATGTCTCGCTGGAAGAGGCGCAGGATCTGATCATGACCGCACGGGTCATGTTGGGCTGGGTTGATCCCGCCGATCTGGAAGCTGCCGCTGAAGAAGAGCTGGAAGAGGCAGACGCCGAGGAGACCGAGGCCTGATTTCAGGCCTCGGGGTCACCTGATGGGTCGCGGTGGCGCTCCCAAAGACCGCACCGACGGTCCAGACCGCAAGTGTATTGCCACGGGCGAGGTGCAGCCAAAATTTGGGCTGATCCGCTTTGTAGCAGGTCCGGAGGGGCAGATTGTGCCGGATATTCTTGGCAAACTGCCCGGGCGCGGGATTTATGTAGCGGCGGACAGGGGTGCGCTTGAAAAAGCGGTGCAAAAACGCCTCTTTGCCCGTGGCGCAAAACAACCGGTGACGGTGCCGGAAGATTTGGTGGGGGAAGTGGAACGGCACCTGGCGCGCCGGGTGATTGACCTCATCTCCCTGCAACGCAAGGCCGGCAAGGCGGTTGCCGGATACGAAAAGGTAAAAAGCTGGCTGCAGTTGGAAGAGGCAGAGGTTCTGATCCAGGCGGTGGATGGATCGGGGCGCGGGAAATCGAAATTGAGCACGCCGCACTATGGCCATTATATCGGCTGGCTGACGGCGGACGAATTGGGTTTGGCATTCGGACGTCAAACTGTGATACATGGGGCGCTCGCCTCTGGTGGACTCACGCAACGTGTTGTAGAGGAAGCCAACCGACTTAAAGGCGTGCGCGAAAACGAGGGTGGCAACGGCCATTCGAAAGGATAGACGAGCTTCATGAGCGATACTGACGGCAAGAAAACATTGGGTCTGCGTGGCGGTGGCGCGCGTCCGGGCAACGTAAAGCAAAGCTTTAGCCACGGGCGGACCAAGAACGTCGTGGTGGAGACCAAGCGCAAGCGCGTTGTGGTGCCGAAACCGGGTGCGGGTAAAACCGGATCGGGCGGCGCTGCCACAGGTGATCCGTCCCGGCGTCCGGCGGGTATTTCCGATGCGGAGATGGACCGCCGCCTGAAGGCCGTTCAGGCTGCCAAGGCGCGTGAGGTCGAAGAGGCGGCCGCACGGGAAGCCGATGAGAAAGCGCGCGCGGAAGAACGTGAGCGTCGTCGCGCCGAGCAGGAAGCCAAGGAACAGCAGGAACGCGAGCGCGAAGAGAGCCTCAAGGCGAAGGCCGAGGAAGACGCGCGCCGCAAGGAAGAGGCGGAAGCAGCGGCCAAGGCGGCTGCGGCGCCGGTTGAAGAGCCCGTTGTTGCACGTCCCACCAGCACCAAGGCGCCGGAAGCGGCCCCGCGCAAACAGCAGGACCGTGACCGCGATAACAAGCGCGGCAAGGGTGGCGAAGACAACCGCCGGTCCGGCAAGCTGACGCTTAATCAGGCGTTGCGTGGCGGCGAAGGCGGGCGGCAACGCTCCATGGCTGCGATGAAACGCAAGCAGGAACGTGCTCGTCAGAAAGCCATGGGTGGTCAGGTCGAGCGTGAAAAGGTCATGCGCGATGTGCAGGTGCCCGAGGCGATTGTCGTCTCGGAACTGGCGAACCGGATGTCTGAAAAAGTTGGCGAGGTCGTCAAGGCGTTGATGAACAACGGCATGATGGTCACGCAGAACCAGACCATTGACCAGGACACCGCCGAGCTGATCGTTGAGGAATTCGGTCACAAGGTGGTCCGGGTTTCCGATGCGGACGTTGAAGACGTGATCAAGGAAGTCGAAGACGACGCAAAAGATCTCAAGGCGCGGCCGCCAGTCATCACCATTATGGGTCACGTTGACCACGGTAAAACTTCGCTGCTCGATGCGATCCGCAACGCCAAGGTTGTTGCCGGTGAAGCGGGCGGGATCACGCAACACATCGGTGCCTATCAGGTGAAAACCGATGGCGGCCAGCTGCTGAGCTTCCTTGATACGCCCGGTCACGCCGCGTTCACATCAATGCGGTCCCGCGGAGCGCAGGTGACAGATATTGTTGTGCTGGTGGTGGCTGCGGATGACGCGGTGATGCCGCAGACCATCGAGGCGATCAACCATGCGAAGGCGGCAGAAGTGCCAATGATCGTGGCGATCAACAAGATTGACCGCCCGGCAGCTGATCCGGACAAGGTGCGGACAGACCTGCTTCAGCACGAAGTTATTGTCGAGAAGATGTCCGGTGAAGTGCAGGACGTCGAAGTCTCCGCGATCACCGGTCAGGGTCTGGATGAGTTGCTGGAGGCCATTGCGCTTCAAGCCGAAATCCTGGAGCTGAAGGCTAACCCGGATCGTGCGGCGCAGGGTGCTGTGATCGAAGCACAGTTGGATGTGGGCCGCGGACCTGTGGCGACTGTTCTGGTGCAGAACGGCACATTGCGTCAGGGCGATATCTTCGTTGTGGGCGAGCAATACGGTAAGGTCCGTGCGCTGATCAACGATCAGGGCGACCGCGTGAAGGAAGCCGGTCCGTCAGTGCCCGTCGAGGTTTTGGGCCTGAACGGCACACCCGAAGCGGGCGACGTCTTGAACGTGACCGAAACCGAAGCACAGGCTCGTGAAATCGCCGAATACCGTGCGAATGCGGCGAAAGACAAACGTGCGGCGGCAGGTGCGGCGACCACGCTCGAACAGCTTATGGCAAATGCGAAGGCCGATGAGAACGTCAACGAGTTGCCTATTCTGGTCAAAGCGGATGTGCAGGGTTCTGCCGAGGCGATCGTTCAGGCGATGGAAAAGATCGGTAACGATGAAGTACGCGTCCGCGTGCTGCATTCGGGTGTTGGCGCCATCACCGAAACGGACGTGGGTCTGGCCGAAGCATCGGGCGCACCGATCATGGGTTTTAACGTGCGGGCAAATGCTTCTGCACGGAACACGGCTAACCAGAAAGGTGTGGAAATCCGCTATTACTCGGTGATCTACGATCTCGTGGACGACGTGAAAGCGGCGGCTTCCGGCCTACTCAGCGCAGAAATCCGCGAAAACTTCATCGGGTATGCGACGATCAAAGAGGTCTTCAAGGTGACCGGCGTCGGCAAAGTTGCCGGTTGTCTGGTGACGGAAGGCGTCGCGCGCCGGTCTGCCGGGGTGCGTTTGCTGCGGGACAACGTTGTGATCCACGAAGGCACGCTGAAAACGCTCAAGCGCTTCAAGGACGAAGTTGCCGAAGTTCAGTCTGGTCAGGAATGTGGTATGGCGTTCGAGAATTACGACGATATCCGTGCCGACGATGTGATCGAGATTTTCGAGCGCGAGGAAATCACGCGGACTCTGAGTTAAGCAGCAGAACAAAAAAAAAGGGAACAGCGCAAACGCTGTTCCCTTTTTCATGTGTGTTTGAGTGCTTATCAGGCCGCTTTGGTGACCGGCGCGCCCGTATAGCTTGTGTCATCCACTTTCACGACGATACGTCCGTCGGGCAATGCCCTCACGTATAGCCCCTGAATCGACACAGCACTCCCCAGAGTGATCGTCCGTAACATGTCGTTCTCCTCCCCAGGATAATGACTATGAAACAATTATCTCAGTTTGATTAAATTACCATAAACAAAATTCGTGTTTTCCTCTAATAGGCGAAAAATTGCGAACAATGTCGCCCGCAGAGAGATTGCCTACAGCCAATCGCGCAGAATAGGGATCAAAGGCACGTCCGCAGCAGGCATAGGGTAGTCCCTGAGGGCTGTCGGTCGCACCCATTTCAGTGTCTGATTTTCACGTGACATCGGGGTGCCTTCCCACTTGCGGCAGGCAAAAAGCGGCATCAGCAGGTGAAAGTCATCGTAGCTGTGGCTGGCAAATGTCAGCGGGGCCAGACAGGACGCCCATGTATTGATCCCCAGCTCTTCCTCCAGCTCGCGGATCAACGCTACTTCGGGTGTCTCGCCCGGCTCGACTTTGCCGCCGGGAAACTCCCAGAGACCGGCCATGGATTTGCCTTCGGGCCGTTGCGCCAGCAGGACGCGCCCATCCACATCAATCAGGGCGACAGCGGAAACGAGAACAGTTTTCATGAGAGATTAGGACCGGTAATCGGCGTTGATGTCGATGTAGCCGTGGGTCAGATCGCAGGTCCAGACGGTGGCCCGGCCGTCCCCCAAACCGATGTCCACGCCGATGAACAACTCCTGGCCTTTCATATGTGCGGCGGCCTGCGCCTCGTCGTACCCCGGGCTGACCCATCCCTTTTCGGCCACAATCACGTCTCCGAACCGGATGGACAGCAGGTCGCGATCTGCTGCGGCACCGGATTTGCCCACGGCCATGACCACGCGGCCCCAGTTGGGGTCCTCACCCGCGATGGCGGTTTTCACCAGCGGGGAGTTCGCGACGGAAAGGGCGTGCGTTTTGGCGTCGGTATCCGTTTTGGCGCCGGTAACGTTGATCTCCACAAATTTCGTGGCACCTTCACCGTCGCGGACAACCTGATGCGCAAGGTCCAGCATGACCCCATGCAGCGCATCGGAAAACGCCAGATCGCCGCTGACGTCCACACCGGACGCGCCCGTCGCCGCGACCAGAAGCGTGTCGGAGGTCGAGGTGTCACTATCGACCGTAATGCAGTTGAAGGTGCTGGCGTTGTGACCCGACACCATCGCCTGAAGTTCTGCCTGCGGTATTTTCGCATCCGTAAAGATATAGACCAGCATTGTCGCCATGTCCGGCGCGATCATGCCCGAGCCTTTAGCGATGCCCGCGATGGTGACGGCTCTGCCCGCTATATCGACCGTGGCGCTGGCCCCCTTTGGGAAGGTGTCTGTCGTCATGATGGCCCGCGCTGCCGCGGCGATGCCTTTTGCGTCTTGTATGTCAGACAGAGTTTTCAGATGCGCGGTGATGCGGTCGAAGGGCAACGGCTCTCCGATCACCCCGGTTGAAGAGGTAAAAACGCGCTCTTGCGGGATATTGCAGGCGTTTGCGGTGGCAAGGGTGATTGCTCCCACCGCATCGTCACCATTGCGCCCGGTAAAGGCGTTTGCGTTGCCCGAGTTGACGAGGAACGCAGCCGCCGATCCGGAATCCCCCCCCAGCTTGGCCTGACAATCCAACACTGGTGCAGCCCGGGTCGCCGAGGTGGTGAATACACCGGCAATCGCCGTGCCGGGTGACATGCATGCAAGCATGACGTCATCGCGTCCCTGATACCGAACACCGGCAGCGATGGTGGCAAATGTCACACCCTCGACAGCGGGCAGGTCCGGAAACGCCTTGGGCGCCAGCGGCGAAACCGCGGAAATCTTGGCCATCGTTATTCCAGAAGGTCTGTCTGTTTCAGCACCGCCGGGTCGACTTCCAGATCGGCAGGGACCTGAACATCCGCCGCATCGGTTGCGTCCCGGATCGCTTCCTGCGCCGCAATCTGACTGAGTTCCTGGGTCAACTCTTCCCGGACATCTTCCAGCGCCGGGATATCCGCTTTGCGCGTTTCGTTGAGCTTGATGATGTGCCAGCCGAACTGGGTCTGCACCGGGGCCGAAACCTCACCCACCTCAAGCGCGATGGCCGCTGCTTCGAACGCAGGCACCATCATACCAGCGCCGAACCACCCCAACTCCCCACCGTTCGGACCGGACGGCCCCGTCGATTTTTCCCGCGCGGTGGCGCCGAAATCGGCACCCCCGTCAATGGTTTCCTTGACGGCCAAGGCGGCCTCTTCGGTTTCCACCAGAATATGGGAGGCGTTGTATTCCTCTTCGGGATCGATATCCCCGAATTGCCGATCATAGAGCGCCTGGAGGGCTTCGTCTGTGATCGCGTCCTGCAACACGGCCTCTACGACTTCGCCAGCCACCAGCGAACGGCGTTCATTCTCCAGCGATTTGGTGATCCGCAGGGGCAATTCGCCTTCGAAGTTCTGCGCCAGGGCACTTTGTTGAACCAGCTGCTCCAGAATGCCGTCATAAAGGACTTTGTCATCCAGTTGCTGATATTGTTGCGGCAGGCTGGCGCGCGCAGCGATCATGTGACCCAGTGTGATCTCGACACCATTAACTGTCGCGACAACCGTTTCGGCGGTGGGCGGCTCTGCATTGGCTTCCGTTTCTGTCTGGGCCCAGGACGGCATAGCCAATGTGACCAGCAGCGCGGCGCCGGCCATGAGGGTGAGGTGTTTTTGCATGGATTGGTCCTTGGGCTGCGTCACGGCAGGGCGCGACATTGACACGGTTTGGCGTGACCCTTACATCGCCCTATGGGCGCGGCTAGGGTGCTGCGTTCCCTTTCTATCTATGGGCTGTGCCGCAGACGAGCAAGCAAATCGGCGCCATTCCCTAAACTTCGGCTGGAGAACGCATGCTGGGCATCGGAACAATCGCAAAAAAGGTCTTTGGGACACCAAATGACCGCAAAGTCAAAGCGACCCGCCCGCTGATCGAGAAGATCAACGCGCTTGAGCCAGAGTTCGAAAAACTGAGCGACGACGGCATCAAGGAAAAGACCGAAGAGCTGCGCAAGCGCGCGCTGGATGGCGAAAACCTTGACGACCTGCTGCCCGAAGCCTTTGCCAACTGCCGTGAAGCGGCGCGCCGGGCCTTGGGCCTGCGCGCCTTTGATACGCAGCTCATGGGGGCAGTGTTCCTGCATCAGGGCAATATTGCGGAACAGAAGACCGGTGAAGGCAAGACGTTGACCGCGACATTCGCCGCCTACCTGAACGGTCTAACCGGTAAGGGCGTGCATATCGTCACTGTGAACGAATACCTCGCCAAACGCGATGCCGCTTGGATGGGGCAGGTCTTTGGCGCGCTCGGTCTGACCACGGGCGTGGCTTATTCCGAGATGTCCGAGGAGGACAAGCGCAACGCCTATAGCAGTGACATTACCTATGCGACGAATAACGAGCTTGGGTTTGACTATCTGCGCGACAATATGAAATCCGAGCTGAGCCAGATTTTCCAGAAGCATCACAACTTCGCGATTGTGGACGAAGTGGATTCGATCCTGATCGACGAAGCGCGCACGCCCTTGATCATTTCCGGTCCGGCGCAGGACCGGTCCGAGATGTACAAGACCATCGACGTGGTGATCCCGGAGCTGGACGACAGCCATTTCGAGCTTGATGAAAAGACGCGGAACGTGACCTTCACAGATGAGGGCAACGAATTCCTGGAAGACCTGCTGCGGTCGCGCGAGTTGCTGGAAGAGGGGCAAACCCTCTACGATCCGGAAAGCACGACCATCGTGCACCACGTGAACCAGGGTCTGCGGGCGCACAAGCTGTTTCAGCGCGACAAGGACTATATCGTCCGCGATAACGAGGTGGTGCTGATTGATGAATTCACCGGCCGGATGATGGCGGGACGTCGTCTGTCGGACGGTTTGCACCAGGCGATTGAGGCCAAGGAACACGTGGCCATCAAACCCGAGAACGTGACGCTGGCCTCGGTGACGTTCCAGAACTACTTCCGTCTTTACGACAAGCTGGCAGGCATGACCGGTACGGCCCTGACCGAAGCAGAAGAGTTCCAGGAAATTTACGGGCTGGGTGTGGTCGAAGTACCCACCAACAGGCCGATTGCCCGGATTGACGATGACGATCAGGTCTACCGCACCGTCCGCGAAAAATATTCTGCCATGCTGGACCAGATCAAGGAAAGCAACGGCAAGGGCCAGCCGGCGCTGGTTGGCACCACCTCGATCGAGAAGTCCGAAGTGCTGAGCAAGATGCTGACGGATGCCGGGATCAAGCACAACGTTCTGAACGCGCGCCAGCACGAGCAGGAAGCGCAGATCGTCGCGGACGCAGGCAAATTCGGCGCGGTGACGATTGCGACCAACATGGCTGGCCGCGGGACGGACATCCAGCTGGGCGGCAACGTGGACATGCAGGTGATGAACGCCATCGCTGCCGATCCCGAAGCCGATCCCGAGGAAATCCGCGCCAAGGTCGAAGCCGAACATGCGGGTGAGAAAGCCAAGGTGCTGGAGGCCGGCGGGCTCTATGTTCTGGCCTCCGAGCGCCACGAAAGCCGCCGGATCGACAACCAGCTGCGGGGTCGGTCAGGACGTCAGGGGGACCCCGGCCGGTCGTCGTTTTACCTGAGCCTCGAAGACGACCTTATGCGTATTTTTGGGTCCGAGCGTCTCGAAAAGGTGCTGACAACGCTTGGCCTGAAGGAGGGGGAAGCCATTATTCACCCCTGGGTTAACAAGTCACTGGAGCGGGCACAGGCCAAGGTCGAAGGGCGCAATTTCGACATCCGCAAGCAGCTCTTGAAGTTCGATGACGTGATGAATGAGCAGCGCAAAGTGGTCTTCACCCAGCGTCGCGATATCATGGAAGCCGCCGATCTCAGCGAGATCACGACCGACATGCGGCACCAGGTGATCCACGATATGATCGATCAGTACCTGCCGCCGAATACCTATGCGGACCAATGGGACTCCGAAGGTCTGTACGATGCGGTGAAGGAGCAGCTTGGCGTTGACGTGGCGGTCATGGACTGGGTTGAAGAAGAAGGCGTCGATGATGAGGCGATCCAGGAGCGTCTGGTCGCGGCCACTGACGAATTCATGGCCAACAAGGCCGAGCAGTTCGGCTCCGAGAACATGCGCAACATTGAAAAGCAGCTTTTGCTGCAGGCCATTGACAGCAAGTGGCGCGAGCATCTGCTGACGCTGGAACACCTGCGATCTGTTGTCGGGTTCCGCGGATATGCCCAGCGTGATCCGCTAAACGAGTACAAGAACGAGTCCTTCCAGCTTTTTGAAGGCATGCTTGATAGCCTGCGGTCGGACGTTACGCAGAAGCTTTCGCAGATCCGGCCTCTGTCCGAAGAAGAGCAAAGCGAGATGCTTGAGCAGATGCGGGCGCAGCAGGCAGCGGCTCAGACTGCGGCAGCGGTTGCGACGGCGGGCAGTGCGGAAGCCGGTGAATCGGGCGGTGATGCGGCACCAGGCTTTGTCGAAGGCGATCCGTCGACCTGGGGAAATCCCGGGCGGAACGAGCAATGCCCTTGTGGGTCTGGAAAAAAGTTCAAACACTGTCACGGACGCCTCGTCTAACCTGTCTGCCTTCTTCTTGCCCGAATGACTCCCCTCCGCGGTCACAACTCAGCCGTGTTTACCTTTCATTAAGGTTTTGTCCGACTGGTGGAGAGGGATCAAAACAGATGTCGCATAAGACAGAAATCATGACGGCTGTAGGCACTTTAGCCTGCGCTGTCGGCATCGGTTTCGTGATGCAGAGCGGCGAAGTTGCCGAGCTTCGTTATGGGTCCGCGCAGGCGTCTCCTGAAAAGCTCAAAGTACAAAGCGCGTTGCCGCTGGATGTCATTGAATTCCCCGACACACCGTTCTCCAAAGATGAACCGGCATTGGACATCAGCGAAATCATCCTGACCTCTGCCGATGTCGAGACTTTGCGTAAACTACCAACACTGGATGAACCGGTTTTGGTCTACGCCTCAGCGGTCAGTCCTCTTTATGAGCCTGCCGCGCCTGAGAGCCGCCCAAAACATCTCTGCCCCGTGAAATTGTCTGCCGAGCCCTTTGCCGCCGCTATGGTAAAGCTGAGCCTGACAGCCCCGTGCATGCAGAACGAACGGGTGACTGTGCGCCACGAGGGGCTGGAATTCACTGAAACCACATCCGCGTCCGGCGGGTTGGACATGACCGTACCGGCTCTGTCCGAAGATGCGAAATTCGACGTCATATTTGTCAATGAGTACATGGCGCATGCTCAGGCATCGGTGCCCAGCGTTTCGCTCTATGATCGCGTGGCCGTCCAATGGGAAGGTAACAACACCGTTCAGCTTCACGTACGGGAGTTTGGTGCCCATTATGGTGAACCAGGTCACGTTTGGGCCGGCGCCATGCGCGACATTTCGGTTGTGACGGATGGATCTGGTGGCTTTCTGACACGCCACGGGGACAGTGCCGCTGCAAACGCCAGAATGGCCGAAGTTTATACCTATCCGGCGAAGATCGCGCAGACCATGGACGCGCTGGACGTCAGCATTGAGACGGAAGTGACAGCGGCCAACTGCGGTCGCGAAGTAGAGGCAACCGCGTTGAAACTGATGAGCGGAACCGCGCTGCCGGCCCGCACGGTATCACTTTCCGTGCCAGGATGTGGAGCCGTTGGCAACTTTCTGGTGTTGAATAATCCGCTCGAAGACCTGACAGTCGCATCGAACTGACACTGCGACGAGGTCCTTTCAAATGAAATTGAGACGTGCGGCGGCTTTCGCTGCACTTTTTCTATGCAGTCTCTGGCTTCCTGTGGTCGCGCAGGATGTTACCCTGACATCGCGCGATGGCCGTATCGAGCTGACCGGTACCTTGCTTGGGTTTGACGGAGAGTTCTACCGCATCGACACGCTGTACGGCGAATTGACCGTGGATGGCTCCGGCGTTTTGTGTGACGGGCCCGGCTGTCCCAATCTGCAGGACTACGTGGCAGAACTTAGTATCTCCGGATCGGCAACCATGGGCGCGGTCCTGATGCCTGCGCTCATCGAAGGGTTTGCCTTGCGTAATGGGTACATTGCTCTGCGCATGGTCGAGGAAAAAACACGTTTCAACTACAGCCTGACCGACGAACGGACTGGCAAGCTTGCAGCCGTCTTCTTCTTTCGCGTGACCAATACAGACGAAGGCTTTGCCGATCTGTTGGCCAATGAGGCGGATATTGTCATGGCGCTGCGTGAAATTCGCGAAGACGAGCTGTTGCGTGCCGCGGAAGCGGGCATGGGGGACATGACCGGCAACAACCGCAGCCGTGTGCTGGCCCTGGATGCCGTGGTGCCCATTGTTGCGCCGAACAATCCCGTCCGGGACATCTCGCCCGTTGATCTTGCGCGCGCGTATGCGGGTCAGATCACCAATTGGTCCGACCTGGGGGGACCTGATGCGCCCATCGCCCTGCACGCGCCCGCGCCTGAAACCGGTTTGGGGCAGGCCATTGAGGATGAGATCATCGCCCCTGCTCAACTGCAGATGTCATCCAGAATAATACGCCATGCGCGGGGTGCCGACTTGTCAGATCACGTGGCGCGGGACGCTTTTGCACTGGGTGTGGCGAGCTTTGCCGAGGTTGGAAACGCACAGGCCCTTACGCTGACAGGCCTTTGCGGGCGGCCCTTGCGCGCAACCCGGCGCACGATCAAGACAGAGGACTACCCCCTTACCGCACCGATGTTTATCTACCTGCCCGCCCGGCGTTTGCCCAGGATTGCGCGCGAGTTTCTGGCCTATACGCGTGGCCCCTCAGCGCAGATCGTGATCCGGCGCGCCGGGTTCGTTGATCAGGCTCCGGAAGAGGTGCCGGTGGATGATCAGGGCAACAGGTTTGTCAATGCAATCGCCTCTGCAGGCGCCGAGGTGCCGCTCTCCGAGTTGCAACGCATGGTCTCCGTATTGTCACCCATGAAGCGGCTGACGACCTCCTTCCGCTTTGAGGCCGGGTCTGTTCGGCTGGATGCCCAGTCGCGCTCCAATATCCAGCAATTGGCGCGCGGGCTGGAACAGGGGCGGTATGACGCGCGTAAGCTTTTGCTTGTCGGGTTCAGCGATGGCGAAGGGCCAGCTGAGGCCAACCGCGGCATTGCTTTGCGCCGCGCGGAGGCGGTGCGCAGTGCAATCATCGAGGCGGCGGAAACTGCCGATCTGGATCATGTTGTGATAGATGTGGATGCCTTTGGTGAGGCGATGCCCATGGCCTGCGATGGCAGCGCCTGGGGGCGTCAGGCCAATCGCCGGGTCGAGGTCTGGGTGCGCTAAAGCTCAGAGATAGCCTTCGCTGCGAAAACTCAACTCACGCGATTTACCGATGATCAGGTGGTCATGCAGCGTGAGCCCGAGGGCCTGACAAGCGGCGTTGATCTGGTCAGTCATGGCGATATCGCCCTGTGAAGGTGTTGGATCGCCTGAGGGATGATTATGTACCAAAATCAAAGCGCTGGCATTCAACTCCAGCGCTCGCTTGGCAACTTCGCGTGGATAAACCGGCACATGATCGACAGTGCCCTGGGCCTGCTCTTCGTCGGCGATCACCACATTCTTCCGGTCCAGATACAGTACGCGGAATTGCTCGGTCTCCCGGTGGGCCATGGTGGTGTGGCAGTAATCTAGCAAGGCGTCCCAACTGCTGACGACGTTTTGTTCGAGTACGCGGGCGCGGGCCATCCGGTGGGCCGAGGCTTCGACAATTTTCAGTTCGGTGATCACTGCGTCGCCAACGCCGGAAACGTCGCGCAGCCGTTCCGCGGGCGCGGTCAACACGCGGTTGAAATCGCCAAACCGGTCCATCAGGGCGCGGGCCAGCGGCTTCACATCGCGGCGCGGGATTGCCCGGAACAGAACCAACTCCAACATCTCGTAATCTGGCATGGCGGCTGCGCCGCCTTCCATGAAACGAAGGCGCAGCCGCTTGCGGTGATCTGCGATGTAGGAGGGTGTCGTGCCGCTGGGAAGGGGGACAGGCTCTGCTTCGTCAAGCAGGAAGGGCAGGGTGGATTCGGCGAATGTATGTGGATCACTACTCATGAACCCGAGTGTGCGGAGTCATGGTTTCTGATTGGTTAACCCGAGCGTCAAAACAGTGATCGGGCCTGCTCCGCAGCACTAAGGGTGGCGGACCCTTGGGCAACAGGCGAACTGACAGGTAGGGTGGGCTTTAGGCCACCCTAGGTGAAGTCCCATTGTACGTTCCGGCCGTAAGGTTACCCCTTCATGGAATCCCAGAAGGTTTTCACGGAGGAAAAGAAGCTGGAAGTCTCCGGGTTGTTGTTCTCAGAGAGGTCCTCGAATTCAGCCAGCAGTTCCTTTTGCCGGGCGGTCAGGTTCACCGGGGTTTCCACCGCCAATTCGATGAACATATCCCCTGATCCGGCGCCGCGCAGCGCGGGCATGCCCTTGCCGCGCAGACGCATCTGGCGACCGGATTGGCTGCCCGAAGGGATTTGCACGCGTCCACGCCCGCCGTCGATGGTCGGTACCTCGATGGACCCGCCAAGCGCGGCCTTTGCCATGGAAACGGGCACGCGGCAGAAGAGGTTCCCGCCTTCGCGCGAGAACAGCTCATGCTCGATCACATCGATGAAGATATAGAGATCGCCCGAGGGGCCCCCCCGCATGCCCGCTTCACCTTCACCGGCGAGACGGATGCGGGTGCCGGTTTCGACCCCGGCAGGGATGTTCACGTTAAGCGCCCGCTCTTTTTCGATGCGGCCAGCGCCGTTGCAGGATTTACAGGGATTGTTGATGTGCTGACCGAGGCCGGAGCACGTCGGGCAGGTCCGTTCGACCGTAAAGAATCCCTGCTGCGCGCGCACTTTCCCCATGCCGGAACAGGTCGGGCAGGTTGTCGGTTCCGCGCCGCCCTCTGCGCCGGAGCCGTTGCAGCTGTCACAGCCGACTGAGCCCGGTACGTTGATCGTCTTTTGCAGACCGGCGTAGGCGTCTTCGAGCGAGATGCGCAGATTGTAGCGCAAATCGGAGCCCCGTGCGGCCCGGCGTCCACCGCCGCCGCGTTGGCCGCCCATGAAATCACCGAAGAGGTCGTCGAAGACGTCCGAGAAGGCAGAGCCGAAATCGCCCTGACCGCCGCCGAACCCGCCACCGGGACGACCGCCGCCGCCACCCATGCCGCCTTCGAATGCAGCGTGACCAAAGCGGTCGTAGGCGGCTTTCTTGTCGGCGTCTTTCAGAACTTCATAGGCCTCGTTGGCCTCTTTGAACTGGGATTCAGCTTCTGGATTATCCTTGTTGCGGTCCGGGTGGAGTTCTTTCGCCTTCTGGCGATACCCCTTTTTAATCTCGTCCGCGGAAGCGCCTTTGGCGACACCAAGCACGTCGTAATAATCACGTTTTGCCATCCGATAGTCCCCTTACTGGAACGTGAGAGGCCGACCCGGAGGTCGGCCTATGCAGTGGTTCCGGGTATCGCGCAACTTATGCGCGCTTGTCGTCGTCGAGATCTTCGAACTCGGCATCGACGATATCGTCATCACCATCGCGCGGCGCGTCGGCGGCCTCTGCCACGTCCTCACCCTCTTCCTGCGCGGCCTTGTAGATGGCCTCGCCAAGCTTCATCGCCGCTTCGGTCACGTTCTGGATGCCGGATTTGATCTTCTCGGCATTTTCGGTTTCCAGCTCGTCCTTGAGCGCGGCAATTGCCAGTTCGATGGCTTCGATGGTGGTCGGATCGACCTTGTCGGCATGCTCTTCCATCGACTTCTCGGTCGAGTGGATGAGGCTTTCCGCCTGGTTCTTGGCTTCGATCAACTCGCGGCGTTCCTTGTCGGCTTCCGCGTTCTCTTCAGCGTCCTTGACCATCTTGTCGATGTCTTCGTCCGACAGACCGCCCGACGCCTGAATCGTGATCTTTTGCTCTTTCATTGTGCCCTTGTCGAGCGCACCCACCGACACGATACCGTTGGCGTCGATGTCAAAGGTGACTTCGATCTGCGGCATGCCACGCGGGGCGGGCGGGATGTTTTCAAGGTTGAAGGCGCCGAGGATCTTGTTGTCGGACGCCATCTCACGCTCACCCTGGAAGACACGGATCGTCACCGCGTTCTGGTTGTCTTCGGCGGTCGAGAAGATTTGCGATTTCTTCGTCGGGATCGTGGTGTTGCGGTCGATCAGGCGGGTGAAAACACCACCCAGCGTTTCGATACCCAGCGACAGTGGGGTCACGTCGAGCAGCACCACATCCTTGACGTCGCCTTGCAGGACACCGGCCTGAATGGCAGCACCCATGGCGACCACTTCGTCGGGGTTCACACCCTTGTGCGGCTCCTTGCCGAAGAATTTGGTTACTTCCTCGACCACTTTCGGCATGCGGGTCATACCACCCACCAACACGACCTCGTCGATGTCGGAGGGACTGAGGCCTGCGTCTTTCAGGGCCGCCTGGCAAGGCTTGATCGAATTCTTGATCAGGTCGCTGACCAGCGATTCCAGCTTGGAGCGCGTCAGCTTCATGACCATGTGCAACGGTTGACCATTGGCCCCCATGGAAATGAACGGCTGGTTGATCTCGGTCTGGCTGGCGCTGCTGAGCTCGATCTTGGCTTTCTCCGCCGCTTCTTTCAGGCGCTGCAGGGCCATTTTATCAGCGGTCAGGTCCACCTGATGCTCTTTTTTGAATTCACCCGCCAGGTAGTTGACGATGCGCATGTCGAAGTCTTCACCGCCGAGGAAAGTGTCCCCGTTGGTGGATTTCACCTCAAACAGGCCGTCGTCGATTTCCAGAATGGTCACGTCGAAGGTCCCGCCACCAAGGTCATAAACCGCGATGGTTTGTGTCTGCTCTTTGTCCAGACCATAGGCCAGCGCCGCCGCTGTGGGCTCGTTGATGATCCGCAGCACTTCGAGGCCCGCGATCTTGCCCGCATCCTTGGTCGCCTGACGTTGGGCGTCGTTGAAGTAGGCAGGCACGGTGATGACTGCTTGCGTGACGTCTTCGCCGAGATAGCTCTCGGCGGTTTCTTTCATCTTGCCGAGGATGAAAGCGGAAATCTGAGAGGGCGAGTATTTCTCACCCTTGGCTTCCACCCAGGCGTCGCCATTGCCGCCATCAATGACGTTGAACGGCATGTTCTTCTTATCCTTGGCGAGGTCCGCATCGTCAAACCGACGACCAATCAGACGCTTGACGCCAAAGACGGTGTTTTCAGGGTTGGTGACGGCTTGCCGTTTCGCGGGCTGACCCACGAGGCGCTCATCATCTGTGAAAGCAACGATGGACGGGGTCGTCCGTGCGCCTTCGGAGTTTTCAATTACACGGGGCTGACTGCCATCCATGATGGAAATGCAGCTGTTGGTGGTGCCTAGGTCGATACCAATCACTTTGGCCATTTTTAGATCCCTCATTTACTCAAGGCGATGACACGGAGCATTGGCCCGTTATGGCGCCGTTGCCCCGATCTGGATAACACAGGAAGCGGGTCGCTTCGTGCGGTTCGCAGCGTATATAAGGAGGGGTCTCGGGCGCTGCAACCTTTAGGCGCGGCATCCTCGGGGATTCTTATGGCAAATTCTGCTCAATTGGCGCTTCGACGGGGGACGCATGGCACATTTGACGGTTGCGGGCTTCGAAATCCACACATCTTACCTCGCGCCAGACGCGCAACACGCCTTGCTCGACGCCCTGCGGGAGGTGGTCCGGGCCGCGCCCTTCGTTGATCCGGTGACCCCCAGCGGTAAAAAGATGTCGGTGCGCATGACGGCTGCCGGGCAATACGGCTGGATCACCGACCGGCAGGGCTACAGATACGCGCCACAGCATCCCCAAGGGACGCCCTGGCCGAATATTCCCGAAAGCGTTCTGGAGATCTGGCGCGACCTGACGGGGCTGGCCCACATGCCAGAGTGTTGTCTGATCAACTATTATGGCAAAGGCGCGCGCATGGGCCTGCATCAGGACAAGGACGAGGCCAGTTATGACTGGCCGGTGGTGTCCATATCGCTTGGCGATGACGGGCTGTTTCGCATGGGCGGAACGCAACGGGGCGGCAAGACGCAATCGATCTGGCTGAACTCCGGGGATGTCGTGGTCATGGGCGGTGCCGCGCGGCTGGCCTATCACGGCGTCGACCGCATCCGTTTTGGGTCCAGCACGTTGCTGCCCAAGGGCGGGCGCATCAACCTGACGCTTCGGGTGACGACATAGCGACAGCCATGAACAATTGAAATGACACCAGCGCTGTGCAACGATCAGTCGTTTTCAATATGCGCGTCTCATTCATGCTGTTTCTTCGCCCCTTTTTTCTTGTAACCCTTTTGGCGCTGTCCCTGCCTGTCGCCGTGTCGTCAAAGGATCGTGTGGCGCTTGTGCTGGGCAATTCCGACTACGCGCATCTGGGCTACTTGCCGAATGCGGCCCAGGACGCTCAGGATGTCTCAGATGCATTGCGCGCGCTGGAGTTCGAAGTTTTCGAAGGCATTGATTTGACGCGCAAGCAGATCGGGCGGTTGGTATTCCGAGTGATGTCGCGGCTGGATGAAGACGATCTGGCCCTCTTCTACTATGCCGGACATGGGGTTCAGTTCGGGTCACAAAACTACATTCTGCCCGTCGATGCGACAGGTACCACCGAAGAAACGGTGCAGAAATCGGCGATCCGACTGCAGTCCATTATCAAAGATATCGAACAAAGGGCGAGCAGGAACGTGGTCATCATGGATGCCTGCCGGGACAATCCGTTTGCCCAAGGTCTGGATGAACCGCTCCAGAGCATGGGCGCAACGGGTCTTGCAGAACTCAAAGGCGGGCTCAGCACCTTCGTCGCCTTCGCGACCGAACCGGGGCTGGCTGCATCGGACGGTGCTGGCAGGAACAGCCCCTTTACCGGCGCTCTACTGCGTTACATCAACGATGAAGAAAAGGACGTGCACGAGCTGATGCGCAAGGTCCGCTATGATGTTGTTCAGGAAACCAACAGCGCGCAGACCCCTTGGGAAAGCTCCTCTTTGCTCAAGAAAATATGTCTCGCACAACCGGGCGGCCATTGTGCGCAACCGGTCAGCTTGCCAACGCCCGCGCCGCAACCGGAAACGACCACCCCGGCTCAATCGCAGCCGCAGTGGCCCGACCTGGTTCTGACGCATGTGGTGTCCGGGCTTGATCCGAATGGCGATGGGTTTCTGGCTCTGCGCGCGGGGACGTACAGCGGTGCGGTGCGTCTTGCGAAAATGACCGAAGGTACACGGCTGCAGTTTCTGGGGCAGGACGGTGTTTGGTTCCACGTGCGCACGGAGACCGGGCTGGAGGGGTGGGCGCATTCCAACTGGATCAGGTTTACAGGTGCGCAGACCAGCGCCGCCCAGACCACCTGCGAGGCGCTGTGGCAGCAACGCAACGCGTATTTCCACCGGCGGGGCTATTGTTTCCAGTCGGCGCGGGGGCAAGCGGCGTTTTCCAATCAGAACTGCATTCCCGGGCTTAGCGCGGCAAACGTGCCGTTGAGCTCTGCCGAACGGGCCGCGGTGTCGCAGATCAAGGCGCAGGAACGGGCGATGGGGTGCCTCTAGACCGTTTCGACGGTAAGGCAAATGGCGAAGACCAGCGTGAACGCCCAGAGATGTCCACGTGATTGCCAAGCCAATTCTGTTATGGGACATGCAAATGAACTTGGTGCCTGACGTGCAGGCCCGCTGTCCAGGGAGAGTGTTGAATGGAACGAATCGGGGTTGTTGGACTGGGCCGCATGGGCAGTGCCATTGCGCGGCGCATGTCCGCCATGGGACATTCGGTGCAGGGATGGACACGCAGCGGTCGTGCGGTGACCGGTGTAGACAGCGCCCCGGATCTGGGCAGCCTGGTGGCGCGCAGCGATACCCTGATCCTCAGCCTCTTTGACGACGTGGCGGTGTCTGAGGTGCTGGAGGCGCTGATTGGCTGCGATTTGACGGGCAGACAGATCATTGACACCAGCACGGTGGTGCCCGACATCCTCAAGACCCGCATGGAAGCGATCAGAGCGGTCGGAGCAACGGCGGTCGATGCACCAATTTCGGGGGGCCCGGATCTGGTCATGGCCGGGAAATGCGGGATTTTCATGGGCGGTGAGGAGGCTGCGGCCGCGCGGGCTCAGGACACACTTGCGTGGCTTTCCAGTCGCATCTTTCACGTGGGCCCGCTGGGGGCTGGCCTCGCGATGAAGGTGATCAACAACGGTATGATCCAGACTTACTTCAACGGTCTCGCGGACTTCATGCCCTTGGCAAAAAGGGCTGGATTGCCACTCGAAACAGCGCTGAAAATTCTCAGCGGCGGGCCTGCAGGCATGCCGATGGTCGCCGACCGCATTCCAAAGGTGTTGGGTCAGGACAAGGAAATCGGATTTACGATCAACGCAACCTACAAGGACGCGGATGTCTTCCGGCGCGTCATGCAGTCTTTTGATCTGCCGTCGCCGATGCTGGATAGTTTTGCGGAGATGAGCGGCACCGCCATAGAGGCCGGTTTGGGCGAAGATGATCCCGCTGCCTTTATCCGTTTTGCCTACGAGGGTGACGCAAAGCCTTGATCTTCAACGTCGCGCGTTCCAGCTGAGCGAGGCGTGCCGACGGGTATAGAATTCCCCCATCAGGCCGATCATTACAAGCACCACGCCGACCCAAACGGCATAGTGCCAGTCCGTATAGCGGGGATTGTAGTTGATGAAGACAAAGCCCCGCGTCTGGTCGATGGCGTGAAACAGCGGGTTCCAGTCAAACATTGCCAGCATGAAGCCCGGCAGACTGTTCGCCACGAACATTTTTCCTGACGCGATCATATTTGCCCGCTGGTAAATGGTCGAAAAGATACTGACCACTTGCGGCATCCAGGGTTTCAGAGCCAGGAGCACAAGGCCCAGTGCCACACCCGTGAACCAGGCCACCATCAGCATGCCAAAGGCCGCCGCCGGTTCCTCGATGACCACCGGGGCAATTGCGACGTGATACCCAAAGAGAATGATGCCCAGCGAGAGCACCTGAATGTAGAGCGCGCCAATGGCGGCAGAGGCGATGGCAATAATCGTGTTCATCGGCGCATGCTGCATCATTGGGCTGGCAGGCCCTTCCGATCCGACGACCGCACTCATCGATTTCGTGTGGGTGATAAACAGGAAAATGCCCGACATGATATAGAGCAGGAAATCGCCCCGGATCGCGGAACCGCGCAGGCCCAGCACCGAGAACATAAAATAGAACGCAAGCACGAAGATCAGCATCTGCAGAACATTGATGAAGATCGCGGCAAAGGCGTTATTGTGCGTTTTGCGCACGGATCTGACAACGGAGTGATATACCAACTCCAGTATCGTCAGCGCAGAAGTTAATCCGCCCTCATTGCGTTTTGTTGCCTGAAACATGACCGCTTTGCCTTTTAACCTTCGCGAGTATCGCACGGAATTCTTGCTGTTCCGTTAGAGCTTGACCATAAGGGGCATCGTTTTGAACATCAATGATCGTGGAATGGATGGTGACGTCATGGATTATGTGAAACTGGTTGAGGTCATGCGTCGGCTGTCGATTGAGGCTGGTGCGAAGATCATGGAGATTTATGAATCGGATGATTTTGATGTGAAAGCGAAATCGGATGACAGCCCGGTCACGGCGGCAGATGAAGCTGCGGATGCGTTGATTTCGGCTGGCCTGCGTGCCGCGTTTCCCGACGTCATGCTGGTGACCGAGGAACAATCGGCGACACATGATACCTCGGGCGATACATTCCTGATCGTTGACCCACTCGATGGGACCAAGGAATTCATTCACCGACGGGGCGATTTCACCGTGAACATTGCTCTGGTCGAAGGGGGTGTCCCGACGCGGGGGGTTGTCTATGCGCCTGCCAAGGGTCGGATGTTCTACACTGATGCCAATGGTCAGTCTGTCGAGGAAACGGGTGATCTGGTCGTGGATCAGGTGGGGGGTCTGACACCGATGTCGGTGTCTCAGGCTGACAACACCGCTCTGATGGTCGTTGCGTCGAAGTCCCACCGGGATCAGGCGACCGATGACTACATCAACAAATACTCTGTCAGAGATATGAAGAGTGCGGGCTCGTCGCTCAAATTCTGTCTCGTAGCAACCGGGGAGGCAGATCTTTACCCGCGTCTCGGTCGCACGATGGAGTGGGATACAGCGGCAGGCCACGCGGTGCTGTCGGGTGCGGGGGGATCCGTTGTTCGGTTCGATGATCTGAAACCGCTTAGATACGGCAAGGAGGATTACGCAAATCCGTTTTTCATCGCTCACGCGCCAACCGTCGATCTGAAAGACAGCTGATGTCGGTCCTGATCGTAATCCCGGCGCGTTATGCGTCCAGCCGCTATCCGGGTAAACCTCTTGTGGGCCTGAAGGGCGCATCAGGCCAGTCACGCAGCCTGATCGAGCGCAGCTGGCTGGCTGCGCAAGAGGTTGCCGGTGTCGCACGGGTCGTCGTGGCCACTGACGACGACCGTATCAGAGAGGCGGCGGAAGCGTTTGGCGCAGAGGTCGTCATGACATCCTCCAATTGGGTGAACGGCACGGAGCGTTGCGCAGAGGCACATGAGATTTTGGGTGGGGGATATGAGATCGTCGTTAACCTGCAAGGCGATGCGCCTCTGACGCCGCAGTGGTTCATCGAAGATCTGGTCACCGGGCTGCGGGCGGCACCGCAGGCGGAGATCGCGACGCCGGTGCTGCGCTGCGATGGGGCTACGCTCAACGGTCTTTTGAATGATCGAAAAGCAGGGCGTGTTGGCGGCACAACGGCCGTTTTCGACGCAAGCCGCCATGCCTTATACTTTTCCAAAGAGGTGATCCCTTTCACACCGCAAACCTATCCGGATGCAGAAGAAACACCTGTTTTTCATCATGTTGGCGTTTATGCATATCGTCCCGAAGCACTGGCTGCCTACCCGACATGGCCGATGGGCCCATTGGAACAGCTTGAGGGCCTTGAACAGTTGCGATTCATGGAAAATGGCCGGGCCGTGCTCTGCGTGGAAGTCGCAGCGAAAGGGCGTCACTTCTGGGAACTGAACAACCCTCAGGACGTGCCGAAGATTGAAGGGATGATGGCACAAATGGGTTTGGATTGAGCGTAGATTGGCTCGGTTTTCCACATGATCTCGCTCTCTGAAAACACCGAGAAAAATGTGCTGACCAGTTGCAACAATGATTAATATTATGCCCGTTATGCGAGTATATTGGCGAGACTCCGCTATAATTCGTGAAATCGAACCAATTGTGCTCAAAAATAGCTTTAATTGACGAGCAAGTCGTGTTTTTGACGCATTCGAGCACTAGTTTTATGCTCGCGGGGTGCGATTGATTTTTTTAAGTGTGAGGGCAACAGTATGAAACGCAAGGTAACCAAGGCGATTTTTCCCGTGGCTGGGATGGGAACACGCTTTCTTCCTGCGACCAAGTCGGTACCCAAGGAAATCATGACATTGGTGGATCGCCCGTTGATTCAATACGCGATCGACGAGGCGCGCGCTGCCGGCATCAAGGAATTCATTTTCGTGACGTCACGCGGCAAGGGTGCGCTGGAAGATTACTTTGACCATGCTCCCCAACTCGAACAGGAATTGCGCAAGAAGGGCAAACACGACCTTCTTGAAGTGCTCGAAACAACCAACATGGACAGCGGCGCAATCGCCTATATTCGCCAGCACAAGGCGTTGGGTTTAGGACACGCCGTCTGGTGCGCGCGCCGCTTGATTGCAGACGAGCCTTTTGCAGTTATCCTGCCGGACGATGTGATCGCCGCCGACAAGCCCTGTCTGCAGCAGATGGTCGAGGCCTATGCGGAGACAGGCGGCAACATGGTCGCGGCGATGGAAGTTGCGCCTGAGAAATCTTCTTCCTATGGGATGCTGGATGTCTCCGAGGACATGGGCTCGATGGTCAAGGTCAAAGGCATGATCGAAAAGCCCAAAGCAGAGGAATCGCCCTCCAATCTTGCGGTGATCGGACGCTACATCCTGTCGCCGTCGGTGTTGACGAACCTGAACAAGATGAAATCCGGCGCCGGTGGTGAAATTCAGCTGACGGATGCAATCGCGCAGGACATCGAGAAGAAGAGCAATGTCTATGGATACCGCTTCCGCGGGCAGCGTTTCGATTGCGGCTCCAAATCCGGATTCCTGCAGGCGACAGTTGCTTTCGGCCTTGATCGGGATGATCTGCGTGAGGACCTGTCTGCGTATCTGCATGACGTCGTCAGCATGGGAAAAGCGGCAGAGTAACGGCGCGCACCAACTAACAAGAATGGCTTAGCGACGGCGCAGAGGTATCCCTGTGCCGTTTTCTTTTTGCCACGCCAGGACCTGTTTGCAGACTTTCGGGGCAGCAGGCAGGGCACAGGCCGACGCGGGTCAGGGAAAAGCTTGGCTGCGCAATCAATTCGGGCAATATGGCGACAAGATCGTAACGGCTTTGCCTCTACGGCCCCCTCGGTTCTGAAAGGTCGCGTGATGGCGCCGCCCACGCTTTGGTCCAGATACAAGTTGCGGCTGCGGCGCAAGCGATTGCTGTGGCGCGGTTTTCGCAGTCGCCACAAGCTGACGTCTGTGCAGAACCATACGCGGCAGATTGCGCCGACGGATATCCTGCTTTTCGCGACGGTGCGTAACGAGGCCCTGCGGCTGCCCTACTTCCTGCAGCACTACAGAGCGCTTGGCGTGCGCCACTTTATGATCATCGACAATGGCAGTGACGATGGCACGGTGACGCTGCTCACGGACGCACCGGATGTCTCAGTGTGGCGCACGGATGCGAGTTACAAATCGGCGCGCTTCGGAATGGACTGGCTGACATGGTTGATGATGCGTTATGGCCACGGCCATTGGACGGTAACGGTGGATGCAGATGAACTGCTGATCTACCCGGATCACGAAACGAGACCTCTTCCTGACCTCACCAAGTGGCTTGACGCGAGAGAGCAGCGGATGATGGGGGCGATGATGCTCGATCTTTATCCCAAGGGGCCACCCGATGATCAGGCTTACACGCCCGGGCAAAATCCCTGTGAGGTGCTCCAGTGGTTCGATGCGCATGGGTACTGGGTCCAACGGCAGGCCAAGATGGGAAACCTCTGGTTACAGGGCGGGGTGCGGGCGAGATGTTTTTTTGCGAAAGATCCGGTGCGTGCACCGACGTTGAACAAGATTCCATTGGTCAAATGGAACCGGCGCTATGTCTTTGTAAATTCGACACATAATGCGCTTCCCTCGGGATTGAACCGTACTTATGACGAGACCGGTAGATCCAAAGTCAGCGGGGTGCTTTTGCACACCAAGTTCTTGCCCGGATCGGCGGAGCGTGCGCGACAAGAGCAAATGCGTAAGGAGCATTTTTCCAACTCGGCGCTCTACGATGAGTATTACGATGCGGTGGCTGAAGACCCTGATATGTGGGCCCCGGACGCCACCCGTTTCACTGGTTGGCAGCACCTTCTGGACCTACGCTTGATGTCGCGTGGGGATTGGTAGTGTCCTGCTGACCGCGCTGCCTCTCAAAAACGCTTTAAATCATTGCGAAAATGGAGTTTTTGAGCAATAAAATATCAATAAGTCGCGATTAACCAAAAAAGCGGCACAAGATCGACCGCAGGCAGATGGGGACAGGGGTCCTTTGAACACCGGCGGTGGGGCGGTGGAGAGGGCTGAAGCTTTGGGTGTTCTGGGATCTTACCGGATGCGTCTGGCGCGCAAGCGTCTGCGTGTACGCGCGCGGCGCAAAAGCTTTGACCTAAAGCGGATTGTCGACAGAACCGCGCAACTGCGCGATGGGGATATCCTGCTGTTTTCGACCCAGCGGAACGAGAAGGTGCGCCTCCCCTATTTTCTGGAGTACTACCGCGAGATGGGCGTGTCCCATTTCTTTATCGTCGACAACGACAGTACCGACGGGTCGGCGGATTACCTTGCCGATCAACCGGATGTGTCTCTGTGGCGGACGAAAAGCAGCTACAAGAAATCGCGTTATGGGATGGATTGGCTGAACTACTTGCAAAGCAAATACGCCCACGGCCACTGGTGCGTCGTGGTCGATCCCGATGAATTCCTGCTCTATCCGTTTTGCGATACGCGACCTCTCCGGGCGCTGACCGATTGGCTCGACAGCTGCTCCATTCGGGCCTTTTCGGCGATGCTGCTGGACATGTACCCCAAGGGACGGCTGGAGGATCAGCAATACCTGCCCGGTCAGAATCCCATCGACATTGCCTGCTGGTTCGACAGTGGCAATTACACGATGTCGCGCAACCATCTTTATGGAAACCTGTGGATTCAGGGTGGGCCGCGCAGCCGCGTGTTTTTCCCGGAGGAGCCAAAGCGCGCACCTGCGTTGAACAAGGTTCCCCTGGTCAAATGGGACCGACGCTATGCCTACGTGCACTCGACGCATATGTTACTGCCGCGGGGCCTGAACCTCGTCTATGACGAATGGGGTGGAGAAAAGGCATCTGGGATTCTGTTGCACGCCAAGTTCCTTGATACCTTTGCCGACAAGGCGAGCGAAGAGATCGAACGCCAGCAGCATTACGCCGAGTCCCACGAATACCGGGCATATGCTCAAGGCCTGACAGAGGATTCGGAGCTCTGGTGCAAGTGGTCTGAGAAATACATCAACTGGAGGCAGTTGGAGATACTCGGCCTGATGTCCAAAGGAAACTGGGCGTGAGCGTCGGCGTCGTCATGTTGGTACACACCGCCTTTGGGCGGGCGGAACAAGTTGTGCGCCACTGGTCGGCTGCGGGCTGCCCGGTTGTGATCCATGTGGACAAGAGCGTGCCGCGCAGGGCTTTCGGCGCATTTACGCAGTCGCTGGCAGATGTCCCGAACGTGTCGTTTTCAAAACGCTATCGGTGCGAATGGGGCACCTGGGGGATCGTGGCGGCGACACAAACGGCGTCAGAACAGATACTCTCCAGCTTTCCGGATGTGCGGCATGTCTACCTCGCATCTGGCTCCTGCTTACCGCTGCGCCCGGTTCAGGAGTTAATCGACTACCTCGCGGATCGACCCAAAACCGATTTTATCGAAAGTGCGACGACGGCTGATGTTCCCTGGACGGTTGGTGGTTTGGACGCCGAACGGTTCACCCTGCGGTTCCCGTTTTCATGGAAGCGCCAAAGGTTCCTTTTTGACCGCTACGTCGCCTTGCAACGTCGGTTGCGGGTGAACCGGCAGGTGCCCGGAGGTCTTGTGCCGCATATGGGATCACAATGGTGGTGCCTGACCCGGCAAACGCTGTCCGCGATTCTGCAGGACCCGGCACGCACAGAATATGATCATTACTTCCGCCGTGTCTGGATTCCGGACGAGAGCTATTTCCAGACGCTGGTACGCCAATACGCGATCAACATTGAAAGCCGATCGCTGACGTTGTCCAAGTTCGACTTTCAGGGCAAACCGCATATCTTCTATGACGATCATCTGCAGCTGCTACGTCGATCAGATTGTTTTGTCGCGCGCAAGATCTGGCCGCACGCGCATCGGCTCTATGACGCATTCCTTACCGACCCGTCTGGTGCGATGAAAAAGACAGAGCCCAATCCCGGCAAGATCGACCGGATTTTTGCCAAGGCGGTGGAGCGGCGCACGCGAGGCCGTGCCGGTCTTTATATGCAGAGCCGCTTTCCCCGCGAAGATTGGGAAAACGGTGTGACCGCCGCGCCCTATTCCATGTTCCAAGGATTTGCCGAGCTTTTCGAGAATTTTGAGCCCTGGCTTGCCAAAGCGACGGGCGCGCGAGTGCATGGTCATCTCTTTGCACCGGAGCAGGCTTACTTTGCGGATAATCAGACTGCGATGAATGGTGCCTTGAGCAACAGCGCGACTTTGCGTGACTACAACCCGCACGGTTTTTTGACCAACCTGATTTGGAATACCCGCGGCGAGCGGCAATGCTTTCAGTTTGGCCCGCGGGACAACCAGGTGATAAACTGGCGTGTGGCCAAGGACCCCAATGCGCAGATTTCCGTGATCAGCGGGGCGTGGGCCGTGCCGCTCTTTCGGTCAAACGCCAATTTCATGGACTTGCGTAAAGCCGCTGCACAGTTGCAAAAGACAGAAAGCGAGCACCTGGATGTTTTGCGCTCCACCTGGGTGAAGGCGCGTGTACGTATCTGGACGATGGCGGAATTCATCGAAGCACCGATGGAGCCTCTCCAGACGATACTGGATGAGATCGGGCCAAACACGGCACGCCGCCTATCCGAAGTGCCGCGCATGGTGGACCTGAACGGCTTTGGCCAGTTTCTGCAGAACCTTAAGAACCAGGGCATGCATCCCTATCTGATGGGAGACTTCCCCGTAGAACAGGCCGACTCGGGTATTGATCGAGACAGACCGCGCAAACCCTATCTCGTGCGGTGACGAGCCAGCCGAACGTCTCATATCTGCAGCGCAGATTTAAGCTGCCTGTTCTGATTCCGCTGATGTGAGGATGGTGTGCAGCGTGCTGGGGTTCGGATTCGCCCGAAGCTTTGCACAGATTCCCGGATCGCGCAGTGTACGGGAGACAAGGGCAAGCGCCTTGAGGTGCTCTACACCGGCATCTTCCGGGGCAAAGAGCGCAAAGGCGACGTCAACCGGTTGACGGTCCACGGCGTTGAAGTCGATGGGTTTGTCGAGCAACACAAATGCACCCACGACTTGGTCCAGCCCATCAAGCCGTGCATGGGGCAGGGCAATGCCATGTCCCACCCCGGTGGGCCCTAGCGCTTCTCGCGCCAGCAGCGCGTCGAGAACGTGGCCCGATTTCAGCCCATATGCCTGTTCCGCAAGATCGCCAAGATCTTGCATAAGGCGTTTTTTACTCGAGGCGGAGGTCAATACCTTCACAGCCTCGGGCTTGAGGAGTTTGTTAAAATCCATTCTGCTCGCACTTTCGGGAGGCTCCATCGCCTCGAAGAAATCCTACTGCGGGTCTATCCAGCCAATGTTTCCGTCATCGCGACGGTATACGACATTTAGGCCCTCTTTGCCCTCGTTTCTAAAGACCAGAACCGGTGCACCAGCAAGCTCCATCTGCATTACGGCTTCACCTACGGAGAGAGAGGGGATCTTGGTTTCCATCTCGGCGACGATGATCGGTTGCAGTGTCTCTGGTTCCTGCGCCTCTGAGTCGGCATCTGATGCGAGGATATAGGAGGACGCGCCGTAGATTTCAACCGGTTCCGCCCGATCTTTGTGATGATCTTTCAACCTACGCTTGTAGCGACGCAGCTGTTTTTCCATCTTGTCGCAGCACGAATCAAAGGCGGCATAAATCTCGGTCTGGTGCGCTTTTGCCTGTGCCGTCAGGCCCGTAGACAAATGGACGGTCGCCTCGCAGACAAACTCATGCGCCGACTTGGAAAACACCACAACCGCTTCGGTCGGGCGTTCGGCATATTTTTTTACTGCTTCACCCAATTCTTCTTTCACGTGGGTCTGCAGCGCTTCGCCGATGTCGATCTGTTTGCCGCTGATTTGATACCGCATAGTCTCTCCTTCGAATGGTTGATCCTGCATCGGGTTTCCGGGCGCAGATACGCCGGGACAACGGGTCAGAGGATCACGGAAAATGGCATTCCATATGATGATTGTCTTCCGGGCCTTGGCAGGCAGGCTGATGCGCGGTCAGACAGAAACTGGTACGTGCCATGGCTTCATTCAGCCCGATAACCGACACCAGAGTCAAACAAAAGCGGGTGGCGTGCGCGGAAAAAAGCGTTAACGCGCGCGTGCCCGGATCAGGAGATTTTGAAGTTGTCACCGAGGTAGACGCGGCGCACGTTTTCGTTCTCGACGACCTCGTCCGGAGTGCCCGACATCAGAACGCGACCTTCGTGCAGAATATAGGCGCGGTCGACGATTTCGAGGGTTTCGCGGACATTATGATCGGTGATCAGCACGCCAATGCCGCGTTTCTTGAGGTCGGCGACGAGGTGCCGGATGTCGCCAACAGAAATGGGATCAACCCCGGCAAAAGGTTCATCCAGGAGCAGGTATTTGGGATTGGCCGCGAGGCAGCGGGCGATTTCGACCCGGCGCCGTTCACCCCCCGACAGGGCGAGGGCAGGCGCGCGTCGCAGATGTTCAATTGAGAATTCGCTGAGCAGTTCTTCGAGCCGTTCGCGGCGCTTGTGGCGATCCGCTTCGGCGATGTCGAGGATGGCGCTGATGTTGTCCTGAACGGACAAACCCCTGAAAATGCTCATCTCCTGCGGTAGATAGCCAATGCCCAACCTTGCGCGACGATACATCGGCAAGGCGGTGACATCCTGACCATCTATCACCACGGTGCCACCTTCCGGTGTGACCAGACCGGCGACGGCATAAAAGGTGGTTGTCTTGCCGGACCCATTTGGCCCCAGCAAAGCCACCACTTCCCCGCGCTCCAGGTACATGGAAAAATCGCGGATCACAGTCTTCTTGCGATAGGATTTACGCAGATGTTCTACGTGCAGCCCCGCAAAGCCTTCGGCGACGGTCAGGGTGGGTCGTGCCATTTAATTGTCGCCGGTCTGCAGAATGGTCTTTACCGATCCAGCCATCTGGGCGGTGCCAGTGTCGAGCTGCACCGTCATCTTGTCGGCCGTCAGGGCAGAGGGGCCCTGGGTCAGCAGCACGTTGCCGGTCATCACGATGGTACCATCGTCAATGTTGTAGTCCGCGCGTTCTGATTCGGCGGCATCGGGACCAGACACCAGCGTCACGCCGCCAGTGGCTTCCATCCGTTCGATCCCTTCCGTGTCTTCGCGGTAAACAACCAGCAACCGTTTGGCGGACAGCCGCATTTCGCCCTGACCGACCACGACATTCCCCGTGAACACGGCCTCTCCGGTGCCCTGATCAACCGCGAGATTGTCCGCGGTGACTTCCACTGGCAGGCCGGTGTCTTGTTGAAGGCTACCGAAAGCAACCTGCGTTCCCTGCGCAAGTAATGCCGACGCGGTGGCCATAAGGAAAAGGGGCAGGATAAATATTCTTAACAAAGTCACGGGTCAGTCTTTCACCTGTTTCGGCTGGTATATCAGTTTCACACCGTTTGTGAAAACCAATTGAGCCGGCGCGTCCGTTTCGGGGGACATCAGCCGCATGGACCCCGCCACCAGCTCGCCTGCAGGGGTGGTTGCAAATACTGTATCGGGGGAATGGAGGTCCAAGGCGGCAATTCTCGCTATCAGCGCTTCGCTGGTGATGATGTACCCTTGCGACGTGGTGATCACAACGTTGCCGGTCAAGTCCGCGACGTCCTGTCCAACGTTAACCCGCGCCGTTTTCGACTTTATGTTCACAGTTGTGCCACCGACCATCTCGATCTTCACAAAGACATCCTCTGCGCGGTTGGCGCCGGTCAGGCCGTTTGGAGTCACGACTTTCTCCGCCACAAAGGCGATCTGGTCACCGTTCGCCGTCGTCCCTGAATAATAGGGGCCCGAGATTTGCTGGTTCAGCAGCCGGTCCTGCACCTCGGTGTCGGCGAAGGGGATCGATTCCGTGGGGTCGACGACACGGGACAAAAGAAACAGGGTCGAAAGTAGGCCAAGGGCCGCAAGCGGCAGGGCCACTTTCAGCCAGGCCACCGTTCGTGAATACCGATCCCCCCGCATCGTGGCCTACCCCAGACCGACGCGCAGACAATCATGGATGCGGATCAGGCCAAGTGGCTTGGCCGGTCCCGTGGTGTCGACCACAAAGAGGCTGGTGATCTGACGGGCCTGCATCATGGCGACGGCCTTTTCAGCCAGCGCGCCGGGATCGATGGTCACGGGCGAGGGTGTCATGACGTCCTGCGCCGTCAACGACAGCAGCCCGTCCATATGTCGTCGCAGGTCGCCATCCGTGATAATGCCCGCAAGCAGCCCGTTTTGGTCAACAACTCCTACCACGCCAAAGCTTTTCTGGCTGATCTCGATCAGCGCGTCCGACATCGGCGTTTCCGGGCGGACCAGAGGCAGTTGATCACCGGTGTGCATCAGGTCCGATACACGGCTGAGTTGTGCGCCCAGTTTGCCGCCGGGATGAAAGTCGCGGAAGTTTTCAGGGGTGAAGGCGCGGTGCTCCATCAGCGCAATGGCCAGCGCGTCGCCCAGGGCCAATGTCATCGTCGTGGACGAAGACGGCACAACACCGGTACCGCAGGCTTCCCCCAGTTTTGGCAGCAACAGCACCACGTCGCATTCACGCCCGAGGCTGGAGCCTTCGGCGCTGGTGATGCCCAGCAGCGGAATATCGAAGCGACGCGCATAGGCCACGAGATTTGCAAGCTCCGGCGCCTCACCCGAATTGGAGATCGCCAACACCACATCCGCACTGGTGATCATGCCGAGATCGCCGTGGCTCGCCTCCGCCGGGTGCACGAATTGCGCGGGTGTGCCCGTGCTGGCCATGGTGGCGGCGATCTTGCGCGCGATATGGCCGGATTTGCCAATGCCGGTGACGATCACGCGGCCCTTGCTGTTCAGCAGCAGGTCGATGGCGTCGCGAAACCGCGCATCCAGCCCCTCGGCCAGCGTGGTGAGCGCATCGGCCTCGGTCCGGATCACCCGGCGGGCAGTATCAAGAAAGGGCGTGCTCATGAATGTGCAAAGATGTCCGTGTCGGGCCAGCCTTCGAGGTCCAGCCGCGCCCGGATCGGCAGGAAATCAAAGCAGGATTGCGCCAGTTCCATGCGCCCTTCCCGTTCCAGCATCACGTTCAGCGCGTCCCGCAGCCGGTGCAGGTAAAGCACGTCAGAGGCTGCATAGTCGACCTGCGCATCGGTCAGGGTGTCTGCACCCCAGTCGCTGGATTGCTGCTGTTTCGAGATGTCGATGTTCAGCAATTCCTGCAGCAGCTTGGCCAGCCCGTGCCGGTCGGTGAAAGTCCGCACGAGGCGGCTGGCGATCTTGGTGCAATAAACTGGCGCGGCGGTCGCGCCGAAGGTGTTCAGCATCGCGGCGATATCGAACCGCCCGAAGTGAAAGAGTTTGAGCACAGCCGGATCCTCCAGCAAGGCGCAAAGGTTCGGTGCGTCGGTCTGGCCTATGGCGATCTGTACCAGATGTGCTTTGCCGTCGCCGCCCGACAGCTGCACGACGCAGAGTCGGTCACGGTGCGGATTGAGGCCCATCGTCTCGCAATCGATGGCAACAACAGGACCCAGGTCAAGCCCGTCCGGAAGGTCATTTTTATATACGCTATGTGTCATGTGCTCCCTATAGCCTGCCTTATTGGCTTGGGAAAGCACAGGTTACGCGGCGAGATCGGCGAGGTCTGGCCGTGGAAACCTGTGCAGCAGCGCGGTCACCATCGCGCGACACTCCTGTTCGCGCCAGTCCTCGGTGTAGAGGGCGGCGGGCAGGTCGGGGTGTTTCAACACCAGCCGCCGCCAGTTGTGCACGATCAGGCAGCGCAGCACGGCACGGTCAACCGGCGACAGATCGGTGCCTCTTGGCAAGGCGCTGTCGATCTCGGTCAGGATACGGTGCAGCTTGCTGTAATCTGCGCTCAGCGTCTCGGACGTCAGCTGTCGGCGCAGCCAATCCGGCACCGCATCACCGCGCAGCGCCAGCGTGTTGTCCGGCACTGCGCGCCCGGCGGGGCCAATGTAGACACGCGGCATCATTTGCGTGAACCCCGCAGTTTCCAGCAGGTTGCGCCGGTCGCCATTTGCCTCTTCGGTCAGCAGAACCACCCATCCGTCGGGCACGTCATCCGGTGCGGCATAGATGCGGCGGCTGGCCTGAATAGTTTCGCGACGTCCATGTTCCGTCAGGCTATGTAGGCTGGTGCGTCCTGATTTGGCGGAGGTGATCCAGCCGTCGTTGCGCAGCCTGTGCAGGGCCACACGGGTTGCTTCTGCCCGGACGTTCATCCGCCCCATGAGCGTGGACAGCACCGGCCCGTCGATGCCTGCGCCCGCGTCCGGCACAAGATCACCGAAGACGGTCACCAGCAGGGACCAGACCCGCTGGCCCCCCAGATCGGTCAGGGCGGTTGTCAGATGGTCCAGTGGATCAGAAAGCATTCATCGTCAGCAATTCATATTCGGCGACCGCTTCGCTGTCCTGATTGGTCAGGGTCACGTGCCAGCGTACTTCGCCATAGTCTTCGTTGCGCGGGGTCTTGGCCTTGACGGTCAGCCGCACGTTGATGCTGTCCCCGGGTTGCACCGGCGCCATGAAACGCAGGCTGTCGAGGCCCGTGTTGGCCAGCACCGGGCCCGGATCGGGTTGCACGAACATGCCCGCCGCAAAGCTGAGCAGCAGATAGCCGTGGGCAACGCGTCCGGGAAAGAAGGGGTTCGCCGCCGCCGCGTCGTCGTCCATATGCGCGTAAAAGGTATCGCCGGTGAAATGGGCAAAGGTCTCGATATCCTCAAGCGTGATCTCGCGCGGCCCGGCGTTGAGGGTGTCGCCGATATTCAACGCGCCAAAGGGGCGGGTGAAGGGATGCGCGGCGTTCTGGTTTTCCGTCGCACCCGGCACCCATTGCCCGGTGATCGCCGACAGCACATCCGGGCTGCCCTGTATCGCCGTGCGCTGCATGTAATGCATGACGCCGCGAATGCCGCCGAGCTCCTCGCCGCCGCCAGCGCGGCCCGGCCCGCCATGCACCATATGGGGCAGCGGGGAGCCGTGACCGGTGGCTTCTTTCATCGATGTCCGATTGTTGAAATAGAGCCGCCCGTGGAAGGCAGCCGCACCCATCGTGATCTCTGTCGCGACCTCCGGGTCATTGGTGATGACAGAGGCCACAAGCGAACCTTTGCCTCGGTTGAGCAGATGGGTGGCGTGGCCCAGATCACGGTAACCCATGATGGTCGAGACAGGCCCGAAGGCTTCGGTATCGTGCAGCCGTTGCGCGCCGTCTGGGTCTGCGCAGTGAAACAGCATGGGCGGCAGGAAGGCGCCCTTGTCCGGATCCGCGCCCTGTACCTCGAAATCCGCCGGGTCACCAAAGACGCGTTCGGCTTCCTGTGCGATCACTTCCGCTTTTTCCAGAACGTCCCGTTTCTGCGCGTTAGAGACCAATGCACCCATGCGCGAGGTCTCCAGGCGCGGATCGCCAATAGTGGTTTTGGCCAGTCTGTCGGAAAGGGCGGCGATGACTGCATCGACCTGCGGCTGCGGGACCATGATGCGCCGGATCGCAGTGCATTTCTGCCCGGCCTTGGCAGTCACTTCGCGGTGTACCTCTTTCGCGAAGAGGTCGAATTCAGGGGTTCCGGGCGTGGCATCCGGCCCCAGGACGGAGGCGTTGAGACTGTCCTGCTCTGCCATGAAGCGCACAGAACGCTCCAGCAGATGCGGGTTGGCGCGCAGTTTCAGCGCCGTATCCGCCGAGCCGGTGAAGCTGACCGCATCCTGACAGTCCAGATGGTCCAGCATGTCACCCAGGCCCCCAGTGACCAGTTGCAGCGCGCCCTCAGGCAAGAGGCCGCTGTCAAGCATCAGCCGCACGCAGCGTTCCGTCACGTAGCAGGTTGCGGTAGCCGGTTTCACGATGGCAGGAACCCCGGCCAGCAGGGTAGGAGCCAGCTTCTCCAGCATACCCCAGACAGGGAAGTTGAAGGCGTTGATATGTACCGCGGTGCCCTGCAGCGGGGTTGCGATATGGCGGCCGACGAATTGACCGTGTCGACCCAACTGCTCGACCGGCCCGTCGAGATAGACCCGTGCATCCGGCATCTCGCGGCGTCCCTTGGAGGCAAAGACCAGCATCGTGCCGACCCCGCCATCGACGTCGATCATGTGATCCGATTGCGTGGCCCCGGTATCAAAGCTGAGGTCATAGAGCGTTTGCCTGTTCTCCTTCAGATGCAGCGCCAGCGCCTTGAGCACGCGTGCGCGGTCGTGAAAGGTGAGTTTGCGCAGGTTGGGCCCGCCGACGTCGCGGGCGAAACCGAGCATGGCCTGCACATCCAGCGCGTCGTTGCCCGCGGTTGCGATGACCTCGCCCGTGATGGCGCTTGCGATCGACCGTGCGCCCGCGCCGGGACCAATCCACTGCCCGGCGGCAAAGCTCATGACATCGCGCAGGTTCATATCCTTGGGCATGGGGGCTCCTTAATGGGTGTCGTATTCTACGACGATTTTATCACTCAGCGGGTAGCACTGGCAGGTCAGCACCATGCCTTGCTCCACTTCGTAATCCTCAAGCGCGTGGTTCGAGAGCATCTCGTACTCGCCCTCCAGCACCCGCGCCTTGCAGGTGGAACAGACGCCCGCCTTGCAGGCAAAAGGCGCGTCCAGCGCATTGTCGAGCGCGGCTTCGAGCACCGATTGATCCTTGGGCATGGTGAAACGGCGCGTCACACCTTCGACGGTGACCTGCGCCTCGGTGCCTTTCTGGTCGGCGGCACGCGCTGCGATCTCCTGCTTGGCCAGACGTCCCTGCTGGCTCTCTGTGAAAAGCTCGAACTTGATCTGATCAGGCTCTAACCCGTGGGTTTTCAGGCTATCGGCAATGGCCAGCATCATCGGTTCGGGTCCGCAGATGAAGGCGGTATCAACCGATGTGACGTCGATCCAATGTTGAAAGAGCTTGTCGCATTTCTCCTGATCGACACGCCCGGTGAAAAGCTCCATGTCCTGACCGGATTCGAGGATGTGGATGATCGTCAGCCGCCCCATGTACCGGTTTTTCAGGTCTTCCAGCTCTTCGCGGAACATGATCGTGTTCACAGCGCGGTTGGCGTAGACCAACGTGAAAGTGGCATGCGGCTCCCGATGCAGCACGGTTTTCAGGAGCGACAGCACCGGCGTAATGCCGGAACCACCGGCAAACCCGAGGTATGAATTCGCGGTATCAGGCTCTAACCGGGTGAAAAACGACCCCGAAGGCGGCATGGCCTGCAGGGTGTCGCCGACTTTCAGCTGCGTGTTTGCAAAGGTGGAAAACGCCCCGCCGTCGACCCGTTTGATCCCGACCTGCAGCACGCCGTCGTCGAGCCCGGCGCAGATCGAATAGTTGCGCCGCACCTCCGTGCCGTCGAAATCCTGCTTGAAGGTCAGATACTGTCCTTGGGTGAATTTGAACGCCTCGGGGCTGTCCGGTTTCAACGTCAGCACCACCGCGTCGCGGATGGTGTGGTGGATGTCGGTCACAGTGAGGGGATGAAACTGGGGCATCAGATACACTTGAAATAGTCGAAGGGTTCCAGGCAGCTTTGGCAGCGCCACTGGGCCTTGCAGGGGGTGGAGCCGAACTGGCTGATCCGTTCGACATGGCTTGATTTGCAAAGCGGGCAGTGCTGCGGGCCACCTGCTGGTTGTGGTGGCGCGATCCCATACCCCTCAAGCCGCTCTTTGCCGCGTTCCGTCAGCCAATCGGTGGTCCAGGCGGGGGACAATTGCGTTTTCAGCGTCAGTTTTTCGATACCGCGGTCGCGCAAAGCCGTTTCGATATCGAGAGTGATGATCCGCGTGGCGGGGCAGCCAGAATAGGTCGGCGTGACGGTCACCTCTAGCGTATCACCCGCCCATTCCACATTGCGGATGATCCCCAGATCGGTCAGGCTGATCGCCGGAATTTCCGGGTCGGGCACGGCATCCAGCCATTCCCAGATCGTTTCCGTTGCGGGTTTATCGGTTACCATGTCGCATCCGGGTAGGCGCGCTGCAGCCACTGCATCTGGCTCAGCATATGGCCCAGATGTTCCGAGTGTCGCTGCCCTGATTTTCCGCCCTTATGCGCAAAATCACTGGTGGGTCTGACCAGCGTCGCATCGGAGAGAACCTCGTCCAGTCTCGCATCGAACACCGGGCGCAAATCAGCGGGATCGGGCGCGATACTCTCGGCCACCATCGCGGCGTCCACATCGTCAGAGACAAACATCTCTCCGACAAATGGATAGAGCCTATCAAGGGCTTTTTGCATGCGATTGTGGCTTTCATCCGTCCCATCGCCCAGTCCGATCACCGTGTCAGTGGTGCGTTCCAGATGATAGGTCACCTCCTTGAGCGACTTCTCCGCAATCGCGGCAATCTGGTCGTGGCTGCTGCCCTGTAAAGCGATCAGCATGCCCTTGTGCCAGAGGTCGAAAAGGAATTGCCGCATCATGGTCTGGCCGAAATCACCGTTGAGTTGTTCGACAAGAAGCACATTGCGAAACTCCCAGACGTCCCGGCGGAAGGCGAGCGCATCGGCGTCGCGCCCCTTGCCCTCGACCGCACCGGCCAGGTTCAGCCAGAGTGTCGTCTGCCCGATCAAATCCAGCGCTGTATTGGCCAGTGCGATGTCTTCTTCCAACACGGGCGCCACGCCGCACCATTCCGACACACGGTGCCCCAGCACCAGCGTGTTGTCCCCCATGCGGCAGAGGAATTCGAAAAGCGGTTCACTCACATCGCACCTACGTCGTCTGGGATGTCGAAGAAGGTCGGGTGGCGGTACACCTTGTCATTGGATGGCTCGTAGAGTGGGCCTTTTTCCTCGGGAGAGGAGGCGGCGATGGCGGCGGCTTCGACCACCCAGATGCTCACGCCCTCGTTGCGACGGGTATAGACATCGCGGGCGTTCTTGATGGCACTTTCGGCGTCCGCTGCATGCAGCGAGCCGACATGCCGGTGGCTGAGGCCGTGCTGGCCACGGATAAACACCTCCCACAGGGGCCATTCGGTGGCGCGGGGCTTGCCATGCGGGGCGGCTTCGGTGGCGTCATAGGATCCGGATTCAGGGCTGCTCATATCAGTTACTCCGCTGCCATTTTGCGTGCGCGTTTCTTCTCCGCGTGGGCCAGGAGGCCCTCGCGCACCCAACGCCCGTCATCCCAGGCCTTGTTCCGTGCTTCCATGCGGTCCACCGAACAGGGGCCGTTACCTTGCAGCACGTCAAAGAACTCATCCCAATCGGGTTCCGAGAAATCATAGGATCCTCGTTCCTCGTTCCACTCCAGATGTTCGTCCGGGATGGTCAGGCCCAGATAGGCTGCCTGCGGTGCGGTTTGATCGACGAACTTCTGGCGCAGCTCGTCATTGGTGTTCATCTTGATTTTCCACGCCATCGACTGGGCGGAATGCACCGACTCCTTGTCGGACGGGCCAAACATCATCAGCGAAGGATACCAGAAGCGGTTGAGCGCATCCTGCGCCATCCTGCGCTGCGCCTCGGTGCCATTCGCCATCTTCATCATGATGTCGAAACCCTGCCGCTGGTGGAAGGATTCCTCCTTGCAGATGCGCACCATGGCGCGGGCATAGGGCCCATAAGAAGTACGCTGCAGCGGCACCTGGTTCATGATTGCCGCGCCATCGACCAGCCAGCCGACCGCACCCATATCCGCCCATGTCAGGGTCGGATAGTTGAAGATCGAGGAGTATTTCATCTTGCCGCTGAGCAGGTCGCGCGTCAGCTGATCGCGGCTCACCCCCAGCGTTTCGGCAGCGCAATAGAGGTAGAGCCCGTGCCCCGCCTCATCCTGTACCTTCGCCAGCAGAATCGCCTTGCGCTCCAGCGTGGGGGCGCGGGTGATCCAGTTGCCCTCAGGCAGCTGGCCGACGATTTCGGAATGCGCGTGCTGGCCGATCTGGCGGATCAGCGTCTTGCGGTAGCCGTCGGGCATCCAGTCCTTCGGTTCGATCTTGCCGCCTGCGTTGATCCGCTCCTGAAAGGCGCGTTCTTCGGGGTCCATCTCGTCGAGCGATTTGACGCCCTTGCCGGTCGATTTGATCATCTGTGCATACATCGTTCAAACCCTTTCAAGTATAAGCGTTACCTAGTTCGCGCGCTCGAGGATGAGCGCGACACCCTGTCCGACCCCCACGCACATCGTGCAAAGCGCATAGCGCCCGCCGGTGCGTTTGAGCTGATAGGCCGCCGTCATCACCAGCCGCGCGCCGGACATGCCCAACGGATGCCCGATCGCGATGGCGCCGCCGTTTGCGTTCACATGGGGCGCGTCATCCGCCACACCTAGCGCGCGCAGAGTGGCGAGTCCTTGCGCGGCAAAAGCCTCGTTCAATTCTATCACATCCATCTGCTCAATGCTCAGCCCCGCGCGTTTCAGGACTTTTTCACAGGCCGGGATCGGGCCAATGCCCATGATCCGTGGCGCGACACCGGCGGCAGACATCGCCACCACGCGGGCCATTGGCGTCAGGCCGTGGGTCTCGGCGGCCTGCTCCGACGCGATGAGCAAAGCGGCGGCGCCGTCGTTGACGCCGGAGGCATTGCCCGCCGTCACAGTTAGCTCAGCGCCATTGATCCCCCGCAGCTTGCCTAGTTTTTCTGTTGTCGTATCTGGACGCGGATGCTCATCCCTATCGACGACAATGGCCTCGCCTTTGCGCTGGGGGATGGTGACAGGGGTGATTTCTTCGGCAAACACGCCCTCCGCATGGGCTTTGGCCCAACGCGCCTGACTGCGCGCGGCAAAAGCATCCTGATCGGCGCGGCTGACCCCGTAATCCTTAGCCACATTGTCTGCGGTCTGCGGCATGGAATCGATGCCATACTCGGCTTTCATCTTCGAGTTCACGAAGCGCCAGCCGATGGTCGTGTCATAGATCTGACCTGCGCGCGAAAATGCCGTTTCCGCCTTGGGCATCACGAAAGGCGCGCGGCTCATGCTTTCGACACCGCCGGCGATGGCCAGATCGATGTCCCCCGCGCGAATTGCCCGTGCCGCCACCCCCACGGCATCCATGCCCGACGCGCACAGCCGGTTTATGGTCGATCCGGGAACCTCAACCGGCAAGCCCGCCAGCAGTGCGGCCATCCGCGCCACGTTGCGGTTGTCTTCGCCCGCCTGATTGGCGCAGCCGTAAATGACGTCATCCACGCGCGACCAATCCACCGACGGGTTGCGGGCGATGAGTGCTGCAATCGGGGCGGCGGCGAGATCATCCGCACGCACCGCAGACAGGCTCCCGCCATAACGCCCGATGGGCGTGCGCTGCGCGTCACAGATGTAAGCGTGCATAGAATCCTCCGGTTGATGGAGAAGTCTAGGTCAGGTGCGGATTCGGTTCAATAAAAATGTTACCAATTACCGAAAGTAGTCAAATATGTGTAACGTTTTTTAAATTTCACGATATCTCGCGCGCACTCTCGTAAAGCGCACTCAAGGTGCTGGACCCGAGATCGTTCAACATTGCCTGGGCATTGCTGTCTATCCCAGCGGCCTCCGGGTGCGCGCGGCGCACGGTTTCCCGGATATCTTCCACTGATCGCTGCACGGAACGGCAAACGCTGCACAATTGTGACACTCTGTTCGCGCTGTCGTTGTGGAACAATCCCTGATCCCGCGCGGTCTCGAACATGGACACGAGATTTTGCAAATGCATATCTGCCAGCGATGAAAAGAAGCGGATGTTGTCGAAGGTCATGCGCGTGCCTTCGGCGTACTGGTCGCCGGTGACTTTGAAGGCGGTGCCGATCACGCGGTCGCCACCATCGGGCAGTGCGACATGTTGAATGGAAGTATCCCACCGCTGCACGCCCTCCGGCAGCGTCAATGTCTCCAGATATCGGATGTTTTTCTGCCCATCGGCACATTCGGTGTAACGCCCGATGACAGTGGCCGCTTCGCCTTCTGGCAGCAGGTCGCGCAACGCAACGTTTCGCAAAGCCTCCGGTTGAAATCCGGTTGCTTCTGCGTGGGCCTGATTGATGCATGTTATTTTGAATTCGCTCTGTGCGGACGGACGATCGGCCGCGAACATGGGGACTTTGAACTGATTGAAAATCGCCGCAAGGTGATCTGCGGAGTCTGTGTCTAGCATTGTCTCTCTCAAAAATTACTAAGTCGGAAGGGTCGCGCAAATTTCTTGCCAAGAGGTTTCAGAAAACTGATGCTTTTTAGGTATTTTTTGAAATGCTGCACCTGCAAAGAAGCCGGTGAAAACTGCACTGGTCGAATTCCCATGAGGATCAAGGCGCTACCCGCCAACCGGCTAAGCTGGCGCGTGGTTCTGATCAAAGCGTGAACAATCTGTTCACAGATAGTCGATGGTTCAATCCGGCAGGGTGATCCAAGCGGCATTGCGCGCCGAGGACCGTACGCAAGCATCCACGAATTGCATGCCTCTTATCCCATCCAGAATGGTTGGATAGATGACAGCCGCGCCTGGTTTCTGACCTTTGCGATGGGCGACAATCGCCTCAGCCGCTTCGCTGTAGATGTTGGCGAACCCTTCGAGGTATCCTTCCGGATGCCCGGGTGGAATACGGCTCATCCGTGCTGCGGCCTCACCCGCACCGGCACCATTGCGGGTCATCAGGCGCTTGGGCTCGCCAAACGGGGTGTGCCACAGGTGGTTGGGGTGTTCCTGCGCCCATTCCAGCCCGCCGTTCTCGCCGTAGACTCGAATGCGCAATGCGTTTTCATTTCCCGGCGCGACTTGGCTGGACCACAGCATGCCGCGCGCACCGCCCTCAAATCGCAACATCACATGCGCATTGTCGTCCAGCTGACGACCCGACACGAAAGCCTGCAAATCAGCGGCAAGGCTCTCAACGCGCAGACCTGTGACGAAACATGCGAGATTATGCGCATGGGTCCCAATGTCCCCGGTTGAACCACCCGCCCCGGATTGCGCGGGATCAGTGCGCCATGCCGCCTGTTTGAAATCCTCGTGTTTGGTGAGCCAGTCTTGCGGATATTCGACCTGCACCACGCGGATCTTGCCGATGTCACCCTTGGCAATCATGTCTCGCGCCTGCCGCACCATTGGATAGCCGGTGTAGTTATGCGTTAGAAAAAACAGAGCATCGGACTCTTCGACCGCTTTCGCCATCTTGCGGGCATCCGCCATGGTCGACGTGAGGGGTTTGTCACAGATCACGTGAATGCCGCGCTTCAGGAACTCGCGTGCGGCAGCAAAATGCACGTGGTTCGGGGTCACGATGGAAACAGCTTCGATACCGTTTTTTAATCGCGCCTCGCGGATCGCCATCTGTCTGAAGTCATCATAGGTGCGTGCCGGGTCCAACCCCAGTGCGGCCCCCGAGGCCTGCGCTTTCTCCGGCGTAGACGACAGCGCGCCCGCAACCAGTTCATACCGGTCGTCGATCCGTGCGGCGATACGGTGTACCGCGCCGATAAAGGCGTCATTGCCGCCGCCCACCATCCCAAGTCTGATCCGTGACATCCCGTTTCCTCCCGAGGCCCCGCCCCGCCTTCATTGTTCCAAAAATATGCATACACAACGGCCCGGCCAGGCGAGACCTTCCGGTGGTACGCTTAGCCGATCCCAAGCATCTTGCGATTGGCTGCCTCATCTGTGCCCCCATCTGCAAAATCGTCAAAAGCGCGTTCCGTGACGCGAATGATATGATCCTTGACGAATTGCGCTCCCTCGCGGGCTCCGTCTTCGGGGTGTTTCAGGCAGCATTCCCATTCAACCACCGCCCAGCCGTCGAAATCATTTGCCGCCATCTTGGAAAAGATACCCGCAAAATCGACCTGCCCGTCACCCAAGGAGCGGAAGCGCCCGGCGCGGTCCACCCAGGGCTGATATCCCGAATAGACACCCTGCCGACCCGTCGGATTGAATTCCGCATCCTTGACGTGGAACATCTTGATCCGGTCTTTGTAGATGTCGATGTGGTCGAGATAGTCGAGGCACTGCAGCACGAAATGCGACGGATCGTAGAGCATGTTGCAGCGGGCGTGGTTATCGACCCGATCAAGGAACATCTCGAAGGTCACACCGTCATGCAGGTCTTCGCCCGGATGGATTTCATAGCAGATGTTCACGTCATTCGCGTCGGCATGATCAAGGATCGGACGCCAGCGTTTGGCCAGTTCATCAAAGGCGGTCTCAATCAGCCCGGCGGGGCGTTGCGGCCAGGGATAGATATAGGGCCAGGCGAGCGCGCCTGAGAAGGAGACGTGGTTCTTGATGCCCATATTGGCTGAGGCGCTGATTGCCTTCATCACCTGATCCACGGCCCATTCCTGCCGGGCCTTCGGATTGCCATGCACCGATGGGTTGGCAAAGCCGTCAAACGCCGTGTCATAGGCCGGGTGAACCGCCACCAGCTGTCCCTGCAGGTGCGTGGAGAGCTCCGTCACCTCCACGCCGTTCTCCGCAGCCTGACCTTTGAATTCGTCGCAGTAATCTTTGCTTGTCGCCGCTTTCTCCAGATCGAAAAGACGCGCGTCCCAGCTGGGCACCTGCACGCCTTTGTATCCGCAGTCGGCAGCCCATTTCGTGATGGCGTCCCACGAATTGAAAGGTGCCTCGTCGCCTGCAAATTGCGCCAGAAACAGCGCCGGTCCCTTGATGGTTTTCATGTCATCCTCCCAATGCGCCGTCCGGATCGGGCGGCATGTTTTCTTTCATGTATATGTCGATTCGAATGCGTTCCTGAGCCAGATTGATCGGCGCGCTGTCGCTGTGCGCGCGCATGATGCGTATCGCACTGCGCACCAGATGGCCTGAATCCTGGCTGATCACCGCGTCAAACAACCCGTTCCCGAGCGCTGCGCGTGAGAGCGGTGTCAGTTCATGTGCAACGATGACCGGAGACGGGGCCTCTTGATGCTGGTCGAAGTGTCGGATCAACCCGGCATTGCCAGCCGCCGAGGAATAGATGCCCACGATGTCCCTGGTGCCTGCCAGCGCTTGCGGCAGCAGCCGTTCGATCAGATCGGGGTCATCGCGTCCTTCGAGCGAGGCAAGCACGGCAAGGTTCGGGAAATCCCGCGCCATGACGTCGTCAAAGCCAAGGCGCCGTTCCAGATGATCACGGGCCAGCATGGACCCGGTCACAACCAGAACCTTTCCCGATACCGGACCCAGAAAGCGGCCCATCAGCTGTGCAGCCGTGCGCCCCGCTGCGATGTTGTCGATGCCGACATAGGCGTTGCGTTCGGAACTCGGAATGTCGGAGACCAGCGAAACGACCGACACGCCATGCGCGCGCAGTCTTGAGATACTGTCCCGTACGGACGGCGTCTCGGGACCGAAAATCGCAACCCCGTCCACCTGGGCCGGATCCAGCGCGTTGATCGCCTCGGCCAGCGCCATGGGGTCAAAAGCAGGCACGCGGGTGCAGGCAACCTGCGTGCGTTCCCGTTTCAATCCGCCAGACAGATCAGTGATCTGCCGTTCGATCAGCGCGACGAATTCATTGTTGGTGGCTGGCAGAATGAAGAGAAACCGATAGACGCGCCCGCGCGCCAGATTTGCCGCTGCCGTATCGCGCACGTAGCCCAGATCGGCGATGGCGCGATTGACCTTTTCGACCGTCACCTTGCGCACGCCAGGACGTTCGTTCAGCACCCTGTCCACGGTCGCAAGGCTGACCTGCGCGACACGGGCAATGTCGTTCACCGTTGGGTTCAAAGGGGCGTCGCGGCTGACCTTCATGGTCTGATGTCTATCCTTTTAGTGCAGCTGCCAGCCCTTCAAAGAGCCGGGCGACGGCCTCGGCACCGGGATCATTGTGGCCGATCAGGTTCTCTTCGGGCACATAGGATGCCCGACCTGCCTTGGCGCGACCCATAGCAGCAGTTTCATTCGCACCCGTACGGGCAGCTTGCGCAGCGGCGCCAACGCCGTCGGTCAGGGCTTGCAGCGCCGGTTGCAGGGCGTCGATCATCGTGCGATCGCCAAGCCCCGCGCCGCCCACCTCGCTGATCCGCTGCAAGCCGGTCTGCAAGGCCTCAGCGGTGGGTTTGCCGTTGGCACAGGCATCCCCCGTGGCGCCGAAGAAAATCGCGAGGATCACACCGGAGGAGCCGCCCATGGTCTGGCTCAACTCATTGCCAACCGCGCGAAAAAGCTGGGTCAGATCGGCCAAGGGCATGCGATCCATCGACCCTTTGAGCGCGCGCGCCGCCGTGGCCAGGGTGCTGCCGGTGTCGCCATCGCCTGACTTTGCGTCGAGGCCGTTGAGGTCCGCCTCCGCCGCGATCAGCAAATCGCAGCATGTCTCGATCAAGGCACGTGTTGCGGGACTGTCCGACGGTATCGGCTGGATCGGGCTCAACCCATCCGGCAAGGGTTTGACTGTGACGGGGGAGAGCATGGTCATCCCCGGCCAATCGGGCAAGGGGACATTACGGCCAAGCGCGGCAGTGCGATCCGCTGTCAGCGGGAGCAGCGAGACGGAGAACCCATGCATATCCAGCGAGGTCATCAGGGGGGCAGGCCCGATCATTGCCGTCACGGTTTTTGCCTTGTCCGATGACGTAAACGCATGGGCCAGAACTGCCATTTCCAGCGGCGTCGTGGAGCCCAGATTGTTCAGGAGCGCAACACACTCCTGCCCCTTCACATGGGGCAGGAGCTTGTCCAGCACCATATCCATGGCCGAAATTGCACCGTCAAAGGCGACCTGTTGCACGCCGGCCTCCCCATGTATCCCGAGGCCCAGTTCTGCCATGCCCGCAGCGATCCGATCTTCTTTTGTCGATCCCGGCACTGTGCAGGTGTCCAGCGACTTCCCGATGGAGGCCATATCGCGGACCGCGTCTTCCGCCGCCTTGGTCACCGTCTCCAGATCGCTGCCCTCTTCCGCGAGATGACCCGCGATCTTGTGCACAAAGAGGGTGCCTGCCACGCCGCGCGCCTGTGGCAGATCGGGCAAGGCGATGTCGTCGTCGACAATGACCATCGCCACCTTCAAACCATACGCACGCGCACGTTCTGCGGCGAGGCCGAAATTCAACCGGTCGCCGGTATAGTTCTTGACGATCAGCAGGCAACCCGCTTCGCCGGTGACGGCGAGGATACCGGCGAGCACGGCGTCCACCGACGGGGAGGCAAAGACCTCACCGCAGACGGCGGCGGTCAGCATGCCCTCTCCCACGAACCCGGCATGCGCTGGTTCGTGCCCCGAGCCGCCCCCCGAGATCAGCGCAACCTTCGATTTATCCCAGTCGGTGCGGCAGACCACCTTGATGTGCGGATAGCCGTCGAGACGGTGGAGTCTGCCTCCTGACGTCGCGAGGAGACCGTCGATTGCATCGGTGACCAGCCTGTCCTTACTGTTGATAAACTGTGCCATCGTCTTCTCCTTTTAGTAGATCCGGTCGCCTTGCGCGTCAAAGCACAGCGGGTCTTTTGGGGCGATCTGCAGAGCGCTGCCGGGTGCATAGTCCGCGTGTGGGTCAGCCAGCGTGACAATGTCATGCCCGTCGAGGTGCAGATGCAGGCGGCTGTGATCGCCAAGATGTTCCACCCGCTCTACTTGTGCGGCCCGGCCTTCGCCTTGCGTGACGTGTTCCGGTCTCAGGCCAATCCGGTGGGCGCCTTTCGGCGCGGTACCAAAGAGATCGGCGGGCAGGATATTGATGCGCGGCTGGCCGAGGCGCGAGGCGACGTAGACAGAATTCGGGTTCTCGTAGATGTCTCGCGGTGTGCCATATTGCACCAGGCGCCCTTCGTTCAGCACGCCCACATGGGTGGCCATGGTCATCGCCTCGATCTGGTCGTGGGTGACGTAGAGGATGGTCGCGCCGAGGCTGGCCTGAATGCGTTTGAGTTCGATCCGCAGATCGGTGCGTAGTTTGGCGTCCAGCGAGGACAACGGCTCGTCCATCAGATAGACCTGTGGTTCACGCACAAGCGCACGCCCGATAGAGACCCGCTGCATCTCGCCCCCTGACAGCGCCGTCGCTTTGTTGTCGAGCTTGTGGCTGATCTGCAGGACGTTTGCGACCTCATTCACTTTGCGGATGATCTCGTCTTTCGGCGTGTTGAGGATTGGAGACTTCAGAGGGAATTCCAGGTTCTCGCGCACGGTCAGATGCGGATAGAGCGAATATTGCTGGAAGACCATCGCGACGTCGCGCTGCGCGGGTGTTTCGTTAGCTACATTACGACCACCGATGTGGATCTCGCCCGCGTCGAGCTTTTCAAGACCCGAGATCAGGCGGAGCGTTGTTGTCTTGCCGGCCCCCGTTGGGCCGAGCAGGACGACGAAAGCGCCGTCGGGGATAGTCATGTCGATGTCGGCCACGCCCACCGTGTCGCCGAAGGATTTCGAGACGCCTTTGAGGATGACTTCAGCCATGGGTCACGATCCCTTCATTCAGCTCGGAGCGCAGCGCGCGCCCGGAGTTTTCATCAAAGAGCGTGACGGCTTCACCCTTGAAGCCGAGGCCGATTTTCTCGCCTACGGTGGCCACCTGTCCTGCAGGCGCGCGCGCTTTCAACGCGCCGTTCGGTGTATCCAGCGTGATGATTTGCGTGGTGCCGAGGTATTCGGTGGCCAGCACCTCGCCGCGATAGGCACCCGTGTCGCTGAGGGTCACATGTTCGGGCCGGACACCGAAGACGAGTTTGCCCGAAGCCCCCTGCATTTGTCGCGGGACGGTCATGGAGTGTCCCTGCAGATCAACGGTCTGCGCCCCTTCCGCCACCGACCCGTCGAAGGGCAGGAAATTCATCGACGGTGAGCCGATGAAGTCGGCGACGAACATGGTGGCGGGCTTGTCGTAGATCTCTTGCGGGGTGCCGAATTGTTCGACAACGGCGTTGTTCATTACCACGATTTTGTCACCCATCTGCATGGCCTCCAACTGGTCGTGGGTGACATAGACGGTGGTGGCGCCCATGCGGTCGTGCAGGGCGCGCAGCTCTTCGGCCATATGCTCGCGGAACTCCGCATCCAGCGCGCCCAAGGGTTCATCCATCATGAAGGCCTTGGGGTCGCGCACGATGGCGCGGCCGAGGGCGACGCGCTGTCGGTCCCCCCCCGAGAGGCCGCCTACGGGTTTCTTCAGAATGTTCTGAATGCCGAGGATGGTGGCCACGTCTTCGACCTTCGCCTTCACGTCCCGCCGCGCCATGCCCTGGCTGACCAGCGGGTAGCTCAGGTTCTTGTAGACGTTCATATGCGGGTAGAGCGCAAACATCTGGAAGACAAAGGCAATATCGCGCTGGCTGGGGGGTTTCTGGCTGATTTCTTCGCCGTCGAGGTAGATCTCGCCGGAGGTGGGCAGTTCCAGCCCGGCGATCATGCGCAGGGTGGTGGTCTTGCCGCAGCCCGACGGGCCGAGCAGCATGAAGAACTCGCCGTCCTCGATGGTGAAGGAACTTTCCTTCACAGCGGTGAAATCCCCGAATTCCTTGCGGACGTTTTTGATGATGATCTGGGCCAAAGGGCTACTCCGGGAAGTGGCTGACGATGATGAACATCACCGTACCAATCAGTGTGGTGATAAAGGAGTAGGTGAAGCCCCACATCACGAACGGTTGCATCAGCATGAAGACCCCAAGTGCGATGAGGATGGTGGCGACCAGTTCCCACGGGCCGCGCTTCAGGCGGAGGAGGCCTTGAATGAAGTTGCTCATGTCGAGACCTCCAATCGGTGTCGGTGGGCTGTCGGTCCCCCTTCGGTTTCAGGTCGGTATAACGATGGTGCGGGCCGCGCGGTGGTGTAGGGTCTGATCGAGGTCATTTACGTACGGCTCCGAATGTTATGCCACGCAGCAGGTGTTTCCGCAGAGCCACCGTGAAGATCATCACCGGCAGCAGGAAGATCGTCGCGCCCGCAGCCACAGCGGGCCAGTCGAGTCCACCGACCCCGATGATCGTCGGGATGAAAGGTGGAGCGGTTTGCGCGGTGCCGGAGGTCAGGAGTACCGCGAAGGCGTATTCGTTCCAGGCGAAGATCAGGCAGAAGATTGCGGTCGAGGCGATGCCCGTGGCGGCTTGGGGCAGCACAACCTTGTAGAAGGCCTGAAACCGAGTGTAGCCGTCGATCAGCGCGGCCTCCTCGTATTCCGTTGGGATGCCGTCGATGAAGCTTTTGAGCAGCCAGACCGCGAGCGAGATATTCACTGCCGTGTAGAGCAGGATCATGCCCAGGTGCGTGTCTGACAGACCAAGTTGGCGGTACATCAGGAAAATCGGTATCGCAACGGCGATGGGCGGCATCATTCGGGTACTGAGGATGAAGAAGAGCAGATCGTCGGCGAGCGGGATCTTGAACCTAGAGAACGCATAGGCCGCGAGCGTGCCGAGGAAGACGCTGAGGAAGGTGGAGCCGAAGCCGATGATCACCGAGTTCAGGAACCGCTCGCCGAACTTCGACGGGCCCGCGATGACCATGTCGTATTGGCGCACGATCTCCTCGTACCAGGTCTCTGGCGGGTTCGCGGCGAGGAACTCGTCCGTCTGTCGCGTCCGGGTGGTGAAAAGGTTCACGTAGCCTTCGAGCGTCGGATCGAAGATCACTTTCGGCGGGTAGCTGATCGCGTCTGCCGGTGATTTGAATCCGGTCAGCATGATCCACGCCAGTGGGACCATAGTGATCAGCGCGTAGAGGATCACCAGGCTGCCTGCGAACCATTTCGAACGCGTGCTGGGCTCTGTGACGGAGAAGCTGCTCATGTCGGGGTCTCGGTCTCATCAGGCTGGGGGTCGACGATGCGCATAGCCTCTGGCGCCTCAGGTGCGGCGTCGGTGTTGGCGTGATCGGCGAGCGAGGCAAAGGCCATGGCCAGCGGCGTCAGCGGGGCGGCCCAGCGGCCCAGGTCGGCGTCTTTGGGCAGGCGGATTTCACAAAAGGACATCACCGTTCCTTCACCTTGTTGAGGGCCTTCACGTAGATCGAGGCGAGGCCGAAGACGGTTACGAAGAGGATGATTGCGTAGGCCGAGGCATAGCCCGTGCGCCATTTCTCAAAGGCTTCGCGCTTGAGGTTGATCGAGGTCAGCTCGGTCGTGGAACCGGGGCCGCCGCCGGTGAGCTGCACCACCAGGTCGAACATCTTGAAGTTCTCGATCCCACGAAAGAGCACGGCCAGCATTAGGAAGGGCATGACCATGGGCACCGTGATTGTCCAGAACTGCCGCCATTTGGAGGCGCGGTCGATTTCCGCCGCCTCATAGATGTAATCGGGGATCGAGCGCAGCCCGGCGAGGCAGATCAGCATCACGAAGGGCGTCCACATCCAGGTATCGACGATCACGATGGACCAGGGCGCAAGGTTCACCTGGCCCAGCATCTCGAAGCTGGAGGGGTCCTTGCCGGTGAAGAAGGCCACGATGTAGTTGAAGAGGCCGATTTGCGGCTGGTAGAGGAATTTCCAGAAGTTGCCGACCACAGCAGGGGACAGCATCATCGGCAGCACAATGATTGTGGTCCAGAGGTCGTTACCCTTGAATTTCTTGTTGATCAGGTAGGCCAGGGTGAAGCCGATCAGCACCTGCAGCACAATGGTCCAGAACAGGAAATGCGCCGTGGCCTGCATGTTCAGCCAGATGTCGGTGTCGGTGAGAATACGCTCGTAGTTGCGCAGGCCCACGTATTCGACCTCGCGGTTGGGTCGGTTGGCGCGGAAGTTGGTGAAGCTGAGATTGATCGTCCAGATCAGCGGGAAGATGTTGACCGCTAGCAGCAGAAAGATCGTCGGGCCCACGAAGATCCATGCGATGGCACGGTCGCTGAGGCCTTTGATCTTGCGCGCCACGGTGGGCGGTGTTCCTCGGGCGGCGCGGGTGATTGGGGTTTCGGTCATCTGGCACGACTTTCCCGGGGCAAGGTGGCCCGAAGGCCCACCCTACCTGCTGGAGGAGGGGTCAGGTGGGCACAGCGCCCACCTGGGGGTTGGGGGTCAGAGCTTGCCTTCGTCTTCGAAGGTTTCGGTCCAATCCTCGATCAGCTTGTCGAGCGCTTCCTTGGCTGTGCCCTGATCGGCGACCACGTAATCGTGAATGCGCTTCTGCATGGCCAGCAGCAGTTCGGCATAGGCCGGCTCCTGCCAGAAGTCCTGTACCGCGCCCATGGCTTCGAGGAAGTCACCGGCGAAGGGGGCGCTGTCCTTGAAGGTCGGGCTTTCGAGCACGGCGTTGTGTGCGGAGTAGCCGCCCAGATCCCACCATTTCTGTTGGACCTCCGGGTCCGCGAACCACTTGATGTATTCAAGCGCTGCGTCCTGTTTGTCGGAGTAGGCCACCACCGAAATGCCCTGTCCGCCCAGTGTTGAGCCGGCCTGGTTCTGCGGCGGGTTCACGAAGAAGTCGATCTTGTCGCCCCCGGTGTTCGGGTCGGCGTAGAGGCCGGGGAAGAAGGCGAACCAGTTCATCGCCATCGCCACCTGACCGGATTTGAACGCGTCGAGGGATTCGCCCATGTAGGAGTTGGTGTAGCCAGGCGGGGTTGCTGTTTCGTAGAATTCCTTATAGAATTCAAGCGCTTCTACCGCCTCTGGTGAGTTCACGGCACCTTCCATGTCATAGGAGCCGGGGGTGTTTTCATATTTGAAGCCCCACGGATAGAGCGCGCCGGTCACGCCCATGGTGATGCCTTCCGAGCCACGCTCGGTGAAGATGGCGGCGCCATAGACGGTCTGCCCGTCGATCTCGCGCTCCTGGAAGAATTGCGCGATTTCCAAGAGCTCTTTCTGGGTCTTGGGCTCAGCCAACTCGCGGCCTGTGGCCTCCTGAAAGGCGGCGCGGATGTCGTCGCGCTCGAACCAGTCCTTGCGGTAGAACCAGCCGTTGGCATCCCCCATAGCAGGTAGGGCGTAGTAGTTTTCGGACCCTTTGGGCCACGTGGAGTAGGCGTAGACAGTGGCATCGGCGAAGTCGCCCATGGAGATGCCCTCAGCATCGAAGAAGTCGTTCAGCTTAACATAATGGCCATTCTCGGCGCCGCCGCCGATCCACTGGCTGTCGCCGATCAGCAGGTCGCAGAGGTTACCGCCGGAGTTAAGCTCGTTCAGCATCCGGTCGGCGAAGTTGGGCCATGGGATGAACTCGAAATTCATGGTGTGGCCGGATTGCGCTTCGAACTCCTTGCTGAGTTCGACCAAGGCGTTTGCCGGGTCCCAAGCCGCCCAGCACAATGTCAGGTCTTCGGCCTGAGCAGATGCCCCGAAGCCTGCCGTGGCAAGGCTGAGAGCACTGACGGCCGTCAGTTTTGAATACTTCATGGTGTTCCTCCCAAATTGTCCTCCGCCCGGTCGTTGCCGATTCGGAGTTGTGACAGGCAGAGGCTAGGTGAGGGACGTCCCTCATGTCCAACTATTTTTGAGGTACGTCCCTCAAAAAGATACCAAGATGCTGATAACAATTGAAATATTATATATTGGAGTAAATCAAACCGACAACTGGGTTGGCCCCTTATGGGCCGATACGGTTTTCAAGTTGGACTGTGGCGCGTCTCAAATCAGATGTTTTGACAGCGCCGTCCAGACCTGCTCGGCGGCGAAACTGGCACCATCTGGGCTGGCATGGTGTCCGTCTCTCGCATAGAGCGGCTGGCCAGCTTCAACTGCGAGACGCCACGTGTCGGGCAGGTTTACGACATCTGCACCGATTTGGCTGGCCGCGTGATTATAATAGGCCATCGTTCGGCGCGCGTAGTCCGAAGGGTCATCGGGGCGGACGATGGCGCGGCCTGCGTCGCGATAGATCGAGGCGTCGGCACGGGCGGGCCATGGCGGGCACAGCAACACGCTGGGCGCGCCAGTCCAGGCAGCCAGTCTGCGCATTGCAAGAAGTGAGCCCCACCTGTCTATGACGCGCAGGGGGGTCATGGTGAAATCCTGTAGAACCAACGCATCCCACCGGTTTTGTGACAGCACTTGGCGGAGCGCGTCTATACGCACAGTTTCGATCAGGCGCGCGCCGTGAGCTGCCGCCATCCCTACTTGCAATGCGATTCCATCCTTTGCCGCGCGCTCTATCACCAGACTGGGCACGTTGTGTCCCATTATCATGGAGTTTCCGATAAAAAGGATTGCCGGAGGGCCAGCAGGGTCCGGGCTGATCGTGGCCAAATGCGCATCCGTCAGAAAGGGCAGGCGGCGCGGCTCGCGATGTAGGCGCAGTGTCAGCCCCGCGCCTGCTGTCAGCCCCGTGGCGAGTGCACCACCAGCCAGTCCGATGGCCTGCCGACGGTTCATTCGTGGTCCTTGATCGGGCCACGCATGGCCTTGACCTCACCGCGAACCTTTTTTGCCTTGAGGCGTCGTTTTTTTGCGCCGAGCGTGGGCCGCGTGGGAATACGCTTTTTAGGGCGGTGAAGCGCTTTACGGATGAGATCGACCAGCCGGTTGCGGGCGATGTCGCGGTTGCGCGCCTGACTACGGGTTTCGTCACATTGGATGATGAGCGCTCCTTCAGTCGTCCACCGGCGTCCGGCCAGGCGTTTTAGTCGCGTTTTCACCGGATCGGGCAATGAAGGAGAGCGTGCAGCTTCAAACCGCAGTTCGACTGCAGTCGCCACCTTGTTGACGTTCTGCCCACCGGGACCCGAGGCGCGCACGAAGCTCTCGGTCAACTCCCAGTCCTGGATTTCAATATCGTCATTGATCCGTACCATCACGGTGTTGTGCCACGAATACGGACTACAAAAAAGGGCCGCACTTTGTCAGTGCGGCCCAATCGAATGGTTTCAGGAGGGGGATCGGTTAGACCGATGTCCACTCAGGAGTTCTGCCCGTCAAGGGCTGCCTCAGCAGGCGACCTCCAAAGCTGTTCCGACACCTCGCTCCAATACCTTTCTTGACACTGGATCACCTCCTTTACCTATCTGTTGACGTTGAAAGAATCGTCGCACAGGTTTTGGAAATCACCAAGTGTTTTTTCGTTAACGCAGGTCTAGTGGGCGAGGGTGAGCCGAGCCGTGATCAGCCGGAAGGGGACAAGCGCCAGGAGCGCCAGCGCCAGCTTCACCACCCAGTCGGCCAGTGCCAGGGACACCCAGAGCGGTGCGGCAGGCCCTAGCCCAAGGATGGGCAGCACTTCTCCGGCCCAGCTCACGTCATTTGCGGGCTCGATGAAGGTAAGGCTGGCGGAGAAAGCAATGGTGAAGAAAAGTGCTGTATCCACGGTGCTGCCGATCAGTGTGGAGGCCAGCGGGGCGCGCCACCAGCGGCCATCGCGCAGGGCCGAGAAGATCGCCACGTCAAGGAGTTGTGCCGTCAGGAAGGCAAGGCCCGACCCGAGCGCGATGCGCAACGTGACCAGCGGGCCGAACTCGCCCATAATCTGGGTGCCGATGAGCGAGCAGATCAGCCCCACGATGAAACCCACGAAGACCACGCGACGCGCCGGGCCTACGCCGTAGACGCGGTTCATGACATCCGTAACCAAAAAGGCCAGGGGGTAAGTGAAGGCCCCCCAGGTCAGCCACTGACCAAAGAGGAACTGAACGAGAATATTCGAGGCCACAACGATGGCGGCCATGGCAAGGATGCCGGGAAGGTGAGCGCGTGTCATATGATGTATCCGTTTTGGCAAGGGTGCGGCACTTGGTCGACCATCTTGGCCGACGCGCGGTCTTTAGGCGCTCCGGCGCAGCGGCGCAAGTCACTCCTTTAGAATGTATTCGACGATTTCTGTGCGTAACACGGGTAGGAAGTTGTCATCGGAGATCATCGTGAGGCGGATGTCACCTGTTCCGTCCGCCCAAACGGCGAGACCTTCCAGATTTCCATGTCGCCGATGCGGCGTTTCCAGAACGGTTTCGATCTGCTCAAATCCATCGGTAGTCAGGGTCATGCGCCGGACACGACTGCGAAATCCCGCCCAGACAAAGGCCCGCTCCAGCAGGTAGAATTTGCCATCCGGTCCGAAATCGCCACCGACCGGCAGGAAGTCATCATCGACGGGTAACGTGAAGGGCTGGTTCCACTCCTCGCCCGGTCGGCGCTGGTAGACCAAGGCTTCCCATGCATGTCGTGCAACACCTTCCGGGATCGAGATCAGGCCCGCCTCCGGATGCACCGCGACCAGTTCAAGCCCTTTGTTGCCGCCAAGCGCCCGCCATGCGCGGGTGTACGACGGCCATTTGGCAACACTGTCCCAACTGTCATACCGCAGAATGCGATGCGCAAATTCGAAAGACACAAAAAGGCGGCCCTCTGCATCCAGCGCCAGGCCTTCGGCATCGCTATGCGGAAAATCGCGGACGACGCCATGGCGATCAGGTAGCGCTCTATCTGCTTCAAGGGTTATGTCTGAAATTTGGTTGTCGATACGCAGCACCTGCCCGCGTGTCAGGTGACCGCGATCCGTCACGGCGTAGAAATCAATGCCGTCCTTGGACAGTTCAAAGCCGGAAAACCCACCAAACCATTCCGCATTATGTCGCCATTGGAAGGTAGAGAGATGTTGTGCCGTTTGCTCTTCAGGCGCAACTTTGGGTGGCCCGGGAGGCGGATGAAAAACAAAAACGGGTGCGATTGCCGCGATGGTGATCAGAGCTACTGCAAGACGGCGGCGCATTGCTGAGGCAGGTCTGCAAGCAACAATTGCCGCTTGGGTTTGGGGGGTGGTGCGTTTGGATCAGGGGGCGGCGGGTTCAGGATGCTGTTCACCCAGGCCTGCGCATCGGCACAGCCGTCCCCAGATGGGGGCGGGGCCTGATCGACGCAACCTTTGGCGCCGGATGGGCAGGCAAGCCGGACATGGAAGTGGTAGTGATGCCCGTACCAAGGCCGGATCTTGCGCAGCCAGCTGCGGTCGCCCTTGGCGTCCTTGCACATTTGCACCTTGGCGCCGGGGAAGATGAAAATACGTGCCACGCGTGGATCAGAGGCAGCGGCTTTCAGAATTTCGTGGTGCTGGCGGGTCCAGTTGTCATTGACAAAGGCGCCCTTGTTGCGGCGCAGGGAGATGGAGGAGATGCTTTCACGCTGGGCGACAGAAAGTGCGAGATTATCCGCCGGGCGCAGCCAGATATCGGCGTCCAGACCAATCTGGTGACTGGCATGACCCGACAGCATCGGGCCACCGCGCGGCTGGCTCAGATCGCCCACGTAAAGGCCGTTCCAGCCCGGTTGCTGCGCGGCTGCGCGGCTCAGGTCCTGTACGTAGTCAACCGTTGCCGGATGCGCCCAATTGCGATTGCGCGACAGACGCATCGCCTGCCATGTGGGGCCGGTTTCGGCCAGTTGTGCGGCGCCTGCGACACAGCCCTTGGCATAGCTGCCAAAGGGTGCGGGCGTGCCGGAGGACCCACTCCGCCTTGCGCCGAAAAGCTGCTTGGCCGGTTGATTGCTTTTTGCGTGACCGGATGTGCCGATGGTGGGCAGAATGGCGGAAGCCTGTGCCGTTGATTGCGGTGTGCCATCCGAGCATGCGGCCAGTCCCAACAACAGGATCGCAAGCGCGGCAAAAGGGCGGAGGGTCATGTGCTGAAATCTCCTTTTGGCTTGACCCACGCTAACAGGATCAACCCCGCGATGAACAGTCCGATAATCGGGGTGACGCCGATTTGCTGTGATCCGCTGATCGCGGTGACGGTGCCGATCAATAAAGGCGCGAGAAAGCTCGTGGCCTTGCCAGATAGCGCGTAGAGGCCGAAGGCTTCGGTCATGCGCTCCGGATTTGCCTGATGCACCATCATGGACCGGCTGGCCGATTGCAACGTGCCGCCCGCTGCACCAATGAGCGCGCCGAGGATGTAGAAGGCGATATCAGGGGCGCGGCTGCCGTCTGGCAAGGCGACGCCGAAGAGGCTGTCGCGGGAGACAAAGACAATGGCGATGGCCACGCCCAGCAGGATGGTGATGGAGGTTTTGATCACCGCACCTGGGCCAAACCGAACATCCGCCTTGCCGCCCAGCCAGGCGAAGAGCGCGCCGGTGATGATCGCGATGATGCCAAAGACGCCCGTGTCGACAACGGACCATCCCAGCACGCCCTGCGCGTAGATGCCGCCAAAGGCATACATCCCGTTCAGCGCGTCCCGATAGAACATGGAAGCGCCCAGATATGAGAAGAGTGACGGGGTTTTGGGCAGGAGGCGCAGGGTGGTGGCAAGGCCCTTGAGCGCTCGCCTTACAGCACCTTTCGCGCTTTTGACGGGCTTTGGATCGCGCACCCAGACAAAAAACGGGATCATGAAAAGGATGTACCAGAGTGCGGTCAGGGGTCCGACGAACCGCGTCCCCTCCCGCAGCTCGGGATCAAGCCCGAAGGCCGGGGAAATCCCGATGAAGGTTTTGCCGGTGGCAGCGCTCTCCGCAAAGAAAAACAGCATGATCACAAGGGTGACCAACCCGCCCAGATAGCCAATGGCCCAGCCTGTGCCGGACAGCCGTCCGATCTGGTCGCGCGGCCCCAGATCGGGCAGCATCGCATTGGTGAAGATCGTGGCAAATTCCATGCCGACGAGCCCGAGCGCAAAGAGAAATAGCGTGAGCGGCAGATTGAAGCCCTCGGGGCTTGCCCACCACAGGCCGAAACTACCAACGACATAGAGCGCAGAGAAAAGCCAGATATAGCGCAGTCGATTGCCGGAGGAATCCGCCAGCGCCCCGAGAATGGGTGCCAGCAGTGCGATCGTGATCCCCGCCGCGCTGATCCCAAAGCCCCAGGCGGCCTGCGCGCGGGCACCGTCCTGCATCAACTCCCCCACATAGGGGGCGAAGATGAAGGTGATGAGCAGCGTGTTGTAAGGCTGGCTGGCCCAGTCGAAGGAGTACCACCCCCAGATGCGTTTGCGCGCGCTGATCATTGCTGTGCCCGTTCCTGCCCTGCGCAAGGTAGATCAGCCCGGTGGCGATCAAGCAAGCAAAGCTTTGGGCTTCATCAACCAACAGATGGCGCGCAGCCTTGCGTATTGTGAATGGCTTGCTTAACTGGAGCAGACACAAAAAGAGGTTTGCCGATGCAATCGCTGTTCCAAATCGTGATGTTGCTGCTGGACGTGCTGTGGTTCCTCATCATTGCGCATGTGATCATGAGCTGGCTGATCAACTTCCAGGTGCTGAATACAGGGCAGCAACTGGTCGCGCAGATATGGTATGGGTTGAACCGGCTTCTGGAGCCGATCTACGGGCCGGTGCGGCGTGTCCTGCCGCAAATGGGCGGGATTGATCTGGCCCCCCTGGCTGTGCTGCTGGGGGTTGCGGTGTTGCGCATCGTTCTGATCAATAATGCCGGAATCTTCCTCTGACCTGCTGCCTCCGGCGGGCATATTTTTTGAACAATGAAGCTTGGGGCTTGTCCACGAATCCTTAGTATGTGACTCTGCACAAAACGAGCAGAGAACGCACAAGGGAATTGGATGTCAGGCGCCGCCAGACTGTTACAGGACGTCTTTGGATTTGATGATTTTCGCCCCGGTCAGGGAGAGATTGTCGACGCCGTGACCGCCGGTGAAAACGTGCTGGCGATCATGCCGACGGGTGGCGGTAAATCCTTGTGTTTTCAATTGCCTGCTTTGCTGCGCGACGGAGTGACCGTGGTGATTTCCCCGTTGATTGCATTGATGCGGGATCAGGTGCGGGCCTTGCAGGAAGCCGGTGTGGCTGCTGGAGCTTTGACATCTGGCAATACGCCGGAAGAAACTGATGCGGTTTTTGAGGCCCTGGAGGCGCGTCGGCTGAAGCTTTTGTACATGGCGCCGGAACGGTTGGCGGCGGGGTCGGCCATCGGTTTGCTGCGGCGGGTCGGGGTGTCGTTGATTGCCGTGGATGAGGCACATTGTGTGAGCCAGTGGGGTCACGACTTTCGCCCTGACTACTTGCGGATCGGTGCTTTGCGGCGCGATCTGGGCGTGCCGCTTGCAGCTTTCACCGCAACGGCGGATGCGGAAACCCGGGCGGAGATTGTCGAGAAGCTCTTTGACGGGGAAACCCCGCGCGCCTTCCTTCGCGGATTTGACCGCCCTAACATTCACCTGGCTTTTGCGGCCAAGGATGGGCCGCGCCGTCAGATCCTGGATTTTGCCGCCGCGCGCAAGGGGCAATCCGGCATCGTTTATTGCGGCACCCGCGCCAAGACAGAGGCGCTGGCGGGTGCATTGCGGGACGCGGGCCATGCGGCGTTGTATTATCATGGCGGGATGGAGGCCGAGGACCGGCGCATTGCCGAGACCCGGTTCCAGCGCGAAGACGGTTTGATCGTTGTGGCGACGGTCGCTTTTGGCATGGGCATCGACAAGCCGGATATTCGCTGGGTTGCGCATGCGGATCTGCCGAAGTCGATAGAGGCCTATTATCAGGAGATCGGGCGTGCGGGACGGGACGGGGCGCCTGCGGAGACGCTGACGCTTTTTGGTCCGGAGGACATTCGGCTGCGACGGACGCAAATCGACGAGGGGTTGGCCCCACCGGAGCGCCGTGCGGCGGATCATGCGCGCTTGAATGCGCTTCTGGGGCTGGCTGAGGCACTGGAGTGTCGGCGCAAGACACTTTTGGGGTACTTTGATGAAAGCGGTGTCAGCTGCGGTCATTGCGATCTGTGTGATCGCCCGGCGGAGGTGTTTGACGGCACCACTGCGGTGCGCAAGGCGCTGTCGGCCATTTTACGTACGGATGAATGGTTCGGTGCGGGCCATCTGATCGACATCCTGATCGGCAATGAAACTGACAAGATCCGTCAGCGTGGACATCAGGACCTGCCAACGTATGGGGTCGGCACCGAGTATGACCGGCGTCAATGGCAGGCGATTTTCCGGCAGATGATGGGGCATGATCTGGTGCGACCCGATCCTGAGCGGCATGGCGCGCTGCGCATGACGGACGCCGCATTGCCGATTTTGCGCGCAGAGGCTGAGATTGCCTTGCGGCGCGACAGTATTCGTGCGGCGGCAGCCACCCGGCGTCCGGCGGTCAAGGCGATGGTGTCCGAGGAAGATGCGCCGTTGCTCTCGGCGTTAAAAGCAAAGCGCCGCGCCTTTGCCGAAGCTGCCAAGGTTCCGGCCTATGTGATTTTCAACGATCGGACGTTGATTGAAATGGCCGAGATGCGCCCGCAGACCCTGGATGAGATGGCGCGGGTCGGCGGCGTAGGGGCAAAGAAGCTTGAACGCTATGGCGATGCCTTTCTCGAGGTCATCGTCGGAGAGGCGCAGCAGATGCACCCCACGCGCCGCAAACTGGCCGGGCGCGCGGCCGGGTCGGTCTATGACCGGTTGTTGGCGGTTCAGGCTGACCTGACGCGGGGCGCAGATGGGGTCGAAAAGCCGCTGAGCTGCTCTGCGTCCTTGCTGGCGAAGGTGGCACAATTGCGCACTGCGGATCCGTCTGCGCTCGAACGGTTGCTGGGTGATCGGCGTGCAGAAAGATTTGGGCCTGCTTTTCTGGACGTGTTGCGACAGGCGAGCTAGATCGCGCTTCAGGTAATGCGGGTGCGTGGACACGCGATGGGGGATAAAAGATGTTGGTGGTCATTTCACCGGCCAAGCGGCTGGATTGGGCAGAGCGGGACGTTCAGGTGACGCAGCCCGGTTTTCAGGAGGATGCGATCCGTCTGGTGAAGACGGCGCGCAACCTGACGCTGGGCAGGCTGAAAGGGCTGATGGACCTCTCGGATGATCTGGCGCGGCTCAATCGGGACCGGTTTGCGGCTTTCGAGGACGCACCGACGGCAGAGCTGACGCGTCCTGCTGCGCTGGCCTTTGCGGGCGATACCTATCAGGGGCTTGAGGCTGCGTCTCTCTCTGCGGATGATATGGCCTGGGCACAGGAACACTTGCGTATCTTGTCAGGCCTTTATGGATTGTTGCGTCCGCTGGATGCCATCCAGCCCTACAGGTTGGAGATGGGTAGCAGAATGAAAACGCGCCGCGGTCACAACCTATATGACTATTGGCGCGATGGATTGTCCAAGGCCTTGAATGTACAGGCAGATACCGTGGGTACGGAGGTGTTGGTTAACTGCGCAAGCCAAGAGTATTTTGGGGCAGTGGCGCCCAAGGCCCTGAAGCTGCGCGTGATTACACCGTCTTTCATGGAGGACAAGAAAGATGGTAAAGGCCCAAAAATCGTCAGCTTCTTTGCCAAGAAGGCGAGAGGCGCCATGGCGCGATACGTTATCCAGAACCGCTTGACGGACGAACAAGGCCTTCAGGGTTTCGACTGGGAAGGCTATTGCTACCGCGCGGAGCTATCGGCCGCAAGCACTCCGGTATTTGTTCGAGGTTATCCGACGGCCTGACTGGGTGCCTCGCCGCGCGGGGGAATTGCCTCCTTCGGGCAGTATTCCAGAATGTGTTGACGCATCTCTGCCTTTCGAACCGGTTTGGACATGTAGTGATCCAATCCCACCGCAAGAATATCGACGTTGTCCCCTTCCATGGCGTGGGCTGTCAGGGCGATGATCGGGACGTGCCGGCCTGTCCCTTCTTCCTTTTCCCGGATTTTCTGGGTCGCCTCCTTGCCGTCCATGCGTGGCATGGAAATATCCATAAAAACCAAGTCAGGATCGAATGAGGTATAAGCCTCAACCGCCTCAAGCCCGTCATTGGCAAACTGCAGATCAACATCGAAGTCCTTTAGCATCTTGCGGAAAACCAGCTGGTTGGTCTTGTTGTCTTCTGCGGCCAGCACACGCATTTTGCGTGGTTCGGGAGTGGGTGCTTCCTCAATCGACTTTACCCGGTCGTCCGTTGATGCAACAGCCGCATCGCGGTGCGAAAAGGCTGGCCCTGCATCCTTCTCGATGGATTCTTGAGCTTCATCAGGTGCATCCGTCCGCCCCTTCCATGACGCGAGCCATTGCAGCATGTCGCGGCGCGGGAAGGGTCGCTGTGAAATGACGTCCACATTGTCCTTTGTTGCATCCGCTTGGGCGTGGCCGACATTGGAACTGAGCAGATGTATCGGCATCTGATGCCCGGCATCCCGCGCGGTCATTGCAAACTCAAGCCCATTCATTTCAGGCATTATGTGGTCCGCCAGCACAAGATCCACACTGCGATCAAGTAGTCCCAGGGCAGATGCGCCGTCGCCACAAGACGTGACCTTGAGCCCCAATTGCTGCAGTTGCAGTGATAGAATTTCGCGATTTGGTGCAAAGTCATCAATGACCATCACATGGCGCAGTTGTTGCGGCAGATGAGGGTGTTCAAGCTGCATACCGTTCGCAGCTTTCAGTGTGACCTCGAAACTGAAACAGGAACCGACACCTTCCTCTGATGTCAGCCAGACGCGCCCACCCATGAGTTTAACCAGATGGCTCGTGATCGCGAGGCCGAGGCCGGTGCCATCGAATTGGCGATTGCGTTCATTCTCGACTTGATTGAATTCGCCAAAAACATGGTCAATCATGTCCTCGGCGATCCCGATCCCGGTGTCTTCTACCGCCACGCGAAGAGTGATCTCGCCCGTTGCCTCGTCAGGTTCACCGCGCACTCTAATCGTCACATGACCCTTGGACGTGAATTTGACCGCATTGCCCATCAGATTTGTCAGGATTTGCCGCATGCGTCCGCGGTCACCAACGAACGATGAGGGCAGGAAAAGATCATAATCGAGTACCAGATCCAGCCCCTTATCGCGTGCGGAGGATTGCAGGAGCATGATGATCTCAAGCATGGATTGCTCCAGATCGAAGGGCTCAAGGTGCAACTGGAGGCGTTCGGCTTCGATCTTGGAATAGTCCAGCACGTCATTGATGATGACCAGCAGCGCCTCACCTGAATTCTTGATGGTGTCGACGTAGAGCCGTTGTTCTTCGGTGAGCGGGGTATCCACCAGCACATCCGCCATGCCCACGACCCCGTTCATCGGGGTCCTGATCTCGTGACTCATGTTCGCGAGGAAAGCGGACTTTGCACGATTGGCCGTTTCCGCACTCTCTCGCGCAGCTTTGAGTTTTTTCTCGTACTTGACGGTTTCGGTGATGTTGAGGCCGAGCGAGATGATGTCCCCGTCGGGTCCACGCTGGTCTATCATCTTGATGTATTCACCGTTCCATAGCCGAATGATGACCGGCTCGGGTTCCGGTTGCTGAACCCGTTCGATCATCTCCTGTCGCCAGGTTGCAGGCGTTTTATCGCCGATGTTGACGATGCCTTCATCCGTCAACATCTGCAGGATCGTGACGTAGCTGACACCGGGTTTGATTTCTTCCAGCTTGTCAAAGACCGCGAGATATGAGCGATTTGCCATGATCATCTGCAGATCGGGGGTGAAGAACGCGAAACCGTCATTGATGGTTTCGATGGAGTACCACAGGCGTCGCTCCACCAGTTCGATTTTTTCGTGGGCCGCGGAAAGGTCGGATTTCACCTTTTGGTTTTCGTTGCGCACGGTCGCGACTTCGGCACGGGTTTCCACGATTTCATGGGACAGCGCCTTGGCATGTTCGCCAAGTTTCCGGTTGGCAGCAAAAAGCTCCGCCTGCTTGAGTTCAAGCAGGCGTTCTGCGGCTAGTCGTCCACGGCGCTCCTCTGCCAATCTGTTGGCGATACTCATCCGGCCACCGGCATTCGTTTCAACCTTTTGGCCGCACTTTCTACAGATGTGGTGAACATCTGTTTAACCGGAGGTCACAGGACGCTGGAAACGCGCCCAATCTGCCGAAGAAATTCCGGAAAAAGATGGCAATGTGTTAACGGCGGCCCTCGCGCAACCACGCGCCAATCAGCAGGGCAGAGGACAGGAGCAGCACCAGCCACCCCGGCAGCAGGTTGGTTTGCCGCACATCCCGCGTTTCAAAAGCATCCCTTGGGGTCAGGCCAATCCAGCCCCGTCCGGCGGCAGGGCGGCCAATGCGCACATTCCGCAGCCTGGGCAGGCCATCTTCCAGAGCAATGGCGCCGCCACGCAGGCCCGCGATCACCGGCGCAAGGATTTCTGACGTGGCGATTGTCTGTTCAAACTCGCGAGGGGCTGCCGGGCCGAGACCGATGACCGCGTTCTGATCGCCGTTGACCAACCGGTAGAGCCCGATTTCCGGTCCTTCGAAAACACCTTCAAACACACCGGGGCTTGTCTCTGTCAGGTTCAGCTCGGCGGTATTGCCCGATGGGTCGGTCAAGGTCACCGGCGGCACGTCGTCAGACAGGGTGCGCCGCTTGATCCGCATGGTCTGTCCCGTGGCCTCGGCGGTCAGCGATTCCTCTTCCAGTTCTGGCTCTTTCATCATCCAGTGGGCAAGCCGGCGCAGCAGTTCCAGCTGCGGTCCGCCGCCTTCGTATCCGCGATTCCAGAGCCACGCATGATCGGAGGCCAGCAAGGCCACGCGTCCCTCGCCCACCCGGTCGAGGATGAGCAGGGGGCGATCATCGACGCCGGACATCACCGTGTTACCCTGCGGTTGCGCCACGTCGATCTGGCGCAGCCAGCGGCCCCAGTCGCCGCCACCGGGCAGCCCGGTCGTGACCGGATGACGTTTGCCCAGATCGGTCACAATCGGCCGGTAGGGTTCTTCAAGCACCCGTGCGGTCGGCTGGGCTGGCAAAACCTCACCCAGGGGGGAGCGATAGATGCTGTCCGCGCCTGCAAAATCCGCGCCTGCTGCCACCAGAACCGCGCCGCCTTGCCGGATGTAGTTGGCCACATTTTCGAGGTAGAGCGCAGGCAGGATCCCACGCCGTTTGTAGCGGTCAAAGATGATCAGGTCGAAGTCATCGATCTTTTCGAGGAAGAGCTCCCGCGTTGGAAAAGCGATCAGGCTGAGCTCGCTCACCGGCACGCCATCCTGCTTTTCAGGGGGGCGCAGAATGGTGAAATGCACCAGATCGACGGAACTGTCTGATTTCAAAAGGTTCCGCCAGGTGCGTCCGCCCGGGTGTGGTTCACCCGAAACCAGCAGGACACGCAACCGGTCGCGCACGCCGTTGATCTGCACGAGCGCGGTATTGTTGCGGTCGGTCAGTTCTCCATCGGCTTCGGGTACGGTGAACTGGATGACGTTGCGCCCGCCGTGCGGCAGGGTGATCGGCAGTTCGATGTCCTGCCCCAGAGGCACCTGATAGCTTTGCGGTGTGTCCCCATCGACGGAGATTTCCAGCGGCGCCATGCCGGAGCCCTGCGGCGCGGCCCCCATATCCTCCACCCTGAGAGTCAGGGTCACAGGCTCGCCGATGATCGCAAAGGCGGGTGCATTGCGGATCTCAAGACGGCGGTCCCAGTCAGTGGATTTCCCGGTCATCAGAAGGTGCATCGGGGCGGGCAGATCAAGCGGCAGATCGGCGTCATGCACCTGCCCGTCGCTGAAGGCGAGAATGCCTGCAATGCGCGCGCGCGGCTCTTCGGCAAGCGCGGCAGACAAGGCCGTCATCAATTCGGTGCCCGCGTCCCCTTCACCATCTGGTACGGTGACGCGGCGGACCTCGGTATTCGGGCGAGCGGCGATGCGGGTTGCCAGATCATCCGCGGCGGACTTGGCCTGCTCCGGCCGGTCCGAGAGCGTCTGGCTGGCGCTTTCGTCCTCCAGCAGCATCACGATATCAGTGAGGGGCGCGCGATCTTCGACCTGATAGGACGGACCTGTCAATGCGGCCAGAACAACCGCAGCGGCCAGGGCGCGCAGCGCCCATCCATTCAACCCGCGCACCGCGGCGAGCATCACACTGATCAGGGCAATCATCCCCACCATGACCAGCAGGGACCATGGGATCAGCGGGTCAAAGATGATGCTGCCCGTCATTGGCCCAACCTGTCGAGCAGCGCAGGCACGTGCACCTGATCGGATTTGTAGTTTCCGGTGAGCACATGCATCACCAGATTGACGCCGAACCGAAAGGCCAGTTCGCGCTGCCGTTCGCCGGTGAAACCGCGACCGATGGGCACAAGCGGTGCGCCTGACGTACCAACCGCCCAGGCAGAGGCCCAGTCATTGCCGCCGATCACCACCGGCGTGACGCCATCGTTGAGATTGCGGAAGGGCATGCCCTCGACCTGTTCGGCATCGGGCGGGGCAGCTTCGACCCAGACATCGCGGCTGCTGTGCCGTCCGGGGAAATCCTGCAGAAGGTAGAAGGTGCGGGTCAACACGTGATCCGTCGGCAGCGGTTCCAGTGGCGGAATATCCAGCGGGGCGGCGAGGTCTTGGAGTTTGCGCCCGTTGGGACTTGCCGCGCCGAACCGCGCCACATCCGCATCGCGCGTGTCAAACAGGATCAAGCCACCCGACCGCAGGTATTCGTTGAGTTTGCCATAGGCTTCGGCAGAGGGGCGCGGCTGATCGGGTGTGATCGGCCAGTAGAGCACCGGAAAAAACGCCAGCTCATCCGTCTCCAGATCCACGCCCACCGGGGCGGCGGGTTCAACGGAAGTGCGGAAGAAGAGCGTATCCGACAACCCGCGCAGGCCCGCGTCCGACATCTCGTCAATACTGCGGTTGCCCGTCAGCACGTAGGACAGCGCCAGCTCGGCGGTGGCGTTCAGGGCAAAGGCGTCCTCGTCCGCGGTTTGCGCCTGCGCGCCCTGCGGCAGCCCCAGGGGCAACGCAGCCACCATCGCGATCATTGCGGCGCGGTTTACGCGGCCCAGCAACCTGCCGGACAGAGACAGCGATGCAACGACATCCGCGAGCAACAGCAGGATCGCCAGGCTCAAAAGCCACCCGGCCACGGGCTGTTCCGGCGGCACGGCAAAGCCTTTCACGGGAATGCGCGCGGGCCATGCAACTGGCGTCAGGGTGCTGTCCGCCTCGATCACGTTGCGCGCCAGGTGGCGATCCCCGGAGGTGTAGATGCCCGGCTGCATGTCCGGTCCGGGTGGTGCTGTCATCAGGTCCGCGCCGGGAACGCCAGGCAGGTTGCCCGCCTCGCGCAGGGTGCCGAATCCGTCCATCACCTGTTCCGGCGTCCATGTCGTGCCGTCGAGCTGCGTGGCATCGGGGCGTGAGGACGAACTGGAAATCGCCAGACGTTCCAGCATCTGCACAAAGAGGCCCGAGAGCGGCAGCGTGGACCAGTCTGCCGTCGCCGTAATGTGGAAAAGCACGATCTGCCCCTGCTCGCGGGTTTTCCGCGTCACCAGCGGGGTGCCATCGGTCAGCTCGGCGATCACGCGTTCGGCCAGTGTCGGATCAGGCTGGGCCATGACCTGGCTGGTGATCTGCACATCGTCCGGAATGCTCAGCCCGAAGAAGGGCGAGGTCTCGCGGAAGGGGGCCAGTGCCTTGGGCGCGCCCCAGCTCATGGCGCCGCCGACCGTCCGCCCGCCCGTGCGCAGGCGCACCGGCATCATCGGATCCTCGTCAATGCGGCTCACGTCGCTTGCGGCTACGCGCGGTCCGGCAAAGCGGACCAGCATGCCGCCCTGATCGATCCAGGCACCAAGCCCCTCGGTCTCGGACGGCGAGAGCGTGGCCACATCCGCCAGAACGATCACATCCGGGTTGGCGGGCAGGACATCGCTGAGTGCGCCGTGGATCAGATCCGCATTCGGGGCGAGGGCCTGTTCGATATAGTGCAGCGGCGACAGCAGCTCCAGACCTTCGCGGCCTTCCCGACCCGCGATCAGAGCCACCTCGCGGCGGCGCAGCCCATCGTCGGCCAGTGTCGTGGCGCCGGCGGACCTTTGTCCCTGCAGATCGAACCGGGTGATGCGCGCGCGCAGTTCTGACGGCAGCGACAGCGCGGTGGAGGTCGCGGTTTCGCCATCGCCGAAGGTGGCTGTCGCGGTGGCGAGGATACTGGCGTTGCCCGCCGGATCACGTCCCTGCGCCTGCACGACAACTTCACGCTCCGGCCCCGGCGCCGCGCGAAGCGCTGTCAGCTGAACCGCGCCATCCTCAAAGCCTGCTGGTGCCATGGCCACGACATTCGCCGCTGTCTGATAGACCTCAACGCTTCCCTCTGCCTCGAATGCGGCAAGCGCCCTGTCGCGCCCCGGATAGTCGAGCCCATCGCTGAACCACAGCGTGTCAAAGCCGTCCGTCTCTGCGACAAAGGACAGGGCGAGGGCGGTCCGCGCCGCATCCGGCTGCCATGGGGCTGGCCGGAAGCCCGGCAGGCGGCTGCGCCAGACATCCGCCGTCTGGAACACGGGTGGCTGTGGGCGGGCCATATCGAGGAAGGCAACCGTGCGCCCGGCGCGGCTGGCACGGGTCAGCTGTGCGGCAATGGCCTCTTCTTGTTCGGACCAGCGGGTTGCCCCGGCCCAGCTGCCATCCAGCACGATCAGCAAGGGCCCGGTGCCCTGCGCCTGATCTTCGTTCGGGTTCAGGACCGGCCCGGCAAGGCCCAGAATGATGGCAGCAACCGCCAGCATGCGCAGCAGCAGAAGCCACCATGGCGTCCGGTCGGATACGGTTTCATCGTCCTTGAGACCCAGCAGGAGTGCCACGCCCGGAAACCGCTGCCGAATGGGCGCAGGGGGGACGGCCCGCAGGATCAGCCAGAGGATTGGCAGAACCAGAAGCGCCAGCAAGAGCCAGGGCGCGGTGAAGCCAATGCCGCCCAGAACCGTCATCGCGTGCCCCCGGTATCCAGCGCTCGGTAGAGCCAGAGCAAGGCCGATTGCGCCGAGGCATCCGTGTGGTGCAGCCCGTATTGCCAGCTGGTCAGCGCGCAGAGCTTTTGCAGCTCCTCCTTGCGGGCGGCCAGCCGGTCCAGATAGCGGTCTCTCAGATCGTTCGCTTTCAGGGTTTCGTGGCGCAGGCTGCCGCCGACGCTCTCAAAGATGGTGCGCCCGCGAAAGGGAAAGGCCTCTTCCGAGGGGTCAAGCACATGCAGCAGAACGCCGCGCACACCCCGATCAGCGGCCTTGGTGAGCGCAAGTTTGACCTCTTCCACATCGCCCATGAAATCCGAGATGAAGAGCGCACGGGCAGAGGGAATCATGGCGCGATGTTCCGGCGGCGCATAGTCTTCGGCCGCATCCGTGGTGAAGGCTTCGGCCAACCGCAGGATCTGGGTATTGCCACGCCGGGGCGGCAGGGTGGTGCCCGTCAGCCCCACGCGTTCGCCGCCGCGCACCAGCAGGATCGCACAGGCCAGCCCCAAGAGCCGCGCCCGATCTGCTTTCAAAGGCAGATCATCGGTGCTGGCAAAGCGCATGGAGGCCCCTTGGTCGATCCAGAGCATCACCGATTGGGCAATCTGCCACTCGCGTTCGCGCACGAATTCCGTGTCACCCCGGGCCGAACGGCGGTGGTCGATCAACCGTCGGCTGTCCCCGCTCTGCGCTGGACGGTATTGCCAGAAATCATCGCCCATCCCGGCACGCCTGCGCCCATGGTCGCCGAGCAATACAGCCCCCGCCAGATGTTCCGCACGTGCCAAAAGCGCCGGCAGGGTTGCCGCCTGCGTCTCGGCTGCGGCGCGCAACGTGGTCGGCTGGGTCACGTAGGGAAGGGGCGTTGTTGGGGTCACGCGGCGGCCTTCGCCCCGGCCAGTTCCGCAGCGGTTGTGTCGATGAGACCTGCGAGGCTGTCACCTCGCGCCCGCGCCGCGAAGTTGAGCGCCATCCGGTGGCTGAGCACTGGGCGCGCCATGTCGAGCACATCCTCAGCGGACGGCGCCAGACGACCCTGCAGCAGCGCGCGGGCACGGACGGTCAGCATCAGCGCCTGTGCCGCACGAGGGCCCGGCCCCCAGGCGACGGTCTCCCGAACCTGTTGCGAGGCGCCTTCTTCCTCGGGGCGGAAGGCGCGGACCAGATCGAGGATCATCTCGACCACGCTTTCGCCGACCGGCATTCGCCGCAACAACCGCTGCGCCTCCAGAAGCTGGGCGGCTGTAAAGACCTCGGTCGATTCTTCCTCGGCATCCCCGGTGGTGGCCAGCAGGATATCGCGTTCGGTATCGCGATCCGGATAGGCCACATCGATCTGCACAAGGAAGCGGTCCAGCTGCGCTTCGGGCAGCGGATAGGTGCCTTCCTGTTCAATCGGGTTCTGCGTGGCCAGCACGTGGAAAGGCACGCCCAGCGTGCGGTTTTCGCCTGCCACCGTGACTGTTTTCTCCTGCATCGCCTGTAACAGCGCCGATTGCGTCCGAGGCGAGGCGCGGTTGATCTCATCCGCCATCAGCAACTGGCAGAAAATCGGCCCCTGAATGAAGCGGAATGCGCGGGAGCCATCGGCCGCCGTATCCAACACCTCCGAGCCCAGAATATCCGCCGGCATCAGGTCCGGCGTGAACTGCACGCGGTTGCCATGCAGACCCATCACGGTCGATAGCGTTTCAACGAGCCGTGTCTTGCCGAGGCCCGGCAGACCGATCAGAAGCCCATGCCCGCCGCACAGCAGTGCCGCGAGCGTCAGCTCCACCACGCGTTCCTGCCCGATGAAGCGTTTGGTGATTGACGCCTTGGCCTCACCCAGCCGCGTGCCAAGGGCTTCGATCTCCGCGACCATGTCTTCTGCTTCGCTCATGACAACGTGCTCCAAAGAATTATATGTTCGAATGTAACTCTAACGTGCGCATGGGAAATGGCAAAAGCAATGAGTGGACAAAAAACCGTGACACCGTCGGCAGAAAGTCTTGCGGCATCGTTAACTGCCGCAAAAACACGCGGATTGCCGCCCGTGCATCTCTGGAACCCGCCGTTTTGCGGGGATCTGGACATGCGCATCGCGCGGGACGGGACGTGGTTTTATCAGGGCACGCCGATTGGGCGGCCCGGATTGGTGAAACTCTTCTCATCGATTCTCAAGAAGGAAGGGGAGAAATACTTCCTGGTGACCCCGGTGGAGAAGGTGGGGATCACCGTGGATGATGCGCCTTTCGTGGCGGTGGATTTCGAGGCCAGCGGTACGGGCGAGGATCAGGTGCTGACCTTTGAGACCCAGGTGGAGGACAAGGCAGTGGCGAGCGCGGATCTGCCCATCCGGGTGGTGCGTGACCCGGAGACCGGTGAGCCATCGCCTTACATTCGTATACGTGCCGAGATTGAAGCGCTGATTGATCGCAAGAGCTTCTACCGGTTGGTGGATCTGGGCGTGCATCACGACGATTGGTTCGGGGTGTGGTCGAAAGGCACTTTCTTCCCGATCATTCCAAGCGCGGAATTGCTGTGAGGCGAAAGCGGTTTGCGGTGTCGCGGGCGGCGTTCTACGGTCGCGCCTGAAAGCTGACACCGGATCATTACATGAAGTTTGCTGCCAACCTGAGCGCGCTCTGGCCTGACCTGCCCTATCTCGATCGTTTCGAGGTGGCGGCGGAGGCAGGATTTGATGGGGTCGAGGTGCTCTTCCCGTATGAAATGCCCGCAAAGGAGACGCAGCGCGCCCTGCTGCGCGCGGGGCTTTCGATGGTGCTGATGGCGGCACCGCCTCCAAACTACACGGGTGGTGCGCGTGGATTTGCGGCCGTGCCGGAGGCGGCGGACCGGTTCAAGTATGATCTGCGGCGGGCGATACGCTATTGCGCGGCGCTGCGCACGCCAGTGCTGCAGCTTTTGCCCGGCGTGGCCGAGGGGGATGCGGCGCGGCAGACCCTGATCGAGAACCTGCAAGCAGCGGCGGAGGCCGCACCGGAAGGTCTGCTGCTCACCATCAGCCCGGCCAATGCGGGCGACCTGCCCGGCTCCTTTCTGAACAGCTACGACCTCGCGGCTGAGATCCTGAGCGAGGTTGATGCGCCCAATGTGGGCCTGCAGTTCGACAGCTACGAAGCGGAGGTGATGCACGGTGATCCGGTCGAGGTGCTGGAAACCCACGCCAAGCTGATCCGGCAGGTGCAGGTTTCCGACGCGCCGGGTGGGTCTGCTGATCTGGAGGCGCTTTCGACGGGTCTGATGGACATCGCCTATGATGGATGGGTGGGTGTGGGTAGTGATCCTACTGCGGCGCCGCAGGTGCATCGGCACAATCTCGACAAGCTGCGCTGGTAGCGGGCCGTCTGTGCGTGGCTGCACGTGTCAAACCACAGGGATAGGTCTATGGTCGGGCGTCCTGCAATGGAGAGCCTGATGATCCCAGCCCGCTACCAACATGTTCTTTTTGGCCTGATCCTGTCGGGGTTGATGTCTTTCATCGTCTCCGGCATTGCCTCGGTCCGCACCGTGGGCTGGATCGACGGGTTTGTCGCTTTGTGGATGACGAATTGGCTGCCCAGCTGGGCCGTGGCCTTCCCCACGGTTCTGGTTGTGGCGCCCATCACCCGCCGCCTTGTGGCGCGGTTGGTCCGGCAGGACACGCAAACGCAGGTTTAAGCACGGAGGCTCTGCAATTCTGCACCGCGGGTATCTGGAGTTGAGGGAGCGCCCTTTCCCCCATCGAAGGGGGGCGGGCGCTGCCCGGCGGTGCCCGCCGGGCGGACCAGCGGCACCCGGTGTGGGAGGGTCGCCGCCTTAGTGCGCGACGGCCCAGTTGGCGCCTTGCCCTGCATCGACGCTGAGCTGCACATCGAGTTTTACCACCGGGTCGCAGGCCGCTTCCATGATATCCCGGGCCACTTTGATCAGGTCGTCTTCGGCGCCTTCTTCCACCTCGAAGAGCAGTTCGTCATGCACCTGCAGTAGCATCTTGGCAGGCAGCTGTTCGATGGCGGCGGGCATCCGCACCATGGCGCGGCGGATCACGTCGGCGGCGGTCCCCTGAATGGGCGCGTTGATTGCTGCGCGGGCGGCGAACCCTGCATGCGGGCCCTTTGCGCCGATGTTGGGCGTGTGGATGCGGCGGCCAAAGAGCGTCTGTACATAGCCGTGCTCTTTCGCGAAGGCCTTGGTGTCATCCATGTAGGTGCGGATGCCGGGGAAACGTTCGAAATAGCGGTTGATGAACTCCTGCGCCTCGCTGCGCGGGATGCGCAGGTTGCGGGCCAGACCAAAGCCCGAGATGCCGTAGATCACGCCGAAATTGATCGCCTTGGCGCGGCGGCGGATTTCGGGGGTCATCTCGTCCATGGGCACGTCGAACATCTCCGAGGCGGTCATGGCGTGGATGTCATCGCCGCGTTTGAACGCCTCTTTCAGCGCGTCGATATCGGCGATATGGGCAAGAATGCGCAGTTCGATCTGGCTGTAGTCGAGGGCGACCAATGTCTTGCCCTCCTCAGCGACAAAGGCCTCACGGATGCGGCGGCCTTCCTCGGTGCGGATTGGGATGTTTTGCAGGTTTGGATCGGTGGAGGCGAGCCGTCCGGTCGAGGCCCCGGCAATGGAATAAGACGTGTGCACACGGCCCGTGTCTGCATTGATATGATCTTGTAGCGCATCGGTGTAGGTCGATTTCAGCTTGGAAAGCTGCCGCCAGTCCAGAACGCGGGCGGGCAATTCATGCTCGGTCGCGAGGTCTTCGAGCACATCCGCGCCGGTCGCATAGGCGCCGGTCTTGCCTTTCTTCCCGCCGGGCAGTGACATCTCGTCAAAGAGAATCTCGCCCAACTGCTTGGGACTGCCGACGTTAAAGCTGCGACCTGCCAGCTCGTGAATTTCGGCCTCCAGCCCCGCCATGCTCTGGCTGAAGGCGTTCGACATGCGGCTGAGCGTGTCGCGGTCCACCTTGATGCCGGTCCGCTCCATCTGCGCCAGCACCGGCACCAGGGGCCGTTCGAGCGTTTCGTAGACGCGGGTGACCTGGGTGCGGTGCAGCGAGGGCTTGAACTGCTGCCAGAGCCGCAGGGTAATGTCGGCGTCTTCGGCGGCATAGGGCACCGCATCCTCCAGAGGCACCTTGTCGAAGGTGATCGCGGATTTGCCCGAGCCCAGCAGAGGTTTGATCGGGATCGGCGTGTGGTTGAGATAGCGCTCCGACAGCGTGTCCATGCCGTGATTGTGCAGCCCGCCGTGCATCGCGTAGGACATCAGCATGGTGTCGTCGATGGGGGCGACGGTGATGCCATGCTGGGCAAAGATCTTCAGATCGTACTTCATGTTCTGCCCGATCTTGAGGATCGAAGGATCCTCCAGCACTGGTTTCAGCATCTCCAGCGCCTCATCCACGGGCAATTGCCCCTCGGCCAGATCGTCGGAGCCGAAAAGGCCGTCTCCACTGTCCTTTTTGTGAATGAGCGGCACATAGCAGGCCTGCCCCGGTTCGACGCAGAGCGAAATCCCCACCAGATCGGCTGTCATCTCATTCAGCCCCGTTGTCTCGGTGTCGACGGCCACATAGCCGCGCTCATAAATCTGGTCGATCCAGGCCTGCAGCTCCTCTGCGGTGCCCACCTTGGCATAGCCCGCACGGTCAAACGGCACCTCTTCGATCTCAGGCGCTTCCGGAGCGGAGGCCGGCGTGTCGTCGATCTCCGGCGGCTCGACATCCAGCTTCTCGGCGATGCGTTTGGTGAGCGTGCGGAATTCCATCTCCGCGAGGAACGGCATCAGCTGGTCGGGGTCCGGTGTGCGCACCTCCAGATCGTCGAGTGTGAAATCGAGCGGGGTGTTTTCGTCCAACAGCACCAGCTTGCGGGAGAGGCGAATCTGCTCGGCGTGGTCGATCAGGGTCTGGCGGCGTTTGGGCTGTTTGATCTCTTCGGCGCGTTCCAAGAGCGCATCGAGATCACCGTACTCGTTGATCAGCAAGGCGGCGGTCTTGACGCCGATCCCCGGCGCGCCGGGCACATTGTCGACGCTGTCACCAGCGAGCGCCTGCACGTCCACCACGCGGTCAGGGTAGACGCCGAACTTCTCAAAGACGCCGTCCCGGTCGATGCGCTTGTTCTTCATCGCATCGAGCATCTCGACCCCGTCGCCCACCAGTTGCATCAGGTCCTTGTCAGAGCTGATGATGGTGCAGCGCCCGCCCGCCGCGCGCGCCTGTACGGCCAGCGTGGCGATGATGTCATCGGCCTCAAAGCCCTCTTTTTCCTCGCAGGCGATGTTGAAGGCAATGGTCGCGCGGCGGGTCAACGGGATCTGCGGGCGCAGGTCTTCGGGCATCGCCTCGCGATTGGCCTTGTATTGGTCGTACATCTCGTTGCGGAAAGTATGGCTGCCTTTGTCGAAGATCACCGCCACATGGGTCGGGGCATCATCGCCGGTGTTGGTTTCCACATAGCGCTGCAACATGTTGCAAAAGCCCGACACCGCCCCGATGGGCAGCCCGTCGGATTTGCGCGTCAGCGGCGGCAGCGCGTGATAGGCGCGGAAAATGAAGGCCGATCCATCGATCAGATGAAGATGATGCCCTTTGCCAAATGCCATATGTCCAGCCCCCATGTCGCGATGTACCGTTCATGGCGTGCACGCGCGCCGAAGTCCAGAACCGGATCGGGTTGTGCCCGGGATCAGCCGAGAATGGAGTCCATATTCTGCATGATCCCGATCAGCAGCATGACACCGGCGATGATCAGCACCGCGATCAGCAAGACCTGAACGAGGATTGCACCGGTGCTGATGGCGAGGCCACAGGCTGCCGCGCGTTTGGGCTCTTTGCGGATAAAGCCAGTAATCGCCATCAGAAGACCCAGAACGCCAATCGACGGCGCGGCGGTCATGAGGATGCGGTCGATATCCCAGGCGGGCTGAACCACGGTCGCTTCGGGCTGGGGCAGGCCTTGCACCGCGCGTTGTGCTGCAGCCCGCATGTTTCCTGCAATCTCACCGATTGTCGTGCCGATATCGGGCTGAGCCGTGAAGGGGCCTGCATAGACAATCAACAACGCAAGAAACAATGCTGATGCGCCAAGCCCAATGGCTGCACAGGAAAATGGTGCACTGCGTATGGCTGTCTCTGACATATCATGCCCTCCAATCGTCACGCCGTGTTAACGGCGCAGCATGGCAAGATTGAGGCGGGTCTCAGACCTTGTCTGCAAAATCCTTATGCACGTATTTGCAGTCGCAATACCCACATTCCACCCAGCCGACATCCTTGGGAATCTGCAACCAGACTCGCGGGTGGCCCAAGGCACCTTCACCACCGTCACAGGCGATGCGGAAACTCTCGACGATCTTGGTTTCGGGCGGCTGCTGCATGGAAAAGGCGTCCTCTGGCTTTGCCGTGCCGTTATGGCCAAAGCCGTGGCGTGGGGCAAGCCCATCCGAACCCCCATAGGTCAATCGCGTTCAATTCGGGCCTGATAGCAGTTGTTGCGTGCAGATCGGACGTGGATGAACGCAACCTCGGGGTTGTTGAAGACATCGGCAACCTTGGCCTGAATATCCGTTGTCGCAACGACTTCGCCCGTGCCGTAGACGATATGTTCATCTGCGGAATAGCCTTTCACCAGGTAGTCCCGTGATGTCGTCAGGATTGTGGGCAGATCAGCCGAATTGCCGCCGCGCGCGCAGGGTTTGGCGCACAGGAAAATCGGCCCGGTTTCGGCATAGGCATGCACCCCGTCAAAGGGGCGGTGTGCGAGAATCAACATTTCCTCTCCCTCAGGCACGTCTTTGAGGCAGTGTCGGCAGGGGTTGCCGGCACCCGTGGAGGTTTTGCGCTGTGGCTTTTGACCGTTGATGTCCAGACCACCGTTTTGAAGAGTGCGGACCATATCCGTCTCTAAGGCAATGAAATTAGGCATATTCAGTATCCTTTTCCGCGTATTTGCTGCGACGGGTGTGCCATGAAGAGGTGGCTTCAATCGATCCGAATGATGCGCTTTCAAAAGAGACTCCAAATAGGAACAAAAGGTGAATATACTGCAGCCCTGCTATGTTTGCCGAACTCAATATCACCTCGAATTTCTCCTTCCTCAAAGGGGCGTCCCATCCGGAGGAATACATGTCACGGGCCGCTGCTCTAGGTCTGCCCGCGATTGCCATTGCCGATGAAAACTCGGTGGCCGGGATCGTGCGGGCACATGCGCAGGCCCGCGACATCACGCGGCAACTGCAGGAGCGTGAGGCTTGGGAAGCCGCGCATGGACCCATGGGGCCGCATGCCCCAAAAGGTCCGAGCCAGTCGGAAAACATCCTTTCTGTCCGGCCCCGATTGATCCCGGCGACCCAACTTGTCTTTACCGATGCCTGTCCGGTGACGGTGCTGCCCGAAAGCCGGGCGGGCTGGGGTGTTCTGTGTCGTTTGTTGTCCAAGGGTCGATTGGCTGCGGAAAAAGGTGCCTGCGATCTGCAGCTTGCGGACCTGCTGAAAGGCGGGGCAGGGCTGCAAATGATCCTCTGGCCACAAACGCAAAACTCACCGGGCGGCGCGGATGGATGGGTGCAAACCGCACGAACGCTGACGCGCCGCTTTGCCGGAAAACTCCACATCGGTCTCGTGCCCCAATACGATGGCCGCGATGCTGATCATTTCGCGGGCCTTACGGATCAGGCGGCAGCCCTGGACATACCAACCCTGGCCAGCGCGTCGCCGCTGATGCACCACGGTGCCCGGCGCAAACTGGCGGATGTCGTCACCGCCATCCGGTCCCGCTGCCGGGTGGATGCGCTTGGCCGTGACGCATTGCCCAACAGCGAGGCACGCCTGCGCTCCGAGACAGAGATGCGGCGGCTCTTTGCAGGGTTCGAAGAGGCGGTCGACCGCGCCTATGCCCTGTCGCAGAGCCTGACGTTTTCGCTGGACGAGTTGCGCTACGAATACCCATCGGAAGGCACCGAAACTGAAACCCCGTCCGAACGTCTGCGCCGTCTTGCCTATGAGGGTCTCGATTGGCGCTATCCGCAGGGGGCGCCTGAGAAGGTGCACAAGCTGCTCGAACACGAGCTGACGCTGATCGGGAAGCTGAAATACGAACCCTATTTCCTGACGGTCCGCGACATCGTTGCCTTTGCCCGGTCCCGCGACATTCTCTGTCAGGGGCGCGGGTCGGCGGCCAATTCCGTGGTCTGTTTCTGCATGGGCATCACCTCTGTCAGCCCGGAAATCGGCACGATGGTCTTTGAACGTTTCGTCTCCGAGGCGCGTGACGAGCCGCCTGATATCGACGTGGATTTCGAGCACGAACGCCGCGAAGAGGTGATCCAGCATATCTATGAACGCTACGGGCGGGAACGCGCAGGCATTTGCGCAACGGTCGTGCACTACCGAGGCAAACGCGCGATCCGCGAGGTGGGCCGCGCCATGGGCCTGACCGAGGATACGATCTCGGCGCTCTCCTCCCAGCTTTGGGGGTTTTTCTCCACCAAGGGGATCGAGGCCGAACGCATGGCCGAAATCGGGCTGGATGCGCGCGACCGCCGCCTGCAGCAGACTCTGGAACTGGTTTACGAAATCAACGGTTTCCCCCGGCATCTTTCTCAACACGTGGGCGGGTTCGTGATTACCGAGGGGCGGCTCGACGAACTGGTGCCCATCGAGAATGCCACGATGGAGGGTCGCACTGTCATCTGCTGGGACAAGGATGACATCGAGGCCTTGGGCATTCTCAAGGTCGACGTGTTGTCTCTGGGTATGCTCACCTGCATCCGCAAAGCGTTTGACCTGCTTCAGATGTATCATAACGCAAGCTACACCCTGGCCACACTGCCCCCCGAAGACCCGCGTGTTTACGACATGCTCTGCAAGGCCGACAGCATTGGCGTCTTTCAGGTGGAAAGCCGCGCGCAGATGAATTTCCTGCCGCGGATGAAACCACGCAAATTCTACGATCTGGTGATCGAGGTGGCGATTATCCGACCAGGTCCCATTCAGGGTGATATGGTGCACCCCTTCATCCGACGCAGGAACGGCGAGGAGGCGGTCTCTTTCCCATCGGACGCGCTGGGCGAGGTGTTGGGAAAAACGCTGGGCGTACCGCTTTTTCAGGAGCAGGCGATGCAGATTGCCATCGTTGGCGCGGGCTTTACCCCCGATCAGGCAGATCGCCTCCGCCGCTCGCTGGCAACCTTCAAGAAACATGGCAATGTCAGCGAATTCCGCAGCCTGTTTCTGCGCGGGATGAAGCACAACGGCTATGAGGACGACTTTGCCGAACGGTGTTTTTCCCAGATCGAAGGTTTCGGGTCCTACGGGTTTCCCGAAAGCCATGCGGCCAGCTTTGCGCTGCTGGTCTATGCTTCGAGCTGGATCAAATGCCACCATCCGGGGATTTTCGCCTGCGCCTTGCTGAATTCCCAACCCATGGGATTCTATGCGCCCGCGCAGATCGTCCGCGATGCCCGCGAACATGGCGTGGAGGTGCGCCCCGTCTGTGTCAACGCCAGCTTTTGGGACAACACGATAGAACCTGACGGGCAGGGCGGGCTGACGTTGAGGCTGGGGTTTCGCCAGATCAAAGGGGTGAGCGAAGAGGACGCGGAATGGCTGACGGCGGCGCGCGGAAACGGTTACCGCACAGTGCAGGATGTCTGGCGGCGGGCAGGGCTGGACCCCTCACAGATCGTGCGGCTGGCGGAGGCAGATGTCTTTGCGAACATCGGGCTGGCACGGCGTGAAGCGCTCTGGGAGGCCAAGGCGCTCGTGCCGGGCGGGACCTTGCCGCTTTTTGCCAGCGATCTGGATGGTGAAGTGATCAATGAACCCATGGCCCTGTTGCCCGAAATGACATTGGGGGAAGAGGTGGTCGAGGATTATGTGGCGACGCGTCTAACGCTCAAGGCACATCCACTGGCCCTGCTGCGCCCGCAGCTGACACCGGAGCAGGGCGTGCAAGCTGACGTAGCTGGAAAACAATCCTAAATCGGTTTTAGAAAGGCATCGAAACGCCGCAATTCAAGCTTCAGCCTTCTCAGGAAGGTCTCATCGGTCGGCAATTTGTTCTCGATGCGTTGCTCGATCGCCTGGTTCAAATGCTCGTAGGCCCGCGCAAGAGACACAAGCGCGTGGTCTTCGTGCCAACTCGGGTCTTTTCGCCCGTTACCTGGAAGCTCGTGGATACCGTCGCTAAAGCCCGATTTCACAGCGTCCTGCTCCGCGATGTATTGCTCCAACGCTTCGTGCAGCGCCTGAACCGTCGTTTCACGCACCTTTTTCCCGGAGATATAGTGCTTCAAGGTGTTTGCGCTCAAATCAGCTCGTCTACACAGCTCGGCAGCGCTCATGTTGGCTTCTTCCTTGCGTTGGGCGAAAGCTATGTGCCTGGGCATATCCATTTCGGATGCTGGTGCCATCGAATCACTCCTGCTCATTTCTGTTCAAGTATCAGCCAATTGCGGTTTTTTGAAGTGATTGATATCAAATGAGCCATGTAATCTCCACCAGTTATAAATCAAAATATGGATATATGCGCTAAAATTGACACTAGTGATGGTGACGAAGATTTCAAAAAATAATCATTTTGCGTCAAATTAACATATCTATAGGGGGTATACGCAAATTCGTGTATGGTGGCATGGTCCGGAAAATCAACTGCAAAATCTCATCACCGGACCACCTGGATCTAACCAGTGCCTGACCGTAGCATATTCTCTTACTACGCGGAAATGCGGATGGGCACGCTGCCAAGAAAGGCGCAATCATGCCTAAAAACTCGCAAATCGCCGCACTTGCTGTCGGAGCCGCAACTGCAACGCTTTTGGCCGCAGTGCAAGAGATGTTCCCTGGGCTCAAATCTGCTCTGCCGCTTAACCAGAGTTCATTTGTTCAGACCTCTGCACTTATCCTGGGCGCGCTTGCAATCAGTATCATCTATGATGCATTCCGCGGTGCGCGCACCAGTGAGAAAGAAAGTCTGGATGAAGAACAAGACAGCGATAGCATTAAAACTGCTTGGTCGAAAACTTCCGATGACCGGAATGATGATGACCATTTGACATCGCTTTGATCGTTTATCCTGCCTCGACGGTGTGTGAAAACGCAAGGGTAAGACAAAAGCTGTTCCCCCTTTGCGCCGCAGCGGGTAAAAGGCGCGCAACAAATTGAGGAACAGACCCGATGAGCGCGCCCAAACCTGTTGTCTTATGCATTCTGGATGGGTGGGGCATCAGTGACAGGCGCGAAGGCAATGCGCCGCTGCTCGCCGATACGCCGACGATGGACCGCATCATGGCGACCTGTCCGCATGCGACGCTGACAACCTTTGGTCCGGATGTGGGTCTGCCAAAGGGCCAGATGGGTAATTCCGAGGTGGGGCATACCAATATCGGGGCCGGGCGCGTCGTGGCCATGGACCTCGGCCAGATTGATCTGGCCATCGAGGAAGGAAATTTTATTGAAAACACACGGCTCAGGGCTTTTATCACCCGATTGCATGGCACCGGCGGGACAGCGCATCTGATGGGCGTTGTCTCGGATGGCGGGGTGCACGGTCATCTCAACCACATGATTGCTGCGGCCGGGGCGCTGGATGCGGCCGACGTGCCTGTTGTCATCCATGCACTGACCGATGGGCGGGATGTGAGCCCCAAGTCTGCCGCTGCGTTTTTCGAGACATTGCAAGCCGCGCTGCCGGAGCGGGTTCGAATTGCGACCGTCACCGGGCGCTACTATGCGATGGATCGCGACAACCGCTGGGACCGCGTGTCTAAGGCGTTTGCAGCGATTGTAAAAGGTGACGGCGCGAAAGCTGCTGATGCCCAAACCGCGGTTTCGGCGGCCTATGCCCGAGAGGAAACAGATGAGTTCATCGAGCCCACCGTGATAAATGGTTATGCGGGGGCACAGAACGGCGATGCGGTCTTTTGTCTGAATTTCCGGGCCGACCGGGCGCGGGAAATCATGGCTGCCATAGGCGATCCGGATTTCGATGCCTTTGCCACCGGTGATCGCCCAAACTGGGCGGCGCTGATGGGCATGGCGCAGTATTCGGAGGCGCATTCGGCATACATGTCGGTGATGTATCCCAAGCCCGAGATCGTGAATACGCTGGGCGATTGGGTGGCGCAGAAGGGTCTGCGGCAGTTCCGCCTCGCCGAGACGGAGAAGTATCCGCATGTGACCTTCTTTCTGAACGGTGGCGAAGAGGTGTCTTTTGACGGCGAAGACCGCAAGATGCCGAAATCGCCGGATGTGGCGACCTACGACCTGCAGCCGGAGATGTCGGCGGGCGAGGTCACGGCCGGATTGGTGGGCGCCATCAAAGACGGCTATGACCTGATCGTCGTGAACTACGCCAACCCCGATATGGTCGGCCATACCGGCGATCTCGAAGCGGCGATCAAGGCCTGTGAAGCGGTGGATCAGGGATTGGGTCAGGCGCTTGAGGCACTGGAGGCCGTGGGCGGTGCGATGATCGTCACTGCCGATCACGGCAATTGCGATGTGATGATTGATCCCGAAACCGGTGGTCCCCACACGGCGCACACGTTGAACCCCGTGCCGGTGGCCGTGGTGGGCGCGCCCGAGGGTGCCGAATTGTCCGGGGGGCGGCTTGCCGATCTTGCACCAACCGTGCTGCACCTGATGGGGATCACACCGCCGCCCGAGATGACAGGCCTTTGCTTGCTGACATGAAATGGGCCGCGCTGATCATTGCTCTTTGCTGGCCCGCGACGGCATCTGCGCAGCAGGACAATGCTGATCGCGCCCGTGCCGCGATGGCCATGTTGCAGACAGCCTCGGCGCAGTTGGAGGCAGCGCAGTCTGCCCGTGACCGTGTCCGCGCACTCACGCAGACCATTCAGGCGTTCGAGGAAGGGCTTGGGGCGCTGCGCAGTGGTTTGCGTCAGGCTGCGGTGCGTGAGGCGCAACTGACCGCTCAATTGCAGGCCAGGGATGAAGAGATTGCCACCTTGCTTGCCGTCTTGCAGCGGATCGGGGCGCAGCAGTCCCCAGTTGCGTTTCTGCATCCCGGCGGGCCAACGGGCACGGCACGGTCGGGGATGTTGCTGGCGGAGATGACACCGGCGTTGAATGCCCGGGCGAGCAACCTGCGCCGTGATCTGGAAGATCTTCAAATCCTGCGTGCCATGCAGACGGATGCAGCTGGTGAGCTGTCGAAGGGGCTCAACGAAGTTCAATCTGCGCGGACGTCCCTGAATCAGGCAATTGCCGAACGCACCGAGCTTCCCACAAGGTTCACTCAGGACCCGGTTCGCGAAGCGATCCTGATTGCTTCGGCGGAGACGCTGGAGAGTTTTGCCAGAGGGTTGGCGCGGGTCGCCGTGGATGAAACGCAGGTCGCACCCGTGACATTGGCAGGCAACAAGGGTGATCTACCCCTGCCGGTTCAGGGCATCGTGCTGCATGGTGCCGGGGAGGCTGATGCCGCAGGAATCACCCGTCCGGGAATCATTCTGGCCACCCGTCCGGAGGCGATTGTGATGAGCCCGGTGGCCGCCACGATCCGCTACACCGGGCCGCTGCTCGACCTTGGGCAGGTGGTGATTCTGGAGCCACAGGCCGAGGTGCTCTTTGTGCTTGCCGGTTTGGATGTTGTTTACGGTACCGCCGGAGAGGTCATTGACGCAGGGGCGCCTTTGGGGCTTATGGGCGACGCTGCGGCTGAAAACCGGCGCCAATTGTCAACAGATGGTGATGACACTGGCGCAGAGCGGTCAGAAACGCTCTATATAGAAGTAAGACATCAGAACGCAGCCGAGGACCCGAGCCTCTGGTTCCGAACCGATAAGGATGGATAGAGAAAAATGAAAAAGTTTGCCATGGCAGCAGTGGGCGGCACGCTCGCAGGCATCATCGCAACGACACAGGTTGTAGGTCCTCTGTTGGCGCAGGAGACAGCAAAGTCCAGCAACGTGTATGAACAGCTGGATCTCTTCGGAGACATTTTTGAACGCATCCGCGCGCAATATGTCGAAGAGGTCGAGGCCGGTGAGTTGATTGAAGCCGCAATCGACGGAATGCTGACCTCGCTCGACCCGCACTCCAGCTATCTCTCACCCGACGATGCGGCGGCGATGCGTGTGCAGACCCGCGGTGAATTCGGCGGCCTCGGTATCGAGGTTACGCAGGAAGAGGGCTTCGTGAAAGTCGTCTCGCCCATCGATGGGACACCCGCCGACGAGGCAGGGGTAGAAGCAGGCGATTTCATCACCCACGTCAACGGAGACTCCGTATTGGGCCTGACACTTGATGAGGCTGTCGAGATGATGCGTGGACCCGTTGGGTCGGAAATTCTGATTACCATTGTGCGGGAAGGCGAAACCGAGCCGTTCGATGTCTCAATCATCCGCGACACGATCAAGCTGACGGCGGTACGCACCCGGACCCAGGGCGATACGGTTGTCTTGCGGGTCACGACCTTCAACGATCAGACCTACACGAACCTAGAAGCAGGACTGAAAGACCAGATCGAAGATGCGGGCGGGATCGACAAGATCAATGGCATCGTCGTGGATTTACGCAATAACCCCGGCGGCTTGCTGACACAGGCGATCCGGGTATCGGATGCGTTCCTGAACGAAGGTGAAATCGTCAGCACGCGCGGTCGCGAACTTCAGGATGGTGATCGCTATAATGCCACCGAAGGCGATCTTGCCGAGGGCAAACCGATTGTGGTGCTGATCAACGGTGGCTCGGCCTCGGCTTCGGAAATCGTCGCAGGGGCCTTGCAGGATCATCGCCGCGCAATCGTGGTGGGGACCAAGAGTTTCGGTAAAGGATCTGTGCAAACTGTCATGCCACTACGGGGCGAAGGTGCGATGCGCCTGACGACTGCGCGCTATTACACGCCGTCTGGTCGCTCGATCCAAGCCCTTGGCGTGTCACCCGACATCGTTGTCGAGCAGCCGCGCAACAGACCAGAAGCGGAGGAAGACGAGGACACCCCTCGTAGCCTGCGGTCCGAAGCCGACCTGCGCGGCAGCCTGAACAATGACAGCCTGTCCGAAGACGAGATCAAGCAGATCGAGGCGGATCGGGCAAAAGCCGAAGCCGCTGCGGCCCTGCGGGAAGAGGATTATCAACTGGCCTATGCCATCGATATTCTCAAAGGTCTCAACGCGCTGGTGCCCGTAGAGTAATCTGCGCATCCCAAGGTCATCGAAAAACCCCGCCAGTTCGACTGGCGGGGTTTTTCTTATGCGGTTTCGATGCAATGCCGCCTGAAAGCGCGTTTGAGCATATCAAGCTCCGCGCGTAACAGGTCGACCTCCGCGCGCAAATCATCACCCAAGGCCTCACCGGCAATCAGGGTAAAACTGTTGAGGCGGGCGCCGGTTTCAGTGTCGGTGATCAGAATTGTCTGAATCCCATCGGCGATCGCTTCCACGGGTACCGGAATTTGCAACAGCCACCCCCCGGCGTCCTTGGCATCGGTCAGGGTCACGTCCGGCAACGGATTTTCCAGATGCGTCACACTCAGGACGGGCGGCGTATCGCCGGAACCGGTGACAAGTCCCTCCCAGATGCCGCTCTGAAGCCTGGTTTTGGTGACGACCAGCTGATTCATCCGTTCCGCTCCTAGACTTGCGCGCGCTGGCGGCGTGAAAAGGTCAGGTCGCGCAGGGTAACCTGATTCATTTCCGGCCCTTCGAAAATGAAATCGACCCATGCTTTCTCAATCCGCTTTTCGTTCAGATTGCAGTAGGCGAGGTCGAATTCCATTTCGACGTCCTTGCCATCAATATGCAGCTCGCGCACCATCTGTTCGGTATTTGGCCCGTGGCGTATGTTCAGCCGTACGAAAATTTCGATGGGTTTTTCCATTTCGATGATGCTGCTGACGCGCAGTATGTGGGTACGTTTGAGCCCTTCAACGGCCCCCTCGGGCAGGTCGACGACCGCCGACAGGAAGGAGCCGTCAAACCGAAAGACGTCAATGCGCAGGCCGTAGGGGGCCAGGTCTTCCTGACGTGTATTCCGGATTTGCCGCAGCGTGATCTCGGGGCGACCGCAGTCGTGAAAGAGAGTCACTTCATCGCCAAGCATTGACTTGTTCTGCACCGACGACAGGCCCGGGATCGGCAGCGGCCCCCGCCAGAGTTCGGGCCGCCATGCCCAATCGGCATTGTGGGGTTTGGGAAAGCTGTTGGATCCGACGACCGGCAGGGCCAGTCTTTCCTCTGCCGTGTGGATCAATCGATCAAGATGGGTACGTAACAGCCGGGCGCGGGTGCGTTGCTTGCGTAGAATGCTCAGCTTCGCGGTACGCGCTTCACGGGCCGACAGCGCCCAGCGTTGCAACGCACGCCGATAGATCGCAGTGTCCCAGAACGTGTCTCCGCCTTTGCCCATGGTTGTGTGGTTGCCCCTGTTTTCTCTGCCCACCCTTATCTAACGAAACGGTTGCGCTTTTATAAACCACGAAATCGGGACAATACATGGATTTTTTTCGCAATTGTTGCATTCTGCGAAGAGTCTTGACCCCTGCGCCTCAAATCGGCGCAGAGGTCATATGGATCACAGCTCCATGTAGTCGTGGCCTTCTTCCTTGGCGCCGGGGTGCGTTACCGCCCCCAGGTAGGTCGGGCCGACCAGTTTGGCGTATTTCCACAAGGCGCCGGCCCCGTAGATTGTTGGGCGAGGGCCTGTCCATTGCGCCTTGCGCTCCGCCATTTCATCGTCGGAAACATCCACCGAAATGGTGCCTTCGATGGCGTTCAGCGTGATCATGTCGCCGTCTTTCAGCAGGGCGATAGGGCCGCCATGGGCCGCTTCTGGACCAACGTGGCCTACGCAGAACCCGCGTGTTGCACCTGAAAAACGCCCGTCGGTGATGAGTGCTACCTTCTTGCCCATGCCCTGACCGGAGAGCGCCGCGGTGGTCGCCAGCATTTCACGCATGCCGGGGCCGCCGGAGGGGCCTTCGTTGCGGATCACGAAGACGTCGCCTTCCTCATAGGTACGGTTCTGTACAGCCTCGAAGGCATCCTGTTCGCACTCAAAAACGCGCGCAGGGCCGGTGAACAGCAGGTGCTGCGGCTCCATGCCCGCGATTTTCACGATGGCGCCTTCGGGGGCAAGGTTGCCCTTGAGGCCCACGACACCGCCGGTTTTCGACAAAGGTGTTTCCACCGGGTAGATCACGCGGCCGTCCGCTTCCAGCGTGACCTTGTCGATTTCCTCGCCAATGGAATAGCCGGTGGCGGTGATGCAATCCTCGTGGATCAGCCCTGCCTTGCGCAGCTCTTTCATCACAACGGGCACACCACCCGCCTCATAGAGATCCTTGGCCACGTACTGGCCGCCGGGTTTCAGATCGACGAAATAGGGCGTGTCGCGGAAAATCTCGCAGACGTCTTCGAGGAAGAAGTCGATCCCGGCCTCATGGGCCATCGCGGGCAGGTGCAGCCCTGCGTTGGTCGAGCCGCCCGTGCAGGCGACGATGCGCGCGGCGTTTTCCAACGACTTGCGGGTCACGATATCCCGTGCGCGGATGTTCTTTTCGATCAGGTTCATGACCGCTGCACCGGAGGCTTCGGCATAGGCATCGCGGCTTTCATAGGGCGCGGGGGCCCCGGCGGAGTTTGGCAGCGCAAGGCCAATGGCCTCTGACACGCAGGCCATCGTATTGGCGGTGAACTGGCCGCCACAGGCCCCGGCCGAGGGGCAGGCTACGCGTTCCAGAACTTCAAGCTCGGCCTCCGTCAGGCTGCCACTTTGCTGGCGGCCCACCGCTTCGAACATGTCTTGTACGGTCAGGTCGCGGTTGGCAAAGTCTTCGGGAATTGCAGCGCCGGTCGGCGCGCGGCCCGGCAGGATCGACCCGCCATAGAGAAAAACCGACGGCACGTTCAGACGGATCATCGCCATCATCATGCCGGGCAGGCTCTTGTCACAGCCCGCCAGTCCGACGATGGCATCATAGCAATGGCCCCGCATCGTCAACTCCACCGTGTCGGCAATCGCCTCCCGCGACGCGAGCGACGAGCGCATGCCCTCATGCCCCATGGCGATGCCGTCAGTCACGGTGATGGTGGTAAACTCACGGGGCGTGCCGTATTCGCGTTTCACACCCATCTTCACCGCTTGCGCCTGACGGTTCAGCGCGATGTTGCAGGGCGCGGCCTCGTTCCAGCAAGTCGCCACGCCAACCAAAGGCTGGTGAATTTCGGCGTCCGTCATGCCCATCGCGTAGTAGTAGGACCGGTGCGGTGCGCGCGCGGGTCCTTCGGTCACGTGGCGGCTGGGCAGTCTTGATTTGTCAAAACGCTGGCTGGTCATGGGCTGTCTCCCCTTCAAAAAACTCCCGTCCCGAATAGCCAACAGCCCCTAGGCCTGCAAGGCACAAGCGTTCAGATATGCACAAGCCTTGATCATCGCAGCGCTTGTATTGGCAAAACCGGAGCCCTAAGTTGCATGAACAGCGACGTTTTTGCGCTCGGCCACCCGTGGTGGATACGCCGTCAGCCCAATACCGAAAGCCATTGCATGGAATCTTCACTCTTTGCGTTCATTTGGAAGTTTTCCAAACGGGAGCAGCTCTTTTTGCTGTTCTTTACGCTTTTTACCTTCCCCTTTCTCTACGCCACGCTGGAATTGCCCAAGCGGATCATCAACGACGCCATCGGCGCGGCCAGTGACACGGTCACGGTGCTCGGGACCACCATGACCCAGACGCAGTTCCTGATGGCGCTGTGTTTTGCCTATCTCGGTGCGGTGCTGGTGCACGGGCTGCTGAAAATGCGGCTGAACACGATGAAGGGCGTGCTGGCGGAACGCATGTTGCGGCGGTTCCGTTACAAGTTGATCAACCGAATGATGCGGTTCCCACGTGCCTATTTCCGCAAGACTTCGCAAGGCGAACTGGTGTCGATGGTGACGTCAGAGGCCGAGCCCATGGGCGGGCTGATGGGCGATGCTGTGGCGCAGCCGGTCTTCCAGGCCGGGCAGATGCTGATCATCGTGATCTTCCTCTTTGCGCAGAGCGTGTGGTTCGGCCTGGCCGGTGTGGCGCTGATCCCGCTGCAGGCCTGGCTCATCCCGATGCTGCAGCGCCAGATCAACCAGCTGAACAAAAAGCGCATTGTCGAAGTGCGCAGCTTCTCTTCAGAGATTGGCGAGACAGCGGCGGGCATCGGCGATCTGCGCACCAATGGGGGCCTGCGCTACCGTCTGGCGACCTTCACGGAACGGCTGGGGCGGCTGTTCGAGATCCGCTTCCAGATCTATCAGAAAAAATTCTTCATGAAGTTTCTCAACAACTTCATCACGCAGCTGACGCCGTTCTTCTTCTATTCCGCCGGGGGCTATCTGGCGATCCGCGGAGATATCACCGTGGGCGCGCTGGTTGCTGCACTGGCGGCCTACAAGGACCTCTCCAGCCCGTGGAAAGAGCTGCTGACCTATTACAATCAGGTGCAGGACATGTCCCTGCGCTGGGAAATCGTGACCGAGCGTTTTGCGCCCAAGGACATGATCGACGAGTCGCTCTTTGAAGGCGAGCCCAAAGAGGTGCCCCGGCTTGACGGAGTGATTTCGGTCAAGAACGTGACCGTGCGCAATTCCGATGGCAACGCGGTTCTCGAAAACATCGATCTCGAAATTCCGGCGGGTGCGCGCGTTGCCATCCAGTCGACGAGCCAGGTTGAACGGACGGCGCTGGCGGAGGTGCTGACCCGCGAGATCATGCCAACCCGTGGCAGTGTGACGGTGGCGGGTCATGAGCTGTCACAACTGCATCAGGCGGTTATTTCGGCCCGTATCGGATATGCACATTCACGTCCCTATCTCTTTGACGGCTCGCTGGCCGACAACCTGTTGATGCCGCTGCGGTCCAGCCCGAAAACCGTCTTGTGGGACCCGGACCGTAAGGACAAGACGGGCATTGAGGCAAAGCGGTCTGGCAACAGCCTCGACAGCACCAAGGCCGACTGGCTCGACCCCGGCCTTGCCGGTCTCAACAGTGCCGAAGAAATCCGCGGCTGGTGGTTCCAGCTGGTCGAGGCCATGGGCGTTGATGAGTTCATGTTCCGCCGCATGCTGAATTCGCGCATGGATCCCGAATTGCACACGCAACTGGCGGCCTCCATCGTGGCCATGCGCGAAGAGGTCTATCAGAAACTCGTGGAACGCGGTCTCGACGGCTTTGTGAACCGGTTCCACCCGGAGGAATTCAACCCGTCTATCCCGCTGGGCGGCAACCTGATGTTTGCCTCCCCCAAACGCGATATCTCCCAGCAGGGCCTTGCGGCAGAGCGGGATTTTCTGGCGCTGATCACTGAACTAGGCCTTGCGGAACAAGGGATCGCGATCTCGCAAACGCTTATCGAGACCTTGCACCAGACTTTTGGCATGGATGGCACCAGCCACCCGCTCTTTACCGCTTTGGGTATCGACGAAGAGCTTTACGAGCGGATGGTCGATATCGCGACGCGGCGGCAGGAAAAGGGCGACCAGGCGCTGACCGAGGAAGAATTTGCCCTGCTTCTGACCGTGCCTTTTGCCTTTACCGCGGAACAGATCGGGCCGGGCTTTCCGGAAAGCTTCAAACAGGAGATCCTCGAAATCCGCCGCAACAAGAGCGACGAGATGCGAGAGCGCACACGCGGTCTTTTTGTGCCGGTTGCCCCGGAGAACTACCTGCCCCGGCTGACGCTGCTGGAGAACGCGCTTTACGGTCGGATTTCCGCGATTGCCGGTGTGCAGGGCGAGCTGATCGAGGATCTGGTGGCCGAAGTGCTGTCCGAACATGGCCTGAAACGGTCCGTGGCCGAGACGATTCTGGATATCAAAACGGGGTTGGGCGGGACTAATCTGGCCAGTATTTTCCAGGAGCGCGCCGCCTTCAGCCGGGCCGGGATCAAACGCCCGGATATCCTGATCCTCGACACGGTGCTGGCCAGCCATGATGCTGAAAGCCGCAAGCGCACCCGCGCCAAGCTGCAGGATCTCCTGCCCAACACCACGATGATCTTCCTGGAGGACAAATTCGAGAACCCGACGGCCTACGACATGTTCGTGGAGCTCAAGAATGGTCGGATCGACGGGGTGGAGCACACCGACTCCAACGACAACGAAGACAGCGGATCGGACGATTTGCGGCGCAAGATACGGGTGATTTCGCGCACCGACCTCTTTGGTAAACTGGATTCGCGCAGCCAGCGGCTGCTGGCGTTCTCCGCCCAGTGGTACAAGGCCAAAAAGGGCCAGCGCATCTTTGGCATGGGCGAGCGGCCTGATGCGGCCTACCTGTGTCTCTCAGGCAATGCGATGATGGGGTACCGCGACGACGATGACAACTGGCACGATGTGACCGCCGTTGGTCCGGGCCGGCTGATCGGGGACCTTGCGGTCATTCTGGACGAGCCGCGCCAGCTTGACCTGGTTGCGCATGAGGACACGAAGTTCCTGCGCATCGGTGCGGAGGAATTCCGGTCTGTGATCGAGACGGACCCGAATGTGCTGATGATCCTGTTGCGCACGGTTGCCGGGCACCTGACAGGGGCGGCGGAACTGCTGCGTGAAGCGCGGGTGGAGATTCCGCAAGACACGCCCGAAGACGCGAAAACCGACGCCTAGGGAGTGCGACACATGTTCTGGCGTAGGGCCTATACGGCGCATGAAGCCCTGATTGCACCCGCGCGCGACACGGCGCAGATCTGGCGGTTGGTGATGGGGCTGATCATCGCGTCCGGCGTGTATCTGATCTGCAATCAGACGATGTTCCAGACCCTGTTCACTTGGCAGGGCAAGGACGCAAGCGCCTTTGCGGAACGGCTTAACAGCGGCTCCACACCGTTCACCATGTATCTGCTGCTCCTCAGCTTCGGGTTCATGATCCTCGGTGTCGCCGTGGCCCTGCGCGTGGTACACAAGCGTGGATTTGGCGGCACTTTGGGCAACTTTCGTCTGTGCATGACACAGATGCGCGACGTGCTAATCGTGCTTGTCCTGCTCAACGCGGTGATCTGGATACTACCACCCTGGGACATGGGCGCGCCGCTGGTGCCCAACCTGGGGTGGGGGCTCTGGCTGATGCTGTTGCCGATGTCCCTGCTCGCGGTGTTCGTGCAGGTCAGCGCCGAGGAGGTGCTCTTTCGTGGCTACATTCAGCAACAACTGGCTGCGCGGTTCCGCTCGCCGCTGATCTGGATGGTACTGCCCGCCATCTTGTTTGGTTTCGGGCACTACCTGCCGGACACCGCCGGACCGAATGCCCAGACCATCGCCGTCTGGGCGATGATCTTTGGTTTGCTGATGGCCGATCTGACCGCGCGTGCGGGGACGTTGGGACCCGCGATTGCCGTGCATTTCGTGAACAATGTCGCGGCGATCCTGATCATCTCTCTGCCCGATGACCTGTCGGGCCTGGCACTTTACCTCAGCCCGTTCTCGCTGGCCGATACAGAGGCCGTGCGGGCGTGGTTGCCGGTTGATTTTGGCTTCATGTTTGTCAGCTGGCTGGCTGCACGTCTGGCCATCCGCCGTTGATTGCACTTTTCGCGGGACAGGATTAACTAGGGTCAAGGGACGCCAAAGGAACCGCCATGAACTGGATCACGAACTATGTCCGGCCAAGGATCAACTCGATCTTTTCGCGCCGCGAGACGCCGGACAACCTGTGGACCAAATGCCCCGAATGCGGCACCATGCTGTTTCACCGCGAGGTGTCGGACAATCTGAATGTCTGCACCAACTGTGACCACCACATGCATATCACGCCGCGCGACCGGTTCACGTCGCTGTTCGATGGTGGCATTTTCACCGAAGTGAAAGTCGATGCACCCAAGCCTGATCCGCTGAATTTCCGCGATCAGAAACGATACCCCGACCGCTTGAAGGCCGCGCAGAAACAGACCAGCGAATCCGAAGCCATGCTGGTCGCCAGCGGCGAGATCGGGCGCACACCGATTGTGGCCGCCGCCCAGGATTTCTCTTTCATGGCGGGGTCCATGGGCATGTATGTGGGCAATGCGATCATTGCCGCGGCCCAGGAAGCGGTGAAACTGAAACGCCCGCTGATCCTGTTTTCGGCTGCCGGTGGCGCGCGCATGCAGGAGGGGATTCTCAGCCTGATGCAGATGCCGCGCACAACCGTGGCGGTGCAGATGCTGAAAGAGGCGGGCTTGCCCTACATCGTGGTGTTGACGCATCCGACCACGGGGGGTGTCACGGCGAGCTACGCGATGCTGGGCGACGTGCATATTGCCGAGCCCAATGCGCTGATCTGTTTTGCTGGGCCACGGGTCATCGAACAGACCATCCGTGAAAAGCTGCCAGAAGGGTTCCAGCGGGCCGAATACCTGCTGGATCACGGCATGCTGGATCGGGTCACGCACCGTGGCCAGATGCGGGACGAGCTGATCTCCATCACCCGGATGCTGCTTGGTCTGCCCCCTGCGGTACGTGGGGATCTGCCGCCGCCTGAACCGGGCGCGGACCTGCCGCACGCGTTGTCGGAAGAAGAAGATCAGGCTGCTGCCGAGACCGACAAGAAATGACCCCCCAGACATCGGACGTCATCCTGGAGCGGATGATGGCCCTGCACCCCAAGATCATTGATCTGACACTGGATCGTGTCTGGCGCTTGCTTGACGCGCTGGGCAATCCTCAAAACGACTTGCCGCCGGTGATCCACATCGCGGGTACCAACGGCAAAGGCTCTACGCTGGCCATGATCCGCGCGGGGCTGGAAGCTGCGGGCAAGACCGTGCACGCTTATACCAGTCCGCATCTGGCGCGGTTTCATGAACGCATACGCGTGTCGGGAGAGTTGATCTCCGAGGCAGCGCTGACGGCGGTTCTGGACGAATGCTATGCCGCGAACAAAGGCGAGAATATCACCTATTTCGAGGTCACCACCTGCGCGGCGCTTTTGGCCTTTGCCCGCGCCAAGGCGGATTACACCCTGCTCGAAGTGGGGCTTGGTGGGCGTCTGGATGCCACCAACGTGATTGCAGAGCCTGCAGTAACCGTGATCACGCCCGTCTCCATCGACCATCAGCAATTTCTGGGCGATACGCTGGGCAAGATCGCTTTTGAAAAAGCGGGCATCCTGAAGCGCGGCATCCCCTGCGTGGTTGCCCGACAGGAAGAAGATGGTCTGGACGTCATCGAAGAGGTGGCTGCGCGCCTTGGTGCCCCCTTGCTGGCCTATGGTCAGCACTGGCATGTCGGGCCGGAGCGGGACCGGATGGTCTATCAGGATGACAACGGGCTGTTGGATCTGCCGCGTCCCAACCTGCCCGGCGCGCATCAGATCATGAATGCCGGTGCGGCGCTGGCCGTGTTGCGACATTTGGGTCTGGACAACGCGGCCTGCGAAGCTGCCGTGACATCGGCGCATTGGCCGGCACGCATGCAGCGGCTGAAGAGCGGACCCCTGTGCGCGGCGGCACCACTGGTCGAATTGTGGCTGGATGGCGGGCATAATCCGGCGGCAGGCGAGGCGCTGGCGCAGCATATCGCGAGCCTGCCGGCACGGCCGACGCATCTCATCTGTGGCATGCTGAATACCAAGGACATCGGCGGCTATCTGCGTCCTTTGGCGGCCGTTGCTGACAGCCTTGTGGCGGTGTCCATTCCGGGCGAGGCCAACACGTTACCCGCTAATGTCACCGCCAGGGAGGCGCAGGCAGCCGGGTTTCAGGCGACAACAGCCGAGACAGTGATGGACGCGCTGGCAGATATAGCGCATCGCATGCCCGGCACACGTGTTTTGATTTGCGGATCTTTGTACCTCGCCGGCGCTGTTCTGCGCGAAAATGGCTGAAAAAGAAAATTATCCACAACCCCAGATTTAGTAGCCCCTGCGTGATGTTGACGTGTGGGTAAGTGGCCCCCTATATGTTGCGTCGAATACGACGTGCCGGTGCCATTCGCCTCTCGGGGCTGCATCTGCATATGGGGGCTAGCGGAATGCAACAGGATGGTCGGGGGGCTGCACCCGAGCTTGATTTGACACGTATGATCACACGACCTGGGGCACCGGCCTCGGCAGTCTGGCTGCCATTGGCGGGATTGATTGCGCTGGCGGTGATTGCCATTCCGGTGGCTCTGGTCTTCAAATCGGACGTAGTCACCCAACCCCAAGACTCCGTGGCCGTGCAGATGCCCGCGCCAGAGGAAGTGTCGCGCGCTGCCGCTTCGCTGCTTGAGACACCGCAGGCGCTGCCGCCTTTGGCGGGCCCACCAGTGAGCCAGCAAGTGCGGCGGCCCATTCGTTTGACGGATCGATCCGCCAAGGCGCATGATTTGCTGAACCTGACGCGCGAGGCTTTGGAGCAATTCGGATACCGCGGCCCCGAAGGTGATCCACTGCAACGTATTCTGGTCCGGACGCTGGCGGAGGGTCAATCAGATGCCTACATCGATGCAGCGCTGAACGCGGCCATGGCACGCGGCGATTTTGCAGCCCCCGCAGCGCTCACCACGCCCTTTGGCGAACTGGACACAAACCGTCTGCTTTTCGCCGTTTTGCAGGCGTCTCAGAGCTAGAGCCCCCAGCCTTCCGATTGCATTTCACGGAGACGGGAAGCGGTGCGTTCGAACTCAAAAGTGCCTTCACCTTCGAGGTAGAGCATCTCAGGTTTCGCCGCTGCAGAACAGATCAATCGCACTTTGGCCTCGTAGAGCGCGTCGATCAGCGTCACGAACCGTTTTGCCTCATTGAAGTTGTTGCGCGATAGTGTGGGCACATCATCCAGCATCAGGACCTTGACGGCATCCGCGAGCGCCAGGAAATCCGCAGGTCCCAGGGGTTTGCCGCAAAGGTCGTGAAACCCGGCGCGCGCCACCCCGTTGCGGAAGGCCGGCAGTTCGACGTCGCGTCCCTTTACCTTCAGGATCAGGGGCTCTCCCGGACCCCCGGCGAGATCTTTCCAGACAGCTTCCATCGCTGCGCGGGCATCTGTGTTGATGGGGGTGAAATACACGGGCTGCCCGCCAAGCCGATCCTGCCGATAGTCAGTGGGGCTGGCCAGCTCAACCACATTCATCTTGTCCTTGATCAGTGCGATAAACGGCAAAAAAAGGTCCCGATTCAACCCGTTGAGGTAAAGATCATCGGGCACCCGGTTGGACGTTGTGACAACCACGACGCCGTCTGCAAACAATGCCTCGAACAGCCTGCCGACGATCATCGCGTCAGTAATATCGGTGATCTGCATCTCGTCAAAGGCCAGCAGCCGGACGGAGGCGGCAACATCGGCGGCGACAGGGGCAATAGCGTCCTCAACGCCGGTCTTGCGCACCTCGTGCATAGCGCTGTGGATTTCCTGCATGAAGGCGTGAAAATGCACGCGGCGCGCCGGAATATCATCCAGATGCTCCACGAAGAGGTCCATCAGCATGGATTTGCCGCGCCCGACGCCGCCCCAAAGATAAAGCCCCTTGGGCGGCTCCGGCGCCTTGCGGAACAACCCCTTTTTGATCGGGGTACTCAGGGCCGAACGGATGCGGTCGAATTCCGGCAACACGGTCAGCTGCGCGTCATCGGCCTGTAGGGAACCTGTGTCGATCAGGCCGTCATAGATATCGCCCAGTGTTTTCATCATTTCGCAATAGCGCGGGGCCGGGGCAGAGAAAAGGTCATCAACACATAAGGAAATTTGATGTGACCTAAGTAAATGCTGAATTGACCTGTGTCGGGACGGGCGTAGTGTCGCCAAATCGGAGGATCGAATATGCAGCAGCGCACCCCCCTATTCACGCCCGTTCTGATTGTCGGCTGTGTCATCATTATTGTCAGCTTTGCGATCCGGTCGGCCTTTGGCGTGTTCCAGATCCCGATTGCTGATGAATTTGGTTGGCTGCGGGCGGAGTTCTCGTTGGCCATTGCAATCCAGAACCTTGCCTGGGGTATCGGCCAGCCGCTTTTTGGTGCCTTGGCAGAGAAGATCGGCGACCGTAAGTCGATTGTTCTGGGGGCGGCGATCTATGCGCTGGGGCTGGTCCTGTCCGCACAGTCTACGACGCCAATCGAGCACCAGATGTATGCTTGGCTGGTGGGTTTTGGAATCGCGGGCACTGGGTTTGGCGTCATTCTGGCCGTGGTCGGGCGTGCGGCTTCCGATGAAAACCGCTCCATGTCGCTGGCGATTGTATCTGCGGCTGGCAGCGGTGGGCAGATTTTCGGGCCGCCGACCGCTGAATGGATGCTGAGCTTCATGACATGGCAGAGCACGTTCATGCTCTTTGCCGCGGCGATCATTCTGGTGCTGTTAACACTGCCGATGATGCGCGCACCGGCCACGGCCAGCAAGACAGAGCTTGAAGAAAGCCTCGGCCAGATACTGGTCAAGGCATTGCGCGACCCGTCCTTCACCTTCATCTACCTTGGATTTTTCTCCTGCGGTTATCAGCTGGCCTTTGTTACGGCGCATCTGCCTGCCTTCGTGACCGAGCTGTGTGGGCCGATCATGCCGGGTGGGATGCTGGACAACCTTGGCATCAGCACCACCTCGGCACTTGGCGCCGTCGCAATATCACTCATCGGGTTGGCCAATATTGCGGGAACACTGATCGCCGGTTGGGCGGGCAAACACTACTCCAAGAAGTACCTGTTGGCCGGCATCTACACAGCGCGCACGATCATTGGCGCGCTTTTCATCATGTTTCCCATCACCCCGACCAGCGTCATCCTGTTCTCGATCGGTATGGGCACGCTCTGGCTTGCGACCATTCCGCTGACCTCTGGCCTTGTCGCGCATATCTATGGCCTGCGGTACATGGGGACACTATACGGGATCGTTTTTCTCAGCCACCAGTTGGGCAGTTTCCTTGGCGTTTGGCTCGGCGGTCGGATGTACGATGTCTATGGCGATTATACGATGGTCTGGTGGATCGGCGTTGCGGTCGGTGCGTTCAGCGCCATCATCCACCTGCCCATCCGGGAGCGCAGGTTGGAAGGATTGCGTATTGCCTAATCGCTCTGCTGCATGAAGCCGTTTATCGCTTCCAGCGCATCCACGGTATGCGAATAGGGCAGACCGTGGCCTGCACCCTCGATCACCACTGTGTGCGCATCGCTGTTCCAGCGCTTGAGTATGTCGCGGGAGGAAAGAGGGATCACGTTGTCCTCGCTACCAAAGATCGCGAGAACCGGAACATCTTCGCGGTGCAGAAGGGCGTGATCCTCCTGCAGGTCGTCAGACAGAATTCCTGCAATACTGGCACGGACCGCGGGGATGAAGCCGCGCCAGTTGAGTTCCGCATCTTGCAGGTCGTTGATCCCGGCAACGCTGGTGGGCCGATCTCGTTCGGCCTTCAGCCCTGCGCGCAGAATGGCCGGGTAAAGCTCCAGCATAAGCCATGTGCCGATCACGGGCGTTCGGGCCGCAAAACCCAAAAGCCCCTTTGTCAGGGTGCACATACCCGCGGGCGCGAGCAGAATGAGTTCGTGAATGCGGTTGGGTTTCTGAGCGGCAAACACCGTTGCAATGGACCCACCCATTGAATACCCGATGAGGGTGATGTCATCCTCAACACCTTGGTCGGCGAGAAGGTCGTTCAGTTGAGTAATGAAGAAGGCACGATCCTGCGCACCGCGCAGACGTTCGGAAAATCCGCGCCCATACAGGTCATAGACCAGCACGCGCAAGCCCATGTGTGCGAGACCCTTGGCAATCCCTTGCCAAACGAAACTGGGCGTCGTCAGCCCGTGCACACAGACTGCCACGGGGCCGCCCTCAGGTCCGTACCATTGATAGTGCGTGACACCTTGAGACAGATGCGCGAACTGCCCTGGTGCGGCGGCGCGGGCCTTGTCATTCATGGGCTTGCGCGTGCTTTCGATGATCAGGGGGGTTGCGATGATCGCAGCCAGAATGAGGTATACCCAGATCATGTGTGGGCCTCCCATTGGTCAAGGATGTAGCGGCTGGTCATCAGGTCCAGATGTGCCCCGCCGCCGTTCTTGAAAATCGTGATGTCACTATCGCTGTCGCGGGTGAAAGCCTCAGGCGTATAGTAGTCGGCCACAATATCTGTTGCCCTGATCACGCCTGTTTCTATTGGGATCTTGATCTCGCCGATGTGCCCGACCGTGGTGTCGAGGCTGTCGACGAAAAGCCGCCCGCGGTGCAGGGCTGCATCGTCCACTTCGCGCATATCCGGGCGGTAGGCACCGATCAGGTCAAGGTGTTGACCCGGTTGCAGCCAATCCCCCCGTATCAAGGGCGTGGTGGACATGGTGGCGCAGGTGATGATGTCTGCCTGGTGCACGGCATCTTCCAGCGATGTCGCAACGGCGATGTCGGGGATTTCGCGCGCCAACGCTTCGGCATTTGCGCTTGTGCGATTCCAGATCGTGAACCGCGCCTCCGGAAATGCGGCGCTATACGCAGCATGCAGCCCGCGCGCCTGCGTTCCCGCTCCGACGATCAGGATGTTTCGGCTGTCAGGTCGGGCCAGTCGCCGCGCGGCAAGCAGGCTGTCACCGGCAGTTTTCCACTTGGTCACGAGATGAAAATCAATGATCGCCTGCAACGTCCCATCAGCATCAGAAAACAGCATGACGCCACCGTTGATCGAAGAGGTGCCTCGCGCAGTGTTCCCCGGAAAGACCGTGGCGGATTTCACTGCCAACCCCAGTCCGTCTATCCATGCAGCACGATTGAGCAGCGTGTCAGCATCCCGGTACAGGAATGTATCCGCAATCTCGGCCTTGGGCAGCCGGTGCCCCTCTGCCAGTGCCTCGGTCAGTGCGACCCAGTCGAGATGTACCTCGCCCTCGGCAAAGGGGATGACGATTGCCGTCACTGCGCCTCACCTTCTGTCAAAAGGCCGCTGTCGATCAGTTTTGCAGCCCACCCCTGCGGTCCTTCGAACAAATGTGTTTGCCAGCCCCGAACCTGTGCAACTGCAATGTTGTCCGCCCGGTCATCGGTGAAAATCAGGTCACTGCCGCTCAACCCGGAGGTCTGTTCAAGTTGCGCATAGATATCCGGGTCGGGCTTGGTCACCCGCATATGGCCAGAGATGAAGTCGCGGTCGAACTCGCGCAGGAACGGATAGTGTGTTGCCGCAAAATCGTAGCTTTCCACCCCGAAGTTGGTCAGCGAAAAGACCGGTACGCCCTTGGACTGCAGGGCTTTCATCAGCCGCACGGAATGCGCGATCACCGGGGTTGCCATCTCGATCCAACGATCATGCCACATACGAATTTCGTCCCGCCAGTCCGGGGTCGCCTCCGCTTGGGCGTATACTGTTCTGGTGAAATGCTCGCCCCGATCCACCCGTTCGTTCATGCCGTGCAAATCAACCGCATCAAACATCTCGCGGCGGCGCGGCTCACCGATCACTGCGTCGTAAAAACGTTCCGGTTGCCATTCGATCAGCACATTGCCGATGTCAAAGATCACCGCCTTGGGTTTCATATCTGTCTCTTCAATCATGTAAATCAATCAATCGCTTTTGCAGACCGCAAGGCCCGCTCCAATGCATCCAGAAAACGGGAGCGGTCAGCCTTTGTAAAGCCCTTGCCGCCGCCCGTGCGGAACGGATCAGCCGCACGCAGGTCCGCCATCAGATCCCGCGTCGCCAAAACATTGCCGATATTGGCCGAGGTTAGAGGCTCACCATTGTGCTTGAGAACCCGCGCCCCGGCCTCCACGCATTTGGCGGCCAATGGAATGTCACCGGTGACCACCACATCCTTCGGACCACAGCGTTCCGCGATCCACATATCGGCAACGTCAGGCCCATCCGAAACGATGACGGTTTCAACGAGCGGGTTTTGAGAGGGCCTGAGTCCGCCATTGGACACGACAAACATCTTCACGCCATGGCGTGTGGCGACCTTTTCGGCTTCTGCCTTGACCGGACAGGCATCCGCATCAATGTAAACCGCGGTCATGCGTAAAGAGCATCCGCGTGGAACGCCACATGCTCCTCCATGAAGGTGGACACGAAGAAATAGCTGTGGTCATACCCCGGCTGCATCCGCAACGTCGCCTGCTGGCGGCGCGCGGCTGTTGCCGCGGCCAGCGCTTCGGGTTTCAACAGATCGATGAACTGATCCTTGCTGCCGGTGTCAATGAGGACGGGCCCATCAAACCCCTTCTGCTGCATGAGCAGGGTCGCGTCGTGGGCGGCCCACGCCTCTTCATTGTTCCCCAAATATGCAGAAAACTGTTTGCGCCCCCAATCGCTGGCCGTCGGGTTCGAGATCGGCGCAAAGGCCGAGACCGAGCGGAACCGCCCCGGCAGTGACATCGCCATGGTCAAGGCCCCATGCCCGCCCATCGAATGCCCGGTGATCCCTTGGCGGGACATGTCCAGCGCAAAGGAATGATCCAGCACCTTGGGCAGTTCTTCGGTGATGTAGTCCCACATACGATAGTGCGGCGCCCAGGGCGCTTCGGTCGCGTTGACGTAAAACCCGGCACCTTTGCCAAGGTCATAGGCCTCGTCATCCGCCACATCCTCTCCGCGCGGCGAGGTGTCGGGAAACACCAGCGCAATCCCTTGTTCCGCAGCCCAGGCCTGCGCGCCTGCCTTGGTCATGGCGTTCTCATGGGTGCAGGTCAGACCCGACAAATACCATAACAGCGGCACGGGGCCGTCTTCGGCATCGCGCGGCAGGAAAAGACCAAAGGTCATGTCACAGGCGCAGGGCGTCGAGGCATGCGTGTAGACCCCTTGTGTGCCCCCGAAGCAGGCGTTTTCAGAGATGGTTTGCATCGGCGGGCTCCTCGTTCCTGATATACATGATGGCTACCGCGCGCAGCGCGGTGCGACAAGGGGGCTCAGGTCGGTGCGACCACGGCAATGATGCTGCTGACGGTCAGAATGCTGACGGTTGTTGACACAAGGATCGCCGCGGAAACCCGGTGCGGGGCCACGCCGTAGTGTTGCGCGAGGATGTAGACGTTGCCGGCCACCGGCAAGGCGGCGGCCGAGATGATCACGGCCGCGAAATAGGGATCGGCCGGAAACAGGTAAAGCACCCCCACGGCGACAAACAGCGGATGCAGCCCTAGTTTGCAAAAACTCAGCCATCCCGCGATGTGCAGCCTTTCGGCGGATTTGCTGGCCAGCGACGCGCCGATGGCAAAGAGCGCGCCGGGTGTGGCTGCACCCCCCAGAATGGCCAGAAACTCATTGGCCGGTGCCGGGATCGGCAGATCGAAGAAAGACCATATCAACCCCACGGTGATGGCCACGATCATCGGGTTCTTGATCAGACCGAGGCCCACCGTCCGGAACACGCCGAAGCTCAACCGTCCATCGCGGGAGCCGGTGATCAGGATGACAATCAGGCTGGAAAAGACAATGAGATCAACCGCCAGCGCCATCATGATCGGCCCGATTGCGGCCTCCCCCAGCAGCAGGGTGAGCATCGGCACGCCCAGAAAACCGACATTGCCAATCGCCGCACATTGCGCCTCAACCGCCGTGGTGGCGACATCGAGCTTGCGCAGATATCCCACCAGCGTGGCGATGAGGTAGACGGTCAGGGTCCCAACCAGGTACCCGGCGACGAGATTGGTGTCCCAGACGTCTTCAAACGACAAATTGGCCGAAAAGCGAAACAGCATCGCGGTCAGGGCAAAGTAGAAGACGAACTTGGTGAGATAGGCCGTGGCCTCTTCGCTGAAGAACCGCGTGTAGCCTGCCCAGTATCCCAGACCGATCAATGCAAAGAAGGGAACGGTCTTCAGGAAAATTTCAACCATGCTTGGTTGTTAGTGCGAAGCGCCCCGGGCTGCAAGCTAGCCTGATCCGATCAGCACCCCGGCGGCAAAGACCAGGGCGCCGCCGCAGACGACCTGCAGCGTCGCGCGCCAGAACGGCGTGTCCATATACCGGTTCTGAATCCAGGCAATTGCCCAAAGCTCGACAAAAACAACGATGATCGCAATCACCGTCGCGGTCCAGAAATCGGTGATCAGATAGGGCAGGGCATGTCCCAAGCCGCCCAGCGTGGTCATGATCCCGGAAGCAAAGCCGCGTTTGATGGGTGAGCCCCGCCCTGACAGTTGCCCATCATCTGATGCTGCCTCAGTGAAGCCCATGGAAATGCCCGCACCGACGGAGGCCGCCAGCCCCACGAGGAACGTGGTCCAGGTGTCCTGCGTGGCAAAGGCCGTGGCAAAGATCGGCGCGAGGGTGGAGACCGACCCATCCATCAGCCCGGCCAGCCCCGGCTGCACCCATGTCAGCAGAAACTGCCGGTGCGCGGTCTTTTCCTCGGAGGCCAGCGTGTCCGCATCCAGATGTTTTGCCTCCAGATCGCTGGCGGTGGTCTGATGACCCGCTTCTGCAGCGGCAAGATCCCCCAGCAGCTTGCGGGTGGCGGCATCCGAGGTTTGCGCAGCAGCGGCGAGATAGAAGGTCTCGGCCTCACGCTCCATCGCCGCGGCTTCGGTCCGGATACGCTCCAACCCCAGGTTTTCCACCAGCCAGACGGGCCGCCGGTTGTAATATCCCGCCACATGTTCCCGTCGAATGAGCGGGATGACATCGCCAAACCGCACCGTGTGCAGGTCGATCAATCGCTGCCTGTGCTGATCCTCTTCCGCGGCCATCCCGTCAAAAACATGCGCGGAATCGGGAAAATCCGCCCGCAGATACTCCGCGTAGCCCCGATAGATGCGCGCATCATCCTCCTCCGAAGAGATGGCCAGGGCCAGAATTTCTTGCTCGCTCAAATCGCGGAACCGCTTGCGGGAAAAGGAAAATCGCATTAGGTACGCTCCATAGTTTAGAATAATTCTAATCTATGAAAAAGCCTTCGGCAACCGGCTTTGCGCGGGGTCATACGGGTTTTTGCTTGGAACTGAACGGTTCGGTTTATATTGTGGACGGGCACAGCGGGGGATGCCATGACATCGACAGCCGAAATCATCCGCAAAGGCCGGAAATTTGATCAGGTGCTTGAGGGCGCGCGGCAAGTGTTCATGGCGGACGGATTCGAAGGTGCGAGTGTGGATGAGATCGCGCGTGTGGCCAATGTCTCCAAAGCCACGCTCTACAGCTACTTCCCGGACAAACGGCTGCTGTTCATGGAAGTGGCAACAACGGAATGCCAACGGCAGGCCAGCGATGCGCTGAACAGGATTGATATGAGTGCCGCGCCGGAGGAAGTGCTGACCCAGACCGGGCAACATTTCCTGGGCTTCATTACCTCGAAATTCGGGCAGCAGATTTTCCGGATCTGCGTTGCTGAAGCGGACCGGTTCCCTGAGCTGGGCCAGAAATTCTATAACTCCGGCCCGGCGGTCATGCGGGCGGAGATGGCAGCCTATTTCGAAGAGGCCGAGGCGCGCGGAGAACTGCGGATCGAGGACCGTATCCTCGCAGCCGATCAGTTTGGCGAGCTGTGCAAGGCCGATGTCTGGCCACGGCTGATTTTTGGCATGACCAAGGTGGTGACTGCTGATGAGATCGAACGTGTGGTCAATGGCGCAGTCAAAACCTTCATGGCGCGATACGGAGTCTGATCCGGCGTGACTCGACTCAGGTCGGGGTGTGTTCTATTTTGGAACAAATAGTGAACAAGTGAGTCTGCCCCGTTCTCCTGCCCATGACCAACCGCCGCGTCCTTTCGCTCTGGTTTCCGCATCTGGGGACCGACCGGCTGATCCGCCGAACCCCCCAGCTTGCCGATGTGCCGCTGGCAGTGGTGGAGGAACAGCAGAATGCGCAGGTTCTGACGTCCCTTAACATCGCTGCGCTGGGTTTCGGGCTGCGGGTTGGTCAACCTGTTCGGGATGCCCATGCGATGTGCGAAGGGCTGATCACGCGCACCCGCAGCCTGCAGGGTGAGGCCAGTTTTCTTGCCTCGCTGCAGCGTTGGGCGGGAAAGTTCAGCCCCTGGGTCGCAACAGAGGCAGAGGATGGGCTGGTGGTCGACCTGACTGGCTGTGCCCATCTTTTCGGGGGAGAGATGGCGCTATTGGAAGTGGTGCAGCAGGATTGCACCGACCTGAGCCTTGCCGTGCGCATGGGGTTGGCCGACACCCGGGGCGCAGCCTGGGCGTTGGCGCGGTTTGCGGGGCAGGTGGCAGGATCGCACCGTTCCGGTGACGCGATTGATCAGGAGGCGCGTGCCACCCGGTCCCGGGCAAGCAAGCGGCGCCACTGGACCCGCGGCGGCGCGGCTCCGGTTGTCACCCTGGGCCCGGAGGAGACCGCGCACCGCATTGCCGCGCCCGGACAAATGTATTCCGCGCTTGGCCCTTTGCCCATCGCGGCATTGCGCCTGGAGCCGCATATCACCGAACAGCTGTCCCGGTTGGGTCTGCGCCGGATCAGTGACCTGCTGGGGCAACCGCGCGCGGGTCTGGCGCGGCGCTTCGGGCGGGGGCTGGTGATGCGGATGGATCAGGCGATGGGCTCTGCGCCGGAACCGGTATCGCCCGCGCGGCCCCCCGATCAGTTTGCCGTCCGGCTGACGTTGCCCGATCCCATCGGGTTGGAAGAAGACGTGCTTGCCGGGATCGACCGGTTGCTGCCGCGCTTGTGTGAAACCCTTAAAACCAAGGGGCGTGGGGCCCGCCGGGTCCGGCTGCAGGCGTTTCGCAGCGATCATGGGGTCGAGAGCATTGAGGTCGGGCTGGCCAGTGTTTCGCATATGCCAGAGCGCATCCGCCCCCTGCTGGCGCTGAAGCTCAATGAGATCGATGCAGGCTTTGGCATCGACATGCTACGGCTGGAAGCTGTGCAGACGGAACCGGTTTTCGATCGTACTGTGCCGGGGCACCTTGAAGCGGGTCAGGCGGTGAACAGGCGGCTTTCAGAGGACACCCGTTTCGAAGATCTGATTGCGCGTATCGGCGCGCGGGTGGGGCTGGAGGCGATCACCCGGCGGCATCCGGCGTCGAGCCATATCCCCGAAAAGACCAGTACGGTTCTGGCGGCGGCCTGGTCCAAACCGCATGAGGGGGGCTGGCCCGCGCCCGCCAATCCGCGCCCGATGTTGATATGGCAGCCCGAGCCGGTGGGCGCGCCGGATACCCCGAAACTGCCGCAGGTGTTTCGCTGGCGCGGGCAGGATCTGACACGGGTGCGGGCCATCGGCCCGGAACGCATCGCGCCCGAATGGTGGCTGGACGATCCCAACTGGCGCAGTGGCGTGCGCGATTACTGGGTCATGGATACCGATGACGGCCAGCGATTATGGCTGTTTTATGGGCACGGGCATACAATGTCGTCAGGCTGGTTCTGTCAGGGGACGTTTGCCTGAGGCAGAGTACACAGCAAGACGGCACCGTGGCGTAGTGCTGAATCATGAACACCACGCCGCTGGATCAGGCCGGAATGCTCATTCGACGGTGATTGAAATCGCCTCGCTCATCACGGGTGGGTCGTGCGGAATGTGGTTCAGGTCGCCCAGAAGCAGTTGGATGCTGTGGGTCCCGCTGGGCAATTCCTTGGTCACCTGCGTCTGGCCGCCCCCGAAATGCACGATCTGATCCGTCGCGGGCAGAGATTCGCTCATGTCGATCCCGGACGGGTCGGTGTTGATCAGCAGATGGTGGTGCCCGGTATCGTCCACATCGGTGCCGGCAGGCGCCACGCCCATGCCCTCAAGGCCAAAGACAATGGTCACCGGGTTAGAGACCGTCGCGCCATCCGCAGGCGATATGATGTATACATTTGCGTCCTCCGGCGCTTCGGTGCGGTGCCCATCGGCAAGGGCGCCTGTGGCGAGTAGTGAAATTGCAGCGGTTGTGAAAAGTGTTCTCATGGTCTCCTCCCAAGTTGTTTAACCTATGCACAAATTGTAGGTCGGAATGGCAGGCTGGCAACGTTTGCACCTTGTCATAGCGCCGCCTCGAAAACTGCTTGCGGCATCTGAAACAATCACCCGTTAAGGATGGCGTTCTAGCCTTTGGGGCGATTATCGACGATCCGCACCGCTTTGCCCTCGGATCGGGCGACCGAGCCTGTGCTGCCCACATCCACTTTCACGCTGATCCCGATGGTTTGCTTGACGGATGCGGAAAGCGCCTTGGCGCAAGCGGCTGCGTCGACAGAAGTATCGGCAGTTTCGCAGAGGATACGCATCTGATCCATGCGGTCCGGGCGGGTCAATTCGATCTGGAAATGCGGGGCGAGGCCGGGAACGGCCATCAGCGCCTCCTCGATCTGGGTGGGAAAGACGTTCACGCCGCGCAGGATGATCATGTCGTCCGACCGGCCGGTGACCTTTTCCATCCGCCGCATCGTACGGGCAGTGCCGGGCAAAAGACGCGTCAAATCGCGGGTGCGGTACCGAATGATCGGAAAAGCTTCCTTGGTCAGAGAGGTGAAGACAAGCTCTCCCTGTTCGCCATCTTCGACCGGCGCGCCGGTCTCGGGGTTGATGATCTCGGGGTAGAAATGATCTTCCCAGATGTGCAGCCCGTCCTTGCTTTCCACACATTCCATCGAGACGCCGGGACCCATCACTTCGGAGAGGCCGTAGATGTCGACAGCATGCATATCGAACGCCTGCTCGATCTCTGCCCGCATCGCGTTTGTCCAGGGTTCGGCGCCGAAAATGCCGACCTGGAGGGACGAGGCGCGGGGGTCCAGACTCTGCCTGTTGTACTCATCGAGAATCGATAGCGCATAGGAGGGGGTCACCGTGATCCCCTTGGGCTGAAAATCCTCGATCAGGCGCACCTGGCGCGGTGTCATTCCGCCGGAGATCGGGACCGTTGCCAGCCCCAGCGCGTCCGCCCCGAGGTGAATGCCCAGCCCGCCGGTAAAAAGACCGTAGCCGTAAGCATTGTGCAGCAGGTCACCAGGCGTCAAACCCGCCGCCCGCAGGGAGCGCGCGACGACGCTCCCCCAATGATCGAGGTCTCTCTGAGTGTAACCCACGACCGTTGGCTGCCCGGTGGTGCCGGAGGAGGCGTGGATGCGGGCGATCTGATCTCGGGGCACGGCGAACATGCCGAAAGGGTAATTTTCCCGCAGGTCGGTTTTGACGGTGAAGGGGAATTTTGACAGATCTTCCAGTGACGACAAATCATCCGGATGCACGCCCGCCGCGTCAAAGCTTTGCCTGTAGAAAGGCACGTTTTTGTAAGCGTGGTTCAGCGACCAGCGCAGGCGTTCTGTCTGCAGTGCCGTGATTTCATCGCGGCTGGCAATCTCGATAGGATCAAGCGAATTTTGCGCGGGGGTCAGATCCTTCATGCAGGGCCTCCGTTTTCGGGGAAGTGATGGCCCTTGATGGTGCGGGAGAGACCGCGAAACAGCGCGATAATCGAGCCGGCGCTGTCGGATACTGTAACATCATAGGTGCCCGACCGTCCGGTGCGCGCGACCTCAAGGGCGGTGGCGGTGAGACGATCACCGGCCTTGCCTGGCGCCAGATAGGTGATCTGGTTCTGTTGCGCCACCGTGAGCTGATTGTAGGTGTTGCAGGCAAAGGCGAAGGCGGAATCGGCAAGGGTGAAGATATAGCCCCCATGGCAGATGCCATGTCCGTTCAGCATCTCCGGCGTGACCTGCATGGACAGCGTGGCCATCCCCGGTGCCACCCGATCAAGATGCATGCCCAGACCTCTGCTGGCGGCGTCCTTGTCCATCATCAGCGCGGCACATTTTTCGGCGCGGGCCTGCGCCGTTACGTCGTCAGACATACATGTTTCCGATTTTTTCCTCCACTGCGAAATCCGTAACATGAATTCTGCGCGCTGTATATCGCAACCTCGGGGCTTGATTTGTTGGCCCAAGAGCGCAAGTCTGGCACCATGAACATCCCTGTGCCACCGTCCAGCAATCTGCATCAATTCCCGCCAGAACAGATTGCCTTTCACCGCACGGAGCTTTCAGTCATCCTCTCGCTTTATGGCAGATTTGTTGCAGCGGGCGAATGGCGCGACTACGGGATTTCATGTTTGCGGGATGTGGCAGTGTTTTCGGTGTTTCGACGCACGGCGGAGACCCCGATGTATCGGATCGAGAAACGTCCGAAGATGCGCGACAAGCAAGGGATGTATGCGGTGGTCGGGATGGATGGTCAAATCCTGCGGCGCGGACATGACCTCAAGACGGTTCTACGCGTGCTGGAGCGCAAGCTGATCCGCGCCGTCGAGTAGATCTGTCGAAAGGCGGCCCGTGCCGGGCCACACGATGCCTGCAATCGCCTCCGGCAATTGCGTTTGCCGTTTGGGGCGATGTCAGGGCAGTTTTAGCCGCTTGTGCGCCGTTACGGGTCCGTCCCCTTGGTCCAGGATGCGGGCAATTCCCGCCTCTATACCTTCCTCGGCAACGGCCATATCCCCTGCATTGGCGTGCAGCATTGTCTGAGGGTCCATGACCAAGGCGACATGACCGTTCCAGAAGAGCAGATCGTTGCGCCGGTAAGGGCTTTGCGCGGGCAGGAGTGTGCCCAACCTGTCGCACTGCTGATCGCTGTCGCCGGGGCAGGGGATCCCACATGCCAGGCAGGCCGCTTGCACTAACCCCGAGCAGTCAATGCCTGTGCCGCTATTGCCGCCCCAAAGATAGGGCGTGCCGAGAAACAAATGTGCGACGGCGACTGGGTCGGTCTCGAGGTGATCTACGGTGCAGACATGCTGGCGGGGAATGAACCCTGCATCCGTTTCGATGAACGCTGCCGTTTCCGACGAAGCCACGATCCTGCCGCCAAACGACAAGCTGACCAGATCGGGTGATTTCAGGTCTGGTCGTTCGTAGGCATGCGTCGCTCGGACCGAGATCCGATGGGTCGGTGTCTGAACCGGTCCCAATGCGTGCGCCGGAACATAGCCGTGAAATTCGTCTTTCTCTGCTTTAACCAGACGCCATTCCCCGGCGTGATGCAGCACGGTGACAGCATCTCCGAAGAGCAGTTGACGATCCCGTTTGCCGTCAGGCTGGCGGCGCAGATCGATCAAAGGGCGCGCAACCTGCATGGGCTCGGCCCGGGTGGCGAGTTCGGGATCGGGTGTGTCGCGGGGGTCGGTCATTCGCAGGCCATGCGTGCAAAGGTTTTTAGCAGCGCGCGGGTGCCTTGGCCTGAGCCGCCTTTGGGGCGTGCGGGCGCATCGCTGGGCTGCCACCCGTAGATGTCGAAATGCGCGTAGGGCGTTTTCTCAACGAAGCGACGCAGGAAGAGGGCTGCGGTAATCGAGCCCGCAAACCCGCCCTTGGGTGCATTGTCGAGATCGGCGATGCCCGGTTCGATCATCGCCTCGTAAGGTGTGTGAAAGGGCATGCGCCAGATTGGATCGGCCTGTTTTTGTGCGGCACTCTCCAAGAGTGCGACGAAGCTGCTGTCATCGCAGTAATAGGGGGCGAGGTCAGGGCCCACCGCCACCCGTGCCGCGCCGGTCAACGTGGCCATCGAGACGATGAAATCGGGGTTTTCTTCCTCTGCCAAGGCCAGAGCGTCCGCCAGTACAAGACGCCCCTCGGCGTCGGTATTGTTGATCTCAACCGTCAGCCCCTTGCGGGATGTCAGGATGTCACCGGGACGGAATGCATTGCCGGAAACTGCATTTTCCACAGCCGGGATCAGAACACGCAATTGCAAGGGCACACCGCTGGCCATGATCATCTGTGCCAGGCCAAGTACGGCTGCGGCCCCCCCCATGTCCTTCTTCATCAGACCCATGGAAGCCCCGGGTTTCAGGTTCAGACCGCCGGTGTCAAAACACACACCTTTGCCGACGAGCACGATGCGGGGACCCGCATCCCCCCACCGCATGTCGATCAGGCGCGGCGCACGATTGGCAGCGCGCCCGACAGTGTGGATCATCGGCAGGTTTTCTGCGAGCAGGTCATCGCCGAGGGTGACGGCAATCCTTGCATCATGCTGCGCAGCGAGATCGCGGGCGGCTGCTTCAAGATCGTCAGGGCCCATGTCGGAGGCGGGCGTATTGATCAGATCGCGGGTCAGCGCCTCCCCCGTTGCGATTGCTGCCAGTGCGTTTGCGTCAATATCTTCGGGTGCGACAAGCCGGGCGGCCATTTCGGTCTGTTTGCGATAGCGGTCGAATCGGTATCCCGCCAGCAACCAGCCAAGCACCTCGACCTCGCTTTGATCCTCGGGCAGTCCCGAGGCGATCTTGTAGGCGCCTTTCGGCAGTTTCGCGGCTGCCGCGGCAAGATGAAAACGTCCGCGGGCACGGGTCTGTGCTGTCCCATACCCTGCGACAGCACCAGCAGGTGCGCCGTCGGAACCGGGGATCACAAGTGCCTGCCCCAGACCACCGTTGAAATCCTGGGCAGTGACCCAAGCCTGCAGCGTGTCCGACTGAGCCGCACACCAGTTTTCGAATTGGTCTTGAGACACGATATGCAGGGGATGCGCCGGGCCCGATGGATCGGCAAAAAGGGGCAGGGGCATTTTCAGGGGCCTTTCAAGCGGTGGTTTCCGCTCAACCTAGACTGTCATGCCTGTCGCGCAAGACATCAGATTGTAATGTCCTGTAAGTCCCAGATGGCGGTCAGCGATTGCTCGCCAATGCGGATCAGGCGTGCAAGGGTTGCCGAGATGGCCGGTCCGTCAGCGGCATCAATGGCGGCAATGACATCTCCTGCCACGCGGGTCAGTACGTGCATGCCGATTTGGTCGCCGATCGCAATTAGGGATCGGGCACATTTGCGCAATTCGGTCATGTCCGACGCTAAATACAGACGGCTGCAATGGGAAAGACGCAGGGCCAGCTCTTCCATGGCGCGGCATACGACGTCCTCTGCGCCTGCTTCGCCCAGCTCTGCATAAAGAGCGGCCAGTCGATCTTGGTCGACGTGCACAGTTTCTTTCAGCCTGATTTTCAGGACTTGATCCATTAGTCTCACCCTTATACGCCCCCACGGCACGCGATATCTATGCCCTCCAAACCTATCCAAAGTGTTGAGACCGAGGTCTGTTTTCGCTCGAATTCTATGTGAATTCGGTATAGTTGCACGCAACGAAAAAGACGAATGGGACAGATATGGATCACGCTAGACCGCTGCCAAACTATCTGGTGCAGCGCTATCACGGCTGGAAAGCCACTGGCTATGCCGAGAACAAGGCGTGGTATCGCCATCTGGCCAGCGAGGGTCAGCGCCCGCGGGCCATGGTCATTTCCTGCTGCGACAGCCGGGTGCATGTCACCTCCATATTCGGCGCGGATCAAGGTGAATTCTTCATTCATCGCAACATTGCCAATCTGGTGCCGCCCTACCAGCCAGACGGTGACCATCACGGCACCTCTGCGGCAGTCGAGTATGCGGTCAACATGTTGCACGTCGCGCATCTCATCGTTTTGGGCCATTCCAACTGTGGCGGCGTGCAAGGATGCATCGACATGTGCCGCGGCCATGCGCCTGATCTCGAAGAACAGAACAGTTTCGTTGGGCGCTGGATGGATATTCTGAAGCCGAAGTACGATCTGGTCTCGGCGGAAAACGATGCGGCCGTGCAAGCGCAACAGCTTGAAAAACATGCGGTTCTTGTCAGCCTGGAAAATCTTCTGACCTTCCCGTTCATCAGCGAAAAAGTCAAAGAAGGCGCGCTGACCCTGCACGGCCTCTGGACCGATATTGGCGAGGGCGGGCTGGAATTTTTCAACACCGAAAAGCAAGCGTTTCAGCCGGTCTGAGATTGATGAAGTGATCGGTCGTTTTTATTGGGCCTTTGATCAGGGCAAGGAGTAGCACGTGGAACAGATCCTCTCGTTGGCGGCCAATAATCTGCTGTCGCCAATCATTCTCTCCTTCGCGCTTGGTTTGGCAGCCTCGCTTGCCCGCTCTGATCTCAGCGTGCCGGAAGCGGCTGCCAAAGCGCTCTCAATCTACCTGCTCTTTGCGATCGGTTTCAAAGGCGGGGTCAGCGTGTCAGCGCATGGGATCGACGCGAAACTGGGGTTAACCTTGCTGGCCGGCATTATCCTGTCCGCAGCACTGCCGTTGATTGCCTTTGCTCTGCTCAAGGTCATGACATCGCTGAACCGCCTGGATGCCGCTGCCGTTGCCGCGCACTACGGGTCGATCTCCATCGTCACTTTTGTCGCTGCCACCTCCGTGCTCGAAAGCAGTGGTATTGCGTCCGAAGGGTACATGGTGGCTGTCGCCGCAGCTATGGAGGCTCCGGCAATCCTTTCAGCGCTATGGCTGATCACACGCGGTGGGGGAGACGGGCAACGTATGGACAGCGACCTGTGGCGGGAAATTCTGCTTAACGGGTCCATTGTCCTGCTGGTCGGGTCATTTTTCATTGGGTGGGCAACGGGCGAGGAAGGCCTGGAAGAAATTTCCAGCTTTATCGTCGCACCGTTCAAAGGCGTTTTGTGCCTGTTCCTGCTGGACATGGGGCTGGTCGCCGGACGCGGGTTGCGTGAGCGCAGCGATGTGCTGCGGCCCGGTGTGCTGGCCTTCGGTGTCTTGATGCCGGTTATCGGCAGCCTCTGCGGGCTTGGGGCGGGGCTGTTGCTGGGTCTGTCGTCGGGCGGCGTTGCCCTGATGATGGTGCTCTCGGCCTCGGCCTCTTACATTGCGGTGCCTGCAGCGATGCGGGTGGCGCTGCCCGAAGCGAACCCGTCAATTTATCTCACGCTGTCGCTCGGCGTAACCTTTCCGTTCAACCTGACGCTCGGCATTCCGCTATATGTCGCGCTGGCGACGGCCATGACAGGAGCCTGATTCCATGCAAACACATCAAGCCAAACGGGTCGAGATCACTATCGAAGCCATCATGCAGTCCCGCCTGACCGAAGCCCTGATGAAAGCAGGGGTCACCGGGTTCACGGTCCTGCCTGTTTTGGGGGGGTCGGGGCGGTCGGGGGCCTGGACCCGCGCCGGAGAGATTGGTCGCGCAAGCGGTATGGTGCAGGTGATCTGCATCATCCGGCCTTCAAAGCTCGACAAGCTGCTCGAGGCCGCTTTTGATGTCGTTGAGCGCCACATTGGCGTGGTCACGATAGTTGACTGCGAAGTTCTGCGGGCGGAACGTTTTTAACAATTTATAAACCAAAATTAAGGAATCCTCGCGGGCATGAACCGTCGTACAGTTTCGATTCAGTTGCCGGCTGATCTGGCGCTTGCAGTTCACGATCTGGCGACAGAGCAGGAAGGCACTGTAGCGAAGATCGTAGAAGATGTGCTTGTGGCCCATCTCGCGGCACACAAAAGTTCAAAGAAGAAGTCCGAGATTGTCGATCCACGGCTGATTTTTGCGCTGCAGAAGCTGCTGTTTCGCGACATGGCCGAGGCCGAGAACTGGGACGATCTGGACGTACGCATGCGCCGTCACGGCTATTTCATGAAAATCGCCTGGGGTGGGCTGTCGCTGCACACCGAAACCAGTGGTCAAAAGCTCTGCAACACGGCTGACCTGGGGTTTTCCTATGTGACCTTCCTGCGTCGATTCGGACCGGGCAAACCCAAGGACCCGCGCACAGTCTGAGCTTTGCGATAACCCGCTGTGATGCGGCATCCTCCATTGACAAGGGGTCGCCCGCCCGGCTTGCTGTGCCGGGGCATTTGACAGAACCGGCATCATGGAGACCGTCGATGCAGATTTTTCGCTATGCCTTATGCGGGGTGATCCTTTCCGCTGTCGCCAGTATGGCGCTGAGCCTTGAGTTGGAAACGCTGGCCCCTTGTTACACCCGCAGCTATTCCGCAGATCATCTGGCGGCACAGCCCGCCCAAAATGTAACCACGCTGACCTTGTCGTTAAGGATTGAGGACGGGTTTGCCATTGCGCGGCTCACCGGCACGGACCGCGCCGACCGGGCCGGATTCCTCTCCTTCATGTGTTCGGAAAGCGCGCCGGGGCTCTACGATGACGGATGTAATACGCTGGAAGGGGACAGCCAGATCTGGGTTCAGCCGCAGCAGCATGGGGAGATCCTGGTCCGCACGCGCAACGTCTTTCTCTCCGACATCGGACAGGGCATCGATTACCGCGACGATATCGAGGGGCATTATCGCTTCTATCTGGAAGAGGGGCCGCATTCCTACGAACCCAATACAGGGCCGTTCTATACCTTCCGCTTGAACCCTGCCGACGCAGAGGCCTGCGCGTCGGCAGAGTGAACGAAAACGCCCCGCCTGCGGTGCGCGGGCGGGGCGTTGTGATTTGATAGTGAGCGGGCTCAGCCCTTTTTCAGGATGCGATTTCCCAGCAATTCCGCGATCTGCACGGCGTTGAGAGCGGCCCCTTTGCGCAGGTTGTCGGACACGCACCAAAAGTTCAGCCCGTTGTCGATGGTACTGTCCTGCCGGATGCGGCTGACGAAAGTGGCGAAATCGCCGACGCACTCAACCGGCGTCACGTAGCCACCATCTTCGCGCTTATCGATCACCATGACGCCGGGTGCCTCACGTAGAATCTCGCGCGCCTCATCCTCGTCCAGATGGTCTTCGAACTCGACGTTTACCGATTCCGAGTGGCCGACAAAGACCGGGACACGCACGCAGGTGGCCGTGACCTTGATGGCGGGATCGACGATCTTCTTCGTCTCGACCATCATCTTCCACTCTTCTTTCGTGTCGCCCCCATCCATGAAGACGTCGATTTGCGGGATCACGTTGAAGGCGATCTGCTTTTGAAATTTCTTCGGCGGTTTGTCATCGGTCGGGTTGTAGATCGACTTGGTCTGATCCCAGAGCTCGTCCGCCCCTTCCTTTCCTGCACCCGACACCGACTGGTAGGTCGAGACCACAACGCGTTTGATCGTCGCGCGGTCGTGCAGCGGCTTCAGCGCCACGACCATCTGCGCGGTCGAGCAGTTGGGGTTGGCGACAATGTTCTTCTTCGCATAGCCCTCGATGGCGTCCGGGTTCACCTCTGGCACGATCAACGGCACATCCGGGTCGTAACGGTAGAGCGAGGAGTTATCGATCACGACACAGCCCGCCTTGGCCGCGGCTGGCGCGTATTTCTTGGTCGCCTCGGACCCCACCGCAAAGAGCGCGATGTCCCAGCCAGTGAAATCGAAGGTATCCAGATCCTTGGTCTTGAGCGTCGTGTCGCCAAAGCTCACTTCCGTGCCCAGCGACTTGCGCGAGGCAAGCACCGTAAGCTCGTCCACCGGGAAGTGGCGTTCGGAAAGGATGTTCAGCATTTCGCGGCCCACATTACCTGTGGCGCCCGCAACAACGACGCGGTAACCCATCTTTTTTACTCCAATGTTCAAGTGATGGTCCGCGCCTCTTATACCCCTTGTGTCTTAAGGGAAAGAGGCTCAGGAGGTCTTGTCTTTCCATTTTGCCGAAACGGCCTTGGCAGAGTTCAGCAGCAGCGCAATATCCATCGCCACCGCAACAAAGCGCGCGCCGGCGTCCAGAGACGACTGGATCATGCCGTCGTCAGGCGTCAGAATGCCCGCCGCCTTGCCGCTGTCGCTGATCCGTTTGAGCGCGCCTGTGATCGTGGCCTGCATATCCGGGTGCATGGTCTGGCCAAGATACCCCAGGCTGGCCGAAAGGTCTGCCGGGCCAATGAAAACGCCATCTACACCTTCGACAGCAAGAATCTCATCGAGGTTATCAAGGCCGGTCTTGTTCTCCACCTGAACCAGAAGGCAAATCTGGGCGTCCGCTGTAGGGCCGTAGTTGCCCATCTGCCCGAAGTCCGACACACGGCCCACCGCGTAGCCCACGCCCCGTGTACCATGTGGTGGATAATGACACGCGCGCACAAGCTCCCGCGCCTGCTCGGCCGTCTCCACCATGGGAACCAGAACGGTCTGCGCACCGACATCAAGCACTTGTTTTATGATCCATGTCTCCCCAATCGGGACACGCACAACCGGATGGCTGGCGCTGCCTTTGAGGGCGACCATCTGGTCACGGATCGACCGGATGTCGTTCGGCGAATGCTCCCCGTCGATCAGCAACCAGTCAAAGCCAGCACCGCTGAGAATCTCGGCCGTGTAGCTTTCAGCCATGCTCATCCAGCATCCGAAAAGGGTTTCGCCATCCAGAAGGGCTTGCTTGAAGGTGTTTGTGGGAGCGGGCATGGTCGGGTCCTTTGGTCGCGTGATTCAGGCGCAAGGTGACCTGTTCTTGCATCCTTGGCCAGAGTGGACTTTCAGTCCACTTCCTCCATTTTGCCGCCGCGTGTGTCTGCCTCGCCAGAGGAGGAGGCCGCCGCGCTGGTGCCGGGCAGAGCAGTGTCCCAGGCTGATGTCGGCGCAGGGCGGGCAACCGTCCGGGTGTCCCGGCGCCGGTCCTCGGCACCGCCGTTGCGTACTGGCGCGGCGGCTGCTGCGGGCCTGCGCGCGGGTGGCAGCGGCGCGTGCAGCGGATCAATCGCGCCCATTTCAGGACGGAGATCTTCTGGATGCCGCTGTTGGTGCGCCGCGATGTCGAATACGAAACTCTTCGCATAATCCGTGGGGATATAGAGACGGTAGTAAACGGTTCGATCTAGCTCGCCATGCGGCTTGTAATATCCCAGAGCCTGTGACGGTGTTTGGTTGGAGGCGTTGGCGAGATAGTAGTCTTCGCTGACCTGTTCGACCAACGCGATGAAAGGTACATCCTCCGCCGCAATTCCCTTGGCCCCGGCCTTGATCAGAATTTCCTTGTCGGCGATCGCCTTTTTCCGTGCATCTTCTCTGTGCAGTTTTTTCGCGTAGGTTTCGGTGGAGTAATCCTCCGGATGCAGATCGTCTGTCGCAGAAACACCCGCGACCATACCAGCGCGGTGATGCTCATTGCGTGAAGGACCGCTCGCCCGATAGGAGGGTGTATCTGACTTCAAGTGTCCCTCCTCGTAACTCACATCAACAAGGGTGTTGTTCGCCGAGACGGGCTTAAGCGCATACTTCCCGGCACTGATCGCAACGCCACCCGCTTCGAATGACAGGTAAGGCGACTGTCGATCGTCTTTTTCAATATGATCCGTCGCTGATGCGCGACCTGTCGGATTCTCGGCGATGAACACCGGTGGCGCACCCTCGCCGCCATGCTGAGATGCTTCGAAGTTCTTGATATTGTTAGGACTCATGCCCCGGAAAATCATATTGCCAACCTTGGCTTTGTCATCCGGTGAAACACCAATAATGCGTGGAGCGCGCATCTGTTTGCTTAGTTCGGCCTTTGGAACAATGTCTCTGATCGCAGCGCGATTACGTTCCTCTTCCTTTTCGCCAAACCTGGCCTCTGCTTGGTCATAAAATGCATGATCAATACCCAGCTTGCCAGCTGCTCTTTGGCGGGACAGATACTCGATATACTCCGCCTCGTTCGAGGCGTATTCTTTTACCCTGGGGTTTCTGCTTTTCTTCAGTTTATGCGCGTCATCCACTTGCCGAACGGTACCAGTCTCCGGCGGCCCGATACGCACATATTTGATTCGCTGGATCACCTTGTGCAGGCGTTGAACAACCGCTGATCCATCTGCCTTGGCCTGAAGCCGCAGAAGATGACCTTGGTTTGAGGGTGCCGATGCAGGAGCCTGTGATGCCTTGGAGTGCGCCCGTTGTTTTGCCGGGTCTGTCTGCTGGGTTTTACGATGGAGCATCTGTTCACCGCGCAAAAACGTTCGCGCCAAAGTAGAGTGTACAAAATCCTGGCAGTCAATCCTGATGTTGCGCGACCATCCCAGCGCGCAGGCGTCAGATCACTTTGATAACGTCCTTGTCGATGGCCAGCATATAGCCGCGACGCGCGATGTTCTTGACCAGAAGTTCCGCCACAATCTGGTTGCCCAAGGTGTCGCGCAACCGCTTGATCCGCGTGGCCCCAGCAGCCTCTTCACAGTCGGTGGCGCTGCGGCCCGAGATCATGCCTTCGATTTCCGAGCCCGACAGGACGTCGTCATCCATCCGCGCCTCGGCCAGCACCGACATGGTTTCCATCGCTGCATCGGTCAGCTTGAAGCCGAGGTTGTTGAGGTAGACGGTGTTCTCCTCGCGACTGATCAGGAGAGAATTGACCTGAATGCCCGCCCGTTCAATCTGTGCCACGCGGCGGTTGAAACTGACCAGCATGACCAGAAAGACCAATGCGGCAATGAGCAGTGCCGTGGCAAAGAGGAGCAGCACGAAAATCACCACGCGGTAGCTCATCAAGGTGTCCGAAAACGCGGTGCCCGACTGTGCGAGGATTTCCAGAAGCTTGACCTCGGCCTGCGCTGTCAGATCGTTGTTCTCGATAAAGAGCTGCTCGACCCGTGCATTGAAGGCATTGGCATCAGGCAGCGCCCAGAACAGAAGAACGGCGGTGATCAGCAGGATCAGCACAATCGCGGTGATCCCGATGACCACGATCCGCCCCCCCGAGCGGCGCATTTCAGAAGCGGAGGAAGTTGGATCCTGCACTCTGTTTCCTTTCTGCCAGCCCGCTTTCATCAAAGACGGAGACGATGTTCAGCAGGGTCCAGCCCTGGTCGGCAAGCCGTGCGGAAAGCTCTGCCTTCGCTGCTCCTTTAGAGCACTGCGAAATTTGCGCCACCCCATAGTGCAGTCGCAAGGGGTTGTCCTGTTTGGCCTTGTAGTCGGCATAGCATTCGGCCGTATGACCCGGTTGGGCAAGGACAAGCGCCGCGACAAGGCCCGCAATGAGGGCTGTGTGTTTCATGGTCCGATCCTGCGCGCCGCATGCAGGATATTCAATAACAAAAGGGCCTTAGGACGCGTGTTATCGGATAACGGGGCGTTGATATTGCCTGTCTGGCAGGGGGTGACCCAGATTGATCCCACAAGGCCGCTTGCTGTGCGAGGGGTCACAAGATCAAGAAAAGGAAATGCCCCATGCACCGCAAATTCATCACCACCATTGCCGCCGCTGCTATTGCGGTCACCGCTTTCGGCAATGCGCCTGCACGTGCAGATGAAGATGTCTTGCGGGCACTGGCGGCTATCGCAGGCATCGCGATTGTCGGCAAGGTGATCCATGATCGGAACGAGCGTAAACGCGAGCAGTACAACGCCACGCGGAACGCCCACAAAGCGCCCGTCTATCACAAGCAAAAAAAGGTCTACGATCTTGCTCCCCGCCCGCTGCCGCACCGCGCCAAGAACCGTCGGCTGCTGCCTGGTGATTGTCTGCGCACTGCAGAAACGCGGCAGGGGCGCGTGCGCTACTTTGGCAAACGCTGCCTGGAGCGGAACTACAAATACGTGAACCGGTTGCCACAGGCCTGTGCGATCCGCTTGCGCGGGGACGACCGCAACCGGCGTGGGTATGAGGCGCGGTGTCTGCGTCGCGAAGGATACCAATTGGCCCGCCGATAAGGACGGGTCGATGCAAGGCCGGGAGGGATCCCTGACCCGGCTTTGACCTGGAAGGGGGCGTTCGGGCGCTTCCTTCCCTTTTTAACCAGTGCTGCGCGCTCCCTTATCGGAGCGCGCTTTTTCGTTTGGTCACTGGAACAACGGGGTTGCACCTTCGCCGCGATCATTGGATCAGAAGGGATGGGACCCGATTTTGACTTTGAAACCGCAGCCTATGCCGACGGTGCAGCCCGCGTCGCCGGGGTGGATGAGGTCGGACGCGGGCCATTGGCGGGGCCCGTGACGGCCGCCGCCGTGGTGCTGGACCCAGCGCATATTCCCGATGGGCTGAACGATTCTAAACAACTGTCGATCAAGAAACGTGCCTATCTGGCGGAGCTGTTGATGGACTGCGCCGAGATCTCGGTGGCCCATGCCTCTGTCGAAGAGATCGAACAACACAATATTTTACGCGCAAGTCACATCGCGATGATGCGGGCCGTTGCGGGTCTGCCGAATGTGCCGGATCATGTGCTGATCGATGGGTCCATGATACCGCGCGGCATGAACATCGCCGCGCAGCCGGTGGTCAAAGGTGACACGCGATGCCTGTCGATTTCGGCAGCCTCTATCGTGGCAAAAATCGCCCGTGACAAGCTGATGGTGGATTTGGCGCAACAGCATCCCGGCTATGGGTGGGAGACAAACATGGGATATGGATCAAAAAGCCACATGTCCGCGCTTCAAAATCTTGGGCCGACCCCACACCATAGACGAACCTTCAAGCCGGTGCACAATATCTTGTATCAAGATAAAAACTTAAAGCCTTGATTCAAAAAAGAAATTGACCGCGAATCGCCTTTGACTCATGCTGTGTTCAACCAATGAGTGCAGCAAGCACCGGGACAGAGGCAGATGAAAATGACCAATACCAAAGGCGCCACCGCGCTTCCTTTGAACACGATACTTGACGGCGATTGCATCGAGATGATGAACAGCCTGCCAGAGGCGTCCGTCGATCTCATCTTTGCCGATCCGCCTTACAATCTGCAGCTCAAGGGCGAATTGCACCGCCCGGATAACAGCCGTGTCGATGCGGTGGATGACGCCTGGGACCAGTTCTCCAGCTTCAAGGCCTATGACGATTTCACCCGCGCATGGCTCAAAGCGGCGCGACGCCTGCTAAAACCGAATGGTGCGATCTGGGTGATCGGCAGCTATCACAACATCTTTCGTGTGGGGGCTGCGCTGCAGGATGCGGGTTTCTGGATCCTGAACGATGTGGTCTGGCGCAAGTCGAACCCGATGCCGAACTTCCGGGGCAAACGTCTTACCAACGCGCATGAGACGATGATCTGGGCCGGCAAGTCCGAGGACAGCAAATATACCTTCAACTACGAAGCGCTCAAGGCGCTGAACGAAGGCATCCAGATGCGGTCCGACTGGGTGCTGCCGATCTGCAATGGTCATGAGCGGTTGAAAGACCACAAGGGCGACAAGGCGCATCCGACGCAAAAGCCCGAAAGCCTGCTGCACCGGGTGCTGGTCGGCTCGACAAATCCGGGTGATGTGGTGCTCGATCCGTTCTTTGGCACCGGCACCACCGGGGCCGTCGCCAAGATGCTGGGGCGTGAATTCATCGGGATCGAACGCGAAGAGGCGTACCGCACAGTTGCTGCAAAACGCATCGCCAAGGTCCGCAAGTTTGACCGCGAAGCGCTGCAGGTGTCGGCCTCCAAACGGGCAGAGCCCCGTGTTCCTTTTGGCCAACTGGTCGAGCGCGGTATGCTACGCCCGGGCGAGGTACTCTATTCTCCCCGTGGCCAGATTGCCAAGGTGCGCGCCGATGGCACGCTGGTCGGCAATGACATCAAAGGCTCGATCCATCAGGTGGGTGCCGCCTACGAGGGCGCCCCAAGCTGCAACGGCTGGACCTATTGGACCTTCAGGAAAGAGGGCGAGAACGTGCCCATCGATATCTTGCGCCAGCAGATCCGCTCGGAAATGGCGAGCTGACGCATCTCTGATTTACGAACACCGCCGGTGCCTGTGGCCTAAACTAGGCTGCCTTTGAAGGCACACACCTTACCCCGCCCAATGTGGCGGGGTTTTTTCGTTATCTGGATCAGCAAAAATTGAAACAGCTGGTCAAACGACAGGCCGAAGATCACTCTATGACCGAAGTGGGCGGTGGTCGTTTGGCTTTGACACATCGAAAAGAGCATCGGTCAGCGGAAAAGCCACCTTCTGAACCGGCCTCAATTCAAGCGTCTTGGCTTCACTTTGTGGTTGAGCGCCGCGTGGATGTAGCGGGCGCCGAAGTCGGACTTGTTGACCACGTGGATCACACCCGCCGATTGTGCCTTGTCGAACATGAACGGTGTGGGCCAGTCGCTGACCATCACGATCGGGATTTTGGCGAAATCCGGATTCTCGGCCAATTCTATCGCGAAGTTCGCCCCGGTGCCGTCCGGTAGATGATTATCGAGCAGGATAATGCTTGTCTGATAGCGCGCCATATGTTCGCGCGCCTCTTCGATTGTGGCGGCAACCGCAACGAACACCCCCTTGAAGCTCTTGTCGAGGATGCGTTTGATCCGTTCCTGGTCAAAGGTGCTGTCTTCGACAATCAGACAGGTTTGTGTTTTGGCGCCTGTCGGTGTTGCTGCAATTTGTTGCTGCATTGTAAGCTCTCACGTAAATCCACCGGAGAGCAACTCGTGCCATATAATGCTTAAGATATGGTGATCGGCTTCAGCGTGGGTGCGGGTTTGCGGCGGTGTTGTAGGTGCTCCAATCGGTGATTTCCGGATAGTACATCTGCCGCCAGCGCCGCACGCGCGGGTTCATGATGCGCCGCCAGAGCGGGGGCACCATCGCGGCCATGGTCATGATCGGATAGCCATAGGGCAGTTGTGGGGCTTCCATGTCGGAATAGGTCTGCAGCACCGGAAAGCGCCGGTCGGGTTTGTAGTGATGGTCGGAATGCCGCTGCAGGTTGATGAGCAGCCAATTGGACATCCGGTAGTCTGCATTCCATGAGTGCTGCGGCTTGACGTGTTCGTATTTGCCATCGCCCAGATGTTTGCGCGTCAGACCGTAGTGCTCGATGTAATTCACCAGTTCCAGCTGCCAGATCGCGGTACCGGCCTGTACAAGAAACAGCACCAGACCGGACCATCCGCCGAGGCCAAGGGCCAGCACCAGCATGAAAAGCTGCAGCCCCCAATACCGGAAAAACGGGTTGCCGAGATCATACCACGGCAAGTCGCGCCGCTTAAGCCTGTGCTTCTCAGCGGAAAAGGCCGAGTGCAGGGACTGGCGCAGCACCCGGGGGTAAAACCGGTGGAACCCTTCGTTGTAGCGCGCGGTGACGGCGTCCTTGGGGGTACCGACGTAGCGGTGATGCACCAGCAGGTGCTCGGACCGGAAGTGTGAATAGAGCACCATGGCCAGCAGGATGTCGGCCATCCAACGCTCGGCCTTGTTCTTCTGGTGCATCAGCTCGTGGCTGTAGTTGATCCCGACCGTGCCGGTGATCACGCCGACACCGAAGAAGAGCACGACGCGTTCCAATACGCCCAGGTGGTCGGCCTGCGGCACATACCAGATCAGGCTGAAGAGCAGGCAAAACTGGACCGGCGTCCAGATCAGCGTGATGACCCGATACCAGAACAGGCTCTGTTCCGGCGTATCGGGGTCCGCGTTCGACTTGTCATGGCCAAAAACCGCGTCAAGCGCCGAAAACAGGTACCATGTGACAATCGGCAGCAGGGCCACCGTCCACCCGCCGTAAAGCGCACCCAACCAGGCCACGGGCACCAGCAGGAGCGAAATCCAGAACGGGGCAGCCCGCGAAAACCGCATCAGATCGGCAAGGGGGATGGGTTTCTGATCGTGGGTCATCATCTGGGTCCTGTTTGCTTGGCGTAGTCTAGTCTGGCGGGGACGATTGTTCCAAGCATGACGCAGCGCTCATACCGAGGTCTGCACAAGATCAAAGGCCTTGCGCATGACTGTTGGCAGGTCGGATGGTCGAAAGTCGGTGGGGGGTCGGAAACTGCCACGGGTCGGGGCTGTGTCTGGTGCGATCTGTGCTGTCCAGACCTGCAGGATCAGGTGGAAATGCGTGAAGGTGTGACGCACTTCACCTGACAGTTGCGTCCAGTCTGCCGATGCAGGGGGCGGCACATCTGGCAAGGCGATGTCCGTGTCGATCCACTCTGATCCCGGCCAGCCCAGCATGCCGCCTAACAGTCCCCTGTCCGGTCGTGTTTCCAAAAGCCATGCGCCATCGTGGCGACGACCGAGATAGACCATACCGTGACGGACCGGCTTGGCCTTCTTGGGCGCTTTCCTGGGTAGCTCGCCCGCCGTCCCGCGCAGGCGCGCAAGACAGGGATCACGCCAGGGGCAGATGCCGCAGGCCGGAGACTTCGGGCTGCAGATCGTGGCGCCCAGGTCCATGACGGCCTGTGCATAGTCGCCGGGACGGTTGGCGGGGGTTAGCGCCTCTGCCTCAGCCATCAACGCGGGTTTTGCCTCGGGCAGCGGCGTATGGATATCGTGCAGCCGCGACATCACCCGTTCCACATTGCCGTCCAGCACCGCGTAGGGCAGGTCAAACGCAATTGAGGAAATCGCGGCGGCCGTATAGGGCCCGATCCCCGGCAGCTTCAGCAAGGCGGCGTGATCGGCGGGAAACTCCCCGCCATACTCTGCCACCACGGCGCGGGCGCATTTCAGCAGGTTGCGGGCCCGGGCGTAATACCCCAGACCGGCCCATTCCCCCATCACATCGGCATCCTTGGCTGCCGCCAGATCGCCCACGGTGGGCCAGCGCGCCGTGAACCTGTGAAAATAGTCTTTTACCGTCGCCACGGTGGTCTGCTGCAGCATCACCTCGGACATCCAGACGCGGTAGGGATCGGGCAGCACCCCGGCCTTGCGGTCCGCGGGCGGCACCCGCCAGGGCATTGCGCGGGCATGCACGTCGTACCAGGCCAAAAGGGCGCCGTTCAATTCTTCGGGATCAGGGGTAATTTCACGCAATGTTTATGATCGTCCGTCCGCTTTGTCTGGTTGCCGCTGCTCGGAAAGGCTATGCTGGGCCAACCGTTTCTTGAGAAGATAGCGATGCCGCCCAGACGTGCCAGTACAAAAGGGTTTACCCGCACCGCCAGCCTGCTCACAGGCCGGATCAGGGCGGCCTCGGAAAGCCGGGGATTCGCGCAAAGTCGGCTGCTGACCCAGTGGTCGGAGATCGTCGGCGCGGATGTCGCGGCAATTTCCCGCCCGGTTGAGGTGAGCTACGGGCGTGCGGGCATGGGCGCCACGCTGACGCTGCTGACCACCGGCGCGCAGGCCCCGATGCTGGAGATGCAAAAGGAAAAACTGCGCGCCAAGGTGAATGCTGTCTACGGCTACAACGCCATTGCGCGTGTCCGGGTGACCCAGACCGCCGCCACCGGGTTTTCCGAAGGGCAGGTTGCCTTTGAACCGGCCAAACTCGACGCCGATGCGGCGCCCGTTGATCCCGCCATTCGCCGCAAGGCTGCCCAGACCGCCAGCCCTGTTGAGGACAGCGGGCTGCGCGATGCGCTTGCACGCCTGGGCGAAAACATACTCAACAAGACAAATCGCTGAAAAGGATACACCGATGTCGCGCATGATGATCATCTCCGCCGCTGTGGCCGTGCTTGGAATAGGGGCATATTTCGTTACATCGCCCGGCCCGTCCGTGACGCCCGCCGATCCTTTGGGTGCGGCAAATGCACAAACGGCAGAAGCGGATGTGGATACCTCCACGATTCAGGAAATGTCTCTGGGTAATCCGGACGCGCCTGTCACCGTGATTGAATACGCGTCCTTCACCTGCCCGCACTGCGCGACTTTCCATGCAGGCCCCTACAAACAGCTGAAAGCGGATTACATCGACACCGGCAAGATCAACTTTGTCTACCGAGAGGTCTACTTTGACCGGTTTGGTCTCTGGGCTTCGATGATCGCCCGCTGCGCCGGTACGCCGCAGAGCTTTTTTGGCATGGCGGATCTGATCTACTCCGGCCAGTCCACCTGGGCCCGCGCGGGGGAACCGACGGCAATCGTTGCAGAATTGCGCAAGATTGGTGCCGTGGCAGGGCTCGACGCGGACACAATGGAAGCCTGCCTGCAGGACGGTGACAAGGCGCGCACGCTGGTTGCCTGGTATCAGGAACATGCCGAAGCCGACGGGATCGACAGCACCCCAAGCTTTGTCATCAACGGCCAGAAATACTCCAACATGGCCTACAACGAAATGGCCGCTCTGATCGACGCAGCGGCTGAATAATGGCCGCACCGCTTGACGGTCTGAAGGTCGTCGAACTGGCACGTGTTCTGGCTGGCCCCTGGGCGGGCCAGACGTTGTCAGATCTCGGCTGCGAAGTGATCAAGGTGGAAAGCCCCGCAGGCGATGACACCCGCCAATGGGGTCCGCCGTTTGTCACCCGAGATGAAGATGTCTCGGCGGCCTATTTCCACTCCACCAACCGGGGCAAGGCCTCGGTTACGGCGGATTTTCGCACCGAAGAAGGCAGGCAGAAGGTCAAAGACCTGCTGGGCGACGCCGACATCCTGATCGAGAATTTCAAGACCGGCGGGCTGGCCAAGTACGGGCTGGATTATGACAGCCTGTCGAAAGAGTTCCCGCAGCTGATCTACTGCTCGATCACCGGGTTCGGCCACACCGGGCCCTATGCGCCGCGCGCGGGATATGATTTCATCGTGCAGGGCATGTCGGGGTTGATGTCGGTGACCGGAGAGCCCGATGGGCAGCCGCAGAAATACGGGATCGCGATCACCGATATTCTGACGGGTGTTTATGCGACAACGGCGATTCTGGCCGCCGTGCACCAGCGGCACCAAACCGGGCGCGGCCAGCATATCGACATGGCCTTGATGGATGTGGCGGTGTCGATCACGTCCAATCAGGCGATGAACTATCTGACCACCGGCACGCCGCCGCGCCGGATGGGCAACGCGCATCTGAACCTCGCGCCCTATCAGGTCTTTGACTGCGAGGACGGGCATATCATCATCGCCACCGGCAATGACGGCCAGTATCAGCGGCTCTGCCATCTGCTGGGGCTGGAAGAGATGGCGACGGCACCGGAGTTTCTCAAGAACGTGGACCGTCTCGCCAATCGCGCAGAGATGGACGCGCGGCTGACGGCGGTGACCCGGACGCGTACGCGCGCCGATCTGCTGGCGGCCTGCGAGGCCGCAGGTGTGCCCGCCGGGCCGATCAACGACATGGCCGAGGTGATGGCGGACCCTCAGGTGCAGGCGCGCGGCATGCAGCTTGATCTGGAGGGCGTGCCGGGTGTGCGGTCCCCCTTCACCTTTTCCGATGCAGAGCTGGTGTTGAACCGCCCCGCGCCAAAGCTGGGGGAAAACGACTAGGGTGCTTTGAAATCGTCCAGCCGGTCAAAGAGCGGGTTTCCAGCCTGCGCGAAGGCCAGGCGCACGGGTAGTGTGATTACTTTCATGCGGAACGCCGGGGGCAGGCGCACGGCGTCTTTCTCTGTGGTCACAAGCTGCGCACCCTTGGCTTTTGCATCCGCTTCCAACCGTGTCATCAGGGCGGGTGTCAGCGGCTGGTGATCCTCCAAAGGCTCGCTGTGCAAGAGACGGGCACCTAGTCCGCGCAGGGTGTCAAAGAACTTCTCGGGGTGGGCGATCCCTGCAAAGGCGACGATGGGCTCATCCGTCCAGTCCATGCCCGTCTGCAGTGGTGCGAGCTGTGCTGCCACGCGTGGCAGTGTTTGGGGGACTGCCGCGGCAAACTCTGCCTGCGCAGTGTCATCACCCAGCGTGAGCAGGACATCCGCCCGCGCCAGCCCGACATCCACGGGTTCCCGCAACGGGCCTGCAGGCAGGCAGCGTTCATTGCCAAAGCCACGTTTTGCATCCACCACGACGATGCTGAGGTCCTTGTGCAGCGCCGGATTCTGAAACCCGTCATCCAGCACAATGATGCTCGCGCCTGCAGCTTCCGCCGCCCTGCCACCTGCGGCACGATCCTGCGCGACCCAGACATCGGCAAAAGCGGCAAGCAGCAACGGTTCGTCCCCCACGTCCGCCGCCGTGTGCAGGCCGGGGTCCACGCGCACCGGCCCCTTGAGGCGTCCGCCATAGCCGCGCGTGACCACATGCGGTTTGTGAAACCTGCCACTCAGCCGTTCCAGAACGGCGATCACGGTGGGTGTCTTGCCGGTGCCACCCGCATTGATGTTGCCGACGCAGATCACTGGAATGCCGAGTTTCAGGCCGCCCGTTCCGGCAAGCCGCCGCGCCGTGCCCTGTGCGTAGATCCACCCCAGGGGAGACAGGACGCGCGCCAGCAGGCCGGGTTTTTCCGGCGGTGCGAACCAGAAGTCAGGCGTTCGCATGGCGTTTTTCCAACCGCTCATCCAGCGTGGTCTGCACCAGATCGATCACCCGGTCGGTCAGCTCGGCCCCGTGGCTGATCACATCCCAACCCGCATGTGCCATCGCCGCAGCCTGATCCGGTGCGATCAGGCGGGTGACCGCCGTTCCGAGGCTTTGTGCATCTTTCACGATGCGGGCCGCACCGGCATTCGCGAGCCGTGAATAGAAGGGCAGGTAGCGCCGTACATTCGGGCCATACAGAACGGCCGATCCCAGCGCCGCAGCCTCAAAGGGGTTGCAGCCGCCGTGACCGGGCGACAGCGAGCTGCCCAGAAAGGATACCGGTGCCAGCCGGTAGAAGAGGCCGAGGTCACTGTCATCTTCTGCCATCATGACCTGCGTTGTCTCGCTGGGTTCGTCTCCAACGGACCATTCGCTGACGCGGAAGCCTTGTCCCACTGCCTGCTCGGCGAAATCAATGAGAGACTGGCTGTGTGCCGGGTGCAGGATCAGCAGCAACCGATGGGAATATCGCACCGCTTGGCGATGGGCGGCCAGTATGGTTTCGACTTCCTCTTCCTGTACGCTGGTGGCCAGCCATACAGGCCGTCCACCCAGCGTTCTGGTCATTTCCGACAGGTCCTGATCTTCGCAGGGCAATGCCTGTCCGCCTGCTTGCAAGGGGGATGTCACTTCGATGGTATTAGAGGGCAGACCAAGGTTTTGCAGACGCTGTGCGGCCGGGACCGAGCGCGCCATCAGGGCTTTGAAACCCGTCAGCAGATCACGCGACAAATCGGGTAGCCAGCGGTCCCGACGCCCGTCGAATCCGCCGGTATCCGCGTCGATCAGGATCATCGGACAGCCGTTTCGATGGGTCTCGTGCACAAGTGTGGGGCGCAACCGACCCCAGGCCCAGATACACATGTCAGGCGCCCAGTTCTTGAGAAAACTCTCCACCGCTGCCGGATGCTCTGACGGGAGCTCATCCAGGTGGATGTTGCCCTCTTTCGGGCTGGTCGTGTGGGCAAGATCGAGACCTTCGCGGTCCGGAAGGGTGATCAGTACATGCAGATCATCGCGCGCGCCGCAAAGCCGTTGTGCAAGATCCTGAATGGCGAGAAGATTGCCAGCCTCGGCTGCGTGCAGCCAGACCACTTCGCCCTTGGGGCGCGGCGCGCTTGGACCAAAGGACCGGGCCGCTGATCTGCGTGACAGCGCCCGGTAAGCCGCCATTCCGAACGAGCGGCTCATAGGTCTTTACCCCAGTTCTTCGGTCGCTGAGGCAGCTGTCTCTTCGTCCCGCAGGCGGTGAAGGTGGGCGATGAAATAGCGCATGTGGGCATTGTCCACGGTACGGTGCGCTTCGGACTTCCACGCGTCGAACGCCGCTGCATAATCCGGGAAAATGCCAACAATATGAATGTCCTCGACATTCTTGAACGTGTTGCGGGTCGGGTCAACAAGTTCGCCACCAAAGACGAGATGCAGACGTTGCGTCATGGGTTTTATCCTTTGAGACGGAGGGTTGGCGGAAAATCGCGTATCTGGAAGCCGGGGTCAAGGCGCGGCAGGTGCAAGCGCCGAGAGCACCTGTTGGTGCAGGTTGGGTCCGGCGGCGATCACCCCGTTGAGCGTGGGTGTGGCATTGTTGAACCGCAGCGGCGCGCCGGATTTGTCGGTACACAGACCGCCCGCTTCAGTCACGATCAGCGCCCCGGCGGCAATATCCCATTCCCAGCTTGGCCTGAAGGTCAGCATGGCGTCAAAGCGTGCTTCGGCCACCAGCCCCAGCCGATACGCGAGCGAGGGCCGATGCGAACGGTGAAAACCCGGTTGCCCCTCTGACCAGTGACGGGGGTCCATTACCGGCTTGGTCGCGAGAATCTCCGCCTCCTTCAGGTTCGCGGCGGTCGAAGTGGTCAGCGGGGCGCCATTGAAAAACGCGCCTTCTCCCAAGGCCGCAGTATAAAGCTTGTCGCGCATCGGCAGGTAGATGGCGGCCGCCGTGATCTGGCCGCGATGCGCCACGGCGACGGAATGCGCCCAGGTGCGCGACCCTTCGACAAAGCTGCGCGTGCCGTCGATCGGATCGATGATAAACAGCGTCTCCTGGCCCAGCCGGTCGGCAGTGTCCTCGGTTTCCTCGGACAGCCAACCATAGTCTGGGCGTGCGCTGCGCAGGGTCGTTTCCAGTGCCGTGTTGACCGCGAGGTCGGCTTCGGTCACCGGCCCGGCGCCGCCGGGTTTGTCCCAGGACCTTGCATCCTTGCCGACAAATCCGGTGGCCACACGGCCCGCGAGGCGGATGGCATCAGTGATCAGGGCGAGGTCAGTTGCCTGCAAGGGTCATTCCTGGCACCAGCAAGGAGGGGACCACGCGGCTCAGATGCGCCCGCGCGTCATTGGCAGGCACGATCTGGCGCAGCATGTCGCGCAGGTTGCCCGCAATGGTGCATTCGTTGATCGCATGGGTGACCTCGCCGTTTTCAACCCAGAACCCGGCGGCTCCGCGTGAATAGTCGCCCGTGTTGGGGTTGATAGTCGCCCCGATCATGGAGGTCACCAGCAAGCCGGTGCCCATGTCGCGGAGCAGGTCTGCGCGGCTCGCCTCCCTCTGGCTCAGCGCCACATTCCAGGTGGAGGGCGAGGGCGCAGAGGAGGCCCCGCGTCCTGCATTTCCCGTCGAGGGCAGCCCGAGCTTGCGCCCGGTGGCCAGATCCAGCGTCCAGCCGGTCAAAACACCGTCCTTGACGATCTCGCGCCTCTGGGTTGGCAAGCCTTCGGCATCGAACGGGCGCGAGCCGGACGCGCGGGGGCGGTGCGGGTCCTCGACCAGTGAAAGGTGATCCGGCAGCACCGGTTGCCCCTTGGCATCACGCAGCCAGGACGCGCCACGGGCGATGGATGATCCGTTGATGGCGGCCAGCAAATGGCCGATCAGGGAAGAGGCGATGCGTTCATCAAAGAGCACGGGAAAGCTGCCGGTGGGTGGTTTGCGGGCGTCCAATCGGGCCACCGCCCGTTCCGCAGCCTGTGTGCCGATCTCTTGCGGATCGCGCAGATCGGACTGAAAGGTGCGGCTGTCACCATCCACGTCGCGTTCCATACCGGTGCCAGTCCCCGCGATGGCGACACAAGACAGCCCCCGGCTGGTGCGGCTGTAGCCGCCGGAAAACCCGTTGGTGGCGGCCAGATGCACATGTCGGGCGGAATACCCCGCGGAGGCGGATTGTACCTGGGTCACGCCCTTGTTCTCCAGTGCTGCGGCTTCGGCGGCTTGCGCGTCTTCCTGCAGGCTTGCGGGCGAGGGTTCCGGTGTCGGATCGTGCAGCTCCAGACGCGCCACATCTATATCACGGGCCAGCTGCTCGGCATCGGCAAGACCGGTGTAGGGGTCTTCGGGGGCTTCCTGCGCCATGGCGATGGCCCGCACGGCCATCTCCTCCAGCGTCTTGGAGGCGGTGTCGGACGCGGATACCGTGGCGCTGCGCTGGCCGACAAAGACCCGGAGCCCGAGGTCCACGGCTTCGGCCCGTTCGGCATGCTCCAATGCGCCCGTCCGCACGTCGATGCTGAGCGATGTGCCCTGCATCACGATGGCATCGGCGGCATCGGCACCCGCTGTCCGGGCGGCATCGAGTAGCTGAGCGGTCAGGCTCTCCGGCGACTGGGTCATTCAGTAAGCTCCAAACCAATTCCACGTCAGGTAGCGGTGTCATGCGGGCACTGCAAGGGAGGAAGGCAAAAAGGGGCGCTCGCCGCGCCCCTCTTTCTCGTCTACATGCGTTTATTCAGCGATTACTGAATGCGCTGACCGTTGGCCATGATGTGGCCTTGCTCATTGATCTCGATCTTGGAATTGAGCGTATCCGGGGCTTTGCCCGGTACGGCTAGAAGGCCCATCATCATCCGGGCGCCCATCGCCTGATCCTCGGGCAGCAAGCCCATGGAGACAAGCGTATCCAGCAGCTTGTTGCCGCCGACCAGCATCAGATCCGCAGAGCCTTTGGGTTTCAGTCCGGCACCCGGCGTATCCGTATCGAAGGTGAATGCACCCTCGCCGGTCAATTCGGCACCGGCTGCAGTGACCTGAAGCCGATTGATGTCCACGGATTCCAGCTCGGCCGGTGTAAAGCCCGGATCGTCCACGGCCGCCGCTGCGGAGGGGTCAAGGAAATCAAACAGAAGCCGGGCCTTGCCTGTCAGGTCCAGCACAAAAGTCGCGGGTGTGCGCGGCAGCTGTGCCTGCGGATCAAACAACCCCCACAGCAGATCGGACATTGTGAAATCGTTGAAGGAAAAACCAACGGCAAAATCATCGGCGGCGTCGGATTTCTGCAAGGGCATCGCGAAGTTGAAGCTCGCCCTGGCCATGTCGACTTCGATGGGTACCGGGAAATCCTCCGTTGTCATGGCCAATTTGAGGTTGTTCTGACCGCCAGAGTAATTCAGACCATCGGCCCCCATGACAACTTCGAGCGTGCCACCCGTCGAGGAGGTCTCTGCGGAAAAAGCCTCGGCGTTGTTTTCTTTGACCGACATGGTCGTGGCACCACCCGAGTAGTCGAACGCGCCTTTGACCGCCATGCCAGCGGCGAGGAGGGCGGAGATATCGCTAGCATCCTGAACGACAAGCGGCACGGCGCTTTCACCGGAAAAGCTGATGCCGTCTATCCCGCCTTCAAGATCAACTGTGCCCTGGCCCTCGGGATCGATGAAAGCAAGGGTATAGTCGACGTCTGTGGCCTGCATACGCTGGTCATAGAGGCGCTTCCCGGTCACACGGGACTGCGTGGTACCGGACAGGCCGTTCATGATCACGCGCATGGCCACATTGGCTGCGTCGATCGTTTCGCCATCCACGATCAGTTCAGTCAACAGCAGTTCGAGGCTCTGTGCCGTATAGGTGCTTGTCATCTCCGTCGGGACACCTGACACGGTCGTTTTCGCGCCGGACGGGCGAAGTTCCATCTGGATGTTTGCGTCTGCGCCTTCAGGATCGGTGATGGACATCTCGACGGGCATCACTTCGGGAAAGGTCACGTTGACGCTGCCGTCATCCGTCTCTGTGAATGTCACCTGATCGATGCGCATGATCATGCCCGCGGCATCGCTCGTTTCCGGAGAAGTGAATTCGATGTCGCTGACGGTCAGCGTGTCGCCGGATTTGGCTTCGTCTGCCGAAACTTCGTAGCCGACCCCGTTGAAATAGGCTTTCCAGTCGTTCCACACATCCTGTCCGCTGACATCTGCCTGTGCCGCGGACGCCACCGCGCCGAGGATCACTGCAACAGACGCAGTTCGGAGGGTCAAAAAAGTCATTCTCTAATCCTTATCAACAACAGTCGCGCGCATGGTCTGCCAAGGTATGGCGATGGTCAAGGGGCTGTAGGTCTGGACCCTGCCCGCGCGGCACTTTACCACAAGGCAATCAGCAAGGAGCGTTGCACATGGATATGACAGGAAAAACAGTACTGATCACCGGGGCAAGCCGTGGGATTGGCGCAGAAACGGCACGGGTTTTCGCCAGGGCCGGAGCGAACGTGGCGCTTGTCGCGCGCGGGCAGGGCCAGATTGCGGATCTGGCGGGGGAAATTGGCCAACAGGCCATCGCGATCCCCTGTAACGTCGCCAATGCCCGCGAAGTTGCGGCCGCTGTCGATACCACGGTTGATGCGTTCGGCGGACTGGACGTTCTGATTAACAACGCAGGCGTGATCGAGCCGATTTCGTATCTGAGCGACGCGGATGTCGAAGCCTGGGGGGACGTCATTGATATCAACCTCAAGGGGGTCTTTTACGGCATGCGGGCCGTCGTGCCGGTGATGAAGGCGAGCGGGGGCGGATCGGTCCTGACCATCAGTTCCGGGGCCGCCCATGGGCCGGTGGAGGCCTGGAGCCATTACTGCGCGTCCAAGGCTGCGGTGAACATGCTGACCCGCTGCCTCGACAAGGAAGAGGCGGAACACGGTATCCGCGCCATCGGCTTGTCGCCGGGCACGGTCGCCACGCAGATGCAGCGCGAGATCAAGTCCAGCGGGATCAACCCGGTGAGCCAATTGGACTGGGATGTGCATATTCCCGCGGACTGGCCCGCGCGGGCGCTGTTATGGATGTGCAGCCCGGCGGCAGATGAATGGTGCGGGCAGGAGATTTCGCTGCGGGACGAAGACATCCGTCGGCAAGCGGGCCTTACATGATCACGCTCGACCGCGCGGGTGATGTCTGGACGGTTACGTTGAACCGTCCGGACAAGGCCAATGCGCTGACCGAAGAGATGCTGACCGATTTGCGCGATGTGATGCTGTCCGCTCAGGACGCGCGGGCCGTGATCCTGACAGGTACGGGTAAGGTCTTTAGTGCAGGCGCAGATCTGGATGCCGCCCGTGCCGGGCTCGCGACCTCGCCGCTGTGGGAAGAACTCTCGACAGCAGTGGCGGCACTGCCCGGTCTGTCGATAGCGGCGCTCAATGGCACGCTTGCAGGCGGGGCGATGGGTATGGCGCTGGCCTGTGACATGCGGATTTCCGTTGCGACGGCGCGGTTTTTCTATCCGGTCATGAAACTGGGCTTCCTGCCACAGCCGAGCGATCCCAAGCGCATGGCGGCCCTGATCGGCCCGGCGCGGACCAAGCTGATCCTGATGGGTGGGCAGAAAATCGACGCTGAAGAGGCGCTGAGATTTGGGTTGATTGACCGGATTGTTACGCCTGACGATCTGATGACGCAGGCGCTGGCCCTTACGGTCGACACCGTTGCCGCGCAACCTGACCTTGCCACGCAGATCAAGGCGATGTGCAGCTAGACCATTATCTCTTGCGCCGTCCGCCGGGCACTTTCGACAAGAAGCCCGGCGGGCGTTTGCGCACCCAGGCAATGAATTTTTCCAACCGGGGGTGGCGGCGGAGCGCGTCTATGTTTGCGTAGTCCCGCGCCAGTTCCACCTCTGTCAGTGTCGCGTGGATTTCCCGGTGGCAGATGTGATGCAACAACACGGTTGGCCCGCCCTTGCCGCCTTTCAGCTTAGGGATCAGGTGGTGAAGGCTCTGTTTCACCTCCGCCGGGATCGGGCGATCACACAGGGGGCAGATCGGATCGGACATCTGGGCTTGCTCCGGCAGGCGGTGACGGGCAAGACTCTAGGTGTGATCGTGACGATGGAAAGAGGGGCACCGCGTGGAATTTGACCTGTCCAGTCAGCCGGAGATCGTGCAGCGCGCTGCCGAATACGCCCTCATCGGGTGGGAACTTGCAAAATCCTGGGCGCTGAGCCCTGCTGCGTGGTCCCAGTTTGCCCTTTTGGTGCTTGCCTATTTACTGGCCATCGTGGTGGCGCGTCGCCTGCGCGGGTTGCTGACCCGGGTGATTACCCCTGCAGAAGACGCGGACAACATGTTTGCACAGGCGCGGCGCACCATTCTGTTGGGTCTGCCCCTGTTGCTGCCGTTGCTGGCCTATCTCTTCACGGCAATCGGTGAAAGCGTCGTGCGGTCGGTTTTTGACAGCGGCGCGGTGATCGCCTTTGGCAAACGTGTCTTCATGTTCCTCGCCGTGCGCACCCTGGTGAAGGAGATTATCGGCGATCCCTTCCTCAAGCTTCTGGGACGCTACGTGCTGATTCCGGTGGCCGCGCTCTATGCGGTCGGGTTGCTCGACCCGCTGGTGGTCAAGCTGAACGAGATGACGGTCTCGCTGGGGAACATCTCCTTCTCTGTCATGTCCCTGGTGCGCGGCGTGATCGCGGGCGGCGTCCTCTTCTGGCTGGGCGGCTGGTCCAACCGGCAGACCGCGCAATTCATCGAAAACCAGAAAGACATGCGCCCGTCGCTGCGCCAACTGATGGCCAAGGTCATCGAGTTCACGATTTTCGGCGTGGCCTTCCTGCTGCTGCTGAACATCATGGGGATCAACCTCAGCGCGCTGGCGGTGATTGGTGGCGCAATTGGTGTGGGCCTCGGGTTCGGGCTGCAAAAAATCGCATCGAATTTTATCTCTGGCGTCATCCTCCTGATCGAAGGACAGGCAACCGTCGGCGATTTTGTTGAACTCGACGGCGGTGAGGCCGGGCAGATCGTGAAGATGACTGCGCGGGCGGCGATTCTGGAAACCTTCGATGGGCGCTGGATCGTGGTGCCAAACGAGGATTTCATCACCACGCGCGTGGTGAACTATTCCGATTCCGGCTCTGCCAACCGCTATGAGGCGCCGTTTTCGGTCAGCTATGATACGGACATCAACAAGGTGCCGCCGATCATCGAGGCTGCCGTTGCCACGCATCCGGATGTCTTGGATGCCCCTTACCCGCCTGATTGCGAATTGCGTGGCTTCGGCGACAGCGGCATCGATTTTGCGGTCGAATTCTGGGTGAACGGGCTGGACGATGGGCCCAATAAATACACTTCGGATGTGCTCTTTCTGGTGTGGAACGCGCTCAGGGACAACGGCATCGAAATCCCCTATCCGCACCGGGTTGTGGAATTCAAAGGCGAGATGCCGCAGGTTCAGGAGTGAGCCACGCGCTGGTGATTGGCGCGGGGCCTGCGGGGTTGATGGCGGCGGAAGAACTGGCCGCCGCAGGGCTGAGCGTCACGGTCTGTGAGGCCAAACCCTCTGTCGGGCGCAAGCTGCTGATGGCTGGCAAATCCGGGCTCAATCTGGCCAAGGACGAGCCTTTCGAGGATATGATGCCCCGCTATTTCGAAGCCGCCGACCCGCTGCGCCCGATACTCCAGACGTTCGACGCAACCGCGGTGCAGGACTGGGCGCGCGCATTGGGGCAGGAGATTTTCACCGGATCGACCGGACGGGTGTTTCCCCGTGCGATGAAAGCCTCGCCGTTTCTGCGTGCGTGGCTGAACCAATTGACCGGGGCTGGGGTCTTGTTTCGCACCAACATGCGCTGGCGTGGCTGGCATGACGGGAACATGGTTTTCGATGGTCCACAGGGGCGCGAAGTCATCCGCGCGGAGGTGACGGTACTGGCGCTCGGTGGTGCGAGCTGGGCGCGTTTGGGGTCCGACGGAGCCTGGGCCGACATTCTGGCTGCACGTGGCGTTGATCTTGCGCCCTTTGCAGCCACCAATGTGGGGCTGCAGATTGTGTGGTCACCGCACATGCAAAAGCACGCGGGCGAGGCGTTGAAAGGCGTGCGGTTCACGGCAGGACCAATGGCGTCACGGGGTGAGGCGGTGATCAGCCAGACAGGCCTTGAAGGCGGCGGCATCTACGAGATCAGCCGCGCCGTCCGGATGCGTCACAGGTTGGTCGTTGATCTTTTGCCCGATCTTGATGCGGCAGAGGCCACCAGACGCCTGTCGCGCGTCCGGGGGAAATCCAGCCTGTCGACGCATTTGCGCAAGGCCCTGAAGTTGGATCCGGTGAAAATCGCGCTGGCGCAGGAACTGGCGCGTCCCCTGCCGCAAGAGCCTGCGGATCTTGCGCAAGCCCTCAAGGCACTGCGCCTCTCTCACGACGGGCTGCGCCCGCTGGATCAGGCGATATCGGTCGCCGGCGGGGTGCGGTTCGACGCGCTGACGCCGGGGTTGATGATGAAACCGCTGCCCGGGGTCTTTTGCGCTGGCGAAATGCTGGATTGGGAGGCACCGACGGGCGGCTATCTGATCACCGCCTGCCTGGCAACGGGCCGGTGGGCGGGCCGAGCCGCCGCCGCTTACGTGGCCGAGACCGCTTGAAACGCATGCCGTTCCCGCAGCGCCTTGGCGTAGTGAAAAAGCTTGTCATCCGTGCGTGGAAATTTTGCCCCGATCGCCCAGTTCAGGCAGTGACAGGCCAGAATGTCCGGCAATGTCATCTCGTCCCCCATCAGGAAGGGCCCGTCGAGACGTTCGGACAAGGTGGCCGCTGATCGCTCGAATTCGTATTTCAGCGCGTCCTTGACGGCAGGCACCCGCACGCCCTCCGGAAGGGCAAAACTGTGTTTTGCAGCCGACCAGAGAATCGCATCAAGCTCATCAATCAGCCAGAAGGTCATCGCATCCTGTCGGGCCCGTGCCACCGTTCCGGCGGGCGCAGTGAGCTTGCCGTGCTTGTCGGCCAGATAGGTCATGATCGCCACGGAATCAGTCAGGACATCCTCCCCATCCACAAGCGCGGGAATTTTGCCCAGAGCATTGTACTTCATGGCTTCTTCTGATCGGGGGCCGGCAGCAATCTGCTCGTAAGGCTCCTGCATTTCCTGCAACATCCATAACACCCGAAACGCCCGCGATTTGGTTGTGCCAATGACCTTGTACATCGTCTGCTGTCCTTTGGATTGCTGCTTTTCTGGACTGTTTCATGCAGCGCGATGGCTGGCAACTGATGACAGAAAATGTCAGTGGATTGTGAGAATAATTTTGACGAACCTGTATCCAGAAAAGGAGTATGATGATGTCCAAGACCGGGAGCTGCCTTTGTGGCGCCGTAAGCTACACGTTGACCAGCGAACCGAAGGAATTCGGTGCCTGCCATTGCAACATGTGCCGCAAGTGGAGCGGTGGGATCTACCTCGGTCTGGAAGTGCCAAGCGACAGCATCGAAATCAAGGGCGCAAACAGCCTGACCACATTTGCGTCATCACCCTGGGCGGAGAGGGCATTTTGCAAGACATGCGGCAGCAGTGTCTATTACCGGGTCACGGCGCCGGGTCCGCATGAGGGCACATATCACTTGGGGGTCGGTACGCTGGATGACGCAGGCGCTGCGCCGCTGACGGGCGAGCTGTTCATCGACAACAAGCCCAAGGGCTACAGCTTTGCGGAAAAGACACATCAGATGACCACCGAAGAGGTCATGGCGATGTTTGCGCCGGAGAGCTAGCGCCCGCCCAGCATCGCCAGCCGGATAAAGGCACGTTCCACCAGAGCCATGCCGGGCGCATTTTGCCCGGCGGAGCGCAGTTGCAGGTCGGTGTCGGTCAGTAGGGTGATTGCGGTTTCCAGTTTCGCCGCACCCCATCGCCGGGATTGGGCCAGCATCCGATCCCGGTTGGGGCCGAAGATCGTGGGCCTGCCAGAGGTGTCGCTGGCCGCACGATGCAACGCCCGGAAATGGCGCATCGCCCCGATGCACAGCCCGACGGGCGTGGCACCCTGCGCCACCAGTTTTTGCATGACCGGGCCGATGTCATGGGCGCGGGCCTCGGCCACAACCATCAGCACATCGTCCACATCCGCCTCAGTGGACGTTGGTGCGCAGGCGGCGATATCTGCGGCAGACACCGGATCGGCATCGTTCATTTTGTAAAGCGCCAGTTTCTCAACCGTCTGACGGAAATCACCGGGATCGATCGCTTGCGCGAGATCGGCGAGGGCGGCCATCGCCTCGACGGGCACCTGTGTCAGACCGGCGTCGCGCAGGGCGGTGTCGATTTCTTCCCGTGTCGGCGGGTTGTCGTAGATCGCCGCCGCATAGGCCTGCGGATGAGCTTCAAACGCCTTGCGCAGCTTCGAAGTCGGCTTCAGGGCACCACCGGTCACAATGATCTGGGCATCCCCCGGTTGCCAGTCTTCCAGCGCCGCAAGTATCGCTGGGGCCGCCGTGTCATTTACCTCTTCGACAAAAACGGCGCGGGGACCCGGAAAAAAGCCCACCGCCTTCACGGCATCGATCAGCAGGGCGGGGTCCTTGCGGATATCGCTGCCCGCCATCCGGCTCAGCCGCATTTCTTCCTCGGCGCCCTCACCCAGCAAGGCGGTCAACATTTGCTGACGTTTCAGCGCTACGCGCATGCCGTCGGTGCCGTAGATCAACACCCCGGTTTTACTGGCATCCGGTTTTGCGAAATAGGCATTGGCGTCGCGCGGGGAAAGTTTCATCAGATGTCTGCAACCAGCACCCGGGTGACGATCTGGTCGGCCAACAGAATCATCAGGCGCTTTTGCGCGTCACGCTCTGCTGCTAGCGTGGCTACCGTCGTACCCGCAGCGGAGTATCCGGTGAAGTTGTCGACCGACCCGGAGGTGATCACGCGGCCCGTGGCGACCTCGACCAGAGAATAGTCCGCGTAACCCAGCAGGTTGTAACGCGTGATGTTCCCCTCGCGGTCAACCGCAAGGTTTTCCTGGCTGGAACGTACAGACAGGTTCAGCCGGTAGACAGGTTCAGCCGCGCGGCCCAGACGCTCTTCAATCCGCTGCGTCGCAAGGAATGCATTGCGGGTCGACGGTTCTGACACCGTGATGCTGTTCTGCACCTGCGTGCCTGCGCCCCCCGTCCCGTAGACCGGTGTAAAGCCGCAGGCGGCAAGCATCAGCGGCAAAATCAGCAGAAATTTTCGGCTAGACAACAACATTCACGATCCGTCCGGGGACAACGATGATTTTCTTGGGCGCAGCGCCATCAAGGGTTCTGAGCACAGCCTGATCCGCAAGCGCTGCCTTTTCAACCTCTTCTTTGGACATATCCGCAGGCACGGTGATTTCCGCGCGCCGCTTGCCGTTGACCTGAATGGGCAAGGTGACGGTGTCGGAAACCAGCATCGCTTCATCGGCCTTGGGCCACGGGGCGGTGGTGATCAGCCCCTCGCCGCCCTGATGCGCCCAGATATCTTCTGCCAGGTGCGGGGTCATCGGTGACATCAGCTGTGCCAGCGTCATGATCGCCTCGCGCTGGGCGGCATATCCTGCCTTGGATTTCTGCAAAGTGGCGGTGAAGGCGTAAAGCTTTGCAATCGCAGCGTTAAAGCCGAAGCTTTCGATTCCCATGGTTACGTCGTGGATGCAGACATGCATGGCGCGCAGCAGCTCCGCATCCCCTGTGCCTTGGGCCCTTTTGTCCATCGCGCCAATCCGGTCGCAGAGGTTCCAGACGCGGGTCAGGTGTTTGAACGCAGCCTCCGCGCCGGAAGCCGTCCATTCCACATCCCGTTCGGGCGGGCTGTCGCTCAGCACGAACCAGCGCGCGGTGTCGGCGCCATAGGCCGAGATGATGTTGATCGGGTCGACCACGTTTTTCTTGGATTTGGACATCTTGGCCGAAGGGATGATCTCCACCTCTGTACCGTCTGCCAGCTTCCCGTCTGTCACATCCTCGGGAAGGTGATAGACAGGCCGTCCCCGGTCATCGCGGGTCTGGTAGATCTCATGGGTGACCATGCCCTGTGTGAAAAGCGCGTCGAAAGGCTCTTCGGTGCCCTGTGGCAGATGCCCGGTGATCCGCATGGCCCGCGCGAAGAACCGCGAATAGAGCAGGTGCAGAATCGCATGTTCGATGCCGCCGATGTACTGGTCCACGTTCATCCAATAGGCGGCGTCTTCCATCACGGTCGGTGTGTCGGCGTGCGGGGCGGTAAAGCGTGCGAAGTACCACGAGCTGTCCACGAAGGTATCCATCGTGTCGGTTTCCCGCTGCGCAGGTTTGCCACAGGACGGGCAGGCAGTGTCCCGCCATGTCGGATGCCGGTCGAGCGGATTGCCGGGGACGCTGAGGTCCACGTCATAGGGCAGCTCGATCGGCAGGTTATCTTTCTTCTCGGGCACCACACCGCAGGCGTCGCAATGTACCACCGGGATCGGGCACCCCCAATAGCGCTGGCGGGACAAGCCCCAGTCGCGCAGCCGGAACTTGGTCACGCCCTGGCCGATACCATTGGCCTCGCAAAAGTCGATGGCGGTGTCGATGCCTTCCAGCCCGGTCTGATGCGGCTCGCCTGCAAAGCCACGGTTGTAAAAGACATTCTCCGTCTTGGCAGGCACGTAGGCCTCTGTCAGCGTCTCGTCGCTGTCCTCAGACGGCAGGTAGGTCGCAATGATCGGCAGCCCGTATTTGGTGGCAAACTCGAAATCCCGCTGGTCATGCGCCGGACAGCCGAAAATCGCCCCGGTGCCGTAGTCCATCAGGATGAAGTTGGCGATGTAGACGGGCAGTTCATGTGCGGTATCGAAGGGATGGCGGACGCGAATGCCCGTATCGAAGCCCAGCTTCTCGGCGGTCTCGATGGCCTCTTCGGTGGTGCCGCCCTTGCGGCATTCCGCGCAAAAGGCGGCGACGTCCTCGCGCTCCCGCTCCAGCACCTTTGCCAGCGGGTGATCCGGCGAAATGCCCACGAAGGACGCGCCCAGCAGCGTATCGGGCCGGGTGGTGTAGACCTCGATCCGGTCATGCCCGTCCGGGGCGTCTATGGTTGAGAAGGCAAACTGCAGCCCGCGGGATTTGCCGATCCAGTTCTCCTGCATCAGCCGCACTTTTGCAGGCCAGTTCTCCAGACGATCCAGCGCATCGAGCAGCTCTTCCGAATGATCGCTGATCTTGAAGAACCACTGCGTGAGCTCGCGCCGCTCGACTAGCGCGCCGGAGCGCCAGCCGCGCCCCTGTTCAACCTGCTCATTCGCCAGGACGGTCATGTCCACTGGATCCCAGTTCACCACAGCGTTTTTGCGATAGACCAGTCCGGCCTCAAGGAAATCGAGGAACAGCGCCTGTTGCTGGCCGTAGTACGCCACATCGCAGGTAGCGAACTCGCGCGACCAGTCGATGCTGAGGCCCAGCGGTTTCATCTGGTCCCGCATGTCCCTGATGTTGTCGTAGGTCCAGTCCTTGGGGTGCCCGCCGATGGCCATCGCCGCGTTTTCCGCAGGCATCCCGAAGGCATCCCAGCCCATGGGGTGCAATACGTTATGCCCTGTGGCCAGTCTATAGCGCGCGATCACGTCGCCCATCGTGTAGTTGCGCACATGCCCCATGTGGATGCGCCCCGAGGGGTAGGGGAACATCTCCAGCACATAGTATTTGGGTTTGTCGGCCGAGCGCACGGCTTTGAAAACTTCATCCCGAGACCATGCCGCTTGCCAGCGGGCTTCGATCTCTGCGGGGGTGTAACGCGTCATGACGGCGTCCTTTTTAACGTGAGAGCGCCGGGAGCCGTTTCATCTACGGGGCCCGGCGCTGATGTTGCAAGGGTTCGAAAAACCGAGAGCCTAGAGCCTGTTATCCGCGATGCGTAGCTGGCGGGCGCGGCTGAGGATGGCGTCTTCCACCGCGCGTACGGTGGCCGCACTGGCCGGACCACCCTGCGTCTGCAGCGATACATTCAGCGAGCGTGCGTCCAGCGCCGGATCGTTGATCAATACGGTTGCGCGGTAGGACCGTCCCCCGCCGGGCGGGCGACCAAAGCCGGTGATGATCACGCCGGTGAACGGGTCGACCGATTGCACGGGCAAAAAGTCGAGCACTTCCAGCGAGGCCGACCAGATATACTTATTCACCGCCACATTCGTTTCGGTGTTGCGGCGTCCAAAGGCTTCCCAGATCGTTTCCGCTCCGGCACCGTCTGACGCGCGTGCGGCATCGCTGTCTATGTCAGGATCAACCTCGGCAGGTGCGCCGCCCGTGCGGCTCCCCCCGCCGCAGGCGGACAGCGCCGCCACAACGGTTGTGACGGCAAAGAGCCTCAAAATACTGGTTGGTGTCATGTCGCTACCCGCTACTCAATCTCGGCTGCACGTTAGTCTATCTAATGGAGGAGGGACAAGGGCGTTATCGTCTATGAGGCAGTTGGTACATATGGGTTTTTGCGCAACCGATATCCGGGAGCGGAGGCGATGGGAAAGAGTGTGGCAAAGCTGCACCATTTTTCCCGGCTCTCGCCTCACCATTGTCCAAGTCCTTGCAAAAGGGGGGGGTTAAGAGCGAAACACTGCTCAGGTTCAAAAGGGATTCCCCCGTTGGACAACGAATAGCAAACCGAGGACAAGTTCATGAAAAAACTTCTCATCGCTACAACAGCACTGGTGGGAACAGCCAGCGTCGTAGCAGCTGACAACGCAAACGTTAACTTCGGCGGGTATGGTCGCTTTGGTATCCTGTACGAAGAAGATCGTGCTGGCGGCACCGAAGAGGACACACGTATCGAAAGCCGTTTCCGTCTGAACATCGACGCATCCACAGAGACAGACGGCGGCATCCGCTTTGCTGCTCGTGTTCGCGTTGAAGCCAACGAAAACGCCAACAACTCCGCAAACGCGGCGTCCTTCTCCGGCGCACGTTTCCAAGTGTCCTCCGGTGGCCTGCGCGTTCGCGTTGGTAACATCTCCGGCGTGACAGACGCGGCGAACGTTGTTAACTACTTTGGCTTCGAGCCCGGCCTCGTTGGTCAAACTGGCCAGTACGCCAACTCCGGCGTTTCGCTGCCAGCGTTCTCCAGCACAGGTGCAGGTAACAACGGCATCAACGTTCTGTACGAAATGGGCGACTTCAAAGTAATGGCGTCCTATACAGACGACCACACCGACAATCTTGGTGGTGCGGGCGCTACAGCGTTCGGCGATTCCTTCGAAATCGGCGCATCCTACACATTCAGCGCATGGACGCTGGGTGCCGTTTACGGTGAATTCGAAGACGCAGGTTCCGATGTGAGCGAAGACTGGATCGTTGCAACTCTGTCCGGCACCATCGGTATCGCAGACGTTTCGTTCCTGGTTTCCGACTTTGAAGGTGACGATGACGCCGTATTCGGTGCTTCGGCTTCCTTCCCGGTTGGCGCAGCAACAAGCATCCTCGCATCGTTCTCCGATGGTGGTGATGACGCCAACGACACATCCTACGGCCTGGGCTTCCGCCACTCGCTGGGTGGTGGTGTCCGTCTCGACGGTATGGTCGGCTCGAACGCAGCTGGCAACACCATTGCTGACCTGGGTGTTCGCTTCGACTTCTAAGTCGATCTGAATGATCCAAGACTTTTGGGGCAGACCTTCGGGTCTGCCCCTTTTCTTTTGCGTGGGGCTGTTATCTTGTGCGGCAAAAGATCAATTGGAGAGCCAAATGGGTTTAGCGGAGATTTCAGACCGGATCGCAAAGGCGGAGACTGCGGCAGGGCGCGAAAACGGATCGGTTAAGCTCATCGCCGTATCGAAGGTGCAACCCAACGCACGGGTGGAGGCCGTATTGCAGGAAGGTCACCGCTGTTTTGGGGAGAACCGCGTGCAGGAAGCCGCCGGCAAATGGCCCGCGTTTCGTGAGGCATTTGACGATATCGACCTGCACCTGATCGGCCCCTTGCAAACGAACAAAGCGCGGCAATCCTTTGAGCTTTTCCAGAGCATTCATTCGCTTGACCGACCCAAGCTTGCAAAGACCTTTGCGCGGCTTGTGCAGGAGATGGGCACCTGCCCGGAGATGTTCATTCAGGTCAATACAGGCGAAGAGCCGCAAAAGGCAGGTGTGCTGCCCGCAGACACGGATGCCTTTGTCGCCGAATGTCAGGCGATGGACCTGTCCATTCGGGGGTTGATGTGCATCCCGCCGATCGAAGAAGAAGCCGCGTTGCATTTTGCGCTTCTGGCCAAGATCGCCGCGCGCAACGGTCTGTCCGGCCTCAGCATGGGCATGAGCAGTGATTTCGAGAAAGCCATCGCTCTGGGAGCGACGCATGTACGTGTGGGCTCTGCGATTTTTGGAGAACGCACGCCCACCTGAGAGTGCGGCTAAGATGGATGAGAATCTGGCACGATCAACCGTGTCTTGTAGCCGATCCGCGGGGCAATCCGGTGCAAATCGGCACGCGATAGCGCAATGCAGCCTTCGGTCGGATACCCTGGCCTGCGGTACTGGTGTATGAAGATTGCCGAGCCGCGCCCTTTTGCAGCATAGGGCCAGTTCCAGTTGGTCAGGATCACCAGATCATAGAGCGGATCGGCCCGGCGCAGTTTCTCGTGGCTGGCGTCGTAAGGCGCACGCACCATCAGATTGTAGTCAGGGGCGCTGCTGTCATCCGACCATAGATCGCGCGGTCCAATCGGTAGTGCCCAATGCGTTGGCCGCGCCATCCGGTCCGGCCGGTAGAGCATGCCAACAATGCGGTGCACGCCGACGGGTGTAGCGCCGTCGCCTTCTCTTTTGTGGCGGGTACGCCCGGTTTTACCCACCGTGCAGGGATAGGTCCGCCCCTGAAACCGAAGACCTCTCGGGGTCAGAACCAGATCGTCGGGGGTCACAGCAGGTGGCCCGACTTTGCCGCCTTGGTGGCCAGATAGGCGTGATTGTGGCGGTTCTCGCCGACCTGCAATGGTACGCGGGCTGCAACGGTGATCCCGCTGGCCTGCATCATCTCGACCTTTCGCGGGTTGTTGGTAAGCAGGCGCACGGAGGAAAATCCCATCGCCTGCAGGATGTCCGCCCCGAGCCTGAAATCGCGTTCGTCATCCTCGAACCCAAGCCGGTGGTTGGCCTCTACCGTATCAAATCCCTGATCCTGCAGAGAATAGGCGCGCATCTTGTTGGCCAGACCAATGCCGCGCCCCTCCTGGTTCATGTAGAGCAGAACGCCCTGGCCTTCCTGACCCATCCGGGCCAGCGCCGCGCGCAGTTGGGGACCGCAGTCGCATTTGAGCGAGCCCATCAGATCCCCGGTGACACAGGCCGAATGAAGCCGCGTCAGCACCGGTTGTGACCTGTCGGGGCGACCGATTTCGACGGCATAGTGTTCTTCCCCGCCGTCTTCGGGCCTGAACACGTGCAACCGGCCCGCTTCCGATACTTCCAGCGGCAAGCGGGCGTTTACAACCGGGTGCAACGGGCTGCGATCGCTCAGGTGCGCAACAACCTGATCCAGTGAAAGCATGGTCAGGCCATTGTCCCGTGCAAAACGCGCCGCGTCCTCAACGGGCGTCACCAGAACCGCCGGTAGCAGCCGCGCGGATTTGGCGATCTGCAGGCCTGCACGATGCGCATCGACGTTCCCGCCGCGCGCGCAGGCCAGAGGCCCCTTCATCGGCGTCATCAGATCGTCTGCCGGGTCGGCGATGCCGAGCACCCAGTCCAGCGTCGCATCGGGCGGCAGTTGAACCCGTGCCAGATCGCCGTCATAGACCCGCGCCTTTAGCGTCTCTGCCCGCCGCGCGGTGATGGCCACAACGCTGTCACCGGGCATGTCCAACAAGACCTTCAGGCGGGAGGGAGAGAGCGTTTCCGCCGAGGAAATCAACACTGGCGCGGGGCAATCCACCACCACGGGAACGCCCATGCGCAGGTCAGCCCGCGCGCGCGCGAGTAGTTCAATGATATCGGGTCCGATGGTCATGATGTTACAATGCCTGTATTTTCCGCGGTTGATCTAGGCCAATTCCAACGAAATTGAAACATTTCACGGCCCCGGTAACACGACCGCGTGAGAGAATTCGCTGCGCGCTTGCGGGAAAGCTCAGGAACACACATTTGTGTTGCACTCAAGGGAGACAACCTATGGCACAGTTAAAAAAGATACTCTTGGTCGATGACGACGACGATCTGCGCGAAGCGCTGAGCGAGCAGTTGATCATGACCGAGGATTTCGATGTATTTGAGGCCGCAAACGGCGCCGACGCAATGGTCCGCGCCAAAGAGGCACTTTATGATCTGGTCATTCTTGACGTTGGTCTGCCCGATACGGACGGTCGTGAGCTCTGCCGTCTGATGCGCAAACAGGGCGTTAAAAGCCCGATTCTGATGCTGACCGGGCATGATAGCGACGCTGACACGATCCTGGGTTTGGACGCTGGGGCCAATGATTATGTCAGCAAACCCTTCAAGTTTCCCGTTCTTCTGGCGCGTATTCGCGCACAATTGCGCCAGCATGAACAATCCGAGGACGCGGTGTTCCAATTGGGGCATTACACTTTCAAGCCGTCGATGAAGATGCTGGTCACCGAAGATGACAAGAAGGTCCGTCTGACCGAAAAAGAGACTAACATATTGAAATTCTTATATCGTTCCAACGACGGCGTGGTGCCGCGGGACGTGCTGTTGCATGAGGTTTGGGGGTATAACGCCGGTGTGACGACCCACACATTGGAGACCCATATCTACCGTCTGCGTCAGAAAATTGAACCAGATCCGTCCAATGCGCGCCTTCTTGTGACCGAATCAGGCGGATATCGTCTTATGGCGTAACGCGTTGGGTTTTTATTAACCAATTCGCGCTTATATGAATCGTGAAGGTGGCAAGTCATTCAGGTCACGTTCAGAAATCCCGCGCATGTCCGGGTTATGACATGCACCTCCCTGTTGGACTTGGCCGGGCCTTGTGCCCGGTCTTTTTTTGCCCATCCGCATGATTCTGAACGCTGCCTTTCCGCACGTTTCGGCATGGCGAAGGGCCACAGCACGCGCTAGGGTGCCGCGAAATCGAAGCGGAGCGCAATTATGACCTTTACCCTGGCCACCTGGAACATCAACTCCGTCCGCCTGCGCGCAGAGCTCGTACTGAAGCTGCTCGCCGAAGAAGGTCCCGATGTTTTGTGCCTGCAGGAGTGCAAGAGCCCGGTGGACAAGATGCCGCTGGAGGCCTTTGCCGCCGTTGGATACGGGCATGTCGTCGCGCGGGGTCAGAAAGGGTATAACGGCGTGGCAATCCTGTCGAAAATTCCGATGCAGGAGGTCGGGTCGCATGACTTCGCCGCGCTTGGGCACGCGCGCCACATCGCGGGACAGCTGGAAAACGGCGTGACGGTCCATAATTTCTACGTCCCGGCAGGTGGGGATGTTGCGGATCGTGCCGTGAATGAGAAATTCGGTCAGAAGCTCGACTACCTGATGGAGATGCGCGACTGGTTCCGGGAAAATCGCCCGGAGAAATCCATCCTGGTCGGGGACCTGAACATCGCGCCGCGCGAAGACGATGTCTGGGATCACAAAAAGCTCCTGAAAGTCGTCAGCCACACGCCCATTGAGGTCGAGCACTTGGCCGAGACGCAGGACGCGGGGGGATGGCAGGACGTCACCCGCAAAGACATCCCCGACGGGCGGCTTTACAGCTGGTGGTCGTACCGGGCAAAGGACTGGGATGGCGCTGACAAGGGGCGCAGGCTCGATCATGTCTGGGCCAGCGGCGATATCGCAAGTGCCGCGCATTCCAGCCGCATCCTGCGGGACGCGCGAGGTTGGGAGAAGCCGAGCGATCATGCACCCGTCTTTGCCACTTTTGACCTTTGAATTGATACGCGGCCTCCCATATAACCTCTGACGCAACCCGTAAGGACACGAAGATGATGGACCTGAACCTGAGCGCAGCCCCCGCCGCCGATGACCTGATCAAGGACTCGACCGAAGCAACCTTCATGGCGGATGTGGTCGAAGCGTCGCAAACCACGCCGGTGATCGTCGATTTCTGGGCACCGTGGTGCGGGCCGTGCAAGACCCTCGGGCCGCAGCTCGAAGAGGCGGTGCGCGCCGCAAAAGGCGCGGTGAAGATGGTCAAGGTCAACGTGGACGAGGCCCAGATGATCGCGGGGCAGCTGCAGATCCAGTCCATTCCGACGGTCTATGCCTTTCACAAGGGCCAGCCGGTGGACGGGTTTCAGGGTGCCGTGCCGCAATCGGAGATCAAGGCGTTCATCGATCGCGTGGTGAAAGCGGCGGGTGGTGAAGCGCCCGGTGACACGCTGGATGAGGCGGTCGCTGCCGCCGAGGAAATGCTGGCCGACGGGGCCGCCACAGACGCGGCCCAGACTTTTGCGGCGATCCTGGGGGAAGACGCAAATCACGCGGGGGCCTACGGTGGCATGGTGCGTGCGCATATCGCCATGGGTGAGCTGGATCAGGCGGAAGCCATTCTGAATGGCGCGCCGGCGGAGATTTCACAATCTCCCGAACTCGAAGCGGCGCATGCGCAGCTGGAACTGGCGCGGCAGGCCGAAGGGGCCGGGCCGGTGGATGACCTCAAGGCTGCGGTGGAGGCCAACCCGGACGATCCGCAGGCGCGTTTTGATTTGGCGCTGGCGATGCATGCCAATGACGATATCGAAGGGGCGGTGGACCAGTTGCTTGAGCTTTTCCGGCGCAACCGGGAATGGAACGACGGTGCCGCCAAGACGCAGCTTTTCACCATTTTCGAAGCGCTGAAGCCAAACGACCCGATCATGTTGAATGGACGGCGCAAACTGAGCTCAATGATATTTGCCTGAGGCCGCCCGCGGGCTAGGTGGAAGCCTATGATAAAAGCCGCAGAGCTTCCCGACACAATTGCGATTTTTCCGCTGCCCGGTGCTCTGTTGCTGCCGCGGTCACGATTGCCGCTTCACATCTTCGAGCCGCGTTATCTGCAAATGCTTGAAGATGCTTTGAAAACCAGTACGCGCCTCATTGGCATGATCCAACCCAACGAGGTGCCGGGGCGTAGCGGCAGCGGGTTGCATTCCATCGGATGCGCGGGCCGGATCACGCAGTTTTCGGAAACCGAAGACGGCCGTTACCTGATCACACTTGGCGGTGTTTCGCGGTTTCGCGTGGTTCAGGAAGTGCAGGGCTTCACGCCGTACCGACGTTGTGACGTAAAATGGGACGGTTTCGACCGTGACCTCGGGCCGGATGAAAAAGACCCCTGTTTTCAGCGGTCCGGGTTCATGGACCTGCTGGGTCGGTATTTCGACGCGCGGGAGCTTTCGGCGGATTGGGATACCCTCAAGGAAGCCGACGACGAACTTCTGATCAATTCATTGTCGATGATGTTGGACTTCGACCCCGAAGATAAGCAGGCGCTGCTGGAAGCGCCGTCGCTCTCCACGCGCCGCGAAACACTGGTGACATTGATCGAATACCAACTGCGTGGGGGCGCCGAGAGCGAGATGATCCAGTGACAGAGACAGCCGTGGAATTCGACCGCCGCATGCTGGAGGCATTGATTTGCCCGCGCAGCCAGACAACGTTGAAATACGATGCCGAGCGGCAGGAGCTGATCTCGACCACCGCCAATCTGGCCTATCCGATCCGCAATGGTATTCCGGTAATGCTGGTGGATGAGGCGCGCACGCTCGACTAGAGGTTTTCGCCTTTCATAAGGCGGGGCAGGTCACCGGTCAGCCCGGCAGCTTCGCGAATGAAACCGCGCCGCAGGGCAGGCATACGCCCCACCACGCCCATGCCAAAATCACGCAGGCCGCGCAGGAGCGGATTGTCGTTGGAAAACAGCTTGTTGAAGCTGTCGGTGGCCACTGCGAGCGCCGTGTTGTCAAACCGTCGCCATTGCTGATAGCGGCCCAGAACCGGGGCGGACCCAACGTCCTCTCCGCGCCGGGATGCATCCGCGATCACATCCGCCAAGGCGGCGACATCCCGCAAACCTGCGTTCAGGCCCTGTCCGGCAATCGGATGCATTCCGTGAGCAGCATCTCCGACAAGTGCCACGCGCGACGCAATCAGATCATTCGCCAGCGAGAGCGATAACGGATAGGTAAATCGAGCACCGGCCAGCGAAATTTCCCCCAGGAAGCTGCCAAATCGCGGCCGCAGCACGTCGAGGTAATCGGCCTCGGACAGGGAGTTGATTTCCCGTGCGTTCTGCGTGGTTTCGCTCCACACGATAGAGGACCGGTTGCCGGTCAGCGGCAGAATGGCCAGGGGACCGGGGGGCATGAAAAACTGATGCGCGACGCCATTATGTGGCAATTCATGGGCCAGCGCACAGACCAGGGCAGTTTGGTCATACCCCCAACCGGTGCGTGTGATGCCTGCGCGCGTGGCTGTGCTGGACCCGCGCCCGTCACACCCCACAAGCAACCGCGCGCGCAAGGTCTTTCCGGAGGCAAGTGTCGCCGTTACACCCGTTGTGTCCACCTCTTGCGCAATTACCTCGTCGCCGTTGATCTGCCGGATCGCTTTGACCTTTTTGACAGCATCAAGAAGGGCCGGACGCAGATGCCGGTCCTCGACCATATAGCCCATCGGGCCCTCTTCGATCTCGGCATGATCAAAATGCATGAAGAAAGGCGACGGTCCTTCGCCCGCGCGGCCATCGCTGACCTTGATGTCGAGCATCGGCTGCGCCTGATCTTCGATGGTGTCCCAGACACCCAAGGCGCTGAACAGCCGCGTCGATGTGAGCGCCAGCGCGTAGGACCGCCCATCGAAAGCCGCGTTCTTGCGCGTCTTGACCGGCAAGGCATCGACGAGGGTCACGGTTTGTCCTGCGCTGGCCAGAGCCAGCGCCAGGGCCGGGCCATTCAACCCGCCACCGACGATGAGGATGTCACAGTCAAATTCCATATGTCTCAATAGGACCGGGGGAGGGGGATTGTCCATGCGCGCTTGCGTCGCTACCCTTTTGCCGGGGACATCGGGGAGCAGGACATGCAGGACTGGTTGCACATGACGGCCGCCGCGCTGGGGCGGGGGATTGCGGCGGGAGAGATCGATCCCGTGGCACTGACGCAGACCTATCTGGATGCGATTGATTCTCATCCGTTGAAAGACCGGATTTTTGCACGTGTGACGCATGATCGGGCCTTGGCGGAGGCAGAGGCCGCTGCCGACCGTGCGGCCTCCGGCCAGCGTCTGTCGCCACTTGATGGCGTTCCGATCAGCTGGAAGGATCTCTTTGATACGGCGGGCGTGGTGACCGAAGCAGGTTCGAAATTGCTGGTGGGGCGGGTACCAGACGTTGACGCCCGTGTGCTGGCCAATGCGACGGCGGCGGGCCTGATCTGCCTTGGCAAGACCCATATGTCGGAGCTGGCCTTTTCCGGTCTGGGCTATAACCCGAGCACGAATACCCCGCCTTGCGTCAACGATGAAGGTGCCGTGCCGGGTGGCTCATCCTCGGGTGCCGCTGCGTCGGTGGCCTTCGGGCTTGCCGCGGCGGGCATTGGCTCTGATACCGGTGGATCGGTGCGCATCCCGTCTGCCTGGAACGACCTCGTGGGGCTCAAGACCACCTCCGGCCGCCTCAGCCTTGAAGGCGTGGTGCCGTTGGCGCTGCGTTTTGACACCGTGGGCCCGCTCTGTCGGTCGGTTGAGGATGCGAACTTGATGATGGCCGTGATGGAGGGACGCAAGGCTTTTGATCTGAACGGGGCGACACTGACCAACAGGCGGTTCGCCATTCTTGAGACCGTGGCAACGCAGGATGTACGCGAAGAGCCTATGGCCGCATTCCAGCAAGCGGTTGTGCAGCTTCACGCGGCGGGTGCCCGTGTCGACCGCATTCACGTTCCCGAAGTCGAAACCGCGATGGCGCAGAGCACTTGTGTTTATACATCAGAGGCTTACGGTCTCTGGCGCGATGTGATCGAAGCCAACCCGGATGCCATGTACGGCGAGATACTTGAGCGGTTCCGTCTGGGCAAAAATCACACCGGGCCAGACTATGTTGCTGCCTGGGCAGCGCTCGAAGCGGCGCGGCTGGCTTATGATCAGGCGACGGCTGGGTATGATGCGGTTTTGTTGCCCACTGCGCCGATTCTACCGCCAAACCTGGAGCGCCTGAATGCGGATCACGCTTACTACGTCACTGAAAATCTTCTGGCCCTGCGCAACACACGGATCGGCAACTTGCTGGGGCTCTGCGCGCTGAGCCTGCCCACCGGCGTGCCCAGTTGCGGGCTGATGATGATGGCCCCCCCCGACTGCGAAGGTGCGTTGTTGCGCCTTGGAGCGGCTGCGGAGAAGGCATTGGCTTAAAAGCAACAAATTCGGAATAAGCTGCGCGTTTTTCTGGACGCAGGCCGCCGCCTTGGGTACCTTGGACGAAACGGGACGTTAATGATCCCGATCTGAGGCAGTTTTAATGGTGTATCCTGAGCGGTTTTCGAACCTTCCGGCACATGCTTGGCCGCGTTTGCGGGCCCTTTTGGACGTATCCAACGGGGGTGGCCCGGCTATTCACATGACAATTGGTGAGCCGAAACATGTGTTTCCGGCGTGGGTCATGGATGTGATTGCGCAGAATGCGGCGGGGTTTAACAACTATCCGCCAAATGAAGGCTCACCTGAGCTGCGCGCCGCGATCTGCGGTTTCGTGAACCGCCGCTACGGTGTGTCGCTCGATCCCGACACACAGGTCATGGCGCTGAACGGCACGCGGGAAGGGCTCTACAATGCGGTCATGGCGCTTTGCCCGGAGACCAAGAACAATCAGCGTCCGACGGTTTTAATGCCCAACCCGTTTTATCAGGTGTATATGATCGCGGCGCTGTCGGTTGCCGCCGACCCGATCATGGTGCCCGCGACGCTTGAGAACGGTCACCTGCCTGACTTCGCCAGCCTGCCGGAAGACGTTCTGAACCGCGCAACCGCCGCCTACATCTGCTCGCCCGCTAATCCGCAAGGGGTGGTGGCCAGCCGGGAGTATTGGCGCGACCTGATCACCCTGGCGGAGAAATACGATTTCAAGGTCTTTGCCGACGAGTGCTATTCCGAGATTTATCGCGATACGCCGCCTGTGGGCGCCTTGCAGGCGGCGCAAGAAATGGGTGCCGATCTGAACCGCGTTGTGATCTTCCATTCACTGTCTAAACGGTCGAACCTACCGGGCCTGCGGTCGGGGTTTGTGGCCAGCGGCGCGGAGAATATCCGTGAAATCAAGCAGCTGCGGAACTATGCCGGTGCGCCCTTGCCGCAGCCTCTGCAGGCCGCTGCCGCCGCTGTCTGGGAAGACGAGACGCATGTGATCGAAAATCGCGCGCTTTACGTCGAAAAATACGACATCGCTGATCGCATTCTGGGGAATGTGTCGGGCTATGTGAGCCCTAAGGCCGGATTTTTCCTGTGGTTGCCGGTGGAGAATGACGAAGAAGCGGCAGTAAAGCTTTGGCGCGAGACCGGCGTGCGGGTGCTGCCTGGCGGGTATCTGGCGCAGGACTATGACGGGGTGAATCCAGGACAAGGATACATCAGGGCCGCGATGGTGGCTCCAAAGACGGAAACGGCGCGCGGGATCGAACTGATCCGCGACTGCCTTTACCCGCAATAAGGTACGAGGGATCAGAGCATGGCATATCAAACACGTGGACGCGACCCGCTGCTGGACAGCAATATGGCTGAGGCGGTCGAAAAACGTGGCAAGGAGCTGCTCGGGCTGGTTTTGATCGCGCTGGGTTGTGCAGCCTGCGCGATGATCGCCTCCTACACGCCGGATGACCCCAACTGGATGGTCTCGACGGATGCGGCGGTGCAGAACTGGCTGGGGCGCACGGGTGCTTCCATCGCTGCGCCGCTCTTCATGATCGTGGGGTGGGGCGCCTGGGGCATTGGCATCGTGCTCGTAGCCTGGGGTTTGCGATTTGCCCTCCATCAGGGCGCGGAACGGGCGATTGGGCGGCTGATCTTTGCGCCGATCGCGATTGCACTGGGCTCGATCTACGCGGCCACGCTGACACCTGATGGCAATTGGTTGGACACCCATAGCTTTGGCCTCGGCGGGCTCTTCGGAGACACAGTCATGGGCTTTCTACTGACGCTTTTGCCCATTGGCTCCACCTTCACGGTAAAACTGATGTCGGTGCTGATGGCGGTGGGTATCCTGGCGCTTGGGGCCTTCGTGACAGGTTTCACCAAACCGGAATTGATGCGCATCGGGCGCTTTCTGCTTGTCGGCGTGGTGATGATCTATGCGGGCATCATGGCCCTGCTGGGACGTGGTGCAAGCGGCGCCCTGACCACAGCACAAAACCTGTCCGCGCGCCACGCCGAACGCCGCGCGCAGGCGCGAGAAGAACGTGCTGCGGCAGCAGAGGCGATTGCTGCTCAGACCATCCACACGGAAGTGGCCCCTGCCCATGATGCGCCGGCCTTTCAGGAGCCTGAGGACGAACCAAGGGCGGGGTTGTTTTCCCGCATGCCCGGACTGATCAAGCGGCCGGACATCATGCCAGAACCAGAACTGGTTGAGAGCGATATGGTGATGGATGTGGACGATGCACCGGGCGAAGACCGCATCAGGGCGCGCATCGCGGATGTGATCAAATCACGTGCCCGCACCAGTTTGGCCGTGCAAACGCCGACAACCGCACCGCTGACCAAGGGTCGCGGTCGTGGACCCGATCCGCTGCTTCTGAATACCGATGGCGCACGCGCCGAGCCGCCTTTGACCGCATCGCAAACCGGAGCGATCCCACCTGCGCCGCAAGACTTGGATCTTATGGCACCCTTCGAAGACGAGGCCGTTGTCGACATCCCCGTTGCACCCATAGCAGAGCCGCGTCGGGTGGTGCAGCAGCCCACGCGCAAGCCCGTGCAACCCTCCTCGCGTGCGCAGGCTGAGGCGCAGCCGAAGCTCTCGTTCGATGACACACATCCCGGGTTCGAACTGCCGCCGCTCAGCTTGTTGGAAAACCCGATTGAAGTGCCGCGTTTACATCTCAGCGATGAAGCGCTGGAAGAAAACGCCCGGATGCTGGAATCGGTGCTCGATGACTATGGCGTAAAGGGCGAGATCGTCGCGGTGCGCCCAGGCCCCGTGGTGACCATGTACGAACTGGAGCCGGCACCCGGCCTCAAGGCGTCTCGCGTGATCGGTCTGGCCGATGATATCGCGCGCTCTATGGCGGCGCTGTCTGCACGGGTGTCCACGGTGCCCGGCCGCTCTGTGATCGGCATCGAACTGCCCAATGACAGCCGTGAAAAGGTGGTGCTGCGCGAGATCCTTTCGGCCCGCGATTTCGGCGACAGCAATCAGCGCCTGCCGCTGGCTCTGGGCAAGGACATCGGCGGTGATCCGGTGGTGGCGAACCTCGCCAAGATGCCTCACCTGCTGATTGCGGGGACCACGGGATCCGGCAAGTCCGTGGCGATCAATACGATGATCCTCAGCCTGCTTTACAAGCTGACGCCGGAAGAATGCCGGATGATCATGATCGACCCCAAGATGCTGGAACTTTCTGTCTATGACGGCATTCCGCATCTGCTTTCGCCCGTTGTGACAGACCCGAAAAAAGCGGTTGTGGCGCTGAAATGGGTCGTGGGCGAGATGGAAGAGCGCTATCGCAAGATGTCCAAGATGGGCGTGCGCAACATCGAAGGGTTCAATGGTCGCGTGCGCGAGGCGCTGGCCAAGGGCGAGATGTTCACGCGCACGGTGCAAACGGGTTTTGACGATGAGACCGGCGAACCCGTCTTCGAGACCGAAGAGAACACCCCCGAGGCGCTGCCCTACATTGTGGTGATCGTCGACGAGATGGCCGACCTGATGATGGTTGCGGGTAAGGAGATCGAGGCTTGCATCCAGCGGCTGGCGCAGATGGCGCGTGCTTCCGGCATTCACCTGATCATGGCCACGCAGCGCCCGTCGGTCGATGTGATCACCGGCACGATCAAGGCGAACTTCCCCACGCGAGTTTCCTTCCAGGTCACCTCGAAAATCGACAGTCGGACCATTCTGGGCGAAATGGGCGCAGAACAGCTCTTGGGCATGGGTGACATGCTCTACATGGCGGGTGGGGCCAAGATTACCCGTTGTCACGGGCCGTTTGTGTCGGACGAGGAGGTTGAGGAGATCGTGAATCATCTCAAGGCCTATGGCGAACCTGACTATGTTTCAGGTGTGGTTGAAGGTCCCTCCGAGGATAAGGAAAGCGATATTGACGCGGTTCTAGGGCTGGGCGGGAATACCGATGGGGAAGATGCCCTCTATGACACGGCCGTCCAGGTGGTGATCAAGGACCGCAAGTGTTCCACTAGCTATATTCAGCGCAAACTGGCCATCGGCTACAACAAGGCCGCACGTCTTGTGGAACAGATGGAAGATCAGGGGTTGGTGTCCCCGGCGAACCACGTGGGCAAGCGCGAGATTCTGGTGCCGGAACAAGGGTAGAGGTTCCCGCGTTAAGCCAGTGATCACAGCGGATTGAAGCGTATGATCGCCGCTGATATCGCATAACAGCGCGTTCAACCCTATCTGAGGTGCAAGTTTGAATGTGCAAGGAGCCCTTGATGAAACGCTTGTTCCCGGTCTTTTTGGCCATGTGCCTCAGTGGCATCGCGGCCCTTCCCGCAGCAGCGGAGAAGTTATCGCTGAACCAGATTTCCACCTATCTGAATGGGTTGAAAACGGCGCAGGGGGCGTTCACGCAGATCAATGACGATGGATCGATCAGTTCCGGCACTCTGTACATCAGCCGGCCGGGCAAGATGCGGTTCGAGTATGATCCGCCGGAACAGGCCTTGGTTCTGGCCAGTGCCAATGCGGTTGTGATCATTGACAACAAATCCAATCAACCCCCCGAAACCTACCCGCTCAGCCGGACGCCCTTGTCCTTGATCCTTGCGCGACAGGTCAACCTTGGTCAGGCACGTATGGTCGTGGGCCATGACTTTGATGGCACCGCGACAATTGTCACCGCGCAGGACCCGAAGAATACGGAATACGGCACCATCGAGATGAGCTTTACCGACAATCCCGTGCAACTGCGGCAATGGGTGATCAACGACGCGAATGGCGGTCGGACAACGGTCATTCTGGGAGAATTCGAAACCGGTGTGCGCCTGCAGAACCGGTTGTTCGATCCCGGCATCGCTTTGCAAAACCGGGATCGATAATCGCGTCAGCGCCGCAGGTTACAGGTCGCGAGCTGCGTCTGGTAGACATCGGCGCGCGCATCAACCTTGTTCGCCACGTTCAGCAGCCAGGATTTGCGATTGTAGCTACCGCGCGCATACCCGGTGTGGCCCTCGTGATAGGCCAGGTATTGGTTGCGCGTGTCCGTCAGCGGGATCCCGTTCTTGGAGCGACTGGTGACCATGTACCACCCCATGAAGTCCGAGGCGTCCCTGATCCGGTCGCGCCGCGCAAAGCGTTTGCCCGTGGCCTTCTTGTAGTCTTCCCACGTGCCATCCAGCGCTTGCGCATAGCCATAAGCGCTTGACTGACGTCCCATCGGGATCACGCCGAGCGCGTACCGGTGTGGCGTGCGCGCATTGGAGATGAACTTGCTCTCCTGATGGATGGTCGCCATCTGAACGTGCACTGGCACGCCCCATTTTTGCTCCGTCTTACGGAACGCCTTGATGTATTCCGGGCGCTCACTGGCGATTCTGCACGCGTCATCCAAATGCCGCGGTGCCGTGCCCTGGCCACCCCCACAAGAGGCCACCAAAACAACCAATGCCATAGCGCGAAGAGTTCTGCTCATCTGCCTCTCGCTTCTTTTATGTTTTTTATCAGTTTAGCCGAAAAGCACCGTTTAGGAAATCCTGTTTTCTACCGTAGATGTGATATTTTGCGCATTTTTAATCGCTTAGCAGAGATGTGGCGGTCTGCCGCCGCAATTGCGCGACTGTCGGTAAGATGTTCACAAACTGTTTCGCAAAAATCCGAGGCTGTGATTGGACAAATCCCCCTTGAAGCGTTTAACTTCAATCGGTAAGGGGCTTGTTTGTAATGTTAAGAACGCGTGCCAAATACCATCTCGGACAAGTGGTCCGACATAAAAAACACCCCTTTCGTGGTGTGATTTTCGATGTCGATCCGGAATTTTCCAATACGGAGGAATGGTACGAGGCGATCCCCGAAGACAGTCGCCCGGTCAAGGAGCAGCCGTATTACCACCTGCTTGCGGAGAACGAGCAGAGCTATTACGTCGCCTATGTTTCGGAACAGAACCTGATCGCAGATTATTCCGGGGAACCTGTGGATCACCCGGATATCCCCGATCTTTTCGGACCGTTTCAAAACGGGACGTACCCGCTGCATTTCCAGTTGAACTGAGGTTAGGTGGCCTGAAAGCCCACCCTACCTGCCTGTCAATACCCCAATGCGCATCCGTCTTTGCGCGGGTCGCTTGCGCCTTCGAGCACGCCATCATCGCGGATCAGAATCGCCTGGGCACCCCCGATGGGGGTCTCCGGGATGCTTACATCGTGGCCCATGTCTGAGAGCTCCTGACGGACCGCGTCGGTGTAGCCCTTTTCAACCTTCATGTCGCCCCGGTCGGAGAAGGCCCGCGGCGCGTCGATTGCGGTTTGCGGGTCCATGCCGAAATCCACCAGGTTCGAGGCGAAACGTGCGTGACCGTTCGGCTGGTAGGCACCGCCCATGACGCCGAAGGGCACAATCACCCTGCCATTCTTACGCACCATGCCGGGAATGATTGTGTGCATGGGGCGCTTACCGCCCTTGAGTTCATTTGGGTGGCCTGCTTCCAATGTGAAGCCGGATCCACGATTCTGCAGCAGAATGCCGAATTTGTTGGAGGCAATGCCGGATCCAAATCCGTTAAAGATGGAGTAGATCAGCGAAACCGACATACCGTCGCGATCGACAGTTGTGATGTAGATCGTATCCTTATGCGTGTTTTCAGAAAGCTGCGTGGCATCGGTCATGGCTTTGGTTGGATCAATCAGGGCAGCAAGCGCCTTGGCGGTGTCCATGCTCAGCATATGGTCCAGGCGGGTGGTGTAATCCGCATCGGCCAGAAAACGGTTGCGGGCGTCGTAGGCCAGTTTGGCCGCTTCCGCTTCGAGATGCGTGCGCATTGTGCCGAACGGATCCATGTCCGCGATGTCGAATTGGGCGAGGATGTTCAGCATCAACAACGCCGTTGCACCATGGCCGTTGGGTGGGTGTTCTACTACCTCGATGTCTTTGTAGCCCCCTGAAATGGGGGTCGTGTGGGTGCAGGCCGCGTTTGCAAAATCTTCGACCGTATGACGCCCCCCAAGCGCCGTTAGCGTGTTGATCACATCCTCGGCGACTTCACCGGTATAGAAAGCGTCACGCCCCTGTTTGGCGACGCGTCGCAGGACATCCGCCTGACCGGGCGCACGAAACAACTGGCCCACTTGGGGGATCTGTCCGTCAACCAGGTAGTAGTCCCGCGCCTTGCCTTGCAAAACGGAAGCATCGCGTTCCCAGTCGAATGCAGCACGGGGAGCGACAGGCACGCCGTTTTCAGCAGCAGAGATTGCCGGTGCCAGCAGCGTGTCCAACCCGAGCTTACCCACCGTGTCGGACAGGTGACAAAAGGCATCGATGGCTCCAGGAATTGTCACGGAATGCGCGCTCTGGATTGGGACAGTGGTCTCACCGGCGGTGCGCAGATCAGCGGCGTCTAATGCTGCCGGGGCGCGACCGGAACCGTTCAATGCCTGAACATCCGCGTCGCCCTGCTGCCAGAGCACAAAGCAATCCCCGCCGATCCCGGTCATCTGCGGCTCGCAAATGCCCAATACCAAGGCACCGGCAATGGCCGCGTCCATCGCATTGCCGCCGCGCTCCAGAATGTCGATGGCAGTTTTAGCGCCCAGCGGGTGCGACGTGGCGCACATACCGTTGGTTGCAAGAACGGGCGAGCGTCCCGGAAAATGAAAATCGCGCATTTACGGCCTCTTTGAACAATTTTTGTGCAAAGTACCGCGTGATGCGCCAAAGTCCATGGCCGCGCTTCTCACGATTTTGGGGGTAAGGTCCTCGACGCCGCGCACTGGGTGGGGGCTATTACGCGCAGCGCCGAGGGAAGCTATATGCAGCTACACCCTCAATATGCGTAGTGAACAAGGCGGCAATATGATTGCAACAGGGCGCTTTGGGGGAAGAATGAGGACGAAATATGTCTTGGAGACGGCGCGTCTACGATGGCGAAGGTTATTGTACGGCAACAGCCAAGCGCATGGTTAGCTGATTTTCCGATCCAACACGTTGGTAAGAAACGTCTTTTGCGAGATCTTGTATAAGGAACCAGCCGAATCCACCCTCGGGGAGATCACCAAGCTCCACATCGACAGAAACACGTTGACCCATTGGTGTGGTACCATCTGGCATTGCGAGGCCTTGGTCAGTTACTTGCAGGTGCAACCCGTCTTTTTGATGCGCACAAGCAATGGTAAAGTATCCTGCCTTGGCAGGATCGGGATAGGCGTGTTCCACGATATTGTTCAGGGTCTCGGCCAGAACCAGTTCGACCGTGCCTGCCTCTTCCACGCTGAGCTCAAGTGGTTGCAGCGCGTGCAGAAATTGCCCCAAGGCTTTGCGCACAGCCATGTCACTGCTTTTCACCGATATCTCGAAAGGGGGCAGATTTGCCATTTGTTCGATCTTTTCCTGGTGTTTTGCTCAGTGTTGCAACTCGGCCAACGCGCCATCCAACGTCGAGAAGACGCTGAAAACAGTGTCCATTCGTGTCAATTGGAACACGCGTTCCACCGTTGGCGTGAGACCTGCGAGGGCCATCTTGCGTTCTGCCCCAAGGCTTTTCATGGCGGCAACAATCGCCCCAAGCCCGCTGGAGTCGATGAACTGAACCTGGCTTAGATCGAGCACAACCGTGTCTGGCCCGTTTTCGGTCTCAACACGCATCGCATCCTTGAATTCCAGGGCGACCGCAGCATCTATACGGTCTTCCTTCACCGATACGATGCGCAACTGCTCTTCTGTTTTCGTGGAGAGTTGCATTATATAGCCTCACTACTCGTTTGATTGTTCAGTACTTGGCAAATCTTACGAAATTCTTAGGCATCGAAAGGACGAGATCATGCGCGACGTCGTGATTGCCGGGGCGGCCCGGACGCCGATGGGCGGATTCCAGGGTGATTTTTCCAACCTGGACGCTTCTGACCTTGGGGGGGCGGCAATCAGGGCAGCGATGACGGATTCAGGCCCCGCGCAAATACAGGAAGTGCTGATGGGCTGCGTTTTGCCCGCAGGACAAGGACAAGCGCCAGCGCGACAGGCGGGGTTCAAGGCCGGATTAGGCGAAGATGTGCCCGCCACTACCCTGAACAAGATGTGTGGATCCGGCATGAAAGCGGCGATGATTGCCTTTGACCAGATCGCCCTCGGACATACCGATGTGATGGTCGCGGGCGGCATGGAGAGCATGACCAAAGCCCCGTATATGCTGCCAAAAATGCGGAGTGGGGCGCGTTTGGGCCATACTCAGGTTATCGATCACATGTTCCTCGATGGGTTGGAGGATGCCTATGACAAGGGCCGCCTGATGGGCACTTTTGCAGAGGATTGCGCCGAAACTTACCAGTTCACACGCGAGGTGCAGGACAGCTATGCGCTGGCGTCGCTGTCACGTGCGCTTGAGGCGCAGAAGACCGGCGCTTTCGACGGTGAGATCGCCGCGGTCAGCGTGCCGTCGCGCAAAGGGGCGGTGACGGTTTCGGCGGATGAACAACCCGGCAACGCGCGCCCCGAAAAGATCCCGCAGTTGAAACCGGCTTTCCGCGACGGGGGGACAGTGACGGCCGCAAACTCGTCCTCCATTTCCGACGGTGCGGCGGCGCTCGTTCTGGCGGGGGTGGATGCTGCCGAAGCGCAGGGGCTGAACGTTCGTGCGCGCATTGTGGGCCATGCCAGTCACGCTCAGGCCCCCGGGCTCTTCACCACGGCGCCGGTGCCCGCTGCGCAAAAGCTGCTCGACCGGATCGGTTGGGACAAAGCCGGTGTCGATCTGTGGGAGGTGAATGAAGCCTTTGCCGTGGTACCACTGGCCTTCATGCGCGAGATGGGGCTCGATCATGAGATCGTCAACGTGAACGGCGGGGCCTGCGCGCTGGGTCATCCGATTGGAGCCTCCGGCGCGCGCATCATGGTGACGCTGTTGAATGCGATGGAGAAACGAGACGTCAAACGGGGCGTGGCCGCGATTTGCATCGGTGGCGGCGAGGGCACGGCCATTGCTATTGAGCGCGTATGACAGTTGATTACGATGCATTGAAAAAGTCCATCGCGGCGCTGGCGGAGGGCGAAACCGACGCGGTGGCGCTCATGGCGACCGTGACCTGCGAGGTGCATCACGCGGATGATCGCTTTGATTGGACCGGGTTTTACCGAGTCACCGAACCTGAGCTGTTGAAAATCGGTCCCTATCAGGGTGGACACGGGTGTCTTGTCATTCCTTTTTCGCGTGGCGTTTGCGGCGCGGCGGCCCGAACTGGCGAGGTGCAGCTGGTGCCGGATGTCGAGGCTTTCGAGGGGCATATCGCCTGCGCGAGTTCCACACGGTCCGAATTGGTACTGCCGGTGCGCAATGCGGCGAACGATATCATTGCGGTTTTCGATATCGACAGTGATCAGCCGGATGCTTTCAACAGGCGCGACGCTATTGCCCTGGCGGACATACTGAAATCGGTGTTCGTGCATGTCTGACAAGCCTGGTAAAAAAGCCATTCTGGCTGTTTCTGTCTTGCGTTTGGACATGGCGGCGGCACCGTCTTTCATTGCTGATATCGCCTCATGAAGGGGTGCTGACGCTTTCCTACGTGGCAGTGCCCATCCGGTCTAACTGTATACCGTTGCCGACCGTGAAAAAGTTCTGGATTTTTTCACTAGAATCGTTAACGTGAACAAAACGCCGATTTTTTCACGAGACCGATGCGCCACGATCTTCCGACTCATTCCGATACGCTGGGGGCTGACCTGCGGGCCTTGCGCAAATCACGCGGGCTGACGCTCAGCGATCTGGCGGAGAGGTTGGGTCGCTCGGTGGGCTGGCTCAGCCAGGTCGAGCGGGACATGTCAGAACCCTCGATCACCGATCTGCGCCATATCGCGGAGGCACTGGAAGTTTCGGTCTCAATTCTCTTTCGGCATGCGGCAGCGCCGGCCCATGAGGCGGGCTATGTGGTGCGCAAAACGGCACGCCGCAAGATTGGCAACACGGTGGCCGGGTTGGTTGAAGAACTGCTCTCCCCCGATCTGACAGATGATTTCGAGATGGTGCACTCGACCTTCGAGCCGCAGAGTCGCATCACCGAAACCGTGACAAGGCCCACGCAGGAGGTGGGATATCTGGTGTCAGGACGGCTCGATCTGGAGATCGGTGGCACCACCCACACCATCACCCCCGGTGACAGCTTTCGCATTCGCGGAGAGGCGTTTCGTTGGGCCAACCCCTATGACAAACCTGCCGTGGCCATCTGGGTCATTGCCCCCCCGGTGTATTGAATGAGCTTTGAGGCATGGACCATATTCGCGCTGTTCTGGGTGGTGTTTGTCACCACGCCGGGGCCGAATGCGGTCAATTGCATCACCAACGGGATGCACCTGAGCTTTCCCCGCGCCATGGTCGGCGTGCTGGCGATTCTGACGCAGGCAAGCCTGTTTCTGCTGCTCTCGGCGTTGGGGATCACGGCGCTGATGGCCGCCTCGCCAACCGGATTTTTCATCGCCAAGCTGGTGGGGGCGGGGTTCCTGATTTATCTGGGTGTGCGCGGCTGGATCTTAGCTAAGCGCCCCGTGGTGGTTGGCGATCGCCCGGCAAAATCCGTCTATCTGCACGCGCTGGCGGTGGCCACGATCAACCCCAAAAGCGTGGCCGGTTATCTCGCCGCCTTTTCGCAATTCGTCCAACCGGGCGTGCCGATCTGGGAGCAGATGGTTGTGATTGTGCCCACGGCGCTGACCATCACGGCGCTCAGCTACACCGGGTTTACGCTGCTGGGTGCGGGGCTGGGGCGTGCCGCTCTGGGTGCTGTGTTCAACGTTTGGGTACGGCGCGTGCTGGCGGCCTGTTTCGTGATTTACGGTGTACTTTTGGGCACATCCGCCACACCGGGGAGGGCGTGAGATGATCTCTGGAAGCTGTTTGTGTGGCGCGGTCACTTACACGGCCAAGGGGGAGCCCGGCGCACCTGCGGCCTGTCACTGCACGCAATGCCGCAAGCAATCGGGGCATGTCTGGGCGTCGTCTTATGTCGAGGATGGTGCGCTGGAGATTTCTGGCCCGGTGCGTTGGTTCCAGTCATCCCCGAAGGCCAAGCGCGGCTTCTGCCCAACCTGTGGGTCGGCGTTGTTCTGGGATAACGACGACGATCCGTTCATCTGTTTTTCCACCGGCTCGATTGACGGGCCGACGGGGCTGCATCTGCGCGGCCACATCCATACCGCCACGAAAGGCGACTATTACACAATTTCGGCTGATGAGCCGCAAAGGGAGACCTAAACCATGGCAGATTTTCCAACAACGGCTCGCGTGGTCATCATCGGCGGCGGTGTTGTCGGCACCTCGACGCTCTATCACCTCGCCAAGGCGGGCTGGACCGACTGTGTGCTGTTGGAGAAAAACGAACTGACGGCCGGTTCGACCTGGCACGCGGCGGGCAACTGTCCGAACTTTGCAGGCTCCTGGGCAGTGATGAACATGCAGCGCTATTCGCTGTCGATGTACCGGACGTTGGCGAAGGACGTCGATTACCCGATGAACTACCACGTGACCGGGGCGCTGCGTCTGGCGCATTCCAAGGACCGGATGATGGAGTTCGAGAGAGTCGCCTCGCAAGCCCGTTATCAGGGCCTTGAGATGGACATTTGCACACCCGAGGAATTGAAAGAACACAACCCGTTCATGGAGACGCATGATCTGGCAGGCGGCCTTTGGGATCCACTGGATGGCGACATTGACCCCGCACAGCTGACGCAGGCGCTGGCCAAGGGCGCGCGGGATGCAGGTGGGCGGATTGAACGCTTCTGCCCGGTCACGGGCATCGAGCGCGATGGCGACGAGTGGATCGTAAAGACCGATAAGGGTGACATTCGCTGTCAGTATGTGGCCAACTGCGCGGGTTACTATGCGCAGCGCGTGGGCGAGATGTTCAAGCCCTTCGGCGGGCGCACAGTGCCGATGGTCGTGATGAGCCACCAGTATTTCCTGACCGATGAGATTCCCGAACTGGCCGAGTGGACCAAGGAAAAGGGCCACAAGATGCCGATGATCCGTGACGTGGATATTTCGTATTATCTGCGGCAGGACAAGAACGGCCTGAACCTCGGGCCCTATGAGCGCAACTGCAAGGCGCATTGGGTGACGCCCGATGATCCGATGCCGGAAGATTTCTCCTTCCAGCTCTACCCGGATGATTTGGAGCGGCTGGAGTTTTACATCGAGGATGCGATGGAGCGGGTGCCTGCGTTGGGCACCGCGGGTGTGGGCCGCAACATCAACGGGCCGATTCCATACGCCCCCGATGGGTTGCCGATGATCGGCCCGATGCCGGGGGTGAAGAACGCCTTTGAGGCGCATAGCTTCACCTTCGGGATCGCGCAGGGCGGCGGGGCTGGTAAGTGCCTCAGCGAATGGATCATGCACGGCGAGACCGAGCTTGACATGTGGGCCGTCGATCCGCGCCGCTACACGGACTATGCGGATCACGACTATTGCCTGTCGAAGGCGCTGGAAACTTATGGCCACGAATACGCGATGCATTTCCCGCATCACGAATGGCCTGCCGGGCGCGACAAGAAGCTGTCACCGAACCACGCACGCCTGCTGGCAGACGGCGGCCAGATGGGTGCCTATAACGGGTGGGAGCGGGCGAATTGGTTTGCCAAGGACGGGGATGACACTTCCGAGGCAGCGACCGAGACATGGGACCGGAACGGCCCTTGGGCGGAGCGCGTGAAGGAAGAGGTCGAGGCAGTCAGCACCGGCGCAGGTGTGCTCGATATGCCGGGCTTCTCGCGCTACACGCTCTCGGGCGAAGGCGCGGCGGAATGGCTGCGCGGGCAGATCGCAGGCGCGCTGCCGAAAACGGGTCGCATGAACCTCGGATACTTCACTGACAGCCGCGGCAAGATCGTAACCGAGGTGACGATCATCCGCTGGGGCGAGGATGATTTCTGGCTGATGACAGCCGCCGTGGCCCAATGGCACGACTTTGAGTTCCTGCAAAGCCGTCTGCCCGCCGATGGGTCGCTTACGATGACAGATGTCACGCGGGAGTGGTCCACGCATCTGCTGACTGGGCCCAAATCCCGCGACATGCTCGTGGGGCTGACCGACGATGCGGATCTCTCGACTGGCTGGCTGACCATTCAGGACGCCACGGTCGCCGGCAAAGCGGTCAAGCTCTTCCGCATCTCCTTTGCGGGTGAGCTGGGCTGGGAAGTGCATACCTCCTTTGAGGACAGCGCCGCCGTCTACACCGCAATTCGCGATGCCGGCGCCGCGCCGTTTGGTATGTTCGCGCTCAACTCCATGCGGATCGAGAAGGGTTATCGCAGCTGGAAGGGCGATCTGTCGACGGATTATTCGCTGCTTGAAGGCGGGATGGAGCGGTTCATCCGTTTCGACAAGCCGCAGGACTTCATCGGTAAGGCCGCGCTTCTCAATGAAAAGCAGCAGGGCAGCAAGAAGCAATTCGTCACGCTGGTGGTCGATGCAGGCGATCAGGACGCACCTTACATGTCGCCGCTCTTTGTGGGAGACGAAGTTGTGGGCGAAACCACAAGTGGCGACTGGGGCTACCGGATCAACAAGTCCGTGGCCCTGGGCATGCTGCGCAAGGACCTGACGGACCCGGGCAGCGAAGTGGAGGTGGAAATCTACGGCCAACGCTACAAGGCTGTCGTGCAGCCGGATCAACCGCTCTGGGATCCCGAGAACGAAAGGATCCGTGCGTGACACAGATCACGCTTCTGGACGGAGGCATGGGGCAGGAGCTGATCCACCGCGCAGGGGATCGGCCCACGCCTTTGTGGTCGACGCAGGTGATGGCGGAGCATCCTGGCATGGTGCAGGGGGTGCACGCGGATTTCTTTGCCGCAGGGGCCACGATTGCGACGACGAATACTTACGCGATTCATCGCGACCGTCTGGAAGACACAGCCTTGGAGGGGCGTTTTGAGGCGCTGCATGCGAGCGCGCTTGCAGAGGCCAAAGCCGCCCGCGCGGCACATGGAGCGGGCTGCATCGCGGGAGGGATCGGCCCGCTTGGTGCAAGTTACCAGCCCGACCTGCATCCCGCGTCGGACATCTCTGTGCCGCTCTTTGCCGAGGTGGCGCGCGCGCTGGCCGCAGATGTCGATTTTCTGATCCTTGAGACTGTGGCCTCTGTCGACCATGCGCGCGACGCGCTGGCAGGCGCGCGGCAGACCGACCTGCCGGTCTGGCTGTCGCTCACCGTGTCCGACACCGACGGGACACGCCTGCGCTCGGGCGAGCCGCTCGAGGACGCGAGGGCGGTTGCGGCAGAGGCCGACGCGGTGCTGATCAACTGCTCCGCCCCCGAAGCGGTCACCCAGGCCATGCCGATCATTGCGGAGCTAGGAAAGCCCTTCGGCGGCTATGCCAATGCCTTTGAGATGATCACTGAGGATTTCCTCAAGGCCAAACCCACCGTCGACGCGCTGAAAGCGCGTAGGGATATGGGGCCGCGCGCTTACGCCGGATACGTCATGCAATGGGTGGGCCTCGGGGCCACCATCGTCGGCGGGTGCTGTGAAGTCAGCCCCGCGCATATCGCTGAAATCGCACGGCGGCTGCGGGCCGTCGGTCATACCATCGTTTAAAGGAAACACTGCCCATGGCTTTGCCACCGTCTCACGCGCGCGTTGTCATCATCGGAGGGGGCGTTATCGGCTGCTCCGTCGCCTATCACCTGACCAAACTGGGGTGGACGGATGTGGTCCTGCTGGAACGCAAGCAGCTGACGTCCGGTACGACGTGGCACGCGGCGGGGCTGATCGCGCAGCTGCGCGCGACGGCGAATATGACCAAGCTGGCGAAATACTCCCAGGAGCTTTACGGCAACCTTGAGGAAGAAACCGGGGTGGCCACCGGGTTCAAGCGCTGCGGGTCGATCACCGTGGCGCTGACCGACGAGCGGCGCGAGGAGATCCTGCGGCAGGCGGCGATGGCGCGCGCCTTTGGCGTTGAGGTCGAGGAAATCTCGCCCTCCGAGGTCAAGGAGCGGTACGAGCATCTGAACATCAAGGGGGTGACCGGGGCGGTCTATCTCGACAAGGACGGGCAAGGGGACCCGGCGAACATCGCGCTGGCGCTGGCCAAGGGCGCCCGTCAACGCGGCGCGCTGGTGCTGGAGCGCACCAAGGCCACACGCATCGTGAAAGACGGTCGTCGGGTGACCGGTGTCGACTGGGAGCAGGGTGGCGAGAGCGGCCATATCACCGCCGACATGGTGGTGAACTGCGGCGGCATGTGGGCGCATGAGGTGGGTCGCATGGCGGGCGTGAACGTGCCACTGCACGCCTGCGAGCACTTCTACATCGTGACCGAGGCCATTGCGGGGTTGACCCAGCTGCCGGTGCTGCGGGTGCCGGATGAATGCGCGTATTACAAGGAAGATGCGGGCAAGATGCTGCTGGGTGCGTTTGAGCCCAACGCCAAACCCTGGGGCATGGAGGGCATTCCGGCAGATTTCGAGTTCGACCAGCTGCCGGAGGATTTCGACCACTTCGAGCCGATCCTGGAAGCGGCGGTCGAGCGTCTGCCGATGTTGGCCGAGGCGGGCATTCATACCTTCTTCAACGGGCCGGAGTCTTTCACCCCGGATGATGCCTATCACCTTGGTCTGGCGCCGGAGCTGGACAATTTCTGGGTCGCCGCAGGCTTCAATTCCATCGGTATCCAGTCTGCGGGCGGGGCGGGCATGGCGCTGGCACAGTGGATGGAGGATGGCGACAAGCCCTTCGATCTCGGTGACGTGGACATCAGCCGGATGCAGCCGTTCCAGGGCAATAAAAAGTACCTTTTTGAGCGCGCGACTGAGTCGCTGGGGCTGCTCTATGCCGACCATTTCCCCTTCCGCCAGAAAGAGACGGCGCGGGGCATCCGCCGTTCGCCCTTTCATCAGCATTTCATCGACAACGGCGCGGTGATGGGCGAATTCGCGGGCTGGGAGCGGGCGAACTGGATCGCCAAGCCGACGCAGACCGCGGAGTACGAATACACCTGGAAGCGGCAGAACTTCTTCGACAATGTGGCCGAGGAAGTCACCGCGATCCGCAACAATGTCGGCATGTATGACATGTCTTCGTTCGGGAAGATCCGGGTCGAGGGGCGCGATGCGGTGGCGTTCATGAACCATGTGGGCGGCGGGCAGTATGACGTGCCGGTGGGCAAGATCGTCTACACCCAGTTTCTCAACCAGCGCGGCGGGATCGAGGCAGATGTGACCGTCACGCGCGTCTCCGAGACGGCGTTTCTGGTTGTGACCCCGGCGGCGACACGGCTAGCGGATCAGACCTGGATGCAGCGCCATGTCGGCGACTTCAATGTGGTGATTACGGACGTGACCGCGGGCGAGGGCGTGCTGGCCGTGATGGGGCCCCGGTCGCGGGAACTGCTGCAGATGGTCTCGCCCAATGATTTCTCTAACGATGTGAACCCTTTCGGCACCGCGCAGGAGATCGAGCTGGGCATGGGGATGGCCCGGGTGCACCGTGTCACTTACGTGGGTGAGCTCGGTTGGGAGGTCTACATGAGCACCGATATGGCGGGCCATGTGTTCGAGACGCTAGTGGAGGCGGGCCAAGAGCTCGACCTCAAGCTCTGCGGGATGCACATGATGGATTCGGCGCGAATTGAGAAGGGTTTCCGCCACTTCGGGCATGACATCACCTGCGAGGACCACGTGCTGGAAGCGGGGTTGGGCTTTGCGGTGAAGACCGACAAGCCCGCGTTTATCGGGCGCGACGCGGTGCTGCGCAAGAAGGAAGAGGGGCTGAAGAACCGGCTCTTGCAGTTCAAGCTGACCGACGCGGAGCCGCTGCTCTATCACAACGAGCCGATCATGCGGAATGGCGAGATCGTGGGCTACCTCGCCTCCGGTGCGTATGGGCACAGCCTCGGCGCGGCGATGGGCCTCGGCTACGTGCCCTGCGCGGGGGAGACGGCGGCGGAGGTGCTGGCCTCGGAGTACCACATCGACGTGGCCGGTACGCGGGTGAAGGCCGAGGCGTCGCTGAAACCGATGTACGACCCGAAATCCGAGCGGGTGAAGGTCTGAGCGCACGGTGGGCTGAAGCCCACCCTACCCGAAAGCAGGTAAGGTGGGCTTTAGCCCACCCCCCCTTTTACGCGCACCGCGAGGGTTGAACATCGCGCCGGCATCTGCGATCCGGCGGCATGAGCGATATCTACGCCCCGCCTCAAGCCCCTTTGGTCGTGCTGCATGAAGACGCAGAAGTGCTGCTGGTGGACAAGCCTGCGGGTCTGTTGTCAGTGCCGGGCAAAGGGCCGGAGCTGGCCGACTGCCTGCTGACCCGGGTGCAGGCGGCCTTTCCGGATGCGCTGCTGGTGCATCGACTTGATCGCGACACCTCCGGCGTTATGATCTTTGCGCTGACCCCCCACGCGCAGCGGCATCTTGGCCTGCAGTTCGAAAAACGCATGACCCGGAAAACCTATGTTGCCCGCGTCTGGGGCGTACCGTCGGAGAAGACCGGCACCGTCGATTTGCCGCTGATCGTCGACTGGCCAAACCGACCGCGACAGATGGTGGACCACGCTAACGGCAAACCGGCTCAGACCGACTGGCGCGTGCTGAAAGACGAGGGCGACACATCACGTGTCCGGCTGCACCCCAAAACCGGGCGCAGCCATCAACTGCGCGTGCATATGCTGGCGCTCGGTCACCCGATTCTCGGAGACCCCTTCTATGCCACCGGCCCTGCACGTGCCTTTCCACGCCTGATGTTGCACAGCGAAGAGCTGCGGTTCAAACATCCACAGGGCGGTCGCTCCATGAAAATAAGGACCACCGCGCTCTTCTGACCCTTTAAAGATCGCCGTTGCCATCTGGGTTGACATGATACCTTATGGTTTCGTAAAAGGAACACCAGTTGGTATCATATTGGAGGAGACATGACCCCTGTACAATCCACCTTTCGCGCCTTGGCGGACCCAACCCGGCGCGACATTTTGCTGATGCTCCGGGACCGCGACCTGACGATCGCCGAAGTTGCGCAGAATTTCGACATGACCCGCGCTGCGGTGAAAAAGCACCTGACCGTGCTGTCTGACGGCGGGTTGATCACCGTGCGCGCCAAGGGCCGCGAGCGGATCAACCAGCTGAACCCGAAGGGTATCAGTCCTGTTTTCGACTGGCTGAGCTACTTCGACGGCTTCTGGGACGATCATCTTTCGGCACTAAAAATTGCAATCGAAAAGGATAGCAAATGACTGACACAGTTTTACGGAAAACCATTTTCCTCAAGGCACCCCGGACCAAGGTTTGGGCCTATCTCACCGAACCTGAACACCTTGCCGAATGGTTCCATCCCCCCAAGGTCACGCTGACCGCAGGCACAAAGTTGGAAATGTTCGGAGCGCAAAGCGGTGACAAGCTGATCTGGGGAGAGGTCAAGGCAGCCCGAGAGCCGGAGTATCTGGAATACAGCTTCACCGTGAAACCAATGGGCGATGTGGAAAGCTTGGTGAAATGGACCCTCACGGAGGTGGCTGGTGGCACGCAGCTGTCACTGGAACATGAAGGCTTGCCGCAGGGTGCTGAAGCCTTTGATCTGACACTGTCGCTCGACAAGGGGTGGGATGGTCATCTCATGGACATGCGCAAGGCTGTGCATGGTGAAGCCGCTTGATGGGGAAAGAGCCACTTGTTGCGAGTGGCTCTTTGCCAACACTGGGATTTTGAGATCGTGATCTGGCAAAGTGACCACGTTGCCTTCATCAAGTGACCACGCTGATGTTCTGCAGTTTGGGATGATAGCGCGAGGATTCAATGATCACCCAGGTGGCTCAATGCGAGCCTGGGTAACAAAGCACTTTCATGTCTATTGTCGGTGCCGGAGCAACGGTACCGATCCGCTCCAACACATTGCGGTAGGACGCAGCGGCCAACCGAATGAGAGTAGTATCAGCAGGCGACCGCTTACCGTTATGTGGTTGAGCAGTCATCGCGTGCGCCGCGTGTTCTTTTCCAGGGTCGGCGGCATTGTTCTCCGGACGCGATGTGGTCCTGTCCGGGTCAGTTTTGGTACGGTCTGATGTCGTGTTGGAGGTTTTGCATTTGGCCGAAGCTTGCCGTGTCGTTTTCCGATCGGAGAAGCCATGACCCTCAGGCCGTTCTGGTTTCGATGGTTTGGGAGCTTGGCCTCTTAGGTGTGCAATCAAGGTATCAGCGGCGGCGTTAATACGGGCCATGTGGCGCGATGATCGTGCTGGATCACTGGACCGGTCGGGATGATACTTAAATGCCAGCTCACGCCGGACCCGCCGTACATCAGCCAGAGTCGCCTCGTCAGTCATGCCCAGGACGCGGGCTGCATGTTCTGGTGTTGCTGACATTTTACCTCCGACGCCCGATTGAATGAGTTAAGACAACTCAACTATATTGAGAAAAATTTTAAACGAATACGCATACATTTATTCGTGGTTAACTGCGCCATCCAAATACTGAGTGTTCTGCCAGTTTGATGGACCTGATTGGTTCGTCGCGGGCCTTGGTCGGCCGCATCACTGGTTGGCGTGGTGGATCAGCGGGAAAGACGAAAACGAATGTCATTTTGTAAATTTGTCGGCAATCGACCGGTGAGCACTCGCGCATTCAGATGCCTCCGAAACCGAAGACCAGCGCCGATTGGCGCTTTTCCCCCTTCGACGGTGCCGCAGAAGGCGCTACTGATTGCTCGCTGGATGGTCGCTGACAAGGTCAACGGTCTCGGAAATGATCCTCTGCATCGGTCACATCGACACCCAGGGCCTCAAGTCCGGCTTCCAGGTGATCTGGCAGTTCGGGTATTCCGGATAGATAGTTCTCCGTCGGTGCCGTCGCCTCAGTTGTCGCAGTGGCAAGCGCCTCGGCCCAGTCTTCCGGATCAAAACTATCGCGTCCCACCCACATGATCGCAACAAGGTTGGCAGCTTCTTCGTCGTTCAGGTTCGAGATATAGTTGTGAAGCTGGCTGCTTTCCGGTCCATACTCTCGGGCAAGAAAAATCACGCGAACGACTTTGTTTGTGCTGATGTCTGGCAATCTGAGACCTTCCCGTTCTGTGTTACGAGCGCATGAGATAGTCAAACGTAGACGGTCAAAATTGGCAAGCAAGATCAGCGTCGGAAACTGAATATCCGAAACCGAGCATTCTGATTTTGACGTCGCCGGGCCCATGCTCAGATCGACAGAGATGCACCTACACGGCTGCGATGCATGACCTTGCTCTGTTGAATTCTGTTCAACGCTTAGTGAAGAGATGACCAATGGCTTGGTTCGGTCAATGATCTCACCAGCGCAAATGCCGGGTTGAGCAGCTGCGTGGGTATTTGATAAGGTGGATTGGCCAAATAAAATTTGTCCTAGTGGCCTGAAAATATGAATATTTAAGAGGGGATTTGGTGCCCAGGAGAGGCACCAAATACATGTTCCACCCAGTTCCACTTTGTTCCGCAATTGCCCGTGTTAGCCATAAAAACATAGTTTTTGATCTTGTTGTTCGTTTCACTATGCATCACAGTATGCCAAGTCATTCCCCAGAAATTGGGGAATACTTGGGGAATGAATTGGATGGCAAAGCTGGCACCAAACATTCTAAAGACTGCGACCACCGGAAAGTATGCCGATGGTGGAGGTCTTTACCTGCTCGTCACAGGACGAGATGCAAAAGGACACGCAAAAGGCAGTTGGATATTCCGCTACACTTTTTTGAAGCAACGGTACGAACTGGGACTTGGATCGGTCCAGTCGTACACACTTGCACAGGCAAGAATAGAGCGAGATCGATGGCGTGATTTGATGACCGACAAGCGTAACCCGGTCAATCTCATAGATGAGAAGCGGCGCTTGGAATGTGAGGCGCAAGATGCACAAAAAGCGCTGACATTGGCAGAGGTCGCTCCGATGGCATTTGACGCACTGAAGGGAAGTCTCAAGGACGACGGCAGGGCTGGCCGTTGGTACTCGCCTCTGCGTCTATATGTCTTACCGTTGATCGGCGACCTCAAGATCGAAGACATCCATCAACGCGATATCGTGAAGACACTGACGCCAATTTGGAAGACCAAGGCGCCGACTGCACAGAAAGCACTCAATCGATTGGGTGCGGTCATGAAACATGGCGCCGCTATGGGATTGGACGTCAACCTGAACGCCGTTCTGAACGCTAAGCAACTTTTGGGTCACACAGGGCATAAGGTCCGCAATCATCCTGCCCTATCATGGCAAGATATACCGCGATTATACCAATCGCTGAATGCGGACCGGACAGTCGAGCGTGCTTTGATGCTTTACATTCTTACTGGAGGCGGAACGCGCCTAAAGCCGCTTCGGCTTGCCAGAACAGATCAATTCTCGGAGGGCATTTGGACAGTGGCAGGAGAGGTACTGAAGGGACGCAAAGGGCAGGAAGCCGATTTTCGGGTGCCGGTCACGGCTGAGATGCAGGCGATTTATGATCGCTCCCTTTCCGAAACAGGTGCCGGGTATCTTTTCCCGTCTCCTTACTCCAGAGAAAACCGCCAAAGGGCCGTGAGTGATCAAGCCATCGAAAATGTTATGCGCAGCCGTGAAGTTGAATGGGAGTGGCCCGAACCGTATAGACCGCACGGCATCCGTGCGACCTTCCGTTCATGGGTGTCAGAAATCAATCCCAGCCTTTATGCGGTTGCAGAGACGGCTTTGGCACACAAGGTAGGCGGAGTTATCGAACGCAGCTACGACCGCAACGATTTCCTCGAGCAACGGCGCGCGTTGATGGAACAATGGGCTGATCATCTGACCGGTAGAAGAGATAACCTCGTGCAGTTGGCGAGGTGATGACAATCCAAACACTGCCCCTTACCCGTCCTTCTGATCCGCCTTAAACGCCCCTTTCCCCTTCTCGGCCCAGACCTCCCGCGCATGTGCGCCTTGTTCACTCTCGAGCTTTTCGGCCATCCAGAGCAACGCGCCGTAGATCAGAGCGCGGTCATCGCCGGTCAACTCGATGACGCGTGCCTTGACCACAAGTCCTCCAAGTTCGATCAGATGCCGGGTGCGTTTGCGGCGTTCGACCTGCCAGTTGCGCATGTCATGCCGCGCCTTTGTCGCCTGATGCCGGTTGCGCGCCGCCAGATTGCGCCGGAGTGCTTTCCGCGTTGCGGTCAGTTGCTTTCGCAGATTGCCGCGACCGGCGCTGAAAGAACGCGGCCCCGCGTTTTGACCAGGCCTCCCTTTTTGCAGTATCCGTTGTCTCGGCCAGCACGATCAGTGCTCCCGCCAGTTCGTCGGCGCTGAACGCATCGGCGCCTGTGGCGATCACCAACTCGCCAAGCTGTTGCACCTTGCGGGTCTTGAGCTCTTTCGCCTTCGCTTCCAGTCCTTTCAATTCCACATCGTAATCCCTTGGTTTGCGCATTCCTGCCTCCATAACCTGTTGATGCAGCGAGGATAGCGGGCCAGCTTGCAGAAGGCAGCAAAGTCCTCAGGACGGCTGGGGACGCACCGGTCCATCCCGAGATTTTATTGAGGGAGGGCGCGCTTATACGTCGTTCCGACGTGGGCGTTCTTGTGTAGATGATTGCCCCATCACGGCAATCTATCATCTCCACGTGAAGGTCATCGGGCGCGCAGCTGGTTCCAGCGCGGTGGCCGCCGCTGCCTACCGCGCAGCATCGCGGTTGCGCGACGAGCGGCTGGACCGCCCCCATGACTTCACCGCCAAGCGCGGTGTCGTGCATTCCGAGGTGATGCTGCCGGAGACCGCGCCCGAAGCATGGTCCGACCGAGAACGACTGTGGAACGCCGTCGAAGCGGGCGAGGTTAGGAAGGATGCGCAGCTGGCCCGGGAGGTGGAGTTCGCCATTCCGCGCGAGATGTCCGAGGCAGAGGGTATCGCGCTCGCCCGCGACTTCGTACAAGCCGAGTTCGTCGACCGGGGCATGATCGCCGATCTCAACGTGCATTGGGACAGAGGCGAAGACGGATTATTGAAGCCCCATGCCCATGTCATGCTGACGATGCGGTCTGTGGACGAGACCGGCTTTGGCCCGAAGATGCGGGACTGGAACCGCACAGGGATGCTGGAACGCTGGCGGGAACGCTGGGCGGAGCTTGCCAATGCACGGCTGGCGGAACGCGACATCGACGCGCGGATCGATCATCGCAGCCATGAGGCGCAGGGCATCGCGCTGGAGCCCCAAAGCCAGATCGGCGCGCCTGCGCAGAGTATCGCGGGCGAAGGGAGCCCTGCCGACCGGGCCGAACTGCATCGTCAGATCGCACGCGACAACGGAGCGAGGATCATCGCGGAACCTTCGCTTGCACTGGACGCGATTACCCATCAGCAATCGACCTTCACGCAGCGCGACATGGCACGCTTCGCAAATCGGCACAGCGATGGGATCGATCAGTTCAACGCGGTGAACAACGCAATCCTAAGCGCGCCCGATCTGGTTGGGCTTGGCCAGGATGGGTGCGGCGAGGACCGTTTCACCACCCGCGCGATGATCGAGGCCGAACAGCGCCTGCATCGGGCCGCCAAAGTCTTGGCCGAGAAGCAACGTCATGAAGTGCGGGATGCGGATCGCAAAGCCGCCTTGGCGCGTGCGGAAGCGCGCGGTCTGGTTCTGTCGCGCGAGCAGGCTGACGCTCTGACGCAGATTACCACCGAGCGCGATCTCGGCGTTGTCGTCGGCCATGCCGGGACAGGGAAGAGCGCGATGCTGGGCGTGGCGCGGGAGGCCTGGGAGGCGGCGGGGTATCGGGTACGCGGCGCGGCGCTCTCCGGTATCGCGGCAGACGGTCTTGAGAGTGGTTCCGGCATCGCGTCGCGCACCATCGCCAGTCTGGAACATGGTTGGGCGAACGATCGCGATCACCTCACCGCGCGCGATGTTCTGATAATCGACGAGGCGGGCATGGTCGGCACGCGGCAGCTGGAACGCGTGCTGTCACATGCCGCAGACGCGGGGGCCAAGGTGGTGCTGGTCGGGGATCCGCAGCAATTGCAATCCATCGAGGCGGGCGCAGCCTTCCGGTCGCTCTACGAGCGCCACGGTGGGGCAAAGATCGGTGAGGTCCGGCGCCAGCGTGCGGACTGGCAGCGCAACGCCACCCGCGATCTGGCGACCGGTCGGACCGGGGCTGCGATCGAGGCCTATGAGGCACAAGGAATGGTGCATGCCGCCGAGACACGTGAGCAGGCGCGCGCCGATCTGATTGACCGCTGGGACCGCGACCTTCAGGAGACACTGGATCAGAGCCGGATCATCCTGACCCACACCAACGCCGAAGTGGGCTTGCTTAATGAGTTGGCGCGGCAGCGGAAGCGGGAGGCGGGCGATCTGGGCGAGGACGTCTCCTTGACGGTCGAGCGCGGTGAACGTTGCTTTGCCAGCGGCGATCGGGTGATGTTCCTGCAGAACGACCGCGGCCTTGGCGTAAAGAACGGCACGCTCGGCACCGTCGATGCGGTCAGCGCGCACAGCATGTCTGTTCTGACCGACGACGGCCGGTCGGTCCGCTTCGACCTCAAGGACTACAACCGCCTAGACCATGGCTATGCCGCGACCATCCACAAGGCCCAGGGCATGACCGTCGACCGCGCCCACATGCCGGGTCTGGACGCCCATGGCAGCTATGTCGCCCTGTCGCGGCATCGGGACGGCATGGACCTGCACTACAGTCGCGACGACTTCGCCTCGCAGGATCAACTGATCCACACCCTGTCCCGCGACCGGTCCAAGGATAATGGCGATCGACTACGCCGAGACCGATCCGGCGCAGGCCTTTGCCGCGCGCCGCGGAATTGCATTCCGGGAGCATGTCATCGAGGTCCTGCGCAAGATCGTGCCGGAGAGACTCCGCGATAGGATTGATGGGTCGCGCCCTGCTAGAGACGGCGCGCTTGGCTCGGATGGCGCGCAGAGGCCGGGAAGGGAAGAGGCAAGGAAGGATATCCGTCCCAGCGCGGATGCGCTGCAAAAAGCCGTGGCGTATGACCCGGAAGCGGCAATGCGAAAAGCCCGCACCGAAGCCCTCAAACGCCATGCCCGCAGGGTGGATGCGATCTTCACGGCTCAGGAGAGGGGGAACTCGGGCACGCCTGACCAGTTGCGCGACCTCGCCGGGTCTCGCGCATCCTTCGAAGAGGTCCGGCCTGACGGCTGGCGCGATGCCGAAGCAGCCTATGCCAAGGACCCGTCCCTTGCGCGCGAGGCCGGATCGGGCCAAGCCAACCGCGCTATCCGGGCTTTGCAACTTGAAACCCGGCTGCGCACCGCTCCTGAGCGCCGGGCTGTGCAGTTCGTGGATCGCTGGCAAAAGCTCCATCTGACCAGCCTGAAGCACTACCGGTCGGGGACGATGTCCGATTACCGATCGACACGCGCGGAGATGGGCGAGATGGCCAAGAGCCTCCAACGCGATCCGCAGCTGGAATCCGTCCTTGCCAACCGCAAGGCCGAACTGGGTATTCGGATGGAGTCGGGCCGCCGACTCGGTGCGGAGTTGGCTTATTGTCACGGCATCGACATCACCCGGGGACGCGGACTCGGGCTCTGACACCTGTCCGATCTGCCGCCCATTCCACGCCCTGCTGCGACGATGGGTCGGACGGTCTTGCGCCAACAGCGCGCCGCGTTCTGTATGGATCAAGAACATCCAGCAGGAGGCATTAAACCCATGTCCAACCCAGACCGTATCATCCGCCTGACCACAGTCCTCGACCGAACCGGCCTGTCCCGTTCCACCATCTATCGCAAGATCGCAGAAGGCACCTTCCCGGCCCAACTCAGGATCAGCGTGCATGGCGCAGGATGGCGGGAATCCGACATCAACCGGTGGATTGAAGATCCCGTGGGCTGGCGATCAGAGGAGGAGACAAACGGCAAGGCATTGAGACGGCAGTTGTCTTGATTTGATGAAATGGTATCAGATTGTCTCGGTTGGGCGTACCTTCGGCATTCGCTTCAAGCCTACTAACTGACAGGATGGGGTTCGGTAAGAAACACGTGTAACTGAAGGTTTCTGCCTTCTAAAATCCTAGTTCTTTGAGGTCCGATATGGCAAACTTATTGGACATGTTGAGGACCAGCGAAGTGGGGCGGTTTCTACACTATATGGTAGGCAAAAGCGCCGCTATGCGATAGTCTTGTGGCATGACCTACGCCCGCGACGACTTCGAGACCCTACCCCGGATGCCGTCCTGGGTCACCTCGGCGCGGCCGGAAACCCCTGAAGATGTGGCGTTTTTGTCCGGGGCGGCATTGAGCCACCTGCATCTGGTGTTGAGCCGGGACGACGTCCCCCAGACCTTGCTCCGCGCGCGGCTGGCGCTCCGGGCGGCGGAGGCCTGCGTGACGTTTTCAGGACGTCCGGAACGAGCCTCAGATCTGCGCGACGCGGTGGCGTTTCTGCACCCCGGCGACAGTCCAGGTCCCGCAGGTGATGTCTATCTTTCCTGGCGTCGCGCTGTCGAACGACCGGTGTCGGTCAAGGCCTTGCACCGGGCGCTTTCTGATCTGGAGCCGGAGTTGATCGCCGTTTGGCTGGATGCAGGGAAGGGGGCGCCGGTCGTGCGCGCTGCGTCCGTGCTGCAGGCGGTTCTCGCGGATCGTCCGCGGGATCTCGGCACGGCCTTGATCCTGGCGGACGCGGCTTTAGCGCAGACGCTCGGGTGGAGCCATGTCCTGCCCCTCCTCGCGCTTGGTCTCAAGCAGGCCGATCTACGGAAGTCGGGTGAAGAGCTACGCTTGGCCTGCCATCGGGCGATCTCTGCAGCAGCGACTGGGGTATCGCGAGATGCCATCGATCTGACCCGCCGGGCGGCACGCGTGAAAGAGGTCGCGCCGAAGCTCCGGGCGAGGGGATCCGATGAGGCCGTCGCGCTGTTTCTGAGCCGGGACGCGGTGGCTCCAACGGCGCTGACGTCGCTCCGGTCCGACCGGGCCGCGCGGCGGTTCTGCGACCGGCTGGTGGAGCTCGGAGCGGTGCGCGAGTTGACCGGGCGTGAGACCTTCCGGCTCTACGGGGTCTAAGCGATGGCCAAGGATCACACTGATCAGGCGCTGGATCGTGAGCTGGAGGACCTGCCCGCCGATCTGCGCTGTCGGGAATGGATGCGCCGGATCGAAGCCGTACTCTTCGCGTCAGCATCGCCGGTGCCGCGCGAGGTCCTCGCGCGTGTCGTGGGTCAGGGGGCCTCGGTCGATCTGTTGATCGACGACCTGATGGCTGATCTCGAGGGACGCTCCTTCGAAGTCGTGAAGGTGGCCGGCGGCTGGATGTTGCGGACGCGGCCAGCTTATGCGGCGGCGATCCGGACGGCCGCTGATGTCGGCGATCAGAACCTCGATCTGCGCGAATACGATGTCGCCGTGCTGGCCGCCATCGCCTATCACCAGCCGATCACCCGGGACGGGCTCAAGGATATATTCGGCAAGGAGATCAGTCGTGATCTGATCGGGCGGCTGCATGCCAAGGGGCTCATCGTGACCGGTCCGCGATCTCCGCGGCGCGGGGCACCCTACACATACGTGACGACCGAGCAGTTCCTGGTCGCCTTCGATCTAGAGTCGTTGGAAGATCTGCCGGACCGCGAGCAGCTTCAGGATGCGGGGTTGGTGCGGACGCTGGCCTAGCTTGAGACTGACCGCTTGTGCACGGAACCAGATACCCTGGCCAAAGAGGATGTACCTCGCCGAGTGATAAAAGAAATCGATATCACAATTTGACAAATTGAGATTCGCCTAAGTACGCTTTCCAAATTGAATAAAAAATTTTCAGGGGGGGAAATTGTCGTCTGATGAGGAAGGCGGCTCGGGTTCTATTACCTCCCGAGTAGCGTCAATTAAACTTACCCGGCGCGGATTTATTGGCGCCACCGCTGCGGTTCCTTTTGCGGCGCATGCTGAATTCATCTTCGAGAATAGCGTGTTGGAACCCGAGCACGTAGATCTTAGCTTTTCCACCACGGACGGGCTGTTAAAGGTCGCGATAGAGGAAGGTCAATCGCGCGAGCGGCAGGCTTTCTGGTCGCGACTTGGGGTCAACACGGTGCGACGTGCGGCTCCTGAAGAAGACGATGCGAATGAAAGCGCTGAGGTTGAGCAGCGGACTGGCCCTGTTTGGAGCATTGAGACGGCTCGGTTCGGGCCGGAAACAAAGGTTCGATTTCGCAATCAACGGACACCGGAGGGGCGGCGACGCTATACGGTGACGCTGCACGACGTGTCTTACGGACGCGTATCCGGGCGGACAGTACGTTTTATCTTCGACGAGCACCTTGAGGTCGATACCGAGGGTCGAGAGCTCTTCGAAGACATGAAACGGAACCCAGATGCCGTGGGCAGGGTGATCAAGGAGCGGCTGGAGAAGCTGACGGTTGATGCTGTGCCAATGCGGCGGGTCTACACGATCCGTGCGGCAACCGATGTCTGGTCGCTCAGGAATGCGCCGACATCGAAACGCTGGTTCGAACTGGAGCCAGCCGAGGAGTATGATGCCGAGGCGCAGATCGACGGCGCGTTGAGGCTCGACGCCTGGGTTGCGCAGGCACCCAAGCGCAGAAATGGCACGCAGACGCCCTTCGGGTTCTCGCTTCTGGTCGATGCGGGCCGGATCACTTCGACGTTGCAGCTCGTCTTCAACGGTCAGGTTGGCTACGCCGACAAGGATGCGGGGCGCAATGTTTTGTTGTCGTTCGATCAGTCCGGTACGTGGCGCGTTGCGCAGAACGGTGTCTTTCTGAACGCATTGGCGCCAGAGCTTGAGCTTTCGGATTTCATGATGCGGTGGCAGCCGGTTGGTGGAGAGCCGCTGGAGGAGGCGCCGGAACTGCCGCCGGAATCCGCGAACGGCAATCCTCCAGAAGACGATGACGACGAACCGAAGCCTGTTCCGGATATCGATGAGCGCTCCGGCCCGTCGGTCGCAACCGGGGCATTTGAGTTGGTGGCGCAGTCGCGTGTTGCGCCGGGCGATGCGCCATTGGTCTTCAAGGCCAGAGGGCTGGCACCGGGGCTGACATTGCAAATGGACCCGGACGCGAGAGGGGACAGCCAGGTGCTCTTCCGCATTTTGGAGCCGACCGAGATCAGCCCGGGAAAGGTTGCGCCGGGGCAGTTGCGCTCTGAGGCGTCGCTTCTGACCGATTGGGCCCAGATCGATATCACCGGGAATGCGAAGGCGGCCGCCGGACCGTTCGAAACCCTGCGCGGGCGATTGCTTGAGCGCGTCGATGCGCCTGCGCGCATGAACGATTTCGACTATGCGCAATGCGAGGGCAGTGTCAGTTTTGGTGGCGATTTCAAGGCGGCGGCCAACCGTCACTGGCGCATTGACAGCCCGATCGGTCCGCTCGGATTTCGCGGGCCCGCGCCGGAAGATGACGCCGAAGACGGAACGGTGGAAGATCCGTTTCGGCAACGCCATGGCGATCAGGTTCAGGCGGTGTTCTTTTGGGGACGGCAGAAGAAAGGGCCGTTTGTCCCACGTCGTCGTCCGCGAACGGACTGGATCGAGGTCAACGGTGTGCTGCGCGAGGCCGCTGTTGAACTGGAGGAGGCGGACTTCAACCGTCTGACATTTGCGCCGACATCGCTGACGCTGCTCTACACGCCGAACGACTTGCCAGCGCCGCAGACGAGTTACATCCGGTTGGCCGCTCCGAAGGGGGCTGAAGAGATCGGACAGTTGGATCTGTCCGACGCAGCACTTGTGGCGTCACGGACGGACAATCTTCTCGGATTGACGTTCCGGTTTGGTGACATGGCGTTGTCGATGCAACGGGACCGGGCGGAGCTTGTTCGGCGAAATGCGTCGTGCCCGATCACGACGGATCGGGAACTGGACGGAAGCCACGACATACGCGACGGTCGCCCTGTGCTTGTGGTGGAGTTTCCTGGGCAGCACCTGTTTGAAGAGGCGTTCTTCCGACCGGGTCTTCAGGAACTGCCGGATGTGATCTTTGAAGGATCGACGGTCGAAGCGAAGCATCCTCAGATGATCGTGACGCCGGAGGGTGCGTCGGAGCCCGTGACCTATGTCGGTGATCGCGTGTTTCTCACTGCACTTCCGGCGGGCGCCGGCTGGCGGCTTGATCCAAACGATCGACAACAGGTTGTCGATCTTCTCCGACTTCTGGACAGCGACGACGCGAAGGTGGCGTTCCGCACCGCGTTGAATACCGCGAAGGTGGCGTTCGAAGAAGCGGAAGCGCAGGCGACTGATGGCAGGGCCAAAGCGGCAAAAGCAGCGGGTGCGCCCGATCCGGAGCCAGTTCCGCGCCCATTTGCGGAACTCTCCACAAGCTTTGTCGCGGGCTTGTCGAAATTGAACGATGTGCCGGCGGATCAGAGGGTTTACATCGGACCTTACGCGCTTGACCCCGACGTGATGCGCGTCGCGATGAAGGTTTGGCGGCAGACGTTCGAGGCAAAGCTCACCAAGTCGGCCGAGCGCCTCCTCGCCAGAGTCGCGCAGGCGGCAAGGGACCTGCATCGCGATGCAGGAAATCTCGGAGCAGCTTCTCTGACCGAGGAAATGAGGCGTATTGCTCGGGCCGATGCTTCCTTTGAGGGTGCGCTTGCGCTGGAACAACGGCTGGAAACGCAATTCCCGTCCTACCAACTTTTCCGGTCCGTTTATCGGGACCTGGTTTTGGACGTTGCATTGGAGGGGCTGAGCAACGCTCAGCAGCCTGCTGCCAGGGACAAGACACCCTTCGATACGTTTGCTGGAATTGCCGACGTCGCGCCGGAGTTCATCGAAGCCACCCATGCCGATGTTTTTGATGGGACACCTGCGTGGATGGGACAGCTTGGCCTCACCGACGCGATGATCCAGGCTGTGCGCGAACGGGCCAAGGCAGAATTCGTCGAAGCTCTGAAGGGCAAGGAGCCTCTTGACATGCCGGCGCGCGGGCGGATCGCAAATCCGTCGCGGTTGGCGTTTCGCGTACGGTGCCGTGACGGCATCTCGGTGGCGCGCAACAGGGTTGCCACGCTCGATATTCCGTCGGATGCGCGTGCCGAGGAAGTGCGGGACCGGTTACCATTTTCGCTGTCGAGCCTGACGCGGTTTTCCGACTTCGACCTTTCGGTTGTTCGCCGGGCTCAGGCCGTCTATCGCCCCAGCGAGACAGGGCGGATCGACGTTGCCTCGCGCCGCCGCCTCGATCTCTCGCAGGGCGCTCGGCTCGATCTCCTCAACTTCACTTCGGGTCCCTTCGTGACGTCGGGCACACGTCTTGGCGAGATCGCCAGATCGCTGACCGATGCTCCACATCTGCGGGAAACGGCCATCGAGATCCCCGCACGCCTCACGCTTTCGCCCGATCAGAACGCTGTTGTCGTGGTCAACTCCGGTGAAGTTCCCGATGGTATCTATTGCAAGCCGGAGAAGCACGACGAGGACGACAAGAACAACGGTTGTCACGGGATACCGTTGTTCGAAAAGAAGCCCTATGTGCCGCTCTGGTCAGCCGAGTTTCTGACGGGCGACGTCGACCCCAACCTTCGGGCCATTCATTCTCCCGACCTGCGCCCGGACGTTTTCACGGCGCGTGCCCAAAGGAAGCTGTTTCCGGCATTCGATGCGACGGCGAAGAACCCGCCGTATCCGGCAGAGGCCGCCCGAAAACGGTTCCCCGGCGCAAGCGCGCCGCCACGTGGGCCGATTGCGCCTTGGCACATCGGCGAGCACCAAACCCAAACCCGTGCAATGGGTGTGCAGGACGTCAAAGATCCGCTTCCGACACAACCCGCGTTGTCGCGGCTCTTTGCCTATCTTGCCGGAGAGAAGGAGCGCCGCGATGGAATTGATGCACGCGACATGAAGTTTCGTGCCGCCATCGATGCCTATGCGCGGCATGAGTTGGTTCTGTTGAGTTCGGGCTGGGGTCTTCCAGTTCTCGGGCGACGCAAGCCTAACGGTCAGCTTGTCGCCGACTCCGGTCAATCCGAGCCGGAACTCCGCTACCGTCTGGCGGACGTCGAAGAGGGTAGCGCACTCTATGAGCCTCGGACACTTCAGACGATTGAACTGTCTCTGACTCCCATTGGCGGAACGCTCCGCCATGCCAGCAGCTTCGAACCCTTTGCGGCCGCTTTCGACAGCCATGGCGATGCGCTTTTCGACGCTGTGTCAGTGGAAAGCTGGCAGCAATGGACGAACCTCGGGCGAGATGTGCATTGCGAGATTGTCTACAAGGGGTTCCTCTGGCCGATTGGTCAGCGGGCGTCGCTGGTTCAGGTCACGGAGCGCGAGTTCTTCATCGACCCGGCGACGGGTGCTATCCGGGCGGCGCTGCGTCAGCGATTGTTCATTCGCGTCGGCAAGGCGGAAAAGCTGTTCCCGGCGCTGAAGCAGCCCGCGCAAGGGCGGCGGTTCCCGGTTGAACGGCTGAAAAACCTCACGACGCAAACACCGGACATCGTTGATCCGTCTGATGACGAACTCAGGCAGACTCAGGAGGCCTTGGCTCTTCCGGGCGGGCGCGTTCAGTTGGGGCAGGCCGCAAAGGGGTTGGTCTTCTGGCCGCGAACGGCAAAGTTGCCCGACGCCAACGTGCGCTTCGAGTTGGACCTCGATGGCACGGTTTCGGACATGCCGCTGCTGTTTGTCGACAACGTTGCAGCGAACGACCCGGGGACGTTGAGCGACCTCGCGGCGTATTACAATGCTTTGCCGACGCCGGATCCTTTGACCGTGACGCAAGGGCAGAGAGAGTTCGATCCGGTATTGCACGTGCGAACCCTCGACATGGGCGGCGGCAAACGGCGGTATGCAGCTGAGAAGGAAGCGGGGAGCGCGAGTGCCGAAACCCAGCTTTGGACGCTGTGTGCGACCGGGTTGTCGAGCACGAGATCGCAACCTGAAGATACCGCGAGAAAGCTCACCTGGAAGCGGCAGGAAACGGTTTTCCGGAGCGACCCGGTGTTGCAGGGAGCGGATCAGCCGCCGTTTTATCCGGCCGTCGAGTGTTGCCGCATCCGGGTTCGGCAAGCGGAACGGTTGATCGGTCGACCGCTGTCGGGCGCGCGGGGTGGGCAGGTGATCGATGCGCGTTTCCTGCGAGCGATGCCGGATGCACATTACGTCGAGTACGGCCTTCCGGCGACGACGGGTGGCGATGGTCCGGTGGAGTATGCCATCGAGGGCAACGTAGCCGAGACGTACCTCGCGATGATCGATCAGCTTCAGTTAACGATGGGCGACAAAGGCGACAACGCCGGCGGTGTCTATCGGCCGTCGGGCCGCGTTGTCGGGTTGTCGCGCAGTCGCGGTGTGCTGACGTGGAGCGACCGGTTGAATGCGAACGGAGCGTTGGCTTGCGACAGGCTGTTGTCGGTCGCCGGAGCGTTCGAGATTGGCGAGGCTCCAAAGGCCGTTGCGAGCAACGGTGCGGGCAGCGAAGTGGAGAACCTGCCGTCGCTCTGTTCGGAAGCGCCGCCAGTTGTGATTGATCCGAACATTCAGCAAACCATTGAAAAGGCAAAGAAACTCTATAGCGATATTGTGGATGGCAACGCCAAAATCCTTGGCCTTGTCAGCATCAAGCAGTTGTTTGAGTTCATTCAGAAGCTTGATCCGCCGTCGACGGGAATGCCCGAGTTGGCGGAGCAGGCGAAGTATGGTGCGAAAGAAGTTCAATCGGCCATTGGTCAGGTGGACAACGCGGTCGGTGACGCGTTGTCGGCGCTCGATGAGACCGTCGATCTGGTGCGTACGACGGTCATTGTGCCACTTGCGGAGGCTATTCACGACATCCGCGAGGGCTGGGACGAACTGGACCGTGATATCGAGCGGTTTGCCAAAAAAGTCCCGGCAAGGCTGCTCGGAAACATTTCGTTTGCCAAGATTTTCCCCGATCTGCACTGCACGCTCGTGGCCTTCGACGCGGCATTGGCCCGCGCTATCGGCGCGGCAGATGCCATCGCGTTCACGCTTGCCGTCAGCGAAGTCTTCGCGGCAGGCCGCCGTTTTCTCGACGCCCTGTTCCGCGCGGCCTCGGACCCGGGTCGCCGAATAGAGGCGGGCTTGCGCGGCGGGATCGAAGGGATCCTGGAACTTATCAACGTTCTGGAGGAGCGGCGCGCGGAATTGGTCCTGGAGCTTGCAAGCCAGTACCTCGAAGAAGATGCGAAACTGATCAAGACCTTTGCCGACATCGCGCTCTATTTTTCAGGTCAATCCGACACGCTGCCCTTTGAAGTCAAAGGGTTCGCCGACAAGATCGTCACAGCGCTCATTCCCGAAGATGGCGGTCCGGCGTTTCTTCCAATTTTTGCGGTTCCACCAGTGCCGAATGCGAGTCTTTCGCAGACGTGGAACAGGCTTCAACCCACAGCAGATGAGGTCCGTGACCTACTGCGCCTGATGATCATTCTTCAGATCACAACGCGCGGTGGTTTGTCGCTTGAGGACCTGCTGGAACAGACGCGGTCAGAGTTTACAAGCCGTTTAGAAGGTCGTGCGCAACGCATTCTTGAGGGTATTCTCAACTGGCGGACTGACAGCATCACGCTCGCCGAGCAGATCAAGACCATTGCGCTTGAGCGCCTTGAGGAGGTTGAGGGTGAAGTCGCCGCTTTGGCGGACTCGGATGCCAAGAAAGCCGCGCAAGCAGCTTTGGCCGAGTATCGAACGCTGCTGGAAAGTTTCGAAAATGTCTCGCAAGCGGACGTAAAGGCGGCGCTCAAGAGGTGGATCAAGACCGGCTTCAGCGACGAATGGAACCTCTTCAGGGACACAGAGCGCCATGTGCGCGAAGCGGTTGCCGGGATTCAGGCCGGAGACTTCGAACTGGCGTTCAACGCAATCGTCCGGCTGGCGGAGTTGCACTTCGGACCGATGACCGGGTTCGAGACGCTTTGCAAGCAGACGCTTGAGCCGTTCCAGGAGGTCGCGACTGCAATCTACCCGGGGAGAAATGGTATCCACGCGCAGATTGCCGAGAAGCTTGGCGGCTTCAACAGCGCTGTCACGGGGCTCAAAGCGCAGGTCGACGGCGCTCGCTCCGAGATTGCTTCGGCTCGAAGCCAGCTTGATGCGGTAGCGCCGGAAGTCGAAGCACTGGGTGCGGAAGCCCAGCAACTGCTGCAACAGGCGAGAAGAGTGATTAATGTGCAGTTGCAGCATGTTACAGCCGCACAAGGCGAACTCGCCGCTGTTGCCGGCGCGATAGAAGCCACTGTTGCCGATGTTGCGGCTGACAGGGCACGGATGGTGCGGTTTGCCGAGAAGTTTGAACTGCTTGCAAACTTCGAATGCAATCTGGACAGCTTCGGCAAGCTTGGCGATCTCGACAGTATTCACCGTGATTTCCGCCAGATGATCGTTGAGCGGCGCGCGCTCATGCAGCGGGTCGTTGAGCGGGCTGCTGCTATCGCCACGTCTGTTGAGAAGCTGGTGAACAATCCGGCCGTGCAGTTGGCCGCGGGTGGGGGCGTAGCGACATTGGCTGCGAGTGAACTCGCGAGGGTCATGAGCCTTGGCGACTTCACTGAAGAACTCGAAACTTCAGCACAGGCCCTGGTGACAAACCTGAACAACCGGCAAGCGGCATTGCAGGAGCGTGCCAATGCCTATGTGGATCAGGCCGTTGCGCTGTTGCTGACTCACACTGAGGAACTAAGGAAACTTCTCGAGAGCGCCAAGACGATGCTTCGCCGCGCGGCGGGGCAGGCGAAGCCCGCTCTTGTGACGCAACTGGAAGCTCTCCTTGGCACAAGCATCAAGGAAGTAACCGAAGACATCCTTGAGGTGCTCGACGAGTATACCGACTGGCTTGCCAAGGTGCGTGTCGAACTGGAGAAGGTGCAATCTGCGGCGCCTAACGCTAGGGCAGAGGCGCTTGCAAAAGCGGAATTCGCGCCTCCGGACAAACCAAATATCAACCTGCTGAGGTTTCTGCAAAGCCCACCCGATCCAGGCATCGCCAAGTTCGACGTGGTCAACGAGATCGAAAGACGTCTGGTCGAGGCGCTTGAGGGACTTGCCGATCAGGGCGCAGTTCTGTTTACCGAGGTCAGCAGTCAGGTGGTTGATTTTGCCAACGATGCGATTGCCAAGGTTCTGAATGCGAAGCTTGGAATCCAGTTCCCTTCCCTCGATTTCGACTTCCCGCCTCCGGCCAACGGCGAGGAAGTACAGCCAAAGTTCGCTGGGAAGAACGGCCCAGAAAGCCTGTTAGAGGTCTACCAACAGTTCTGCGACTTCAGAAACGGAATTGCCGGTCTCGAAGCGGTTCAGGCTTTTGGCGTGAGCGACGTACTATTTGTCGAACCCGATGGACGTCCAGAAGTGCCTGGCAGATACATGCCTGCCAGGGGCGGAAATCTGGAAGGTACCAACGACCGCCTGGCAGGCGACGTCGCCTGGCTGGAACAGTTGGCGACAGAAGGCGGGATCAAACTCACCACCAACAAATCCGACGACGTCTACACCTTCCTTCAGGCGTTTCTCAACGAGTGGCGTGTTCTTCGTCCGACGCCGGTCGAGATCGGCAGCAACATCGAGGACATCGTCACTGAGTTCCTCAAGGGCGATCTGTTTGCGGCGATTGATTTTACCGATCTGCGGGATCAGGTGGAGGATTACATCCTGAGCCTTGTGCCGACGCAGATCGACATGAGCTACGGCTACGGTGTCGAGTTGGGCGACAAGGTGCGGCAGGCGACGGCGGGCATTTTTGCGCCGGGGTCCGGGTCGAAACTGACCATCGAGGCGGGGATCAAGATTGATCTCGGGTTCGACAAGGCGGCGGTTCATGCGAAGACGGTCGGTCGGCTCGACGCCTTTGACGTGAAGCTGGTGGGCGATGCCTTTGACGCGCTGACGCTGAAGTTCAACGGCGCGACCTTCACCGCCGAAACCGGCAAGAAGATGCAGTTCGAGATTTCGTATTCGGATTACGAGATCGGGCCGATGCTGGAGTTTGTCCAACAGTTCCAGAGCTTCCTCACCCCGAAAGGCAACTCGGGTTTCTATCTGGAGCCGCAGTTTTCACCGCTCGGCGTCGAGGCGGGCTATATTCTCAACCTGGGCGATTTCTCGGTCGGGGCGATGGCGATTTCGAACGTCGGACTTGCGACAGCCGCGATCCTGCCGTTCGAAGACAAGGATGCGCGGTTCAAAGCGTCACTTTCGACGAGATTAAGCCCATTTACAATAACTTACACGCCATATGGGGGCAGCGGATTCTTCGGCATAGAGGCCAATGCCAACGGCATTTTGGGCTTCGAGGCGAGCTTCGAGTTCGGTGGCTCCGCCGTGTTCGCGTTTGGGCCACTGACGGGGCAAGGGCGGTTGATGGCGGGGTTCTATATTCGCCAATCGATTGCCGACAACGGACAGAAGCTCACCGAACTCAGTGCCACGTTCTTCGTTGGGGGAACGGCTCAGATTTGGGTGTTCTCGTTTGCGGCGTCTCTCTCCGTTCGGCTTGGAATGGTCAACGGCGACATGAGTGGCGAGGCCATTTTCTCGTTCTCGTTCTCGATGGGACTCGCGGATTTCGAGTACTCGGTCGTGTTGTTCAAGAAGGAGGCGAAAGGTTTCAGCGGTCAGCAGCAAGCCAGCCTTCGTAACATGCCGTTCGGTCAGAGCGGCATGCGCTTTGCCGAACTCGGTCTGAGTGCCGAGGGGCTGGAGCAGCTCGACGACAATGTGCCGCGCATTGATACCCGCACCGCATGTCAGGCGCGGAACTGGCGCAGGTATGCAGATTATTTCACCGACGACGTTGCCGAGGACCTGTTTGAATGAGAACCGACCTGACTCCCGAGGAACTCGAAGAACTGGACATGCCGCGAGTGCGCATTCATGCGCGGATCGTTCCGAACGGCGCGGTGAAAAGGCCGTCGAGTGACGACAGTTGCCCGGTTGACGATTGCGGCGATACTAAGCTCCGCGCCACACTGCTTCTGACGCCCTATTTCGACAAGGCCAATAGCTCTGACGGAGTTGCGCTCGACCGGTGGCCGGAAGAAATCCACAGGCTTTTGACAGGTCCGATCAAGGGAATGATCGCGACTGTGCCACACAAAACAGGTTCGGGCCGGGTTTGTGACGGATTGCAGCAGGAGGTGGAATTCACCGCGCCCGGGCTGGCGCGCCTTACCTTGGAGGACCTTGAAACACTGTGCGATACTTGGGCCGGTTCGATCTGGAAGTACGATCTGGCGGACAAGGACGGGATCATTAAGGGCGCAAAGATCGCAAAGAGTGATTGGGAGGGACTCGGAACGCGGATCAGCCGGTCGCTCGATGGAGGCGCGGTTTCGTCGTCGGGTATGGGCTCTGGTGATGGCACGAACACGCCTCCCGACGCATCGCTTTACGGCCCGGACGGTCAGGTCGCTCCAACGGAGGAGGCCGGGCGGGCCAAGATGAAGGTCGTGGCGGCGCTCGACATCCGCCACGCGGACCTCGCGGTCACACTGGAAAACCAGCGGGCGTTGGCGCTTTCAGATTCGCTGAAAGCGGCGTGCAAGGAAGAGGTCGCGCGGCTTCCGAAGCCATTGCGTCGTCGGACGTCCGCTGTGAGCGATCAGGTGCTTGAGGGCGACAAGCTCCGGCACGTGGACGGCCAAAGCCCGCTGCGCGATCTGGCCGATAAGGTCATCGAAGAGAAGCCGCGTGGAGCGAATGAATCCTTCGACGACTACGCACTACGGTTGTCGGAGTTGTTTCCGAGGATGCCGCACGAAGACACGACGAAGTATCCGATGGGAAAGCGGAAATACGAGGTTGAAGAGGTCAAGGCGGCGCTTTTGAGCAATGAAGACCTGATTGCTGAACTGCGTCGACGTCGCAGGATCGCGGAGCGGACCGCGTTGTTCAGTGATTTGACGGACGAGCGCAATACTTCGGTCTCGCTCTACACAAAAGCGAAGGGCATCTTGGAGGAAGGGGCGCAGCAAGATTGCGTCGAACCTTCCGCTCCTGAATGGCAAAACGGCGTGACCCCAGGCGACGCGGCCAATGGCGAGGACCGGTTTGACGATCTGACCGCCGCAGCACGGTATGCCAATTGGCAGCAATATCGGACCAAAGAGGACGAAGAGGCGCAGAAGGACGTAAAGTCCGAGACGTCCGAAAGCCTCGATGCGGCGCAGCGGAGTTTCTTCACGCTGCAATCGACGCCGACGCTCGCGCGCGCTGCCATGCTGGCGGTGGATGTCGAACTGGATCTGACCGTCAACGGTAATGCGGAGGCGCTGAAGGAAGCGGGCAACTACGCGCATCTTTGTGTTGATCTGAACGAAACTGCTGATCGGTCGATAGAAGCCGATTTGCCGCGTCCCTGGACGCTTCTGCGGGTCACCGAGCCTGAGCGCAACGCGACTTGTTATCACTTCTGGCCCGTTTCCCGCGAGGAAGCCGACTGTCGGGGGGACGCATCAAGCGCACCGGCGGAAGGCCGGACGCGCCACTATGGCGGTCTGATGGTCATGGGGTTTGGTTCGGGCAACGAACTGACGAGCAAGACACCGCGTTTTGACATCACGAGCCTCGATATCCGCACCGCGATGGAGCTGGAAATCCAGCGGCGCAGCATCGAACAGGCGAATTCCGAGGCCGAAGAAGAGGTCAAAACGCAAGAAGAGACAAACGCGCGTGAGAAGACGCCGGGTGCGGCGGCCACGGCATCCAATGCTCTTCCGCCCGGTGTCAATGAGCCAGGCGACGGGGCAGGGCTTGATGACGAAGGTGACCGACAGGACGTCGGTCTCACGCTGCTTGACCGGGGCCTTTGTGCTCAGGCTATTCGCAAGATGGCGGCCCGCGATGCGAAGCTGGCGGATAAGGGACAGATTGCCACCTGTGTTGTCGATGGGCGCACTTCCATCGTGCTCGACGGGGAAGATCTGACGACCGGTTACCGTTTCTTCATTGGCACACCGGGAAGCGTGTGCACCAAGTGGCATCCGATGATGTCGCGGGCGATTGAATTTGGCACAACCGGCCCGAAATGGCGAAACTCCGGACGGATCGAGCGCGTGCTCACGCGGTTGATTGGTCGGGCCGGCTCATCGGAGCGGGTCGCCCTTGAAAGCGCGGCGATGAACGTGCCCGGACGGATGCTGCCCAAGGCTGCCACACCCAATGCCGATGACGAGCTCGAAACCGAAGCTGTTTTCGAGCAGGCGGTATCGGTCTGGGACGGCGGCCCGATGGGCGTCGAGTGCTCCACGCAGCCGGGTGCAGAGAAGACGACGGCTGACGTGCTGATTTTCGGACGTGAGTTGAGCATTCCTGACGGCGACGACTACCAGATCCCGCGATTGCGCTACGGACGCCCGTATCGGTTTGCGCTCGCTGCTGTATTTTCTGGCGGACGGTCGTTGGACGGTGCCGATTTCCCAGATGATACCAGCAAGACCGATACACGTGCGGACCTTTATTACCCGTCGACGCGTATGCAGGCGGCGTCGCAGAAGTGTGTAGACGGGGACAATACCTGTGTAGGGCCAAATGTCCGGCCTTATGTCCGAGCTCTGCGACAGGCGAAAATAGGTGCGCCTCAAGTGTTGATGCCGGAGGGGCATGCCGCAAGGACCAATGGCCCCATGGGCCCCGATCAGGCTGGTCTGATGCTTGTGCGGAGTACTGATGAGAACGAGAAGAACCCAAGAGACAAGCGGTTCACATCACGCGGGCAACCTGCCTCTGCGCGTCGCGTCATCCTGATCCCGTCGATCCCGTTTGCGCGCGCGGCGACGCATATGGGTACGCCGGATGAAAAGGCGGGGCCTTCCTCGCGGCCTGAAGACCCAACTCGGGGAGTCTTTGACGATCTGGAAAGGACGCCGACCTCCACTGGTGGTCTGACTTTCGTGCGGCAACAGAAGGGCGGTTGCGGGTTCCCTTCGGTGAAAACCACATATCTCAAGGGCCTGAATGGCGGACAGCATTTTTTAACGCGCAGTATTGAAGACGCGCCTTCGGATCAGTCGCTTTCGGAAGGTGAAGACTTTGACGGTTCGGTCTTTGCTGCCGGATTTTCGCCCGACAGCGCCTACTACCCCGATCCCGCTGCGGAGGCTTTGGTCGTGCGCGCGCGGATGCAAGGGGGCACGGGTGAATGGATGACGATGGTACAGGACAACACGTCGGAATCGGGTGGGATTGCACCGATTGACCTTGTTGGGGGCCATACTTATCCGGATCGCCGCCGTGTTCTTCTGACGCTAAATCGCAGCAAGACCCGCGAGAAAGTCCCGAGCATGCTGGACGAAATCATGGAGTATCGCCCACGCATGTTTTTCAACCCGGCGCATGAAGGAAGCGGCGGGTCGTCAGGGAAGTTTCTGGCCCGTGAGTTGATCCTCAAACTGGCCCCGCACGAATGGGTCGACATCGAATTGTGGCTCCTGCCGAGCGCCAAGCGTCTCGCGAGGGATTTCTCGGTCATTCAGGCTCTGGGCGTGCAGCTTTCCCAGGTGGGTGAGCAGTCTGTTGCATCGAGTCTTCAGGCAGTGTGCAAGGGCGCGAACCTTTGCCTGCCGCAGGAGATGCTCGAAGGTCTCATCTCCGAGCTGCAAAGCGGTGTGGAGGGCAAGGCGTTCTTTGGGCCAGGTGGTGTCAGTGCGCCGTCGATGCAGACGCTTCTTGCATTGGCGAACGCTGTGCGGAAGTGCATGATCCGACACCCGATGCCTGAAATCTCGGCCGTGTCGCGGCTGCGTGCAGTTCATGCATCGAACCGTGCCACAATCCAGCCGGTCATCGCTGAAGCCGGGTCGAATGAGCACTTCAACGGAACTGAGTTCGCAGCTCAGGCGCCAACTGGGGGCGAGGCGCCCAAGCCGTTGCGCGCGTTCCGACCAGGAGAGAATGCTGCTGGTCCCAAGACGTACGACGCGGTAGTTGCAGCTCGGAAGAAGGCGGGAAAGAAGCCGGGTCTTGGCAAGGCGGTGCGCCCCCTTGAGATAGATGAGAATTTAAACGTCTGTACTGACGACGCCACGCCAATCACCGTCGCTGCAAAGGGATCGACGAACCTGATTTTGGACGGCGAGGTTCAGCTTGATCTGAACCAGATCGACGCGGTCGAAGTGCGCGCCCGGATGGCGTTCCCTGGGTCGACGGCCTTTGACGATCGGCTTCGCGGTCGGTCGTTGGCGCTTCGCCGCGCTGGCTGGTGGCCGCTGGTGGATGATCCGTCGGGCGCCGAACCCGGCGGCAACGACAAGGTCTTTCGCGATGCTCAAAGCCTCTTTGGTTTCCATGTTTACCCGAGTGGCCAAACCGCCTTTGATCGTGCTGAGGTGACGCTTCTCAGGGCGGAGAACCTGCCACGTCCGAGCGGCGCGGCTTGCCAACGCAAGCTCAGCTTGCGGCGGCTCTTTGAGGAGGGCGATCTCGGAAACATCCGCATCACGGAAAGGCATCTATTCCCCGATGGCAAGGCACGGCGGATGTGGATTTGGGTCAACGGACTTCCGCGCACCGCGCAGTTCATGCGCTCCGCGGACCGGCGGCTTCGAAAGGGAGACCCTTGGGTTGCGTCCGAAGGGTTGCATCATGATGTGGGCGAACTTGTCGCTGGCGAAGACCTGCGAGCGGAGGCGCAATGCAGGCTGAGCGACGAGGTCGAGGTCGTTCTCCCAGCTACCAAGCGTCCGGCGAAACCAGACGCCCGTGCACCGCTTCCAGCCTTTCGGCATGACGCGCCAGATGAAGACGCCAAGAAGAGCAGGATGCTCACTCATCACCGACGCTCGATCATCCGCATTCCGCTAGGGCGCGAATGGTTCTCTTCAGGTGAGGACGAGCGCCTCGGGATTGTCCTTTGGCCGCCGCATATCTCGCCCGCGGACAACTGGATGATCGGCAAGAACAAAGTGAAGTTGCGGAAGTCGGAAGATGACGAAACCCCACGCGAGATCGATCTGAACGATCTCAAGGAATTTCGTCTCACGAAGCGCAAGCTTGTCGATATCATCTGCGCACCGCTGAGCGGGGATGCGGTAGACGATCCGATGCCCTTTGAAGACGGTCATCTCGGGCCAGGCGGGCGATTTGTCTCGCGACGCGGAGCCGACCCTGTGCGTGAAGGCAACTACCACCGCCAAATCCTCTTCTCGCCGGGTGATTTCCCGGATCTCGATCTGGAAGAAGGTCACCCGCAGAGAGCAGAGCTCGTGCCTATGGTGGAGATGCCGCTGTCGGACGACGAGGCCCCCGAAAACGCTGCCGCAGAAGACCAAGTGCCGCCGATGATGGTGTCGCTTCTGACCTATGTGCCGCGCTTTGATCCGGAAAAGGAGACTTGGTACGTTGATGTTACGCTGGAAGACAGCGAGGCCGCCGAAACCTTCGTGCGTTTTGGTCTGGTGCGCTATCAGCCGCACACGCGCCCTGCTCTAAGGTGTTCGCGGCCCGTTAGACAGTTCGTCCAGCCGCTTCCCGAGCGCATCGTCGACGTCACGCGCATTCCCGAAAGCGAGGGAGATGGCATTCGGATCAGGATGTGCGGACCTACATTCTATCGCCGTCGGATCAGCCATGCGCTTCAGGGGCATTTGAGTTCGCTTTCGAAGGCGGCAGATGGTGCGGCTGCCACCATCCCTCCCGGAGCAGGCGCATCTATCCCGGATGGAATGGAAGAAGAAATGAAAACGCCGGCGGAGTTGGCGCTTGAGCGGGGGTGTCGGCTCGAAGACCTCGCAGACATTGTTCAAGGTGCGGATGCAGCACCTCGGATGAAGGTAACGGTCTTTCGGGAAGGCAAGGATGCACATGGACGGACCTATCGCGAGACAGTGCCGCTGCCCGTGAGCGCCGCAGGTCGAGGCAGCCATCTGTTGTTGCCGCTGGATTTCGACACTGGCGTGATTGATCCCAAGGACTTCAACCCGATCAGACGGAATGATCCGGAAAGCAGGCGCGCATTTCTCAGATTGAACAAGCGTCACCCGATCAAGGCCGGTAGCGTCGCGGTCAAGGCGGCGCAGACAGCAAGGGGTGACGGAACGTGGTTATTGCAGATCCCGAAGGAAGTTTTGGAGGACCTGGACGATTTACATGTGCAGGTTGAAGAAGTCGAAGCCTTCGAACCGGCCGATCCGCAGACGGTGGAAGAGCGGGCCCGGGTTCAGGAGCCGAGTTTTGTCATGGAAATGCCGGGCAATCAAACTGGCGACGCCGCGGCGGGCGACGGTGAGGCAAGCACGACATCCGCCACGTTAGTCAGAGCGCCCGCCAGTACAGGTGGTCCGAATGCGCGCGAGCTGGGTTACCATCACAGCGGCGCCAGAATGCGGGCTGTCTTTGACTTGTCAAAACTGGACTAGTCACCTCGGTTACCGAAAGAAACGGAGAATGATGCAATGAGAACCAATCTGCTCTTCACGGTGGCGGCCCTGTGGCTCGCTGCTAGCCCCAGTCAAGCTGAAGTTTGGTCGCCGTGGGTCGATCTTGCGAATTTCAAGCCGGATGCGGCGCCTCTACAGCAGGCGCGGGCCAACCGGGGGCATTCTGCCAAGGACTACAAGGTCCAGCGGATTGATGAGGGGACCGGCAGTGCGGTCAACGTCGACGAATATGTCGTGCGGATCGATACGCTTCCATCGGGGATGAACAAGAAGCAGTTCTTCTGGCACGTTCGCAAGAACCTCAACAGCTTCTTTGACCAGTCCGTCGCCAGCTTTGATGGGTACAATGGCGATGACACCGGTGACTGGGGCTCGCAGAGCACAGCGCTCCTCGGCACGATTATGGTGTTTCAAATCAGCACGCTCGGCGGCGTGGGCAACGACGAGGCCGCTGTCGTTGTGTCGAGAACCAGTGAATTCTCTTGGGTGTTTTCCCCTGTGACTGATGAGGCGCTGGTATTGGGTTTTGGAGATCACCCGGTAGCCGGAAACCGGGAGTTTGGGCTTCGTGAAGTTGGTGGTCATATGGAGTTCTACACGCGCGCCTTTGACCGCGTGTACCCGAGTCTTGTCAGTGCAGCGGAAGAAACGGCGTTCGAAGGGGCGGACAAGCTTTGGAAGAGCCTTCAGACCAATCTGGAGAGTTATGTGAACTCCAACGGTGGTTCGGCGACGAAGCAGGCGCCGAACGTCCCGGGCGGAACCGTCCCGGCGAACAAGCCGCAGTACGCGGTGGTGTGTGCGGATGTGGCAGTGTCTCTCAGTTGTAACTGAGGGGCAGGGCGTCGCGGCTTGCAATCGCGATTGGGATTAACAAGCCGGCAACGAGACTTTTTGCAGCGCCCGTCGGGCGCCAGCTAGATCCATCGTGATTGGCGGTCCGAGCTTCGAGCTCGACACACGAGTTTCTCGATCTGTCAACAAGATACCGTCCTACCAGCGCTGCGACTGGCTTGCCGACAGAAACATATCGACCGTTTCAGGGTACACGAGTGTGAGCACCTCCCTGTGTTCAGGCTGCGATCGGGCGCCCGAAAGCATCGAATGGGCATAGACGTTGAAATCGGCCGCCTGATAATGCCCAAAAAAGCCGCTTGCTGGATATAGATGTGCCCGTGGGGCTGCCGCCTCACCACCAAACAGCAACTCCATTACACCTGTGTCCGGGTCGTGGTTCTTGCGCGGCATCCAGCCTTCCGGCCACGACGGCGACCTCCGAAACCATTTCCGGCCTTTTGGCCCGTAACAGATGAGCATCGTCTCCCTCGGGCTGAGATCAATGAAGCGAAGGGCCGTTGCCTTACGGCTAACATCGAAGGTCTCTGCGAGCTCATCTATGGTGACAAATGAAGGTCTTCGGGTATCGCGCATACGCGGCAGAAACATGAACCTGGGCATGATGAGCTGGGCAGCATACCGATCCGCCTCGCGCTCCTTTGCCTTGGCTCTGCCGTTGACCGATCCGATGTCCTGCTTGGCGCAGGTTAGGATCTGATTGCGATGTTTTTTCCAATGGCCGATTTCATGGGCGAGCGAAAACCGTGCGCGCCGTGCGCCAAATCGGTCATCCACGGTGATGATCGCCTTGTCCTGCACGCCGGTGATCTTGGCCTCGCAGCTCTCCAGCTGGCGAAACCTGACCTTCGCGCCCATGGTCCAGGCGATCGTTTCCAGATCGATTTGGCCCGGCTCCGAAATTCCGTAGCGGATAAGGTGGTGCTCGGCATCCGATAGCACTTTCACGGGTCACCCTCTCCTGGCAATGCTACACCAAGCTCGCGAAAATCCGCCAATAGGTCGAGCACTTCCGGGTCCGACATTGGACCTTCACAGGCATTGCGGGCAGCCTGTGTAAGGCTTGGCTGCTCGCGTGCGATCCGCGCTACAATGACGCGTGCTTCCGTGGCGGTGACGACGCGACCATGAGACGATGCCATGCGATCGGCATTCATTTCGTCGCGCGCGCGTGCAAGGGCCTTTCGTCCTGCCTTCATCCGGGCGCTGTCCAGCAGACTGTCGAATGCGCGTCCTGCATCTTCTGCAGTAATTCCATCCTCTTCGAGATCGGCGAGGATCTCCTCGTCGCTCATGTTGAGAATTGCATCGACGACATTATCCGTCAGATCAAACAGCTCTTCACGTTTGGATTTGGTCGTCATGATTGGCTCCGTTCTTTTTTGAAACGATCCATCATTCGGGCAATACGCCGGTGGATCGTAGCTAGCTCCTTTTTTGTCACGCCAGCGAAGTCACATAGGTCCTGACCCCGCAGGCCATCAAACCCACCGAGCAACACAAGATGGGTTTTCTCACACCCTTTGCATTGCTCTTCGAGAAAAGCATGGAACGCCTGTTCGTGTTCGGCATGTAGCAATTCCTCTTCTGGAGTTCGGAACGTCGTATCAGCGGTTGCCGCAGTAAGAAGATCATATTCGGGGTGCTGGATTTCTGCGGCCAGCGCTTCCTTTCGGCGTTTGCGCCACTCCACGCGATTGTTCGCAAGCGAGCGCATGACACCGGAAAGGAATTTCACCAGCTCGACACCCGTGGGGCACCGGCGGCGACTTCGAGGGTTTTCCTCAATCGCCTTCATCATGGCTTCATGCAACAGGTCCTCAGGCTCGATGTCTCCAGCGACATCGGCCCAAATTTTCGAGATCTTCTTCAAACGAACTTTGTCTGTGATGCACAGCGCGCCAAGCTCGTCCCGGAGTTCTTCCGTCTCCTTGATGTCAACAGGCTCAATCGCGCCCAACGTTCCGTCCTCCTTATTGCATAGTGGGACACTCCCTAAGGCGCTTCGGAAGCGCCGATTCGGACAACTCCAGAATATATTTTTCGGCGTCGGAATCGAAGGTGAACACAAGCCTTTGTGGGTGTGAGCGGCATTCGCCACAACATCTGAAAAGGACTTAAACCAATGACTGACGACAACACCTTCCTTGACCTTGAGGCCTGCGCCCGCGAAGGGCGCCATGACCCCGGCGCGACACGCTTCCGCATCCGCATTGATGATGAACGCTATCCCATCGATGATCCCAAGCCCACGGGCCGCCAGCTGCTGGCCCTGACGGAGCAGAAACCGGTCGATGAATACCTCATCTTCCTTGTGCTTCGGGGCGGCGGATTTGAAGAAATCCGTCTCGATGAAACCGTCGACCTGACCCGGCCGGGAGCTGAACGCTTTCTGACCTTTGAGAGCGCCGCCTCCTACCGGTTTGAAATCGACGGGCAGCGGATCGAATGGGGCACCAAGCTAATCACCGGTCTCAAACTGAAAGAGATCGCCGGCGTGGATCCCGCAACCTATGCGCTTTGGCGTGAGGTTCGGGGCGGCGAGGACCAGCCGGTCTCCAACGACCAGCTGGTGGATCTGAGCGCGGACGGACTTGAACGTTTCTTCACCGTTATCGAACAGACCACGGCTGGAGATGCACAAGGTGGCGGGGCTTTGCCCCGCCGCGACCAATCCTATCTGTCGACTGCGGCCCCGGGTTTCCAGGAGATTAGCGACAAGCAGCAGATCGGGATCGTCTTGAAGGACTTCATCCTGCCGGACGGCGGTTTCGATGTCGGACAGACGGACATCCTGATCCTTCTGCCCGCAGGCTATCCAGATACGCCGCCCGACATGTTTTATTGCCACCCCTGGCTTCGCCGGGCAGCCAACGGGGCCTATCCGAAATGCGCCGACGTTCCGCATCCCTTTTCCGGGATCACCTGGCAACGCTGGTCGCGGCACAATTCCCAATGGCGCCCTGGCAAAGACGGCATCTGGACAATGATCAAGCGTGTCGAGCACGCCCTGCGGGAGGCGGTCTAATGGACTATGATGTCATTGTCCCGCAGCGGTTCCTTAAGCCATTGCGGCAAGCCGCATTTGATGGCGCCAAGGAAGGCGGCGCCTGGGCCCTGTTCAGTTCCGCGCGGGTAACCCGCGATCCGGTCACCACCAAGCCGCGTCACCGCTACATTCTGCGGCAAATCCAGCCCTTCACCGCGACCGATATCGTATCGTCATCGTCAAAACACATCACGGTGAAAACCGACACCTTCATGCCGATCCTTCGCCAGTCCCAAAGCGAAGGCTTCGCACCTGGCTTCCTGCACGGGCATCCAAGTGGATACCCCACATTCTCGAAACAGGATGACATGAACGAAATGGCGCTTTCACAGGCAACCCGGAACCGGAATGGCTCGGAGGCGAAGTTCGTCAGCCTTCTGGTGCTACCGGACGATACGCTGAAAGCGCGGGTCTGGCACAAGGACGGCGCGTCTCAAGCCGCACCCGTTTCGATCACCGGATCGCAGCTGCGCATCATGGATCGGCACCCCCTTATTGCGGATCGCGGCAGCGATCTCGACCGTCAGGCCCGGGTCTTTGGTGAACTCTTCAACGAACAAATCCAGGCGTTGCGCGTCCTGATCGTTGGGGCAGGGGGGACCGGCTCGCCCCTTGCAGTCATGCTGGCGCGGGCCGGGCTTCGCTGCCCCGTCATTCTCGATCCCGATATTGTTGAGGACACCAATTTGCACCGGCTTCACGGCGCGCGGCTTTGCGATGTCGGCCGGCCCAAGGCTGAGGTTGTCGCCGATCACATCAATGGAATGGGACTTGGCACGAGCGCCATCGGCCTACAGGGCAATATCTTGGATGCCTCACATCGCGATCTACTGGTGTCTGCCGATCTGATTTTCTGCTGCACAGACGATCACGCAGGGCGGCTCTTGCTGAACCGTTTTGCGTATTTCTATGAGACCTCGGTCGTTGATATCGGGCTTGCCGTCGAGAGAGGCGGCTCGGGAATTCGCGATATGACCGGCCGCGTCACAACGCTCTATCCCGGGGCAGCGTGCCTCTTGTGCCGGAATATCGTCGATCCTGCTCGCGCCCGCGCAGAGGAACTCCGACGTCGCGATCCGGAGGCTTTCCGTCAACAGGTCGACGACGGCTACATTCTGGGTGGAGGCGATCCGGAGCCGGCCTTCATTTCGATGACAACGTCGGTTGCAACCATGGCCATGGAAGAGATGCTGCAGCTCATGACCGGGTTCCGCAGTACTGGCGGGACAGTCACCCAGCGGCTGCGGCGATTTCAGGTTCCCGAAGACCGGCGCACCGGGGCCAAGATCGATCCGGATTGCCCGGTCTGTGGCGAAAGCGAATTCTGGGGAATTGGCGATATCACCCCGTTCCTGGACCGGGTGGCCTAAGATGATCAGAGATTTCCTTCGCACCGCTCTGGTTTCGCTACGTCTGATCGATCCGCCAGATGTCTTGCTGAGACACGTCGAGACACAACCATCTCCTGAGGACATCGGGCCGGGAGACATCGTGCTTGTTGGCGAACATGGGCAGTTGAAATGGGCGGTCTTGCGCTGTCCCGGTGAATGCGAAACCATTATGCGTCTGCCGCTCGCGCTCAACCGTCGCCCACATTGGTCCGTCAGTCGTGACTGGCTAGGGCGGCCCTCGCTTTCACCCTCGGTCCATCAGCGCAACGCATGCAGGGCGCATTTTTGGATCAGAAAAGGCGCGGTCACCTGGTGTCGCGATAGCGGATGCGGGACCAGTAGCAGCATGCAATCTCGCCTTGATCGAACCTGCTGACACCCGAGGGGTGTCAGCAGGCCATGACTAAGTCGTAACAAAACACGGATCTTAGTCCCCCGTCATATGGGGGTGATGCGGCAAATCTAACAATTCACGCGATTCCTGTCACCTGCCTCTCAGAGCATGCCCCGCACCAGCGAAACAAACTCAGGCCCGACGAGGGTTTCCGTGAACGCAGCGTCCCCCAGATGCTGAATTGTCTTTGCCTCCAGCTTGGCATTGGACAGAGCGCCATCTGATGAGTCCCAGGTCACCTCAAGACCAAATCGGTCAAACAGATCACCTACGGATACACTCACCCGGTTCGTGCGTTTACGGTCATAGCGTGTGAGAAAACGAGTCTGGTTGATCAAATCCGTCAGGCAGATGTTGCCCGCTGCGTCGTAGAGCATGCCGAAATGCGCCAGCTCATTACGGATCGCGATGCGGCTGTCGCCGCCCGTTGCGAAGTCCGCCAGAAAGAAGGCCCTCAAAGCCTCAACGAGGCGGTCCGCCGCGTTATTCTGGTCGCGTTTCCGGATGGCTTCGATGATCTGCCCACGCCCAAGCAGCCGTCTGCTTCGTGGAGAGGAAAAGACATCTGCCGGGGAGACGCCAGACCGGTACAGGACACCGAGGGTCACAAAATAAAGATCGCGCTCCCAGATCCCAACATTGTCGACGAGCTTGGCCAGTGTGGCCACCAGCAGCCGATAGGCCTTGAGATGATTTCCCAGGAGGGCATGGTGGGAGACGTCGCGATGTGCCACGATCACGGCCAGGCACTCGGCATAGGACGACTTGTCTTCGTCGCTCAATACGTGATTGGCTTTCACCCATTTGTCGTGAAGTGCTGATCTTCTCTCCTGTGCCTTGGCGACTCCTTCGCTCAGTGTTGACAACGTTTCCAGATGACCTGTCGTGATCGGGACAGCAGACAAGACCTCAATCACACGCCGCGGCGGCTCAAACCGCAGTGTTTCGCGGAGCGCCCGGACGGAGCCACGGCCCAAGGCTGCATCCCCCGTAGATCGCTTCAGGACTGTGTCTGCGAGCTCTGGGGTTTCGAAAAGCGGCTCCAACGTGGACCGGCCACGCGCGCCTTCGAGCCCCTCGAACTTGGCATCGTGGCTGCGTTCGTAGAGTGAAAGCAGTGACAAAAGCGTACCGGCCAGGTGCGCCTGAGCACCATCGCGTATGCCGGTCCTGGAGATTTGATGTGAGAGCTTGTTGACCTCATCGACGGGGATCAGGTGCAGCAGAAAGTACATCACACATTGCCAGTTTTCTGCTGTCGTTTCAGGGGCAGTGACGACCGCAATGCGGGATTTGGGATTGTCGCCTTGCCAGCCCGCCTCAATGTCAAAAGCCCATCCCAACCCGGCCTGCTCGACATAGTCCTGAAAGGCCTGCGCAATCAGATCAAGCTCGAGATCGCGCAGATACTTGCCAAGATCCCGTTCGAGCTGACGGCCGATTTGCGCCGATCTTGCCTCTGCGACGGCGGCTGCACGCAACATCGCGAAGAGATCAAAAACAGTGTCACTGTCGAGGATTTTGATATGGGCAGCGGCCCGCGCCGTCAGCTTGTCATTGCCTGAAATCCGCCGTGCTTCGTTCGTCGCGCGCACAGTGTACCGCTCGACATAGGTCCGCAGTGCCTCAGCGGTCAGATCGCAAAGCCATTCTCCGAAGCCACGCTCATAAAGAAGTTTCAGAACGAGGTGCTGGCAACGCTTTGCCGGATCGCGCAGTACCTCGGCCGTCGCCGGCCCAGGAAGTCGGAAGTCGACGTCCTTTCGCCAGTAATAAGCGTCCCGTGCCCGACACAAAACGTTTTGAAAGGATGGCAGATCGTCGAAACGGGCGTCACCTCGCGTAACGGTCTCTAGGAGTCGATCCACCTGATCCTGCCCCAGAAAATACTCGGCGCGAACCGACCGTAAATCAGCCTTCAGACGCTCATCGAGCGCCGCCGTATCATCGGCATGCAGGGATTTGACGGCGGCGAGGGCGTCAGGACTGGCGCCGTCGCCTAGAGTATTGAGCACGTTCAAAACGGATGTCAGGCCGCTGAAATGAAATGCGGCGTTGCGAAGCCGGCTCAACTCATTGAGCGCAAGCGCCATGACCTCCTGTCGAAACTCTCTCGTCGAGGTGGCGAACTTGCCGCTTGATGCGCCAAACAAGAGGGATGCGATACGGTCAAAATGGTCGACTTCCAGAGCATTAACCGCAGCTTCCCGTTCTCTTGCACCGAGAATATCCCTGTCGATCACGGCATCGGCGTCTGCCCAGTTGGTTGCCGTTCGCGCTGCAAAGCTGAGCGAGTGACGCCAGACGCGCACAAAGGCTTCGTTGATCTTGATCGCCGCTTGCCCGTCACTGGACCAGAAGGGGCTACTGGAGACATCCGCGCTCCAAGTGTCGAAAAGGTGGGCCGGGCTGTCGGCATGCCCGTCCGGCGCCGCTTCATAGTGAATGATCTTTCCAAGACGGATCAGCGCATTGACCTCCCGGTTTCGCCAATCCTCCATCAGCTCGGCAGTAAGTTCTGCTGAACTCTTCGGAAGCTTTTTCCGCCAATGAGCTTGGGGCGCTCTCAGCAGTCGTTGAAACCTGGACTTTGTCGCCTGATGCAAGGCGAAGAGACCGGGGTAATGAGACGCAGCCTCTTCGATGGAAAGGATGCTTCCATCTGATCCGGCAAAGATGCGTCCTAAGTGTTCGTGCAAGACCCGGCCCACCGCACGACGGCTTCGCGAGGCGCGCTGGCCGTCATACTTATTCATGGCCTCGGTGATCCGATTGAGAACGTCCGGCGCGGCGAAGTAGGCGGAAACATCGTCGTTGCTCCAAGGCGGACCGAGAGCAAGCTCCCCCTGCCTGAGGGCCGGAACATTTTCGGAGATGCTGTGCGCGCGGGCTGGTATCAATCCCTTTGTGCGGGGTCGTACATCCTCCCCAAGGCGCTTTTCGCCTACATAAAGATGGTGGTAGAGCCCCTGTGCGATGACGTCTGTATCGATACTGGCTGGATCGCTCTCACCGCTGAAAACATGGAACCACCGACCTCTAAAATCCAAGGCCCCGGTCGGCTCGATCTCCCGCCCATAGGGATGGATCCGCGACCACCATTCCCGCTCGAGGCGCTTGAGCCGTTTTGGTATCGCGGATAACAGATCGCGGTCCACGATGATGGACCAGGCCGCCGTCCCAATCTCCTCCCTGAGATTGTACTGGTTGAGCGAGGGAACATTGCCTTCCGCGGGCTTTGTGATGACCTTGTCGATCATCGATATCCATTGCGACAGAACCAGTTTCGGGTTTGATTCAGCGAAGTCTGCGACATCTTTCGCCTCATGACGAAACGAATTCGGGTGGATGCTGCGCCTCAGCGCACCATCCTCACCCGGTGCCGTTTTCGTGGTGCCGTATGGCTTTACAACGCGCAATCTGGCCTTTCCTTTCTCTCCGTCACATTGCCCCAAGGGCTTGACCGACACTGTTTGAAGCACCATATCGGCAGAGTGGACAAATGTCCATCTATGTGCTATGTTAGGACAAAAGGAGTGATTATGCTTCAGCCTATTTCTTCTGGCGCCAATCTGCGCGACCGCCCCGTTCCTGGTGATTATGGCAAGGACGAGCGGGAAGCGATGCAGCGCGCCATCATCAATCTCTTTGCCAAGTGGCAGGTCAAGGACGCCGATGCCGCCGTCATTTTGGGCGGGATCTCGACAAAGACGCTCCAGCGCTGGCGCGATGGCGACTACGGCCGTGTCTCGCGCGATATGGCGGACCGGATGTCGAACATTCTTGGAATCCACAAGGCGCTCCGCATCATCTTCTCCGACCCACAGCGCGGATATGACTGGATGTCGACCGAGACATCCGCCCTTGGTGGCAAGTCAGCCCTTGATGTCGCCTTGCACGGTGGCATGGAGGACCTGATCCGAATTCGCCGCTACCTGGATTCCGTGCGTGGCGGATGGTAGCGCCCAAGACGACACGTGTGACATGGCCCAAAACCCATCGCCTGGTCATGTCGCATTTTCCACCCATCGACCTTTATGACGATATCGCAGACCCGCGCGATTGGGAGGCCCTGGCGATTGCACAATCCAGGACCAACCCGCGCATCTACGAGGAGATCGGTGATCTGTCTCTGGTGCCCGTCGAACGGCGGCTTTCAGGAGAGGGCGCGTCCTGGGTCATGGCCGCCTTCACACATATTTCACCTGATCGGCAGTCGCGCTTTAGCGATGGAACCTATGGGGTCTATTATGCGGCCAAGGCTCTTGAGACCGCGTTTCGCGAGCACTCGTTTCATATGGGCCGGTTTTATGCAGACTCAAAACTGAAACCCGGTTGGATCTCAGAAGTCCGCCAGCTCATCGGATCGATCGATACAGATCTCATCGACATCAGACCGGCAGGTCATGACACCCTCCTGGATCCGGACATTGGAAGTTATCCGGCGCCACAGGCATTCGCCCGCGAGCAGAAATCCCAAGACAAAAACGGTATCGTCTATCCAAGCCTGCGGCACTCAGGAGGCGAATGCATCGCGGCCTTCTTCCCCGATGTTGTGACCCCGCCCAAGCAGGGCGATCATTTCCGGTATCACTGGAATGGGGATCGCATCGACTTTATCCAGCAACTCACCGGTGATCGTCCAATCCTGCAGATAGACTAGGTCGGTCGAGGAAGGGTCTCACGATTCCGACTGCCTTGCTGTGGTGCACCCTTAGCCAGCGCGCTGCAAGCGGACACGCAACGCTTCTTCGATTTCATCTCGAATGTCGAACTGCGTCTCAGCCTCTAATTCGAGGGTCACCGCAATCGCAAAACGTATCTCCTCATCCGGGCTGAGCCCACCACCCGAATTATCACGGCACTGAACCCGGATGGGAAGCACCGCATCCTCTGCGTAGCGCGGCACGATCGGACCACTGTGAATAAGGCGTCGCGACCAGACCGTCCCGCGCTTGATAATATTTGCGTCGAGCTCGCGCGCGCGCATGTCGAGGCTCCAGCCCTGATCCTCAATGAGATCACCAAAAAGATCGGTGCCATGGGGAACCGCTTCCAGGAGTGCAAGCCGGTATCTGGCTCGGGTTGCAAGCACCGGCGAAAACCAGGCAATCGTTACCCACATCGAACGCCCCAGGCGCTCTCCGGCAAGCGAAGGCGGAAGCGGCACGTCAAAGAGTGCCGCCCCGTCCTTGCGAATTGTTGCAGTCCCAACCAGCGTTGCGCCATAGTCCGGTGCTTCGCGCATGAAATCTTCGTTCAGCACTCCATGCCCGAAATGTCGGCATACCTCCTCGCGCGCGCTGGAATGATTGCCATTCAGCCGTGCCCGCTCCGCTTCGTAGTAAGCCGTGGCGTTCTCCGGCCACCGCGCAGCGTTCACCGAGAGAGCCTTGGTGATTAGAGCAAGATCGCGCCTTCCAAGATCAACGCCATCAAAGGGACCGTCCTCGACCATTAGCTCAGTCGCTGCATTGACGTGCGCGCGCGTCGCCAAGGCATTGCTGCAGCTGGTTCCGCGGACCCGATATTTAGAGGGCGCGCCTCTCTGGACAGTCGCTGCATAAAGGCCCGACCGCTGATATTGATTGGGAACCGTCAGCCGCAGATGCGCACCCGCTGGCGACATACGCAGCTCATGCTCCCCGCCCGTGTGAACATAATCCGGTTTGATCGACCGAAAGGCTCCAAGGCCAAGACCTGATGATACGGCGGTGCGCACGCCCTCGCCGCCCTCCAGAGACACCATCCCTGCCGGCAAAGGCAATGTCGGATCGGTCAGATCATGTGACGCCGCGCCGACGGTGACAACATTTACGGCCTCGGCCGGCGCAAGAAGCGTCCGGTCATGACGTGCTCCCCGCAAAGCCGCCTCAATATGGGCTTTCTGTGCATCCTGATCGGCATCTTCGAAATCAAGAACCCTCATATTGGGAATGACAAGATCGTCAGGCACATTGCCCGCCGAAACCATAAAGAGGATGCCCTGGTTTTCCGCCCACCAATCCAACAGCCGCGCGAGAGAACTTATGCGGCCCGCGAAATGCGACCCTCGCACCCCGATTGAGAAGTTGACGATGAAGGCATCTGGCGCCAGGGGCTCATCTCCCAAAAATGCCCGCGTCAAAGCGACATGGACCAGATCGACAAAGAGCTGATCATTCGGAGACGAGGCCCCGTCTGCCCCATCGACAAGCACAGGTATGGCAAGAAGCCGGGCCCCGCTCAGCGGCGCGCCATCAGCCACAAGATCGCCCCTGAGTATCAGTGAAGCCATAGACGTTGCATGACGGCGATGCTGAACCTGCGACAGGGGCACCAGATCATGGACATCTTCGATATCGACGCCGCCATTGAGCGCCGGGTGACCGGCAATCGGTGTGCCATCAAGCAGAACCGCACGGACGGGCGCATTGGCATCAAACTGCGTCAGCGCGCCAAAATCGGCATCCGGCTCATCATCCGAAAGATCGGGCAGGGACTGACCAATCGTCTGTGGCAATACAAATTGCAGCCCGTCGATGGTCGCAAGCCCGTTCGGGGCAAAGGGGTTTTCCAGCATGGCGCGCACAGCGCCTGACGGCATGTCGATCAGAACCGCCTCATAGATAAAGCCATCGAGATTGATCGAGCTGGTCCTGACGACCTGTCCGCCCAGAGCCTCAACGCGCGCCCGCGTGTCGTTTTGCCAACGATTTCGCTGTGCCTGGTTGGCAGTCGGCCAGATCTCCAACTCGAGCCGCACGGGCTCCGCATCATCCTCAGAAAGCTGCTTTAGAAGCTCGGCCTGTGCCTGAGGCGTCAACCTGTCTTGCGGCCCCCAGGGGCGGATATCCGCAAGCATGTCAAAGAGCTTCCACCAGGGTGCCAGCCCGTATGGCTTCTCTTCATCGTTTTGATAGGCGCGCCAGAGCTGCAACATACGCTGAAGATCGGCTGCCGATGGCATCGTGGCATAGAGCGTGGGTGCCGCGGCACCCACATATTCATCGACGAGCTCATCCGGGATCTCATATGTATCATCGAGCCGGTCCTCGATGAGAAGCTCAAAGCCGATGCGCGCTGCCGCTTTTTGGAAATTCTGAATCGGAAGCAGTGTTTCAAATACAAGCGCCCGTTCTGGCGCGATTCCGGTCGGGTCCTGGCGCAAAAGAACGTCCGGCGCATCGCCCTGAAAGGCCTCTTCCAGGCGCCTGAATGCCTCTCCAAATCGGGCATCCTGACCCTGACGACCTGCCCCACGTGGCCGCCGCCGTCTGTCAGGCACACCTGTCAGCCGAACCGTCAGTTCGGGATTAGGCAGCCGTAGTATCGGTCGATCTGTCATCCCCAGTCACACTTCCATGCTGTGAGGCCCAAGCGCTGATGCGGTCCTTGACCAATGTACGGAAGGTGACGTTGCCTTGTGCGAGCGCGCGACGTCTGTGAATATCCATAAAAAAGTCTTCGGCCTCGGAAAAGTTTTTGGGACAAATCGCGGCGCGCAGGCGCTTTGCGGTGTACCCAAAATTATCGTTGAACTCCTTCATCCGGAGCGCAAAATAATCTGTCATCTGATCGTCTGTCGGCTTCCCGAGTTCCAGCTTGATTTCAAACCGGCGCCATGTGGCACGGTCAAGCAGTTCGGGATGGTTCGTTGCGCCAACAAGCACGCAGTAAGATGGCAAATCATCAAGCTGCAGCAAAAGCGTCGTCACAACGCGTTTGATTTCTCCAGTCTCATGAAGGTCTCCTCTTTCCTTTCCCAAGGCATCAAATTCGTCGAAAAACAAAATGCACGGCTCTGTACGCACGAAATCAAACATCCGTCTGAGGCGCGTTGCAGTATCGCCGAGATAACTTGTGATAATCGCGTCATACCGCACAACGAACAGCGGAAGCGCCAACTCGTAAGCCAGACTTTCGGCCAGAGAGGTCTTGCCGTTCCCTGGCGGCCCGACGAGCAACAACCGGTGCCGCGGCTCCAGCCCTTGTGATCTGAGAACATCGGCACGGTGTTGCTCCTCAATGAGTTCACTGCAGGCCGTCTGGACCTTCTTGTCCAGAAACAGGTCCGACATTGGGCGATCAGGGTCCCGGCGTTGTATCCCACCGGAACCGTCTCGAAGCCGCATGGCCGGCTGAGAGGAGCGCCCGTTAACGCCCGGCTTTGGCGGAACGGTCAGTGCCTTGGATATCCGGTCTGCAACGCCCGTATGTTTCTTAGACCGTTCGTCCGCGGCGATCGCCTCGGCCGTCACGCGCACGGAATCAGCGTCACCGGAAACGCCGGCCTTCACCAGATCTATGATGAGATCGCTTCGCGCCACGAACTGCCCCGAATTACCATGCAAATCACTGCTCAAGCAAATCATAGACGGATTTGGAGTAAAGTCACCCGATATCTGGGTTTTCGCGCGGATTCCGGAGAAAACGTGCTGATAAGGGGGACGCTGCGCGTTGCCCCCGTTGCCCTCATCCATGCTATTTGTGGCGTTGACGCTACTAGCGGGTTCTGAATGATCCCATGTTCTAAGGCTTCTGATCCTGGGTCACCGCAAGTGAGGATATGTCTCGCTATTCGGCGCAGAAAATTCGGAGTTGAACCCCGACTGACTGGCAGGCGGAATATGTCGATAGGACCAAGTGATAGAATTGGAGAACGTGCGGCTCTGGCTGGGGTTTGGCGAATTCAACCTTAAGCTTGGCGAGCGAAAGCATCCCGCCAGAACAGACCAACCAGATCGACCGTTCGGTCGCCGGGGATGTTCGCAAGCGCTGGAAGGCGCTGCGGAAGGCCTTCGAGCCGCGTCCGTGTCGTTTGCGATCGACCGTCTGGGTAATGGGTGCATTGCGCTTTGACAGCCGCCAACGACCATCGAACCGAGTCTGGCTACCCGGTAGGGCAACCCCGTCGCTCTTCAGGTAAGCGAGATTTTTTAGACCCTGTGCGCACACGTCGTAGAACGCCGACGCCGACACTCCTGGATTGCCGCTTTTCCATTTGCCAGCGACCGCCACCGCCGCTGAACTTGCCAGTGTTTCATTTAGGCCGAGAAAGTCGCCGACCTCATCCTGAAGATCGTCGCATACCAGATCAGGAAAGCTGTGCCCGAACAGCGCAGGCCCGCGATCGGGCCTGAGCGCCCTGTCGACAAATTCAAACAGCGAGCCTTCCGCCCAACTGTCGACATGGCCGTGGACCAGCTCGCCCTTTTCTGATGTTACCGCACCGAGTCCGGGGATCGCGGTTATCAGATCGAGTACCAGACTTGCGGGGCCCTTTGGGTCGGTGAGGTGGAGGTCCATTCGGTAAAAGTCACCGCTGACATACGTGTGTGTGAGATCGCGGGTAATGATCCGGAAAGGCTGAAGCTGGTTCAAGCGACGGGTTAGTGAGATCTTCGGATTGTCTTTGGTCTTGATCCGGCTTAGTCCGGGCGACACCAGCCAGTACTTTCCCTTCTTGGCGTTCCAGTCGATCCAGACCGGATGCTCCTCTCCATCGATTTCTAAGAGAAAGCGGAAACGCGCTGGCGCCTTGGGGTCGTTGTCCTCCTCGACCGCGACACAAAGATCGTCAAACCTGACCGCCGCTGTCTCGCCCTTGGCGACGAATTGATCGTCCATCTCAACCAGATCGACGAGGATGTTAAGTGGCTCCGTGTCCGCCGGAACTTTGTCCGGAACGGCGAAGCGGGTGAAAATCGATGCGGTCTGTGCGGCGGCATCGAGCTGCGTATCCACTGCACCACACCATTCAGCATATTCCTGGGCGGTCAGCTCGTTGCCTTTACCGTCGCGTACGCGTGATCGCGAAAAGCCCACCGACCGCCGAATCCCATCTTCGCCTACCTTGTGGTGAATATGGCCGGTCGCGCGCGTTACCACGTTGAGATGCTCGCCCATAAATACACCCGACCGATCGAGCGAGCGTGCCGACAAACTGCGAGATCGCAGAGCCACCGGCCCAAGATCGGTATTTTTTACGTTCATGAATGAAATGCTGTTAGCGGTTCCGTCGGGCAGAAGTGCGCGCAAATCCTTGGCGTTGACGCGCGGACCGACACCATCGAGATCGTTGATCCAGAGCCCCGCGCTGTCGAAGAAAAAGAGGCGCTTTTCCTTCTTCGCGTATATCGTCGCCTCAAGACTGGGTGCCTGGAAAAGGCTGCCGGACAGGAACGGTGACGGCGTCAGCCGAAGTGTGATGTGATAGCGGCAATGACCGTCGATTGTCTGGCCGACGAGAGCTTCGTGGCGATCTTCGCTAGCAAGTTCGGCCTTGATGGATCTTTGCAAGTTGTCCAGGTCGATGTTCGGGTCGATGGTGAATACGACGGCCGCTTTCGGGAAGCGAAGATCGTCATGGAGCCCCGGATCGTCCAGATCGGGTCGTTCGCGGAAACGTCCCATAACGTAGTCCAGCTCAGGCAGCGCTGCGATCAAATCTTCCAGGATCGCCGCATCGTTCCGGACGAACGGTTTGTTGCCTTTTTCCATCGATGCAGCGTCAAAGGCGAGAAAACTCTTCCACTCGTCAGATATTGCTCGGCCCTTGGGTGCGAGGACATAGGCGGCCGGTACTGCGTCACCAATCGGCCCCGGATGACGGATCAGTCTTCCAATTTGCTGGACCAGCATACGCGTGTTGGTGAACGGTTCATAGAGCGCGAGCATGGTGCATCGGGGATCGTCGATGCCTTCTATCAGCATGAACTGGTGGACAAGAAAGCGTTCGGTTCGGGCCGCCAAGTTTCGTGGCACCGCGTCGAATATGCCTTCATCGTGCCGTGCCTGGAAGTTGTGATGGATGGCGATGACCCCATCGGTACGACCCGCTAGCCCGACGGTCAGTGCCTGGTGCATTTCGGTGACCGACTCCTCGCTGTCGCAACGCACTATGACCTTGCTGGCAACCGTGAAACGGCCGTCGGCCACAAGTGCGTCGACCTTGGCGATCAGTGCATGGGCATAGTCGTCCGCCGAGACGGGCAATAACTGTTCGTCAATTTCGACGCCCCGGATAAGTCCCTGATCGACAGCGTCGGCAAAGCTCAAAAAATGGATGTGGTTGTCATCGACGTCGAAGATTTTCAGATCACCCCGAAACGGCGTTGCGCTGAACAGGACAGTTGGCACAGCGAAACCGCGGACGACACGCGCCCAGCTAGGTGCCGGCTCGCGATGGCCCTCGTCGAAGAGAATTGTGCCGATCAGTCCATGAAGCTGCTCAATGTTGTCGTCGGCGTCGATTTGCTGCATCGCCTGCACAGTACTGACTACGACGATCCTCTCACCGGCATGATCGTTGAGCCGTTGAACCAGGTTCTCGATATTGCTCGGTCGAACATTCCATACACTGTCGGGCTTCCAAGCCGGGTCAGCCCCGATTTTGTCCCAGAAACGTTCAGCGAATTCGGCGGTGAGTTGCGCAACCAATGCCGCCGAAGGGCACACGACGAGAACCGGCTGGTCCTTGGCACGTTGGCACGCGATTGCGGCCATTACGCCGGTTTTTCCCGTGCCGGTCGGCATGTTGACGAGGCAGGCGCGGTTGGACTCTGACGCGAAAAACGCATCGACTGTATCGAGCGCCGCATGCTGATGTGGCCAAAGCTCAAGTGCTGTTCTAGACAATTCGGCCTTTACCAAAAGTTGTTCTCCTCAAAAAACTAAGAAATACTGATAGCTTAACTCATCCTGCGGACGAGAGAACGGAAACATTTCGCTAGTGTTCAAGATCCAGCATAGGGCTGATCTGAATTAGGCGGATTGATTGGGGCTCTGTTGCAACTCGAACAGATCCCGGCGAGGGCCATAAGGCCTTTTACGGAAGCAAATGTCAGAGCACATCGAGGACATCGACCCGCACCAGCGCTCGCCGTAGCGCGTGGTTAGAAACCCGCACGTAGATCTCGGTTGTCTTGAGGTTCGCATGCCCGAGGAGCGCCTGCACTATCCTGATGTCGATCCCTTCTTCGATTAGAAGCGTCGCAGCTGAGTGCCGAAACCTGTGCGGGGTCAGGTGTGGTTCGATCCCAAGGCGCTTAAATATCGCTCGCAGTCGCTTGCGGAAGGTGGCCGCACGGAGTCGACATCCCACTTTGTTGAGGAACGAGCAGCGGCGAGGCAGGGGAGCCGTCTTCAGAACGCACCTGGCAATAGCGCTGGAACTACCCTTGCAGCTCGCGGTTCGGCACGAAGACGCTCCGTTCTTTCCTGCCTTTGCCTTGCACGAGTATCTGGCTTCCGTCCGGCGACACATTGCGGACCGTCAGGTTCGTGAGTTCACTGATCCGCAAACCTGTAACGATCAACAGCTTGATGATCAGGATCGTAACGGCATTCTGAGCGTCCGGTATAGCGTGGCCCGCGCTAAGGCTCGACCGCGCATCGATTGCGCCTCCACCGGCCCGAAGAACCGCTTTGAGCGTGTCGCGATCAATTGGGCGCGGCAGTCGCCGCGGGATTTTCACAGAGATGTGGACGTCCGCGAACGGGGAGGGCAGGGCGCCGTTCCGCTCTGCGCGCCAGGCAAAGTACGACTTGAGGGTGACGAGCCGGCGTTCGATGGTCGCGGGCTTGGCAGCAAGCTCATCGCGCAGATAGCGGTGGTACGCGAGGATGTCGTCTTTCGACAGCGGGTCGGTGAGCCGATGTTCGTTGGTGAAGCGTGCGAAGGTTCGCAGATCCTGAGCATAGGTTCGGAGCGTGTGATGACCGAGACTGCGTTCATCGCGGCGGGAGTTGACGAAGGCGGTGTGATTGAGATGGGGCATGCTGAACTCCTGTTGAGGTGTTCAGGCAGTTCATCACGGTCTTTGAAATCGTCGAAACCGGGCCCAAGAGCGGTCACGATAATGGGACCCATTATCCTATCGGCTCGAAACCGTTACTGGAGACGGTAGCTGCCTTCTAAGTGCACAGATGCATGTTTCTTGTCCGCAAGTGTCGGCTTCAATTTCTGCGTTAGTATTCCGTCAATAAACCAACTGAATGCCAAACAGTAGTTGGAATAGCGGCGAATTGAGTCGAATTCTTCCTCAGCTTTAGAATTGATCGAGATTTGCCGTGGGTAACCATCATGACTGGGAATGGTTCAGCACCAAAATTGACGAAGCCATCACAATCTATGCTCCTTAGAATGAGAGCGGGCTTCGTTTGGTCGATTTGGCGTGCTCTTCGCCGAACTCTGTATATCGAGATACCGCGCCAGGAGGCACAGCTTCTTGCGAACTGGAAACTTGAGCACCCGATCAACGTACCGGTTTCCGAGGTGCGTTCCGCCTGCAAAACGTTGGTAGATCGTTACCGCTCCCAATTGGAAGTCGCTTTCTGGCGGTCACCTCGTTCAGATTTAACCCGGTTTCCATACCCGTCGGGCGTCGAAGATGTTGAAGCTGAGCTCTTGGCTAGCATTACAAAGCGATGGCCAACTGAATTGTCGATCGAGCCCCGCGTAGAGGCTATGACTACGCAGTTGATGGATTGTTTTCAGCGCAATCTTGGGGTGAACCTGCCGCTACAGGCAGAAATCGCGCAATTCTGTGCGGAGCGTCTCGAAGCCTCGGAGGACCGGATCAGGGCAGCAATTGATCAAAGGCAGGTACAAGAAGAGCTGCGTAGGACCCGGGAGCGGCGTTTCAGAAAGGCGAAGGCGAACGTTGACGTGGCGGTCAGGGCCGAACTCGATCATCTGAAGAATGGCTCTAACACCTGGACACGAAACCTCATTATGCAGCGAATTGAGCCTAAGTCGCTGCGTAATTTGTTCCGCTTCGCGGGCAAAAGACGGGTTAACTACGCCGATCTCGGCGCGGGATTTGTAAACAATGACTATCACCTTGAAGACCAGATGTTCTTTGGGGTCGATCTGGTCATCTCTCCTGATGGACACCTTGGTTTTGAAGTAGAGCCATCGCAGGGAGGGGGTCTCTTGAACGCGCTCCGCCGCTGGCAGGAGTGGCGTTGATATGGCGTGGTTTTCTTTTCTCGACTGGATCGATGTCTCTCAACATCTTGCCGATAAGGCGCCGCAAACGCTCGCTGTTGGCGATAGCCCGTCGCTGGTGTTCCGTGACTATGTTCGCGGTCTGAACAAGGATGCAGCATGGACAGACGCGCGTCACGACCTGGCCGTCCTCGACAGGATGGCGACGCGGGAAGATGCCATGCGGGTCGGCGTCCGGGTGGACAAAAGCGGCCTTGTCGCAATCGCCGTACAAACCACGGATGAGGAGAGAATTGACGGGGAAGAACCGGACGCGTCGGTCGCATATGTCGCATATGACGCGCGCCTGACGGCGCTGCTGATCGTCAACTTTCTATCGCGGTGCCTGTCCGGGGAGGATCGCTTGCCGATGATTGACGGCATGCCGGAGCAGAAGATTGTTGTTCCGACGACGACGGTCTGGCCGGTTCAGGTAAAGCCGAGCACAAGCAAGGCCAAGACTACGCCGGAAAAGAGCGCTGCCAGCGCGGTGATACGCCGCGCGTTGAAGGGAACGCTCACAAGCGAAATCATCACACGCGACACGCCGGGCTGGACGCCCGCGCTTCAGCAAAAACGCCCGGCGATAGACGCGCTTTCACAGCAGTTCATGTCGACCGTCGAACAGCATTATCACCGGATAGAAGGCAGCCTACGAAACGAGGCGGCAGATCGTTTCCCCCATATCGAACTGCGTACATCGGAGTCGCTTGTGAAGCGCCTTTACCATCACGTGACCAAGGTGGCGCTTTTTCTTGGCGGAACATGGCTGACGTTCATGGTGCTGACCTGGCTTCTGAAGAATGTCCGTTGGTTCTCGGTGACCTTTAACGAGCTGCTGGTCTGGACGTTGTGCCTTGTCCTCGTGACCCTGACGTTGCTTTACGCGACCCTAAAGACGCACGGACCTGATCTGGGCGGTGGCGGGTATGTCTCGCCGTTTTTCCGAAGTCCTGCAAGGTTGTGGGCGTTGGGTCTGGTCCCGCTCGTTCTCGCATGTGTTTTTGCTGTCGCGGATGTGGCAGGTCTCTTGGGTTTTGGACAGGATGGATATGGTTCAGGGTCGAACCCCAAGTCCACGGAAAGACGTGCGGACTATGGAGTTGCGATCAAGAATGTCATCTGGGTTCTGCCTGTGCCACTGCTGGTCGCGTTGCTTCAGGCGCAGGGCACGTTTGGAAGCATCGTCGCAACAGAGAGCAAGATTCAGCGCCAGCGGCGGGTGATTACGCGGCTTCAGGACGTTCTGCGTGACGGACAGCGGGCTACGAAACGGCTGGGTCTTCTTGTCGCCGGGCAGAACGGAGGCGCTTTGGCGATCTGCCCGGCGGACTTTGAAGGGCTAATGACCCGCCTTACGCGGGCGTCGAATGAGTACAAGGCCCGGCACGACAACGCGCAGAAGCGCTTTGAGGCAAAGACCGGCATGGCTGCCCTTGTCGCGTTGCTGGCGACGGTTCTTCAGGGGGTGGCCACGTTCCGACCGACCGACGAGACGACAAGCGCCAGCTTTCTTCTGAACGAGCTCAAGGCTCAATACAGCCCGCATGATGCGGATTGCCTTGTGGAGTACCCGGACACAGAGAGCCGACACGCATCGATGGTCGATGCAGTCTTCATGATGCAGGTTTTCGGATGTCTCGACGTGGCTGAGCGTAAAGCCACCGTGCGCGCCGCCGAGTCTGATGAGCGGTTTTCTCGGTTCGATATGCGACTTGCCTCGATGGAGGCCAACCTTGGCAAGCTTGTCGAAGGGCCCTGGTCGCCACCGGACGCGCCCGATGTCGCGGTGGACGTCGACGTTGAGGGTCTGAGCGACGCTTTGGAGAAAGTTTCCGATGAGCTAGCGGCGTTTCAGCAGACGCTGTCGGTTCCGGTCGCACTTGACCGGCGTCGGTTCAACGAAGATCTGGAGCAGTTGCGCCGCGAATTGGGGGCGTCGGCGACCGATGTAAGCATTGGGGTTTCGCTGTCGACGTCGGGCATCGACGATCAGATCTCCGCAGTCGAGGAGCAGCTGAAATCTATTCCTGACCGCACAGTTATGGTCACCTTGGATGACACTGCGCTTCCGGGTCAGGTGGACGACGCCAACAAAAAGATCGACGAGCTGACGGCTGCGCCCGAAGAAGCCGACAAGCAGAACGTCGCGGGAGAACCGGAGACAGTTACCCGCATCACGTACGACTTTGATCAGGTGTTGGAAGTGTGCGACCTCCATGGCGAGTATCGTTTCGACAGCGATGACCATGTGATCCGCTTTGCGGATCGGGCCGATGTTGGCTGGTTTGATGAAGGAACCCGGGACGCAGCGGGGGGCCTTCTGGATCGCGTGGTCAAGGCCCATGTCAACGGCTCTCTGATTTATGTCTTCGGCATTGCCGACCCGACCGGCTCGGCACTTCGCAATCAGCTTCTTTCAAAGCAGCGCGCCGAGGCTGTGGCGGCAGCTGTGCGGAATCACGCGAGCTTTGTTGGCAGTGACGTCGGGGGGCCGATCCCATTTGGGATCGGGGCGAATGGATGGCTGCTGGGGCTTGGATTGCCAACGTCGATTGACGACCCGCTCTACAGGTCAGCGCACATTTTCGTCTGCCAAGAGGCGATCGGAGAATTCGTGAAACTGGAGGATAGACCATGACAACGAAAGTACTTGTGCCGGGTCAGGCCCGGGGGCCGGGGTCCAAATCTGCGAATGATCTTCTTTCGGCTGGCTCGGCAAGCGTCGAGATCGTTCTGGGTGGGTCACGAGGCGCGGACGGCAGTGTCGAGGCTATGGACGTCCCCGACGAACATCTGATCGAGGTTGAACTCGACAATGGAATGGTGCTGTTCCGGCGGCTGGATACGCTGGAGGGGATGGAAGAGAGCGCATCGCGCTCGGACTCCGATCTTGCGCTGTTGCCGACGCATATTGAGTTGCAGGGCAACGCCTCGCGCGGTGAGGGGCGCGGATTGGCGGTTCGGCTGTATCGTTTTTTCACCGGCGATGCGGTCGTGAAGGCCACGGTCGAAAGCGCCGCAAGGGCAGTAGAGGGCAAGTTGGAAAGCAACGGTGTGGACGTGCTGTTTCGCCTCGGGCGCGACGGAAGCTTCACACCTGCGGACGGCCTTTCGGACGGTCAGAAGATGGCGGTTTTCATTCATGGAACCTTTTCATCCACGGCGGGAAGTTTCGGGAATCTGATCCCAACAGCCGGTGAGCCGGGAACGGACACCAAGGTCGAGCAAAAACATTGGTCCATGCTCGCAGATGCCTTTGCTGATACCGCTGATACAGCCGCCACGCATATTTACGCCTTCGAGCATTGCACCCTAACCAAGAGCCCGGTGCAAAATGCCATTGCGCTCCTAAAGGCGTTGCCGCGTAGCGCGGAACTCACGTTGTTGTCGCATTCGCGCGGCGGCCTTGTCGGCGATCTTATCGCCAGGGCAGGGCGCGTGAGCGGCGAGGCGTTTGATGAACGCGATCTCGGCATTCTTGAAAGTGCAAGGCAGAAAGCCGGGGATGCCACTCCAGCGGAGATAGAGGCCGAAAAGGCTGACCTCAAAGAACTGTCGCGTTTGATTGCCGATCGACGCCCCCGGATTGACCGTTTCGTGCGCGTTGCCAGTCCGGCCCGCGGGACGATCCTTGCGTCTGATCGTCTTGATCGCGGCCTGAGTGTGATCTTCAACCTGATGCGTTTGATTCCAGGGCCACAGCGCTACCTGCTGGAACCTGTCCGACAGCTTGCCCAAAGCGTTGCTGCACAACGCGCAGATTCGACCGTTCTGCCCGGACTGGAAGCGATGCGGCCCCAGTCGCCCCTGGTCGCACTTTTGAACCGGCCTGATGTCAGTGTGGATGGACCGCTCGCTATCGTCGCCGGTGACACGGTGCCGCGTGGCGTTCTGCGTGGCCTCGCGATCTTTGCGACTGATCTGTTCTATCGCGAGGACCACGATATCGTGGTGGAAACCACGTCGATGTCGGCGGGTGTGCAACGCGCTGGCCCGTTGCATCGGCTGATGGCGTCTGGGCCCGATATCGACCATTTCAGCTATTTTCGCAGTGCCGAGACGGCGAGTCATATCGTCCGCGCCCTTCTCGGCGACGCCGAAGAGGCTGGCTTTCGTCCTCTCAATGCGCCGGACGACCCCGAGCGGATGCCGGCGACCTCCAGTCGCGGGACGACTGTGCGCAGCCTTGGCGAGCGGCCCGTGGCGATCTTGCTGCCTGGTATTCAGGGCAGTCAGCTGGGCGAGGCCAATGGCAATATCGTCTGGCTTGATCTCCTTGAGATGGGTCTGGGCGGCATCCGCAAGATCGGCGCGCGCGGAGGCACGCCGACGCCCGATGTGCGATCCGTCCGGTCGATACCGCGTTACTATGGCTCGCTGTTGCGGAATCTCGGTCAGTCACATGATGTGATCGACTTTCACTATGACTGGCGACAATCCATCAACATCGAAGCTGACAGGCTGGCCAAGACCGTCACACAAGTTCTCGATGCGACAACGTCCAAGAGCCAACCGATCCGGTTGATTGGCCACTCCATGGGCGGGCTGGTCGTGCGGGCCATGATTAAACGCCATCGCGCGGTTTGGGATCGGATGTTCGACGGGCGCAAGGGGTCTCGGTTTGTGATGTTGGGCACGCCGAACGGTGGGTCAGCCGCGATGGCGTGGGCTTTGTTGGGTCGCGACAAGATGATCAAGCTGTTGGAGACGGTCGACGTTTTCACGTCAATGCCTCAGCTTTTAAAAGAGATTCAGCCAATGCCGGGTGCGTTGGAACTTTTGCCGACAGATGTTGGCGGTCAGTTCTTTGATGCCGAGACCTGGAAGGCGTGGAACGTCGACGGCTATCCGCTGCCCGAACAAGTCGCGTTGTCTGCCGCGCAGACGACGGTTGCAGCCCTGAAGCTCAGGTCGCAAGACCGGCAGCGGATGGTCTATCTTGCTGGCAAGGCCGATGCGACGCCGGTGGCCATTGAGGTGGTCGGGCGAGGGCGTAAGCGTCGATTGCGTCTTCTTGCCACCCGCAATGGTGATGGCCGTGTTCCCTGGCGCACCGGCATTCTGCCCGGTATCCGGTCCTGGTTTGCGCCCAGTACGCAGCATGGTGACCTGTGCCGCGACGAGCGGCTGTTCCCGGCCATTCACGATCTGGTCGTGCGCGGCCAGACGACGCTGCTGTCCCAGACGCCACCCACCGCGCGTGGTGGCGACCGGCTGATCGAGATGCCGCCTGAGAAGCCCATCTATCCGACCGAGGAAGAGTTGCAGGCCGCAGCACTCGGCGCCGATGTCCGGCGATTTGATGCGGTGTCTGCGGGGGCGCCGGTGGCAAAGATCGGCATTCGGCACGGCGACTTGCGCTCGCACAACGGCATCATTGCCCTGGGGCATTATCGCGATACACCGCTTCTCAGCGCCGAAATGGCGCTTGACCAGATGCTTGATCGCAAACTGCTGCGCCATCGGGACCTTGGGCTTTATCCCGGTAGCATAAACTCGGCGGAAGTGTTTCTGCGGTCGACCTCGGGCGATGGGCCCGATGGGGCGCTTGTCATGGGGCTTGGTATCTTTGGCGAATTGAGCAAGGCGCGGCTGATCTCGACTCTAACCCATGGTCTGCTTCGGTATGCGCTTCATCCCGACAGGGTGCGCACCGAAGGTGGCTGCAAGATCACAACCCTTCTCATCGGGCATCGCGACAGCCGGCTGTCGACACGCGACTGCGTGGTCTCGCTCCTTGAGGCGCTTCGCGGCGCCAATCGGGACCTGCCCGAGACACACCGGATTCGCGAGGTGGAAATCCTGGAACTGTACGAGGACGTGGCGATTGCGGTGGCCGAGAGTTTGGACACGGAACGAGCAAGCCATTCGTGGGACGAAGATATCCAGATCGGGTCCGTCGTGCGGACGGGCGTTGCGGGACGCCGCCGGGCCCATCGGAGCGACAACACGGCATGGGATCAGAAGATCCGGATCACGCTGGATGCAGAGAGTGCTTCGCGTTTCAGATACGAGGCGCTGTCGCAAAGCGCGCTGGTGTCGCAGGCCGACGTCACGATCGATCGCGCGACAATCGATGGCTACGTTCGCGGCGAGACCCAGAGCACCCGGGCGACAACCAATGCGGGCAAACTGCTGTTCGAGTGGATGGTCCCGCGATCCATGAAGGCGATGGCCGCTGACGGGCGTCCGTTAACCCTGATGCTTGATGCAACGACGGCGGGATATCCGTGGGAGTTGATGGAGGATCACTTTGACAATCGCGACTCGCTGATCGCGGTCGATGCCGGCGTTATGCGGCAGTTTGTGGATCGCCCGTCACCGGACCGACCGCCATTGGCGCGGACCGACAGGGTGTGCGTGATCGGCGATCCCGACAGCTACTTCAACAAGCTCAAAGCCGCCGCGACAGAAGCGGCAAGCGTGCGCGACAAGTTTCTGATGGCGGGATGGAGCAACGATGATGTGCAGACCACCATCAACGATACGTCTCGTATTGATGAACTGCTGGATCTGTCCCGGAACCGTGTCCTGCACTTTGCCGGCCATGGGGTTCACAATTGGGGTCCTGACAAGTTGACCGGGCTGGTGATCGGAAAGAACCGCATCTTTGGGCCGGACCGCGTCAAACAACTTCGCTTTGCGCCCGAATTTGTCTTTCTGAACTGCTGTCATGTCGGCAACGCCTATGATTCAATCAGCCCCGAAACGGCCGCCGACGCCAACGGCAAGAGCGCGCCACATCAGGCCCGTGACATGCGCGCAGAACTGGCGGCCAACATGGCGTTCAGCTTTATCTCCCTCGGCAGTAAGGCCGTCATCGCGGCGGGTTGGGAAGTGGACGACAAGGCGGCAGAAGCCTTTGCGGACGCCTTCTACACGTCATTTCTGGAAGGGCAGATTTTTTCGGAAGCCGTGCGGGCAGGGCGGGAGGCTGCTTACCGGTCATCACCGGGAAAGAACACCTGGGGCGCCTACCAGTGCTATGGCGACCCGCAATTCCGGTTGCGCCGATCCTCTCTTCCGGTCGACGTCAGAACATCCGGCAAGCATTTCAAGACGGCTGGACAGGTGACTTCGGTGCTCCAGTCCTTGCGAGCCGACACACGCTACGCAGCAACACAGGAGGCCCGCGACGAGCTTCAATTGCGGCTTTCAAAGGTTGAAAGGCTGGTCGACAGCAAGCCGGATTGGCAGGACGAGCCGGAACTTTTGGAAGCGATGGGTCGATGCTCGGCACAGCTTGGTAACTCTTCCGACGCAATCCGCCGTTTCGAAAGCGCGCTGAAGTGCTCGCGTCCGGGTTACTCGCAGGAGATGGTCGACAGGCTTTGGGAGTTGCGCACGCGTGTCGCGACTGCGACGCGCATTGTTGCCGAGCAGAAGAGCGGGGGCGGGGCGCGTGAATTGCGCGCCGTTGAAAAAGACACGCTCAAGAAAATGGAGGCACACCTGGCGACGTCCCTATCTCTGGCGGGCGTCTCCGGGGCGTGGCGTCGTCATGTTCGTCTGGGAGATACCCACCTCAGGCTGGCGTCTGTTCTGACAGGTGCGGCAAAATCGGCGATGATCGAAAAGGCGTATGCGTCTTACGTGCAGGCTGAAATGGCCACGCAGGAGCGCAATACCAATGCCACCGGACATGCCCGGATAAGACTGGCGTTTGCGGCCTTCCTGAAAGATGGCGCGGCAACGCTGACCGAAGATGGTGCGTCGGTCATCAAGTCCATTCTCGCCGACATTAAAGACACGACCGACGCCTCGCCGACATTTGAGAACGCCCGTCTGAGAGCCGAGGCGCAGCTTTTCGACCTGCTGGATGATGGCGGCGATACCGAAGGGCACCAGGCCATGCTGGTCGAGACTTTTAACAATATGTTCATCTCCGGCGCTTCACCGGGCCAAAGGCAGGAAACGCTGGGCGACCTTCAGACTGTAGCCGCCCTGCTGCGCGGTCGGGTTCCGTCGGTGGCCAACCAGATTGAGCGCATTATCGGCGACCTTGTCGGGACGGGCGGCACACCTGTGAAAAATGCCTCTACCCGCTCGGAGTCCACAGAACGCGAGGAAAAGGAAAAGATATGACCACAGATCAGACCGAAGGCGGCGAACGCGATATTGTCCCGGCCGAGCTCCTTGACAGTGTTCTTGGACAAAGCTTTTCCCGGGCCGATACACCTGAGATGGTCGCATTTCGCGAATTCTTCGCAGAACAATCTGCGCGCCACTTTTCGGCGGACGAGTTCATGGTTCTCGGGCCGTCGCATCACGTTCCGGGGGGCGCCTGCGAGGGCAAGAACGCTCTCGCACCCAGCAGTCTTTGGAACAATGTCGTGCCGCTGATTGCGGCGATGGATGCAATTCGCGATGAGTTGGGCGAGCCCGTCAGGATCACGAATTGCTATCGTTCATCCGACTACAACAGCTGCGTTGGTGGCGTGTCCAACAGTTATCACAAGACCTTCAAAGCCGCGGATTGGGTGTGCGGTACGGGCACAAGCGCCGACTGGGCCGCTGCTGCCGCCCGTGTCCGCGACCGTGGTGCCTTTACCGGTGGAATCGGAATTTACGAGACATTTGTGCACGTAGATGTTCGCGGGCAGAGCATCGACTGGGACAATCGTTAAGTTCGAGGTCGCACCTCGTCGGTTGACGAGTCGGCCCAATATGGTCGTCAATGAATATGACGGATGAAGTTGGAGGGAAACATGTCGGACGGTTGGTTCTGGGACGGCTATTTGCACTGGGCTTACGACCTGGAGCGGTATGATCCTGAGTTTGAATCTCGGGATGGAGACCCCGATTTATACGAGCCTATCTTTATCCGACTGTGCATTTCCGAACCGTTTGGGGACAAGGTCGAGAAGGTTAGGGCCAAGCTCGAAGATATACTGACGAATCACGATCCGGCTGACGGGTATCGAAACCAGGTCGAGGACATTCCGCTTCTGAACTTTCTGCCCGACTTTGGCTATGATCTCATCGAGCTGGTCATCGGCTTTCAGCATGCGGTGGTCGAGGGAACCCTGCCGGAGTTCTTTATCTATCGCAGGGTCGCGCGGACGCTGCGTGAGCACAACAGATACAAGAACACTTTCATGGTGCTCGACGTCGGTGCGCCCGCACGTGTCAACCTGCGCCCGAAGGTGGCCGGTCCTCCGCCGATCAAACCGGTCCTTCCACCACCTGCCATAGGCGCGGTCATCGACAATGACATCGGATACCTTCACCGGTCCCTCTGCGACGGCAACGACAGTACCCGCATCGCCGCGATCTGGCTGCAGGCCCGCGAGCAGTTTATCTATACGGCCCCCTCTCCATTTCCGCAGATCCACATCGGTCAGGTGCTGACACTCGATGACGTCACCGATCTGATCAAACGCTATGGCCGCAACGAGCGGCAGGCATATGCCACCGTGAACACAGGTTTGCATACGCGGGCAGCGTTCAAGCAGCCGCCACCGATTGCAGCACATGGCGCGATGGTGACAAATCTGGCGTTCGGAGACGGGGACAAAACGGGCACCAGCGATGTGCCCCTCCTCGCAGTACAACTGCCTCCAGAGGCCGCTTACGATACAAGCGGCACGACGAGCGAGAGCTACATTGTCCAAGGTGTACGCTGGATCTGCTTCTGGGCCAGGGTTCTCAACGAAGATGTCCCGGTCATCATCAACGTTAGCTATGGTGTCCTTGCCGGGCAGAAAGATGGCGGCAAGTTTCTCGAAGCTCAGATCGCGCGCGAGATAGAGATCGCAAAGAAATACCCCGCCAATGGCGGCAAAGGTCAAAGTGTCGAGGTTGTCTTCGCCTTTGGAAACAGCCGCAACACGCGTCAGGTCGCCGATTTCACCGTCGAGCCGGGCGCCACCGAAACGCTGACGTGGTTTGTCCCTGCCAACAATCCGGGCCCTGCTTTTCTTGAAGTACGGGCGGTTGCGTCACGGGGGCCCACACGGCTTGTGGATTTGCCGAGCGATGTCACGGTTTCCCTGAAGCCGCCCGGAGAGCCAGCCATCGCCGTCACCGGCACCGAGGGCCAAGCCGAGGTTTCGGCCGTTCCGCCGGTGAAGACTGTCGAAGGTACGGTCCCGGTACGACTCTACAACACCCCGCATCGCAAGGTCGCGGACAGGCCAGAACAACCCGGTTACACACTTGCGGCCATTGCCCCGACGCGGCCCCGGTCCCACAACCAGCCTGCGGCCAAAGCCGGGGATTGGGCGCTATCACTCAGGAACGATGGGGCCGACCCGGTTCGCATTGTCTTGCAGGTTCAGCGCGGTGATACGGCGCCGGGGTTCCGCAGTGGCTGGCGGCAGTCGCGCCTGGAGGGGCGCATGGTGTCGGTGGTAGAAGACGGCGTGGCGGGTCAAACTGTCGAGCCGCCGCTGACGAATGCTGGGACCAGCAGCGCCTACGTTAACCAGGCGTCCTTTGAAACGGCTGGCGCCGGTCGAGACGTGTTCAGCAACACCGTTCCCGCGCCATATTCCGGCGAAGGTGCGGACTGGACCCTTTCCATCAACCCCAAGGCTTTGCCGGTCGTAGATCGCGCCTTCACGCAGGGCGTAGCAACAGGCGGTGCATATAGCGGAACGCGGGCGAGACTGTCGGGGACCAGCGCGGCAGCCGCGCTGAGAACCCGAGAGCTGATCAAATGATTTAGGGACTATTCCGCCATGCTATTGGCAGCCGCCTCCAACCGTGCGCGCCGCCAGATTTCGAGTAGAATTGGATCGGGTGCCGGCGGCTTTACCGACGGTGTCCGAACAATATATGCGCCGCCCTGTGGCCTGGTTGCGAAACGCGCCGCGGTTATTGAGAAATCCACTGCTGCGAATTCCAACGCTGAAATCGTGTACAATCCGGATTGATTCTTCTCGGTCAGCGCATTGACGATGAATTCGCCAACAGCAATGCCCATGGCCGCTCCGACGAAATTATCCACCGGAAAGTGCAGGCCGGCGATCGTCCGGTTTTCAGCAATTCGATTGGCCAGCCGCATCAGGAGATAGTTGTCGAGGCCGCCGTCCCGATCAGGATTTCCGTCTTCTTCAAATGCCGCAATTGCGTTGTATTCCGATCGAGAGGGCGTATTCGTTGTAAGCGCATGCAGAATCGTTGCGACAGCAAAGGCTTCCAGCGCATGGCCGCTGGGTAATGTGCCGTGCGTCGGTGTCGGGATTGCAGGCTGCACATGTGGACTGAATTGGATCGGGCGCGGCGCATCGATGTGATGCTTAATTGGCATCTCGATATAGGTCGCCCAACTCAGAACAGCGTCTAGAAGCGCAAGCGTCCAGGGCGTGCGAAAGTCGTCGAGGAACGTCAGCGCGCCAAAGAAGGTGAGCGTGTCCGTTTGCTGGAGCATGATCTCCTCGAGACGCTCATCCCGCGTCGGCGCCCATGCTTTGACCAACCCCATCTGACTCGCGAGGAGCTTTTTGAGAGATGCGCCTGCAGGCATCGTTGCCTCGACCAAAGGACTTTTCGTGTTCGCTCTGAGCGTAACCGTTTGATTTGTTGTACCTTTTGGCGGTAGGTCCAGTGGTGCGAAAAGCCGGTTCAGAGCATTATTGACAATGTTTTCGCGGAAAAACGGTTCCATCCGCTCGAAGGCTTCGAAGCTGGGATCGGGAGGTGGCGGATTGCCAGTGCGCAACTTCTTGAACTTGAACGCCGGATCCCATGGGGACGTTATACCTTGCATCGTGGTTTCAAGAGCCGTACTCGTGACGATGTCAGTGACGCCGCCTGCATGAAACACATCGTCTAGAGCGGCGCGGCCATTTCGTCCGTTGCGACCGTTCCTGCCATTACGACCATTGCGGCCATTCCGTCCGTTCAATGAGCTCATTGGTTTTCTCCCACCGTAGTCCTGAGTTGTTTGAATGTCCCCGCTCGTCTACACTCGGTCAATATTTCATAGATTTTCCTGCGTTCAATAACGGAATACTGACGCTGAATGTAATTCTTGCTGGTGAAGTGGGTTCGGTTTTGAGTGAAATCGACGACAGTCTAGTAGTCACCCTTTTTGGGCAGTTCTCGATTATTAATTCGAGAGCGGAAGACATTACGCCGCGCGGCAAAAAGCCTGGTGCGGTAATTGCACTTTGCGCTTCGGGCCCAAACATGAAGCGGTCGCGGCGCTGGATCGAGCAGACACTTTGGAGCGATCGCGGCATTGAACAGGCAAAGGGCAGTCTGCGCCAGACGCTGTTTGACCTGCGGCGTGGGCTTGGAGCCTACTCCGAGGTTCTACGCTCGGACCGAGCGTCGGTCTGGCTAGATGTGACTAAGGTGCAGGTTATCCCCCCGGAAACAGGGAGGGCCTTTCTCGAGGGGTTTGATGCGCCGGATCCGCAGTTCCGGGATTGGCTAGCGCGAAGACGGTTGAAACATGGCAGGCCGGGCGTGGTGGATCCACTTGTTAGCGGCATGGTTCGCATCCAGTGCGGTCTGCCCTGGACCGCAAAAGAGGCCGAACCTTTAACAGCACGGATTGTTAATGATCGTGTTGGCGGGATCATTTCCGGTTTCATCGCACAGTCTACTCGCAGTGTGCTCCACGCAGATGCAGATTTGATCGTGCGAACGTCGATAGAAGAAGCTGGCAAAAAGTTGATGTTAGCCGTGCAAGTGGTAGATGCGCGACGTGACGAACTTATCCACACCGAGCACTGCATCGTCGATAATGTTGTGCAACTGCTTGAGGACAGCGTGGAGTTTGGCCGCTTCTGTTGGCAAGTGGCAGATACTGCATTGGAGCAATTGGCTCAGTTGCGTCGAAGTTCAGACGCGGCAGCTATGCGCGCAGCGTGGTCGCAGGATGCAGTTCGGGCCGTATTGACCTTTGATCATAAAGTTATGCCAAAAAGCCTCCACATATTGGACGAAGCAACAGAATTGATTGATGATGGTCTGTTCCATGCACTGAGAGCGTGGGCGCAAATGTCGCTTATCATGGAAGGGAGGTTTGAAGAAACAACTGAGACCATCTCTTCAATCCGTGCGCTGCTCGACCGGGCGTCCAAGGCGTCGCCGGGCGACCCGGTCGTAAACAGTCTTGTAGCAAACGTCTCAGCCATTCTCCTAGCTGATTTTGAAAGGGCGTCCAGTCACGCTGTCTTGGCGCTGAAGTCGCAGCCGAACAACATCTTTGCAGTTCAGGCCAAGTCCTTGGCTCTATTCCATATTGGTGCCTATGAAGAGGCATATCTGCTTTCGCGTCAGAACCGTGACGTCGCCGAACCCACAAAGTATGGAGCCATGTGCAACTTGCATCATGCGCTTCTCTGCTTGCGAACACGTCGTTCGGAAGAAGCAGTGCTTGTTTCCCGTGCTGCGGTAGAAGCTGTTCCTAGCTACCGTGCACCTAGTCGACAACTGGTGGCGCTTTATGCTGCAAGTGGAAAGCTTGAAAAGGCAAAAGCACAAGCTTCCCTACTCAAAAGCGTAGAGCCCGATTTTACGACGGAGAAGCTATTAATGGATGAAGCTTATCCGGCCAATACCCTACGAGAGGTTGGCGTGATTAACCGCGCGAAAAGGCACCTCGGGGATTTCGAGCCTGACTAAACCCGCGACGAAAAACAAGACTCCGTGCGTACCACCAGTACTTGTTCCAATGTATTCAAGCGGATAAGACTTCATTTGCAAGGTTTGTTGGCCTGTATTAGCTTGCAGTTAGGTAACGATAACTAGGAATTATGAGTTCGGGCGCGAACATACGCAGAGCATTTTCAACTGCCCGCCCGACCCGAGCATTCCTGCTTTTTGCAGCGGTTCTGCTAGGATTCTTGTACGTTCAAACGCCGCTGTTTCCTGCTACCTTCCAAGCAGCTCCGATGTTGTTGATCGCAGCCGCAGGATTTTGCATCAATGATATCTTTGATCAAGAACAGGATCGAATAAACCACCCCGAACGAGCGCTATCTGAGTATCCGGCGCTTTCACACCTGGTGACCACAACATACATCTTCTTGTTCGTAGGATCGATTATGTTGATCGCGATCCAACCGCTGCCACTCGCAAAATTTCTTTGGTCTCTGCTGTTTATCGCGCTGTCGAACTACAGCTTCATCAAACGGAATTTTCCAAGTCTGAAGAACGTTTATATTGCTTTCAGTTCCACTGTACCTCTCGCTATCATCGATTTCTCTAGCGACGAGCTGTTCAGCTCTCCATGGCTTTTCGCACCACTGGTACTGGCGGTCTTCGCGCGTGAACTTGCCTGCGATGTACCGGACATCAATGGTGACGACGCAACCATCGCTGTTCGACTTGGGGAAGGTACGAGCTCGCGATTAGTCTTCGCTTGCTATGCCGTTTCGTTGTCGCTTTTGACCTTCCTTTCAAACGGCGAGCGTCAGTTCGTGATAGCCGCCGTCGGATGGGGACTGCTCGCTCTCTACTCGGTCTTCAAATCAAAATACCGCTGGTCAGAACGTCGTTTGATCCTGTTCTCAGCTCCGCTTGTGATTTGCCCGGCCGTCCTGGTCCTCAACTAGCTAGAACGCGTGCGATCGTGACAACCAAGGCTACAGTGATCGTAAGGGCTACTGGCAGTTCACTCAGGGCAACCCTTTGACGATAACGAAATTCCTCATTCAAATACTTCTCGTAGTCTATCGAGTGCTTGTGCTTAGCGAACTCTGACTCATCAGACTCCGCCATCTGGTCGGCCAACCATTGCTTACGCTGTCGGATCGATTTCAAGTACAGCCGGTTCACGACCATCCTGGGATAGAAATTGAACAATACTACCACAGGCAGTGCGAGCACCATTGGCAAATAAACGAGTGGCGCCAGCAAGACAGCGAATTCGCTGCTCAACACGTAACCCATCCTAGCGTGAAAGTAGGTGTGTATGACGGTCATAACGAGCGTCAGGAATGTGAAGATATTCACCAGGTAGATCAAACGTGGAAAGGCCTCGGTATCGAGAAGATCGCTCTTCGGATCCACGTGTTCGATGGATCGAAGAAGGTGACCAACACACCACAGTTTTCGACCGATGAAGCCACCACATGAGTACTGAAGAGCCGTGAAGACAGCAAAAAACAAATGAACAACAGGTTCACCTTGAAATGCAAGCAGAGAGTAGATCCCGAATCCGCCGACAAAGTATGTACCAAACTGAGCCAGCCCAAGCCGGCCGCTTAGAAGCCGACCCTTCCAAAATCGGTAGTCGACTTGTTCAGAAACCTCGTCAGGTAAGGCCTGCTCAATGAGCTCCGGCACAGTTCTCAATACCAAGATCGACATCAAGAAAAGCGCTACGCAGGCTGTTCCTGCAACAAGTCCTCCATACTGGTAGACGAACACCTGCATGGTCGAACTCGCCGTGCCTTGATCATACCTGGCGCCTAGCAAAAAGTAGCCAACAGCAGCGTAAGCAATGCAAAACAGCAATGCCGCCCAAAAGCTAAATAGCACACTCCAAAAGCCGCCAGATGTCCGCATAATTCCTAGTTATCGTTACTAGGAACCTGTCGTTGATCATGCGGCAAATATTGGGGGTTTCGGATCGGTTTGTTACCTCACGCGAGCAAAGCAGACCTAAATTCCAAAAGACAACCGTGTCTGGTGAGCGGGACAAAACCGACGTTGAGTTTTTCCACTTCGCTGACGCAGCATCGCTTCGCGCTTGCCGCATGTCTGTCGCTCAGATGCAGCATACGTCGCCAATGCGGCCATTCAACCTCGCTTTTCGGCCAAGATGCCGTGCGGATTGTGTTAACCATTGGATTGACGCGCAAGCAGCTTTCCAGCTAACCGACTGTGCAGCATCGTTGGCGTCAGTCCGCGTGGATTGCGCGCCTTCCGCAGCCGTCCTGCAAGCCGCAGGCAACGGTCTGATCTGGTCACCTTGGCACACATCAAGGAACAGTCGCGTTTCGCGGACCAAGTATACATTTTTCAATGCTAAACTGCGAAAAGACGTTGGTTTTTGTATCTCGGCGGCCGTTGTATAAACAACTTCATGAACTGGAACTCAATATCGTTTGACTGGAACCAAGCCCGTGCCTTTCTGGCGGTAGCCGAGGAACACTCTCTGTCTGCTGCCGCCGAAGTTCTGGGCGTAACGCAGCCCACAATCACACGACAAATTGCAGCTCTCGAACAGGAACTCAAAGTTGTACTGTTCGAGCGAGCGGGACGCTCGGTGTCGCTAACACCAGTGGGGCTGAAACTTCTTGATCATGTGCGGACAATGGCAGGCGGTGCGAACATGGTGTCGCTTGCAGCTTCTGGTCAGGCAGAGGCCATCGAAGGGTTAGTGCGCGTTTCGGCAGCGGACATGACCGCAGCTTATGTTCTTCCGCCCATTCTCGATCAACTGAAAGAGCTTGCGCCCAAGCTCGAGCTTGAGATCATTGCAGAAAACAAGCTAAGCGATTTGCTTCTTCGAGAAGCCGACATTGCCTTGCGACATGCTCGACCGGAGCAGCCTGACCTCTTCGCTAAGCTCGCCTGCGAAGACATCGCAAGGTTTTATGCGGTCGCCAAGTACGCTGAAAACTTTGGTCAACCCAGGCTAGAAGACGATTTTTCACATCACCAGTTCGTTAGCTTCGGAGATGTCGAAGGCATGCTCGGGCACCTGACGGCAATTGGCCTGACGCTGACAAAACAGAACTTTAGATACGCGTCCCAGTCTCAGATTGTTGAGTGGGAGATTGCGCGCCACGGGCATGGCATTGCGATCATGACGGATCGGATCGCTTGCAAGTTTCCCGATTTTCAACCTGTCCTGACCGAAATTGACCCCTTTACGATCTCGACATGGCTGGTCGCACATCGCGAGTTGCAATCCAGCAAGCGGATCCGATTGGTCTTCGATCTCCTAGCGGAGAGTTTGTCGCCTTAGCCGCTCAAGCCAGATCGCTTATCCGCACGCATTAATCAAACAAATACGAAGGGAGTTTCCCTATGCATCTTGCTGTTTTCTTGCCTTACCTGATCATCGGATTTGGCCTTGCTTTGGGACAAGCACGTTTGCGTCCTGCAATGCGCCCTTGGGGCATCTGTATGATAGGTGCTCTAAGTGGGCCCGTCATCATGACCGCGCTTATCGCCGTCGACCAGATGCCGTCATGGTATCTTATCGGTTCATCGGTTGCTCCCTTCGCCGTCGTTTTCATCATGGTCGTCAGAGACTTGAGCTATCCGCCTATCAACGACGTGACAACTGACACGTGCAATCCGCCCCTGTTCACTGCTGCTCTTCGCTCAGCCGGAAATAAGGGGCGCGACATGACCTATCCGCAGAGCTTCAAATCGAAAGCCCGGAAAGCCTTTCCATCTATTCGGTCGTTGAAGTTGAATGAGCCCGCCGACCGCATATTTGACAAAATTGTCGATGTTGCAAACCGCCAACGCGGATGGCGTGTGCACTATACAGACGCTGCAAAAAGGACCATGGAGGCGGAGGCAGTGACGCCGTTCCTGGGCTTTGCCGATGACATCGTCATTCAGGTCACTGAACAAGAGGGCATGACTCAAGTCGACATGCGCTCGAAGTCCCGTGAAGGGCTTGTGGACGCGGGAACGAATGCCAAGCGTATTGCAGGTTTTCTTGAAGGTTTGCGCCAAAGCGGTGCTGGCGATCCCGAAAACGCAAATCTCTTACCCACCACCATTACAAAAGGGGGCGCTTTGTCATGAACAAGAATGCATCCAACCACATCGTCGTGCACAAGCGTGGCGGTCCCGAAGTATTGTCTTGGGAACCCGTTCAGGTCCGCACGCCCGGTGCTGGCGAAGTCCGCGTTCGCATAGAGGCGGCTGGCGTCTCCGGCTACGATCTGATGATCCGTGGCCATTGGTTTTTGGGGTTTATCAAAACGCCATATACGCCCGGCGAAGACTTTGTCGGCATTGTAGATGCCATTGGACCGGATGTGTCCAACTTCACCATAGGCCAAAGGGTTGCTGGCTGGACGTTCGGACAGGGTGGCGGCTACGCGGAGATGATCGTCCGCCCTGCCGAGACTCTGGTTTCAGTGCCGGATGGCGTTGCGCTTGTCATGGCGGCCGCGATCATAACCAACTACCTCACTGCATCGCTCGTGCTGGAGAAAACGGCCAAGGTGCGTCCGGGTGAGCGGCTTTTGATCCATGGTGCGGCCGGCGGTCTGGGTTCGGCGCTTCTGCAACTGGGCAATTTGGCCGGGTTCGAAATGTTCGGCACTGGGAGCGAGAAATCCACGGACTTCATTGCCGACAATGGCGCTGTCCCCATCAACTACAGAACCGAGAATTTTGTCCGCCGTATCCGAGAACTGACCGGCGACGGGGTGGACGTCGTGATTGATGTCGTTGGCGGGCCCTGTCAACTCTGGCGATCAAGCCGATGCCTCAGACGCGGTGGACGGTTGGTCATGCTTGGAATGGCATCCATCTATGAATCCGGTGCAGCGATCATTCCGCTCAGCCTGTTGACCGCTGGCACGGTGGCGCTTTGGCCAAATGGCGTCAGTGTGCCCATGTCGCCGAGCATGTTGAGCTTTCCGGCAAAAAACCTCGACTGGTACAGGGACACGCTGACGGACTTGCTTGAAAAGGCAGCTGCAGGCCGTCTGCGCCCTGCCATTGCAGCAGAGATACCCGTGCCCGAGGCACCCCAATCACACGCGATGCTCGAAACAGGTGGATTGGTCGGCAAAGTCGTGTTGACCAACTCAAAATGAAGTCTGGGCCAAACTCGATGAACTCACAGCCAATATACCACCACTGGATTACCACCCACGGTCGCGAAGGCGGGAATAGCCCTACCGGAGCGTTGTTTCCTTACTGGAGTTTCACAAAGACGGCCATCTCAATTTGCGCGCTGAAGCTTGTAGATGCTTGCTACTTGAGGCTGGACGCACTTGTGCCTGGTCAACCATTTACCCTTCGACAGCTGCTTCAGCACACATCAGGCTTGCCGGACTATGAGCCGCTGAAATCATATCGTGCGGCGGTTGCCGGAAGGGAGGATCCTTGGTCCCGCCAGAAATTGTTGGAAGCGGCAATGGCCCAAGGCATGCTTTTCGATCCTGATCAGGGGTGGTCCTATTCCAACATTGGCTATCGGTACGTTCGCGAACTGATTGAAGAGACCACCGGGATGCCAATTGGCAGAGTGATTTCGGACGTCATTTGTAAACCCTTGGGTTTGCAGAGCGTGAACTATTGGGAAACACCCGAACAGACGGCTTCACTGATCTGGGAAGCCGCTGAAGGTTATGATCCACGTTGGGTCTTTCATGGCTGCCTGATCGGCTCTGTTTCGGATGCAGCGTATCTTCTACACGCGCTCTTCCAAGGTGAGCTGCTTCGTGGCCAAGCCTTGGACGATATGCTTGCGCGGCATGTCATCGGCGGAACAATTCCTGGGCGACCATGGACAGAGTGTGGCTATGCGCTTGGCCTGATGTCTGGCGCGGTCGGCGAAGTCGGGCGAGCGATCGGACATTCAGGAGGGGGCCCGTTCAGCGTCAACGCGGTCTACCATTTCCCGGACAGGCCTGACCCCGTCACAGTGGCCTGTTTCACAAGTGGGCGGGACGAAGGCGTGGCGGAATTCGAAGCCGCCAAAATCGCGAAGCGGGTCTAAGGCTTGTCCATTTCGTTGGTTCGTCTCGCCATCGCTATGTGTCATGTGCCAGCTAAGGGCCGTTGTCAAAAAGCTAAAACCGTTCCCATCGATTGTGCGGCGGAAACTCCCGAAAGGTTAGAACGCGGTGAAAGAAAAGAAATCATATGATCTTGAGATCAGCACTGGTGATGAGAAGACCAAAGAAGAGATGATGGGCGTTGTAGAGCGCGCCGCGAGGGCGACGGGATTGTACATCTCTCACATCGGAGGTTATTCGCGCGTGAAATTCCCCAACTCCGTTCATTGGCACTTCAAGAGGCACAAGAAGGAGCCGGGTTTGATTGATGCCACGTTCTGGAAGGAAGGTGCGAAATTCTGGCTGATTGTCAGAAACAACGAGCCGCAATGGGTGCATGACACTGCGCCGTTGCTTCAGAAAGCATTGGATGACGAGTTGGCAAAACTCTAGTTGGAGCTCTCGATAGCAGTAGCGTTCCGCGGCACGGACCTAGCCTCAGAGGTGGTCGCGGAAAATCGGACCAGTTGTTAAGGTGGATCGTTTGACGAAAGAAGTGATCTGCAATGAAGAAACGAAAAAACCATTCTCCTTAGTTTAAAGCCAAGGTTGCGCTTGAGGCGACTTGACGTCCTTTTGCTGTGTCAAGCAGCGTTATGGTAGCCATCTAGAGAACCACTAAGCCAAGTTGGCCAAGCAGATCTGCCGCCTGCCGTTTTGAGATAATCGCACCTTTGAAACGCCGCGCATCGTGCAGTTTTACGCCACCTAAGTCAGCACCGCGCAAGTCCGCATTCTCAAACCAGCAGTCGGCTAGATGCGAATTGCTAAAGGAGCAGTCTTCAAAACAGTGTTTCTAAAATCGCAGGCTCTCATCTCTGCGTCGCTAAAGTCGACTTGATTCAATGTCTTGTTTCGGAACGAAAACCCAGGGATAATGGCCAGCACTAACAGCACGTCTTCAAATTCAATGCCCATGGACTGCACTTCGCTGAAATCGGCTCCTGTCATCTTGCACCGTTTGAGACTGGCAGTGGTTAACGTGGCTCCCCGCATATTTGTGTTGCTGAAGTCCCCACCATCGATTGTGCCGTCCAAAAACCTGGCCCCCTGAAAGCTTGCATGCGCAGCACGGCAGCCCTTAAGAACAACCCCTTCGAGAATCGTCCCGTCGAAGGATGAGCGCATCAGATTACATCGCTCAAACTGCCAACCGGACAAGTCAAGTTTTGATAAATCCAGTTCTTCAAGATTGCAGTTTATCAGAGTAAATGGCTGTCCTCTCATGCTGATACGCTCAATATCGGCCCGAGAAGGGTTAATACCTGATAATGTAGTTTCTTCTAGTGTCATGCCTTTTCCTTACGGAGTGCCTTGGACCAAATTCGACAAGCACGAACAATGATTTCGAACCGCCAATGGGTTGGAACGTAACGCGAACAAAAGCGCCTCGCAGTACTCTCGCCCCGGTGTTTTTTGGTTCCAATAAGTCATTCGTGCACCTACCTGGCCACTCACAAATCGCCCTTTTTTGGCACTCATAGAAACAGTTCTAGTGACCTGACTTCGCGAGAGCTGTAATTGGCGCAGCCACAGCGAATTCACCTTTTGTCCGCAACCTGTAAGTTGCCCCCAAAGATCGTCGCTGCGCTGGTCATCAACGACCGGTTTTCCTATTGCGCGACAGCATCCCGACCAATGCGCTTGCAGCGAGTTTCGCGCTGCAAGCGCACGCAGCACAAAAACGAGATGACAGGGTTGGGGCTCTTTCCCGCCATTTGCCGCACTGAGCACGAACGACCGCAGTCCGGATGGTTGCGCGGGCGCCGTGCTCAAGGTGGTGCGATCTAGAGTACAGTTGCGCGGTCAACCGTTGCCAACGTGTCGGCTGCGGTAACGGCAGAGCTCAACGAGTTGTCCGACACTTTGGTATAGATTTCTGTGGTAGCGATGCTTGCATGTCCTAGCAGCCTCTGGACCAAACGAATGTCGACCCCTTCTTCGATCAATAGGGTTGCCGCCGAATGCCTGAATCGGTGTGGGGTCAGATGTGGCTCGATACGAAGGGAACGTGACAGCGTCCTCAATCGTTTTCGATAGGCCTGTGCCGTTAGACGCTCACCGTTTGTGTTTGCAAATAGCCAGGCCCGCGATCCCTGTGTATCAAACTTGCATTGCCAATAATGCCGGAAATCTTTTTGCAACCGATCGTTGGCAACGTAGACAGTTCGTTCTCTATCACCTTTGCCGCGAACTCGTATCCGAGTGGCGGCACCAGTCACATCTTGAACCCGCAGTTCTGTCAGTTCGCTAATTCTAAGACCAGTCACCACGAGAAGCCGCGCCATGAGACCGGTCACTTTTGTGGTAGAGACCTCTCTCGGAACTTGGGGCCCCGCCACTGGATCGAGGTCAATTATGTGCTCGGCCGACTGGAACAATGCGCTTAGGGTAGGGCGATCCACAGGACGCGGGAGACGCTTGGGGATTTTGAGATCTAGTCGGAGTCCTTCAAACGGGGAACGCTCTTCAGAACAGACACCTTCGCACCACTTATAGTATGAACGGAGTGTAACCAAACGCCTTCGGATAGTAGATGGGCTGGCACCTTGCTCCTCTCGAAGATCCTTTTGAAACGCAATGATGTCGCATCCGGATGGTTGTTCTACTAGACCGACTTTGGCTCTGAATTTTGCGAATGCGGATAAGTCCTGCCGGTAGGCTCTTAGGCTATGTTTGCTCAGCCCGAGCTGTTCTTGGCAATACTCTTCGAATTCTTTGATCTTGATTTTGGTCATGTGCCCTCGCCATTGATTTGGGGCCGCTGTCGTGTGCCGTCAGCTTCCAACCCCATCCAGAGCGCACAGGAATCTACCAAAATTGCTTTGGCAACAGCCAGGTATGGGGCATGCTGGCCTCAAAAGCATGGTGACTTACTTTTCTTGCAACTGTAGGCTGACGGGAGATTTTAACCCAAGCAGCTACCTATTTCGGCTGCTGTAACGATAACCGAGAATTATCTTCATGTCGCTTAGTGACATTTCACGGTTTTCCAGTGGTAGCCTGGACGACCTAGCAAAGGGAAAGCGAGCAGTTCTATATGAAGAGCTTGCGGAGTATTTCTATCTATTTGCCAGACGCGGGGCCTTACGGCAGTCTTCTGTCCAGCAGGAAATTGACTACCACATCGGCAACTTGGTCTTGGTAAGCCTGTATTTCGACGTTGTCCTCATCCAGACAGCGACGATTTTCAACGCTACCGATCCGTTTGTGAGAAAGGTGGCCGACGGCGTTCTGGTTCATCCGAAGTTCCGCGAGATGTTGGATGCGAATGCTTTGAAGATTGTGGGTTGGGGCGGCAATACTCCTCGCGACATGTTTCAGGCAGCAGAGGGGTTTTCAAGGTCTGCAGCGGATAGTGCTCCCAATGCAGATCGCTTCGACGCCGTTGCTTCGGTGTTCAACTCTCAAAGTACTGTTTCAAGGACTTCAGATCAGCCTGACGCAGACATTGACGTCCTGTTTCGAAACCGGCTTGAGCAGACTACGATCATTCGCCGTCCGGAAGAGTTAGCAGCCGTCAATTCAGCGTTAGAGAAGTCCATGGAAAAAACGGGTCAACTCGTCGCAGTTTCCTTTAATCCTGAGCTGAACAAGTTGGAGCTATCTTCGCAGGGTGCGGATGCCGTAGGTGTGAGCTTCATACAATCGTGGCATGACCATCTAACTTCGGAAATCCCGGGGGTTATAACTTATGCTCCGCTTACCAACCCAGTGTTTGTTGATCAAAAAGTGGTTGTTTCACAATCTGTTATCCGCTCTTTCCTGTACTCTCCACAGATCTTCGCTTCTTTCCTTGGAGGATACTTAAGAGCGAAAGATTTCAACGAGATTCTAAAGCGGCCATACTCAGACTTGATGGTTGTCAAAAACGGTGATTGGGCACGCTTCGTTGACGCATATCATGAAGCGATTGAAGTTGTTTCCAGCAACGTGGGACATCTCACTCACGCCGAGCTTTCCGCTGATCAGTTTGGTCAAGACAGCACATGGGCAACAAACATAAGTGCTGCTGTCGACTCGAGCTCTGACCAAGCTGATGTCAACGCATTCATTGAAAGTCTCGCGATGCTTTCAGGGCTTATCTTCTCAATACCATTCCTTGGTGCTGCCGCTAAATCAGTTGGATCGTTGTTTGGCAAAACGGTGAATCAGACGTTCCATACGTTACGACAGAACGCGACACTTGAGATTTCGCCATTCATAAACAAGCTCTTGCGGCACTATCAGCTGGAGGGCGTCCGGGCTTGAAACACGAACTCGGTCATCGTGTAGAGGAATTCCGGCGAGTCGAAAATACAGTTCTCAGACATATCATCGAACAATGTGGACCATTGAGCAGCTAACTGGCGCTCACCAATTGCTGCTGTCCGGTCAGAGATCATCCGGCCGTTTTCAGCAATGTAGGTTCTTTGATGTTGATCGACCGGATGAACAAAAGAAAACGACTGGGCCAGGGTATCGAGATGCACGAAGCCGCACTCAGTGAGCAACTTTGGTAGTTGCCTCGCAAAAAATGGGTCGTAGTAGTCATCATTTGCGATTGATCCACGCTCTTGGATAGCTGTCATCAAGCTAAAATACAGGCCGCGGTCAACTGGCCAAAAGAAGTCTGAACCTAGATCACTGTCTTTAACTATGAACCTTCCACCTGGCTTGAGCGCGTGTCTAACGACGCTTAAGGCAACTTCCGGGCGATCTATGTAGCACAGTGAATTGAACGCCGTTATCGCGTCGTATTTGTGTTCCTCACGTAGGTCAAACACGCTTAACTGATCGAAGTTAACCCTATCCCGATGATGGTGTGAGTGTCGTTTGAGTTCAGCCGCCTCCAATGCAGCCTCATCCAAATCAATAGCGTCGACTGAGCCTCTGTGGCCGACCCTGTCTGCTATCAAGAACGTCCAGCTTCCTGTTCCGCAACCCAGATCCAACACACTGTCACCTGCGCGCAAGTCGATCTTTTGTACCAGTTCTGCTCTCAAGCGTGACTTGATAGCATGATGGTTCTCGAGCCATTTGTCCTCAGAGTAAGGCTTTCCAGAACTACTTTTGAAACGGTCACTCACTACTGATAATTCTCGGTTATCGTTACCCTCAGGGCATTACACCAGTCGGCTGCGAACGGTAACGTTAGTTTTCTGCCAACGTAGTGGAAAGCCTTTGCATATTGGATCTTGAGATATTCAACCGGACATCGACCGCTCGTTTTTTACAGATTTCGTATATGCATGCTTGGGTGGAGACTACCTTATCGCGCAATTCAGTGGGCAAGTGACCCTCGAGAGTCCCTAAGAAACAGTCATCCTTGTTGGCTTCCGTGATCAAGTTGGCTGCAAAGACTGACGCGCTTTAAAGTAGACAAGGGACTATGGAGTCGATTGCACAACTGAAAAAGAATGCGTTAGACGAACAAATGAATTCTCTAAATGTACGGTAACAGGTCTTTGCCATTGTCGAACATCGACAGAGCTCAGCCGCGCAGTATGGTCGAAGAATGGGGAATATTCGGGGAACGAAGGAGATTTACGCACGATATCTCGTTGATTTCGTGAGATAAACCAAAGTAATTGGTGCCCAGGAGAGGACTCGAACCTCCACGTCCATACGGACACTAGCACCTGAAGCTAGCGCGTCTACCATTCCGCCACCTGGGCAGGTGTCGTGAGGCTTGCCTTTAAGCCGATGTCGCTGGGGTGTCAAACGGAAACTGGTGATTTTGCGAACCATGCAGGTTCAACCTTGCCTGGGTCATTCGGCGGTCCCTCACGCTTTATCTGCCACTCGTCATTCGGGTGTTGTTTGCTGATTTGCGCCTTGTTTCGAAGGGTATGCGGGGGTACATCGTGATAGACGGCGTTGAAAGAGGCTCATCATGTCGAAACTGGTCACGATCTACGGAGGATCCGGCTTTGTCGGGCGTTACATCGCGCGACGGATGGCCAAGGCGGGGTGGCGCGTGCGTGTCGCGGTGCGGCGCCCTAACGAGGCGATTTTCGTCAAGCCCTACGGCGTTGTTGGGCAGGTTGAACCAGTGCTGTGCAATATCCGCGATGACAACTCGGTACGCGCGGTCATGTCCGGTGCGGACGCCGTCGTCAACTGTGTTGGTATTCTGGCTGAGAGTGGCAAGAATCAGTTTGATACTGTGCAGGCCGAAGGTGCCGAACGGGTGGCGCGTATCGCGGCAGAGGAGGGTGTCGACCGGCTGGTGCACATCTCTGCTATTGGCGCGGATGCCGCTTCTGAAAGCGACTATGCCCGCACGAAAGCCGAAGGAGAGGCCGGCGTTCTTGAGCATATGCCCGAAGCGGTGATCTTGCGCCCGTCCATTGTTTTTGGCGCCGAGGATCAGTTTTTCAATCGTTTCGCGTCGATGAGCCGTCTTGGCCCGATCCTGCCGGTTGTTGGCGCGGAGACAAAGTTCCAGCCGGTATATGTTGATGATGTCGCGCGGGCGGCCGAATTGGCACTGACCGGCCACGCGTCTGCAGGTATCTATGAACTTGGTGGCCCGGATGTCGCAAGCTTCCGCGAATTGATGCAGCAAATGCTTGAGGTGATTCACCGGCGCCGGTTGGTTGTGAGCATTCCGTTCTTTTTTGCCCGCATCATGGCGTTTGGTTTTGACATGCTGCAGGCGGTGACGCTTGGGCTTGTTACCAATTCGATGATCACACGGGATCAGGTGCGTAACCTTGCAAATGATAATGTGGTCAGTGACAACGCAAGGGGGTTCGCCGCGCTGGGTATAACGCCGGTGTCTCTGGCGTCTGTGTTGCCAGACTACCTGTGGCGCTTCCGCCCGTCAGGCCAGTATGATGCGATCAAGGATTCCGCGAAGAACCTGCGCACTTAAGTGTAGGCGTAGATCAGCAGTGCGATGCCCAGAATAACGCGATAGATCACGTAGGGTGTGAAGCTGACGCTGTGCAGCAGTCGCATCATGATGCTCAGTGCCAGCAAAGCCGATGCAAAGGCAAAGACGGCAGCAATCAGGCCATCGCGGGCCACCGCCCAATCAGCTTCCTGGACGACATCAAAGCCGAGCAGCACCCCTGAGGCCGCAATGGTCGGAATAGACATCAACATGGCCAGCTTGGCAGAGCTTTCCCGGTCGTAGCCAAGCCTGCGTGCGGCAGTGATCGTGATGCCCGAGCGTGATGTACCGGGAATAAGGGCCAACATCTGTGCGAGCCCCATGGTTACCGCGTCCCTGAGCCGCCAATCAGTGGCCGTACGATCATATGCGCCGGTCTTGTCCGCCCAATAGAGCACGATTCCGAACCCCAACATGGCCCAGCCGATGACGGTGACGGATCGCAGCATGTCATCGAGTCCGGCCAGTTTGACCACTGTTCCCGCAATCACCACCGGAATGGTTGCCGCTACAAGGCAAAGCGCGAGGAACGCACCTTGCGTATCGACACGCCCGCGAAGTAAGCGCAGACTGCCTTGCAAGGCAATCTTCACATCCGCCCAGAAGTAGAGCACCACGGCGAAGAGTGTGCCCACATGCACGGCTACATCAATGGCCAGACCCTGATCCGGTCTGCCGGTGATCGCTGGCAGCAAGACCAGATGCCCCGAAGAACTGACCGGCAGGAATTCGGTCAGACCCTGAATGGCTGCAACAAGGAAGAGGTGGAAGAGCGTCATGAAACGGTCCGGGCTGACTGCAGGCCTTTGTGGTATAAGGTCGGGGAATCAAATGAAAAGCCTGAATAAAGGACCGGATCGGAATTAGTTTTCGCTTGGGAGAGCTTTTTTGCGCCGATAGATGCCAAATTAAGTGATTATAGGTAACCTTTACTGACTTTATTTTCCTTTTGAGTTCGCGTATGCGTGCGGTTCTGGGACTTACGTGGAGGACGCGAGCTGTGGCTGAGCAACCTATGTTGAAATTCGTGACGGTCGGGCGCGATATGCCCGAAAAGCGTGACGCAGGTGTGCGCCGCGAAGACTTCAACGAGATTTATGCCGAGTACGCAGAGGCCAAGGCGCAAGAGCAATCAAGTCGCTGCAGTCAATGCGGTGTGCCCTATTGCCAGAGCCATTGTCCGCTGCACAATAACATCCCCGACTGGCTGAAGTTGACCGCTGAAGGTCGCCTGCAGGAGGCCTATGAGGTCAGTCAGGCGACGAACACCTTCCCCGAGATTTGTGGCCGTATCTGCCCGCAGGACCGGCTGTGTGAAGGCAATTGTGTGATCGAACAGTCTGGCCACGGCACCGTGACCATTGGCGCGGTGGAGAAATACATCACCGATACTGCATGGGAGAAAGGTTGGGTGCAGCCCATCGCGCCGCCGCAGGAGCGCGGCGAGAGTGTGGGCATCATCGGTGCTGGACCCGGCGGGCTGGCCGCCGCCGACGTGCTGCGCCGTGCCGGCGTTCAGGTGACCGTTTATGACCGCTACGACCGGGCTGGCGGGTTGCTGACCTATGGCATTCCGGGCTTCAAGCTGGAGAAGGATGTGGTCATGCGCCGCAACAATCAGCTGCAGCAGGGAGGCGTGACATTCGAGCTGAACACTAACGTGGGCGAAGATATCAGCTTTGCTGATTTGCGCGCCAGACATGACGCGGTGATCATCGCCACAGGTGTCTACAAATCAAGGGAAATCGAAGCGCCGGGTGTCGGTGCAACCGGCCTTGTGCGGGCGATTGATTTCCTGACAGCTAGCAACCGCAAGAGCTTTGGCGACGCGGTGCCGGAATTCGATTCCGGGGCTCTGAATGCAGAAGGCAAGCGCGTAGTCGTGATTGGCGGTGGTGATACCGCGATGGACTGTGTGCGGACTTCGGTCCGGCAGGGCGCGACGAGCGTGAAATGCCTTTATCGCCGCGACCGGGCGAACATGCCGGGCTCGCAGCGCGAGGTCCAGAATGCCGAAGAAGAGGGCGTGATCTTTGAGTGGCTTTCGGCGCCGAAGGGCTTTGTCGGCGATCGGGTCACCGGCGTGATGGTGCAGAAGATGCGCTTGGGCGCCCCGGATGCGACAGGGCGGCAGGCGCCCGAAGTGATCGAAGGTGCGGATTATGTGGAAGATGCCGATCTGGTAATCATGGCGCTAGGGTTTGAGCCGGAGGCGCTGCCCACGCTTTGGGACCAGCCGGAGCTTCCCGTCACCCGCTGGGGCACGATCAAGGCGGCGTTCACCACGGGTGCCACGGACCTCGATGGCGTCTATGCCGTGGGCGACATCGTGCGGGGTGCCAGCCTCGTCGTTTGGGCCATTCGCGACGGGCGGGATTGCGCCGAAGCAATCCTGAAGCGGATGGAGGACACCGCGGCGATGGCCGCGGAGTAACTCCTGCCCGCAGACGCAGCTTCCCAACCGATCACAGTGTAATACAACACACCTTAAAGGACAGCCATCATGACCCAAGAGGGCAAGAGAGCCATTTTGACACGATCTGCAGCACTCGCGTTGCTTCTGTCAGCGGCTGCCCCCATGGTATTGGCCGAAGATCGCGTACGGGTCCCGAACGCCTGTACAGCTGTGGCGACCGTGCACAAAAACAGCTGCGTCACAACGTCCATTATGCAATGTGCGAACAGTAGCTGGCAGGCGCTGACCTTTCGGCGCGGCAAGCCCCTGGGCACGACCCATTATGATCGTGACTGGGCGTTTGTGAAGTGGGAGACACATGACGCCAACAGCCTGACGATGGAACATGTGCCCGGATCAGGCATCAGCATGAACATTCGTGACCTGATGGACATTGGCTATCACGAGGCGCAGGGCGAATTTGTGCTAACCACGAACATCATCGACGGCCAACCCTATGTATTGAGCGGTAGAACCGAGTATTCGGGCACCAATGTGACGGTCGGCGATGAGGAATTTCTGGTCTTCAAGGCCGACCGCCTGTTTGAGCGTGAAGCAGGGGCAGGCGGGTTGGCTTTCAACGTGGACGTGCTGGTATCGCTCAGCCGCGAGTTGGTGATCGAAGGCAAATGGTCTCGACGTGTGTTGGATGGGGACGAAGAGGCGCTGGATTACACGCCGCGGGCAATTTACGAACGCGGCGATCCGGGTTTCCTGGCCGCAACCTCGGAGTTTGGCTGTGAGTGAGGCGGGGCAAATTCTAAATGGACGGTGCCTGTGCGGCGCGGTCACAGTCAGCGTCCTGTCGGACAACCCGCGCCTGCGGGCGTGCCATTGCGATATGTGCCGCCGCCACACCTCGGGCATGTTCATCTCGGTGGATACGCTACCGGGCACTTTGACCGTCGAGGGTCCAGCGGAGAGCTTTGTGTCCTCGGACTGGGCGGAGCGGGGGTTCTGCGGAAAATGCGGGTCCACTCTGTGGTACGGCACGCTGCATGACGGCATACGTCACCCGGCGGCTGGCCTATTTGAGAATGCTGCCGGTGGGCAGATGAAGCTGGAGTTCTTTATCGACCGCTGCCCCCAGGGCTACGGGCTTGCCGGCGAACACAAGCGGCTGAGCACGGAAGAGACCATCGCAATGTTTTCGGGTGAAGGAGAGGGCACATGAGCCGGATCGCAAATGCAAGATGTCTCTGTGGCGCAGTGAAATTCTCTGCCCGGCTGCCGGATACGGAGATTCACGCCTGCCATTGTGCGCAATGCCAGCGCTGGACCGGGGGCGGCCCGCTCCTGACGGTGCGCGTGCAGGAGGTTTCGACGACAGGTGCCGACGCGATCCGGGCCTACCACGCCAGCGCCCATGGCGAGCGCGCCTTTTGTGGCATCTGTGGTACAACCTTGTACTGGAAGATGCAGGGGCACGATATCGCGTATTTGCCGGTCGGATTGTTCGAAGACCAGAGTGGTCTTGCGGTGGGCGACGAGATTTTTGTGGATCACCGACCCAGCTGGCTGCCAGCCTGGCCGGAGGCCGCACAACGTGACGAAGCCGAGATGCAGACCGAGCTTGCCGCCTTTCTGGAAGGAGACGCCAAATGACCAAATATGATGACGCCTGGGTGGCCCGTGAGGATGCCAAACGTACCTATATGGCAGAGCACGGGCTTTATGCCGAAAGTGAGGAGCATTCTTCTTGCGGCGTGGGTCTGGTGGTTTCCGTCGATGGCAAGAAGAGCCGCGGCGTGGTGGAAAACGGGATCAAGGCGCTGAAGGCGATCTGGCACCGGGGCGCTGTGGATGCGGATGGCAAGACTGGCGATGGCGCCGGCATTCACGTGCAGATCCCGGTGGAGTTCTTTTACGATCAGGTCAAGCGCACCGGCCACGATCCGCGTGCAAATGAGATGATCGCCGTCGGGCAGGTGTTCCTACCGCGCACGGATTTCGGCGCGCAGGAGACCTGCCGCACAATCGTCGAGACCGAAGTGCTGCGCATGGGCTACTACATCTATGGTTGGCGCCACGTGCCGGTGGATATCTCCTGCCTCGGCGAGAAGGCCAACGCCACGCGGCCCGAGATCGAACAGATCCTGATCTCCAATGCCAAGGGCGTGGATGAGGACACCTTCGAGCGCGAGCTTTATGTCATACGGCGGCGTATTGAAAAGGCGGCGCTCGCGGCACAGGTGCCGACGCTTTATATTGCATCGATGTCCTGCCGGTCGATCATCTACAAGGGCATGATGCTCGCCGAGCAGGTGGCGGAGTTCTACCCTGATTTGATGGATGAGCGTTTCGAGAGCGCCTTTGCGATCTATCACCAGCGCTATTCGACGAACACCTTCCCGCAGTGGTGGCTGGCGCAGCCGTTCCGCATGCTGGCGCACAACGGCGAGATCAACACGCTGAAGGGCAACCTCAACTGGATGAAGAGCCATGAGATACGCATGGCGTCCGGTGCCTTTGGCGAGATGGCCGAGGATATCAAACCCATCGTCGCCTCCGGGTCCAGCGACAGTGCGGCGCTGGACGCGGTCTTTGAGGTGCTGGTGCGGGCGGGGCGGAATGCGCCAATGGCCAAGACGATGCTGGTGCCAGAAAGCTGGTCGAAGCAGGCGGTGGAATTGCCGCAAAGCTGGCGCGACATGTATTCCTACTGCAACTCCGTCATGGAACCCTGGGACGGGCCCGCCGCCTTGGCGATGACCGACGGGCGCTGGGTTTGCGCCGGGCTGGACCGCAACGGTCTGCGGCCGATGCGCTATGTGGTCACCAACGACGGCATGGTCATCGCCGGTTCAGAAACCGGGATGGTGCCGCTGGATGAGGCGACGGTGGTGGAAAAAGGCGCGCTCGGACCCGGGCAACTGCTCGCCGTGGATATGGCCGAGGGCAAGCTCTATCACGATCAGGCCATCAAGGATGCGCTGGCAGCGTCGCAGCCGTTTGGGGACTGGGTGGGCAAGATCAACGACCTCGAAAAAGCGCTCGATGACGTTTCCGAACAAGCCCTGTTCAGCGGGGCGGAGCTGCGGCGCCGTCAGGTGGCCGCAGGCTATACCGTTGAAGAATTGGAACAAATTCTGGCGCCTATGGCGGAAGATGCCAAGGAAACGCTGGCCTCAATGGGCGATGACACGCCCTCTGCCGTGCTCTCGGGCCAATACCGTCCGCTGAGCCATTTCTTCCGTCAGAACTTCAGTCAGGTGACCAACCCGCCGATTGACTCCTTGCGCGAATACCGGGTGATGAGCCTGAAAACGCGGTTCGGCAACCTCAAGAACGTGCTCGATGAAGACAGCAGTCAGACCGAGATTTTCACGCTCGACAGCCCCTTTCTGGGCAATGCGCAGTTTGACGAGCTGATCAGGCATTTCAACGCGGATGTGGTGACCATCGACTGCACCTTTGCACCCGGACGCGGCAACCTCAGCGCGGCGCTCGAAGCGATCCGCGCCGATGCCGAAGACGCTGTGCGCTCGGGCGCCGGGCACATCGTGCTGACTGACCAGATGTCGGACGCCGACAAGGTCGGTATGCCGATGATCCTCGCCACCTCTGCGGTGCACAGCCATCTGGTGCGCAAGGGGCTGCGGACCTTTACCTCAATCAACGTGCGTTCGGCGGAATGTGTGGACCCGCATTACTTTGCCGTGCTGATCGGCGCGGGGGCGACCACTGTGAACGCCTATCTGGCCGAAGATTCGCTGGCCGACCGGATCGACCGCGGGCTGCTCGACATGAGCCTGACCAAGGCGATTGACCGCTATCGCATAGCAATTGATCAGGGCTTGCTGAAGATCATGGCCAAGATGGGGATCTCGGTGATTTCCTCCTATCGCGGCGGGTTGAACTTCGAAGCCGTAGGGCTCAGCCGGGCGATGTGCGCGGAGTATTTCCCGGGCATGACCAGCCGGATTTCGGGCATTGGTGTCAGTGGCATTCAGCGCAAGGCCGAAGAGGTGCACGCCAAAGCCTGGGGCGGTCCGGCCTCGGTGTTGCCGATTGGTGGGTTCTACAAAGCGCGGCAATCGGGTGAGACCCATGCGTGGGAAGCGACCTCGATGCATATGATGCAGATGGCCTGCAACCGCGCGTCCTACGAGATGTGGAAGCAGTATTCCAAGAAGATGCAGAGCAATCCACCGATCCATCTGCGCGACTTGCTGGACATCAAGCCACTTGGCACGCCGGTGCCGATTGAGGAGGTGGAAAGCATCACCTCCATACGCAAGCGTTTTGTGACGCCGGGCATGTCGCTGGGCGCGCTGTCGCCTGAAGCGCATAAGACGCTGAACGTGGCAATGAACCGGATCGGCGCGAAATCGGACAGCGGCGAGGGCGGGGAAGACCCGGCGCATTTTGTGCCCGAACCCAATGGCGATAACCCGTCGGCCAAGATCAAGCAGGTGGCGTCCGGGCGCTTTGGCGTGACGGCGGAGTATCTGAACCAGTGCGAAGAGCTGGAGATCAAGGTCGCGCAGGGCGCGAAGCCCGGCGAAGGCGGGCAGCTGCCCGGCATGAAGGTTACCGACCTGATCGCGCGGCTGCGCCATTCGACCAAGGGGGTGACGCTGATTTCGCCGCCGCCGCACCACGATATCTATTCCATCGAGGATCTGGCGCAGCTGATCTATGACCTGAAACAGATTAACCCGCGCTGCAAGGTGACGGTGAAGCTGGTCGCGTCCTCCGGTGTGGGCACGATTGCCGCCGGTGTAGCCAAGGCCAAGGCCGATATCATCCTGATTTCCGGGCACAATGGCGGCACGGGCGCCTCGCCCGCGACCTCGATCAAATATGCCGGATTGCCGTGGGAGATGGGCCTGACCGAGGCGCATCAGGTTTTGTCGATGAACAACCTGCGCGACCGGATCACGTTGCGTACCGATGGTGGTTTGCGGACGGGTCGCGACATTGTGATGGCGGCGATGCTGGGGGCCGAGGAATACGGCATCGGCACTGCGGCACTGATCGCGATGGGCTGTATCATGGTGCGGCAGTGTCAGTCGAATACCTGCCCGGTGGGCGTGTGTACGCAGGACGAAAGCCTGCGGGCCAAGTTCAGCGGCAATGCTGACAAGGTGGTGAACCTGATCACCTTCTATGCGACCGAGGTGCGCGAAATCCTTGCGTCGATTGGCGCGCGGAGCCTTGACGATGTGATCGGGCGGGCGGATCTGCTGGCGCAGGTCTCGCGCGGTTCGGCGCATCTGGATGATCTGGATCTCAACCCGCTGCTGATCACCGTCGATGGCGCGGCGGAGATCGTTTACGATCGGGCCAAGGCACGCAACGCGGTGCCCGATACGCTGGACGCGGAGATCGTGCGCGACGCGGCGCGGTTCCTTGAGGATGGCGAGAAGATGCAACTATCCTACGCGGTGCAGAATACGCATCGGACGGTCGGCACCCGCACGTCGAGCCATATCGTGAAGCAGTTCGGGATGCGCAACACACTGCAGCCGGATCATCTGACCGTGAAGCTCAGCGGCTCTGCCGGGCAGTCGCTGGGGGCTTTTGCGGCACCCGGGCTGAAGCTGGAGGTGTCGGGCGACGCCAACGACTACGTGGGCAAGGGCCTGTCGGGCGGCACGATCGTGGTCCGCCCGCCTATGGCCTCGCCCATCGAGGCATCGAAAAATACGATCATCGGCAATACCGTGCTTTACGGTGCTACAGACGGGCATCTCTTTGCCGCCGGTCGCGCAGGCGAGCGCTTTGCCGTGCGGAACTCCGGCGCGAAGGTGGTGATTGAGGGATGCGGCTCGAACGGGTGCGAGTACATGACTGGGGGGGTCGCTGTGATCCTTGGTGATATCGGTGCCAACTTCGGCGCGGGCATGACCGGCGGAATGGCGTATCTCTATGACCCCGAGGGCCGCGCGCCCGCGCTGATGAACATGGAGACCCTGGTGACCTGCCCGGTCACGGTCGATCACTGGCTGGGACAGCTGGAGGAATTGCTGGAGATGCATCTGAGCGAAACCGGCAGTCGGCGGACCGCGGACATTTTGCAACACTGGGAAAGCGAGAAGGCGCATTTCCTTCAGGTTTGCCCGAAGGAGATGCTGGTGCATCTGCCTGCACCGCTGGGCATTGAGGATCAGGCGGTCCCTGCCGAATAGAAAACGGCGCGGCGGTTCACAAGACCGCCGCGCAGGCTTATAGCTGGCCTATGGCAAAACGCGTCACGAAAAAGAACACGCGGTCGCGCAAGACACCGGCCCGTCAAAACCCGCTGCGGCGGGTTTTGCGGTTTCTGACCCGCGCAATTCTTGTGCTGGCGGTTGTGATTCTGGGATTGATTGCGCTGGGGGCTGTAGTGAATCCGCCGACAACGCCTTACATGTTTGCCCAGTCCCGTGCCCTTGGTGGGGTATCGCAGGATTGGGTGGAGCTTGACGATGTCTCCCCGGTGATGGCGCGCGCGGTCGTGGCCGCCGAAGATGCCAACTTCTGCACCCATTGGGGGTTTGATCTGCCCGCAATCAAGAAAGCAATTGAAGATGGCGGAACCCGCGGAGCGTCAACGCTGAGCCAGCAGACGGTGAAAAACGTCTATCTCTGGCACGGACGCAACTACACGCGTAAGGCGATGGAGGCGCTTTTGACACCGATACTGGAAGCGATCTGGTCCAAACGCCGCATTGTCGAGGTCTATCTGAACGTCGCCGAATTCGACAAAGGCGTCTTTGGCGTCAAAGCGGCAGCACGCCATTACTTTGGCGTTCGCCCCGATCAACTCTCGGGCGTTCAGGCCGCGCGCCTTGCGGCCATATTGCCGGACCCAAAGGGACGATCCGCCAGCAAACCCTCCGCCTTCGTGCAGAAAAGGGCTCGCGCGATCCTTTCCGGGGCAGCAACAATCGGCAAAGATGGCCGCGCTGCCTGTTTCGAGAGTTGAAACCGGCGAGCGTTGCGGGCATTGAGGAGGGGTTACGCAACCACCCGGAACTCTCGATGGCACGCCTGTTTCATGTCCCGCTCTCCCCATTTTGTCGCAAGGTGCGCCTGAGCCTCGCGGAGAAGAAAGTCGAGGTTGAACTGGTCGAGGAAAAGTACTGGGAGCAGGACCCGGATTTCATGAGACGCAACCCGGCTGGCAAGGTGCCTGTCTTGCGGCTTGACGGGGTGATGATGGCTGAAAGCGCCGCGATCTGCGAATACATTGAAGAGACGCGCCCTGACCCCGCGCTGATGCCAAAGGACGCCGTTGCCCGACAGGAAGTGCGCCGCCTCGTCAGCTGGTTCGATGACAAGTTCCACCATGAAGTAACGTCCAAATTGCTCTATGAACGGGTGAACAAGAAGGTGATGGGCCACGGCTATCCCGATAGTTCCAACGTCAAGGCCGGTGCCAAAGCGATCAAGTATCATCTGGATTACATGACGTGGCTGCTTGACCACCGCCGCTGGTTGGCGGGGGATGTGATGACACTGGCCGACTTTGCAGCCGCCGCGCATCTGAGCGCGCTGGACTACATCTCTGACGTGGATTGGAACCGATCTGACGTCGTCAAGGACTGGTATGCCAAGATCAAGTCGCGGCCAGCCTTCCGGTCCATTCTGGCCGATCAGGTGCCAGGATTTCCGCCACCGAAACACTACAATGATCTCGATTTCTAGTAACATGTCATGGGCAATCGTTTGCCTGGCCTGACGGAACGCCTGAAGGCGGAAGCGGATGCTGCCGGGTTCGTGGCGTGCCGCATTTGCAGGCCGGACGCGGTACCCGAGGTGACGGAGCGGTTGAACGCCTTTGTCGCAGCGGGCTATCACGGCCAGATGACGTGGATGGCCGAGCGGATGCATTGGCGCGGAAATCCCGCTGCGCTCTGGCCTGAGGCGCGGTCGGTCATCATGCTGGCGGAGAGCTACACGCCAACCCATGACCCGCTGGCCATACTGCAGGAGCCTGATCGCGGCGCCATTTCGGTCTACGCGCAGGGGCGAGACTATCACGACGTGGTCAAGAAACGCCTGAAACGGCTGGCCCGCTGGCTTTTGGCCGAGGCTGATGAGCCCGCAGAGGTCAAGGTTTTCGTGGACACCGCGCCGGTGCCGGAAAAGGCGCTGGGTGCTGCGGCGGGGTTGGGCTGGCAGGGTAAACATACCAATCTTGTGAGCCGTGAGTGGGGCAGCTGGGCTTTTCTGGGGGCAATTTTCACTACCTTGGAATTGCCACCTGATGCCGCAGAGGTCGATCATTGCGGGTCTTGTCGGGCGTGTCTGGACATCTGCCCGACTGACGCCTTTCCAGCGCCCTACCAACTCGATGCGCGCCGCTGCATCTCCTATCTGACCATTGAACACAAAGGTCCAGTAGACGAAAACATACGCACGCGTATTGGAAACCACATCTATGGATGTGACGACTGCCTTGCGGTCTGTCCGTGGAACAAATTTGCGATGACCGCGCGGGACATGCGCTTGACGGCCAGACCGGAACTGACCGCGCCGCATTTGGCAGAACTGGCTCAACTCGATGACGCCGCATTTCGGCATTTGTTTTCCGGATCGGCGGTGAAGCGCATCGGGCGGGATCGCTTTGTGCGCAACGTTCTTTATGCCATCGGTAACTCCGGGCTGCTGGAATTGCGCCCTGCCGCCGCTGCGTTGGTCGGTGATCCGGATGCGACCGTTGCGGATGCTGCGGTCTGGGCGGTGACACAATTGGACGCGAAATGAGGCGAAGAAGTCAGCAAAGCAGCACCAAAGGTCCGATTGCGAGGAATGCAAAGGAGAGCGCCTGGTGGCGTATTTATTGGGCGTAGATACAGGTGGCACATACACCGACGCCGTCCTGCTGAAAGATGAGACTGAGGTGATTGCGTCCGCAAAGGCGCTGACCACGCGCGAAGACCTTGCCATCGGCATTGGCAAGGCTGTTAGACTGGTACTCGAAACATCGGGGATCGCGCCCGAGACCATTTCGCTGGCCTCGCTGTCGACGACGCTTGCAACCAACGCGCTGGTCGAGGGGCAGGGCGGGCGCGTCGGTTTGATTTACATCGGGTTTCGCGCGCGGGACCTGGACGCTCATGGTCTGTCAGATGCGCTGAAGGGCGACCCCCATTTGATTTGCGCGGGTGGGCATGATCACGCTGGTATGGAAGCGCATCCATTGGACGAGGGTGCGATCACCGACTTCCTGCGCGCGCATCGTGATGGGGTCAGCGGGTTTGCCGTGGCGTCGCAATTTGCCACCCGCAATCCGGCCCATGAGGTGCGCGCGGCGTCGCTTGTGGCTGATATCACCGGGCGCCTGGCTTCTACCTCACATCAACTGTCGGCGCGGCTGAATGGACCGAAACGCGCAGTTACCGCAGTATTGAACGCACGCTTGATTGGCATGATAGAGCGATTGATCGGTCGCGCCGAACAGGTGCTGCGCGATCTGGAGATCTCCGCGCCGTTGATGGTTGTACGTGGAGATGGCGCGTTGATGTCAGCAGAGCAGGCGCGGGCCCGTCCGATCGAGACGATTTTGAGCGGTCCTGCAGCCTCGATTGTCGGGGCCCGCTGGTTGACCGGCGTGCAGAACGCTCTGGTCAGCGACATTGGAGGGACAACCACGGACATCGCCCTGCTTCAGAACGGAAAACCTGCCATTGATCCAGGTGGCGCGCAGGTCGGTCCCCACCGGACGATGGTCGAGGCGGTGGCCATGCGGACAACCGGTCTCGGGGGTGACAGCGAAGTACGGGTCATCGGCGAGGGTCTGAAGGGTGGGCTCAACCTGGGGCCGCGTCGCCTGTTGCCGGTCTCGCTGCTCGCGGTAGACGCTCCGAAAGCGGTGCATGACGCGCTTGATGCGCAAATGCGCAATACGGTGCCAGGCGAATATGACGGCCGGTTTGTGCGTGCGGTGCCGGGGCAAAGCCTTGAAGGTCTTGGCCCCCGAGATACCGCGTTGCTGCGCCGGATTGGTGACGCCGTTTGCCCGCTGGCCGACGTTGTTCGCGTTCGAATCGACACAGGCGCATTGTCCCGGCTTGTTGATCGTGGACTTGTTCAGATTTCTGGTGTGACGCCGTCCGATGCCAGTCATGTCTTGGAAAAGCTTTCCGGGTGGGATGCGGACGCCGCGGAAAAAGCACTGATGTTGATGGCGCGCCGACGACAGGGTTCAGGAGATGTTTTGGCGAAGAGTGCCAAATCACTGGCCCGGATTGTTGTTGACCGACTGACACATCAGACCGCTTTGGCTCTCTTGGAAACGGCGTTCGCGGAAGAGAGTACTTACTTTGGCGATGCGCCGCAGGCCCTCGCCCGCCACACTTTGATGCAAGCCGGCCTGCAGGACCATCGCGGGTTGGTGCGGCTCAGCGCCGGGCTCAACCTGCCGGTCGTGGGTCTTGGCGCTTCGGCGGCAAGCTATTACCCTGCGGTTGGCGTCTCCGTCGGCACGGAGATGATCTTGCCCGAACACGCCGATGTTGCGAATGCCATTGGCGCCGTGGTGGGAAGGATATCAATGCGATGCAGCGGATCCGTGACAGCCCCCAGCGAAGGCCTTTTTCAGGTGCACCTCAGAAATGGTCCGGTTGAAGTCGCTGATCAGGACGCTGCGCTGACTTTGTTGGAAACCAACCTGCGGGAGGAAGCCCGTGCAAAGGCTCATGCCGCAGGCGCTGAAGATCTTCAGATCACCACGACCAAAGACATTCGTGTTGCAGGTGTCGAGGCTCGTGAAGTGTTCATCGAAGCGGTTTTGACGGTCGAGGCCAGCGGTCGACCACGCGTGGCATCCGAATGACCTATCAGGATGCTATGCGGTGAAGGTCTTGAACTGAGCTTTCCGATGTTTCAGAGCTAACTCTGAAGGATGCTGTGATTTTACCAAGAGAGGCGACTTCATTTGCCAAAAGCTGCGTTGCGGCGTTGGTTTCCTCGAACATGGCTGCATTTTTCTGGGTCACATCGTCCAAGTTGCTTATGGATGCTGTGATTTCCCCCAGCCCGCTGGATTGTTCCGTCGCTGCGGCAGCCATGTCGCTGACCATATTGGCGACCTCGGATACGAACTCTTCAATTTCAGAGAGCGATTCTCCTGTCTTGGATACCAATTGAACGCCTTGCTCCACCTGTTCTGCGGAGGTGGAGATCAGTTTGGCAATCTGAGTAGCGGCCTCAGAGGACCGTTGCGCAAGCGCGCGAACCTCGGACGCAACCACTGCAAAGCCTCGTCCGGCCTCACCGGCTCGGGCCGCTTCCACGCCTGCGTTGAGGGCCAGCAGATTGGTTTGGAATGCGATATCATCGATCACCGACGTAATACTGGAAATCTCGGATGAGCTTTTGGAAATTGCATCCATCGCATCACGTGCGTCGCTCATGACACTGCTGCCAACCGATGCGCGTGACTTGGTTTTTTCGACAACAGTGCGCGTGCTTTCCGCCGTTTCAGCGGTTGATTTGACTGAGGCAGCCATTTCACTGATCGCTGCCGCTGTTTGCTCCAGTGCCGCGGCTTGGCTTTCGGTACGACTGCTCAATTCCCGCGACGCAGTGGTAATTTCTTTCGTGCCTGAACCGATTTCGTCACTGCTGTGTACAACGCCTTTCACGGTATCGCGGAGGCGTGACTGCGCAGTGTTGAAATCAACACGCAGCATTTCGAATTCATTGGCAAAGGCTGCGTCAATTGATGCGCTGAGATCGCCTTGCGCCAATCGACTCATTGCTTCCTGCAGAATCGTCACGGCAAACATCCGGTTGCTCACATCCTGCGCGTATTTGACGATCTTGTAAGGCTTTCCATCGGCGCCAATGATTGGATTGTAAGAGGCGGTCAGCCACACCTTTGACCCGTCTTTGGCTTTGCGGCAGACTTCGCCTGCGATGATCTCACCCTTTGCCAGCCTGCTCCAGTGGTACGCGTATTCTGGGCTGTTGGCCTGCTCTTCGGTCAGGAACATGCGGTGGTGTTTGCCTTTGATTTCTTCCAAAGAGTAACCAACGGCGTTCAGAAACAATTCATTTGCATCCAGAATATGGCCATCGGTTGTGAATTCAATGCAGGCCTGAACCCGGCTGATCGCATCCACCTGTTCATTCGAACGTTTGCGGTCTGATACGTCATAGGCCAGCATCACGATACCGGCTTGAACGCCCGCTTCGTCAAGAATGGGTGAGTAACTGCATTGTACCCACATACCCGTGTCTGCCTTCGAGTAGCGACGAAAGCGACCGATGCGGAATTCGCCATTGCAAACAGCATCCCAGAATTCACTATATTCCGCGGTTTTAACATACTTCTCACCCGCAAGCATGTGATGTGGTTTTCCAAGCAGCTCATCCCGCGAATAACCAAAAACAGACAAGAGGTTGTCATTTGCTTCGACAAAGTTGCCTTCAAGGTCAAAGACGGCCTTGCACTGATCGCCTTCGATCGCAGCCAACTGTTTTTGTGTGTCGATTGATGCTTGGTATCGCCTTGTCACATCTTGCGCGATCAGTATGGTTTCCTGATGTCCGGTATTCTCGTTTTTAACAGCGGTATACGCCCCTTCCAGCCAAACCAACGCGCCTGATGGCGTTTTGTGGCAAAGCACTCCCTGCTTAAGAATCCCGCTGTTCCCGGTTGCCGAGAACTCGATAACTGCCGAAGAATCGCCGGCAAAATCCGATTGCGAACAGCCAAGGATATCTTGTTTTGTGCATCCCAAAGCCGTGCAAAAGGCCGCATTCGCTTCCACGACCCTGCCTTCTTCATCAAACCGAGCAACCACATGTGATTGATCCAATGCCGTCGACAAAGCCTGAGTGCCGCCAGACTCGGTAGCGGCCCCGGAATTGGTACGGGAAAAAAGACGCATCGTATTCTCCTGTTTTAGCCACTCTTGTCTAAAGCAGGGTTCCTTAAGATCGTCTTTATGTTTGCGGCACGGTATTCATATTCATTAGTGTGGGACGCCCCTCTCACTCGGCAGCTTCGGACCTTTTGGGGAGCACCCAGCCCGGGCGCGCAAAGTGACAGGTATAGCCATTGGGAATGCGTTCCAGATAGTCTTGATGTTCAGGTTCGGCTTCCCAGAATGCGCCAACCGGGTCCACTTCGGTCACCACCTTGCCGGGCCACAGGCCGGAGGCTTCGACGTCAGCGATTGTGTCGAGTGCGACGTCCCGCTGATCTTCGTCCACGTAGTAGATGGCTGAACGGTAGCTGAGGCCGATGTCATTGCCTTGCCGGTTGGGGGTGGTCGGATCATGTATCTGGAAAAAGAGTTCCAGCAATTGGCGATAGCTCACCTGTGCCGGATCAAAGATGATCTCGATCCCCTCAGCATGGGTGCCGTGGTTACGATAGGTGGCCTGCGGCACGTCCCCACCGGTATAGCCCACGCGGGTTGAAATTACGCCCGCGCGCTTGTGGATCAGATCCTGCATCCCCCAGAAACATCCGCCTGCAAGAACAGCCCGTTGATGGCTCATGCCACATCCTCCACCTGATCAATGTATTCGCCGTAGCCCTCGGCCTCCATCTCGTCGCGGTGCACGAAACGCAAGGATGCCGAGTTGATGCAATAGCGCAGCCCGCCCCGGTCGCGAGGTCCGTCGGGAAAGACATGGCCCAGATGGCTGTCACCATGGGTCGAGCGAACCTCCGTGCGGGTCATCCCCATGGTGGTGTCGCTGAGTTCGGTGACATGTGCAGGCTCGATGGGCTTGGTGAAGCTTGGCCAGCCACAGCCGCTCTCGTACTTGTCAGCAGACGCAAAAAGCGGCTCGCCGGAGACGATATCAACGTAAATGCCCGGCTCCTTGTTGTTCAGGAGTTTGCCGGTGCCCGGGCGCTCGGTCCCGCTCTGCTGGGTCACGCGGTATTCCTCAAGCGACAGGCGCGAGATCGCTTCATCTGTCTTTTCATATTTGGGCATAGGATGCTCCTTTTGTCCTTTGCTTAGTAAATGGGTCAAAAACGTCGGAGTTAAAGAGAAAAACACCTCCGATCACGCAGGCATGACTTTGCGCTCAGCCGCCCTAAATGTACCACCAAGCGAATAGGGAGAGCCTTATGAAACTTCTTTGCAGCATTTTCCTCAGCCTCTGGATGGCAACGGCAGCTTTCGCGGGCATGTCCAGCCACGTGTTCCCATCCATTGATGGGGGTACATTGAACACCGGGGATTGGGCGGGGCAACCGGTGCTGGTGGTCAATACCGCGTCACAATGCGGGTTCACCGGGCAATATGATGGGCTGCAGGCGCTTTATGATACCTACCGCGATCAGGGGCTTGTGGTGCTGGCGGTCCCTTCCGACGATTTTCGGCAGGAGCTGGGCAGCGCTGAGGAGGTCAAGGAATTCTGCGAGTTGAATTTTGCGCTGGACCTGCCAATGACCGATATCACCCATGTTAAAGGCACAAAAGCACATCCGTTTTACCGCGATGTTGCCGAAGCCACCGGGTTCACGCCGCGTTGGAACTTCAACAAGGTTCTGATTGGTCCGGAGGGTGATGTGGTTGGCACCTGGGGCTCGGCCACGAAACCGCAATCTGCGAAAATCACCGGGGCAATCGAGGCGCTGTTGCAATAGCGTCAGATGCTGCCGCGCCAGACCAGACGGGCATCACCACCCTCCAGCCCGGGGCTGATCCCATAGGCGGCGCGGTAGCTCTTTGAAAAATGCGACAGCGATTTGAAACCACAGGCGACGCAGACCTCCGTCACCGAAAAATCGGTTTGCCGCAACAGATCACGCGCTTTCTCCAGCCTGAGCTTCATGTAGTAGCGCTTTGGCGACACGCCGATGTACTTGGCGAACAGCCGTTCAAGTTGCCGCGTCGAGAGACCGATCACACCTGAAATCTCGTCCGGTGTCAGCGGGTCTTCGATGTTGTTGTCCATGATCTGCAGCGCCGTGGCGAGCTTGCCATTGCGCACCTGTGTCCGGCTCTGCAGGGTGGCGCGTTGCGCGTGGTCGGGCAGGCGCGGATCGGTATAAACCATCTGATCGGCAACCCATGTGGCCAGTTCGGTACCGTGATCTGCCCTGATCCGCTCCAGCATCATGTCCATGGAGGCCGCCCCGCCCGCCGTGGTGAAGACCCGCCCGTCGATGGAAAAGATCGCGTCCTCCATGATCACATCGGGCAGGATTTCGGTGAGCGCCGCGCGGTATTCCCAATGGGTGGTCACGCGCTTGCCCGCCACCAGACCGGCCAGCGCCAGAACATATGTCCCCGACGAGAGCGCGCCAAAATCCATGCCCTTGCGCACCTCGCGGCGCAACCAGGTGATCAGCGGTTTGCCCGTATTGCGCCCCACGTCTTCCCCGGCACAGATGACGATGGTTTCGTTCCGGTCCAGTTCGGTCAGGGCACCATCCACCGCCGTGGTCACGCCGTTGTAGGCCGCCACCGGGGCGCCCGTTTCGCTCAGCACCCGCCACCGGTAGTACGGCCCCTGTCCGGGGTGCCTGTTGGCAAGGCTCAGCGCTTCGAGCGCGCAGGCAAACCCAAGCTGCGAGAATCCCGGGATCAATACGAAAGCGTATGGTATAAGTGGATCACGCGGGGTCATCAGCGACAGGTCCAGAGCCAGCGGTGGTTTTAAACCTGACCCTAGACGGGATCGCGATGCGCAGACTGGTCGATTTACGTCTTTGAATGTCGCGAAAGCTGCACGGCGAGGATGCCAAGCGCGATGATCGCCACGCCAATCACATCGCGCGCGCCGAGCTTCTCACCCAGCAGCAAGGCGGCGATGGCCACGCCGAGAAACGGGTTGAGAAAGTGGAAGGTGGCTGCGCGTGTTGCCCCGATGCGGTTGACCAGCCAGAACCATACGAATGTAGCGGCGAGGCCGGGCACCAGCGTGGTGTAGATGAAGGCTGCAGCCAGCGGCCAGGTGGGGTTGAAGCGTGGCGTTTCGAAAACGGCGGTGGCCAGCGCCAGCGTGACGCAACCCACAAGCATCTGCAGCCCAACGATCATCAGGAAGTTTCCGCCAGAGGTTGCCCCGCGCACGGAGAGCGTGGCGATGGTCAGAGCGACCACCCCGATGCCGCAGAGCATCAGGCCGTAAAGGTCAATGCCACCAGTGATGCGCGTGCCCATGATCAGCCCGACACCCACAACGCCTGCGACAAGCCCGGCGAAGCTGAGCGGGCGCAGCCCTTCCCCCAGAAAGGCCCACCCGGCCAGCGCCACCAACAGGGGCATGGTAGAGGCGATGATGGCCGCAACCGAGGCCTCGATGGTCTGCATCGCCACGAAGTTCAGGCCGAGGTAGACCGCATTTTGCAGGATGCCGAAGAGGATCGTGGCGCGCCATTGCGCCGGCGTCAGATGCCACGACTGCCCCAAGGCACGGGCGATTGCGACGCCCAGCAGGCCCGAGATCAGGTAGCGCAGCGTCAAAGCGGCCAGCGGCGAGGCATCGGCCACGATAATGCGGGCAGAGGTGAAGGCCGAAGACCACATCAGGGCAAAGGCGAGCCCCGCAAGAATTGCTCGAATGTCCATGGGGGCCTTTCTGACGCATCTGCCTGCGGGCCGACCATTTATCATATCTCGGAGGAGGGCAAGATGCCCCGGGACTGTCCCCATATTTGCGCAGGCCGTGCATGCGCCGGATGCGATAGACAATCCCGCAGCGGGCGCTAGACTTCCCGCATAGGTTCAACTCGCGGAGAGATTCCATGGCTGACAAAATGCTCGACGATACCAGCAAGGCGCCGGAAAAGGCAGGTGATGGGCGCATCGAAGCGCTGTTCTTCAAAAGCCGCAACGTGATCATTACAGGCGAGATCACGGACAAGCTGGCGCATCGTACCGTCACACATCTGCTGGCGCTGGCCGAAGAAAGCGATGATCCGATCAATGTCTACATCTCCTCGCCCGGCGGGCATGTGGAAAGCGGTGACATGGTCCACGACGTGATCAAGTTCATCCGCCCCAAGGTCCGTGCCATCGGGTCCGGTTGGGTGGCCAGCGCCGGGGCGCTGATCTTTGTGGGAGCGGCGGCCGAGAACCGCTATTGCCTGCCCAACACCCGTTTCCTGCTGCACGAGCCGCGCGGCGGGATCGGCGGACAGGCGACCGACATGATGATCCAGGCCGAACAGATCCGGATCATGCGCGCGCGGTTCCACACGCTCTTTGCCGAGGCCACAGGGCAAACGCCCGAAAAGATCGCCGAAGACACAGGCCGCGATTTCTGGCTGACCACGCAAGAGGCGCTGGACTACGGATTGGTAGGGCAGGTGATCTCCTCGGTCGATCAGCTCTAACCGGAGGACGCTTGGGTGGGGGGCTGAGCGGACGTTGTCTCAGCCTCCAGAAACGCGACGAGTACCTCCTGCAGTGCATCCCAATCGGTGAATTCATGTTCCCCGGCGCCGGGGTCGTAGTCGCGATCACGCAGGACGACATGGCGCAGGACCTGCGTTGCAAAGTAATCGTAACTGCTGGTGCGCACCGCCCCGGCCACAAGCGCGTTCAGGTCGGATTTGAATCGCGTGCGCATCTCCATTTCGGTGATGTACTCCTGCGCTTCCTCCATGCCGTCCTCAAAGGCAGCGCTCAGGCTGATGGACAGCAGCAGTGTGTCGCGTTCCGCCAATTCCGTGCGGTGCGCGCCAAGCACCACCTCGAATGTTTCGGGATGGCGCCGCTCATGCACAGGCGCCGCCAGGATGACCTTGTCTATCGCCTCAAGCGATAGGGGAGCGGTTTTGTCAGCGGCATCAAACAGGGTCACATTGTACCCTGCCTTCTCTGCAATCCTCTGTGCGAATTCCGCGATTTTCCGGGTTTGTCCTTCGACCGTGGCGAAGACGATAAGAACGTTCATTGCAGCTTCCTCCATGCATCGGCACCGTTTGGCGGTGCCTCCAAATCCCCGCGCCGGGGCGGGATAGCAGGCGCTGCAGAGATCGGTTTGGTCTCTTGTCCGAACGAGACTCGTGGACAGAGATCAATCTGCATGACCCTCCGGCAAGAGCCGTCGCAGCCAGAATCACGCAGGTTCTTTCACGGGTTGTGATCGAAACCTGATCAGAGGTTAGGGGAAGGGAGCAGGGCAGACCTTGTTCGAGATCAAATCACTGGTTGTCCGAGGGATCATCCGAACAGGCATTAAAAAAGGGCCGCCCGAAGGCGACCCCTGAAAGTCTCAGCGGAGCGGCGGTTAGCCGTTCACGCTGTCTTTGAGCGCTTTGGCGATGGTCATTTTGACCACCTTGTCCGCGTCTTTTTTGAACTGTTCGCCGGTCGCAGGGTTGCGCACCATGCGCTCGGGGCGCTCACGGCAGTAGATTTTGCCAACGCCGGGCAAGGTGACCGCGCCACCGCCGGATACTTCGCGTGTGATCAGGTCGCATACCGCTTCGAGGGCTGCGCCCGCTGATTTCTTGTCTGAACCCATTTCTTCGGCCAGTGCCGCAACAAGTTGGGTCTTTGTCATTGGTTTCGCCATGTTCTTGTTCTCCTTAGCTGCCCGATGAGTTGGGCCTCATGTCCGAAATCTACCCGGATGTTGTGTATGAACACAACGATTAGTAGAGCTTTGCAAGGAAAAACATGCAAAATTAACCTATTTTATTGGGTTTTTCGGTCTCAGAGGAAGGCTGTCTCCTCAAAGGAACGCAATTTCCGACTGTGGATGCGTTCCAACGGCATGGTGCGCAGCCGTTCCATGGCCCGAATTCCGATCATCAAATGCCGTGCAACTTGTGTTTTATAGAAGTCTGAGGCCATGCCGGGAAGCTTCAATTCACCATGCAGCGGCTTGTCGGACACGCAGAGCAGGGTGCCGTAGGGTACGCGGAATCGGTAACCATTGGCGGCAATCGTGGCGCTTTCCATGTCGAGGGCGACGGCGCGGGACTGGCTGAGCCGTTGCACCGGGCCGGATTGGTCGCGCAGTTCCCAGTTCCGGTCGTCATGGGTGGCAACCGTGCCGGTGCGCATGATGCGTTTCAGTTCATATCCTTCGAGATTGGTCACCTGCGCAACCGCCTGTTCCAGCGCGATCTGGATTTCCGCCAGCGCCGGGATCGGTACCCAGACAGGCAGATCGTCATCCAGCACGTGATCCTCGCGCAGGTAGGCATGCGCCAGCACAAAATCCCCAAGCGCCTGGGAGTTCCGCAGTCCCGCACAGTGGCCAACCATCAGCCAGGCATGCGGACGCAGCACGGCGATGTGGTCGGTAGCCGTCTTGGCGTTGGACGGACCCACGCCGATGTTGACCAGTGTGATGCCCGACCCGTCTGCCCGCTTGAGATGATAGGTCGGCATCTGCGGGGTTTTCACCGGGCTGGCCAGCGCTTGGTCGCCCTTGGTGATGTTTGCATTGTCCGTGGAGACAAATGCGGTATAGCCCGACTCCGGATCATCCAGCTGCGTCCGGGCATAAGCCTCGAACTCAGAGACGTAGAATTGGTAGTTCGTGAACAGCACATGGTTCTGGAAATGTGTGGCGTCCGTGGCCGTGTAGTGTGATAGACGGGCCAACGAGTAATCGACGCGTTGTGCGGTAAAGGGGGCCAGCGGTCCGATACCATCAGGGGACACATAGGTGCCGTTCACGATGTCATCATTCGTGGTCGTCAGATCCGGCACATCAAAGACATCGCGCAGCGTGAAATCCGCCGCCCCTTCCTGCGGTACGGTCATAGTGGCGTCATGTGCCACAGCGAAATGCACTGGCATAGGGGTCTCGGAGGCCCCGATGATCACTGGCTGATTGTGATTTTCGATCAGCAGGCCGATTTGCTGGGTCAGGTAGCTACGAAAGAGGTCTGGGCGCGTGATCGTGGCGCGAAAACTGCCGGGGGCGGAGACATGACCGTAGCTGAGCCGGGTATCCACCTGCGCAAAGGTCGAGGTCTTGAAGAGGACCTGCGGGTAAAACGCGCGAACCCGCCCGTCTGGCGCGCCGTCGGCCATCGCCTTGACGAAATGTGTGCAGAGGAAGTCGGTTGCCTGTGTGTAGAGCTCCTCCAGCCGCGCAACGGCGGCCTTGGCATCAAGGAATTCTTCGGCCTCTGGGGCGTCGGGGGTCAGGATATCTGTCATGAAAGTGGCTCAATTACTGGAATGAATTCAAAGCTGCGCACATCGACAAGACCGAGATCGGAGATGCGCAGTTCCGGGATCACCACGAGGGCGAGCAGCGAATGCTGCATATAGGCGTTGTTGAGGGTGCAGCCACAATCGCGCATGGCCTGCATCATCTGGTCGGTTTTGGCGGCGATGTCCTGCGCCGGTTGGTCCGACATCAGTCCGGCGATAGGCAGTTCGACCAGCGCGGTCTCTACGCCGTCCTTGAAGATGACGACACCGCCGCCGACCTCCCCCAAGCGGTTCGCCGCCATGGCCATATGCGCGGCATCGGTGCCGACCACGATCATATGGTGGCTGTCATGGGCGACCGTGGAGGCCATCGCCATCGGCCCCTCGTAGCCAAAGCCAGAAACAAAGGCGTTGGTCACGGATCCGGTGGCGCGGTGGCGCTCGACCAGTGCGATCTGGCAGACCTCGCCGGTTATCTGCACCCGGCCTTCGGTAACCGGCAGCTCGAACTGCAGCGCTTTGGTAGGCGCCTGGTTCTCGACCACGCCGATCACATTGGCGCGCACCGCATTGGCCCCGCTGGGCGCCGGAATGCCGAAATCATCGGCCTTCAGCACCTTGCCCATGTGTACGGTCTGGCGCGCCTTGGCGGGCCAGTCGTAATGCGGGCAGTCGACAAGGCATTTGCCATCTTCCGCCACGATCTGGCCGCGGGCAATCACGGTTTCGATCGGCAAGGTGGTCAAATCCGAGGTCAGGATCACATCCGCACGTCTGCCGGGGGTGAGCGAGCCGATCTCGCGTTCCAGCCCGAAATGGGTGGCCGTGTTGATCGTGGCCATCTGCAGAGCCACCACCGGGTCACAGCCGCAGTCTATCGCGTGGCGCACCACCCGGTTCATATGTCCGTCGTTCACCAGCGTGCCTGAATGGCAGTCATCCGTGCACAGGATCATGTTGCGCGGATCGAGCCCCTTTTCGGTGATCGCCGTGATCTGGGTCTCCACATCGTACCACGCGGACCCGAGCCGGATCATCGACCGCATCCCCTGCCGCATCCGCGCGATGGCATCCTCTTCGCAGGTGCCCTCGTGATCATCTGCGGGGCCACCCGCCACATAGCCTGCAAAGGCCGGCCCCAGATCGGGCGAGGCATAGTGTCCGCCCACGGTCTTACCGGCGTTTTGGGTCGCGGCCATCTCGGCCAGCATCTTGGGGTCTGCGTTCGACACACCGGGGAAATTCATCATCTCGCCCAGCCCGATAATGCCACGCCATTGCATGGCTTCCGCCACATCCTCCGCCGTGATTTCAAACCCCGTGGTTTCCATGCCCGGCGCCGAAGGGGCGCAGGAGGGCATCTGGGTGAAAATGTTCACCGGCTGCATCAGCGCCTCGTCATGCATCATGCGCACGCCTTCCAGCCCCAGCACATTGGCAATCTCATGCGGGTCGGTGAACATCGATGTCGTACCATGGGGTATCACGGCACGGGCGAATTCCGCCGGGGTCAGCATGCCGCTCTCGATGTGCATATGTCCGTCGCAGAGACCGGGGATCATGTACCGCCCCTGCGCCGCGATGATCCGGGTGTCTGGTCCGATGCAATGCGACGCATCCGGCACCACACAGGCGATGCGACCGTCCGCAATGGCAATATCGTGGTGGTCGAGGATTTCGCGGGTGTGCACATTGACCCATGTGCCGCCCTGTATCACGGTGTCAGCCGGGGCGCGGCCCGTGGCAACAGCGATCAACCGGCTGGCGGAATCGGGCCATGAGGGGAAAGAAGCATGCGTCATGTCCCTAGGTGCCACGGCAATTGGGAAGGTTCAAGCGGGGAGGGGCGGATATGGATTATGAAACAGTAACGGCCGAGGATTTCGGCAAAAGCCTGCGCGGCATCGGGTTGAATCTGCTGGTGCGCGATGTCCGGGCCACCTGTGCCTTCCTCGCGGATGTCTTTGACTTCAACGCCCACCGGGTCAGCGACGACTTCGCCATCATCACTGCGGGCAAGGAGGTGTTCCAATTGCATAGCGACGGTACCTATGCGGATAATCCGCTGTTGGGTCTGCTCCCTGAGAACCCGCCGCGCGGCGCGGGTCTTGAAATCCGGCTCTATGACAGCGATCCGGATGCCGCCGTGTCCAGGGCGGAGGCGTGCGGCGCCATGATCCTGCAGGCCCCGACCGACAAGCCGCACGGGCTGCGCGAAGCCAATATCCTGTGCGGCGATGGCTATGCCTGGGTCCCCAGCCGCCCGCTCTGAGAACAGCAGGTAGGGTGGGCTTTCAGGCCACCTTCTGCGCCGCGATCTCCTCCCGCAGCCAGGTTGAAAAGGCACGGGCGGCACTCATCTCATGGGCGCGGGGCGACTGGATCAGATAGTAGGCCTCCTGCATTCGGGCACGATGGAAAAAGGGGGCGACCAGATGGCCCGCCTCAATCAGTCCACCCGCAATGGCATCATGCGCCAAGGCGAGCCCGCCACCGGTCATGGCAACCGAAAGCGGCACGGAATAGGTGGTCGCATAGGTAGTGGGTGGATCGGGCCAGTCTAGCATCTGCTCTTCCGCCCAGACCGCCCAGGTGCCCATCATGTTGGCGCAGTCATAAAGCGGCTGGTCCGCCAGCGTCTGCAATGTCACCGCATAGCCGGGCGCACAGACCGGATAGTAGTGATCGGTCAGTAGCACTTCGGCATGCACGCGGTCCGACGGGCGCAGGGAAAAGCGAATTTCCACATCGGCGCCGTCTGCCATGTCCCGCGGCTCCCACAATTCGGTGACGATATTGATCTGCACCTCCGGGTGCCTGGCCCGAAAGCGGATCAGCCTCGGCGCCAGCCAGTGAATCGCAAAGGTCAGGTTCGATTGAACCTGCAGGACATCGCTTTCGTTACGCGTCAGGGCGCGGGTGCCATGGGCCAACGTGCGAAAAGCGTCGCGCACCACCGGCAGATAGCTGATGCCGGTCTGGGTCAGCTCCAGCGCGCGGGGGCGCCGGTGAAAGAGCGGTCGCCCCAGAAACCCCTCTAGGGATTTGATCTGCTGGCTCACCGCGCTCTGGGTCATGTTCAGATCGCGCGCAGCCCCGGTAAAGCTCAGTGTCCGGGCCGATGCCTCGAAGGCGCGGAGCCAGTTCAGGGGGGGCAGGTCAGCCATTATAACCACTTCATTAGTTTTACTTATGGCCAGCTTGCGTTTTTTTCGTTGGTCAGGCAAGCGGCTTGGATGTTGTCATGGGGCAGATGATCCGGAGGATACCCGTGACGGAAATGCGCCCGAATATGGAGAACTGGCAGGAGCGGGTTGACCTAGCCGCCGCCTTCCGTTGGACCGTGCGGCTGGACATGCACGAGGCGGTGGCCAATCACTTCAGCCTCGCCATCAACGAGGATGGCACGCGGTTCCTGATGAACCCGAACCAGATGCATTTCTCGCGCATCCGGGCCTCGGACCTGATCGTCGTGGATGCCAATGACCCGGCAAGCATGGAGGGCCCGGACGCGCCGGACCCAACGGCCTGGGGGCTGCACGGCGGGTTGCACCGGCATTGCCCGCACGCCCGCTGCGCCATGCATGTGCATTCGCCCTATGCCACGGCGCTGGCCGCCTTGGCCGACAGCCGTCTACCGCCGGTGGACCAGAACGCCTGCACCTTCTTCAATCGCTACGTGATCGACGACAACTATGGGGGGCTCGCTTTCGAGGAGGAAGGGGCGCGCTGTGCGCAGCTTTTCGACGACCCGAAAAAGAAGGTCATGATCATGGGCAATCACGGCATCATGATCATTGGCGACACCGTCGCCGATACCTTCAACCGGCTCTATTACTTCGAGCGGGCCTGCATGACCTATATTCTCGCACTGCAGACCGGTCAGCCGCTGCGCGTGTTATCGGATGAGGTGGCGGAGAAAACGGCACGGGAATTGGAGAGCTACCCTGAACAGGATGCCCGACATCTTGCGGAGCTAAAAGCAATCCTTGACGCGGAGGGGTCTACCTATGCCCAGTGATGTTGAACCGCAGGAATTGTCGAGCCCCGTCGAGGAACGCGAAGCCGGGCGCTGGAACTATCGGCCAGCGGTACCACTCGCCCAGAACCCGCTGTTTCAATGGCCGCCACGTCCGCGCGCGATTTTCCAATGGTATGCGGCGTTCTGGCTGGAAATCTCGACGACAACCCTGTGCTTTGCGCTCGCCCTGCTGGCCTATTTCGCAATTCTGCCGGAACTGGCGGAGATGCAGGTGTTGGCTTGGGGTTGGGTCGCGAAGGTCTGGCTCGCCAATCTGGTGCCGCAGGTGATCTGTGCAGGCACGCTGCACTACTGGCTGATCATGCGCAAAGGGCAGGGGGATCAGACCAAATACGATCCGCGCGATCAGGCGCGCACCAACGGCACCTTCACCTTCGGCAATCAGGTGCACGACAATATGTTCTGGCACATCGCGAGCGGCATTACCCTGTGGACGGCTGCGCAGGTACTGGTCTTCTGGGCAATGGCGAATGGCTATGCGCCAACCATGCTCTTTCCGGGCAATCCGGTCTGGTTTGTGGCGTTTTTCGTGCTGTTGCCAATTTGGTCGAGCTTCCATTTCTACTGGATTCACCGACTGCTGCACTGGCCGCCGCTCTACAAGCTGGCACATTCCCTGCACCACCGAAACGTGAACGTGGGGCCATGGTCAGGCATCTCGATGCACCCGGTTGAACACCTGCTCTTCTACACCAATTTTGCCATTCATTTCATCGTCCCGAGCCATCCGCTGCATGTGCTTTTTCACGGCTACGTGCAATCCACCCACCCGGTGTTTTCGCATTCCGGCTTTGAGGAGATCGTGGTGGGGGACAAGCGGCAGGCCAAGGCGGGTGTGTTCTTTCACCAGCTGCACCACCGCTATTTCGAGTGCAACTACGGCACGGTGGAAATGCCATGGGATCGCTGGTTCGGCAGCTACCACGATGGTTCGGCCCGCGCGACGGATGAGACCCGCGCGCGCAAGACGCAGATGTACACCTGATGGGGGGCCGCGTGGTTATCGACGATCTGTCGTGCTGGACGAGCACGCGGCGACTGGGGAAGTGAGGTCGCACGCCGCCTTCCTTCCACCGTACGCAAGAGACCTGACAGATGACGACATTTGGCCTGACTGACGAACATCAGATGATTGCGGAAACCGTCCGCAGCTTTGTTGAAAACGAAATCTACCCCCATGAAGAACTGGTCGAACGCACCGGCGAGGTGCCTGCTGAGATTGCGCAGGAGATCAAGCGCAAGACGATTGAGCTGGGCTTTTACGCCTGCAACTTTCCCGAAAGCGTAGGTTGCGCAGGGCTGAACCATCTTGAGTTTGCACTTGTCGAGCGGGAATTGGGACGCGGCTCCATGGCGCTCAATCATTTCTTCGGACGACCGCAGAACATCCTGATGGCCTGTGAAGGCGCGCAGGTGGAGCGTTACCTGATGCCCGCGGTGCGGGGCGAGAAGATGGACGCGCTGGCCATGACGGAACCGGGCGCCGGGTCGGACGTGCGGGGCATGAAATGTGCCGCCGCGCGGGACGGCCGCGACTGGGTGGTGAATGGCACCAAGCATTTCATCTCCGGCGCGGAGCACGCGGATTTCGTCATCGTCTTCATCGCGACGGGCGAGGATCAGACGCCAAAGGGTCCCAAGAAGCGGATTACGGCGTTTCTGGTGGATCGCGGCACACCCGGTTTCACCATCCGCGACGGGTACAAGTCCGTGAGCCACCGCGGCTACAAGAACATGATCCTTGAGTTCGATGACTGCCGTCTGCCGGATGTCCAGATTCTGGGGGAGGTTGATGGCGGGTTCGAGGTGATGAACACCTGGCTCTACGCGACGCGGATCACCGTCGCCACCATGAACGTGGGGCGCGCGCGGCGGGTGTTCGACTATGCTCTGAACTACGCTGCCGAGCGCGAACAGTTCGGCCAGAAGATTGGCAAGTTCCAGGGAGTCAGTTTTCAACTTGCTGATATGATTACTGAAATCGACGCGGCAGATTTGCTGACTCTCGCCAGTGCTGACCGGCTGGACAAGGGATTGCCCGCGAACCGAGAGATCGCGAGTGCGAAGCTTTATGCCAGCGAGATGCTGGCACGGGTCACGGATGCGGCCATTCAGATTCATGGCGGAATGGGTTTGATGGACGATTATCCGCTGGAACGTTTCTGGCGGGATGCGCGGGTGGAACGCATCTGGGATGGGACCAGCGAGATCCAGCGCCACATCATAAGCCGCGATCTGCTGCGGGCGCTGGGGGCATAGAGGTTTGTGCCTCCGGCGGGGATATTTGCGGCGAGAAGAAGCGTGCGGAGGCTTCAGATGAACCGCGACCTTGGTCGGATGTTGCGGCCCCGGTCGGTGGCGGTGGTTGGCGGAGGCCCTTGGTGTCGTCAGGTGCTGCGCCAGCTCCATGGCATGGGGTTTTCCGGAGGCATCTGGCGGGTACATCCCGACCCGGCGTCAGTGGAGGGGGTTGCCGCCGTGGCATCGGTTGCTGATCTGCCCGATGTGCCGGACGCGGTTTTCATTGGTGTGAACAGGCACCTGACCGTGCAGGTCGTGTCGGCTTTGGCGCAGATGGGTGCGGGGGGCGCGGTCTGTTTCGCTTCCGGCTTCTCCGAAGCGACCGGAGAAGATGGCAGCGCCCATGATTTGCAATCGGCGCTGGTTGGTGCGGCGGGCGACATGCCTATTCTTGGACCCAATTGCTATGGGTTCATTAACGCGCTGGACGGCGCATTGCTCTGGCCGGATCAGCATGGCTGTGTGTCGGTGGAGCGGGGTGTCGCGATCCTGACGCAGAGTTCCAACATCGCGATCAACCTGACGATGCAGCAACGCGGGCTGCCAATTGCCTTTGTCGGGACCTGTGGGAACATGGCCCAGACCTCGCAGGCGGATCTGGCTTCTGCACTGTTGGATGATCCACGGATCACAGCAATTGGTCTGCATATTGAAGGGTTCGGGGACACTGCGGCCTGGCACGCGCTGGCCATGAAAGCACATGGCAAGGGGGTGCCGCTGGTGGCTTTGAAGGCGGGCACATCGGAGGAAGCGCAACGCGCGACCCTGTCACATACCGCCTCCCTTGCGGGCAGTGATGCCGGGGCTGCTGCACTTCTGGCGCGTTTGGGTGTCGCACGCGTCCATGATTTGCCAGGCCTTCTGGAGAGCTTGAAGCTGCTGCATGTCGCGGGTCCGCTGGAAACCTCGGCGTTGTCGAGCATCAGCTGCTCGGGAGGAGAGGCCAGCCTCGCCGCAGACGCCGCGACGGGCATGCGGCTGTCTTTCCCGGCGCTGGAACCTCGGCAAAAGAAGGCTTTGCAGGAGGTATTGGGCCCGATGGTCGCCCTGTCCAATCCGTTGGATTATCACACTTATATCTGGGGGGATGCCGAGAAGATGGCAGCAGCCTGGACGCCGATGGCAGCGGCACACATCGGGTTGGTTCTGATCCTCGTCGACTACCCGCATACCGATGCAGCAGATTGGCACTGCGCGACTAAGGCTGCGATTGCGACCCACCGGGCCAGCGGACGGCCCGTGGCCGTGGTCTCGACCCTGCCGGAACTGATGCCCGCTGAGGTTGCCGCGACGTTGATGCAGGCCGGGGTCACCCCGCTTTTTGGCCTGCGCGAGGCGATGGTGGCAGTGGAGGCGGCGGCGCATCTGTCCGCGCCTTGTGTCGCGCCGCCCTTGGTTGCGTCACCGCCCGCTACACCCCGGGTGCTGAAGGAAGCAGAGGCGAAAGACCTGTTGCAACGCTTTGGTGTGGCCGTGCCTGCCCATCTGGTCTGCGAGGACGTTTTGCAGGTTGATGCCACGGCGCTGCGTGCGCCCTTGGCGCTCAAGGCACAGGGGATTGCGCATAAATCGGAAGTTGGCGCGGTGCGTCTTGGCCTGTCTCACGGTGATTTGCCCGATGCGGCGCGGACGCTGCCCAAGGGCAGTTTGCTGATCGAAGAGATGGTGCAGGGCGGTATCGCCGAACTGCTGATCGGCGTCACGGTGGATGCCGTACACGGCTACGTCCTGACCCTCGGAACCGGCGGTGTCCTGACGGAATTGTGGCAGGACAGCGTGTCGTTGTTGCTGCCGGTGACCGAGATGGACGTCCGGCAGGCCCTTTGCCACCTCAAAACCTACCCGCTGTTGACCGGGTTTCGCGGCAAGCCGCCCGTTGATTTGAGCGCGATTGTCGAGACCGTTATGGCGCTGCAGAGATGTGTGATTGCGCATCAGGGCGAGATCGCGGAAGTTGAGATCAACCCGCTGATCTGTACATCTACATCGGCGGTTGCCGTGGACGCACTGATGGTGCTGGGTACGTTGGCGATTTCAGAAGGAGACAGGCATGGACCCGATCAAAACTGCTCGCAAGGGGGCCATTCTTGAGGTCACGCTGGACCGGCCCAAGGCAAATGCCATCGATCTGAAAACCTCGCGTATCATGGGAGAGGTCTTTGCCGAGTTTCGCGATGACCCGGACCTGCGTGTCGCCATCCTCACCGGTGCGGGTGAGAAATTCTTTTGCCCCGGATGGGATCTCAAGGCCGCAGCCGAGGGCGACGCGGTGGATGGGGATTACGGCGTTGGCGGGTTTGGCGGGCTGCAGGAATTGCGCGGGTTGAACAAACCGGTGATTGCCGCCGTGAACGGGATCGCCTGCGGGGGTGGGTTGGAGCTGGCCCTGAGCGCTGACATGATCCTGGCTGCGGATCATGCGACCTTTGCCCTGCCGGAAATCCGGTCGGGCACCGTGGCGGATGCGGCGTCCGTCAAGCTCCCTAAACGCATCCCCTATCACATCGCGATGGAGCTGCTGTTGACCGGCAGATGGTTTGACGCGCAGGAGGCGCATTGCTGGGGGTTGGTCAATGAGGTTGTGCCGGCCATAGAACTGATGCAGCGGGCCTGGGCGCTGGCGGAGCTGATCGCCTCCGGCCCGCCGCTTGTTTACGCGGCCATCAAGGAGATCGTGCGGGACGCGGAAGACGCCAAGTTCCAGGATGCGATGAACCGGATTACCCAGCGGCAGCTGGAGACGGTGGACCGGCTATACGCATCCGAGGACCAGTTGGAAGGCGCGCGCGCCTTTGCTGAAAAACGTGATCCGATCTGGAAAGGTCGCTGAATGGATTTGCCGAAGCCACCCGTCTGCCGCTATGGGAGGTCACGGTTTGAAAGAATAGTGTGAGTATAGATGAAACTGCTTTTTGTGCACCAGAACATACCCGGCCAGTATCGCGAGATCGTGCAGTGGCTGTTGGCGACCGGTCAACATGAGATCGCGTTTCTGACCCAGCGCCGTAACCCGCCGAAGTTCGATGGGGTGCGCACCATTATCTACAAACCACATCACGTGCCGGGCAAGGACGCCTACGGGCTGTCAAAGGTATGGGAAGAGGCCGCCGGTTCCGGCTTTGGCGCGGCGATGGCGGCTCGCAAACTGGAGCGCGACCACGGCTTCAAGCCGGATATCGTGGTGGGGCACGTCGGCTGGGGCGAGCTGACGTTCTTCAAACAGGTCTGGCCAGATGTGCCGATCATCGGGTATTTCGAATACTACTATAATCTGCATGGCGGCTTGGTAGGGTTTGACCCGGCAGAGACGGTGTCGGATCACGCCCCCTTCCTGATGCAGGCGCGAAACGCGATACCTCTTGCGAACATCGAGACCGTCGATCTGGGGCAATGCCCGACCCTGTGGCAGCGCGACCGTTTCCCGAGTAGTTTCCATGACCGAATGTATGTCTGCCACGACGGCATCCGGACTGATACGCTGGTGCCCGATGCCGATGCATCTCTTTCTCTGGGCCGGTTGGATCATCCGCTGACGCGGGAGGACGAGGTGATCACCTACGTGGCGCGCAATCTGGAGAAGACGCGCGGATTCCACGTGTTGATGCGCGCCTTGCCCCGTATTCTGAGGGAACGCCCGAAGGCGCGTGTGCTGATCATCGGCGGTAATGATGTCTCTTACGGCGGCAAATCCGAGCGCCCCGGCGGCCTGCGTCGTGAAATGGAAGAGGAAGTGGGGCAGGACATCGACTGGAACCGCGTGCATTTTCTGGGGCAGATCCCCTATCCGGAGTTCCAGAATCTGGTGCAGCTCAGCCGCTGTCACATCTATCTGACCATGCCTTTCGTGCTGTCATGGTCGCTGATGGAAGCGATGGCAATGCGGGCGACCATCGTGGCCTCGGACGTCTTGCCGGTGCGTGAAGTGATTACGCACGGGGAAACCGGGCTGCTGGTCGATTTCCACGATCCGAACGCGCTGGCGCAGCAGGTCATCGATGTGGTGTCGGACCCCGGTGCCTTTGCCCATCTTGGGCTGGCGGCGCGCGCGCATATCGTGCAGCACCACGATTTTCTGACCCGCTGCCTGCCGGAGCATCTGGTACGTATCAACGGTCTGCTCCCGAAGGCCAAGGAGATCACGATGCCGGTCTAGCGCATCTTGCACCCGGCGTGGTGGCGGTCCACTTTGAGCCTATGAGCAAAACACTTCTGTCATTCGGGCACGGGTTCAGTGCCAGAGCCCTTGCCCCCCGATTGATCCAAAAGGGCTGGCGGGTGATCGGCACCACGCGCAGCGCTGAGAAGGCCGGAGAGATTGCAGCCACCGGTGTGGAGCCGCTGATCTGGCCGGGCACGGATGTGACAGATGCGCTGGCCGATGCCGATGCGGTGCTTGTTTCTGCCGGGCCGGGGCCGGAGGGCGATCCGGTTCTGGCGGAGATGCGGGCGGAGATCACCGTGGCCGCGCCGCGGCTCGATTGGGTCGGGTACCTGTCCACCACCGGCGTCTATGGCGATCATGCGGGCGGCTGGGTGGACGAAAGCGCCGATCTGACACCCTCCACGAAACGGGGCCGGGCAAGGGTTGCCGCCGAAGCCGAATGGCAGGCGATACCGGACCTGAACCTGCATATCTTCCGGCTTGCCGGTATTTATGGTCCCGGGCGCGGCCCCTTTGCCAAGGTGCGCGCGGGTACGGCCCGGCGTATCATCAAACAGGGTCAGGTGTTCTCGCGCATTCACGTGCAGGACATCGCGCAGGTGCTGGAGGCATCGCTGGCGCAGCCGAACCCCGGCGCGATCTATAATCTTTGCGACGACGATCCGGCGCCGCCGCAGGATGTCATCGCCTATGCCGCCGAATTACTGGAGGTCCCGCTGCCCCCTGCAGTTGATTTCGAGACGGCAGAGATGACCCCCATGGCGCGCAGCTTTTACGCAGAGAGTAAAAAAGTTCGGAACGATCGCATCAAAGAAGAGTTGGGTGTCCAGCTGCTTTATCCCGACTACCGGACCGGGCTGGAGGCGTTGTTGCGTGAGGAAAACCGAGATCAGGACGTTTCAGGACTATAGAGACTGGCCGCTGAGCACGTTGCTCGACGCGGTGGATCGCGCGGCAACGGATGAAAAAGTCGAAATGCGCGATATCCTGTCCGAGATCGGGGACAGGACCATCACACCCGTCATTCTGGTGGTCGCGCTTTTCCTCGTGTCCCCGATGTCGGGCGTGCCGGGCATTCCGACAATCTCTGCAGTCATCATCGTGATGCTGGCCGTGCAGGGCCTCATGGGGCGCAGGCTCTGGCTGCCCCAACGAATCATGCGGATGCGCATCGGGGCCTCGACCCTGACACGGGTGGTGGCATGGCTGCGTCGCCCGGCCGCGTGGATTGATCGGAACTCCTCCCCGCGCCTGCAATACCTGACGCGCGGGCCGATGCGCATGATCATTCTGCTGCAATGCGCGGTGATCCCGCTGGGCTGGCCCGCGCTGGAACTGGTGCCGGGCGTTACATCGCTGGCCGCGGCGACCATTGGGCTCTTCGCCTTTGGTCTCTTTGCGCGGGACGGTTACTTCGTCATCGCGGGCTACATCGGCATGATCGCGGTGCCACTGGGTGCAATGCTGCTGCTGCAGGTGGCGGTGACCTGACACTCAGGCGCGGGCTTCGCCGATCTGCGCAACACCAAGCACGTTCAACACTTTGCCTTCGATTTCGGCTGCATTCATGCCCGCCACGGCATACATATCCGCCGGGCTGGCCTGATCGATGAAGATATCGGGCAGCACCATGGAGCGGTATTTCAGCCCGGTATCAAAGACCCCTTCGTCGGCCAGAAGCTGCGCGACATGGCTGCCGAAACCGCCCACGGCACCTTCCTCGATGGTGATCAGCGCCTCGTGATCGGCGGCCAGTTGCAGGATCAGATCACGATCCAGCGGCTTGGCAAAACGTGCGTCTGCAACCGTTGGGCGGATGCCACGCCCGGTGAGCGCCTCGGCTGCTTTTTCCACTTCGGCCAGCCGCGTCCCGAATGACAAAAGGGCGACGCGCGCGCCTTCGGAAATGATCCGGCCCTTGCCGATCTCGAGCACCTCGCCGCGTTCCGGCATCTCGACGCCATTGCCTTCACCACGCGGAAAGCGAAAGGCGATGGGGCCGTCATCATGCGCCGCCGCCGTGGCGACCATGTGTTTCAACTCCGCCTCATCCGCCGCAGCCATCACCACAAAGCCCGGCAGATTGGCAAGATAGGCGATGTCGAAAGAGCCGGCATGCGTTGCCCCATCGGCACCGACCAACCCGGCCCGGTCGATGGCAAAACGCACCGGCAGTCGCTGGATCGCCACGTCATGCACCACCTGATCATACCCGCGCTGCAGGAAGGTGGAATACATCGCGCAAAAGGGTTTCATCCCGCCCGCGGCCAAGGCAGCAGAGAAAGTCACCCCGTGTTGCTCCGCGATGCCCACGTCAAAGCACCGGCTTGGATAGCGTTCGGCAAAGAGGTCGAGGCCAGTGCCATCCGGCATCGCCGCCGTGACGGCGCAAATCTTATCGTCCTCTGCGGCTTCCTGCAGCAGGCTGTCGGCAAAGACGCGGGTGTAGCTGGGCGCATTTGAGGGTGCTTTTTTCTGCTCACCCGTCAGCACATCAAACTTCGCGGTGGCATGGCCCTTGTCGCGCGCTGTCTCGGCTGGGGCGTAGCCTTTGCCCTTCTTGGTCAGCACATGGATCAGGATCGGCCCGGTGGCGCGCGCTTTCACGGTGCGCAGGACGGGCAGAAGCTGGTCCATGTCGTGCCCGTCGATCGGCCCGAGATATGAAAACCCAAGCTCTTCAAAAAGCGTTCCGCCAACCGCCATGCCCTTGAGCATGTCCTTCGCGCGTTTGGCCCCTTCGCGGAAGGGTTCGGGCAGCAGGCTCACGGCCCCTTTTGCGGCGGCCTTGAAGTCCTGAAACGGTTCTTCCGCGTAGAGACGGCTGAGATAGCTCGACATCGCACCGGTCGGCGGGGCGATGGACATTTCATTGTCGTTGAGGATCACAATCAGGCGTTTGCCCAGATGGCCCGCGTTGTTCATCGCCTCATAGGCCATGCCCGCGCTCATCGAGCCATCGCCGATCACCGCAATCGCATCGCCCAGCCCTTCGGGCACCACACCGCCCAGATCCCGCGCCACGGCAAAACCCAAAGCGGCAGAGATCGAGGTCGAACTATGGGCCGCGCCAAAGGGATCGTAAGGTGATTCCTTGCGCTTGGTAAAACCGCTGAGCCCGTCTTTCATGCGCAACGTGCGGATGCGGTCCCGGCGTTCGGTCAGGATTTTATGCGGGTAGCACTGATGGCCCACGTCCCAGATCAGCTTGTCGCGCGGCGTGTCAAAGACCGCGTGCAGCGCCACCGTCAATTCGACGACACCCAGACCCGCCCCCAGATGTCCGCCCGTCACCGAAACGGCAGAGACGGTTTCGGCCCGCAGCTCATGCGCCAGCTGGGTCAGCTCCCGATCAGACAGGTCTTTCATGTCCGCAGGGCGCCGGATCCTGTCCAGCAGCGGTGTTTCGGGTTTGTCTGAGGTCATGATGCCCCTCTCAATGCGCGCGCGTCACAACAAAACGCGCCGCCTCTTTTAAGATGTCTGCGCGCGCGCCGTAACCCCCCAGGCTGTCGCAGGCTTGTTCCACAAGATCATCGGCGCGTCGCCGTGCCGCCTCCAGCCCCAGAAGCGACACGAAAGTTGCCTTGCCTGCGTCGGCATCTTTGCCAACCGCCTTGCCGACCGTCGCACTGTCGCCGGTCACATCCAGAACATCATCGGCAATCTGGAAGGCAAGGCCAAGCGCGCGCGCATAATCTTGCAGGGCAGTGGTATCTGCTTCGGCCATCACCGCCCCGGTGGTGGCAGCCCATTCGATCAGGGCGCCTGTCTTGCCGCGCTGAAGTGCTGTGATGTCGTCCAGCGTCAAGGGATGCTGAGCCGTTTCCGCCGCAATATCGAGCGCCTGTCCCAGAACCATCCCCTGCGCCCCGCTGGCGCGGGCCAGACGCAATGCGAGTGTGGCGCGCACTTGTGCCTCCAGGCCTGCCTCGGTCCCCGTCACCAGCTCGAAGGCCAGCGTCTGCAGGGCGTCGCCCGCCAGCACAGCGGTTGCCTCGTCCCATTTGCGATGCACCGTCGGGCGACCGCGCCGCATGTCATCATCGTCCATGCACGGCAGATCGTCATGCACCAGCGAATAGGCATGCAGCGCCTCAATGGCCGTGGCAGGCCAGATCGCCGCCCGGGTGTCGATGTCATGAAGCCGCGCGCTTTCCAACACCAGAAACCCCCGCAAACGCTTGCCGCCCTGGGTCGCATGCGCCATGGCCTGCACCACGGGCAAATCGTCCAGACGCCCCAGGATCAGGTCGAAATGCTGTTGAATGGCCTGAGCATCCGCGCTCAGACGGGTCTCGAACATGGTCAGAGCCCTTCGACCGGTGTCGTTCCCGTCGGTGTGCCGTCGCCGTCCAATGTAATGGCGGCAACTTTCTCTTCGGCTTCTTTTAGCTTGGCCTCGCAGCGCGCTTTCAAGGCCGCACCACGCTCGTAAAGAGCAATACTCTCATCCAGCGCCACGTCGCCACGCTCCAACTGGCCCAAAACCTTCTCAAGCTCAGCCATAGCCTGTTCAAAGCTCATTTGATCCACTGGGATATCGGTCATGGTCGGAAATCCTGTCTTTGCGCTGGCGGTTTTCTAGCGGGTATTTCTGCGCTGTGCCAGCCCGCGCCCTGTTTCTTCTGGCCAGAAATATCCTCGGGGGAGGCCCGTCAGGGCAGGGGGCAGACAGCCCCCAACACCCGGTCTGCTATTCCGGCGCCAGCATATACCCCGCACCACGGACGGTTTGCAGGTACCGCGGCTGCTTTGGGTCTTCTTCGATTTTGCGGCGCAAACGGGTGATCTGCACATCGACGGCGCGTTCCTGCGCCTGCCCGCGATCCCGCCCCAGCTCTTCGACCAGCTTGGCGCGGCTGATCGGCTCATTGCAACTGGCCGAGAAAATTTTCATCAGCTGCATTTCGGTGGCTGTCAGCCGCACAAGGTCTTCACCCTGCCACATCTCGCCGCGTTCCATGTCATATCGAATGCCACCGAGCGTCAGCACCTTGGGCGCGGTCTGATCGGCGGGCGCTTCAGGCATACGGCGCAGAATGGCGTTGATGCGCAAGAGCAGCTCCTTTGGTTCGAACGGCTTTGGTAGATAGTCATCCGCGCCTGCTTCCAGCCCTTCGATCCGGTTGCCGGTTTCGCCCTTTGCGGTCAGCAACAGGATCGGCACGGCGCGGGTTTCCCGCAGTGATCTTGTCAGCTCCAGACCATCCTCACCCGGCATCATGACATCGAGTACGATCAGATCGAAATCCAACCCAGACAGAATGCGCCGCGCATGCGCCGCGTCCCGTGCGGCAGTCACCAGAAACCCATTACGCATCAGGAATTTCTGCAAAAGTGTCCTGATCCGCTCGTCATCGTCGACGATCAGCAGGTGCGCGTCCATATCGCTCATGTGCCACTATCCTTAAGTCTTCCATAGGCGTTGCGCATTTCCCGGTCCATCATCGCCTCAAGCACCCTGCGGAACCCGGCGACGGCGTCCGGCCCGGCTTCCCGGTAGGCCATCCGCATCCGTACCCGCTGTGCGTCCGACAGTTTCTGTTCCAGCGCGTGGCCCTCCTCTGTCAGGAACAGATGGCGTTCCCGCTTGTCCGCCTTCCCGACCTTGCTCTCAACCAGACCATCCTCGATCAGCGTGCGCAAGACACGGTTGAGCGATTGTTTCGTGACCCCGAGAATGTTGAGCAGGTTGTTGACCGTGGTGCCCGGCGCGCGATTGATGAAGTGCACGGCGCGGTGGTGGGCGCGCCCGTAAGCCATGTCCGAGAGGATACGATCAGGGTCGGCCGTGAACCCGCGATAGGCAAAGAACATCGCCTCGATGCCCTGCCGCAACTGCTCATCGGTCAAAAACAAAAGGTTTTCACCGCTTTGGGCTGAAGAAGCGCGCCCGTCTGCCATTACATGCCCCAATAATCACCCTGCCATTGTGTTACAGCATATGTCAGTGTTGTTGACATTCCAAGGGTTAAGGGCTATCGAATCGCATCTTTTGCGCAACTTTATGTCCGGTTCGGGCGTAATTTGCGCAATATTCGGAAATTTTGTTGCCAACCTTGGAAGGAAAGACAATGGCAGGCGCTTACAACGATCGCGACGGCAAGATCTGGATGAACGGCCAAATGGTCGAATGGCGCGAGGCCAACGTCCATATTCTGACCCATGCCATGCACTATGCGTCTTCGGTATTTGAGGGCGAACGCGCGTATAACGGCAAGATTTTCAAAAGCCGCGCGCATTCCGAACGCCTGGTTCGCTCTGCGCAGATGATCGATTTCGAAATCCCCTACACGGTGGATGAGATTGAGGCCGCCAAGGTCGAGGTTCTGGCCGCCAGCGGGCTGCAGGACGCCTATGTGCGGGCCATCGCCTGGCGTGGTGCGGGCGAGGACATGGGGGTCGCCTCCGCACGCAACCCGGTGCAACTGGCCATCGCGGCCTGGGAATGGGGGGCGTACTACGGGGATGCAAAGATGAAGGGCGCCAAGCTCGACATCTCCAAGTGGAAACGACCAAGCCCCGAGACCATCCCGAGCCACGCCAAGGCGGCGGGGCTTTACATGATCTGCACCATGTCGAAACACGCGGCAGAGGCCAAAGGTTGTTCGGATGCGATGATGTTCGACTACCGCGGCTATGTGGCCGAAGCGACGGGTGCCAACATCTTCTTTGTCAAAGACGGTGAGGTGCACACGCCGGACCCTGACTGCTTTCTCAACGGGATCACGCGTCAGACCGTGATCGGCATGCTGAAAGACCGCCAGATCAAGGTGCACGAGCGTCACATCGTGCCCGAAGAGCTGGAAGGGTTCGAGCAGTGCTGGCTGACTGGCACCGCCGCCGAAGTCACGCCGGTGGGTCAGATCGGCGACTATAATTTCGAGGTTGGCAGCATCACTCGCGATATCGCGCAAGGCTACGAGACGCTGGTGCGCAGCTGATCCACAGAGTTTTCCACATAAATTTTATGTTGGGAATCAATTGGTAAGCATAGTTCGGAGTCCTCGTTTAAGCGACTGTATTGACTCAGTGAATCTGCGGTGATTCAAGGTAGGTGCTTAGGCTGAGTCGTATAGACTTAGCTGGGGGTGGGGAAACTCACCCCCACATTTTGTGTTTGAGCACCGCATATGGGTTGACTCACGCATATTCGGCGCTTTATCGCTTAGGTTGACCCGGCTCAGCCTAAGCAACTTTTGACGGGTCGCATTTTAACCCACTCAAAAGGAGATGCCGCAATGGCTCACCAAATAGACTGTATCGAAAAAGATGATCGCTACGATCCAACGGAAGCAATTCAAACTATCGGTGGTCGAAACGCAGATGGCACACGTTGGAAGATAACACAGAAGCAAGCGATAGCTGGTATCAAAGGCGGTAAGTGGAGCTTTTACGTTTCATCTGGCAGCCGACGGGTGAATGTCCGTGTAGCAAAGAGTCGCTTTGGAAATGACTACATCAAGACCGAAGCTGACGACTACGAGCCAAACAATTTACTTAGCCTCCAAAGTTGCGTTTACGCATAATTGAAAAGGCCGAGGCGAGCAGCTCGTTTCGGCCTTCCCGTCACAATCTTTTGCCTTTCCCGTTACGCGGGTGTCGGGCATTTGTTACACAAGACCTGTTCCATAGCGCGGTAGCCAATCGCCACATGGAGGATTCTTGTGACACGACTTATCCGCCCGACCCGCCGCGCCGTTCTGGCAGGCTCCACCGCTTTCGCCGCCGGCCTCGCACTGCCGAGCCTCAGCCGCGCGGCCTCCCGGCCCGTTTTCACCCACGGCGTGCAGTCAGGGGATGTTGACACGTCTTCGGGTATGATCTGGACCCGGACGGATCGCCCGGCGCGCGTGACCATGGAAGTCTCCACCACCGAGAGCTTTGCCAACGTGCGGCGTCTTGCGTCGATGGATGCCATCCCGTCCAGCGACATGGCGATCAAGCGGCTGGTCAGCGGGATGCCCTCCGATCAGGATATCTTTTACCGCTTCGTCGCCGCCGATCTGAGCGACATCAATGCTGTTTCCGAACCCTTGATCGGGCGCTTTCGGACCGCGCCGACAGCACGGCGTGACATCCGTTTCGCCTGGTCCGGTGATACTGCCGGTCAGGGCTGGGGGATCGATGACGCGGGCATGGCGACCTACACGACCATGGCGCAGCACCAGCCGGATTTCTTCATCCATTCCGGCGACACGGTCTATGCCGATGGCCCGATGAAAGACGAGGTCGAGAAAGACGGCGCGGTGATCTGGAAAAACGTCGTACTGCCGGACGAAAAGCGCAAGGTGGCCGAGACGCTGGATGAATTCCGCGGCCAGTGGAAGTACAACATGCTGGACGAGCATGTGCGCGCGATGAATGCCGCCGTGCCGACCTTCATGCAGTGGGACGACCATGAGGTCGTGAACAACTGGTCCGACAGCAAGGACCTGTTGGGCGATGATCGCTATTCGGAGAAGTCGGTGCATGTCCTGCAGGCCCGCGCCACCCGTGCCTTCCACGAGATGACGCCACTGCGGATCACGCCCGAAGAGCCGAACCGCGTCTACCGCAAGATCAACTATGGCCCGATGCTGGATGTCTTCTTCCTCGATCTGCGCAGCTATCGCGGGCCGAATACGGCGGAGATGACCACGGAGCTGACCGATGACCAGCGGGTGCTGGGGGCCGAGCAGATGGCCTGGCTCAAGCGCGAGCTGGCCGCCTCCAAGGCCACGTGGAAAGTGATCGCATCCGACCAACCGATCGGCCTGATTGTCTGGGACAATTTCCGCGAACAGGCAGGCTCCGAAGGGATCGCGGATGGGGTGAACGGCCCTGCGATGGGTCGCGAAGTCGAAGTGGCGGAGCTCTTGCGGTTCATCAAGACGGCCAGGATCGACAACACCGTCTGGTTCACGGCGGATGTGCATTACACGGCGGCGCATTACTACAACCCCGACAAGGCGCAGTTCCAGGACTTTGAGCCGTTCTGGGAGTTCGTTTCCGGCCCACTGCACGCAGGGACCTTCGGCCCGAATGCGATGGACATTACCTTCGGGGCCGAGGTCAAATACGTCAAAGCGCCGACGGAAGAGCAGGGGATCAACCTGCCGCCAAGCGCGGGCCTGCAGTTCTTCGGTCTTGTCGATATCGATGCGCAGACGCAACAGATGAAGGTCCGGCTGATGGACCGCGCGGATACAGAGCTTTACACAGTGACGCTGGACCCGAAGGGCACCAGTCTTTAATCAGTCGAGGTCCAGATCGGACTTGTGATAGACATGCCGTCCATCCTCGGACGGCATGTCGCGTTTCAGGGCCCAGAATTTCCGCACGTCCCTCATTGTTTTGTCTGGATTGTCGGCCAGGAAATCACGCGTGTACCGGTTGAATTGATTGTGATGGGCAATTTCGCTCTGAAAGCCGGGCTGTGCCGTTTCTGCCTTCTGGCTAAGGTATTCTTCTACGGCATCCGCCAGCGTTTTGCCGGTGTTGTCTTTCATCCATGTCATGAAGGCGATGTTGAACTTGAAACCGTCCCCGGTGTGCGCCCTGAAAAAGCGCCGGACGTTCTGGCTGTTACGATAGCTGTCGGTGATGACCGTCTCTGGTGTCAATTCCGCGCTGTGCCAATCGAATTTCGAGCGAGGCTTGCTGCGAACCTCTCCTGGCCAGGTTTTCTCGCCGGTGTCGAGGTAGTGCGCGAGCCGGTCGAGGATGGTGAACTTGCCGCCGGTGGCCCGAAGCCCGAGCGCCTTGGCCTGCGCCACCAGTTCGGACTTGGTCCAATACCAGCGTCGCAGTTCTGTACCGTTGGTGACGGTTGTGATTTCGGGCCGATTTTCGCGTGTTTTTGACATCACGGGTCCTCTCTGTGACCCGCAACATGTTCCGGGTGGCTTAGAAATCCACCCCGCGCTGGGCTTTGATGCCCGCCTGAAACGGGTGTTTGACCTCCGTCATCTCGGTCACCAGATCGGCGTAGTCCATCAGCTCGGGCTTGGCATCGCGGCCCGTCAGGATCACCCCGGTGCGTTTGTCACGACCCTTCAGGCTCTCGATCACCTTGTGCACATCCAGATAGTCGTACCGCAGCGCGATGTTGATCTCATCCAGCACGATCAGGTCAAACTCGCCGCTTTCCATCATCTCGACCGCCTTGGCAAAGGCCGCCTCGGCTGCAGCGATGTCGCGGTCCTTGTCCTGCGTGTCCCAGGTGAAACCTTCGCCCATCGTGTGCCAGGTCACGTCGCCCAGCTGATCGAAAAACCGTTTCTCGCCGGTGATCCACTTGCCCTTGATGAACTGGACGACACCGACCTTCTGCTTCCATCCCAGCGCCCGGATCACAACGCCAAAGGCGCTGGAGGATTTGCCCTTGCCCTTGCCGGTATGCACCAGAACAAGCCCGCGTTCGGGATCCTGCGCCTCTGCTACCTTGGCGCGCTGCTTGGCCTGCACGGCCTTCATTTTCTCTTTGTGGTCCTGCGTGTCCGACATGCGGTTATTCCTTGGCGTCAGGGGGTGCCTGGAGGCGTTTGATTGGGTTTGGACTTGCTGCGGTCGAGCCCCAGCTGGCGTTCACGCCAGATAATCAGGATACCGCCGGAAATGACAAGGGCAGAGCCGAGCAGAATCGGGCCCGTAGGCACCTCGTTGAAGGCCACATAGCCGATGAGGCTGGCAAAGATCATCGAGGCATAGTCGAAGGGAGCGAGCATGGACGCCCCGCCAAAGCGGTAAGAAGACGTGACCATGATTTGGGCCACACCGCCGATCAGACCGGCAGTGATCAGCAACAGGACGACAGAGCGTTCCGGCCAGACCCAGACAAAGGCAGGATGATCCACAACCCATCCGATGGGCGCGGACAACAGCGCGAGACAGGTCGCGGTGACGGAGAAGTAAAAGACGATCGCTGCCGTGTGATCCGTCTGCACCAGGCGGCGGACGTGGATTTGCACAAGGGCGCGCAGAACCGATGCGATCAGCACCAGGATCGCGCCAAAGGTAGCAGCGCGGGACATCTCATCGGCCCCGATGCTGAGGCGCGGGGCGATCACGATCATCACGCCGATAAGTCCGAGTGCCACGGCAGAGAGGCGGATCAGGCGGATGCGTTCGCCCAGAAACAGGGCGGCAAAGATCACCGCAAACATCGGCGTTGCGTAACCGATGGCGGTAACTTCGGGCAGGGGCAGCAGCCCGAGGCCCGCAAAGGTCAGCCCCATGGCCGAGGTGCCAAAGACGCCGCGCCAGACGTGCCCCATCAGGTTCGACGGAATAAGCCCTTCGCGCAGTTGGCCCCGCTGCGCCAGCCATATGGCAATGATCGGAATGGCAAAGAGGGAGCGGAAAAAGACGGCTTCGCCCGGCGGCACCTCGCTTGATACGCTCTTGATGATGGCCGCCATGACCATGAACAGAAAGACCGCGCAAAGCTTCAATGCAATTGCGCGGCCAGGTCTGTGTTGGGTCATGTCCTGGGCCATAAGGCCCTCTTGCGCCTCCGGGTTGGAAAGATCAAGCGCGCCTGCACGGCCCGCTTGATCCATGCAGTGCCGTTAGCTCAGCGGGGCAACACCCAGTGGCACCGAGAATTTGAGGCACCAGATGTAGATTTCGTTGTAGTCGTCGATGTTGACAGAGGCGGGCACGGTGTAGACCTGCTTTCCGTTCAGCTTTTTCAGCTCGCCCAGATCACCGGCGGGCACATAGGCGCCGTCTTTACCAAAAGCCACGCGCGGGTCAGGCGCGCCATCGAGAGAGAAGTCGTCTTCCAATGTCACGGTCGCCGTGCCATCGGCGTTTTTCACAATGGTCACGCCGCCGGTGGTGATGTGATCGCTTTTACCGGTGAAGGTGGACTGCTGGGTGGTGCCGGCCACTGCACCGAACGTGGCGAGGGCGGTCAGGCCGACAACGAGAAGGGCGGAGAGGATATTTTTCATGGGTCTGGTCCTTTTCTGCAGGTGGGGTGTTGATCTCGTCGCCAACCTAGAGTTTGGAACCGTTCAGTACAATACACGTCTGCGTGAGTTGTGTAACAAGTGGTTCCGAACTATATTACCCGGAACGCAGGAGACCCGGATGGCACGCCCCAGAGAGTTTGACACGCAAGACGCGATCAAGAAAGCGACAGCTGTCTTTTGGGAAAAGGGCTTTCTGGAGGCCTCCCTGCCTGATTTGCTGGACGGCATGGGGCTGACTCGCGGCAGCCTTTACAAGGCTTTCAAGGATAAGAAGAACCTCTTTCTACTGGTGCTGGAGCATTATGAAGAGGAGGCGGTTGGCGCCGCGAAGGCGCGGCTGACGGATGCGCATGTGCCGGACGGGCGTGCGCGTATACTCAGCCTCTTTGCCGCGCTTTGTGCTGCCGTGGCCGCCGGAGACACGCGCGGTTGCCTGCTGTGCTCTGCCGCCGCTGGTTTCGAAATGTCAGATCCGGAGATTGCCGAGGCGGTTGAGAAGGGCATGAGAGGGATTCGGGACGGGTTCGAGGCCGCCTTGTGCGCGTCCCCAACCCATCGCGCACTGCCCGACACAGAGCGCAAAGCCCTCGCCAACGTTCTGTTGACCCACTACATCGGTTTGCGGGTGCTGGCCCGCTCCCGCATGCCTTTGGGCATTCTGGAGCAGAGCGTGGAGAGTGTCGCCCGGCTCCTGGATATGGAACCGGTCTGATCCGTGCTCAGCCGATGTGCCCGCGGTTCTCACCGACCTGACCGCGGTGCAACAGGAGGTGATCCAGCAGCACACAGGCCATCATCGCCTCCCCCACGGGCACCGCGCGGATGCCGACACAGGGGTCGTGACGGCCTTTGGTGATGATCTCGGTTTCTTCCCCGGACTTGGTGATCGTACGGCGCGTAGTCAGGATGCTGGACGTGGGTTTGACAGCAAAGCGCACCACGATGTCCTGCCCGGTGCTGATGCCGCCCAGAATGCCACCGGCGTGGTTCGAGGAATAGACCGGCCCATCCGGCCCCATGGTGATCTCATCCGCGTTCAATTCGCCCGTCAGCATGGCGGCGGACATGCCCTCACCGATTTCCACGCCCTTGACGGCATTGATGCTCATCATCGCGGCGGCCAGGTCCGTGTCCAGCTTGCCATAGACGGGCGCGCCCAGACCTGCGGGCACCCCGCGCGCCACGACCTCGATCACGGCGCCCACGGAACTGCCGGACTTGCGCAAGCCATCAAGGTAAGCGGCCCAATCCCCGGCTGCGACCGCATCCGGCACCCAGAAGGGGTTCGCATCGATCTGGTCCCAGTCAAACCGGTCCCGATCAATCTGATGCGGCCCCATCTGCGTCATGTACCCCTTGATTTCAACGCCCGGGACAAGCGCTGCAATCGCCGCGCGCGCAAGACCACCGGCCGCAACACGCGCCGCCGTTTCGCGCGCGCTTGACCGCCCGCCGCCGCGATAGTCGCGGATGCCGTATTTCTGGAAATATGTGATGTCCGCGTGACCGGGACGAAACTTGTCCTTGATTTCGCCATAGTCCTTGGAGCGTTGATCGGTGTTTTCGATCATAAGCTGCACCGGCGTGCCCGTGGTCTGACCTTCGAACACCCCGGAGAGGATTTTCACCTCGTCGGCCTCGCGTCGCTGCGTGGTGTATTTGTTCTGCCCCGGTTTGCGCTTGTCCATCCACTGCTGGATCATCGCCGCGTCGATTGCCACGCCGGGCGGGCAACCATCCACCGTCGCGCCCAGGGCAGGCCCGTGGCTTTCGCCCCATGTGGTCACGCGGAAAAGATGGCCAAAGCTGTTGATCGACATTGCGCGGCTCCTTTGATCCGCGTGCTTAGCGGGGCGGGCGGGCCGCCTCAAGAGCTTATCGCTTGCCAATCCTTGGATGCGGCTTTACGTCTGAGCGTACCTCGGGGGGCCTATCCGGCTGAGATGCGATGTATCGCGGACCCGTAGAACCTGAACCGGTTAAGACCGGCGGAGGGAAGGTGAGCTTGATCATCCTCTCATCCGTTCGTCGCATTTGAAAGGATTGATCATGCGGAGAACCCTACTTGCCACAACGCTGCTGCTGGCCACACAGGCCGGGGCCGATACCTCGGTGCTGACCGTCTATGCAGGCGACTATTTTACGTCGGAATGGGGCCCGGGCCCCAAGATCGAGGCGGGCTTCGAAGAGATTTGCAACTGCGACCTGCAATTCTCCACAGGCGATCTCCTGCCGCGCCTCCTGCTCGAAGGTGAGCGGACCAAGGCAGATGTGGTGATTGGCCTGACCTCTGACGTGACCGCCAAGGCCCGCGCCACGGGTCTCTTTGCCCCGCATGGGCAGGACAACGCTGCCCTGACGTTGCCGATTGACTGGGGCGATGACACCTTCCTGCCTTTCAACTACGGGCACACGGCCTTCATCTACAATGAAACCACCATGGATGCCCCGCCTGCCAGCTTTGATGCGCTGCTGGAGATGGACGACGACATCAAACTGGTCATCCAGGACCCGCGCACCTCGATCTCCGGCCTCGCGCTGGTGCTCTGGGTGGAGGCGGTTTACGGCGAGAAGGCCGGTGAGGTCTGGACAAAACTTGCGCCCAAAATCCTGACCGTGACCAAGGACTGGTCCGCGAGCTACGGCATGTTCACCGATGGTGAGGTGGATATGGTCCTGAGCTACACCACCTCGCCCGCCTACCACATGTTTGCCGAAGAAGACTTCACGAAAAAGGCCGCGATCTTCCCGGAAGGCCACTATTTCATGGTCGAAACCGTGGCCAAGATTGCCAAGACCGACGCGCCGGAACTGGCGGACGCCTTCATGGCCTATGTGCTCTCCACGGGCTTTCAGCAAATGATCCCGACCGCCAACTGGTCGCTGCCTTCGGCCCTGCCCGAAGATCAGTGGCCCGATGGCTGGGCACAACTGCCGTTGCCGGAAAAGGTCCTCTTCTACTCGGAAGAAGAAGCTGAAAGCCGCAAGGATCAGGCGATCGAGACATGGCGCACCGCGCTCAGCCAGTAATTGGCCGGACCGGGACCCTCGCAGGTGGTTTTGTCGTTGCGGTGGTCGCGCTGTCCTTCGCCGGGCTGGGGCTGCGCGCTGAAGTAGGCCGTGGGCTTGGCCCGGCGGAATGGGCGGCGATCCGGTTCACGGTGGTCCAATCCGCATGGTCGGCGGTGATCTCCGTCATCTGCGCAATCCCACTTGCTCGCGCACTGGCCCGCCGCCGGTTCTGGGGGCGGGGGGCGCTGATTACGCTTCTGGGCGCGCCTTTCATCTTGCCGGTCATTGTGGCTGTCCTTGGCCTTCTCACCGTCTTTGGCCGGACAGGTTGGGTAAATGAGGTGCTGGGCACGCTTGGGCTGCCTGGCCTCTCGATCTACGGGCTGCATGGTGTGGTGCTGGCCCATGTGTTCTTCAACCTGCCGCTGGCCACGCGCCTGTTGTTGCAGGGATGGCAAAGCATTCCCGCGGAACGGTTCCGCCTTGCCGCCCAGCTTGATCTGCCGCCGGCGATGATCCGTCGTACGCTGGAATACCCCCTGTTGTTGCAGGTTGTGCCCGGTGCTGCGGCCCTGATTTTTGTGATCTGCCTGACCAGCTTTGCCGTGGCACTGACACTGGGCGGGGGGCCACGTGCCACCACCATTGAACTGGCCATTTACCAGGCCTTTCGCTTCGATTTCGACCTCGCCCGCGCGTCGTTGCTTTCCCTCATACAGCTGGTGCTGGCGGGGAGTGCGGCGCTGATCGTGCTTTGGATCATTCCGGACTTCCCGCTAACCGCCGGGCTGGATCGAAAACTGCGCCGCTGGGATGCGCGCGGCGGGGTGCACCGGGCGTTGGATGCGGGCATCATCGCCTTGGGCAGCGCCTTTCTGCTGTTGCCCTTGATGGCCATTCTATTGGCGGGCCTGCTGGGGCTGCCAGAGATGCCATCCGTCGTGTGGCAAGCGGCGGGCAACTCGCTGGGGGTTGCCGTGTTGAGCATTGTCGTACTGCTGGCGATTGCCCTGCCCATGGCGGGCTGGATCAGCACGCGGCGGGCAGGGGGGGCGGAAGCGATTGGCCTGATTGGTCTTTCCGCCTCACCGCTGATGATCGGCACCGGCTGGTTCATTCTGATCAATCCGGTTGCCGACCCGGTGCCGCTGGCTTTGCCGGTTACCGCGCTGATCAATGCGCTGATGGCTCTGCCCTTTGCCCTGCGGGTTCTGGTGCCGCCCATGCGTGACGTGTTGACCACCTACGACCGCTTGACCCGGTCACTGGGCCTGCAAGGCTGGCCTGCGTGGCGCTGGCTGGTGCTGCCGCGCTTGCGGGCGCAGATCGGATTTGCGGCGGGCCTGACCGGCGCGCTGTCGGTTGGGGATCTGGGGGTCATTGCCCTCTTTGCTGACCCGGATCGCGCGACCTTGCCATTGCAGATGTATCGCCTGATGGGGGCTTACAGGACCGAGGCGGCTGCCGGGGCGGCGCTGCTGTTGCTCGCCATGGCGCTGGGGCTTTTCTGGATATGCGACAAAGGAGCCCGATGGCGTGCTGAGGTTTGAGACCATTCGGATCGCACAAGGCGATTTTGCGCTGGAGGCGGATTTCGAGATTGTCTCCGGGCGCAAGACGGCCGTGATCGGCCCCTCCGGCGCGGGTAAATCGACCTTGCTGGGCGCTATCGGGGGCTTTCTGCCGCTCGCGTCGGGGCGGCTGTGGTGGCAAGACCGGGATATCACCCACACGGCACCGGGGCAGCGGCCCATTGCGATGCTGTTTCAGGACAACAATCTCTTTCCGCATCTCAGTATTGCACAGAATATCGGCTTGGGCATCCGGCCAGACCTGAAGCTGACGCCGGAAGACAGGGCGCGCGTCGATCTCGCACTGGAGCGGGTGGGCTTGGGGGGCATGTCCGCGCGAAAACCCGGGGCGCTTTCGGGCGGGCAGCAAAGCCGCGCCGCGCTTGCGCGGGTGCTGGTTCAGGATCGCCCGGTGATCCTGCTGGATGAACCCTTTGCCGCCCTCGGCCCGGCGCTCCGGCAGGAAATGCTCGATCTGGTGCAGGAATTGAGCACGGAGACAGAGGCGACATTGCTCATGGTCACCCACGACCCCGCAGACGTGCGGCGGATCGCGGATGATGTGATTTTTGTTGAAGGGGGCAGGGCTGCCGCGCCGCAACCGGCGGCGGCTTTGCTGGAAAACCCGCCGCCCGCCTTGCGCGCCTACCTTGGCTAAGCGGCCTTGGCCCGCAGGGCCTCGCGTGCCTTGAGAATGCCCTGCGCGGCAGCTGCGGCCTCCTCCCCTTTTGTCACGAAATGTGCGCGGTAGATCGCCGTATGATGCGCCGTCTCCTGATACTGATGCGGGGTGAGCGAGACCGACAGGACCGGAACCCCCGTATCCAGACCCACACGCATCAGACCATCGACGACGGATTGGGCCACGAAATCATGGCGATAGATGCCACCGTCCACGACGAAGGCCGCACAGACAACAGCGGCATATGTCCCGGTAAGGGCCAGGTCGCGCGCCATCAGCGGCATTTCAAACGCGCCCGGCACGTCGAAGACATCGACCTGCGCGGGGGGGATGGTCTGGGTAAATCCGTCATAGGCGCGGTCCACGATATCGGCGTGCCACTGCGCTTTGACAAAGGCGAAACGGGTGTGTGTCATTTTGATCTCCTTTAGGTTCAGACACGTCCACCCAAGGCGATCACACGCACGACCACATGACCTACCCGGTCACGCCGCCCGCGTGCATTCTCTTTCATCCGGACTGTAACCGTCGGCTCTGGCCTCTCACCAGATCTGCTTGACCAAAGGGCTTCCGTAGGAAACCCAATGCGCTCGCGGGCTCGAAGGTCTGCGCCCCCATACCGCCGGTGGGGAATTCCGCCCCGCCCTGAGAATGTGCTGAGCTTGCCAATATGTCGGAAAGCCTGCAAGAGGAATCATACCCATTCTGAAGGCTGGACCGCATGCACCCCAATCCCGTTTTCCATACCCATGAAGCCGCTGTAAATCTTGCCTATGCCCGTGATCGCGCCTTTGGAATTCTGGCGGTCGGCGGGGCAGAGGGGCCATGGATGTCGCATATCCCGTTCCTGCTGGATGACGCAGGCGATACGCTGTGGCTGCACTTGCTGCGGTCCAATCCTATTGCGCGCGCGTTAAAAGACGGGCCTGCTGCGGCCCGGATCGCGGTGTCTGGTCCTGACAGCTACGTGTCGCCGGACTGGTATGATGTGGCGGATCAGGTGCCGACATGGAACTATGTGGCCGTGCATCTGACCGGGACGCTGGAATTGCGCCCCCAGGATGAACTGCACGATCTGCTCGACCGCCAGTCCGCGTTTTTCGAAGATCGCCTCTTGCCCAAAACGCCCTGGATGCCCTCGAAAATGTCGGATGGTGTGATGGAGCGGATGATGCGTGCGATTGTGCCCTGCCAGATGCGCGTGACCGGCGTGGACGGTACATGGAAGCTCAACCAGAACAAGCCCGACGACGTGCGGACGCGCGCAGCCGATCATGTGGAAGCTTACGGTATCGGCACGGACCTGACCGTTCTGGCGGCCTTGATGCGCGGGGCCAATGGACAGGGCGCATAGCTCTGCTAGGGTCCGTGTAACCGGAAAAGGATAGGCTCATGAAACTCTTTCATTCCCCCGCATCACCGTTTGTGCGCAAGGTCGTTGTTCTGCTGCACGAATTGGACAAGGCGGATGAGGTCGAGCTGGCAGGTGTGACATCGACGGCCTTTTCCTCTGACGAGGGTCTCGCCGCCAGCAACCCGCTGGCCAAACTGCCCGCGCTGGTCCGTGATAACGGCACAACGCTCTATGACAGCCGGGTGATCACCGCCTTTCTCAACGATCTCTATGGCGGCAAGATGTATCCTTCGGGCACCTCGCGCTGGGAAACACTGACGCTTGAGGCGACAGGGGATGGCATCATGGATTGCGCGGTCTCCATGGCCTACGAGATGCGCCTGCGCCCGGAGGAGATGCAGTACGGCGACTGGATCGAGGCGCAATGGGCCAAGGTGGCGCGTGCGATATCCGTGCTGAACGCCCGCTGGATGAGCCATCTGTCAGGGCCCATCGACATGGGACATATTTCGGTTGCCTGTGCCCTGTCGTACGTCGATTTTCGCCATGGCGCGCGCAATTGGCAGGCTGGCAATGATGCTCTGGCCGCTTGGCACGCCGGATTTGATTCGCGCGCGTCGATGCAGGCAACCCGCCCACCTGCGGGCTAAATCTTGCGGGTGTTAACGACTTTCATGGAAGTTCCGCATAAAAAACCCCGAATGCGGGCAGGCCTGCGACCCTTTGCGCGGTTTTGATTACTGGACGCCACGGAAGCACGGCGCTACATACCCGCTGGAGAACGGCTGCGCTTTGCGCGGCCAAACGGATTATTGGCCGGTCCCCGGCCCTGGAAATGGAGCAAAGCCGTGTCCCACGCAGAAGATCATGAAGGCACCCGGAGGGATTTCCTTTACTATGCCACAGGCGGCGCTGGCGTTATCGCCACAGGTGCAGCTGTCTGGCCGCTGGTCAACCAGATGAACCCTTCCGCTGACGTGCGTGCCCTTTCCTCGATCCGTGTCGATGTGAGCGAGGTCGAGCCCGGCACACAGCTGACCGTGAAATGGCTGGGCAAGCCGGTGTTCATTCGTCGCCGGACCGAAGAGGAAATCTCGGCCGCGCGCGATGTTGAGCTGAGCGATCTGCCGGATCAGGGCGCCGAGAACGCGAATATCGCTGCGGGCGCAGATGCGTCCGACGAAAACCGCGCGCTGGATGAAACCGGTGAATGGCTTGTGATGATGGGCGTGTGTACGCACCTTGGCTGCGTGCCTCTGGGCGACGCGGGTGATTTTGGCGGTTGGTTCTGCCCCTGCCACGGATCGCACTACGACACCGCAGGCCGTATCCGTAAAGGCCCGGCACCAACGAACCTGCCGGTACCAACAGCAGAATTCGTGGATGAAACCACGATCAAACTCGGTTAAGGGAGAAACCTGATGGCTGGAATTCCTCACGACCATTACGAGCCAAAATCCGGCGGTGAAAAGTGGCTGCACAGCCGCCTGCCGATTGTCGGGCTCATGTATGATACATTGATGATCCCCACACCGAAGAACCTGAACTGGATGTGGATCTGGGGCATCGTTTTGACCTTCGTGCTGGTGCTGCAGATCGTGACCGGCATCGTGCTGGTGATGCACTACACCCCGCATGTCGACCTCGCCTTTTCGTCGGTCGAGCACATCATGCGCAACGTGAACGGCGGCTATATGCTGCGGTATATGCACCAGAATGGCGCCTCCCTGTTCTTTGTGGCAGTCTATGCGCACATCCTGCGCGGTCTTTATTACGGGTCTTACAAGTCCCCACGCGAGATCACGTGGATCATCGGTATGCTGATCTACCTGATGATGATGGGCACAGCCTTCATGGGCTACGTACTGCCTTGGGGTCAGATGTCCTTCTGGGGTGCGACCGTGATCACCGGCCTCTTCGGCGCCATCCCGTTCATCGGCGAAGCCCTGCAAACGTGGCTCCTGGGTGGGCCAGCGGTGGACAATGCCACGCTGAACCGCTTTTTCTCGCTGCACTACCTGCTGCCCTTCGTGATCCTCGGCCTCGTCGTCGTTCACATCTGGGCCTTCCACACCACAGGCAACAACAACCCCACAGGGGTCGAGGTGCGCCGCACGTCGAAGGAAGAAGCCGAGAAAGACACCCTGCCGTTCTGGCCCTACTTCGTGATCAAGGATCTCTTTGCCCTGGCGGTCATTCTCGCGGTTTTCTTCGCTGTTGTCGGTTTCATGCCGAACTATCTCGGGCACCCGGATAACTACATCGAAGCAAACCCCCTGGCGACGCCGGCACACATCGTGCCCGAGTGGTACTTCCTGCCGTTCTACGCGATCCTGCGGGCCTTTGATGACACGGTTTGGGCGGTACAGTTCGCATCCTTCATCACCGGTGGGATCATCGACGCGAAGTTCTTCGGTGTGTTGGCGATGTTCGGCTCGATCGCCGTCATGGCGCTTGTGCCGTGGCTGGATACTTCTTCGGTACGTTCCGCACGGTATCGGCCGATGCTGAAGTGGTGGTTCTGGCTGTTCGTCGTGAACTTCTTCGTCCTGATGTGGGTGGGTGCGATGCCTGCCGAGGGTATTTACCCGATCATCGCTCTGATTGGTTCAGCCTATTGGTTCGCGTACTTCCTGATCATCCTGCCGCTTCTTGGCGTGATCGAGAAGCCAGTCGCGCAACCGGCCACCATCGAAGAAGACTTCACCTCGCATTATCCGAAGTCTTCGGACGCCACGCCTGCTGAATAAAGGACCAAAGATCATGTTCAGAACTCTTACTCTTAGTGCTGTGGCGGCCTTCGGTCTGGCCACAGCCGGTCTGGCGGCTGGCGCCTATGACACCCATATCGAAGACTTCGATTTCTCGTTCGAAGGTCCGTTTGGCACATATGACCAAAACCAGCTGCAACGCGGACTGCAGGTCTACACGGAAGTCTGTGCTGCCTGTCACGGGCTGAAATTCGTGCCGATCCGGTCGTTGGCTGAAGAGGGCGGCCCCTCGCTGCCTGCGGACCAAGTGCGCGCTTATGCAGAAAACTTTGAGGTCTTTGATCCCGAACTGGATGATTTTCGGCCCGCAAGACCTTCGGATCACTTTCCCGCGTCTGGCCTTGAAAATGCACCAGACCTGAGCCTGATGGCAAAGGCACGTGCGGGCTTTCACGGACCTTATGGCCTGGGGATCAACCAGTTCTTCAAAGGCATCGGCGGACCCGAATACATTGCCTCTCTGCTGACCGGGTACACTGGTGAGGAGAAAGAAGAAGCAGGTGTGATCCTCTATGAGAACAAAGCCTTCCCCGGAGGATGGATTTCCATGGCACCGCCGCTTTATGGCGAGGATGTCGAGTATGCCGATGGGCATGAGAACGACCTTCATCACATCTCTGAGGATGTTTCGGCCTTCCTGATGTGGACGGCGGAGCCGAAGATGATGGCGCGCAAGCAAGCGGGTTTTGCGGGCGTGTTGTTGCTGACACTCCTGTCTGTCCTGCTCTACCTGACCAACAAACGTCTCTGGGCGCCGGTTAAAGGCAAGGACATCGGCTAAGGTCGACTGCCTGACTTACGGGCGTTAAAAAACCCCCCGTGCGAGATCGCGCGGGGGGTTTTCCGTCTGCACCTTCACTAGGAAGGCTAATGACAGACCCTGGGGAGAGTCAGAATTGGGTGGTCCGAAGTCTCACAGCTAGTTGGCAGCTAAACGCGTCTTTCGCCGTGATCTCATTCCTGTCCCGTACCGTTGAATTCTTTCCGTACCTACTGTGTGCCCCGCAATTCAGAGCAGTTACTCGCTACCGGTCACCACTAATAAGTTAGCAATACATTAATCGGGAATCGCTGTATGTGAACTGGATCACATTGGGCGATTTCGGCCTGGGTTTTGTTGCGCGGTTGCGTGCGAGAAAACGCACCCAGCCGGGCCTGTGTCACCGCAGATCCCATCTTGATTGTCAGTGTTACAGCCATTTCAACCTCACCACTCTCAGAAGCGACGGTGAAATTTTTCGACCATGGACTGGGCCGCGCGAAATTCGCGGTCCGCCTCTACCAGCCAGGCAAGCATTGTCCTGACTGGAGACGTCGAAGGCGTAACCTTCGCACGATCGGTCTGTTTTTCACTGCGGCGTGTCATCTCAAAGCCCCTTTTTGCCGTACACCCCCGGAGTCCCGGCGGTGTCAGATCAGGACTTTCTGTCCCAACCTGTCCTCAGGATGCAGCAAAATCGAATCGGGGTCTGTGAAGCGGTTCACATGGGGCGCTTAAATCTGATGCAGGTCCGCCATGACCTGCAGAGCGTCCCGGTCAAGAACCCGCACGCCGCCGCGCGAGGCTTCGATCACGCCCGCGCGCTTCCACAACGACAGTGTCTTGGAAACGGCTTCGCGGGTGGCGCCGACAAATTCGGCCAATTCCGACTGTGACAGCGGCAGTATGGTCAGTTGCCTTGACCCGTCCACCGTAAGATAGAGGATCTTCCGGGCCAGTCGCGCGGGCATTGGCAGGAATACCTGTTCGTTGAGTTGGCTGCTCATCCAGCGCATCCGCTCCCCAGCCAGTTGAATCATGTCGATGCCCAGATCGGGCGCCTTGCGGATCGCGCGCAGCATATCGGCGTTTTTGACGCCGCGCAGGCGGGTCGGCTCAAGAGCGGTCACTGTGGCGGTGCGCGTGCCGGGATCGAAAAGAGCGATCTCGCCAAAGAGTGCGCCTGGCCGCATCACGTCCAGCGACAACTTGCGCCCCTCGCGGGACAGCACGCTGAATTCAAGGGAGCCGGAAACGATGGCGTAGAGCGTCTCGCCGATATCGCCCTGCTCGAACAGGACCTCGCCTTCGGCCAGGGACACTTCGGTCGCAACAGAAGCCATCAGGTCGGACAAGTCCTGAGACGCATGGGCCAGGAACCCGGTTTTTGGCAATGTGACTGTGTCCATCGAGGTCTCTTTCTTTCCTGACGCCTGGTGTTCAGAACTGCCAAGCGTACCTTGCCACGTGGAGCCTTTCAATCAAAACGGGAGCCCCCGTCAATGGTGAAAATGCTGTGCCTGCGGGTTTGACGTGAATGATCGATCCGTACTGGTCACATGCGACAAAAGCCCCCGATCCGGGTGGCAAAAGTTGCCCCAAACCCGGAAAGTGCGCCACGCAATGCATCATCGGACGGGCCGTAGACTGTAAAGCGCTCTGGCGCGAAGGTGGCCAGAAACCGTTCCGCGAAATGTGCCCCGAAGTTTTGCAAGTGAAGCATTGCGGCATCGTTGTCTGCGTAGCGCTCCAGCACCGTACACCGGGTCTTATCCTCCGTCAGATGATAGTCATAGACCAGCGCGCCGGGCTCATTGGCCTGCGTCGCGGCAACCATTTCATCAATCAATGGCTGGACACCGTCATACATGCCGTCCTGGATGGTCATTTCCAGGACCCATTCAATGTGATCTTCCAATACACCTCTCCCACAAGGTGTTCCCAGAGTAGCGAGCATCCCGGCGTGTTGTCACGACAATTCTAGTGTCGCGGAGAGCCGGACATCCGGATCAGGCCAGCAGCGCGTCAGAGCTGTGGCCCGACATTGCCAGCGTCACAATCGAGCCTTCGACCTGTGGTTCAGTGACCTCGACAGGGCAGAACTGTTCGGTACGACCCATTGTCGGGCTTTCCATCAACACGTGATGTTGCCGGCCGACCTGGCTTTGCAGATGGCGCTGGACCTGCGCCGCACCAGCCGCCCGCAGGCGCGCGGCACGTTGCTTGATCAGGGTTCCGTCAACCGCGGGCATCCGCGCCGCGGGCGTGCCGGGACGGGCGGAGTAGGGGAAGACGTGCAGCCACGTCAGATCGCATTCGGTCACCAGCGCCAGTGAATTCTGGAACATCGCTTCCGTCTCGGTCGGAAAGCCCGCAATGATATCCGCCCCGAAAGTCATATTGGGGCGCAGCTTGCGTGCCTCTTCGGAAAAGCGGATTGCGTCATCCCGCAGGTGTCGCCGTTTCATCCGCTTCAGGATCATATCGTCGCCATGTTGCAGGGACAGGTGTAGGTGCGGCATCAACCGTGGTTCGCTGGCAATGGCCATCATCAGGTTCTCATCGACCTCGATACTGTCGATGGAGCTGATCCTCAGGCGGGGCAGATCCGGCACGAGGCGCAGGATCCGCATGACCAGATCGCCCAGTTTCGGCGTGGCGGGCAGATCCGCACCCCAGCTCGTCAGATCCACGCCGGTCAGGACGACCTCATTATAGCCCTTGTCGACCAGCCGTTTGATCTGATCGACCACCACGCCCGCGGGTACCGACCGCGAATTGCCGCGTCCGTAGGGGATGATGCAAAAGGTACAGCGATGATCGCAGCCGTTCTGGACTTGCACATAAGCGCGGCTGCGTGTGCCGAAGCCGTCGATCAGGTGACCGGCCGTTTCGGTCACCGACATGATGTCGTCGACCTGCAGGGCTTCGGTCTCGCCAATGAAATCCGCCGCCAGCGATTGCCAGGTCGCGCCCTGCATCTTTTCAGTATTTCCGATCACCGCATCGACCTCGGGCATCTGCGCAAAGGTCTCCGGTTCGGTCTGCGCGGCGCACCCCGTCACGATCAGCCGGGCACCCGGATGGGCACGGCGCAGCTTGCGAATGTCCTGACGGGCTTTGCGCACGGCTTCTGCCGTCACGGCGCAGGTGTTCACGACAACCGCATCGCTGAGGCCAGCGGCGTCCGCCAGTTCTTTCATGGCTTCGGTCTCATAGGCGTTCAAACGACAGCCCATGGTGGAAAAAACGGGAACGTTCATGATAGGGACGCCAGAAATTCTGGGGTCAAAACCCCGCTGAAGACATGTGTGGTGGGTCCGGTCATCCAGACACCGTTGTCGCGCCAGTCGACATAGAGGGTACCGCCGTCCAGATCGACCCGTACCGACCTCCCGGTGAGCCCGCGGCGCGCCGCTGCCACGGCCGTCGCACAGCTCGAAGACCCGGAGGCCAGCGTGATGCCCACACCACGCTCCCAGACGCGCATACGAATATGGTCCTGCCCGATGACCTGCGCCACCTGCACGTTGGTGCGTTCCGGATAAAGCGGATGGTGTTCATGCGCTGCACCGAAGGCAGCCAGATCGACGGCTTCCGCATCCTCGACAAAGAAGGTGCAATGCGGATTGCCCATGCCCGTGGCGACCGGCGCACCATCCATCGGCAGAGAGAGGGTATCCATCTCCCGTGCAAGAGGCACATCAGCCCACTCCAGCTGTGGGTGCCCCATATTGACGGAGGTCAGGCCATCGCTTGCATCTCGTGCCTCCAGCCGGCCCCGCTCGGTTGTCAACTGAAGTCTGTCCTGACCGGTTTCCTGCATGACATGATGGGCAACGCAGCGGGTGGCATTGCCGCAGGCGGCGGCCCCCGATCCGTCCGCGTTGAAAAAGGTCAGATGCAGTGCGTCAGCACCGTTTGTCATCACCGCGAGTTGGTCAAATCCGACCCCGCGATGCCGGTCGCCGAGCGCCCGCGCAAGATCCCGCGTGACGTCGATTTTCTGCGCGCGCGCGTCCAGCACGACAAAGTCGTTGCCAAGCCCGTGCATCTTCATGAAGGGCAATCCGGTATGATCATCGCTGCGCATTTCGGCCATATAAGCTGATGCGGCAAAACTATCCAGTATGTCCTTGCGAAAACACCGATTAAGGGCTTGACCCTCCCGCGGCACCTTTCTAAGTAGGCGCTCTAGTGGGCCGTTAGCTCAGTTGGTAGAGCAACTGACTTTTAATCAGTGGGTCGCAGGTTCGAATCCTGCACGGCTCACCACTTACAGAAATGATTTCAATATCTTAACAGTAGACGTCTATTGGTGAGGCCATAGTGTTGCCGGCTTCGGGGACACATGGGGGACAAAGCGCTGCGTTCCGACTTGATTCATAGCTGCATTGCGCTCACGCTTGCTGATTGCGGCAAACGTTGATCTGTCCCACCTGACATTTGACAAAACCTGACAATACGGGCTCAGCGCGTTCTGTTGGCCTTAGGGTGGCTTGGTCCGGTCATATTAGGTGTTCTGTGCGGCAGGTCTAATTGACCAATGTCTGCTGTGAGCCCATCTTGCATTTTTTTGTTTTGCCGCGAATGTCGGGTTTTGATCTCATGCCACAAGGATCGCTTCTCTCAGTGGACAGAACAATAGAATATCTCACGAGATGAAGTTACGCCCTTTACGCGTCTTGTCTGTTTTCGCGGTCTGCTATGGCATCATTTGGCTTACAGTTCGCTTGTTGGGCCTAAATGTTCATGCGTTCAATGGATCTTGGGAAGATCACGGCGATCATTTCTCGACGCAAGTACCCGTAAAATTGAAAACCAGATATTGCTTATGTCCAGCATACGTCTGCGAAACTGGAATCGAAGCTGGCCTGTTGGCACGGCGCACTGTCTTTGGATGGCGCAAGTTCAACTACTTTCGCGACCCGGAGACAAAACCAGCCCACCTTGACCAGAACCCAAGGATTATTCGCGCGCGCGGCGAAAATGAATTCTGTGTGACCAAGAAGCGAGGCGACAACCTGAAAGTTACACTGACACCTTACACGCGGCGGTATCTATTGCTTGATATTGAATGACTTCCCAGTGCAACCTTAGAGTCAGACCGTCGCATTTTGAAAACGATTGAAAAACGGACATTTGAATTTGTGAAGCAGGCGTCTGCTTCGTCCGCCTTGCCAACTAAAGCTGTCCAAAACGAAGGTCGGCTTTGGGCTGCGGTCCGGCCAGTCGGGTTCAAGCTTGCGGCTGTAGTCAGGCTCATCGCTCGTTATGACGCTTTGCGCAGATAGCCGACTTTGCAATGTTTGCAAGCTCTCACTCCTCTAAAAACCTTCCCATATGCAAAATCTCAAAAATCTACCCGAAATGGGCGAAGCGCAAAGGCGCATCACGCGTCCTATTCAGCCAATCTATAGGCGTGAATACCGAAAGATATTCGAAGATTTTTGACAGGCTTGATTATCAAAGACTAGGTTCAATTCATGGCTTTGGTCTTTAAGAAATATGTATTTTAACGGGGTGCGTCCCCTTAAAGAATGCCTCGGATTCGTTTAACCGTTCAGATCTTAGCTCGGGAACAAGCTTCATGCCCAGAAATGTCAGCCAAGAGAGAACGAACAATAGAAACATTTTGCGTCTTCGATGCAGAAATCGCATCAAAATTGCCTTTTCCAATTTGGCCATCGTTATCTCCTAGTGCCAAACCAGCGGACAGCCCCAAAGTAATGCCGGTAAAAGTCGCCGAAACAAAATCGTTCAATTCGTCGCCCTAATCTCAAACCATACTTGACTAAAAAAAATCACGTATCCAGCGCCGATTTTTGGAAAGCTACGAAGTGTCGATGGCCTAGACGTATGCTGTTGCCCGTTGACTTCGAAAACAGGTGGCGCAATGTGAACCAAGAAAGTGTCTACAATACTAGGGGCTATTCAGGCCGACACCGATCCGGGCAAAGGTTTGAGAATATCTCATCATAGTCAAACTGATGTCAGTGTGAGGCTTGGTGGGTCAAGAGAAGTAACAACCCATATGCATCAGCTGCCAAGCCAGATCAGGTCAAAGGGATTGGGCGCTGTTCCTCAATCGCTTCCATCGCGAAGTACGAGGTCACGGTTTCCAGTTCGACCGCATCAATCAGACGTTTGTACACGTGGTCATATCCGTGCATGTCCTGCGTCACGATCTTGAGCAGATAGTCGTATTCACCGCCGATACGAAAGAAGTCGATGACCTCGGGAATCGTCGATACATGCTTGCGAAATTGCTTTAGCCAGCTTGCGGAATGGTGGCGCGTTTTCACCATGACAAAGACCACCAGACCCATGCCCAATTGGGCGCGATCCAAAACAACGGTGCGCTTGGCAAGGACACCGTTGGCTTCCAGGGCCTTCATCCGCCTCCAGCACGCATTCTGCGAAAGTCCGACCCGATCACTTAGCGCCCGTTGCGATTGTCCGGAGTCCCGCTGCAACTCTTCCAGGATGCGAAGGTCGATTTGATCTAATTTTATTGCCATTGTTCAATCATTATCAAAAACTTTGCAGTGTCACACCAAAAAACGAATGATTTATTTCGTTTTCCCTGTGTCAAAGTAGGCAGAAGCCAACCAAACGGATCGCGTTTCATGTCACTTCTGGATGACTTCAAGACATCACTGGCGCGCCCTGATGTCATTGATCACATCAGGGCGGGGTTGATTGGCGACGGGATCGAAATCAAAGGGCCTTTCGGTTTCCGGCCGCTGCTTTATGCTGACTATGTCGCGTCGGGCCGGGCACTGACGCAGGTGGAGGACTTCATCCGCGATCAAGTGCTGCCCTTTTACGCCAACAGCCACACTCAAGCCTCCTACTGCGGGGCATTCATCACGCGGCTGCGCGAAGCAGCACGGGCCGAAATCGCCCGATTGGTTGGTGCAACGGATGGGACCAGCGTTGTCTTCACCGGGTCGGGGTCGACTTCCGGGATCAACCGGCTGGTTGGGCTCCTTGATATTCGGACCGTCGCAGAGACCGGCCGCGCAGTTGTCATCATCGGACCGTACGAGCATCACTCGAACATCCTGCCGTGGCGCGAAAGCGGTGCCGAGGTGATCGAGGTTCCGGAAGGTCCAAATGGCGGCCCGGATTTCGAGGCGCTTCGGCGCGTGTTGCAAACCGTTAAGGACGCCGATCTGGTTGTGGGTGCCTTCTCGGCCGCGTCCAATGTCACGGGCATTCTAACGGATGTTGATGGCGTGACACGGCTGCTTAAACAACACGGTGCGCTGGCCATATGGGACTATGGCTGTGCCGCGCCTTATGTGGAAATGGAGATGCGTGCGGGCAGTGACGCGGCAAAGGACGCGATCGTTTTTTCCCCGCATAAGTTTCCCGGTGGGCCGGGGTCTTCGGGGGTGATGGTCCTGCGTGACGCCATGGCACGCCAACAAACGCCAACTCTGCCAGGCGGGGGCACGGTCAGTTTCGTCTCGCCCTGGGGGCATACCTATGCGTCGCAGCTTTGCGAAAGGGAGGAAGGCGGAACCCCGAATGTCACCGGAGACATCCGGGTGACCCTGTGCATGCTCGTGAAAGAAGCCCTCGGGCAAAGCTGGATGGACGAGAGGCACGTGGCTCTGCGCACGCGCGCGCTTGACGTCTGGAAAAAGAATTCACGGATCGAGATATTGGGTGCGCAGGATGCCCCCGCCCTGCCAATATTTTCCCTGCGGATAGCAGACGGAGCGGGCGGCCATGTGCATCACCAGTTCTTTACGCGACTGCTCAGCGATGTCCACGGTGTGCAGGCGCGTGGTGGCTGCGCCTGTGCCGGCCCCTATGCCCACAGGTTACTGGGAATGGACAGGGGCAGTTCCGAGGCGATCCGTGTCGCCATCGCACGCGGCGAAGAACTTGAAAAACCTGGCTGGGTCCGGCTGAATTTTTCGGCGCTGCTGACAGATGAGAAGGCGGATGCGATTATCGCCGCAGTGGACAATCTGGCATCGGACGCTGCAAGATACCTAGGTTGTTATGGGGCGGATCCCGCGACCGCGCGCTTTTCCCCTAAGCCAGAAGCCGAAGGAAGTCTTGTGTCGTGACCAGCCCATTGGCGAATAGATCGTTCCGCCGACTGTTTGCGGCCCAGATTTTTTCGCTTCTGGGGGTCGGCCTGCTGACTGTTGCCTTGTCGCTCGCGGCTTACCGAATCGGCGGAGCCGAGGCGGGCGGACAGATGCTGGGCATGCTTTTGGCGCTGAAAATGGTCGCCTATGTCGTGCTGGCGCCCTTGGCTGAGACCGTTCTGGCCAACGTATCGCGAAAACGTGCAATGGTGTTGTTGGATCTGGGGCGGATGCTGCTGCTTGTGCCCATGGCTTTTGTTACCGAGACTTGGGCCGTCGCCACACTTGCGTTTGCATTTTTTGTTCTTTCGGCGGGGTTTACGCCCTTGTTTCAGTCCATCATTCCGGACGTCTTGCCCGAGGAAGAAGCCTATACCAAGGCACTGGCCTGGTCACGCGTTGCCTACACGCTGGAGGCCGTGCTGAGTCCCGTCATCGCAGCGGCCTTGCTGAACCTGGCCAGCGGCGAGACGCTATTTCTTGCGGCATCCCTGTCATTTCTGGGGTCGGTCGTGGCCTTGCTTGTCACAAGTTTCCCGGACCGGGAAACTGCCGACCGCAAAGGGCCATTCCTGAAGCGGGCGAGCCTGGGGTTACAGATCTATGCGCGGACGCCGCGCTTGCGCGGCCTGTTCCTGTTAAATCTGGCGCTGTCGCTGACGCTGGCCTGGGTGTTGGTCAACTCGGTCGTTTACGCCGGTGAAAGACTGGGCGATGCCGAACGTTTTTTTCCGATGCTCATGGCCTTTTACGGGCTTGGGGCGGGTCTCGGGGCCGTCGTTGTCCCTCGGTTGCTGAAGCTGACAAGCGAACGTTCGGTCATGTTGATGGGGGCCTATGGCTTTGCCCTTGCCGGCGCCATCTTTGCGCTCTTGCCGCCCATGCCGTTCCCGGCGTTGGCCGTGATCTGGGCCGCATTCGGGGTCGCCTCTTCTCTGGTTCTGACACCCGGTGGCCTGGTCATTACACGATCTGCCGTCAGCGCGGATCGCGCGGCGGTGTTTGCGGCGCAGTTTTCGCTCAGCCATGCAGGCTGGCTGGTGGCATATCCTCTGGCCGGGTGGTTGGGGGGATTGGCCTCACTTGAAACGTCGCTGTTGATCCTGTCGGTCGTGGGCACGGTCGTCGCAACAGTCGGCATGTCAGTCTGGCCAGCCGATGATCCCCTGAGGCGCGATCACTCCCATCCCGACCTTCCCGCCGATCATCCACACCTGAAACTTGTCCCCGCCAGCGGACCGCATCACCGCCACATCCATGACTTCCATATCGACGAGTTGCATCCGACGTGGACGCAAGGGACAGTCTGATGTCGCCCCAAAACAATGCTTTGAAGGGATCACGACCATGAGTAACGACGACCTTTCGCCCATCGACGCCAAGGGCCTGTCTGCGCTTGAGGCACGGCTGAAAGAGGATCTGGAGTTTCTCTGCTACCCCGGAAAAGATTGGGTACCACCACGCGATGGCGTGTCGGACGTGGTGATTATCGGTGGCGGCATGTGTGGCACGCTGGCCTGGTTTGCACTGGCCACCGGCGGCATGAGGAATGTGCGCGTGTTGGATCGCGCAGAGAGGGGCCGCGAAGGGCCCTGGCTTGACTATGCGCGGATGGAGACCCTGCGCTCTCCCAAGACCTTGACGGGTCCTGCCTTCGGGCACGGCTCTTTGACGTGTCAGGCCTGGTATCGTGCCCAGTTCGGCACGAAAGCCTGGGACGAACTCGACAAGATACCGCGCACCATGTGGATGGATTATCTTCGCTGGTATCGCGATGTCCTGGGTGTTCCAGTCGAAAACGGCATCTCGGTCGACCATGTCGAGCCAGAAGGCGATCTGTTGCGCCTGACGGTTTCGGGCGCAACGAGTGAAACCATTCTGACTCGCAAGCTCGTATTTGCCACCGGGCGCGATGGTACGGGGGGCCCGAATATTCCCGGGTTCATCAGGGATCTGCCCGGTCATCTGTGGGCGCATAGTGCCGACGAGATTGACTTTGCAAGTCTCAAGGGCAAGCGCGTCGCCGTTATCGGTGTCGGCGCGTCAGCCGTCGATAATTCGGCAGAAGCGCTTGAACACGGGGCCGCTGAAGTGCGCCACCTGATCCGGCGCAAGGAAATGCCGACCGTCAACAAGATGATGGGGATTGGCAGCTTTGGCTTCACCGCCGGGTTCGCCGAGATGAGCGACGAATGGCGTTGGCGTTTCATGCAATACAGCTTTGCGACACAAACACCTTCGCCGCGCGGCTCGACCATGCGGGTCAGCCGTCACGCCAATGCCTACTTTCACTTCGGCAAGGCGACCACGCGCATCAACCCCAAGGGCAATGGCGCGACCGTCCATTTCGCGGACGGCACGTCCTACGACGCCGATTTCGTGATCCTGGGCACGGGTTTCATCATCGACCCGATGGCCCGCACCGAATTTGGCGACACGGCGGGCGAAATCCTGCTGTGGCGGGACGTCTACACCCCGCCCGAAGGCGAAGAATCCGGCGATCTGGGGCGTTTTCCCTATCTGAATGCCGACTTCACATTCCGTGAGAAAACGCCGGGGCAGGCCCCATGGCTCAGCAATGTCTACTGTTTCAACTACGGCGCCTCGGCCAGTCTCGGTAAAGTCAGCGGCGATATTCCAGGCATCAGCGACGGGGCCGCATGGCTGTCGCGCGCGATCGCCGCCACGCTGTACTCCGAGGACATCGAAACGCACTGGCAGGGCATGCAGGACTACGACAAGCCCGAGCTTTTGGGCGACGAATGGGAGGCAACAGACCTTGAGGCCGGCACGAAAACGCGGGAAGGTCAGGTGGCATGACGCTATTTGACACGACGATTCTCAGCAAATCCGGTTTGACGCCGGACAGTCGGTTGGCAGCTGCCACGTCAAGCAGGGCGAACATTTTCAATATGAGTCAGGCTGCGGAACAAGCCGTTTTGCGCCCGGAAGACTGCGGTGCCTTCGGCCACGATCTGCGGGCAGCCCTGGCTGCACGCGTCGCGCATCACGCCGGAGAGCACGCGCTGGCAGACCACTATGCAACAGCTGCCGGGGACAAGGCCGCGCTTGCTGATCCGGGCGCGTATGATGCGGGGTTGGGCCATGTGCTGACCTTCGTCGACAAAATTGCGAACCAGACCCGGGACGTCGCGGCAGAGGACATTTCCGGGCTGCAGGCCGCGGGCGTTTCGGACGCCGATGTCGTTCGTCTGTGCGAACTTGTTGCCTTCCTTGCCTATCAGGTCCGGGTGATCGCTGGCCTGCGATTGATGCAAGGCACCGCCGGATGAGCCGCGTCATCCACAAATTCACCCGCAACGTGCCCGGCTGGCAGCCTCGGGTGACGCCTGTAAAACTGGACGAGGCGACACCTGAACAGCTAGCAGCGCTTCAGGTCACCCCCTCGAACACCAAGGTGTCGGACTATGTCCTGACGCTGGCCCATGATGTCGAGAGCCTTGCGGTCCGCTCGCCGCTCTTCAACGCGATCATGTACGACCCGGGCGGCATGTCGCGCGCGGAACGCGAGCTTGGGGCGCTTGCGGCCTCGATGGTCAACCGCTGCATCTATTGCGCCGCCGTGCATGCTGACCGCCATGCCCAGCTTGAAAAAGACACAACCGTTACTGATGAACTTTTCGCCAAGGGCGAGAACGCCGATTTGACCGCAAGGGACCGTGCAATTTTCGACTTCGCACGGAAATCCGCCGAAGCGCCACCCGCTGCGGGGCCGGCTGATATGGATGCGCTGCGGAACGCGGGTCTGTCAGACGAAGAAATCCTTGACCTCATCCTGTCCGCTGCCTTGTTCGGCTGGGCCAATCGGTTGATGCATGTTCTGGGCGACCCTGTCCGAAAAGGGAACGGCGCATGAACGCGCCGATGCGCATAGGGATCGCAGGCGCAGGCTCGATCGCCTTCGGCACGGCAGCGCTTTTGCACGAGCAAGGTCATGACCCGATGCTGTGGTCGCCGTCGGGGGCGGGAACCGCAGCCCTGGAGACCGCACCCCTTTCTGCTTCGGGCGCTATTGAGGCGGAATTTACGCCGGCCATAGCCAACTCCGCAAAACAACTTGCCGAAGACACCGACGCGCTGGTGATTGCTTTGCCAGCCTACGGGCACAAGACCGTGATGGACGCGCTGGCCCCGCATATTCGGGAGGGTCAACAGGTTATCATCTCGTCCCACGCCTCGCTTGGGGCGGTCTATCTGATGCAGCTATTGGCAGCGCGTGGCGTCCAGGCCCCGATCACTGCCTGGGGCACCACCGTTGTCACCGGGCGACGGCAGGACGGAGCTGCGGTGCAGGTCAATACAGTCCGCGCCCGTGTCGATATGTGTTCGGTTCCCAAGGCAGACACCGATGCTGCTCTGAACCTCTGCCGCAATTTGTTCGGAGACCGCTTTCAGACGCGCGACGGGCTGCTGGCGATTTCGCTGTCAAATCTGAACCCGCAGAACCATCTCGGCATCGCCCTGGGTAACATCACACGCATGGAACGGGGCGAGACCTGGAGCCAAGGCCAGAACGTAACGCCCAAAATTGGCCGGTTGCTGGAACAGCTTGATCTCGAACGGCTGGCCATTGCCAAGGCGCTTGGCCTCGACGTGAAGACGATTTTCGAGCACTTCCACCTTAGCTTCCACGTCCCCGTGGCGTCGATTTCCGAGATGAACCAGCAAATGCACGCGCAAGGCAATGGCGGCACCGGTCCTGCCACCGCCGACAGCCGCTATGTCACCGAAGACGTGCCCTATGGGTTGCAACTGACTGCGGTTCTGGGCCGTTTGACCGGCCAACCTGCGACGTTGCACGAAGCCGGGATCAAGATATTCTCGGCCATGTACGGTCGCGACTTCCCGGCCGAAAATGAAATCCTGAATGCGCTGGAACTTGACCGTTTCAGCCTTGACGACCTGCAACAGGCCGCCCGTACCGGGTTGCTGCAGCCGACGCCCTGAATGGTGTCGTGACTAAAAAATGATACGGACAAAATCTGAACCAACAAGGAGACGCCCGATATGACCAAACTATCATTCAACCGACGCCGCTTCCTCGGCACCGCCGCCATGACTGGTGCGGCGCTGGCCAGTCCGGTTTACCTGCGTCACGCGAAAGCCGCTGGCGGAGAGGTAAATATCTGGACCTACAACGACTTTGTCCCCAAGGCCTTCAAAGAACAATTCGAGGCTGATACCGGCATCAAGGTCAACGTGCGGCTCGTCGATGACCAGGGCAAGCAATTCAACCTGCTGGCCGCTGAAGCGCCGAACCCGACCGTGGACATCATGACCGTCGCCGGTCACCGCTTTTTGCAGTTCATCGACAGCGACCTTCTGGCGCCGCTGGACACCGGTCGCCTGAGCAACTGGGGCAACATCAACCCGACATTCTCGGAAAGCGACTGGTCCACGATCAATGGCAACAAGTGGGGTGCTCCCATCCTGTCAGGTATGGAGGTTCTGTCCTACAACACCGACATGGTCAGCGCCGAAGAGGCCGAAAGCTGGGATGTTCTGTTCTCGGAGAAATACAAGGGCCAGACCGCCTATATCATCCAGGACATGATGTCGATTGTCATGCTGAAGCTGGGGTACGATGGTAATATGGTCGCGTATATGGACGATCCGGAAAAGGCTGCGGCCATTGTTGAGGAGGCCAAGCAATTCCTGATCTCCAAGAAGCCTCTGGTGCGCAAGTACTATGACAGCGGCGCGGAAGTGCAGCAGATGTTCGTCAACCAGGATATTGCGCTTGGTCACAGCTGGAATGGACCGGCGGCAGCGCTGATCAACGATGGCTTCCCGCTGGCAATGTCGATCCCGAAAGAAGGCTCATATGGCTTTGTCTATACCTATAACATCGCCAACAACGCGCCGAACGTCGACAACGCCTATCAGTTCCTTGATGCGATCCTTGCGTCACCCGAGATCGGTGCATCGATGACCAAGGCATCTGGCTTCATCTCGACCTACAAGGATGCGTCGAACTATCTGACCGACCTTGAAAAGGCATCGACGTCCTTCCCGGAAGAACAACTGGCAAATCTGCAGTTCTTCCGTGCCGAGGCGAACGAGATGAAATACAGCCTTGTTGACCCGGCCGTGGAAGCGGTCAAAGCCGCCTGATCACTGGCTGCATGTAAACCCGTCCTTGCCCGTCCACGAATGGGCGAGGACACGGCCCGGCTGACCCAGGAAGTTCTGCATGAGCAATGATACTACGACGCGCACCAAAAGCGCTGGCGTCGCCCCGGAGAAGTCTGACCGCACCTTTTGGTGGTGGCTGTCCGTCTGGACGCCCTACACCGCGCTGATGAAGCTGGTCACGACATCGCCGCGGCGGCAGTTCGTCATTCTTGCCGCCTTTCCCATTCTATGGGTCCTGACCCAGCACCTTGGCCCCATGCTGCAAATGCTACGGGTCAGCCTGATTGATGCCTACCCCGTGGCTCCGGGGGTCGAACAGCACTTCACGCTCGACAACTATGCGCGGTTCTTTGGCGAGCGCATCTTCTGGCAGCCATTTTTCCGGACACTGATCTTTGCCGGAACGCTTACCTTCTGTACCCTGATCCTGACATTCCCGGTGGCCTATTTCCTGGCCCGCCATGTCAGCCGCAAGAACCAGTTGCTGATGCTTTTGTTGCTGCTGATCCCGTTCTGGGTCGGCGAGATCGTCCGCACCTATGCCATCATGATCCTTCTTGGGAACACCGGCGCCGTGAACCTCGTGCTGAAATGGTTCGGCCTGATCGACCGACCGATCCCCTTCATGTATACCAGCTTTTCAATGGGGATAGGCATCGTCTACCTGACTGCGCTCTATATGCTGCTGCCGCTCTATTCCGCGCTCGAGAAACTACCCAAAAGCTATGGCGAGGCCGCCGCTGACCTCGGCGCAGGGGCATGGACCCGGTTCCGCCGCGTGACCCTGCCGCTGACGCTTGAGGGGATTTCCTCCGGGTGCACGCTGGTCTTCCTGATCTCCACCGGGTTTTACGCCACACCGGTTTTGCTGGGCGGACCCTCCACCACGGTATTTTCCGAAACCATCGCCGGGTTCTTTCACGTGGCGGGGGATGAGTGGCCCACAGGCGCGGCCTTTGCCACGATCATGTTTGTCACCGCGATGCTGTTGACGGGCATATTCCAGAAACTGATGTACGTCCTGCGAAAAGGGGATACGAAATGACCCGCGGCAATCGCATCCTCCTGTCCTGCATCTATTGGGCCTTTGTGCTCTATGTTTTCGTGCCGCTGATGCTGATGATCCTGATGGGTTTCAAGGACAGCAAATTTATCGGATTCCCGATCAAATCCTGGACGCTGGATTGGTACCTGGGCGTTTTCGCCGACGCCGAAGTCGTGTCGACCCTGACCTATTCCGTTGTGATCGCGGTGCTCTCGACCCTGATCTCGGTGGTGGTCGGCACATGGATTGCGGTGCTGCTTGAAGGGCGCAAGTTCCTTGGACGGGCGGCCATCTTCGGGCTGACCATTCTGCCCGCATTGGTGCCCGGCATCATCTCGGCCATCGCGTTTCGCATCTATGCCCGCCTCTTGGGGATTGAGCCGGGCATGGGCGCCATCATCTGGGCGCATGCGGTGCACAACGTCCCCTTTGTCGCCCTTGTCGTCATGGCCCGGCTATCGACCCTTCCCAAAAGTCAGATCGAAGCCGCACGGGACTTGGGCGCTGACCCAATCATCGCCTTTCTCAGGATCACATTCCCCTACCTGATCCCTGCCATTCTGGGCGCCAGTATCTTCTGCCTGCTGCTCAGCTTTGACGACTTTGTCCGCTCGTTCTTCCTGGGCGGGTACGAGCCAACGCTGCCTGTCCTGATCTTCGCAAAGCTGCGATCGGGCATGTCCCCTGAAATCAATGCAATTGCGACCGTCGCACTGGTGCTGACAGCCGCCATCGGCATCTGGGCCGAACGTTTTACGCGCCGCGCGAATAAGGACACAAACCCATGACCACCCCAGCATCGCTTGTTCTTCTTGAAGGCGTTTCCAAGCACTTCGGTGATACGGTGGCCCTTGACGATCTGACACTGGACATTGCGCGTGGTGAGTTCGTGACCTTCCTTGGGCCGTCGGGGTGTGGCAAGTCCACCACGCTGCGCATTCTGGGGGGGTTTGAACGCCCGACCTCCGGCCGTGTTATTCTGGATGGTGAAGACGTGACCCTTCAACCGCCCGAGAAACGTCATGTGAACATGGTGTTTCAGGACTATGCGCTGTTTCCGCATATGACCGTCCGCCAGAACATTTCCTTCGGTCTGGAATTGAAGGGCATGGACAAAACTGCGATCCGAAAACGCTCCGACGAGATCATGGCCTTTCTGGAACTGGAAACCTATGTCGACCGCTATCCCGGGCAATTGTCAGGCGGTCAGCGGCAGCGCGTCGCTCTTGCGCGCGCTCTGGCACCGGATCCTGCGCTCTTACTGCTGGATGAACCTCTAGGGGCGCTGGATGCCAAGCTGCGCGGACAAGTCCAGTTGGAACTGAAATCCATCCAGCGCCGCACTCACAAGACCTTCTTCTTCGTCACCCATGATCAGGAGGAGGCGCTGACCATGTCCGACCGGATCGTCGTGATGAACAAGGGCCGTGTCGAACAGGACGGCACGCCGGAAGAGTTGTATTTTCAGCCGGCCTCGCGCTTCGTGGCGGAGTTTGTTGGTGACACCAATCTTTTGTCCGGCACATTGCGAGGCCAGGACGGTGACAAGATCGTGATGGATTGGTTTGGTCAGAACTTAACTGGCCTCGCGCCGGGTTTCACGTCGGCGGTGGGGGGTAACATCACGGCGTCGGTTCGCCTGGAAAAACTCGGTCTTTCTGCCGAGCGTCCTTCTGCCGAAAATGCTGTGCAGGGCAAGGTCGTGGCCAAGACTTTTCTGGGAAGCCGCATGGCCGTGGATTTGGCGGTTGATCAGACCGAGGGCGCGATTCTGCGTGCTTTTGTGGATGCCGAGACCGGAGGCACTTTCGGAGCGGACCCTATCTGGATCGGTTGGGACAGTAAGGACATGGCCGTTCTCAGAGACTGAAGCGTCAAATCGGTCCGGTCGCTTCAGGGCTCTGTCAATTTCCACGACAGGCAAGCCGCAGGCGCGCCAAGATGTCGAAGTCGCACGACTTGATGTTGAAAGGACGAATTGCGTCGATATCGGCCATGTCCGGACTTCCCGCTAAGGTCTGCATAGCCTGCGATCTGCGAGTTCGCATTCGTCTTGACTTTGCAATCGCAGCGAATGGCCAGTCTGGTGAAGCTGCGGCGCAGGGCTTCAGGTTACGTGATTAGCCTTGGCCAACAGTGATTTCAGGTAAGATGACCTTGCTTACCTTTTCGCCTGTGTTGATCGCTGTGTAGATGGATCTCGGTGGGCGGGCCGCTTCGTTGACACAGCGCTGTACCCACTCTCTGTCTTCCATTGATCTCAAAGATAGAGACAACGCACGGTCGGTTATTGTCGGCAGATTTCTCTTTATGTCATTGAAGTGTCTTGGCTCATGAAGCGATGTCAGAATTGGCAAGGTCCATGTACGCCGGAGCAGATCCTGATCTGCGGCCCCGGAAACACGTTGAATTCTGCGTGCGATTTTAGCGGCTGATTTTCCGAGTTGCGTAAGCCGGAATTCCGGACGTATCGGATGGCCATAACCCGGGTTTCTTTCAACAAGACCCATCTTGATAAGATGATCAATGCTTTGTGAAAAGGCCGTCCTGCTTGCGCCAGTTGCGGTCAGAAGTGTCGCCTGCCGCCCAGCGGTGCCGGCTTGTAGACTTGATAGAATGGGAAGGGCCCATGCCCTTGAAGTTAAGTTGACAAAAACCTGAATGTCCATAAAGTATAGTTAGTATATTTTCGTAAAAAGGAAAAGCCATGCCGCTTGTTTCGTTGGAAGACACCATCACCATTGCTTTGTCGGTCACGGATCGACACGCAAGCGCCAAATGGTACAATGACATGCTAGGATTTGAGATACTCTATCACGCGGATGAAGCAGGTTGGTCGGAACTGCAGACCAAGACCAGCGGTGTTACAATCGGCCTCGGTGAGCAAACCGAACCCGCACCGGGTAATTGCGTTCCTGTTTTTGGGATCGCCGACCTGGACAGCGCCCGGCGTGCACTTGAACAGGCAATGGTAAGGTTTGACGGCGAAACCGATACAGTTGAAGGGATGGTCAAGACAGCAACTTTCTACGACCCGGACGGGAATGCGCTCATGCTCGCCGAAGATTTGACAAAAAGCGCATGATGGCACGCATCACTCCATCGAGAGGCTTGATCGTGATTTTTGTCCCGACCCTTTACACAGTCACCATGTCGTGACTATTCAACAGCCACGCAGCTTTGGTTGGTGGGGTGGCAAAGCGGATACCATGGCAACTGTTAAAGGGGTTTTTCCTGTACCCCATGCCCTCGCAATCTGCCGTATTCTACTTTGCGGATGATTTCCAAAACACTGTATTCGATTTGCCCGCCATATCTAAGAACCAGCGCGCAATCGACTCGGTGACGTCCCGAATTTCAGACGAAATAGCTTGGAAAAATTCTGAGCGGAGTTGAATCCAGAGGCAATTGCGACATCCATGACCGAAAGGTCGGTTTCGATCAAAAGTCTGCGCCCCTTGGCGAGCCGGGCATTCGAAATGTACTGCCTGGGCGTTCTATGGAGATATTTCGCGAACAACCGTTCCATCTGGCGGCGCGAGATTGAGAATTGTTCAGCGAGGTCATCCAGCGCCAGGTCGGCTTCAAGATTGGTATCGATGTATCCGATGATTTCTATGAGGCGCTTGTTCCGACTGTTCAAAGTAGCGGCGCGGGATGCTGCCTGACTGGTATCAGGGCCTCTAACGTCGCTTATGTTCATCATTTCACGCGCGATTGTTGCAAATTCAGAGCCAAAATCTTGCTGTAACACCGTGAGAAACAAGTCTGCACTTGTTGCGCCCCCTGCGGATGTACTGACACGTCCGTCAACAACGTAAGCCTTGTCTGTGGGGGTCAGCGTCGGGAATTGCTCGCGGAATCCATCGATGTTTTCCCAATGCAGTGTAGATTCTGCGGACGACAATATACCCGCTTTTGCAAGTGCGAACGCCCCGGTGCACAATCCGCCCATCTGAGCGCCGAAGGCCCATTGCCGCGCCGCCCACTTCCAGACAGTTTTCGAGATGCTCTTGTTCGGCTCTACCCCGGCGCAAATGAAGATCCGACTGCCCCCAATGTCGGAGGAAAGACGACCGTGGCAGCCAATGGACAGCCCGTTCGAACTGGCAACGGGTTCTCCGGTTTCGGACAGCACAGTCCATCGGTAGAGACCCCGTCCGGCCAATTGGTTCGCGACGCGCAGAACCTCAACGGCGGATGTGAAGGCCAACATTGAGAATGCCGGAACCAGAACGAACACGTAGTCTATGGGATCAACATTTTGAGCTACCGGATGAGAATGCGCTCCTTTCGGTACCTTGACCGGTGCTTTTACGATCCCGTTGCACGTCGTTTTACCTGGCATGAGATATCATCCCCCTGCAACGTTGGTCTGGCGGCGCTGTCGGTGAGCCGCCACCTTGTGACGGTTCCCGCAGGTGGACATGTTGCACCATCGTCTGCCGCGCCCCCTGCCTGCGTTCAGAAAGAACCAGCTGCACCGTTCACACTGACGGAGTTTTCCGATTTCGGGAGATCTCAGCAGATCCTCCACAAGCAGTACGAAGCTATCGAGATAGTAGGACGCCGTGCCGCCGGTCGCCTTCCAAGGTGAAGGCGCGCTGGAGAGGTTCAACTCAGCACGTTGCAAGGCAGCCTTCGTATAGTCTTCGAACGTCTGAAGATGTTCAGGCGCAACTGTCTGTCTCCCGGTATAGGCGGATAGCACGAGATATGTGGCTTCCCGAAAGTTGACCAAGGCATCGACATCATATTGCGTTGGATGCGCCTGACCCACGTGTTCCCCTGCATTACCGCTCGCCGCAAGCCAGGAAAGAAGATCATCCGGTGACGTCAGACGATTGTCCGTGCGGGATTTGTCGGTGTCGCCAACGGTGTTGAGAAAATCCAGCGCAAGATGCCCCCCTACAAAATTGTCACTCATCCACATAGTAACCTCATATTTAATTTTTATAGTTACATATCGCAAAAAGTAATGTAACCATATAATCACTATAAAGCATTACAGGAGAAACGCCATGCTGTCGCTACCGGGACGCTACGATCACAAGGGGCAGTCCATTGCATGGGGGCAGTTGGGCTCTGGTGACCCCCTGGTACTGGTGCATGGAACACCGTTCTCGTCACAGGTCTGGCGCAGAATCGCGCCCCTTCTGGCCGAACGCTGGACCGTCTATTTCTTCGATCTGATTGGCTATGGTCAGTCAGAAAAGAAAGATGGGCAAGACGTGTCCTTGGCCGTGCAGAATGATCTGCTGGCCGCCCTATGTGCGCACTGGGAGTTGAAGCGCCCTGAAATACTGTGTCACGACTTTGGCGGTGCGACAGCTTTGCGGGCTTACTACATCAACGATCTGCGCTACAAACGAATGACAATCTTTGATCCCGTCGCGGTCGCACCCTGGGGGTCGCCATTCGTGGCGCATGTCAGGCAGTATGAAGCTGCTTTTGCAGGTCTGCCTGCCTATGCGCACGATGCGCTTTTACGCGCCTATCTGCAAAGCGCGGCATACAAGACGCTGACCGGGGAGGCATTGCAAGTCTACATGACACCCTGGCAAGGAGACGTCGGTCAGCCAGCATTCTATCGTCAGATCGCACAGATGGATCAGAAGTTTACGGATGAGGTCGAGAGCCAATACGCACCGCTCGATTGCCCCACTACTTTGCTTTGGGGCGAGAAGGATGAGTGGATCCCCTTGGAGCGAGGTCACAAGCTGGCCGGTATGCTGACCGATGGCGCGATGAAAGTAATCCCCAATGCAGGTCATCTTGTTCAAGAGGATGCGCCAGAGGCCATTGTCGCCGCCATGTTTCAGCACAGCACATAATCCGGCAGGAGTGACGTGATGGATGAAAAGATTTCCTCAGACCCCCTCCTTCAACCCTTTCGGCTGAAACATCTGCATCTGCGCAATCGTGTCATCAGCACAGCACACGCTCCTGCCTATGCCGAAGATGGTCACCCCAGGGATCGCTATCGCCTCTATCATGAGGAAAAGGCCAAGGGCGGTTTGGCGCTGACCATGATCGGCGGATCAACCAATGTGGCGCCGGACAGTCCTTCGGTCTTTCGCCAGCTCTACGCAGGGGATGACAGCATCATCCCGTGGTTCGAAAAGCTGACCGCCGGTGTGAAGTCTCATGGTGCGGCCGTCATGTGTCAGATCACACATATGGGGCGTCGCACCGGCTGGGATACGGGTGACTGGTTGCCCGTCATTGGCCCATCGGGGCGACGCGAGCGGGCGCATAGATCGATGCCGAAAACAGCCGAATACATGGATCTCAAGCGGATCGCGTGGGAGTTCGCCGAAGGCGCGCGACGCTGTCAGGATGGTGGATTCGACGGCATTGAAATCCTGTCTCACTCCCATCTTCTGGGCCAGTTTCTATCGCCTCTGGTGAATGACAGGGAGGACGACTACGGCGGTTCGCTGGAAAATCGCTTGCGTCTGACGTTCGAGGTGCTGGACGCCGTGCGATCCAAGGTAGGTCCCGACTTCGTCGTGGGAATGCGCATCACCGGAGATGAGTTGTCAACGGGTGGGCTCACTGCCGATGAATGCGTAGAGATTGCCAAACGGTTGGCGCAGAGTGAACAGATCGACTTTCTCAACATCCTTGCCGGAGCGCCATACGATGATCTGGGGCTGGCGGGGTGGGTGCCGCCGATGGGCGTGCCATCTGCCCGGGATTTGCAGGTTGCCGGGTGGATCAGATCTGCCGTCGATTTACCGATTTTCCATGCTGGCGGGATCAATGATCTGGCGACGGCCCGGTACGCCCTTAAAGAGGGTATGGTGGATATGATCGGTATGACGCGCGCCCATATCGCCGACCCGTATCTGGTCAAAAAGATCAGCATTCGGCAAGAAGACCGCATCCGCTCCTGCGTTGGTCTTGGCTACTGCGTAGACCGCGTGAACCAAGGCAAGGATGCGGTGTGCGGACAGAATGCAGTGACGGGCCGCGAGGGCTTTCTGAGCCATCGCCTTCCGCAGACTGCAAAAAAGAAAACCATTGTCGTGGTTGGAGGCGGCCCCTGCGGCTTGGAGACAACGCGTCTGGCCGCCGCCGCAGGTCACAACGTGCACCTTTTCGAAGCTTCGGACAGGCTTGGTGGCCAACTTGCTTTGGCAAGCAAAGGAACCGTGCGGCGGCAGATGGAAAGCGTTCTGGATTGGCTGGTACAGGAAGTCACACACTCACCAGCGACCCTGTATCTCTCCACCTATGCGGAAGCTGAAGACATCAAGGCGCTGAGGCCCGACCTTGTAGTTCTCGCAACGGGTGGATGGCCCTCCGAGCCGGACTGCCCCGGCGGTGATCTCACCGTGTCCTCCTGGGATGTTCTCGGCGGAAATGTTCGCGTTTCAGGAGATGTGTTGTTGTGGGACATGTTGGGGGATCAGCCAGCAGCGGTGGCGGCGGATTATATGTCTGATCATTCTGCCCAGTTGATCTTTGCGACGCCAGATACCCGTCCTCTGACCGAATTGGGTCCCACGACACAATCGGTAGCTCTAAAAAACCTCTATGAGCGAGAGGTGCGTTTCATACCGAATACGGAGGTGCAGCGGGTCGAACGAGACGGAAACCGCAAGGCTGTCACCTTGCTAAATACACTGACCGGTGCGACTTGGCGCCAAGTATTCGATCACGTAGTGTTCGAGACCGGCTGCAAACCAATGGACGATCTCTATTTCGACCTCGTCGGTCAATCAAGCAACGCAGGCCAACTTGATCTGAGGAAGTTTGCCAGGGGCATTGTAGAGTTTCCAAGCGCGCATTCAGACAGCAGCTTTGCGTTGGTCAGGCTTGGGGACGCGGTTGCCAGCAGGAACCTGCATGCTGCTCTTTTCGATGCGAACAGACTTGTGCAAGGGCTCTAGGTGTAAACACCGAACGAACGACGTTGCCGCCATTGGGCACAAGCCCTCTCGTGGAGGACGCCAACGGGACGTTGTTTGAACTCATGCGCAATGGAAACCCCGGCTACAGCCCAGAAATTCGGAGATTTGGGTTCGGGCGCGCTGTTCGCAACGGTCCGCTGAAGTGAGCACTTCGCCGGGCTTCACTTTGATGAGCCCGTGCCACCGGTGGAGACTATACACTGGCCAACCCGGTTCGAGCTCAGTCTGCCGCGCGACACAGCGAGAATGAAAGACGGCGTCACAAGATGGAACGATGCTCAGGTGTTTCGCGCGCCAAGCATGAACCTGACAGGCGAGATGAGCATCCATACCCCGACGCTCAACATCGTCCCTCCCGCCAGGTTTCCGCCCCAGAAAGAGAGATTGTTTGATCCGAAACGCTTGACGATCTGTGTTTTTAGCATGACGGCACCGAACGCAATTGCGGTGAAACAGACCAAGCCATTCAAGTACATAAGAAGGCCAAGAACCAGGATCTGGGTGCTGATATTCCCCATCTCTACCGCTACGAATTGGGGAAGGAAGGACGTCAGCAGAACAACCATCTTCGGGTTTCCAAGATTGGTGAGGAGACCTTGGATATATGCAGCCAAAAGCGGCTCCTCGGACGGTACAAATGCTGTATGCGTCGCTGGATCGTGGTTTTTGCGAAAAGCGAACGAAGCGCGGAGCATCCTGTAGCCGACGTAGATTAAATAGACGGCGCCCGCCGCGCGGACTGCCATCCATATCGCGGGCGAGAGGGTGTTGATGAAATCCATCCCAAACGCAATTGCCGGCACAAAGACAAAGCCCGCGGAGATAACGCCAAAGATCGCAGCAAGAGCGTGTCGCATGCCCTGGGAGGTTGCCCGCGAGACTACGACGATACTGTCAGGACCAGGCGTCAGAAACATCAGCGCGTGGATTCCAACCATCAATAGAACCAAACTCCAATCCATCAGTGATCTCCACACCATGCTGCTTTTGACGTTGGCTAAACCGTAGATCGCCTGTTGCTCTGAGTAAACTAAGCGCGTCATTCAAATCGCGTTGCGCCGCAACGGTTGTACGTTCATGTGATCCTTGGTTGTGCATCCTCGCAAGAGCCTCTTGCAGCTGTTCGGGTTTTCCAGGCTGCATCGTGCATTTACTGAATTTCCAAGCGTTCGGAGACTGATGCTCCGGGCTGTTCGTTCCGATGGGGTGTCGCGACAATTCTTTTGCCGGCGCTCTCCCTGACGGGTTCATCCAGTTTGCGAGGAAATGAAAATGTACGGCATGATAAATGAAGGCATTCGCGCCTTCATCCTTAAACACCACGATAAAGAAACCTGGGAGGCGATTTGCCAAAAGGCCTCTGTCGGTGACCAACAGTTTGATGGCATGAAAAGTTACGATGACGGTATCACCTATCAGTTGGTGGGCGCCATTTCCGAACACACCGGTCTGTCATCGGGCGAGGTCTTGACCAAGTTTGGATCGCACTGGGTCGACTATGCCGGAGAATCCAGGTTCGGCAATCTCATGAAGGTTGCGGGCGACAGTTTTCTGGAGCGGTTGAATGGCCTGGACGACATGCATGCCCGTATTCAGCTTTCAATGCCAAATCTGAAACCGCCGTCGTTCAAGCTCGAGGAAGTGGCAGACAGAACGTACCGTTTACACTACTTTTCCCAGCGAACCGGCCTGGACTCGATGGTCGTCGGACTGCTGTATGGAATGGCAGAAGAGACGGGCGAGAAGATCAAGGTCAATCAGGTTGCCGAAAAATCTGATACCGTTGATCACAGTGTGTTTGAGATTGCCGTAGTCAACTGATGACCAACGGTTTGGGAACTGGTGTTGGGCGTAAAACCCGTTCATTTCGCTCCCCACAAATATCGGTGGGCCATGTGGTCTGTCGCCGGTTGTTACACCTGATGGTCGCAGGCCGTGCGCACAAGCGGGCGTGGTCTTCTTCCACTTGCTGAAAGCTTCATAAGGGCGATGCTTCTGTGCTTGAATGATATGGGCATGAGACGAGATGATCGTTTCCAATGTTCATGACAGCCGGTGTCGCGTCCGCGCAGTCGGCCCGTGCGATGGGGCAGCGGGTGCGGAAAACGCAACCCGAGGGCGGAGACATCGGAGAGGGCAACTCGCCCTCTAGAACCGGACGGTGGCGTGCACGCTCCGCCTTGGGCGACGGGATCGGCACCGACGCAATCAGGGCCTTCGTATACGGGTGACGGGGGTTTGCGATCAGCTCGGATGCGGTGGCGACCTCGACGATCCGGCCCAGGTACATGACCGCGATCCGGTGTGAGATATGGCGCACAACGCTCAGATCATGCGCGATGAACAGCAGGGCCAGCCCCATCTCGCGCTGCAGCTCCTGCAACAGGTTCACCACCTGCGCCTGCACGGAGACGTCAAGGGCGCTGACAGGCTCGTCGCAGACCACCAGCTCCGGGTCTGTGATCAATGCGCGGGCGATACCAATGCGCTGGCATTGACCGCCCGAGAATTCATGCGGGTAGCGATTGATGAGAGCAGGCAAAAGGCCTACGCGCTCCATCATCTGGCCCACCTTGGCACGGACCTGCTCTTTTGAGAGGTCGGGGAAGTGGGTCCGCAGCGGTTCGGCCACGATCTGGCCAACAGTCATGCGCGGGTTCAGCGCGTCCAGCGGGTCCTGGAACACCATCTGCACATGGCGCCCATGCGCGCGTTGCGCGGCTGTGTCCATGCTCACGATGTCCTCGCCGCGCCAGAGCACGCGCCCGTCACTGACCGGCACCGTGCCGACAATCGCACGCGCCAGCGAGGATTTGCCCGACCCGCTTTCACCCACCAGTCCAAGGGTGCGGCCCGGCTCCAGCCTCAGCGAGGCCTGCTTGACCGCTTGCAATTCGCGTGGCGGACTCCATGGCCATCCCCCCTGCCGGGCGACCTTGAAGGTGACGCTCAGGTCGCGGGTTTCCAGCAGCGGGGCGCTCATGCCACTGTCTCCCGCGCCGCATGGCAGGCGCGCAGACGCCCGGCTTCAAATGCCTCCTGCACCGGCATGGTCGTCGCACAAGGCTCATGACTGGCCGGGCAGCGGGGGCTGAAGGGGCACCCGGCAGGCAGCGCCGTGAGATCGGGCGGATCGCCGGGTATGGTCTCAAGCTTGTCCTGCGGGACATCGAGACGTGGGACCGCCTTCAGCAGGCCCCGCGTGTAGGGGTGCGAGGGGGCGGCGAAGACATCATCGGTGGCGCCCGTTTCCATCACCCGCCCACCGTACATCACCAGCGTCTTGACGCAGGAGCCCGCGACAATGGCCAGATCGTGGGTGATCAGGATAAGGGCTGTGCCGAAATCACGCTGGATATCGGCCATCAGTTCCATGATCTGGTTCTGGACAGTCACATCCAACGCGGTGGTCGGCTCATCCGCAATCAGCAGTTTCGGACGGCAGAGCAGCGCCATGGCGGCCATGATCCGCTGCCGCATGCCGCCTGAGAATTCGTGCGGATACATCCTGAGCCGGGCACGGGCATCCGGAATGCGTACGGCGTCGAGCATCCTGGCACTTTCCGCGAAAGCGTCGCGCTTGGACGCCCCTTTGTGCAGCATCAGCACCTCGGCCATTTGATCGCCGACGCGGAGATAGGGGTTCAGCGAGGTCATTGGATCCTGAAAGATCATCGCGATCTCATTGGCGCGGATCGCGTTCAGTTTGGACTCCGGCAGGTTCAGGATTTCCTGACCGTCAAAGCGGATCGATCCGCCGGCGGTGCCGTTTTTGGCGAGAAGGCCGAGTATGGCAAAGGCCAGTTGGGTCTTGCCCGACCCGCTTTCGCCGACGATGGCGAGGCTGTCGCCGGGATCGAGCGAGAGGGTCATACCGTTCACGGCTTTCACGGTCCCGTCGGGGGTGTCGAAGCTGACGGTGAGGTCGGTGACGTCGAGAAGTGCCATAACTTACCGATCCTTCGGAAAATTCATCATTACCGATCCTTCGGATCGAGGGCATCGCGCAGCCCGTCGCCGACAAAGAAGAAGCCGAAGAGCGTGATGACGAAGAAAAAGAGTGGCCAGCCGAGCATCCAGAGGGTGCCGTTGTTCATCTCAGAGGCGCCATCGTTGATCAGCGCGCCCCAGCTTGTGAGCGGTTCCTGCACGCCAAGGCCCAGAAAGCTGATGAAGCTTTCGTAGATGATCATCGAGGGCACCAGCAGCGTCGCATAGACGATCACCACGCCCAGCAGGTTCGGGATGATGTGGCGCAGGATGATGGTGAAGGGCCGGACCCCGGTGGCGACGGCAGCCTCGATATAGGCCTTGCCCTTCAGGGTCAGCGTCTGGCCGCGGGCGATGCGCGCCATGTCGAGCCAGCTGATCAGCCCGATGCCGATGAAAAGCATCAGCAGGGAGCGGCCAAAGACTACGAGCAGCAGGATCAGCACGAACATGTAGGGGATCGACATCAGCACATCGACGATGCGCATCATCACGTTGTCGATGCGCCCACCGAAATACCCCGCAATCGCCCCGTAGAGCGTGCCGACGATCACCGAGATCAGCGCGCCGACGATGCCCACCAGCAGCGAGATCTGCGTGCCCTGCACGGTGCGGGCGAAGAGGTCTCGCCCCAGTGCGTCGGTGCCGAACCAATGGCCCGTCTCCAGCGATGGGCGCCCGCCCTGGGCGACGTTGCCGAGCACGTTCCAGTCGATGTCCTCGTTGTTCCAGGGCGCGATGAAGGGGCCGATGAGCGCGAAGGCGGCAACGAGCAGCAGCACGATCAGCCCGGCGACCGCAGCGCGGTTGCGCAGGAAGCGTGCCCGCGCATCGGCCCAGAGCGAGCGGCCCTTGATGGGTGCCGCGCCCGCCAGATCGTCGGCGACGGATTTGGTTGCGAACATGCGGCTAATACCTGATTTTCGGGTCGATCCAGGCGTAGAGCACATCGACCAGAAGGTTGAAGAAGATCGTCAGCGCGCCCAGCAGGATGGTGATGCCCATCATCACGCCGTAGTCGCGGTTGAGCGCCGAGGCGACGAAGAACTGCCCGATGCCACCCGTGGAGAAATAGATGTCGATCACGACCGAGCCGGTGATCATGCCGACGAAGGCAGGGCCCAGGTAGGAGATCACCGGCAGCAGCGCGGGTTTCAGCGCATGGCGGAAGATCACGCGCCGCATCGGCAGGCCCTTGGCGCGGGCGGTGCGGATGTAGTTCGAGGTCAGCACTTCGAGCATGGAGGCCCGCGAGATGCGCGCAATCGAGGCCATGAAACTGGTCGAGAGCGCGATGACGGGCAGGATCACGAATTGCCACTGGCCACCCTGCCAGCCACCACCCGGCAACCAGCCGAGCCAGAGCGTGAAGGTCAGCACGAGGATCGGCGCCAGCACGAAGTTCGGCAGCACCTGCGCGCCGATGGAGATGCCCACCGCCAGATAGTCGAGCCAGGTGTTGTGGCGCAAGGCGGCGAGGATGCCCAGGCTGCCACCCACGATCACCGCGACCAGAAAGCTCCAGAACCCATAGGTCAGCGTCACGGGAAAGCCCTGGCCGATCAGGTCATTCACATCCTGATCGCGATAGATGAAGGAGGGGCCGAAGTCGAATTCGGTGACCACGCCGACCACATACCGCCAGATCTGGATGTGAAACGGCTGATCGAGCCCGTATTGTGCCTGCAGATTGGCAAGCACCGCAGGCGGGATGCCGCGCTCCGTCGCAAAGGGGCTACCGGGGGCGGCATACATCAGGATGAACGTGCTGACGATCAGGATCAGCAGAACCGGGATCGCGACGAGCAGACGCTTGATTATGTAAAATATCATCTTTGGAATGTAGCGCCGGAGCGGGTGAAGTCACCCGCTCCGCTGCGCCTTACTCTGGTGCAACGCGGTAGATGTCTTTCACGTACCAGTTGTTCTCCACGTTCTCCTTCGGCCAGTTCTTGATGGTCGGGTCGAGCACGAAGTTCTGTGTGTAGTGATAGATCGGCAGGATCGCCATATCCTCGGCGAGAATCTGTTCAACCTGCGTATAGACCGGTTGCGGGTCGGACATGGTGACGCTTTCGGCCATCAGCCGGTCGACCTCTTCACTGACGTATTTGCCATCGTTGTTGGCGTTGTTCGAGGTCAGAAGGTCGAGGAAGGTCGAGGCCTCGTTGTAATCCCCGCACCAGGCCGAGCGGGCGATGTCGAAGTTCTGATTGCCGCGAATTTCCAGATAGGATTGCCATTCGAAGTTGTTCAGCACCGTCGTGACGCCTAGGGGCCGCCACATCTGGCTGACCACTGTCGCGATCTGCTTGTGGTTTTCGGAGGTGTTGTAGATCAGGTTGAGCTCAATGGGGTTGTCCGGGCCATAGCCCGCCTCTTCCATCAGCGCCACGGCCTTTTCCATGCGCTCCTGCTGGCTCCAGAGCGAATAGTCGATCGCAGGCAGCTCAAAATCAGCCGTGGCCCAATGGGTGAAGCTGAAGGCGGGGGCCTGACCGGCTTTCAACACCTGATCGGTGATCACCTCGCGGTTGATCATATAGCTGAGGGCTGTGCGCACGCGCGGATCCTGCAGCGCCTCGTGGCCGCTTTCAGACTGGTTCACGGTGTAATAATAGGAACAGAGCCGCGGCACGGAATGCGCCACATCCGGCGTCTCTTCCTCAAGACGCGGGTAGCTGCCGGCGGGGAGGTCATCCATCATGTCGAATTCGCCCGCCTGAAAGCGGGTCAGCGCCTGATTGGCGTCATTGATCACAAATCCGGTGATCTCGGTAATGATCACATCCTCCGCGCCCCAGTATTCCGGGTTCTGAACCAGCCGCACGAATTCGTTCGTCGCCATATCGTCCAGCTTATAGGCCCCGTTCGACACGATGTTCATTGGGTTGGTCCAGGCGGCACCATGGGCCTCGACCGTGGGTTGGTGCGTCGGCATGAAGGTATAGTGCACCGTCATCTGCGGGAAGTAGGGCAGGGGCTGGGCCAGTGTGACCTCCAGCGTCCGGTCGTCGATGGCGCGCACGCCCAGCTCTTCGGTGCTGGCCTCGCCGGCAATCGCCGCCGCCGCGTTGGTGATCTGGCTCAACTCCACATACCAGGCGTATTCAGAGGCCGTGGCCGGGTCGGCCGCGCGGCGCCAGGCAAAGACGAAATCCTGTGCTGTCACCGGATCGCCATTGGACCAGCGCGCATCCTCACGCAGTTTGAAGGTCCAGGTCTGGTTGTCTTCGGAGGACCATTCTTCGGCCACGCCGGGGCGCAGCGTGCCATCGGCGTTCTGCGTCAAAAGCCCTTCGAACAACTGGCGCGCCAGATGGCCCCCAACGGTTTCCTCGATCAGTTGCGGATCGATGGAGGGAAACTGGTCCAGCAAGCGATACTGAAAGGTCTGATCTGCGGCCAGCGGCTCGCCGGTGACCGGATGGGTGTCCGCCGCCCAAAGAGGCTGGCAAAGAGCGAGTGAAACAAGTGTTGAGGTAGCCAAAATTCGATGTTTGGTCATTTTTTATCTCCCTTATGTTTTTTGATGTGGCATCTGACAGGCGCAACCTGTTTCGCCATATGGTTGCAAGAATTGGCGGAATAGCAGGGATTGTACACCAACAACTTTGCGTTTGGGCGAAAGATCGGCGACAAAACTCCGATACCGACTGCGCAGGGTCAATTGAGCGGCGGTGTGGGTGCCGAATTCTGTGGCCTGCCTATTCTGCGCGTCTCCTCGGACTTGGACTGCCGGACCGGCAGCGCCAATGTTCGCCCAACCATCTTCAATCCCCTTTCGTTTCAATCCCCTGCACCCGACTTGCGTGGCATTTGTTCAATGGGCTAGGGATACCCTATGGAGCCGTTGGATTTCTCTCACAGCCCGATGCTGGTTATTGCATCCCTGTTCGTGGCGCTGATGTCTGGATTCACCGGCTTGTCGCTGACCCAGGGCCTGTCTCAGCGGAGCATCGAGCAGCGCAAAATCCTCATCGTACTTGCCGCCATTGCGCTGGGCGGTGGCATCTGGTCAATGCATTTCGTCGCAATGCTCGGCTTGCAGCTCCCCATCCTCTTTTACTATGACGCCGCAATCACGCTGGCGTCGGCCCTTGTGGCGATACTGGTCGTGGGCCTCGCGCTGTTGATCCTGCATTTCTGGAAACGCACCAGGACCACGCTTGTGCTGGCAGGCACGACGGTCGGACTTGGCGTGCTCGCGATGCACTATCTCGGCATGTCGGCGATGGAACTGTGCCAGGCGCTCTACACGCCTGTGGGTATTGCCCTTTCGGTGATCTCTTCCTGCGTTCTGAACATCGCGGCCTTTGCCATCGCTTACGGCAACAGGTCGCAACGTGGCATCGTTGTCGGCACGCTTTTCTTTGGCTTCGCGGTCTTTGCCGTGCATTTCATCGCCATCAGCGGCACCAGCTTTGTGGAGGTCGACGTACTGACCGAGGTCGGCCCGCTGATCAGCAACGAGGTGTTGGCCATCGGCGTGGTGTTGAGCAGTTTCGTCTTATGCGGTGCCTTCCTGCTGACTGGCGTTACGGTGCTTGCCCCCCCTGCAGGAAGTCGCCAGGCGTCGGCGCGACCAGAGCCTACCCCCGAGCCGGAGAAATCGACCTCTGCAGGAACCGTCCCCCCTCAGATCCCGTATGAGCAGGAGGGCCGCACCCTCTTTGTGAGCACCGACGCAGTTGCAGCCATCCGGGCAGAAGGGCACTACACCCATCTCTACACGGCCACGGACAAGCTCTTTTGCGTCTGGTCGATCACCGAAGCCACCAAGCGGCTGGGGCAGGGGCCGCTCATCAAGGTGCATCGCAGCTATCTGGTCAATCCGGCCTTTGTCACCGGCTTCGAGCGGCTCAAGGACAATGGCGTGTGCCATTTCGATGTGACGCATTTGAAAAAGGTTCCGGTCAGCCGGTCTCGATTGCGGGATGTGCGGGACGCGCTGGGTGTCTAGAGCCGCGCATTTCGTGCGATCCATGGCGCATTTCGTGCGGAAAACCTCTCGATCGACTTAAATCCATGTGCGGTTCACGGGGCCGCAGCCTCATGCTCTCAGCCAGCTACTCATGGTCATGGCAGGGAGGACATTCATGATACCGGCAGCGTTTGATTACTATCGTCCGACGAAGATGGATGATGTGATCGCCCTACTCAAAGAGCATGGCGATGACGCGCGCGTCATGGCGGGCGGGCACAGTCTGATCCCGATGATGAAACTGCGCATGGCGGAGATTCCGCATCTGATCGATCTTCAAGCCATTGATGGCTTGAACGAGATTTCCATCAAGGACGGGCAGATCACCATCGGGGCCATGGTCACGCAACACGATCTGATCAACCATGCCGGTCTGGAAGCGGCGGCGCCGATCCTGCGCGAAGCCGCACTGCAGATCGCGGACCCGCAGGTGCGCTATATGGGGACCGTGGGCGGCAATGTTGCCAATGGCGACCCCGGCAACGACATGCCGGGTCTCATGCAGTGTCTTGATGCGACGTTCGCGTTGGTCGGTCCCGGTGGGGAGCGCAGCGTCGCGGCGCGCGACTTCTACGAAGCGGCCTATATGACCGCGCGCGAGGATGAAGAGGTGCTGACCTCGGTGTCGATCCCTGTGCCGCAGGGTGGATACGCCTATGAAAAGCAAAAGCGCAAAATCGGGGATTATGCCACGGCGGCGGCGGCGGTTCAGATCGTCAAGGAGGACGGCAAATGCACGGCAGCCTCCATTGCCATGACCAACCTGAGCGATACGCCGATCTACTCGGCCGATGCCGGTGCGGCGCTTGTCGGCACAGCCGTTGACGCCGCCGCACTCACCGCGGCCAAAGCGGCCATGCTGGGCGATATCGATCCCACGGAAGACAATCGGGGCCCGGTCGCTTTCAAGAAACACGTTGCCGGCGTCATCCTGGCCCGCGCGATTGAGCGTGCCTGGTCGCGCGCCTGAGGCTTGTCCTCACGGAGCGAAGAGACAGGGCAGAGAGGAAAATCATGTCAAAGAAGATGCACATAAAGTTGAACGTCAACGGCAAGGATGAGGAGTTTCTGGCCGAACCGCGCGAGCTGTTGATCTACACGCTGCGCGAGAGGCTCAATATCACCGGGCCGCATATCGGCTGCGAAACCTCGCATTGTGGTGCCTGCACGGTGACAATCGACGGAAAGTCGGTCAAATCCTGCACCATGTTCGCGGCGCAGGCGGACGGTAAGGAGATCACCACCATCGAGGGCATCGGCACGCCCGACAGCCTGCACCCCCTGCAGGAGGCGTTCAAGGAACACCACGGGCTGCAGTGTGGTTATTGCACCCCGGGGATGATCACGCGGGCCACCAAGCTGCTGGAAGAGAACCCGAACCCTTCCGAAGAAGACATACGCTTTGGTATGGCGGGCAACCTCTGCCGCTGCACGGGGTATCAGAACATCGTCAAATCCATCCTCGCGGCTGCGGCCGAGATGAATGCTGCAAAGGAGGCCGCGGAATGAAGGACGAAGTGGAAAGCCGCGACGATCGCGTCGCCAACCTCAAAGGCATGGGCTGTTCGCGCAAGCGGGTCGAAGATGCCCGGTTCACGCAAGGCAAGGGCAATTATGTCGATGACATCAAGCTCGATGGCATGCTCTTCGGCGACTTTGTGCGCTCGCCCTATGCGCATGCGCGGGTCACCAATATCGACACCGAAGAGGCGCTGAAGGTCCCCGGCGTGCTGGCCGTTCTGACGGCGGCTGATCTGGAGCCGCTGGGTCTGCACTGGATGCCGACGCTTGCGGGGGACAAGCAGATGGTGCTGGCCGACGGCAAGGTGCTGTTTCAGGGTCAGGAAGTGGCCTTTGTGGTGGCCGAAGACCGGTTTGCGGCGGCGGATGGGATCGAGGCCGTCGAGGTGGATTACGAAGAACTGCCCGTGATCGTTGACCCGTTCGAAGCGCTTAAAACGGATGTGGTTCTGCGCGAAGATCTGGTTGCGCAGGATGGTTCTATCCCTGATGGTGCCCATGGCCCGCGCACGCACCCCAACCACATCTTCACGTGGGAGGCGGGTGAGAAAGAGGCCACCCAGCAGGTACTCGACAATGCGGAGGTGCTTGTTGAAGAGAGCATGTACTACCACCGGACGCACCCCTGCCCGCTGGAAACCTGCGGCTGTGTGGCGTCGATGGACAAGGTCAATGGCAAGCTGACGCTCTGGGGGACCTTTCAGGCGCCCCATGCGATCCGCACTGTGGTGTCGCTGATCTCCGGCATTGAAGAGCACAATATCCGTGTCGTCTCGCCCGATATTGGCGGTGGTTTTGGCAACAAAGTCGGGGCCTATCCGGGATATGTTTGTTCGGTTGTGGCCTCCATTGTGACGGGCAAGCCGGTCAAATGGATCGAAGACCGGATGGACAATCTGATGACCACCGCCTTCGCGCGCGATTATCACATGACGGGCAAGATTTCCGCCACGAAGGAAGGCAAGATCACCGGGCTGCATTGTCACGTGACCGCCGACCATGGCGGGTTCGATGCCTGCGCTGACCCCACGAAATTCCCTGCAGGGTTCATGAACATCTGCACCGGCTCCTACGACATTCCAACGGCCTTTCTGGAGGTGGACGGCGTATATACCAACAAGGCACCGGGTGGGGTCAGCTATCGCTGTTCCTTCCGCGTCACAGAAGCGGTGTATTTCATCGAACGGATGGTGGAGGTTCTGGCGATTGAGTTGGGCATGGATGCAGCAGAGCTGCGGCGGATCAACTTCATCAAGAAAGAGCAGTTCCCCTACAAGGCCGCACTCGGTTGGGAATACGACTCCGGGGACTATCACACCGCTTGGGACAAGGCGCTGACAAGCGTTGACTACGATGGGCTGCGCGCGGAGCAGGCGCAGCGGGTCGAGGACTTCAAAGCCGGGAAGACCCGCAAGCTCATGGGCGTGGGGCTGAGTTTCTTCACCGAAATCGTAGGGGCCGGGCCGGTCAAGAACTGCGATATTCTGGGTCTTGGCATGTTCGACAGCTGCGAAATCCGCATCCACCCCACGGGGTCCGCGATCGCGCGGCTGGGCACCATTTCGCAGGGTCAGGGCCATGCCACGACATTCGCGCAAATCCTCGCCTCTGAGATCGGTTTGCCCGCCGACAGCATCACCATCGAAGAGGGCGATACAGATACGGCACCGTATGGTTTGGGCACCTATGGCTCTCGCTCCACACCCGTTGCTGGGGCGGCGACGGCCATGGCGGGCCGCAAGATCCGCGCCAAGGCGCAGATGATCGCGGCCTATCTGCTGGAGGTCCATGACAACGACGTGGAATTCGACGTAGACCGCTTTGTCGTCAAGGGCGCGCCTGAGAAGTTCAAGACGATGAAGGAAATCGCCTTTGCCGCGTATAATCAGGCGATCCCGGGGATCGAGCCGGGGCTGGAGGCGGTCAGCTACTACGATCCGCCGAATATGACCTACCCGTTCGGTGCTTACGTTTGCGTCATGGACATCGACGTGGATACGGGCGTGCCCGAGATACGCCGCTTCTATGCGCTGGACGACTGCGGCACGCGGATCAACCCGATGATCATCGAGGGGCAAGTGCATGGCGGTCTGACCGAAGCGCTTGCCGTCGCGCTGGGGCAGGAGATTGCCTATGATGACATGGGCAACGTGAAGACCGGGACGCTGATGGACTTCTTCCTGCCGACCGCCTGGGAGGTGCCGAACTACGAGACCGACCACACCGTGACGCCGTCGCCGCACCATCCCATCGGGGCAAAGGGCGTGGGCGAGAGCCCGCATGTGGGCGGCGTGCCCTGTTTTTCCAATGCGGTGCATGACGCTTTCCGCGCGTTTGGGCTGCGCCAGACGAACATGCCCCATGATCATTGGCGGATCTGGAAGACTGCCAATGAACTTGGGCTGCATGACTGAAACCGCTGGCGGGGGGGCCTGTGCGCCCCCCTAATTGGATCGGAAGTTGAGATGGATTGGACAACGCTTCAAACCGCGATGGCGGAACAGGGCTACGTCGCGGGCGACGATCTTGCGATGGCGGTGCACCTGTCGCTGGCGCTTGGTCGGCCTCTGCTTTTGGAAGGAGCAGCAGGGGTTGGAAAGACGGACATCGCCCGGGTGCTGGCGGCCGTGCAGGACACGCAGTTGATCCGGCTGCAGTGCTATGAGGGGCTCGACGCGCAACAGGCGATTTATGAATGGAACTACCAGCGGCAGCTGTTATCGATCCGCGCCGCTGCAGAAGACGGTGAGACCGGGCGCAGCGTCGAGGAACGCATTTTCTCCGAAGAATTCCTGCTGGAGCGGCCTTTGCTCAAGGCCATTCGCCAGTCGGATCCCCCCGTCCTGTTGATTGATGAGATCGACCGGGCCGATGAGGAGTTCGAGGCCTATCTGCTGGAGGTCCTGTCGGAGTTTCAGATCACCGTGCCGGAGTTGGGCACGCTGGTGGCCACCTCTCGTCCGATTGTCATCCTGACGGCCAATGGGACGCGCGACCTCAGCGATGCGTTGCGCCGCCGTTGTCTTTACGCCCATGTGGCTTATCCTGATCGTCAGACGGAGCTGGCGATCCTGAAAGCCCGCTGTGCCGGGATCGAGACGAAACTGGCGGGCCAGATTGTTGGGTTCGTGCAGTCTCTGCGCAAGGAAGACCTTGAAAAACAGCCGGGTATCGCCGAGATGCTCGACTTTGCATCGGCTTTGATGGGGCTTGGGATTGCTGATCTGACGCGGGACCCAGTGGTCCTGCAGGCCACGCTGGCCACCCTTTTGAAAACGCAAACCGACCGCGACAACATCACCACCGAGGTTGCGCAGCGCCTGGCGGGCAAAGCCGCATGAGCCGGGTAACAAGATTTGCCGCGCGCGATCCCGGACCCGCCGCGCGCGTGGGTGGGTTTGTCGCGCATTTGCGGGATAACGGTCTGCGGCTGGGGGTGGGCGAGGCGGAATTGGCCCTGACAGCCCTGACCCATGTTGCCCCCTGCGCGCCTACAGAGGTGCGCCATGCCCTGCGGACGGTGTGCTGCAGCTCCGCCGAAGACACCGCGCGGTTTGATGATCTGTTCGATGCGTTCTGGATGAACGGCGGACGGGTTGCCCCGAAAACGACACCGGTGACGGCGCCAGCCTCTGACCACGTGCATTCATCGCGCAACGCGCAAGGTCAGGAGGCGGAGAGGACTGCCGGTGCTCCGACGACACCTGATGCGGGCGATGATCCGGCGGACGCGGACGGCGAAGGCAGGCTTCTGGCCACCTTGAACGAGGCGCGCATGAAGAAGGACCTGCGCGATCTGGTGCAGCCGGAAGATATTGCCGAAGCGCAGCAGGTCGCAGAGCGGTTGGGTGCCGCCCTGCGGGACAGGCGGTCGCGCCGCCGCAGGCAGGCCCGCAAAGGCGACCAGATCCATTTCCGCAAGTTGATCCGCCAAAGCCTGTCGACCGGTGGTGAGCCGATACGGCTGCCGCGCAAGCATCGCCCGGACCGCCCGCTGAAGATCGTGACGCTCTGTGATGTGTCGGGGTCGATGACAACCTATGCGCAGGTTTTTCTGGCGTTCATCGCCGGTATGATGCGGGCGGATGAGACGACCGATGCCTATCTCTTTCACACGCGGCTGGTGCGCATCGCCGACGCCTTGCGGGACCGGGATGCCATGCGGGCATTGGCGCGGTTGTCGTTGCTGGCGGATGGGTTTGGCGGTGGGTCCAGGATTGGTGCGTCGCTGATGCAATTTGCGCGCGGCTATGCGCGGCGGTTCGTCGATGGGCGCACGGTCGTGCTGATCCTGTCCGACGGGTATGATACGGACAGCGCCGATCAGATCGGCGCGGCCTTGTCCAGGTTGAAGACACGTGGCTGCAAGATCATCTGGCTGAACCCCCTGAAAGGGTGGGACGGGTATGAACCGGTTGCGCAGGGCATGGCCGCCGCGATGCCGCATCTGGACTTGTTCCGCCCGGCCAATACGCTCGCAGATCTGGCGGCGCTTGATCGTGATCTGGTGCGCCTATGACCCCGGCAGAGCTGACAGATGCGGATATTGCCGAACTGGCCGAAGACATGCGCGGGCGGGGCGAGCCCTTTGCAATCGCCACGGTCATTCGCACACTGGGGGCCACTGCTGCGAAGCCGGGTGCCAAGGCGCTCGTGACGGCAGAGGGCACGATCCTGCAAGGCTGGATCGGGGGCGGCTGTGTGCGCGGTGCCATTGCCCAAGCCACGCGACGCGCGATGTCGGAAGGGACGCCGCAACTCATTTCGCTGCACCCGCAAGACCTGCTGGATGAAAAGGGTATTGCGCCGGGCGACGATGTTGAAGGTGTCAAATTCGCGCGCAACGGTTGCCCGTCCAAAGGCTCGATGGACATCTTTGTGGAGCTCATCCTGCCCTTGCCGCAGCTGATCATCTATGGTGAAGCGCCGGTCGCGCAATCGCTCACACGGTTGGCTGCGCAGTTCCAGTGGTCGGTCGTGACCGGTGCCGTGGATCGGGCAGCGGCTCCGGTCTCCGCTGGCGAAACCCGGATGATCGTGGTGGCGACACAAGGCAAGAATGATCTGGCTTGCCTGCAGGCCGCTCTGAACGCAACGGCTGATTTCACTGCCTTCGTCGGTAGCCGCAAGAAGTTCGCCGCCTTGTCGCAAAAGCTGATCGCGGCGGGCGTGCCGGCAGAGGCAGTTGCAGCCGTTCAAGCGCCCGCAGGCTTGGCCATCGGCGCGGTGACGCCGGACGAAATTGCCCTCTCCATCCTTGCGCAACTGACCGAAGTGCGCCGCCGCCATCAGAGGACCGAGGATGAGGATGGCTGAGTGCGGTGCGATCATTCTGGCCGCCGGGCTTTCACGCCGCATGGGCGCGCGCAACAAGCTGCTGATCGAGATGAATGGCAGGCCGATGATCCGCCGGGTGGTCAGGGCGGCGGTTGACGTCTGTGACGGGCCAGTCACGGTTGTGACAGGTCATCAGCGTGCGGATATCGAGTCGGCGCTGGCCGGGTTGCCGGTCTTTTGCGTTCATAACCCCGCTTTTGAGACCGGTCAGAAATCATCAGTTGTCTGCGGGCTAAAGGCCACGGCGGAGGCAGAGGCCACGCTGATGATGCTCGGTGACCAGCCCTTGCTGTCTCCCAAACATCTGATCTGGTTGCTTTCTCAACATCGCGCGCAGACCCCGCGCAAGATCACCGTGCCGGTGAACGGTGCGGTGCGCGGCAATCCCCTGGTGATCCCGAGAGCACTTAAGTCGCTTCTTTTGGCGAACCCGCGCGATCCAGGGTGCCGGTCTTTCACCCGGGCCCATCTCGAGCATGTGCACCGCGTCGAGACAGCGGACCCGGCCTTCTTTCTCGACATCGATACGGCGGAAGATCTTACCGGTTTCCAGCGCCAGCAGGAGCTGAGTAAATGAAGCGCCTGCTTAGCCGTTTGCTGCGCCGCTGCGCGCGCACCGCGCCAACCAAAGAGCAGGCCGACTTGCTGGCCACCATCAAATTCCCATGCTGTTAAGGAGGACACTCATTTGGAACTCAGCGATCAGATCACCATTAACGCGCCTAAGGATCGGGTGTACGAAGCCCTGAACGATCCGGAAATTCTGCAGCAATGCATCCCCGGGTGTGACGAGCTGATCAAGCATTCGGATACCGAATTGGAAGCGAAAGTCGTGCTCAAGGTCGGACCGGTCAAGGCTAAGTTCAAGGGGGACGTCGTCCTGGACACCACCGGTGCGCCAGATGCGTTTTTATTGTCCGGTCAAGGCAATGGGGGGGCGGCTGGTCATGCAAAAGGTGGTGCTGACGTGACCTTGAAGGAAGAGGCTGGTGTGACGGTGCTGACCTACACCGCCAAGGCTGATGTCAGTGGCAAGCTGGCGCAATTGGGGTCGCGTCTGATCCAGGGCACGGCCAAGAAACTCGCAGCAAAGTTCTTTACCAAGTTCGCCGAAATTGTCGATGTGGTGGAAGCTTAGTCGCGGTATCCACCGGTTTATGGGGTGAGGCTGCGTGCCCAGGACAGGGTATGCATTGGTGCCGATGCGCGACATTCCCCGGTGGATGGGTGTCGAGCCAATTGCCACACCCTTCCGAAAGCGGGAGAGGGCTAGACGCATGGCTGTATCGTGGATTCTGCGGGTTCGACGTCCTTTGCATTGACCTACGGGCCAGCGACCGGCGTGACCAAACCTCAGTGACCACCCGCAAAGGGATACGTTGCCGCGCCCGTCGGACACTCAGTTAGGCATGTTCTCGCCGGTGCGCGAGATGGAGATTGCGGGATGCTCTGGATCGCAGCAGGCCCAAAGAGCATTTAGACGGCAACGCATGTTTGCCGCCCAATGTCGTCGACGGCGCTGTTCTGTGTCTTCCCAGAAATCAAAGCGCAGTAAGGGGTGAGTAAACACACCTGATCGCACAAGCGTGACATCCAAAGCAGACAAATCCACTGTAGAAGGTGCCGAGGGGTCGGGCCCCATCTGCAATTCTCGTGGCCAACGAGATAAAGCCGACTGATCTGCAATGAGCTCGGGGGTCTCTAAAAGTCGTCCTTGACAGGTCAGAGTCATTACTATCAAGTTGTACATACAAATTCTTGATAGATGAAATTTGGGGACGCGCATCAGAAGGAATCTATTGGCGATAGGGAGGTGGGGCGGCGCCGGTTTCGGGATCAGAGAAGCCATTCAAAGACACTTGCGCGAATGCCCCGCCAACGGTCGATCAGGAAAAGCCGACGAGGCTAAGGGAGAGAAAATGAAACAGAAAATCAAAGCGGCACTTCTGGCGTCCAGCCTGTTGCTTATGCCTGTGGCTGGCCTCGCGGATACGGCGGATGGCGACGCGCTGAACAGCATGACCTGGGACGAAGTTGTTGAGCTTGCCAAGGGAGGCGAGGTGAACTGGTTCCTCTGGGGCGGGTCTGACAACATCAATCAATACGTCTCGGAGTACATCGGCGGTCGCCTGAAGGATGAATACGGGATTACACTGAACCGTGTAGGCTTGAGCGACACGGTCGAGGCGGTGAACATCGTTCTGGGCGAAAAGGAATCCGGTGTCATGGATGCCGGATCCGTCGACATGATCTGGATCAACGGTGAGAATTTCCGCACGATGAAACAGGGCGGTCTTGCCTATTGCGGCTACACCGACATCCTGCCCAACAACGCCTTTGTGGATTGGACCAATCCAGCGATTGCCAATGACTTTGGCGTTCCCGTGGAGGGGTGCGAAGTGCCGTGGTCCAAGGCGCAGTTCGCTTTTGCCTATGACACTGCCCGCCTTGACAACCCGCCGCGATCCATCGGTGAGTTGATCGACTGGGTGCAGGAAAACCCCGGTCGTTTCACCTATCCCGCGCCGCCGGATTTTAACGGCTCTGTCTTTGTGCGCCATGTGTTTTATCACGCGGCCGGGGGCGTGGATTCCCTGCTTGGCGATTTCGATCAGGCCAGGTTCGATGAGGTCGCGGCCAAGACATGGGGCATCCTGAACGACATGGAACCCTACCTTTGGCGCGAAGGGAGAACCTATCCCGCGTCGATCTCCGCTATGGAACAGCTTTACGCAAACTCCGAGGTGGATCTGACGTTCAACTACGAACCCTCTGGCGTGGGTCTGAACATTGAAAACGGGGTCTTCCCGCCTACCACGCAGGGCTATGGCCTCACGGACGGCACCATCGGCAACACCAACTACACGATCATCCCCTTCAATTCACCCAACAAGGCCGCGGCCCTTGTGCTACAAAACCTGCTGCTCTCCGGCGAGGCGCAATATCAAAAGGCCCGCCCGGACGTCTGGGGGGCGGCCCCTGCCATCGAAGTGTCGCGCACCAGCGATGCAGTGCAGGCGGATTTCGGCACCATCGTGGCGCACCCCAATGTGGTTCCCGCCGATGAACTGGCCAAGGCAGCCCTGCCTGAACTGCAGGCCTCCTGGATTTCCGCCATCGAAAAGGGATGGCTGGAAAACGTCGGTCAGTAGTCTCCCGCTGACCCTTCCCACGACGCAGCCTGCGTCGTGGGGCGCTCGCCACCGCAACAATCCAAATGGAAGTCGGGCATTTGTCAGACCGAACGAAAATCTTTTTGCTGCTGCTGCCCGCGATGTTCATCATCGTCGTGCTGTTCTTTGGCGGACTGATGATCGGGTTGATGCGCAGCTTCAACTACATGCCGGTGATCGGCCTGACCGAACCGGACCTGAGCGCTTATATCTCCGTCTTCACGGATCGGGAATTCTACCTCTCCTTTCTGTTGACCTTCCACATCGCCTTCACGTCCACTGTGATCTCCTCGATCCTTGCCATCGGCGCCGCCCTGCTCCTTCGGCGCAGTTTTGTGGGCCGCGGCATCGTGAACTTCCTCTTCCAGCTCAACCTGACGGTGCCGCATCTGGTGGGTGCCATCGGGATGCTCTACCTCTTTTCGCAATCCGGCAGCTTCGCGCGTCTGGCGCATGAATTCGGTATGATCGCCCGGCCCAGCGACTTTCCAGCGCTTGTTTTCGACCCCTATGCCATTGGGATCATCCTGCAATACGTCTGGAAGGAAATCCCCTTCATTGGCGTCATCGTTCTGGCAAATATGCAATCCATCGGTGAGGATTACGAAAGCGTTGCCCGCTCGCTGGGCGCCAGCAAATGGCAGACTTTTCGCTATGTGCTGCTGCCGCTGATTTTCCCGGGTGTTTTGTCGGCAAGCGTGATGGTCTTTGCCTTCACCTTCGGTGCCTATGAAATCCCGGCCATTCTGGGCGCGAATTTCCCCGCTGCACTGCCGGTGCTGGCCTATCGCAAATACACCGATGTCGATCTCGCCGCCCGGCCCGAAGCCATGGCAATGGCCATTGTCATCGCGCTGCTCTCTGCCGTGATGATCTACTTCTATGTGCGCTATTCGCGCCGCCGGATCAGGGGATAGCTGATGAGCAACGCTGAAAGCATCCCAATGCGCAGCTTCAGGGTCCTGACCGGGGTTGTCCTGATCACATGGCTTGTCCTGCCCCTGATACCGCTGGCCATCTGGTCCTTCGCGCGCGGCTGGTTTTATCCCGATCTATTGCCCAAGACCTGGACCCTGCGGGCCTGGGAATACGCCATGTCCGACACCGCCGGGGTGCTCGACAGCCTGTGGCTGACCATCGGCATTTCACTGGCCGCGACGGTTCTGTCCATTCTGGTCGGTGTACCCGCCGGACGCGCACTGGGGATGTATAAATTCCGGGGCAAGGAGATTGTCGAACTGATGATCCTCGCGCCCACGATTGTCCCCGGTATCGCGGTTGTTCTGGGCATCCACTCGGTCTTTATCTCGATGGGTCTGAACAACACCGTCTGGGGCGTGATCCTCGTGCACCTGATCCCGACGCTGCCCTATATGGTGCTGGTGATGTCGGGCATCTTCGCCAATTACGATCCGGCGTTCGAGGCGCAGGCGCGCAGCCTCGGGGCCTCGCCGCTCAAGACCTTCTGGTACGTCACCCTGCCCGCGATCCGTCCCGGCATTATTGTCGGGGGGCTCTTTGCCTTCCTGGTGTCGTGGAGCCAGTACATCCTGACCCTGCTGATCGGCGGCGGGCGCGTGGAAACCCTGCCGCTCCTGCTCTTCAACTTCGCGACCGCAGGCCGCAATGACATCACCGGTGCCATCGGCATGATCTACATCCTGCCAGGTATCATCATCCTGTTGCTCACCGCCAAGCACCTCTCGGGTCGCAGCGGCGCTGTCGGAGGCTTCGGACAGATTTGACCCATGTTTCGATCAAAGAGCTGACCAAGGTCTATCCCGGCGCGACCATCCCGTCGCTGGACCGCTTGTCGCTGGAAATTCCCACCGGCGAATTGACCGCGCTGCTCGGCCCGTCCGGCTGCGGCAAGACCACGACGATGAAGATGATCGCCGGGCTGCTCGAGCCTACATCCGGCGATGTTACCTTCGATGGCCGCTCCGTCCTGCGCGATAAGCCCGAAGACCGGGGCGTTGTCATGGTGTTCCAGAACTACCTGCTGTTCCCCTATATGAGCGTCGCTGACAACGTCGGGTTTGGCCTCAAGATGCGCAAAAAAGATCCCGCAGAGATCAAACGCCGCGTGGGCGAAATGCTGGAACTGGTCAAACTGCCGGATTTGGGAGATCGCAAACCAAGTGCTCTCTCCGGCGGGCAGCAGCAACGCGTCGCTTTGGCGCGCGCGCTGATCGTGCAGCCCAATGTGCTCTTGCTGGATGAACCGCTGTCGAACCTCGACGCGCATCTGCGGTTTGAAATGCGCGATCTGATCCGGTCGCTACAGCAGGAAATGGGCATCACCACGATCTTCGTGACCCATGATCAGGAAGAGGCAGTGGTTCTGGCCGACCGCGTGGCGCTGATCCTCGACGGGCAGATGAAACAATACGACCGGGCCGATGTCTTCTACAAACGCCCCATCGACGAAGCGACGGCACGGTTCTTTGGCGGGCATAACTTCATTCCCGGCACATCGGACGGCCATGTTTTTGACTGCGCGCTTGGCAAGCTGTCGCTGCCGGAGGGGGCCACAACCGGCGCTGGAAAGCTTACCTTTCGGCCCGAAAACGTGCGGATCGGCACGGCGGCGGATGGGCAGAACTGCCTGACCTCGACCATCGCTGATGTCATCTATCTGGGCACGCAGACACGGCTGAAACTGCGGGTCGGCGACACCGCCCTGGACGCCGTGGTGAACCCTAATGAAATCGAAAGCTACGCGGTTGGGGATACCCTGCCGATCCACCTGCCACGCGCAACACTATGGGTGATATGATGGCGGTGACCTTCAGATCGATCTTCGAGGTGACGCGCGCGGAATGGCTGGGCGGACTTGGTATCCCTGAAGAGGACATTCCGGATGTCGTGATCCTTGAGGGCTCATGGTGGCGGGCCGAACGGCAAAAGGCGCGCTTGCAGCATCTGACCGATGTGCGGGAGCTCGGGTTTCCCGATATCTTTTGGGGCAGGCATGGGGACAAGAAGGTGGTATTCTGCATGGGCTACGGGGCGCCCCGTGCCGTGGAGGTCAGCCAGATTTTTGCGCAACTGGGGTGTAAACTGGTCATCCAGATCGGTACTTGCGGCGGGTTGCAATCCCATTTGGCGCCGGGTGACATCATTGTTCCCGATGTCATACGCTGTGAGGACGGTGTGGCCGAACACTACGTCGACGGCGCCACGATCAACGCTGCGCCCCATTGGATTGCACGGGCGCAAAGCGCGCTGCAAACGCGGGGCCGCACGGTCCATATCGGCCCGCATGTGACCTTCTCATCGCTCTTCGCCGAAAGCGTCGAGATGTACGAGGCGTGGCACAAGGACGGGCTGCTCAGCGTTGAGATGGAGACCGCGGCGACCCTGGCCGCAGCGGCCAAATATGGCATGCCCGGGGTGTCGATGGTCGTGGTCTGGGACGAATTGACCGCCGGGCGCCGGTTCATGGACCCGATGACGCCAGAGGCGCTGGCCGAGCTGGAGATCAGCAATGAAGCGGTATTTGCCGCAGCCCTCACGCTGACGGAGGAAGTGACATGAAATACGGTATTCACGCCGGTCTCTGGCAGGCCCGGTGGACGGATGAGATTACCCCGATCCTGAAGATCGTGGCTGATCTCGGGTTTGACGGTATCGAGGTGTCGCTTCTGGGGATGAGCGACGAAAAGGCCACAGCGCTCGGTAAGGCGGTGCGGGACCACGGGTTGCAGGTCACCTGTTCGGACGGGTTGGCGCCCGACAAGGATATCACCTCTGATGATGCTGACGTCCGGACGGCAGGCGTCGCCTATTTGAAATGGGCCATTGAAAGCACGGCACGGATTGGATCGCGTGGATTGGCGGGCGTGGTGTTTGCGCCCTGGGGGCAGTTCGACCCGCTGAACAAGCCTACGCGGGCCGCCCGCTCCGCAGAGGCGCTGGGGTCGTTGCATGAGACGTTGGCGGCCCACGATGTCACGCTCGGGATCGAAATGCTTAACCGGTTCGAGACGGATCTCGTAAACACGGCGGACGAAGCCGTCAGCATCGCAAAGGCCTCCAGGTCCGACCGGGTGGGCGTTCTGCTGGATACGTTCCACCTCAACATCGAGGAAAAGGATATCCGCGCGGCCATCGCCAGCGCCAAGGGAAAGCTGGCGCATTTCCATGTGTCCGACAACGACCGTGGTGTGCCTGGGTCGGGACATGTGCCCTGGGATCAGGTCAAAGCCGGTTTGGAGGACGCGGACTATGAGGACTGGATCGTCGCAGAGATGTTCGTGATCGCGGGCAACCCCGCCAGTGCGGATCTGAACATCTGGCGGCACATTGAACCCGATGCAACGAATGCGGCCCGTCGTGCGCTGGCCTTCATGAAGAGTACTTTCGGATGAAAGAGTTTCTCGCCCTCTGCGTCACCCGGTTTGAAGCGCTTGAGCGGGAGTTGAACAAGCTTGATGCTGCCACCGGCGATGGGGATCACGGGACGACCATCCTAAAGGGATTGCGCGCCGCAGCAGCAGTCGACGGTACGCCAGACAAGGCGTTTCGCAAGGCGGCAGGCGGTGCGTCCGGCTCGCTCTTTGCGCAGATCATCGCGGCGTTGGAAAAGGCGGTCGACGGCGCATCGTTGGGTGAGGCACTGTCGCAGGCGGCGGATCGGATCGCGATGCTGGGGCAGGCAAAACCGGGGGAAAAAACGATGCTGGACGCGCTGATCCCCGCTGCTGCGGCGACCTCCCCTGATGACGCTGCGCAAGCCGCCGCCGCAGGCCGGGATGCGACACGGGATATGCCTGCCAAACGGGGCCGAGCCAGATATGTGGAAGGCGCGGGCGTTGGCCATGTCGATGCCGGTGCCACCTCTGTCGCTGCCCTATTGGCCATCTTTGCCGAATGGAGGCGCATGTGAAAAAGCTCTTCAATACCAAGGAGCGGATGCCGGACGATATGATCGACGGTTTCGTCGCCGCCTATCCGGATCTCATTTGTCGCGGGGCTGATCCACGGGTGGTACGCCGCAAAATGCTCCGCACAAAGGAAGGTAAGGTCGCGCTGCTGATCGGCAATGGCAGTGGCCATGAACCGATTGCCATGGGGTTCGTCGGCGAAGGGTTGCTGGACGCCAATGTCGTGGGCGATGTTTTCGCAGCCTCCTCGCCGGATGCGATCCTTGAGGGGATCGAAGAGGTCTGTGGCGATGCGGGCGCCGTCCTGCTGATCTCGCGTCACGAAGGCGATGTGATCAATGGCAATGCCGCCGCCCTGATGGCGCAGGACGACGGTCTGAACGTGCAGCCCCTGTTGATGTATGATGATATTTCCTCCGCACCCAAAGGGCAGGAGGACGAGCGTCGCGGCGCTGCTGGCACCATGTTCATCTACAAAATTCTTGGGGCTGCGGCGGAAGAGGGGATGCAGATCGAGGATCTGATGACCCTTGGCGCGGAGGTTCGCGCCGCCACGCGGACATTGGGTGCCGCTGTCTCGCCCGGTGTGTCGCCGCTGACCGGCGAGCTGATGTTCACCCTGCCCGAGGATGAGGTCTTCATCGGCATGGGGGTGCATGGCGAACCTGGCGTCGGTCGCCGGAAGGTCGGGCCAGTGCAGGACCTTGTGGTCTATATGCTGGGTGAACTGCTGGAGGATCGCGCAATTGAGGCAGGCACGCCCACGGTCGTTCTGGTGAACGGCGCGGGCGGTACCACGATGATGGAACTGCTGACGATCTATGGCGAGGTGCACAGGCAGTTGGGCGAGAAGGGGATTGAACCTGTCTCTCCCATGATCGGGTCCTATTCAACGACGCAGGAAATGGGCGGGTTCTCCATCTCGCTCTTTACGCCGACACCGCAGATGCTGGCGCTGTGGCGTGCCCCGCACAAGGCGCCGCACTTCCCGCACATCACCGCACAGGGGGCCTGAATATGGTGGACAGGATTCACGGTGTGGCGGTCGATGCCGGTAGCGGGTTGGAGGCCAGCATTCGCGCGGCGCGGGGCGCGGACGCCAAACCTGACGATTTGCTGACGTTCAAACGGGCCGTACTGGAAACCCTGGGGCCGGATGCCACGACGGTTCTGGTCGACGCCACCTGCGGTCCTGATTTGCTGCACAGCTATCCCAACGGCTGCGCCCGGATGCTGGCCTTCGAGGCGGACGTCTATCACATCTCGGATGCGGACCGGATCACGGTATTACCCCGCAACTTCATCGTTGATGACTATCCGGCGATGGGCGTGGAGCAGCTGAAATTCTTCATGTATTACGCGCCGGATGATGATCCGGACCTGAACGCACGCAAGCAGGATCTTGTCGCCGATATCGGGCGCCGATGTCGCGCGGCGGGCATCCGATATCTGATGGAACCGTTGGTGTATCACCCGGACCTTGCGGCGGGCACTGCGGAATATGCCGCGCAAAAACCCGATTTGGTGCGGCGCGCGACGGACGTTTTTGCGGATGCTCGATTTCAAGTGGACGTTCTGAAAGTCGAAATTCCTGTGGATCTGTCTTTTGTGGAGGGCTTTGGCACGGCGCAGATGACACGCGCACAGGCGTTGGAGGCGTTCCGCAATGCTGCTGCTGCGGCAAACGGGATTGATCTTGTATACCTCAGCGCGGGCGTGTCCTTTGACTGGTTCGAGGCGTCCTTGAAACTGGCGGTGGAGGCGGGTGTCGATTTTTCCGGGTTCATGTGCGGGCGTGCGATCTGGTCGGATGGCGTCGCGATTTTTGGCGCGGAGGGCGAGGGCGCGTTACGGGCGTGGCTGCAGGACACCGGCAGGATGCGTCTGCGCCGTCTGATCGCGGCTTTGGAGAAGGGATAGATGCTTTTGGACGGTAAGATTGCGATCGTTACCGGCGGTTCCAGCGGCAATGGCCGCGCCATCGCCGACGGTTTCGCCCGTCAAGGGGCCAGGGTGATCGTCGCGGATCTGGATGAAGTCGGCCGGGAGGGTGGCACACCCACCGCAGAGGCCATCAATGCGCAATTCCCGGCGATGGCAAAGTTCGTCACCTGCGATGTCAGCAAGGTCGATCAGCTGGAAGCTCTGGTGGCGGTGGCCGAAGCCTGGGGCGGCTTGGATGTCATGGTGAACAACGCTGGCATCCTGCGGAAAGAGCCCATTCTTGAAGCGACCGAGGACGTCTTTCACCGCATGCAGGACGTCAATGTCAAAAGCGTTTTCTTCGGATCGCAGATGGCGGCGCGGGCCATGGTGAAGCGCAAAAGCGGGGTGATCATCAACATGTGTTCGATTGCCGGGATGCGGGGCACCGGCGGGTTTTCGCACTACAACATGTCCAAGGGGGCTGTACGTCTGTTGACCTACTCGCTGGCCGATGAGCTTGGGCCGATGGGGATCCGGGTGAACAACGTGAACCCTGGCATCATGCGCACGCAGATGAACATCGAGGATGATCCGGTGATCGGGACGGAAACCGGCGAAGGGTATCTGGACATGATCCCGGCCCGGCGCTGGGGTGAGCCCGAAGAAGTCGCGGATGCCTGCATTTACCTTGCCTCCGATCTGGCCAAATATGTGATGGGCACGTCATTGGTTGTGGATGGCGGATACCTGAGAATCTGAGGGAAAAACCATGAAACTTGGTCTGATCCGCGCGTCCCTGCCGAGCTATTTTCCCGAAAAGCACGGGGTGTGGGCCGCTGCTGAAACCGCCCTGACGGCCCTATGTGCCGATGAGGGTGTCGCGTTTTATATGCATGCCGATGTCCCGATGGATGCGCGGGAAATGGAAGATGCGCTTGCGGCTTGCAGGGCGCAGGGTGTTGATTTTGTTCTGCTCCTGCATGGCGGTTTCACGATGGGCGATGTCGCCCGCACCGTGGCGGCGTCTGAATTCCGCTGTGGCTTCTGGTCGGTGCCAGAGCCGGTGCGCACCGGAGATGTGCAGCTCAACAACTTTGTTTCGCTCAACATGTCGATGTCGATTGCGCGCCAGGTGCGCGACCTCTCTGCCCGGCCTGTGCAATGGTACCACGGCGCGCCGGAAAGTGCCGCCTTGCAAGATCGGCTGCGTTGCACGGTGCGGGCGCTCAAGGCGTTGAAAGCTCTGAAAGGCGCACGGATCGGCGTAATCGGTGGGTTGGCCATGACGTTCTACAACATGGAGGTGTCGACATCGGAGTTGCGCGCGCGACTTGGTGTCGATGTAGCCCATCATGATATGCATGAACTGACCGGGCGGATGAAGGCGTTGCCTTCTGATTTGGTTACCGCAGAGGTCGCAGAGATGGCCAGCGCTGCCGAAGTCTCCGGCGTGTCCGAGGACCAGATGGCACTGAGCGCCCGCGCGGCCCTGGCGCTTGCGGAGATGGCCGAGGCCGGTGGCTATGCGGCGCTAGCAGTCAGCGACTGGCCTGCGTTGCAGGATGATCCCGGCATGCACCCCGGGGCTGCGTTTACATGGTTGGAGGAACGTCACAACCTGCCCGTCGCGTCGGAGGGTGACGTGCTGGGCGCGGTGACGCAGCTTGTCGCGGCATCAGTGACCGGGCGGGTTGGCTACCTGCTGGATATGACGGAACCGGATTTGGCGAGCGGACAGCTCCTGATGTGGCATGGAGGCGGCGGCCCCTTGTATCTGGCCGATGAGGCGGGGGCGCAATGGATCAATCACCCGATGATCGGGCGCGGCACAGAGGCGGGCCCTGTCCATGGCGCGATCAGCGATCTGGTCTTCCGCGACGGCCCCGTCACGGTGTTTCGGGTGGCGCGGAACGCAAGCGCCTTCTTTGGCATGACCGCGCAGGTCTCGGGTCGTGATCCGAGTGGCTTCACAGGCTGTCGCGGGTGGCTGGACAGCTTCGAGATCGACGGGCAACAGGCGGGTCTGGAAGATGTCGTGGCCAGCGTGATGGCGCATGGGCTGGAGCATCACTTCGTACTGGTGCCCGGCCATGTCGTGGGCATCCTGACAGAATTCGCGTCGTGGACGGGCATGGACATATTGGGACGGGTCCCGATGCGCGGGCATCTGGATAGGCGCGACTTTACGTAGCTGCGGCGGCAAGCTTGTCGTAGAAATCGAGGAAAATCTCATCGCGCTGCACATCATGCGCTTCGCGCATCGGGTGGCGGTTTGCATCCCTTTGCCAGTACAACTCGTCATCCAGAATAGGCGACTGCGTTAAGTGCGTCGGCACCCAGTCTGGATTGATCAGCCAAGCAATGTTGATGATGTCCCAGATGACCCAGGTGCGCCGTTCCCTGTCCGAGATCGCGAACATGTCATGCAGCGGGTTGTGGATATAAAGATGGTAGAGGTAGTCGCCAATCGCCCCGCGCCCTTGGACAAACTGCGCCATTTCGGGTCGCGAAATCTTGAGCTGTGCGCCGACGTGATAGCCGGGCAGATAGACATGCGGCACGCCGCTGTCGAAAATGATGCGTGAGGCATGCACGTCCTGCACCAGATTTAGCGACGGGCGGTTGCAATGCGGGGCCGACGAGGGATAGGCCGACGTCCAGATCACAACAATACGCTCCCGTATCTCCGGTGCTTTGAGCAGGGCGCTGGCGATATTCGTCACACAGCCCATCGCCGCGATGTAAAGCGGCGCATCACCGGTTTTGGCAAGGCGGATGATGGTGTCGACGGCATCGGAGGCCACCACGTCCTCCGGATGTTGCATGTAGCGTTGCGCACCCTTGAAGACCTTGCCATCTGCGGAAATCCCAAGCTTTTCGTAGATGGTGCAAATCTCCGCATAGCTGAGATCCATACCTTCTGCAGGCCCGACAAATGTCAGATCCGCGGCGCGCCGGCCTTGTCCATGCAACCGGTCGAGCCAGCCCTGAAATCCGCCCACCAGATGCTCGTCGCGGGCCGTGCCTTCTTCCAGAGCCCGCTCGGCCGCCAGAAGCTCCGGCTGATGATGGGCAAAGGAAAACGGCACGGCTGTCACCGCTTCAACCGTCATGTGGTCCGGCGACATCAGCGCCCAGGCAATCGCGAACTGGTCATCGATTTCATTGGCAGCATCGGTGTCGATCAGCAACCGAACCGGCCCGTCATGTGGCAATGACAGGCGATCCTGCATCAAGGCGGGGGGGAGCGGTGAAAAGCTCATGGGCGGGTCTCCTCAGACGTGGCGTGGCGTGCGGGCGGATTGGGACAGGTTGAAACTGACGGACCCGGCGCGGAAAACATCCTCGTGAAAGACCATGCGCCCGGTGTCATCAAAGGCAGAACAGGCCTGCTTCAACAAGGGTTGTCCGGGCTCGATCTGGAAGGTCTCCGCCATGGTGTCATCGGCCAGAATGGGGCTGATGTCTTCGCAGGCTGCAGACCAGTCCAACCCAAAACGCGCGCTGAGGATGCGTAGAATGGATTGCTCGGGTCCGCGTTCCGGGAAGTCTTCGGGCCTAGCATCCTTGAGCAGCGCGCGGGGGGCATAGGTCATCACCAGCATGCTTGGCGTGTCATCGACCAGCCGGAGGCGGACCACGCGGCTGATCTCGGTGCCCTGCATCTCCTTGGGCAGGTCTGCGGTTTCCGGCGCGCCGGGGGCAAAGTGGTCCAGCGACATGAAGCGGGAGGAAGGATCGTGCCCCGCGCGCAGCATCGCATCGGTGAAGGACGTCAAGCAGGTGTCGGAGGCGGGCGACAGGGTCAGCACTCGGTAACCGCTGCCTTGCTTGCTCTCGACATAGCCATCCTGCACTAGCATGTCCAAAGCCCGTCGGATCGTCACGCGGCTCACTGAAAAATGCGTGGCCAGTTCGCTTTCGGTCGGCATGCGCCCGCCCACGGGGTACCGCCCCGCCTTGAGACGCTGGAGGATCACGCGGTACGCATGTTCATACTTCGGTTGCGTTTCTGATTGCATGGATACCATCCCCTATCCGACCCAGACGCTTTTGGTCTGACTATAGAGCGCGATGGCGTCCTTGCCCATTTCGCGCCCGTAGCCTGATTGTTTCACACCGCCAAAGGGCGAGGCGGCGTCGGTCTCCCCCCAGCAATTCACCCAAACGGTCCCGGCCTGCAGGGCGTCGGCAAACCGCCTGACGCGCGTCACATCTTGCGACCAAAGGCCCGCCGCCAGCCCGTAATCCGACTTGTTGGCCCGGGCCAGCACGTCGGCGTCGTCGGTGAACTTCAAAATCGACAGGACAGGGCCAAAGACCTCTTCCCGCGTGATGGTCATCCTATCCTCGACTCCGGTGATCAGCGTGGGCGGGATGAACCAGCCATTCCCCTGAGCCCGCGCGCCACCGATCTGCACCGTTGCGCCCTGCTGTTGGCTGGTCTCGACATGACCAAGGATCATATTCATCTGTTTTTCGCTGATCACCGGGCCCAGATCATGGCCGGGTTCTTCAAGGCTGGGTCCAACGCTGACCTCTCGCGCGAGCGCGGTCAGGCCGTCCACCACCTGATCATACACGCTGTCATGGACGTAGAGTCGCGCCCCCGCCGTGCAGCTTTGCCCGTTGTTGCCGAAGTTTGCCCAGAACGCACCGGGAATGGCGCGGGACAGATCGGCATCCGGAAAGATGATATTGGCCGCCTTGCCGCCCAATTCCAGCGAGAGTTTCTTGAGATTGCCGGCAGAGGCCTTGACGATCTCGCGGCCCGTGCGCGTGCTGCCGGTAAATCCGATTTTTGCGATGCCTTTATGCGCTGCCAGTGCCGCGCCCGCATCACGGCCATAGCCGGGCACCACGTTCAAAACGCCCTTCGGCAAGCCCGCTTCCAGCGCCAGATCGGCCAGGTAGAGCGCCGAGAGCGGTGTTTCTTCGGAGGGTTTCAGCACGATGGTGTTGCCTGCGGCCAGGGCGGGCGCGAGTTTCCAGGCGGCCATCAGCAAGGGGTAGTTCCATGGGGTGATCAACCCGCAGACCCCCACTGGTTCGATGCGTGTGTAATTCAAGCGGTCGGGTGTGCTGACCGGGATTGTCGCGCCTTCGATCTTGTCCGGCCAGCCCGCGAAGTACCGGAAATGCCGGGCGGACCACTGCGCATCGACATCCCGTGCGGTAGCGTATGGTTTGCCGTTGTCGAGCGCGTCGAGCTGCCCAAAAATCGGTGCGCGCTCTTCGATCAGATCGGCCAGTCGCCATAGAATGCGACCCCGGTCATGGGGCATCATCCGGCCCCATGGCCCGTCATCAAAGGCCCGCGTCGCCGCCTGAACCGCAAGATCAATCTCCGGCGATCCTGCCCGCGCAACCTCTGCCAGAGGACGTCCGGTCGACGGGTTGATCACCGCTAGCGTTTGGGCGGTATCGCAGCGCTTGCCCCCGATCCGGAGCGCCTGTTTGGCCTCAATGAAGGCGGCGACCTCTGGCAAGAGCGGGGTCATCTTCATGACTTGCCTCCCTGCGCCGCTTTTTCAGCTTCGCGCAGCGCACGGCGATTGATCTTGCCGGACGAGGTCATCTCGAACCCGTCGACATAGGCAAATTCGCGCGGCGCCTTGTAGCCTGCCAGCCGGGTTTTGACATGCGCGCGCAGCTGCTCGGACAGTGCCGCATCGCCGGAAAAGCCCTGTTTCAGCTTGATAACCGCTTTGACAATGGCCCCACGATCCGCATCCGGTTTGCCGATCACCGCAACTTCGGCCACACCGGGGTGGGCGAGCAGGCATTCCTCGATCTCTGCGGGACCGATCCGGAAGCCGGAGGATTTGATCAGATCGTCGGACCGGCCCTTGTACCAGAAGTACCCATCCGCATCCCGCACGGCCAGATCGTGGGTGCGCAGGTACGGCCCCAGCGCCATCTCCGCCGTCTTTTCGGGATTGTTCAGATACCCCAGAAACCGGGTGGGAGAGCTTTGCAAGGTCACGATCTCGCCCGGTTCACCGTCTGCGACTTCTTCGCCGTCTGCGTCCACCAGAAAAACCTGATGTCCCGGATAGGCGCGGCCCATGGAGCCGGGTCTACGGGAAAAGAGCGCGGCACAGTTGCCGATCAGGTGGTTCACCTCTGTCAGGCCGTAGAATTCATTGCACACGACCTTCAGCTTGGTCTCTGCCCAGTTCAGGGTTTCAGAGGCCAGCGCTTCCCCGCCGGTACAGATGACCTTGAGGGCCAGATCATGGACCGCACGCGGGTCGGGTGTCTGCGCCAGACGTTTGATTGCCGTGGGGGCAAGGAAACTGTGTGTCACCTGTTGGCGGCTCATGAAGCGATAGGCGTAATCGGCTGTGAACCGTTCCAGCGAGGTGGCGATGGGCCGCCCCGCCATCCATGCGGGAAACAACATGTCCAACAGACCACCAACCCATGCCCAATCCGACGGGGACCAATAGACCGCATCCGCGTCCTCCATCGCGAGGTTGAAGAACAGGTTGATCGAAGGCGTGTAGGCCGCCAGTATCCGATGCCCGTGCAGGATGCCCTTGGGCTTGCCGGTCGACCCGGAAGTGTACATCAGCAGGGCGGGGTCATCGCCGCCTGTGTACTCTGGCGCAAAGTCAGGCGCGTCGGTGTCCATGGCGGCGGCAAGATCCAAGTCACCATCCTGCGGGTCGCGGCAGAGGACATGTTTGAGGTGCGGGAAATCGGTCCGGGCCGCCCGGCGCATCGGCGCCCAGGCGTCGGCTGCGGTCAGGATGACGGGCAGTTCGCAATCGTTCATTGCATGGCGCAGCGTGTCGGGACCATAGAGCTGCGATAGCGTCACCGCGGTGCCGCCCAGCTTGCAGATGGCCATATGGGCGATGGCAGTATCGGGATGCTGTCCGGTGTGCAGACCGATCAGGCTGCCGCGTCCGTAGCCCAATTGCCTCAGCTGCGCGGCCAGGTTGGTCGCCGCGCGGTCGATCTCCGCAAAGCTTTTTACATGCGTGACGCCGGCACTGTCCTCGAAAATCATGGCCGGATTGTCACGCGTGGTGGGGCCGAGGTGCTTGCCCACGGTCATGTGAAAGATGTTCGCGTCTTCCGGCCACCTGATCTCGTAGCCATCACCGACTTCGGTCAGATTGAGCCCGGCATGCAGGTCGCGGGGAATGTTGATTTTTGCGCTCACCCGTCCCGCTCCCCGCCAAGGGCTGTCAGACACAGCACGGGCAGATCGTCCCCGGATGCGGCGATGATGCCCCGCGTTTCCGTTGCGGGAATAGCTTGCAGCCGCAGCGTGGTTTTCGTGGTGGCCCCGTCGAAGTGCACGAGACCGAAATCGCCGTCCAGCCCGGTGGTGCGAAACAGGATCTGCGCGGTGCCGGGCAAGTCTGTCCAGTCCCCCTTCAAGCAGCCGCAGGTGCAAACCCGCAAGGGTGGAAAGCTGGTCGCGGCGCAGCTTTGACAGCGCCGGGCTCTTGCTTTGCCAACCGATAGCCCAGCGACATAGGGCGCCATCCAACCCGGGTTTAGTGCGTAGTCGAGGCCGAGATGATGTGAAATCATGCCGCTCTCTCCGCGCGCTCAAGGATCGTGACCGCCGAGAGTGTACAGACCCCGCCATGGGTGTCTGCCAACGCATAGCGTGGCAGCGTGTCGGGCTGCAGGGCGGGGTGGTACCGGCCTTCGAGGAGCAGGGCGCAGGTTGCCGTCTGCCCGACGCCCGTTGCGCCCACGGGCGCGCCTTGCCCCATCAATCCGCCGGACAGGTTGATCGCGCAGCGGCCGGAGGGCGCAAAAGCTCCGTCGTTCAGGTCGCGCGATACATCCTCGCTCAGCCCCAAGGCGGCAATGGCCTGCAGTTGCGTCCCCGCATAGGCGTCGTAGAGTTCGGCAAGGCCGATCTCCGCCGGGGTCGCGCCTGCGTCGGCACAGGCCCGCTGCATCGCCATCTGTTTTGCGTTGAAAAACCCCGGATCGGCCCGCGCGCCGAGATGCATGTGATCCGTCGCGGCCCCCATCCCGGCAATTCTGGCGGCTCCGATACGCGTGCGCGGTGTCGCATCGGTTCGGGACAGGATGATCGCCGCGGCTCCATCGGACAATGGTGAGCAGTGCAAGCGTCTATAGGGTGAAGCAATGGCCGGGCTATCGGCGATGTCCTGTGGGCTATCCCTGCGTGGCAAATGCGCACCGGGATTGTGGCACGCATTGCTGCGGTTCTGGAGCGTCACGGTCGCCAGATCCGCCTCCGTTCCCCCATGTTCCGCTGCAAAAGCCTGAAAGGACAGGGCATAGAGCGCCGTTGATGTCAGGCCCGTCATACCATCCGTCCAGGCGTCGAAGGAAAACCCGTAAAGGGTGCGGACCGCATCACCTGACAATGAGGAGGCGGAGGGATCGGCGCCGATGACAGCCACATGTTTTGCCGCCCCGGCCTGAATGGCGCGGGCGGCGGTGTGCACGGCAACCTGACCTGACGCGCCGCCACCTTCGCAGCGCGTGGCGGCAACCCCCGTCAGACCAAGTTCTGTGGCCAGAACCGATGCCGGGTTCAGCTGCAAATGGAAAAAATCGCTCTCGGAGGCGACGTACAGCGCGTCGATATCCGACCGCTCCAAGCCGGACCGTTCCAAGGCCATTTCAAAGGCCGAGAGGGCCCAGTCACGAAAGCCCGTCCCGTCCTTGCGCCGGTTGAAGGGCGTCAGGGCAGCGCCGGTGACTGTGACGTCTCTGACTTGCATCTCTCAACGGTGCTCACATTTGGCTGGATCACCGGGATACTTTGACCTAACATATTTGTAGATACAAGTTGATTTTAAGATGAACGCGCAGGGCCGCCGTATGCCGGTTTCGGCGTCACGGTGATGGGCTGGCGAGGATTTCGCTTTGAGTTTGAGGCCGCTTCTGACGTCCGGATTGATCTGTTTCTGCGCAGGTGGTCTCTATGGATGGAGCGCTCTCATCGCGCCAGTGCAGGCCGCTTACGGCGTCACCACGGCCCAGACGGGTTTGATTTTCTCTCTGGCAATCGTGAGCTTTACCGTCGCGGTTATCCTTGTGCCCCGCCTTCCCGTGCGGACGTCGACCCCAAGAGCCGTGGCCTGTTTCGGAATGTTCGGTGCCCTTTGCGTTCTTGCAGCGGCGCGCATGCCGGAATTTGGATTTTTCCTGCTGTGGTTCAGTGGAGGCTTCGGCGCCGCAAGCGGCGGCATCTATATCGCGGCCCTTGGCGTTGCCGCCTCGGCGCCTGCGCATAAGATCGCCACCCCGGCCATGGTCGCGGCCTTCGGCACCGGCGGCGCCGTTTTTGGACCGCTATGGCGGGTGATGGACACAGAGGGCTATGGGTTGGACGGGTTGCCGCTGTTGGCTGCTGGCCTTGGCTGTTGTTCTATGTTGGCGGCTCTTACGTCGAAGTCTGGCTCCTCCATACGCAGCACGCCGCGTGCGGAACGCGTCACACCCGCCCGCCCGGCGCAGTCGACACAGGTGCTGGCCATGATCTGGACCATTTTTGCCTTCGGGTCGTTCGGCGGGCTGATGGTGCTTGGACTGGCCTCCAAGATGATGGACGTCGCCGGTGCTGACGTCGCCCTAGCCAGTCTCGGCCTGGCCGGTATCGCGCTTGGCAACACCTCGGGCCGGCTGTCTGTTGCCCTGCTGACCCAGCACCTAACGCCGCAGACCTGCATGCTGGTGGCGATGGGCCTGACGCTGGCTGGCTTGGCGATGGCCGCTTTTCACCTCAACCCGGTGATGCTGTGCGTCGCGCTGATCCTGGTGGCCACGGGCTACGGGGTCGTCGCCTCGACGGTTCCGGTCATGACCAGAGCCGCCTTTGGGGCGGATGACTTTGCCAAACGCTTCTCCGTGGTGTTTTCCGCGTGGGGGGTCGCGGGGTTTCTCGCGCCCTGGGCGGGTGGGGTGATGTTCGACATGCGCGACAGCTTCATGCTGCCATTGCTATGCGCGATGGGGGCCGCACTCGTGTGTGGCTGGCTGTCGGTGCGCCTGCCACGCCGTGCCACTTTGAAGGGTCTCCCTGATCCCTGACGAAGGGCACCCGCACAACGGATGCCGACACCACGTCACTGTGACGCAGCGGAGAATTGCGCCACCCCCGGCAGACGTTTCTTGCGATAGGCAGAGGCGGACATGCCAACATGGCGCTTGAACGCATTCCTGAAACTCGACGTCTCCGTGTAGCCGACCTCGCTGGCGATCTCCTCGATGGGCGTGTCACTTGTCTCCAGCATCTGTTTGGCTTCTTCGATGCGCAGGGTCTGGATGTAGTCGGCGGGCGATTGCCCGGTGGCACGGCGGAACCGTCGCAACAGGTTGCGTTCGGTCAATCCCGTGCGCTTGGCCATCGCGGCAACCGGTCGTGGCACCGCGTAGTTATCCGCCGCCCAGACCTGAGCCTCGGCCACAACCGCGTCTTCATGCTGCCGCCCGGCCAACAGCGAGGCATAGTGCAATTGCCCTTCAGTATGCGGTTGCAACAGATAGATCTTTGCCATGCGTCTGGCCTCTTCCTCGCCTGCAAAGCGGCCAACCAGGTAGAGCATCAAATCACCCCAGGCGGACGCGCCGCCCGCTGTCACCACACGGTGCCCCTCACCTGCGGGAACCAGAATGCGCTCCCGCCGCAACTGAATATCCGGAAACTCCCGCGTCATGAAATCACCGAACCCCCAGTGCGTGGTCGCCTCCAGCCCGTTCAGCAACCCCGTGGCCGCGAGCAGGACCGATCCCGAACATACGGATGTAATGACGGCACCCCGGGCGTGGGCAGTGCGGATGTAGGCCGACATTTCACCAAATTCATTCGGCATCGGACTGGAAGGGGCGAGATGCAGATCCGGCACGATCACGACATCCGGTCGATCAAAGTCGCTCAACGCGCCATCGGGCGTGATGACCCGGCCATTCACATCCCGGTAGGATGCACCATCGACCGATAGAAGCTTCGCGTCGAAGGCCGAGGGGTTCGGTTGCGTGCCGTGCAACATCTGCCAGTCGCGCCCGACCGAACCCATGACATCGAGAATGCCGAAAACAGTGGAGGTGCCGACGCAGGGCATTGCCAGCACGGCAGTTCGGCAGGCGGTAGGAGAAGAGGTCATGCGATATGTCCGATTTTCACCGCTTTGATCTGTTCGCCGCATATCACGACTCGCAAGCATACGGCAATAGCACTGCAGGCACAGAGGCATCCCGCCTCATGACGTGGAGCAAGATCATGACAGAACACACCCCCCTTTCGCCGTTTGACGAGGCCAAGGCAGAAGCCTTTGCAAATCGTCTGGTGGGCGCGCTGAACGCGGGCGCATTGTCCCTGATGACATCGCTGGGGCACCGCAGCGGACTTTTCGATGTACTTGCCGACCTGCCCGGCGCCACTTCCCAGGCCCTTGCAGACAAGGCCAATCTGGCGGAACGCTACGTGCGGGAATGGCTGGGTGTGATGGTCACCTCGGAGGTGGTCGCCTATGACCCAACCGCCCAGACCTACCGGCTGCCACCCGAACACGCTGCTTTCCTGACGCGCGCCGCCAGTCCCAACAACATCGCCGTGACCAGCCAGTTCATCGGTGTCGCTGCCTCCGTCGAAGAAGAGATGCTGGCGCGGTTTCAGGATGGGGCGGGCACGCACTACCATCACTACGACCGGTTCCACGAGGTCATGGGCGAAGACAGCGCTCAGACGGTTGTGGCGGCGTTGATCGATCACATCCTGCCCATCGTTCCGGGGCTGCGCGAACGGCTTGAAGAGGGGATCGATGTCGTCGACATGGGCTGTGGTGGAGGCTGGGCCATGCTGCATTTGGCCGAAACCTTTCCCGCCAGTAGGTTCACCGGTGTCGATCTTTGTGCGGATGCGTTTGACGCGGCGCAGGCCGAGGCCCGGCAAAAAGGTCTGACCAACCTGACTTACACACAGCAGGATCTGTCCACGGTTGAGCAGCTTGGCACATATGATCTGGTGACAGCTTTCGACGCCATACACGATCAAAAGGACCCTCAAGGGGCGCTGGATCTGATCTTCAACGCGTTGAAGGAGGGGGGCGTTTTCCTGATGCAGGATATTGGCGGGTCGCGAGACCTGCAGGTCAATATCCAAAACCCCTTTGCGCCGCTGCTCTACACCATCTCGCTGATGCACTGCACGCCGATCTCCGTCGGGCAGGGCGGACCCGGTCTGGGCGCGATGTGGGGCGTTGAAACCGCGCAGGAGTTTCTGACCCGCGCCGGGTTTGGGCAGATCGAGATGCTGCGCCTGCCGCATGACCCGATCAACGCCTACTTTGTCGCCCGGCCCTGATGCCTTTTTTTGTGAGTGGAGAGTTTTGATGTCACAGAGTTCTACAAACGGCGCCATCGTCATCGGGGCAGGTCTCTCCGGTCTGGCCGCCGCATACGAGCTGCGGGCCCGAAATATTCCGGTCACCGTGCTGGAAGCAAAGGACCAGATCGCCAGCCCTTGGCGGTCACGGCATCCGCAATTGCGGCTCAACATACACCGTCACTATGCGTCCCTGCCCGGCAAGAAGATGACCTGCAAGGATGGGGTCTTTGTGCGCCGGGATACGGTTGTCGAGTTCCTGGAGGACTACGCACGCGATCTCGATGCGCCGATCCATTTCGGAACGCGGGTGCAGCAGGTGGCGCGCGCGGCGGAAGGGTGGCGGGTGGTCACGAACAAAGGCGTGTTGTCCGCCACCCATCTGATTGTCGCCACCGGTCGGGAACGGCACCCGAGCCTACCGGTCTGGCCGGGTCTGGACGATTTTGGCGGAACGGTCATCCATGCGGCAGACTTTGAGGATGTTCGCGCATATGACGGGAAAAACGTGCTTGTTGTTGGCGCCGGAAACTCCGGCACCGATGTCCTGAACCACCTGTCGCGCGCCGCACCTGCGAAAGTCTGGGTCTCGCTCAGACATGGTCCATCGATTTTGCCGACCCGTATCCTTGGCTTTCCGCTGCACCGCTTGGCGGGTCTGTTTCTGCGCTTTCCCAAGTGGTCGCTTGATCCACTCTTTGCCGCAACCCAATGGGTCGCATTCGGGAACCTGCGACGGCACGGCCTGCGGCGGCATAAGCTCGGCGGCAACACCCGCATGATGACCGAAGGGGTGACCTTTGCGATGGATGACGGCTTTGTCGCTGCGTTGAAATCGGGCCGGGTTGAGGCTGTTGCCGAAACGGTTGGATTCACGGCAGACACCGTTCAACTGATGGATGGGCGCGCGGTGAAGGCAGATGTGGTCATCTGCGCGACCGGATACCAGACGGGCCTCGAATCCTTGTTCAGGGAATTCGGAGTCCTGAGCGATGCGGGCCAGCCGCTGCACCCGACAGGCGCGCCAGATCCCAGCAATCCCGGTCTGTGGTTCACCGGATATGCACCTAAATTAAAAGGATTTTTTCACACCGCAGGCGAAAGTGCAACGCGCATCGCGACGGCCATCGGTGGATCAGAAAAAAGTTTGCCCACCGTGAACAGCGTCACATACGGCACGGGCGAGATCGCTCAAAAGGCGCTGAAAGTGAATGGAGTTAACGATGATTATAACAGTGATGAATCGCCGGGGTCGGCACAGTCTGAGCCTGCACGGAATTTTGACAAAATGGCGCGTCGCCCTGCGCCAGAAACGCGCGTTGAGAAGGCTTGACGACATGCCCGACTACCTGTTGCGGGACATGGGGTTGGAGCACCTGACCCGCGCGGAACGCAACCGATTTGGCCAGGATTACTGGCGCTGATTTCGCAGATAGACCCACCTCGAAAAGAGAGACGACCGATGCAGAAGTCTTACAGAAACCAAAGCACCCGGACAGTTCTGGGCCGTCTGGTGGTCACGGCCAGTGCCATCGCATTGGTGGCCATGTCCATCGGCGGCGTGTTTCAGGCTGATGCCGGACAAAAGGTGCTGCCTGGCTCCCTGACCGACGAAGATTTCCTTTATGACGGCGCACCGCCAGAGGCGATGGTATCGCTGGGCCGCGCCCTGTTCTTCGATCCGATTCTGTCCGGAAATCGCAATATCTCCTGCGGCACCTGCCATGACCCGGCGCGCGGCAGCAGCGATGGCGTTGCGCTGTCCATCGGCGAAGGTGGCGCCGGGTTTGGCCCCGAAAGGCGCACGGCGGAGGGCGTCACCCAGCGGATTCCCCGCAACGCGCAGGCGCTCTGGAATGTCGGTGCCCGGGAATACGTATCGATGTTTCATGATGGCCGTCTGGAGCCTGATCCACACAGGATTTTCCAAAGCGGATATTGGAGCCCTGCACGGGAAAACCTGCCGGAGGGTCTCGACACGCTGCTGGCAGCACAGGCCATGTTCCCGGTCTTGTCCGCGTCTGAAATGGCGGGGCAAAAAGGGGAAAACCCGGTTGCAACCGCGGTTGCCGAAGACCGGGTGGGCGATGCCTGGGACCTGCTGGCGGCGCGTTTGGATGCTGTCCCGGAATACCGGAACCGCTTTCGCGATGCCTTTCCCGAGATGGGCGATGATACACCGGTTTCCTTCGTGCAGGCGGCCCGCGCGCTTGCGACCTTTCAGACCGTTGCGTTCCGGTCTGATCAAAGCCCTTTCGACAGCTGGATGGCCGGCGATCAGACCGCTCTGACCGCAGCGCAGAGGCGCGGTTTTGCCCTCTTCCATGGGAAAGCGGGATGCGGCAGCTGCCATTCCGGCAGTCTGCTGACCGATCATGGTTTCCACGCGATCGCCGTGCCGCAGATCGGCCCCGGCAAGGGCCACGGTGCGGACACCGGTTATTGGCGCGCCTCCGGCTTTAAAGACAGGCTGGAGGACGAAGGGCGCTACCGTGTCACCTTTGACGATGCGGACCTCTTTGCCTTCCGCACGCCCAGTCTACGCAATGTCGCCTTGACCGGTCCCTGGGGTCACAACGGCGCATTTGACGATCTGGAGGCGATGGTGCGCCATCATCTGGACAGCGTTGCATCGCTCAATGCCTATGACGCCACCGCCGCCGATTTGCTGCCGCTGGATCGGGTGATCGAACCCAAGGGGGAAGGCTCCAAACTGCTCTTTCCCCTCGTCGGCAGTCCCCAGCGCGCCGCCTTTGATCTGCGCGATACATGGGTGCATCGCTCAGAGGCTCTGCGGAACCGTATTGCCGATGCCTCCCAACTGGCGCCGGTGTCTCTGTCGGATCGGGAAGTCGAAGCCCTGCTGGCCTTCCTACACAGCCTGACCGACCCGACCGCTGTCGACCGAAGTCATCTGATCCCGGACACTGTGCCCTCCGGTTTGCCACCGCAACCGGGTCGCGCGCGGGGAGGATAGCGCCTGCACTGATCCCGGTGTCTTCGCTGACTACTGTATCGATCGAGACCCGCTGTCAGCGCCGCGCGTGCGGTGCTGCAGCCTTCCCTACCGGTTTCCCCATCCGAAGCCGGAATTTCCAACCAAGCATATTTGCTTTCAATCTAAAGGACTGAAAAATGACCAAATTTCTCGTTTCAACGGCAGTGTCCATGGTTCTTGGCGCTGCGACCGTCGCAGCGGAGACGCAGGAGGTGCAATTCGATTCCGGCGTTCCCGTGGGCAATGTGGCCAATACGTCGGCCACCCCAGCCGTCGCGGATGCGCCCGAACACATGACGCTGAACTTTATCTTCCACATCGACGAAGGGATGGCGGAGCAGGACGTCTTCTATGAAAAGGTCCCAGGGTCGGGCGAGGTCTTCCGGCCCACGGCCGCCACGCGGGACATGGACGCGCCGCTCTATGCGCCAGCGGTTCCTGTGGCGCATAACTTCCTCGATACCGAAGACACCGGGCCCTATCCAAAGGGTCGCGCGCTCGGCCTGACGCTGGGGGAGTGGTTCGCCGCCAAGGGCAACGGCACCTACACTTGCGAAAATGGCGTGGGCAAAGTGGATTTCTCATTTGAGAACCTCGTGCCCGATGGCGTCTATACGATGTGGCACGACTTCATGGTCTGGCCGCCGACCGACCCGTTCATTGGCACATATGACCTGCCTTTCGGGGCGCGGGACGGATCGGAGAATGTCTTTGTCGCCAAGGCTGACGGGTCGGCTGAATTCATCCGTACCATATCACCCTGTCTGCAGCTGACGGGCGAGCATCTGATGGCGGATCTTGCCGTGGCGTGGCATTCGGATGGCAAGACCTATGGTCCGCTGACCGGTGAGTTTTCCACCGTGACCCATGTGCAGATGTACGTGGGCCTGCCAAAGCGCGCGGGCATGTGATGGGTTGAACCGGGGCGGGTAATCGCACCGCCCCGGTTTTTTTGTCAGACTATGTGCCGTGCGGTTGCAGCTTGTGTCCCCACCTGCTCAGGCGTTCAGGCCTTTCATCCCTTCCTCGGTGTAGCGCGCGCCTGCCACCTCCAGATGGGAAATCGCCACCTCCAGAGCGTGCACCTCTGCCGGTGCCAGCGTGATATCCAGCGCTGCGGTGTTTTCTTCGAGATATTTCAACCGTTTGGTGCCGGGGATCGGCACGATGTCCTCGCCTTTGGCCAGCAGCCAGGCGAGAGCGATCTGCGCGGGTGTACAGCCCTTTGATGCGGCAAGGTGCTGGACGACGTCCAGTATCGTCGCGTTGGTTTCAATGTTGTCCGGCGAAAAGCGCGGCAGGTTGGCACGAAAATCGCCCTCCCCGAATGTTGTGCCCTTGCTGAAACTGCCGGTCAGGAAACCCCGCCCCAGGGGCGAGTAGGGCACAAAGCCGATGCCAAGCGCGCGGCATGTGGGCAGGACATCCTGTTCCACCTCGCGCGACCACAGCGAGTATTCGGTTTGTACCGCTGTGACCGGATGCACGGCATGGGCGCGGCGCAGGGTGTCAGCACTGACCTCGCACAGCCCGATGTGACCGATTTTACCGGCCTCAACGAGCGCGGAAAGCGCGCCCATGACCTCCTCTATCGGGCGATTGCGGTCGACCCGGTGTACGTAATAAAGGTCGATCCGTTCGACGCCCAACCGCCGCAGGGATGCTTCACAGGCGGTGCGGGCGTAGTCCGGGCTGTTGTCTAGGGTTCTGGCATATTCGCCGGGTGCGCGGACAATGCCGAACTTGGTGGCGATCACGGCATCCGGTTTGCGTTCCTTTAGAAAACGGCCAATCAGTTCTTCGTTGTGATGCGGACCGTACATGTCGGCAGTGTCAAAGAAGGTCACGCCCAGATCCGCGGCACGGTTCAGGACTTTCAGGGATACGTCATCGTCGCGGGGGCCGTAGAACTCGCTCATACCCATGCAGCCAAGGCCAAGCGCAGAGACGGTGAGGGTCGGGGACAGGGATCGTTGTTGCATCTGTTGCTCCATTCATTGGACCCTCAAGATAGTTTTCCGAAAAGGCAGTAGAAATATCTACCATTGGAATGCTATTTTCCGAAAATGAAAGATATACGCCTCAAGTGGGACGATGCGCCGGTCTTTCTGGCCGTGGCGCGTAGCGGGACCCTGACCGGGGCCGCCGATATGCTCGGCACAGGTATTGCGACCGTTTCACGACGCATTCAGCGGCTGGAGGAGGCCTTGGGCATGCCGCTCTTCGTGCATCATCAGACGGGCTATAAGCTGACGGATGAGGGGGCGGCGTTGCTGCCGCGTGCCGAAGCCTTGGAGGAGGCGATGCTCAGCTTTCGGGCGGGTGTGACGGCAGAGGCAGAGGTCACGGGGCACGTGCGTCTGGCCACGGCGGAGAACCTGGCCAACCCGATCATCATTCCGGCCCTGCCTGCGCTTCTGGACAGGCACCCTCAACTCACGCTGGACGTAGTCACCGATGTGGCAACCGCAAACCTGCACCGGCGCGAGGCCGATCTTGCCGTGCGGATGGTGCGCCCGACCGGCGGCAATGTCACGATCCGCCGGATTGGGACGATCGGGTTCGGACTTTACGGATCACCCGGCTACATGGCCGCGCGCCGGGCACATCCTGAAGAGGGGCTGCTGGAGAACGACCGCGTCATCGGCTGGTCGGAGCGGCAAAACACACTCCCGGCCGCGCAATGGATCGAAAGGGCTCTGCGGGGCAGGGCGCCGGTGCTGATGACCTCAACGCTTGCCGCGCAGATGTCCGCGGCGCAGGCGGGCATCGGGCTCGCCGTTCTGCCGCATTTTCTGGCGCGGGAGGCGGGACTGCAGCCCTTGCCCGTCGAACTGGGGCTCGATCAGCCGATCTGGCTGGTTCTGCACAGCGACCTCTCCGCGTCGCAACGCGTCCGTGTTGTTGCCGATCACCTTGTGGAGATATTTCGGCGGAACGGCGACCGGCTGAAACAGGCGCGTGCCGAAAAACTCAGGTGAGCTCCCGGCCTCTCCGCGTATGATGATCAAACCCCGTTAAGTAGGGGTCAGAACGGCGACCGTGAATTGCTTTGCGTCATCGCAGTGCATTTGCTTGATCGCCCATCCGGAGGCCTGCGCCAGTTGTGTCAGGCTGTCCACGGTGTATTTTCGCGACATGCTGACATCGATGGCTTCGCCTTCGGTGAAGGCAATCTGCCTGCCTGCAAGGTCAACGGTTTGGGCCTTGCGGGAGATTAGCGACATCTCGATGCGGGCATCCTGCACGTTCCACCTTGCCTGATACGAAAAGTCGGCAATGTTGAAATCCGCGTCCAGTTCCACGTTCATCCGCACCAGCACATTGGTGATGAACTGCGCGGTGACGCCTGCTGCATCGTCATAGGCGTCGACAAGCACGCCCGGTGCCTTGACCAGATCGACCCCCATAATGAAGGCTTCTATTCCGGGCCAGGCGCGCGCGCGGGACAGAAGGTCAACGGCGTCGGCGGGGGTGATGTTCCCGATGGTCGAACCTGGAAAGAACCCCACCTTGGGCCGCGAGGCCATATCGTCCGGCAGGGCGACAGGTTCGAGAAAATCGCCGACAATCGGGCGCACGGACAGATCGGGATAGCGCGCGCGCAGGTCGTCCGCTGTCAGGTTCAGAAACGCGGCGGAGATGTCGATGGGCACATAGGCCGACAGATGTCGCCCGGCATCCAGCAGGGTGCGCGTCTTGACGCTCGCGCCCGAGCCCAGTTCGACAAGAGCACCACCCGTCGGCACCAGCTGTGCAAGGTCATCAGCATGGCGCTGCAAAATCGAGATTTCGGTGCGTGTCAGGTAGTATTCGGGCACGGTCGTGATCTGCTCGAAGAGCGCACTGCCGGTTTGGTCATACAACCACTTGGGATTGATGGACTTTTCGGGCCTAACCAGGCCCGCCCAAGCATCCCGCAGGAAGTCGGACGCGGGGGTGGCGACGATGTCGCCTGCGGTGATCGGTTCTGCATGTCCCATGATCAGACGTCCTTTGCCAGCCGCAGACCCATCATCTGCCACCGCTGATGGGGATAAAAGAATGTGCGGTACGTGGGCCGCATCTGGTCTCTGGGCGTCGCGCAGGATCCACCGCGCAAAACGCGCTGATTGACCATGAATTTGCCGTTGTACTCCCCCAAAGCGCCTTCGGGTGCCTGGAAACCGGGGTAGGGCGCAAAATCCGACGCCGTCCATTCCCAGACATCGCCCCAAACCCCGTCCCCGGGCAGCGGGCGCAGGGCCCCTGTGGCATCGGCATCGCCCATCAGGTTGCCGGTGATTGCGTGATCCCTGAACGCCACCTCATGCTCGGCTTCGGTGGGCAGGCGCGCCCCGGCCCAGCGGGCAAAAGCATCCGCTTCGTAGTAGCTGACATGCACAACCGGTGCCTCGAGTGCGACCGGTTGCGGGCCACGCAGCGTGTAGGTCCACCATTCCCCATCGGCCTGCCACCAATAAAGCGGATGCTCCCACCCTTCGCGCAGGGCAACCTCATGGCCTTCCATCAACCAGTGCCGCGGGTCGGCATATCCGCCATCCTCCATGAAGGCGATCCAGTCGCGGTTGGTGACCGGGCGGGTGCCGATGTCATAGGGCTGCAGAAACGTCTTGTGACGCGGTCCCTCACAATCATAGGCGAACCCTGGGCCACCATGGCCGATATCGACCAACCCGCCTTCGTGGCGCTTAAAGCCTTGTGTGACTTCCGCTGTAACGGGCAGCGGTTCGGGGTCCTTGTAGACGGGCAGAAGGGGGTTGAAGCTGAGACCATGCAGCAGGTCGGTCACCAACAGTTCCTGATGCTGCATTTCATGGTGGCACCCAAGCTCCACCAGCGCAGCGATCTCATCACCGTCATCGCGTCCCGCCGACATCAGCGTGGCCAGAGCATCCTCGACATGGGCGCGATAGGCGCGCACCGCCTCGCCGCCCGGACGGGACACCAGCCCCCGGCGGTCCCGCGCATGGCGCGGCCCGGCCTGTGTGTAGTAGGAGTTGAACAGAAACGCGAAACGGTCATCCGGCGAGACATATCCAGGCTGGCGCGGCTTGAGTATGAATTCCTCAAAAAACCAGGTCGTGTGTGCGAGATGCCACTTCGCCGGGGAGGCATCCTCCATGCTTTGCAGCATCGTGTCTTCCGGGGTGAGCGGAGCGACCAGTGCGTCAGTACGCATCCGCGTGCGTTCGAAGAGCATCAGCGCATCGCGTGGGGGCAGTGGGGCGGGAGAGAGATTCATGGGGCATTTTCCTTGCGGGCGCCGTGGCGCGGAACGGATAAGTCGGAACTCTGACCATGGGCATGGCTGCTGTCAGTTCTTGTCACTTGGAACGCGGTGTTGGGGAATTTTGGGTCACGGAGGGTTTGGGACAGCGTGGCAGGCAGGCGAACACCACTCGGGCGATGGGTTGTATCTTCGGCCGGTGTGATCGCTGGGTCGCTCATCAGGGCCCCGTTTCGTGAGCCTCTAATGTTGGTCGCCGCACCTGCGTCAGCAAGGCCAAACGCGCATGAAATGTTCAACGCTGCGTGATCTGCGCGTGACTTTGCCGATTGGTTTGGGATTCCGCCTGTCGATCCTGGATCAAGTGATACCGGGCTGGCCTCGTGGCCACCTGGTCGATCATCCCCTCCGATTGACGCCGTATCCAGCCTGAGGGGCGCGCCGTTTCATCCGGCGTAAGAAATAGCTTTCTCGTTTTGCGCCATGTTGGCTGGAAGCATGGCCCGCGCGGGCTGGGTCTTGGGCCACGTCAGCATGATCACGGCACATCCTGAGAGATCACTCTTTGCAACGTCATTCGCGAGGTGCCCGACCGTCGTGTGCACATGGAGCTCGGTCGCCTTGGAGATATCCGCAGCGATCTGCACAGACTGATGCGGGCTTACACCGCGCGCCAGCAGATCGGATTGTATCCGCGCGGCCTGCCCCACGGACATGTAAAAGGCGGTCGTGGTGCCCGGCAGGCAGAGGCGCGTGCTATCGGGCACCCCATCCCCCGCCTGCGATTGCCCGGTGGTCAGGATCAGGCTATCGCTGACCCCGCGTTCGGTCAGCGGGCGTTTTGTCGTTGCGGCCATGGCGCAGGCGGCAGTGATGCCCGGCACAACCTCGATCGGGATATTTGCGGCTTCTGCTGCGGCAATTTCCTCACCGGCGCGGGCAAAAACGGATGGATCGCCGGACTTCAGCCGGACCACGCGTTTGCCCTGCCGCGCCGCTGCGATGATCACATCGTTGATGCGGTCCTGTGGCCAGGCATGCGCGCCGACGACCTTTCCGACAAAGACACGCCCCGCGTCCCGCCGCGCCAGTTCCAGCGCCTCAGGGTCGACAAGGCGGTCGTAGTAGATCACATCCGCCTCCTGCAGCCGCTGCACGGCGCGCAGGGTCAAAAGATCGCGGGCACCCGGCCCCGCGCCGACCAGGGCGATGCTGCCTGTCCCGGTGGTATCCGGCGCGCGGCCCGCATGAAGCGCCTGTTTGACAAGGCCGATGGCGTGGCTGTCGGCGCCCCTGGACCAGGCGTTGCGCGGTGCCTCTGCAAAGACCCAACGCCAGAAGGCGCGGCGGTGCTCACGCGGCACACGGGCGGCAACTGCGCCGCGCAATCGGCCGGCAAAGGCGGCCAGCCCGCCGAGGTTGGGCGCCAGCATCTCTTCGACCCCGGTCTTGATCTGGCGGGCCAGAACCGGGGCGGTGCCTTCCGTGCCGATGGCGACAACCACCGGATCACGATCCACCAGAGAGGGGGTCGTCAGGTCGCAGAGCTCGGGTTGATCCACCACGTTGACAGGGCAGCGTGCCGCATTGGCCAGCGCATGCAGGGCTGCGTCCGACCCGGGGCAGCCGGTTGCCACGAACGCCATGGCGGCCCCCTCGAAGAGGGCGGCATCAATCGGGTCTTTGTGCCATGTGGCCGTACCGCTGCGCACTATCGCGGCCAGCTCTTCCTCGATCTCCGAGGCGGCCAGCACAATCCGGGCGTCGGTTTTCAGGATCAGCCGCGCCTTCTGGGCCGCCTGCTCGCCACCGCCCGCGATGACCACGCGCCGCCCTGTCGTCCTGATGAACATCGGAAAGCTTTTCATGGGGCGGTTCCTCTCCTTGAGATCACTCGGCGGCCTGCAGGTTGGATGTCTGGGGTAGAAGTGCGGTGAGTTCCGGACGGCAGGCGCCGCAATTCGTGCCGGCCTGCAACGCCTCGCCAATCGCCTCAACGGTCAGGAGGCTCCCGCTTTCGATGGCGGTGGCGATGGTGTTCAGCCCCACCCCGAAACACGCGCATATCGTGGGGCCTGGATCGACCCGCCCGACGGGTGCCCGCCCCGTCAGTGTCGCGGTAGCCTCGGACCCCGGCAGCGTCGCGAGGTAGTCCCGCATGACCGCCACGGGGTGCGGGCTGATGAAGAGCGCGGCCTTGAGCACGCCGTTTTCCGAAAAGGCCAGCCGCGCGGTTCCCTTGCTGACGTCCTGCAGCATCTGCAGCTCAGCATCCTTCAGCCCGAAGAGCCGCCGCGCTTCGCCCTCCCAATCTGTCACCGGGTTCCGCCCGGCCAGTTCGCTACGCCATCCGGCATCCGTGCGCACCTGCGCCCAATAGGCGGCGTTCGGGGTCATTTCGGTTTGGGAAATCGCAAAGCCGTACCAGGTCGCCGTAAATCTTTTGGCCGAAACGTGGGCCGCTTTACTCTCCGGCTGGCCGGAAAACGGGTCCGTTGCGGCGGGCACCAGCGCGTCAATCCGGGCTGCCGGGGCGGTTTGACCGGTCCAATGGATCGGGGCGAAAAGCGTCCCCGGTTGCTGCGCTTCCGTCAGGCGCGCGCGCAGAATGGCGCGCCCGGTTGCGTTTTCCAGCGCCACCAGATCGGCGGCTGACACACCCAAGTGTTTCGCATCCTGCGGGTGAATATCCACGTAAGGTTCTGCCAGATGCGCCGAGAGGCGCGGCGACAGGGCCGTCCGCGTCATCGTGTGCCACTGGTCCCGGTTGCGCCCGGTATTGAGCGCAAATGGATGCTCCGCCGTAACCGCTGCGGCTGGCGCGCGGGCGGTGACGGGCAGCATCCGTGCCTTGCCATCCGGGTGGAAAAACCCGCCATCCTCGAAAAACCGGCCACCTGTTTTGCTTTGGCTGACCGGCCAGCGGGTCGGCGGCAAGGCGTCATAGGCGTCATCTGTCAGCTCGCGCAGGCCCGAGATGTCAAAGTCGCGGCCCAATGCGCCAGCGACCCCGGACAAAGCCGCGTGTTCTTTGAAAATCTCTGCGGCGGAGGGATAGGCGAACGCCTGTTTCCAGCCCATGCGCTGGCCGACCTCGCAAAGGATCTGCCAATCGGGGCGTGCCTCGCCGGGGGCAGCAAGTACGGCGCGCTGGCGGCTGATCGTCCGGTCGGAATTGGTAACGGTGCCGCTTTTTTCCGCCCAGGCGGTGGCGGGCAGCAGCACATCCGCCAGTTGTGCGGTGTCAGTGCGCGCGGTGATGTCACTCACCACAGTGAAGTCGCATTGCGCAATCGCGTCGCGCACAGCATCCGCGTCGGGCATTGAAACAGCCGGGTTCGTGTGAATGATCCAGAGCGCCTTGATCTTGCGCGCAGCTACGGCCTGAAACAGTTCTACGGCCTTGAGTCCCGCCTTTTCGGGCATTGCTGGCGCGTCCCAAAAGTCTTGCACCGCCGCGCGGTGGTCTGCGTTCTCGATCTCCAGATGGCTGGCAAGCGTATTGGCCAGCCCACCCACTTCGCGCCCGCCCATGGCATTGGGTTGGCCGGTGACGGACAACGGGCCGCATCCTTTCGTGCCGATCCGCCCGGTGGCGAGATGACAGTTCAGAATGGCATTGACCTTGTCGCTGCCGGAAGTGGATTGGTTCACCCCCTGGCTGAACACGGTGACTACCTTGGGGGTGTCGATCCAGAGGCGACAGAAGGCCTCGATCCGGTCCCGCGACAGGCCGGTGGCTGTTACATCATCCGCCTGTGCCGCCGCGAGGGCAGCACTGAAGCCCTCGACATGACGCAGGTAGTCCGCGTCTATCCGGCCTTCCTGCGCGATCTGTGCCAGCAGGTGATTGAAGAGCGCAACATCACTGCCCGCCGCGAGGGGCAGGTGCAGATCGGCGCCTTCGCAGGTGGCCGTCCTGCGCGGATCAATCACGATGATCCGGGTGCCACGTTTTGCCTTCGCCGCAAGCAGGCGTTGGTGCAACACCGGATGACACCACGCCAGGTTGGAGCCGACAAGCACGACGAGATCTGCCGCGTCCAGATCTTCGTAGGTGCCGGGCACCGTGTCCGTACCAAAGGCGCGCTTATGTCCGACCACGGTCGAGGCCATGCACAGCCGTGAATTGGTATCGATGTTGGCCGACCCGATGAAGCCTTTCATCAGCTTGTTGGCGACATAGTAATCTTCGGTCAGCAATTGCCCGGAGACGTAAAAGGCCACGCTGTCCGGGGCGTGGGTGTCGATGGCCGATTTGAACTTGTCCGCGACAAGATCAAGCGCTGTGCCCCAAGGCGCGCGCTGTCCATTGATCTGCGGGTGCAGCAGGCGCTGTTCCAGGCCAACGGTCTGCCCCAATGCCGTGCCTTTTGAACAAAGCCGCCCCTGATTGGCCGGATGGTCCGGATCGCCGCGCGCGGCAAGCCCGCCTTGCCCGTCCGGGCGCAGCAGAACCCCGCAGCCCACACCGCAATAGGGGCAGGTGGACCGTGTCTCGGGCAGGCCGCTGCCGTCCATCAGGCAGCGCTCCTCTTGCCGACCGCATGCCCATCGAGCAGAATGCGGCCCGCCTCGACCCGCACCGGGAAGGTCTCGATCTGCCCGTCTTCGCCCAAGGCCGCGCCGGTGTTCAGGTCGAAGACCCAGTTGTGCAGCGGGCAGGTCACCTTTTGCCCGTGGATGATGCCTTCCGAGAGTGGCCCGCCCTTGTGCGGACACCTGTTCGAGGCGGCAAAGACCTCTGCCTCATCCGTGCGAAAGAGCGCCACGCAGCCCACCGGGGTTTTCACCAATCGGGCGCCGCGCAGCGGAACATCCTCGATGCTTCCAAGGTCAATCCAGTTCATTCCGCAGCCTCCAATGTCAAATCCGCAAGGGGCGCAAATTTCGGAGGTTCCTTGGCCTGTTCTGCCCAGGGGTCCTTGCGATAGATCGACTGGCTCAGCTCGAACCGCTCGACCAAGGCGCGGCGTGTGTCCAGATCACCGATCTGTTCCTGAATCCACTCAAGCCCAACCTTGGCCATCCATTTGTAGACGCGGTCCAGATATTTGGCGTGCTCACGGTAAAGCTGGGTGACGGCGAGCACCACGGCGATGGTCTCTTCCTCCGTCGGGACCTGAATGAGCGGCTGAACCTCTTTCACATCCATGCCCGCGGCCCCGCCGATCCCGATCTGAAAGCCGCTGTCGACACAGACGATCCCGATGTCCTTGCAGGTCGCCTCGGCGCAGTTGCGCGGACAGCCTGAAACGCCAAGTTTGAGTTTATGCGGGGTCCACGACCCCCAGAGGATTTTTTCCAGCTTGATCCCAAGCCCGGTGCTGTCTTGTGTGCCAAAACGGCAGTGATCGGTGCCCACGCAGGTTTTAACCGTGCGCAGCCCCTTTGAATAGGCGTGCCCGGAGACCAGACCGGCCTTGTTAAGGTCCGACCAGATATGCGGCAGATCTTCGCCTTTGACGCCCAACAGGTCGATCCGCTGCCCGCCGGTGACCTTGACCGTCGGCACATCGTATTTGTCTGCCGCATCGGCGATGGCGCGCAGCTCATCCGCGTTGGTGATCCCGCCCCACATGCGCGGCACAACCGAAAAGGTGCCGTCTTTCTGGATGTTCGCGTGTTTGCGTTCGTTCACAAAACGGCTTTGCGGGTCGTCCTTATACTCAATCGGCCAATCGGCCAGCAGGTAAAAGTTGATCGCCGGGCGGCACACATGGCAGCCATTGGGTGTTGTCCATCCCAACTCCTGCCAGACGGCGGGCTGCGATTTCAGCGCCTGCGACTTGATCAACCGCCGCACGTCCTCGTGGGTCAGATCGGTGCAGCCGCATACCGATTGTGGCGCTGACATCTGGAAATCGTCGCCCAGCGTGACCTGTAACAGCTGTTCCACCAACCCGGTGCAGGTGCCGCAGGAGGCGCTGGCCTTGGTCTTGGCGCGCAAGCTGCCCAGATCGGTTGCGCCCTCTGCGATGGCGTCGGTGATGGTGCCTTTGCAAATGCCGTTGCAGCCGCAGATTTCCGCCTCAGGCGGCAATGCTGCAACGGCTGAGAGCGGGTCCGCGGTATCGCCTCCCTGATAGGCCGGGCCAAAGATCAGCGTCTCGCGCATCTCGTCAATCTCGGTGCCGTCCTTGATCAGCCCGAAGAACCAGTTGCCGTCCGCCGTATCGCCGTACATGACGGCGCCGATCAGCCTGTCGTCTTCGATCACGAGGCGTTTGTAGATGCCGCGCGACGGGTCCCGGAAAACGATATCCTCCCGTCCCTCGGCATCTGCAAAATCGCCCGCGCTGAAGAGGTCACAGCCGGTGACTTTCAGCTTGGTCGCCACGTCTTTCACCACAAAGGCGCCTGTCTCGCCCAGCAGCCCCTGCGCCACGATCTTCGCCTGATCATAGAGCGGCGCGACAAGACCAAAGAGATGCCCGTCAAACTCCACGCATTCGCCGACGGCATAGACATCCGGGTCGGTCTTGGATTGCATTTGCGCGTTGACCTCGATGCCGCGCGCAACCTCAAGGCCCGCGTCCGTGGCCAGCCGCGTTTCGGGGCGGATGCCAACGGCCATGACAACCAGATCAGCCTCCAACCCGGTGCTGTCCTCCAGCATGACGCCTTCGACGCGGTCCTCGCCCAGAATGGCAGCAGTGGAGGCCTGTGTGATGATCTTGATGCCGCGTTTTTCCAGGTCGCGGCGCAAGAGATACCCCGCTGCTTCGTCCAGCTGACGCTCCATCAGGTGGCCCATCAGGTGCAGCACGGTCACATCCATACCCCGTTCGGCCAATCCCGCCGCCGCCTCAAGGCCCAGCAGGCCACCCCCGATCACAACAGCCTTGCCACCTTTTTCTGCGGCTTCGATCATCGCATTGGTGTCATCGAGATCGCGGTAGGTGATCACACCGGGCAAGTCCTTGCCTTCAACGGGGATGATGAAGGGCGCGGAGCCGGTGGCGATCAGCAGCTTGTCGTAGGCGACAGCGCCGTTTTCACCGGCGACGGTTTTTGCGTCACGATCGATGCCCACCACATGTTCGCCAAACCGGCAGGTGATGTTGCGTTCCGCGTACCAGGTATCGTCGTGGGTGACGATGTCCTCATAGGTCTTTTCCCCCGACAGCACCGGGGAGAGCATGATGCGGTTGTAGTTGCCGCGCGCTTCGGCGTTGAAAATCGTAATGTCATAGGTGTCGGGTGCTGCATCCGTCAGGTGCTCCAGCACCCGGCCAGAGGCCATGCCCGCGCCGATGACGACCAGTTTCTGCTTCATCTCCATCACTCCGCTGCGACCGCTTTGGGGGATCGTGAGGTGTTCACAGGCGCGCCTGCGGTGGGTTTCGGGGTTGGTTTGGCGCCGTGTTCGTATTCCTCGAGGAAATCGAGCACTTCCTGCCGGTAGGCGTAGTAGTCCGAGTGCTCCAGCAGCGCCTTGCGTGTTCGAGGACGGGGCAGGGGCACATCGACGATCTTGCCGATGGTTGCTTGCGGGCCGTTGGTCATCATCACCACGCGGTCGGCCAGAAGGATGGCCTCATCCACGTCATGGGTCACGCAGACGGCGGTGACCTTTGTGCGCGACCAGACCTCCATCAACACTTCCTGCAGCTCCCAGCGGGTCAGGCTGTCGAGCATGCCGAAAGGTTCATCGAGCAGCAAAAGCTTGGGGCTAAGCGCAAAGGCGCGGGCGATGCCGACCCGTTGTTTCATGCCGTTCGACAGATCGCTCGCGGGCTTGTCCATCGCATCGGCCAGCCCCACGCGCTCAAGGTAGTATTCCACCACCTCCTGGCGTTCCGTCCGCGTGGCAGAGGGGTAGACCTTATCCACGCCGATGGCCACGTTCTGCTTGGCCGTCAGCCAGGGAAAGAGGTTCGGCGATTGAAAGACCACGGCGCGTTCGGGATCGGCACCTTCGACGTGGCGACCATCGAGCTTGATCGCGCCCTTGGAGATTTCATTGAGCCCCGCCGCCATGGTCAGTACCGTGGATTTGCCACAGCCCGAATGCCCGATTAGGGAAATGAACTCCCCCCTGTCTACCTTGATGTCGAAATCCTCGACAACGGTGAGCGGCCCCTTTGGGGTTGGGTAGACCTTGTGCAGCTGTGAAAAGTCGAGGAACCGGTTGTCGATCAGGCCCTTTTGCGCATCCGCCACGGCGGTGGGCACACCGTGAATGGGCGTCACATCCGGCAGCAGGCGCGCGCCTTCGACCTTGGCTTCGATACCCACATCCATCAGGTATTTGGTGACATCGGCGCGCAGGCGCTTGAAGCTGTCGTCGTGATTCATTGCAATGCGGTCACGGGGCCGGGCGATGTTGACCTTGAACTCCGCGCCAAGGGTGCCATCGGGGTTCAGGGCGATGATGCGATCGGCGAGGATGATCGCCTCATCCACGTCATTGGTGATCAGCACGCAGGTCTTCTTGTCCGCCTCCCAGATGCGTTCGATTTCATCCGCAAGATTGGCCCGCGTCAGTGCGTCGAGCGCGGATAACGGTTCATCCAGCAGCAGCATCTCGGGATTCATCGCCAGCGCACGGGCCACATTGACCCGCTGCCGCATGCCGCCAGACAACTCCGCCGGGCGGCGGCTGGCAGCGTGGCTGAGTCCGACCATATTGACGTAATGCGCGGTTTTCTCTGCCCGCTCCGCCTTGGACAGTTTGGGAAAGACCGTATCAACGGCCAGTCGCACATTGCCCGTCACGGTCAGCCAGGGCATCAGCGAGTAGCTTTGAAAGATCACGCCCCGTTCCGGCCCGGGACCGGTGATCGGCGCACCCTTGAAGGTGGCGCTGCCGTCTGTCGGGCTCTCGATCCCGGCCATCAGGTTGATCAGTGTGGTCTTTCCGGTGCCGGAAAACCCGAGGATCACCAGAAATTCGCCGGTCTGCACATCAAGGTCGATGTTCCTGAGCACATGCGATTGCGCGGTGCCGGTGCCAAAGCTCTTGGAGCAGTTCTTGAGGCTTAAAAGTGTCATGCCGCTCACCGGTTGTTCGTGAAGGTAAAGAGCGATTGCAGCGCGTACATCACCCGGTCGAGCAGGAAGCCGATGATCCCGATGGTCAGCACGGCCACGATAATCTTGGCCAGCGATTGGGACGATCCGTTCTGGAATTCATCCCAGACGAATTTGCCAAGTCCGGGGTTCTGCGCGAGCATTTCCGCGGCAATCAGCACCATCCAGCCCACGCCCAGCGACAGGCGCAACCCGGTAAAGATCAGCGGCAATGCCGAGGGCAGGACCAATTTGGTGATCTTGGTCCAGGTGTTCATCTTCAGCACTTTGGAGACGTTCACCAGATCCTTGTCGATGCTCGACACCCCAAGGGCGGTATTGATCAGCGTGGGCCAGAGCGAGCAGAGCGTGACGGTGATGGCCGAGACGAGGAAGGATTTCGCAAACCAGCCGTCCTGCGTGACGTAGACGGCGCTGACAACCATCGTGACGATCGGCAGCCACGCCAGCGGTGAGACGGGTTTGAAAATCTGAATGAGCGGGTTCAGCGCCGCATTCGCTGTGGCGGAGAGGCCCGCCGCGATGCCCAGTGGAATGGCCACAACACTGGCGATCAGAAAGCCGAAAAAGACGGTTTTGATCGAGGTCGCGATTTGAGCGTAATAGGAGGGCGCGCCTGTAAAGGGGATGTCCTTGACCTTTTGCGGCTGGCCATTGGCGATGAAACGTTCGTTGCGTTTGTCCACACGCTCTTCATGCTTGGCGCGTTTTTCGGCCTTGGCCTGCGCGTCCCCGTGCAGGTTCTTGGCTTCTTCCCAGACGGCAGCTGGCCCGGGGATCGCCCCCAGCGAGGTCTGCACCTGCGGGGCGAGGGTCGCCCACATCAGTAAAAACGCGCCGATAGCCAGCAGAGGCACCACCAGCAGCCGCCAGATTTCGGAAAGCTGCGCGCGCGGGTTGTCCCCGGCGGCGGCCTTCAACAGTGGCGTCATCCAGCTCAGCCCCAGAACCTGGAACCATTTGTCGGCCGTATTGATGCGGGTGAAGAGGCGGGCCTTGCGCGCGGCGCGGGCCTCGTCACTCAGAGTTGTGGGATCAATAGCGGTCATGGGACGCACCTTTGTGATCTGGAGGGAGAGCTCGGTCTGGTCGCCTTGCGACGGAACCAGACCGAGCGACCGTTACCCTTGGACTTCGTTACCAATGACGCGCTGCTCGCCCTTTAGCCCGATGGGCAGGCTGTCGAGATAAGCGTTGGGGGTTTTGCCGTCATAGCCAATCTGGTCGATGATATCCTCGGCCGGGGTCGCGGCCTTGTAGCCATCGCTGTCCCAATCGAAGTCATCCGCATTGGCCAGCCCTTCATCGACCAGCAGACGGGCGGCTTCGAGATAAATCTCTGGTTTGTAGACGGATTTGGCCACTTCGTCATACCAGCTGTCGGGCTTGGCCTCGGCGATCTGCCCCCAGCGGCGCATCTGCGTCAGGTACCAGACCGCGTCGGAATAATAGGGGTAGGTGGCATTGTAGCGAAAGAAGACGTTGAAATCGGGCACATCGCGGATGTCGCCCTTTTCGAATTCAAAGGTGCCGGTCATCGAGGCGGCGATAACCTCGAAATCTGCGCCAACGTATTCCGGGCGGCTCAGGATTTCGACCGCTTCCTCGCGGTTGGCGTTGTCGTTTTCATCCAGCCAGATCGCCGCGCGGATCAGCGCCTTGACCACGGCGAGGGTTGTGTTGGGGTTTTCATCGGCAAACCCTTGCGTGATGCCAAAGACCTTTTCGGGGTTATTGTTCCACAGCTGGTAGTCGGTGATCACCGGCACGCCGATGCCTTTGGCGACGGCCTGCTGGTTCCACGGCTCACCCACGGCGTAGCCATAGATCGTACCTGCCTCCAGCGTCGCGGGCATCTGCGGGGGTGGTGTCACGGAGAGCAGAGCCTCCGCCCCGATCTGACCAGAGATGTTATCGGGCGCGTAATACCCCGGGTTGATCCCGCCCGCGGCCAGCCAGTAGCGCAGTTCGTAGTTGTGGGTCGAGACCGGGAAGACCATGCCCATGTTAAAGGGCTTGCCCTTGGCGTTATAGTCCTCGATCACCGGTCTGAGCGCCTCGGCGGAGATCGGGTGCTGCGGGCGGCCGTCTTCCATTGACGGTACATGCGGGCGCATCGCTTCCCAGACGTCGTTGGACACGGTGATCCCGTTGCCGTTCAGATCCATCGAGAAGGGCGTGATGATATGCGCTTTGGTGCCGTAGCCGATGGTGGCTGCCAGCGGTTGCCCGGCCAGCATATGGGCACCGTCCAACTGCCCGTCGATCACGCCATCCAGCAGCACTTTCCAATTGGCCTGAGCCTCAAGGGTCACAAACAGCCCTTCGTCATCGAAGTACCCCTGCTCGTAGGCAACCGCCAGCGGGGCCATGTCGGTCAATTTAATAAACCCGAATGTCAGTTCATCCCTTTCCAGCTCCAACGCCTCAGCAAAGGCCGGAGAGGTCAGCGCCGTGGACGCCAAAGCCGCAAGTACAAGCTTTTTCATCATGAGTATCCTTTCGGTGCGTGGCCCGGGGTTCGGGCAACAAAAAAAGACCGCCGACGCAGTTCACCGGGAGGAGGTGAAAAGGTCGAGCGGCCTTGCTCTGGGTATTCCCTGTCTTAGGGAGAATTCCTGGGACGGGCACCGTTGCCTGTCTGTACAGATACATTCCGACGTGGTTCGCGATCTGCCAAGTCTCAAGAGTGGAAATCCGATAAAGAATGCTGCGACGCGGCGCCTGATTGCTGCAGCCGCACAAATTTTCGGCAGAATTATTCCTGTGGCTCAAAGATGCGCCCATCGAAGAACGAATCCCTGTAGAGAATCACGCGCCCTCCGGCAGAGGCCACGGCGGTATCGGCGCTCAGGGAGCCTTCGACCTTGCCGGAAGCGCCGGGCAGATCGGCCTCCGTGTGATGCATCGCCTGGCGGTAGAGATCGGGGCGAAACACTGCTGCGGCTGCGCGCGCGATTTCGGGTGGTTTGCCTGATCGGCGCGCCAGTCTGTCCGCGATCCACGCGGCCTGGCTGCGCCATGGGAAGGTGGTTGATCCGTTGTGGAACTCCACAAAACGGTCTGCGTGCCGTTCTTCGCCCTTGCGCGAGATGACCAGTTGACCGGACAGCGCCCGCTCCAGCACTTCCGCCGAGAGGTTCAGGTATCCGGGTCGGCTCAGCATTTCAGCGGCGAGCAGGGCGCTTCCATCCTGAGCCAGCCACCGGCCCGCGCGCCAGACCGCGCGGATCAGTCGGAACAAGAGCGATTGTTCCGTCTCCGCCCAGTCGGTGCGAACCGCCAGCACCTTTTCCGGCGCGAAGTTCCAGATCGCAGATCCCGGCAACAGCAGCGCGGCGCCGTTCTGATCGACCGCGCGGGACCCCCAGGGTTCGCCCACGCAGAAGGCGTCGATCTCGCCCGCCGTGATGGCATCCCCCATCAGCGGCGGCGGTACGGTGCGGATGTCGAGGTCGCCCGACAGATCCCAGCCCAGCGATTCCAGCCAATAGCTCACCAGTTCGCAATGCATCGAGAACGGGAACGGCACCCCGATCCTGAGCCTGCCCGTCTTGGCCTTGAAGAGTGCGGCCCCGGCGGCACGCGGATCGCGAAAGTCGAAATCATGCCCGAGATCACGCAGTTTGCGTTCCAGCTGGTCATTTACGCCAATGACGTTACCGTTCACCGACATGACAGAGACCGCCGCCAGGGCAGTACCCACGCCCCCCAGCCCCATCGACGCCGCAATGGGCACGGGCGAGAGCATATGCGCGGCATCCACCTGCCCGAAGCTGAGCATGTCGCGCAGGCTGGACCATGACGGCGCGGGCCTGAGGTCGAGCGCGATGCCTTCCTCTGCGGCAAAGCCCATCTCATGCGCCACGATCAAGGGGGCCGCGTCCACCAGTGGAATGAACCCCGCAGTCAGGGTCACCATCCTCATGACAACAGCCCTGCAGTGCTGACCAGCGCGCCCGCCACATCGGCAAGCCGCTTGTTCTGGTCCATCGCCGCCTTGCGCAGCAGCGCATAGGCCTCGTCTTCCGTCAGGTCACGCGATTTCATGATGATGCCCTTGGCGCGGTCGATCACCTTGCGTTCTTCAAGAGCGCGCTTGGTTTCCGCCAGTTCGTTGCGCATCCGCTGCATCATTCGGAACCGCACGAGGGCGGCGTCCAGAACGGGTTTGAGGCGGTCAGGCTGCAAGCCGTCCACGACATAGGCGGAAAATCCGGCCTCGATTGCGAGGGCCGTCAAACCTTCGGTGCTTTGATCCACGAACATGGCCACAGGGCGTTCCGTCGGGCCGGAGGCCAGCGCCAGTTCCTCCAGCATGTCGCGGGACGGATCGGCCATATCGATCAGCACGACATCGGGCTGCAAGACCTCGATCTGACGCGTCAGGCTGCTGGGTTCAGCCACCACGTGGATCACATGGTCGATGCCCGCCTCGCGCAGGCCATCGACGATCTGCAAGGCGCGATCCTTGCTCGGTTCGACAACAATGATCGTAAGCGCGTCTGACATCCGGACAGTTAGAGGCGTTTCGCCGGGATTGAAAATCCTGGACACGAATGCCCCTTCGCATTTTTAGTCAGTCGCACAATTTTTGATCACCCAAAGAGGTAAATTCCGTCCGCGCATGTGCGGAGTCTGGGCAACAGGAGAGATTTTGCCGACTAAGCGGACCTTTGCCGCCCTGACCGCCGCATCAACGAATTCCTCAAAAGCGTTATGTTTCGTGCTAGGATTGAAAATTCATTTCAAACATTAGACTAACATTCTTGCGACGGGGACATAGAAGCGCACAACATCGTCTGGACAAAAGGGGCGCAAAGCCCTGCCAAGCGTCGTTGTCGGGTAGCACCTACCCACCCATCTAAACCGAAAAACGCGCCATTCCCGCTCGGATTTGAGGGACACTTCGATGGATGCTTTGGCTGCCATTCAGGGGGAGAGTTCGTGGGCGGATACGCTGCGGACCTATCTTCCGAAGGTGGCGCGCAGTCAGGCGCCTGTCCTGATCACCGGAGAAACCGGGACCGGCAAGGAGCGGATTGCACAGGCCGTGCATGACCTGAGCCCGCGCAGGCGGCATAGGTTTGTGGCGATCAATTGCGCCGCGTTGCCCGAGGGTCTGATCGAGACGGAGCTCTTCGGCCATGAGCGGGGGGCCTTCACCGGGGCCGTGACCCGCTACGACGGTCGCGCCGCACAGGCGGATGGCGGCACGCTGTTTCTCGATGAGATCGGCGAGATGAGCCTGACCGGTCAGGCCAAGCTGTTGCGATTTTTGGAGGCGGGCAAGATCGACCGGATTGGTGCTACGCAGGAAACCACGGTTGATGTGCGGTTCGTCGCGGCCACCAACCAGGCGCTGGAAGAGCTGGTGGCAGAGCACCGCTTTCGCGCGGATCTCTACTACCGGCTGAACGTGGCGCGGATCGAAGTGGACCCCCTGAGGGCGCGGCCTGATGACATTCGCCTGCTTGCCGAGGGTTTCATTGATGAGTTGAATAGGCGCGACGGCCGTGCGGTCGCAGGCCCGGACCGGCGGCTGGCGCGGCTCTTCGAAGGCTATGCCTGGCCCGGCAATGTGCGCGAATTGCGCAATATGATCGAGGCAGTTTTCATCGACCCGCCCGAAGGCGAGATCACAGTGTCTGACCTGCCGCCGACCTTTCAGACATTGATTTCCGGCCATCGCACCGTGTTGTCCACTGAAAAGGATGACCTGATCGAGGCGTTGAACCGCACCAAGTGGAACAAGGCGGAGGCGGCGCGGCTGCTGAACATGTCCCGCATGAGCGTCTACCGAAAGATCGAGAAGTACCGCATCGCGCGCAGCCCACTGGCACCCCGGTAACCCGGCGGCGTGGCCGCGCCTTGATGCATCCTGACCATCATCGATCCCGCTTTGGTGCCCTAAAATTGGTCGGTATCCGGAACCTGTCACACTGTCCGCGTCGCGCTGTGACACTTGCCTGTGACGGATGTGACAGGTGTTCGAATCTCCAAGCTATTGTAAATAAAGGAACTATCTAAAATTAGGGCCGTGGCATGTTTCTTGCACCTATTAGAGGGAACAGCGGGAGAACTGCCAATGGCTGACGGTCATGCGCCTCCGAGTGACGGGCGAACGCTTATCGCCGGATATGCGAACTACTTCGAAGTGGGGCACAACCCTTACGAGTTCCTGATCGATTTCGGTCAGATTGACCCGCAGCGCGGCACGGCAACAATCAACAGCCGGCTGGCGCTTGGCCCGACCCATGCGAAACTGCTGATGCGCCTGTTGTCGCGCTCCGTCGAACAGTTCGAACGTGACTTTGGCGCGATTGCGGATGTTCGCGAGGACGACCCGCTGGCCAGCATTCTCGACATTTCCCCAGATTTTGAACGCCGAGCTGCTGCGGCCCGGCGCAAGCCCCGATCCACAGGATCGGGATCCGCCCTCGACGATCCCAAGGACAGGTGACACCCATGCGCTCAGACATCAGCCCGAACCGTATTTCGATCAGCGACCGCTATCCCATGCTGGGCTTCACCATCCGAAGCCACGGGATGCCGCAACTTGCAGAAGTCACGCTGGCAACCGACCCGGCCCTGTTTCTGAATGCGGAGAAACGGTCCCCTGATAACTTCTTCTCCACGGCGTCGATGGGGCCGCTGCAGATCCTGGAGGGCGAGGCCGTCTATATTGTGCCCGCTGAGGTGCTGGCGCGTTTCGTTGGCAAGGAGAAGCTCTATTTCGCGCTGGCCACGCGCCCTGCGGATCAAAGCACGGGGTATCAGGTGCAGGTCATGCCGGATGCCGACAGCGTTTATATCACGCTTGCGGGGTTGACCGGGCGCAGCCTGCGGCGTGTGCGGATGTTCCCGAACCGGGCACAGCAGCTGCCGGGATACGGCAGCAATGGTCAGGCGGGTCTGACTTGGGCCGGAGATACCGCACAACCCAGCACGGATGAGGTGGAAACCCCGCAGAACGGTCGAACCGGGCAGAATGGGCAAAACGGGCAGGCGTCGCAGCCGCCCGACGGTCAGAACGGCAATGGCGCACCGGCGGCCAAACCTGCGCCCTATAACGATGGATTTGGTGATCTGCCGCCGTTGCCGGAGGACGCACCGCCTGCCGCGCGTGTCGTGCCCGGACCGGAAGAAGAGATCGACGCCGACGATGTCGCCGAGAATGAGGATGATGACGTCAGCGCCGAGGAAGAGGCCGAGATTCAGGCGGAGGAGGGGACCCCTCCCGAAGATGCGGCGATCGCAGCAGCACTGGGCGATACGCAGCCCGCTGTGCGCGACGTGCGGGTCGGTGAGAAAATCGCGGCACAGGCACCCGAAACGAGCCCGATGGGCACAGCGCTAGAGCTTGCACTTGATGCGGCAATCATCGCCAATCCCCCTCTGGCGACCACGGTTGCGGCTATTCGACTTGCCAATGCACAGGGCCTGTCCGTCGGTCTGGGTATTGCCGTTTCAGGTGGGTTCGCCGCTGGCGGGGCCCTGGGCACCGGTGTCATCTTTGCGCCGGGCAACAAGCTGGGCGTCTACGGCGTGGGCGAGCTTGATCTCGGGGCGATCTTCTCGATCAGCGGCACCATTCAGATGACGGTTCTGAATGGCGGTGTTTCAGCCTTCGAGGGGATCACTTACGTGGCTGGTTTCTCTGCGGGCGAGGGCCTTGTGGGCGGCGGTGCTGCGATCTTCGATACCAACAACGAATTCATCGGCGTATCTGTCGAGATCGGTCTCGGCATTGGCTCGCCCCTGGATGTCTATGCGGGCGTGCAGCGCGGCGTGTCCCAGAGCCTCGGTTTTGCGGCAGCTTTCGGGGCCAATCCGGTTCTGGCCGAACCGATGCTTCGCGACAGCAGCGCCGACGCGCGCCGCTATGCGCCCCGGTGGCGGCATCTGCTGCGCTGGCGCGTGCCCTCCGCCATCCGTTCGGAGGTCAGCAGACGCGGGTTCAGTATTCAGACCTTCGCCAGCGCTCGCGGTGATCTGAACCTTGATCTGCTGGAGGTGAAAGTCGGCCGCCTGCCGTCCGGCCAATCCGCCGAAGACCTGATCCGGCACATCCGCATCAACATGGCGCGCTTCGTCAATCCGACGCTGACCCGGTTTGACTTCTTCTCTGCAGCGGATTCGCGCAAATGGAGCGGGTCGAGCCCCGAAGGTACCATGTTCAACCTGCGTATCCCCGGCGATAACGCGGCGGTCGTGGCCTCCAAGGTGGAGCCGCGCAAATGGCGTTTTACCACCATCGAAACCCCAACAACGGGCACACATCCCGTCTCCGGTCACCGCGAATTCGGCATTCGGGAAACGGACGACGACGGCTATATCATCTACACCCGCGGTGCGGATCGTTTCACTTATCCCAGCGCGATGGGCGCGCTTGAAACGCCTGCTTTCGCCGTGGCGGAACGGCTGTGGCGCAGTTTCCAGGAAAAGGTGGCTGAACACGTCAATCGCAACGGGGGATCGGCCCGTGTTTTGACCCCGTTCCGGCGGCATTTTTCCTGGCGCGACACGACGCGTGCGCTGGCGGGCTCGGGCCGCAGCGGGTCGCAGGCCTTGAGCGCGAACAGCGATCCCTACACGCTCGAAATCAAATACCGCATGTTCATTCCCTCCCCGGCGATCACCGGACCGTTCAGCGATGATTACGGCGGCGACGGGCGTGGGTTCTCTTATGATCAGGGCAGCAGCCGGGGCGAAATCGTGGCGTCGGTCAAGCTGACCCGTGGCATGGGCATCGAACGCCTGCGCGTTCTGCGCCGCCACTGGAGCGAATCCAAAGCCTATGACAGCGATGATACCTATCCAGTCAGCGGCAAACCGGACTGGTGGCTGGGCAGACGGTCAGGCGCCACGCCGACCGAACGCAAGACGCTGCGCGCCGATGACGACAATCTGAACGTCGAGATGGGCACCTCCGGGCGCTGGGCGATACAGGCGGCGCTGGAGAATGCCTCCGTTGTCAGCGTGAAGGCCGAAGGGGCGATGCCGCTGTCGCGTGTCGCCCCCGACATCGACGCCGATGTCGCCGTCTTCATCCGCATGCACAATGGCCAGATTCAGGTCAGGGCTGGCGGGCGGCATGACGGCTTCCCCTGTCATGAGCTTTATGTGAATGGTCGGTCGATCTATCGCTATGACCCGGTGGCCGCCGGGAACGGACCCAGCTCGCTTGCCGGATGGGGAGATACCGAGGTCAACACGCGTTGGGTCACCGTCGCGCGCCCCGGATCAAGTGCCCAAGCGCTTGCGATCAACGAGAGTTTCACCATCAACTGGGATGATGTCGATCAGGTGGCGCAGCCGACCAATGCAAGCTGCTGGGCGGCGGCGGCCGCCATGGTTGTCGGCTGGCGGGACAAGATCAGCCTGTCGCCGAGCATGGTCGCTGAAATCGCGGGCAGGCCGATCAAAAAGGGCCTGAACCCGGATAATGTGCAGGACCTCGCAGAGGCTCTGGAGCTGACGGCAATGGCGGGACAAAGCTTCACCGCCCAAGGGTTCCGCGATCTGCTGGAAGACAACGGCCCGCTTTGGGTTGGCGTGGCGCTGCCCGGATCGCTGCACGCGGTTGTCGTGACCGGCATGTACAACGATGAAAATGGTGACCTGATGGTGCGGATCACGGACCCTTGGGACCGGATCGTCGGCACGCCTGGCACGCCTGGCAGTCACAAATCCACCCATCTTACCGGCAGCCGCTACATCATGACATGGCCCGCTTTCCAGCAGGAATATGAGCTGATGGGGGCGTCGACCACCGGGCGATCCTTCCAGATATTGCATGCGGGCGGGCACCACGGTCATACGCTGAACCGAGGCACGCAGGCACCGCCCCCGGGCTATGCGGCAGCGCTGATGAAGGATGCGGCATCTGCGCCGCCTGCCGCCCCCTCCCCCACACCTAACGGTGCGGCGACGCCTGCAGCAATTGCCGTCACGATTTCGGAGGAGGTCGCGCCGATTGCGCCTGCCGCCGTGATCCCCGTGAGCGGTCCGAACGGCGTGCCGACCGAGACACGCTGGACCAGCGCCGTGACAGAGATATTGGGCGCAGATCATGTGGCGGCTCTAGCGCAGCTTCCGGCATTGGCGGCCACACGCGGCTGGACCATCGCCGTGGGGCTCGACACCCCGCAAAGCTACGGTGCGCCGGGCGTCGGCGTTGCTCCCGGTGGTACGATCTTCCGCTATGGTGGCGATCCCGCTGCTGCTGCGGCAAACGCTGCGGACCCGGCCAAGCTGCTGGTGACAATTGCCGAAGGGGAGCCGCAACTCTTCACGCAATGGGCCAAGGCACGCTCTTTCGCAACGGATACCCAGGTGACCGGGGCCGTGCTGCTGGATGCCGCTGACCTGCCGCTGGCACTGGCCATGCGTCTTGCGTCAGGCCCGACACTGCCGAGCCAGATTGAGGCGATTTCGATGGCTGTCACAACCGCCTTTACCCCCAGTCCGGCGGCACCTGCACCTGCGCCGGCGGTGCCTGCCGTGCCCCCGCCCGCTGCGCCTGTGGCGCAGCCACCGGCAGCAGAGGGTGCACCACAGCACCCGGGCAACGGTGCAGCTGCGGCCCCTGCGGTTCCGCCCGCCGCCGCCTCGGCGTTGGCTGCGATGATGCAGGCGAGCGCGGGCACGCCCGCACCCGGCCCTCAGAATGGCGCGATGCCGCCCCTACCCGGACAGCCGGTGCCGCCCCCCATCGAACCACCGATCATGCCACCGCAGCCAACCCCGCATCCCGACGGTGATTTCCCGCCGCCGGGCGTGACGATCCACCGGTCGGACGTGGACCGCAACGGCGTGCGCTATGCGCTCTTCCTGATGGACGGCAGCGTGTATCCCGACATGCCGCCTGCCGTTGCACAGCCACTGATACCGGGGCAACAGGTCGTGCTGGACGACTGGCCTTATCTTGACGGGGCATCGGGCCGCAGCAAGGGCGGCGTCGTGCTCGACTGGTCCTACGGCGGTGGAGCCGTGGGCAATGTCCGGACAGCCCCCGGCAGCCCGGCTGTCCACGATGGATGGGCCGTGGCCGTCACCACGGACGTAGGACCTGGGCCATCGGATTCCGATGAGACCAAGCTGCAGGTCACCGTCCGCACGGCCTTCACCAAACAGGGGGAACAGACCCGGACCGGCGTGTGCCACGTGATCCTCTGCGGCTCCGGCAAGCATGAGGTCAGCCACGCGGATGAGAGCCTCACCCCGCAAGCGGCCATGGCATAGGGAGCCGCGCGCGTGACCGGTAAATATCATCAGGGACTTCCCCCGCCACCGCCTGCCCCGACACGCGCGGTGGCGGCACCGCTGGCACGGGACATCTTTGGCAATGAAATCCCGCCACAGCCCGGCGCGCAGCCTCAGCAACCCTTTCAGGACCCGGCCGCGGAGAAGAAACCGCCCCGCGAAAAGGCCACCGATGCGCTGGGGCGGCGCACGGGCGCGCTGCTGGATGAAATCGACTTCCCGGCCTTTGTCGCCTCCCTCGTTGACGGCACCTTCAACGGTATCACCGACAGCGCCATCCGACAGATGGAGGCCTACGCCGATCTGGTGGCCGCTGTTGCCAAGCCGCTTGACCAGTTTGCCCGCGAAAACGTGACCCGTAATCAGGCGCGAGACTGGCTGGCAGAACAATACCCCGGTGACGTACAGCTGGTGAACACCGGCAATGAATACCAACTGACACCGCGCCAGGCCTCCGAAGAGGAGTTCACCGAGCCGCCCAGCTGGCTGGCGGATTTCGGGCTGGACGGCAATGAGCTGTCGGGCGAGTTTCTGGAACAATCCGTGCTGCCCGCCGCGCGCGAACGGGTGGCGCAACAACGGCTGTCGACACTGGCTACCATGGTCTTGACCGGCATGAACCGCGTCGTGGTCAAGGACGGCACCATTGGCGCGCGGCTGCGGTTCCGCGCTGCGGCTTCGGACAGCGTTGCGCTGGATTTCGCGACCTCGAACGATCCCGCGTCGGGCCAAACGCAATGGGGGCGGCGGGGCACACAGCGTGGGTCCGCCGTGACCAAGGTATCGACTATCGACGTGAACGCGCAGTCGGATTCCGAGCTGGAAGCGCGGCTCTATGGCGATGTGAAAATCAACTTTGCCTCCGAGACCCTGCCGCTCGACCGTTTTATGGATCAGGCAGAAATGGCTATTCTGGAGCGCCACTCCCGCAATCGGGCCGCCATCGCGCGCGCCGAACAGCAGCCGATTGCACCGGCACCAACCCCGGCACCGGTCCCTGCGCCGGTCGCACCACAACCGGCTGCACCGGCACCTGCGGCGCTCCCACCCGCGCCTAGCCCGCAGGGAGGCGGCGGATCATGAGCCTTCTGCGTCCCCTGCATGAAACCCTGACGGATATCGCCGACGGCGCGATGACCGAAACGCTGGTGGCGGCGGGCCAGTTGCCGCTGCGCGTTACCTCGTTGGAAATGTCCGTGCCGCTAGATGTCCGCTGGGCGGGGGATGAGGGTATTTTTCAGGCCGATTTCCCACTGTTTCGGCGCCGCACGGCATTTGATCCGGAACCCGCACAGCTGACCATCACGCTGGGGGAGGTGCCGGTATGAACGCACAGGCAACCCTCCCGCTCGAAAACTTCATCCAAGCGGTTCAGAGCCAGCTGGACAAGGCGCAATCGGCCATGGCCGTCAAGGCGCGCAACCTCAACCTGCCGATGACCTTTGCCATCAAGGACATCAACCTTGATCTGCGGGCGCATGTGGAATTTGCCGCCGGGGAAATCCGCATACGGCCCGCAGGCGCGGATGAGAAAGAAGCCAGCGTGTTTCACATCGTCTTTACCGCCATCACCCGCCCGATGATTGAGGAAAACGCCGCTGCCTTCGCCACGGACCCCGATGATCAGGCGCTCGATACGCTCGATGAGGACCTGACCGAGGAAGAGCGGCGCAAGCTGGAATGGGTCGGCGTGCGCACCGTGGGCAAGCTGCGAGAGTTAGAACGCGAGGGCATCGGTGGTGAAATCGGGCGGGTCACCAACCTGCCCGTGGATCGGCTGCGCAAGGCGCTGCGCCGCGCGGCATCGCCCATGGTCGAGGACGTGTCACCGGTGGACCGCGACGATGACACACCCGGGCAGCTGCGCCGCATCCTGCGGGTGCGGGGCCGGAACCTGACAGAGGAGGGGCGCACGCCCGCCGTCCGTATCGACGGGCGGCCCACGCCGATCCTCAAGGCAACACCGCGAGAGATTCTGCTGGCGCCCGAGGCGGACCAATGGTCCGGCGAAATGCGGGTGGAAGCGGCCCCGGACCTGTCCACTTCCATGAGTTTTGATCTGTCGGCTTTTTCCGCACCCGTCGCGCCTGTTTCATCGTCGGAGAATGGCTCGGCAGGGACCCTGCCGCCCGCACCGGAGGGCGTGTCATGAACCTTCTGATGCCCTGGGCCGACCCCGATGACCGGGTGTATTCCTCTCCCACCAGCCTGCTGGTCAAGATGCGGCTGGGGGAGGCGCCCGACCATGCGCCGGCGCTGCTGGATGTGCATGACTGCTGCCATGATCCCGCGCATCATCTGGATCGGGGCCCGGTAGACCGCATCCTGTCGCGGTATGCCGGGGCAGTCCGTGCCGCGCGGCTGCATTGTGCGGCCTGCAGCCAGCAGCATCGCGGCCATCGCCATCGTGGATACGATGATGTGGAACAGGTCACGGGTGTTGCACGGACCTTTTTTGTCAAAGTGCCGCGCGGTGCGCCGATTGCGCGGATATGCGACCGGTTGCGCCAGATTGCCGCCGTCGAGGCGGTCACGCCCAACTACATGACCGCGCAGAACATGGATGTTGAACCGGGGCTGGAACGACCCCGCGCGACCAATGACGCGACCGCATGGCACCCGCGCAACATGGTGGGCGCTGCGGAGGCTTTGGAGCACGAGCCCGGCGATCCGGGCATCCTGATCGGGGTGATCGACAGCGGCGTCTCGCAGGGGCATCCGGAACTGGCGGGCCGTGTGCGGGAGGGCGGATTTGACACCGTCAAACTGCACAGCACCGACGTCGCCCCGGGGGTGCATCTGCTGGGCGACTACACGGAGAATGACCCGCATCCGGTGGATGATTTCGTCGGGCACGGCATGGGGTGCGCCGGGATCATTGCCGCCCTTGGCCTTGATATGCCGCCGGGAGTGGCCGGACAGTGTCGCGTTTTGCCGATGCGCGCGCTGGGGGCCGCGAAACTGCCGGACAAGGTCCTGCCGGTCGGGTTGGGCGCGCTGTCGGATCTCGATCTGGCGATCACATTGGCGGTCAATCTGGGCGCGAAGGTGCTGAACCTGAGCTTTGGCACCAGCGACGCCGCACTGGCCCCGAACAGCCCGCGCCCGCACGAAGATACGATCCGATACGCCGCTGCGCGGGGGTGCGTGATTGTCGTGGCCTCTGGCAATTCCGGACGCGAAGAGCGTTTCTGGCCCGCGGCGTACCCCGAAGTCATTACCGTTGGTGCCGTGGATGCGACCGGCCAGCCAGCCGCCTTTTCCACACGTGGTGATCACGTGACGCTTTCAGCACCTGGCGCGCGGATACTGACGACGTCGCTTGGCAGCTACCAGTATGCCACGGGCACCAGCTTTGCCGCGCCCTTTGTCGCCGGTGCTGCCGCCCTGCTGGTGTCCCGTGCCGCGCGCATGTCGCGCCCGCTGGACGGCCAGCAGGTGCGCGACATTCTCACCCGCTCCTGCCAGCCGTTTCCCGGCGGGGCAACTCATTCCGGTGCGGGGGCGGGTATTCTCGATGCCGCCGCCGCACTGACCACCCTGGACGAGATGATCGTCCATTCACCCGGAGAGATGGGAGGGCAGCATGTGCATTGAGCTGATCCTGTTCCCCCGTCCGATCCCGCCATCGAGCACAATCAAGGAGACTTGACATGGCACTTTACAAAACCCGTTTCCGCGATATTGCATTGCGGGAGATCAAGGAACACCTCAAACTGACCAACCGCAAAGCGCAGTTGGACAAGAAGATCGCAGACAAGCTGCAACTGGCGCAGACCGAGCAGGAGGAGCTCGACCGCATCAACAGGGTGCTGAAGGTCATCGACGCGGCCACGGACCCCAAGGAAACCGCCAACCCGCTGTTCGCCGCCTTCCGCTACCTGATGCAGGACGAGGATTGCGCAAATAAGGAAACGCTTGTCGCGCATGATGACGGCAGGCTGAAGTTTGCGAAACTGGCATCCGACAGTTCCAAGACGCCCAAGATGTCTGCGGTGTCATCGCCCAAGGATGAGAACATCGTTCTGGCGGCCCTGACCCTTGGCATCCTGGAACTGGAAGGCACGGAGGCGCCACAGATCATCGCGGCCTCCAGCCCGGTGCCTGCAGGGTTCTGCATTGTCCCGGACCGGTCGGACACGCGCTGGAACAGCGTCTCGCAGGCCTTTTATTCAGCTTTGGGCGAAACCAAGGGCATGGAAGACCTTGCCCGTCTGGTGCTGCCGATCCTTGCAGAGGAGGGTAATGCGGACGGTCGCGGCGGTCGTGACCCCGAGGTGATGGTCCGCGAGTTCGCGGAAATCATGCGCGAACTGGTACGGCGTGGCGTGTCGGCGGATGAAATCCAACTGCGCCGCCGCGTGAACGAGGCGCTGAACCGCTTTCAGCACATTGACGAGGCCGGGCCCTATACCCGCGTCGCCACCCGCGACAACGGCATCAACCCGCCCGACCTCGAAGCACTGGACCGCTACAACCTGGTGCCGGAAAACATCCGGCTGATGGGCGTGATGTTCGTCTCGGCCATGTTCGATGAAATTCGGGCATTCCAATGCCTTGACTACTGTGTCGAGGCCAGCCAGCGCGGTGAGATCGTGCTGGTCGGCAACAACGACGTGGGCCAGTGGCTGTTCAACTACTGGCGTGACGCGCCCAACCGGCTGAGCGATCTGGAGCGGCGCACCTTCCTGTCGCAGACCATCGGTGTACCGGGTGGCGAGCCGGGATATTCGCGGAATGAAAATGCGCAACCGCTGATGCTGCATCTGTGCAGCAATGTCTCGAAGCTGATCACCCAGTACCGCGAGGCGGAAAACGTGTCGTTCATCTTCCAGCAACGCGCCCGCAAGGCCGCGCGCGATCTGGCGGCGAACCTGTCATTGCACGGCTACGGCATGGCCTACTACGCCGCAGGCGAGTTGCAGAAACAGCTGAACTTCGTGATCGATGTGCTGAGCCATCCGGAAATCCGTGCAAACTTCGGGGCGCGAGACATGTGGCAGGTCTGTGACCAGATCAACACGCTGCATCTGCCGGGTGGACCGAAAAACACGCTGAAGTATCAGACCCTTGCGACCTGCGGGACGATCATCACCGCCTGGCTGGCAAACAACGCCCATCACATCATGTCGAGCACGGGCCAGCTGCTGGATATGGGCGAAGTGCGCAACCCGTCGCCTTATCCGCCCGGGCAGAAGGCGATCACGCATCCCAATGATTTCGACTTTGTGAATGCCTGCGAGCTTTACCTGTCGGAATACGCGATCCCGGATACGGAGACCAACCAGTATGCCGCGATGCGTGCCGCGGAAGAGCAACCGTCCCGGCCCATTCAAATGCCCTCTGTTGTGCAGGAGATCGTGGGCGACATTGGCGACCTTGGCATCGGTCTGAGCCGTCACTGAAGCCCAGAGAGGAGACATGTTATGTTTACGCATCCACTGGCCAATCGTGTCAAACACAAGCTGTCGCGATGGGCCGATCATCTGAACACAGCCAATCCGGCGGGGGATCTGGAGCCGCTGCTGGAACGGACCTTTGTGCGGGATGATCCCGCTGCCTACGGGCGCAACATGCTGATGCCCATGGCCCTGCCGGTTGAGCCGTCCTTTGCGGAAGATCAGCCGGACAAAATGCGCATCACGTTGCAGCCGCTGCCGCCTGAAGCACCGGGGATCGACCGGCGCGACACGGTCACGGCTGCGATGCGGTCTTTTGTCAATGGGCTGGCGGGGCGCGAGGCGGTGCGCTGGTTCGATCAGGCCTCAGAACCGCACCGGGGGTTTCATGGCAACGCTGCGCTGAACTATGGGGCCTTCTTTGGCACCGCGCATGATCGCAACGGGCTGCACACCACCAAGGTCTACTATGAGACGCCGGAGGGGCAGGGGGCCATCGACGGGCTACCGCCCAGTCTGGTGCGGGTTGTGATGACGGCGCTGCAGGGCATTCCGGGCCTCAAGCCGCTTTTCACCACCATTGCCGCGCGCCGTGACGCGGGCGAGCAGCGCCTGACTTTCGCCTGCACCACACCGCTGAAGCTATCGGATCTGCAGCCGACGCTGGATGTGCTGGGGTTGGGGCACCGATTGGGCAGTATCATGCAGACGCTGGGTCTGGTTCTGGGGGGCAAGTTCGACCTGCCCGCGCACAGTACGCTCCTGGCTTTTGGCCACGGACCCGCCGGGCCGGATTTCGAAATCTACGTGTTGCTGAGTGCCATTGACGACGTGCCGCCCAGCTTTCTCAGCCTGTTGACGATGGGGCTGGCGGAACGGCCCAGGTCACTGCGGGCGCTGGAACGCTGGATGGGTGCGCTGACCCCGGACGATGACTATTGGCCAGGGCGTTTTTCGATCGTCAGCCTGCGGACCAACCGCGTCAGCCCGCCGCGCGTTAGCCTCTACCTGCGCCCCGCGGAATTCGAACTTCCCACGCCCGAGCAGACAGCCGCCTGACATAAGGAGCGCGTCCCATGTTTAATATTGCCCCACCGGCTCCTGCCGCCGCCCTGCAGAAAGGTAACGCACCGAACATCCATGTGCGCCGCAAAGTGCGCGATCTACTGGAGAAGTCTGAGGCTTTTCAGGCGCTGGATGACAAAGAACGCCAGACCTTTGCGAACAACATGACGAAAGTGGCCGATTTCCTCGCCAGCCCGATGGGCTTTCCCGGCAATACCATTCCCGGTGGGGTGGGCACGACGGCCAGTGCGCTTGAGGACGATCCGCAACCGGTGCAAGAGGCGACCTTTCAGGAACGCATGGATGCGGTGGAAGACGTGGCCGCAGGTCCCTTCCGGGCCGAAGCCGCCCGTGAGGGTGCCGAAGTTGCCGGGCTGCTGCTCGACCAGGTTCGGTTCGATGATTTCGTTGGTGGGCTGATCCAGAATGTTTTCCAGAGTATCGTGCAATCGTCCATGGAACAGATGGAGCAATATCAGGAACTGATCGCTTCTGTCGCGCAAAGCCTTGATTCCTTCATGGATCAGCATGTGTCCGAAAATCAGGGTCGCGACCATATGGTCGACAAGTTCCCCGATCTGTTCGAAATCGGCATGGATGACTGGGGCGGTTTTGACGACGGCCCCGCGCAACCCAAACTCAAGCTGCGCGAGGGGGTTGAGGAAGATGCGGCCCTGCGCAAGGTCAACAATTCGATCAGCTTTGAAAATGGCGAGCTGAAGACGCTCGATCTGAGCGATGAGAATGTCGAGAAGGCGCTGGTGCACAACGCCCGCCTGCAACTGGCCAAGCAGCGCCAGCAGATGATGGCCTCGCTGATCCTGATGGGGATCAACCGGATCGTTGTGACCGATGGTCGGATTTCGGCGAAAATCCTCTATGATTTCCGCGCCGGGGATCGGCAGATTTCACGTCGGTCGGCGACGGCGATGGACGTGGCGCGGGATGCCGATGGCAATGTTCAGACCGTCAGGTCCGGCGAAAGCGAAATGGAAATCGACTCCAGCAGCGAGCGCCGGGGCCGCAGCTATGATGGCGATGGCGGGTCCGAAGGCGGCACACGGAATGCCGAGTTCTATCTCAAGGGCAAGCACAAGTATCAGGACAAGCCGGTGATCACGGCCTCGGCCAGCGCCATGACCGGATCGGAGACGCAGATCCAGACCAAGGTGCAGCTGGCGGGCAATGTCTCCGTCAACTTCAAATCCGACTATCTGCCGCTGGAGAAGATGGCGACGCCGGGCATGATCGCTGCGATCCAGGGCAACTCGTCACCGGTTGATCCGAACGTTCTGCCCTCTGCCAGACAGGTGGCACCGGCCCCAGGCGAGACTGCCAACTCAGGGCAGACCACACCAGGCACCGGGGCACTCCCGGCACCACCATCTTAAAGGGGCCAGGTGATGCAGCCCGCACATCCTCCTGATTGGACAAGCGCCGAAGCGCTGGATGCCGCGCGGCGGCAGACCCGTGCGTTTCTGGAGGCGATGCCCAACTACGAGGCGCTGAGCCAGACCGAGAAACAGGCAATGGCCCGGAACACGGCCAAGGTCCTGTCCTATATGACCGACCCCGATGGCGTGCTGTCCGAGATCGGTGACGGCGATGTAGCACCACCGCCCGACAGATCGCCACCCGCCGCGGCCCTGTCTGACGCGGCGGTCAATGCCACCAAGGAGGCATTGTCTGAGAGCCCCGGTTTTGCCGGGCAGGATTTCGTTGCCGGCGCGGTGGAGCAGGGCGTCGAGCAATACGGCGAACTGATCCAGAAGGTGGATTTCCCCAAATTCGTCGGCGGGCTAATCACAAATGTCTTTCAGGCGATGGTCGAGGCCAGTATCGAGCAGATGCGTGCCTATGGCGAATTGATCGCGAATGTCAGCAAGACCGTCGATCAGTTTATGGCGGACAACATCGGTCAGTCCGCAGGGCGTGACTATCTGGCCGAAAAATACCCCGGCGAACTGGGGGTTGGCTTCTTCTCCAGCGCTGACAGCTTCGCCGAAGGCGACGGGGAAGTCGGTGCAGAGACCCAAGCCCGGCTGGAAGCGCGCGGCGAGGACCCGGAGGTTTCACTTGCCCGCATCAGCAAGGAGATGAACGTCAACCCGCCGATATCGGACATATCGGACGCTGATGCGGAACTGCGGCTGGTGACCGCTGCCCGGTTGGAGATGGCCCAATCCCGCCAGCAACTGCTAAGCTCGATGGTCATGCTGGGCATCAACCGCATTGTCGTGACCGACGGGTCGATCCGCGCAAAAGTCATCTTTGACATGCGCGCCCATGACACTGCCGGGCGGCAATACACCGCATCGATGCACGACAAGAAAACCGATGCCTCTTCGTTCAGTGCGCGCGCGGGCTATGGGTCGTGGTATTCGCCGGTTTCTGGTTCCATTGGCACCTCGACCAGCAGTGAACATGTGGCGACCGTCGGCTCTGCCGTGGACGAGACCTCAGAATCCAAGGCCGAGGTCAAATCGCGGCTGTCGGGCGAGGTGCGGGTCAACTTCAAATCCGACTACCTGCCGCTTGAAAAAATGGCGACGCCGGGCATGATTTCTACAATCCAGGGCAATTCCAGCCCGTTCAATCCCAATGCAGACCCAGCCGAGGGAGGCGCGTGATGATACATCAACCGCTCTTTGCTTATGCTCATGCGACCCAGCCGCCGCCCGCGCCCGAAGAGGTGCTCGACCAGCTGCTGGAAGATGGCAGTCGCCACGCCGCCGCAGCACAGGCTTCCGTCTTCGCGGTTGGTCTGGATATGCTCGGCGATATCGAACTGCCCCCCAGTGCTGCAACCCAGGTTGACCGGGCGCAGATGCGAGCGCTCGGGGCGCTCTATCTGGCGGCTGATCTGGAGCCTGCGGGCATCATCTCTTCGGCGGAAACGCTGTCGTCTCTCGCCTCCTCCGGGGCGCTTGGGATTGATCTTGGCCCTGTGGCGGGACCCCTGCACGCCTTCTGGCGCAAGCGTCACCAGCGGCCTGATCCGTCCGAGCGCAGCGCCTTCTATGCCCGCCTCTTTGGGGTCTCTTACGGTCCGATCCCGGCGGATGGTGTGGCGAACATGGCGTTCGAGGCGCGGATGCTGGAGCTCTGCGAGGCAATCTACCGGCTGGACGAACAACAGGCGCGCTATTCGAACGATGCGCCCTCTGCCAATACGGCACGTATCCGATCCGCGGCACGCGGCATGTTGGGCAACCTGTCCCGTGCGGGCGGCGGCATTACGCCGTTTCTGGCAACCGAGCTGATGGCGGCGCTCAAAGAAGCGCTCGCGATCCTCAAACACCCGCATCTGCGCGGTCTCTTTGCGGCACGGGACGTCTGGGACGTAATCGCAGGCATCCGCAGGCGCGCGCGGATGACAGGGGGCGATCCGCGCATGTTCGTGGATCGGGGTCGTGCGGGCATGACAATTATTGTCTGGCTGGCCGATGCTGCAGAAAGGTTGCGGCAATATGGTCAACCGATTGTCGGGCGCGGTGATCCGGTGATCCCGGCTGCCGTGGAGTGGTTGCAGGCCTCGCTGACCATCAGCGAGTTGCATGCGCGGACCCAGGCACCTGCACCGCCACCGCCTGGACAAGGGGGGCTCTGGGGTCAGGGGAACACCCCACCGGCGTCGGATTGGGCCGACCTGGGGGTGTGACGCCATGAGTGCGGTCGCCGCCATCCACGCAGCGCCGAACCGGCCCCGCAATGATGTGCGCCACGGTGTCCGCGCTCTGCTGACTGCCGCCGAAGGGTTTGATACGCTCGATCCCCAGACCCGCCAGGATGTGGCCAAATCGCTTGTGCGTATTTCCTCAACGGCACTGACACTGGCCGAGGAGGCGGGATCCGATCCGCCCTCGCCGCTGCCCCGCAAACGCCGCGCGCCGCTGGCAGAGGGGCAATCTGCCGGGCGCGCCTATTCCGGCACCGCTATCGACCAGATCGCGCCCCAGACAGAGCGCATTCTGAACGCGGTATCCTTCCCGCGTTTCGTCGGTGAGCTGATCACCGGTGTTTTCAAGGCTATGAATGAATCGAACGAACAGCAGTTGGAAAGCTATGTGGAGCTGATCCGCAACGTTGCTGCGAGTACAGATGGTTTTGCCGACGCGAATATCGGAGATATGGGCGCGCGCCAGTGGCTGATGGAACGGTTCCCCGGCACGTTTCGCATTGAGGGCGACAGCGATGAAGGGTTTGACAACCCCGAGGAGATGAGCGCTGACGAACGGGCCGAATGGATGGCCGAGCGGGCGGAGAACCAGCGGCTTGAACTCAGCCCCGGTGCAGAGATGCCGTCCGAGGACGCGTTGCGCACGGCCTTGGGCGCGCCGCGCGGGTCATCGCTGCCGTCGGGCAACCCAGAGGCACTGATCGGTCCGGTGCGGGCGCTTCTGGCACGTAACAAACAGCAGATGCTGGCGACCATGGTAATGATGGGTATGCAGCGCATTGTGATCGATTCCGGGCGCCTCAACGCCTCGATGCGGTTCCATATCGACGCCTCCAGTGCCGCCTCTGATGACCGCGGCTCCCGCTTTGATGTCCGCAACGAATTGCAGGCGGGTGTAAAGGCGCAGTTCGGGCCGTGGGGCGCGTCCGCGAAGATGAAAAACACCATCGGCTATGTCTCGACCGAGCGCACGCAGACCGAAGAGGAGGTCAATGCGGACCTCGAGCTCGACAGCGCGGTCGAGCTGATTTTCCGCACCGACTACGTACCACTAGAGCGGTTGGCGGGCACCGGCGACGTGAACCGCATTCGCGTGAACGCGCTGAATCCCACCGAAGAGCGCCGTTTTGCCGAGGAACGCAGAACGGCCCGAGAAACGCGGCGCACCAGCCAACGCAACCAACGCAGCCAGAACCTCAACCAGGGGCTGCAACCGACACAATTCACGCAAGGAGATGAAGAGCTGGAGGTGCCGGACCCGACCGGAACTGAAGAAGAAGCAGCAAACGAAGAAGCCGCCAACGTCGAAGAGAGCAGCGGTGAGCAGGTAGATGAAGGCGGCGGGGGCGAAGAATCTTCCAGCGAGGGCGAGGGTGGCGGCGACGCTGAGCCCACGGAGGAGGGCACCACTGAGGAAGGTGGTGAGACTGCCGAGGAAGCCGCGTGACTTGCCCCTCGACCCAAACGAATTGCCGTCCTAGACTGGAGCGGTCCGCAAGAGGACGATCATGATGCAACCAGACCTTCGCCTTGTTCCCAAACCAGCGCTCCATGTCAGTGCGCGGTTGTGCGGCATGGTCGGATTGCTGCGCATGAACAACGACGAGTTGACCCGCCATGTCGCTGACATGGCTACGCGCAATCCGCTGCTCGACCTTGCGCCGGGCAGGCAGGGCGGGCGTGATGCACATGAAGCGCCGGTTGTTGCCGCCGAGGCCAGTCTCTATGCACATGTCCTGAACCAGATCAGCGTGGCATTCGATGACCCGTTGCAGATGCGCATTGCGCAGGCCTTTGTTGAGGCGCTTGAACCCAGCGGCTGGTTGGGCCAGCCGGTGGCATCCATTGCTGAACATGCGGACGTGACCGTGCCGCAGGCGGAGGCCGTTCTGGCGCGTCTACAAGACTTTGAACCAACCGGGTTGTTCGCCCGTGATCTTGCGGATTGTCTGCGCCTGCAACTGATCGAGCGGGGGGATTGGGATGACGCGGCTGCGATTGTTGTCGCGCATTTGGGCATCATGCTCGAGGGTGGGGCCGACGCCTTGGCCGATGCCACGGATCTCGCGCCGGGCGTCGTTGCCGAAACGCTGGCCTCTATCCGAGCGTGTGATCCCAAACCCGGCGCTGCGTTTCAACACGAAGATCCCAGCTTGGACCGGCGCCCGGATATCATCGTGCGCAAGGAGGCGGGCGGCTGGCAGATCGAGTTGGATCGGTCGACAATGCCGAGTGTCAATCTGGCAAATACCGGCAATGCAGTTGACCCGAAGCTCGCCAAGCTGCGCCGTGATGCACGTTGGCTGGTCAACGCGGTGCGCCTGCGCAATCAGATGACGCTCGATGTGGCGCGGGTCGTGATCGGTCACCAGGTGGGATTTCTTGAACGCGGCGTGCGTGGGTTGAAACCGCTGCGACGCTGCGACGTGGCTGATCGACTGGGAGTGCATGAAAGCACAGTGGGCCGGGTTGCCACGGGATTGCTGGTGCAGACGCCTATCCAGATGCTTGAACTGACACGGTTCTTTTCCCGTGCGCTTGGGCGTAAACGTGGGCCGACGGCATCGCGCCGCAAGCTGAAGACGCTATTGCGCGATTTGATTGCCACTGAAGATCCAGACAACCCTCTGACCGATCAAATGCTGGCTAAAACACTTTCCGAAGGCGCGGCCATGGTGTCACGCAGGACTGTGGCAAAGTATCGGCAGGCTCTTGGCATTCCAGGATCACCAATGCGCGTACATATTGGCGCAAGTTCAATCTGATACCAATACGCTCAGGCGATGACTAGTCCAGCAGCCTGAAAAGCTGATCCTGAAGCTCGCGGTTTGACACCGGTTTGGTCAACAGAGGTACGTCTTTGAGCGTGTCGGGGAGGGCGGCACTCTTCCCATAACCCGTTACAAAAAAGAACGGCAATCTCATTTCATGCAGTTTCATTGCAACGCCGATGCTGTCCTTGTCCTTGCCAAGGTTGACGTCCAGAATTGCCAGCGCGACGTCTTCCATGTCCAGAAAGTTGAGTGCATCCGCTGAATTTGCAAAAATTTCTACTTCAGCAAAACCGAACTCTCGCATTTGATCGCTCATTTCTTTTGCGATGAGGTAGTTGTCTTCCAGCAGCAGAACGGTGCCGGACAATGCCTCGCCGGAAAAGCTTTCTGCGTCCGCGACATCGGAATCAGCAGCGTTTTCGGTGTCGGGTGAGGCCGCAGTATCGTCGAAATGCTGATCAGGCAGGGTGAATACCGCTTTTACACCACCCGGTTCAAACATTAGCTGAGTTGTCCCGCCAAGCTCATGAGGCACGGCATGCTCAATCATTGCTGTACCAAAACCCGTTTCGGCGGGTTTGCTTGCCGGTGGCCCACCGCGTTCCTGCCAGGTGACCTGCATCGCGCCGGGCAGACGCTCCAGGGTAATGCTCACCTCTCCCTTCTGGGTGCTCAGCGCGCCGTGTTTGACAGCATTGGTCGCCAGCTCATGCACGACCAGCGAGAATATCGGAGCGATCTGGACCAGTAGGTTTCGGTCGGGTCCTTCGAGGTGAAGTCGGGCGCCTGCAGTTTCCTTGTACGGATCGAATTCCCGTTTGATCAGGCTTTTGATCGATACCGGGCCCGTCAGCGAGCGCGCGTTCAACTCGTGCGATGCGGCAAGGGCGCGGATGCGGCTTTCGATTGCGTCGGCGTAGCCATCGATCGAGTTGTATCGCCTGCGCGACTGACGCGAGATGGAGCGTACCAGCGCGAGGATGTTGCGCACCCGGTGGTTCAGCTCGTCGATCATCAAGGATTGTTGTTTGTTCATCGTGTTCATCAGGGTCTGGCGTTCAGACGCATGCAACAGCGTTCGAACATGCCCGATGAAGTACTTGTCGTCTTCTGACCAGGCTTTGCTGCGGCCTCCGACGTTTTCGATATAGACGGAAAACGATCCACGGGGGGACAGACGAAGCTTTCCGTCAATCTCGGTGATGGGTTTGTCCGGCTTGCCCGCCCAAGCTACCTCCTGTGCGACTTCCCGGCGAAAGATGCAGATCGCGCTGTCTGGCAGAATGCTGGCGATCAGTGCGCCGGCACAGCCATTCGTCGCTTCCCCCAGGTCGGGAAAAGCATCACCCAGGTTATCAATTGCAATCACGGTCCCGGTTTGCTCACCTGCGTGGCGCTGAAGCCGCCGTAGCAACTCCGGTTGGGGTGATACGCCGAAAGAATAATCTGTGCCGCCGCTGATGGCTGCGATCCCGTCAGCACCGATCACCTCCATCACCAGTGGGGCAATCTCGGGCAGCAGTTTTTCCATGCGGAAATCCTGTGTGTGGTTGCTTACGATGCTCTCTTCGAGCCTTCTGATGCGACCAAGCGTTTCATCGTTCCGAATGGCCAGAAGCTTTGCCGAAAACACTGGCACAAAGCTCTTCAACACCTCGCGGAGCATTGCCGGGGGCACTTTTCGGCTGCGGTTATGCAGTGAAATGATGCCCCACAGGCGATCCTCAACAACAACGTTCAGGGTCATTGTCGCCTGACTGCCGAGGTTGGCTAAATACTCCATGTGAACGGGCGACACGCCGCGGCAGGCCGCGAGAGTGATGTCCAGTGGAGGCAAATCCTCGTGGGCAGCAACCAGAGGAATCGGCACCTGTTCAACGTCTTCAATGACCCTGACGGGCACTTTTTTCATTATCGCCCGCGCCTGCTCGGGAATATCCCAATGCGGAAAGCGCAACCCCTGAAAGGTCGGCATAGAGGGCCTGCACGTCTCGGTAATAACCTCACCGTTAAACTCATGGTCGAATTGGTAGATCATGACACGATCGTACCCTGTGAAATGCCGCATGAGATCGACGGTCAGCTGCAATAGTTCCTGTCTTTCCTCGCATCCGTGAATCTGCGTCATGAGGAAGTTCATGGACCGGAAAGCTTCGGCTCCACTCAGAATGTCGGTGCGCGCCTGTTCGAACTCCACAACGTGAAATCCGCCGCTTTCAAAAGCGCTGATGGCGCATTGCGTGCCGTTCAGTTCGTGGTTGAAAACCGAAAGATTTTCTCTCGAAAACTCGGTCCGTGAGGCGGCGTTTTGCAAATCGTGCCAGATTTCAGAGCCCAAAACCTCTCTGGCCGACGTACCGAGCAGGTCGCGCAGAGGCATCCCCAGTGCATCAGAGCAGTTTTCGCTCGCATAGCAAATCAGACTGCTTTTGGGATCATAGGCGAGAAGATGTCCGAAGGGTTGTACAATACCGGGAATGTGCACGGGCTCTGTGGCACAGTTATCGAGTGCTTGCTGCAATTCCGCATCAGTCAAACGCCGATCCATTTGTTTTCCCTGCTTGGCTGACGCGTTGCGTGTACATACACAAATCTCCCATAAGTTACGGGCGGTTATGTCTCGAACGGTCCAATATTGCTCTTCCCACTTGTTCTAACGTAGTGCATAAATACACGCTAGGGGCGAAAAATCAGCCAGCCAATGGAGGGAAAATTGGCACGAATTCTTCTGATGGAAGATGATCTGGCGCTAAGCTATCAGTTGTCGCAGAACTTGAAAGAGGCAGGTCACCATGTTCAGACCTGCAGTACGGCCTCCGCCGCACAGGAGGAGCTTTGGCGCGCAGAGTTCGACCTTCTGATTACCGACGTCATTGTGAAGGTGGATGGTCGATCTGTGCCCGACGGTGGTATTGGGTTGATTTCTTGGGTTCGGCGGACAGAGAAATGTCGCACCATTCCAATCATTGCGATTACTGGTACCGCCAAGTTTCCCGGTATGGAACACATCCTGTCGACCACCCGTCAGGTTGGCGCAGATGTCGGTATCGAGAAGCCGATTAACGTTGACCATATCCTTGAAGAAATTGACTTTCTAACATCCTGATGATGGGAAGTGCGAGGCACTTGGCTGTGTCTGCTTACGACCAACTCACGGGTGATTGCTGATTTGTATGCCTCATTTTTTATGTCTCGCAGATACGATCCATTTAGACCTTTTTGATTTTCACGGATAATCTTGGGTAGAAAGACACCAACAACGCGTTCCGGAAAGGAATGGGCATGAAGACATTTGGAAGGCGCGCCCTTTTGCTGGGAACCGGCGCTGCGGTAGGTGCTTTGGCCACCCGTTACCTGCACCCGAACCTGACGCCGATCACCGATACACTCTTGACCGACATGCCGCCCTCGGACCTGATGTTGAACGACGCCAGTGAGTTGAGCGCGACACCGGTTTACCGTCACATCACGATGACAGAAGACCCGACCAACGCCCTGGTTGACCGTCTGCGCGCTGAAATGGCCGAGGCCAAAAGCGGGGGCCGAGCGATCAATATTGGTGCCGCGCGGCATTCCATGGGCGGGCAGGCCATTCCAACGGGCGGTCACGCAGTTACATTCGACAACGGAATGGTCGACCTCGACAGCGCGGCAAAAACCTATCGCGTCCATGCCGGGGCGCGCTGGTCGCAGGTGATCGCAGCGCTCGACCCTATGGGGTTTTCGCCGCAGGTGATGCAGTCCAACCATGATTTTGGCGTAGCGGCAACCTTTTGCGTGAATGCCCATGGATGGGCAGTGCCTTTTGGCCCGATGGGGGCTACTGTGCGGAGCATTGATCTGCTGCTGCCGGACGGTGATCTGGTGCGCTGCTCCCGGCAGGAAAACCCGGAGCTTTTTGCCATGAGCATGGGAGGCTATGGGCTCACGGGTGCCATCGTTGCGATGGAGGTGGCGGCGGAACCGAACCTCAGGCTTGAACCGTCGTTTGAACGCATGCCCGCAGAGACATTTGGCGAGGTCTTCGCTCAGGTGGTCAACGATCCGCAGGTGAATATGGCCTATGGCAGGTTGAACGTGGATCACGGCACCTTTTTCGAAGAGGCATTTCTGGTCACCTATCGCCCGTCCGCAGATCAATCCGATCTGCCTGCGGCTGCAGGGTCCGGCGCCGTTTCTCGTCTGGCCAGCCGTGTCTATCGCGCGCAATTGGGCAGTGAACCGGGCAAGGCTCTGCGATGGGCCTTTGAGACAAAACTCGGACCCATGGTTGGTGGCGGGCCGACCACGCGCAATTCTCTGATCAATGAACCCGTAGTTACGCTGGATGACCGCAATCCCCATCGGGTCGATATTCTGCATGAATACTTCGTGGCACCGGAACGGTTCCCCGAGTTCCTGCAGGTCTGTCGTGACATCATTCCAGCTTCCTACCAGGAGTTTCTCAATGTCACGTTGCGCTTCGTGGATCGCGATCCCGAAAGCTGGCTCAGTTACGCGACCGTGCCCCGCATTGCGGCGGTGATGTCCTTCAGTCAGGAGAAAACCGCCCGCGGGGAAGCCGACATGCAGCGGATGACCCGGGCCCTTGTCGGGGCCATCACCGAAATCGGCGGCAGTTACTATTTGCCCTACCGTCCGCATCCGACCCTGGCGCAATTTCAAAACGCCTACCCGCGTGCCGTTGAGTTTGCTGCGGCAAAACGCGTGCTGGATCCGAGCGGGCTTTATCGCAGCGCGTTCTGGGACACTTATCTGGAGCCGCTATGAGCATCCTGCAAAAGATCTGCCTTGTCTATGTCGTCGTGCTGCTGGCCGCGGCCTCGCTCAACTACATCCCCGGGCTGACGGATGCGGAGGGACTGGCCTTTGGTATCTTTGCGCTCGATATCTTCGATGACGCCCTGCATGTCGCCTCGGCGCTCTGGGCGCTTTTTGCAGCGCTCTGGTCCAAGCAATCCGCCAGGTTCTTTCTCATCGTGTTCGGCGCGCTTTATCTGGGCGATGGTGTCTTCGGTTTCTTCACCGGCTATGGTTATCTTGATCTGGGCATCTTCACCAATGTTTCTGCTGGACTGTCATTCACCTTCCTGCGGCTTGCAGCGAACGTGCCGCACCTGCTGTTGGGTGCAGTCGCGCTTTGGGCCGGTCTGAAACTGGATCGCGCGTGATCTCCCTGTTGTGGCGCGTCATTCGAGGCGCGATCCTTCTTTTGCTGCTGCTTGTCGTTATGCTGCTGATTCCAGTTGCCCATAACGAGATTGCCTGCCGTGGCGAAAGCACTTCCAATGACTACGCGGCGATCCTGCCATCAGAGCATCACCGTCCGGAGAGCCGCACTTATCTGACCTATCCTGAATGGCATATCGTGCATGCCTATGACGACTATGCGCAGGTCATCGCAACCGGTGATCCGCATGATTTTGGGTTTCTGCAGGGTATTCACGGGTTCTGGGCCTCGCTATGCGACCTGTCGAAAACATCAGGCCAGCACGGTGGATTTCCCTGGGAGACCAAGCAAATGGTCTATGTGATCGGCATCAGTTTCACCGTCGAATTGGTGTTCAAGGCCGCCTATGAGGAAACCGTCGGGCGTGCCGTGGTCTGGTTTCGTGGGCCGACACGCGCTCCGCTGGACGATCTTTCCGCAAGCCAGGCGCGCGGATATGCGACCTTTCTGCAGCAGGTGCCTTGGTACCGGTGGGATTTTCTCTCTGATGCCGCGGCCTTGGAGGCCGCCGCCGCGACAGGTTTGCGGGACCGCGAACGGCAAATAGCCCTTGGTCTGGAGTATCGGACGAAGGCGGCCTATGCGGGGGTTATCAGCGCAGCAGTCGAGAATATCGGCCCCGATGCGTTAACCTTGCGTATGATTGTGACAGGGTATTCTGGCCCTGCGCAGGAAGGTGTCACCGTGGTTGCGCAACGCGATGAAGGCACGGAACTTGAAACGCTGCGGTACCGCGCGCTGACTGAACTGATGCTGAGCATGGCGCAGGACGGTACGGATTTTGTGGAGATTGCAGGAAATGATGACATCATGCTGACGGTTCTTGCCGATACTGCCCAATTTGAAGGTGCCCGCAGTTCCATGCGCCGGCAGGGGTACGGCGACTATCGGCATCTGGTCGGGCTCAAGGTGCGTGATCTTGGGGATCGGCTTCGTGCATTTCTGGCAGCCGGTGTGACCGTGGAGCACATCCATGACTATTAAATGGCTGATGGGATTGGGTGTTCTGGGTACCGGTTGGCTTGTGCTTCTGGCCTCGGTGATGCTGCTGTCGAGCGACGCGCCTGCGGCGCTGGTTCCGTTTGCGACAGCAGATTTTATCGATGCGTTGCCGGACCATATTTCGATTACAGACACCACGGCGCTTGGCACGGTGCTTGTGAGCGACGATGCGGATTTTGTCGCGCAGCTCTACCGGGCGGGGGCCGTGGTCGTGCTGCCCGCGGGGCTGATAGGCTGTGCCCCGCTGACCTGATCCAGAAGAGCAGCTCGAGACGCGCAAAACACCCCCATTGTGGCGGCCTCCGAAACACCAACCCAGAAGGTCACTCTACGTATCAGCCTTTTGCGCTGACAGCGCCGCGCGCACCTCTTTGCGGAAGGCTCGTCCGACAGGCACGGCCTCCCCGTTCTTCAGGAACAGTTTTCCGGCACCACCGGAATGGGTCAATCGGTCCATCTGATCCTGCGCAACCCACCAGGATCGGTGCACGCGCAGGCCATATCCTCTCAAGGCGGCATCAGCTTCTGACAGGGAACCCCGGATCAGGGTTTCGCCCAAGCGCGTACGGGCCAGAACATAGTGATCCTGTGCCTGCAGCCACAAAATCTCTCGGCCAACTTCCGCTGGCAGTTTGTTCAGCCAGTTCTGTCCCGCATCGGTCACTTTGGTCTTGTGACGCGCCGCAGTCCCAAAGCCCTCGTAAATCAAACCGACGATCACAGCGACGAATGATGCGTAAGGCGTGAGCATCCGGACTGACGACAAAAAAGGTTCGGCAAAAAACGCTACATCCAGCGCCGCGACAAACAGGGCGATTGGAACGCCCGCAATCATGCCGCCCAAGACGACTGACACGCGCGGGGACAGGTCCCAATCCTCTGCGTGGCTGGCACAAGTCATCGATGTCAAAAACCCCAGCCAGAAACTCCCCAGGCTGACCATGGTCCAATAAACGAGGCGTACGCCCAGAACCAAACTGTCGAACGTGCCAAAGGGTCCGGTGGCAAAGACCAGTGCCGTTATCGCCAGAAAGATAAGCCAAAACCGCGAACTGGCCGCAAGCACGCGCGCTTCGGCCAGCGCAAAGGCAAATGGGGTGTCGTTCACGAATAACTACCTGACGTTGGCGACACGGTGCTTCAGCCCTTCACAATGTCGGGCTAGCACACCGACAATTGCAACCATACGAGGACATCTTTGATGAGGATTGCAAGCCGTCTTGTGCGCGTCGCCCTGGGAATTCTGATCTTGCTGGTCTTGGCAGGGGGCGGTGGTTTTCTATGGCTTTGGACCTCGCCGTATTGGGCGGGCATCACGCTTTTCTCTGACGATAAGTGGGTCGAGAATTTCCGAACCATGGAACGGGTTTTCCCCTATCGCGATGTTGCGGCTAGCGGGTCGGTTTGGGCGTTTACGTCCGACCCCCGCCCGTTATCGCAAACTTATAGGTACAATGGTGAACTCCGCGACACCGCGACGTTCCTCGACGAGACGCAAACGACTGGACTGATTGTGGTTCACGACGGCTCAATAGCCCATGAGGAATACCGGCTGGGCGCGACTGAGACTTCACGTTTCACCTCTTGGTCTATGGCAAAATCAGTTTTGTCCGCACTGGTTGGCATAGCTGTCGAGGAAGGACATATCGGCAGTCTGGCCGACCGCATCGACCAATACGTGCCTGAACTGGCGGGGTCGGGATATGATGGTGTCACGATTGAAGACGCGCTCACCATGTCTTCCGGCGTGTCCTTCGATGAAGACTATGGCAATCCGTTTTCGGACGTGAACATGCTGTTTTTCAAGCTCGCTGCGGGTGCCGACATGCGGGACACGCTGGTGACTTTGGTCAATGACAGACCGGCTGGCACCTATAACAACTACATCAGTTCAGACAGCATCGCGATTGGTCTGATGCTGGAGGCAGCAACAGGTATGCCGCTGGAGAGATACCTGGAGGCGCGCCTCTGGACGCCTATGGGCGCCGAAAGCGATGCGTTCTGGAACACCGGGCGCGCGGGTGCCGTTTTGCCGTTTTGCTGTCTGAATGCGCGATTGCGCGACTACGCGCGTTTCGGTCGCCTCTACCTGATGTCTGGTAGGCGCGGCTCTCACCAGATCGTACCCAGCGACTGGGTCACAAACTCAACGCGGCCAATCGGGCCGCATCTTGAACCGGGCGAAAACCCGGCATCTTCCTGGACCTTTGGGTATGGGTATCACTGGTGGATACCCGAGGCGCCTGAAGATGAATTTCTCGCGATTGGGATTTGGGGGCAGTACATCTATGTTGATCGTGTTCGGCGGATCGTGATCATAAAATCCAGCGCCGATCCTGATTTTGACACCCGTGATCATGAGACTGTCGCTGTTTTCCGAGCGATCTCAAAGAGCATCGTTGATGGTCGATAGGCTTGGCCGAATGGAGTTGTATTCCATCTTACATGGTTTCCCATGGTCTACTGACCTTGTGTCTTGCAAGAAGCCGCAACGTATCAGAGTCACGCGCCGAGGTGTTCCGCTTCACGGTCAATAGACCACTCGATCAAGCCGCGCCAAATGTTCTCTACAAGGACCGGATCCAAGCCCTGTGCGCAGGCGCGGGTTGCCACATTGCTTACGACTTCTTCAACCCGGTCCGTGATGCGTGCGGGCAAGCCCTCTGCTTCTTTGAGGACGACAGCGCGATCAATGTACCGGCTGCGCTCCGCAAGAAGATCAATCAGATCGGCATCAATAGCATCTATTTCAACGCGAAGATCCTGCATCTTTTCGCAGAGGTGTGGCGGCTTTCGGATGCTCATCGCGCTTCCTTCTTTGTGATTTTGAGGTCTGACGTGCTCGCCCATCGGCGGTTTTCGCTTATATCCGTCAGATATATTTGTACCTCCCGAAATCACAAGACGGCACTGTGCGGCCTCTTGTCCCTTGGCTCCTGCTATTATGTGGAGTTGAGAGGGCTCTGGCCGCGGGTCATCTGGATGCGTTTTGAACAGGTTGTCGTACTCACTGGGAATGCAGCCCCAAAAGAAGGAGGTGTGGATACGATCTCGCGCAGAAGTCGACGCACAACAATCGCAAAATCCTTGTTTGAGTTGATGCGACTGTGCGACCTGAGAGACGAACAGTTGGGCGTCTTTTAACGATTGTACCGCGCAACGGGTGCGCGGTACATGATTTGGTTTGGTTTGGTTTGGTTGTGTTCAGTTCAGTGCCGCTTGCGCATGCGTTTCGGCACCAGCGCCTGTTTTGAAGCACCCGCTGGTTTCAATAAGCGCGTCGGTTCTCACCTTGAGCGCGGCGGTCGATGCGGCAGTTTCCTCGAACATCGCAGCATTCTGCTGGGTGACGCCATCCAATTCACTCATTGCGCCACTTACCTGTGTGAGGGCTGCCGTTTGCTCAACCGTCGCATTGGCAACGGAGTGCATGGCTTCGTTCAGACCTTCAATAAAGTCGGAAATCCTGGAAATCGCATCGCCGGTTTCATCCACCTGCTTGGCGCCTTTGGTTACCTGTACTTCGCTTGTCTCGATCAGGGTGTTGATCTCGCTTGCAGCGGTTGCCGCGCGTTGCGCCAATGCGCGCACTTCTGAGGCGACGACGCTGAAGCCGCGCCCACTTTCTCCGGCTCTGGCCGCTTCAACACCCGCGTTGAGCGCAAGCAGGTTCGTTTGAAATGAAATATCATCGATCAGCGAAGTGACCTTCGAGATTTCCTTGGATGCATGTACAATTGCAGCCATGGATGCCACTGCTCGCTTTACGACATCCCCGGTCTTGTTGGCGATATCCAGCGCTTCGTTGGTGAGGTCTCGCGCTTCACCCGCCTGCGTGGAAACGGACTCGACAGACGCCGACAGTTCCGCCACCGCGCTGGACGATTCCTGCAAAGACGCCGCCTGCGACTCGGTGCGTTTGGCCAAGGATTGGGTGGCATTGGCTATCGCATCCGTATCAGCATCAATCGCTTGCGCGTTTTCAAGCACAGCATCCACCAGTTTCGCGATCTGCATCAGCGAAGCATTGAATGATTTTTGCAAATCGAGAAACGCGCCTTTGAAATCACCGTCCATACGCGCGCTCAGATCGCCGTCATGCATCTTGCCCGTGACCCTAAAGATTGCTTCAAGGCCTGTCTCCACCGTCTCTAGCAAGTCATCTACATGGCGTCCGACCAGAGCAAGATCCTTGTGTTTGGATGACATGGACACACGTGTCGAGAAATCTCCGTTACCTGCAGCCTGCGACACCTGACCGATTCGCTCCTGCAGGGCATCCTGCTCCTTCTGACGCTGGGTTGCTTCCGCTGCAGCACGCTCGCGTTCCTCATGGAGCGCCTTTTGCTCCGCAAGCATTCTCATTTGCTCTTCCGCCATGACGCGATGCTCTTCTGCAGCCTTTTCGGCCGCTTCCGTCAGTTCAAGATTTCGGATCAGTGAGGATCGAAAGGCGCTGGCCGCTTCGGCGATAGAGCCAATTTCTGTTTCTCCCGCTAGGTCGCTGAAGGTCACTGCGGTGTTGCCCTGCGACAATGCCGAGATGCGCTCAGAAAGATCTTTCGCCGGTACAACGGCAGAGGTTTTGAGTATGCGCCCGATTCCGAGCGCTAAGCCAGCGCAGATCAATGCGGTTGCCGATGCAATGATCATCCCGATGTATTTTGAGGAACGTATGTCGTTATCCAGGTCCCTGGTTTGTTCGTAGAGGCTCACGTTGATTGTCTAATCAAGCTGTGCAAGTGCCTCCAGGGCTGGGCCGTCCGACACCTTGACGAGCGCGTCGATCTCCATTGCTGAAAGACCTTCCGCCACCGCTCTTCTGGCTTGCTCCAAACCTTGTTCGTATTCTGAAACAACTTCTCTCAAGGCGTCGAGTGCTGCGATCTCGGTGGCATTGTTGGATAGGGATGCGTAGAGTTCGATATCAAGCTTTGCACGCTCCAGTGATGCCGTGATTTTTTCGACGCGCGGAGCGTCCTTGCGCAATACGTAGTTCTTGAAATGGTGGATCATGCCGCCATAGCCAAGTGCGCTTCGCAGGTCGCTCAACAGTCCGGATTTGCTCTTGCTTCCTTCTTCCGCAGAGAGGCCTGTGGCTTCCACATACGCAAGCTGTTGAGCGGCGGAGATGGCGGCAAGAGCGTCGAGTGCTGGGGAATCGTCAATCTTGACGACGGCATCAATGTCCTCCGGCGTAGCCCCTGCTTCCAACATGGCTTTGACGTCGTTGGATTTTGCCAGATAGGCAGCAACGACGGCGGTGATGTTCTCTGCATGTACCTTGTTTTCGGGGCTGGTTCTGGCCAGCCGTTCCAGCGCAATTTTCGCAGCGTGGGCGTCATCAGAGATATCGTCGAAATGCCGTTCCGTGCCTCTGAGGACATAGTTTTTGAAGGAGTGGATCAAACCGCCGTACCCGACCGACGTAATGACCTCGCCCAGCTCAATGCCAACCGGGTCGGCAGAATGCGACAGGATGCCTGCATCGCGTTCGGATTCCATCAAAAGATAGACGATGACGGCAGCACAGGCCGTCAACAGCAAGCCCGCAGATGTCAGTGCCGCGACGATCATGCGGAAAAGAGTATCAAGCGAGGTATTTTTGAGCGATTCCGGTAACATATCGGCCTCCTAGCGAGTGGTCGGTCCCGATCTGTATGCCTTGGGATACCCTAACAACCGGTTAGCTTTGAGGCAAAATTTGCACTTTTCTGCATACTCGGAAAAACCTCAAAGATCAGAACATGTTGCGCTGCAGAACCGGCGAAACTGGTGGCCTGGCTGCCTTCCCTCTTGGCATGAAGCGGGGTGTTGGGGTATTCTGTATTAGCCGACTGAGGGCGGCAACCAGGTCCGCGGAAAGCCGTCATCGGCACCCTTTCATATCGCTTAGAACACTTTGGTGTTTCTCATGCCCGATCCAGCGGACCGAAGGGCAGGATATGAGGAAACCCATGACAAAATCCCTTGATCAACTGCGGCGTGACGCAAAGGCATTGCGCAGGGCTTATGAAGCGCACGAAACCTATGCCCGGCAACGTGTTGCCAACCACCCGCCGCGCCCCGATGGCACCCTGCTGAAACATGCTGATTTCCTGCATGTCATCGCCCGTGAAAATCAGTTTGAAAGCTGGCCCGCCCTGAAGCTCGCTGCAGAGCTGCAGGGGCTTGATCGCGCGGCCCGGCAACAACGGCTCAAAATCGCGATCTTTCAGGGTCAGAGCCACGTGATTGAAAGGCTGCTCGCCGATACACCTGATTTGGCGGAGGGGCTGTTCGGATTGCGGGTGGCATTGTATGATCTGGCAGCTGTGAAAACGGCATTGGCGGACGATCCGCAGGTCGCCGTCCGCCCCCATGGTGCGCGGACACCCATGTGTCACCTAGCCTTTTCCCGGTACATCCATCACCGCCCTGACCGTGCGGACGACATGATCGCCATTGCCGAACTGCTTTTGGCCCATGGGGCGTCCGTGAATGACTCCATGCCGGTGGCGCCGGACAATGATCACCAGCTATCCGCTCTCTACGGCGCTATTGGCCACGCGAACAACATGATGCTCGGGAAGTGGCTGCTGGAACGCGGTGCGGACCCGAATGATGACGAGTCGCTCTACCATGCCACGGAACTTGGACACCACGAGGGGCTTCGGTTGCTGTTGAAACACGGGGCCGATCCGCGCGGCACGAATGCGTTGCTGCGGGCCATGGATTTCCATGATGTCGAAGCGGTCAGGCTGCTGCTGGCGGCGGGCGCGCAGCCCAATGATTTCAATGGCACCCATGTGGGGGGAGAGCGCCCGTGGGTCATGCCGGCCTTGCATCAGGCCGCACGCCGGATGTCCGGCCGGGAGATGGTAGAGCTTCTGCTGGCGGCGGGGGCGGACCCTGCGGACACCTACGAAGGGCATTCGGCCTATGCTTACGCGCGTGTGTTCGGCAATCAGGTTCTGGCGGATGCAATCGAGGCAAAGGGTACTGCGCCACGTCTGAGCCCGGTAGAGGAGCTGCTTGCCAACGAGGCGTCAGGCAGCGATGTCGGGGGTACACGGATTGATCCCGCACAGTTGCCCGGGGCCTACCGGGATATCATCCGCATGATCCTGCATCTGCCGGGCAAGGGCGATCACATCAAACGGCTGGTGGGACTGGGGGTCCCCTTCGATGCGCCTGATGCCGAGGGCCTGACCCCGCTGCATGTTGCGGGCTGGGAAGGTCTGCCCGAATTGATGACGTATTTCATCGAGCTCGGTGCCGATCTGGATCATCAGAACGGCTACGGCGGTACGCTATTGTCGACGATCCTGCACGGTTCCGAGAATTGCCCGCAACGGGCAGAGCGTGATCACGCGGCTTGCCTGGTGGCGGCGCTGCAAGCGGGGGTGCCCGTGCCACGACGCGCGCCGGATGCGGCTGGTGACCCGGCGCTGGCCGATCTGCTTGCAGACTGGGTGGACCGCCACCCGGAGCAGGTGGTGGACGGCGGGCCGCTCTGATCCCCAGAAAGGCCCTGATCAGCGCCGACCGTCAAACTGTGTGACGGTCACCCCAGCTGTCTCCAAGGCCCCCCGCACGGAGCCGGCAATCTGTACGGCGGTCGGCGTGTCGCCGTGCAGGCAGATGGTGTCAATGTCGGTCTCGATCTGCTTGCCGGAAGCAGTGATGATCGCGCCTGCCTGCACCATCTCGACCATGCGCTGGCCTGCGACGTCCGGATCGTGGATCACCGCGCCCGGCAGGCTGCGATCCACCAGGGTGGCATCATCATTATAGGCGCGGTCAGCAAAGATTTCGCCCGCGTAGGCGCAGCCCAACGCCCGCACGGCCGCCTCCTGTGCCGTGGCGCAGAGCACCATGACGATCAGCTCGGGATCGACCGAGAGCGCCGCCTCGTAGCAATCCCGCGCCAGCTGTTCGTCTTCCGAGGCCATATTCGCCAGCGCCCCGTGCAGTTTCAGATGCCGCACCTTGGTGCCCATGGCGCGCGCGACCCCCACCGAGGCCGCCACCTGATAGCGAATGGAATTCTGCAGCTCACCACGCGGCACGTTCATGCGCCGCCGCCCAAATCCCTGCAGGTCGGCAAAGCCGGGGTGCGCGCCGATGCCCACGCCGTTTTCCATCGCGATGCCCATGGTGGTCGCCATCACCTGCGCGTCCCCCGCGTGTGCGCCACAAGCAATATTGGCGGAGGTCACGATTTTCAGCAGGGCGGCGTCATCGCCCATTTTCCACGGGCCAAAGCTCTCTCCCATATCAGCATTCAGGTCTACGCGGGTCATGGGGTCTCCTTCAGGGGGCAAATGGGTCGGCGGTGGCCGACACGGCGCCGCTGACCAGTTGGTAACTAAGCAAGTCTGCGATGTCATGCGGATCGCGGACGAGCGGTTCAACGCGCGATGGCAGGGTCTTGATCTCGGCGCGGGTGCGTTTTTCGATCTCGATGGCTTCTTCCACCGTGACGGTCTCGAAACGCAGCGGGGCACCCGCCGGCGCCTGCGCCACAAGAGGCAGGTCCGCCGGGATCACCGTGCCGATCCGGGGGTACCCGCCGGTGGTCTGGCTTTCGCACATCAGCACATAGGGCGCGCCGTCGCCTGCGATCTGGATGTCGCCGGTGGTGATCACCTCAGAGACGATGCTGAGCCCGCCCTCTGCGTGAAACCCTTCGGCATCGCTCTCCAGCCGGACCCCCTGACGGTTGGCGCGGGGGTCGCGCCGAAACTCCGTGCGGGTGAAACGCGCCCGGGTGTCCGCCGAGAAAAACGTGGATTGAAAGGAGTCCACGATGCGCACCGTGCCACCGCTGAGACGGTCTTGCGGGGTCAGGAAGACGCCTGACGTCGTGTGTGGGTCCGGCGCAATGGGCAGCGTGTCGCCCGCCTTGAGCAGCGCGCCGATCCCGGCGGCCAAATGGGCGGCGCGCGCGCCCATCTCCGCCGGCGTCTCGAAACCACCTGCGATATGCAGATACCCATAGGTGCCGGATTGTGCGCCACCAATGACCAGCTTCGCACCGGCGGGCAGGGCGTGGCTTGCGTTCCAGATCAGCGGCGCGCCTTCCAGCGTGGCGGTCATCCGCGCGCCGGTGAGGGCGATGACCGTATCGAGGTCTGCTTTGAAACTGCCGCCCATGCCCATCATCTCTATGGCCGCGCAGGTCGCGTTTTGGCGCAGGAGTGCGGCACCCTCCTGCAAGGCAAGCACGTCGGCAGCGCCGCTGCGGGTCAGCCCGTGCGCCAGGTATCCCGTCCGCCCCATATCCTGCAGGCTCAGCGCCGGACCAGCCGACAGAATGCGTAGCGCGGCCCTCATGAAATCGCCTCACGCTCAGCAGCGCCATAGCTGTGTTTGGCAACCAGTTTGTCAAACGCGCTGCGCTCAATCACGGGAAAAATCAACTCATCCCCAGGGACCAGGGCAAAGGGATCTTCTGCGAGCTGGTTGAAGTTGCGAAATGCTGTCTGACCGACATGTCGCCAGCCGGTGGGCGTGGGAGCTGTGAAGATGATCAGCTGCCTGATGGCGGTTACAAGCGCCCCGGATGGCACGCTCTTGGTCAGCCCCTGCTGGCGCGGGATGTTCCAGACCTCGGGCAACTCGCCCAGGTAGGGCTGACCGGGCGCGAACCCGATGGTAAGCACACGGACACGCGCGGTTGAGAGCTGCGCAATGGCCTCGTCCGGGTCAAGGCCCGCAACGCTTGCAGCCTCCTCCAACTGCGGGGCCAGATCTGTTCCATAGACCGTTGGGACGTGCCAGAGAGTGCGGCCCTTGGGCAGAGGTGCCGCGTACCAGTCCTGCCGGGCCAGCAAGGCCCGTAGCCGCTCTTCGATGTCATCGGCAGAGACGTCGACCAGATCGACAGCGACAAAGACCGACACCAGCGACATCATGGTCTCGGTCACTTCCGGCCAGACCTCGGCTTCCAGCACGGCGCGAAAGGCGAGGGCGGCGCGGTTGGCCGGTTCGCTCATGGCGTCGCCAAAGCTGACCAGCAGACCGGAGAGGCCGACACGTCGGATGCAGGGCATCTCCGTCATCTCAGCCCGCCAGTCTGTAGAGCCGCGGCAACAGGATCGGCGTCAGGTACATGGGCAGTTGCCAGCAGGCGACAAAGATCATCACCGGCGCCATGACCTCTGTTGGCAGGGAGACAAGGAAGAGGGCGATGTTGCGGTTGCCAGCCGCCAGTGCGAGAGGGCCGCTCACAGGGGCCAAGGCGGAGCGGCGGAGCAGCAAAAGCGTCACGGCCTGCAAACCGAAAGACAGTGCAAACGCCGCCAGCGCCCAGAGCAGCGCGGTCACCGGATCGCTGCGCAGCATCGGCCCGAGGGCGGCCATCAACCCCACGACGATGATCGCGAAGAAGAGGATCGACGCCCCGTCCATTGCCTTGATCTGTCGCGCGTCCGGTGTGCGCAGCATCCAGTGGCGCAGTGCAAACCCTAAGGCGGCGGCTCCGAGGATGATCACAAGGGCACGCAGCGCAATGCCCATGAGGAATCCAATATCCACAGCAACCGGTACTGCCACCAGAACGGGCAAAATGGTGAGAGGGAAGATCGCGGTGCCGAAGACCAGGAACTGCATCATCCGGGCCGGATCCTGCCGCAGGATGATCGCCAGCGACGCCCCGCCTGAAATTGTCGGAGCGGCGCAGGCCAATACCAGCGCCAAAGCCAGGGGCGTGCCCGCCAGCCCGGCGCCTTTGAGCAGCACGATGAGCCCGAGCGGCAGTGCCAGCTGCAGGATCAGCACGGCAGGCAGGCTCCACCGCAGGTCGCTGAGCGCGCCAAAGGCAGCACGGTGCCCAATCCGAAAGGCGGTGACCACCAGCAGGATCGCCACCATTTCCGGCAGCCACGGCGCCATCGCGGCGGCCAGGTCGGGCAGGCCGACACCGGCCAGAAGACCAAGGATCAGCAGGCTGCGGGAGTAGGAGGCACATAAGCCAAAGGCACCTATCATCTAGGGGGTGTTTCGGATGTTTTCGGGCAGCCATGTGGCGATATCCGGGAACCAGATCAGGACGAAAACCATCAGCACCATGATCGCGAACATCGGCAGCGCGGCCTTGGTGATATAGCCCATTTCGTGCTGCGTCATGCCCTGCAATACAAAGAGGTTGAACCCGATGGGTGGGGTGATCTGCGCCATCTCGACCACAACCACCACGAAGATGCCGAACCAGATCAGATCAATGCCTGCCTCGCGCACCATCGGCTCCACAATCGCCATGGTCAGGACCACCGCCGAGATGCCGTCGAGGAACATGCCGAGGATGATGTAGAAAACCAGAAGCGCCATCAGCAGCTCGAAACGCCCCAGCTCCATTGCGGCGATGTTATCGGCCAGCGCGCGGGGCAGGCCGGTGAACCCCATCGACAGCTTCAGAAAGGCTGCCCCCGCAAGGATCAGCGCGATCATCGCCGAGGTGCGCATCGCACCCATCAGGCTCTCACGAAAGGAGGTCGGCGTCAGCGACCCTTGTGCCGCCGCGAGTGTCAGCGCACCGATCACACCGATGGCCGCCGCTTCGGTGGCCGTGGCATAGCCGCCGTACATCGAGCCGATGACGACGAAGATCAGGGCCAGCACAGGCACCAGAAACCGCGAGTTACGCAACTTTTCCGCAAAGCTCATGCCGGTTTCCATGGTTGGGTTCCACGAGGGCGAGGTCTTGGACACCACGGCGACATAGGCCATGAACATCGCCGCCAGCATCAGGCCGGGGAAGACGCCCGCAAAAAAGAGCTTGGTGATGCTTTCGTTCACCGTCACGCCATAGACGATCAGGGCAATCGACGGCGGGATCATCAGCCCCAACGTGGCCGCACCGGCCAGCGTGCCGATCACCATCTTTTCAGGGTAGTTGCGGGCCCGTAGCTCGGGGATAGCCATTTTGCCCACGGTCGTAAGCGTTGCCGCCGAAGAACCCGAAACAGCAGCGAAGATCGTGCACGAGACGATGTTCGTGTGCACCAGCCCGCCCGGCATGCGCGCGAGCCAGGGCGAGAGCCCCTTGAACATGTCTTCTGATAGTCGCGTGCGATAGAGGATTTCACCCATCCAGATAAAGAGCGGCAGGGCGGTGAGTGTCCAGCTTGAGGACGATGCCCAGATCGTTGTGATCATCGTGTCGCCGACAGGGCGCGTGGTGAAAAGCTCCATACCCACCCAGGCCACACCCATCAGCGCTAGGCCCACCCAGACGCCGGTGCCCAAGAGCAGGAACAGAACGACGAGAAAGAGGATGATCGCGTAAAGTTCGGTCATGATGTCATTCCCCGTGGCTCTGGTCGACGCTATCGCGCACGATACGGTGGTCGCCTTTGACGATCACATGGATGAGATTGTCTGTGAGGGCGATGGCCATCAGCCCACCGCCGATCACCATGACGGACTGGGGAATCCAAAGGGCCGTCGCGTCCTGCCCCTGGCTGACCTCGTTGAACTTCCAGGACCAATAGACAAACCAATAGGCGTAGTAGGTGAAATACCACGCCACCGCGGCGGCGATGGTAAAGCACCAGATCTCCAACACCCGTTTGGGGCCTGGGGTCATTGCATTGAGCAGGATCGACACGCGGATATGCGCCCCGCGATTGAGCGCGTTGGCAAAGGCGAGAAAGCTTGCCGCGGCCATCGCGTAGCCTGCGTAATCCGGCGCGCCGGGGAAAATCTCGCCGGTCCAGCGGGCCACCATCTGCGCCACGATCAGCACCAGGATGGCGATCAGACACAGGGCCGCCGCCACGCCGGAGGCAAGGTACAGAAAATCAAGCGTCTTGCGGATCGCAGTCACCAGCGCACCCCTTGTTCTCATGGAAGGTAGAAGGAGGGCGGCCTCGGAACCGTGAGGCCGCCCAGTGCGATTACTGCATCGCCTTGAAATCGTCGACGAGCGCCTTGCCATCGTCGCCTGCGGCTTCGAGCCATTCGGCGGTCATGGTCGCACCGATCTCGCGCAGCTCACCCATCAGGGCATCTCCGGCAGGCTGTACGGTCATGCCGCCCGCGGCCAGCCCGTCCATGGTAAACTGGGTGTAGTCCTTGGAGGCTTGCAATCCGCGCGCTTCGGCTTCGGCGGCGCAGGCCTGAATGGCCGCTTTGTTGGCGTCGGACACATCCGCCCAGACATCCTGATTGACCATCACGTAGTTGCGCGGCAGCCAGGCATCGACCTCGTAGAAATGCGTCAGGCTTTCCCAGACCTTGCGGTCATAGCCGGTTGCACCGGAGGAGACCATGGATTCCGCCACACCGGTGGCAAAGGCCTGGCTGATCTCTGCGGCTTCAACCGTCACCGGCAGCATGCCCGTCAGTTCGGCCAGCCGGCTGGTCGTGTTGTTGTAGGACCGGAACTTGACACCGGACATATCGGCCACGCTGTTGACTTCTTTCTTGAAATACAGGCCCTGGGGCGGCCACGGCACGGCGTAGAGCAGCTCCAGGTTTTGCTCATCCAGCAGTGCTTCGATCTTCGGCTTGGCGGCATTGTAGAGCTTTACGCTGTCGTCAAAGGACGGCGCGAGGAAGGGAATGCTGTCGAAGCCGAAGACGGCGCTTTCGTTCTGGTGGCCGGAAAGCAGGCGCTCGCCGATCTGCACCTGACCGGTCTGGATCGCACGCTTGATGTCGGCCCCGGCAAAGAGTGAGCCGCCGGCATGCACCTCGATGGTGATCTCGCCATTGGTGCCGGCGCCTACGCATTCCGCGAAGGTTACGCCGTTCTCGGAGTGGAAGTTCGAGGCGGAATAGGCCATCGGCATGTCCCACTTCTCTGCCGCGAACGCCGTTCCCGCCGTCAGCGCGACAGTGGCCGCCCCGGCCATCAGGTTTTGTGTCAGTCTCATGTGTCTCTCCGTATTAGACTTCAAATTATTGTTCAGCGCAGAGGTTTGTCCCCTGTCGTCTGCAGACCCTCCTTTGAGCAACTGGCGCAGTTCAATACACCACGGACCCTGCAAAGGCTGATTCCCTAGCGTTAATACTGCCTAACTTTTACAACACGTCAACAAAATGTTGACAAAATGTCGATATCAGGCAGTCTGGTACGCATGTGTGATGGATTTCTTGGCCCCGTTGTGTCCTCCGCCCATCTTGCAAGCGGCTCGTTTGCAGAGATATCGGAGCTGGAGTTTGGTCTGACCCTTGCCAACAACGCGTTTCAGCGCTGGATGGTCCGCGCGATTGCCATGGCGGGGTACCCTGAGCTTGGCGCGCTCGACGTGCTGGTGCTGCATTCCGTGTACCACCGCGAACGGCCGAAGAAACTTGCCGACATCTGCCTCGTGCTGAACATCGAAGACACCCACACGGTCAACTATGCGATCAAAAAGCTGATCAAGGCGGGCCTGGTGAAAGACGGACGCCAGGGCAAGGAAAAGACTGTCGCTGCGACTGAAAAAGGCGCTGAAACCTGCGTGCGGTATCGCGAAATCCGCGAAGGTCTGCTGCTGCGGGCAGTGGGTGAGCTCGGGCTTGAGCCCGAGCAGGTCAGCCGTGCGGCCTCGCTTCTACGGCTGATGTCGGGGCAGTATGATCAGGCGGCCCGGGCTGCCACGACTTACTGAGGCGCGCGCAGCCACCCGTCCTCGAACTGAACCTCGCTGACGTTGGCAAGCCGGATCAATCGGTGCAACTCCCCCTCGAAGGCAGCGACCCGGCCCTTGCCCCAGCGGACTTTGGGTTCTGGCCAGAGCGCGCGGACCCGCAGCGTGTCGCGGTCCCGAAAGGCCTTCATGTCCACCCGACCGACCAGCCTGTCCCCTTCCAGAATGGGAAAGACATAGTAGCCATATTTGCGCTTGGCCTCGGGCACGAAAATCTCGATCCGGTAGTCAAACCCAAAGAGGCGCTCGGCCCGTTTGCGGTCGCGCAGGGCCGGATCAAACGGGCTGAGAACGCGCAAGCGCTGTGTGGGCTCGGTATCCAACGCGGGGTCGCCCATGACGTCGGTCCTTGCGTATGAGCTGCGCCTTGTGCCATCGGCACTGGTGATCTCAATCGGCTGAAGCGCCCCTTGAGCAAGTGCCTCGGCGCACCATTCCTTGGCTTCCGCAAGGGTGATGTGGTCCCAGAAAGCGGCGATTTCCGCGGGCGTTGCAAAACCCAGCCGGTCCAGCGCCCCCGCGCAGCACCAATCGATAGTCGCGGCATGTTCCTCCTCTTCAAGAGGATGGCAGAGGCCCTCGTCAATCACCCGCTCGGTCAGGTCATACCTCTTGCGAAAACCGTCCCGCCCCACCACGCAAAGCGCGCCGCTGCGCCAGAGATATTCGAGCGCGGTCTTGGAGGGATGCCAGTCCCACCAGCCGCCTGAGCCGCGTTTCTCCCCGGCCCCGACATCCGAGGAGCACAGAGGGCCCTGATCCCGGATCTGATCCAGCACCGTTTGAAACTGCGCTTCGAACCCATCCCGCCGCCAATCGCGCCACTGCCCCCGCAGCTTTTCCGCGTCCCTTTCCCGGCGCAACTGCCACCAACGATAATAAGCCATGGGGATCACCGCAGCATCATGCGTCCAGTGTTCAAACAGAGCACGATCCTGTTCATAGAGCCGCTTCAGCGCCTTGGGGCGGTAGCGCGGGCGCCGCGCAAAGAGGATAAGGTCATGCGCACGGGCGACGGTGTTGATGCTGTCGAGCTGCACGAAACCAAGGCGTTCTATGAGCGACAAGAGCGCCTCTCCACGCGCCTCGCCCTGGGGTGTTTTACTCAGCCCGTGACGGTCCAGAAACAGCCGCCGCGCAGCTTTGTTGCTGAGGACAGCAGTGTTCATCCGCGCTGGTTGCGGCGAAGCGTATCCCCGTAGGTGATCGTGGGGGTCAGGGTGATACGCTCAGGCTCACCGGGGTCCGCGTCTTCGGGCTGCGCACTGCGATCAAGAATGATCTTGGCCGCGGCGGCGCCGATTTCCGCCCGGCAGGCATCCATCGTGGCAAGCTTGCGCGGCAACCCCTGCAACAGTTCCACACCGTTGAACCCGGCCAGACCAATCTGTCCCGGCACATCGATCCCCTGATCCAGCAGGTACAGCAGACCGCCCGCGCCGATCATGTCATTGGAATAATATAGGAAATCCAGATCAGGCGCACGTTCCAGCATGGATTGGGTCATCTCGCGCCCTTTTGCGAGCGCCGAGCCACCCGAATAAAAATCCCGCGCCTCAATCTCGATGCCGGCTTTGGTCAGCCCTTCGGTCAGCCCCTCGAACCGTTTGCGCGCACGGTGGTCGAGGGGCATTTTCGTACCCATGAAACCGATCCGCGTATAGCCTGCCTTAAGGATCGCCGCCGCCATCATCCGACCTGCGCGCCGATGCGAAATGCCCACCATGGCATCCACCGGATTGCCATCGGTGTCCATGATCTCAACAACCGGAATGCCAGCATTCTGCAGCATTGCTCGGGTGGCATCCGAATGCTCGAGCCCGGCAATGATCACACCAGAAGGACGCCAGGACAGCATTTCGTAGAGGACCTGCTCTTCTTTCTCGGGCATGTAATCCGTCACGCCGACCACCGGTTGCAGCGGTGTGTCTTCGAAGGTCTGGTTGATCCCGGTCAGCACCTCGGGAAAGACCATGTTCGACAGGGACGGGATAATCACCGCAACCAGATTGACCCGTTGCGAGGCCAGGGATCCGGCGATCTGATTGGGAACATATCCGAGGGACTTTGCGGCCTGTAGTACGCGTTCGCGGGTCGCGGCGGACACATCGCCCCTGTTGCGCAAGACCCGGCTGACGGTCATTTCCGATACGCCGCAGGCCTCTGATACATCGCGGAGGGTCAACGGGCGCTGCTTGGGTCTTGTCACTCTGAATTCCCTATGTTGCTGCACCTTCGTAGCGCAGGTGAACCCTCCCTATCAAGCACGGTTCGTCACGGTTTGAATATCGATGACAAGCACGGGAAGTTGTTCTAAACCCGAGTGTGTCGGTCCCGTGGCTCAACTGGATAGAGCAGCCCCCTCCTAAGGGGCAGGTTGCAGGTTCGAATCCTGCCGGGGTCGCCAAAACTGCCTGAAAAATATGACTTATTTTCAGCCTGTTGTGCAGAAGTGTGCAGAAACGCCCGTTTCGTTTTCCGCCGAATTCCCCGAAAACGACCGAAATCTCGTACAAAACCTGTACAAAATTCGCACGTCCGTGCGGCTTTTGGTGCGTTCTCATGAACTGGCGGGTGGCGAATGCGTGTGCCGAGCGGAAGTTCGGGAGTGCGACGCGCAAGCAGATCATCATGTTTCTTGCGGACAAGGCGAGCGATGATGGCTCGGGCATCTGGTGTTCGAAGGGAGCGATCCAGAGGCACACCGAACTAGGTGAGACGACCGTCAAACGGACGATCCGGGACTTTCTGAAGGAAGGCATCCTGGTCGAGACCGGTGCGCGGGGCTGCAAAAATGGATTCATGGTTGTTTACCGGATCGATCTCGCCCGGATTGAGGCGCTGGAATTGATCGCCGAACCTGATATCGAGACGGGGGCCACAGTGGACCCCGTCCAGACTGGACCCGGAACGGGGGCCACAGTGGCCGGGGTACCGGGGCCACCACGGCCCTCAAACCACCCTAAAACCATCCATAAACCTCCTACGCGCGAGCGCGCGGCGGTGGAGGATGAAGAGGCTGAGAAGGTTCTAGCCGGCTATCCAACGGACCGGCTGCGCGGGAAGGCGGACTGTCTGAGGCGGATCAGGGAGGCGCTAGACGAGGGCGTGAGTGCCGAAGACCTGACCGAAGCCGTGAAGACTTACGCGACCGAGAGCGCGGGCTTCACCCGCTCGAAGGTCTGTTTCTCGGACAACTGGTTCAAGTCCGGGCGCTGGCGCACCCACGTCGAGGACATCGCCAACGGCCGAGAAGCGACGAAGGTGAAGGAAGCAGAAATGCTGGCTGGCCTAGCCAACTGGGTCACCGACCGTCATCCGCTCTGTCGCCACATCACACCCTGACAGATCGATGCGCTCTTGGCCGCCGAGCTGGTGACGCAGGCGCAAATCCAGGCGGCAGGCCTCAGATCATGAGCAGTACCGGACCGACTGAAGCGCAAACAGCAAGGCGACCCATGTCATACGGCTGCGCCGATGACACGGGACCTTGCGAGGGGCGGCACGCCTCCCCTTCGAACCCCACCAGCGCGGGCAAAGCCCTTGCCAAAGAGCCGCTGACCGAGACTTTCGTCTTCCGCTGCACCGCGTCCGAGAAGGCTCAGCTGCGCGCCAAAGCCCAGGCCGCTAGCCTGCCTGCCTCGACGCTTCTGCGCGAGGCACTTGGCCTTACCGAGGCGCGCCGCCGCAAGCCGATGCCGCGCGTTGATCCCGCGCTGGTGCTGGCCGTTGGGCGCATCGGGGGCAACCTAAACCAGATCGCCCGCTGGCTGAATCACGCCACGAAGGTCAGGCGCACCGATCTCGATACCCTCACCGTTGCCCGCCGTCTTGTGGTGATCGAACGCCAGCTCGCCGCCCTCCTCGATGAGGCGCGGCGGTGCTGATCAAGTTCTTCCCCAATGGCAAAGGTGCGGGCGCGGGGCCGGTCGGGTACCTCGTGGCCGCGCGCGTGCTGGCCTATGACGGTATCGCCTTGATGATGGCCGCGAGCTTCTACTGGACGGAACATCTGACGCGCTCGGAACTGACGGAACTGGGCTTGACGCGGATCGAGCGGCCCGAGGGGACATGGCTGATCCTGGACCCGTCGAAGACGCGGCTCAGGACCTGCACGATGGGCGGCCAGCACGTCACCTGCATTCGGATCGAGGAGGATTAGATGACCCAACTGACAGCCTTGGAACGCGACTTGCTCGCCTGCGTCGAGCGGTTGGTGACGGCCTCAGAGGCCTCTGCGAAGGATTTGACCGCCTTGGAAACACGCTCGACAGGCAGGATCGAGAAGGAAGTGGCTGGCTTGAAAGACTGCGTGACCTTGCTCATCCGATTGTACCGGGCAAGTCGATCGAGGCGTTGAAATACGAGCAGGCATTGCGGAGCGCCCGAAGATTGTCGGCGCAGGAAAAGGGCTTTGACGGTTGGCCTGCTGAGGAACAGCAGGACTGGATCGAGGATTGTGCCGCACAACTGTTGCAGGACATGCCGTCGATTTCTGGAATGCTCCGGCGCGGGAAACACAATAGGCCGGGCAATATGACCTCCTGATCCTGCCAGCGTGCCACCAGTTGCGCTTGACATCACCCTACATTCCGAAGCAACTGCTTTCCTGTTGGTGCTTGCTCAGGCAAGTGAAAAGGGAATGTGCAGCCGGACCTGACTTCGGTAAAGTACAGCCGCCCCCGCGACCGTGAACGGAAAGGTTCGCCAATGCCACTGGAGCCATGCTCCGGGAAGGCAGGCAGACCGCAGGCAGACGCCAAAATCCGTGAGCCGGGAGACCTGCCAGCAACGCGTGAAGAAACCGGACGGGGTGTTCCGGTGTCGGGAAAAGTCCTGAGCTGATCAGGCCCATCTCGCCATCTGACCCACGTCCCATGACATATGGGACATAAATTCATGACGACCAACGCCACGGCGCCTGACGGTCAGACCACGGAACTGCTGGTCTGCGTCAAATGCAGGCGCGGCCTCGAAATCCCGGAGGATGAGCGCCGCCCGGGCCAGCGGCTCTATGACACTTTGGCGCAAAGCGAGATGCCACCGGGGATTCGCCTCAAGGCGGTGGAATGCCTGCAAAACTGCGACTATGGTTGCACCATTGCCCTGCGGGGCGGGGATCGGTGGACATATATCTACGGAAACATCGACGAAGTGTCGCATCCGGACATCCTGATCGATGGGGCCGCCCGCTACAACGCCACGCAGGATGGGTTGATCCCGTGGCGCGAACGCCCCGAACACTTTAAACGCAACTGTATCGCGCGCATCCCGCCGCTGGAGAACGAACATGACTGATCTTGCAAAACTCCCCGTGACCGTGATCACCGGCTTTCTGGGCTCGGGCAAAACCACGCTGGTGCGCGAACTGATGCAGAACCCCGGCGGCAAACGCCTCGCCGTGGTTGTAAATGAATTCGGCGATGTGGGCGTCGATGGCGACATTCTGAAAAGCTGTGCCATTCCTGATTGCCCGGCCGAGAACATCATGGAGCTGGCCAATGGCTGCATCTGCTGCACCGTGGCCGATGATTTCATCCCGACCATCGAGGCGCTGATGGCGCTGGAACCGCGCCCGGATCACATCCTGATCGAAACGTCGGGTCTGGCGTTGCCGAAACCCCTGCTCAAGGCGTTTGACTGGCCCGATATCCGCTCCAAAATCACCGTGGACGGTGTGATTGCGCTGGCCGATGCCGAGGCCGTGGCCGCAGGCCGATTTGCCCCGGACGTGGCCGCAGTGGACGCGCAGCGCGAAGCCGATGAGAGCATTGATCACGAAACCCCGCTGTCAGAAGTTTTCGAAGATCAGATTTCCTGCGCTGACATCATCCTGCTGACCAAGCCTGACCTTGCGGGTCCTGAAGGCGTGGCCAAAGCCAAGGCGATCATCGCCGCCGAAGCCCCCCGCCCGCTGCCCGTGGTCGAAGTGGCCGAAGGTGTGGTTGATCCCCGTGTGATCCTCGGGCTTGAGGCCGCCGCCGAAGATGACATGGAGGCGCGCCCCTCCCACCATGATGGTCATGATGACCATGAGCATGATGATTTCGAAAGCATCGTTGTCGACATCCCAGAACAGGCGGATCCGGTAGATTTGGTGCGCGCGGTCGAAGCCTTGGCCAATGACCACAACATCTTGCGGGTCAAGGGCTATGCAGCAGTGGCCGGTAAGCCGATGCGCTTGCTGGTGCAGGCGGTCGGCGCCCGCGTGCGGCATCAATATGACCGCCCCTGGCAGCCGGATGAGGCGCGCCAAGGGCGCTTGGTCGTGATTGCCGAGCATGACGACATCAACGCGGACACCATCAAATCCGTTCTGGGCGTTAGAGCCGTCGAGGCGGCTGAGTAGCAATCAATGCACGTCGTTTTCCGCGAAAGCCACGGGTTGGAAGAGACCGAGACACCCACGGATCTGGGGCAGAGCCCGGCCGATCTGGTGGTGCTGTCCTTCTCCGACAGTGATCTCGGCGCTATCGCGGCGGCGTGGCGACGCGGGGGCGGCCCGGAGGGGCGCCTGCCCACGCTGCGATTGGCCAATCTGGTGGCTCTCAAACATCCGCTGTCTGTCGACACCTATGTCGAACAGACCCTTGAGGGCGCAAAGGGCATCCTGATCCGGCTCATCGGCGGGGTGCCCTATTGGTCTTACGGGCTGCAGCAAGTGCGGGCCTTGGCAGAGCGGAAAGGCATTGCGCTCGCCGTCCTGCCCGCGGATGGCCGGGTTGATACGCGTCTGGATGACTATGCCACGCTGCCGGTGTCCACCCTGCGCAGACTGGGGCATCTCTGTGATACGGGCGGTGTGGTGGCGGCACAGGCGGCGCTGGCCCAATTGTCCCTTGCGGCGGGGCTTTATGCCGGGCCGGTCAAGGGGGCGAAGGTTCTGCCGCCCTTGGGCGCCTGGACCCCGGAACATGGAGTCACCTGTCCTGTCATGGCGCAGACGCCAGAGGCCAAACTGTGCATTCTGGTGACCTTCTACCGGTCCTATCTGGTCTCTGCCGATTTGGCACCGATCACACAGCTTTTTGCGGCCTTCCGGGCGCGTGGGTATGAGGTGACGGGGCTGTTCGTGCCCTCACTGAAGGCTCCTGAAGCCGCTGGATGGTTGCGCAGGCAAGTGACGTTTCTGAAACCGGCGGCGATCGTGAATGCGACCGCCTTCAGTGGCAAAGGCGAAGATGGCACATCGCCGCTGGATGCGGGCGAAGTGCCGGTGTTTCAGGTCGCTCTGGCCACATCAACCCGAGATGCCTGGGCCGAGGCAGAGCGGGGCTTGTCGCCTGCCGATCTGGCCATGCATGTGGTGCTGCCGGAGGTCGACGGGAGGATCATGGGCGGTGTGGCGTCCTTCAAAGAGCCGGGTGTCCGTGACGCTGATCTGGAATACTCCCGGTTTGCTCATGCGCCCGACGCGGACCGGATCGACGCGATTGCAGATCGGGTGCACGGTTGGCTCAGGCTGGCAGGCACCCCTGTTGCCGAACGCCGCGTGGCCTTGGTGCTGTCGACCTATCCAGGCAAGGATTGGAACATGGGCCATGCGGTAGGCCTTGACGCACCGGAATCCGCGCGCGCCATCCTGCGCGACCTTGCCACCGAAGGCTATGATGTCTCCCCGGTTGTGGATGATCTTTCGCAAAAGCTGCTCGGGAAAAGCGAAACCTGGCCCGTCACGAACTACGAGGCGGCACTGGGGCAATTGCCGCAAAAACTGCGGCGTGACCTGACAGAGGCCTGGGGGTCACCTACAGATGATCCGGATGTGCACGATGGGGCATTCCATTTCTCTGTTCTACGTGAAGGATCGGCCGTTCTGGCGCTGCAGCCCGAACGGGGCAATCACACACAGCGCGATGACGACTACCACGATCTCTCGCGCACGCCGCGCCATGCCTATGTGGCGTTTTACCTGTGGCTCCAATCCCACGTGGACGCGCTTGTGCACATCGGCGCGCATGGCACGCTGGAATGGCTGCCGGGCAAGTCGGTGGCCCTGTCCGAGACCTGCTGGCCAGAGGCACTGACCGGGGCGCTGCCGGTGATTTACCCGTTCATCGTGAATGATCCGGGCGAGGCGGCACAGGCCAAACGCCGGATTGGCGCGGTCACGCTGGGCCACGTACCGCCGCCCCTGCGCGAAAGTGGCACGCCGGACCGGCTGGTGCGTCTGGAATCGCTGTTGGATGAGTTTTCCAATGCGGACGGGCTCGACCCTCGACGCAGAGATCGATTGCAGGAAGACATTCGCGCCGAAGCGCAGGCACTGGGCGTCGAGGAAGACCTCGGGCTGGACCGTGCCGGGTGCGACGCCGAGGCGATCACGCGGATTGACCGCTTTGTCTGTGACATCAAGGAAAGCCAGTTTGGCGAGGGGCTGCACATCTGGGGGCGACCCGTTAAATCGGAGACTACTTTCGAGACGACATCGTCAACCACGGCAGAGCGGCAATCCCTGCTTGATGCGCTGAATGGCCGCCGCATTGCCGCCGGGCCCTCCGGTTCCCCCTATCGCGGGCGTACCGATGTGCTGCCCACCGGGCGCAATCTCTACACCACGGACCCGCGTGCCGTGCCGACCCGGGCCGCCTATGCGCAGGGGGTGCGGCTGGCCGAGGAATTGGTGCGCCGCCATCTGCAGGAGGCCGGGGATTGGCCGCGTGGGCTGATCGTTGATCTTTGGGGATCGGCCACAATGCGCACGGCGGGCGAAGACTTTGCCATGGCGCTGCATCTGCTGGGCACGCGCCCGGTATGGGATGCCGGGTCCGAGCGGGTCTCGGGGATCGAGGTCTTGCCTATCACCGAACTGGACCGCCCGCGGATCGACGTTACGCTGCGGGTTTCGGGGCTGTTCCGCGATGTCTTTCCGACGCTGTCAGCGCTTTTTGGTCAGGCGGTCCGCGCCCTGGCGGCGCGGAACGAGGCCGCAGATTGGAACCCTTATGTCGGGCGCAGTGATCTGGCGCGGGTCTATGGCCCGGCGCCGGGGCGTTTCGGCGTTGGCATGACCGATGCAGCAGAGACCTACACGGCCGAGGGCCGTCAGCGCGCTGGTGAAGCATGGCTCAACGCCAGCGCCTGGAGGCTGAATGGCGACGAGGCCGAACGACACGAGGACGGCATTCGCGCCCGTGTGGCCGAGGCGGATGCCTTTGTGCACGCGCAGGACCTGCCCGAAACAGATCTGCTGCTGGCAGCTGACTACGCCGCGCATGAGGCCGGATTTGCGGCGGCGCAGGCGGTCACGGGCGGGCAGGCGGCGCTCTATCATCTCGACAATACCGATCCAAACCGCCCCCGGGCGCGGGCCTTGCCCGAGGAAATCGCCCGCGTGGTCCAGGCGCGGGCCGCCAATCCGGGCTGGGTTGCGGGCATGCGTGCGCATGGCTTTCGCGGCGCGGCAGAGATTGCGGCGACGTTGGATCACATGGCTGCTTTTGCCCATCTGGCAGGGGCTGTTTCACCGCATCTCTTTGACCTCTATCACGATGCAACGCTGGGCCACGCGGAGACGGATCAGTTCTTGCAGGATGCCAATCCAGCGGCCCATGCGGCCATGCTGGCACGGTTCGCCGAGCTGCATGCCGCCGGTCTGTGGCAGACACGGCGCAACTCGATCCTCGCCCAGTTGGAAGCCGCACAATGAGCGTGCAGCCCAGCGTGAAAGGATGGTGCCCGGGGGCATTCAAACCGATGATGTCGGGCGACGGGCTGATCGTGCGGGTGCGCCCGTTTCACGCCCGCCTCGATCGCAGGCAGGTGCTGGGTCTATGCGATCTGGCACAGACCTACGCCAACGGCTTTCTGGACCTGACCAATCGTGCCAATCTGCAGATTCGGGGGCTGTCGGAGCAAGGGTTTGAGCCGCTGCTTGCCGCGTTGAATGATCTGAACCTGCTGGACGCAACGCCTGAGGTGGAGGCGCGTCGGAACATTCTGGTGTCTCCCTTCTGGGACGCTGGCGATGACACCCATGACATCGTCACACATTTGCTGGAGGCGCTGCCCTCGTTACCGGACCTGCCCGCCAAGTTCGGATTTGCTATTGACACCGGGCCTGCACCGCTTTTGCAGGATGCCTCGGCAGATATCCGGGTGGAGCGTAGTGCGGAGGGGTTCATCGTGCGGGCCGATGGGTCACCCCTGGGGCAACCGGTGCCGTGCGGCGCGGTGATCGCGACCATCTTGGAGCTTGCCGCATGGTTCACGGCAGAACGCCGACCGGAGGAGCGACGGATGCGGACCCTGCTGGCACACACGTCCTTGCCGCAGGGATGGGGCGCGGCGGCGCCACTGGCTGCCGGGCCCCTGCCTGTGCCGGGACCCCATGCCGCCGGACTGATCCTGGGCGCTGTCTTTGGTCAGCTTGATGCCGGGGCATTGGCGCGGGTTATGGAGATCTCCGGCGCGCGGGCGCTGCGGGTCACACCGTGGCGGCTCTTTGTGCTGGAGGGGGCTTCTGCGCTCACCGATGCGGATTTTGTATCAACGCCCGATGACCCGATGTTGCATGCAGATGCCTGCCCCGGCGCCCCCTTCTGCGACAGTGCCAGCGTCGAGACACGCGGGCTTGCACGGGCATTCGCGCAAGAAATGTCGGGCACGCTGCATGTGTCCGGATGTGCCAAGGGATGCGCGCGCCGCCAACCGGCTGACGTGACTTTAGTTGGCAACGCGGGACGATTTGACCTTGTCCGGCAGGGATGCGCATGGGATGCCCCCGAGAAATCCGGGCTGGCGCCCAATGACCTTTTGGCGGAAGTGAAGAGCCATTGATGACCTACACCTATGAGACCAACGGGGCCGCGATCTACAAGCAATCCTTTGCCACGATCCGGTCAGAAGCACAGCTGGACCGGTTCAGCACGGATGAAGAGCAGATCGCCGTGCGGATGATCCACGCGGCGGGGCTTGTCGGTCTGGAAGAGCACATCAGGTTTTCCGCTGGTTTCGCGCAGGCCGCGCGGGCGGCGCTGGAGGCCGGTGCCCCGATCCTGTGCGATGCGCGCATGGTCAGCGAAGGGGTCACGCGCCCGCGTCTGCCGGCAGACAACCAGGTCATCTGCACCCTGCATGATGACGGCGTCCGCGACCTCGCGGCACAGATGCAGAACACGCGCTCTGCCGCCGCGCTGGAACTGTGGCGGCCCCATCTGGCCGGTGCCCTGGTCGCCATTGGCAACGCACCCACGGCCCTGTTCCACTTGCTCAACATGTTGCAGGACCCCGCGTGCCCGCGCCCGGCGGCGATCATCGGTTGTCCGGTGGGATTTGTCGGTGCTGTGGAGAGCAAGGATGCGCTCTGGGCGGATCAACCAGTGCCCTGTTGCATTGTGCAGGGGCGTCTGGGCGGCAGCGCGATCACCGTCGCGGCCATCAACGCCATTGCGAGCCGCGCGGAATGAGTGTCGGCACGATCTACGGCGTCGGCCTTGGTCCGGGTGATCCGGATTTGATGAGCGTTCGCGCGGACAGGCTGCTGCGGAACGGGCGTCATGTGGCGTTTTTCCGCAAGGCGGGCCGCTCCGGGCAGGCACGGCGCATCGTCAAAGGCATGCTGCACGACGAGGTGGTGGAATTCGCGATGGAATACCCGGTGACCACAGAAATCCCGGTCACCGACCCCGGTTACAACGCGGCCCTTTCCGCGTTCTATACAGAATGCACGGAGCATCTGCGCAAACTGGCCGAAGCTGGGGAAGATGTCGTGGTGCTGTGCGAGGGGGACCCCTTCTTTTTCGGCTCCTTCATGCATCTTTATACCCGGTTGAAAGATGTGGTGCCCGTCGAGGTCGTGCCTGCGATTACGGGTATGTCGGGGGCCTGGACGGCCACCGGGCAACCGGTCACCTGGGGTGACGATATCCTGACCGTGCTGATGGGGACCTTGCCAGAGGAGATGCTGGCTGACGCGATGCAGCGCAGCGATGCCGTTGTGGTCATGAAGATCGGCAGACACTTTGAAAAGGTGAAATCGGCGCTGGAACAGGCGGGCAAGTTCGATACGGCCTGGCTGGTGGAATACGCCAGCATGCCCAACCAGACTGTGCAGCGATTGGCGGAGGCGGGTGACAAAATCACGCCCTATTTCTCGATCATCGTGGTGCACGGGCAGGGGCGCAGACCATGAGCGGCTGGCTGGTCATCGCGGGGTTGGGGCCGGGTGACCCGGACCTTGTCACCCCGGAGGTGAGCCGTGCGCTGGCCGAGGCGACGGATGTGGTGGGCTATATTCCCTATGTGGCGCGGGTGCCCGAACGCGAAGGCCTGCGCCTGCATCCCAGCGACAATCGCGTGGAAATCGACCGGTCCAATCATGCGCTGGAAATGGCCGCCTCAGGGCGGCGCGTCGTGGTGGTGTCGTCCGGTGATCCGGGCGTCTTTGCCATGGCGGCCGCGGTGTTCGAAGCGGTCGACGCCGGGCCGCCGGACTGGCGCGCGCTGGACATACGGGTCACGCCCGGGATCACGGCGATGTTGGCCGCTGCGGCCCGGGTGGGCGCCCCTCTGGGCCATGATTTTTGTGCGATCAACCTTAGCGATAATCTCAAACCCTGGGGGCTGATCGAAAAGCGGCTGCGACTGGCGGCCGAAGCTGATTTTGCCATGGCGTTTTATAACCCACGGTCGAAATCGCGCCCCGAAGGCTTTGAAAAAACGCTGTCGATCCTCAAGGATGCCTGCCGCGATGACCGCCCCATCGTCTTTGCGCGGGCCGTCTCCACACCGGAGGAAAGCATCCGTATCGTGCCCCTGTCGCAGGCTACGCCCGATATGGCGGATATGCGCACGATGGTGATTGTCGGCTCCTCCACCACCCGCGTGATCGAACGGGATGGCGCGCCGATTGTCTATACGCCGAGGTCGGTGGAGGCATGACCCACCCAGTCCAATACGGCATGGGTATCATGCACTTCATGCCGGGGGGGCAAATCCGGGCGGGCGATCATGATGACCGGCAGCCCCAGTGCGCGCGCGGCGCGGATTTTGGCATAAGCCCCCGTCCCGCCGGAGTTTTTCGACACAACCAGCGAAATTGCGTGCTGGCGCATCAGGGCGAGGTCACCGTCAAAGCTGAACGGGCCACGGTCGACCTCGACGTGATGGTCGGGCAGGGCGGGCGGTGTTTCGGGCGGATCGACGAGACGCAGCAGGTAGAAATGCTGTGGTCGCGGGGCGAAAGCGGGCAGGTTCATGCGCCCGATGGCCAGCATGACGCGCGCGGCGGGCCGGTCCAGCGCGGCGACGGCACCGTCGATATCCGCAACATGGGTCCAATTGTCCCCAGGCTCGGGTGTCCAGGGCGCGCGGGTCAGTGCGGTGAGCGGCACGCCGGTTTCAGAACAGGCGGCAATCGCATTCCGGCTCATCTGCGCGGCAAAGGGATGCGTCGCGTCAACCACATGGGTGATGGCGGCTTGGCGCAGATAGTCCACCAGCCCCGCAACACCGCCGAACCCGCCAATCCGCTGTGGCAGCGGTTGTCGAACTGGCCGCGCGACGCGACCGGCAAAGGAGACCGTGCCCCGCACACCTGCATCGCTCATGGTGCGACAAAGCGCCGTGGCTTCGGTCGTGCCGCCAAGAACGAGCAGGTTTGGCTCCATGTCTGAGACCCCGTGGTTGACCATCATCGGATTGGACGAAGATGGCCTCAAAGGCCTCGGGCCTGCAAGCCGAACCGCCCTTGAGGCTGCGGAAATCGTCATGGCCCCTCCCCGCCATCTGACGCTGGTGGGTGATTTGCCCTGCGAGACGCGACGCTGGCCGGTTCCCTTTGCCGACGGCATCGACATCCTGTTGGGCCTGCGAGGCAAACGCGTGGTTGTGCTGGCATCGGGTGATCCTTTCTGGTTCGGCGCAGGGGCCACGCTGGCGCGCCATCTGGAGCCGGAGGAGTGGTTTTCCTTCCCCGGTCCCTCCAGCTTTTCCCTTGCGGCCAATCGCATGGGCTGGTCGCTGGAGCGGACGGTTTGCCTGGGCCTGCATGCGGCCCCCTTGACGCACTTGCGGCCTCATTTGGCACCCGATGTGACAATCATCGCACTGCTCCGCGACGGTGAAGCCGTTCGGGAGTTGGGGGCCTATCTGAGCGATGCTGGGTTTGGGGCCTCAGCCCTGACCGTGCTTGAGGCCTTGGGTGGGCCGCGCGAACGAAAAACGCACTTACGCGCCGATGCCGTGCGTGCCGAGCGCTTTCAGCACCCCCTCTGCATCGCTGTGGAGATTGAGGGGCACGGGGACGCCTTACCGCTGGCCAGCGGTCGGCCGGACAACTGGTTTGAAACGGACGGGCAGATCACCAAGCAGCCGGTGCGCGCGATGACACTCTCCGCGTTGGCGCCGAGACCGTTTGAGCACCTCTGGGACATTGGTGGCGGCTCCGGGTCCATTGGCATCGAATGGCTGTTGACGCATCCCACGCTGGAGGCCACCAGTTTCGAGCCGAATCCGGAGCGCGCCGCACGGATCGCCGCGAATGCAGCACGGCTTGGGGTGGATCGCCTGAATGTCGTCGCCGGGGCCGCACCGAATGCATTGGCTGGACAGAACGAACCGCAGGTTGTCTTTATCGGCGGCGGCCTGACTGGCGAGTTGTTGCACTGGTTGGAGGACAAGCTGGCCAAGGGCACACGGCTGGTGGCGAATGCCGTCACACTCGAAACCGAAGCACTTGTTCTCGAGGCCCAACACCGTCTCGGTGGCACGCTGATCCGTTTGGACGTATCGCGATCAGAACCGCTGGGGCCGAAGCGCGGATGGAAAGCAAGCTATCCGATTGTTCAATGGAGCGTGTCCCTATGATTGCCGCCGGTTTTGGCTTTCGAAAAATGGCTTCCGTCGGCAGTTTGCAGGATGCCCTTGATCGCGCCTGCCAGGCCGCGCAACCGGATGTGCTGGCAACATTGGAAGACAAGGCAACCGCAGAGGCATTTCGCCTCTTTGCCGAAGACGCGGGGGTGCCCGTGAAAGCGGTGCCTTTGGACGTTTTGCGACGGCAATCAACGGTAAGCCAGTCAGACGCCTCACAAGAGGCCTATGGCACAGGCTCCGTCGCCGAGGCTGCAGCCCTCGCCGCAGCAGGTCCAGGCGCACGCCTCTTGACCGTCAGACATACTTCAGCCGACAAGCTTGCGACCTGCGCGCTTGCCATCAGAGAGACATCATGACCGTCCATTTCATCGGCGCCGGACCGGGCGCCCCCGATCTTCTGACCCTGCGCGGGCGTGATCTCATCGCGTCTTGTCCTGTGTGCCTCTACGCGGGCTCCCTCGTGCCGGAGGCGATCCTTGCGCATTGTCCACCGCAGGCAGAGATCGTGAACACCGCGTCGATGTCGCTGGATGAGATCATGGGTGCGATCCAATCCGCACATGCGGCGGGCAAGGATATCGCGCGGCTGCATTCAGGCGATTTGTCCGTCTGGTCCGCGATGGGCGAACAGATGCGCCGCCTGCGCGCGGCCGGTATCCCGGTGTCGGTCACGCCCGGCGTGCCTTCTTTCTCGGCCGCCGCAGCCGCCCTGGGGGCGGAGCTGACCTTGCCGGGGCTGGCGCAATCCGTGGTGCTGACCCGCACGCCGGGCCGTGCCTCTTCGATGCCGGAAGGCGAGACCCTGACAAATTTTGCCGCGACCGGCGCAACCCTGGCCATCCATCTGTCCATTCAGAATCTTGAAACGGTTGTCGGTGATCTGGCCCCCGCTTACGGCGCGGACTGCCCGGTCGCGGTGGTCTATCGCGCCAGCTGGCCGGATGAACAGATCATCCGTGGTACGCTCTCGGACATTGCTACGCGACTGGACACTGGGATCACGCGCACGGCGCTGATCCTCGTTGGGCCCGCTCTGGCGGCGGAGGGGTTTGACGAAAGCTGCCTCTATTCAACGGATTACGACAGGCGCTACCGCCCGCAAAGCGCGGAAAGCCCCTGGGCAAGCTGGAGCCATGGCGATGACTAATGTACCGGGCATCATGATCTCCGCGCCCTCTTCGGGGACAGGGAAAACAACGGTGATGCTGGGGCTACTGCGCGCACTGGCAGAGGACGGGCTGCGGGTGCAACCCTTCAAATCCGGGCCGGATTACATCGACCCGGCCTTTCACCATGCGGCCAGCGGACGCGCGTCCTTCAACCTCGACAGCTGGGCCATGGGGCCGGATTTGCTGGCTGCAATATCCGCTGAGGCGGCGGGTGCCGACATCTGCGTCGCCGAAGGGTCGATGGGCCTCTATGATGGTGTCGCCACTCGTGGACAAAGCGGTTTTGGCAGCAGCGCCGAGACAGCGCAGCGCATGGGCTGGCCCGTGGTTCTGGTCGTGGATGTCAGCGGGCAGGCGCAATCGGCGGCGGCCACGGCGCTCGGGTTTCAGGCGTATAATCCGGAGGTTCCCTTTGCCGGGGTGATCCTGAATCGCTGCGCCTCGCCGCGCCACGAACGTCTCGCGCGTCTGGGCATGGAAAATGCCGGGTTGAACGTGCTGGGCGTTCTGCCACGCCGGGGGGACCTGACCTTGCCAGAACGCCATCTGGGGTTGATCCAGGCCGTGGAACACCCCGATCTGGACGCAGCCATTGCAGGCTATGCGCAGTTTCTACGCGACCACGTCGACATCGCGGCCATTCGCGCGGCGGCCAAGGGCCAGATAACGCCCCTCGACAGCGTCAAGCTGCCAACACCCCCGGCCCAGCGTATCGCCCTGGCGCAGGATGCGGCGTTTTCCTTTACCTATCCGCATGTGCTCAAAGGCTGGCGGGAAGCCGGGGCGGAAATCCTGCCCTTTTCCCCGCTGGCGGATCAGGCCCCGGATGCAAGCGCCGATCTGGTCTGGCTGCCGGGGGGCTACCCGGAACTGCATGGTGGCGTGCTGGCCTCAGCCGCCACATTTCAGGCCGGTCTGCGGAAACACGCAGAGACGCGGCCCGTGCATGGGGAATGCGGGGGCTACATGGCCCTGGGCGAGGCGCTGATCGACAAGGAAGGCACCCGGCACCAGATGGCGGGGCTTCTGGGACTTGTCACCAGCTATGAGAAGCGCAAATTCCACCTCGGCTACCGGCGGGCCGTGTTGAAGGCCCCGCTGCCCGGTCACGCGCCGGGTGCGGCGCTGCGCGGGCATGAATTCCACTATTCCACGATCCTGGAGCAGCCCGATGCGGCACTGGCAGAGGTGGCGGACGCCGATGGCAACCCGGTGCCCGAGACCGGATCGCACCGAGGTCATGTGTCCGGCACTTTCTTCCATTTCATCACGGGTGAGGAAGGCGCGTGACCGGCTTCGTCAGCTTTGTGGGGTCAGGCCCCGGCGATCCCGAACTGTTGACACTGAAGGCCGTAGACCGGTTGAAACGCGCCGATGCAGTATTGTTTGACGATCTTTCCTCGGGGCCGATCCTCAGCCATGCCCGGTCGGGCGCAGATCTGGTCGGCGTCGGCAAAAGGGCAGGCCGCCCATCCCCCAAACAGCATCATGTCAGCCGCCTACTCGTGGAATATGCCCAGATGGATCAGCGCGTGGTGCGTCTGAAATCAGGCGACAGCGGGCTTTTTGGCCGGTTGGAAGAAGAACTGGTGGCGTTGCGCGAGGCCGGCATCCCGTACGAGATTATTCCGGGCATCCCCTCCGCCTGCGCTGCGGCGGCTGCGGCGGGTATACCGCTGACGCGCCGTCTGACCGCACGGCGCGTGCAATTCGTGACTGGGCATGATGTCAGCGGGCAACTGCCACAGGATCTGGACCTGCAGGCGCTCGCGGACCCGACTGCGTCTACAGTTGTCTTCATGGGCAAGCGGACCTTCCCCAAACTGCTCGACGCGCTGACCGAAAGAGGCCTGCCACCCGAGACACCGGCGATTCTCGCCGAAAGCGTCAGCAGTCCGGAGCAGAGCATCCAGCGTACAACGGTGGCGGCACTGGCCGAGCAATTGGCGCAGGAAATCGGTGATAAACCCGCTTTGATCCTCTTCGGGCCGTTTGCCGAGGGCTGAAAGTCGCTTTTCTGCTTGTTCGGGCGCGAACATCAGGGATAGGACTAAGGCACGGTGCCACGTTTTGTGGCTGAAAAGGGAACTGAGTGAAAGTCTCAGACTGCCCCCGCAACTGTAAGCGGCGAGCGCGATGGATGACCCACTGGCCCAAGGGCTGGGAAGGACCTGAGTGCCGCGACCCGCAAGTCAGGAGACCTGCCGCGCAACCCAACCCCGTGCACGCACGGACAACGACCTGCCGGAGGGGCAGGATAGAAAGGACAGCACATGCATATCGAACCAGGTGTCGTGGACGGGGCCAAAATGGCCTTTGCCTATGCGACCGCAGCAGGCGCCGCCGGCTATACTGCGAAACTCGCTTTCGAAGACCTCAAGAGCCACAACGCCGCTTCCTTTGCGCTGCGCACGGTGATGGCCACCGTGGGCACCTTCATCTTTTTCGAAGTGCTGCCGCATTTCGCTGTAGGCGTCTCCGAAGTACACTTCATTCTGGGCACCACGCTGTTCCTGTTGATGGGCGCGGCACCTGCCGCCCTTGGTCTGGCACTTGGCCTGCTGGTTCAAGGCGCGTTCTTTGCGCCCAGCGACCTGCCAATGTTTTTCGTCAACGTCACGACGCTTCTGGTGCCGCTCTTTGCGATCTCGGCGCTCGCCAACCGGTTTATCCCGCGAGACAAAGCCTATGTTGACCTTGCCTATGCGGATGTCTTCAAGCTCTCCGCGATGTATCAGGGTGGCGTCGTCGCCTGGGTCGCCTTCTGGGCCTTCTACGGCCAGGGCATCGGGGCGGAAACAGCGCAATCCGTGCTGACCTTCGGGGCTGCCTACATGCTTGTCGTCCTCATTGAGCCGATTGCCGATCTGGCGGTGCTGGCCGGTGCCAAGGCGCTGCGGTCGGGCAAACTGTCGGGTCTCTTCACCGCACGTCTCTACAACGCGGCCTGATCCGATTGACATCAATAGCCCGGGTCCCTGCGCGGGATCCGGGCTTTTTCGTGGATATTTCTTATGATCGATACCCTCTGGCTCATCGGCATCGGCACCGGGTCACCCGCCCATGTCACGATGGAGGGGATGCAGGCCATCCGCGAGGCATCGGTCATTCTTGTCCCCCACAAAGGCGCGGGCAAAGACGATCTCGCCTCCCTGCGGCACGGCATCATTGCCGCCGCCGGATCGACGGCGCGGATCGTACCGTTTGACTATCCCATCCGCGATCCCGCCTTGCCCTATCTGGAGCGGGTCGAACGCTGGCATGATGAGATTGCCGCGCGCTGGCAGACGGCACTGGCAGATGTTGGCGCGTCTGGTCCGGTTGCTTTGCTGGTCTGGGGCGATCCATCGCTCTACGACAGCACAATCCGTATCGCCCGGCGTCTGACCCCACAACCGGCGCTGCGGGTCGTGCCGGGGATCACCGCGGTTCAGGCGCTGACCGCCGCCCATGGCATCCCGCTGAACGATGTGAATGGCCCTATTCAGATCACCACGGGCCGTCGTTTGCGCGATCACGGCTGGCCAAATGGCGCGACACGTCTTGTGGTCATGCTGGACGGGGAGGCCAGTTTCCAACATCTGGACGAGCCTGACCTGCTGATCTGGTGGGGGGCTTATCTGGGCATGCCCGAACAGGTTCTGGATCACGGGCCTCTGGCCGAGGTGGCCACAAGGATCGTTGCCGCGAGACAGGCGGCGCGTGCGCAGCATGGGTGGATCATGGATACTTATCTTCTGGGCAGGCCGCAGGACGCGCACTAGAAAGTGATCGCCTCTAGTTGCGAGTCATTCTCAAATTCCTTGACAGTTGCGAGTGATTTGCATTTACAGTCGGGAAAGCCCTATAGTCATGACGGAGACTCCAATGCTGCACTCGCTGATCAAATCCACGTCCTGCGCCGTTTTCGCCGCCGCTCTTGCGACACATGCCTATGCCGATGACAAGATGAAGGTGGTCACGACCTTCACCGTGCTTGCGGATATGGCGGCAAATGTCGCCGGTGATGCGGCAGATGTTGTCTCCATCACCAAGCCCGGCGCCGAAATTCATGGCTATGAACCAACGCCGCAGGACATCGTGCGCGCGTCGGATGCCGATCTGATCCTGTGGAATGGTATGAACCTGGAATTGTGGTTCGAACAGTTCCTGTCCAATCTCAAGGATGTTCCATCAGCGACCCTCACGGATGGGATTGACCCGATCCCGATTGCTTCGGGCAGCTACACCGGCAAACCCAACCCGCATGCCTGGATGGGGCTCGACAATGCATTGATCTATATTGACAATATCGCCAGTGCCTTCGCCAAGCAGGATCCGGAGAACGCGGAAACCTATGCCGCAAACGCGGCTGCCTATAAAGACGAATTGCGGGCAACCATCGAACCGCTGCGTGCGGCCATCGCGCAAATCCCGCAGAACGCCCGCTGGCTGGTGACCTGCGAAGGGGCCTTCAGCTATCTCGCGCGCGATTTCGGCATGAAGGAGCTGTACCTCTGGCCGATGAACGCGGATCAGGTGGGCACACCTCAGCAGGTGCGCGGTGTCATCGACGCGGTCCGCGCCAATGATATCCCGGTGGTGTTCTGCGAGAGCACGGTGAATACGGCACCGGCCAAACAGGTCGCGCGGGAGACCGGCGTTCAATACGGCGGCGTTCTTTATGTGGATTCGCTGAGCACAGCGGACGGTCCGGTGCCGACCTATCTCGACCTTCTGAAGGTGACGGCGGGGACCGTGGCCACGGGGCTGACGGAGGCGACCAATTGATTGACGGGCAAATGCGCCCTATTTGCAGGCGATGAAGCAGCATGTGCGGTCGGTGAGGACTGCGCATGCTTTGCAAGGTGAGGACGACCGAATGCGCGATGATCTGCCAGCAGAACGGGAGCTTCCCGGTGGCGATGCCCGCACCAGCGGCCTGATGGCGCAGGATGTGACGGTCACCTATCGCAACGGCCACACCGCCTTGTGGAACGCCAGCTTCGAAATCCCGCGCGGTACGGTGACGGCACTGGTCGGGGTGAACGGTGCGGGCAAGTCGACGCTTTTCAAGGCGATCATGGGGTTTGTCCCGGCCTCAAAGGGGGAAATCCGCATTCTGGGGCAAAGCGTGCGTGACGCGCTGCGCCAGAACCTCGTCGCCTATGTGCCGCAGTCCGAGGAGGTCGATTGGGCCTTCCCCGTGCTGGTCGAAGACGTGGTCATGATGGGGCGTTACGGGCATATGGGGTTTCTGCGCCGCCCCGCCCCTGCCGATCACGCCGCCGTCGATCAGGCGCTCGCCCGCGTCAACATGCAGGACTATCGCCACCGCCAGATCGGGGAGCTGTCCGGCGGCCAGCGCAAACGTGTCTTTCTGGCCCGCGCCCTGGCGCAGGACGGGCAGGTCATCCTGCTGGACGAGCCTTTCACCGGCGTCGATGTGAAAACCGAAGAGCAGATCGTGGGGCTGTTGCGGTCGCTGCGGGACGAAGGCCGGGTGATGCTGGTCTCGACCCATAACCTTGGGTCCGTGCCGGAATTCTGTGACCGGACGGTTCTGGTTAAGGGCACCGTTCTCTGTCACGGCCCCACGGAAACGACCTTCACCCGCGAGAACCTGGAAAAGGCCTTTGGCGGCGTGTTGCGGCACTTCACCCTTGGCGGCGACACGCTGCACGACGATGAAGACGCCCGCGCGGTCACGATCTTTACCGATGACGAACGCCCGTTTGTGCAATACGGCGACAAGACCCAACGGACGGAGCCGCGGGAGTGATCGAGACGCTCGCAGAACCCTTCGCCTACACCTACATGACAAACGCCATGTGGGTCTCCGCGCTGGTGGGGGGCGTCTGTGCGTTCCTGTCGGCCTACCTGATGCTCAAGGGCTGGTCGCTGATCGGCGACGCGCTGTCCCATTCCGTCGTGCCCGGCGTCGCGGGGGCTTATATCCTCGGTCTGCCCTTCGCACTTGGTGCCTTTATCGCGGGCGGGCTTGCGGCGGGGGCCATGCTGTTCCTGTCCGAACGCTCCGGCCTCAAAGTCGATGTGATCATCGGGCTGATCTTCACCTCCTTCTTCGGCCTGGGTCTCTTCATCGTTTCGCTCAATCCGATGTCGGTGTCGATCCAGACCATCACCATGGGCAATATCCTTGCCATCACGCCAGAGGACACGCTGCAACTGGCGCTGATCGGGTTTGTGTCGCTTGCTGTGCTGCTGGCGAAATGGAAGGACCTGATGGTGACCTTCTTCGACGAAAACCACGCACGCGCCATCGGTCTGAACCCCGGCTTGCTTAAGGCGGTCTTCTTCGTACTCCTGTCCGCCTCTGTCGTGGCGGCGATGCAGACTGTCGGCGCGTTTCTGGTGATCGCCATGGTCGTCACACCGGGCGCCACGGCCTACCTGCTGTGTGACCGCTTCCCGCGCCTCATCGCGACCTCCGTGGCCATCGGCGCAGGCAGTAGCTTTGCCGGCGCCTACATCAGCTATTTCCTCGATGGCGCAACGGGCGGTATCATCGTCACCCTGCAGACGCTGATCTTCCTTCTGGCCTTCGTCTTTGCCCCCACACACGGGCTGCTGGCGGCGCGGCGCAAGGCCAGGATGGCTCTGCGACAGGGTGCGCCTATTCCGGTCGAGGAGGTTGCCTGATGGATATGCAGACCCTCCTGATGCCCTTCACCTTTGGCTTCATGCAGAATGCCTTCCTGATCTCGATCATCGTGTCGGTTCCCACCGCCTTGCTGTCCTGTTTTCTGGTGATGAAAGGCTGGGCGCTAATGGGCGATGCGGTCAGCCACGCCGTTCTGCCGGGCATCGTGCTGGCTTACATTCTTGGTTTGCCGCTTATCATCGGGGCCTTTGCGGCGGGCATGACCTGTGCGCTGGCAACGGGGTATCTCTCCAACAACAGCCGGGTGAAACAGGACACGGTCATGGGGGTCGTCTTTTCGGGCATGTTTGGCGTCGGCATCGTACTTTATGTGTCGGTCGAGACAAATGCCCATCTCGATCACATCCTGTTCGGCAATATGCTCGGGGTGGACGTGTCTGAGCTCTGGACCGCTGGCATCGTCTCGGTCGGTGTGGGGCTGATGCTGGTGCTGAAATGGAAAGACTGGCTGCTGCACAGCTTTGATCCGGCGCAGGCACAGGCCTCCGGGCTTTGGGTCAACTGGCTGCACTACGGCTTGCTGGCCGCCCTGTCTCTGACCATCGTGGCTACGCTTTCCGCTGCGGGTCTGATCCTCGCAATTGGACTGCTGATCGCGCCGGGGGCGATTGCCTTTCTGCTGGTACGCAAGTTTTCGACTATGCTCTGGGTGTCGGTGCTGGTCTGTATGATATCGATGCTGCTGGGCACCTATGCCAGCTTTTTCCTCGACAGCGCACCGGCCCCGACCATCATCCTGATCCTGACGACCGTTTTCATCACGGCCTTCGTGCGTCGCCAGATTCTGGCGCGGCGCATGTCCATGCGCCGGGTTGGAGAAAGCTAAAGTGCACTCCAACACGCACAAAAAAAGCCCCGCGTGATGCGGGGCTTTTCAGATTTTGTGAGGCCCGCTTATTCAGCAGGGCTTGCCGACATGTCGTCGTCGATCTGATCGAATGTGGTCGGAACCCCGGCCGCCTCACGGCGACCATCGTTCCAGATCGCCTTGATCAGCGCGATGCACATCAGCGCCATCACGATGGAGAAGGGCAGCGCCCCGATCACCATCGCAGTCTGAATGGCTCCTGTACCGCCGGAGATCAGCAGACCGCCAACCACCAGCGCCAGCGCCGCACCCCAGAAGATGATGTGAGGACGTGCCTTTGGACCTTCGTCGCCAGCGGCGTTGATGGTGTTCACGATCAGAACCGCAGAGTCAGCAGAAGTGACCAGGAAAGTCATCAACAGGACCACGATCACAACCGCCATGCCCCAGGCCAGTACCTGCGCGATAGGCGCCAGCATGAACTCGGTCATCGCAAAGATCTTGTCCCCGTTGGCCGCGTCAAGGATCAGACCGCCCGCACCACCATTGAGTTCAAGATCAATCGCTGTACCCCCGGCCCAGGAGAACCAGACAAAGCACATCAGCGATGGCACGATCATGGCACCCAGAACGAATTCACGGATTGTCCGACCACGTGAAATACGCGCCAGGAACAGGCCCACAAAGGGTGCGAACGCGATCCACCAGGCCCAGTAGAACACCGGCCACCAGCCCTGCCATTGCGTGAGCAGGAAGGCTTCGGATCCTTCAACACCATCAGAACTGTAAACGTTAAAGCTTAGCCATGGCAGCGCGATCAGGTAGTCCCAGATACCGACGAAGAAGGCCGCCGCACCAAAGAATGTCGCGCCAAAGATGATAAAGAAGCTCAGGAGGAAGATCGACAGCACCATGTTGATATTGGACAGCCACTTGATGCCTTTACCAACACCGGACAAAGCCGAGAGCGTCGAGGCCCCCATGATGACCAGCAGGGCAACAACGATACCCAATGATGTCGCAGAACCGTCTTCCAACGCGAGACCGCCAATGCCGATCCGTGTCAGACCAGCGACGAATTGCTCCACACCAAAACCAAGCGTCTGCGCCACACCAAGAATGGTGGCCACAACGGCAACGATGTCGATGAGATGCCCCAGCGGACCGGAGAGCGATTTGCCGAAAAGAGGTGTCAGCGAGGACCGGATGGTCAGCGGCAGACCGCGACGATAGCTGAAGAAGGCCAGTGCCAGACCGGCAACCGCATAACATGCCCAAGCGCCCAGACCCCAGTGCAAGAAGGACCAGACATAGGCCTCGCGCACGTTGTTGGCATCCAATGCGGTCGTGACACCCTGAATAACCGACGGGTTGTTTTTGAAATGTGCCACCGGTTCTGCCACGGCCCAGGTCAGCATGCCAACGCCGATCCCGGCGCCGAACATCATCGAGAACCATGAGAAATTCGAAAATTCGGGCTTCTCGCCGTCGGTGCCCAGGTTCAGACGTCCGGCCGTCGGCCAGATGGCCAGGCCGATACAGACGATCACGAAGGCGGTCACAACCCAGATGTACCAGGCCGCGAATTGCGCAAGAATTGCAGTGTTCCAGTTGCCCAGAACGGTGCCCGCCTGGGTCGGCCAGACGATACACCAGACCACCAGCATACTGATGATGATCTTACTGATGACGGTCACGTTTACGCTGAACCCCCGATAAAAACCGCTGTCGGCGGTCTTGATCGGCAGATCAGATAGTGGGGGTTTTATGGACATTTATTGTCTCCCTGTTCCCTGTTGGCCCGCATCGGAGATGCCAGCGCGTGTTATGGTAGGGGTAACAGTAAAGGTTGTATAGTGTTTGATAAGTGGCAACATTGTCGACTATAGTTTGATAAATAGGAAACCTTAGATGGCTAAACGCGCACTCTTGCGGTCTTTGAGCGATGTGGACATCCGATTGATACGGGTTTTCATCGCCGTGACTGAGTGCGGCGGCTTTGCAGCGTCAGAGCTGGAATTGAATATTGGCCGCTCGACGATCTCGAAACATATCTCTGATCTGGAACTGCGCATCGGGCTGAAGCTCTGCAACCGGGGTCCTGCCGGATTTTCCCTGACGCCGGAGGGGGAACAGGTGCTGGAGGCGGCCCATGGCCTGCTGGCGTCGCTGGACGGGTTCCAGGCCCATATCGACAATATCCACATCCATCTGACGGGCACCTTGCGGCTCGGGCTCTTTGACCAGTCGACGACGAACCCTGAGGCGCGGGTCCACAAGGCCATCCAGGCCTTCGATGCCTCCGCCCCGGATGTGGCCTTTGAGATTGCGCTGGATCCGCCTGGCGTGTTGGAGGCGCGGGTCACGGATGGCACGCTCGACATCGCCATCGTGCCGATCCACCGGCAATCCTCCATCCTGCAGTATACACCGCTTTATCAGGAGCATATGACGCTCTATTGCGGCGAAGGACATCCGCTCTTCGATGTGCCGGAAACGGCGCGCGCTGATGCCCTGAACCTCGCGCAGTACAAATATGCGGGCTACGCGTTCAACTCCCCCAATATGAAGGCCGGGCAGTCCTTGGGCATTCGCCGCGCCGCGCGGGTGCAGGAGGAAGAGGCGCTCTCCCTCTTGATCCAATCGGGTCGCTATCTGGGATATCTGGCGGATCACGTGGCGGAGACATTCCTGCGGAAAGGCGCTGTGCGCCCCGTTGCCGCGCAGGACACAGGCTACAGCAGCACCTTTGCCGCCATCGTCCGCCGAAAACCGGAGCCGACCCGGAAGACCGAAGAGTTCCTCAATTGCCTTGTTGCGGCACACCAGGCCTAGGACCGTGCCTCAGCCTTTCGGGGATTGCACTGTTGCCGGAGACGCCATTTCGCGATCCGCTTCGGGCACGTTCAGGGTGGACCAGGTGTCGTCCTGTGGCGGCTCTGGCGGAGTGTCACAGGCGCGGCGATGAATGTTGACCTTCGCCATGAAATTCGCCGAAATCGGCGCGGTCACGAAGAGGAACGACATGATCAGCAGCTCGTGCAGCGAGCCGTCCCCCACCGTGAAGGAATGGATCATGGACGCGAGCAGCAAGGCGCCGATCCCCACCGTGCCAACCTTAGTCGGTGCATGCAGTCGGGTCATCGAGTCGTTGAACTTCAGCAGGCCAATCGCGCCCACCATGGCAAAGCCCGCGCCAATCAACAGGCAGATGGCAACGGCGTAGGTCCCGATAATCTCAGCGGTCATTCGATGATATCCCCCCGCAGAACAAATCGCGCATAGGCGACAGTTGAGACAAACCCCAGCATGGCAATGATCAGCGACACCTCGAAGTAGATGCGCACGCCCTGTGCAATGCCGAGCAAGACAATCAGGCCGATGGCGTTCACAACCATCGTGTCGAGCGCCAGAATGCGGTCGCCCGTCGACGGCCCCATCACCAGCCGGATCATCGACATGGCCTGCGCCAGAGCGATGACGACGAAGGTCACGATGAGCGCGATGTCCATCAGCTGTGTCGCGAAACTCATGCGAAAATCTCCTTCAGGCGGCGCTCGTAGCGGGTTTTGATCTCGTCACGCACGGCGTCGGGATCCTCCGTGTGCAGCACATGCACAAGCAGGCTGTGCCCTTCGTCCGACAGATCGGCCGAGACGGTGCCGGGGGTGAGTGTGATGGTGCCGGCGAGGATGGTAATGGCCTCGGGCTGGCGCAATTCCAGCGGGACCACGATCCACGCGGGGCGCAGTTTGGAATTGGGCTTGGTCAGCACGATCCAGGCCACCTGCACGTTGGCGACCATGATGTCCCAGATCACCATGATGCTGTAGGTCACCATGCGGCTGACGTGAAAGGCGCGGGGCGTATCCGGCCACCAGACCGAGGTGCCCCAGGGGATGATGATCCCGAGGATCACGCCAAAGACCACCATGCCTGCCGAGATTTCATTTTGCAGCAGTGTCCAGACCACCGCGAGCAGCAGGGTGACAAGGGGGTGTGGCAGGAGCCAGCGGTATGCCTTGATCATGTCAATATCCCTCCTTTGGTGTGCTGAGTTTTCCGGGTGTGTCCAGCACGGTCTCTATGTAAGGTTCCGGATTGAAGAGCTGGTCGGAAATATCCGCCATGTAGGCAGTCGCCGGTCCGGCAAAGACCGTGTGCGCCACCAGCAGCGTCAGCAACCCGCCCACCGCAACATAAGACAGCGTCGCAGGCGCGGGAGTGGCGGCGGTGGTTTCTGCCGGCTCGTCCGCCACCGGCATTGATTTTGCCTTCCAGAAGAGGGTGCTGCCCGCGCGGGAGAACCCGACGACGCAGATCAAGCTGGACGACAGGACCACGGCCCAGATCCACGCAGCGGCTGAGGTGGAAAAGGCCGCATCGAGGACCAGCAGCTTGCCGACAAAGCCCGACAGCGGCGGCAGACCGGCCATGGCAATGGCCGCCAGAAAGAACAGCGCGGAAGTCAGCGCGGCCCCCGGCACGACAGGCTGGGCGATCAGGTTGAGGTCCGCGCGTCCGGTTCTGACCAGATCGACGATCAGGAACAGGGCGGCTGCGGCCAGAGTCGAATGCACGGTGTAATAGAGCGCGGCCGTGATACTTGTCGGCGTAAAGAGCGAGATCGCCACCATCACCATCCCCATCGACCCGATGACCGCGAAGGCCACCAGCCGGTCGAGGTGACGCGCAGCCAGAACGCCTATCATACCAATGGCCAGCGAGGCCAGCGCGGCAGGCATCAGCCATGTGGTGTGCAGCCCGGCGGTCACGTCCAGATCGGGGCTGAAGATCATCGTGTAGACGCGGATGATCGCGTAGGCCCCGACCTTGGTCATGATGGCAAAGAGCGCGGCCACCGGCGCGGGCGCTTCGGCATAGCTCGAGGGCAGCCAGAAGTGCAGCGGCAGTACCGCCGCCTTGATCGCGAAGACCAGCAGCAGCAGGACAGCGGCAAGGCGAATCCCAACGGTCTCCGCGCCGTCGATCAGGCGCACACGCTGGGCCAGATCGGCCATGTTCAGCGTCCCGGCTTCGGCGTAGATCGCGCCGAGGGCAAAAAGGAAAAGGGTCGATCCCAGCAGGTTGAAGAGCACATATTGCACGCCCGCACGCAGGCGCGCATTGCCGCCTGAGTGGATCATCAGACCGTAGGAGGCGATCAGCAGCACTTCAAAAAAGACGAAGAGGTTGAAGAGGTCACCGGTCAGGAAAGCGCCCATGATCCCCATCAGCTGGAACTGGAACAGCGCGTGGAAATGCCGCCCGCGATTGTCCCATTCCGATCCGATGGCATAGAGCAGCACAAAGAGCGCCAGCACGGCCGTCAGCAGCACCATGAGCGTGGACAGCCTGTCTGCCACCAGCACGATCCCGAAGGGCGCGGCCCAATCGCCGAGCTGGTAGAGCGTGATGGTTCCGTCCGAGGCCTGCCAGGCAAGGCCTGCGGCTACGAAAATCAACGCCAGAACCCCGGCAATAGAGAACACGCGCTGAATGCCGATGTGATACCGTGCGGCCAGCACGATGAACGGGGCCAGCAGGGCGGGCAGCACGACGGGGGCAATGATCCAATGGGTCATGTGGCGTCTCCCGTACCCGTCGATGGCTTATTGATGGCGTCATCCACGTGGTCATCATCCGAGCCGAGATAGGCACCAAGGGCGATCATCACCACAACTGCCGTCATCCCGAAGGAGATCACGATGGCCGTGAGCACCAGCGCCTGCGGCAGCGGATCGGCATAGACCTCGATACCGTCGCGCAGGATCGGGGGGGCGCCAATGCTCAGACGCCCGGAGGCAAAGAGAAACACGTTGACCGCATAGGTCAGCAGCGAAATGCCCAGGATGACCGGGAAAGTGCGCAGGCGCAGCATCAGGTAGATGCCCCCTGCCGTGAGAATGCCGATGGCGGATGCGACAAGCAGTTCCATATCACACGCCCTCCCGCGCTGGTGTCATGGGGGGATCGTCACGTGACGGATCGATGTCCATCGGGTGTTCGGTATCGGGGACATGGGCCCGGCGCGCCAGCCGCGAGAAGCTCTCCAGCGACAGCATCACCGCGCCGACCACCGCGAGGAACACGCCGAGGTCAAAGAGCGCCGCTGTTGCCAGCTCGAACTTCTCAAAGGGCGGGATGCGCACATAGGTGAAATCCGACGTCAGGAACGGCTTGCTGACAAACCACGACCCGATGCCCGTGAGACCGGCGATCAGCACACCCGCACCGATCACCCCGTGATAGGGATAGCGCAGCCGCGCGGAGGCCCAGCTGAACCCGCTGGCCATATATTGCATCACCACCGCGATGGAGACGACCAGCCCGGCGATAAAACCGCCGCCCGGCTCGTTGTGACCGCGCAGGAAGATGTAGAAACCGACCATCAGCACCACCGGCATGATCACGCGGGTCAGCACCACCATCATGGTGGGGTGCATGTCACCCGCACGCGGCTGATCGGGCTTGCGGTTCAGCAGGCGGGCACGAACGGGGCCGGACAGAAGCGTTTCGGTCAGCGCGTAGATCAGCAGGGCGGCGATACCCAGCACGATGATCTCGCCATAGGTGTCAAAGCCCCGGAAATCGACGAGGATCACGTTGACTACGTTAGTGCCGCCGCCGCCTTTGTAGGAGTTGGCAAGGTGGAATTCCGAGATCGGTGTCGTGATGGCGTCACGCACCAGGAAGTGCCAGGCCATGCCCATGGTCGCCAGACCGCCCGCAAGGGCGATGGCGGTATCGCGTGTCCGCCGCATCGCCGTGCTTTCAATCGGGGTCTGATTGGGCAGGAAGTTCAGCGCCAGCAGCAGCAGGATGATGGTAACCACCTCGACGGTGATCTGCGTCATCGCAAGGTCGGGCGCGCTGAAATAGACAAAGCCGACCGATACCATCAGCCCGGCAATGCCGATCAGGATCAGCGACATCAGGCGGTTGCGGTGCAGGAACACCATCCCGATGGTTGCCGCCAACAGCATGACCCAGCCTGCAAAGGCGACGGGTGTAACAGGCTGCATCTCTCGGCTGGCGGGGCCCACGGTGCCTGTGCTCCAGGCGTAAAACCCTGCAACGATGACTGTGACGGCCATGATCGCGCCATAGCGGGTGAAAGCACCATTGTGCAGCCCGTGGATAAAGCGCTGGGAGAGCGCAACAATTGCAGCGATCAGCGCTTCGAAAATCGTCTTGGCCTCGGGGCGTGGGGTCGTCTCCCACAGGCGCAGGGCGGGGTTGAAGATGGCCAGCATCAGCAAGCCACCCACGACGGCAATGACCGACATGAAGAGGGCGGGCACAAGGCCATGCCAGATTTTGAAATAGGCCTTGGGCACCTCGGCGGTGTCCCCCAACACGGAGGCCGTTACCACTTTCACAAAGGGCTCTGCCAGGAAGGGGGCAACACCGATCATCACCACCAGCACGACCAGAATGGCGGGCGGCAGCCACATGCCCGCGCCGGGATCATGCGGCTTGGCCGGGTAGTCGTCGCGCACCGGGCCAAGGAAGGTGTGACCGATCAGGCGGAAGCAGTAGGCCGCCGAGAACAGGGAGCCGAAAGTCGCAAGGGCAGGCACCAGCCAAGGCGCACCGAAGAGCACGGTGTGGGTGGCTTCCTCCAGCATCATCTCTTTGGACAAGAAGCCGTTTAGCAGGGGAATACCCGCCATCGACAGCGCCGCGAGTGTTGCGATGATAAAGGTGATCGGCATCAGGTGGCGCAGCCCGCCAAGTCGACGGATATCGCGTGTATGGGCCTCGTGATCGACGATCCCTGCGGACATGAAGAGCGCGGCCTTGAAGGTGGCATGGTTGAGAATGTGGAACATCGCCGCCATCGCCCCGAACGCGGTGCCGGTGCCCAGCAACATGGTGATCAACCCGAGGTGACTGACCGTCGAAAAGGCCAGCAGTGCCTTGAGATCGTGTTTGAACAGGGCGATGATCGCGCCCAGCACCATGGTGATCAACCCGGCGGTCGTGACAATGACAAACCACTCCGGTGTGCCCGACAACACCGGCCACATGCGGGCCATCAGGAAGATGCCCGCCTTCACCATCGTGGCGGAGTGCAGATAGGCAGAAACGGGTGTCGGCGCCGCCATGGCGTGCGGCAACCAGAAATGGAACGGAAACTGCGCCGATTTGGTGAAACACCCCAGAAGGATCAGCAGCAGGGCCGGGACATAAAGCGGGTCGGCCTGGATCAGGTCGCGGTTCTGCAGGATGACGCTCAGATCGTAGCTGCCCGCGATCTGACCGAGGATCAGCATGCCACCGATCATGGCCAGGCCACCCATGCCGGTGACTGTCAGGGCCATGCGGGCGCCTTGCCTGCCTTCGGGCAGATGCTTCCAATAGCCGATCAGCAGGAAGGAGGAGAGCGAGGTAAGTTCCCAGAAGACCAGCAAAAGCAGGATGTTGTCGCTGAGCACGATCCCCACCATCGCGCCCTGGAACAGCAGCAGATAGGTGAAGAATTCGCCCATGTTGTCGTCGCGCGACAGGTACGAGCGGGCGTAGGCAATGATCAAAAGGCCGATGCCGAGGATCAGCAGCGCAAAGAAAAACCCGAGCCCATCCAGCATCAGCGTGAAGTTCATGCCCAGAGAAGGAATCCAATCAACCCGGGCGGTCACCAGATCGCCCGCAAGCACGGCGGGCAGGTTGGTCAGCAACCCGATGAACGCCGCCAGCGAGACGGTAAAGGTGATCCCGGCGCAGGCCTGTCTGCCTGCGGAATTCATCAGTCCAGGAAGCAGCGCGCCGAAGAATGGTAATGCGACGATCAGGAAGAGGGACACGCGAACTCCTAGTCTTTTGGTCTGAAAAGTTCTCCATTATCTGTGCCAGAATGCGCCTGTTCTCAAGCGAAACCGTCAAAAATTGTTACAAAAGGCAGCTTTGACGTTAATTGGTCGCATCTGCAGCGCCAATTGTTCAGGCCGGCGGTGTTGCGGCTGGTGCGCCCCTCGTCTCGGATGGGCGGTCGCAAGATGGACCTGCCTGTGAGGATCGACTAGGCTTTGCCTGATCCTCAGCGCGTGACGCGTCCCTCTGACCCCCGGCCCTTTCCATGAACATCCAGCAAATGCGTATCCTGATCGCGGTGATAGACGAAGGATCGTTTGCGGCTGCTGGTGACGCTATTGGCCGCTCTCACTCCGCGATCAGCTTGCAGGTCAAGGCGTTGGAAGAGGAATTGGGCGTTCTTCTGTTCGACCGTATCGTGCGTCCGCCCGCACCGACGGGCAAAGCACGCGCGCTGGCGGATCATGCCCGCAAGGTGATCAAGCTTTTCGACGCGACCGAAGATGTGGTCATGGGGCAGATGATCCGGGGCCGGTTGCGTGTCGGGGCGGTCCCGACCGTGTTGAGCAGCTTCCTGCCGCCCGCGCTTGCGGAACTGCGCATGCAGCACCCTGATCTTTCCATTGATGTGCACAGTGGCAGTTCCGACCAATTGGCCGCGCGATTGCAGCAAGGTGCTCTCGACATCGCAATCTGCACGAAGCCCCCAGCGCCTATCGAGGGGTTGGAATGGCATCACATCGCGCATGAGCCGCTGGTCGTCATCGCGCCCGCGGAAGCGGTGGGTGACGAAAAAACGCTGCTCTCGTCTCTGCCCTTCATCTGGTTCAACCGCAAAACATGGGCGGGCAGCGCGATAGAGGCGCATTTGAACAAACGGGATATCGCGGTCACGGCAATCATGGAAATCGATTCACTGGATGCCATCGAATCCATGGTGCGTGAAGGGTTGGGGGTGTCGATTGTGCCGGTCTGCCGGGGCAGCAATGGGATCTGGCCCGGATTACGCTCTGTCTCCTTTGGTGATCCGCCGTTTGCACGTGACGTCGGCGCGTTGCTCTTGGGCGATCCTCCGCATGATCCACTGATCGCGACGTTTTTGGCGGCACTTTAACATCAGTAAATCTCATGAAAAATGCAAGAATATCTCGATATGTTTTGATATCATCATGAACTAGACTGCGTCTATCCACAGTCAAAGGCGCTCTCATGTTTGATCGGCAGATGCAGGACCCTCCCTCCTTCTTTCTCAATGAGGCCCAGATTGCGTTGCAGTCGCGCGCAAGGGATCTGGCGCGCGACGTTGCCCTTCCGCTTGCGACACAGACCGACGCGACAGAGCGATACCCGCAGGAGGTGGTCCGGCAGATGACCGACGCCGGGTTCATGGGCATGTGCGTGCCTGAAGACCTGGGGGGCCTCGGGTTGAGCTGTTTCGACATCGCGCTGGTGGTCGAGGAGTTCGCGCGGTGCTGTGGCGTCTCCGGGCGGATCGCGGTTGAAGGCAACATGGGCGCCGTTGGAGCCATCCTCGCCTACGGTACACAAGCGCAGCGCGAGATCGCGGCGCAACACGTGTTGGCGGGAGACAAACCCGCCATCTGCATCACCGAGCCACAGGCAGGCAGTGCCGCAACCGAGATGCGCACAACGGCGGAGCGTACGCGCGATGGCTGGGTGCTGAACGGCACCAAGCACTGGATCACCGGCGGGGGCGTGTCCCGGTTGCACCTGATTTTTGCGCGCGTGATCGAAGACGGCGCGTTCAAGGGGATCGGCGGATTCATCGCCTATCTGGATGAACCCGGTCTGGAGATTGGGGCGCGTGAACCCACGATGGGCCTGCGTGGCATCCCGGAGACGACTATTCGGTTCAACAATCTGCATCTGCCAGCCGACCGTCTGATCACGCCGCCAGAGGGGATCGAACGGGGCTTTGCCGGTCTGATGAACGCCTATAACGCCCAGCGTGTTGGCGCGGCCACGGTGGCGCTTGGCCTCGCGCAAGCGGCTTTCAATGCCGCCTGCAGCCACGTCAAGACCCGCGAACAATTCGGCCGCCCGATTGCAGAATTCCAGGGCCTACAATGGATGCTGGCCGACATGGCCACACAGATCGACGCAGCGCGCATGATGATCTGGCGCGCGGCAAAAAGTGCTGAGGCTCAGGCCTCTGGTTTTCCCGATCCATTGCTTGCCGCACAGGCGAAGGTCTTTGCCTCGGAAATGGCTGTGAAGGTCACCAACGACGCTTTGCAGTTGCACGGTGCCGATGGGTATTCCCGTAACAACCCGGTTGAACGTCTGGTCCGGGATGCGCGGATGTTCACGATTGGCGGGGGAACCGCCCAGATGCTGCGCAATCTGATCGCGGGCCGGGTGCTCGATATGAAAACGCCGCAGACGCGGGACGGATACACGGTTGAGGCGCGTCCAGGCGGTTAGGATTTCGGCAAGGCGCGACAAACCGCTGTTAACGCCAGATAGAATTTTCGTGAGACTATCGATCCTTGGAAAATTTGCGATAGAAGGGGTCTGTAACCCCGTGCCGCTGTCGCAAAGGATGACCCAGGATGTGTGCCGATACCGCTTTGAAATCTGCGACGCCCTTTACGGATATCAGAGGCGTTCCCGTGTCCTATCGCGACCGGGGCGCCATTGACGGGCTGGAGCGCGCGATCCTGATGTCACTCTCTTTCCGTGGGGATGCCGATGCGGAGATTAACGCCGTTCTGGCAGAGCATCCCGATTTCATCATGGGCTGGCTTTTCAAGGCGGGGTGGCTGACGCAGGCGATGGAAACCCGGGTCTACGACACGATGCTGCAGTGCCTTGCCCAGTCTGAACGCTTACTGCCGGGCTGCAACGAACGGGAATTAGGCCACCACGAGGCGATCAAGGCCTGGGTCCACGGCGATTTCTTTGGCGCCGTGCAGAAATGGGAAGCGGTGCTGACGCGGTACCCGATGGACCTTTTGGCGTTGGAGTTGATCCACTACACGATGGTGTTGCTGGGTGACGTGCCGGGGCAGCGCGATGTGGTCGCACGGGTGTTCAACCTGTGGGACGAGAGCATTCCCGGCTATGAATTCGTGCTGGGGTTCTATTCCTTTGGTCTGGAGGAGAACCGCGATTTCGCGCGCGCCGAAGAACTGGCGCGTCAGGCGTTGGCGATCCGTCCGGATAATCCTTACGCCGTGCATACCGTCAGCCATGTGATGGAAATGCGTGGGCGGCAGGCCGGTGGCATCCGCTTCATGCGCGATCACGCGGGCATGTGGGGGACGTCGAACTTTGCCAATCACCTCTGGTGGCACACCGGCCTCTATCACCTCGATCTCGAACAGTACGATCAGGTCTACGACATCTTCGATACCCACCTCGATTCCCGGAACAAGGATGGTCACAAGTATGAGGAGTTGGATGCGGCAGCTTTGCTGTGGCGCATGAACCTCGTGGGGCAGGATGGGGGGGACCGTTGGACCCATCTGGCGAATAAATGGGAGCCCGCCGCCCAGGATACACTTTATGCGTTCAACGACGTGCATGCGATGCTGACCTTCGTGTCAGACGGTCGCGAAGACGCGCAGAAAGCGCTTTTGTCGGCGAACGAACGGTATCTTGAAAATGCCTCCGATGCCAATGTCGCGATGACCCGCGAGATCGGTCTGCCTTTCTGTCTGGCCATGCAGGATTTTAAGAAAGAGAACTACGCAGGCTGCGTCGACCGGCTGTTGCCAATCCGCTACATGACCCATCGGTTGGGGGGAAGTTACGCGCAGCGCGACATCATCGGCTGGACGCTCCTGGAGGCCGCATTGCGCGCACGTCAGTTCGATCTGGCACTGGCACTGGCAAACGAGCGGACGGGGATCAAACCGACCTCGGCCCAGAACTGGCGCGCGGTGGCCCGTGCTTTCAAAGGTCTGGGGGATCAGGGGCAGGCGGATCGCGCCACGGCCAAGGCGCAGTCCCTGATCGCCGCTTGATCCGCCACGAATACGCAGCGTTTTTGCGCCCATACCTTGCAATGCTGCGGACTTTGGGGCCTCTTGATGGGTGACGGGCGGCTGCGGCTGCCCAGCCTTCGCATCGGAACGCCTTTGAACGAGACATCTTCCAAACCGCAATCCAACGTCCAACGCGCGCTGCATGAACTGCGCGACATGATTTTCACCGGACAGCTGGCGGCGGGTTCCAACCATCTCGAATCCGAACTTGCCGCGATGCTGGACATGTCGCGCACACCGGTGCGCGAAGCCGTTCTGATGCTCGAAGGGCAGGGGCTGCTGGAGTTGAAACCGCGCAAGGGTGTCCGCATCCTGCCGGTGTCGCCGGAGGATATGCGCGAGATTTACGACGTGCTGACAGAGCTGGAAAGCCTCGCTGCTGAACAGGCCGCGCAAAAAGGCTATGCTCGTGCCGATCTTGAAGATCTGGCGCGCGCCATCGAGGACATGGAAGTGGCCGTCATGGCCGAAGATCTGGAGCGTTGGGCGGCGGCGGACGACCGGTTTCACGCCGAGCTGGTGCGCCTGGGACGCAATCGCCGTATCGAGATGATCGTCAGCATGATGCGGGATCAAGTCCGGCGGGCACGCACCACGACACTGTTCATGCGGCCCATGCCGCTCAAGTCAAACGAAGCCCATCGCCGGGTCTATCAGGCCATCGAACAGGGGGATGCGGATATGGCGCGGGCAGCACATCGGGCGCATCGCCAGCAGGCCCGTGAAATGCTGGTCGATCTCCTGGAACGTCACCGCCTGCGGGCGCTCTGACGCCGCGGCGGGGCTGGCATTGGCTTTGGTTTCCCGGTAGTGTGAGCGTTCCCAATTCCTCATTTCTTTCAGGTCCCCATGCACAACTGTCTTCGAATTGTGACCGTCTCCTACAATAGTGCGGAGGTGATCGGCGACTTTCTTGCCAGTGTGCCGCAGGGCATCGAGGTTGTTGTGGTGGACAACAGCAGCCGTGATGCCTCGCGCGAGATTGCGGCGGATCATGGCGCGCGCGTTATCGCGCTGGACCGGAACCTCGGGTTTGGGGCGGCCTGCAATCGCGGTGCTGAAGGAAACGAGAAAGACTTTGTCTTTTTCTGTAACCCGGATTCCACGCTCACACCGGACTGCTGTGATCTGCTGATCGAGGCGGCGGATCGGCATCCAAAGGCGGGGGCGATGAACCCGGCGATCCTGAACGGAAAAGGGGCGATCCGGCTGAACCGCCGCTCGGCGCTGATTTCGCGGGCGGAGTTTACCGACCGTCGCTATGCAGAGCCCGGCAACAAGGACAGCGTCGAGGTGAACATCCTGACAGGGGCTGCGCTTTTCTGCCGTCAGGCGGCCTTTGACGCAGTAGGCGGCTTTGACGAGCGGATATTCCTTTATCACGAGGATGATGATCTGGTGTACCGGATGCGGCAGGCGGGCTGGACCCTGCGGATCGAACACGGCGCCACCGTCACCCACCTGGGCGGCAAATCCTCCGGCAACGCCATTTCCGGCGCGGCGCTCAAGGCCTATTTCATCGCGCAGTCCCGCATCTATGTCGAACGCCGCCACGGTGTCTCAATGCCGCGCACCCGTGCCGCGCTGCGGGCGATTGCCAAACTGCTGTCGCCATTGACCCTGTTCTCGGCGCGCAAACGTGCCCAGGCGCTGGCCTATCTGAAGGGCACGCGGCGCTTTGACATGCAGCGTTACATCGATGGCGACTACATGCCGTGACCGCCACAATGGTCACCGGCAGGGTGGTCACAATCTGCCTCCCGGAGGTTCTTGGCCTGACGCCTTGACTTCTCGCTGCGCAAACGGTGTATCTGGCGCGAAAATTGACCCCGAAGGAATCCCCTTATGCATGCCTATCGCAGCCATTCCTGCGCCGCTCTGACCGCTGACAACGTGGGCGAAAAAGTTCGCCTGTCGGGCTGGGTGCATCGCGTGCGAGATCACGGCGGGGTGTTGTTCATCGACCTGCGCGACCATTACGGCATGACGCAGGTGCTCTGTGACCCCGACAGCGCTGTTTTTGCCGAGGTCGAGAAAGTGCGCGCGGAATGGTGCATCCGCGTCGATGGTGAGGTCAAGGCCCGCGATGCATCGCTGGTGAACGCCAAGATCCCCACCGGGGCGATTGAGGTCTACGTGCGCGATATCGAAGTGCTGGGGGCTGCCGCTGAACTGCCGCTGCAAGTGTTCGGCGATCAGGAATACCCCGAGGAGACACGCCTGCGGTACCGTTACCTCGATCTGCGGCGCGAAAAGATGCAGGCGAACATGGCGCTGCGCTCTGACGTCGTCTCTTCGATCCGCCGCCGCATGTGGGACAGCGGGTTCCGCGAGTATCAAACCCCGATTATCACCGCCTCCAGCCCCGAAGGCGCGCGCGACTTTCTCGTACCGTCGCGCCTGCACCCCGGCAAGTTCTACGCGCTGCCGCAGGCACCCCAGCAGTTCAAGCAGCTGCTGATGGTCTCGGGCTTCGACAAGTATTTCCAGATCGCGCCCTGTTTCCGCGATGAAGACCCGCGGGCCGACCGGTCGCCCACCGACTTCTACCAACTTGACCTCGAGATGAGCTTTGTCGAGCAGCAGGATGTGTTTGATACGATCCAACCGGTGCTGACCGGTATCTTCGAGGAGTTCGGCGGCGGTAAATCGGTCGATCAGGACTGGCCGCAGATTTCTTACAAGGACGCAGCGCTCTGGTACGGCAGCGACAAGCCGGACCTGCGCAACCCGATCAAGATGCAGGTGGTGTCAGAACACTTCGCCGGATCGGGTTTCGCTATCTTTGCCAAGCTGCTGGAGCAGGAGGGCACGGAAATTCGCGCAATTCCGGCACCGAGTGGCGGCAGCCGCAAATTTTGTGACCGCATGAATGCCTTTGCGCAAAAAGAAGGCTTGCCGGGGATGGGATATATCTTCTGGCGGGATCAGGGCAACGGCATGGAGGCCGCGGGGCCGCTGGCCAAGAACATCGGCCCGGAACGCACCGAGGCGATCCGCCAGCAACTGGGGCTGGAGGTCGGCGATGCGGCCTTCTTCCTCGGTGGCAAGCCGAAGACTTTTGAAACCATTGCCGGCAAGGCGCGCAACGTGATCGGCTCGGAGCTTGGGCTGACGGATGAAAACCGCTTTGCCTTTGCCTGGATCGTGGACTTCCCGATCTATGAAAAGGATGAGGAAACCGGCAAGGTTGATTTCGAGCACAACCCCTTTTCCATGCCGCAAGGCGGGATGGCGGCGCTTGAGGGCGATCCGCTCGACGTGCTGGGGTACCAGTATGATCTGGCCTGCAACGGCTACGAGCTGGTGTCGGGTGCGATCCGGAACCACAAGCCCGAGATCATGTTCAAGGCGTTCGAGATCGCGGGATACGGCGAGGACGAGGTGCGCAAGCGTTTTGGCGGTATGGTCAACGCCTTCCAATACGGCGCGCCTCCGCACGGTGGTTGTGCTGCAGGCATCGACCGGATCGTGATGTTGCTCGCGGACGAAAACAACATTCGCGAAGTCATCCTGTTCCCGATGAATCAGCGCGCTGAAGACCTGATGATGGCGGCACCCTCCGACCCTACAAGTGACCAGTTGATGGAGCTTGGCTTGCGCGTCATTCCTCAGGATTGAACGGAACGAATTGCACTTGGCTCTCTGCCAAGCGCGATCTAACGTCTGCGCATGACAACTTCAGATGCCCCTGCTCCGGATCTTGGAGAGCCGGTGAACGGATGGAGCCCAAGGCCAGCTCCTGACGGTGCGCCATTGCACGGTCGCTATGCCGAACTGGAGGCTTTGGACGCGGATCGTCACGCGGCCCTTCTTTACCGGGCGTATGAGGGTCAGGACCACGTCTGGGACTACTTGCCCTACGGACCGTTTTCTTCATCGGCCCTCTATCACCGCTGGGTTCGCGAACTGGTGCAGGACCCTGCGCATTTCTTTTATGCGGTGCGCAACCTTGAAAGCGGCGATTGGGAAGGTGTGGCAAGTTTCCTGCGCATTGATCCTGCAAATGGATCCATTGAGGTGGGACATATCAATTTCAGCCCGTCATTGCAGCGGACACGTGCGGCCACGGAAGCAATCTTCCTGATGATGGACTGGGTGTTTTCCCAAGGTTACAGGCGTTTTGAGTGGAAGTGCAACGCGCTCAACATGGGCTCGCGCCGGGCGGCCCAACGTTATGGGTTCAGCTATGAAGGTATCTTCAGACAGGCTGCAATTGCAAAGGGGCACAACCGGGACACCGCTTGGTTTGCGATGATTGATAAGGAATGGTCAGCTTTGAAGGCGGCATTCGAGGCGTGGCTGGATCCGAGTAATTTCGATCCTGATGGCCGACAGAAAGAACGCCTTGGCGATCTCACGAGACTGGTGCGCGTCGCGAGGGACCCCGCGCTCTGAACTTGTTCAGATCGCCAATTTCTGCGTGAGCCGTTGCTGAATCAAACCGGCAATTTCCGCAGTCTCGATCCCGGCCGGTTCGCCCGCGGCGCGTTTTTGTGCCAGTGCGGCCGCTGCCTTTTCAAGCACCTGATCCTGTGCCGAACGGGCGACACCTCCTAGGAACTGCGCCACGTAGTCGAGCGAACGGTCGTCCGCCGGATCTTCCAGAACGTCCGCGATATGCGCCATATCATCCTGAAAAGCCATGCGGTCGGGATGGATGATTTCATCGGGCAGCTCACGCAGGCCCGTCGGCTGGCGATCTGCCGGCAGGTTGGATAGGACGGCTTGCTGAAAGACGGCGAGCGAGTTGATAGGTTTCTCCAGAAATCCGTCCGCACCGGCAGTCAGCGCTTGATTTTCTCCGTCTGGGTCACCGGAGGTGCCCAGCACAACGTCTACACGGGGTTCAGATTGGGTCAACTCGGTGATCAAGTCGACACCGTTCCCATCGGGCAGACCAAGGTCGACAATCACGACGGAGGGACGATAGACCTGCAGATGCCGCCGCGCCGAGCGCAGACAATCGGCCCGCCGGATTCGCGCCCCACTGCGCAGGCATAAAAGCCGCATCGCTTCACAGGCAAATCGACTGTCCTCGATTACAAGGACGGTCAGACCCAGCAAAGGCCGTGAAGCCGTGGGCGCGGGGATCGTCGCTGCAAAAGGGTCCGTTTTATCCATGATCGTCTCCGGGGTGACTCGGGTTTCGACTCAGCATGGCGCACATATGGCTAACAGCACGTTAATGGCCCCCGGGCCCTGCGGCGGTGCGTCCCTTGCATCCGCCAAAACCTCCCCGCATAAGCAGACAAAAGCCTTTATAGCGGAGAGTTCACATGATTGGTCGTCTCAACCACGTCGCCATTGCCGTTCCTGACCTTGAGGCGGCCGCAGATCAGTATCGCACGGCGCTTGGGGCCAATGTTGGCGCACCGCAGGATGAGCCGGATCATGGCGTCACCGTCATCTTCATCGAGCTGCCGAACACCAAGATCGAATTGCTCTATCCGCTCGGGGACAACAGCCCCATCCAGGGCTTTCTGGACAAGAACCCGTCGGGCGGCATTCATCACGTCTGCTATGAGGTGGACGATATTCTGAGCTCGCGCGACCACCTTCTGAAAACGGGTGCACGGGTGCTGGGCACAGGTGAGCCAAAGATCGGCGCCCATGGTAAGCCGGTGCTGTTCCTGCATCCCAAGGACTTCAACGGCTGCCTTGTCGAACTGGAACAGGTCTGACACCCCATGGGCATTACATCAGCACTTGTTCTCTTTGCGGTGATCTGGTCGATGACCTTCCTCATCGTCTTGCCGATCAGGGTGAAGACCCAAGGGGATCTGGGAAAGATCGTGCCCGGTACCCATGCCGGTGCGCCCGAGGTTCACAACCTGAAGAAAAAAGCATGGATCACCACGGGCATCAGCCTCGTGCTCTGGGCCGTGATCACGTTTATCATCCTGTTCGAGGTGATCACTGTGCGTGATCTCGACTGGTTCAACCGCGGGGCGCCTGAGGTGCCAGCAAGTGGAACAGATGGGTAAAGGTTGCGGCGCCCAGAATTGGAATGATCAGGTTCAAGATCGGGATGGTCAGCGGGATCGCCATCAGAACGCCCGCAATCCAGATCGTTCCGGTGTGGCGTGATCTGAGCAGTTTTGCCTCGGCCCGGCCCACCCGGCGTATCGCGGCCAGCGTGAAGTATTCCCGGCCGAGCAGGAACCCGTTCAATCCCCAAAAGACAAAGGGGGCGGCAGGCGCCAGTGCTACGGTGGCGATCAGTATGAGATAGAGCAGAAGCGCCAGAACATTCGCGGCAATCAGCACGCCGAGAAAATTCACCGTGTCGCGCAGGGCATCGCCAAACGGAACGGGCGTCGGAGCGGGCAGATGCGGATAATGTTCATCTTCCACCGCCTGCGCGACAGTGTCGAGAAACATCGATGTGATGGCCGAGGCCACCGGGATCATCAGGAAGACCGACAGCACCGCCAACAGCAGGGCCGAGCCCCAGCTGATCAGATCGTTCAGCCAGGTCACTTCACCGATGAACGGCAGGGTTGTCTGATCCCCGACCAGACTGCCCAGCAACCAGACAAACCCGGCGGAGGCGGCAATCAGCAGGGCGAGGGTCAGGGCCACGCCCAACAGCAGGACGCGGCGAAAGCGCGGGTCGGTCATCTGCCCAAGTGCTGCGAAAAAGGCGGTGAGGATCATGCCCGCACCCAGGTCGTAATGTCGTGAAGATCCGGACGGGGCCGGTCCGGCGGCGCCGAGGTCTCGGTGCCGATGTGTACGAAGCCCGCAATGCGTTCATGATCAGCCAACCCCAGAGCATCTTGCATGAAACCACGGTCATGACTGGGCCAGCCGCTCAGCCAGTTGGCCCCCCAGCCAGAAGCGAGCGCAGCATTCAGCAGCGCCAGACAGACACATCCTGCGGAATAGGTTTGTTCCAGCGCGGGGATTTTTTCGGAAGGTTTCTGTACTTCGATCACGGCGACAGCTAGGTGACCCTGATCGAATTGCCCACGCCCCTTGTCGATCTGGTCGCTCTCTAGGCCCAGGGCCGCGCCCCGCTTTTGTGCCACGTCGGCCAGTCGGGCCATGGCTGGTTTTTCGATCACGATAAAGCGCCAGGGCTCCAGCTTGCCGTGGTCCGGCGTCCGTGCGGCCGCCTGCAGCAGCGGCATCAGCTCCTCAGCCGATGGCACGGGCATTGCCAGCGTCTTGGCCGGGCGCGACCGGCGGGTGGTCAGAAAGTCGAAGGCATCCGGGTTTGGTAAAGGCATGAACGAGGTTCCGAGGTCAAAGCTGCTGTGCGAAGTGGTCAATCTCGCCTTTGAGAAAGGCGTCGAAACGGGTCCCCGGCTGGCGCACATCCAGTGCCGCCGCCAGCGGGTCTGGAGCGGTGATACGACTGCCAGACAAAGCTTCCAGCGTCGCATGGCCGCAAAAGGGCACGTAGACTTCGGAATATCCCCCCTCATGCACCAGCACCAACCGCCCGTCGCAGAGCCGCTCGGCGGCGTCTTTCACCTTCAGTGTCATCTCGCGGAAGGTTTGCGCCGTGGCCAGCATGCGCGCCAATGGGTCAATCGCGGCGGCATCAAATCCGCAGGCAACGATGATCAGATCGGGCTTGAACGCCTCGATCTGCGGCAAGATGATTGTGTCCATTGCGTGCAGATAAGCCGTGTGCCCGGTCCCGGCGGGGAGCGGCAGGTTAAGGTTACAGCCCTCGCCTGCGCCACGTCCACGGTCTGCAAAGGCACCGGTATCGAGCGGGTAGTTGCCTTCCTGGTGCAGCGAAAGCGTTAGCACATCGTCCCGGTCGTAGTAGATCGCTTCGGTGCCATTGCCGTGGTGCACATCCCAGTCCAGCACAAAAACGCGTTTCGCCATGCCCTTGGATTGCGCCTCTTCAATGGCGATGGCGATATTGGCCAGGAGGCAGAAACCGTTGGGAAAGTCGGGCAGGCAATGGTGGCCGGGCGGGCGCGACAGCGCATAGGCATTGTCGACCGCGCCCGTCAGAACGGCATCCACAGCGGCCACGGCTAACCCGGCCGACAGGGCCGCGATCTCATACCCACCTGACGCGAAGGGGGTGCGCCGACCAAGCTCACCGCCCCCCGCATCCGACATCTCCTTGAAGGCATCGAGATAGCTTTGCGGATGCACCCGTAACAGCATATCGCGCGTGGCTTCCGGTGCCGTGCGCATGTCCAGTTCCTTTGACAGGCCGGTAACATCCATCAGGTTTTTCAGGCGGCGCTTGGTCTCGGGGTTTTCGGGCAATCCCCCGGCGGCCAGCGGTTGCACGTGACCTCCGATGGGCAGCGTGAAAGCATAGCTGCCGCCTGCGTGCCAAAAGCATCTTTCGTCCCAGAAAAACCCGGTTGCCATATCCAAATCCGCTTGCCTCTTGTTGCTGTGAAAGTGGCGTAGCGATGACCGATTGTCCATGCGGCCCAAAATCCGTTTCTTTGATTTCTGCCGGAAAGTCAGTCTGCCTCTGCGAGCAGGGCAGGCACGTCAAGCGGTACATTGACCATGGCAAGATCGCCTTGCGCATCCCGGGGCCAGTCTTCAGGCGCACGGTCCCGGTAGAGTTCTACGCCGTTGCCATCAGGATCGCGCAGATAGACGGCTTCGCTGACACCATGATCCGCCGCACCATCGAGGTCCACGCCCGCGTCCATCACGCGTTTCAGGACATTGGCGAGGCTCTTGCGATCCGGGTACAGGAAAGCCGCATGATAGAGACCTGTGTGGCCTTCCGGAGGTGGATTTGATGCCTTGCTGTGCCACGTGTTCAACCCGATGTGGTGATGGTAGCCCCCCGCGCCCAGAAAGGCGGCTGCCTCGCCATAGCGCTGAGTCACTTCAAACCCCAGAATATCCCGGTAAAACGCGATGGATCGTTCAAGATCGGCCACTTTCAGATGCACATGTCCGACGCAGGCTGCCTGTTGTTCTCTCATCTATCAGCTCTCTCTTGTTTAGGTTCTGTCCTTGTCTACGAACCGCTGATTTCATACGCCAGCTGCGCATTTGCGCATCACCTGTGCGGAGCATTAGCAGATGCATCGGCAAGAATTCGCTAGTTGCGGGAGCCTGAATGAGACTCATTCTGCCACCTATGGTAGCATCTTATGGTTCGGGTGAGGATAACCGTATGAAACGCATCGAAGATTTCCTGATGTCAGGCCGTAATTATCTGCAGTCCGTTGGGCTCAAGCGGATGGCGTTGTTTTGCTTTTGTCTTACGTTGCTTCTCGTTGTCGCAATCCTCTGGACGGGTTTCTTCTTTGTGATCGGAGCAGGCTTGGTAGGTGCCGCGCTTGCGCACCGGGCAAACCAGCGCTGCCAGAAAGAGAACCCGGCGCTGACGATTGCCAAAGTGTTTGGTGTGCGGCGTTTTCTGTTCGATATTTGGGTAAGCGGAGGTGCTTTTGCCGCTGCCGTTCTTATGTTCTTGCAAGGCATATACACGACAGAAGATCAGGTGGTTTTCAGCCTTATCTGCAAAAGTCTCGCAAACGGCTTGTTTGTTTTCAGCGCATCATACTTCGTACTGAGCAGCTTGCGTATCGAGGACGCCAAAATCAAACTGAGCACCTGCTCTGCGGAACAGGCCATGCTCTGGCGCAAAGAAGCGTCAACTGTAAGCGCGACAAAGGGCAGGTCTTTGCTGCACGGTCTGTGGTCCGAAGCTTAACGCACCATGCCGACAATCTCGTAAGTCTTCTCAAGAATAGGCGCCGTGATGTCCCGCGCCTGTCTCGCGCCACGTTTCAGGATTTGGTCAATCTCTGACGGGTCGGCCATCAGCCGTGCCATCTCGCTTGAGATCGGGGAGAGCTTTGAGACGGCCAGCTCTGCCAGCAGCGGCTTGAAGGCCCCGAATTGCTGGCCTCCGACATCCCGCAGCACCTCAGCCACCGATTGATCATTCAACGCGGCGTAGATGTTCACCAGATTGCGCGCCTCGGGCCGGTCGGCAAGCCCTTCAGCTTCCGAGGGCAGCGCATCTGGATCGGTCTTGGCCTTGCGGATCTTCTTTGCAATCGTGTCGGCGTCATCGGTCATATTGATCCGCGATGCATCTGACGGATCGGATTTGGACATCTTTTTGGACCCATCACGCAACGACATGACACGCGTGGCCGCCCCTTCGATCACCGGTTCGGTCAGCGGAAAGAAGTCAACGCCGTAGTCGTGGTTGAACTTGGCGGCGATGTCGCGGGTCAGTTCCAGGTGCTGTTTCTGGTCCTCGCCGACGGGCACATGGGTCGCATGATAAATGAGAATGTCGGCCGCCATCAGCGCCGGGTAGCCGAAAAGGCCCAGCGAGGCGGCCTCGGCATTTTTGCCGGCCTTATCCTTGAACTGGGTCATGCGTTTCATCCAGCCCATGCGCGCCACGCAGTTGAAAATCCAGGCCAGCTGCGCGTGCTCCGGCACCTGGCTCTGGTTAATCAGGATGGATTTCTCCGGGCTGATACCGCTTGCGATGAACCCCGCCGCAAGCTCGCGCGTGTTGCGGCGCAGGTCCGCCGGGTCCTGCCAGACGGTGATGGCGTGCAGATCAACCATGCAATAGATCGTCTCGAACGCCTCGTCCTGCATGCTGACAAACCGTTTGATCGCACCCAGGTAATTGCCCAGCGTCAGCCCGCCCGATGGCTGAATGCCGGAAAAAACACGCGGCGTAAAAGTCGGGGTGGTCATTTCGGGCTCCGTTCTCACTGGAAAAGCAGTTTGAGGTGCCTTACCCATGGGTCAGAGCAGCGTCAAGGAATGAGCCCATGCACGACCACAAAGAAGCCTCCCCGGTCAATCCCTTGCCGCCCGTGGTGGTGATCCTGTTTCTGGCGATTGCCCTGCCGGAGGTTGCGTTCAGCCTCGGCGCGCGCGGTCTGATCGGGGGGCCCGAGGCCGTGGGATGGCGGTTGGCATCGGTGGAAGCTTACGCGTTTTCAGGCGATATCTTCGACTGGATGGTCACCAATGGCCGCTGGTTGCCCGAGCACCTGCAACGGTTCTTGACCTATTCCTTCGTGCACTCCGGCTTCACCTCGGCGCTCTTCGCGGCAGTGCTGCTGCTGGCGCTTGGCAAGCTTGTGGGCGAGACGATGGGGCAACTGGCCGTGCTGGTTCTGTTCTTCGGCGGCGCGATCTTCGGCGCGCTGGTCTACGCTCTGCTGCTCAACGATCCCAATTGGCTGATTGGCGGCTTTCCGGCGGTCTATGGCCTCATCGGCGGCTATTCCTTCGTGATGTGGCAGAGCCTCGCGGCGAGGGGAGAGGAACAACTGCGCGCCTTTAGCCTGATCGCGATGCTGATGGGGCTGCAGTTGATCTGGGGCGTCTTCTTTGATGTGGGAAATGGCTGGGTTGCCGATCTTGCCGCCTTCTTCTTTGGCTTTGGGGCGTCTGCGGCTCTGGTGCCCGGCGGGATCACGCGGGTTCTGGCAGCGTTGCGCCGCGACTGATCAAGTGCCGCTGCGGGACCGACCCAGTGCCTGACGGATTTCGCCAATTCTGATCGCACCGATCAGATGTGCGGTGCCGAAATAGCTGATCATGCCAATCCCGATCAGCACCATCAACGCCAGTGCCCGCCACCAAGGGATGCCGAGGAACGGGCTCAGGGTCACGTTGCTGAACCACAGAGCCGCCCCCATGACCGCCGAGGCGACAACCATGCGCCAGATGCGACTGCGGAACCGTGCATCGAATTGCGCCACATCGCCGTAGCTTTTTGCGCCGACGCGCAAAAGGGCCACCATCACCCAGGCGGCAACGGTTGTCGCAATGGCGGGCGCAATCCAGCCCACAACGGGGGCCAGCCCAATGGCCAGCGCCGCATTCACGACCATCGACACAACCGCGTAGTGAAAGGGCCGTCGGGTGTCCTCGCGCGCGAAAAACAGGGGCTGCAGGATTTTCTGCAGAACAAAGGCGGGCAGCCCCAGCCCATAGATCGCAACGGCCACGGCGATGGCGGCGGTATCGTCCACGGTGGCAGCCCCGCGCTCAAAGAGGACAGAGACCAGCGGGAAGGGAATGATCATCAGCGCCACAGCTGCCGGGATCGTGAGGGCCAGCGAGATTTCCGCCGCCCGGCTGAGCGCGGATTTTGCCCCGGTATCATCGCGGGCCTGAAGGCGGCGCGACAGATCCGGTAGCAGCACGACCCCCACGGCAATACCCACCACACCCAGCGGGAGCTGGTAGAGCCTGTCCGCCGCGAAAAGCCACCCGACGGCCTTGTCGAAATAGCTGGCGACTTGTTGGCCGACCAGCAGGTTGACCTGCACCACGCCCCCCGCCAGCGCTGCCGGGATCGCAACCCGGATCAACCGGCGCATGGCCGGGGTCAGGCGCGGCCGTCGCGGTTTCAGGGCAAAGCCTGCCTTGCGCACAGCAATCCATAACAGCGCGAATTGCGCCACACCCGCGACCGGAATGGCCCAGATAAGCGCCCGCGCCACATCACCGCCCAGCCAGGCCGCAGCGGCCATCGCGCCGACCAGGAATATGTTGAGCAGGACAGGGGCTGCTGCCGCCGCCGCAAAGCGACCGGAGGCGTTCAACATCCCCGATAGAAGGGCGGCGAGCGAGATGAAAAGGACGTAGGGGAAGGCGATGCGCCCGAATTCAACCGACAATCCGAACTGTTCCTGACCCGCAAACCCGGAGGCCAGCGCGTAGATCAGCCACGGCATCGCTGCCATCGCCACCAGCGTCAGACCGATCAGAACCGTCGCCAGACCCGCAAATGCGTCCGAGGCAAACCCGTCCGGATCGTCCCCGCCTTCCAGCCGTTTGGAAAACATCGGCACGAAAGCCATGTTGAACGCGCCTTCGGCAAAGAAGCGGCGGAACATATTGGGCAGGCGAAAAGCAACGACATAGGCCTGGTAGAGTGGCCCCGTGCCCAGCAAGGCAAGGATCATCGCATCCCGGACAAAGCCGAGGATGCGGCTCATCAATGTCCAGCCGCCGACGGTGAAGAGGCCCGAGATCAGGCGGATAGGCTTCACTCGCGCGCCCTTTCAACGCCATCATCAATGGCCTGGCGCAGCTTCTTCTCAAGCGCGCGCTGTTTGCTGGTCGCGTAGTACTTCAGCCCGAACATATCCTTGACGTAGAAGGTATCGACCACCTGTTCGCCGTAGGTCGCGATGACGGCATTGGCGATGTAGACATTGGCGGTGGCCAGCGTGCGCGCCAGATCATAGAGCAGCCCAGGTCGGTCGCGCGTGTCCACCTCAATGATCGTGTAGATTTCCGACCCTTCGTTGTCGAAGGTGATATGCGTGGGCACCTTGAAGGCACGTTCGCGCTTCTTGACCTTGTCGCGGGATTTCAGCGCATCGCGCGCGACAACCTCGCCACGCAGGGTCTTTTCGATCATCTGGCGCAGGCGGGGCAGGCGGGCAGCGTCATAGGGGTTCCCCTCCGCGTCCTGGATCCAATAGGCGTCGGTCACCATCCCGTCCTTGGTGGTGTAGCTGCGCGCATCGACGACATTCGCCCCCACCAGCGCCAAGGCCCCGGCAAGGCGGGCAAAAATGCCGGGGTGATCTGCCATGACGAAACAGGCGCGAGTGGCGTCGCGATCCTCATCTGGGTGCAGGTCGATCAGAATCTCGCCGTCTTTTATGTCGCGCAACATCTTGGCAAAGACCACGTGGGCGGTGACATGCAGTGCCTGCCAGTAGGGATCGTAGTGGCGGGCGGTCTCTGCCTGCAGTTCCTTGCGGGGCCAGTCGCTGAGCGCCTCGCGCAGGGCGCGTTTCGCCTCCACACCTCGGTTTTCGCGATTGAGATCCTCCAGGCCGGTTTCTAATGCGCGCTGGGTTTGCCGGTAAAGGGCGCGGATCAGCACGGCTTTCCAGTTGTTCCAGGTGTTCGGCCCCACGCCACGGATGTCGCAGACCGTCAGCACGCAAAGCAGATCAAGCCGTTTCACGGTCTGCACCGCCTTGGCAAAGTCGCGCACGGTGCGCGGATCGGCGATGTCGCGTTTCTGCGCCATATCCGACATCAGCAGATGATAGCGCACCAGCCATTCCACTGTTTCCGTGTCGGCCTTGTTCAGGCCAAGGCGCGGGGCGATCTTGCGCGCCATTTGGGCGCCGAGGATCGAATGGTCCTCGGACCGCCCCTTGCCGATGTCATGGATCAGCAGCGCGGTATAGAGCACCTTGCGATCCACGCCGCGTTTTAGGATCGAGGAGGCGACCGGCAGGTCTTCTTCCAGCTCGCCCCGCTCGATCTGCGCCAGGTTCTTGATGCATTGGATGATGTGCTCATCCACGGTGTAGCTGTGATACATGTTGAATTGCATCATCGCCACGATCGGTTCGAACTCGGGCACAAAGGCCCCGAGCACCCCCAACTCGTTCATCCTTCTGAGCGCGCGTTCCGGGTTGCCGTGTTTCAACAGCAGATCAAAGAAAATCCGCTGTGCTTCGGGGGCGGTCCGCACCTCATCGTCGATGAGATGCAGGTTGGATTTGATGAGACGCATGGCATCGGGGTGGATCAGCATGCCGGTGCGCAGTGCTTCCTCGAAGAGCCGCAGCAGGTTCAGCTTGTCGGAGAGAAAGACCGTGTCATCTTTGATCGCGATGCGGTTGTTGACCACCATATAGTTGGCCTTGACCCTTGGACGCCGCCGGAAAATCCGCTCCAGAATGGGCTCTGCCTTGACATGGTCGGCTTCCAGTTTGGTCAGGAAGATGCGGGTCAGATCGCCCACTTCCGTGGCATGCAGGAAGTAGTGCTGCATGAACACCTCGACCGCGCGGCGGCCCTTGGTGTCCTCATATCCCATCGCATCGGCCACCTGCACCTGCATGTCAAAGGTCAGTTGTTCCGAGGCACGTTTCGACAACAGATGCAGATGCCCCCGCACCGCCCAGAGGAAATCCTCCGCAGCCGCAAAACCGCGCAATTCGTCTTCGGTGAAGACACCGAGGGTCACCAGATCGGCGACGTCCCTCACGTTATGCACGTATTTTGCGATCCAATAGAGCGATTGCAGGTCGCGCAACCCGCCCTTGCCCTCTTTCACATTGGGCTCCACCACGTACCGCTGGCCCTGCTTGATATGACGGTTTTCGCGTTCGGCCAGCTTGGCCTCGATGAATTCACGTTCGGACCCGGCAAAGAGATCCTTGCGCAGCCGTTGCGCCAGCGTGTCGGCCAGCGCCTGATCGCCCGCCAAATAGCGTTGTTCTAGCATCGCGGTGCGGATGGTGAAATCGTCGGTTCCCAGTCGCAGGCACTCTTTGACCGTCCGGCTGGCATGGCCGACCTTCAGTTTCAGGTCCCACAGGATGTAGAGCATGGATTCAATCACGCTCTCCGCCCAGGCCGTGATCTTGTAGGGTGTCAGGAATAGCAGATCGACGTCTGAAAAAGGCGCCATTTCACCGCGTCCATACCCCCCCACCGCAATCACCGCGAGGTGTTCGCTGGCCGTCGGATTGGGTTTGGGGTGCAGGACCTCGCGCGCCACGTAGAGCGCGGATGTCACCAGTTGGTCGGTGAGATAGGTATAGGCCCGCGTCATCGGACGGGCGTCAAAGGGGTGTTCGGCAAAGGCCGCTGCGATGCGCGCGCGCGCCTCTTTCTGACGGCCACGCAACAGGTTCACGGCGGCGGTACGGATATCGCCAGGGGTTTTTTGCTCGGCAAGCGCCGACGTCAACTCCTCATTGAAAGAGGCCTTGTCAAAGATCAGGTCTGGAGCACAGATCAATCCCTCCACCAAAGGGGCATCGACCTGCTGGACTGGAAGGGACATGAGCCTGCCTTAGAAACCTGCGCCGCCGAAGGATTGAGGGGCGGGGCTGAGAATGGTCACCTGGGCATCGGTAATCGTGGCCACCGCAAGGCCGCGTTCATTGGTGCCATCCGCGCGCAGCCGGAAGATACCGCTGGCGCCCCGGAAGCCGGCGCCCTGTGTCAGGGCTGCCCCCGTGAGCGCATCAGCGTTGCCCTGGCTCACCAGCGCACCAATGGCGGCAATCCCGTCAAAGGCCAATCCGCCGATGGGATGGGGAACACCACCATAGGCCCCTTGATACTGCGCGCTGAAGGTTGCTGAGGCTGCAGGATCCGGGACCGCAAACCAGCCACCCTGCACCCCGGGCAGACTGAGCGTCTGGGCAGGAATATCCCAGCGGGTCAGTCCCATGAACTGCGACGTCTCCGACGTCACACCGGCCTCGGGCAAGAGTTGGGAGAGCAGCGGCAGCGCGCTGGCCGTGTCAGTGGTCATGAAGATGGCATCCGCCGCGTTCCCTTCCACGGCGGATTTAATCTGCGGAATGGCCGCGATCACGTCCTGTTGTGACAGAGCGTAGCCGACCGTGCCGACAACAGACGCGCCCTGTGCCGTCACTGCCCGTGAAATGACATCCCGGCCCTGAGTGCCAGCAGAATCCTGCCCATGCACGACGACGAACCGCTGCTTGCCCTGGGACCGCGCATAGCCAACCACGCGGTTGGCGGTGTTCTGAAAGGTTGGCCCAAGCACGAAAACATTGCCGCCTGCAATGGCAGCGTTGTTCGAAAACGAGAGTACGGCGACATTGTCACCAGCAACCGCGTTCCCCACGGCATTGGCGGAGGCTGCATAGACCGGCCCCAAGATGATTTTTGCGCCGTCATCAACCGCCTGCTGTGCCCGCGCAGCGGCTGTTCCTGCGTCTCCTGCCGTCTGATACACTCGCAAATCGATCGTTGCACCGTTCAGGTCCCGCATGGCGAGACGCGCTGCGTTTTCAAGGCTTTGTGACAGCAATTCGTCCGTTGTAAGGCCTGAGCCGCCAGGTACTAGCAGGGCAACCGGCACCGCGTCGCCGGTATTGATGCTGGGCCCGCCACCAAAGCCGCCGCCCGGAATGGTGTCACAGGCCGCGAGCGCCAAGGCGACAAAGGGCAGGGCAATCAGCTGCACGACCTTGCGGGCGGATGGGAAAACGGCAAACATATGCGGATACTCCAGCAATCAAAGTTTTCGGCGCGAAAGAGCGCGGTTGCGGCAATCATAGACGTCAGGAAAGGCGGGTCCAGCGTTGAATTACCAAAAGGTGCCTTTGCGCGCGGGTCTGTATTTCGTGGGCGTGCCGATTGGAACGGCGCGCGATATCACCTTGCGGGCGCTGGATGTTCTGGCATCGGCGGATGTTTTGGCGGCGGAAGATACCCGCAGTCTGCGGCGTCTGATGGATATTCACGGCATCCCGCTGGCGAGCAGGCCGCTGGTGGCGCTGCACGATCACAGCAAGGATGGCGTGACGCAGCGCTTGCTGAGCGCCGTGGCGGAGGGCCAATCTGTTGCCTATGCGTCCGAGGCGGGGATGCCGCTCATCGCGGACCCAGGCTTCGAATTGAGCCGGGCCGCAGGAGAGGCGGGGGTGATGCAGACCTGCGCGCCCGGTCCGTCGGCTATCCTCACGGCGCTGGTTCTGGCCGGTTTGCCGACAGATGCCTTTCACTTCTCCGGTTTCCTGCCCAACGCCAAGGCGGCGCGGCGGGGCGCCTTGGATGCACTGCGTGAGGTGCCCGGCACATTGGTTTTTTACGAATCCGCCAAGCGACTGGCCGCTATGCTGGCCGATGCGCGCAAGGCTTTGGGGCCTGAACGGCAGGCCGCAGTGTGCCGGGAACTGACCAAGAAGTTCGAAGAGGTGCGGCGCGGAACCCTCGCGGAGCTGGCCGACGTATATGCGGGCGCGAGCGTCAAAGGCGAGATTGTCGTGCTGATCGACCGGAACCGTTCAGAAACTGTTAGCCAAGATGGCCTAGAAGAAGACCTGAGTCGGGCTTTGCAGTCCCTGTCCATGCGTGACGCGGTGGATATGGTGGCCAAGGCCCATGACGTTCCGCGCCGACAAATCTACCAGATGGCGCTGGCACTTTCGAAAGGGTGACGACATGTCCTTGCTTGCGCAGCCTGTGTCCCGGGGGCAGATGGCACATCACGCGGGTAGTGCTGCGGAAATCACCGTGGCCCGTCATTATGAAACGCTGGGGTTTCGGGTGGCCGAAAAGCGATGGCGCGGTGAAGGTGGCGAAATTGATCTGATCATGGAAACCCCTGACCAAGTGGTCTTTGTGGAAGTAAAGCAGAGCCGCAGTTTCGAGGCGGCGGCTCTTAGGATCAGTCAGCGGCAGAGGATGCGCATCTTTGCCGCTGCCGCTGAATATCTGGGGACGCTGCCCAATGGCTCACTCACGGAAGCGCGTTTTGACGTTGCACTTGTGAACGGCCTCGGCGAGGTGCAAATCCTTGAAAACGCCTTTGGCGAGAGTTGATCTTCTGCCCGCATGGGCATTGAACCTTTCCTGCGGCTACGCCATTTAAGGGCGAGCAATGCAGGAGCCGCCATGAAGATCGCCTTTCAGATGGACCCGATCGGGGACGTGGATATCAACGCCGACAGCTCCTTTCGGCTTGCCGAAGAAGCGCAGGCGCGCGGCCATGAGTTGTTTTTCTATTCACCTGACCATCTCGCCTATCAGGAAGGGCGCATCACGGCGCGCGGCCATGATCTGCGGGTGCAGCGGGTGCAGGGAGAGCACGCGCAACTGGGGCATGCCCGTGAAGTGGATCTGGCGGGGTTCGATGTGATCTGGCTGCGACAGGACCCGCCCTTTGACATGCACTACATCACCTCCACCCATTTGCTGGACCGGCTGACGCCGGAGGTTCTGGTGGTGAATGACCCGTTCTGGGTGCGCAACTATCCTGAAAAACTGTTGGTGCTCGACTTTCCCGATCTGACGCCGCCAACAAGCATCGCGCGCGATCTGACGACGATCAAGGCCTTCAAGGAAAAGCACGGCGATATCATCCTTAAGCCGCTTTACGGGAATGGGGGGGCGGGTGTTTTCCGCCTGGATGCGAACGACCGTAACCTGTCATCGCTCTATGAGCTGTTCACCGGGTTCTCGCGCGAGCCGCTGATCGTGCAGAAATTCCTGCCGGCGGTGTCGAAGGGCGACAAGCGGGTGATCCTCGTGGACGGTGAGCCGGTCGGTGCCATCAACCGGGTGCCTGCAGCGGGGGAGACCCGCTCCAACATGCATGTGGGCGGGCGGCCTGAAAAGATCGGGCTGACGGCGCGCGATCAGGAGATCTGCGCGGCCATCGGGCCGTTGCTGAAAGAAAAGGGTCAGATATTTGTCGGGATTGACGTCATCGGGGATTATCTGACCGAGATTAACGTCACCTCGCCCACCGGCATTCAGGAGTTGGAGCGATTTGATGGTGTCAACATTGCCGCAAAGATTTGGGATGCCATCGAGGCGCGTCGGGCCTAGGCGTCGGCAGGACTCACGAGCCGGAAGCTGATGGCTTCTGCGATATGCGGGCGTTGCACGGTGTCGGCTCCTTCCAGATCGGCGATGGTACGCGCGACGCGCATGACCCGGTGGTATCCGCGGGCCGACAGTCTGAACCGCTCCGCTGCACGCAGCAGCAGATCGCGGCCCTCCGCGTCGGGTGTCGCGATTTCTTCCAGAGCCTCGCCTGCGGCATCGGCATTTGAGCGCATGTCCGGCCTGTCGCCAAACCGGGCCTGTTGCACCGCCTGAGCCGCTGCGACCCGTGCGGCGACGGTGCTGGACTTTTCGCCATTGGCGGGCAGGTCCAGGTCCGTATAGGCGACAGGGGGCACATCGACACGCAGATCGAACCGGTCCATCAGCGGGCCGGAAATGCGCCCGAGATAATCCTCTCCGCACTGCGGGACACGGGCGCAGGCGCGTTCCGGGTCGGATAGATAGCCACACTTGCAGGGGTTTGCCGCTGCAACCAGCATGAAGCGACAGGGATACCTGACATGTGCATTAGCGCGCGAGATCATGACCTCACCGGTCTCAATCGGCTGGCGCAGTGTTTCAAGGACGTTTCGCTGGTATTCGGGAAACTCATCCATGAAGAGCACCCCGTTGTGGGCCAGCGACACTTCACCCGGCTTCGCCAGGCGTCCACCTCCGATGATCGATGCCATGGAGGAGGTGTGATGCGGATCGCGAAAGGGCCGGTCGCGGGTGATGCCGCCTTCGTCCAGCAGACCGGCAACAGAATGGATCATCGAAGTTTCCAGCGCTTCCAGCGCTGTCATCGGGGGCAGGATGCCGGGCAGGCGCTGTGCCAGCATGGATTTTCCGGATCCCGGTGTGCCGATGAAGATCAGGTGGTGGTGCCCGGCGGCGGCAATTTCCAACGCGCGTTTGGCGCGCTCCTGCCCTTTGACTTCCGACAGGTCTTTGGTCAGCGCAGAAGCTGCGACTTCCCCCGGTTGAGCTTGCGCAATCGGCACCTGTCCGGTGAAATGACGCACCACATCGCCGAGCGACTTTGCAGCAATCACCCTGGCGTCGCTGACCCACGCGGCCTCTTTTCCGCACTCTTCGGGACAAAGCAGGCCGAACCCTTCGGCGGCGGCCGTCATGGCGGCGGGCAATGCACCAGTAACGGGCACGATCTTGCCGTCCAGCGATAATTCCCCCAAGGCCACGACGGATTGCGTGATGTCACGCGGGATGATCTCAAGCGCTGCGAGCAGCGAGACAGCAATCGGCAGGTCGAAATGGCTGCCTTCTTTCGGCAAATCCGCCGGGCTTAGGTTGATGGTGACTTTCTTCGATGGAAAGGCGATCGCCATGCAGGAGAGAGCGGCACGCACGCGCTCTTTGGCTTCGGAAACAGCCTTGTCAGGCAGGCCGACGATGCTGAACCCCGGCAAACCGGGTGCGAGCGAACATTGCACTTCGACAAGGCATGCTTCCACCCCGCGAAACGCAACCGAATGTGCCACCGAGACCAAACCACCCCTCCATTCCGACGTGGTTAATCGGTACGTGAGGGGTGTTTACGAAAGGTTAATGTGTGCGGTGGCCCCGGTCACACGGGCCAGTCCGCCAAAGGCACACCCATCGGGTAGGGAAACGGATCGTATCTGGTCTTCAACCCGTCGGCGCGCCAGGTCTTGAAGGCAGGATCGTCGATCACTTTCATGCAATAGGCGCGGCTGGCCTGGGAGACCGGCAGGTCATAGCCGATGATCCGCGCGGCAACAGGGGCGTAGAATACATCCGCGAGGCAATAGTCGCCCATCAGCCATCCGTCTTTTGCCCCCGACAGCGCACGGGCAGCGGACCAGATATCTTCAAGGCGGTCCAGATCGGCCATCACGGCGTCCGAGGCTTCAAAGCCTTTGTTGACATGCTGCAGCTGCATTGGACAGGCGTCACGCAGGGCCGCAAAGCCCGACGCCATCTCCGCGCTGATCCAGCGCGCGCGGGCCCGCAGATGCGCCTCAGCTGGCCAGAATCCGGCCTCTGGGTGCCGTTCCGCCAGCGTTTCGGCCATCGCGAGTGTCTCGCCGATGATATCGCCATCCGGCGTCTGGAGCACCGGCACCAGCCGCGCCGGTGACAGCGGCGCAAGGTCCGACGCCATCGTGCCGCTGTAAAGCCCCACCAGATGGGTCCGGTAAGACAGGCCAAATTTTTCCATCATCAGCCAACCCCTGAGGGACCAGCTGGAGAAGGTGCGATCGCCGATATACAAGTCGTAGGTCATGGTGATGACGTTATCTGTTCGGCAGTGCCAGGATCAAACGAACTCTTGTGGCGTGCAGGATCACGGACAGTGATTGATCTGGCTTACCGTCGGCGTTCCGCCTGACCAGACGATGCGCGTGCAGGAAAGGTTGTCGATCTCATGGGACAGCGCCTTGTAGGGCGTGACCCCCAGACCGCGTTGCACCTGCGTGAGGATCACGCCGATATGAGCCACTGCGATGATCTCCGCATCGGGATGGGCGGCGTTGAGTGCGTCCACACGGGCGTTCACGCGGGCCGCCGCCATGTTCCAGCTCTCGCCTTCCGGCGGCTTCACGTCACCGGGTGTTTCCCAATAGGCGCGGCTGAGCGCCGGGTGCTCTTCCGCCACCTGGCTGAAATGCATCCCGTCCCACACGCCGAAGTTGAACTCCCGCAACTCGGGCTCGCTGGGCAGCCGACGGTGTGACGGTCGCTGAACTGCGTCCGCTGTTGCAGAGGCGCGGATCAGATCGGATGAAACCAAAAGCGCCTCCTGTGGCAAGTGGTTTTGCAACCGATTGATGCGCGTTTTGTCCGACAGATCGGCGGGCACATCGCGCCACCCTACAAACGCTTTTTCATGTGTCGGTCCGTGTCGCACCCAATGCCAGACCGTCATGGCAGTTGCCCTTTCAATACCGTGGGCAGGCCAGCCGTCACAAAGACCACCAGATCAGCTTGCGCAGCGAGCGCGATGTTCAACCTGCCCTGAGCCTCGCGAAACCGCCGGGCGAGCGCGTTTTCGGGGACAATTCCGTGCCCCACCTCGTTGGAGACAACCACGCAGGGCGCATCACAGGATTTGAGGTCCGACAGCAACCGCCTCTGTGCGGCATCGATGTCATTTTCATCCAGCATGTGGTTGCTCAACCACATCGTGACACAGTCGATAAGCACGCCCTGACCCGATTCCAGCTCCCTCAGAACGGGCCCTAGTTCTAATTGTGCCTCAAAATTCACCCACCGGTCACTTCTGCGCGATTTATGGACCTCGACGCGCATTTTTATTTCGTCATCAAAGACACGCGAGGTGGCAAGGTAAACAGGAGCTAAATGACTGCTTAACAAAAGGTTTTCGGCCCAAAGCGATTTCCCGGACGCGGCGCCACCTAGCACGAAGGTCAATTTTGGCAACATTTTATCAACCTTTGCGGTGAACCAATCGGGTGTATGGTGCGTATCTATATCAACTGTGCACGGCAAGGTGTGCTTCATCTGACTGGGAGATGTCGCTATGGCTTTGGATACTGCAAGAGATATGTCACTGTCTCGAACAGCGATGAAGGCGGAACTTTTGGACGCGGAGACGGAGTTGCGTCTCGCCTATGCCTGGCGCGATGAGCGATGTGAGAAATCTCTGCACCGGTTGATTACAGCCTACATGCGCCTCGCTATTTCCATGGCGTCCAAGTTCAAACGCTATGGCGCGCCCATGAACGACCTGATTCAGGAAGCAGGTCTGGGGCTGATGAAAGCGGCTGATAAGTTCGACCCCGACAGAGGCGTGCGCTTTTCGACCTATGCCGTGTGGTGGATCAAGGCATCTATCCAGGACTACGTGATGCGCAACTGGTCGATGGTGCGGACGGGGTCGACCTCTTCGCAAAAATCGTTGTTCTTCAACATGCGTCGCGTCCAGGCGAGGCTGGAGCGTGAGAGCGCTGCGGCGGGCGAGGTTCTGGACCGGCACCAGCTGCGCCAGATGATCTCGACTGAGATTGGCGTGCCGTTGCACGACGTCGAGATGATGGAGGGGCGTCTTTCGGGCTCGGATTATTCGCTGAACGCCACCCAGTCGACCGAGGACGAGGGGCGTGAATGGATTGACGCGCTGGAAGACGACAGCACGCAGGCTGCCGAAACGGTCGAGCATCAGCATGACACCGAACAGCTGCGCGAATGGCTCTTGCAAGCCATGGGAGATCTCAATGACCGGGAGCGGTTCATCGTGCGGGAACGCAAGCTGCGTGACCAGCCCCGTACGCTCGAAAGCCTCGGACAGGAGTTGAGCCTCAGCAAAGAGCGCGTCCGCCAGTTGGAGGCCGCAGCCTTTGGTAAAATGCGCAAGTCGCTTGAAAACCAGTCACGCGAAGTGCATCACTTCTTGATGTGATCTGGCGAAAACTCTCAAAAATCATATTCTCGGGGGCGGTCGGTTTGGCCGCTCCTTTCGCGTCTGCAGACGTGGTACCACCCCCGGCAGCAAAGGTTGCCGATGTCGTGTTCATCGGGGAACAGCATGACAACCCGGCCCATCATGCGCTGCAGGCCGCGTGGGTCGAAGCGCTTGCTCCCAAAGCGGTAGTTTTTGAAATGCTCAGACCCGCGCAGGCGGCTTTAGTGACGGATGACAATCGCACCTCCGAAGAAACCCTGAACCGTGCGTTGCAATGGGAGGAGAGCGGCTGGCCTGACTTTGCGATGTATTTTCCGATCTTTGATGCCGCGCCTGAGGCGGTGATTTACGGTGCGGCGGTCCCACGCGATCAGGTGCGTGGGCTGATGCAGCAGGAGGTGACGCAGGTTTTCGGCGCAGCGGACGCGGCACGGTTTGGACTTGATCGACCGCTTGAGGCGGATCAGCAGGCGCGTCGGGAAACCCTGCAGGCAGAGGCGCATTGCGATGCGTTGCCCAAGAACCTGCTGCCAATGATGGTGTCCGTACAGCGGCTGCGGGATGCGGCGCTGGCGCTGGCCGCACTCGAGGCTTATGAGCGCGCGGGCGGACCTGTCGTCGTCATCACCGGCAACGGGCATGCGCGCGCGGATTGGGGCGCGCCGGTCTACCTGCGTCATGCCGCACCCGATCTCGCGGTGTTTTCTCTGGCGCAGGGTGAGGAGGGTTCGGTCCCGCTAGGTCAATTCGACGCAACGGCGGATGGCCCGGGCGTGGATCGGGGCGACCCCTGCGATGCCTTTAACTGATCCGCGGGGGCTGGCGGTCGCGTCATACGCGGCATATGGTCGGAAAGAATTCCACCCGGAAAGGGCGCATCATGCTGGCCGGAAAACGCATTCTTCTGATCATTGGCGGCGGCATAGCGGCTTTCAAATCGCTGGACCTGATCCGCAGGCTGCGTGAGCGGGGCGCAACCGTTACGCCGGTGCTGACCAAGGCGGGGGAAGAATTTGTCACGCCGCTCTCTGTTTCCGCGCTGGCGGGGCAGAAGGTTTACCGCGATCTCTTCGATCTGACGGACGAGGCAGAGATGGGGCATATCCAGCTCAGCCGGGTTGCTGATCTGGTGGTCGTGGCCCCAGCAACCGCTGACCTCATGGCCAAGATGGCCGGTGGTCTGGCAAATGATCTGGCCAGCACAGTGCTTTTGGCCACCGACACGCCGGTGCTTGTGGCGCCTGCGATGAACGTACGCATGTGGCAGCATCCCGCGACCCAGCGCAACCTGACGACCCTGTTACAGGACGGTGTGTCCGTTGTCGGGCCCAATGACGGCGACATGGCCTGTGGTGAGTTTGGCCCCGGCCGTATGGCGGAGCCTCTGGAGATCGTGGCGGCGATAGAGGCGCGTGTCGCGAATGGCCCGCTGTCGGGCAAGAGGCTGATCGTGACATCAGGCCCGACGCATGAGCCGATTGACCCGGTGCGCTATATCGCCAACCGCTCCTCCGGCGCACAGGGGACGGCGATTGCCCGCGCGCTTGCGGCGCAAGGCGCGCAGGTGGTTTTCGTGACCGGACCGGCGGATGTGCCGCCACCGGGTGGCGTCGAGGTCATCCGCGTGCAGACGGCACGGGAAATGCAGGCCGCCGTGGAAGCCGCCCTGCCTGCGGATGCGGCAGTTTTTGCGGCCGCTGTGGCGGATTGGCGGGTGGATGGGGCCAGCACCCGCAAGCTGAAGAAGAGCAAGGACGGCTTGCCGCGCCTTGAGTTTGCAGAGAACCCGGACATTCTGCGGCAGGTGGCCCAGATGAAGAAAGGGCGCCCCGGATTGGTGATCGGCTTTGCCGCGGAAACAGATGACGTGGTGGAGAATGCGACAGCCAAACGAGCGCGCAAGGGCTGTGACTGGATCGTGGCCAATGACGTCTCCGAGGCCAGCGGCGTGATGGGGGGCGCGGAGAATACGGTTGTGATCATCGATGACAGTGGCACGGAGAGCTGGCCCACCTTGAGTAAATCTGACGTGGCGCGCCGTCTGGCAGAGCGCATTGCAGCGGCGTTGGGCTGAGTTCGTGACGGAAGCCGTTGATATGGTTCAGGTGAAAGTGACCTATGGCGAAGGCGCGGACACCACCGTGCCCCTGCCGTCATATGAAACGACAGGTGCCGCGGGCGCGGACATTCGGGCGAACCTGCCAGACGGGGAGATCGAAATCACACCCGGTGCCCGCGTTCTGATCCCAACGGGCCTGTCCATGGAAATCCCGCACGGTTTCGAGGTGCAGGTGCGCCCGCGATCCGGGCTTGCGCTGAAACACGGGCTGATGCTGGTCAACAGCCCAGGCACCATCGACAGCGACTACCGTGGCCCGGTGGGCATCATCGTTCTGAACGCGGGAGAACAGCCTTTTCTGGTCACGCACGGCATGCGCATCGCCCAGCTTGTGGTGGCCCCGGTTGTGCAGGCGCGTTTTGCCCGCACTGAGACGCTCAGCGAAACCGCGCGGGGCGCGGGCGGCTTTGGGTCGACAGGAGGGCACTGATGCTGCTGGTTCTTGCAATGGCGGCAGCGCTCTGGGGGATCGGCGGCGCGATGGGCGCACCGCGTACGACCCGGCTGACGATGATCGGGGCACTTTACGTTGGTGTCCTGATCATTCATCTGACCTTGCCAGACGGCAGTCCGTTGCGCATGGCGACGGGAGAAAGTGCTGCTCTCTGGCTCATCTTGGGTGGGTTTGCCGTTCTGGTTTTCGCGTATCGCCGTATCCTGCTGGCGCTGCGCCGCCGGGCAGAAGTTACGCAGGCACCCGATATGGAGGCGGCCCCGAAACCGGGATTTAGCGAGGCGGAACTGAACCGCTACGCCCGCCATATCGTGCTCCGTGAAATTGGCGGGCCTGGTCAGAAGCGGCTGAAAGAGGCGAAGGTGCTGGTGATCGGCGCGGGCGGGCTTGGTGCCCCGGCCCTGCAGTATCTGGCGGCTGCGGGTGTCGGCTCCATTGGCGTGATCGACGATGACGCGGTGGAGAACGCAAATCTTCAGCGGCAGGTCATTCACAAGGATGCGGCCATTGGGACGCCCAAGGTGTTTTCCGCGCAGGCGGAGATGACCGCACAGAACCCGTATGTGATCGTGCGCCCCTACCACCGCCGTCTGACCGAAGAGATCGCGGCCGATCTCTTTGCCGACTATGATCTGGTGCTGGACGGCACCGACAACTTCGACACCAGGTACCTGGCCAACCGGGTGGCAGTGGCGCAGAAAATGCCACTGATTTCCGGAGCGCTGAGCCAATGGGAAGGGCAGTTGAGCATCTTTGACCCCGCGCAGGACGCGCCCTGCTACCAGTGTATTTTCCCGCAAGCCCCTGCGCCGGAACTTGCGCCCTCTTGTGCCGAGGCGGGCGTGTTGAGCCCCTTGCCCGGCGTGATTGGGGCGATGATGGCTTCTGAGGCCATCAAACTGATCACCGGGGCGGGCACCGTCCTGCGGGGGCAGATGGTGATCTATGATGCGCTTTACGGGGAAAGCCGCACGATTTCGATTGCGCGCCGCCCGGAGTGTCCGATCTGTGGGAACGCTGCGGACAGATGATCCGGAGAATCCGCGCCGATTGCGACGGCGCGGCTTGTGCATCCCTGCCCGCAAACCTAGCTTGACGGACAAAGGAGAGCCGCGATGACAAACCCCCTGCTGCAGGATTGGACCACACCGTTTCAGATTGCGCCGTTCGACCGGATTTCAGACGATGATTTTGCCCCCGCTCTGACGACGGCTCTGGCGGAACATCGTGCCGAAATCGACGCGATTGCCGGCTCCGACGACGCGCCGGATTTCGCCAATACGATCGAGGCGCTGGAGGCGGCAGGGCATGCGCTGCATCAGGTCTTGGGCGTATTCTTCGCGGTGGCGGGTGCGGACAGCAACCCGGAACGCGAGGCGTTGCAGCGCGACTTCTCGCCCAAGCTCGCTGCGCATTTCGCGGAGATTTCGGGCAACAAGGCGCTCTTTGCGCGTGTGGCAGCGATCTGGGAGGCGCGGGCAGAGGCGGACCTGACGGCAGAGCAGGAGCGGGTCCTGATGTTGACGCACCGCAACTTCGTACGGGCAGGTGCGGCGCTGGAAGGCGATGAAGAAAACTGCATGAAAGAGATCAAAAGCCGCCTTGCCGTGCTCGGCACGGAATTTACACAAAACCTGCTTGCGGATGAGCGGGACTGGTTCATGCCACTGGCCGATGCTGATCTTGACGGCCTGCCGGATTTTGTCATCCGCGCCGCGCGGGCAGCAGGTAAGGAAAAGGAGGCGGGCGGGCCGGTTGTCACCCTGTCGCGCTCGCTCATCGTGCCGTTTCTGCAATTCTCGCCACGGCGCGATCTGCGTGAGATCGCCTTCAACGCCTGGACGGCACGCGGTGCCAATGGTGGCGAGACGGACAACCGGGCCATTGCCGCCGAAATCCTTGGCCTGCGCGAGGAACGTGCCCGTTTGCTCGGGTACGAAAGCTTTGCGTCCTACAAGCTCGAAACCGAAATGGCCAAAACGCCGGAGGCGGTGCGCGATCTGTTGATGGCAGTATGGACACCGGCCCGTGCGCAGGCGGAAGCAGATGCCGACGTGCTGACCCGCATGATGCAGGAAGACGGTGTGAATGGTCCGCTGGCGCCTTGGGACTGGCGCTATTATTCCGAGAAACGTCGGGTGGCCGAACACGATCTGGATGAGGCGGCGCTCAAGCCGTACTTCCAGTTGGAGCGCATGATCGAGGCGTCTTTTGCCTGTGCCACGCGGCTTTTTGGGCTCGCCTTCAAACCGCTCGATATCCCGCTCTATCATCCCGATTGCCGTGCTTGGGAGGTGACCCGCGACGGCCAGCATGTGGCGGTGTTCATCGGTGACTACTTCGCGCGCGGCTCAAAGCGATCCGGCGCGTGGTGTTCCGCAATGCGCGGGCAGGCCAAGTTTCCCAAGGTGCAGGCGCCGGTCGTGATTAACGTGTGCAACTTTGCCAAAGGCGATCCGGCGCTCTTGTCCTATGACGACGCGCGCACCCTGTTTCACGAGTTTGGCCATGCCTTGCACCAGATGCTGTCCGATGTGACTTATGAAAGCATCTCGGGGACGTCGGTGGCGCGGGACTTTGTCGAACTGCCCAGTCAGCTCTATGAACACTGGCTGGACGTGCCGCAGGTTCTGGGGGAATTCGCCACACACGCGGATACCGGCGCGCCCATGCCACAAGAGTTGTTGGACAAGGTGCTGGCGGCCGCCACCTATGACATGGGCTTCCAGACCGTCGAATATGTCGCCTCCGCCCTTGTCGATCTTGATTTCCACGAGGGGGCTGCGCCGTCTGACCCGATGGCGCGCCAACGTGACGTGCTCGAGGCGTTGGGCATGCCGGCGGCAATCACCATGCGTCACGCCACGCCGCATTTCGCCCATGTCTTTGCCGGGGATGGCTATTCGAGCGGATACTACAGCTACATGTGGTCGGAAGTGATGGATGCCGACGCCTTTCAGGCCTTTGAGGAAGCGGGGGGCGCATTTGATCCCGACCGGGCTGCGGCGCTGGAAGAGCACATTCTTTCAAAGGGCGGCAGCCAGGATGCGGCTGAGCTCTACACGGCATTCCGTGGGCGGCTGCCCGGCGTGGAGGCCTTGTTGAAAGGACGCGGCCTGGCGGCGGTGTAATTCAGTAGCCGCTGCTGCGATCGACCAGGTGCAGAAAGGGTTCGCCCGCTTCACCCCGGCGAATGTTCTCGGCGATCACTTCGGCAGCGGTGACGGGTCGCGTCTCTGCGGCCACATGTGGGGTCACGGTGACCTTTGGATGGGCCCAGAACGGATGCTCTTGTGGCAGTGGTTCGACACGGAACACGTCTAGTGTGGCGCCTGCCACGCGCCCTTGATCCAGAGCTTCCAATAGCGCGTCATCGTCAATCAATGGGCCCCGTCCGGGATTTATGACAAAGGCACCCTTGGGCAATTGCGCAAGGGCCTGCGCATCCAGCGTGTTATTCGTTGCCGGTGTGTCGGGCAGCAGCAGGATGAGAATCTCGGCCGTTTTCAGCGCAGTGCTCAGCCCATCTGTGCCGTGGTGCATGGAGACACCGGGCACGTCCCTCGCGCTGCGGCTCCAGCCGTTGACGTGAAAGCCCAGGCCGGTCAGCGTGGCCGCGACCGCGCTGCCTAACGCGCCCATGCCCAGAATGCACACTTGCCTTTCAGAGGCCAGCGGCGGGGTATGTGGCACCCACGCCTGATCCGGGTTCACGATGTGTCGGTCCATTCCGAGATGGTAGCGCATCACATGCCCGGCGACCCATTCGGTCATGGATTTGGTCATGCCCGGATCGACCATACGCGCGAGCGGGATCTTCAGGGTCGGGTTCTTTACCACACCCTCGACACCGGCCCAGAGGTTCAGAACGGCCTTGGCACGGGTGTAGGGTGTAAAATCCTGCAACGGTGAATTCGGCGTATAGACGATGTAGTCCACGTCAGCCGGGGCAAAATCGCAGGAGAGGTGAGCAGCTATCCCCTTCGCTTCAAACGCGGTGTTGAGAGGCGTCTGGTAGTTGGCCCAGCGATCCGCATGGGCGGCAAAGAGAACATTCACGGTCATATCAGGTCGGCTATCTCAACCGGTGCACATGGGCGCTTTGCATCAGGCCAAAGGCAAGCATCAGCACCAGCATGGCCGACCCGCCGTAGCTGACCATCGGCAGGGGCACGCCGACGACCGGTGCCAGCCCCATGACCATCGACATGTTCACCGCGAAGAACAGGAAGAAGTTAAGCGCGATCCCGAGAATAAGCAGCGAGGAAAAGCGATCCTTGTTGGTCAGGGCGGACCAGATGCAGAAAACGATGATCAGCGCATAGAGCCCCAGAAGCGATATGCCGCCCAGAAACCCGAACTCTTCGGCCAGGGTCGTAAAGATGAAATCGGTGTGTTTTTCCGGCAGAAAATTCAAGCGGCTTTGGGTGCCCTGCATGAAGCCGCGTCCGGTCCAGCCGCCAGAGCCAAGGGCAATCTTTGACTGGGTGATGTGATAGCCCGCACCCAGCGGGTCCGTACTTGGATCGAGGAAAGTGTCGATCCGCCGGAACTGATAGTCCTTGATCAGCTGCCATTCTGTGCCGCGGGATTGGAAAACGGTTGTCACCAGACCGATGACGCTGGCCAGAACCGCGGCAAAATACGCCCAGTGCACGCCCGCCAGGAACATCAACCCGCCACCCGCCGCCAGCAGGAGGATTGACGTGCCGAGATCAGGTTGCCGCAGAACCAGCAGCGTGGGGATGATGATCGCAATCACCGGGATCAGCACCCAGAACGGGTGGGACGTGCGTTTCGCGGGCAACCAGTCGTAGTAGGCCGCAAGGAACATCACCAAAGTGATTTTCATCAGTTCCGAGGGCTGCAGCCGCATGAAGCCGAGATCAATCCAGCGCTGCGCGCCCATGCCGACGGTACCGAAAAGCTCTACCGCGACGAGCAGGGCGACCGTGAGCAGATAGCCCACGCCCGCAAGCGATCGCCAGAACCAGATGGGCACCATGGCCACGCCGATCATCAGCGCAAAGCCCATGGCAAAGCGCTTCATCTGCGGCTCGGCCCAGGGGCTGAACGACCCGCCCGCGACAGAATAAAGCATCAGGAAGCCTGCGCCGGAAACGGATGCGAGCAAAAGTGCCACCGGCCAGTTCAGGTGGAAAATCTTGCGAAACCCTGTAGGTGCGCTTTTGACAGCATATTCGAGGTAGCTCATGCCTGATCCCGCCCGACAAAGGAGGCCTGTGGTTCCATGCCGCGCAGCTTTTCCTGCTGTTCTTCGATGCGCTCACGGTCTTTGGCGGGATAGGCCTCAAGCGGGGGCTGCCCACCATAGAGCGCCTGCAGGGTGATATCGCGCGCAATGGGGGCTGCGGCTTTGGACCCGCCACCGCCATGCTCAACCACGACGGCCACGGCATATTTCGGCGCTTCAATCGGCGCGAAATTCACAAAAAGCGCATGGTCCCGCCGCTCCCACGGCAGGTCCTCGTTGCGAATGACGCCGGCGCGTCTTTCCGCTGCGGTGATGTTACGGACCTGGCTGGTGCCAGTCTTGCCAGCCATGCGCATCGCATCCTCGATGATGCGCGATCCATAGGCTGTCCCGCGCCGGTCATTGACCACCGCATTCATCGCCCGCCGCATTTTGCGCAGGTTGTTTTCATTCATCCCAAGGCTTTCGCCGCCACGCGAGGGTTGTTCGACCCCGTCAACGGATTTGATCAGGCGCGGCTCGACCGCGCGCCCGGTTGCGATGCGGGCGGACATGACGGCCAGCTGCATCGGCGAGGCGAGCATGAAGCCCTGACCGATGGAAACGTTGACCGTGTCACCGACGCGCCAGCTCTGCCCGTAGGTTTGCTGTTTCCATTCCATGTTGGGCGCAAGCCCCTGGGCCACGGCGGACATCGGGACGTCATGCTTGATGCCGAGGCCAAAGCGCCGTGCCATGTCGGAAATCTTTTCGATGCCGACCTTGATCGCCAGATCATAGTAGTAGACGTCGCAGGACCGTTTGAGCGAGGTCTGCAGATCGACCCACCCGTGGCCCGCGCGCTTCCAGCAGTGAAAACGACGCCCGGAGACGGTCAGATGGCCGGGGCAATAGACCGTCTCATCCGGGCCGATCAGCCCTGCTTCCAGCGCGGCCATGGCGGTGACCATTTTGAACGTCGATCCGGGCGGGTAGAGGCCCTGCACCGTCTTGCTGGCAAGCGGGCGATACTTGTTTCCCGTCAGTGAGCTGTAATCCTTGACCGAAATACCGCGCACAAAGAGGTTGGGATCGAAGGTGGGGGCGGACGCACAGGCCAAGACATCCCCGTGTTCACAGTCGATGACCACGGCGCTGGCGCTTTCCTGATCAAGCCGCGCCTGCACGTAGCCTTGTAATTTGGCGTCGATTGTCAGTTGGATATCGGATCCGGGCGTTCCTTCGCGCCGGTCCAGTTCGCGCATGACCCGTCCGGCAGCGTTGACCTCGACACGTTTGGCACCGGCCTTGCCGCGCAGCACGGGCTCCAGCTTGGTCTCGACGCCGACCTTGCCGATCTGAAACCGCGGGATGCGCAGCACCGGCTCGGGATCGGCGATTTTTTCCAGGTCGTAGTCCGAGACCGGGCCGACATACCCCAAGACATGCGCGAAATCAGATCCTTGTGGATAAACGCGGCTCAGGCCTACCTCCGGGGTGACACCGGGCAGAGCCGGTGCGTTGACCGAGACGCGGCTGATGTCTTCCCACCGCACATCCTCGGCGATGGTGACGGGGAGAAAGGACGGCGAGCGTTTCAATTCGTCCTTCGTGCGCTCAATATCCTCGGGCGCCAGTGGAATGATCTGGGACAGACGATGCAGAACCTCGTCCGTGTCGCCCGCATCTTCGCGCACGATCACGATCCGATACGACGGCGCGTTCTGGGCGAGCCGCGTGCCGTTGCGGTCAAAGACCTCGCCGCGCGACGGGGGGATGAGTCGTACGTTGATGCGGTTCTCTTCCGCCAGCAGCCGGAACTGATCCGCCTGATCCACCTGCAAAAACCGCATGCGTGCGGCCAGGCCACCTATGAACAACAGCTGCGCACCGCCCAAGAGAGCGGCGCGCCGCGAGATCCGGCGGTGGCTGAAATCTGTTTCGGCGCGGGTCTTTTTCATGCTCGCTCTCCCGCTGGGACGTCAGGGCAGGTCATATACGGCCTCCGGATCCATCTACATCGCCCGGCGTTGCCTTGCGCACCCCCATGAAGCCGTGGGTGATGGCAACAACAAGCGGATAGAACAGTATTGTCATGATGGCCTCGAAGACCGTCAACCCAAAGGGGGGCAAATCGACAAGGGTGATCATCAATCCCGCGCGATAGGCGACAGTGATCATGATGATAACGGCACACACAGCGAGCCACTCGCCGGGAAATCCGGTGTCCCGCAGACTGCGCGCACGCTGTTTCAGGCTTTCGCATCCCAACAGCGCCAGAAGCGCCCAGAGCCCGGGGGGGCGCTGCAGCAATAAATCTGCCAGCAGGAACAGTCCGGCCAGCGCGAGTGTAGGCACGAATTCGGGTCGCCGCAGAGACCATGCGCAGGCAAACCCCAGCAACAGATCCGGTCCAACCCACCGGCGGGGCGTGGTTTCCAGAGGCAGCAGGTGGAAAAACAGGATCACACAGACCAGAAATGCAAAAGCGATCCGCATGCTCCAGAGCCGGGCCTGTGGAAGCTCGCTCACTGGCTGACCTCCTCTTGCGCAACGACGGGCTGGGCGGGCAACTGAGGTCCGATGATCTGTGCTGTGTCCGAAACGGGGTCGGTTCCATGATGACGCAAGACACGCAGGAATTCGAGGCGCTGATAGTCGGCGGCCAGGCGGACCCGCAGCTTGCCAGTCGGGTCCAGCGCCACCTGACCGATCAGCAGACCGGCCGGAAAGACGCCGCCATCGCCGGAACTGATCACCCGGTGGCCGGGACGCACCAGATCGCTGTCTTCGAGAAACTCGATGGGGGGGGCTGCGGAGTTGTCACCAGAGACGATGACCCTTTGACCCGACGGCTGGATCACCGCGGGGATACGGCTGGACGCATCGGTCAACAGGATCACGCGGGCGGTGTTTTCACCCACCCCGGAAATGCGCCCAACGACGCCGATCCCGTCCATCGTGGCCCAGCCATCCACAACGCCATCCCGCGCGCCGACATTCAGCAGCACGGATTGCCGGAACGGGGAGCCGCTGTCGGCGAGAACAACGCCGGTGATATAGGTCAGACGCGGATCGAGGCGTACGTTGTTGAGATCCAGCAGCCGGGCGTTTTCCTGCTCCAGTTGCAGGGCCGCCTCCTTCCACGCCTGCATGCGGCGCAACTCCGATCGCAATTCGCGGTTTTGGTCCGCCAGTCGCTGATAGCTCTGAAAGTCTTTCAACAGGTTGATCGCGCCGGTGACCGGAGCCATGGCCCAATCAAGGCGCGGCACGAATGTGTCCGTTACCTGTGCACGAAACCGCTCCACCCGCGGGCTGTCGATGCGCCAAACCAGAAAGATCGCAAGCAGGCAAAGAACAATTACACTGAGCAGCAACCGGCGGACCGGGCCGGTGTATTCGCTGCTGCTGGATCGCTCTTTCGCCATGTTCTGGCCGTCTCCTGCCCCTCAAGCTGGCAGGGCAAACCTGCCGCTGATCGGGATTTATCTTGCGATGCGTTTAGCTGTCATAGTCGATGGCGTGACGCAATTGTTTCTCGTATTCCAAGGCCTTACCGGTGCCGAGTGCCACACAGTTGAGGGACTCGTCGGCAATGGACACCGCCAGCCCTGTCTGTTCCCGCAGCGCCAGATCGAGATCCCCCAGAAGCGCGCCACCACCGGTCAGCATAACGCCCCGATCCACGATGTCCGCGGCCAGATCGGGCGGTGTGGTTTCCAGCGCGGTCATCACCGCTTCGCAAATCTGCTGTACGGGTTCCGCCAGCGCCTCGGCAATCTGGGCCTGTGTGACCTCGATCTCCTTGGGCACGCCATTGAGCAGGTCGCGCCCACGAATCTGCATGGATGTCCCGCGGCCATCATCGGGCATGCGCGCCGTGCCAATGGACGTCTTGACCCGTTCCGCTGTGGTTTCCCCGACCAGCAGGTTCTGCTGTCGGCGCAAGTAGCTGATGATCGCCTCGTCCATCCGGTCGCCACCGACCCGCACGGAGCGCGCATAGACGATGTCACCCAGGCTGAGCACAGCCACTTCGGTTGTGCCGCCGCCAATGTCCACGACCATGTTGCCGGTCGGATCGGTGATCGGCATACCGGCCCCGATGGCTGCCGCAATCGGCTCCGCAATCAGACCAGCGCGCCGCGCGCCCGCGCTCAGCACCGACTGGCGGATCGCGCGTTTCTCAACCGGCGTGGCGCCATGCGGCACACAAACGATGATCTTGGGTTTGGAGAAGGTCGAACGTTTATGCACCTTGCGAATAAAGTGCTTGATCATTTCTTCGGCGGTATCGAAATCCGCGATCACGCCTTCGCGCATCGGGCGGATGGCCTCTATACTGCCGGGTGTGCGGCCCAGCATCAGTTTGGCGTCTTCGCCCACGGCCAGCACCTTTTTCACGCCGTCCTTGACATGATAGGCGACGACGGAAGGTTCCGACAGGATCACGCCGCGCCCCTTCACATAGACCAATGTATTGGCGGTTCCCAGATCGATGGCCATGTCCGATGAAAACAGCCCGCGGATTTTGTCAAACATGCGTTGATACCTTGCCCGAATTTCTCTTGGCCCGCGACTCCAGGGAGGCGGGCTTTTAACCCCTTATAGGCATAGGCGCTAAAGGGTGAAAGGGGCGTTAACGATGATGCAGGCGGCATGTTGCTTTTACGTGCGGAGTGTGCCTCGCAAAACACCATTCGAGCAAATATACCTGATTTCCCCGAACACCGCACCGCGTCCGCCTGGCCAGGTTTGTTTGCCGAATGTTTGAAGACGCCTGCCTCGCCGGTCGCACAGGCGTCTTCGTATGTCCCTGATCAGCCGACGTCTTTGTAGCTGATCTCGCGCTTGTCCTTGCCGCCTTTCTCGCGGCGGACGAGCAGCCGGTTCAGGGCGTGGATGTAGGCCAGCGCCGAGGCAACAACGGTGTCTGTGTTCGCGGATTGTCCTGTCACGATACGCCCGTCTTCTTCCATCCGGACAGAGACCGTGGCCTGCGCGTCCGTGCCTTCGGTCACCGCGTGCACTTGGTAAAGCTGCAGCCGCGCGGTATGCGGGACCAGCGCCCTGATCGCGTTGAAGGAGGCGTCAACAGGGCCGTCGCCAGTTTGTGTCGTGGACTTTTCTTCGCCATCGACTTGCATGACCAGATCGGCCTGCTGCGGGCCATCGGTCCCGCACACCACCCGGAGCGACACCAGCCTGATCCGGTCGTTCTCCGGGTCAGACGACGTGCGCATCAGCGCAATCAGATCGTCGTCATAGATTTCCTTCTTGCGGTCGGCCAGTTCCTTGAAACGCACAAAGACATCCTTGAGCTGGTTATCCCCCAACTCGAACCCCAGATCCTCGAGCTTCGACCGCAATGCGGCACGGCCGGAGTGCTTGCCCATAACGAGGTTGGTCTCGGACAGCCCGACATCTTCGGGGCGCATGATCTCAAAGGTCTCCGCGTTCTTGAGCATGCCATCCTGGTGAATGCCGCTTTCATGGGCAAAGGCGTTTTTGCCCACGATGGCCTTGTTGAACTGCACCGGGAAGCCCGAGACAGCCGCGACCCGGCGCGAGATGTTCATGATCTTGGTGCTGTCGATGCCGGTCTGGAACGGCATGATATCGTTGCGCACCTTCAGCGCCATCACCACCTCTTCGAGTGCGGTGTTGCCCGCGCGTTCGCCCAACCCATTGATCGTGCATTCGATTTGGCGGGCACCGGCCTCAACCGCGGCCAAGGAGTTCGCCGTCGCCATGCCGAGATCGTTGTGGCAATGGGTGGCAAAGGTGATCTCATCGGCGCCCGGCACCCGGTTGAGCAGCATATTGATCAATTCGGCGGACTCGCGCGGCGCGGTGTAACCAACGGTATCGGGGATGTTGATCGTGGTCGCCCCTGCCTTGATGGCGATTTCGACGACACGGCAGAGGTAATCCTCTTCCGTCCGTGTCGCATCCATCGGGGACCATTGTACATTGTCGCAAAGATTACGCGCGTGGCTGACCGTCTGTTCAATCCGTTCGGCCATCTGGTCCATGTCGAGGTTTGGGATCGCGCGGTGCAGGGGCGAGGTGCCGATAAACGTGTGAATGCGCGGCGCCTTGGCGTGTTTCACCGCCTCCCAACACCGATCAATGTCGCCAAACTGCGCGCGCGCCAGCCCGCAGATCACGGAGGTCCGGGCAAGTTTGGCAATCTCGGAGACAGCGGCGAAATCGCCTTCGGAGGCGATCGGAAAGCCGGCTTCGATGATATCAACACCCATCTCATCCAGCAGTCCGGCGATCTCGAGCTTCTCGGCGTGGGTCATGGTCGCGCCCGGGCTTTGTTCGCCGTCACGCAATGTGGTGTCGAAAATCAGGACGCGGTCCTGTTTGGCTTTATCTGTCATGTCTGGTTCTTTCGATTTTCTGCTATGTTCCCTGGCGCGCGACACATCCCTCTGAGCGGGCGCGCCGAAGGGCACGCTCAGAGGCGGCTTAGCAGCAGAGCGGCGGCAGGGCGCAAGGAAGTGCGCGGGCAAATGATATGAGCAGCAGGTGCCATTGCCGGTAGTTATACGCAGCCAGACACAAATGGGAAGGTGGTTTTTTGAGAAGTCGCTTACCGTCCCAAGTGCATTGCGGGCGTTGAACGGGGTTGAAGTGCCGATCTACCCGACTAGGTCGCCGACGATGAAGAGAGTATTGATTATTGGTGCCTCCGGCGGAATTGGACAGGCGCTTGCCACGGCCTGCACGGCACGCGGCCATGATGTGGCAGGCCTGTCGCGCTCGTCGGATGGCTTTGACATCACGGATGAGCGCGTCGTGAGCCACCATTTGGAGCAACTTGCCGGCCCGTTCGATATGGTGATTGTTGCCACCGGCGCATTGGAAATCGACGGTGTCGCGCCGGAAAAGACCATCAAGGCGGTTACCGGAAAGGCGATGATGGATCAGTTCGCCGTAAATGCGCTGGGGCCTGCGTTGGTGTTGCGGCACGCGGCGGATTTGCTGCCCCGCGACAGAAAATCGGTCTTTGCCGTGCTGTCTGCACGGGTCGGGTCCATCGGCGACAACCGCATCGGCGGCTGGGTGAGCTACCGCAGCGCCAAGGCAGCGGTAAACCAGATCGTGCACACAACGGCCATCGAACTGGCGCGTACGCACAGCCACGCCATTTGTGTTTCACTGCATCCCGGCACCGTGGCTACGCCCTTTACCGAGAAGTATTTGGGACGGCATCCTTCTGTGCCACCGGAGGCTGCCGCGGAGAACCTGCTGGGTGTGATGGATACGTTGACACCTGCGCAGAGCGGTCAATTTTTCGATTGGGCAGGAGAGGCGGTGCCATGGTGAGCCGTCTCGTTTTGGTGCTGGGGGATCAGTTGACCGCTGGCCTCAGTGCGCTGCAACAGGCAGATCGTTCGCGTGACGTGGTCGTTATGGCCGAGGTCGCCGAGGAGACTGATTACGTCCAGCACCATCCCAAGAAGATCGCGCTGATCTTTGCTGCCATGCGCAAGTTCGCAGCGACCCTCGGGGAAGAGGGCTGGGACGTGCGTTACACCCAGTTGGACGACAGTCAGAACGCGGGCTCCATCGTTGGCGAGTTGCTGCGGCGCGCCGAGGAGACAGGGGCGGCAGAAGTGCTTGTGACCGAGCCCGGTGAGTGGCGCCTGATCGAAAAACTCAAACATGCGCCTATCAAGACCCACATTCTGCAGGACGATCGGTTTATCGCCTCACATCAGGAGTTCGAACGCTGGGCTGAAGGGCGCAAGCAGCTGCGCATGGAGTATTTTTACCGCGAAATGCGACGCAAGACCGGCTTATTGATGGACGGGGACAAACCGGTTGGCGGCAAGTGGAACTTTGATCACGAAAACCGCAAACCCGCGCCGGATGATGTGGGTTTTGGGGGACCCATGCAGTTCACACCGGATGAGGTGGTCGAGGAGGTCCTGGCACTGGTGGAGGCGCGCTTTGGAGCGCACTTCGGCGATCTGCATCCCTTCTGGTTTGCGACCACACAGGGAGAGGCGCGGCGGGCGCTGAGCCATTTCATTTCAAAGGCACTGCCAAAGTTCGGCGACTATCAGGATGCGATGCTGGCTGACAATCGGTTTCTCTATCACGCGGTCATCTCTGCCTATATCAACATTGGTCTGCTGGACCCGCTTGAGGTCTGTGAAAAGGTGGCGGAGGCCTATGATGCTGGTGATGTCCCCATCAATGCCGCCGAGGGGTTCATTCGCCAGATCATCGGTTGGCGTGAGTACATGCGGGGCATCTACTTTCTGGAAGGGCCCGACTATCCGGACCGCAATGTGCTGGGACATGATCGCGATCTGCCCGCGCTTTTCTGGGGCGGCGAGACGCAGATGCGGTGTTTGTCTAAAGCCGTGGAGCAAACCCGGGCGGAGGCCTATGCGCACCACATTCAGCGTCTTATGATCACGGGGAATTTCGCACTGCTGGCCGGGATTGACCCGTATCAGGTGCACGCATGGTATCTGGCCGTCTACATGGACGCTTTCGAATGGGTGGAGGCACCCAACACCGTTGGTATGAGCCAGTTCGCCGATGGTGGGATCATCGCATCAAAGCCTTACGTGTCGAGTGGTGCCTATATCAACCGGATGTCGGATTACTGCAAAGGCTGCGCCTATTCAGTGAGCCAGAAAACCGGAGAAGGGGCGTGCCCATTCAACTTGCTCTACTGGCATTTCCTGAACCGCCATCGGGATCGGTTCAAAGGGAATGCGCGGATGGGAAACATGTATCGCACGTGGGACCGAATGGATGACTGCAAACGCGAAACGGTGATTGCCGAGGCAGAGGACTTTCTGAAGAAACTGGAGACGGGAGAGACTGTTTAACCCATCGTCCGCCGGGATTGTTTTTACGTGCGCTTTAGGTCCAAGCCAGCACTTTAGCTGTTTGGAAAATCCGACATCTGTATCACGCCAGTCCTGCCCAGTATCGAGCGACCGTTTTGGGAAATCGCAGTGAACTCTTCTGCGTTTCTGCCTCATGGTCGAGCGTCTTCAAGTGCAGTCTCGACCGGGAACGCCGCGGGGATCGCCTCGAAAATCTCTGTATCCGTGCGTGCGATTTCGGAGGGCGGATCGTCTAGAACGTGGCGTGTCGCGTGGAAGTTAGAACAAAGCTCAATCTCGACGAAGGGCTTTAACCAAGGCGGACAACCCGGAAAAACAGCGGCTTTTACCCATGGGCATTGTGCCGTTCTTGTCGCCATTGGACTTAAGCGATATCCCAACTGTAATTGCAGAAGGAGATTTATGCACAGAAGTCATAGTTGAACCGCATATTGCGGTGTTCTTCAGCGTCGCACAGGCGCTGTTTCTGTTCGCATAAGTAACTTCAGGATTATCATGGAAAACATGGCGTTACACATCCGTGCCTATAATGCGGCAACGGATCTTGAGAAGCTATCGACCATCTGGCTTGACGCCTCCCTCTCGGGGCACGCCTTTATCGGCGAAAACCGCCTGCGCGGGCAGCGCAAGCTCGTTGAGACACACTATCTGCCTGCTGCCGAGACGTGGGTGGCTTGTCGATCAGGTGAGCCAGTAGGCTTTGTCAGCCTGATGGCCAATTTCATTGGCGGGCTGTTTGTCGCACCGCATCAGCAGGGACAAGGGACCGGGCGAGCGCTGGTCGCGCACGCCTTTGAAGGGAGGGATCAACTGCTGTTGGAGGTCTACACCGACAACGCTCAGGCGCTCGCTTTCTACAAAGCGCTTGGTTTCGCGGAACTCTCCAGAAGAGCGACGGATGATGAGGGGCTGCCTTTCGAGACTGCCCAGATGCGTTTGAAACGCTGATAGGCTGGTGGGGGGATCTCAATCGTCGCTCCGCCGGTTGCCCGGCTGTCAATTGAAAGAGGCGCTTCGTACAGCTGCAACCGCTCCGGCCCGATAGCAGATCAGTATCGTCCATTTTCCAGCAAACGCAGCCTGGGCTTGTGGCGTGCGTGGTACAGGTACTTGGCCCAGAGCGCAAACGCGGGCGTTAGTGTTCCCGCGTCTATGTCGATCTGGTCTTGTAGCCGACTACCTGCTTCTGTTTCAGTGACGGTCAGCGTGTGCAGCCAGGTTTTCACGCCGGCTCCATGCTCCGCTGAGCGCAGGATCAGCGCGAGATCGTCGCATTCCAGAATTTCTATGAAGTATGGTTGTTTAGGCAGCTTTCCGAAGAGTGATACCGTGATCTCCAAACGCTGGCCTGTCCGCGTGCGTCCATTTGGCAACCCCTCGAATGTGGCGAGACCCGTCATCACGTCGTGCAAAGCGGCGTAACTGGTCGCCAAAGCCCATAGCCGCGCCGCGCAAACGGGGTATTCGTTTTGAACCGTGATCCTTTTCATGTGTTCCGTAGCAGGCTCTTTGGGCAATGCATTGGATGTCCGCATACGCACCGTCCAGTTCGAAACGGGCTACTGTTTCGGTAGCCAGGGCAGAGATCAAAGCTGCTTGCCTTGCGCATTTGATCGTCTCGCATCTCAACCCCCAAGGTAGAGCAGCGCCGAGCAGAAAAACCAGACGACCCAGTGAGGCAGCCTCCACAGGGTGACTGCAGGGCGGTTGAGCCACTTCATCTGAACAACCCAGACCAGGCCCCAGATGAAGAACAGCAGGCTCAGCAATAGCGTCGCCGGGCGCTCCAGCGGTCCGATGTCGATAAAGGCGATGGCAAAAAGAGTCACAGCCACAACCAGCAGATCAACGGACAGCATTTGAAACACGCACATTGCCTGAACCCAGTTCGTGGTCCGTTTCTCGTCTGCCGTTCTCGGGGCAAGGGTAGCCGTTTCCTTTGTGCCTACAATGACATGCGCAAAGAACGCGATCAGCGTGATGCAGGCGACGCAAAGAACCCAGATATTCAAGTGATCACTCCCTCATCGGATGTTTGCAAGGACTGTTCGGGCCGCGGGTGCGACCGGGATAGACTGGCTGGGCTATTCGGGGGCCACTCATGCCCTGTTTGGAGATGACCGAAGACCTGCGCGCAGCATCGCAAGGGTCTCTTGGATCATGCGCCGATGTCGTCGTTGAGAGATATCGAATAACCCTCTGTGCAACACTGCCCCGTCCATCATGCTGGCCAGCATGCGACCGATAGAGGCGGCGTGGTAATGGCCCGCAATCTCTCCCAATTCTTGAAGATGGGCGATCTGCTTTGCGTAATGCGCACCGAGTCCCTCAAAAAACCGCGCCACATGTGCTGTGAACGCCTCCGAGGCGAAGCTGGGCCCGAAGACCTCGAAGAATACCCGATGGAAGGATGCCTGCTCTGCCGGTATGTCCATCGTCCGATGGAGATCTTCCAGAAAGGCATCCAACGTGCTGCAGGTCACCCCGCACGCGATCTGATCCTCAAGGGTTGCAAAATGCCGATCAACAATCGCTGTTGTCATCGCCTCCTTGCTGTCGAAATAAATATACAGCGTGCCTTTCGCGAGACCGGCTGCCACCGCAACGTCACTGACGGAGGTCGCATGATACCCTTTTTCTGCAAACGCACACATAGCAGCATCGAGGATGTCATTTCTCATTTTTGCCTTATCGACGATCTTCGGCATTGGGCTTTTGTCCTCGCTTCAGCTCGTCGATACCATAGACGCGGTTTATTGTGACCGCATGGTCATTATTGTCGCACCTACTTTTAATGACTGTCTGGTCATAATAATTCACCCTTACATGTAACCGGGTGACCATATTCGGGGGGTGGCGAGAATGCCGCACAACGGAATGATCGGTGCCAGAGACACAGAAGGGACAGATATGCAGACCGCACCCATACGTTGGACCTACTCCGGCGGGACAGACCCGCTTTGCGGAACAGGGGCAACGCTGGCCGAACGCGTGCTGGCCTACAGTATGGCAACGTTGTTCACGGCGATCATTCTGATGGCGGATCACTATCGTGATGTGCCCATTGCCGACGGATGGCGGATCGCTTTGCTTGCCTTTTTCGCCTTTGATATCGCGGGAGGAGCGGTTGCCAATATGCTCAACTCGTGCAAGCGCTTTTATCACACGGGCCTGCAAACGGGCGAAGGTTTGAACGCACGATTGGCGAAGACCCCGATGCTTTTCACCGCGATTCATGTCCACCCGATCATCGTGGCGTATTTCTTTCAGGGCAGCCTGCTGAATGCAGCGGTCTGGTACGCCCTGCTTCTGGCCAGCGTCGCGGGCGTGCTGGCATTTCCGCTCTATCTGCGCCGCGCCTGCGCGACCGCGCTAACGGTCCTCGCTCTGCTGGGAAACCAACTTCTCCTGCCGCTCGGAACTGGGTTGGAATGGTTCATCCCGTGCCTCTTTATCAAGATGGTTCTCGGCCACGTGGTGCAGGAAGAGCCGTACCGCGCGAGTTAACAATGTCCGTGGCCATGGCGCAGGCACGGACGCTGTTCCGTGGGGATAGCGCAAGCGCATCGGATGATATTCGGGCCTGCAGCGTCGCTTGGCCGATGCGAAGTGTGCGGTAGCGATGCATTTGTTGAGTGGATCGCATTGAGGCCCCGAGGCAGTAGATCGTCTGGTGGCGTGGCCCGGGCCATGAACCCAAGTGCCCGCATGGCCGACAAGCGCACATCCTGCTTAAGCGAGGTCTGGCGTGAAAGAGGCCCCCGCGGGCGGGGTCAGACTGTCTCTTCTTGCTGGCGGACGTTCGAAGCAGGCAGGCATTCTTCAATTTCGGCCACCGCCGCGGCCACACCATCCTCCTTGCGCAGGTGTTGTGCCAGGGCATTCGCGTTGCGGCGCAGAGCCGGATCTGTCGCTGCAAGGTGAATTGAATGCGCCAGACGGCCTACCGTGAGTTTCTTGCGCGGGACGGGTTGCGCACCGACACCAAGCGCGATGCTCTTTTTCGCCCAGCCAGGTTGATCGCCGATAAACGGACAGATCACGCAAGAAACACCGGCGCGAAAACCCTGTGCCGTCGTTCCCGCTCCTCCATGATGTACGACAGCCGCCATCTGCGGAAAGAGCCATTCGTGCGGCACTGAAGGAATGGTGATGACGCCTTCTACCGGTTCCGTTTTCAAGCCTGCCCATCCTGATCCGACGACACCGCGTACGCCGGCCTGTTTCAAAGCCTTAGACACAACCTGAAAGAGCCGCTCTGCATCTTCGGATGTCATGCTTCCGAAGCCAACATAGACGGGAGGAGGGCCAGATGCCAAAAACCGCGCCAGATCCTCGGGTGGGGTATAGCGCTCGGTGGCGTGCAGAAACCAGTATCCGGTGACGACAGCGGTCGGGGACCAGTCGCTTGGTCTTGGCAGAACACTTGGACTGACGGCGTGCAGAGCTTTTGTGATCGCTGCACCAGGTGGTTGTAGCACATCTTGCCCGCGACGTATGGGAGCGAGCCCGAGAGCCTCTTTCCGAAAGCGGTTCATGGATGATCTGAACGCGGCATAGGATGCTTTCACAAGTCTGTAGCCAAACCTGTTGTAGCCTGGGACCGGCAGGTCCGGCAGGCCGGTCGGTGGAAAGGCCGCCGTTGGTACAATCATCGGTTGGAGGAGTCCCATCACTGCCGGAATGCCCAGTGCTTCGGCGATGTGTGGCGCTGCCATCACTTTGGGGTGGAAAACGACTAAGTCCGGATCAGCACGCTTGGCTGAGGTCCAGGCGTCTTGGCTGAGTTTGGCATTGATCGCTCCCGATTTGCGCGCCAGCCGCACTGTGGCCGCGACGCGGGCAAGCCAACCTGATGCGCCTTCGAGCATCTTTTTTCCGTCATCGGTGTCCATCAGATCGAGAGAGGCATCTGACATCGGGGCGAAAGGAATACCATGTTCTGCGATCCAAGGTCCGAACCTTGCCGCTGTGCAGAGGACTACGCCATGGCCCCTGAGCATCAAACCTTGTGCAAGCGCAATGAACGGTTCGACATCTCCGCGTGTCCCGTAGGTAAGGATCAGGATTTTGCTGTTGGGTATCACAAGGCTTGATTTAGGAAGGGGCGCCTTGATTTTCACGCCCCGACTTCCCGTAAAGACAAGAAAACCGGCCCGGCTCGTTGGTCCCGAAGGAACGCAGCCCCGAGATCACACCGTGTTCTGTGAAGCGACCAGCGCTATACCACAATCTGAGCGCCCGTGGGGTACGACAGGTCTGCATGGACTGAGAAAACAGTTTGATCGGCAGACCGGGCACAAGGGGAAATGCCGGATGAAACGGTCTGGTGTCCTGCTGGTCGCGATAGCAGTTTGGCAGCGCTCCCTTCCGAAGCACGATCCGAACGCAGGGACGGGATTTGTGCCAAAGGCTTCTTCTCAGCCCTCTGGGTGGCGTTTCACCCGCCGTCGGTCAGCGCGCCGTTTTCCCAACCACCCGTAGCTTCTTCACCTGTGGCGTAGCGCATGGTGCCGGTGCCCTGGCGCTTGCCAGCCTTGAACATGCCTTCATAGACATCGCCATTGGCGTAGGTGGCCACGCCCTGACCTTCGATCTCGCCCTCAATCCAGGCCCCTTCGTAGATAAAGCCGCTGGGCATGGTGATCTTGCCCTGACCGTGGCGTTGGCCATCTTCGAAATCGCCGACATAGATGGTACCGTCAGGGTATGTTGCTGTCCCAGTGCCCTGACGCTGACCGTCAACCCAGTTGCCATCATATTTATAACCATCGGCATAGGTCATCACACCCTGCCCGTGGTTGCGGGCGTTCTTGAAACCACCCTCATAGACGACACCATTGGTATAGGTCGCCTTGCCAATGCCGTCGATCACACCGGTTTTCCAATCGCCTTCGTAGGTGGAGCCATCGGGGTAGGTGATCAACCCTTCGCCATCCGCCAGGCCGTCCGAGAAGCTGCCCACGTAGACGGAGCCGTCTGGATAGGTGACGCGGCCCTGGCCTTCGATCTCACCGGCGACCCAGGATCCGGTGTAGGTATAGCCGTCCTGCGCGGTGAACGTGCCCTGACCGTCCCGCAGGTCGTTGGTGAACTCGCCTTCGTAGGTGTCACCGTTGGCGTAGAGCACCTTGCCGACACCCTCGCGGCGACCGGCGACCAACTGACCCTCATAGACGTCACCATTGGCCTGGGTGAGCTTGCCGGTGCCATCGATCTGACCGTCACGCCAGAGGCCGACATAGACCAGACCGTCCGGCATGGTCAGCGTGCCTTGACCTGCCCGCTTGCCAGCCCGGATTTCGCCTTCGTAGACTGCGCCGTCCGGATAGGTGATGGTGCCGATGCCCTCTTTCACACCATCAATCCAATCGCCCTTGTATTCATATCCACCGGGGCTCTGCATCGTGCCCTTACCGTGGTGTTTAGCGTTGCGGAACTGGCCTTCGTAGCGCACGCCATTGGCGTAGAGCGCAATGCCAGACCCCATGATCGCACCCGCCTGCCATTCGCCTTCGTAGGTGCCGCCGTCGGCAAAGATAATCTTGCCAAACCCATCCGGTTTACCCTTGGCAAAAAGCCCCTCGTAAACAGAGCCATTGGGAAAACGCGCGATGCCTTCGCCCTTGATCTCTCCGTCGACCCATTGACCGCTGTATTCATATCCGTTCGGCAGTTTATAGGTGCCTGTTCCGTGCTGCACGCCGCCGCGGAATGTGCCCTCGTAAACACCGCCGTCATCGTATTGCTTGGTGAGCACCTGCCCGTCCTGGGCAAGCAGCGGTATCGGCAGGAAAGCGAAGCAAAAGACAAGACTGCGAAGAGACATGAGACCCCTTGGGATTGCCGTAGAGATAAGACACAAGGCCGAACCCCCGAACGGCCCTTTGCAGGAACTTATGCAATGGCTGCTTTGGGGGCAATCTTCTTTTGTGACATTGGCTCGGGATAGGCTTTTCACGCGTGCGCAATCTGCTACATGACTGTAAAGCGGGCAAAAAGGGCTGGGCCTATGTCGGACAGATTTCGGATTACACTGGGGCAGCTCAACCCAACGGTTGGCGACCTGCGTGGTAATGCAACCTTGGCGCGCAAGGCTTGGGCGGCGGGCCGCGATGCCGGGGCCGATCTGGTGGCGCTGCCCGAGATGTTCATCACCGGCTACAACGCGCAGGATCTGGTGATGCGACGGGCCCTTCAGCTGGATGTGGCGGATGTGATCGCGCAGCTGGCGAACGATTGCGCGGACGGGCCGGCCCTGGCGATTGGCGCGCCCTGGGTGGAGGGCACCAAGCTCTATAACGCGTATCTCATTCTCAAGGGCGGGAAGATCGCAAGTCAGGTGCTCAAGCATCACCTGCCGAATGAAACCGTGTTCGACGAAGTGCGGATTTTCGATGCCGGGCCGATGGGCGGTCCCTATTCAGTGGGCAACTCCCGCGTCGGCAGCCCGATCTGCGAAGACGCCTGGCACGAGGATGTGGCTGAGACGCTGGCGGAGACAGGCGCGGAGTTCCTGCTGGTGCCCAACGGCTCGCCCTACTACCGGGGCAAGTTCGAGACACGGCTCAACCTCATGGTCGCGCGGGTGGTCGAGACGGGGCTGCCGCTGATCTACCTCAACATGGTGGGCGGGCAGGATGATCAGGTGTTTGATGGCGCGAGTTTCGCGCTGAACCCCGGCGGGGCGCTGGCGGTGCAGTTGCCGGTGCTGGAAGAGGTGATCACCCACGTCGATCTGGAACGCGGGGTGGAGGGTTGGCGCATCGTCGAGGGCGAGAAGGCCGCGCATCCTGACGTTTGGGAGCAGGACTATCGGGTGATGGTCACTTCCCTTCGGGACTACTGCGCCAAGACGGGTTTCGACAAGGTGCTGCTGGGGCTTTCCGGCGGGATCGACAGTGCGATTGTGGCAACCATTGCCGTCGATGCCCTGGGGGCGGAGAATGTGCGCTGTGTGATGCTGCCGTCGGAATACACCTCAGAGGCGTCTCTGGACGATGCGAAGGCCGTCGCCAAAGCGCTTGGCTGTCGGTACGACACCGTGCCGATCTCAAAAGGGCGGGCGGCCATCACCGACACGTTGGCGCCGCTCTTTGAGGGGCTGGAACCCGATCTGACGGAAGAGAATATCCAGTCGCGCCTGCGCGGGCTGCTGCTGATGGCGTTGTCCAACAAGTTTGGTGAGATGTTGCTGACCACCGGCAATAAATCCGAGGTCGCCGTCGGGTATGCCACGATCTACGGCGACATGGCGGGCGGATACAATCCGATCAAGGACCTCTATAAAACGCGCGTCTTTGAAACCTGTCGCTGGCGCAACGCAAATCATCGCGACTGGATGAAAGGCCCCGAAGGCGAGGTCATTCCTGAACGCGTGATCGACAAACCACCGTCAGCCGAGCTGCGGGAAGATCAGATGGACAGCGACAGCCTGCCGGACTACCCGGATCTGGATGCGATGTTGGAGATTTTGGTGGATCAGGCGGGCTCTATCGAGGATTGCGTCGCGGCCGGTTTCGATCGGGAGGTGGCCAAGAAGGTCGAGCATCTGATTTACATTTCGGAATACAAACGCTTCCAATCCGCCCCGGGTGCGCGGCTGACCAAGGGAGCCTTCTGGCTGGATCGCCGCTATCCCATCGTGAACCGCTGGCGCGATCCATCGTGAGGCAAGGGGTGGCCTGAAAGCCCACCCTACCTGCTGGTTGAGGGGCTTTGGCCAGATGGTCTCGCGCTTGTGATTTGAGGCTGATCTGGGTCTCGCACAGAGTGCACGGAAAGATCATATGGAGTTTTTCATGCGGGCACTTCTTTTGAGCACAATCCTGATGGGGGCGAGTGGCACGATGGCCATGGCCTGCGGGCCGGAGACGGATTGCACATTGGGGGATCGACACTACCGCATTGCTCTGCCGGACGGGTACGACGGCACAACACCAGTTCCGGCGCTGGTATTTGCCCACGGCTATCGAGGATCTGCACAGGGGGTGATGCGCAATGGATCACTGCGACGCATGGCATCGGAGATGGGTGTTGCGCTGATTGCGGTGAAATCAAAGGATGACGATTGGGTCATTCCAAACGCGCCGCGGCATATGGATACGGATGGCGCTGAGGAGTTCGATTACTTTGCGGCGATGCTGGAGGATGCGACGGATCGCTTTGCCATTGATGAAAGCCGCATCGTGGCAAGCGGGTTCAGCGCAGGCGGCATGATGGTCTGGAACCTCGCCTGTTCCATGAGTGACCGCTTTGCCGGGTTTATCCCGATCTCGGGCACTTTCTGGCTGGAGCCGCCGGAAACCTGTGCCGGGCCCGTGGCCAGTATCATCCATATCCACGGCACATCAGACCGCACTGTCCCGCTCAATGGGCGGCCCATCGGTCCGACCCATCAAGGCGAGGTCAGCGCGGCGCTGGAGATGTATCGCGACTACGGCAAATTCGAACCCCTAGCGCAGGCCACCTACGGTGATCTGGAATGCTCCGAAGAAGACAACCTCGCCGGTGACACGCTCAAGTTCTGCCTGTTCGACGGCGGCCATTCCTTCCGCACGGAATTCGTCCGATTTGGATGGGAACAGTTCGAAAAAGCGGGGCGGCTCTGAAAGCAGGTAAGGTGGGCTTTCAGGCCACCGCCCCACAGCGCATTACAACATCAACTGATAGCTGTGCGGCACATAGGCAAAGCCGTCGCCCGCTTTCTCCACATAGCCGATCCCGGGCCAGGGCATATGGTAGCCGACAAAGGCGGTCTTGTCCGTCGCCATCATGTCCAGAATGCGCCGCCGCGTGGCCGCCGCCGCAGCCTTGTCCATATCGAACTTCACTTCCCAATCCGGATGCGCCAGCGACCAGACATAGTGATTGGCGAAATCCGCTCCCAACACCAGCTGGGTGCCACCGTCCTCGACCATGTAGGTCATATGGCCCGGCGTGTGGCCGAAGGCTGCCATGGCGGTCAGACCGGAGGCGACCGAACCGCCGTCCTCAAGGAAGGAGAACTGTTCGGCAAACGGCGCAATCTTGGCCTTGAAATTATCGTTGTCCTGCGCGGCCCAGGCATCGAACTCCGCGCGGCCCGTCACATAACGCGCATTGCCATAGGTCAGGCTGCCATCTTCCATAGTCATGCCGCCGATGTGGTCGCCGTGCATGTGCGTGATGACCACCACGTCGATCTGGTCCGCCGTGTACCCCGCAGCTTCCAGCGCAGCGGTTGTGCCGGCCCCCGAAAGCCCGGTGTCAAAGAGCACCAGCTCTGACCCGCTGTTGACCACGGTGGGCGTGAAAAAGAACTGCGATACATCAGTGGGCAGATTGGCTTCAGCGGAGACAGCAGCAAAAGTATCCGCATCGACGTTCAACCCGAATATGTTGTGTGGCCCTTCGACGGCGCGGGTACCGGCCAGCAGGGTCGTGACGTCGAAGCCACCGACCTTGATGCGATGAAAAGGCGACATGGCAGTCCCCATCATAGGTGCCGCGGCGCGCGTGGCACCGGCAGCAGCAACGAGTGGCAGGGCGGCGGCGCCTGCAAGGGCCGCACGGCGGGAGACTTTGATCTGATCGGACATGATCACTTTCCTTTCCTGTTGGATGCTCTCTGAGGTAGTATGCACATGCGACGTGCCCATGAAAAACTGTTTGCGGCCAATCATATTTTTGCGAGGAGGCATCATGAGTGAGGCGGTGGAGGTAGCCACTTTTCTGGCGGCGGTAACGCCCGAACGTCGGCACGAGGAAGCCAGCGTGCTCGACAGCCTCTTTCGCGAAGTGACCGGCTGGGCCCCGCGGCTCTGGTCTGGGGGTATGCTGGGCTATGGCACCTACGACTACACCTACGCCTCCGGCCGGTCGGGCACGTTCTTCGCCACCGGCTTTGCACCCCGCAAGGCCAGGCTATCGGTCTACATCATGCCCGGATACGCTGATTTCAGTGCGATCCTCGCGGATTTGGGCAAGCATAAGACGGGAAAATCCTGCCTCTACATCAACAAGCTCGAGGATGTGGACACAGAGTTGTTGAAACGTCTCGTGCGCGCTGGTCTCGACGATCTCGCAAGCCGTTGGCCGGTCACTGCCACCTAAGGCCCATCGCTGGACAAATCCCAGCGCCTATGACATCCCGCGAGGCAACAGGAGACACGCATGACCACCACCCGTTTCGCCCCGTCGCCCACTGGGCACATCCATATCGGCAACCTGCGCACCGCGCTGATGAACTACCTCATCGCGCGCAAGGCGGGCGGCACCTTCATTCTGCGCATTGACGACACCGATCCAGAGCGCAGCAAGGAAGAGTACGTCGATGGGATCAAGCAGGACCTGGAGTGGCTGGGGCTGCACTGGGACCGGGTGGAGCGGCAGTCCGAGCGGCTGGATCGCTATGCGGAAGCCGCCGACAAGCTGCGTGAGATCGGGCGCTTTTACGAGGCCTTCGAGACACCGACCGAGTTGGACCTGAAGCGGAAAAAACAGCTCAACATGGGCAAGCCGCCGGTCTATGACCGGGCGGCGCTGGCGCTGAGCGACGCGGAGAAAGACGCGCTGCGTGCAGAGCGGGGCGCGGGCGTCTGGCGCTTCAAACTGGATCAGCAGCGGATCGAGTGGGCCGATGGCATCCTGGGCGATATCTCGATCGATGCGGCCTCCGTGTCCGACCCGGTGCTGATCCGTGGGGACGGGCAGGTGCTCTATACGCTGGCCTCAGTGGTCGATGACACCGAGATGGGCGTGACCCACGTGGTACGTGGATCGGACCATGTGACCAACACGGCCACGCAAATTCAGATCATCGAGGCGCTTGGTGGCACCGTGCCCAGCTTTGCGCATCACTCGCTGCTGACTGGCCCACAAGGCGAAGCGCTCAGCAAACGCCTTGGCACGCTCTCGCTGCGCGACCTGCGCGCGCAGGGGGTACAGCCGATGGCGCTGCTCAGCCTGATGGCACGGTTGGGGTCCTCGGACCCGGTGGAACTGCGCGCCGATATGGCCGAACTGATCGACGGCTTTGACATCACGCGGTTCGGCTCGGCCCCGACGAAATTCGATGAGCAGGACCTCTTCCCGCTGACCGCGCGGCATCTGGCGGGACTGCCCCTGGCAGAGGTGGCCGAGGCCATCGCCGGGGCCGGTGTGCCCGATGACAAGGCCGCCCAGTTCTGGGAGGTCACGCGTGAGAACATCACCACATTGCACGATTTGCAGGGTTGGTGGACGATGATGCACAGCGGGGCGGCGCCGGAGATTGACGCCGAGGACGCGGATTTCGTTGCTGAGGCCATGAAGTTGCTGCCCGAAGCCCCGTTTGACGATCATACGTGGAGCACATGGACCGCAGCGGTCAAGGAAGCCACGGGTCGCAAAGGGCGCGGGCTCTTCATGCCGCTGCGCAAGGCCCTGACGGGTCAGGCGCATGGTCCTGACATGTCGGCCCTGATGCCGCTCTTGCAGGTGATCAAGGCCCGCACGGCTGGCAGGTAAGGTGGGCTTCAGGCCACCGTTCCCTAGGGTCCCTGTCGGGTTAGGGTCTGCGCCAACTGCAAGATCAAGTCTCGGGTGCAGCGTGAGACGGGCAGATGGCCATGGCTGAGGCGCAGGCAAAATTCCTGACCGGCAATCTCTTTGCCCATATCTCCGTCATGGCATCGACTTTTTCGATCGGGCTGATGGCGGTCTTTGCCGTCGATTTCATCGACATGATCTTCATCGCGATGCTGGGCAAGGAGGAGTTGGCTGCCGCGGTGGGCTACGCCGCCGCGATCCTGTTTTTCAACACGTCTTTTGGTATTGGCATGGCGGTTGCCGCCGGTGCGCTGGTGGCGCGCGCCCTGGGAGAAGGCAACCACGCCAGGGCCGAGGCGCGCAAGACCCACGCGCTGGCCTATGGCGCGATCTTCGGGATCTGTTTTGCCGCTGCGGTCTGGGTGAACCTGCCGTGGCTCGTGTCGCTCATGGGCGCGACCGGAGAGACGGCGGATCTGGCGCTCTCCTATCTGCGGATCACGGTGCCCGCGTTGCCGTTTCTGATGATCGGGATCATCGGCGGGGCCATCCTGCGGGCCCATGGCGATGCGCGGCGTGCAATGATGGCCACGATCTGGGGCGGACTTGTGAATGCGGTACTGGACCCGATCCTGATCTTCGGGCTGGGGCTGGAGCTGACGGGCGCCGCGCTCGCCTCGGTCGCCGCGAATGTGGCGATTGCGGTGATGGCGTTGCGCCCGATCATTCGGTTTTATGGCGGGCTGGGGCGGCCTCAACTGGGGCCGATGCTGCGCGACTTGGGGCCTATCCTCGCCATCGCCGCGCCCGCTATCCTGACCCAGATCGCCACACCGGTGGGCCAAGCCATCGTGACCCGGACCATGGCGCAGTTCGGAGAGGCAGCAGTGGCAGGCATGGCCATTGTGGGGCGCCTGACACCCTTGGCCTTTGCGATCATCTTTGCCCTCTCGGGCGCCGTGGGCCCCATCCTCGGACAGAATTTCGGCGCCCGGGATCACGACCGCGTGCGGCGCGGGTTCAACGACGCGGTGCTGTTCACGGCCATCGTAATCGTGCTGGTCTCGGTCATCCTTTTCTGCCTACGCAGCCAGATCGCGGCGCTCTTCGATGCAACGGGCGTTACCCGCGAGCTGGTATTCCTCTTTTGCGGCCCGCTGTCGCTTTTGTTTTTCTTCAACGGGGTGCTCTTCGTGGGCAACGCGGCCTTCAACAACATGGGGCGGCCGTTTTACTCGACCTTCCTCAACTGGGGCCGAAATACCGTGGGGATGGTGCCCCTTGTGCTGCTGGGCGCATGGGCGTACGGGCCTGCCGGTGTGCTGATCGGGCAGGCGCTGGCGGGCGTGATCTTTGGCGTGATCGCCTGGATCCTGGCGGGGCGGGTGATGCGCGAGGCTGCTGCAGACAGTGAGCCTGTCAAAAAATCAGAATTCGGGCGGCAGGGGCGCCTCATGTCGCTCTTTCACCTGCGCCGATAACCGGTTCAGGTGGTCGTCCACCAGCCCGGTTTGCAGCTCGGTCAGTTGCTGGTGACGTGGATAGACGGGGTCTGCCCGATCATTCAGGATCGGGGTGTCCCAGCCATCTGTGCTGTCAAAGAACCCCTGCACCCCGGCCTCGCCAAAGACCTCGTGGAACCCCTGCACCACCATATCGAGATAGCTGAGCAGGATCATCTGATTGCTGCGTCTGAGCATGTTTTCCCGCTGCACCGCATAGACGGCGATCTCGGGCGTGGCGGGATGCGCGTGGTCGATATCGCCATGGGCGGGCACGCGGGCATAGCCGCTTTCGCGGGCATCAAGTGCTGCCCAATCAGCGCCCGGCACAGCGGCGATGAGACCTTGGATGCTGTGACCCGGGGCGGGCACACCAGTGAGTAGCACCACACCGAATCGCGGCGTGGCGACCCAGGCGCGGCGCCAGCCCTTCAGCGTGGCGGGATGGGGGTCGGGGTAGCTGTGGCTCTTGGTGTTCACAAGGCTGCCATAGCCAAAGAAATAAGGATCGCTCATGGTCTGTCTTTCGCGCAGTCCCGCGCACTCAAACATTATGGTGCGGGCGGCACAAGACATCTTGACCAGACCGCATACGCTGGCATACCGTCCCGACACATCCCGCCCGGGAGAACCGGCTGCAAAGCCGGTGCCGAAGGAGCAACCGCCCCGGAAACTCTCAGGCCACCGGACCGTGCGGGATTGCAGAACTCTGGAGAGAGGTGCCATGTGGCATCCGCCGAAGGGATAACGATCTCAGGCGAAAAGACAGAGGGGGCATCTAGGGCGCGCGTTTTGCGTGTATCTGATGCCGGTCCATTCTCACGCAGAACCGGCTTTAAGGGAGAGGTCGGATGAGTGAATTTGCGCAGACCCCGTTGCATGATATGCACGTAGAGCTGGGCGCGAAGATGGTGCCCTTTGCAGGCTATGCGATGCCTGTGCAGTACCCGATGGGCGTGTTGAAGGAACATCTGCACACGCGCGCGGCGGCGGGGCTGTTCGACGTCAGCCATATGGGGCAGGTGATCCTGTCCGGGCCCTCGTGGGAGGCGGTGGCGCTGGCGTTTGAGGCGCTGGTCCCGATGGATGTGCTGGGGCTGGAAGACGGGCGGCAGCGCTACGGTCTCTTCACCAATGACGCCGGTGGGATTGAGGATGACCTGATGTTCGCGCGGCGCGGCGATGATCTGTTTGTCGTTGTGAACGCGGCCTGCAAGGCAGAGGATGTGGCGCGGATGCGGGCAGGCCTGCCGGATGAAATTTCAGTGACGGAGCTGACGGACCGCGCACTGATCGCGCTGCAGGGCCCAAGGGCGGCGGCGGTGATCGAGGACCAGGATGTACGCGCCGCAGAAATGCGGTTTATGGATGTGGCTGATCTGGCCCTCTGTGGCCATGCCGTCTGGGCCTCGCGCTCCGGTTACACCGGCGAGGACGGGTTTGAAATTTCTGTGGCCGCGGATGAGGCGGAGACGCTGGTCCGCAGTCTGCTGACACATCACGGTGTCGCCCCGATTGGCCTGGGCGCGCGGGACTCCCTGCGGCTGGAGGCCGGGCTTTGCCTTTACGGACATGACATTGATGCGATGACCGGACCGGTCGAGGCGGGCCTGACCTGGTCGGTGCAAAAGATACGTCGGGCCGGTGGTGCGCGGGCGGGAGGCTTTCCCGGGGCCGATGTTGTTCTCGACGCATTTGCCAATGGCGTGGCGCGCAAACGGGTCGGGTTGCGTCCCGAGGGCCGCGCGCCGATGCGCGAGGGCGTGCAGCTTTTCGATGCCAAAGAGTGCGGCGCGCAGATCGGCACTGTCACGTCAGGTGGCTTTGGCCCCACGGTCGAGGGGCCGGTGGCCATGGGATATGTGACCACAGAGCACGCCGAGGTCGGCACCCGGATTTGGGGCGAAGTGCGGGGCAAGCGCTTGGCCGTGGACGTTGCGGCGCTCCCGTTTGTGCCCGCCAATTTCAAGAGATAATCAACAGGAGACCAAGATATGAAATTCACCGAAGAGCACGAGTGGCTGCGCGAAGAAGACGGTTTGATGGTGGTGGGCATCACCACCCACGCGGCCGAGCAGCTGGGCGATGTGGTGTTTGTCGAACTGCCGGATGATGGCATTACGGTCAGCAAGGACGAGGAGGTCGTGGTGATCGAGAGCGTGAAGGCGGCCAGCGACATTTTGGCGCCTGTCGATGGCGAGATCGTCGAGGTGAACACAGCACTGACGGACAATCCCGGGATGGTGAACGAGGATCCGCAGGGTGAGGCGTGGTTCTTCAAGATGTCGGTGAGTGACGCCAGCCAGATGGACGAATTCATGGATGAAGCGGGGTACAAGAAATTCATCGCCTGAGCGCCCGAGGGGCGTAACGGGTGTTTGAGAATTGACGAAGGGTGACGCGTGAAGAGCGCGCGAGAGGAGCGATGCGATGGTGTACAAGCCAACCGACTATTTGCCATATGATTTTGCCAACCGGCGGCATATCGGGCCGTCTCCGGTGGAGATGGCGGAGATGCTGGACGTTGTCGGGGCGGCCTCACTCGATGCGCTGATCGACGACACGCTGCCGCCTGCGATCCAACAGAAAGAGCCGCTGGATTTTGGCAAAGCGATGTCGGAGCGCGAGGTGCTGGAGCATCTGCGCAAGACCGGTGCCAAGAACAAGGTGCTGACCTCGCTCATCGGGCAGGGATATCACGGCACGGTCACACCGCCCGCGATCCAGCGGAACATTCTGGAGAACCCGGCGTGGTACACGGCCTACACGCCCTATCAGCCGGAGATTTCGCAAGGACGACTGGAGGCGCTGTTGAACTTCCAGACCATGGTCAGCGATCTGACCGGGCTGGAGATCGCCAATGCCTCGCTGCTGGATGAGGCAACGGCCTGCGCCGAGGCGATGACCATGGCGCAGCGGGTTGCGAAGTCAAAGGCCAAGGCGTTCTTTGTCGATCGCGATTGCCACCCGCAGAACATCGCGGTGATGCAGACGCGGGCCGCGCCCTTGGGGATCGAGGTGATCGTCGGCAACCCCGCAAAGATGGATGCGTCGGCGGTCTTCGGGGCGATTTTCCAGTATCCGGGCACCTACGGCCATGTGCATGATTTCACCGACCACGTGACCGCGCTGCATGACAACGGTGCGATTGGCGTGGTCTCTGCCGATCCTCTGGCGCTGACGCTGCTCAAGGAGCCCGGCGCGATGGGGGCCGATATCGCCGTGGGCTCGACTCAGCGTTTCGGCGTGCCCGAGGGTTATGGCGGCCCCCATGCGGCCTATATGGCCTGCCGCGACGCTTACAAGCGCGCGATGCCCGGACGGATTGTCGGCGTTTCGGTCGATGCGCATGGCAACCGAGCCTACCGGCTCAGCCTGCAGACGCGCGAGCAGCATATTCGGCGCGAGAAAGCGACATCGAATGTCTGTACCGCGCAGGCGTTGCTGGCTGTCATGGCGTCGATGTATGCGGTGTTTCATGGGCCGGAAGGATTGCGCGCGATTGCACAGCGCATTCACCGGAAAACCGTGCGTCTGGCCAAGGGGCTGGAAGCGGCAGGTTTCAAGGTGGACCCAAAGGCCTGTTTTGACACGATCACGGTGGATGTGGGGCCGTTGCAGGCGGCCGTGCTGAAATCCGCCGTGGATGAGGGGATCAACCTGCGCGCGGTCGGAGAGGCCCGTGTGGGGATCACGCTGGATGAGCGCTGCAAGCCTGCAACGCTGGAAGCGGTCTGGCGGGCCTTTGGGATTGATCGGAAGGACGAGGATTTCCGCCCCGACTACCGCTTCCCCGAAGAGATGCTGCGGACGTCGAAGTATCTGACACACCCGATTTTCCACATGAACCGGGCGGAGACCGAGATGATGCGCTATATGCGGCGGCTGGCGGATCGTGACCTGGCGCTGGACCGAGCGATGATCCCGCTGGGGTCCTGCACGATGAAGCTCAACTCCGCCGCCGAAATGATGCCGGTCAGCTGGCGGGAGTTTTCGCTGATCCATCCCTATGCCCCCGCCGATCAGGCGCAGGGGTATGCGGAGATGATCGACGATTTGAGTGCCAAACTGTGCGATATCACAGGCTACGATGCGATTTCCATGCAGCCCAATTCGGGCGCACAGGGGGAGTATGCGGGGCTCTTGTCTATCGCCGGGTATCACCGTGCGCAGGGGCAGGGACATCGCAACATTTGTCTCATCCCGATGAGCGCGCATGGCACCAACCCGGCGAGCGCTCAGATGGTGGGCTGGAAAGTCGTGGTTGTGAAATCGGCGGCGAACGGTGACATCGATCTGGAGGACTTCCGCGCCAAGGCAGAGCAGCATTCCGAGAACCTCGCAGGCTGCATGATCACCTACCCGTCCACCCATGGGGTGTTCGAGGAGACGGTCACGGAGGTCACGCGGATCACCCATGCGCATGGCGGGCAGGTCTATATCGACGGGGCGAACATGAATGCGATGGTCGGGCTGTCGCGGCCCGGCGATCTGGGCGGGGACGTGAGCCACTTGAACTTGCACAAGACCTTCTGCATTCCGCATGGTGGCGGCGGTCCGGGCATGGGGCCAATTGGCGTGAAAGCGCATCTGGTGCCGCATTTGCCAGGCGCGCCTAATGGCGGCGAAGGAGCGGTGTCAGCGGCTCCCTTCGGATCACCGTCGCTGCTGCCGATCAGCTGGGCCTATTGCCTGATGATGGGCGGAGAGGGGCTGACGCAGGCGACTCGGGTCGCGATCCTGAACGCCAACTACATCGCACAGAGGCTCGAGGGCGCGTTTGACGTGCTCTACAAAGGGCCAACGGGGCGGGTGGCGCATGAGTGTATCATTGATGTGCGGCCTTTTGATGAGAGTGCGGGCGTGACCGTGGAAGATATCGCCAAGCGGCTCATTGACTGCGGATTTCACGCGCCGACCATGAGCTGGCCGGTGGCGGGCACGCTGATGGTGGAGCCGACGGAGAGCGAGACCAAGGCGGAGCTTGACCGGTTCTGTGATGCGATGCTGGCGATCCGGGCAGAGATTGCTGCGGTGGAAGCAGGCGAAATGGATGTCGAGAACAACCCGCTGAAACACGCACCGCACACGGTCGAAGATCTGGTGGGTGATTGGGATCGACCCTACAGCCGGGAAGAGGGGTGTTTCCCGCCGGGCGCGTTCCGGGTCGACAAATATTGGCCACCGGTGAACCGCGTCGACAATGTCTATGGTGATCGGCACCTCGTGTGCACCTGCCCACCGATGGAGGACTATGCCGAGGCTGCCGAATAAGGGGCGCTGCCCCCGGCCCTTCGGGCCTCCCCCGGGATATTTGAGGCCAGAAGAAACGGGGAGCGGTTTTCCAACTGCTCCCCGTTCAAGAAGCGTTTTGGCTTCTCCTGACGCGGTCATCGGCGTCCCCGCCTGTACCGCATCTTCATTCCAGCGGACATTGGTTAAGAAATCGTTGTTTCTTCTGGCCTGAAGTATCCCCGCCGGAGGCAAGAAGACTTTTATTCCCGCGCTCGAAGCACTTGGGCGGGCGACGCGTTGAGAGGCGCCCAGGCGAAGAGAAGACCGGCCATCAGCGTCGTCAGGACACCACCAAGGATGATAGGCAGGGCAGAAAGCCAGATCACCGAAAAGTCCGTATCCATGATGAAGTGGCTCACGGCCCAGCCACCGGTGATCCCCGCCGCAAGCGCTACGATACCTGCGCAGAGACCCACCAACGCGGAGCGCAGGGCAAAGCTGATCAGGATGTGGCGGCGCGATGCGCCGAGAGTTTTCAGAACGGCGGCTTCGTAGATGCGCGCATTGATGCCAGCCGCCGCGGCACCAATCAGCACGAGAAAGCCCGTAAGCAGCGTGGCCGCCGCGCCATAGGAGGTGGCCGCGGCCAGCCCGGCCAGCACATCAGCGACCCGGTCGATGGCGTCGCGCACACGCACGGCCGTGATGTTGGGGTATTGGCCTGCGAGATCGCGCAGGATTTGCGCTTCCGCCTCTTCCTCTGCGTAGACGGTCGAGATGAAGCTATGCGGGGCGCCGGAGAGGGCCGCGGGGTTCATTGCCAGGATAAAGCCGATGCCAGCGGTGGAGAAATCCAACTCGCGGAAGCTGGCGATGGTGCCGGTGATGTCACGGCCAAGGATGTTCACGGTCATCTCGTCCCCGATCTGCAGACCCATCTCGGCGGCCTCTTCGGTGGCGAAGCTGATCAGAGGTGGTCCGGTGTAATCCGCGGCCCACCAGTCGCCAGCGGTGATACGTGTGTTCTCGGGCAAGGCCTCGGAGTAGGTCACGCCGCGGTCGCCTTGCAGAACCCAGTGGTCACCCGCAACCTCGCGCGCGGGTTGGCCGTTGATCCTGGTGATGATGCCCCGCAGCATCGGGGCGGATTGAACGCGCTCGACAGCAGGGTCGCTTGCCAGCCGTTCAGTAAAGCCCGCCATCTGATCTTTCTGGATGTCGACGAAGAAGTAGGAGGGCGCCACCTCGGGCAGGTTGCCCGTGATCGCGCCGCGCAGGTTGCCATCGATCTGGCCAACGGCGGCCAGCACCGACAAGCCGAGACCCAACGAGAGCACCACTGATGTGGCGCCTTCGCGCGGCCCGGAAATGGCGGCCAGCGCCCACCTGGCGCGGGGCGTGCCCCGCGCCAGGTGGGCACCCCGGCGCGAGAGGTGACGGATCAGCAGGGCGGCCCCTGCGAGCAATAGCAGCGCGCCGCAGATACCGCCTGCGGTCCAGAAGGTCAGCCACCAGGTGCCGGAGAACCAACCTGCGAGGGCCAGCAGCAGCGCCAGCGCGAGCGCGGTCGCGGCAAGATAGCGCGGAGCAGGCAAGGCGCGGGCCGACATCAGCGCGTCGCGGAAGAGCGTCGCGGGTTTGATCTCTTCGGCGCGGGCCAGCGGCCAGAGAGTGAAGAGGAAGGCCGTGAGCAGCCCGTAGATCGCGGCCTCGATCAGCGGGGCAGGGTAGAGCGCGAAGGCCGCGGGGATCGGCAGTCGTGCCTCGATCAGCGGGGCGAAGATCAGCGGCGCAAGCCCGCCCAGAACCACGCCGATTGCGATGCCACAGAGGGACAGTACGCCGATCTGAATGAAGTACGTCTGAAAGATCACGCGGCGGGTTGCCCCCAGCGTGCGCAGGGTGGCGATCACGCTGGTCTTGCCCGCGAGATAGGCGCGGACGGCGGAAGAGATACCGACCCCGCCCACCGCGAGGCCGGAGAGGCCCACGAGGATCAGGAAGGCGCCTAGGCGATCCACGAATTCGGAAATTCCCGGCGCACCGTTGCGCGCATCCGTCCAGCGCAGACCGGTGTCTTCGAACCGGCTACGTGCTGTTTCGGCAAGGGCGGCGAGATCGGCGTCAGGCGGCAGGTCGAGGCGGTATTTCGTGGAAAAGAGGGTGCCGGGTGCGAGCAGTTGCGCGTTGGCGAGGCTTTCGGTGGTCACAATTGTGCGGGGCCCGAGGGCAAAGCCGCCCGCTGCGCTGTCGGGCTCTTTGGCCAGTTCGGCGCTCAGGTGGAACGCTTGTGTGCCCAGGCGGAAGGTGTCGCCGATAGCAAGGCCCAGCCTGTCGATCAACACGCGTTCCATCACCGCGCCGGGCAGGCCGTTTTCAACAGCCAGCGCCTGATCGAGTGGAATGTCGGGGGTCAGATCCACCGTGCCAATCAGCGGGTAAGCCGTGTCGATAGCCTTGATTTGGGTGAGGCCGCGCTCAGCGGTGTCGCCCTCGCCCACCACCGCCATGGAACGGAAATCAACGATTTCCGAGACTTTTTCAGCGACCTCCGCCATCCAGGCGCGTTCTTCGTCGGTGGCAAAACGGTAGGTGAAATCCATCTCCGCATCGCCGCCCAGAAGGGCGGCACCTTCGCGGGCGAGACCGGCTTCGATGCCGGAACGCACGGAACCCACGGCGGCGATCGCAGCCACACCGAGCGCGAGGCAGGCGAGAAAAATGCGAAAGCCCTGCAGACCGCCGCGCAGCTCGCGCTTGGCAAACCGGGCAGCGAGGGAAAGACTCATTCCGCCGCGCGCTCCATTGGAACCACACGGCCATCGCCGAGGCGGATCACACGGTCGCAGCGGGCAGCGAGGCTCTGGCTGTGGGTCACGAGGACCAGCGTGGCGCCGTGCCGATCGCGCAGTCCAAAGAGCAGGTCGATGATCGCAGCCCCATTGGCACCGTCGAGGTTGCCGGTGGGTTCATCCGCCAGCAGGATATCGGGACGCGGGGCGGAGGCGCGGGCGAGCGCCACCCGTTGCTGCTCGCCGCCGGACAGTTGCGATGGATAGTGATCGGCCCGCTGTGCCAGACCGACCTCGGCCAGCTCTGCCTCGGCTTTGGCGAAGGCGTCTGCATCACCTGCAAGCTCCAGCGGAGTTGCAACGTTCTCCAGGGCCGTCATCGTCGGGATCAGGTGAAAAGACTGGAACACCACCCCCATGTGATCGCGGCGGAACCGGGCAAGCGCGTCCTCAGACATGCGCGTGAGATCCTGCCCTAGCGCCATTACGGTCCCAGATGTCGCATGCTCCAGCCCACCCATGAGCATCAGCAGTGAGGATTTGCCGGAGCCCGAGGGGCCGATCAGTCCAAGGCTCTCCCCGTCGTGTACCTCAAGCGAGATGCCGTGCAGGATATCAACGCGCCCGGCATTGCCATCCAGCGATAAAGTCGCATCTTTGAGAGAGAAGACTGGATCTGTCATGCGTAAAACACCTTTGGCGGGTATACGTGTGGCATATGGAGGCTGGATCAAGATGCACAAGGTCGTGATGTGTTTGGCGCTGTTCTGCCCCGTGGCGGGACAGGCGGAGGAGGTGGTGATCGCGGCGCTGGGCGACAGTCTCACGCAGGGGTACGGACTTGTCGAGACCGAGGGGTTTGTGCCGCAACTGCAAAGATGGCTGGAGGCAGAAGGTACTGATGTAGAGCTGATCAATGCGGGTGTGTCCGGGGATACAACCGCAGGGGGGCTGAGCCGGGCCGCCTGGACGCTGACGCCGGAGGTCGATGCGATGATCGTCGCACTGGGCGGCAACGATCTTTTGCGGGGGATCGATCCCGAGGTCAGCCGCGCCAATCTTGAGGGTATTCTTAAGGCCGCCGCCGCGGCGGAGGTCGAGGTGTTGCTGGTTGGTATGCAGGCGCCCGGCAACTACGGTCCGGCGTACAAGCAGGCTTTTGACGCAATGTATCCTGAGTTGTCCGAGACATACGGCACGCTCTTTGCTCCCAGCTTTTTTGAGGGGCTGCGCATCGAGGAGGGCGATCCGGCGTCGGTCCGTGCCTTCATGCAGCCCGATGGCATTCATCCCAATGCCGACGGCGTGGTCCGGATCGTGGAGGCGCTCGGGCCCTATGCATTGGATTTGATCGCCCTCGTGGAGAAGTGACATGCCGGGACGGTTTTTTCTGACCTCGTCGATGACGGAGCTTGCCGCTGCCCTGAAGCAGGATGCGGCACAGGTTGCGGATGAGCCTGCGCGCCGGAATATCGCCCCCGGGCAGGAGATCGTTGTGCTGACCGATGCCGGGCTGTCGCGGATGCGGTGGGGCATCATTCCGGTCGGGCGGGTCAATGCGCGGGGCCGCCCGGTGATGGAAACCATCGTGAACGCGCGCAGCGAGACGGTCTTTGATAAATCCGCTTTCACCGGGACCGGGCGGGCCGTTGTGCCCCTGAACGGCTGGTACGAATGGACGGGAGAGAAGCGGCGCAAGACACCGTGGCGGATCATGCCACGTTCCGGAGGGTTTCTGTATTTTGCCGCAATCACGGATCGGTGGCAGGGGCCCGGCGGCATAGAGGTGGATCAGGTTGCGACGCTCACCTGTGCGCCCTCCGCAGACGTGATCGACGTACACCACCGGATGGGTGTGATCCTTGATCCTGAAGATATCGATCTGTGGCTCGCCGGCCCGCAAGAGCAGGTCGCACCGTTGCTGCGCCCCTGGCCCGACGGACGATTACAGGTCGAGAAGGCGGAAGACGTAAATTGGGACGCGCCCTGAGAATACAAAAACGGGCACCGCGGCGCCCGTTTGCAAATCGTGTAAATGCCTGAAATCAGGCCAGTGCGAGGTTGCCCGCGCTTTCGCGGCCGTCACGGCCCGCTTCCACGTCGAAGGTAACTTTCTGGTTGTCTGCCAGACCTGTGAGGCCTGCGCGTTCAACAGCAGAAATATGCACAAAGATGTCTTTGCCGCCGCCATCGGGGGCGATAAAGCCGTAGCCTTTTGTGGTGTTAAACCATTTCACGGTGCCAGTGGCCATTCCCCGTGTCTCCTGTCTTGTGCTGCCCGCGGAATGCGGCAGCTTGGCTCGGTCGAAAGCAGATCGAATGACTGGCCGGAAGGAGCAGTGGTCGATAGTTTGTCGCGTCGCGCTTTCGATATTGGGGGCGGTCAGCGCAAAAGCAAGTCAAATTCTGATGACAGCGCTTACGTGCGGGAGGTAGGCGAATTCCCGCCAGCCGTGCATTGCGCATTTTTTCAGCAGTGTAGCCGCTGTTGAATGAGAAACAAATTTTACCAGTTGATAAAAAAATGATTCCGTGACAGCTTTTTTGAATTGAACAAGCCAGAATGGGAAGAATCCATGTCCAGCGACGCATTCACACCAGGTATCGTGCCGGCACGTCTGGAGGCCGAAGCTTATGCGGATCATTTTTCGGATCTGCACCCGCGTCTGGATGCGCATGAAGCATTGGTGGCGGCGGATCGGTGCTATTTTTGTCATGACGCGCCTTGTATCACCGCCTGCCCAACCGACATCGATATACCGCTGTTCATCCGACAAATCGCAACGGGCACGCCGGATGCTGCTGCAAAAACCATTCTGAGCCAAAACATCATGGGTGGGATGTGCGCGCGGGTTTGCCCCACGGAACAGCTGTGTGAGGAGGCCTGCGTTCGCGAATTGGCGGAGGGGAAGCCGGTGTTGATCGGACAGCTGCAGCGCTACGCGACGGACCATTTGCAGGAACAGGGCATCCATCCTTTCTCCCGAGCTGCGGCGACCGGTAAAACGGTTGCCGTGGTGGGGGCGGGGCCTGCGGGGCTGAGCTGTGCTCACCGGCTGGCGATGCTGGGCCATGACGTCGTGGTCTATGACGCCCGGCCCAAGGCGGGCGGGCTCAACGAATACGGGATTGCGACCTATAAAACAGTTGAGGGCTTTGCACAGGCCGAGGTGGACTGGCTCTTGCAGATCGGCGGGATCCGCATCGAATTCGGCAAGGCACTGGGCCGCGAAGAGACGCTCGAGAGCTTGCGCGCGGGGCATGACGCCGTCTTTCTCGGCATGGGTCTGGGCGGCGTGAATGCGTTGGAGGCCGAGGGGTCGGACAAGGAGGGCGTGCTGGACGCGGTGGATTTCATCGCCGACCTGCGGCAGGCTAAAGATCTGGCGCGGGTGCCTGTGGGCCGCGATGTGGTGGTGATCGGCGGGGGCATGACGGCCATTGATGCCGCCGTTCAGGCCAGGCTGTTGGGTGCCTTGAATGTCACGCTGGTCTATCGCCGGGGCCGTGATCGGATGAATGCGAGCGTCTTTGAGCAGGATCTGGCCACAAGCAAGGGCGTCAGGATCGTGACGCACGCCGTGCCGCGCGCGGTCATTGGCAACGGTGCTGTGCGTGAGATTGAATTCGACTATGTCGATGGGGCGATGGCGCCGACCGGTCAGACCTTGCGGCTGGCGGCGGATCAGGTGTTCCGCGCAATCGGTCAGTCGCTGGTGGGAGAGGGTCTGCCGGCGCTGGAAGGCCGCAAGATCAAGGTTGATGACGCGGGCCGGACATCGTTGCAAGGTGTCTGGGCCGGTGGTGATTGCGCCGCAGGGGGTGACGATCTCACGGTAACGGCCGTGGCCGAAGGGCGCGACGCGGCAATGGATATTCACGAGGCACTGACAGGGGCCGCGGCGTAACGCCCGCCCGATGGAGGAACCGATATGGCTGATTTGACAAGTGACTTCGTGGGCATCAAGAGCCCGAACCCGTTCTGGCTGGCCTCTGCACCGCCGACAGACAAGGAATACAACGTCTGCCGCGCCTTTGAGGCGGGATGGGGCGGTGTGGTCTGGAAGACGCTGGGTCTTGATCCGCATGTGGTGAATGTGAACGGGCCCCGCTATGGCGCGATCTACGGCGCCGACCGGCGGCTGTTGGGATTAAACAACATCGAGTTGATCACCGACCGGCCGCTGCAGACCAATCTGGATGAGATCAAGGTTGTGAAGCGGGACTATCCAGATCGGGCGATGATCGTCTCGCTCATGGTGCCCTGTGAGGAAGAGCCGTGGAAGTTCATTCTGCCCTTGGTCGAGGACACCGGCGCGGATGGGGTCGAGCTGAACTTCGGCTGTCCGCATGGGATGTCAGAACGGGGCATGGGCTCGGCCGTAGGTCAGGTGCCCGAATACATCGAAATGGTGACGCGTTGGGTGAAGGCCAATACGCGCATGCCGGTGATCGTGAAGCTGACGCCGAATATCACCGATATCCGCAAGCCCGCCGAGGCGGCGATGAAAGGCGGGGCGGATGCGGTCTCGCTGATCAATACGATCAACTCGATCACCTCCGTGGATCTTGATCTCTTTGCGCCGGAGCCGACGATTGACGGCAAGGGGGCCCATGGCGGCTATTGTGGGCCAGCGGTCAAGCCGATTGCATTGAATATGGTGGCAGAGATCGCGCGGGACCCGAGCCTGGGGCAGATCCCGATTTCCGGCATTGGCGGGATCACAACCTGGCGTGATGCGGCGGAGTTCATGGCGCTTGGCGCGGGCAATGTGCAGGTCTGCACGGCGGCGATGACCTATGGGTTCAAGATCGTGCAGGAGATGATCAGCGGTCTGTCTGACTATATGGACAGCAAGGGGCTGACCTCGGTGGACGAGATCGTCGGCCGCGCGGTGCCGAATGTGACCGACTGGCAGCATTTGAACCTGAACTACGTGGCCAAGGCGAAGATCGATCAGGATCTGTGTATCTCTTGCGGGCGCTGCTTTGCCGCCTGCGAAGACACCTCACATCAGGCGATTGCCATGTCGGAAGACCGCACATTCACCGTGATCGACGAGGAATGCGTGGCCTGCAATCTCTGCGTCAACGTATGCCCGGTCGAGGACTGCATCACGATGGAGGCGATGGCACCGGGCCTTGTCGATTCGCGCACAGGCAAGGTGGTGGAGCCGGACTATGCCAACTGGACCACCCATCCGAACAATCCGGCATCCAAGGCCGCAGAGTAGCAGTGGTGCCTTAGCTAGCCGTCACCGCGGTCGAGAATGGGTGCGGTCGGTAGCGGGTTTGGGGGTTTGAATTCTGGTTTAGCGGCTTCCGCTGCTGCCTGCGCTGCAGCGGCGGCCTTGTCTGCGGCACGCGCTGCATCGCGCGCCTCCTGCAGAGCCTTCGACTCAGCGCGAAGCTTGGCCTGTTGCACCAGGTATTCGTTTTCAGCAGGCTGGTCGGCTTGCGCGTCGATCACGGATTTCGGCGTCGCCTCAACCGGCAGCATCGCCACCCGCCCCCGTTTCAGCAAACTGGCGAGGTGCGCGCCGCCTGTTCCGGTCCCATTCCCGGCCCCCTGCCCGGAATGATCTGATGCCATGTTGGCGCCGTTGCCGGATGCGGATTTCGCGGGCGGCTGGCCCGCCTGAACGCCTGCAACCTGTGTGTCATTTTGTGCAGGGGCCACCGGCTGTGGCGCATATGGGGCATTAAAGGATATCGCACTCATACTTCGCTCCAATCTTGTTCACAGTCTGAAGCCGCCACCCACAAACCATTAAAACAATATGAACACTAATCGGGTGTTAACGGGCAGGTGTATTTTGCAAGAAGGTTACTGAAGCCTTAAGGACTCAACAGCTTGGTGAACATCGTTGCCAGATATTCGGCGGCCCCGCCGTGGCGGTCGGGATCATCGCGGAGCAGCACCTGAACCTGAGCATCGAAATCAGCGTAGTGCTGTGTGGTCGCCCAGATCGAAAAGATCAGATGTCTTGGATCAACCGTCGCCAGGGCACCTTTTTCCATCCAAACTCTTATCACCGCGCATTTTTCATCAAAGAGCGGTTGCAAACCGGTGACCAGATGCGGCGCCATGCGTGGTGCCCCTTGTAAAATCTCACCTGCAAATAGGCGGCTTTCGCGGGGCAGATCCCGCGCCATGTCGAGCTTGCGCTGCACGTAGCCGAGGATTTCCTGCAGGGGGTCGCCGTCCGGATCAAGTGTTACCAAAGGGTCCAGCCACGTCTCCATCAACTGGTTCAGAAGGGTGACGTGGATCTCTTCCTTACCATCGAAATAGTAAAGAATGTTCGGCTTGCTGAGCCCGGCGGCCTCGGCAATTTGATCAAGGGTTGCGCCGCGGTAGCCGTGTTTGGAAAAAACATCAAGCGCGGCATCTAGGATAAGCCCACGGTTGCGTTGCTGAATGCGGCTGGGCTTTTTATCGGCGCCGTCGGGCACGGGCGTCTCCCTCCAAAGGGCTGCTGCAAAATCGGGCAGCATAAAAGATGTTCACAGGCTCACATGAGAAAGGCGCAAAAGGAAGCCTTGACTTGGCTCACCCTAATCGCAATCGTGTCTTTACCAAATGGTAAAAATTGCCCTTGGTCAAAAAATAAGCACCGCCAGGAAGGACCCCAGCCATGCCCGCGCCCGGACAGAACCTGAAGATCAATCCAGACAGGCTTTGGGACAGCCTGATGGAGATGGCCAAGATCGGCCCAGGCGTGGCAGGCGGCAACAATCGTCAGACGCTGACGGATGAAGATGGTGAGGGTCGCGCGCTTTTTCAAAAGTGGTGTGAGGCGGCAGGTTGTGAAATGGGGCTCGATCAGATGGGCAACATGTTCGCGCGCCGCGAGGGCACGGACCCCGATGCCTTGCCGGTCTATGTGGGCAGCCACCTCGATACGCAGCCCACGGGCGGCAAATATGACGGCGTTCTGGGTGTGCTTGGGGGCCTCGAGATCATCCGGACGCTGAACGATCTGAATGTGCAGACCAAGCACCCGATTGTGGTGACGAATTTCACCAATGAAGAGGGCACGCGCTACGCACCTGCGATGCTGTCGTCGGGTGTTTTTGCAGGCATTCATACACAGGATTGGGCTTATGCGCGGGTGGATGCCGAGGGTAAACAGTTCGGTGACGAATTGAAACGGATCGGTTGGCGCGGCGATGAAGAAGTTGGCGCCCGCAAGATGCACGCGTTTTTCGAACTGCATATCGAACAGGGGCCGATTCTGGAGGCTGAAGAGAAAGACATCGGTGTCGTGACCCACGGGCAGGGGCTGTCGTGGACGGAAGTGACGATCACCGGCAAGGACAGTCACACCGGCTCGACCCCCATGCCGATGCGCAAGAACGCAGGGCTGGGCATGGCGCGGGTGCTGGAGAAGGTCGACGAGATTGCCTGGAGCCACAAACCCCATGCGGTGGGGGCCGCGGGGCATATCGACGTCTACCCCAATTCGCGCAACGTGATCCCCGGCAAGGTGGTTTTCACGGTTGATTTCCGCTCACCCGACCTCGCCGTGATCGAGGATATGGAGGCAAGTTTGCGCGTCGAGGGTCAGAAGGTCGCCGACGAGATGGGCCTGGAGATTGCCTTTGAGAAGGTGGGCGGGTTTGACCCGGTGGCCTTTGACGAGGGCTGTGTGACGGCTGTAAGATCTGCCGCAGAACGGTTGGGGTATTCCCACATGAACCTGATTTCTGGCGCGGGACACGACGCCTGCTGGATCAACCGGGTGGCGCCGACGGCCATGGTGATGTGCCCCTGCGTGGACGGGTTGAGCCACAATGAGGCGGAAGAGATCTCCAAGGACTGGGCCATGGCCGGAACTGACGTTCTGTTGCATGCCGTGGTGGAAACCGCGGAGATCGTTGGGTGATTTCGCCCGATCTGACAATAGCAGAGCGGGTTTCGGCGCTGGTGGATGCGGAGATCGATGACGCTTTGGCAGGCGCCGATGTCATATTGCAAAGGACGGCAGAGGCGATGCGCGGAGCGTTGTGCGCGCCGCGCAAGGTGAGGGTGAATTTCTCTGGCGGACTGACCCAGGAGTGTTGGAGCGTGACGCGGGGCGACGGGGACTACCGGGTGATGTATATGCCGGTCGCGGGATATTTCTCGCTTTGTGTGGAGAGTGATTTTGGGCCACTGGACATCGGCGTGCACGGGTCCGCGTTGGGGTGTTTCGGTTCGGTTTGAAAAAGGGCGTTGCCCTCGGCCTTTGGCCTCACCCGTGATATTTAAGGCCAGAAGAAACGTGGCCAGTGAGATGGGAGAGATGACATGAGCAAGGTGATCAAAGGCGGCATGGTCTGCACGGCGGACCGGACGTGGAAAGCGGATGTGCTGATCGAGGGCGAAACGATCAGCCAGATCGGCGAAGACCTGAAAGGCGATGAGTATATCGATGCAGAAGGAGCCTATGTGATCCCCGGCGGGATCGACCCGCATACGCATCTCGAAATGCCGTTCATGGGAACAACTGCGGCAGAAACCTTCGAATCCGGCACCTGGGCCGCAGCGGCTGGCGGGACAACGATGGTGGTGGATTTCTGCCTGCCCGGCGAGGACGGCTCGATCAAGAATGCGATCAACGAGTGGCACCGAAAATCCGCCCCTCAGATCTGTTCAGATGTGGGCTACCATATGGCGATCACGGGATGGGACGAGAGTGTTTTCAATGAAATGAAGGACGCCGTCGAGATGGGGGTGAATTCCTTCAAGCACTTCATGGCCTACAAGGGCGCGCTGATGATCGAGGATGACGAGATGTTTGCCTCCTTCAAACGCTGTGCTGAACTGGGCGCGCTGCCGATGGTACATGCCGAGAACGGCGATCTGGTGGCCGAGATGCAGCAGAAATACTTCGATCAGGGAATTACTGGGCCCGAAGGACATGCCTATTCGCGTCCACCCGAGTTTGAAGGCGAGGCCGCCAATCGGGCGATTACAATCGCCGATGCGGCAGGCGTGCCGCTCTACATCGTGCACGTGTCCTGCGAGCAGGCGCATGAGGCGATCCGACGTGCGCGCCAGAAGGGTATGCGGGTTTATGGCGAGCCGCTGATCCAGTTCCTGACGCTGGATGAAAGCGTCTACTTCGATACGGATTGGGACTATGCGGCGCGGCGGGTGATGTCCCCGCCGTTCCGCTCGAAAGACCATCAGGACAGTCTGTGGGCTGGGTTGCAGGCAGGCTCTCTGCAGGTCGTGGCCACGGACCACGCAGCCTTCAACACCGAGCAAAAGCGCGCGGGCCGGGACGATTTCCGGATTATTCCCAATGGCTCGAACGGGCTGGAAGAACGTCTGGCCGTGCTCTGGACCGAAGGGGTGGAGACCGGCCGCTTGACACCGAATGAATTTGTCGCCGCAACCTCGACCAATGTGGCGAAAATCCTGAACATCTACCCACGCAAAGGTGCAATCGTCGAAGGGGCGGATGCGGATATCGTTGTCTGGGATCCGAAAATCACCAAGACGATTTCGCCAAGCAATCATCATTCGGTGCTGGATTACAACGTCTTCGAGGGGTTCGAGGTGAAGGCACAGAGCCGATATACGCTGAACCGGGGCGAGGTCATCTGGGCCTGGGGGCAGAACTCGCAGCCGAACCCCGGTCGCGGGCGGTTCATCCCACGGCCAGCCTTTTCCTCTGCCTCGGAGGCGCTGAGCAAGTGGAAGGCCCTGACTGCCCCCAAAATGATCAAACGCGATCCAATGAATATTCCGGCGGGGATCTAGAGGTTTATTATGCAAAATGCTGCGGTGCAGATGCCCGAAACGGTGCCCGGGCAGAGCGTGATTTCCGCGCACCACCTGGATCTGACGTTTCAGACCAATGATGGTCCGGTGCATGCGCTCAAGGACGTATCACTTGAAGTTGCAAAAGGAGAGTTCGTAAGCTTTATCGGCCCGTCCGGCTGCGGCAAGACGACATTCCTGCGCTGTATGGCCGATCTGGAGCATCCGACGGGCGGGGAGATCACGGTGAACGGTGTCAGCCCTGAAGACGCGCGCAAGGCACGGGCCTACGGCTATGTTTTCCAAGCAGCGGGCCTCTATCCATGGCGGACCATTGGGGGCAACGTCCGCTTGCCGCTCGAGATCATGGGCTATTCGAAGGCTGAGCAGGTCGAGCGTGTGGCGCGCGTGTTAGAATTGGTAGAGTTGGCCGGGTTCGAGAACAAATTCCCCTGGCAACTCTCTGGCGGTATGCAGCAACGCGCGTCCATCGCCCGCGCCTTGGCGTTTGACGCTGATATTCTGCTGATGGACGAGCCCTTCGGCGCGCTGGATGAAATTGTCCGTGATCATCTGAACGAACAGCTATTGAAGCTCTGGGCCCGGACGCAGAAAACAATTGCTTTCGTTACCCATTCCATCCCCGAGGCGGTTTACCTCAGCACAAAGATTGTGGTGATGTCACCCCGTCCCGGACGCATCACGGATGTTATAGACAGCCCGTTGCCGCTGGATCGGCCTCTGGATATCCGCGATACGCCGGAATTCTTGGAAGTGGCACATAGAGTACGCGAAGGCCTGCGCGCGGGTCACAGCGATGAGTGATATCTTGAAAACGGCCCGGGCGCGTAATTCTTGTACCACCCGCCCGGGTCCGATCCGCTGTTTGTGTAGGGAGGCGGGCTCCCTTTTCATCGTTCACGGTCATCGGCATGCCTGCCTGTACCGTGTGGAGATCAGATCAGTTATCTCTTTCATTGTTCTTAAAATATGCAGAAATTTTTGCCAGACTGCCGAAGTTGAATATGCATATTTACAGAACAATGAAGGGAAGGCTCTGTCATGAGCCGAAATGCACTACCTGTTCTGACTGTAGTTCTGGCGATTTTCCTGCTTTGGTACATAGCCGCAATCTTCCTGAATGCTGCGTGGGCGCACGACAAGGCGACCCGAAGCGGCGAGGTGCTGACCACGCACACTCTGGTTGCCGATACGTGGTCACAGGAGAAGCCGAAGTTGCCGGCGCCGCATCAGGTGGGAGCAGAGATTTGGAAGACAACTGTTGAAAAAAAAGTTACCTCCAAAAGATCGCTGATTTATCACTCCTGGGTGACGTTGAGCGCGACATTGCTTGGGTTTGCGCTGGGGACAGGGCTCGGCATCGCCCTTGCCGTTGGGATTGTCTATAATCGCACCATGGATATGTCGGTGATGCCGTGGGTCATTGCCAGTCAGACCATCCCGATTCTGGCGATCGCTCCCATGATCATTGTCGTGCTGAACGCAGTGGGGATATCGGGGCTGCTGCCCAAGGCGATGATCTCGATGTACCTGTCCTTTTTCCCGGTTGTGGTGGGGATGGTCAAAGGTCTGCGCAGTCCGGATACGATGCAGTTGGATCAGATGCGCACATGGAATACGAGCCCTGCCCAGATGTTCTGGCGGCTCCGCTTGCCGTGTTCGATGCCGTTCCTTTTCACCTCTCTGAAAGTTGCCATGGCGGCGTCGCTGGTTGGTGCCATTGTTGGCGAACTGCCGACCGGTGCGGTTGCCGGGCTCGGTGCACGTTTGTTGGCGGGCAGTTACTACGGCCAGACAATTCAGATCTGGTCGGCCCTCATCATGGCGGCGGCCTTGGCAGCGGCGCTGGTGGCGCTGATCGGGTTTTTCCAGCGCATGACTCTGAAACGGATGGGCATGGCATGATGTGGCTTGTGTTCGCCTTTGGCGCCTGGGTCCTGGGGTGGTGGGTGAATGCTCGACTGTCAGCTTTGCCGCGCACACGGGTTACCCGCCTGGTCGTCCCTTTGATTTTTGGCCTTACGTTGATCGCCATCTGGGAAGGTGTCGTGCGCGGGTTCGAGATCAGCGCTGTTTTATTGCCCGCCCCTTCCATGATTGCAGCGCGCTTTGCCGCGTCGACCGCGATTCTCTGGGAGGATTTCGTTCAAACCGTCATCAAGGGCGCGCTGACCGGCTATGTCTTGGGCTGTGGGGCGGCCTTTTTGGTCGCAATCCTTGTGGACAGGTTCGATTTTCTGCGCCGGGGGCTCCTGCCGGTGGGAAACTTTGTTGCTGCCCTGCCGGTCATCGGTATGGCGCCCATTCTGGTCATGTGGTTCGGCTTTGATTGGCAATCCAAGGCCGCCGTCGTTGTGGTGATGGTGTTCTTCCCTATGCTCGTCAACACGGTTCAAGGTCTGGCAGACAGCTCGGCAATGCAGCGCGATCTGATGCGCACCTACGCTGCGGGCTATTGGACGACGCTGTTAAAGCTCCGGTTGCCCGCTGCGATGCCTTTCATCTTCAACGGCTTGAAAATCGCCAGTACACTGGCGCTTATCGGGGCCATTGTTGCCGAATTTTTTGGCTCCCCCATACGTGGAATGGGGTTTCGGATTTCCACATCGGTGGGACAGCTTGCGCTTGATCTGGTCTGGGCGGAGATTGTTGTCGCAGCGGTGGTGGGATCGGCGTTCTACGGGATCGTTGCGCTGATCGAACGGGTGGTGACCTTCTGGCATCCGTCCCAAAGACACTTATAAAAGACCAAACAAGGAGAGTATGATGAAAACGATATCGACACTTGCAGCGGGGGCTGCACTTGGGGTGTGGGGGATGGCCGCACAGGCGGCCGATGACGTGACACTACAGTTGAAGTGGGTCACGCAGGCGCAGTTCGCAGGCTATTACGTCGCGCTCGACAAGGGCTTTTACGAAGAGGAAGACCTGGACGTCACCATCAAACCGGGCGGGCCGGACATTGCGCCAACCCAGGTGCTGGCAGGCGGCGGTGCTGATGTGACCGTGGAGTGGATGCCCGCAGCACTGGCCGCACGTGAAAAGGGTCTTGGCATGGTCAATATCGCGCAGCCCTTCAAGTCTTCGGGCATGATGCTGACCTGCCGAAAGGATGCCGGTGTTGCGAGCACAGATGACTTTGCCGGTAAAACGCTTGGGGTCTGGTTCTTTGGCAATGAATTCCCTTTCCTCAGCTGGATGAGCAAGCTCGATATCCCGACCGACGGGTCCGACAACGGTGTGACGGTTCTCAAGCAGGGTTTCAACGTCGATCCGCTCCTGCAAGGGCAGGCCGCCTGTGTGTCCACAATGACGTATAACGAGTATTGGCAGGTCATAGATGCCGGGTTGACCCCGGAGGATCTGACCGTCTTCAAATACGAAGAGCAGGGTGTCGCGACCCTCGAAGACGGGCTCTATGCGTTGGAAGAAAATCTTGCTGACCCGGCGTTTCAGGACAAGATGGTGCGCTTTGTGCGTGCGTCGATGAAGGGCTGGAAATATGCCGAGGAAAATCCCGACGAGGCGGCTGAAATCGTGCTCGATAACGATGCCAGCGGCGCGCAGACTGAAGAACATCAGAAACGCATGATGGGCGAGATTGCCAAGCTGACGGCGGGTAGCAATGGCGCGCTTGATCCGGCGGACTACGAACGTACCGTGGCTTCCCTGCTATCGGGCGGCTCGGATCCGGTCATCACCAAAGCGCCCGAGGGTGCCTGGACGCATATGATCACTGACAAAGCGCTCAACTAAGCGATTTTGTACAGCCTATGCGGGAAGGCCGGCGCTCTGCCGGCCTTTTTGCGTTTCTGGCACTGGACTTTGTGTTTCAGAACTCCATTTGAAGCACCAAGCCAAGGGAGTAGCCGGAACGTGAGTAACATGGAAAGTCTCGAAAGCCAGTTGACGGAAAAAGAGCGCCAAGCGCGCGTGAATGAAATGGCACTAGCGTCCATCAAGTCCGCCAAGCTTAAACGCGAAGCCAGCGGCTACGCAGTCATGGCGAGCGCCCTCAGTTATGGAGAAGGGGCGATGGGAGACGGAGCCTTTGGTAAGATCAGCCATGCCGCAAAGCTGTTCTGCATCCTATTCGCAATGCTGGTGCCAAGTCTGCTGATCTGGATCGTCTTGCTCTGAACTTGCCGCGGTGGCTAGTTTCGGTCGGCGCGGGACCGACGCACTTTCTGATCCTGAATTATTCACCGATTAAAATGCAAACTTGATCAACAAAAAAACCGGCCTGAAGCAGGCCGGTTTTTCTTTTGCTTTGGTCGGCAAGGTTATGCCAGCGCGATGTTTGTCGCGCTTTCGCGGCCGTCACGGCCTGCTTCGATGTCGAAAGTGACTTTCTGGTTGTCCGCCAGACCTGTGAGGCCTGCGCGCTCAACTGCAGAGATGTGTACGAACACGTCTTTGCTGCCGCCGTCGGGTGCGATGAAGCCGAAGCCTTTTGTGGTGTTGAACCATTTCACGGTGCCTGTGGCCATATCCGTGGTCTCCTTAAAAAGTGCCATCCGCGTGTGTGCGATGGCCTGGCGAGGTCGGTCTGGATCGAAGACTGACCGCCCTATTAGGAGACAGCAGGTCGAAAAAGAATAACGTTTGCGATGCGGCGTATGACAGATAGGAGTCGGGCTGGCAAGAGAAACCGGATACGCACGGCTCCGATAAGCTCCGGTTTACTCGAACGAAATTCCGCCGAAAACAGGGTCACCCACGCTGTTTGGTCATTGGACTTCCGGCGGAAATGCGCGCGGAGTAAGGCACTATCGTCGGGCGTGGCGAAGGAGATTTGACCAAGGCTTGCCAAGTTACGCCTGCAATGATCAGAGTTGCCGTCAGCCCGAGGCCGACGAGAACATAAACTCCCAAAGCTGTCAGGAAGCTCACCTTGAAAAACACCAAAGCGGATAGAAAGGCGAGAAAACCGCAGACGCCTCCGATCAGGGTAGAAATGATTGCCATTTCCTAATCCTCCTCAGCATTTGTACCAAACAGTAGGTTGATCAAATGTTAATGTGAGGGCGAATTTGAGGCGTCAAAGGACATTTTCTGTGAACCGGTAACGAAACATATGCAGGGATTACTGTGCTCCAGAGTGTCAAGCCTACGTGCATATTTTGGTTTCGGGTACCCGCGATGCGGGGTGTTGCGGGCCTCGTACGAGGTCGCGAATTCACCGTTCACCTGGAGGTTTGAATTTGACCAAGCTCTTTGACAATCGGGGAGAGCGCGTGGGTCTTTGAGGCCTCGTTTGTAAAAACTACATGCACAGGCCGGCTTTACGGCGTCACTTCCAACCGTTTCACTTGACGTCTGCCCATGCTTTGCAGGGTGATAACACCTATTTCTCCATAGGCCTGCGGTGCCTCACCCGTGCCCCCAAGCTCTGCCCAGATCGCACGCAGATTACCCTTATTGCCAATCCAGATCACGGTACCGTTTGGATGCGCGCGCGACATTTTGGCCCCCGCTCGTTCCTTTGCGATAATAGTGACCGGCAAGTCCAGTGCTTCGGATAGCGGCTCGGCCGTTTGCACATTGCGGGCGATATCCGGACTATAAATGGCGTCCAGTTCGTAATCCACCAACGCCTGGGGTAAATTGGCCGCGCGCGCCAGTCCTTGCGTGCTGAGGATATCACCTGCCCTGTCGGCATGACGCACCAGGATGACGGTTGTCCGGGCTGAAGAAGGGATGGATTGCGGCGTGCAGGCTGTCAGAACAGCACAGGCAGCAAGGCCGGTGAGAAAAGCGCGGCGTATCATGACAGTAGTTTGCCACGAGGCGCCTGCATTTCAACTGTTTTGATCCGTTCGATTGATCGGGACCGCAAAAAGTTAAGAAATTCCAAAAAAGATACGACAAGTGTGAACCGGATCACATACCTGGAGTAGAAAATACCGCTAGATAGAGGTGTGAGCCGGGGTGATTTACCTCCTCGGAAGTGGAGTAACGATTGTGACCAGAGTACCTGATTTAGATGACGACCCCCGGGGCATTTCTCCGGATATCTCCCCGGTTCCGCGCACCTCTTCCTGGCGTGCAACGGGGCGCAGCCCAGTCAACCGTCGTCCCGGTCCGAAATGCCCCTCTACTTGGCGTTTCACCGACTGGGCTGCTCTCTAACCAAAGGAACGCAGCTTCTCCCCCTGCGCTTCCTCTTTCCCTGACGGGTCGGTGTTTCACCGGCCCGTTTTTTTGTTCCCCCAAGATAATGTCGTCTGGTAAACGCTCCCCGGAGGTGCCAGACCTGCGGCAGAGTAGATAGGGGTAGGGCGCTGGTATGACCGAAAGCATTTTGATGAGCGGCGTGGTGATGGGCGTGATGGCGACGGTGGCCATGGATATCTGGGCGCAGCTCTTGTACCGGTTCGCCGGGGTGTCGGCGCCGAATTGGGCGATGGTCGGGCGCTGGGTGGCGCACATGCCGCGCGGGCAACTGGTGCACGACGGTATTGGTGCAGCGGACGCAGTGCCGGGAGAGCTGGCGATTGGCTGGCTGTTTCACTATGTGGTGGGCATCGCGTACGGCGTGGCGCTGGCGGTGATTATGGGCGCGGACTGGCTGGCCGCGCCGACGTTCTGGCCTGCGTGGATCTTCGCGATGCTGACGATCGGCTTTGGCTGGTTCGTGATGCAGCCCGGGATGGGGCTGGGCTGGGCTGCGTCACAAACACCCAATCCGTGGCGCGCGCGGGGGCTGGGGCTGGCGGCGCATACGGTTTTTGGGGTGGGGATGTGGCTGGGCGCATTGCTATGATCCGGTGCCCGGCACAGCCGGGTGCGTCGGCCGGCAGTGTAATACGCAGCAATGAGCGAGAGGCCCTCTCGTCTTATCCCTCTCGCGTGACGCTGTAGACCCAGTCGATATAGTCCTGGTTCGCGCCGTCGATGTTCAGACGAATGATGGGCGGGACGTCATAGGGGTGCAGGGCGCGGATGGCATCTTCGGCCTGTTGGGCCAGTTCGGCCCGGGTTTTCAGCAGCAGCGGGTGTTCTTCCTCGTGTTCGAGTTTGCCTTGCCAGCGGTAGCTGCTCTGGATCGCGGGGTAGCGGTTGGAGCAGGCGACGAGGCGCTGCTCGATGAGCGCCGCGCTGATGGCGTCGGCTGTTTGGGTGGAGGGGCAATTCACGAGGATGTCGATGATGGGCATGGGCAGACGTTAGCGCTTCGGTTCACCCTGCATCAACCTCTGAGCTGTTCACCGCACAAACGCCCCGCGTTTGTGCCGCCCCCGACCGCTCCCCTGGGCGGGGGCTATGGTTGAAAACTAGGAAGGGCGGCCTGAGCCGCCCAACTTTATAGGAATAGTCCTAGTATCGTCAGCAAGAGTGCGATTGTGCCGATTACATCGACGTATCGCACTCGCCCTTCCAGTTTGAATGAAAACCGCATGGGAATTGTTCCTAGCGATGCTCATCCGGATAAGCGTCCAAAGACAACTCAGTATTTGTATACCGCCCTAGCGAGGCGGTTTTGGCATGCTCCTATGATCACTTGGAGCTTCCGTTCGACGGGCACCCGGGGTCCTGACGGACCCGGACCGCCTTAGCCTAATCCCCGCAAAGGTTTCGACATAGCGCCGCTAAGCACTTCCAGCTTCTAGGCAACCGCATTGAGTGTCCTCTCTGAGGGTTCGCAGGGCGCCAAACGGTGGTTTGAGCACCTCCGCTAGCAAAACTAAATATAGTGTGCACTGATGGAACGTGCAATAGATATGCCGCGTCAGTTTCAGGAGTTGCGAAAGCTTGCGGCCATAACAATGGGCTAGAGCATGGGAATAGCTTTCCGTCGTTGTAGAATGCTTGCTCTGACCTCAATCAAGTGCAAAAGTCTAAAACTAGGAAAGTTAGAGAGAGAGTGATCATGTCAAAAGTATCGATTACTCCAAAAAAGCGAGCGACTTTTGAGCGGTGGCAGGACAATCCAAACCTTCGAGGCATTCGTATCGGCCCGGGCAATACTGATGGGCAACCAGAAAGCTTGTTTATCAAAGCCACTGTAAAGAAAGACAGCCAGCAAAACTCGAGCCACATTTTGGTTCATAACCCCGCGACAGGGAAGCTAATCTACAAAGTATGCCAGGTGAACAATTTGGCTTCTATTGGCCAAGCCGTTCAAGATCTGATGAAAGGCAAATACTGATTGATCATTGTAGTTTCGGAGGCAGCGTACTATTCGTCGCCGCATTTCAACCTGCTTGAAACAAGATGCGCATACAGTAGCCGGGCAGCCGCTTTCGCGCAGACTTCGAACTAGAACGCAATCCCGGAAGCTTTGTCCTAACGCACGAATTTCTTATGTTTCAGCCGTTTCGGCTCCAGCGCATCTGCCCCCAACCGCCGTTTCTTGTCCTCTTCATAATCCTCGAAGTTGCCTTCGAACCATTCGACATGGGCTTCGCCTTCGAAGGCCAAAATATGCGTGCAGATGCGGTCGAGGAAGAAGCGGTCGTGGGAGATGACCACGGCGCAGCCTGCGAAATCGACGAGGGCGTCTTCCAAAGCGCGCAGGGTTTCGACGTCGAGGTCGTTGGTGGGCTCGTCGAGCAGGAGCACGTTACCGCCGGATTTCAGCAGGCGCGCCATGTGCACGCGGTTGCGTTCGCCGCCTGAGAGCAGGCCCACCTTCTTCTGCTGATCGCCGCCTTTGAAGTTGAACGAGGAGCAGTACGCCCGGGAGTTCACTTCGGCGTCACCCAGCTGGATCAGTTCGGCCCCGCCGCTGATCGCTTCCCAGACGTTGTCATTCGCGTTGAGGTCGTCGCGGGACTGGTCGACATACGACAGATCGACCGTGTCGCCGTATTCGATGCTGCCCGCATCCGGGTCCAGCTGCCCGGTGAGCATCTTGAAGAGCGTGGATTTACCCGCGCCGTTGGGGCCGATCACGCCGACGATGCCGCCGGGGGGCAGGGAGAAGTCGAGGCCTTCGACCAGCTGCTTGTCGCCCATGTGTTTGGCCAGCCCTGTGACCTCGATGACCTTGTCGCCCAGACGCGGGCCGTTGGGGATGACGATCTGGGCGCGGGAGAGTTTTTCACGCTCTGAGGTTTCGGCCATTTCGTTATAGGCGTTGATGCGGGCCTTGGATTTGGCCTGCCGCGCCTTGGCGCCCTGGCGCATCCAGTCCAGTTCGCGTTCGAGGGTCTTCTGGCGGGATTTGTCCTCGCGGGCCTCCTGGGCGAGGCGCTTGGCCTTCTGTTCGAGCCAGGCGGAGTAGTTGCCCTCGTAGGGGATGCCCTTGCCGCGGTCGAGCTCAAGGATCCAGCCGGTGATGTCATCGAGAAAATAGCGGTCGTGGGTGACGATCAGGATGGTGCCCTTGTAGTCAATGAGGTGCTGTTGCAGCCAGGCGATGGTTTCGGCGTCGAGGTGGTTGGTGGGCTCGTCGAGCAGCAGCATATCGGGGGCTTCGAGCAGCAGCTTGCAGAGTGCGACGCGACGCGCTTCACCGCCCGAGAGGTTGGCGATACTGGCGTCATCGGGCGGGCAGCGCAGGGCCTCCATGGAGACGTCGATCTGGCTATCCAGATCCCAGAGGTTTTCGGCGTCGATCTGGTCTTGCAGCTGCGCCATCTCGTCTGCGGTCTCGTCCGAGTAGTTCATCGCCAGCTCGTTGTAACGGTCGAGGATCGCCTTTTTGTCGGCCACGGCGAGCATGACGTTTTCGCGCACGGTGAGGCTCTCGTCGAGCTTGGGTTCCTGGGGCAGGTAGCCGACGGTGGCCCCTTCGGCATGCCAGGCCTCGCCCTGAAAGTCGGTGTCGAGGCCCGCCATGATCTTCATCAGCGTGGATTTACCCGCACCGTTCACGCCGACGACGCCGATCTTCACGCCGGGCAGGAAGTTCAGGTGGATGTTCTCGAAACACTTCTTGCCGCCGGGGTAGGTCTTGGAGACGCCGGACATGTGATAGACGTATTGGTAGGCGGCCATGGAAATGCTCCTGTTGCGTGTGGTTTGCCTCTGATACCGGGGCGCGCGCGGGGGAGCAATGCGCGATGCGTTTGCGCGGCGATATGTGCTAGGCGAACCCCGCTCGTCAGAGGTTGCATGCTGAGCAAATAGCAGTTTTGGCGCCGTGCCCAACCGCTTTCCCTTGAGGTTGCGCGCAATCTGCGTAGATGATCGCGAGAGAAACTTGGGGGCCGACGATGATACTAAGGGACGCTACTGTCGATGACGTGGAGCAGATGAGTGCATTTCTTCGGCAATTGACAGCGTCAGGCAAGAGGGTGAGCCCCGACGATGAAGGCTTTGTACGGGCGTATTACATTGAGGACCCGCATAAAGTCCGTTGCACACTGGCTGAGGAGGATGGCGTCGTGCTTGGATTTCAGTCGCTACAGCGTGCGCAGGCAGGCAACAAATGGGGTGTCGCGCCAGGATGGGGTATCATTGGCACGCATATAAGACCTGCCGCCGCCCGCCGGGGCGTGGGCCGCGCGCTTTTTGCAAACACGCGGGCAGCCGCGAGCGACGCCGGTTTATCTTACATCGATGCATCCATTGCGGCCACGAACCCAGAGGCACTGGCGTATTATGAGGCGATGGGCTTTCGCACCTATCGCAGACCGAAAGACTTGATCTGCAAGCGCTTCGATGTCTGATCGGGTCCACCGATACCGAGTGTGTGATATCTAACGCGCCACAGGTTTCGATCCGGGATGAACCCTGAACACTAGCCGTCAGGTGTCAAGGGCGTGGCGCATTTGCGATAGTCGGGCACTATTCGCCTGTCTCACAAGCTGTGATTTGATTTTTCCCGAACCCGTGTTAGCGCTGAAAGGGATCGGAACATCAGCGGGGCACGCAAAGTGCGAATTATCACGGGTTTGGCGGTGCTGACGATGCTGTTGGTGGGGTGCGCGGTCCGCGAGGTGGTGCTGGCGCCGCCGCCGAACCTTTATCTGGAAGGCAACAACTATCCCGACGATCGGGTGCCCCTGGTGTTGCGCAACGTTGATCCACGCATGTTTTACGTAACAGACCGTGCAGTGGCCGAGAATGGCACCGGCGCGCTGATCTATAACACGGACAGGTCCAACTCCATGGCATTGGGTGCCGTGCGCGTGCGCTTCGGGGCCGAAGACTGGGCTGATCTTGTGCAGCGTACGTCCACCGATGGTGGTCGGCGGATTTCTCAGCTTAACGTTGAAGAACCTTCGGAGCTCGTGCGGTTTGTCGATGTACCCTTACCCACGCAACGCACCGATGGTGGATTGATTTTCGACCCCGACGCACTGGCCAAGTATGACTCGGGAGCGGCAGCCTTCAAAGAAGCCCTGAGGGACGAAATCATACGTACTGGCAATGGCCGCGTTCTCATTTTTACACACGGCGTCCGGAATGATTTTGACCGGGCCATCGCGACACTGGCCAACCTGTGGCACTACGAAGGGCGCGACAGCATTCCCATTGCCTTTACCTGGCCGGCTGGCAATCGCGGACTGCTCTCCTATTTCCGGGACCGCGAGGCAGGAGATTTCAGTGTCTATCATGCCAAGGAGTTCCTGCGCTTGCTGGCAGAAATCCCGGAGGTTGAGGACATTGATATCGTCGCTCATTCGCGGGGAACGGATGTGATGTCGGCGGCCCTGCGTGAGTTGGTAATCTATCATCGCGGGCGGGGCGTGCACCCCAAGACGGCGATGAAAACCGGCACCTTGATCATGGCGGCGGCAGATCTGGATACCGGTGTGGTGGAGCAGCGGCTCCAGGCCGAGCGGGTGTCGGAGGCTTTCGAGCAGATTAACATTTATGTCAATCCAAGCGACGGGGCCTTGCGCCTGTCCTCGATCCTGACCAATGCGCCGCGTTTGGGCTCCGCTACGTCTGATGCATTGATGGTCGATGAGATCGAGCGGTTGAAAAAGTCCGAACTGGTACATTTCATTCGGGTCGAGAGCGTGAGGGGGCGGGGGCATTCCTACTTCCGTGACAACCCCGCGGTTCTGTCTGACATCGTGCTGGCACTGCGAACGCGCGCCTTCCCTGGGGGAACGCTACGCCCCCTGGAATTGAGCGAAGATGGGTTCTGGCAGCTGCACCCGAACTATCCGCTCGGGCGCTTGCCCGACTTGCGGATCGAAGGCAGCGACCGCTGAGGCGTGCAATGCAGAGCCTGAAAGAGCTGATCGACAGATACGCAAAGCCCGGGCGGGTGGACTGGATTGGGTTGCGCCCGGCGCGGCGGGCAGAGATGGTGCCGGTGCAACAGGTGTCGCTGGGTCCGAGTGGGTTAGAGGGCGATCACGGGGCATCCGAAAAACGCGCGGTGACGATGATCCAGGCGGAGCATCTGCCGGTCATCGGCGCAATGCTGGGGTGTGGCGTGGAGGCGGCGCTCTCGCGGCGCAATCTGGTGGTTTCTGGTCTGAACCTCGCAGCTCTGAAAGGGGGTCAGGTTCTGATCGGCGAAGCCGTGCTGGAAATCACTGGCATCTGTGCACCTTGTAGCCGAATGGAGGAAGCGTTGGGGCATGGTGGATACTCTGCCGTGCGGGGCCACGGTGGATGGTGCGCCCGGGTGGTCACAGGCGGCATCGTCACCTTGCAGGACGCCGTGGCACCGCTCTGACCCTTCGTTTGGCTGGCATTGACAACCGGCGACGGCGGCTTTTCAAGGGTGCGATGAAGAAGCGGGAGGCGAGACAGCAGTGAGACAGGGCTTTCCCCTCGCGCGTTCGGGAGAGGTGATTGGATTGCTGGGTGGGTCCTTTGACCCGGCGCACGCAGGACATGTGCATATCACCCGCGAGGCGCTCAAGCGTTTTGGCCTGATGCGGGTGTGGTGGCTGGTTAGCCCCGGCAACCCGATCAAAGCCCGAGGTCCCGCCCCATTGGAAACCCGCATGGCCCGTGCGCGGGCGGTTATGCAGCACCCGCGCGTTGAGATCACCGATATCGAGGCGCATCTGGGCACGCGCTATACCGCCAAAACGCTGACCCGCCTGCGCGCCTGTTATCCCGGTGTCCGGTTTATTTGGCTGATGGGTGCGGACAATCTGGCGCAGCTGCACCACTGGCAGGACTGGCGGGGCATCATGCAGTCGGTCCCGGTGGGGGTTTTGGCCCGCCCGGGCGACCGGATTTCGGCCCGAATGAGCCCGGCGGCGCGGCTTTTCGCACAGGCACGGATCGCAGGTCGCGCCTCTGCCCTACTGGGACGCACGGATGCCCCGGCGTGGTGTTTCGTCAATGTGCCGATGGTGTCACAATCCTCCAGCGCAATCCGCGCGGCTGGCGGCTGGTAACGCTGAACTGAGCAACATCACGCAATTTTAAGGCGTAGGGTGTATCGAAGCTGTTGTTTCCGTAACAGCGCTGGGGTTTAGTTGCCTTTATGAAAAATGCCTCTGTACATCAGGTTTCACGACGCGGGTTTATGGCCGGTCTTCTGGCCAGTGCGGCAAGTCCCGCATTTGCCGATGTTCCCGCCGTTTCGCTGCGCCCACGCATACGCGGCGCAAAACCTGTTGAGCCCAGCGGCTTTGAAAGCCTGTTGCGCGAGGCGCGGGTTTCCGGTGACGTCGTCTTTGCGGTGGCGGATGCCGAAACCGGCGATGTTCTGGAAGGGCACAACGTAGCGACCGGTCTTGCGCCCGCCAGCGTGACGAAGTCGATCACGGCGCTCTATGCGCTTGATGTCCTGGGTCCGGGGCATCGTTTCGCCACCACGGTTGTTGCTGCCGGTCCCGTGACGGACGGTGTGCTGGACGGTGATCTGGTGCTTGTGGGTGGATGCGATCCGACGCTGGACACCCGCGGGCTGGCCGATCTGGCCTCCCAGTTGAAAGACGCTGGCCTGCGCGAGGTGCGGGGCCGGTTCCTCGTCTTTGAAAACGCGTTGCACCCTTTGCGCTCCATCGATCCGGAACAACCCGATCATCTGGGTTACAGTCCGGCCGTGTCGGGCATCGCTCTCAACTACAACCGCGTGCATTTCGAGTGGAAGCGGGAGGCGGCGAAATACAGGATCACGATGGACGCCCGCACCGCGGGATTCCGCCCCGAGGTGCGTATGGCGCGCATGCAGATCGTGGACCGCACGGTGCCGGTCTACACCTATGAAAACGAGGGTGCGTATGACCGGTGGACGGTGGCCAAGCGGGCATTGGGTAAGGAGGGCGCGCGCTGGCTGCCAGTGCGTCACCCGGGGCTTTATGCGGGCGATGTCTTTTCCACGCTGGCCCGGTCAAACGGCATCGTGCTGAACTCTGCGGAGCTGATCGAAGAGATGCCGGACGGCGCGGTGCAGGCCACGGTGCAGAGCCCGCCGCTGCGCGAAATCTTGCAGGGCATGCTGAAGTATTCAAACAACCTGACGGCGGAAATGGTTGGGCAGGCGGCCACCCGTGTCCGCGCGGGACGCGCCCATACGCTGGCCGCCTCTGCCCGGCAAATGAATCTCTGGGCCATCAAGACGCTGGGTATGGAGAACCCTGCATTCGTGGATCATTCCGGGCTGGGTGGCCTGAGCCGGGTAAGCCCGCGGGACATGGTGCGCGGGCTGTCCGCGGTACACCACGACGCGGTGCTGCGCCCGATCCTGAAGCCGGTGACCCTGCGCGACAAGAGAGGCCGCCCTGTCAAGGATCACCCGGTGAAGGTGGACGCCAAGACCGGCACGCTGAATTTCGTCTCGGGTCTTGCGGGCTACATCACGGCGCCGGACGGGCGTGAGATGGTGTTTGCGATTTTCTGCGCCGATGAGGACATTCGCGCCACCATTCCCCGCGCCCACCGTGAGCGCCCAGAGGGTGCACGACCCTGGGCGTCGCGTGCAAGGCGGCTGCAAAGTCAGCTCCTGATGCGCTGGGGTAAGGTGTTCAACGGCGCGGCGCCGATCCGCGATGCACGCGTGGCACCAGAACAACTCTAGCTTCGAGTAGACAAACAGCACGGGAAGGCGACGCTGATCGCGCCGCCCCTGTTGCACGTCCGAGGCCGCAGGTTACCGGCGTCGGCGCATCGCACCCAAACCGCCGACGCCTGCGATCAGCAGCCACATGCTTGCGGGCAGTGGCACAACGTCGAGATCCGGGGTGTCGCCGCCATCTGTGTCGCCGCCGGCAGATTTGCTGGTCACAATGGTGACGCCGCAGCCTGCGCCACTGCCACTGCCTGCGAGGTTGATGGCGGTATAGCCATCCACATCGCCAAAGCAGGCGTGTGATGACGTGCCCCAGTTGGACAGACCGGCATCTGTCAGGCCTTCGTTGATGGGAAAGCCGTTTTGCCCGGGTCCAATGTCCACGTCTTCCTTGTTGAGATAGAACGGCGATGAGCCAAGCTCATCCTTGAGAAAGCTGCCATCTGCGGTCCACCAGCCAAAGTCGTTGCTGATGCGGTCGGTCATCGAAACGATACCCAACCCGGTGCCGGAAGCCGCCCAATTGACCGCGTTGATAATGAACCCCTTGGGGCCGTCGTCGACCACGGGGCCGGGAGAGCCGTCATAGAGGTAATGGTAGTCGGCGTCCTGTCCCGACAGGAAGGTCCGGTTGCCCCGGGCCGCGGCGATTTCTGAGCCGTAGCTGATCACGCCATCGGCGTTTACCCCGTTGCCGTAAAAGCCGCTGCCGGCGCAGTTGCCACCGATCGAGTAGTTGCAGGTCGAGCTTATGACAAAAACATCGTAATCGTCAAAACCCGGATCGGAGGTGCCGTCCCAGAAGGTCAGGTTCCAGTCGAGCGATCCGTTGCTGCTCGGATCGAAGCTGCCAGCGCCGCTGGCAAGCGTGGTGATCCCGTCGTTGTGAGAAGTGCTGCCCGATGTCCAGAGCACGTCGATTGTCACGGCGGTCGCCTGTATCGGGATGAGGGAAAGCGCGGCGATGATGCCGCCATAAAAAATTGGTTTCATGAACAACTCCTGATTAAATACATGCTCCGTGAAAAATTGACGCGAGGCCCGGGCACGGAGCTATCTTACTCTATTTGCTCACATTTTTGTGAAAATTCTACTTTAACGCTAACATTATTCTACTATAGCGATTGTTTTGAGGGGGTTTTTTGGGTGCCGCGGTGGAACTGGACCCACACGGATGCACGTCAGATTCCAAGCGATTTTACCCGGGAATGCGAGTGCGCACTCCCCGTGAAAGCCATTAAAAAACGCGATTCGGATCAGGTGAGATGCCGGGCGCGGGCGCCCCGTTCGATGGCGGCGGCGTGCAGCCGGTCGAGATTGAGCTCATAGCGGATTTCTTCCAACAGGCGCAATTCGGCCTCGTCCAGCGTGCCGTCGGCGGCGGCCACATCGCAGGCCAGCGCGTAGCCTGTCTCGAACAGCCGCTCGGGCAGACCTTCGCGGATCAGACCAAAGAGGGCGTCAAGCCCGTCTTCCTGTTCAAAGAGGTCAAAAACGGTCTGGCTGATGACGGTCAGCCGATCCTCGTCGTAACCTGCAAAAATCGGCAACATCTGCACAGCGGATTGAATCTTGACCAGCTCCGCGGTGCGGATGTCCTCATCCGAGGCGGAAACGGCGATCATCAACGCCACAAGACTGTCTTGGGCGCTGAACGCGTGGGGGGCATCATCTTGCACAGGCAGGGTTCTTTCACTGAGGTCTTTCAGGGCAGATTATTGACGCCAATGCTGCAACGCAATAGGGACGGGCGAAACCCGGCGCATGGGGTGCCGGTAATCAGCCTGCCAGGTGAGATATGTCCCAGATCCGCGACGCCGCAATGACCAGCAAAGCATGGCCTTTTGAAGAGGCGCGCCGGGTGCTCAAACGCTATGAGAAAGCGCCGCCCGAGAAAGGATATGTGTTGTTCCAGACCGGTTATGGTCCCAGTGGGCTGCCGCATATCGGTACCTTTGGCGAGGTGGCGCGCACGACGATGGTGATGCGGGCGTTTCAGCAAATCTCGGACATCCCGACGCGGTTGGTCTGCTTTTCCGACGATCTTGACGGAATGCGCAAGGTGCCGGGCAATGTGCCGAATTCCGAGAGCCTGCACGAGCATCTGCAGCGCCCGCTGACCTCCGTGCCGGACCCGTTTGGAACACATGACAGCTTTGGCGCGCATAACAACGCGATGCTGCGGCGGTTCCTCGACACCTTCGGGTTCGAGTATGAGTTCATTTCGGCCACCGAATTTTACAAAACCGGTAAGTTCGACGACGTGCTGCTGCGCGCCGCAGAGAAATACGATGAGATCATGGCGGTCATGTTGAAATCGCTGCGCGAAGAGCGGCAGCAGACCTATTCGATCTTTCTGCCGATCCATCCCGAAACCGGACGGGTCATGTATGTGCCGATGAAGGAGGTGAACGCCAAGGATGGTACGATCACCTTTGACGATGAGAATGGGACAGAGATGACGCTGCCGGTCACCGGCGGCAATGTGAAGCTGCAGTGGAAACCGGATTTCGGGGCGCGCTGGGCGGCGCTGGGCGTCGATTTCGAAATGTACGGCAAGGACCATTCCACCAATACGCCGATCTACGACAAAATCTGTCGCATCCTCGGTCATCGGCCGCCGGAACATTTTGTGTTTGAGCTCTTTCTCGACGAGAACGGCCAGAAAATTTCCAAATCCTCCGGCAATGGCGTCAGCATCGACGAATGGCTGACCTATGCGAGTACGGAGAGCCTGTCGTACTTCATGTACCAAAAGCCGAAAACGGCGAAGCGGATGCATTTCGATGTGATCCCGAAGGCGGTGGATGAATACCACCAGCAGCTGCGCGCTTACGAGACGCAGGATATAGTTCAACGATTGAACAATCCTGTCTGGCACATTCATTCCGGCGATGTGCCGACGTCGAACATGTTGGTGCCCTTCTCCATGCTGCTCAATCTTGCGAGCGTTTCGGCGGCGGAAGACAAATCCCAGCTCTGGGGTTTCATCCAACGCTATGCCCCTGATACATCAGCGGAAAACAATCCGGACATGGATGCGGCGGCGGGCTTTGCCGTGCGGTATTACAACGATTTCGTGAAGCCGAAGAAGACCTACCGTCTGCCCAACGAGCTGGAGCGGGAGGCGTTGTCCGATCTGCGCGATCAGCTCAAGGCCTACGATGGACCGGTCGAAGACGAGGCGCTGCAATCCATCGTCTACGCCTGCGGGCGTGAGCGGTTCGAGCCGCTGCGGGCCTGGTTCACAGCGCTTTACGAGGTACTGCTCGGGGCCAGCCAGGGGCCGCGCTTTGGCGGGTTCATTGCGCTTTACGGCATCGAGGAAACCATCGCTCTGATCGATCAGGCGCTGGCGGGCGAATTGGTGTCCGACGCCTGACCCCTTGCCGGGCGGACCATCCGCGTTACCCTTTGCCGAGAGCAAAAGGGGGTATTGTCATGCGCAGCGCGGTTTTTGGGCTTTTAATTTGGTTGGGTCTCGCTACGGCGCTGCCCGCGCAGGAGGCGGATATTCAGGCGACCATCGACAGCCAGCTGCAGGCCTTTCAGGTCGATGACTTCGGCGCGGCCTTTGAATTCGCCAGCCCGAACCTGCAACGCCTTTTCCAGACGCCAGAGAATTTCCAGCGCATGGTCACGCAGGGCTATCCGATGGTCTGGCGCCCCGGCGAGGTGCGCTATCTGGAACTGCGTGAACAGGGTAGCACCTTTTGGCAACGCGTGATGATCACTGACCAGAGCGGGCGCGTGCATATCCTTGACTACCGGATGCTGGAAACCGGAGACGGCTGGCGCATCAACGGCGTTCAGATTCTCGACAGTTCCGATTTCAGTGCGTGACCTGACCGTCACGGTGGTGTGAGCCGACCTTAATCCTTTGCCGCTAGGCCTGATCATCTGTCAGCCCCTGCGAAAAAGGATACGCGATGAACAAGGCGATCACCGATGGTGCGCAACTGATGCCACCGCCCTTTGTGCGGGCGCTGAGCGCTTACTCAAGCGGTGACGGCACGCCGGGATCCGAGGGCATCGAAGGGTCCGGGCGGCTCGTCACCGGGGATGGCGATTTCGGCACCTGCCTTGAGATCACCAAGACGGCAGGGACGCAACGCCTGCGCTACACAGGCGAAACGCCACTTTTGCCGGGCTGCTATTTGCGCATCTCCGCACGTGTCAAGGCGGTCAGCGGCCCGTTGCCATCAGTCCGGATCGCCGGGTTTGCGGGCGGGCCGGAAGGTCAGCCGGCACCGGGTGCGCAGACCACTGGCCCGTCACTACGCTTGCCCGCGCTTGGCGCGGTTGTGGAGGTGTCTGCGATCGTGGGTGCCGGTCTGCGCATCGGCGTCGATATGATCTGGGGTGGTGCCGCGCTTTACGGGCATTTCGGACTGGATGTGACGGGATCCAAAGGATCGGTGGTGCGGATCGAAAGTCTTGAAATCGAGGATGTGACGTCGGCCTTTCTGCGCGATTTGGTCGCTATGGTGGATGTGCGCGATTTCGGTGCCCTGGGCGATGGGGAGAGTGATGATGCTACAGCGTTCGCGGCCGCGGATGCGGCGGCTTTCGGCCGTACGATATTGGTGCCGCGTGGTCAGTTCTATCTGGGGCAGGACGTGGCGCTTGACGCCCCGGTTTGCTTTCAGGGACGCGTGCTCATGCCGGGTAACGCGACCCTGCATCTGCGGCGTAACTTCGATTTACCGAGTTACAGCGCGGCTTTTGGTGATGATGCCATGGGTTTACGAAAGGGGTTTCAAGCTTTGATGCAGGCCGAGAGTCACCACAGCTTCGATCTTGGCGGATGCGAAATCGAACTGCACGGGCCTCTCATGCTGAAAATGGCGCAATTAAGCAGCGATAACCGCTACCGCAAGACGGTACACAACGGGCAACTGACGGCCATCGATGGACCGGGCTGGGAAGCCGATACCATCACAACGAAGGGGCAGTGGACTGCCGAACATCCCACCGTGCTGACAGCTGTCGCGAATGTGGAAAAGGTTGCCGTTGGCGCAGCTGTTTCAGGCCCGGATGTGCGCCGCGAGACTTACGTCCACGCGACAGATGCAGCGGTTGGGACTGTGACGTTGAGTAGACCTCTTGCGAATGGTTCAGCCCAGCGGACACTGACCTTCACCCGGTACGCATATCTTCTCGATTTCAGCGAGATCGCGGAGTTGAACAATTTCACCCTGTCCAACGTGCATTTGCAGGGCAATGGGGTGGCAAGCGGTGTGATGCTTGCGCCGCAGGGCGCAGGCATGCAGTTGCAGAACTGTATGATACAAGGGGTGAGGAACCGGGCGCTCACGTCCACCGGTGCAGGCTGCGCCAATCTGGTGCTTGATCGGTGTGACATCATCAGCAACAGGATCGAGGACAATGACCCGGTTGCGATCAACTTGAATGCTGATGGAGTACGGCTGTTGAACTGCCATGTGCGCGGGCCACACCCCTTTGCGCATATCATTGGCAACGGGGTATTGGTCACCGGTCTCCACCTACAAGGGATCGCAGGGGACACGCCCGGTCTGATCCTGACGCAGGGCGGCACAGCTTGTGTCATCGGCAATCATTTTCAGAACTGTACCCTTGTCGTTGGGGATGGAACGACGCCAATCGAGCCACCGGGCAACCTGTTTTCCTGAACGGAGCCACTGCGACGCAGGTCAGAAATCCCGCCAGAGCCCCAGTTTGAATTCCGTGTCCCCATCCCCCTGGATGGGAATTTCCAGACCGATCTGAATGGTGTAGCGGCTCTTGCCCGGCACCAACAGCACCGATGGGGCGAATTTGGCAAAGATCTCGCCGCCCTGATGGGTCATGAAGACCTGCGCCATGCCCTTGACGTGATCGGTGAAGCCAAGCCCGATTGTGCCATCGAGCTTGATGCGGGTTTCGAGGTCCGAGCCGGGGATGTTCAGGCTGCTGTCTATCACCGCCCAGCCGTAGCGCTCGCCGATCTTGATGCCACGCCCCCAGGAGAGCCCGGCCTCGACCGCCGGGGTGATGACGGTGTTCTGCGACCGCGCGCCGATCCCCACATGCCAGGCCCATTTATGCGTAGCGTCCGGTTCGCTGATCGGAAACCGCAGGAAGACGATGCCAGAGCCGGACTGTTGCAGCGTCCGGTCGATGCCATAGAAGAGATCTGCGCCCAGCGTGATAGTCTCGCGCAGACCATATTCGAAATAAGCCGAGCCGGAGGTGTCCTTTTCCTGCGTGATATTGCCGGAGATCGCGGCAAACCCCTTGCCCTTTTCGCGCAGCCACGGCCCTGCGGGCGCGGCCTGCGCGCTTGCCAGAACAACACTTATGGCCAGCGCAATGAACCGCATCATACCATTCTCCCGTCGAAGATCATGGTTAACGGAAGTTAACAATTGGTTACGCGGCGGTTTGAGCCGGTTTACAGGTGCCGATCCGCAACAGCCCCGGATCTGCCGGATCAGGCCCCGGCAGCCACCTCGCAACGGCGGAACCGCTCCACCGGCTCGGCCGCACCGGCCAGCGGGATTGACACAGCCTTGTCGCCCAGCCGCCCGGTTGCGACGCTGTTGAACTGCAAGCCGTTCAGGACATTGCCAAACCCGCGGTCCGTGACGGTCAGCGCCGTGCCGTCGGGGCTGATCTGATGGCGATCCGTGGAAATCGTGAGCGGGGCCGATCCGGTGAACTGCAGCGAAAAGACGGTCTCGCCGGGCCACGGCGCCGCTTGCCTCAGCGTGATCGTGTAAAGCGGTTGCGTCGGATCATAGGTCAGTTCCAACTGCACCTCCGCCGTCTCGTGGGTCAGGCGACAGGGCAGGCCGGGGGTGAACTCCCAGGCGGGTGCGGCGGTGGCGGCGCAGATCAGGGCGGGCAGAACGGTCTTCATAGCGCAAAACTAGGCCGTTCCGCCCCGTTGACCAACCCCGCCGGTTTCTGCGGCGCACCGGATGAAAATTGTCGCCCGCGCCCCTATATGCAGGGGAACGCAACGTAACTCAGGAGACCGCCCTATGAAATGCCCCGTGGATGGAACAACGCTGGTGATCACCGACCGCAGTGGGGTCGAGATCGACTATTGCCCACAGTGCCGCGGGGTCTGGCTGGACCGGGGCGAGCTTGACAAGATCATCGACCGCAGCGCCTCAGCGCCGCCCCCACCGCCGCCGCAATCGCGGGGCTATGACGACCGGGATGATCGCGGCGGGTACCGCAAGAAGAAGCGCGGCGGGTTCCTGGAGGACATCTTCGACTTCTAGGGCGCGCGGCTGGCGGCTCAGGCCAGCCGGCTCATCAGCACCATCGACAGCAGCGCGCAGCCGAGCCCTGCGTATTCCCGGCCCTGCAGGCTTTCGCCGAACCACACGGCACCGATAATGGCCAGCGCGATGAGCGTGAGCATGGAATAGGCCACTCCCGCCTGCGCCAGCGTGACGTGCTGCATGGCGAAGAACCAGAAGAGCGCGGAGACGCCGTAGAGCGCCACGCCGATGGCGACATAGGTCGAGGTGATCGTGTGGCCCGCGTCGGCGGCGGTTTTGATGGCGAAATCACCGATGATGACGATGAGCGCGGTGAAAAGGGCGAAGGCGTAGCCGAAGGCAAATTGGGTCATAAATACTCGCGATTTGAAAAGGGTTTGGTTTGAAATATTGCAAGCATAGCACAAAATCTGGTCGCCTGCATCTTCGGTTGAAATCTGGTAGGAACGCGCACTGCGGAGACCAGCCGTGCTGTGCACGGCAGCGCCTGACCCTCCCCCCAGGGAGGGCGCTTCACACCCCCTACGGTCTGGCGCTGAGGATCACTTGCTCTTGGAAAGGTGGAAGCGTGGTAGGACCTTGCCGACTCCGAACAAGTCTTTGGTCATTATGGTAGTTTCGCGTCGTGTTCAAATGCTGCTTGTTCGCGCTTGTGCAGATTATAGTGACTTACTAACGCGCTGACCGACGTCACCAGAAACAGTGCCCACATCCAGCGAAGGTCAAACAAGGGCGAGAAGCCCACCTGTTGGCAGACAAAAAGCGATAGAACTCCGAGCAAAACGAAAAGGTACATGAAATGCACTTGGGAACCCCACTCAGTGAGGTATTTAGACACGTTTCTATCTTTGTTTAGATTGCTCCATCGGATGATATCCATTTCTTGTTGCGTTCCTTTTCTCCCTGCGACTGAAGCGACACAGAAAAATAACAGCCAATAGACTGTTGCGCGGTACAGACTGTAAGAAAGAGTACCAACTATCAGAAACCCGAAAACTACAGCTGCCCACGCGAGCCCCGCAGTTTTATCTGAAAGCACGAATTGCTGAATTTCTCTAAATGAGGCAACCGAAATCACAAATGGTATTGACCCGGTAGCCATGTATCTGAGCAATTGGTTTAAATTTAGGTTTTCCATCGCTCACCGCCCTCGCTTCTTCCGCCGTGTGCCGCCGCGCATACCGCCACGGCCCAGCGTACTGCGGCCTGACGCCTTAGCGCTTTCTTCAACGGCTTTCTCGACTGCGTATTGGCGGGCCATGGGGTCGTCGGCGATGGCCAGATCCACCGCTTCGAGGCGTTTGACCTCGTCGCGCAGGCGGGCGGCCTCTTCGAATTCGAGGTTCTCCGCCGCCTTGCGCATGTCGGCGCGCAGCCCGTCCAGAACAGCCTGCATATTGCCACCGGCCATCTGTTTGTCGATCTTCGCGGTCACGCGGTTCTGGTCCGTATCGCCCTTGTAGAGCCCGGCAAGGACGTCCTCGACGTTCTTCTTCACCGTCGCGGGTGTGATCCCGTGTTCCTCGTTATAGGCGATCTGCTTGGCGCGGCGGCGGTCGGTCTCGGCCAGCGCCCGCTCCATCGAACCTGTGATGCGATCAGCATACATGATCACCCGCCCATCGGCGTTGCGCGCGGCACGACCGATGGTCTGGATAAGCGAGGTCTCGGAGCGCAGGAAGCCCTCCTTATCCGCGTCGAGGATCGCCACCAGCCCGCATTCGGGGATGTCCAGACCTTCGCGCAACAGGTTGATCCCGATCAGCACGTCGAACGCGCCGAGCCGCAGGTCGCGCAGAATCTCGATGCGTTCGATGGTGTCGATATCGGAGTGCATGTAGCGCACGCGGATGCCTTGTTCGTGCATGTATTCAGTGAGGTCCTCGGCCATGCGTTTGGTCAGCGTGGTGCAGAGCGTGCGGTAGCCGTCGGCGGCAACCTTGCGCACCTCGTCGAGCAGATCGTCCACCTGCATCTCAACGGGGCGGATCTCCACCTGCGGGTCCAAGAGGCCTGTGGGGCGGATCACCTGTTCGATGAAAACGCCACCCGTCTGTTCGATCTCCCAACTCGCGGGCGTGGCGGAGACGAAGACGGATTGCGGGCGCATCGCGTCCCATTCCTCGAACTTGAGGGGCCGGTTGTCCATGCAGGACGGCAGGCGAAAGCCGTGTTCGGCGAGCGTGAACTTGCGGCGGTAGTCGCCCTTGTACATGCCACCGATCTGCGGAACGGAGACGTGGCTCTCGTCCGCGAAAACGATGGCGTGATCGGGGATGAACTCAAAAAGCGTGGGGGGCGGCTCGCCCGGCGCGCGGCCCGTGAGATAACGCGAGTAGTTCTCGATGCCGTTGCAGACGCCGGTGGCCTCCAACATCTCCAGATCAAAGTTCGTGCGCTGCTCCAGTCGCTGGGCTTCGAGCAATTTACCTTCAGAAACAAGCTGATCCAGCCTGATCTTCAGCTCTTTCTTGATGCCGATGATGGCCTGCTGCATCGTCGGCTTGGGCGTGACATAGTGGCTGTTAGCATATACGCGGATCTGGTCGAAATTGTCGGTTTTTTCACCGGTCAGCGGGTCAAACTCGGTGATAGCTTCCAGTTCTTCGCCGAAAAAAGACAACTTCCACGCGCGGTCTTCCAGGTGGGCCGGGAAGATCTCAAGACTGTCGCCCCGCACCCGGAACGATCCGCGCTGGAAGGCCTGATCATTGCGACGGTACTGCTGGGCCACTAGATTGGCCATGACCTGCCTTTGGTCGTAACTCGACCCCACTTTCAAATCCTGCGTCATCGCACCATAGGTTTCGACCGAGCCGATGCCGTAGATGCAGGAGACGGAGGCCACGATGATCACATCGTCGCGCTCCAGAAGCGCCCGGGTGGCGGAGTGGCGCATCCGGTCGATCTGTTCGTTGATTTGGGATTCCTTCTCGATGTAGGTATCCGAGCGCGCCACATAGGCCTCGGGCTGGTAGTAGTCGTAATAGCTGACAAAATACTCCACCGCGTTGTCTGGAAAGAATCCTTTGAACTCGCCATAGAGCTGGGCGGCGAGGGTCTTGTTGGGCGCCAGAATGATCGCCGGGCGCTGGGTTTCCTCGATTACTTTGGCCATGGTGAAAGTCTTGCCGGTGCCGGTGGCGCCCAGCAGCACCTGATCGCGCTCGCCATCGCGGACCCCGGTGCTGAGCTCTTCGATTGCGGTGGGTTGGTCGCCCGCAGGTTCAAATTCCGTAGCCATGACGAACTCTCTACCGCCCTCAAGTTTGGGGCGGCTGCGCACGTCTGGGGCCGGATTGGCCATGATCACGGGGACGTCGGACGAATCGGTCTGGGCGTAGGGCATCGGTGCTCCTTGGAATTACCTCCAAAGTGTCATGAAACGTCAGGGGTTCAAGGGGCCAGCCTCGCCTGATGACAGAAATTGTCAGGTGGGCAGGCGGTTCCGGTCGATGGTCAGCAACCCGATCAGCTGACAGCCCAGCGTCCGGGTCAGCGCCTCCGTCAGTTCATCGAGTGTCTCGGCGGAGGCGTAGGTACCACCCGTGCGGTCAGCGAGGCAGCGGGCGACCGCGATCCTGCGTTCGTAATCGTCATCCTGCGGGTTGTCCCAGCCGAAATGATCGTCGCGCACCTTAAATCCGATCACATGCACCGTGAGGTCATGGGCATCTGCGGCCAGGGTGGCCGCGAGTACACAGGGCTGGCCGTTGCAGGTTTCCTTGCCATCGGTCAACAAGACGATGACGCCCGGACGGGCGCGGTAGTCGAGCACTTCGGCAGCCTGCGCCACCGCATCCGTCAGAGGGGTTTCGCCTGCAGGCTGCAGACCGTCGACGGCATCGATGATCGGGCGTGCGGCCTCAGCACGCGGGCCGAAACGCAGATCGATATTGCCGCAGGTCGCTGTCTGGCCGGGACCGTAGATCACAAGGCCAAGGCGCCGCACGGCCGCAATCTGCGGGATGCTGTCATGGATTGCCCGGCGCGCCTCGAAGATGCGCGGCTCATCCAGCAGGTTGAACCCCATCTCCGACATGGACCCGGACCCGTCGAAGACGATCATCGCATCCTCGGTGCAGCTTTGCGAGGCGGGCAGCGTCGCTGGCAGCAGCGTTGCTGCAAGGGTCGACAAGATACGCAAGGGCAGCCGCATGGATCACGCCTTTCCTGTTTCGGGTGACCCATCCTCACCGGGCCGACGCCATTCTGTCAACGTTCAGGCGTTTGCGGCGGAGTATGGTTCTGCTCTCAGAGCAGCCCCAGCGTGCGGAAAGACGTCTCTTCCGTCTTGCCGATGATCACATGGTCATGCACCCGCAGATCGATTGCCTGACAGGCCATGACGATCTGTTCCGTCATGGCGATGTCCGCCTGGCTGGGAGACGGATCGCCCGAGGGATGATTGTGCACGAGGATAAGGGCTGAGGCGTTGAGTTCCAGCGCGCGCTTCACCACCTCGCGGGGGTAGACCGGAACGTGATTGACCGTGCCCCGCGCCTGTTCTTCATCCGCGATGACAACGTTTTTGTTGTCCAGAAAGAGAATGCGGAATTGCTCAGTATCCCGATGCGCCATGGTTGTGCGGCAATAGGTGATCAGTTCTTCCCAGCATGACAGGGCGCAGCGTTTCAGCACCTTTGCCTGCGCCATCCGGTGGGCAAAAGCCTCGACCAGCCGCAGTTGCAGATAGACTTTTTTGGTGGTGCCGCGGACCTGCAGAAGACGGTGCTCTGAGGCGGCAACCACGCCGTTCAGATCACCGAAGGTCTCCAGCAGTCTTTTGGCCAGAGGTTTCACGTCAATGCGTTCGATTGCGTTAAACAACAAGAGTTCCAGAAGCTCGTATTCCGGCATCGGGGCATGACCCCCTGTCAGAAAACGGGTACGCAGCCGCGCGCGGTGACCCATGTAGTGCGGCGACGGCCCGCCGCCATGGCCGGCAAATTCGCCGGGGTTCAACGGTCTTGTCTCGACGCCGCTGGGAATGCGCCGCTCCAATTCGTCCAACCCCCGCAACGCAGCTTCGGAAAACCCATGTCTCATATCGGCACACATCAATCCCATGTCATCCACGTGAGTCGGATGTTGGGAAATCAAGGTTAGCGAAATCTTAATCGCATCGATTTTTGAGATGATTGTTTGCAAATGTTGCTCAATCTGACGGCAGGGCTGGAAATGGTATCTTGCTCCAGCGGGTTAAATCTCCGATATACAAGGCAAGACCTATGAGGAGCCAGCCCATGCGCGCACGCATCTACCAGCCCGCCAAAACGGCGATGCAATCCGGGACCGCCAAGACCCATGGATGGGTGCTGGAATTCGCCCCGGCCTCGGCGCGCGAAGTTGACCCGCTGATGGGGTGGACCTCTTCGGATGACATGCAAAGCCAGGTGCGCCTGCGGTTTAAGACCAAGGCAGCCGCAGTCGAATATGCGCAGGAAAATGGTATCGACGCGGATGTACAGGAACCCAAGAAGCGGCGTCCGAACATTCGTCCCGGTGGTTATGGTGAGAATTTCGCAACCGGACGGCGGGGCGCCTGGACGCACTGATGGGATTTGATATCGCCCGCGCGCAGGTGTCGGAGGACGATGTCGCCACACTACTGGACCGACACTTTGAGTTGATGCGCTCCCAGTCTCCTGCCGAGAGTTGTCACGTCTTGCCGTCTGAAGACCTCGCCGCTGATGATATCTCGCTTTTCGCCTTGAGGGATCACGGTCAGATCCTTGCCATTGGTGCTCTCCGCAGTTTTGGTGACTGGGGCGAATTGAAATCCATGCATACCGCGCAAGAAGCACGGGGTCGCGGCGCGGGGCGGGCGATGGTGGCGACTCTGATGCAAGAGGCCCATGCACTTGGGTTGAAACAGCTCAACCTTGAGACCGGATCCGGAGATGAGCACCTGGCTGCTCGACAGCTCTACGAGAAAGCGGGTTTTTCAGAATGCCCGCCATTCGGCGACTACGTTGATGATCCGCTGAGTGTTTTCATGATGCGCGCGCTCTAAGACTTGCACGATGCGGCGTGCTGCGGCATGTACGGCAACAGCGGTCCCTTAGCTCAACTGGATAGAGCAGCTGACTTCTAATCAGCAGGTTGAGGGTTCGAGTCCTTCAGGGATCGCCATCCAATCGGGTATACAGTCATGACGCACGGGTGTATTTCGGGTGGGCAGCAGGTGCACACCTATTTCCGCTCGAAATTCAGGATGGCTGTAATCAGGCCAATCAAGGCGGCAATCAGCGAAACAACCGCTGTCACGAAAGCAATTGTCAAAACGACGGTATTGGCATCGCCCGCGCTGTCCTCGTGAAAGGCGCGCTCCATAAATCCAGAATCTTTCAGGGTCTCCCAAAAGACCAAGCAGGAGACGGCAAAAAGGACCATCAGAACAAATAGAACAATTGGTTTCGCCAGATTTCGCACCGTCGCGCTTTCGCTCACTTATCTACATCAAACTGGGGTCTGTGGTTCAGGCGGTCAAGCCGGATGATGCAGCTCGATTTCAACTCAGGCAACTCACAAAACGATGCTCAGTAACACGGGCAGCGTCAGGATCGACAGCAATGTTGATACGACAACAAGACCTGCAACCGCTTGCGCGTCAGCGCCATATTTCTCGGCGATCAGATAGCTGGTGACGGCGGCAGGGGCCGCAAGCTGGAGAACCAGGATGCCAAAGGCAACGTCGGGCAGTTCGAACCAGACACCGATGGTCCAAGCGATGATGACGCAGAGGCTGGTTTTTGTAAGGGCAATCAGGAACGAACGGCCAAGGTTGTTGGGCGTCAACCGGGCTACCGCTACGCCCAAGGTGACAAGCATCAGCGGGATCGCCATCTGACCCACAAGCGAAATGGTGTTGGTGACAAAAACCGGCGTTTGCCAGCCCTGCCACAGAAACAATGCGCCCAGTAAGGTTGCGGCGACCATGGGTTCCTTGAACATGGCAAGGGGTGAGCTCGCCTTCGAGACAATCCAGACGCCGAAGGTAAAGGCGTAGATTGCGGACACTGCAAAAACGACGACAGCATATCCCAAACCTTCATCTCCGTAAGCAAAGAAGGCGAGAGGTAGTCCAATATTGCCGGTGTTTCCCATGACGATCGGCGCCAGATAGGTCCGTATTTCCAGGTTGGCCAGCCGCACGATTGCCCAAGCGGCTATTGTGGCGATCACGTACCCTGCTATCGCCGCGAGACTGATGCGTGACAGTGCATCCGTTGGAATTTCCGTTTCCATGAGGGCAACAAAAATGAGTGCTGGGACTGCCAGCGTCATTGATAGCCGTGTTACGAATTGAACCCGGTACTCAAACCCGAGTTTCACCCAGACAAAGCCAATTGCGGCGAGAAGGAAAACCGGCGCGGTAATTTCGACAACTTTCAGAAACAAGTCCACGACGCCGTCTTTCCCAGTATTGGTCTACCTGCCTGACAGACCTAGTTTGGTTCGTTTGCAAATGGCAACCGGTATTGGACGTTAATGCGGTGAAATGGATGCCGCAGGCAGTGTGCAGTCTTTTGCCGAAGCCATCTTTGCCCATTGGCCTGTTCTCATGCACCACGATCAACGCGGCACCAATGCTTTGGGCCAAGCTGCGTTCCCGGCGGGAACCGGGTCAGGCTATTTGTCAGCCGTAACCGCGATGACTGCTTTCATGGGGAAGTGATCCGATCCTATGTGTTCCAGCCGGTCGAAGGCGGCAAGATCCAAGCCTTCTGTCAGATAGAGCTGATCGATGGGAAACCGCATCAGCCATGAGTTCGCGTCAAAGCTAGAGAGCATCCCGCGACCAACCCTCGGATCTCTGAAATTGCCATATTCCTTGAACCGTTCTGCCGTCCAGGACCAGGCGACATCATTGAAATCTCCCATGGCCACCACGGGCAAGTAGGTGCGATCCGCAAGCAGTGCTGCGCGCTTGATCTGCGCATCCCGCGCCTCGGTGTCGTTGCCCGGAACCGGGGGCCTGGGGTGCAGCCCAACAAAGAAAAAGCCACCGGTCGGTGTTTCGAGCTCGGCCAGTATCGTGGGGGTTTCATCGTCGCTCAGAAAGATGGTTTCAGCCCGGCGCGCGGGCAGGCGAGTGGCGAAAATCAAACCGTAGTGGTTCACCAGGGGATGCAGAACAACCGTTTCGTAACGGGCGAGCTGTTCTTCGAGTGCACTGGCCCAGACGGCGTCCGTCTCCATCAGGAAAAGCACGTCCGGGTCTTCACGATCGATCAACTGGCGAAGCTTCTCGTGCTCGGTGTTCTCCATCAGCACGTTGATGGACAGCAGCGAAACGCGATCTTCCTCCGGTATGCCGGGTTTCAGAGCGATCTCCGTTTTGGCAAGCGGACTGTAGGGAAAGATGCGCACCGCTTGGTAGATTGCGCAGCTGACAAGGACGATTGCCGCAATCTGTGTCCACGTATTGAAAAGCAACAGGCCGATAACCGCAGCGACAACTGCCGCACAGGCGATATGCAGTCGCGGAAAATCCCAGCCCCGCACCCACCACTGCGCGCCGTTCGTCAGCGGTGCAAGGGTAGTGAACACCACCGCAACAGCGAGCAACCAGAAAAGGAAGACAAAGATCAGTTGCATCCGGGGCATACTCTGTTTGCGGCAAGACAGGCAAGCACGGCGCGCCTCCCTGTGTTTTCAACGGCGGTTTACGCTATTGGTTCCCTGAGAGCAGCATAAATGTAAAGGGATCAACCGTTCGGCGTCCATGCACCTGTGGTCGCACCGTTCAGACCGACCTTGCCCGGGTTTTCGACCTCACGGATCACGAGGACGGTTTTGCCGTCGATTTGACCTACGTGCCAGTCGGACGTGGCTTGTGCCAGAGCAGCCGCCCTGTCGAGGTTTGAGCAATCCACACCCTCGCTGTCGCAGAGCAGCGGCTCCTGACCGGTTAGCTGCCTGATCCGGAAAAACAGGGCAAAGTTCGACTGGATCGAGGCGCTCATCCCTGCCTCGCTGTGCACGGCCCTCCCGAGGATGTAATAGGGGGCGGGCAAGGCGGCGAGGTCCTCGGCGCTCTGCCGGGTTTGCCCCTGCCACTCATGATAGAGGGTGTAGCGCTTGTGCGCCTGCGCGCCGTAGCTGAACAGGACCACCACAATCGCAGCGACACCCAGTCGGGCCGCCGAAGCTCCCCGGTCGTTCAACACCTGGATGCCGCGTACTACGATCACTGCGTAGAAGACCCAGAAAAAGATCAGTGCACGTGCTGGCACGACGATCCCCAGCTTGACGGCCTGTAGGGTGATGAGCGCAACACCGGTGAGCAGCCCGGCATAGAGATACAGGACCTCGAGCGGCGCGCGCTGTGCGAGCACGACGGTTGCCAGAACAAGGGTGATGACATGCGCAAAGAACACGCTGTTGGATGCAAAGCTTGATTTGCCGAAGAAGAGGATGAACGTCTCTTGCGCTGCGCCCAGGTTCCCCCACATCTCAGAGAAGCTGCCCGCAGGAACGGCTTGTCGCCACTCGGCCAAGGGGATGCCGAAGATACCGTGGAAGTACCAGTTGAGGGCATAGGTGATCAGGATCGCTCCGACGAAACTGGCGCCGAACAGCACCATCAACCAGAACAGATCCCGGACTGAACGGTTGCGTGTGCGCATCAGGCACAGGGCCAGAAGCAGGAGCGGGTAGGTGGTATAGGCCATCAGCGCAGGCACGGTGAAGACCGGCAGCAGCATGCGCGATGTCCGTTCCGAGCATTTGCAGACAATCACGGCATAGATCGCGATGATGGCGATGCCCAATTGCAGCGTGTTGAACCATAGCGAAATCAGGGTGGCCGGCGGGGTCAGCAGCACCAGTGCCGCCAGCAATACGCTCAGCAGGGTGATGCGCTGTTCGGGCGCAGCCAATACCGCGATGCTGGCTGCGAAGACGGCCCAGCAGATCTGGTAGACGGCGAAGTTCAACCACGAGGGCGTGATGATCTCGCGCAGATGCCAGATGTAGTTGATCCAGCGCCCCTCATGCAGTGTCTTGTGGTAGAAGGCGTCACCGTATCCCAGCAAAGCCGGGAAGTCATCGTGACGGATCATCGGATCAATCAGATTGGGCAGAGAGATCACAAAGATAAACGCCAGCGAGACCCATAAGACGGGCCCGATGCTGAACCGCTCTGGCGCACCGGTCTGTGCCATATCCGTATCCCCCATCGTAATCAGGCTGAGGCGCGTTCGGAGCGGCCGCTGAACCGTGCACGGGCTGCGAGTACTGCCGCGCGCAGCTTTGCGATCCGGGTCACGGTGTTGCGCGGCAAATGCGACACGACTGCACAGCGCAACCGCCACATCATGTCGCCCCCGTTTTCAACGCGCTGTCCTTCTGGCAGTTCGTGGCGCAGGATTTCCTGCGGCAAGCCTGCGCGTCCGGCGTCGTTCACGTAGAGAATGGCGTTGTAGCGATACCATGGTGCCACGTCGCGATCGTCCTGAAGATGGGGTCGCACGCAGTCATAGGCGCGGTAGCCGCGGGCGGCAAAAAGCGCCTGCCAGTACGACAATGGCTGTTCGTTTATGTGAAATTCACCACCCTGCCCAACGACGGCAGCGGAAAACAGCACGCGATCCGATGCGGCGGTCAGACTGTCCACCAGCGTCTCGGAAGCAGACCCGGGCAGGTGTTCACCCACTTCGAGGCTCTGGGCCAGATCAAACCGGCGGTCGGTCTTCAACGGCGCAGTCAGATCGGTTGGCAAAAAGGCGTCCTTTGCAATGTCGAGATTGTCAGGATCGACGTAGTCGCCGTCTGCACCCAGTACATCCGTCGCGCCCGCGCGTTGCCATTCGTTGAGCCAAACGCCCCGGCCACAGCCAAGATCAATAACGCTGTCGGGGCGCAACAGCGGGTACAGAAGCTTGGTGAAACTCTGTGCAGAGGCGCGTGCACTTTGATTGATGTAGTCGAAAAACGTGTCGTTGTAGACATGGGTCATGACAGGTTTCCTTTGGTGTGCTGTTGTTTTGCAAAGACCCAGATGGTCATGAGAATGTAGTTTTGGATGGGCAGAACGACCGTGACAGTCGCAGCTGCCACCCAATCGGCGATCCCAAGGGCGGGGCCAATCACACCGGTGATCAGGCCGGAGGCAACAAAGCCGAGGCCAACCATCACCACGAAGCGTAGCACCTGTTGCGGATCATCCAGCCGTTTGCCAAATGTGAATCCAGCCTGCCCAACATATTGCAGGCAAATTGCCAGCAGGAAGGCCAGACCGTTGGCAAATCCGCGCGCCATCCCCAGCTGCAGGAACCCGAGGTACAGCAGGAAGTAAACAAGGGCGACGAGTCCGCCGATCAGGGCAAAACGAAGGACGTGCATTACGCAGACTTTCGCATGGTGACTGGAGTGGCATCGCGCAGCTCTTCGCTGACAAAGTACAGCGGGCGGTTCTTGGCTTCCACGTAGAGCCGCCCAATGTATTCGCCCATAATACCAAGCGTCAGCAGCTGCACACCCGAGAAGAAGCTGATCGCCAGCACCACCGAAGCCCAGCCGGGGGCGGTCTGGTAGAGGATCAGCGAATAGGCGACATAGATTGCCATCAGCGCGGTAATGCCAAGGCTGGCGAATGAGAGGCGCGTGGCAAGCTTAAGTGGTTTGGTCGAGAAGGACGTCATCGCGTCGATGGCAAAGCGCATCATCGCGCGGAATGGGTATTTTGTCTCGCCGATGGTACGCGGCGCGCGGGTGTATTCAATGCCGATCTGCCGGAACCCGGCCCAGGCGAACATACCGCGGATAAAGCGCGACCGTTCAGGCATTGCCAGCACCGCGTCCAGCGTCTTGCGGCTCACCAGACGGAAGTCGCCGGTGTCGCGCGGGATCGGCACATCGGACATGGTGTTCAGGACGCGGTAGAAAAGATAGGCGGTTGCGCGTTTGAAGATGGTCTCTCCCTGACGTTCGATCCGGCGTCCGTAGACCACGTCATACCCTCGATCCATCATCAGCATCATGTCCGAAAGCAATTCCGGGGGATCCTGCAGGTCGGCGTCCAGCATCATGATCCGCTCGCCCTTCGCTGCTTCCAACCCAGCGGTCAGCGCGATCTGATGGCCGCGGTTTGCCGAAAGCCTGACGCCGACGAGGTTTGCGCAATGCAGACAGGCATCCTGGATGGCTTCCCACGTTCCGTCGCTGGACCCATCGTCAACCAATATGATCTCGGCATCTTTTTCCCACGGCTCAATGGCGGCAGCCAGACGTTCAACCAGTGCTGGGATGACGTCCTGCTCGTTCATGCATGGAACGACGATGGAAAGGTGCATTTGTGCCTCGCGTATTGCGCTGTTCACTAGAAACTACAAACGCAATGCGGTCGGAATATGGCAATTTTTGCTCGAAACTACGAAGATCAGTGGGCTTTATTGTCGCGTGATTGCGAACAGACTGTTATCCAATCCATGCTCATACAGGTAAAAAAGCCTTAAATATCAAGCTCACCTACCAAAGCTGCCCAGGACGCACCGTGCATGTCGCGGTCACCGATCGCACCCTGCACTGTGGGGCGGGGTAAAGAAAACTTAACCACGTTCAGGTCGGGTATATCGAAGCGCTTTATGGTTTGACTATCGGCATGAAAGACGCTGGCAATTTGCGTTGTCTTGAGGTCGCGGACAACCCGGGAATAGACCTCCGCGTTGCCACAGAAGATGTCGACGGTCAGCCAGAAGGGGCCAGCGTTCTTGCTGCGGACCTTGGTGACGAGAGTGCCTAGCTCAGCCAATGTCGACGACCTCCAGTCGGAATGCGTCCATCGGATTCTCAAGGTGCAACACGTGATGCAGTGCGAATTCGTGGACTATGCCCTGGTGCATTTCAGGCGGGGAAAAGAGGAAGGCAAATGTGGGCTGTTCCTCCTCCTGCGTCAGCGGGTGATGAAGCAGGTAGGGGTTCAGCAGCTTGCCGATCTCGGCAGCCTGAGCCTCGGAAGGCGCGGTGATGATGCCGATGGCGCCGATCTCGACAGGATCGCCGGTACGGGTCTCTAATGCGCCGAAACTGGCGGACTGGCCCATCAGCCGTATCTCAAGTCTGAAGTCTTCGGCGCGGATGTTCATTCGGTCCAGCACTTTTGCGGTGCATTTCGTTACGATGTCATCTGCCCAGGCAGCGGCATTTGCGACGTATCGCGGGTCTCGAAGAAGCGCCATGACAACAGTGCGTGCGCCCGCGGGCCGGGCGCCTTCGAGCTTGACGGTGTAGCGGTCCGAGGGCACCCACTTGGAACCTTCGACCCGCACGGAAGTGTCATTGAGGGCGGTGTAGCTGGCCGCAGTTACGTCCAGATGCCCGCCCGGTTCATGCAGGATGAATGGGTCGGAATTCTCGTAGAGCATGTGCGCCGAGACGGTGTGTGGGCTGGCATGCGCGCCGTCCGCAAGGGGCGTGACGGTGAAGCCGGTGGTGTCGAAGTCGATCAGGATGACGCCGGACTGTGGGTTGGTGGCGCAGAGCGCCCCGCATTCGCCGATCTTGGCGCCGTGCCAGGCTCCGCCCGCGTGACACCCCTGCATCAGCGGTAAGGCGGCGATGATCGCGGTGTCGGTGGTGCGCCCGGCGATGATGATATCCGCACCGGTTTCGATAGCGGCGGCGATCTGCTCGATGCCGGCAAGGGCCACAATGTTGGCGCAGGCGCGGATGTCTGCCGTGCTGACCTCCGGGGCGCCCGGCAGCGGCGTGACCTCTCCGGTTTCGAAGCTCTGCGCGATGCGGTCCGGGTCTTGGGAGGAGCGCAGAACCGCTACTTTCAGAGTTGTGCCATTCTCTGACGCAATCTCGCGAGTGATATCGAGCATCCAATCCACTGCGCTGTCGGTACCGCAGGTGCCTGCGGTCCCGATGACCAGAGGTACGCCCGCCTTGGCACGGGCAGCCATCAGCCCGGCCCACTCCAGTTTGGTTGAGGCGCGAGCGTATTTCGATACGCCGCGTCCCAGGTAGGAAGGCCCGCTGTCGGTTGACCCACCGTCGATGGCGATGATGTCCGGCTTGGCGGCAAGGCCACGGGCCAGTGCCTCAGGGTCATAGTTGAGACCGAGCGCGCCAGAAGGGATCAGAACCCTGGTCATAGCAGCCACCCGGCAAAGCCGGGCAGGACGGCTGCGCCGTCCATCAGTCTGTCACCGCCGGTGGTTTTTTCAGCACGCCGCGCAGGAACATGGGGGCCACAAATCCTGCAATCGCCGCCACCCACAGCCCGATCGCGATGGGGCTGGAGAAGAGGTAGATGGGGTCTCCGTCAGACAGGGTCATGGCGCGGCGCAAGGCGTCTTCCATCTTGCCACCGAGAAGGATGCCGAGGATCACGGGCACCGTGGGCACGTCGAGCTTGCGCAAAATATAACCCAGCACACCGAAGCCGACCATCAGCAGCAGATCGAAATAACTGCCCGACAGCGAGTAGATGCCCACGAAGGAGATCATCGTGACGCCCGGCAACAGCACCCAGGCGGGCACCGAGAGGATCTTCACGAAGATCTTGACCATGGGCACATTCATCAGCAACAGCACCACATTGGCGATCAGCAGAGACGCGATCAAGCCCCAGACCACATCGGCCTTTTCCGTAAAGAGCGTGGGCCCGGGCGTGATATTCAAGGTCATCAGCAGCGCAAGCAGTACCGCCGTTGTTCCCGACCCTGGCACGCCCAATGTCAGCATGGGTACCAATGCACCGCCCGCTGCGGAGTTATTGCCTGCCTCGGGGGCCGCTACGCCTTTGGGTACACCCGTGCCAAAGCCGCCTTTTTCACCCGCGATCGACTTTTCTGTCATGTACGCGAGGAAGGAGCCCAGCGACGCGCCCGCGCCCGGCAGAATACCAGCGATGAAGCCCACACCAGAGGCGCGCAGCATGGTCCACTTGGTCGCCATGATGTCTTTCCAAGGGATGCGTACCTTGTCGAGCTTCACACCGATGGAGGAGCCCTTGCCGTGGCTTTCTATGAAGAAGAATACTTCTGCGATGGCGAAGAGCCCCACAATGGCGACAAGGAAATCGATCCCGTCAAAGAGGTGCAGGTTGCCGCCGGTCAGGCGCGGCAGACCGGAAGATGAGTCCACCCCGATCATCGCGATACCAAGGCCCATACAGGCGGCCAGCGCCGCCTTGGCCTGGTTGTTCGAGGCCATGCCACCAAGGGTGCAGAAAGCCAGCAGATAAAGCGCGAAATACTCGGCAGGGCCGAAGAAGAAGGCCACGCGTGCCAGCGTGGGGGCGAGCAACATCAGCCCCACCGTGGCCAGCAGCGCGCCCACGAAAGACGCAACACCCGAGAGCACCAACGCATCGCCCGCGCGGCCCTGTTTGGCCATGGGGTAGCCGTCGAGTGTGGTCATAAGTGCGGGCTCGTCCCCGGGGATGTTCAACAGGATCGAGGAGATCCGCCCGCCATACATGGCGCCGTAGTAAACTGAGGTCATCAGCACCAGCGCGGAGGTCGCGTCCAAACCCAGCGTGAAGGTGATCGGGATCAGGATCGCCACGCCATTGGAGGGGCCCAAACCGGGAAGCGCGCCGATGATGGTGCCCAGAAAACAGCCGCAGACCGCCAGAAACAGGGTGAACGGCGACAGCGCCACGGAAAACCCGAGCGCCAGGTTGGCAAGGATATCCATGTCAGTGCCCCACGAATGGAATGAGAATTGAGATCGCGTCCCAGAGCTTGGCGGCCGTCGGCACCTTGTAGGCGACGATATTACCCAAGCCCAAAGCGAATTTGAACAGAACGAACAGCCCCAGTGACAACCCGATGCCCGCTGCAATCGCAGGCTTCACGTTCGGCGAAATCTGGTAGCTCAGGATGCCCGCGGCAATGGCCGTGGGCAGGATGAAGCCCAGTGGCGTGATCATCACTGCATAGATGCAGAGCACCAGAACGGCCACACCCATCGCCGCCCATGTGCGGCCTATCGGCCAATCAGGGTCCGGATCAGGCTTGAACATGATCGTCAGCGAACAGAGGGCTGCCACACCACCGATCAGAAGCGGAAAGAGCTTGGGCAGAAACTCACCCGAGAAGAGGTTCGTCTGGATCTGGGTGGCGGCCGCGATATACGCGACCGCCGTGATCAGACAGACCAGACCAAAAATCCGGTCCGAGGCCATTACTGAAGGACCCCAAGCTCTTTGGACATGGCGTTGATCTCGGCCACAAGCCCGTCAACATATGCCTGGAAATCGCCGCCCACCTTGGTGAAGGGTGCCAGACCATTGTCGGCCATCGCCTGGGCCCATTCGTCGCTGTCTGCGACCTGCTGCAGCTTCCCGGCCCATTCATCGAACTTGGCGTCCGAGATGTCCTTGGGCACGTAGAGGCCACGCCAGTTCACCGCGACTACGTCAAAGCCCTGCTCCTTGGCGGTCGGGATGTCGTCAAAGCCCGGTACCCGCTCTTCGGTCAGCACCGCGATCACGCGGATGTCGCCATTGGCGAGGAACGACACGATCTCGGACATGTCACCGGTCATCGCCTGGGTGAACCCGCCCACGGTCTGGGTGATTGCATCCGCGCCGCCATCCACGCCGATGTATTTCACCGATGTGATGTCGGTGAAGCCCGCTTCTTTCAGGATCATCAGCGGCTTGAGGTGGTCGAACCCGCCCACGGCGGAACCACCAGCAAAGGCGACAGAGCCCGGATCGGCCTTGATTGCCTCGACCAGATCACCAAGGGTCTGATACTCACTGTCCGCAGCCACGGCGATCACGCCCGGATCAGCGCCGATGGCACCCACGAAGCGCACCTGATCAGCGGTCATGCCCGCATAGGCGTTTTGGGCCAGACGTGTGGTGGTGGCCGAAGACGCGGCGATGACGACATCGCTGTCATCCGCACGTTCACTGACCACGTGGTTGTAGGCCAGACCGCCACCCGCACCGGGCATGTTGGTGACCTGCACGGGCTGGTCGACCGCACCGATGTCATACATGATCTTGCCGATCTGGCGGCAGGTGAAATCCCAGCCGCCGCCGGGGTTCGCGGGCGCGATGCATTCTGCGGCATATGCGCCGCCGGCCAGCCCTGCGGACAAGACGGCACTCGTCATGAGCGCCTTGAAAAAGCGTTGTGTCATTGGTTCCTCCCATTTGACTTGACGGGTTTCCACCCGTTTCATGTGGTCAAAAGACTGTAGGAACCTGACACCAACCTGTCACGCAGGAAGAACGCTGCCCCGAGATGAGATTTTTGCTAGTTGAAGACAACGTCGATCTGGCCCGCGCGCTGACGGGACGCTTTGCGGTGGACGGCCATGTGGTGGATCATGCGGGCAATCTGGCGGATGCGGAACTGGCCACGCGCACGGTGGCTTACGATTTGATTTTGCTTGATATTATGCTGCCGGACGGTGACGGGCGCGAGTTTCTGCGCCGTCACCGGGCGCAGGATAACCCCACGCCTGTCATTGTTTTGACGGCGCGCTCTGAGGTGTCGGACCGGGTGGGGCTGCTTGACTTGGGGGCAGATGACTACATTACCAAACCCTTCGATTTCGCCGAGCTGGAGGCCCGCGCGCGCGCCGTCATGCGACGCCTCGGCGGCGCCGCAGACAATAAAAAGGAATTCGCGGGGCTCATATTCGATTCGAATGCGGGCACGATTACGACGGGGGAACGCTCCGAGCAGCTGCGCAATCGCGAGATGCGTCTGTTGGAGGTATTTTTTGCGGCACCCGGACAGATTTTCTCCAAGTCGCACCTGATGGACCGGTTGTTTTCCTTCGCCGATGATGTCTCCGAAAACGCGATTGAAGTCTATGTAGGGCGTCTGCGGCGCAAGCTCAGCGAGACCCAGGCGACCATCGAAACCGTACGCGGTCTGGGGTACCGGATGGTACGACGGGAATGACTCGCACGCCCAGTTCCATTCGCCGCCGTCTGGTCGTGCAACTGGCGCTGGTCGCAGCGCTTTTGTCGGTGGCGTTCTTTTTTGCGCTGCGAGTGGTGGCCGAGCGCGCGACGGAGGCGACGCAGGATAACATCCTTGCCGCCTCCGCCACCTCCATCGCGGATGCAGTTTATACCGATGCAGGCGTGGTGCGCGTCGAAATCCCCTATTCGGCACTGTCCATGTTGGGAACAGTGAGCGAGGATCGGGTGTTTTATCACGTGATCCTCGACGGGCAGACACTAACAGGCTACGACGACTTACCGGTACCGGAGGTGCGCGGGGCCGGGCGTGATCCGCGCTTTGGTACTTATCTCTACCGTGACGACACAGTGCGTGCGGTTGTGGTGCGGCGGGCGTTGAATGCGGCAGACCGCATCCACCGGGTTGAGGTTGTGGTGGCGCAGACCCGGCTGGGGCTGGCGGCGATCTCCTCGCGCATCACCACAACGGCGACGGCCATTGGTGTCGTGTTCTTCCTGGCAGCCACGGCGCTCAGCAGTTTCGCCGCACAAAACGCCCTTGCCCCGCTTAACCGACTGGCAGAGGCGGTGCGGCGGCGGGGTCCGCGCGATCTGCGGCCAGTGACGGCGGAAACGCCCACCGAATTAGCCCCGCTGGTGAGGGGGCTCAACGGGTTCATCGCGCGGCTGCGGTCCGCGTTGACGCGCTCTGAGGATCTGATCGTCGAGGCCGCGCACCGCGTGCGCACGCCGCTGGCCACCGTGCGTACGCAGGCAGAGATGGTACATCTGCAGATGGAGAAACCCGAAAACCGCACCGCCCTGCGCCAGATGATCCGAGCCGTGGACGAAAGCTCGCGGTCCGCGGGACAGCTTCTTGATCACGCGATGGTCACCCTGCGCTCGGACCAGTTGGAGACCGAAGCGATTGACCCGGCCGAGTTGCTGCGCGACGCGGTGGACCGGCTCTCGCCCACTGCAGATCTGAAGGATATCACGATAACACGCGATCTGCCGGACAGCGCTCTGCGCGTACAAGGTGACGCGATTTTGCTGCAAAACGCAGTGCGCAACATCCTCGACAACGCAATCAAGTACTCGCCTGCCGACACCGAGATCGCGGTGCGGCTCATCCCGGGTCTCTCCTGCCGTCTGGAGATTTGTGATCAAGGTCGGGGATTCGTGGCTGAAGATGTAGCGCAAATGCCCGAGCGTTTCTCGCGTGGCTCCAATGTGGAAGATGTGGTGGGTTCCGGCCTCGGCCTCACTATCGTACGCGACGTGGCCGAGGCCCACGGCGGTGCGCTGGAGATCGCGCCCAATGAGAAAGGACCCGGCGCATGCGTCACGCTTGTCTTGCCCTGCTCCTGAGCCTTGTCACGGGCGTGGTTCAGGCCTTCGAGATAGAGGAAAGCCGTAGATATCCGGCGCCGGGTGGCACCGAATTGCGCATCCTTTCGACCGCAGATGCCGATGTGTTCGAGCCGATCATCGCGGCTTTTCAGGCTCTCCATCCGATTCCGATCACCTATGACGTTGCCAGCTCCGCGCAGGTGATGACAGCGCTCTACGACGAAAGTGCTACCTATGATCTGGCGATATCCTCGGCGATGGATTTGCAGACCAAACTGGCCAACGATGGGCTGGCACAGCGTTACAGCTCGGATGCCACAGCCGCCTTGCCACCCTGGGCGAAATGGCGTGATCGCGTCTTTGCTTTCACTCAGGAACCGGCAGTGCTGGTACTGAACGCACAAGCCTTCGAGGCGCTCGACATCCCGAAGAACCGCGAGGGGCTGATTGCCCTACTGCGCGACCATCCGCAGGTCTTCGACGGGCGCGTTGGCACCTATGACGTGCGCGTCTCGGGGCTGGGGTATCTGTTTGCGACGCAGGATTCGCGCAATACCGAAAGCTTCTGGCGGCTGACGGAAGTGATGGGGCGGCTCAATACGCGGCTCTACTGTTGTTCCGGGGAAATGATCAATGCGGTGGCTCAGGGCGAGTTAGCATTGGCCTACAACGTTCTTGGCTCTTATGCGCAAGCCCGGCTTCAGGATACGCCCGGCATTGTAATTGTCGAGATGGATGATTTCGTCTCGGTGATGCTGCGTACGGCGCTGATCCCGCAGACGGCGGAGGCGCCGCAGGCGGCCGGGCTGATGATCGATTTTCTTGCTGCAATGCGGCTACGCCCGGATCTGGCGACGGCAACGGGCCTTCCCCCAGTGGTCAGCGGGGCCGGGGAGGATGAAAATGTGATCCGGCCAATCCGTCTGGGGCCTGGACTGCTTGTTTTCCTCGACCGGCTCAGGCGCGACACCTTCCTGCGGAGCTGGGTCAGTTCGATTGAACAGGAATAGACCGGTGACCGTAGTGAGCCCAAAGTACAGTATGTCGGGAGGCATCCGGACGTCTGCCTAAGTGATGAGTCCGAAAGTCACTCGTGGTGTGTCTGTACTTGGTTTTGCAACCGCCAAGTCAACGCACAGTCCTACGGGTGTTTGCCGCATGCGTGCTCCTGAGTTTCCTGACATTGCTCGGCGCTTTGTGAGTGCTCTTTGCATGCAGTGACCCAAATGGGCCTTGCGCTGTCGACCGGACTGATCGGCTCGGACACGTTGAGGGTGAGATTAATCCGCGAAGGCACACGTGTTTCGAAGGGTTCCGGTGCGCTGCCTTGCGGAGGCATCGCCTTGCGACCGGCGAAGGGTCCCAGGCCGAGGAAACAAATCGTCCAACCTGGGTTCTTTCCCCTCAGGACCGGGGGGGACGACTTTTGTAGACGGGGAGGCGCCAGCCAAATGCGAGCGACCCTGCGCGCAGTGCCCAGGTGACGGCTGCGCAGGACACCAAAGGCACCAGCGCGTCAGGGAAATAGGGCTGGGTGAAAGCGGCGACGGTGGCGCCGGCAAAGGCTGCTGTCACGTAGAGTTCGCCCTGTTTCAGCACCAGCGGGACATCGTCGAGCACCACATCCCGCAGGAGCCCGCCCATGCAGCCCGTGATCGTACCCATCAGCACCACCACCAGAAGCGGCTGCCCCAGCGCCAGCGCCACCCCCGTGCCCGCAGGCACCGCGACGGCCAAGGCAAAACTGTCGAGCCAGATCAGCGTCTTCAGGCGGCTTTCAAAGAGGTGCGCGGTCAGAAACACCAGCAGGGCCGCCGCACAGGCCACGCCGATATAGGCGGGCTGGGCGATCCAGAAGATCGGGTTGCGGTCCAGCAGCACATCGCGCACCGTGCCGCCGCCCACCGCAGTGAGGCAGGCGACAAAGGCAAAGCCCACGATGTCGAGTTGCTGGCGCGAGGCCACCAGCGCGCCGGTAAGCGCAAAGATGAAGACGGAAGCGTAGTCCAGAAAGCTGATCAGGGTCATTTTGGTTTGAAGGGGGCCATGCCCGCCTGTGCCAATTCATCCGCCCGTTCATTCTCGGGGTGGCCTGCATGCCCCTTCACCCACTCCCACGTCACGTCGTGGCGGGCATTCGCCGCGTCCAGCCGTTGCCAGAGCTCGGCATTGGCTACGGGCTTTTTGGCGGCATTCTTCCAGCCATTCTTTTTCCAGCCGTGGATCCAGCCGGTGATCCCGTTTTTGACGTAGTTGCTGTCGGTCACGATGGTGATCTTGCTGCGCCGCGACAGGCTCTCCAGCGCGTTGATCGCGGCCAGCAGTTCCATGCGGTTGTTCGTGGTATCCGGCTCGCCCCCCTTCAACTCGCGTTCCTTTACGACGGTATCGCCGTCCATCGCGCGCAGCAGCGCCCCCCAGCCGCCAGGACCCGGATTGCCGGAACAGGCACCGTCGGTATATGCAAAAAGCTCAGCCATGAGCGGCGAGGCATATCCAGTCTGCCGGAACCCCGTCAAGGCCCTTCTCCCGACCTGTGGTGCGTTCCGTGACGGTCAGCCCCGCGTCTTCCAGAAGCCCGCTCAACTCCGCATCCGTGTAGTAGGTGTAAAGCCGCCCGATGGGATCCCGTTTGGATCCTGTTCCGGTCTTCATGCCGATGTGGAACCGCCCGCCGGGTTTGAGCGCCCGTGCCAGGGCGGTCAGGTGGCGGGGCATGGCCTCGCGTGGCGCGTGCAGCAGGCAAAAATTGGCCCAGATGCCGTCGTAGATGTCGGTCCCCGCGATGTCATCGAAACTAGCGATCTGTGCCTCGACGCCCATATGGGTCGCGGCCAGTTCGACCATCTCGGGCACCGGGTCCAGTGCGGTTACACGCAGCCCGGCATTCGCCATCCTGGCCGCCGCATGGCCCGGCCCACAGCCCAGATCGAGCGCATGACCGCCTGCGGGCAGGGCTGCGATGAATGCCATCAGGTGGGCATTCTGCTTGCTGGCGCCGGTAAAGCGCTTGGCATAGTCTTGTGCCCGGTTCGCATAGACTTTCAGGGTCTCATCATCACTCACAGGAATACTCCAACGCTTAGACACAGCACGACGATGGCCGTCAGAAGGAGGCGCAGCGACATCCACCAGCGCGGTGCCAGCCCCCATTGCCAGAAGGCGAAATCAAGCATCAGCAGCCCCAGAAACCCGAAGATGAGGTTCAAACCGGCCGTGGTCGGCCCGCCGCCGGTCATGAAAAAGGCCCAGAGGGCGGGAATGACGGATAGCGCGTAGCCTGTAGCGGCCCGCCCGCCTGTCGTTTTGGTGGCGAAGCCCCAAAGCACGCCGGACATGAAGCTGAGGATCACAGAGCCGTAGAAAAGCTGAATGTAGGGCCCAATGAACCGTGGCCCCAAGGCGTCAGCACCCCAGCTTGTCAGGGTGCCATTCAGCATCGTGACCGCGCCCCAGACAAAAGGGATAAGCCCGGCGAGGCCGAGGATCAGGGGGGCGGTGGGGATACGGGCCATAGGCTGTTTTGTGACATGTGAACCAGTGAGGTCAAGACTCTGGGTGCGCCGCGTCAAAGCCCGCATCGGTTTGGCGCATACTGGAGCGGGTGGCCCACTTGGACCACCATTTCGACAGGACGGGGCGCCGGGACAGCGCCGCTCGACCCTCTGGCGCTGCGGCAAAGGCTGCGATCATCGGAGCCAGATGGCAATCGGCAAGCGTGGGCGCATCCCCGGTCAGTATGTACCCTTCGAGTGCAACGGTCTCTAGCGCCTCGAGCACGCCCTCAGCCGCCGCAAGACCCGCTGCGAATTCGGTCTTGTCGGTCTCAAGCCCATCCGCGGGCCGGAAGACGCCTTGGCTGAACACCTGCCGGACCAGCGGCCAGTAGCCATAGGCATCGACGACAGAGATAACCTGCGCCATCCGCGCCACGGCGCGCGGGGCGTCAGGGGTCAGCGGCGGTGTCGGAAAAGCCGCGTCAAGATAACGCGCGATCGCGACTGTTTCGTAGACCTTAAAGCCATCATGCTCCAGCAGGGGGACACGGGTAAAAGGATGTGGCGTGCGCTGCTCTGCCTTGGCGTCCGGATCAAAAGGGTCGACCTCGCGATAGTCATAGTTCAGCCCTTTTTCGGCCAGCACCAGCCGGGCTACGCGGGTATAGACAGAGGGTCTGTGGCCATAAAGCGTGAGGTCACTCACGCCCGTTCCAGCGCGAGGCGGCCTGCAAGGGCGGCAAAGATCGCGGCAAACGAGCGGTTGAGCCAGCGCATCACCGCCTCAGAGCCCAGCAACCATGCGCGCGCCTGCGCGGCAAAGAGCCCGTAGAGCAGGAAGACCGCGAAGGTTAGCGCCATGAAAATCCCGCCCAGTACGGTCATCTCCAGCGTGGCAGTTGCCGGACTGCCCGACAGGAAAGGCGGCAGCAATGCGAGGAAGAAGATCGACAGTTTGGGGTTCAGGATGTTGAGCAGCGCGCCCCGCCGGGCGATGCGCCAGCCGTTCTCCACCTTGCGGTCCGTCGAGATCGCCAGTGCGCCGCCCGAGCGTAGCGATTGCCAGGCGAGATAGAGAAGATAGGCGACGCCTGCGAATTTCACGATTGTGAACAAGACGGCGGAGGTGTGCAGCACTGCCGCGAGCCCCAATGTGGCGGCAGCCAGATGCGGTACGATCCCGAAGGTGCAGCCCACGGAGGCCCAAAAGGCCGCCATACGCCCCTGGCCCAGACCCAGAGCCAGTGTATAGATGACGCCGGTGCCCGGCGCGAGCACAACGACGATGGTGGTCAGAAGAAATTGCAGCGAAATCATGCGGGTACCCTCAATACCCGGGGGACTTTGAATTCGACATTCTCCACTGCGGTCTCCACGATTTTACGGGTCACATCGTAGTGTTCGGAGAACGCATCCATCACCTCGTTGATCAGCACCTCCGGCGCCGAGGCGCCAGCGGTGATGCCAATGCTGCGGATGCCTTCCAGTGCGCGCCAGTCGATATCCGACGAGCGCTGCACCAGCTGGGCATATTGGCAGCCCGCCCGCGCGCCAACCTCGACCAGCCGCTTGGAGTTCGAGGAGTTCGGCGCGCCCACCACCAGCATGGCGTCGCATTTTGGCGCCATGGCTTTCACAGCCTCCTGCCGGTTGGTGGTGGCATAGCAGATGTCTTCTTTATGCGGGCCGACAATGGCGGGGAACCGCGCCTGCAGGGCGGCAACGACCTCTGCCGTGTCGTCCACGCTCAGTGTCGTTTGCGTCACATAGGCCAGCCGTTCGGGGTCGCGCACCGCGACCGTGGCCACATCCTGTGGTGTCTCGACCAGCAGCACCTCGCCTTCCGGCAGCTGCCCCATGGTGCCCACGGTCTCAGGGTGGCCCGCGTGGCCGATCATGATCATCTGCAGGCCGTTGTCTGAATGCCGCTGTGCTTCGATATGCACCTTGCTGACCAGAGGGCAGGTGGCATCCACATAGATCATCTCGCGCGCGGCGGCGGCGGCAGGCACCGCCTTGGGGACGCCATGCGCCGAGAAGATCACGGGGCGGTCATCGGGGCATTCTTCGAGTTCCTCGACGAACACCGCCCCCTTGTCGCGCAAGCCGTCGACGACAAATTTGTTGTGCACGATTTCATGGCGCACGTAGACCGGCGCACCCCATTTCTCCAAGGCCATCTCGACAATCTTGATGGCGCGATCAACGCCAGCGCAAAAGCCGCGCGGGGCGGCAAGGTAAAGGGTCAGAGGAGGCTTGCTCATAGGTACGCTCCGGTCACCGCATAAAATGCGTCTCATGTCACTGCACCAGAGGTAAGGCTTTGATCCGGTAGCGTCCAGAGCGACCTGCCACCGGGGAGAGATCAGCCGTTCGCAGCGTCCGGCATGTCGCGCGGTGGTCGTCCGATGACATCCTTCAGCTCATCGAGTTCGATGAAGTTGTCAGCCTGACGGCGCAGATCGTCCGAAATCATTGGTGGCTGGCTGCGGATGGTCGATACTACCGATACGCGAACTCCTGAGCGTTGCAGGCTTTCGACCAGCGGTCGAAAATCGCCGTCACCGGAAAAAAGCACAATATGATCAACCCGTGGCGCCAGCTCCATCGCGTCCACCGCAAGCTCGATGTCCATATTTCCTTTGACCTTACGGCGGCCCATGCTGTCGGTGTATTCCTTCGCAGGCTTCGTGACCATAGTGAAGCCGTTGTAGTTCAGCCAGTCAACCAGAGGGCGAATAGGCGAATACTCGTCGTTCTCCAGAAGGGCCGTGTAGTAGAACGCACGCAGCAGCTTGCCCCGACGCATGAATTCCTGACGCAGCAGTTTGTAGTCGATGTCAAAACCCAGAGACTTGGCCGCCGCGTAGAGATTCGATCCGTCGATGAACAGCGCGAGCCGTTCGTCCTTGTAAAACATTTTTGGTCCTTCCGATGGGGCCGGCCGCTGGTGCTCACGAAACAATATGATTAATTATTTGGCGAACCGATCAGTTCAAAAATAAGGTTTTTTTATCTTGCCGCAAGAGACACTCTTACCTGAATCCGGCGAAAAACTGCCACAAAACCGAACAATTGCGTTGGTTGCCCTCGGGTCAAACCGCTCGTCGGAAGAAGGAACCCCCGCAGAGGTTGTGGAAAAGGGGATTGCTGCACTTGCGAAATACTTCGAAGTGATTCGCTCCCGGAGCCCGCTTTACCAGACGCCAGCCTTCCCGCCGGGCAGCGGGGCTGACTATATCAACGCCGCCGTTTGCATTGAAACCGATCATCCGCCGCAAGCGGTGATCAAGCTGCTGCACGACATTGAGGCTCAGATGGGGCGCACCCGCAAGACGCGGTGGGGGGATCGTACGCTCGACCTCGACTTGATCGGTTTTGGCGATATTGTGTTGCCGGATGCAGAAACGCACGCGATTTGGCGCGCATTGCCGCTCAGCGAACAGATGGCACGCGCCCCCGATCTGCTGATTCTCCCTCATCCGCGGGTGCAGGAGCGCGCCTTTGTGTTGGTGCCCTTAGCGGATGTGGCGCCCGATTGGGAGCATCCGACGCTTGGACTGAGCGTGACGGATATGCTCGCGGCCTTGCCGGAGGCCTTGAAACAGGAGGTTGTTGCGCTCTGACGGACAGGGCCAGAGAGCTGCAATAGGCGCTTGTAAATCCGCTGAAAGGGGCCTAAATACTGCACTTCTGACAAATCCCCGATTTATGGAGTGTTCCATGGCCCGCGTCACCGTTGAAGATTGCGTCGATAAAGTTCCCAACCGGTTCGAACTGGTGATGCTTGCCGCACATCGCGCGCGTGAGATCTCCTCCGGTGCTGCAATCACTGTGAACCGCGACAATGACAAAAATCCGGTCGTGTCACTGCGTGAGATCGCCGATGAAACGCAAAGCGCGGACGAGCTGCGCGAGCGTCTGATCGAGAGCAACCAGAACCAGATCGAGGTTGATGAGCCTGAAGAGGACGCCATGGCGCTTCTCATGGGTGCCGAGCAGGACAAGCCCGAGGAAGACAGTATGTCCGAAGAGATGCTGTTGCGGCAGCTGATGGCAGCGCAGGGCCAGAGCTGACACCAGCCAGGCCCCGGCCCAGAGGCTGACGGATGATCACGACGACCGACCAGATGGACATCACAGCCGACGATCTGGTCAGCCTTGTCAGCAAATATAATCCAAAGACAAACGAAGCACTGATCCGCGCGGCCTATGATTATGGCCGCGAGATGCATGAGGGCCAGACCCGCCATTCCGGCGAGCCCTACTTCACGCATCCGGTGGCCGTGGCCGCGATTCTCACCGAGCAGCAGTTGGATGATGCGACGATCATCACCGCGCTGCTGCATGATACCATCGAAGACACCCAGGCCTCGTATCTGGAGGTCACCCGGCGGTTCGGCGCGGAAGTCGCCGGGCTCGTGGATGGCGTGACCAAGCTGACCAATCTGCAGCTCAATTCGACCGAGACCAAGCAGGCGGAGAATTTCCGCAAGCTTTTCATGGCCATGTCCAAGGACTTGCGGGTCATTCTGGTCAAACTGTCGGATCGGTTGCACAACATGCGCACGATCAAGGCGATGCGTCCCGAGAAGCAGGCGCAAAAGGCACGTGAGACTATGGATATCTTTGCGCCGCTTGCCGGGCGCATGGGCATGCAATGGATGCGGGAGGAACTCGAAGACCTTGCGTTCCGTGTTCTGAACCCGGAAGGCCGCGCCAGCATCATCCGCCGTTTTATCAACCTGCAGCGCGAAACCGGCGATGTGATCCAGCGGATCACCGGCGACATGCGGCTAGAGCTGGATAAGGCCGGCGTGGAGGCGGAGGTTTTTGGTCGCGCCAAGAAACCCTACTCCATCTGGCGCAAGATGCAGGAGAAGGAACAAACCTTCTCGCGCCTCTCCGACATCTACGGGTTTCGCATCATTACCGAGAGTGAAGAGGATTGTTACCGCGCGCTGGGGGCGATCCACCAGCGCTGGCGCGCCGTGCCGGGCCGGTTCAAGGACTACATCAGCCAACCGAAATCAAACGGCTACCGTTCGATCCACACCACTGTTTCGGGGCGCGACGGCAAGCGGGTGGAAGTGCAGATCAGAACGGGCCAGATGCATGACGTCGCCGAAACCGGCGTGGCGGCGCACTGGTCCTACCGCGATGGGGTGCGGTCGAAAAACCCCTTTGCCGTGGATCCGGCCAAGTGGATCACCACGCTAACCGAACAGTTCGATGCCGAGGAAGACCACGAGGATTTCCTCGAGGCGGTCAAGCTGGAGATGTATTCCGACCAGGTCTTCTGCTTCACGCCCAAGGGGGAGGTCGTGAAGCTGCCGCGCGGCGCAACGCCCATCGATTTCGCCTTTGCCATCCACACCCGGATCGGCACCGCCTGCGTGGGCGCCAAGGTCGACCATATGCGCGTGCCGCTCTGGACCCGTCTGAAGAATGGCCAAAGCGTGGAGGTGATCACCGCCGAAGGGCAAAGCCCGCAAGCCACGTGGCTCGATATTGCCACAACCGGCAAGGCACGTTCCGCCATCCGCCGCGCGCTGCGCGACGAGGACCGCGCGCGCTTTGTGAAACTGGGCCGCGAACTGGCACGATCCGCCTTTGAACACGTAGGCCGCAAGGCCACCGACAAGGCCTTGTCGACGGCGGCGCGCCACATGCGTTTTGACGGGCGTGACGATCTGCTGGCCCGTCTCGGCAGCGCCGAGATCACCGGGCGTGAAGTGGTGCAGGCGGTCTACCCTGACCTGACACCGAAAACCGGCGACAAGGTCGATGCGCGCCGGGCTGTTGTGGGGCTGGCGCGCGGCCAGTCGTTTGAGCGCGCGTTTTGCTGCCAGCCGCTGCCGGGGGAGCGTATCGTCGGCATCACCTTCAAGGGACGCGGCGTGGTTGTGCATGCAATCGATTGCGACCGGCTGAGCGCGTATGAAGACCAATTGGATCGCTGGATCGACCTGCGCTGGCATGAAGGCCCGCATTCTGCGATATATGGTGCGACGCTTGACGTAACGCTCAACAATGATGCGGGCACGCTTGGGCGCATCTGCACCTTGATCGGAGAGACCCGGGCGAATATTTCAGATTTGCAATTTATCGATAGGAAACCTGACTTTTACCGTCTTCTGATTTATGTGGAGCTCAGAGACGTGTCACATTTGCATTCGTTGATGCTGACACTGGAAGCTGAAGGCGACGTGGCTGAGATTTCGCGTTTGCGCAACATGGCACAAGGGGCAGCAGAAACACCTGCCTGATGCCGCGACCCGGCCATTTGTAGGTCACAATTTCGGGGTGTCATGCGCGGGCAGACGCCCGGGAAAAACTGGAAAAGGACCCCATCCGTTGGTTTTCAAACGCCGCGACCCCAAAAGCTGGCCCCGAGCCCTGGTCGAGTTGCTGTGGCCGCGTGGCGGCTGGGCGCGTGCGTTTCACTACGTCAAACACCGGATGCGTCGTCTGCCCGACAGCCCCGAGCGCATTGCGCGCGGTATCTGGGCGGGTGTCTTTGCCGCCTTCACGCCGTTTTATGGCTTCCATTTCTTCATTGCGGCTGGCCTCGCCTTTGTCATGCGCGGCAATGTGCTGGCCTCGCTAATGGGGACGTTTTTTGGCAATCCGCTGACTTATGTACCGATCGGTGTGACAGCCCTCTCCACCGGCCACTGGCTGCTGGGCGATCATATGGATGAACGTATTCATCGCTCTTTCGTGGGCAAGTTTGCGGATGCTGCGGCGGATCTCAAAGATAACTTTCTTGCAATCTTTACCGATGCCCGTGCCGATTGGACGCGTCTGTCGGTATTCTATGACGAGATTTTCTTTCCCTATCTGGTCGGCGGCGTGCTGCCCGGCATCTTCTTTGCCTCCCTGTGCTACTATCTCTCCGTGCCGCTTATTCGGGTTTACCAGAAGCGCCGCAAAGGTATGATCAAAAACAAGTTCGATGCCCTCAAGGCCAAAGCTGCTGCAAAAGCAGACGTCAAACGCAAAGCGGAACATCCAACCGGGGACTAAATGGGGGCTGTCTAATGGCCAATACCGAAAAACTGCGCCTCGGCGTAAACATTGATCACGTGGCAACAGTGCGCAATGCACGCGGCGGGGCCTATCCCGATCCGCTGCGGGCGGCACGCATTGCCGAAGAGGCGGGGGCGGACGGGATCACGGCGCATCTGCGCGAAGACCGCCGCCATATTTCCGACACTGATATCGAAGGGTTGATGGAGGTGCTGCATGTGCCTTTGAACTTCGAGATGGCTGCAACGGATGAGATGCAAAAGATCGCCCTGCGTCACAAACCCCACGCGGTTTGCATCGTGCCGGAAAAGCGCGAGGAACGTACCACCGAAGGTGGTCTTGACGTCGCGCGCGACGAAAACCGGCTGGCGCATTTCATCGCACCCCTGCGGGATGCCGGGTGCCGTGTGTCGATTTTCATCGCCGCCGACCGCCGCCAGATCGAAGCGGCCCACCGCATCGGCGCGGAGGTCATCGAGTTACATACGGGTGCATATTGCGACGCCTATGCGGATGGGGAACTCGACACTCATCATGACGAACTTGAGGCGCTGCGCGAGATGGCGACATTTGGCCATTCGCTAGGCCTGGAGGTGCACGCAGGCCACGGCCTCACCTACGATACCGTGATGCCCGTCGCCGCTTTCCCGGAAGTGCGCGAGCTCAACATCGGCCACTTCCTCATCGGTGAGAGCATCTTTCTGGGACTGGAACCGGCGATCAAGGAAATGCGGCGCCTGATGGATGAGGCACGCGCATGATCACCGTGCAGTTCGCCGCGATCTGGGTCGCCTGGTTGCTCGCGGGCGGCTCACCCGGGCCAGCGACCATGGGCATCGCTGGGACGGCCATGTCCGCCGGGCGCACGTCAGCGCTGGCCTTCGCGCTGGGCATCCTTGCAGGTTCCGCCAGTTGGGGCATTGCCGCGGCGCTGGGGCTTTCGGCGATCATGCTCGCCAACGCGTGGATCTTCGAGATGATCCGCTATGCGGGTGCGCTCTACCTCGGTTGGCTTGCGCTCAAGGCGCTGCGACGGGCAGCCTCTCCGCAAGGTGCCGCGATGGGCACGCCTTTCTCAGGCAGCGGACGCACGCTCTTCATGAAAGGTGCGGCCATCCACATCACCAATCCTAAGGCCATTCTCAGCTGGGGCTCGATCTACGCAATCGTCGCCCCCCCGGATGCCACACCGGCGATGCTCTTTGGCTACTTCGCTTTGCTGTACGCCGGCTCCATCCTGATTTTCATCGGTTATGCTTTGCTGTTTTCCTCTGCCAAGGTCGTCCGCGCCTATGCCCGTGCGCAGCGCTGGTTCGACCTCGCCTTTGCCGGGTTTTTCGGCTTTGCCAGCTTCAAGATCCTGACAGCGCGCTTGCAATGATCCTCGGCATCGGCACAGATCTCGCAAATATTGAGCGTATTCAGGGCACGCTGGACCGGTTTGGTGATCGCTTCCGCAATCGCGTCTTCACTGAGACAGAGCAGCGCAAGGCGGAGCGGCGCAAGGATACCGCGGGCACCTACGCCAAACGTTGGGCCGCCAAGGAAGCGTGCTCCAAGGCACTTGGCACCGGGCTGGCCATGGGGATTTCGTGGAAAGACATGTCGGTCAGCAACCTGCGCAGCGGCCAGCCGATCATGCATGTGACCGGCTGGGCCAAGGAAAAGCTCGCCGCAATGACACCGGAAGGGCATGAGGCGGTGATCCACGTCACCCTCACCGACGACCACCCCTGGGCACAGGCCTTCGTGGTTATCGAAGCTCTGCCGATCCCTGGAAAATGACCTCAGATACCCGTTTTCCGATAACTCCTGCTGGGGCTCACCGAACGTTGCGTGCGCTCGGGTTGACTTGCCCCCGTCGCACCCGCATTTAGGCGCAAACCAATGAGTGGGAGCGCCCGATGGCCGCCAAAGAAGAAAAGAAGCAGAATGCCTTTGTCGAGACGATCAAGACGATTGTCTATGCGCTGCTGATTGCCGGTGTCTTCCGCACCCTGTTTTTCCAACCATTCTGGATTCCGTCCGGCTCCATGAAGGAAACCTTGCTGGTTGGTGACTTCCTCTTCGTGAACAAGATGGCTTATGGCTATTCCTACGCGTCCTGCCCCAGTCTGATCATGCCGCGCTTTGGTGTGAACATTGATGCGAGGGACATCTGCGGGGTGTTCGACGGGGACAACAAAAGGCTGTTCGGTGGCGAGCCTGAGCGTGGTGACGTTGTCGTCTTTCGCCACCCAGTATCCGGGCGTGACTACATTAAACGGCTGATCGGCATGCCCGGTGACAGCATCCAGATGCGTGATAGTGTCGTCTACATCAATGGAACGGCCGCGCCGCAGGAGCCTGCCGGCATCTTCGAAGAAATCATGGAACCGCAGGGACCGGAAGGCCGCCGTCCCAGATGCTCGAACGGTCCTGTGGGAGATGGTGGTGTTTGCCAGAAAGCGCGGGCGATAGAGACACTGCCGGGCGGAACACAGCATCTCGTTCTGGACATCGGGTTGCAAAGCTCTGATCGCACGGGCGTATACCGTGTTCCGGAAAAGCATTACTTTTTCATGGGGGATAATCGCGACAACTCTGCCGACAGCCGTCTGGCGCAACAGGTGCAGGGCGTCGGTTTCGTGCCCTTTGAAAACCTGATCGGACGGGCAGATCGGATCATGTTTTCCTCCGGTGGGCGGTCGATGCTGTTCTTCTGGACGTGGCGCGGCGACCGTTTCTTCAAGGCGGTCGAGTGAAACTCTCGGCTGAACTGAGGTCTTTCCAGGACCGTCTGGGCCATAAGTTTTCACGGCCTGAACTGCTGGCGCAGGCGGTGACCCATGCCTCGATGTCTTCGGCCAACCGGGATGACAATCAACGCCTGGAATTCCTGGGCGACAGGGTGCTTGGGCTTGTGATGTCCGAGGCGCTTCTTGCTCTGGACAAAGGAGCAACCGAAGGCCAACTTGCCCCCCGCTTCAACGCGCTTGTTCGAAAAGAGACCTGTGCGGATGTGGCACGCCAGATCGATCTTGGTGCCGTCTTGCGCCTTGGCCGGTCAGAAATGCTGTCGGGCGGGCGGCGCAAGCAGGCGCTGTTGGGCGATGGGATCGAAGCGGTGATTGCGGCGGTCTATCTTGATGCCGGCTTCGACGTGGCCAAGGCTTTGATCCTGACGCTTTGGGGGGACCGGGTGCATGATGTCGAGGACGATGCGCGCGACGCCAAGACCGCGCTTCAGGAATGGGCGCAGGCGCGCGGCCTGCCGCCACCGTCATATACCGAAGTGAGTCGTTCGGGGCCGGATCACGCCCCGGTCTTCACCATCGCCGCCGCGCTAGAAACCGGCGAGAGTGAGCAGGCGACGGCCGGATCGAAGCGGCAGGCGGAGCAGGCGGCGGCTGGTAACCTGCTTGCAAAACTGGAGAAGGTCCAATGAGCACCCGTGCAGGATTTGTGGCGCTGATCGGCGAGCCCAATGCGGGCAAATCCACCCTGCTCAACCGTATGGTCGGGGCCAAGGTGTCGATCGTGACCCATAAGGTCCAGACCACCCGCGCGCGCATTCGTGGCGTGGCGATGGAAGGCGATGCGCAGATTGTTTTTGTCGACACACCGGGGCTTTTCCAACCGCGTCGCCGGTTGGACCGGGCCATGGTGGCGGCGGCCTGGGGCGGTGCGGCGGATGCCGATGTCGTGGTGCTGCTGGTCGAGGCGCAGCGCGGCGTGACGGAGGGGGTGGAACGCATTCTGGACGGCCTCGCCGATATCGGGCAGGGGCGCAAGGTCGCGCTGGCCATCAACAAGATCGACCGGGTGCAGGCCGAAGTGTTGCTTGGCCTCTCCAAGGATTTGAACGACCGCTACCCCTTTATCGAAACCTTCATGATTTCTGCGGAACGGGGACATGGCGTGGATGCGCTACGGCAGTGGCTGGCAGCTGAATTGCCGGAAGGCCCGTGGCTCTACCCAGAAGACCAGATCGCCGACCTGCCAATGCGCATGATCGCGGCAGAGATGACACGTGAGAAACTGACGCTGCGCCTGCATCAGGAATTGCCCTATCAGCTGACGGTGGAGACGGAAGGCTGGGAAGAGCGCAAGGATGGATCCGCCAGGATTGATCAGTTGATTTACGTTGTTCGCGATGGCCACAAAGGGATCGTCCTGGGCAATAAGGGCGAGACGATCAAGGCCGTGTCAAAGGCCGCCCGGGAAGAGTTGGAAGAGTTCCTGGGCCGCCGGGTTCATCTCTTCTTGCAGGTCAAGGTGCGGCCAAACTGGCTGGACGAGGCGGAAAGGTATTCCGAGATGGGGCTTGAGTTCAAAGATGGCAACAGCTGACCCAGTTGTCCTGGCCCACTCCGGCAATCCGGTTTTGATCCGTCAGACAGGGGTGACAGCATCATGGCCCGGCTGACCGCGCGCTTCTGGATCGACGCCTATCTGACCCGATTGCGCGGGCAAGACATCCCGGCCTTCATCGTAAGCCATGGCGATGATACGGCGGGCAGCATCCTGGTGAAACTGAATCGGCTCGACGGGCAGGCCACCGTCTACCAGCGCAGCTACAATCTGATGGACGACACGCGCACCTGGGCCATTCTGGAGCAGGGGGCGGAGGCGGATGTTGATGCCAGTATCACGCGGCAGCAAGGCTATGACCCGGACATCTGGGTGATCGAGGTGGAGGATCGGCAGGGGCGCCACCTGCTCGACCAGCCGGGGCTGGACTGATGGAGTGGCGTGACGAAGGGATTTTGCTGAGCACCCGACGTCACGGCGAAACCTCTGCGATCATTGAAGTTTTCACGCCTGAGCATGGGCGACACGCCGGTGTCGTGCGGGGCGGCACAAGCCGCAAGATCGCGCCCATCCTGCAGCCGGGCGCGCAGCTCGACGTGACCTGGCGCGCGCGGCTCGAAGATCATATCGGCAGTTTTCAGGTGGAGCCGGTGCGCAGCCGGGCCGCCGCAGCGCTGAGTGATCGTCTGGCCTTGGCGGGCCTGAATGCGGTGACGGCGCTTCTCGCATTCTGCCTGCCAGAGCGGGAGCCGCATAAACGACTTTACCTGCAGTCCGAACAGTTACTGGACTTGCTTGACGCGACCGATGTCTGGCCGCTGGCCTATTTGCGGTGGGAGGTCAGCCTGCTGGAGGAAATGGGCTATGCATTGGAGCTGGAGGCCTGCGCCGTTACCGGGCAGACCGACGATCTGGCGTATGTCTCGCCCAAATCCGGGCGCGCGGTGTCCCGCGGCGCGGCAGGGGATTGGGTGGATAGGCTCCTGCCTCTGCCGGATGTGTTACGCGGCGCTGGTGTGGCGGGCGATGCCGAGATCGCACAGGCGTTTGTTACCACCGGGCATTTTCTGAGCGCTCATCTGGCGCACGATCTCGGCAATAAGCCCTTGCCGGAAGCACGCGCCCGGTTTGTTGACGCCTTCACCCGTCGGCTTTGAAGACCATCTTGCGCCCCTCGGCGGTGGACAGGATTAGCGTATCCCCCAGCACTTCGGAGAGTGTCATCTCGCTGAGCGCTGCCAGATAAGCTGTCTCGGCGTCGATGTCCGGGCAGGCGAGTTGCGTTGCCACGATCTCTTGCGCATCGAACCAGGGGTAGGGCACCGTCATCGCACCCGAATAGCTGTTGCAGGGGGCGTCACCGGCAATCTGGCCAGCTTCCGGAAAGCGCAGGTTTGCATCGTAAGGAACGGTCTTACCGTCTATCTCGATCAGGCGCCAGGTTTTATCGGCGGCGCCATAGGCGGTGACGGTTTCATCGCGGCGGCAGGCGCTTAGCGCTAGCGCAAGCACGATGCACGTCAGAACACCACGACAGGCTCGGGTCATTTCAGAGCAAGCACCAGATCGATCATCGTGTCATACGCCTTGGCGGGTTTGGTTTTGCCCTGCAGTTGCGGCAATCCGATGAGCGCGGCCAGACAGCTTTGGGCAAACTCCGGGTTTCCCACGCCGAGGTGAGCCAGAAGGCTGGCCATATAGGTCAGGCGCTCGGCATCCACGTCCGACACGACGGCTGCGACCGACGGAGACGTCTGCGCCCATCCGCGAAAAGCAGGATCCTGCCTGTCCCGCAACAACCGTTTGCCGAAGGTGCGCAATCGTTGCTCCGCCGCACCATTCTCGGACAGAGCGGTTGCGATGTCGGACAGCGCGCGCGATTGCCAGTCTTTTAGAACCGCGTCATGCAGCGCGGGCACATCCTTGAAATGCCAGTAGAACGAACCTTTGGTCGATCCGAGCGTACGGGCAAGGGGCTCCGCCGCGAGAGCGGCAGGGCCCGTCGCCACCAGAGCATCAAGCCCGGCGTCGATCCACGATTGGCGGGTGAGTCGCTTTGCTGCCATGGTCTAGCCATACGCAGCGGCATGTCATGCTGCAAGTGCGAAGACGGTCGCACGCGGTAAACCGCAGTTAACCGCGTGCCAACGGTATTTCGTGCGCGCCAATATGCGCGTTTTTGTCTGGAGTGCCGCGTTTGCCGTCAGCCGAGCAGGCGCCGCGCGATCACCTGCGCCTGAATTTCTGCCGCCCCTTCGAAGATGTTCAGAATGCGGGCGTCGCAGAGCACGCGGCTGATCTTGTACTCCAGTGCAAAACCATTGCCGCCGTGGATTTGCAGGCCGTTGTCCGCCGCAGCCCAGGCAACACGGGCGCCCAGCAGCTTGGCCATCCCGGCTTCTACATCGCAGCGCCGCCCCTGGTCCTTTTCGAAGGCAGAGAAATAGGTCAACTGCCGCGCAATCATGATCTCGACCGCCATCATCGCCAGTTTGGATGAGACGCGCGGGAAGTTGATCAGCGCCTTGCCGAACTGTTTACGATCGAGGCTGTATTGCATGGAGATGTCGAGCGCCGATTGCGCCACGCCGATTGCCCGCGCAGCGGTCTGGATGCGCGCGGATTCGAAGGTTTCCATGAGTTGCTTGAACCCCTTGCCTTCTTCACCACCCAGCAGGTTCTCGCCTTTGACGTGGAAGCCGTCAAACGCCAGCTCGTATTCCTTCATGCCGCGATAGCCCAGCACTTCGATTTCGCCGCCGGTCATCCCGTCGGTCGGGAAAGGGTTCGCGTCATCACCGGGTGTCTTTTCGGCCAAAAACATCGACAGGCCTTTGTAATTGGTCGTGTCCGGATCGGTACGCGCCAGCAATGTCATCACGTGGGTACGCGACGCGTGGGTGATCCACGTCTTGTTGCCGGTGATCTTGTAGTCCTCGCCCTCCTTGACCGCACGGGTGCGCAGACTGCCGAGGTCCGAGCCCGTGTTGGGCTCGGTAAAGACCGCCGTGGGCAGCGTTTCGGCCGAGGCGAGACGTGGCAGCCACTTCTCCTTTTGGGCGTCGGTGCCGCCTGCCATGATCAATTCAGCCGCAATCTCGGACCGGGTGCCGAGGCTGCCGACGCCGATGTAGCTGCGTGACAGCTCTTCGGAGACAACACACATAGACGCCTTGGAGAGGCCAAACCCGCCGTATTCTTCAGGGATGGTCAGGCCAAAGACGCCCATTTCCGCCAGTTCTTCGATCACCCCCAGCGGGATCAATTCGTCCTTGAGGTGCCAGTCGTGGGCATGGGGTTCGACCTTTTCGACCGCGTAGCGCCGGAACTGCTCGCGGATCATCTCAAGCTCTTCTTCAAGGCCCGAGGCGCCGGTCGTGATGTTTGCCGAATGCTCCTGCATCAACTCCACAAGCCGCGTCCGCGCAGCCTGCGTGTTGCCGCCCTGCGTCAGTGTCTTGATCGCGGGCTCCATCAGCGCCCGCATATCGGACTGGTCGAGACCAAGGTCCTGCAGGCGCAGAATCTCACCCTGGTTCATCTGGATGCCGCCATAGATTTGCCAGAGGTATTCGCCAAAGGCGATTTGATGGATCAGCTGTTCGGTTTCCCCAAAGCTCCCCTCGGCTGCCAGCTTCTCCGCCCAGTTTTGCATCTGACGCAGCGCTTGCGCATATGTCGCGATCCAGGCCAATCCGTGAGCTGCCGTTTGATGGGTCTCGATCAACGCGCCTGACACCCGGTCGCCATCCGTGACCAGTGTTTTCACCCGCGCGGTCGCCGTGACAAGCAAGCTGTCCACCGGGGGCAGGGCGGCGGCTGTCAGAGCAAGCAGGTCGTCAAGAATCACTTGAGTGTGCGTCGGTGCGGGTTGTCCATCATGGGGCATCATAACATCCTTCATCGGTTGAAGGTGATGTAGGTCTTTCGCAGTTGCAGCGCAACAAAAATACCAACTGATGCGGCAATTTGGTCGAAAGTTTCGCGACGTTTCTTCGGGTACCTGCCTTTGCGGGGTGCGTTGCCCGGGTGCAACAGTCTGCCGAGAGGGGAATTAGGCTTGGCAGACATGAAAAACGCCGCTGGCGCGGCGCTGATCAGTCACAAACTCATTAACGATTCTTGGGATACATATGGCGCATCGGAAGTCAGGTGAAACTGTCTACCGATGCGCCGGTCACCAGGGGCTCAGCCCTGACGCGCCACTGTCACACCGGAAACGTCCTCGATGAACGTCACGATGCGTGTCTTGATGGTATCGTCGCGGATGGCAGCCAGTGCCGTGACGATTTCGAGGCTCGGATCGCGACGCTCAGATTTTTCTGCCGACGTATCAAGGCCTTCGAAGAAGTAAGACGTGGGCACATCAAGGATGCGCGACAACTCGTAAAGTCTGCTGGCAGCAATCCGGTTCGATCCGATTTCATATTTCTGGATCTGCTGGAAAGACAAATCCAACTCGCGGGCGACATCTGTCTGGGACAAACGGCGCATCGTGCGGATTTGTTTCAACTTGCGACCAACGTGAACATCAACTGGATGGGACATAACTATTTAACACCTCTGGTTGTGACTGTCCTCACTCTTCGCGGGAATCGGCGACTCGTTCAACTGAGTACCTTTTTCTTTTTTTTGATTAAAAATGTTCAGGTGATGGGTGAAAAATGTTGCATTACTGGGTGATTTATTTACCATTAGATTCATGAATCGAGTCGTAGACCCGTCTGATACGTCAGAAGCGGTTAAAAAGGCCGCCGACTCTCATGGTTTGCTCCATGAGATGATCCGGTCGTTCACGACGCTCGCCAGGACATTGAACCTCAGTCACGCAGTGAAAGAATTGGGCAGTACGCGCCAGACGGTGCGTCGCCATATTGCGCAGCTCGAGGAAGCGAAGGGTGAGGCGCTGTTTAATGTGGAGGACCGGCAGTACGGCCTCACAGAGGCCGGGGAACGTGCGCTGCCGGAAGCGCTTGGTATTCTTGCCCGGGGCAATGCCTGGCTGAACAGTAACGTCAGCCATGTGCATGGGCTGCAGCTCTTCAGTTCAGTCCTGCCGGATGGCTGGTGTTTCTGGCAGCAGCAGCATTCGCTGGGGCGTGTCTGGGATTCGCCGTCCTGTCTGCAACGCGAAACACTGCGCAGCTGGGCCATGGCGGGGGGCGATATCGAATCACCCTTCATGGAACATGTGCGCCCGTACCTCATCGTCTACCGTCATACGATCGCCGGATGGATTTGTGTCGAATTCGGCGAAGAGTCTTTTTTTGTTAAATGGTTCGGTTGGGCAAAGGCCCGCAGTAGCGTTGGTCGATCGCTCGGGCGCATGCCCGGTGGCGATGACTTTGCGCGCATGCTGGATGAGCCCTTTCACGAGGTTCAAACCACGCAAAGTTTGCGTTTGGACCATGTTTACACATTGGTCCCCTCCGAAGCGGAGGGCGGCCTGAAACCCGTCAACTATCAACGTCTAATGCTGGGGGGGCGATTCCCTGACGGCAGCTTAGCGCTTTATTCCCTTGTCGAGCCTTCGTCCGATATTGAGATATCTGGGCTCGATCATGGCAAGATTGTGCGACCTTCTGCCGATATTATGGTAAATTTCGATCCTGCTGACGCAAAGTTCGAGCGTTAAGCACTTATTTAGTCTAACCTTTGCATGAGGATGCTCGTGCAAAGGAGTTTTGGCATGTCTTTTCAAAGTTTGAATGCGGGGACACAATTCGTGGCCACTAGCCGCGATATCCTGCATCAAAACCAAATTACGGTCACGATTGGGTCAAATTTCCTCAAGTATCGAGCACTTCTTAAAACGGAACGTCCGCAGCAGGTTCTGGGTGCGCCTTTTGATCCTGACGTGCACGACCTGAATGACCAGAACGCCTTTTGGTTGATTGCGCGGGACGTGGACGGGATGATGATGCATACGCAAGCCTCCCGGTTGATTGATCTGGGAGATCAGTCGCTGAGCGGCTACATGCTCAAAAGGTTCCGGGATTTCCCGCCGGCCATCCCTGATCTCGATCTTAAACGGTCGCGCTATCGTGCCAGCCCCGGTGCCAATCGGATCAAGGGGCAGGTGGTCTATCATGGCGAAGTCTGGATGGGTGATACAGGGCAGTATCGTGGCACGGGTCTCTCAACGGTGCTTGCGCGCTACGGTATTCATGAGGCGATGTGCCGATGGAACCCCGATTACATCTTCGGTTTCATGGCGCGTACGGTGGCCTTCAAGGGGTTTGCCGAGCGCATGGGCTACATGCACAACGAACCTGGCGCCTTGAGATGGTACCGCAAGGGATCAGATACGCCCTTCGAGGGGTTCGTCAGCTATCTGAGCAACGAAGATACCCGCTATCTTCTGGAAATGCCCGTCATCGATGTCGTCGATGTGCCGCAACCACAGAAGAAAGCTGCCTGACGCAACAGATATGCGTCAGACGTCATGCATATACTTGGCGGCAATCAGCTGATCGCCGCTGCTTTCACGTCATCATCGATGAACGGCAGATACTGTTCGAAGTTGTCCGAGAACATCTTGACCAGCTTTGCGGCCTGTCGGTCGTAGCTCTCCGCGTCATCCCACGTGCGACGGGGGTCGAGCAGGATGCTGGGCACGCCCTTTACATCCACCGGCACGTCAAACCCGAAATTAGGGTCCTTGCGGAAGGTTGCATCAGCCAGTGACCCATCCAGCGCCGCTGTCAGTAGGCCGCGCGTTGCCTTGATCGGCATCCGGGACCCGGTGCCATGGGCGCCGCCGGTCCAGCCCGTGTTCACCAGCCAGCATGTCGCCCCGTGGGTGGCGATCTTTTCCCGCAGTAGGTTGCCATAGACCTCCGGTCGTCGCGGCATGAAGGGCGCGCCGAAACAGGTCGAGAATGTGGGTTCGGGTTCGGTGACGCCCCGTTCTGTGCCCGCCACCTTGGAGGTGAAGCCCGACAGGAAATGGTACATTGCCTGCGCGGGCGTCAGCCGCGAGATTGGAGGCAGCACCCCAAAAGCGTCGCAGGTCAGCATGATGATGTTCTTCGGATGCCCACCGCGGGCCGAGGCAGACGCATTGGAGATGTAATGTAGCGGATAGGCGCAGCGCATATTGGCGGTCAGGCTGTCGTCTTCGAAATCCAGCTCCTTGGTCTCGTCATCATAGATCATGTTCTCGATCACGGTGCCGAATTTCTCCGTCGTGGCATAAATCTCCGGCTCGGCATCCGCGCTCAGGCTGATGGTCTTGGCGTAACAGCCTCCTTCAAAATTGAACGTGCCTGTATCGGACCACCCATGTTCGTCGTCGCCGATGAGCGTGCGGGCGGGATCCGCCGAGAGCGTGGTTTTGCCTGTGCCGGAAAGGCCGAAGAACACGGCCGTATCCACCGGATTGCCGTTGGCATGGTTGGCCGAGCAGTGCATCGGCATCACGCCTTTCTCCGGCAGCAGGTAGTTCAGCAGGGTAAAGACGGATTTCTTGTTTTCACCCGCATACTCAGTACCGCCGATCAGGATGAGCTTCTTGTCGAAGTTCATCGCGATTACTGTCTCCGAGCGGCAATTGTGCTTCTTCGGGTCAGCTTGAAAGCTGGGGCAGTTGATGACCGTGAAATCTGCAATGAAATCATCCAGGTCTTCGCGGTCCGGGCGGCGCAGCATGTGGCGGATGAAGAGCCCGTGCCAGGCCAGTTCCGTCACCATGCGGACATTGATCGCGTGTTTCGGATCGGAACCGCCGGTCAGGTCCTGGACGAAGTAGTCCTTGCCTTGCATGTGCGTAAGCATGTCGGCATGCAGCGCGTCGAACCCGTCGGGCGACATGGCCGCGTTGTTTTCCCACCAGATGGTATCGGCAACGCTGTCCGTTTTCACGACGTGCTTGTCCTTGGGGGACCGTCCAGTGAATTTCCCGGTGGTGACCAGGAAAGCGCCGCCTTTGCCCAGATTGCCTTCGCCGCGGGCCAGGGCGAGTTGAATGAGATCGGGTTCGATGAGGTTGTAATAGACGGTGCCTGCCCCTTTGATCCCTTGATCTTCGAGCGTAAAGTCCGGGTTTACCCGTCCATGTGTCATCCATCGTCTCCTAGTTGTGTGCACCTGGAAGTGGCGCCCGTGCCTCTTAACATGACGTTTTTATCGTTGAACAGGCAGCTTGCATGTCGTTAGCGCCACCATGTGCAACTTTGTTTCAGAGGGCTCATCTGATGCTTGCTTTGGCGTCGTGACCTTGTCGAAAGCAAAGCGCAAATGTGCGGCAATTTAGCCATTGGTAATCAAATTATGGCCAAAATGTGGCGGAGTGCTGTGCTGATTCGCACTTAAGGATTGATTCGGAGGGCTAAAAAGTGGTCAATAGCCCAAAAAATCTAATAAACGAGCAGTACAAGGAAACGGGTAATGTCTAAAATTGCATTGGTGGACGACGACAGGAATATCCTGACGTCAGTGTCCATGACGCTTGAAGCTGAAGGCTTTGAGGTCGAAACGTATAATGACGGGCAGGCGGCACTTGACGCGTTCAACAAGAAGCTTCCGGATATGGCCGTGCTCGACATCAAGATGCCGCGCATGGACGGGATGGATCTGCTGCAGCGTCTGCGCCAGAAAACGGCAATGCCGGTGATCTTCCTCACCTCCAAGGACGATGAGATCGATGAGGTGCTCGGCCTGCGTATGGGTGCCGATGATTATGTGAAGAAGCCTTTTTCTCAACGTCTTCTGGTAGAACGCATTCGCGCGCTCTTGCGCCGTCAGGATGCGGTTGCCGGTGATGTTGTCGCCGACAGCGAAGAAACCAAGGTAATGGAACGTGGCGATCTGCGCATGGATCCGTTGCGCCACGCAGTAAGCTGGAAGGGTAAAGACGTTTCCCTCACGGTAACCGAATTCCTGCTGCTGCAGGCTTTGGCCCAGCGTCCTGGTTTTGTGAAGTCGCGTGACCAGTTGATGGATGTCGCATATGACGACCAAGTTTACGTCGATGATCGCACCATCGACAGCCACATCAAACGTCTTCGCAAGAAGATGCGCACTGCGGATGACGAATTCTCCGCGATTGAGACCCTCTACGGTATCGGTTACAGATATAACGAGGAATAACCGAAGAGATGGCCTTGGCCGAGAGGAACTTTGTGCGCGACATGACCCCTCCTCCTTCACGGGACGGCGATGTCGTTCTGGGTGAAGACTGGGTAGCTCCTGAAAGCACTGCCGAGAACGAGATGCGCGCGAACCGCGAGCGTCGTGGCTGGCTTTCACTGCGTGGCTCACCACTCACGCGAAAGATCATCACGTTCAATCTGATCGCGATTTGTGTTTTCGTATCGGGGATTTTGTACCTCAATTCCTCTCGCGATAGCCTGGCAAAGCAGCGCGCTGCGTCGCTCTACTCGGAAGCGGAATTAATTGCCGACACACTGGAAGTGCAATTGCCCGCCGGTGCCCCGGTTAATCTCGCGACAGGTGATGGGGTCGACGTAACCGCGACACTGGACGAACTTGACCTGCGCAACGGCGTTGAGGTGTTCGTTTTCGACCAATCCCAATTGTTGGTGGCGAACATAGAAGGGCAATTGGCAACAAATCAGGCTGCAGGTGGATTCGCCGAAAAAACCTATCTGATGGATGGTCTGAGCTGGCTATGGTCGACGCTTTTTGCGCCCTTCGCTGAAACCAAAGTTACCGACCAGACAGAGCTCAGCGACAAGATCAAACCAATGATCGGCACCAGTCTGCAGGAAGGTACCCAAATCCGGTATGAACTGGATGACGAAGGGGCCACATTCCTGACCGTGGTGACGCCCATTTTGCAGAGTGGTCAGGCGATTGGGGCGGTTGCCGTGGTCACCGCAGCAGGCGAGATCGACAACCTTGTACGTGTGGAACGCGAACGCGTCTTGCAGATTTTTGTCATTGGAGCGCTGGTATCTATCGGCCTCAGCCTTGTTCTGGCTTCGACGATTGCCAACCCTTTGGCGGATTTGTCCGCCGCTGCTGAACTCGGGCGCGACAAGAATGCGCGGAAAATGAACCCTGGCCGCATCCGCATCCCGGACCTTACGGCGCGTCCGGATGAGATTGGCCGGCTGAGCGGTGCACTTCGAGGTATGATTTCGGCGCTCTACAATCGCATCGACGGCAATGAACAATTTGCCGCGGACGTCGCTCATGAAATCAAGAACCCACTGGCCTCGCTTCGGTCTGCGGTCGGGACGCTGCGCATGGTAAAACGTGATGATCAGCGCGAAAAGCTGCTCGATGTGATCGATCATGATGTGCGGCGCCTGGATCGTCTGGTCAGTGACATCTCGAATGCTTCCCGCTTGGACAGCGAACTGGTCAAGGAAGAGGAAGAGCCCTTTAACGTGCTCGCCACTCTGACCAATCTGGGCCAATATCTGGGGGAAGATGCACGATCCAGAGGGATCGATTTCATCACTGATTTACCGGATGCCCCCATTGTTGTGCATGGGTTGGAAGCGCGTTTGGCGCAAGTTTTTGTCAACCTGATTACCAATGCGATTTCTTTTTGCGAAGACGGAGACGCAATACGTATCTGGGCGCGCAAAAAAGAAAACCGGGTGCTGATCGTGGTGGAGGACACGGGCCCAGGTATTCCTGACCAGGCATTGGCCAAAATCTTCAAGCGGTTTTATTCGCAGCGCCCTGATGAGCACTTCGGCAACAACTCGGGACTTGGGTTGGCTATTTCGAAACAGATTGTGGAAGCTCATGGCGGCGTGATCTGGGCCGAAAATATTCGACCCACCGAAGCCGATATCACCTCCGATCCGTTAGGTGCGCGTTTCGTCGTTGGTCTGCCCATCTGAGCTATGGAAGGCGGGGGCACCGAGACCTCAGAAAGTCCCCGGGCGACGACGATTCATGCCAGCTGCGTTGCGCACCAAGGGCGTGGTGTTCTGATCCTCGGCGAATCCGGTCGGGGAAAGTCTGCCCTGGCACTACAGCTGATGGCGTATGGCGCTGATCTGATCGCTGACGACCGTACGGAGGTTACCTCAACAGGGGGTGTCGTGCGTGCCGCGGCACCGCGCGCGTTGGCCGGATTGATTGAGGCCCGCGGCGTGGGGCTTCTGACCGCGGAACATGCAGAATCCGCTGAGGTGGTTCTGACCGTCGATCTGGATACGCCCGAAACCGCTCGTTTGCCAGCGGTGCATACGGTACAAGTGGTCGGGGTCCCGATACCCTGCCTTCACAAAGTAGAAAGTGCCTATTTCCCGGCGGCGATTTTGCAATATCTCAAGACGGGCAGAAGAGATCCGGGATGACCGAACCAGAACCGACAGCGCGCAGGATTGTATTTGTCACCGGTCCCTCGGGGGCCGGGCGTTCGAGCGCGCTGAATGTGCTTGAAGACGCGGGCTTCGAGGCCGTGGATAACTTGCCCCTGCGCCTGCTCCCTGCTCTCCTTGAAGGTCCCGGCACAGAGCGTGCGTTGGCCTTGGGGATCGATCCCCGGAACCGGGATTTTTCCACCAACACGATCATCGACCTTCTCGGGCGCTTGACTGGCGTGCCCGGACTGGCGCCGGAACTTCTGTACCTCGATTGTAGCACCGATGTCTTGCTGCGTCGGTTTTCAGAAACCCGCCGGCGCCACCCTCTGGCGCCTGACGACCGCCCATCGGACGGCATCATGCGCGAATTGGATATGCTGGCGCCGTTGCGATCCCGTGCGGACGTCCTGATCGACACCAGTGAATTGAACGTCCACCAATTACGCGCCGACGTAGAGCATTGGTTTGCGCCGGGCGGGCACCGGCGGCTGACCGTCTCCGTTCAATCTTTTTCCTACAAGCGGGGTCTGCCGCGCAGTGTCGATATGGTGTTCGATTGCCGGTTCCTGACGAATCCCTATTGGGTGGCAGAATTGCGGGCGCTGGACGGCAGGCAGGACGCCGTCGCCGCCCATGTGACCGCTGATCCGAGCTTTGCCGAGTTCGAGAACAAAGTGCTCGATCTTACGCTTTTGTTGCTGCCCTCTTATCGCGAGGAGGGAAAATCTCACCTGTCAATCGCCTTTGGGTGTACCGGCGGCAAACATAGGTCTGTTGTGATGGCGGAAAGGCATGGTTTGCGCCTTGCGGAAGAAGGCTGGCAGGTGTCAATAAGACACCGCGAATTGGACCTGCGTAAGAAAGAAGAGGCTTGAGCCCGTGATCGGTATCGTGATTGTTGCCCATGGCGGGTTGGCCAAGGAGTATCTCGCAGCTGTTGAACATGTTGTTGGCGTTCAGCCGGGGATCAGGGCGATCTCGATCGATGCGGTGCATGACCGGGCCGCCAAGGAGCGGGAAATCTGTATAGCGGCGGATGAAGTGGACAGGGGCAGTGGCGTTGTCGTTGTTACCGATCTTTATGGCGGATCGCCGTCCAATCTGAGCCTGATGGCGTGCCGACCGGGCGACCGTCGCATCCTTTATGGCGCAAATCTGCCAATGTTGATAAAACTGGCAAAAAGCCGACAGAAGGCTGTGCCTGATGCTGTGCGTCTGGCATTGGAAGCTGGAAAAAAGTACATCGACAGCCAAAACGTGAGTCCAGAGCAGGATACCCAATCAAGACAATGACGGAATGCACGCTTAAGATTGTGAACGAGAAGGGTTTGCACGCCCGCGCCTCGGCCAAGCTGGTTGAGGTTGTGGAGGGGTTCGACGCGAGTGCCGAGGTCTCCAAAGACGGTTTGTCCGCCTCCGGAGACAGTATTATGGGACTTTTGATGTTGGCAGCGTCCAAGGGAAGCTTTATTGACATAACGACCTCCGGACCGGATGCTGATGCATTGGCCGAGGCGCTGACGACGCTTGTCTCTGACAAATTCGGCGAAGGTCAGTGAAGAAACCGGCGCTGTGACAGGCGCCAGACAGGATAGCAGGTCTTGGTAGAAAGTTCACAAGACATCAATGTGGCTGCCGGGAAGGCGGAACCGGTCAATTTCAGCAAATATGACCGCAGAAGTTTGTCCTACGCGTCAACCTTCGAAGATCCCTGGAAATCCACGATTATTCGCATCATCGAGGCGCTGACCGGCAAGCTGACCATTCTGCGCCTTGTGCGCAAGTTCGAGCAGCGTGGCGCACCGCAGGGGCAGGCGTTCTGGCGTGCGGCACTGGACGTGATGGGCATCGATCTGCTGACCCCGCAAGAGCAGTTGGACCGTATCCCCAAAACCGGGCCTGTGATCGTTGTGTCCAATCACCCGCATGGCATGGTCGACGGCATGATATTTGCCGATCTCATCGGGCGGGTGCGGCCTGATTATCGCATCCTGACCCGCTCATTACTGACCGTGATCGATGAGGTTGCGGGGTCTTACATGATCCCGGTGCCCTTCCCGCACGATCCGGACGCACAACGCAAAGGCGTTGAGATGCGCGCGAAGGCGATGCAGCATCTGAAGGACGGCGGTGTCGTCGCGCTTTTCCCGTCGGGCGGTGTCGCCGCATCGGAGACCTATTTCGGGCCGGCGATCGAGGGCGAATGGAATGTGTTTACCGCCAAGCTCATTCGCCGCTCGGGTGCAACGGTTCTGCCGATCAAGTTTCCGGGACAGAATTCCCGCGCCTACCAGATCGCCAACAAGGTATCGCCGATTTTGCGGCAGGGCCTTTTGCTTCACGAGATCGTGTATTCCCTCAACAAATCGCAGGCGCCGATTGTCGGGCACCCGATCGATCAGGACGATTTGCGCAAATGGGACGATGATCCGCGCGGGTTCATGGCCTGGCTACGTGACCACACGTTGTCGCTGAAAGACTAGTCTTCTATCGCGTCGGCACCGGTGTCTCGCCGCGATAATCGTAGAAACCACGCTGTGTTTTGCGGCCCAGCCAACCGGCTTCGACATATTTGGTCAACAACGGGCATGGGCGGTATTTTGTATCAGCCAGCCCGTCGTGCAGCACGTTCATGATCGCCAGACAGGTGTCCAGCCCGATGAAATCGGCCAGCTCCAGCGGCCCCATTGGATGGTTGGCCCCGAGCTTCATTGAGCTGTCGATGGATTCCACGCTGCCGACCCCTTCGTAAAGGGTATAGACGGCCTCGTTGATCATCGGCATCAGGATGCGGTTCACGATAAAGGCAGGAAAATCCTCGGCTGACGCCGCCGTTTTGCCCAGCCGGTCCACGACTGATTTGCAGGTCTTGAAGGTTGCCTCATCCGTCGCGATGCCTCGGATCAGCTCTACAAGTTGCATCACCGGCACCGGGTTCATGAAGTGGAAACCCATGAATTTTTCGGGTCGATCGGTCCGACTGGCCAGCCGTGTGATGGAGATGGAGGAGGTGTTCGATGTCAGGATCGTATGGGGCTGCAGATGCGGCAGCAGGTCTTCGAAAATTGCCTGCTTGACGGCTTCGCGTTCTGTTGCGGCTTCGATGATCAGGTCGGTCTGACCGAGATCGGTCAGTGTCTTTGTTGTCTTGATCCGCGCCAGTGCCGCGGCCTGGTCTTCGCCGGTAATCTTGCCGCGGCTGACCTGCCGATCCATATTTTTCGTCATCAGGCTCATTGCGGCAGTCAATGCGTCTTCGCTGACGTCGTTCAGCAGAACATCGTACCCGGCCAGCGACATCACATGCGCAATCCCGTTGCCCATCTGGCCCGCGCCCACAATCCCGATTGCCTTGATATCCATCGCCAGCCCCTTTTCGATTTGACGCACCTTAGGGTGCCAGATGCATGGGCTGCAAGGCCATCCACCTTCTAAAATACAGCTCAAAATGACCGTTTAAGAAAATCTAAGGATGCACCATGCAAAGTGATCCACGGGTGAACGAAAAAAGGTGGGTTCTATGACCTATGACGTACTGGGGGCGGGGGCTCTCGATTACATGCCGTGCAGATACGGCCAATCAAAACTGTTGTTCCGGGGGCCTGAGCGGCGCCTGGATGCGCCTTACGTTTCTTTCCTTGGCGGTACGGCGACTTATGGGAAATTCATAAAAACGCCGTTTCCGGCGCTTGTTGAAAGTGGTCTTGGGGTGAATTGTGTGAACTTTGGCGTTGCGAACGCTGGTGTTGACGTGTTGTTAAATGACAGTTTCTTGGGTGAGGCCTGTACGGGCGCGGCGGCGACAGTGGTTCAGATCGTTGGGGCGCAAAACCTGTCGAATCGCTTTTACACGGTGCATCCGCGTAGGAATGATCGTTTTGTTACTGCGTCTCCCTTGCTGACGGCGATCTTTCCGGAAGTGGATTTTGCGGAATTCCATTTCACCAAACATATGCTTAGCTCGCTCTTTAACGTCTCGAATGAGCGATTTGCTGCCGTGCGCAACGAAGTTCAGACAGCGTGGCTGGCACGTATGAAGCTGCTACTGAAACGTGCATCCGGCGAAACGGTATTGGTCTGGTTTGCTGATCACGCGCCATTGCATCAGGAACCTGCCGGGCTGGATCCTGCCAAGGCACGCTCTCCTCTATTCGTGACACGCGAGATGCTGGAGGAACTGACGCCCCATGCGTCCAGATTTGTCGAAGTCGTTGCCACCCCGGAGGCCTCTTCGGTAGGTACAGAGGGTATGGTGTTCAGTCAGCTGGAAGCGATGGCGGCGGCAGAGATGCTGGGCCCCAAAGCGCATGGTGAGCTGGCGCAGAAGCTTGGGACCGTGCTTCAGGAACTTGTCTGACAAAAGAAGCCGCGCTTAGAGCAAGCGCGGCTTTTTTGTTTTCGCGATATCGCGGTGCGTCGATTACAGCTTTTCGATCAGCTCCGGCACGGCGGTGAAAAGGTCCGCCACCAGCCCGTAGTCAGCAACCTGGAAGATCGGCGCTTCTTCGTCCTTGTTGATGGCAACGATGATCTTGCTGTCCTTCATGCCGGCGAGGTGCTGAATCGCACCGGAGATGCCAACCGCGATATAGAGATCGGGAGCCACAACCTTGCCGGTTTGACCAACTTGCCAGTCGTTCGGCGCATAGCCGGAATCGACCGCCGCGCGCGAGGCACCAACCGCTGCCCCGAGTTTGTCAGCAAGCTTTTCGATCAGCGCGAAATCGTCTTCGGACCCGACGCCGCGACCCCCGGAGACGACTACACCTGCGGAGGTGAGTTCTGGACGGTCGCTTGCGGCTACCTTGTCTTCGACCCATTCGCTGAGGCCCGGATTGTCGGCAGCCGAGATGGTTTCGACCGATGCCGATCCGCCTTCGCCCGCGGCGTCAAAGGTCGATGTCCGGAAGGTCACAACCTTCTTGGCGTCTGCGGATTTCACGGTCTGAACCGCGTTGCCTGCGTAGATCGGGCGTTCGAAGGTGTTGCCATCGACCACGCCGGAGGCATCGGAAATCACCATGACGTCGAGCAGGGCTGCAACGCGTGGCATCACGTTCTTGGCGTCGGTTGTCGCAGGTGCCACGATATGCTCGTAGTCGCCTGACAGTGACACGATGAGCGCGGCTGTCGATTCCGCAAGGCGGTGGCCCAGCGTTGCGTCTTCGGCGACCAGCACTTTGCTGACACCATCGATTTTCGCTGCTGCTTCGCCCGCTGCGGCGGCAGACCCGCCTGCGGCCAGAACGGTCACATCGCCCAGCATCTTGGCAGCGGTCACCGCTTTGGAGGTCGCGTCCATCGCCAGTTCGCCATCGGTTACTTCTGCAAGGAGTAGAACAGCCATTACACAGCCCCCGCTTCTTTGAGTTTCGATACCAGCTCTTCGACCGACCCAACCTTGATCCCTGCCGCGCGGGCTTCGGGCTCAACGGTTTTCACGATCTCAAGCCGTGGGCTCACATCGACGCCGTAGTCGGCAGCTGTCTTTTCATCCAGCGGCTTTTTCTTGGCTTTCATGATGTTGGGCAGCGAGGCATAGCGCGGCTCGTTCAGGCGCAGGTCCACGGTGATGACGGTCGGCATTGTTACCTTGATGGTCTGCATCCCGCCGTCCACTTCGCGGCTGACGACGGCATGATCGCCTTCGATGGACACTTCGGAGGCAAATGTCGCCTGCGACCAGCCCATCAGCGCAGACAGCATCTGGCCGGTGGCGTTCATATCATTGTCGATGGCCTGCTTGCCGCAGAACACCAGACCTGGCTGTTCCTCATCAACGATGGCCTTGAGGATTTTCGCGACGGCCAGTGGTTCGATATCCTGATGCACGTCATCTGCAGCGATCACCAGAATGGCGCGGTCTGCGCCCATCGCCAAAGCGGTGCGCAGGGTTTCCTGGCTTTGCTTGACACCGATGGAAACGACGACGACCTCATCGGCCTGACCCGCTTCCTTGAGGCGGATCGCCTGTTCGACGGAAATCTCGTCAAACGGGTTCATCGACATTTTCACATTGGCAAGATCAACACCCGATCCGTCCGCTTTCACGCGCACCTTCACGTTGTAGTCGATCACGCGTTTGACAGGTACCAGAACCTTCATTGGCGTCTCTCTCCTTGGATTAGCGACTCACACTCCCCGTGAGCCTTTCGTTGTCTGAGGGGTGGTTTACCCAAGCTTCGGCACATGAAACAGTGTAAAATCGTCACGCCTGGGCGCAGGAACGCCGCGTTTCCACCGATTTCCACCCTTCAGCGCAAAAATTTCCGATAGGCCGCATCTCAAGCTGGCCGGGATATGCCCGATCTGATCAGCGGTTTGCGCCCGCCCTTTCGGGCTTGGATTCCGCCCTTCCGGTCGCCGATGCATCCGCTGGATGTGTCGCCGCTTTCAGCGGTTCGCGCCCGGAACCCACAAGACGTCGTCCTTACCGTCGTTGTTGGCCATGCGAGCCGCGACAAAAAACCAATCGCTCAACCGATTGAGATATTTCACGGCCGCCGGATTGATGGACTCCATCGTTGCCAGTTCGACGCTCAGGCGCTCGGCACGCCGGGCAACGGTCCGGCACACATGCAGGTGCGCGGCAAGTTTCGCACCACCGGGCAGAATAAAACTGCGCAGGGGATCCAGTTTCGTGTTCATCGCGTCGATTTCGGATTCCAGCCGCGCCACCTGTGCGTCGACCATGCGCAGCGGAGGATACTCCGCCTCTGCATCCTGTTCCATATCCGGGCGACAGAGATCGGCGCCAAGGTCGAAAAGGTCGTTCTGAATGCGGCTCAGCGCGTCATCGACATCACCGGTGGCTTCAAGCCGCGCCACGCCGACAAAGGAGTTCAATTCATCAGCGGTGCCATAGGCCGTCACGCGGGATGCGTGTTTGGCGACACGTGCGCCATTGCCTAGCGCGGTCTCGCCCGCATCGCCGGTTTTGGTGTAAATCTTGTTAAGAACGACCATATGACGTCAGCCTCCCTTTCAGCGCAGATAGACATAGATCACGATGAGGATCACCGCGACAAATTGCGCGCCAATCCGGTAGCGCATCAGCTTATTGGCGTTCTTCTTGTTGAAGGCGCCACCACCCGCGAAGCCGCCAAGCCCGAGCATTAAGACGACGACGACTGCGAGGCAGGCGAGTATGATCAGCACGAATAATGGGTCACCCACGGCATTTTCCTTTTCTGTCCCAGCAGCACATGTAGGGGGGTGTGCGGGAAAAGCGAACCGGTTTTGCGCGAAGTGCTGCGTCAGCCTTTCGACAGTACCCAGTCGAGCGCCCGTGTCGGTAGCACGCGGCGCAACAGCCCCATAGCATACGTTGGCGCTGTTACGTAGTATCGTGCCTGTGGCCGGGAAGCTTCGCAGGCGTGAATGAGTTTTTCGAGAACAGCCGCCGGGGGCAGTTCAAAGGGGTCCGGCCCTCGGCTCTCGTAGAGGCGTTTGTTTAACCCGTTTTCGTATTGTGTCCGGCGGGCGGAGCCGCGCCAGTCGATCCATTTTTCATAGTGGATCACCGCATTCTCGCGAATTTTGGACGTTACGGGACCCGGCTCGATCAGAATGACATCGACCGGCGTGTCGCGCATTTCGATCCGGAGCGTGTCCGTCAGCCCTTCGAGCGCAAATTTCGTCGCGTTGTAGGCCCCTCGCCAGGGCATCGTCACAAAGCCAAGTACGGAGGAGCACTGTACGATGCGGCCATGGCCTTGTTGGCGCATGACGGGGATCACAGCGCGGGTCAGGTGGTGCCAGCCGAAAAAATTGGCCTCAAAGATTGCGCGCAGCGCGTCCGTGGGCAGGTCTTCCACAGCGCCAGGTGTTCCATGCGCGCCGTTGTTGAAGAGAACATCGAGCGTACCGCCTGTTGCGGAGAGTACCTCCGCAAGGGCGGCGTCAATCGTGGTGCTGTCGGTGTAGTCCAGAAGAGGGCTTTCAAACCCCTCTGCCTGAAGGCGGTCGCAGTCTTCGGGTTGGCGGCAGGCCGCAAAGACGCGCCACCCCTGGGCACGCATGCCCACGGCCGCACAATATCCTATGCCCGATGAACAGCCGGTGATGAGTATGGATTTCTGCGCCATGTGCCCCCTCTGCGATTTCCGGGTTCAGCAATCGCAACTTGGGGCGGGGGGTGCAACCCTATCCGCTTGTCAAGAGGAACTCTGCAATCCAGCCGTCCGGACCACCCGCGACAGGGCGCAGTTTTACCCAGCCGGTGCCGTCATCCTGCAGCACTTCTACTTCGGTATCCTGGTCCAGCTGTGCCACGACATCGAAACCCGTGCCTGGTCCGCCGCGCAGATTCACAAGCGTACCGGAGACGTAGCGTACATCCCGCGTCTGCGTGACAGCGGCGGAGGAGGCCTGCGCAGTATTGCCCGGGAAAATGATACTTGGCAGCACAACGCCGCTGTCGGATGGGTTTCTGAAGGTCACATTGGTCACCGAAGCGGGTGCCGTCGGTGAAGTAACATGGCGAGATGATGTGCGCGGTTCGGGTTCTTCTTCTTCGAGCACCGTGCTGAGCGATGTCAGGTTCAGCGACATACGGGTCACTTCCTCTTCGCGCTGCACTGCAGGCTCGGCTTGTGCGGTCTGAATATCCTGTGCGGAAATGTCGGCGCCACTTCTTGCGAGAACTGCTGCATTTCTGGAAGCGATCGGATCAAATTCCGCCCCCCCGCTCATTTCATAGAAGGCGAACCCCAAAAATCCGAAACTCAAGAAAATGAATCGCTTCATAGAAAAAACCCTCGTTACAACTTCTGTCAGTCTAACACATTTCGACACTGTTTGGGTCCATAACAATCGAATTTGATTTCGGGGAGTGGGAAATGGCGATGCAAAACCTCACTTTCAGACTGTTGCGCTGTCGTCACATCGGGGCCGCGCCTTTTCTGCCACAACGCGCTTGTTCGGGCGCAGACGGGGCGCTACACACCCTCAATGGCCGACGATCTCGATACCCCCGACATGCCGCCCGCTGATGTGTCCGAACCCCTGCGTCGGGCGCTGGGCGAGCGGTATCTGACCTATGCGCTCAGCACGATCATGCACCGGGCCTTGCCGGACGCGCGGGATGGATTGAAGCCTGTGCATCGCCGTATTCTCTATGCGATGCGGGAATTGCGGCTGACGTCATCGGGGGGCTTTCGCAAGTCTGCCAAGATTTCCGGCGATGTGATGGGCAATTATCACCCGCATGGCGATGCCGCGATCTATGACGCGATGGCGCGGCTCGCGCAGGATTTCAACGTGCGTTATCCGCTGGTCGATGGGCAGGGGAATTTCGGTAACATCGATGGCGACAACCCTGCGGCCAGTCGGTACACTGAAGCGCGCATGACCGCCGTGGCCGAGGCCATGCTCGAAGGTCTGAACGAGAATGCCGTCGATTTCCGCGAGAATTACGATGGCACCCTCACCGAACCGGTGGTGTTGCCTGCGCAGTTTCCCAACCTGCTGGCCAACGGGTCGTCCGGGATTGCGGTGGGGATGGCGACGAACATCCCGCCGCACAACATCGCAGAGCTTTGTGATGCCTGCATCCATCTGATCAAGACGCCTGATGCGCGGGATGACACGCTGCTGAACTACGTGCCGGGTCCGGATTTCCCGACCGGTGGCGTGATCGTCGAGCCGCCTGAAAACATCGCTACGGCGTATCGTACCGGGCGGGGCTCGTTCCGGTTGCGCTGCCGCTGGGAGGTTGAGGATCTGGGCCGCGGTCAATGGCAGATCGTGGTCACAGAGATCCCCTATCAGGTCCAGAAGTCAAAGCTGATCGAAAAGATCGCGGAGATCATCCAGACCAAGAAAATCCCGATCCTCGCCGATGTACGCGACGAATCCGCTGATGATGTGCGCATGATCATCGAGCCCCGGTCGCGGTCCGTCGATCCCGAGGTGCTGATGGGGATGTTGTTCCGGAACTGCGATCTCGAGGTGCGGTTTTCGCTCAACATGAACGTGCTGATTGACGGGCTGACGCCCAAAGTCTGCTCGATGAAAGAAGTGCTGCGCGCCTTCCTCGATCACCGGCAGGACGTCCTGATCCGGCGGTCCACCCACCGGATGGAAAAGATCGATCACCGTCTTGAGGTGCTCGAAGGTTTCATCATCGCCTTCCTCAATCTCGACCGGGTCATCGACATCATTCGATATGATGACGATCCCAAGGCCGCCCTCATGCGTGAGGATTGGGGCAAGACCCACACGCGTGTCACCGATGAGAACGACTATGTGACCCCGGCACCGGGGGAGGGCGAGTTGAGCGAGGTGCAGGCCGAGGCGATCCTCAACATGCGCCTGCGGTCCCTGCGGCGTCTGGAGGAGATGGAGTTGCTGCGCGAGCAATCCGCGTTGATGGAGGAGCGGGCAGGTCTTGAGGATTTGCTGGATAACCCCGGCCTGCAATGGGACAGCATCACGGCGCAACTGCGTGAGACCAAGAAACAGTTCGGCAAGGACTACGAAGGCGGTGCGCGGCGCACGACCTTTGCCGAAGGGGCGGTGATCGAAGATGTCCCCATCGAGGCGATGATCGACCGCGAACCCATCACTGTGGTCTGTTCGCAAATGGGGTGGGTGCGTGCGATGACCGGACACATCGACCTGAATCGCGAGTTGAAGTTCAAGGATGGCGACGGTCCCCGCTTCATTTTCCACGCGGAGACGACGGACCGATTGCTGGTCTTTGGCTCTAACGGTCGGTTCTACACGGTGTCCGCCGCCAATCTGCCCGGTGGTCGCGGCATGGGTGAGCCTCTGCGTCTGATGGTCGATCTGCCGAACGAGGCGGAGATCGTGACCATTCTGACCCATCAATCGGGTCGCAGATTGCTTGTTGCGTCGAGTACCGGGGACGGGTTCGTGGTGCCAGAAGATGATGTGGTCGCACAGACACGCAGTGGCAAACAAGTACTCAACGTCCGCGGTGATACCCGTGCGCTGGTGTGTAAGCCCGTGACGGGCGACAGCGTGGCGGTTGTGGGCGAAAACCGCAAGGTGTTGGTTTTTGGATTGGATGAACTGCCCGAGATGGGACGCGGCAAAGGTGTTCGGTTGCAAAAGTACAAGGACGGCGGTCTGTCCGATGCGGCTACGTTCGAGCGTGCAGAAGGCCTGAGTTGGCAGGATCCGGCAGGGCGGACAAGAACGGAGGCAGCGTTAGACGAGTGGACCGGCAAACGTGCCAGCGCCGGTCGCATGGCGCCCCGTGGCTTCCCGCGCGACAACAAGTTCACCTGAAACGCTTACCTGACGGCGGGGCTTTGACGCATCGGTTTTGCGTTTGAGCCACGGGCAACAGGCAGCGAAAGCCTCTCAGACAGCAGGTGACGTAATCTAGACTGGGTCTGCCATGAGCCAGACGCCGCCTTCGGGCCGCAGGGTCAGGATCATGACCGGCTTCGGGTCCCGACCGGGCACGGGTCGGAAGCGAAACCGCGACAGCAAGGTGGCGAGGATGATTACCGCCTCTTGCACCGCAAAAGACGCGCCGATGCAGATGCGCGGGCCGTCCCCAAACGGCAGATAGGCGTATCGGTCGATGGCCTTTCGATCTGCGAACCTGTCGGGATTGAACTGATCCGGTGCGTCCCAAAGCAGCTTATGTCGCCCCAATGCGTAGATCGGGATCATCACTGTGTCACCGGGACGGATGTCAGCACCGCTCAGATCATCCGCCTTTTGCGCTGTGCGTGAAATGACCCCGGCGGGCGGATAAAGCCGCAAAGCTTCCTCCACGATCTGCCGGATATAGGGAAGATTATCCAGATCGTCGCCTGTTGCGGCGCGTCCCTGCAGCACGTTTCTGGCTTCTTCCCGGGCCTGCTCCTGGACCGCCGGGTCGAAAGCACAGAGGTAGAGTGACCACGCCAGCGTCAACGCGGTGGTCTCATGCCCTGCAACGATAAAGGTCAGCAGATTGTCCCGCAACTCCGCCACATTCATGCGGCGTTTGGTTTTCGGGTCTTCTCCGGCGAGGAGTAGATCCAGCAGGTCCGGTACGGGGCCCGGCCCGCGCGCCGCCCTGGCGTCGATGGCATCATCCGCATCGCGGCGCATCTGCTCCATTGACTGGGTGGAAAGAACCCGTGCCGGGCGCGGCATCCAATCCGGTGCGCCCAGAACATCGAGGAGCGAGACGCGTCCGGCATCCGCGATATAGGCATCGATTGCGCGGTGAATGGAGGTGCGGTCAAAACTGCCATCCCCGCTGAAGGTCACCTCTGAAATGACGTCGAAGGTGGCCTTGACCATCTCATCCAGGAGGTTGACCGCGCGCGGGCCTGCTTGCCCGATGCGCTCCGCACTGCGCTCGGCTGCGGCTGTCATCACACCTGAGAGGTTCCGGACATTGCGATGGGAGAAAACCGGTGCCGCAAGGCGTCGTTGCCAGCGCCAGTGCGCGCCTTCCGCGATGAACAGCGACTCGCCTACTGCAGGGCGCAACAGGTTTTTGGTGACGACCGACTTCGGGTAATCTTCGACCCGATCCAGAAGAATCCGTCGAATGGCAGGCGGGTCCATGATCATATGCCAGCGTTTGGCGGTGCGGCCTGACACAACAGGCTCTTGCGTGGCAATCTCGGGAATGATGTTCAGGATATTCTCGCGCATGCGTGCAAAGCTGCGCAAGACGCCCAACTCTTCACGCACCAGCGCGACCCTTACGGGCAGGCGGACATGTTCATGGTGCCGGATATCTTTTGGGGGGTGCATGGGGCTGAGATAGTGCCGGGCGCGTGGTGGTCCACCGAATGGCTCGGATGGATTGCGCGTTGGGAAGGCTTGGGCTAGGCAGGGTGCCAACAAAAAGGCATCGGGGTGCACTATGATCAGGCGTATCGGACTACTCATGGCAGGTTTGGCGCTGGCCGCCTGCACAGGGGCCAAGGACCTTGACGCGCCGCTTGTCCCACTTGGCAATTTCAGCCTTGGGCACAACGTGGTCGTCGCGCCCAAGGTTCAGACCACCGCCACGGTGAGCCGCGAGGTGCCGAAGGAAGGGTTAATCGCCTCATTGCAGTCCGCCATTGCCGAGCGGTTTGATCGATACGAGGGTACCAAGGATTATCATTTCGGCGTGAGCATCGAAGGGTACGTGCTGGCCAAGCGGGGTGTTCCCGTGGTGGCCGCGCCCAAGTCGGCGATGATCATCCGTCTGACGGTCTGGGACGATGCGCGGGGCGTGAAGCTCAATGAAGAGCCGGAGCAATTGACCGTGCTGGAAACCCTGGACGGGGAAAGCATCGTCGGAACGGGCTGGAGCCAGTCCGCCGAGACGCAGCTTTTGAACCTGTCGCGGAATACGGCACAGGCCATTGAAAACTACCTGGTCAAGATGAAAGCTGAAGAGGGCTGGTTCGAAGATGTGCCCGGCACGGTGTCGCTCGAAAACGGCGAAGCCTCGCCGAGTGTGATCGAAGAGAAACTGGTCACAGCGGCCGAATAGCACCGCGTCAACGTCGTGCTTGATTTTCCTGTCGCTTCGCAATACATCGCGCGCCATATGAAGAATGGGTCTGCGACGACCCCCTGCAAGCAAAAGGGCGCCTCTCACCATGGCAAAGGCAAAGTTTGAACGGAATAAACCGCACGTCAACATTGGCACGATTGGTCACGTTGACCACGGCAAGACGACGCTGACGGCTGCGATCACGAAGTATTTTGGCGATTTCCAGGCCTATGACCAGATCGACGGCGCGCCCGAAGAGAAAGCCCGCGGGATCACCATCTCGACCGCACACGTGGAATACGAGACCGACGCGCGCCATTACGCGCACGTCGACTGCCCCGGCCACGCGGACTATGTGAAAAACATGATCACCGGTGCGGCGCAGATGGACGGCGCGATCCTGGTGGTGAACGCCGCTGACGGCCCGATGCCGCAGACGCGCGAGCACATCCTGCTGGGCCGCCAGGTGGGTATTCCCACCATGGTTGTCTACATGAACAAGGTCGATCAGGTGGATGACGACGAGCTGCTGGAGCTGGTCGAGATGGAAATCCGCGAGCTGCTGTCCTCCTACGAGTACCCCGGCGACGACATCCCCGTCATCCCCGGCTCGGCGCTGGCGGCGATGGAAGGCAACAACCCCGAGATCGGTGAGGAATCCATCAAGAAGCTGATGGCCGCCGTCGACGAGTGGATCCCGACGCCTGAGCGTGCGATCGACCAGCCGTTCCTGATGCCCGTGGAAGACGTGTTCTCGATCTCCGGTCGCGGCACCGTTGTGACCGGCCGTGTCGAGCGTGGCGTGATCAACGTGGGCGACGAGATCGAAATCGTCGGCATCAAAGACACGCAGAAAACCACCTGCACAGGTGTTGAAATGTTCCGCAAGCTGCTGGACCGCGGTGAAGCGGGCGACAACATCGGCGCGCTGCTGCGCGGCATAGACCGGGAAGCGGTTGAGCGTGGCCAGGTGCTCTGCAAGCCGGGTTCCGTGACCCCGCACACCAAGTTCGAGGCGGAAGCCTACATCCTGACCAAAGAAGAGGGTGGCCGTCACACGCCGTTCTTCGCGAACTACCGTCCGCAGTTTTACTTCCGTACGACGGATGTGACCGGCACGGTTCAGCTGAACGAAGGCACCGAGATGGTGATGCCGGGCGACAACGTGAGCTTTGGCGTCGAGCTGATCGCGCCGATCGCGATGGAAAATGGTCTGCGGTTTGCGATCCGCGAAGGCGGCCGCACCGTCGGCGCAGGCGTGGTGTCCAAGATCACCGAGTAAAACGGGGTGCGGAGTGAAAGCTCCGCGCGCCGTGTGGGCGTCACCTGTGGCAGATGGTCCACAGGATCAACGGGAGCAGAGACGCGGCACCCGGTCGCTCTCCAAGAAAACGGGCCCAGCCCTTCCTGAGAAACAGAAAAGAGCCACCGGCAAAACGGTGGCTCTTTTTTTGTGCTGCAACCTCCGAGGTCAGGCGCAACACCAGGTTCCGATTATGTCCGGTATCGGAAGCCTGCTAGGTCAGTACCGCGCTACGTCGGGCGCGGCCATGAACTGGACGGAGTCCCCCGCGCCGATGGCAGCGCCGGTGAGAGGGTATTGGCTCTGGTTCGCGCAGCCAGCCAGGATAATTCCGGCACCGGCGATGAATGAGATGAATTTCATATGCATAATGATCGTCCTTAAAAATACCGGAACACCAATTCCGGCGGGTCGTTGAATGCGCGGTAGAAACGCTTGGGCAGTACCGTTTCAGCCGCTGCCTGTACCCACTTTTGCAGTTGGGTGCCGTCGCGTCAGTGAAGCGGATCACACTGATTAAGGTTTTTTAAGATTTGTTGATTTTCTTGCCTGTGCAATTCGCTACAAGGCTCTCAACGCACCTTTTTCAGAGTGAGTTCATGAGTTTTCCATCGCCAGACACAATCCACCCCGTCACGCTGCCGGATGGCGGCAAGCTTCCCAACAATGTCTTTCTCAAGGCGGTCATTGATCACCCGCGCATCGAGGTCGGGGACTATACCTACGCCAACGATTTTAACCCGCCTGCAGAGCTGTCTGGCTGGGCAGGTCGGATCGCGCCGTATCTTTTCCCGATGTCCAGCGACAGGCTGATTATTGGCAAGTTCGGGCAGTTTGCCCACGGCGTTCGGTTCATCACCCATGGGGCCAATCATGACATGCGGGGGGTTTCGACTTTCCCCTTTGCCATTCACGATCCCGAGCGTTTCGGTGCTTATGCAAATGCGTTGCCGGAGGGGCGGGACACGGTTGTCGGCCATGATGTCTGGATCGGAGCCGATGCGCGGATTCTGCCCGGCGCACAGATCGGGTCTGGTGTCATTATCGGCACGGGGGCTGTCGTCGGCGGCACAGTCCCGGACTACAGCGTGGTCGTGGGCAATCCAGGCAAGGTAATCCGCCGGCGTTTCGACCCTGGCGTGATTGCCAGGTTGCTGGATCTCGCATGGTGGGATTGGCCCATCGAAAAGATCATGCTCCATGAGACGCTGATTACGGGCGCGGATATCGACGCGCTGGAAGCCGTGGCAGGATAATCGCACGCCTCTTTTTCAGGTTTGACCTTGCGATCCCTCTTGAACCCGACCGCTTTTCCGACTACGCCATCCCCCGGCATAGGGGTTTAGCTCAGTTGGTAGAGCATCGGTCTCCAAAACCGAGGGTCGTGGGTTCGAGTCCCTCAGCCCCTGCCAGCCCTACCGTCACATCCGCGCCATTTTTACGCCACCGAATGGTCAGAATCCTCCCTCACAAATGCCGCGTTGGGGATGAGATGAAACAGGTGGACTGACATATGGCTCAGACTATGGACCGGGATATTGCTGCCATCCGGGCTATGATCGCCGAAGAAAGCACGGCGCCCGATGTACCAGCGGCCAAACCCACCTCGCCGCACCGCATGGCGCAAGGCAAACGCCCAGCACAACGACAATTTGAAAAACCGGCTGCACCTGCACCTGCGCCAGCGCGAAAACCGTTGCTCAGGCCGGTTCTGCAATCCGCAAGACGGCGCGTTCTGAGCTATCGACCGAATGCCAAAACAGTTCTCGCTACGAGCCTGGTCTTACTGCTGTTGTTACAGCCTGTGTTGGTTCTCGGCACGATACTCATCGCGGCCATCGGCCTGATGATAACATTCCTGATCCTCGGGGCGGAGACATTCTGGCGGCGCTTTCTTTCAGTATTCAACATTTACGCACGCTGGTTCCCGGCGTCAGCACGTAGTCTGCGCATTCGCAGCGAGCTTGCCGCACGGAAATGGGACAGACTGCTTGAACGTCTGCCGGGCCGACTGGAAGACTGCCTGCGTGCGCCCGATCTGCGGGCAATGGCCCGGGCAGACAAGCGTCACGCAGAGGCGGTGGCGGATCGGTTGAGCCGTTTGCACGATGAAGGTGCCGTCTAGGGACGGGTCGCTGCGCTCTTGAAATCCTCGGCTGGCCTCGCTATGTCGCTTTCATCTCAAGTTCAGAAAGATGCTCCATGGCCACCACCAATCCGCTCCAGTTCATTCAGCAGGTTCGCGCAGAAGTCGCGAAAGTGGTCTGGCCGACCCGGCGCGAGGTGATGCTGACCACGGTGATGGTCTTTATCCTGGCAGCACTTACGGCGATCTTCTTTGCGACAGTGGATATCATTATCCGTGGTGGGCTGCAGGCTGTCCTGAATATGTTCGGCTAAAGCTGAACGAGATCGTTCAAAAAACCCAGCCGCCCCCCTTGAAACATTCGGCCGTGCGGAGTATGCCGCACACCTGACCTGAACGGGGGCGTGCGGCGATTCGAGTTGCGCGCCGATTTTTTGTTTAAAGTCAGCGGGCTAAGTGTCTGAAAGACAGTGGAATTTTCGCGCTGAACGCAGCGCACGGCAAGACAGGGACCAGGGATCAAATGGCAAAACGGTGGTATTCGGTCAGTGTCCTGTCGAACTTCGAGAAGAAGATCGCGGAACAAATCCGTACATCCGTGACCGAACAGGGCCTGGAAGAGCAGATTGATGAGGTGCTGGTCCCGACCGAAGAGGTGATCGAGGTGCGCCGCGGCAAGAAGGTGACGACCGAGCGCCGCTTCATGCCGGGGTATGTGCTGGTGCACATGGAAATGTCGGATCAGGGCTATCACCTGATCAATTCGATCAACCGCGTCACCGGGTTCCTGGGTCCTCAGGGCCGCCCGATGCCGATGCGGGATGCGGAGGTGAACGCGATCCTGAACCGTGTTCAGGAAGGCGAAGATGCGCCGCGCACGCTCATTCACTTTGAAGTGGGTGAGAAGGTTAAAGTGGCTGACGGTCCGTTCGAGGACTTCGACGGCATGATCGAAGAGGTCGATGATGAAAACCAGCGCCTGAAGGTGTCGGTGTCGATCTTTGGCCGGGAAACCCCGGTCGAGCTGGAATTCACACAGGTCAACAAACAGACCTGAGTGCGCAAAGCGTGGGAGGCGAGGGTGCCGCGGCATCCGGACCGAACCACGACAACAACGGCGGGTCCCCCGCCAAAGACCTGATCCGGCGCGCCGGAGAGGGGTTGGAAAAGGAGAAGGCCAATGGCCAAGAAACTCGTAGGCAGCATGAAGCTGCAGGTGCCTGCCGGGCAGGCAAACCCGTCGCCACCTGTGGGTCCGGCGCTGGGTCAGCGCGGCATCAACATCATGGAGTTCTGCAAGGCGTTCAACGCCAAGACGGCAGATATGGAGCAGGGCGCGCCATGCCCGACCGTGATCACCTATTATCAGGACAAGTCCTTCACCATGGACATCAAGACGCCGCCCGCGTCTTACTACCTGAAAAAGGCTGCCAAGCTGAAGTCCGGCGCCAAGACGCCGTCGCGCGAAGTGGTGGGTCACGTGACCTCCAAGCAGGTGCGTGAGATCGCCGAAGCGAAGATGAAAGATCTCAACGCCAATTCCATTGAGGCGGCGATGCAGATCATCCTGGGTTCTGCCCGCTCCATGGGCATCGAGGTGAAGTAAGATGGCAAAGCTTGGAAAAAGAACCCGCGCCGCGCGTGAAGCTTTCGCTGGCAAAGAGAACGTGACCGTTGAAGAGGCGGTTGCGCTGATCAAGGGCAACTCGGGTGTGAAGTTCGACGAGACCGTCGAGATCGCGATGAACCTTGGTGTTGACCCGCGCCACGCCGACCAGATGGTCCGCGGTGTGGTCGGCCTGCCGAACGGTACCGGTAAAACCGTTCGCGTGGCTGTGTTTGCCCGCGGTCCCAAGGCAGAAGAAGCCGAGAAGGCCGGAGCGGACATCGTTGGCGCCGAGGACCTGATGGAAACCGTGCAGAGCGGCAAGATCGAGTTCGATCGCTGCATCGCCACGCCCGATATGATGCCCATCGTGGGTCGTCTGGGTAAGGTGCTCGGCCCGCGCAACCTGATGCCGAACCCCAAGGTCGGCACGGTGACCATGGACGTCGAAGCCGCTGTGAAAGCCGCTAAGGGCGGTGAAGTGCAGTTCAAGGCGGAAAAAGGCGGTGTTGTGCACGCCGGCGTTGGCAAACTGTCGTTTGACGAAGCCAAGCTGGTGGAAAACATTCGCGCTTTCGTTGGTGCTGTGTCCAAAGCGAAGCCCACAGGCTCCAAAGGGACATACATGAAGAAAATCGCGCTGAGCTCGACCATGGGCCCTGGCGTTTCCGTGTCGGTCGATAACGCCGTCACCGAGTAAGCAGGTAGGGTGGGCTTCAGCCCACCGTGCCATCAGAATTTGGCGGGGCAACCCGCCAGATAGGCAGGGCCAGACGATCGGCCTTGCTTCTGTCCGAGACGGAGGGTGTGGGGTACCTCACATAATTCCTTCCTGAGATGGGAAACGAGAGAATTCAGCCTTCGGGCGGTTTTGGTCTCGGGACCCTGAATTGGACCCGAAACGAGGGGCAGACCATCGCCCTTCTAAACTGAGCCGGGAGGCGCAAGCTTCCCAATTTTGGAGTGAAACTGTGGATAGAGCACAAAAAGAACAGCTGGTCGATGAACTCGGCCAGATCTTTGAAAGCTCTGGCGTCGTTGTGGTTAGCCACTACGCCGGTCTGACAGTTGCTGAAATGCAGGACCTGCGCGCCAAAGCACGCGACGCGGGCGGGTCTGTGCGTGTTGCCAAAAACAGGCTCGCCAAGATCGCCCTTGAGGGCAAGCCATGCGCAAGCATCGCTGACCTTCTGTCGGGTATGACCGTTCTGACCTATTCTGAGGATCCTGTGGCCGCGGCCAAGGTGGCTCAGGACTACGCCAAGGGCAATGACAAGTTCGTCATCCTCGGCGGGGCCATGGGGGAGAACGCGTTGGACGTCGCCGGTGTCGAAGCCGTGTCCAAAATGCCGTCGCGCGAGGAGCTTATCGCTACCATCGCTGGCATGCTGGGCGCACCTGCATCGAACATCGCCGGGGCCATTGGCGCACCTGCAAGCAATATCGCATCCATCTTGTCCACCATCGAGGACAAGGCGGCAGCATAAGGCATCGTCAAACCGGCGTCGGGTTGAATACACGACGTTGGAACACACATATCGTTAACGGAAAGAGCTAAACATGGCTGATCTGAAAAAACTGGCAGAAGAGATCGTTGGTCTGACTCTGCTTGAAGCACAAGAACTGAAAACCATCCTCAAAGACGAGTACGGCATCGAGCCCGCAGCAGGCGGCGCAGTGATGATGGCTGGTCCTGCAGACGGTGCTGGCGCCGCTGAAGAGGAAAAAACAGAATTCGACGTTGTCCTGAAAAACGCAGGCGCGTCGAAAATCAACGTGATCAAAGAAGTACGCGGCATCACCGGTCTGGGCCTCAAAGAAGCCAAAGACCTCGTGGAAGCGGGCGGCAAGATCAAGGAAGGCGTCGACAAAGCCGAAGCCGAAGAGATCAAAGGCAAGCTGGAAGCAGCTGGCGCCGAGGTCGAACTGGCCTGAGGGGTCGTGTCCGGGGGCTGTGCAGCATAGGCTGTCGGTCGGATTTTTGTAGTCCGCAAACCCCGCCGAAAGAAACGAGCTGGACCCGGAAAATCGGGTCCGGCTCAACCTGTCTTGGAAAGGGCCTTTGGGCAAAGGTCTTTTCCAAGATGCGGTTCAATGGTCGGGAGGGCGCCGGTGGGACGGTGCTCACGAATAGACCGAAACGTATCGTCTCGTATGGGCGAGGTGCCGTGGCCCGACGGCCTCCTCGTCCGGTGAGAACTCTGAAAGGTGACACCTGATATGGCTCAATCGTTCCTTGGCCAGAAACGTCTACGTAAATATTATGGCAAAATCCGCGAAGTTCTGGAGATGCCGAACCTCATCGAGGTGCAGAAATCCTCGTATGATCTCTTCCTGAATTCCGGCGACGCCGACGTCCCCACGGACGGCGAAGGCATCACCGGCGTGTTCCAGTCGGTCTTCCCGATCAAGGACTTCAACGAAACTTCCGTGCTTGAATACGTCAAGTACGAGCTGGAAAAACCGAAATACGATGTGGAGGAGTGTCAGCAGCGTGACATGACCTATAGCGCACCCTTGAAGGTGACGCTGCGCCTCATCGTGTTTGATGTGGACGAAGACACCGGTGCGAAATCGGTCAAAGACATCAAGGAACAGGATGTCTTCATGGGCGACATGCCGTTGATGACACCGAACGGCACATTCGTGGTGAATGGCACCGAGCGGGTGATCGTCTCCCAGATGCACCGCTCGCCCGGCGTGTTCTTTGATCACGACAAGGGCAAGACGCATTCGTCTGGTAAACTGCTCTTTGCCTGCCGCATCATTCCCTATCGCGGCAGCTGGTTGGACTTTGAATTCGACGCCAAGGACATCGTCTTTGCGCGTATCGACCGTCGCCGCAAACTGCCTGTGACAACGCTCCTTTACGCGCTTGGTCTCGACCAGGAAGCGATCATGGACGCCTATTACAACACTGTCACCTACAAGCTGAAGAAGAACAAAGGCTGGGTCGCCCCGTTCTTCCCGGACCGTGTGCGCGGCACCCGCCCGACCTACGATCTGGTCGATGCAAAAACCGGTGAAGTGCTGTTTGAGCAGGGCAAGAAAGTCACCCCGCGCGCGGTCAAGCAATTGATCGACGATGGCAAGGTGACCGAATTGCTGGTGCCCTACGATCACATTGCGGGCAAGTTCGTCTCCAAAGACATCATCAACGAAGAAAACGGCGCGATCTATGTCGAAGCCGGTGATGAGCTGACGCTGGAGTACGACAAGGACGGCACGCTGATCGGTGGCACCGCGAAGGAGTTGATCGACGCAGGCATCACCGAGATCCCCGTGCTCGACATTGATAACGTCAACGTCGGCCCCTACATGCGCAACACCATGGCGCAGGACAAGAACATGAACCGCGACACTGCGCTCATGGACATCTACCGCGTCATGCGTCCGGGCGAGCCGCCCACCGTCGAAGCTGCCTCAGCGCTCTTCGACACGCTGTTCTTTGACAGCGAGCGCTATGACCTCTCCGCCGTGGGTCGCGTGAAAATGAACATGCGTCTGGCGCTTGACGCCGAAGACACCCAGCGCACGCTGCGCCGCGAAGACATCGTGGCCTGCATCAAGGCGCTGGTGGATCTGCGCGACGGGCGTGGCGACATTGACGACATCGACCACCTCGGCAACCGCCGGGTGCGTTCGGTCGGTGAGCTGATGGAGAACCAGTACCGCGTGGGTCTGCTGCGCATGGAGCGTGCGATCAAGGAACGGATGAGTTCCGTTGAGATCGACACCGTCATGCCGCAGGATCTGATCAACGCCAAACCTGCCGCAGCCGCCGTGCGTGAATTCTTTGGCTCCTCGCAGCTGTCGCAATTTATGGACCAGACGAACCCGCTTTCGGAAGTCACGCACAAACGTCGCCTGTCCGCGCTTGGACCGGGCGGTCTGACGCGTGAGCGTGCGGGCTTTGAGGTCCGCGACGTGCACGCCACCCACTATGGCCGGATGTGCCCGATCGAGACGCCGGAAGGGCCGAACATCGGTCTGATCAACAGCCTCGCCACCTTCGCGCGCGTGAACAAATACGGCTTCATCGAAACGCCATATCGCAAGGTCGAAGGCGGCAAGGTGACGGACGAAGTACACTACATGTCCGCCACCGAAGAGCAGCGGCACACCGTTGCGCAGGCCAACGCGTCGATCGACGAGGGCGGCAAGTTCACCAATGAGTTCGTGAACACCCGCCAGTCGGGCGAATACACGCTCGCACCCAGCGAGAGTGTTGATCTGATCGACGTCTCGCCGAAACAGCTGGTCTCGGTCGCGGCCTCGCTCATTCCGTTCCTGGAAAATGACGACGCCAACCGCGCTCTGATGGGCTCGAACATGCAACGTCAGGCGGTGCCACTTCTGCAAGCCGAGGCGCCGCTTGTCGGCACCGGTATTGAAGAGGTTGTGGCACGCGACTCTGGTGCTGCGATTATGGCGAAACGCGCCGGTGTGATCGACCAGGTCGACGCCAGCCGGATCGTGATCCGCGCCACCGAAGACCTCGAACTGGGTGACGCAGGCGTGGACATCTACCGCATGCGCAAGTTCCAGCGGTCGAACCAGAACACCTGCATCAACCAGCGTCCGTTGGTGAAGGTGGGCGACACGGTGCGCAAAGGTCAGGTGGTGGCCGATGGGCCGTCCACGGATATGGGGGAACTGGCGCTCGGCAAGAACGTCGTCGTCGCCTTCATGCCCTGGAACGGCTACAACTACGAGGACTCGATCCTGATCTCCGAGCGGATTGCCCGCGACGACGTCTTCACCTCGATCCACATCGAGGAATTCGAAGTCGCTGCACGTGACACCAAGCTGGGGCCAGAAGAGATCACCCGCGATATCCCGAACGTCGGTGAGGAAGCCCTGCGCAACCTCGACGAAGCGGGCATCGTCTACATCGGTGCCGATGTGGAGCCGGGCGACATTCTCGTGGGCAAGATCACCCCGAAGGGTGAAAGCCCGATGACGCCGGAGGAGAAACTCCTGCGCGCCATCTTCGGGGAGAAAGCCTCCGACGTGCGCGACACCTCTCTGCGCGTGAAGCCGGGTGACTTTGGTACGGTCGTGGAAGTGCGTGTCTTCAACCGCCACGGTGTGGAGAAAGACGAGCGTGCGCTGCAGATCGAGCGGGAAGAGGTCGAACGTCTGGCCCGTGACCGGGACGACGAGATGGCGATCCTTGATCGTAACATCTATGCGCGTCTCAAGGGCATGATCCTCGGCAAGGTTGCGGTGAAAGGCCCGAAAGGCGTCTCCGCGAACTCCGAGATCACCGAGGATCTGCTGCAAATGCTGACCCGTGGTCAGTGGTGGCAGCTCGCGCTCAAGGACGAAGCCGACGCGCAGGTGGTCGAGGCTCTGAACGAGCAGTACGAGATCCAGAAACGCGCGCTTGATGCCCGTTTCGAGGATAAGGTCGAGAAGGTGCGTCGCGGCGACGATCTGCCCCCGGGCGTGATGAAGATGGTCAAGGTCTTCGTGGCGGTAAAGCGCAAGCTGCAGCCGGGCGACAAGATGGCCGGACGTCACGGCAACAAGGGTGTGATCTCGAAAGTGGTGCCGATGGAGGACATGCCGTTCCTTGCCGATGGCACCCCGGTCGACTTCTGCCTCAACCCGCTGGGCGTGCCGTCGCGCATGAACGTCGGGCAGATCCTTGAGACGCATATGGGCTGGGCCGCACGCGGTCTGGGTATCAATGTAGACGAGGCGTTGCAGGAATACCGTCGCTCTGGCGATCTGACCCCTGTGCGCGACGCGCTGCACCATGCCTATGGCGAGGATGTCTATGACGAAGGCATTGCTGGTCTGGCAGAAGACTTGCTGATCGAAGCAGCCAGCAACGTCACACGCGGTGTGCCGATTGCCACGCCGGTCTTCGACGGCGCCAAGGAAGCGGACGTGAATGATGCGCTGACCCGCGCGGGTTTCGACAGTTCCGGCCAGTCGGTGCTGTTCGACGGGCGTACGGGTGAGCAATTCGCGCGTCCTGTGACCGTGGGCGTCAAATACCTGCTCAAGCTGCACCACCTGGTGGATGACAAGATCCACGCGCGTTCGACCGGGCCTTACAGCCTCGTCACCCAGCAGCCGCTGGGCGGTAAGGCGCAGTTCGGTGGCCAGCGCTTTGGGGAAATGGAGGTCTGGGCTCTGGAAGCTTACGGCGCTGCATACACCCTGCAGGAAATGCTGACCGTGAAGTCGGACGACGTGGCCGGACGGACGAAAGTCTACGAAAGCATCGTCAAAGGCGAGGACAACTTTGAAGCGGGCGTGCCCGAGAGCTTCAACGTTCTGGTCAAAGAAGTCCGCGGCCTCGGCCTCAACATGGAACTCCTGGATGCGGAGGAAGATGAGTGACGGGCTGAGCCCCGTCACTTCACTCCCAAAGCACCCCTTTCAAGGATTTGAAAATGAACCAGGAACTGACAAACAACCCGTTCAACCCGCTCACGCCGCCGAAGGTGTTTGACGAAATCAAGGTGTCTCTGGCCTCGCCCGAGCGCATCCTGAGCTGGTCCTTCGGGGAGATCAAAAAACCCGAAACCATCAACTACCGGACGTTCAAGCCCGAGCGGGACGGTCTTTTCTGCGCGCGTATCTTTGGCCCGATCAAGGACTACGAATGTCTCTGCGGCAAGTACAAGCGCATGAAGTATCGCGGCGTTGTCTGCGAGAAATGCGGTGTGGAAGTGACGCTGCAGAAGGTTCGCCGCGAGCGCATGGGCCACATCGAGCTGGCCTCGCCCGTCGCGCACATCTGGTTCCTGAAATCGCTGCCCTCCCGCATCGGCCTGATGCTGGACATGACGCTGCGCGATCTGGAACGTGTGCTCTATTTCGAGAACTACGTGGTGATCGAGCCGGGCCTGACGGATCTTCAATACGGTCAGATGATGACCGAAGAAGAGTACATGGACGCGCAGGACGCCTACGGGATGGACGCCTTCACGGCGAACATCGGCGCCGAAGCGATCCGCGAGATGCTGGCCGCGATTGATCTGGAGCAGGAAGCTGAAACCCTGCGCGCTGATCTGAAAGAGGCCACAGGCGAGCTGAAGCCCAAGAAGATCATCAAGCGTCTGAAAGTGGTTGAGAGCTTCTTGGAGTCCGGCAACCGTCCGGAGTGGATGGTTCTGACCGTGATCCCTGTGATTCCGCCAGAACTGCGCCCGCTGGTGCCGCTGGATGGCGGCCGTTTCGCGACGTCTGACCTGAACGACCTCTACCGTCGGGTGATCAACCGGAACAACCGTCTCAAGCGTCTGATCGAGCTGCGCGCGCCCGATATCATCGTCCGTAACGAAAAGCGGATGCTGCAGGAATCCGTCGACGCTCTGTTCGACAATGGCCGTCGCGGTCGGGTGATCACAGGCGCCAATAAGCGCCCGCTTAAATCGCTCAGCGACATGCTCAAAGGCAAGCAGGGTCGCTTCCGTCAGAACCTTCTCGGCAAGCGTGTCGACTTCTCGGGCCGCTCGGTCATCGTGACCGGGCCGGAGCTCAAGCTGCACCAATGCGGCCTGCCGAAGAAGATGGCGTTGGAGCTGTTCAAGCCGTTCATCTATTCGCGTCTGGAGGCCAAAGGTCTGTCCTCCACCGTGAAACAGGCGAAAAAGCTCGTCGAAAAAGAGCGCCCAGAGGTTTGGGATATCCTGGATGAAGTCATCCGCGAACACCCTGTCATGCTGAACCGTGCGCCGACGCTGCACCGTCTTGGCATTCAGGCGTTCGAGCCTGTGCTGATCGAAGGCAAGGCGATCCAGTTGCACCCGCTCGTGTGTTCCGCCTTCAACGCGGACTTTGACGGCGACCAGATGGCCGTGCATGTCCCACTGAGCCTTGAGGCCCAGCTGGAAGCGCGCGTGCTGATGATGTCGACCAACAACGTGCTGTCGCCTGCCAACGGCGCGCCGATCATCGTGCCGTCGCAGGATATGATCCTCGGTCTCTACTACACGACCCTGGAACGCGAAGGCATGCCGGGCGAAGGCATGGTATTTGGGTCGGTGGAAGAGGTTCAGCACGCGCTGGACGCGGGTCTCGTGCACCTGCACACCAAGATCACGGCGCGTGTCCCTCAGATTGATGAAAACGGTCTGGAGGTCATGCAGCGGTTCGAAACCACGCCGGGCCGTGTGCGCTTGGGCGCGCTGCTGCCGCTTAATGCCAAGGCACCGTTCGAGCTGGTCAACCGTTTGCTGCGCAAGAAAGAAGTGCAGCAGGTCATCGATACGGTCTATCGCTACTGCGGTCAGAAAGAGTCCGTCATCTTCTGTGACCAGATCATGACCATGGGCTTCCGTGAGGCGTTCAAAGCCGGGATTTCTTTCGGCAAGGACGACATGCTCATCCCCGACACCAAATGGCCGATCGTCGAAGAGACGCGCGACCAGGTGAAGGACTTTGAGCAGCAGTACATGGACGGTCTGATCACCCAGGGTGAGAAGTACAACAAGGTGGTCGATGCCTGGTCGAAGTGTAACGACAAGGTCACCGATGCCATGATGGGCTCGATCTCTGCCAGTCAGAAGGATGAGGCCGGTGCTGAAATGGAGCCGAACTCGGTCTACATGATGGCGCACTCCGGGGCGCGGGGCTCCGTCACGCAGATGAAACAGCTCGGCGGGATGCGCGGCCTGATGGCCAAGCCGAACGGCGACATCATCGAGACGCCGATCATCTCGAACTTCAAGGAAGGTCTGACCGTTCTTGAATACTTCAACTCGACGCACGGTGCGCGGAAAGGCCTGTCGGATACCGCTTTGAAAACAGCGAACTCCGGCTACCTGACACGCCGCCTTGTGGACGTTGCACAGGACTGCATCGTACGTATGCCGGACTGTGGCACCGAGACGTCGATCACCGCTGTTGCGGCGGTGAATGACGGTGAGGTGGTGTCGTCCCTGTCCGAACGGGTTCTGGGTCGCGTCGTGGCCGAGGACATTCTGCGTCCGGGCACCGATGAGGTCATGCTCGCCTCTGGCACGTTGATCGACGAGCGCATGGCGGATGCCATCGAAGAGGCTGGCGTGGCCTCTGCCCGGATCCGCAGCCCGCTGACCTGTGAAGCGGAAGAGGGCGTTTGTGCCATGTGCTACGGGCGTGACCTCGCGCGCGGTACCATGGTCAACACCGGTGAAGCTGTGGGCATTATCGCCGCACAGTCCATCGGTGAGCCTGGCACACAGCTTACGATGCGGACGTTCCACATCGGCGGTGTTGCGCAGGGTGGCCAGCAGTCCTTCCTGGAGGCCAGCCACACCGGCAAGGTCGTCTTCGAGAACGCGCAGACCCTTGAGAACGCCGCTGGCGAGATCATGGTCATGGGCCGGAACATGAAGCTGATCATTCAGGACGAGAATGGTGAGGAACGTGCCAGCCACAAGGTCGGCTACGGCTCTAAGCTCTTCGTCAAGGATGCGCAGGACATCGTACGGGGCGACAAGCTCTTTGAGTGGGATCCCTACACGCTGCCGATCATCGCGGAGAAGTCGGGTACGGCGAAATTCGTCGATCTGGTCAGCGGCATTGCCGTCAAGGACGAGACCGACGATGCCACCGGCATGACCCAGAAGATCGTTATCGACTGGCGCTCGGCGGCAAAGGGCAACGAGCTCAAGCCTGAGATCATCTTGGTGGGCGCAGATGGCGAACCGGTCCGGAACGATGCGGGCAACCCGGTCACCTATCCGATGTCCGTCGATGCGGTTCTGTCCATCGAGGATGGGTCCGAGATCAAGGCCGGTGATGTTGTGGCACGGATCCCGCGCGAAGGGGCCAAGACCAAGGACATCACCGGGGGTCTGCCGCGTGTGGCCGAACTCTTCGAGGCACGTCGCCCGAAGGATCACGCCATCATCTCGGAAATCGACGGTTATGTCCGTTACGGCAAGGACTACAAGAACAAGCGCCGTATCGCGATTGAAAGCTCCGAAGATCCAGACACCAAGGTCGAATACATGGTGCCCAAGGGCAAGCACATCCCGGTAGCGGAAGGTGACTTTGTCAGCAAGGGCGACTACATCATGGACGGTAACCCGGCCCCGCACGACATCCTGGCCATTATGGGTGTCGAGGCGCTGGCGGATTACATGATCGACGAGGTGCAGGACGTCTATCGCCTGCAAGGTGTGAAGATCAACGACAAGCACATCGAAGTCATCGTGCGCCAGATGCTGCAGAAGTGGGAAATCCAGGACTCTGGGGATACTACACTGCTTAAGGGCGAACACGTCGACAAGCAGGAGTTCGATCAGGCCAACGAGAAGGCGCTGAGCAAAGGTGGCCGTCCGGCGCAGGGCGAACCGATCCTGCTGGGCATCACCAAGGCGTCGCTGCAGACCCGCAGCTTCATCTCGGCGGCGTCCTTCCAGGAAACCACGCGCGTTCTGACCGAAGCCTCTGTACAGGGCAAGAAGGACAAGCTGGTCGGTCTTAAAGAGAACGTGATCGTGGGCCGTCTGATCCCGGCGGGTACCGGTGGGGCCACCATGAAGGTTCGCCGCGTGGCGCAGGATCGCGATAACGTCGTGATCGAGGCGCGTCGCGAAGAAGCTGAAGCGGCAGCCGCTCTTGCTGCGCCGGCGGAGGATGACATGGTCGGCGGCGACGTCTTCGATCAGGTAATTACACCCGATCCCGACAGCCGCGACTGACGCGATCTGAAAGAAATCAAAGCCCCCCGGCAGTTTGCACCGCCGGGGGGCTTTTTTACGCGCATCTGCAAGGTCGGCGCGCGGGGCTGGTGGGCGCGGATCAGAAAACTATGGCTCAAACCGGTTTTCACAGATAGCGTCCCGAATATTGTGAACGGGACTAAAGTGCCCGCTACTTTTGACTTCAGAAGGTGTTCCATGGCCGACACGCAACATCCGATGGCGCCGCATCATTTGCCGCCCTATTTCGCCGGAGCCGATGGTGGCGACAGCCTCTTTACCGTCATGGTGATTTTTGTGCTTTTGCTGATCTTGCTTCTGGGCATCGCCTACTTCACCCTGCACGCCCTGCCGGAGCGTATGGCGCACAAGGGCAATAGCGCGCAACTGCAGCTGATCAGCATCCTCGCGATGCTGGCACTCTTCACCCACAACAATCTCTTCTGGATCATCGCATTGGTGCTGGCCGCCTTCCGCCCACCGGATCTGGTCAGCCCGCTGAATTCCATGGCGCAGTCGCTGCAAAACCTCGTGAACCGGGAGAAGTAGGCCATGCTAGAGGTCATCCTGTGTTCGCTGGTCACGATCCTGCCGGACTATCTGTTGCGCCGTCGCTTCCAGGGCAAGCGCTGGGGGGATCAGATCAATTTCTTCACGGTCTGGTACGAACTGCGCTGGGGCATCACTCTCTGCGCAATGTTGACGATCAGCCTGATCACCATCGTCTTCTACTACCACCCCAGCACCTCCAACGTCGCCTCCTTCTTCCGCACGGTCACGATCCTGTCCGAACAGGGCGGGCGGGTCTCCGACATCTATGTCGAGATCAACTCCGAGGTCGCGGCAGGTGATCCGATCTTCAAGCTCGACAGCAGCAGCCAGGAAGCCGCCGCCGAAACCGCCCGACGTCAGATCGCCGAAGTCGAGGCCGGTCTCGTGCTGGCGCAAGCGCAACGTGCCTCTGCCGTCGGCACTTTGGATCAGGCCATGTCCGCCTTTGAGCAAACCCGTGAAGATCTGGAGCGCCGACGCGCTTTGCGGGCGCAAGGCTCTGCCGCGGTCAGTGACCGCGACGTGGAGATTTTGGAGAATGAGCTGGGCGCCCGGCAAGGCGAGGTTGATGCGGCACGCGCCGGGGTTGCGGCGGTGGATGCGCAGATCACCGTGCAGCTGCCTGCACAGCGTGCGACCGCAGAGGCGGCACTTGTGCAGGCGCAGAACGAAATCGAAAAGCTCACCGTCTATGCCGGTGTCGATGGTACCATCGAACAGTTCACCCTGCGCGTGGGCGACATCGTGAGCCCCGTGTTGCGCCCCGCCGGTATTCTGGTGCCCGCCGAGGCGGGCCGGAACCGGTTCCAGGCGGGCTTTCCGCAGATCTCCGCACAGGTCGTGAAGGCGGGCGGAGTGGCCGAGATCATGTGCATCTCCAAACCCTTCACGGTCATCCCGATGGTTATCACGGAGGTACAGGATGTGATTGCGGCGGGGCAGGTACGCCCGTCGGACCGGCTGGGCGATGCGCAGGCCATGGGCGCGCCAGGCACGATCACCGCGTTCATGGAGCCGATCTATCCGGGGCAGACCGACGACATCCCACCCGGCAGCCGCTGCCTTGCTAACGCTTACACCTACAATCACGCGTTGCTGGAAGACCCCGAGCTTGGATTTGGGCGCCGCATCTTCCTGCATGTTGTCGATACGGTTGGCGTGGTGCATGCGGCAGGGCTGCGCATCCGGTCGCTTTTGTTGCCGTTGCAGACATTGGTTTTCACCGGCCACTAGAGAGCTGCGCGCCGTTTTTGCGCAGGGAGCGAAAAAAGGTTTTGAACACCGGTCTATCAAACACGGGCACCATGTCGCCGAACCTCGCCGGTGCGTTGTTGATGATGGCCTCTATGGCCTGTTTCACCATCAACGACGCACTCATCAAGGCAACCGGCGGCGCGGTGCCACTGTTCCAGCTGCTGGTTTTGCGCGGGGTTCTGGCGACCTTGCTGATTGCACTTCTGGCATGGTCACGCGGCGCTTTCCGGCCCCGTGTTGCACCACAAGACTGGTTCTGGATCGGCTTCCGCTCGCTTTCAGAAGTCGGGGCGGCGTATTTCTTCATCACCGCCCTTCTGAGTATGCCGCTGGCCAATATCACGGCCATTCTGCAGGTCCTGCCGCTGACGGTGACACTCGGGTCTGCTCTGTTTTTCCGTGAAGCCGTGGGCTGGCGCCGGATGAGCGCCATTGCAATCGGGTTCTGCGGCATGCTGTTGATCGTGCGCCCGGGGCCTGACGGGTTCACGCTGTGGTCGCTTTACGCGCTGATTGCCGTGCTCTGTGTCACGGCACGCGATCTCTCCACACGGCGACTGTCCTCGCACGTGCCTTCGCTCCTCGTGACCTTCTCGGCATCTCTCATGGTACTGGTGGCGGCGGCGCTTGCGTCACTGTCCATCGACTGGGTCCCCGTTTCGACACAACTGGGCACGCTGATTGCTGCGTCGTCGCTCTTCATCGTCGGTGGGTACTACTTCAGCGTTCAGGTGATGCGGGCGGGAGATGTCTCCTTCATTGCGCCCTTCCGGTACACAGGACTGATCTGGGCGCTCGTTCTGGGATGGCTGGTGTTTGGCGACTGGCCCAGTACGCTGACACTTCTGGGCGCAGGCATCATCGTGGCAACCGGGCTCTTCACGCTCTACAGGGAGCGGAGCCAGATGCGGCGATGACTGCCTATGGAGGGGGCACACGGACCGGTCTGTTGCAAGCCGCAAGTCCAGTCTTCTCCGTTGGCAAAAACAAGGAGGTGCCAAGCGCCGGATAACAGGGGTGCGCCTGTTGACACCATGCGCGACTCCTTCTATACGCCGCTCATCTCGACGGCAGGGTCAAGCCTGCGCGCCGAAATCAGAACTGAAGTGGTCACGATCCGGCCCCCTATCGGCCCGATCCTCTGTAAACCCACCGCGTCGTTTTCCTCGGTACGGAAACGTGGCGGTCGTTTGGCATTGCGCCATCGGCGCATGTAAATCGTAGCGCCATCGGCGCATGAGCATTGCAGGCGGACGCGTCTGTGAGAGAGTTTCAACCGCATGGGGGTCGTCCTCGTGCACACATATGTGAGCAACACGGGGAAAGAACCGGAATGCCAACGATCCAACAGCTGATCCGCAAGCCGCGGCAGCCTAAAATCAAACGTTCAAAGTCCATGCACCTGCAGGAATGCCCGCAGAAGCGTGGCGTTTGTACGCGTGTCTACACCACCACTCCAAAGAAGCCGAACTCGGCGATGCGGAAAGTGGCCAAGGTCCGTCTGACCAATGGCTTCGAGGTGATCAGCTACATCCCGGGCGAAAGCCACAACCTTCAGGAACACTCTGTGGTTCTGATCCGTGGTGGCCGTGTCAAAGACCTTCCGGGTGTCCGTTACCACATTCTGCGTGGTGTTCTGGATACCCAAGGCGTCAAAGACCGTAAGCAACGTCGTTCGAAGTACGGCGCGAAGCGTCCGAAGTAAGAGGAATAGAGAATGTCCCGTCGCCACGCAGCCGAAAAACGCGAAGTCCTGCCCGACGCCAAATATGGCGATCTGGTGCTGACCAAATTCATGAACAATCTGATGATCGACGGCAAGAAGTCGGTCGCAGAACGCATCGTCTACTCTGCGCTCACCCGCGTTGAAGACAAGATCAAGCGCGCGCCCATCGAGGTGTTCCACGAAGCGCTCGACAACATCCAGCCGTCCGTCGAAGTCCGGTCGCGCCGGGTTGGTGGAGCGACGTATCAGGTGCCTGTTGAAGTGCGCCCCGAGCGCCGTCAGGCGCTGGCGATCCGCTGGTTGATCAAAGCCGCCCGTTCGCGCAACGAGAACACCATGGAAGAGCGCCTTGCCGGTGAGCTTCTGGACGCTGTTCAATCCCGCGGCACCGCGGTGAAAAAGCGCGAAGACACCCACAAGATGGCCGATGCCAACAAAGCGTTCAGCCACTACCGCTGGTAACCAAATCGTCGCGTCCCGTCCGGGGGCGCGGCAACTCGTTTTCAGATACTTCAAGGAAGCAGCCCCATGGCACGCGACTATCCGCTAGACCGCTACCGCAACTTTGGCATCATGGCTCACATCGATGCTGGCAAAACCACGTGTTCCGAACGCATTCTGTACTACACAGGCAAGTCCCACAATATTGGTGAGGTGCACGATGGTGCAGCCACCATGGACTGGATGGAGCAGGAGCAGGAACGCGGTATCACCATCACCTCCGCTGCGACCACGACTTTCTGGGAGCGCACAGAGGATGGCAAAACGCCTGACTCCGAAAAGCACCGCCTGAACATCATCGATACCCCCGGCCACGTGGACTTTACCATCGAGGTGGAACGTTCGCTGGCGGTTCTCGATGGTGCCGTTTGTGTTTTGGACGCCAACGCTGGCGTTGAACCGCAAACCGAAACCGTCTGGCGTCAGGCTGACCGCTACAAGGTTCCGCGCATGGTGTTCGTCAACAAGATGGACAAGATCGGCGCTGACTTCTTCAACTGCGTGAAGATGGTTGAAGACCGTACCGGCGCGCGCGCCGTGCCTGTTGGTATCCCGATTGGCGCCGAAACCGAGTTGGAAGGCCTGATTGATCTCGTAACCATGGAAGAGTGGCTGTGGCAAGGCGAAGATCTGGGTGCGTCCTGGATCAAGGCCCCAATCCGCGACAGCCTGAAAGACATGGCCGACGAGTGGCGTGGCAAGATGATCGAAGCGGCCGTCGAAATGGACGACGACGCGATGATGGAGTACCTCGAAGGCAACGAGCCTGACGTGCCGACCCTGCGTGCGCTGCTGCGCAAGGGCACGCTGGAGATTGCTTTTGTGCCGGTTCTGGGTGGCTCTGCCTTCAAGAACAAAGGTGTGCAGCCGCTGCTGAACGCCGTGATTGACTACCTGCCGAGCCCGCTCGACGTGGTCGACTACATGGGCTTCAAACCGGGCGATGAAGAGGAAACCCGGAACATTGCGCGCCGTGCGGACGACAACATGGCCTTCGCTGGCCTCGCGTTCAAAATCATGAACGACCCCTTCGTGGGCTCGCTGACCTTCACGCGGATCTATTCCGGCGTGCTGAACAAGGGCGACACGATGCTCAACTCCACCAAGGAGAAGAAAGAGCGCGTGGGCCGCATGATGATGATGCACTCCAACAACCGTGAAGAGATCGAAGAGGCCTTCGCGGGCGACATCATCGCGCTGGCGGGTCTGAAAGACACGACAACGGGTGACACGCTCTGCGCCGTGAACGATCCGGTGGTTCTGGAAACCATGACTTTCCCTGATCCGGTGATCGAGATCGCGGTGGAGCCGAAGACCAAGAACGACCAGGAAAAAATGTCGCAAGGTCTGGCGCGTCTGGCGGCCGAAGACCCCTCCTTCCGTGTGGAAACTGATCTCGAATCCGGTCAGACCATCATGAAGGGTATGGGCGAACTTCACCTCGACATTCTGGTCGACCGTCTGAAGCGTGAATTCAAGGTTGAGGCAAACATCGGTGCGCCGCAGGTGGCCTATCGCGAGACGATCTCGAAAGAGTACGAAGTCACCTACACGCACAAGAAACAGTCCGGTGGGTCCGGTCAGTTCGCGGAAGTGAAAATGATCCTGACGCCGACTGAGCCGGGCGAAGGTTATTCGTTTGAGAGCCGTATCGTTGGGGGTGCCGTGCCCAAGGAATACATTCCGGGCGTGGAAAAGGGCATCAAGTCCGTCATGGACAGTGGTCCGCTTGCCGGCTTCCCGGTGATCGACTTCAAAGTTGCGCTGATCGACGGTAAATTCCACGACGTGGACAGCTCGGTTCTTGCCTTTGAAATCGCAGCGCGCATGGGCATGCGTGACGGCATGAAAGGTGCGGGCGCGAAACTGCTCGAGCCGATCATGAAGGTCGAAGTGATTTCGCCAGAAGACTATACTGGCAACGTCATCGGCGATCTGACATCTCGTCGTGGTCAGGTGACCGGGCAGGAGCCGCGCGGCAATGCGATTGCGATCGACGCTTTCGTGCCGCTGGCCAATATGTTCGGCTACATCAACACGCTGCGGTCGATGTCTTCGGGGCGTGCACAGTTCACCATGCAGTTCGATCACTACGATCCCGTTCCGCAGAACATCTCTGACGAGATCCAGGCAAAATTCGCTTAATTCAGTCGCCCCGACAGGGGCGGCGAAAACCAACACCGGGTGGCGCAGCCATCCACCAGAACACCTAAGGAGGCCACCATGGCAAAGGCAAAGTTTGAACGGAATAAACCGCACGTCAACATTGGCACGATTGGTCACGTTGACCACGGCAAGACGACGCTGACGGCTGCGATCACGAAGTATTTTGGCGATTTCCAGGCCTATGACCAGATCGACGGCGCGCCGGAAGAGAAAGCCCGCGGGATCACCATTTCGACCGCACACGTGGAATATGAGACCGACGCGCGCCACTACGCGCACGTCGACTGCCCCGGCCACGCGGACTACGTGAAAAACATGATCACCGGTGCGGCGCAGATGGACGGCGCGATCCTGGTGGTGAACGCCGCTGACGGCCCGATGCCGCAGACGCGTGAGCACATCCTGCTCGGCCGCCAGGTGGGTATTCCCACCATGGTTGTCTACATGAACAAGGTCGACCAGGTCGATGACGACGAGCTGCTGGAGTTGGTCGAGATGGAAATCCGCGAGCTGCTGTCCTCCTACGAGTACCCCGGCGACGACATCCCCGTCATCCCCGGCTCGGCGCTGGCGGCGATGGAAGGCAACAACCCCGAGATCGGTGAGGAATCCATCAAGAAGCTGATGGCCGCCGTCGACGAGTGGATCCCGACGCCTGAGCGTGCGATCGACCAGCCGTTCCTGATGCCCGTGGAAGACGTGTTCTCGATCTCCGGTCGCGGCACCGTTGTGACCGGCCGTGTCGAGCGTGGCGTGATTAACGTGGGCGACGAGATCGAAATCGTCGGCATCAAGGACACGCAGAAAACCACCTGCACAGGCGTTGAAATGTTCCGCAAGCTGCTGGACCGCGGTGAAGCGGGCGACAACATCGGCGCGCTGCTGCGCGGCATCGACCGGGAAGCGGTCGAGCGTGGCCAGGTGCTCTGCAAGCCGGGCTCCGTGACCCCGCACACCAAGTTCGAGGCTGAAGCCTACATCCTGACCAAAGAAGAGGGTGGCCGTCACACGCCGTTCTTTGCGAACTACCGTCCGCAGTTTTACTTCCGTACGACGGATGTGACCGGCACGGTTCAGCTGAACGAAGGCACCGAGATGGTGATGCCGGGCGACAACGTGTCTTTCGGTGTTGAGCTGATCGCGCCGATCGCGATGGAAAACGGGTTGCGGTTTGCGATCCGCGAAGGCGGCCGCACCGTCGGCGCCGGCGTGGTGTCCAAAATCACCGAGTAAGATCGCGCATTTGGGAGCTTCCCAGCGACGCACGATTTTGAAGAAAGGGCCGCTCAAATTGAGCGGCCCTTCGTTTGTTCAGTGTCGGTCGCTTTGCGGGACAAAACCGACCTTGGATTTGTAGCCCTCGCTGACGCAGCATCGCTTTGCACGTGCAGCGGGCTATATGCTGCATTGCGGCCCAAGTCGCGGAAGCGGTCATTGCATGCTGTTATCGAACGGCTAGCCTTTATCAGGCAATGCTCCGAAAAGTACGGAAGCACCTTACTGCTGAGGTCTAAAACCCCTCAGAACGCTCGTTGCAAGGAAAGTTAGCGCAGCGACACAAACAATTGAGGGTCCGGCTGGCGTGTCGAGCGCATAGGCTGCGCGCAGGCCGACAATGGCGGACAACATACCGATCACACCGGCAGCAATGGCCATGCCCTCGGGTGTTCGCGAAAGTGGTCGAGCAGCCGCTGCGGGTATGATCAGCAAGGCTGCGATCAGCAGAACACCGACGACTTTGATTGCGACTGCCACTGTTATGGCCAATGCCAGTGTCAGAACCAGTTGTTCGCGCTTGGGATCGATCCCGCTGGCATGTGCTAGGTCCTCGTTCAATGTCGACGTCAGTAGGGCCGACCAGCGCCAACCGATCAATGCAACAACGAGTGCCGCACCGCCCCAAATCACCGAAAGGTCTACGCGTGACACAGCCAGGATATCGCCGAATAGGTAGGCCATTAGATCGATCCGCACGCCCGAAAGGAAGGACACTGCAACAAGCCCGAAGGCAAGCGCCGAATGTGCCAGCACCCCCAGCAACGTGTCCATTGCATAACCACGCCCGGACAAGATGTTGACGGTCAGCGCCATCAGTAAGGCCACTGCCATCGCCCCAACAAAGATCGACATCGAGAACGCCAGTGACAGGGCTACACCAAGGATCGCAGCGTGTGCTGTGGCATCTCCGAAATAGGCCATTCGCCGCCACACCACGAAACACCCCAAAGGTGCAGCTGCGAACGCCACACCAATCCCGGCCAGGGCGGCACGCACCATAAAATCATCAAGCATTATTCTGCGGCCTCTGGATGGTCGTGGTCATGATCGCCATGGTCATGGCCGTGATCGTGTTCATGCCGGTAGAGCGCCAATGCCCCACCGGTCCCTGTCCCGAACAAGGCTCTGTATTCGGGCGCGGATGCAACAACCGCCGGCGTACCTTCGCAGCAAACATGGCCGTTCAGACAGATGACGCGGTCTGATGCGCTCATCACGACGTGCAATTCGTGGCTGATCATCAAAACGGCGCAGCCCGTGTCTTGTCGTACATGTTCGATCTGCTGGTAAAAGGAGGCTGAGCCCCTTTGGTCCAACCCTTGTGTAGCTTCGTCCAACAGCAACAGATCAGGTTTTCCGATCAAGGCGCGGGCCAGCAACACGCGTTGAAACTGCCCACCCGACAGCTGCGACAGTTGCGCTTTGGCCAGATCGGGTGCGCCTGCCTGCGTTAACGCTCGGCCGATCTCGGTGGCCGAAACACCAGCAGGCAGCTTCAGGAACCGCGACACTGTAATCGGCAACGTCTCATCAATGTGCAGCTTTTGCGGGACATATCCGATTTTGACGCCACTACCTTGTATGACGTGACCTTGAGCCGGCTTCACTGCTCCGATAATCGCGCGCAATAGGCTGGTTTTTCCGGACCCGTTCGGGCCGACAATCGTGACGATTTCACCGGGTTCTACGCGCAGAGAGACTCCCGACAACACTGTGCTTGCGCCGTAGCGGACGCTAAGGTCTTCAACCTGAACAAGGCTCATGCGTCCGCCTTATCTATACAGGCGGGGCAGACACCTTCGGCCTCAACCACAGTTCGTTCTATCCGGAAGCCCGTTGCGCGCGCGGCGTCACCCAAAGCGCCGCGTGCAGGGGATGATTGTGTTTCCGCTACTGCATCACACAAGCGGCAGATCATGAATGCTGGGGTATGGGAATGGCTGGGGTGGGCACAGGCGATGAAAGCATTCAATCGCTCGATCTTATGTGCCAGACCGTTTGCAACCAAAAAATCTAACGCGCGATACGCCACGGGCGGTTGCGATCCAAATCCGCCTTCGCGCAGTCGGTCCAAAATAGTGTAAGCGCCAAGTGCGCGATGCTCTTGTAACAAGATCTCAAGAACCTTGCGCCGCACAGGCGTAAAACGAAGTCCCTGCGCCGCACAACGCGCCTCGGCTGCGCTAAGTGTCTCACTTACGCATGCGTCATGATCATGATGCGTGAACCCAAGAGGGCCTTCATCTGTGTCGTTCGCGTTAGAGTCTCTTGTCATGTTATTACATTTCGTCTATCCGATGTGTAATGTTATACAATCACGTGGAGACCCTGATGTCCAGAAAGCTAATTGCCGTCTCACTTACTGCCACTTTGATGGGAGGAACTACTTTCGCCGAGACGCCACAGGTCGCCGTTGATATCGCGCCAGTCCATTCCCTCGTCGCGCGGGTAATGGAGGGTGTCAGCACCCCAGATTTGATTGTGCAACCCGGTGCAAGCCCACATGAATACAGTCTGCGCCCATCTGAGGCTGCAGCGTTGCAGAATGCCGATCTGGTCTTCTGGATTGGTCCCGATCTTACGCCATGGCTGACCGAAACAATTGAAACGCTGGCACCCGATGCCGACGTCACAGCATTACTCGAAGCGGATGGAACAATCGAACTAGAGTTCCGCGAGAGTGCGTTGTTCGAGGTTCATGATCACGGCGACGAAGAAGATCACGATGATCATGGGGACGAAGCTCATGACGATCACGACGACCATGGGGATGAAGAGGCCGGACATGATGATCATGGGAATGAGGAAGCCGGACATGAAGGACATGACCACGGTGCACATGACCCACACGCATGGTTGTCACCGCAAAATGCAATGATTTGGATGAACGTGATTGCGGGACAGCTTTCTGCCGCCGACCCTGACAACGCCGGCGCATACTTCGCCAATGCTGCAGCAGGTCGCGCCGAGATCGAAAGCTTGATTGGGGAGGTGAACGCAACGCTCGACCCTGTGCGTGATGGGCAGTTTATCGTGTTCCATGATGCATATCAGTACTTTGAGACCGATTTCGATTTTCCAGCATCGGGCGCAATCTCCATCGGCGACGCATCTGATCCAAGCCCTGCCCGGATTGCCGAAATCCAAGGGCGTATCGCCGAGGAAGGCATAGAATGCGTTCTGGCCGAGCCACAGTTCAATCCCGGCCTCGTGGCAACTGTTCTCGACGGGACTGAAGCTAAAACCGGCATTCTAGATCCACTTGGCTCGGATCTGGAGCCGGGATCGGCGCTTTACCCTCAACTGATCCGGAACCTGTCAACCGCGCTTGCAGGCTGCATGTAATCGCGTCAGTGGTGTAAAGCCGGGACGCAATTTCGGAGCGCAAGTGTCGCGTGTTTCACTACTTTTGGAGCCTTTTGCTATGTGTGATGTGCCTCGGTGGACCCGCCGGGGCACATCCGCATGTCTTCGTCGATGCGCGCACCGGGTTCATTTTTGACGCTGACGGGCAGCTAGAGGCGCTTCGAATTTCATGGACCTACGATGAATTCACGACGCTTATCCTGTTTGAGTCGCTCAACCTGGATCAGGACGGCGACGGACAGTTTAACGACGCCGACCGGGCGGCGGTCATCGAGGGCGAAACCAACTGGGACCCGGAATATAAGGGCGACGTTTACCTAGAGGTTGCCGGGCAGGATTTCCCGTTAGGGCGGCCCGAAGGAGCTGCTGTCACGCTTGAGAACAATCGAGTCGAAGTTTCGTTTGACTTGCCACTGTCCCAGCCTGTCATGATTGGCGATATGCCCGCATTTCTGCGCCTTTATGATCCGGTTTTCTTCTACGCATATACTATCCTGCCCACAGTCGGTCTGGGCACCTTGCCAGAGGGTTGTCAGTCGCAAATCGTTCCGTTCGAGCCGGATGCCGTAGAACGCGTTCTGCAAGAAAAGCTTGCGGCACTGGGGCGAGAAGAGGCCCCCACGCAAGAGATTGTTGGACGTCTCTTTTCTGATGAGGTGCACCTGACATGTGGCTGAGGTTCGGTGCTGTACTTTTAAGCATTTCAGTTGTTGGTTTCGCCGTTTGGAGCATTGTGCCTTGGTTGGACATCCAAAGACGGGCCGCAGGCGAACAACGCACATTCCAGAACGCGATGGCAGGCGCACTACGTGGTATTCAGGCGGGCGATCCACTGGCCGTCTGGACCTTATGCAGTGCGACAGCAGCTTATGGTTTTTTCCATGCGCTTGGACCAGGTCATGGCAAAGTGCTGATCGGTGGAGCAGCCCTTGCCAGTGGCACGACTTTGAAACGGCTCAGCATATTGACGGTGCTATCCAGTCTGGCTCAAGCAGGGACGGCTATCGGTTTGGTGGGGAGCCTCTACTTCCTAGTCCAAATGCGCTCTGGTGATTTGGCCGATATCACAGAGGCGTGGCTCGCCCCGGCAAGCTACGCCGCAATTGCTGCGATAGGGGTTGTATTGGTCTTTCGCGGCGCACGCAGTTGGCACACATTGGCTCAGGCAAAACGGGTTGCACATGGTTGTTGCAGTCACGCGCATGGACCAAGCGTCAAAGACGTCATGACCCTTGCATCCACGCGCGACGCGGTCGCCCTGATCGCCAGTATCGCAGTGAGGCCTTGTACTGGCGCGCTATTCGTTCTGGTGATTGCGGCCCGGTTTGATGCCTTTGCGGTGGGATGTCTTGCGGTCATCACAATGGGTCTGGGGACCGCCGCGTTTAACCTAACGGTTGCGACGTCAGGTGTCGCGGCGCGACGACTTGCGGGGCTTGGTGCGCACAACCAAGAAAGCATGCAAGCGGTCTCAGCAACACTGCATGTGACGGGGGGTGTTCTGATAATTGCTATCAGCCTCGGCATGTTGCTGCCTTACTTGAGTTGAGCCGTCTTGCTTTCTTTTAATATGTTATGTCATAACATTACAAATAAAATGATCGAACTGAAGTAACCGATACCATGCAAACCACAGCTCCCCACGTCCCGGTTACCTTGCTGACCGGTTTTCTTGGTGCGGGTAAAACCACGCTTCTCAATGCGGTAATACCCAATGTGACTGGCCTAAAGATCGCTGTAATTGTGAACGAGTTTGGGGAGGCTGGGCTTGACCATGACCTGATTGAAGCGGTGGATGAGGATATCGTCTTAATGCAATCGGGGTGCCTGTGTTGCTCCATACGCGGTGATCTGTCGCGGACGCTGCAAGACCTCTTCACCCGCAAACAAGAAGATCGAGTGAATTTTGATCGTGTCTTGATCGAGACAACGGGCCTGGCAGATCCTGGGCCAATTCTGCAAACCTTCGTGGCAGATCCCTATCTGACGAAAAACTTCCGTATAGATGGGGTTGTCACGGTCGTTGATGCAGCCACTGGTCCGGACACGCTTGACCGTCAGTTCGAAGCCGTCTCCCAGGTTGCCATGGCAGACCTTCTGGTTTTGAGCAAAACCGATCTGGTGTCCGAGAGTGACAGGCGCGTGTTTGAAACACGGCTGCGGTCGCTAAATCAAACCGCCGATATTCTGAAGGCGGATCGCGGGGTCGTCCCGATTGCGTCCCTTTGGGATTTGAGCGGCATGTGTCCGCAACAAACATCTAACCAAGCTTTGGCGTGGCTCACACCAACCGCAACCAGTGATCCACTTGCTAACCTCTCTGGTTTAGCACCTTCAGGCCGACTCTCGGCGGCTCCGCACACACACGACGCCCGGATCGGATCAGCGTCCATTGTTCTGCACAACCCCATTCCCGCTGCTGCCTTCGATCTTTGGCTAGACACCCTCATCATGCTGCGCGGGCCAGATATCTTGCGCGTGAAAGGCGTTGTGCATCTGGAGGGCATCGAAACGCCATTTGTATTCCACGGTGTCCAGCACCTCTTTGATCCCCCGGTACCCCTGCACGATTGGCAGGGCGGCGACCGGCAATCACGGATCGTAGTCATCGCCCGCGATATGACCCGCGCAGAGCTCGTCTACAGCCTCGACATGCTCCGCGCCCATCAACACTCCGAAACCCAACCCGTCTGAGGATACGCCCCAATGACCGAAAAACTTCCTGTCACCGTCCTGTCCGGCTTTCTTGGAGCCGGGAAAACCACACTTCTCAACCGTGTCCTTAATAACCGAGATGGACGGCGCGTTGCGGTTATCGTTAATGACATGTCCGAAGTGAATATCGACGCTGATCTCGTGCGCGCAGACACCGAGCTAAGCCGCACGCACGAAACACTGGTCGAGATGTCCAATGGTTGCATTTGCTGCACCTTGCGCGATGATCTGTTGGCCGAAGTGCGCCGGTTGTCGGAAGAAGGACGCTTTGATTACCTGCTGATCGAATCTACAGGGATTTCCGAACCACTACCTGTTGCGGCAACCTTTGATTTCCGTGACGAATTTGGCGATAGCCTGTCGGATGTGGCCCGACTTGATACAATGGTGACAGTCGTTGATGCGGTGAACCTGCTGAATGATTACGCCTCGCATGATTTCCTCAAAGACCGAGGCGAGGTGGTGGGCGACGAAGATGAGCGTACACTGGTACATCTGCTGACCGATCAAATCGAATTTGCCGATGTGGTCATTCTGAATAAGGTCGCGGATGCTGGTCTCGAAAAGGTCGATGCTGCCCGCAAAATCATTCGTAGTTTGAACGCCGACGCAGAGATCATCGAGACAAACCAATCCGCCGTCGCTGCCGAGAAAATCCTCGATACGGGTCTGTTTGATTTTGAGCAGGCGCATGAACATCCCATGTGGGCCAAGGAACTTTATGGCTTTGCCGACCATGTTCCCGAAACAGAAGAATATGGTGTCGCGTCTTATGTCTATCGTGCGCGGCTTCCCTTTGTACCAGAACGCATCCTTGAGGTGCTGAACGGTGAACTCCCCGGTGTCATCCGTGCAAAAGGCCATTTCTGGATCTCAACGCGGCCCGACTGGGTTGCCGAATTCTCGCTCGCGGGTTCTCTATCCAGCGTGAAACCTCTTGGCACATGGTGGGCATCTGTTCCAAAGGAGCGGCACCCCACAAATGAGAGTGCGCAAGCTTATATGCAGGCGCATTGGCAAGAACCTTGGGGTGACCGCCGTCAAGAGATCGTCTTCATCGGTGCTGGGATTGATTGGCCGGGCTTGAAGGCTAGGCTGGACGCCTGCCTTGTTCCTGCAGTCGCGGCCCTCGGCCCGGATACCCTACCCGAGTACGACGATCCGTTTCCAATTTGGCGGCGCAATGAGGATGCGGCATGAACATTACCCCACAACTGCTTAAAGCTCGTGCCATCAGCGTGGCAATAGTTGACGATGCCGCATCGCTGAGTACGTTTCGTGATCCCGCTTGTCCCGCCGCAATCTGGCGGCGGCAAACCCCGCCAAGGGTTCAAAGCTGGATTGATCGCCAATACCCTGACACATTTCCAAATGGACGCATCATTCTGCGACCTGACGCAGTGAAACAGACGATTGGCCACCTGTGTGATATGTCCGGCCTGCCCTTAGGGCCTGAGCGTGACTGGCTAGAAACAGACATTACGTCGCTGGCCGAAGTGTTCGCTGTGTTGATCTCGGCAGAATTCCTGCGGATGAGGTTGGCTGTTGTCACCACCAACGCCTGTCGCAAGTTCCACATCGACGCGATCACAGCACGGCTGATTTGCACCTATCGGGGCACCGGAACGCAGTACGGCATTGCGGCCAATGGAGCCGATCCAGAACGGGTTTTCACAGTGCAAACCGGCGCGCCGATCTTGCTGCGCGGAACGCAGTGGCCTGTACAGCCGCCGAAAGGTCTTATGCATCGCTCACCACCGATCGAAGGCACTGGAGAGGCACGTCTTGTCCTTGTCTTGGACCCGGTGCTTGATACGGATGAAGACATATGAGCGGTAATCTGGGGCAAAGCAGCCTGCACCGAAAAAGGCGATCTCGCGATCCTATGGCGGCCTACGACAGTTTGCCCGCCCCACTGCGATCATGGCTGTCAGAGGCTGCACTTCCTTGGTCGCCTGCTTCGGCAAGGCGAATTTGGGCAAAGTCGTTGGCAAAAGGCTTGTCGCCGGAGGAGGCGTTGGCCACTCTTGCCCATGCCGAAGTACGGACCTTGGCACGCGATAAGGTTGCTATCAGGTGCTAAGCGAGCAAGCGCGATCTCCCAATCGATACAAGGTGATTAAATCCGAGGCTTGATCCCGTGTTGCGAGCCGCTCGAATGACCGCATTCCCCTCGGCCAAGCAGCAATGACTTCGCGGCACCGCAGCAGAACTCCACGCTGCGTGCGCGCGCAGCGAGAAACGGGCACTTCCGGTGTGGGCTCAGAACCTCCGTCTGCCGCAATATCGGGCGGCAGCAAGGACGAACTGTTGTTGAAAGCAGCGTTTCAGCAATGACAATACCGGATGCACGGCAGATATCATCCATATTCGTTCGGAAACCCCATTGCCTTTTGCATCGACTCGCCCTAAGACGCCCAAGTCCTGAGAGGGTACGGCCAGCCGTGCCCTTTTTCAGTTCATATAAAGACGCGATGAGGGTGTGCGATGAGCGCCCGCCCTCCTCTCCGATCTGGACCCTGATATAAAGGGTGATGCTCATGGCCGTTCAAAGCCAAAACATCCGCATCCGCCTCAAGGCGTTTGACTACCGCGTGCTGGACACGTCCACACAAGAAATCGTCAACACTGCCAAGCGTACAGGTGCTTCCGTTCGCGGCCCAATCCCGCTGCCGAACAAAATCGAGAAGTTCACCGTTCTGCGTGGCCCGCACGTTGACAAGAAATCCCGTGACCAGTTCGAAATCCGCACGCACAAGCGTCTGCTGGATATCGTTGATCCCACCCCCCAGACCGTGGACGCGCTGATGAAACTCGACCTGGCCGCTGGTGTGGACGTCGAGATCAAGCTGCAGTCATAAGCGTAGGAGGGTAATTTTATGTTGCGCTCAGGCGTTATTGCAAAAAAAGTCGGGATGACCCGGCTGTTCATGGAAGACGGCAAGCAGATCCCTGTGACCGTTCTTCAACTCGACAAGCTGCAGGTTGTGGCCCAGCGGACCGTTGAAAAAGATGGTTACACAGCTGTTCAACTCGGTGCCGGTGTTGCCAAAGCCAAGCGGACGTCTCAGGCCATGCGCGGTCACTTCGCTTCGGCGAAGGTGGAACCCAAGCGCAAGGTTGCGGAATTCCGTGTGGATGCGGAAAACCTGATCAGCGTGGGCGAAGAAATCATCGCCGACCACTACTTTGAAGGTCAGTTCGTTGATGTGGCAGGCACCTCTATCGGTAAAGGTTTTGCCGGTGCGATGAAGCGTCATAACTTCGGCGGTCTGCGGGCAACGCACGGTGTGTCGATCTCTCACCGGTCGCACGGTTCCACCGGTCAGTGTCAGGATCCGGGCAAGGTTTTCAAAGGCAAGAAGATGGCCGGTCACATGGGTGCTGCCCGTGTTACCACGCAAAACCTGCAGGTTGTGCGCACCGATACAGACCGTGGTCTGATCATGGTCAAAGGTGCCGTGCCGGGCTCCAAAGGGGGCTGGGTGACAGTCAAGGATGCGGTCAAGAAACCATTCCCCGAGAATGCGATCCTGCCTGCCGCTCTGAAATCTGCCGCTGAGGAAGCCGCCAAAGTCGCTGAAGAAGCCGCTGCTGCCGCTGCTGCCGAGGCCGAAGCGGAAGCCAAGCGTCTGGCAGAAGAGCAAGCCGCTGCGGAAGCCGAAGCGCTGAAAGCTGCAGAAGCTGAAATCGCAGCAGACAAAGAAGGTGATGCGCCGGAAGCGGATGCAGATGCCGACAAGAAAGAAGGTGACGCATGAAACTCGATGTCATCAAACTAGACGGCAAGAAGGCCGGTTCGGTAGATCTGGACGAGGCGCTTTTTGGTCTCGAACCACGTGCCGACATCCTGCACCGGGTCGTGCGCTGGCAGCGTAACAACGCGCAGGCGGGCACTCACAAGGTCAAGACACGTTCCGAAGTCGACTACTCCACCAAGAAGATCTATCGCCAGAAAGGCACTGGCGGCGCACGCCACGGCGCGCGCTCTGCACCGATCTTCCGCGGGGGTGGCGTCTACAAGGGGCCGAAAGTGCGCAGCCACGGCCACGAGCTGACCAAGAAGTTCCGCAAGCTGGGTCTGTGCCACGCACTGTCCGCGAAAATGAAAGCGGGCGAGCTTGTGATTATCGACGAGGCTTCCTCCGAAGGCAAAACCGCCGCTTTGGCCAAACAGGTTGCAAACCTGGGCTGGAAACGCGCGCTGGTCATCGACGGGGCATCCGTGGACGAGAACTTCGCCCAAGCCGCGCGCAACATTGACGGTCTGGATATCCTGCCGACAATGGGCGCAAACGTATATGACATCCTCAAGCGTGACACATTGGTGATCACGAAGGCGGGTGTCGAAGCACTGGAGGCCCGTTTGAAATGAGCGCCAAGGCAGAACATTACGATGTGATCCGCAAGCCGATCATCACCGAGAAAGCTACCATGTCGTCCGAGAACGGCGCGGTTGTCTTCGAAGTGGCGATCGACAGCAACAAACCCCAGATCAAGGAAGCCGTAGAGGCGCTCTTTGGTGTGAAGGTCAAAGCGGTCAACACCACGATCACCAAAGGCAAAGTAAAGCGTTTCCGCGGCCAGCTAGGCAAGCGGAAGGACGTCAAGAAAGCCTATGTGACGCTGGAAGCCGGCAACACGATTGACGTGTCCACCGGTCTCTAAAAGTCTGATCAGATGTCCTACGGAACCCCGGCCTTGAAAAAGGTCGGGGTTTTGTTTTTTTGCCGACCCATCTCGCGGTGCGTGCTCCTTCTATCCTTCTCAACACGATTATCGATACGCGGGCGGTGCTCTATTGGCGATTTCTTGCCGAAGATGCCCGATCCGCAGGCCCCAGCAGTCCAGCGCATGTTGTTTCGGCCTTCAGTGTAGCAATCTGGTCACCAAATTGCCTTTTTCTTGTGCTATATTAATCGCTTGTGAACAGATTGTTCCCAGTGCCGCGCCGCGGAGTGTTTTCAAACGATCATCTATTGTAGAAATTGCGTCTCTTCGAGAGGTCAATATCGTGTCGAAAATTGAAGCCAGTGGTTTTACACAACCAAGCGCCGGTAGATATCCCGAGGCCTCTAATCATCCGGTCTTTGATGGAAGCTGGAAGGAGCGATTGAGCGAAGCACGCGCCAAACGCGCCAAGCTTCTTTCCGAGCGGGGAGTGGTCGCATCGAACGCACCATCTCAATTGCCTGAGCCTGATCAAATTGGCGACGCCAGAGCACCGGAAGAAGGCAAGGCAGACACAGGTGGTGCTTTGGCTCAGTTGAATGCATCGGATGCGGTGAAGGCTTTGATGCTGTTTTCAGGCGCCGCTGGTTTGGGTCTGGGCGTAACGCTTGGTACTGGCGCATTGATCGGGTTTGGGGCGTCGGTCTCTGTTCCGTCTGATCCGCTTGCAGAAGCCAGCCAGGGCAACACCATCGGTCAATCAAACATTGCGATTGCAACAGCTGTGGTGGAACCACCGGCGGACGAGACCATTGTTGCGTCCGACGGTGTCGAGGGTTCCGCGCAAGTGGAAGTGCCGGACGGATTCTTCGCGCCGGTATCGGTTCGCGCTGACGCGATCAATCTGCCTGAGATTTCGGCCGTGCAATACATGCGTGCAGACACCGATCTGGCTATCGCTGCGGCACTGCGGTCTCTGCCGGAGATCCCCGGCTTGAGTGCGGGAGAAATGATGTACGGGAACAGCAAGGCTTCTGATCTGCAGTTCTTCATTCATGCGCCGGACGGCATCCCCAATGACAAACTTCAAAGCTATGTGGCCGAGCTTGAGAACGCCGGGATTGCAGTCGCCGAAATCGGACGTGAGAGGTTTCGAGTTTCGACCACCCATTTGCGATACTACAGCCCGGAGACTGCCGCAGTCGCCAAGACGGTTGCAAATGATCTTGGTGTGGAAGCCCGCGATTTTTCGGCAAACGCATTGAATGCCGAACGGATCGAGGTTTGGGTCGCTGGAAGGCCAAGGCCATCAGAAGAGGCTCAGCAACCCCGCACTGGGTTTTTCGCTCGGTTGTTTAATCCGCAGAGGTGAAAAACCGACGGATGTAACGGAGTGCTCTCCGATTTGCCGCTGAAAGTGGGCCGTTGGATAACCACATGAAGAATGAACCAGCGCGTTTCCGCGATTGCTCGTGAAACGGAACGTCACAGCAGATGCTCCCACGGTTCTAGAGGCCTACAACTGGCCTGACAGTCACTACAGGCGGCCCCAGTGTCTTCCAGAGAAAACGGGTTTTTAGACCGAGTAAGAGGGATTTGGGGGCGGGACACCCGTCATCAGGTGGCGAGCGGTGGGACTCCCATCCTGGCGTGGATCGCATCACGCTGAGCATCGCTCAACCCAAGCCTCGATGCGAGTTGGCGCATATAGTTGGCCTCGGCGACGTTATCGACACGGATCGCGGCCAGCGAGGTCGAGTAGACCTGCTCTCGGCTGATTGTCCCTGCATCCCGCACGAGACCGGCCAAATCGGGCGAGGCCTGCAATTCTGCCTTCACGAATGCGCGCTCTTCCTCGCTGATGTCGCCCAGCCGGTCGACAATGGCGGCCTGTTCCTCGGCATCGATCTCGCCGTCGGCCTTCGCAGCCTGGATCATCGCGCGGATCATCAGCTTGGCCTGCTGCTCCATCGCGTCGCCGACCGGCGTGTTGCCGAACATCGCCTCCATCATAGAGGCCGATTGCTGACTGCCTGCTTCGGCGGCGCCGCGCAGGCTTGCCATCAGACCACCCAGACCGGCGGCACCCGCTTCGGTGGCGCCGGCCGTTGCCTGCTCCATCTGACCAAACAGGTTCTTGACCTGTGCCGAGCCGCCCGGGATGCCGAACTGATCCGCCATACGGCCCAGCTGATCTGCCATATTGCTGCCGCCTGCGCCCTGCATCGCGTCTTGCAGACCGGCCATACCGCCCATCTGCTTGTACTTGTCCATTCCCTTCGCCGCTGCAAACCCGACAGCGACCGCAGCAAGTGCTTTCACAAAACTCATGGTATTCCCTCCACCCAAGACCGCTTGAGCGTAGCATCTCCCCCATAATGTTAGGAAGACAGAAGATCAGGTGTCTCAGGGCGTGGCGAATAGGTGCCCAGACGCGGTCCCGGCACCCTGAAAAATATGAACTTTCAGCGGGTCCCATGCTTGACCCCGGGAGCGCACTCTCTTAAACGGACGCATCGGCAAGGCCCCGGATTCGTCCGGGGCTTCGCCTTTGTCCGTATGGACATCCAAGTCGGGCACCTACGGGGGCCTTCATACCATGGTCGTCATTGCGACGATCGATAGCAAAACGGAAGACAGACAACATGGCACTCAAGTCGTATAAACCGACGACGCCGGGCCAGCGTGGGCTGGTACTGATCGACCGTTCGGAGCTCTGGAAAGGCCGCCCGGTCAAAGCCCTCACAGAAGGCTTGACCAAACACGGCGGACGGAACAACACCGGACGGATCACGATGCGCCGCAAAGGCGGCGGGGCCAAGCGCCTCTACCGGATCGTTGACTTCAAGCGGAACAAGATGGATGTGGCGGCCACGGTCGAGCGCATCGAATATGACCCCAACCGCACAGCTTTCATCGCCCTCGTGAAATACGAAGACGGTGAGCAAGCCTATATCCTGGCGCCACAGCGTTTGGCCGTGGGGGATAGCGTGGTTGCGTCGCAGAAAGCAGATATCAAACCCGGCAACGCAATGCCTTTCTCTGGCATGCCGATCGGGACAATCGTGCACAACATCGAGATGAAGCCCGGCAAGGGTGGTCAGATCGCCCGTGCCGCCGGTACCTATGCTCAATTCGTGGGCCGCGACGGTGGCTACGCGCAGATCCGTCTAAGCTCTGGCGAGCTGCGTCTCGTGCGTCAGGAATGCATGGCCACCGTGGGTGCCGTCAGCAACCCCGACAACTCCAACCAGAACTACGGTAAAGCGGGCCGCATGCGCCACAAGGGCATCCGCCCGTCCGTGCGTGGTGTCGTGATGAACCCGATCGATCACCCGCATGGTGGTGGTGAAGGCCGGACCTCTGGTGGTCGTCACCCGGTGACGCCTTGGGGCAAGCCGACAAAGGGTGCAAAAACCCGGAACAAGAAAAAAGCGTCCAGCAAGCTTATCCTGCGCTCGCGGCACGCCAAGAAGAAGGGGCGTTAATCTATGTCTCGTTCAGTATGGAAAGGCCCTTTTGTCGACAGCTATGTGTTGAAAAAGGCCGAAGCGTCCCGCGAAAGCGGCCGCAACGAAGTGATCAAGATCTGGTCGCGCCGCTCGACAATCCTGCCGCAGTTCGTGGGTTTGACCTTTGGTGTGTACAACGGTCACAAGCACATCCCTGTTAACGTCAGCGAAGACATGATCGGTCAGAAGTTTGGTGAGTATTCGCCAACACGGACCTACTATGGTCATGCCGCCGACAAAAAAGCGAAGCGGAAGTAAGCCATGAGCAAGGATAAAAATCCCCGCCGCGTGGCTGACAACGAAGCAATGGCAAAACTGCGCATGCTTCGTACATCCCCGCAGAAACTGAACCTCGTCGCCGCGATGATCCGGGGCAAGAAGGTCGACAAGGCCCTGACGGACCTGACCTTCTCCAAGAAACGGATCGCCCTGGACGTGAAGAAATGCCTTCAGTCCGCCATCGCGAACGCGGAAAACAACCACAACCTCGACGTCGATGAATTGGTCGTCGCTGAGGCCTATGTGGGTAAAAACCTGACCATGAAGCGTGGACGTCCGCGCGCGCGTGGCCGGTTCGGCAAGATCATCAAGCCGTTCTCGGAAATCACGATTCTGGTGCGTCAGGTAGAGGAGCAAGCCTAATGGGTAACAAAGTCAATCCGATTGGCATGCGCCTGCAGGTGAACCGCACCTGGGACAGCCGCTGGTATGCCGACACGAAAGATTACGGGGACCTCCTGCTGGAAGACCTCGCGATCCGTGAATTCATCAAGAAAGAGTGTCATCAGGCCGGTGTGGCCCGTGTGATCATCGAACGTCCGCACAAGAAGTGCCGCGTCACGATCCACACAGCCCGCCCCGGTGTCATCATCGGCAAGAAAGGGGCGGACATCGAAGGTCTGCGTCAGAAGATCGCCAAGATGACCGACAGCGAGTTGCATCTCAACATCGTTGAAGTGCGCAAGCCTGAACTGGATGCGGCATTGGTTGGTGAAAGCATTGCACAACAGCTGGAGCGTCGGGTGTCTTTCCGCCGCGCCATGAAGCGTGCGGTGCAGAACGCCATGCGCATGGGCGCCCTCGGCATCCGCGTGAATGTCGCCGGTCGTCTGGGCGGTGCAGAGATCGCGCGGACCGAATGGTACCGCGAAGGCCGCGTGCCTTTGCACACGCTGCGCGCCGACATCGATTACGCACATGTGGAAGCGACGACTGCCTATGGCATCATCGGGATCAAGACATGGATCTTCAAAGGTGAGATCATGGAGCACGATCCGGCCGCGCGTGACCGTAAAGCACAAGAACTCCAGGATGGCCCAGCACCCCGTGGTGCAGGCGGTCGTCGCTAAGGGGGAATGACAGATGCTACAACCAAAACGCACGAAATTCCGCAAGCAGTTCAAAGGCTCGATCAAGGGTCTGGCGAAGGGCGGGTCTGACCTGAACTTCGGCACCTATGGGTTGAAAGCCATTGAGCCTGAGCGGGTCACAGCACGTCAGATCGAAGCGGCCCGCCGCGCGATGACACGTCACATGAAACGTCAGGGCCGGGTCTGGATCCGGATTTTCCCTGACGTGCCGGTCACGGCCAAACCCATCGAAGTTCGGATGGGTAAAGGTAAAGGCTCGGTCGATCGCTGGGCGGCCAAGGTCAAGCCGGGTCGCGTGATGTTCGAGATCGACGGCGTAAACGACGACGTGGCCCGCGAGGCCCTGCGTCTGGCGGCGATGAAACTGCCGATCAAGACACGGGTTGTCGTCCGCGAGGATTGGTGATCCCGGCGGCTTTGCCGCCGAGTGCGATATAGCGGGTTTTCAATGAAAACCTGCGGGCCATCACCCGGTTAAGAAAGAGCCCCCGCTGAGAAATCGGCGGGGGCTTCTTGTCGGTGGTAGCTACTCTGAGTTCAGTACCGTTATTGATAGAAGAGTCTTGCCCACATTGCTTCGCATCAACGCTCAATACGACGGGCGAGAGATTTCTCAATTCTGACGCGACAAATATCTTTGGAGAGTATTTCTGGGGTGTAGGGTAACCCGACCCAAAGGTACGAAAACGCGGAGCTTTCTGTGTCTCCGACGGTGCATATATTTCCAGGCCATTCGGACGAGGGCACATCCAAATCTCCGTCGAAAAGCCGTGATACTGCATTGTGATATGAATTCACTTGCCCAAGAAGATGAGGGGCGAGGTTTTCCCCTAAGCAATTGTGGATCTGGCCACCTGTCCCGACGAACAGGACGGGCGGCAGGTCTCCCTCACTGGAAGCCAGCAGATCTCGCACGATTAGCACGTAGTCGGACCAAATATCCGGGCAATGATCGAAACTATTCGAGGCAGCGACGCTCGGAGACGCCACTACATAGGCGCAAGCGAGCGCCTTTCCTAAGTGGTTCTTTCGCTTGCCCATTTTCGCCTTCATCCCCAGCTATAGTTGAATGAGACGGAAATCCGCTCTTCTTCCGCCATGTTGAGCGGGACCTCGTGGCGGAGCCAGCTCTCCCAGAGCAGCACCTCGCCGGCCTCAGGGGTGACGTAGCTGAAGGTGCGCAACTCGGGTCGGGCGTCTTTGATCCGGGCGGGGGCGGCCATCATCATCGGCAAGCGCGGGTCTTCGAATTTGATCGCACTTGCCCCCGCGGGGACGGCAACATATGTGGTGCCGCTGATCACGGAATGCGGGTGGATGTGGCTGGTGTGGATGCCGCCGGGGGGCAGGATGTTGATCCAAATATCTTCCAGTTTCAACGGTCTGTCGCCGAGATCGAAAGCGAGATCCTTGGCGAAAGATTTCACGTGTTTGTCGAGACACTTGACCAGCTCCTTGAAGATCGGAAAGCGGTAGGGCAGGTCGGTCAGCGAGGCATAGCTTGTGTAGCCCGGATAGCCGTTCTCATCACACCAGTTCTGACCTGCTTCATCATCTTCAGCGATGGACCAGCAGGAGGCTTCGAGTTCGGCTGTATCGATGGCGGGCTTCTTCTCGGAGAGAGGGGCGCGGTAGAGGCGGGTGACAAAGAGGGAATCTATGGTGCTCATGATCCCGTCTTAGCCGAGCAGGTGGCGAGAGGCGAGAGGGTTAACGTGGCATGTGTGGAAAGGAGGAGCAGGCTTGGGATCCTGCCAGGAACTTCGGACCGTTTTCCAAAGGGAATATGGTAAATTCGATGTCGGTATTACGTTGGTGGTCGCATAGGTGTTTGAACGAATTTGCGAGATTACGACGGCGTACCGTGGATAAAGATTTAGGAAAAATGGCGGTTGATCGGACTTTGTTGCCGTTGAGTGCGTCCTGTTTACCGCCTCGCCAGCATTGGCAAGATCAAACCCCATTCGGTTTCTTGAGGTGGCCCAGACGGTTTGAACCCCAGCTTTTTGTAGACGGCTATCGCACGTTCATTGTCTGGGTGAGGATCGGTTGCGATCACATGTGCGCCCTCATCGAAGAGAGCCTGCATTCTTGTTTCGATAAACGCTGATCCATGTCCAATGCCGACCATCTCGGGGTCTCCGATGTATTGATCGATTCCCCGCGATCCTTTTGGAAGACTGGCAAAATGGTGACTTTTCCATCCGTGCACTGTGTAGTCTTGCATAAACGCAAAGGGCCGTTCGATGAATGAAACGATCCAGCGAGCGACCCGAGGATCAGCTAAGTCCTTTTCATCATCAAGGTCATCTGAATCCCACCACTCTAGAACATGCGGGTTCGACCGCCAGGCCTTCAACACAGGAAGGTCCTCCAAGGTCGCTCTGCGAAACTTGTAATGATTGGTCGCAATCATTCGATCACCCTAACAGATTGTCCCACGTCAGGTATGGGCTCGTTGCTGCTGTCAGGATCTTGTTTCCTGAACGTCAGCTTAAAGCATCAAGCCATGCCTTGGCTTTGCGAAGGCAGCGCCCGAGCCTCCGCCATTGGGAGGGCGATTTGCACCCACCTCTCGACTCAGGCACGGGTGCAATTGTAGAGTGAATGGAGGACTAGGCGTTGGTATTGGGTTAGACGTTTTGTTCTTTGTCAAAAGGGGTTGCGATGCAGGGCCGTTGGGCCTATACGGCCCCTTCATCATGAACTCCACGGGAATCAGGGTGACGCTTTCAAGCGGCCTTCTCGTGATGTTGAAAGGAATAAGGCGATGGACGCCAAGGAATTGCATGACAAGACCCCGGATCAGCTGCGTGAAGAGCTGGCCAATCTGAAGAAAGAGCAGTTCAACCTGCGGTTCCAGCAAGCCACCGGCCAGCTGGAAAACCCTGCGCAGCTGCGCACCGCGCGTCGCAATGCGGCCCGTGTGAAGACCGTTTTGAACCAAAAAGCAGCCTCTGCTGCCGCGTCTGAGTAAGGAGAGCACCCATGCCAAAGCGTATCTTGTCCGGCGTCGTGACCTCTGATGCCAACGCCCAAACAGTCACCGTGTCCGTCGAGCGCCGCTTTACGCACCCGGTTCTGAAGAAAACCATCCGTAAGTCCAAGAAATACCGGGCGCACGATGAGAAGAACACGTTCAAGGTGGGCGATAGCGTCCGCATCATCGAATGTGCACCAAAGTCGAAAACCAAACGTTGGGAAGTGCTGGAGGCCGCTGAGGCCTGAGGCACCGCCCTTAATTCGAAACCCTGGGGATATGGCCACGCATCGGCCCCCCAAAGGTCGGGAGAAACCAAATGATCCAGATGCAGACCAACCTGGATGTTGCTGACAACAGCGGCGCGCGCCGTGTTCAGTGCATCAAGGTCCTGGGTGGTTCCAAGCGTAAGTACGCGTCCGTCGGCGACATCATTGTCGTGTCGGTCAAGGAAGCCATCCCCCGCGGTCGTGTGAAAAAAGGCGATGTCCGCAAGGCCGTTGTCGTTCGCACCGCCAAGGAAGTCCGCCGCGAAGACGGCACCGCGATCCGCTTTGATCGCAACGCTGCTGTCATCCTCAACAACAACAACGAGCCCATCGGTACACGTATCTTTGGCCCGGTTGTGCGTGAGCTGCGTGCGAAAAACTTCATGAAAATCATCTCGCTCGCTCCGGAGGTGCTGTAATCATGGCTGCCAAGTTGAAAAAAGGTGACAAGGTCATCGTGCTGGCCGGCAAGGACAAGGGCAAGACAGGCAGCATCACGTCTGTGGACCCGAAATCCGGCAAGGCCATCGTGGACGGCGTCAACATCGCCATCCGCGCCACACGTCAGTCCCAGGAAAGCCAGGGCGGTCGCATCCCCAAGGCGATGCCGATTGATCTCAGCAACCTCGCGTTCGTCGATGCCAAAGGCAAAGCGACCCGCGTGGGCTTCAAGATGGACGGCGACAAGAAAGTGCGTTTCGCCAAGACAACAGGGGACGTGATCGATGCTTGATAGTGCAACCTACACCCCGCGTCTGAAGGCCGTGTACAAGGACACCATCCGCGCGGCGATGAAGGAAGAGTTCGGCTACAAGAACGACATGCAGATCCCGAGTCTGGACAAGATCGTTCTGAACATCGGCTGCGGTGCCGAGGCCGTTCGTGACAGCAAGAAGGCCAAGTCGGCGGTTGAAGATCTGACGCTGATCGCGGGCCAGAAGGCGCTGACCACCACGGCGAAAAAATCCATCGCGGGTTTCCGTGTGCGGGAAGACATGCCGATGGGTGCGAAAGTGACCCTGCGCGGCGACCGCATGTATGAATTCCTCGATCGTCTGATCACCATTGCAATGCCCCGCATCCGCGACTTCCGCGGCGTTTCAGGCAAAAGCTTTGACGGACGTGGCAACTATGCCATGGGCCTCAAAGAGCATCTGGTGTTCCCGGAGATCAACTTCGACAAGATCGATGAGAACTGGGGAATGGACATTGTGATCGCCACAACGGCGCAAACCGATGCTGAAGCAAAGAGCCTGTTGAAAGCTTTCAACATGCCTTTCAACAGCTGATCGGGAGGGAATAGATATGGCTAAGAAATCTATGATCGAACGCGAGAAGAAGCGCGAAGCTCTGGTGAAGAAATACGCTGCCAAGCGCGCTGAACTCAAAGCAATCGTGAACGACCAGGAAAAGCCGATGGAAGAGCGTTTCCGCGCCTCCCTGAAGCTGGCGAAACTGCCGCGCAACTCCAGCGCCGTGCGTCTGCACAACCGCTGCCAGTTGACCGGTCGTCCACACGCTTACTATCGCAAACTGAAAATTTCGCGGATCGCGCTGCGGGACCTTGGCTCGAACGGCCAGATCCCCGGCATGGTCAAGTCGAGCTGGTAAGGAGCGCATCAGATGAACGATCCTATCGCAGATATGCTGACACGCATCCGTAACTCCTCGATGCGCGGTAAATCCACAGTCCACACGCCCGCTTCCAAGCTGCGGGCCTGGGTGCTGGATGTGCTGGCGGACGAGGGCTACATCCGTGGCTATGAGAAAACCACCGGTGCCGACGGCCACCCGGCCATCGAGATCAGCCTCAAGTACTACGAAGGCGAACCTGTCATTCGCGAGCTCAAGCGGGTCTCCAAGCCCGGCCGTCGCGTTTACATGGGCGTCAATGACATCCCCGTTGTCCGTCAGGGCCTGGGCGTGTCGATTGTCTCCACCCCCAAGGGTGTGATGTCGGACCAAGCAGCACGCAGCGCCAATGTTGGTGGCGAAGTGCTCTGCACCGTCTTCTAAGGAGCGGCTCATGTCTCGTATTGGTAAAAAACCGGTCGACCTGCCCAGCGGTGTATCCGCCTCCGTGAGCGGTCAGACCATCGAAGTGAAGGGCCCGAAGGGGACCCGGTCCTTCAAGGCCACGGATGACGTGACCCTGAAGGTTGAGGACAATGTGATCAATATCGAACCACGCGGCAAATCCAAGCGCGCGCGGCAGCAGTGGGGCATGTCCCGCACGATGGTTGCAAACCTTGTCACCGGCGTCACCGACGGATTCAAGAAAGAGCTGGAAATCCAGGGTGTGGGCTATCGGGCCAGCATGCAGGGCAACACCCTGAAGCTGAACCTCGGCCTCAGCCACGACGTGGATTACACGGCACCTGAAGGGGTGACCGTGACGGCTCCGAAACAGACCGAGATTGTGGTGGAAGGCATTGACGAACAGCTTGTTGGTCAGGTTGCCGCGAACATCCGCGCTTGGCGTAAGCCGGAGCCCTACAAGGGCAAAGGCATCCGCTACAAGGGCGAGTTCGTCTTCCGCAAAGAAGGCAAGAAGAAGTAAGGACGCAGACAATGGCAAACAGCAAAAGAGACCTGTTCTTGAAGCGCCGCCTGCGCGTTCGGAACAAACTGCGCAAGGTGAACGCGGGGCGCGTGCGCCTCTCTGTGCACCGCTCCAGCAAGAACATCAGCGTGCAGCTGATCGACGACGTGGCCGGCAAAACGCTTGCCTCCGCCTCGACGCTGGAAAAGGCGCTGGGTGTGGTTGGCAAGAACAATATCGAAGCAGCCACCAAGGTGGGTGCGGCGATTGCCGAACGCGCCAAGAAAGCCGGTGTGGAAGAGGCTTACTTCGACCGCGGCGGTTTCCTCTTTCACGGGAAGGTCAAGGCCGTGGCCGACGCTGCCCGCGAAGGCGGTCTGAAAATCTAAGGTACGGTGGCCCAAGGCCCACCCTACCTGCATGCGGGTAAGGTGGGCTTTAGGCCACCGTTGTTTGAGAAAGCGCAGGCGGCTGTGGTGGCCGCCTCGATGATCCGGGGGCATTGCGCTCACTTGGGTTGAGACAAACGGGCGCTTGCCCAGATATTGAAGGATGTTCTCTATGGCAGAACGTGACAACCGACGCGGCAGAGGCCGTGATCGTGACGAAGCACCGGAATTTGCCGACCGTCTGGTCGCCATCAACCGCGTGTCCAAAACCGTCAAAGGCGGTAAGCGCTTTGGCTTCGCAGCCCTCGTGGTTGTGGGTGACCAGAAGGGCCGTGTGGGCTTTGGCAAAGGTAAGGCGAAAGAGGTCCCTGAGGCTATTCGCAAAGCCACTGAGCAAGCCAAGCGTCAGATGATCCGCGTGCAGCTGCGCGAAGGTCGGACGCTGCACCACGATATGGAAGGCCGTCACGGCGCCGGTAAAGTGGTCATGCGCACAGCGCCTGAAGGAACCGGGATCATCGCCGGTGGTCCGATGCGCGCTGTGTTTGAGATGCTGGGCGTGAAGGACGTGGTTTCCAAGTCCATCGGCTCGCAGAACCCCTACAACATGATCCGCGCCACCATGGACGGTCTGCGCAAAGAGTCGTCCCCAAGGTCGGTCGCGCAGCGTCGCGGCAAGAAAGTGGCTGACATTCTGCCCAAGCGTGAAGACGCCGTGGACACATCCGCGCAAGTGGCTGAGGAGGCATGAGCATGGCCAAGACAATCGTTGTGAAACAGATCGGTTCCCCGATCCGCCGCCCCGCCAAACAGCGCGCAACGCTGATCGGCCTGGGCCTGAACAAAATGCACAAGACCCGCGAGCTGGAAGACACGCCTTCCGTGCGCGGCATGATCAACTCGATCAGCCACATGGTCGAGATTGTGGAAGAAAAAGGCTAAGCCCTTTTTGAGAATTGAGATTGAAAAAGCCCCGCAGGAAACTGCGGGGCTTTTTTTGGTTGCTTGAGCTGGCTATTAGCGATGAATTGAAGCGATGGGGCAAAACCTTAAACTTGAAGCACAACGCATGAGCGCAAGAATAGAAGAGGCGTATCAAAAGACCGAAAACACGCTCGGATGGCGCTTTCTATCCAGTCCTGTTTCCGTACTTAACAAGGCCGATATCGCTTTTATTGGGCTGAATCCCGGGGGATCAGAGGTGCCACGTGACCATGCTGAATTTGCAATGGCTCAAGGTAGCGCTTTCCGCGACGAGGAGTGGGCGGGTTGGCCAGCAGGGCAAAGCCGGCTTCAAGTGCAAGTTTTGCGCCTGTTTGAACAACTAGATGTGTGCCCCGAAGATGTGCTCGCTGGAAACCTAGTACCGTTTCGGTCGCCGTCGTGGTCCGATTTGCGGGACAGGGAGTTCTCGTTGCAATTTGGTCGATCACTTTGGTCCAAGGTTTTGGGTCGTGTGAAACCATCGCTTGTCATTTGCATGGGAAAAACTGTGACCGTTGAACTGGCTCGGCTACTGCAAGCAGAAAACGAGATTGCGGTCGACATTGGCTGGGGCGCTGTAAAAGCTACCAGAGCGGAATTTCAATCCGGCAGGATTATTGGCTTGCCGCACTTGTCCCGTTTCCCGGTGATTACTCGTCGTGAGTGTCAAGCGCCTTTGAAGAGACTATTCGAAAACTGGTAAGTTAAGAGGACTGCAATACTAACCGTGATCCCCGATCGCGGGCATCGCCCGACCGCCCCCATGGGCGGGCGCTTCGCACCCGGGGGTAAACCCCGCTGCGGCCTCAAAAGGTCCGGCGGACCTTTTGCAAGACGGCCTTCGCCCCTCGGTCGGGCGCTGCCCTTTCAATGTGCTTAAACGGACCCTTGATCCATCCCTCAACCCCGTCTATATGCCGACGATCACCTGATGAGGTGACAGAATCGAAACGCCGTGTTTGCCCGCTCCCGTCGCTGGGGGGTACATCCGGCCAAAGGAGAAGCGACAATGAAACTGAATGAACTGTCTGACAACGCAGGCGCCACCAAGAAACGCAAGCGCGTAGGTCGTGGCCCGGGTTCCGGCACCGGTAAAATGGGTGGCCGGGGTATCAAAGGTCAGAAATCCCGCTCAGGCGTGGCGATCAACGGGTATGAAGGCGGGCAGATGCCGCTCTACCAACGCCTGCCGAAGCGTGGCTTCAACAAGCCGAACCGCAAGCAGTATGCCGTCGTGAACCTCGGTCTGATCCAGAAATTCATCGACGCCAAGAAAATTGACGCCAAGAAAGCGATCACCGAAGACGTTCTGATTGAGTCCGGCCTGATCCGTCGCAAGCGCGATGGCATCCGTGTTCTGGCCAAGGGTGATGTGACGGCAAAGCTGGACCTGACGGTCACAGGCGCGTCCAAATCCGCCATCGAAGCGGTGGAAAAAGCCGGCGGGTCACTGACCGTGGCGGCGCCGGTCGCGGAAACGTCAGAGGCCTGAGGGCCTAGTTCAGGCTTGTGGGCGGCGTCATCGCCGCTTACATAGTCTTTCAAGTTTTCCCGAACGCCGCCCGCCGGAAAACGGCTCGGGCGGCGTGTCCGTATCAAAAGAGAGCCCGTTCATGGTATCTGCTGTCGAAAGCATGGCCGCCAACACCAGCTGGTCCGCGCTGGGTAAGGCCACCGACCTTCGCAATCGTATCCTTTTCACGCTTGGTCTGCTGATCGTTTACCGTCTGGGCACGTTCATCCCGGTGCCGGGAATCGACGGTGTGGCCCTGCGCGAGTTCATGGAGCAGGCGGGGCAGGGCATCGGCGGCATGGTCAGCATGTTCACCGGGGGGGCGCTGGGACGGATGGGCATCTTTGCCCTTGGGATCATGCCCTACATTTCGGCCTCGATTATCGTTCAGCTGATGACCTCGATGGTGCCGTCGCTGGAGCAGCTCAAGAAAGAGGGCGAGCAGGGCCGCAAGAAGATCAACCAGTATACACGTTACGGCACGGTGCTGCTGGCCACATTGCAGGCCTACGGGTTGGCTGTGAGCCTCGAAGCAGGCGATATCGTCACCGATCCGGGCCTTTTCTTCCGCATGTCGTGCCTGATCACGCTGGTGGGCGGGACGATGTTCCTGATGTGGCTGGGCGAACAGATCACCGCGCGTGGCATCGGCAATGGTATCTCGCTGATCATCTTCGTGGGCATCATCGCCGAGGTCCCGGCGGCCCTGGCGCAGTTCTTTGCCTCCGGTCGCTCGGGCGCGATCAGCCCGGCGGTGATCATCGGGGTGATCATCATGGTCATCGCGACGATCATGTTCGTGGTCTTCATGGAGCGCGCGCTGCGCAAGATCCACATCCAGTATCCGCGCCGTCAGGTGGGCATGAAGGTTTATGACGGCGGCTCTAGCCATTTGCCGGTCAAGGTGAACCCGGCGGGCGTGATCCCGGCGATCTTTGCCTCCTCCCTGCTGCTGCTCCCCGTGACCATCAGCACCTTTTCGGGCAATTCGACCAACCCGCTGATGTCCTGGCTGCTGGCGAATTTTGGTCCCGGACAGCCGCTCTACCTGACGTTCTTCGTGGCAATGATTGTCTTCTTCGCGTATTTCTACACCTTCAACGTCAGCTTCAAACCGGATGATGTGGCGGATAACCTGAAAAACCAGAACGGCTTTGTGCCCGGCATCCGGCCCGGTAAGAAGACCTCCGAGTACCTCGAATACGTGGTCAACCGCGTGCTGGTGTTAGGCTCAGGCTATCTGGCGGCTGTCTGCCTGCTGCCGGAAATCCTGCGTGGACAGTTCGCCATTCCCTTCTACTTTGGAGGCACGTCCGTGCTGATCGTCGTGTCGGTGACCATGGACACGATCCAGCAAGTGCAGAGTCATCTTCTGGCCCACCAATACGAAGGTCTGCTTGAAAAGTCGCAGCTGCGCGGTAAATCTGGCGGCAAACCACGCAAGAAACGGAGCCCCGTCCGCCGATGAACATTATCCTACTGGGGCCTCCCGGGGCTGGTAAGGGCACGCAGGCGCGTCACCTTGTAGAAACACGTGACATGGTGCAGCTCAGCACCGGTGATATGCTGCGCGAGGCCAAAGACAGCGGCACGGAAATGGGTAACATCGTTGCGGACGTGATGGCCCGCGGCGCGCTTGTGACCGATGAGATCGTGATCGGGTTGATCAAGGAAAAGCTGCAGACCGTCAAAGCCAGCGGATTTATCTTTGATGGCTTCCCGCGCACGCTGGCGCAGGCGGATGCCCTGGGCGACCTGTTGGAGAGCCAGAATGAAACCCTCGACGCGGTGATCGAGATGCGGGTTGATGATGCCGCACTGGTTGCGCGGATCGTTGCGCGCTCGACCTGCGCGATGTGCGGTGAGGTCTATAACGACAACACCAAACCGATCCCGGCGGATGGCAAATGCACCAATTGCGGGGGCACCGAGTTCAAACGCCGCGCGGATGACAATGAGGAAAGCCTCAAGACCCGCCTGATGGAATACTACAAGCAAACCTCGCCGCTGATTGGCTACTACTACGCCAAGGACATGCTCTCGCGCGTGGATGGGCTGGGCAGCATTGATGCCGTCCAGGGCGAAATCGGCGCGGCGCTCGACGCATCCTGACGAACCGGGGCGACTGGCACTTCGTCGTGCTAGACTTGATCAGGCCTTCTGATCTGTTTTGCAAAGTCAGGTAGGCGCTTTTTGATAAAGTTGTAGAACTTGGTGTTGCGCTCGTTTGTGTCGGTCACGCCGTGAATATGCAGGATAGCGGCTTTGAGGACGGAGACCACCTGCTTGTTGGTCTCGAATTTCGCAGCAATGCCCCGGGACGGATGCCATCCCTGCACCTTTCCATTGCTCACTCTCTTGAAAACCTCGAAGAGGGTCAGGTTGTCGGGAGGATCAGCAGCCTCGGTGTCAAAGGCGCTTTCGTGGCTCGGGACCGGGGTGACCCAGTCAGGAAGCTTGTCGACAGGTGTATTGATCAAATAGTTCGAAAGCCATAATTTGCGGGTGCGGCGGTATTGATCTGATGCCTCTTCGCGCCTTTCCTTTTCGCCTTTTTTGGGGTCTGTCGCGTCATAGAGCAGTTTGAACAGACCCCTGTTTCTGTCACTGAACAGTTTATACGCAACCTTTATGTCGATGTTGAATTGGTGCGTCGTGGTCTTCTTCGGGTCATGTTTGCTCAATTCCGGCCCATGGCCGTGGGTCGTTCGGATCCGCCCGTTTGCGAAGTAAATGCTACCGATCAGGCCGTCCTTGACGCTGGCGATGAGCTTGACCTTGGACTCTTCCTTGTAGTCCTCCGCGGCCCACTCCGGGACGCTCGAGGTGGTGTCCCACGCAGGCGTCTCGTTCTGGCCGTAGTCGGGCAGGAACGGACTGGAGGAGGTATCAACTTCGCGTTGCACAACGGTGCTGGCCCGCGACTGCACCTGCCGCAGCTGTGTCACAGCGGCGCTGTCATCCGCCTTTGCCTGCAGCGCGCCCAGTGCAGGGCTGGCTTTGCCACTGGTTTGGGCGGGGCGGGAGGATGCATGTTTCATACGCTTGGAGGCAGGATGGGTGGTTGTAAGTTTTGACATCGGAGGTCCCTTGACGACAAACGGGTACGTTACAACCTAGCCTAGAGATATTGAGGGGTCTATACTCGCGTGGGCTGTTGTCACCCGGCGAAGTTTGGCCACCTGAAATGACATCGCATCGGCGGGTTGACGCCTGCGCCAAAACCCCATAACACGCGCTATCTCTAACGAGAATCAATTTGTCTCAACGGTCGCTCCCGCGAGGCAAGATCACCTGATCAGCTGACGCCCGATGCTATGAAAAGCCTCGGGCTTACGTTGTGAAAAAAGGGTCTGGAACTACGGACCCGCAACGAAAAGGAATAGACCACGTGGCACGTATTGCCGGCGTAAACATCCCGACTGCAAAGCGGGTTCCCATCGCCCTCACATATATCACCGGTATCGGCAACACTTCGGCAAAGGCAATTTGCGAAGCGGTTGGTATCGATGCGACCCGCCGGGTCAACGAACTCTCCGACGCCGAAGTTCTGGCCGTGCGCGAGCACATCGACGCCAACTACACCGTCGAAGGTGACCTGCGTCGCGACACGCAGATGAACATCAAGCGCCTGATGGACCTTGGCTGCTACCGTGGCCTGCGTCACCGTCGCAACCTGCCGGTCCGCGGTCAGCGCACCCACACCAACGCTCGCACCCGCAAAGGCCCCGCAAAGGCCATTGCCGGTAAGAAGAAATAAGGGAGGGTCTGACCAATGGCACGTGACAGAGTACGCGTTAAGAAAAAGGCCAGCAAGAACATCGCCGCAGGTGTGGCGCATGTGAACAGCTCCTTCAACAACACCAAGATCCTGATTTCCGATGTGCAGGGCAATGCGATCTCCTGGTCGTCCGCTGGCACCATGGGCTTCAAAGGCTCGAGGAAATCCACACCCTATGCGGCCCAGATGGCGGCAGAGGATGCGGGTCGCAAGGCGCAGGAACACGGCGTGAAGACGCTGGAAGTGGAAGTGCAGGGGCCCGGCTCTGGCCGTGAAAGCGCGCTGCGTGCGCTGGCTGCTGCGGGCTTCAACATCACATCCATCCGCGACGTGACGCCAATGGCGCATAACGGCTGCCGCCCACCGAAGCGCCGCCGCGTTTAATCAGAATTTGACTATCGGGGCCGCGGGATTTCTCGCGGCCCCCATCCGCTTTTTTGAAACCTCGAGAGTCTTCGCCTTTAGGACATGGGGCGCCGGCAAGAATGGAGGGACGCATGATCCACAAGAATTGGGCTGAATTGATTAAGCCGCAACAGCTTGACGTGAAGCCGGGCAATGATCCGGCACGTCAGGCAACCGTGACCGCCGAACCGCTGGAGCGTGGCTTTGGTCTGACCATGGGCAACGCGCTGCGCCGCGTGCTGATGAGCTCGCTGCAGGGCGCGGCGATCACATCCGTACAGATCGACAACGTGCTGCACGAATTCTCATCCGTTGCCGGTGTGCGCGAAGACGTGACCGACATCATCCTGAACCTCAAGGGCGTGTCCCTGCGCATGGAAGTCGAAGGACCCAAGCGTCTGTCGATTTCAGCGAAAGGTCCGGGCGTTGTTACCGCGGGCGATATTTCGGAATCGGCTGGCATTGACGTGCTGAACCGCGAACATGTGATCTGCCACCTCGACGATGGTGCCGATCTCTACATGGAGCTGACCGTGAACCAGGGCAAAGGCTACGTCTCTTCCGAGAAGAACAAGCCCGAAGACGCGCCCATTGGCCTGATCCCGATCGATGCGATTTATTCGCCGGTCAAAAAGGTCAGCTACGATGTGCAGCCGACCCGTGAAGGTCAGGTGCTGGACTATGACAAGCTGACCATGAAGGTGGAAACAGATGGCTCTCTGACGCCAGACGACGCTGTAGCCTTTGCCGCGCGTATTCTGCAGGATCAGTTGGGCATCTTCGTCAACTTCGACGAGCCCGAGTCCGCCTCCCGCGCGGATGAGGACGATGGTCTTGAGTTCAACCCGCTCCTGCTGAAGAAAGTGGACGAGCTGGAACTGTCTGTCCGCTCGGCGAACTGCCTGAAGAACGACAACATTGTTTACATCGGTGATCTGATCCAGAAAACCGAAGCGGAAATGCTGCGCACGCCGAACTTTGGCCGCAAATCCTTGAACGAAATCAAGGAAGTGCTCTCGGGTATGGGTCTGCACCTCGGCATGGACGTCGAAGACTGGCCGCCAGACAACATCGAGGATCTGGCCAAGAAATTCGAAGACTCCTTCTAAGGGGTCTTTGCGATAGCCCGCCGCGTGCGGGACTCAAATGCCCGCAGCTGGCGGGGAATATCCGGGCCAGAAGGCCCCAAGGAGAGCCGGGTGACACGCATCACCCGGTCAGACAAAGCAAAAACGCCCGTAGAGGGCATGATTTGGAGATAGAAAATGCGTCACGCACGTGGATACCGCCGCCTGAACCGTACACATGAGCACCGCAAGGCGCTCTGGGCCAACATGGCCGGCTCGCTCATCGAACATGAGCAAATCAAGACAACACTGCCAAAGGCAAAAGAACTGCGCCCGATCATCGAGAAAATGATCACGCTGGCGAAACGCGGCGATCTGCACGCGCGCCGTCAGGCGGCTGCCAAGCTGAAGCAGGACCAATACGTCACCAAGCTGTTTGATGTGCTGGGCCCGCGCTACAAGGACCGCCAGGGCGGTTATGTGCGCGTCCTGAAAGCGGGCTTCCGCTACGGCGACATGGCACCGATGGCGATCATCGAGTTCGTGGATCGCGACCGCGATGCCAAAGGCGCTGCCGACAAGGCGCGTCTGGCAGCTGAAGAAGCCGCTGACGAATAGGCCAAGCGCATCGCGCTGTGCACTGACCCTTGTCCCCCTTCGGGCGAGGGTTTTTTTGTGCGTCCGGCCCGGATATTCAGGGTCAAGGCATGCTGGGGTGTTGCGGTCCGTGCAAGCGGGGCGCATATCTGGGGCATGCGGACCTTTCTGACCATTGTGATGCTGATCTGTGCTGCACCGCTGACGGCTCAGCAGGTGCCAAAGTCTGCGGCGGAGATCCAGTTGAGTTTTGCGTCACTGGTGCGCGAAACGGCCCCCGCGGTCGTGAACATCTATGCACGCTTTGTGACGGAAACCCGCCGCCGCACGCCCTTCATGGACGACCCGTTCTTTGACGGCTTTTTCGAAGGTTTCGGCCGCCCGGAGCCGCGGGTGCAGAATTCGCTGGGGTCCGGTGTGATCCTGTCCGAGGACGGGATCATCGTCTCGAACTACCACGTGGTGGGGATGGCGACGGATATTCGCGTGGTGCTGTCGGATCGCCGTGAATTTACCGCGCAGGTTTTGATTGGGGATGCCGAAAGCGATCTGGCCATTCTGCAACTGGAAGGGGCGGAAGACCTGCCTCATTTGCCGCTACGCGCCTCGGATACCGTCGAGGTTGGCGAGCTGGTCCTGGCCATCGGTAACCCCTTCGGCGTCGGCCAGACGGTGAGCAGCGGCATCGTATCGGGCCTGGCCCGCTCCGGCGCAGCCACCGGATCGGGGCGTGGCTATTTCATCCAGACCGACGCGCCGATCAACCCAGGCAACTCCGGTGGCGCGCTAATCGACGTGCGTGGAGAGCTTATCGGGATCAACACATCGATCCTGACCCGATCCGGCGGCTCTAATGGGATCGGCTTTGCGATCCCGTCGGATCTCGTGGCCGCTTTCGTGGCGCAGGCGCGGGCGGGACGCACCAGTTTCGCACGGCCTTGGGCAGGGATGGGGGGACAACCTGCGGATGCGGAGATTGCGGAGGCCTTTGGTCTTGATCGTCCCGGCGGGATCATCATTTCGGCAATGCACGCCGAAAGCCCCTTTGCACATGCCGGTATTGCCGTGGGGGATGTGATCGTCGCTGTGGACAACCATCCGGTCAATACGCCGCCTGAGATGCTCTACCGGATGAGCGTCACCGGGCTTGGGCAAACCGCGCGGATTACGTACCTGAGGGAGGGTGCAGAGCAGACGGCCGAGGTGCGCCTGATCCCGGCGCCGGACGTGCCGGAGCGCGAGCCTTTGGTTTTGCAGGATACAGACGTTCTGCCGGGGCTCAGCCTGGTGCGGGTAAACCCGGCGGTGATTGCCGAATACACCCTGCCGTTGGAAAGCCAGGGGGTTCTGGTCACGGATACCGGGCGGTTCGGTGCGCGCGTTGGCCTGCGTGTGGGTGACGTGATTGTGGGGATCAATGAACAGGGTATTGCGCGCCCGCGGGACGTGGCGGCCGCGTTTCGCGCCCGTGCGCGCGGCTATGCGGTGACCGTGATCCGCGGAAACCGGCGCCTTCAATTGCGGTTTGGGGTGTGACGTGACCGATCTTTTTGCCAGCGAAACTGTCCCAGAACCGGTCGGCCACCGCCCGCTGGCCGACCGGCTGCGCCCGCAAACCCTAAATGAGGTGATCGGGCAGGATCAGATACTGGGGCCGGAAGGGCCGCTGTCGGTCATGTTGGCCTCCGGCACGCTCAGTTCGCTAATTTTCTGGGGGCCGCCGGGGGTAGGAAAGACCACAATCGCGCGGTTGCTGGCACATGAGACCGATTTGCACTTTGTGCAGATCAGCGCGATCTTCACCGGCGTGCCGGATTTGCGCAAGGTCTTTGAGGCGGCGAAGATCCGGCGACAGAACGGGCAGGGCACGCTGCTCTTCGTCGACGAAATCCACCGCTTCAACAAGGCACAGCAGGACGGGTTCCTGCCGCATATGGAGGATGGCACGATCCTGTTGGTGGGGGCGACCACCGAAAACCCATCGTTCGAATTGAACGCCGCCGTCATGAGCCGGGCGCAGGTCATGGTGCTCGAACGGCTCGATCTGAAGGACCTTGAGCTGCTGGCCCAGCGGGCGGAAAAGGAGTTGGACCGCGCTTTGCCACTGGAGGGCGCGGCGCGCGAGGCGCTGTTGGAGATGGCCGATGGCGACGGGCGGGCCCTGCTCAATCTGATCGAACAGGTGGCTGCGTGGAAGGTGGAAGGCAAGCTGGACACCACGGCCCTCTCCGCCCGGCTGATGCGGCGGGCGGCGCAATACGACAAGGGCGGGGATGCCCACTACAACCTGATTTCGGCCTTGCACAAGTCCGTGCGCGGGTCCGATCCCGATGCCGCCCTCTACTGGTTTGCGCGGATGCTGGAAGGTGGCGAGGACCCCAGGTATCTGGCGCGGCGGATCACGCGGATGGCGGTGGAAGACATCGGGCTGGCGGACCCGCAGGCGCAGGCGATCTGTTTGCAATCCTGGGAAACCTACGAAAGGTTGGGCTCTCCCGAGGGCGAATTGGCGCTTGCGCAGGCCCTGGCCTATCTGGCGCTGGCCCCGAAATCCAACGCGGCCTATGTGGCCTACAAGGGCGCGCGCGCGGCAGCCAAGCAAACCGGCTCCGAACCGCCGCCGAAACACATCCTGAACGCGCCGACCTCGATGATGAAGGATCAGGGGTACGGCGCAGGCTATGCCTATGACCATGACGCTGAGGACGGGTTTTCGGGGCAGAACTACTTTCCGGAGAAAATGGCCCGCCCGAGCCTTTATCAACCGGTCGAACGTGGCTTTGAGCGTGAGTTAAAAAAGCGTCTGGACTACTTTGCCAAGCTGCGGGCGAAGCGCGAAACTTGACAATCACAGGCGGGTACGTGACAGACCGCGCATGATGAAAACTCTGATCATGGTGGCCGCGGGTGGCGGGCTTGGCGCGTCGTTGCGGTTCCTCTGGGGCGTTTCCGTGATGCGGGTAACCGGCCCGTCTGAATTCCCCGTGGCGATCATGATGGCAAATGTGCTGGGCTCCTTCCTGATGGGCGCTTTCGTGGTGCTGGCAGCGCATAAGGGGCTGACGCATCTGAGCCCCTTCGTGATGACCGGTCTTCTGGGCGGGTTCACCACCTTCTCGGCCTTTTCACTGGAGGCGGTGACCTTGATCGAACGCGGTGATCTTGGGGCCGCCGGGCTCTATATGGCGCTCTCCGTCGTCCTTTCTGTTGGAGGTTTGATGCTGGGCCTCTGGATGACACGCGGGGTGCTGCTATGAGCCGGGTTCAGACAGTGACGGTTGGCGAGGAGGATGCGGATCAGCGGCTGGATCGGTGGTTCCGCCGTCAGTTTCCCCAAATCAGCCAGGGGCTGATCGAGAAGATGTGTCGCAAAGGTGAAATCCGCGTGGACGGTGGCCGGGTCAAAGCCGCCACGCGTCTGGACGTTGGGCAGCAGGTGCGGGTGCCACCCCTGCCGGACAGGGCTGCGCCGCCGCCGGAACCCCGCACGTCAGTCTCGGACGCGGACAGCAAACTGATCCAGTCCTGCGTTATCTACCGGGACGACCACGTCATTGCGCTCAACAAACCTGCCGGGTTGCCGACGCAAGGCGGGTCTAAACAGACCCGCCACGTGGACGGGCTGGCAGAGGCGTTGAAATTCGGTTTTGACGAAAAACCACGGCTGGTGCATCGGCTCGACAAGGACACGTCGGGCGTCTTGTTGCTGGCACGCACGCGGCTTGCGGCCAAGGCACTGACCGCAGCGATGCGGCACCGTGAGACGCGCAAGATTTACTGGGCGCTCGTGGCCGGGGTCCCGACGCCGTACCTTGGCGAGATCAAGTATGGGCTGGTCAAGGCGCCAGGTCACGGGCGCGGCGGCGAGGGCGAAAAGATGATCGCCCTGCACCCGCGTGACATTGATGACACGCCCGGGGCAAAGCGGGCGCATACGCTCTACGCCACGCTCTACCGTGTCGGTTCTCGCTCCGCTTGGGTTGCGATGGAACCGTTGACGGGACGGACCCACCAGTTGCGGGCGCATATGGCAGAGATCGGGCATCCGATTGTCGGTGACGGCAAATACGGCGGCTCTGGGCAGGAAAACATGGGTGATGGTTGGGGCGCGCAGCTGGGTGGCATCATTTCCAAGAAACTGCATCTGCACGCGCGCATGATGCGCTTTGAGCATCCTGAAACACGCAAGACCATCACAATAACGGCCGATCTGCCGCAGCATATGGCGCAGAGCTGGGAGACCTTCGGTTGGACCGAAGATCTGGCTGCGGAAGACCCCTTTGAGGCCTTGGGATGAGCGGCACCCTGCGGCTGGTGATCTTTGATGTGGATGGCACGCTGGTGGACAGCCAGGGTGACATTCTGGCGGCCATGGGCGCGGCGTTTGACGCGGTTGATCTGCCTCGCCCTTCGCGCGCGACCGTACTGGGCATCGTGGGCCTGTCCCTTGAGGTCGCGATGGCCCGCTTGGCCCCGGAGGCCGATCATGCTCGCATGGTGCAAGCCTACAAAGACGCCTACATGACTTTGCGCGCGAAAACCGGAGCGGCGCAGTCTTCGCCACTCTATCCCGGTGCCCGTGAGACGCTGGAACGACTACAGTCGGCGCCGGACGTCCTCCTGGGGCTTGCGACAGGCAAATCAAAACGCGGTCTGGACAAGCTGATCGAAGCGCATGCGCTTGAGAATGTATTCGCCACTCGGCAGGTTGCTGATTTTCACCCGTCCAAGCCACATCCGTCGATGATCTATCAGGCCATGTCGGACGCCGGTGTGGAACCGCAGGATACGGTGATGATTGGCGATACCAGCTTTGACATGGAAATGGCGGCGGCGGCGGGCGTGTCCGGATTTGGCGTCAGCTGGGGGTATCACCCTGTCTCCGCTCTCTCTGCCGCGCAACTGGTGCTGGACGAGTTTTCCGCCCTTGAAGGTGCGTTACAGACACTCTGGAGGGCCTCGGCATGAGTGAATGGAAGGCCAAGCGGTTCTGGAAAGCGGTGGAGATCGCCGAAGTGCGGGAAGGCTACGGGATCGAACTCGACGGACGCCCGGTGAAGACACCCGCGAAACGGACACTCCTTGTGCCTACACGCGGCTTTGCCCAGGCGGTTGCGGCGGAATGGGAGGCGCAGGAAGAGATCATAGACCCGCAGAGCATGCCCTTCACCCGCACCGCCAATGCCGCCTTGGACAAGGTGGCGATCCAACATGCGGAGGTCGCGGATATGTTGGCGGCCTATGGCGACAGCGATCTGCTCTGCTACCGAGCGGAGCAGCCGGCCGAACTGGTGGCGCGTCAATCCGAGCGTTGGGATCCGCTGCTGGCCTGGGCGGAACAGGTGTTGGGGGCCCGACTGGAGGCGCGGGCGGGCGTGATACATGTGCCGCAGGACGCGCAGGCGCTTGCCGCGCTCAAGGCACGGGTGCATGCCCTGTCTGATTTCCAGCTCGCGGCCTTCCATGACCTCGTCAGCCTGTCAGGGTCACTGATTCTGGGCTTCGCCGCCACGCAAGATATGCAAACTATTCAAGCGCTTTGGGACATATCGCGTCTAGATGAAGTCTGGCAGGCAGAGCAATGGGGCGCGGATGATGAAGCGGAGGCCGCTGCAGCTATAAAACAGGCGGCGTTTGAGCATGCCAAAACAGTTTTTGAGCTATCATAGGGTCAAAAATCCCGCGTACCGTGAGGAAAGCTAAAACATAACGGCAAGACGGGCTGATTTTGCCATGCCTGCCCTTGACGTTATTGCGTGAATTCGCCCAGTATATCGCCCACTTGGAAGGTCAAAACTTTCAATATCGCCTCCGGCCTAACATGTGCCGGTCGACCCGCCGTTAAACTGGCGGAAAATCAGGAAGAGGTAAAAATGAAAAAATCAGTAATCCTTGGCGCGCTAACCGTCGCTGGCCTGTCGGCTGGTGCTGCGGCCGCTGGTACGTTGGACGACGTCAAAGCGCGCGGCAAACTCAACTGCGGCGTGACCACAGGTCTCGTGGGCTTCGCGGCACCGGATGCGAACGGCGAATGGAAAGGCTTTGACGTGGCGGTATGCCGCGCGATTGCCGCCGCCGTTCTGAACGATCCGACAGCCGTTGAATTCGTACCGACAACGGGCAAAACACGTTTCACGGCGCTTGCGTCTGGTGAAATCGACGTTCTGGCTCGGAACACCACATGGACCTTCAGCCGGGACGTTGACCTCAAGTTCACCTTTGTGGGTGTGAACTACTATGATGGTCAAGGCTTCATGGTTCCCAAAGCATTGGGTGTTTCGTCGGCTAAAGATCTCGATGGCGCGACCGTCTGCATCCAGACCGGTACAACCACCGAGCTGAACCTCGCGGACTTCTTCCGCGCCAACAACATCAGCTACGAGCCGGTGCCGATCGAGACCAATGCCGAAGCGCAGCAGCAGTACCTTGCCGGCGCCTGCGACGTCTACACAACAGACGCATCTGGTCTTGCCGCGACACGTGCGACATTCGAAGCACCGGGCGACCACGTCCTGCTGCCCGAGATCATCTCCAAGGAGCCGCTGGGCCCGCTTGTCCGTCATGGCGACGACGAATGGGGTGACGTCGTCCGCTGGACGCTCAACGCGCTGATCACAGCTGAAGAGCTGGGTGTAACATCCGCCAACGTGAACGAGATGGCAGCCAACACCGGTAACCCGGAAGTGGCGCGTCTGCTGGGCACCGAAGGCACGCTGGGTGATATGCTCGGCCTGGACGCCGAATGGTCCAAGCGCGCAATTGCCGCGGGCGGTAACTACGGTGAAGTCTTTGCCAAGAACATCGGTGAAGAAACGCCCATCGGTCTGGCACGTGGGCTGAACGCCCAGTGGACAGATGGTGGTCTGATTTACTCGCCACCGTTCCGCTAAGAACGACACGGACAAGGGCGCAGGGACACTCCTGCGCCCTTTCCTTATGACGACCCACAAAACGAAAACCCGGCCACAGAGACGCCCAAGCGTCCGTAAAAACCAAAGGCCGGAACCACGGGGAAAAATTCAATGACGACACTGACGGACCCACCACGGGAGTCCTTCCGCCTGTCTATGCTGATCAATGACACGCGGTATCGGTCACTCACGTTCCAGGCGATTGCGCTGCTGGTCTTGATCATCGCATTTGCATATTTGACGAATAATCTGCTCACCAACCTCGCTGCGGCTGGATTGAACATCGCCTATGATTTTCTGGGCTCGCCGGCCGGCTATGACATCAACCAGACGCTTGTGGAATACGACAGCCAGTCAACACACGCGCGCGCGGCGGTTGTCGGTATTCTGAACACGCTGCTGGTGGCTTTTCTGGCGTGCATCACCGCGACCGTCTTTGGCGTGATCGCGGGCGTTCTGAGGTTGTCGAACAACTGGCTCGTCTCCAAGCTCATGGCGTTCTACGTGGAGATTTTCCGGAATATCCCCGTGCTGATCTGGATCATCATCATCTTCACGATCATGACCGCCGTCCTGCCGGGGCCGCGTGAATTCCGTGGCGACAATCCGACGTCGACGATGCTTCTCGATCTTTTTGCCTTTACCAACCGTGGTATCTACATTCCCGCTCCTGTCTGGGGGCCGGGTTCGATGGTGGTGGTTGCGACCTTCATTGCATCGGTGATCGGCGTCATCGCCTATCGGCGCTACGCGACCAATCTGCTTTATGCCACGGGTCGCCTGTTGCCCATGGGATGGCCCAGCCTTGCGATCTTCTTCGTGCCGACCATCCTGATGTTCTACATCATGGGGCGTCCGATCGGCCTGGATGTCCCGGAGCTGCGAGGCTTCAACTTTCAGGGCGGTATCAAGGTCGGCGGTCCGCTGATCGCGCTGTGGTTCGCATTGTCGGTCTACACAGGGGCCTTCATCGCGGAGAATGTGCGCGCCGGTATCCAGGCAGTCAGCAAGGGACAGACCGAAGCTGCATCTGCGCTGGGGTTGCGCCCTGGTCGCGTGATGAACCTCGTGGTTTTGCCACAGGCGCTGCGCGTCATCATCCCGCCACTGATCTCGCAGTATCTCAACATCACCAAGAACTCATCGCTGGCGATTGCCGTGGGCTACGCGGATATCACCGCGACGCTGGGGGGCATTACGCTCAACCAGACGGGCCGTGCGATTGAGTGCGTGCTTTTGCTGATGCTGTTCTATCTCACGATCTCCCTGTCGATCTCGGCGATCATGAACGTTTACAATAACTCCGTGAAACTGAAGGAGCGCTGAGGCCCATGTCAGATACACATGCCCAAACCGTGGCCTTCGTGCGTGAAACGGAAATCCCCGAAGCCGCGCCACCCTATGCGGCCACCGGGCCTGTCAAATGGATGCGCGAGAACCTTTTCGCGACACCGGCAAATGCGCTGCTGACGGTGGTAGCCGCCTACGCGATCTATCTGATCCTCGCGCCCACGCTGCCGTGGATCCTGAACGGGGTCTGGACCGCCAACAGCCTCGCGGAGTGCCGCGAGATCCTGCAGGGCGCGACGGGTGCCTGTTTCGCGGTGCTGACCGAACGCTGGCCGCAACTGCTCTTTGGCTTCAAATATCCTTCGGAGCTCTACTGGCGTCCATCACTGGCCTTCGTGCTGCTGTTTGTCGCCGTAGCGCCGGTGCTGTTCTTCGATCTGCCGCGCAAGCTGCTGATCTTCACCGGGCTCTTCCCTTTCATCGCCTACTACCTGATCTGGGGCGGCACCATCTTCGTGCCGATTTTGGCGCTTGTGGGCTGTCTGGGGGGGTATGCCGTCTACCAGCGGTTCGTCACCGGCAGTTTTGCAGCAGGATTCTTCGGGGGCATCGCAGCGGCTCTGTTGATCTGGTACATCGGCGGTCTGCTGATCCCGGATGGCGCATCCGAAAACGCCATGCTGACACCGGTGCCCAGCCGTGATCTGGGTGGGTTCATGCTCAACATGATGTTGGGTGTCACCTGCGTGTCGCTGTCGATCCCCATCGGGATCGCCCTGGCACTGGGACGTCAGTCCAGCATGCCGCTGATCAAGGTGGTCTGTGTTGTCTTCATCGAGTTCATCCGCGGCGTGCCGCTGATCACGCTGCTTTTCGTGGCGTCGGTGATGCTCAGCTACTTCTTCCCGCCGGAATCCACGGTCGATCTGTTCCTGCGTGTGGTGATCATGATCACCATGTTCTCGGCCGCTTATATCGCCGAGGTGATCCGGGGCGGCCTCGCCGCCTTGCCGAAGGGACAGTATGAAGCCGCGGATTCGCTGGGTCTGGATTATCCGCAGGCGATGCGGCTGATTATCCTGCCGCAGGCGCTGAAGATCTCCATCCCAGGTATCGTGAACGTGGCCGTCGGGCTATTCAAAGACACTGTCTTGGTCTCTGTGATTTCCATGTTCGACCTTCTTGGCATGATCCGCGGACCGATCCTCGCCTCGACCGAATGGAACGGCGTCTACTGGGAACTGCTGGGCTTTGCCTCGCTCCTGTTCTTCGTCGTCTGCTACGGCATTTCGCAATACTCACAATGGCTCGAACGTCGCCTCGCGACCGATCACCGTTAATCTTCCCGCACCTAGCGACAGCGGTAGGGAAATAGAAAAGAAGGGCCTGAACAATGGCTGAACACGCAACTCAAATGCAGATCTCCGACGAGATCGCGATCACCATCTCCAAGATGAACAAGTGGTACGGGACGTTCCACGTGCTGCGCGACATCGACCTCACGGTCAATCGCGGTGAACGGATCGTCATCTGCGGGCCCTCGGGCTCGGGAAAATCCACGCTCATCCGCTGCATCAACGCACTGGAAGAGCACCAGCAGGGCTCCATTGAGGTGGATGGCACACTACTGTCCTCGGATCTGAAGAACATCGACAAGATCCGTTCGGAGGTTGGCATGTGCTTCCAGCACTTCAACCTCTTCCCGCATCTGACGATCCTGGAAAACTGCACGCTGGCGCCGATCTGGGTGCGCAAAACGCCCAAGAAAGAAGCCGAAGAGACCGCGATGCATTTCCTTGAGAAGGTCAAGATCCCCGATCAGGCGCTGAAATATCCCGGCCAGCTTTCAGGGGGCCAGCAGCAGCGGGTGGCGATTGCGCGCAGCTTGTGCATGCGCCCGCGCATCATGCTCTTTGACGAGCCGACCTCGGCGCTGGACCCGGAGATGATCAAGGAGGTGCTCGACACGATGATCGAGCTCGCCGAAGAGGGCATGACCATGCTCTGCGTGACGCACGAGATGGGCTTTGCGCGTCAGGTGGCGAACCGCGTCATCTTCATGGACGCGGGGCAAATCGTTGAACAAAACGAGCCAGAGGCCTTCTTCAACAACCCGCAAAGCCCGCGCACACAGCTGTTCCTCAGCCAGATCCTGGGCCACTGACAGGTAGGGTGGGCTTTCAGGCCACCTTTACACCAGCTCCCGCGGGATCACGAAATCAATCGGCTGGCCCTGGTGCCAGCCGATTTTCTTCCACTCCTCAGCATCGAAATCGACAACCAGGGTCGCTCCGGTCGGATAGTCAGCAAACCGATCGTGCTGTGGCGGCGCCTTGACGATCCGCTCTGCCATCTCGGCAATGCCTGCATTGTGACCCAGAATTAGAACGCAGCGACCCGTTGCCGTGTGCAGGACGTCCAGTATGGTCTCCGGTTCGGCCAGGTAGAGTGCCCGGGTGAACGTAACAGGTACGTCATCCGGCACCGCGAGCCCCAGCACTGTCTGTCCCGTCCGCTCGGAGGAAGAACTCAACACCTGATCCGGCTGGTATCCTGTCCTGCGCAGCCAGTCTCCCAAGGCTTTGGCAGAGGCCACCCCGCGCTTGTTCAACGGTCGGTCGTGATCGCCAAGATGCGGATGGTTCCAGTCCGATTTCGCGTGACGCATGAGGATCAATCTGAGCACGGGGTCATCCTTTGAAGGCGGCCATGTGAAAGGCCGATTGTTCCGGGTCGCGGCCAAAACGCTGCGAGACCGGGCAAGCGCGTCGAACCCTGCACCCTTGTGTCATACAATCCTGGCCCGCGTCCGTTTCCAGATAGCTCTTGCACGCCGGTACATCGTAGGCATGGGTGGCTGCAAGGGCACTGACCGGACAAGCGGTTGTACAGGGCTGATCGGAACAGCTGTCGCATGGGCTTGGTGCGACAGCGGCGGGGATGTCCAACACTGAGTCGATCCACAGCGCCCCGCGGATGGAGATCATCAGCCCGGCGTCGTCATGGATCATCATACCGGTCGGGCTTTGAAAAAAGCGCCCCGTCTCCAACGACCAACGGATGAAGGGTGCGTAGGGGGGACCATCAGAGGGGAAGACCGCCTCGCCACCCAGCGTCTGCGCGATCTCTCCGATCACACGCTTTGACCACCGATCCAGCGGGTTCGGCCGGTCGTCGCGGTACTCCGAAGCGGCAGTGAAATGTGCCCAGTACTCTTGGCCCGCCCCCAGCAGCACCAGCGTTTCCCCGGCATCTTCGATGTCAGACCGTGTTCCATGTCTCGCGCCCATGACAAAGAGCCCGAAGGGCGCTGCCAGGTGTGAGATATCCTCCAGGGTCATTTCCTGGCGAAGGGCAGGGCGATGGACCATCCGAACCGGCTGGGCCGGTCATCCTGCCACTCCAGCCCCACTTCCATATCATCATGCCCGGCCGCTGGCTGCGCGATATAGGTTCCGAACATCTGGTCCCAGATTGATAGGGCGAACCCGTAGTTGCTGTCGTGCTCGGAACGATGCACGGAATGATGCACCCGGTGCATATCCGGCGTGACCAGCAGGCGCCGCACAATCGCGTCGAGCCAAAGCGGCAGGCGGATGTTGGCATGATTGAACATCGCTGTGCCGTTCAGCAGGATCTCGAAAAGGATGACGGCAATGGCCGCCGGGCCCAGCAGGTAGACGAGGCCGATTTTCAACACCATGGAGAGGGCAATCTCCACCGGGTGAAACCGGATTGCCGTGGTAACATCCATATCCACATCCGCATGGTGCACCCGGTGCAAGCGCCACAGGATCGGCACCTTGTGAGTGATCAGATGCTGCAGCCAAATTGCAAAATCGAGCACCAGAATGGCGATGCCGATCTCCAGCCAGCCCGGCCAGCCAAGCGCGTTGAAAAGACCCCAGCCCTGGGCCTGCGCATCCACAGCAGCTCCGACGGCAAGCAGCGGCATCGCAAAGGCCATCGCCCGCAGGGTCAGCGTGTTGGCGATGGTGATGCCCCAGTTGGTGGTCCAACGGCGACGCCTTGTCTGGCTGCGGACACGCCGCGGCGCCAGTGCCTCAAGCGTGGCCAGAACGGCGAAAAGGCCCAGAAAGATGCTTAGGCGGATGACAACTTCGTTTTCCATGGCTCACATGTACTGCAGCGCACGGTCCAGACCAAGCGACAGCTTGACACATCTGCGTTAGCCCGCGCGGATGATCGACCCCGCGCCATGCTCGGTAAAAAGCTCCAGCAGGCAGGCATTGGGCGCACGCCCATCAAGGATGACCGCCGCCCGGACGCCGCCCTCGATGGCCTCCAATGCGGTCTCCGTCTTGGGGATCATGCCGCCGGCGATGGTACCGGCGCTGGTCATCTCGCGGATCTGATCGGCGCTGAGCTCGGTCACCACCTCGCCACTTTCGTTTTTTACGCCTGCGACATCGGTGAGCAGCAAGAGCCGGTCGGCCTTGAGTGCGGCGGCCACGGCACCCGCTGCCGTATCGCCGTTGATGTTGAAGGTTTCGCCCTCCCGACCCATCCCAAGCGGGGCAATGACGGGGATGTATTCCTTTTCCGCCAGATCGCGCAGCAGCCTTGGATTGACCTCTTGCGGCGCGCCGACAAACCCTAGATCCGGGTCCGCTTGCGTGCAGGTGATCATTCCCGCATCCTTGCCCGACAGCCCCACGGCGCGCCCGCCCTGACGGTTAATCGCCTGCACGATCCGCTTGTTGACGAGACCGGCGAGCACCATTTCCACCACATCCATGGTGGCCGCATCTGTGACCCGCTTACCGTTCACGAAGTCCGACTTGATCTGGAGCTTTTCCAGCATCGCATTGATCATCGGCCCGCCGCCGTGCACGATCACCGGGTTCACGCCGACCTGCCGCATCAAGACGACGTCACGCGCAAACTCCTCCATCGCAGCATCGCTGCCCATGGCGTTACCGCCGAGTTTGATCACCACCGTCGCATTGGCATAGCGCTGCAGGTACGGCAGGGCCTTGTTGAGAGTGCTTGCGGTTGCGATCCAGTCACGGTTCATGTCTTGGGTCTTCATCTTTGGGCCATCCGTTGCGGCGTTATGATCGCGTGCCCGCCGTCGCGCAAGGGGCCCGTCTACTCGAGTGTCGCGATGATAGATCGCAAAGTCGGGATGCCCCAGCCCTTTTCGCTGGAGGTCACGATGATCTCCGGGTAGGCGGCGGGATGTTTGGCCAATGCGGCACGCACCTGATCCAGTACCTTAGCCCGTTCCGCTTCCTTCACCTTGTCGGCTTTCGTCAGGACCACCTGAAAGGTGACCGCGGCACTGTCGAGCAGGCTCAGGATCTCATCATCCACTTTCTTGACGCCGTGGCGCGCGTCGATCAGCACAAAGGCGCGGCGCAGGGTTTGACGCCCTGACAGGTATTGTTTCAGCAGCCGTTGCCATTTCTCGACAACCGGCACTGGCGCATTGGCGAAACCGTAGCCCGGCAGATCGACCAGATAGTGCTCTTCACCGGCGGTGAAAAAGTTGATCTCCTGCGTGCGGCCCGGCGTGTTCGAGGCGCGCGCCAGTCCTTTGCGCCCGGTCAGCGCATTGATCAGCGAGGATTTCCCGACGTTGGAACGCCCGGCAAAACACACCTCCAGCCGGTCAGGCTCCGGCAGGCCCGACATCGCGACCACGCCCTTGACGAATTCAGTGTCACCCGCGAACAGCAATCGCCCGGTCTCAAAAGTCTGCGGATCCGGTTCTTCGGCAATGGGAAAGGGCAGGGCACTCATGTCAGGGCGTCACCGACATCGGCGGATCCTGCTTTGCTCACCTTGAAGTAGACGCCGAAATCCCGTGTATCCCACCCGTCTTCCAGCAGCCGCAGCATGCCCAGATCACGGCTGCCTGTCACCGGGTTCGCGTCCGGTGCGCGACACCGTTCGATGGGTTCCACCGGGCTGAGCATTGCGGTGCCCAGCGTGATGTCGGATTTCAGCAGATCGATCTCTTCCCAGGGCGCAAGGCCGTCGAGCCAGAGGTTGATCCGAAAACGGCGCATATCGACATCCATCCCGGCCTTTTTGCTGAGCGCACGCAGTGAGGCGAGATTGCCGATAGAGACGGATGCATAGGATACATCGGTCATGCCCTGAGCCGGTGCTTTGACCAGCCGGGCGGGACCGGGGCGATTGTCTGGCCATAGATCACCGATCCAGTCTGCCAGCACGCCAGTGCCGCTTGCCGGGTTGAATTCCAGCGGTGCGCGATCCGGATGTGTCATCCGCACGCCGTTTGCCGTTCCTGCGGCGGTGATCGCCGACAGTCGCGGACCGGAGGCAACCTGCAGAAAGTTGCGCCGGGGCTGCCACTCGTCCGTATCCTCGGCTTCCGCGTTCAATAGAGCCCAGGCACGATCCCCCACCACCGCTTTGTCAGGGTCGAGATCGACCCGCTCCACCGCCTCGCTGCCAAGACCCTTGAGGGGGTGTCGCCAGATATGGGCGAGGGTCGCGGTCACTTGTCAGCGTCCTCGGCAGCTTTGCGTTTGAAACTGCTCTTGATGTTGCCGAAGACGTCAGGCGAATACCCTTGGCTGCGCATGATCAGGTATTGTTGCGTGAAGGTGATCGTGTTGTTCGCAATCCAGTAGACCACAAGACCGCTGGCAAAGCTGCCCAGCATGAACATGAAGACCCAGGGCATCCAGGCAAAGATCATCTGTTGCGTCGGGTCCGTGGGTGCGGGGTTCAGTTTTTGCTGCAGCCACATGGAAATACCGAGCAGCAGAGGCAGGATGCCGATGAAGATCAGTGCCATGATCGAGGTCGGTTCGGGGCCCGCGAAAGGCAGAAGACCAAAGAGGTTCATGATCGAGGTTGGATCAGGGGCGCTGAGGTCCTGAAAGGGGCCGAAGAAGGGCGCGTGCCGCAGCTCGATCGTGACAAAGATCACCTTGTAGAGCGAAAAGAAAATCGGGATCTGCAAGAGGATGGGCAGACAGCCCGCAGCGGGGTTCACCTTTTCGCGTTTGTAAAGCTCCATCATGCCCTGCTGCATCTTCTGCCGGTCGTCGCCTGCCTCTTCCTTCAGCTTCTCCATCTGCGGCTGCAGTTCTTTCATCTTGGCCATGGAGACATAGGATTTGTATGCCAGCGGAAAGAGAAGCGCTTTGATGATCAGGGTCAGCCCGATGATCGCCCAGCCCATATTGCCGATCAGCTGGTTCAATTCGTGCAGCAGCCAGAATATCGGTTTCGTCAGAAAGAAGAACCAACCCCAGTCGATGCTGTCGATAAACCCTTCAACGCCAGCGGATTGGTAGTTGCGGATGGTTTCCCATTCCTTGGCGCCCGCAAACAACTGGCTGGTCACGGTCACGGAAGTGCCGGGGGCCACAGTTTGGGTGGGCTGTACGGTTTCAGCCTGGTAGATATCCCGACGCTCATCGTATTTGGCGACCGACTTGAAGGCGCTGCCCGGTGCGGGGATCAGCGTGGACATCCAGAAGTGGTCGGTGAAACCGATCCAGCCGTTCTGGGAAACCTGCGTGATCTCTGCGCGCGCGCCTTCGCGTTCTGCGAATTCGAAATCGGGCATGTCCGACCAATCGGTTTCAGTCAATTCGCCATCTGCCATGGCGACGACACCCTCATGAAGGATGAAGAAATTCTTCAGATCCGAAGGTTCACCGTGGCGGGCCAAAACGCCGTAGGGGGCCATGCTGACGGGTCCTGCGCCGGTATTGGCAACGGATTGTGTGACCGTGAACAGATAGTCGGCATCAATGGCAATTGTGCGCGTGAAGAGCTGACCGGCACCGTTGTCCCATGTCAGCGTAATCGGGTTGTCGACTGTCAAGGTTTCACCGCTGGCCAGTGTCCAGAGTGTATTGGGCCCCGGCACCGACGAGGGATCCATCCCGGCACCCGGCGCCCAGCCATAAAGCGCATAGTAAGCGTCGGCTGTGCCCACAGGAGAAAGCATCTTGACGATTTCGGCGCCTTCTTCCTGGGTTACCCGGTAGTCATTAAGAGACAGATCGTCGATCCGCCCGCCAAGCAGGGAGACGGAGCCGCTGACCCGGTCTGTCAGGACAGGGATGCGCGGTGCGTCGGCCAGAGCATCCTCACGGGTTTCGGTTTCAGGCGCCGCCTGCGTTTCAGCCGTTGAAGAGGGAACGGTCGCAATAGCCGTGCCCTCTGATCCTGTGGTTTGTGCCGCTGATGGACTTTCCAGTGGCACCTCCGGTTCAGGGGGGGGGAACAGGATAAACCAGACCAGGATCACGAGGAAACTGAGTGCTGTTGCAAGAATAAGGTTCTTGTTTTGATCGTCCATCTGGGACAGCCACCTGATCTGTTTGTATCAGCGTGGGTTCAACAGAGTGCAGCCCCAAAGGTCAAGCGGATTCGGGGTCTTTGGGCTGTTTTCACTCAGGTAGGCATAGATGGATGGGGCATTTCAGCCGCGACCCTAGTGGTCCCCTTTTTGGGTCAGTTGGCGCGATTGCCCAAGATGCGCGGCACATCCTTAAGCTTGGTGTTGTGGTTCGCAATCCATGTGAGTGTTTCGTCAAAGGGCATGGGCTTTCCGATCCCGAAGCCTTGAACATGATCGCATCCAAGCTGCGCAAGCAACGCGTGCTCGCCAACAGTTTCCACACCTTCCGCCAGCGTTTCGACACACAGACGCTCGGCCATGGTCAGGATGGCGCTGATCATGCGTTGCTGTTCGGGGTCACGGTCCGCTTTCATCACAAAGGATCGGTCAATTTTGATCCTGCTGACCGAGAAGCGGCGGATGGAGGCAATGGAGGCATGGCCCGTGCCAAAGTCATCCAGATCTATGCGGCAGCCCAGTTCGCCCAAGCCATTAATATTGCGCGCAATGATGTCATCCGGCGCATTTGAGACAACGGTTTCCAGCACTTCGACTGCCAGACGTTCCGGGGTCAGGTGAAAGCGGTCAAGTTCCCATTTGACTTTGTCGATGAGTCTCGGGTTGCGCAGTTCCGGGCCTGCAAAGTTTACACCAACCTGGGGAACAGATGCCCCCGCGTCATCCCATGCTTTCATGGCGGTAAAGGCGTGGAACATCATGACCTCCGCCAAGCGCTCCAGCATGTCGGACTGTTCGACTGCGGGCAGAAAATCAGCGGGCGAGATCATGCCGCGCTGGGGGTGATTCCAACGTGCCAGCGCTTCAAAGCCCGTCACGCGACCGGTATCTGTCGAAATCTGGGGCTGGAACCAAGGTCTGATGTCGCCATTCTCCAGCGCGTTGGCGACTTCCTGACGCAATTCCGCGCGCGTTTCGGTTCGGCGCTTCATTTCATCGGAATAGGCACGGATCGCATTGGGCCCGTGAGCTTGCGCCTCGCGGAGTGCTGTGCGGGCAGCTTCAATCCAAGCGCGGGGTGATTTGTTAATCACACGTGTGTGCTGGCAGAACCCAACGGATGTGGTGATGTACACGGTTGTACCGTCGATGGAAATCGGTTCCTCAAGCGCTGTTTGCAGCCGACCTGCCAGTTGAATGCAGAGTTCGAGGTCGAGTTGCTTGACTGGTTTCAGGCAAGCGGTGAATTTGTAGTCCCCGGTTTGGGCAATCGCATCGCCATCGCGCAGTACGGATGCGACACGCTCGCCTGCGCGCGCGACGATCAAGTCAGTTGCGGCTTGACCATACCGGTCGACGATGCCGTCCGTCTCATCGATTTCAACTTTAAAAATCGCTGAAAAGTGTGAGGTTTCGCGAACCTGTTTGAAGACACGCGCCACGGTTTCCTCGAATGCGTCCCTGTCCTGCAAGGGTGAGCGACTACTATTTTGGGCTGCCCGGGAGGTTGCGCCATTCCCGCCAATGAGGACATAAACAAGAGGCATTGCAACAGCGACTGCAACTAACGCCGTGTCCCCGCCGAGCCAGTAAACGACCAGGGAGATTGCGGGTAGACAGGCCAGCGCCAAGGGGCGTGTCAAAATTCCGGCAATCTTGCTGCGCATCCCTGCAGCTTTCTTGGCAAAGACCCCTGCCATATTGCGTACCTTTCAGACCCGTGCACAAAGCACATTGCCGGGCAAGATATGCTGGTACCCATGACCTGCCCGTTAACAACGAAACACTGATTGTAGCGGGATTGACTAAAATCCCGTCTATTTCAGGCTCAGGCCTTCGAAATCGAAGAGCTTTGGATCTAACAGATGAGACGGGCGCGCGTTCATAAGGGCGCGGAACATCACCTGTCTGCGGCCGGGGCTGTTTTTCTCCCAACCATCGAGGATCGCTTTGACTTGCTGACGCTGAAGACCGTCCTGGCTGCCGCAAAGATCGCAGGGAATGATCGGATAGTTCATTGCCTTGGCAAATTTCTCACAATCGGCTTCGGCCACATGGGAGAGCGGGCGGTACAGGAACAGATCTCCTTCTTCATTCACCAGTTTGGGCGGCATCGTCGCTAAACGCCCACCGTGAAAGAGATTCATGAAAAAGGTTTCCAGGATATCGTCGCGATGGTGGCCAAGAACAACTGCGCTGCAGCCTTCTTCGCGCGCGATCCTATAAAGATGACCGCGGCGCAGGCGTGAACAGAGTGCGCAAAAGGTACGACCCTGTGGAATTTTGTCCATGACGATGGAGTAGGTGTCCTGATATTCAATGCGGTGCGGTACACCCATTTTCTCCAAAAACGCTGGCAATACCGTCGCGGGGAAGCCCGGTTGACCCTGGTCGAGATTGCAGGCGAGCAGATCGACGGGCAGAAGACCACGCCATTTCAACTCATAGAGCACTGCCAGCAGTGTATAACTGTCTTTGCCACCCGACAGGCAAACCAGCCAGCGAGTGCCGGGTTCGATCATGCCATATTGCTCAATGGCTTCCCGGGTCGCGCGCACAATCCGCTTGCGCAACTTCTTGAACTCGGTGGTCGACGGCGCGCCGTTGAAAAGCGGGTGAATGTCCTGAGGTGTATCCAACATGCAAGCCGTCCTGATCGGGTTTTGCGCCTCTATACCGGCATTGTGGTTGAACCAAAAGTGCCTGTTGCGCGTACTCAATTGTAGGTGAGGAGGCCGTCATGATCCGACTTGTTATTGCGCTTTCATTTGCCGGGCTGTTGTCCGCATGCGTGGGAAAACCCGCTCTGGAGGATGAGCCGCTGTCGTCCCGGCAATTGAACCTGGAAGAGTTCTTTGAGGGACGCGTTGTGGCGTATGGCCAGTTTCAGGATATCTTTGGCACCGTTCGCCGCCGCTTTGATGTTCAAATTGAGGGCACATGGGACGGAGAGACGTTGAAACTTGTGGAGGACTTTACCTATGAAGATGGCAGTACGGAACAGCGGGTCTGGAGCCTGCAAAAGACCGGACCAGAGACATGGCGCGGCACTGCCCCGGGCGTGATCGGCGATGCCACGGGCGAAGAGCGGGGCGATACCTTTAACTGGCAATACACCATCGACCTACCGGTGCCGGATGGCACGTTGCGGGTGCGTTTTGATGACTGGATGTGGTTGCTGAGCGACACCCGCCTGCTCAATCGCGCGTATATGAAGAGATATGGCATCGATATCGGCGAGGTGATCATCACTTTCGAAAAGCAATCCTGACGGCGGGTCTATCCAGCATCCTTTGATTTCGTCTCTGGTACCGGATCATATCCGCTGGCGCCCCAGGGATGACATCGGCCGATACGCCGGAGCGTGAGCCAGCCTCCTCTCACCGCACCGTGCTTTTCCAGACAGTCCAATGCATAAGCACTGCAGGTCGGTTGATAGCGGCAGTTGTGCCCGACCCAAGGGCTGAAAAGCAGCCGGTAGGCACGTATCGGCAGCGCCATGATCTGGGCCATGAGTGTCATCTGGCCGGACCATGCAGTTTGCGCAGGGCGGTTTCGAGGTCAGCCCGCAACTTGTCAAACGGCAGGGTGGCCGTGTGATCACGTCGCCCGATCAACACATAGTCCACACCGTCGCGACCCTGATGCGTCAGGACCAGTCTTGCAGCTTCGCGTAACCGACGTTTGGCGCGGTTCCGTGCCACCGCGTTGCCAACCTTTTTGGAGCAGGTGTACCCGACTCGCATACCCTGCGCGTCCCCGTCAGGACGTTTGTACATCTGAAGAATGAAACCCGTCATCGCAACCCGCCTGGCCCGCGCGGCCCGTTGGAAGTCCGCACGTTTCTTAAGCGTCTCCAGACGTAAAGAAACCGCCGGAAGCGTCTCTCCGGAGGCAGGTGTGCCCGGCGGAGAAGCTTGCGGCGGTGTCATGTTCCCGACCTTGTCCGTGGCGCGATCAGGCGCTCAGCGATTTCCGGCCCTGGGCGCGGCGCGCGTTGATGATCTTGCGACCGGCTTTGGTGGCCATGCGCGCGCGGAAACCGTGGCGCCGCTTGCGCACGAGGTTGGAAGGTTGATAGGTGCGTTTCATCGCTCCGTCTCCATGTCTGCTGCCCGGTGGCGCGGAATCGCGTGGCCACCCGGTGTCATTCGAAGCCCGTGCTCTAAAGCGCTCTTGGCCCCAAGTCAAACCCCGAAGGCGGGAATATTGCCGCAGATTGCAATAATTTCGGACCCGGCAGGGTAAGGAGGCATCAACTTGTTTCAAATAGAGCCGTTTCGCGGGGTTAGGGCGGCGAAACCGTCACAGCTGATCAAGCGCCCGTGATGGGCCTATCGCCACGCGCCATAAGCCGTCATCTAGCAATTGAATTGAAACAGGCGCTCTGAGAGGACAGTGTAATGTCAGATATGACGGACAATCCCAAATCCGGGTCCAAATCAGGACTGATGCGCAATCTGCCCCTGATCGTGATCCTTGGCGTTGCCGCAGTCGGAGCATTCACACTGAAAGACTACATCAGTTTCGACGCCTTGCGTGACAACCGTGAGGCGCTGATTGCCTTTCGCGACAGCCACTTTGTGCTGACGACCCTGACCTTTCTCGCAGCTTACGTCGTGATCGTGGCGTTTTCCCTGCCGGGAGCGCTGATCGCAACTCTGACCGGCGGGTTCCTCTTTGGCACCTTCGGCGGCTCCGCTCTGAGTGTGACGGCGGCGACCATTGGCGCCACGGTGATCTTTCTGGCGGCCCGCTACGGGCTGGGCGAGAAGCTCAAGGCGCGCATGGATGCCTCGCAGGGCACAGTGCGCAAAGTCAAGGAAGGCATTGATGAGAACCAGTGGTCGATGCTCTTTTTCCTGCGCCTCGTACCAGTAGTGCCCTTCTTCGTTGCCAATCTGGTACCGGCCTTTCTGGCTGTGCCGCTACACCGTTACGTGATCTCCACCTTCCTCGGGATCATTCCGGGATCGCTGGTCTACTCTTCGGTTGGTGCCGGGTTGGGGGCGGTGTTTGAGCGCGGGGAAAGCCCCAACCTCGGCGTCATCTTCGAACCACACATCCTGCTGCCCATTCTGGGACTTTGCCTGTTGTCCCTGCTGCCCGTAATGATCAAGGCCGTGACCGGCAAGAAAGACCTCTGACACATGACCCGTCTCAAGACAGATATCCTGATCATTGGCGCAGGATCCGGTGGGCTTTCCGTGGCTGCCGGTGCCGTGCAGATGGGCGCCGACGTGGTCTTGCTTGAGGGTCATAAGATGGGGGGTGATTGCCTCAACTATGGCTGTGTACCGTCCAAAGCACTGATTGCGAGCGGTAAGGCCGCCCATGCGCAGCGCCACGCCGAACAATATGGTGTCGCGAACGCGCCCGGTACGGCAGACTATGCAGCGGCCAAGGATCACGTGGCCGACGTGATTGCACAGATCGAACCCGTGGACAGCCAGGAGCGGTTCGAGGGGCTCGGTGTCAAGGTCATACGAGAATTCGGGCATTTTATCTCCTCCAACGAAGTGCAGGCGGGCGACACGGTGATCAAGGCGCGGCGTATCGTGATTGCGACCGGGTCCTCGCCGCTGGTGCCGCCGATCCCCGGGTTGGAAAATGTGCCATATGAGACCAACGAGACGCTGTTTGACCTGCGCGAGCCGCCCGAACACCTGCTGATCATCGGCGGTGGCCCGATCGGGATGGAAATGGCGCAGGCTCACGTGCGCCTGGGCAGCAAGGTCACCGTGATCGAAGGCGCCAAGGCGCTTGGAAAAGACGACCCTGAACTGGCGGCAGTGGTGCTGAGCAGCCTGCGCGACGAAGGTGTCGTGATCGAAGAAGACGCGAAAGCCGCCGAAATCAGGGGCAAACCCGGCGCCATCGAGGTGGTGACGGAGGACGGCCGCCAGATCAAGGGCACCCACCTGCTGATGGCGGTGGGGCGCAAGACCAATACCGAAAAGCTGAATCTCGACGCGGCGGGCATAGAGACCACGAAAACCGGCGTAAAGGTGGATGCCAGCCTGCGCACAACCAACCGCAAGGTCTATGCCATCGGGGACGCGGCAGGCGGTCTGCAGTTCACCCATGTCGCGGGGTACCACGCAGGGGTCATCATCCGTTCGATGCTGTTTGCCTTGCCCTCCAAGGCCAAGACGGCGCATATCCCCTGGGCTACTTATACCGATCCCGAACTGGCGCAGGTCGGCATGACCGAGGCTGAAGCCAAGAAGGAGCACGGCAGCAATCTGGAGGTCGTGCGCTTTCACTACGATCACAACGACCGGGCGATTGCCGAGCGCAAGACCAAGGGGTTCATCAAGGTGATGGTGGTCAAGGGGCGCCCGGTGGGGGCATCCATCGTCGGATATCAGGCGGGCGAACTGATCAACCTCTGGGCCCTTGCTCTGGCCAACGGCATGAAGATGAGCCAGATCGCCGCGATGGTCGCGCCCTATCCCACGATCGGAGAGATCAACAAGCGCGCCGCAGGGGCCTATTTCAGCCCGCGGCTCTTTGACAGCCCCATGGTCAAACGGATTGTAGGGCTTGTTCAACGCCTCGTGCCGTGAAACGCTGACGTCCATGTTCAATTCGCTCTCAGGACGTCTGGTTATCTTGACCACCATCTTCGTGATGTTGGCCGAGGTCCTGATCTTTGTGCCATCGATTGCGCGGTTCCGCGAAGACTACCTGATGAACCGGCTGGAACGGGCGCAGATTGCATCACTGGCCTTGTTGGCCGATGACATGATTGACCGCGAGCTGGAGGCTGAGCTGCTGGAAAACGCGGGCGTCTTCAACGTGGTGCTGCGCCGTGATCAGGTGCGTCAACTCATGCTCGCCTCGCAATTGCCGCAACCGATCTCACAGACCTTTGACATGCGTGAGGACGGGGCCGCCGTTCTGATCCGCGATGCATTGACCCGCTTTGTTTCCCCCGAGAACGAGGTCATCCGGGTGATCGGCGCGCCGGTTCGCGACGCCGGGCTGCTGATCGAGATCACGATGGAAACCACCCCCCTGCGGGATGCAATGATCGACTACGGCATTCGTATTCTGATCCTCTCCGCGGTGATTTCGATCTTCACGGCCTTTTTGCTGTTCATTGCGATGCGTGCCTTGCTGCTGAAGCCCATCAAGGGCGTGGTTGGGCACATGCAGAACTATGCGGAAGCCCCGGAAGATGCACGCCGGATCATCACGCCGTCGGCCAGTGTGACCGAACTGCGCGAGGCGGAAGAGGCATTGCAAAAGCTGGAAACCGACCTGACCCAGGCCCTGCGGCAGAAAGACCGGCTGGCGCAACTGGGCAGTGCGGTCAGCAAGATCAGCCACGATCTGCGCAATATTCTCACCTCGGCGCAGCTGTTCACCGACCGGATCGAAATGAGTGAAGACCCGACGGTCAAACGCATGGCCCCTAAGCTGGTAAGCAGCATTACACGGGCCGTGCACCTCTGCGAAAGCACGCTAGCCTTCGGCAAAGCCGAGGAGCCAAGCCCCACATTGACCATGTTGCTTCTGGCGGATCTGGTGGAAGAGGTGATCGACAGCGAAAGGCTTGCCGTGGGCGAGGCTGATGTCAGTTTCTCCTGTGCGGTGCCATTCGGCATGATGGTGCGCGCCGATCCGGAGCAGCTATTCCGTGTTCTGGCCAATCTCATCCGCAATGCCCGACAGGCGCTGGTTTCGACAGGCACCGCTGGTGAGATCAGCGTGGATGCGCGCGAAGATGACGAAGCCTGGTGGATTGATGTCACCGATACCGGGCCGGGACTGCCACCAAAGGCACAGGAGCATCTGTTCACGCCGTTTCAGGGGGGTGCCCGCAAAGGTGGCTCGGGTCTTGGTCTTGCGATTTCTGCGGAATTGATCCGCGGGCACGGCGGGACACTGGAGCTTGCCAAAACCGGATCGGACGGCACCTGTTTCACGATTTGCCTGCCGAAAGGTGACGGGACGATGATGTCAAATGGCAAGGTCGCGGCACAGTCTGAAGTCATCGTGTAGAGCCAGCTTGCGAATGTACATTTACGAAGTTTACCAGTCTGCTGAGCCATAACGCCTCCCTGACGGAATTTTCCACCGATTGGGCTTGCATAACTCTGCACACAGCACTAAACCGCGCGACAGTGGACCGATAGCTCAGCTGGATAGAGTACTTGACTACGAATCAAGGGGTCGGGGGTTCGAATCCTCCTCGGTCCGCCACTTCAAAAAATTAGTCAATAAATACATATCCTTACGTCCCAATTTTGTTCAGGATTTTACGACCTGAACAATTTGTGTATCCGGTTCGTTCGCGGAAAGCATGCGGCGCTTTTCGGCTGACTTAGTGTAGCCTTCAATTTCCTTCAAGGATTCGTGCCCCGCCCATGCTCCGATCTGATGGGTGGAAGCACCGGCTTCCGACAGGCGGTTCAGGCAGGTTGACCGAAGCCCATGAGCCGTTCGGCGTTGGTCGTTTTTCAGGCCCGCTGCGCGACAGGACGCGGAAAACCAGTTGCTTGCCGCTTTCTCAGATCGTGCGCTGCCGTGGTCGGTGACCATCCATGTCAGGTGGCGTTCCTTTTGCGTTGCGATAGATCTGCGCAAGAAGTCGTATGCCTCATGATCCGCAAAGCTTGGCAGCGGCCTATCAAATTGAACTTCAACTTCGCCTTTGGTTTTCTTCTGCACGTATTTGAGCCAGCCTTCTTTGTCGACCATTCCTGGCCCGAGCCTCACGGCATCGCAGATGCGGCAACCGAAAAACAGCATGAGTTCCATGGCCAGTCGCTGGCTCGTTTCCAGCGGCCATCTTTTGCGGAACAGATCAATATGCGTGCTTGTCCAAGGCTGATGTTTTTTGCCTTTGCGGGCCTTCGGCATTTCGGCAAGCAAAGCGTAGTTCTTTTCTATTTCGTTTTCGGATTTGAGGAACGCGAACAGGGCGCGCCAGGTCTTCATGCGCATGCGCTTTGCGTTGCGGGTGGTGGCCTCGGGCATGTCGGCCAAGTCTTTTTCGATAATCTCAGGTCGAATTCCGCGTATGGGCACATTGCCGCCGGTTGCCATTATTTCGTCTGCGTGAGCCTGCAGCCGCACGCGATACCCTTCGCTCAGCTCTTTGAAATCGTCGGAAGCAATAAACATCCGCCATCCGTAACTGAGGGTTCCGGCCTTGGGTGCAGCGCTGCGCTTCCTTGGCGTTGCCGGGGCCTCAATTTGTTTTTCGGCTTCCAGATAGGCTTTCAGAAAACGCTTGTCGTTCTCCGGCAGGTCGGGCAGACGGACGCCTGTTGCGCGATGGTAGACGTAATACACGTCATCTTGCGTGAAGCGGCGCAGGCCTTTCAACTTACCAGTCCCCATGCTTTGTTTGCCGCTTCGCATTCTGATTCCTCAGGCGTCTTTGTGGCTTCATAGGGCAGGTCATCTGCGAAGGCGTCAAGGTCGTTGCGATCATAGACCCGTTTGCTATCCAATTCCTTGCGCGGAATTAGGAGTGTCCCCAGCTTGGTTTCTGAGATGCCCAGATAGTGCGCGGCCTGTGGCGCAGGTAGCAGTCGAGGCGGGAAATCCTTGGTTATTGGCATCGCAGTCTATCGCTCGCGTGGGTTGGTGTGGGTAAGGTTCACGTAGGCACGGCGACGAGGGTTGTATTCGACCCAAGTTGCGTTCGCTTCCTGAAACGCGGTCAGATCGTTCCCGGCGAGTTGCGCAGAGCAGCCGAATTTCTCGACAATGTGGGATCGGTTGATGAAGCCATAGATGCGCAACATTTCCTTGATCCATTTGTGCCTTTGCTCGCCGTACCAGTTCATGCTGAGTTTCCAGAAAAGATGTGTATGTTGATACACATAAAAGGTTGACCGGCCAGTTGAAAATGTGTATGTTGATACACACAAAGGAGAAGGTTACGATGCAACGCAATAGCCGCAAACTGATCAAGATGCTGGAAAAAGATGGCTGGCAGCGCGTTGCGACCAAGGGGGATCACCATCAGTTCAAGCACCCGACCAAGCCGGGTCGCGTGACCATTCCGCACCCTGTAAAGGATATTCCGCGCGGTACGGTCATGTCGATCTACAGGCAAGCGGGCTGGCGTTAACAGGAAAGAGAGAAAGCAATGCATTACGTGGCATTCATTCACAAAGAAGACGAAAGCGAATTCGGTATCAGCTTCCCTGATTTTCCAGGATGCATTGCCGTTGCGAGCGATCTTGATGCCGTTCTGGCAGAAGGTGCAAAGGCATTGGCGTTTCATGCCGAAGGAATGCGCGAGGATGGAGAGGACATTCCGGCACCTTCCAGTATCAAAGACATCTTTGCGGATTCCGGTCTTGCTGGGTGGGCGGAGGGAGCCATGGTGGTGTTGGTACCGCTGGTTACGGACCAAGGCTCGCCCCGCCGCATCAATATCACGATGGACCCTGGCCTGTTGCGGGCTGTCGATGATGCGGCGGACCGGCGCGGCATGAACCGATCTGCCTTTTTGGCGAGTGCGGCGCGCAAGGAGGTTTCGGGGTTGTGGTAGTGGATGTAGCTTGGGTTCCTCGTTCATCCCGATCACCTGTTCAAATGTGAAGCCTGTTCCCCGGTGAAGGGCAACAGGCTGAATACTTACTAGAGAGTACCGGTGCGCAGTTCGCGGCAGGACGCATCGCCAAAGAAGACCGGCAAGCCGGTGTCGTCAGCGATTTGGGTTGCGATCTGCTGGAAGTAGGCCCGACGCTGGTATTCGACACGCCGCCATTCAAAGCCAAGTTTCAGGCCATCAGCCTGTGGCCGGAAGCGGAACGCAGCCCGCAGCTCCACCGGTTCCTCGCCGTTGTAGAGCGGGATTGTCAGTTGAAACTCGCGCGGTACAACCACATCGTTTTCGACACGGGTGTCTGTTTCGTAGGTGAATTTCCGGTCGCCGTTTTCCAGCCTTGTGCTGGATTTGAAACCGACTTGCGTGTTCGCTTCCAGATCGCGGCTGATTTCGATCATCACGCCCGGCTCCGGGTCGGTGATGTCCACTGCGTTCTCTTCCAGGAAGGCTGCAAATTCCGCCTGGCTGTGGAACGTGCCTTCAAATTCATTCCACCGCTTGAACTCTTCGGACATCAGCAGCTTGAGCGTGGCGCGGTGTTCGTTCGCGCCGGAGGTGCCAAACTCGTCCATGTCGTTGTGGGGATGCCAGTCCAGAACCGCTCCGATGCCCATGGCGTCAAAGTTTGCCACGATCACCGAATTGCTGCTGCTGAAACGGTTGACGTAGCTGGTCAGCGACTCCCGGTCATCCAGCCGGATCGATTGCACCACATGCGGCGGCAAACGGTATTTGTCCCCGATGTCCTGCAATTGGTATCCGTCCGGGACAAAGGCCCAACGTTTGCCGCGTTCGCCTTCAATGGTGGGATGTGAAAGACGCTCAAGATCGATTGCCGCGTCCAGTTCCGCGCGCGGGTCTGCGGCCACCTTCACGTTGGTCTGCTCGTTAGGGGATGTCTTCTTTGCCATGTCTGTCTCCTGGCTTTGGTGGGGTTACTCGGCGGCGTGACTGCCGCGCCGTTCTTCCAGATCGTCCATCATGTCGAGCTGGTTGGGATCGCGCCGGGTCAGCTGAGCGTCATCGGTCGCAAAATAGATGCCGGTGCCCATCGGTTTCGTGGGCTTCTTGAGCTTGATTTCAGGCGTGCATTCGATCTGCCCAGCCTTGTTCATCTTGAACGGCAGGGTGATCGTGATGGAGCCGCTGGCACCGGTTTCGCACACTGCCTGCATCAGTTCTGCAAGCTTGTCGTCGCCGTTTTTCAGCAGTTCGCCGCGTCGGAAAGATTGCAGGAACTCAAGGAAGTTCAGTTCATGTTTGGGCATTGAGGGGTCCTTTTCTGGAAAAGGCCGGGGCGCAGTGGCCCCGGCTGAGGCGTGGGGAAAGGGAGATTTCCCCGGCAGGTAAGTGGTGTGGGTTTCACGGGTCACGCGCCAGAATGTCGGCCCAAAAGCTAGCAAGCTGCAGATCATACTTGGCCCTTTGGATGTCCTCGCCATCGCGTGTGAGGGTCAGGATTGCATCCACGGCAGTCTTGATTTCCGCGTCTGTGTGGTGCGGTGCATCGGCGAGGATGCCACGGGCGCGGCGCAACTCTTCTTCGTTGCGCAGCAGCTTGTCGTCGGGTGCGAGATCGGGGGTGTGCAGTGTCATGCGGCCTGTTCCTTCTGCGGGGGTTTCGGCGCGGCGCGCCTGGCCGCGTCGATCCAGTTGACGATTGCGGCGTCTTCGGTGTCGCCACTGCCGAAGATATCCAGCAGCTTGATTTCGCAGCGTCCCGGCCCCCAATTCCCGTGGCAGTCGGGCGGGGTGAAGTCGCCGCCGTTTTCAATGCAGAGCGCCCGCATGGTGTCGGGGCGTGTCTGGGGGCCTTCGGCTTGCAGGTTGATGGCAAGGCGGCGGGCGCGGGCGGCGCGGCACAGGTCGTGGTGCGGCATCAGAACAACCCCCGTGAATAGTCCGGGTCGGTAGGGCGGGCGATGCCGACCGCTTCCAGAATGATGAACGGTGCGTCATTCTCGCGGGCCAGCCGTTCGGCGGTGCGCTGTGCATCCTCGCGGCTGCTGTAACGCTGGCGGGGTTCCGTCTTGGCCCCGGCATGCTGCGGCTTGCGGCACACCATCCAGAACCGAGCAAAGGGGGGTAGGTTCGACATCACGCGGCCCTTGCGGTCTCAAGGCTACGCAGGGTGAGCAGTTCGCGGCACATGCTGGAGAGGCGGGCGGAGAGGATCAAGTGTTCGCGGTCTGTCAGCTCGCCCATGTGGCGGTCGGGTCCGTCCTTGGCCAGATCGCGCAGCACTGCACTCGACACCGCGTAGGTGATGAGTGGGGTATTGTGCGCAATGCGCAGGGCGATGGTTTCACCGCAGATGTCCGGCAGTATCATCACCAGAACGGCGGTGTCATCGTCACTCAGCCGCCCTTTGTGCCGCGCGGGGCAGTAGGCCGCTAAGCGGCGCAGCTCGGCGTCAGGAACAATGTCGCAGGGTTTGAGAGTTTGGCATTCGTGTTTCATAGTCGCTCCCATCTTGGCGATGGGGTACGACTATCGGGTAAAATAACCCAAGTCAACAATTACGGGTAATTTTACCTAACTTGCGCTGTTGGCGTCAGGGCGGAAGGATGCGACCACCGGTCCCATAACGGATATCAAGTTGCTATCGACAAGCTGGGGCTTCTCGCTCGCGTTCGGCGGTGAGATATACGGGGGCAGATACCTGCCAAGCAGCGTTTCTGCGCTTCCGGTATTTGGATCAACTCTGTTTGCGAGAACAATATCACCCGTTTTGGCGGAAGAATTCAGATCGAGAATGAGTATGTCGCCCTTAGACAGATTGAACGCTGGGGCATCCCGCGTCAGCTTAAAGGGGCAGGGGCTTTTTGCCTTCGGTGCCAGTGATTTCATAACGTCCTCAACCTGGAAGGCCTTTTGCGGTTCCCATGCGACCGCATAGCTTTCTTCAAACCCACTAGCAGGTGGAGGTTGAATTTCGGTAAAATCGGCTGGGTCTACGTTGAGAACCTTGGCGAGCCGAACTAATGCATTTGCGCCAATGCTTGCATCCTTCTCTCCGGCCTCAAGTCTGCGCCGCCAGTTTCTGATGGCGCTCTCGGACATTCCTATCTCAAGGGAAATGGCGCGGTCGCTCTTACCCGTCTCTTGTTCGTAGGCGTCAACTGCCTGCAATATCGCTTTAATTTTCATGTCAGAAGCCTACAGGCGGCCAAACCGCACCGCGACGGGTAATAAAACCGTTGACTATTGGGTAATAAAACCCGATATCAGAATAATGACACTTGTTGAAAAGCTTCTGAAAGTGACTGCGGGCTACAAATCGGCTGCTGGAATTTCCAAGGATAGTCGTTTGTCCCGTCAGGTCTTTGATGACGGCAAAAAGATCGCGGCACTTCGTGGCGGTGGAGATTTGACAACGCGGCGGTACGAGGCGGCATTGGCTTGGTTCGATGCGAATTGGCCGCAAGGTGTCGAAAAGCCGGATGAGCTTTCTGAGTGCGCCAATTCTACCAACAAAGAAGTTGGGCGGGCTGCATGATCGCTTCACCTGACTTCCTCGGCATAGCCGGTCAGCAGATCAAAGGCGGTTGCGTCCGGTGTCGTCATGCAATCATCGCGCAACCGCATAAGAATTGTTTCATGCGTGCCCCGAATGCCTGGGTTTGCCATTTCGAACCCCATCAATGCCCCCCAGGTCATCCCTGTCATGGCGAGTTGACCCATGGCTTTGCGGGTTTCCTCAAGCGTTTCTTCTATCGTTTCACGTTCCGGAATGTCGGTGGGGCCGGTGATCGTTTCGATCACGGTGCTGCAGGGTTCACCAAGGTACAACAACTGAACCGGGTGGTTCTGGATACCTTCAACATCTTGAGCGCCTGCGCATGTGCAGATCGCGCATGCGACAATGGGCGCGGCTTTCTTCCAAATCATATCGGTCGGGCGTTCCTCATGGCGTTCGGTTGGTGGGGCAGGCCGGTGCGTGTGCAGAGCGGGCCGGTCTGCCAGTTGTTTAAGGGGTATCTGATCACATGACGAAGCTTGCCGCCAATGAATTTCACACCTCTTCAACGCCTTGTAACCCGTCGCGCGGTGACATGTCCCGGTGCAAAACCTTGGATCGGTCCGATGTTTTGTATCTGAACCCAGCGCATTCGGCTGAGTTTCGCGAGTGGTTCGCGCCGATGGTGGCGCAGTGGCTGAAAGAGCGTTTTGCGAACCCCGAACAGGTCGCCGCTGCGTTTTCCGTGCGGAATTCGACGGCGTGGAATTGGTGGAATGGCGACAACCGGGCGTCGGGTGATGCGGTTGCGCGGATATTCATGGCGTTTCCCGAAGCGGCGGTTTGGTTCCGGCAGCATTGGGAGGCGCGGTAATGCGGGCGGGTTTCCAAAGTTTTGGATCAAAAGGTTGGTGTGCCCATGGCTGATCAATGGTCGGAGTGGTTTGAGCATGATGGTCTGCCCAACTTGGCGCTGATCGGGTGCTACGTGCGGTGTCAGGCGTTTGATGGCAGGTCGGAAGAGGGCATCGTTGAGCCGCAGGTGATGCAGCCTCCAGAGAACTATCACTCGGCGTGGGTATACCACCAAAAGAAAATCCTGCGCGAGTATTTGGGATCGCGGGTGGTGCGCTATCAAATCCGGCGTCCGCGCGGCATGGCGCTGTTGGATCGGGCGCTGCGCGTTGATGTGCCGGAGTTGGCGTCATGAACGCGCTGACCCGCTTTGAGCGTGAAATCCGCGAACATGAACTGACCGTCACCGCTATGCGCGGATCGCCCCGCTGGACACCGGACATGGATGCGGAGATTTTGAAGAGTAAGGGGCAGTACCGCACCATTGCTGCGCTCGCCCGGCGCTGGTCCCTGACGTCTGTCACGGTTCTGACACGCTGGCACATCTTGAGGGCGCGGTAATGCTGGACCTGATGCACAGCGGCAAGATCAAGAGCGCGAAGCGGGTGGTTCTGGTCGGGGACTGTTTGCTGATCGAAGGCGATGCGCTGGACATCCTGCCGGAACTTGGCCCGGTGGCTGACCTGGGCGTGATGGACCCGCCGTACCGTCTGACATCGGGAGGAAATACGCCGGGGGCCATGGGCGGCAAGTTCGACAGTGAGCGGTATGACAACACCGGGTTCCTGATGGACGTAGTGAAGTGGTCCGAGATCGGCGGGCCTGTCTACCGCGTCCTCAAGAAGAATGCGGATTGCTACGTCATGGCCGAAGACAAGAACGTCTTTGCGGCCCATGGCGGCTTCATGGGGGCCGGGTTCAAGTTTCACAGCCTGCTCACGTGGGACAAGATCAGCCCGTCCCGCACCCGGTATTACATGAAGGATGGCGAGAACGCGGTACGCTTGGCCAAGGGCGACGGATGTGAGGAAGAGGCAGACGGGTACTTGGCCTTATTCCTTTGGAAGGGCAGGGCGCGGGACATCGCGAGAGGTGGAGACAAGCGCATCCAGCGGATGCCGCGCCCCAAGAACGCGGTGCACAAGACGCAAAAACCCGTCGACCTGATGGCGATCTACATCCTCAATTCATCCAAGCCCGGTGATGTGGTCATAGACCCGTTCATGGGGTCGGGCACAACACTGGTGGCCGCGATGCGGCACGGGCGCAAGGGCATCGGTATCGAGGTTGACCCGGACAACTTTGACGCAGCCGTTGATCGCCTTGTTACGGCGGAAGCCGAGTTGCGGGGGGCAGGTTGTGGCTGAGAATAGCGGCATTGAGTGGACCCACCACACGTTCAACCCATGGACAGGCTGCACCAAGATCAGTCCGGCCTGTGATCACTGCTATGCAGAAGGCTGGGCCAAGCGCTCCGGTCATGTCCAATGGGGACCTCACGCCAAGCGCCGCCGCACAAAGACATGGGGTAACCCCGTGAAGTGGAACAAGGCGCTGGAAGGTACAGGGCGGCGGGAGCGCGTGTTCTGTGCGTCTCTGGCTGATGTGTTCGACAATCACGGAAGCATTGACAGCAGTTGGCGAGATGAACTTTGGGACCTCATTGAAGAGACGGAAAACCTCGACTGGCTACTGCTGACCAAACGGCCCCAGAACATCGAACGGCTTCTTCCATCGTATTGGCTGCGCGATCCCAAGCCCAACGTATGGCTGGGCACAACCGTTGAAAATCAAAAGACTGCAGAGCAACGCATCCCGCATCTACTTCGAATTCCAGCGGCTATTCACTTTCTGTCATGCGAACCACTGATTGGCGAGATCAACCTCCGTGAAATCGCGGGCCTTTCCAAGGATGAGGACGGCACGGTTGATGTCTGGTGGGATGCTCTGACGGGCATCGCATACGACGAATGGGGCGATGAAATGCCTTGCAACGATGATCTGCCAAACAGCGTGTCATGGGTGATTACCGGCGGAGAAAGCGGGCCGAACTACCGCCCAGCGAATCCCGACTGGTTCCGGGCTTTGCGCGATCAGTGCGAGGATGCCAGCGTGCCGTTCCTGTTCAAGCAATGGGAGGGCAAGACGCAATCCCAGATCAAGGCAATGGGTCGCGAGTTGGATGGCCTCGTTCACGATGCATTCCCAATGGTTGGAGCGGTCTGATGGTCGCCTACAGCTTCCAGCCCGGATTCGCGCCGCTGATCCTCTCCGGCGTCAAGACATCCACGATCTGGCCCCCGCGCAAGGTGCCCCATGCGAAATTGGGTCAGACGGTGCATTGTTTCACCGGTCTGCGCAGCGAAAACTGCGTGCGGTTGCTGGAGGCACCCTGCATCAAATCGGTGCCGCTGGAAATATGGCCGGATTGCGTTGTCTCGGACGGGCGGCGGATGGACAACCCGGAGTATTACCGGACGCTTGCCCGGATCGAAGGCTTCGACCAGTTCGGCAATCTGCAGGCGTGGTTTGACCGCCGCTACGGCTTGCCAGTGCGTGACCTGACACAGATCGCGTGGGACTTTTCAGCGGCAGATTTCATTGCAGAAATGGCCGGTGCGACCCATGGGTAGCGCAGCAACACGCTCTGAACTCGCCGTGGCACGGCATGTGGCACCGGAGAACTTTCAGACCGCCTGTTGGGGTGAAATCGACGCCGCGCCCTATTGGAGACGGGGTATTTGCTTCAATCCGGGATGCTGCGCCCCGTTCGAGCCGCGCCGCGACTGGCAGATGTACTGCAGCAAGGCTTGCGAGCGGGCAGGGGTGTCGGAAATGCGGCGCTGGGGGCACAGGCTGGCCTTGCCCAGCCTCATTCATCGCATCGGCAAATACGAAGCCAAGGATGACGCAATACGTGAGCGGACACGCGCGGCGCGGCGGCACATCGCACAGCTTCAAAGCGCGTGGTTGGAAGAGCGGCAAACCAGAGCGGGGCAGGTCAGGTCATGAGTGTTCAGCCCATCATGGTTGTCTCCGATACGGGAGCGTTGCCGGAATACCCGATCCCGCGCGGAGAACGGCTCGCCTCGCATTCGTTTTTCAACCTGCATTACGACCGTTTTCTGAATTCGCGGCTGTACCTGTTGGCGGATTGGGACGTGAAGGGCATTGCGATTGCGCTGTTCTGCCGCGCGCAGGATCAGGACCCGGTAGGCACTTTGCCGAATGATCCGCGCGAGATTGCGGCCATGCTGAACATGTCAACAGACGACTGGCAGGGCTATTGCAGGCGCGACCCCTCGCCGCTCCACAACTGGACGCCCTGTCTGGTTGGCAACCGCGTACACCTGATGCACCCGGTTGTGACCGAAGTGGCGCAAGCGGCCTTTGAGCAGCGTGTAAAGGGTGCTGATCGCAGTGACGCGGATAAGGAACGCCAGCAGCTCAAGAGGTTGAAAGGCAACGTCGCCAAACTGGCGGGTGAGCGGTTTTCAGAGAACGAAATGTACCTGGCGCAGTTGGACGCGTGGCTGACGGAACACTATCCGCAGGGCAACCGGACGGTACCGCGCATTCTTAAAGGCATGGAGGCGTTGGGAACGCAATTCTAACCGTTTCTGTCCAACGGACAGAATTGGATGTCTTGCGACAGAACCGGTTCATCTTCGGTCATTCTGTCGTCTGCAGAGAGAGAAAAGAGAAGAAAAGAGAATTGAAAAGAAACTGAAAATGGCGGTTCGCGTCAAAACTAAGGTTTGAGCAGAAAGGCAAGGGCGGCATGGCTGAGAATGAGACTAAGCGGGACCGGGTGCGCAGGTTGCTGATTGCGCCGTTGGCCGAAGACGGGATGCGGTTCAAGCATGGCACCCCGCAGGACAGGCAAAAACATCAGTTGGACAGGTTGGCGGATGATCTGGGCTACATGACCGATGCGGGTCTTTTGGCCTTGCGGGACTGGATGCGGTCGCATGGCGATGGGTCCAACCGTTGCTTTTGGCCTGCGACTGTCGCGGTGATCAGCACGGCAGAGTGTTTCGAGCCAAGGCCCTTGGAGGAACTGCCTGCGCTGCGGCGGTGGTTTGCGTCGGCGGCGGGCAGGGCTGCGCTGGAGGGTAACCGATTGGTGGCGGAGTATGAGTTCTGGCGGAAGTTCAAGCGCCCGCCGGTTCAGCCCAGAGACAAGGAAGCCGTTGCGCGTCGGGCGGCGGAATGGGCCACAAAGGCGGAGCGGGTCAGGGATCGGGTGGCGCGTGGTCTCTCTCCCCTGCATGACGATGCGGCATGGTTGGATTGGTATAATTCGGTCACCGAACGGGCGCAGGCCCTGGTGGCTGCGGATCGGGAGGATGCGGCGTGATGCTTGCGAGGGATGTGAAGCCAGATCATCTTGGGCGTGTCCGAAAAGAAGTTCCCATCTTGCAATTGGTGGAGTGGGCATTTCGCACAGAACTGGCGTCGATTGAGTTTGACGAACTCGCGCAAAGTTCCGGTGGCCATCGTCCTTCGTTTGGGACCGAATACCTATTGCTGCAGCGGCACAACTTGGGATGCAAAGTTGATGGTGGAGGCCGATCTGAGCCGCATCCCGATGCGGATTTGGTCGCCTCTGCCTTGGGCGCGTTGCCGGTTGGGCATGGTGGTCGCAAGGTTGCATTATGGGTTGCCGAACTTGCCCGCGCAGGGATGCGGCCAGATTGGCGCGAGGCCGCGAAACCTCAATGCGTTCCTTTGGATTTGAAGCGCACCAAGCACGGGATGTTTGCCAAGACGGAAAGCCTCGGTTCGCTGGTTTATGTGAGTAGAGGGCGGTCAAGAACAATTGATGTTCGTTGGTGCCCGGTTGTCCACCGCAACTCTGTGGTTGATCTGGCGCGGCGGCGGCGTGCTTATTTGCAATGGTGGTCGGCGCTGAAAGAGCTTCGGGACACGTTCAGAATTCACGCCAATCTGAGCGCATATGTTGTGTCTGATCGTCTTCCTGACCGCACACCTTGGAAAAAAGGTGTTGACGAAAATCTCATTTCGTTGACATAAAGGCACCGAACCGAAGTGCGCCCACAGGAAACTGTTGGGCGCATTTCTGTTACTAATCCTCAAATCAAAAAGGAGAAGGCAGATGAAAACTGTCCGAGCAAAGTTCTTTGTGCAATCGGTTGAGCATGTTCACACCGGAACCAGTGAACCCTGTTCCAACATCGTGATGGCCCCGGTCTACGCCAATGGGGAAGAGAATGCGGATTGGTCCAAACACACGCCCGGCGGCAAGCTGGAAATGATGGTGACCAATCAAGCGGCCATCGATCAGTTCGACCTTGGCAAGGAATTCTATCTGGATTTCACACCGGCTTAACGTTGGTCGTTTGTGTCGCGGTGGAGCAGTTGGCAGCTCGTCTGGCTCATAACCAGAAGGTCGCAGGTTCAAGTCCTGCCCGCGCAACCAATACCAGGAGAGGTTCCCGGCGTTTGAAAGGACGCATCCCAAGCACATGCCGTAAGTCCTAATCGGCGTCAGACACTGACGCGGGCTGGAAGTAGCAATGGACCGAGCGGGATAGGTCCGGCGCTGCGTCAATGCAATGGACTGGCGATGCCCACAATGCCTGGAACATTTCGTGCGCCACACATGCCTGACCGGCAAGAGCGCTCTCGAAACTATGACCGAGTTCGCGGGTCAGCACGTGAGCGCGGCTATTCTCGAAGGTGGGACAAGGCATCAAAGGGTTTCCTGCGCAGCAATCCGGTCTGCCCTGGCTGCGAGGCAGTAGGCATTCTTTGCGCTTCTGAGGTGACAGACCATATCTTGCCCCATCGCGGCGACATGGCGTTGTTCTGGGACCGTGACAATTGGCAGGCCTGCTGTCGTTGGCATCACGATGTGGTCAAGCAAAGGTTGGAGCATGACTTTGACAATGGGCGGGCTGTTGAGGCTGATTTGAAGCTGACCAGCCCAAGAGCATTGGCACTCGCCGACGCCCTGCGACCGTAGGGGAGGGGGTGTCTCAATCGCTGGAATACCGTCAGTCCGGGACCGGCGCCTAAGTACAAAAAAATGCGCGCAGGTTTCCGGGAAACTTTTTTTTGAGAGGTGGAAAAACTCATGGCCGGAAGACGCAGAGGGCCAGCACCGGAGCCTGCAGCGGTGAAACGGGCGAAGGGGAATTCAGGCCGTCGCTCAATGAAGGCGGCTGAGATCGAAGAAGAGGCCACGGCGGCTGCAGATGCTGTTGATGAAAACCAACCTGCCGACCTGACGCCGCCTGACTGGCTGAATGTGCAGGGCCGCGCTGTGTGGGAGCAACTTGCCCCGAAGCTGAAAGCGATGCGGATTCTGACAAAGCTGGATGAGCTGTCATTTGGTCGGTACTGCCAAGGCTTTGGCACGTGGCTTGAGCTGCAGAAGATCATGGACGAGAAGGGCACGTTTTATGAGAGCGAAAGCCCGCACGGCACATATCAGCGGTCACATCCCGCTTTCATGCAGGCTGATCGGTTGGATCGGAAACTGGTGACCATGGAGGGCAATTTCGGACTGAACCCGGCAGATCGGCAACGATTGTTTGCAGCACGTGCCGATGCCGAAAGAAACCCGGACCTGTTCAATCCACCGGGCCAAGACGCTTCGTCAGATCGAAAAGGCAAGGCTCAATCGCCCATTGGGCTGCTGAACTGACTAACTCATGCCTGTTCGCGTAGGGAAGGGCCATGGGCGGCATGGACCGAAGGTCCGACCACGTGGGGTTGGGCAGTCTGCGATATGGGATGCGGACCGCAATGTCTGGGTCAGCGGTGAGTATTGGTTTGATGAATCTGCCGCCCAGGCAGCGGTCGATTTCTTTCCGCAGTATCTTCGCCTGACGTCCGGCGAATGGTCTGGCAAGCCGTTCGAGCTTGAAGACTGGCAGCAAGACGAAATTGTCCGCCCACTGTTCGGGTGGAAACGCCCGGACGGAACAAGGCGTTTTCGTCGTTGCTATGTGTGGGTTCCGCGCAAGAACGGTAAGACAGAGCTGGCGGCAGGCATTGCCCTACTGATGCTGCTAGGTGACGCGGAAGATGGCGGCGAGGTCTATTCAATTGCGGCAGACAAGGATCAGGCGAAAATCGTTTTCGACAAGGCCACGGCCATGGTGGGTAAATCGGATGTGCTCAATGATGACTTGGTTTGCTTGAAGACGGCCATTTACTGCGGCGCGTTGAACGCCTCGTTCAAACCGCTCTCCGGTTCGGGCAAGGGCAAGCATGGCATGGCTGCAAGTGGCCTGATCGGGGACGAAATCCACGAATGGCCGAACGGTGACCTGTACCAGTTTATGCACGATAGCCAGGGCAACCGACGCCAGCCTTTGGAGTTCCTGATTTCCACCGCTGGAAAGAAAGGCGGCTATGGGTCGGAGATCTTTGACGAGTGCGAAAAGATCATTGACGGCGTGTTGGACGATCCAGAAACACTGGTCGTGATCTACGCGGCAGATGAACAGGACGACTGGACGCAGGAAACAACCTGGTTCAAGGCAAATCCCAACCTCGGGGTGTCGAAGAAGCTGGAGACGATGCGTTCCGACGCGCGCAGGGCGTTGCAGTCGCCCAGGCTAGAGAACAGCTTTAAGGCGTATCACCTTAATATCTGGTCGGAGCAGGCAGTGCGCTGGTTGCCAATCGATATGGCCGATGACACCGGGCGGCGCTTTGGCTGGAAGTATTGCGCAGGCCCGGTGGGTTGGAAGTCGCTGGAATTCGAGCTGGTCGGAAAACGGTGTTTCAGTGGAATCGACCTGTCGAGCATCAATGATCTAACCGCCTTGATCCATTGGTTCCCCGTTCAACAAGGTCTGGATGTGCCCGCAATTGTGGCGCGGTTCTTCAAACCTCACGATCTGGTGGAGGAGCACCGGAAAAGAGACAAACTGCCTTATGATTTATGGGCCAAGAACGGTGCGTTGCTGACCACGCCAGGCAATGTCGTTGACTACGCATTCCTGAAACAGACGCTGTTTGACGACGCGGAGCGGTTCGAAATAGAGAATATCGGCGTCGACCGCTACAACGCCACGCAAACGACGATTGAGATTGCGCAAGAAGGTCTGCCCATCGAGTATTTCCAGCAAGGGTTTATTTCTATGTCTCCGCCGTCGAAGGAACTCGAACGGCTGGTGATGTCGAACGCCTTGCACCATGGGGATCATCCGATTTTGGCGCGACATGCGCAGGTTGTCGCGGTCGATGAAGACCCTGCGGGCAACATCAAGCCGACTAAGGCGAAATCGACCCAGCGGATCGACGGAATCGTCGGGCTGGTCAACGCAATTGGCGTGGCATCGCGCGATGAAGGCGATGCCGGAAAGCTGACAAGTGAGAAAATCAAACAACGTGGGGGTCTGCTGTGAGCGCGAACAATGAACCAAAGCGCATGACCCCGTGGGTGGAGTTTCGGGACGTGCTTTGCGTGGCAGGCGTCGGCTTGATCGGGTATGGGGCGTGGCTGATAGAACCGGCGTACGGCTTCATCGCGCCCGGTGTGATCCTGACCGGCATTTCCGTCTTCGGGGTGCGCACCTGATGGGAATTCTGTCTTCGCTTAGGTCAGCGGATGCATCGACAGGCGAGACCCGAGAAAAGGTCAATCCGGCGCATCCGCGTGACCCGGTTTTGGCGCAACTTTTCGGCGATCCCGACGGTACCAATGTCACGCCCGACAGTGCGATGCGGGTTACGGCTGTTTATGCTTGTGTGGCGCTGATTGCAGAGACGCTGGCGGCGCTGCCCCTGCATGTTTACCGGCGCGATAGCTCTGATGCAGGTGTCGTTTCCACGTCTAAGGCGACAGAGCACCCACTCTACGGATTGCTGCATGATATGCCTGTGTCCGGCATGACATCTTTCGAGTGGCGGGAAATGCAGATTTCGCATACGGCCCTGCGCGGCGACAGTTTCGCGCGGATTGTGCTGGGTGCGGACGGACGGGTTCGAAGCCTGCCGCCGATCCTGCCGCCGCATATTGAACCTTTCCGGCATTCTGATGGGTCCGTACGGTATCGGTGGTGGCCTGACGGTACCGGGCCAATGCGCATTCTTTTTGATGACGAAGTGCTGCGCGTACCGCACAAGCTGATGGATGGTGTACACAGTCTGTCACCTATCGCAACGCATCGCCTGACCATCGGCAATGCGATGTCTGCGACCCGCTTTTTGAAGGCTTTCTATCAGAATTCTGCCCAGCCCAAGGGCGCATTGATGAGCGAGCAGCCGCTTGATGATGATGCGGCCAAGGCGCTGCGAAAGAGTTGGGAAGAGCGCCACATGGGGCCGCACAACGCCGGTCGGGTCGCGATCTTTGACGGTGGTTTGAAGTGGGAATCCATCGGCATGACGATGGACGAGGCGCAATATCTGGATTTGCAAAAGTTCAGCGTTAGCGACATCGCCCGCATCTACCTCGTCCCACCGCACAAGGTGGGCGAAATGGGCGCGGCGACTTTTTCGAACATCGAGCACCAGGCAATTGAGTTTGTCGTGGACACCATCCTGCGGTGGGTCCGGCGTCACGAAATGCGGTACAACTCTTACTTGCTATCCAGAACAGATCGCGCTGCAGGGTACTACATCGCCTTTGACATGAAGGGCTTGCTGCGGGGCGATGCTGCGGCGCGGGCGGCGTTCTATCGGAATCTGTTCTACATCGGCGCAATGACGCCAAATGAAGTCCGGGCGGCTGAGGATATGAACCCCTATGACGGTGGTAACGAGCACTACGTGCAAGGTGCAACCGTACCGATTGGGGCCTTGGGGCCAGATGGGTCTGGCGCGCCCGGATCAATCGACGATGCGCTGCAATCGATGATCGATGCAGCGCTCCAAACAGCCTTGGAAAAACTGGATCAGGGAGGCCTATCAAGTGGCGAATGAAAACAGCAAAACGCCAATCGTGGAACGGCGTGTCATGGCGTGTTCGGAGTTGGAAGTGCGCGACGCGGAGGGTGAACCGCCGGTGTTGGTTGGCTATGCAGCGCTTTTTGACGAGCGGTCCGAAGACCTTGGCGGGTTTGTTGAGCAAATCGCGCCGGGTGCGTTTTCCGGGTCGGTTGGCGGCGATATCCGGGCGCTGATCAATCACAACAGCAATCACGTGCTGGGGCGCACCAAGTCCCGTACCTTGCGCGTGGAAGAAGACAATCGCGGCCTGCGCATCGAGGTCACGCCCCCTGACACTGGCGCTGCACGTGATCTGCTGGAATCTGTGCGGCGTGGGGACATTGACCAGATGTCCTTTGGCTTTCGCACAAAGAAAGACAGTTGGGACGAGGTGGACGGCACGATCGTTCGCACATTGCTGGATGTCACCTTGATTGAAGTTTCGCCGGTCACTTTCCCGGCTTATCCGCAGACTGAAATTGCATTGCGGTCCATGGAGGCTTGGCAGGAAGAGAACACGCCAGAGCCGCCCGATTTCACACTACGTCGTCGCAAGCTGGACCTTTTGGAAGGCTGAACGCCCGGCCCGGTGACGCGGGCCAATTTTCGAAACTCACCACAACCATAAACCCCGCCTGCGGGGCCAATCGGGGTGCCCGCGCGGTGCCTTTTGGTCAACTGAAAGGACAGACCATGACTTTGAAGGAAATGCGCGAGAAGCGCGCCAAACTGATCAAAGACGCCCGTGCGCTCATTGATCTGGCAGAGACCGAAAAACGGTCGATGACCGAAGAGGAAGATACGCAGTACAAGAAGCTTTTTGACGAAGCTGACGAACTGCGTGCAAAGATCGAGCGAGAAGAGCGCCAGCGCGAAGCCGAACGCACGCTCCAGCAAGAGCTTGGTGCCGAAGGGGAGCGCAACGGTGATCGTGGTGCAGATCGCGGCGCGGAACGCGGGCGCACAGATCACCTGATGGCAACGTTTCGCAGCTTTCTGGCAAGCGGCGACATCGGGGGTGATGGCGCACAGGAATTTCGCGACCTGTCCGCTGGGGTGAACGTCGAAGGCGGGTTCCTGGTCATTCCGGAAACCTTCGTCACGCAGCTCATCAAGGCGATGGACGATATGGTCATCATTCGCGAGTTGGCCAATATTATCCCGATGACCAACGCCGCATCCATCGGTGCGCCGACGCTGGATGCCGACCCAGGGGATGCGGACTGGACCACGGAACTTTCTACCGGAACGAACGACGATGAAATGCGCCTTGGCAAGCGCGTGATGCAGCCGCACCCGATGGCAAAACGCATCAAGATTTCCAACCAGTTGCTGCGCACTTCAGCCTTGCCTGCCGACGCGCTGGTGCGCCAGCGTCTCGCCTACAAGTTCGGTGTGACGCAGGAAAAGGCATACATGATTGGCAATGGCGACAAGAGGCCCCTCGGCCTCTTCGTCCCTTCAACGAGCGGCATTTCCACAGGGCGTGACGTGTCCGAAGATATGACGCAGACCAAGCCAACGGCGGATGGGCTGATCAACGTGAAATACAGCCTGAAAACTGCATACTGGAACCGGTCGAACTGGCTGTACCACCGCGACGTGATGAAGGAGATTGCCAAGCTCAAGGACAGCGATGGCCAATACCTCTGGCGGGAAAGCATGCGGGAAGGCGAACCGGATCGGCTGCTGGGGCGTCCTGTGCGGATGTCCGAGTTTGCGCCGAACACGCTTGCGGCAGGGCAATACATCGGTCTGCTGGGCGATTTCGAGCACTACTGGATTCTCGACGCGCTGCAGATGCAGATGCAGCGGCTCGCTGAGCTTTACGCCGAAAGCAACCAGGTCGGTTTCATCGGACGCTACGAGGGCGACGGTGCGCCTGTGCTGGAAGAGGCCTTCGCGCGCGTTCAACTGGCCGCGTAGGTCACAAATCCCGCTGCCCTTTGGGCAGCACAGGACGGGCCAAGATGGCCCGTCCCATTCCTTTCTGTCTGACAAAACGAGGTAGGACAATGAACCCGACACTTTTGAACAGTCTGGCCCTGATGCATCTTGCAGGTACGGTCGCCGCTGCAGACAACACAGACGCAGACTCCGCGATCATCGATATGGCGGGCTATGAAGGCGTCATTCTTTTCACCACAGTCGAGGACTCCGTTTCTGGCGGGATCGCAACCGCCACGGTGGAGCAGAACGCCGACAATTCCGGTGCGGGCATGGCGGCATTGGCCGGTGCGGTGGCTACGCTGACGAGTGCTGCCAACGATGACCTGAACGGCAAGTTCCTGGCCATCGATGTCTACCGCCCGCGCGAGCGCTACTTGCGCCTCAATCGCGCGTCTTCCGGGGCAAATATTGCATTCGGACCTGTCATGGCGTTGCGCTATGGGCAACGGAAGCTGCCCGCACCCGATGTAGACGACATGGGCGCGCTGGTTTCGGTGACGTCCCCCGCCGGGGCGTGATCCACGATCCGGGTGAGAGATCACCCGGACCCATCACACTGAGTTAGGAGAATAAAATGCAGGTCAAATTGCATTCGATCATGGCGGGACCAGACGGTTGCGCAGATGCTGGTCAGACTGTCCCGGTGCCCGACCGGTTGGGCAAGGCTTTGGTGAAAGGTGGCTTTGCCCAGAAGGTCAAAGGAGCAAGGCGGGAGACCGCCGCGATTGACCCTGCCCTGGCAGAACGGCAGGAACGTAATCGTGCCCAGGAACAAGAGCAGGCGCGCGAAGAGGCTGCGAAGTCTCCCGAAGCGGTGTTGGAAGCCCTGGCACGTCTTGATCATTCGGACGACGAGGATTGGACGGCGGGTGGCAAGCCAGCCATGGACCGCGTCAAGGCGCTGACCGGCAGTACATCGATTACGCGGGCGGAAGTTGACGAAATTGCCCCAGACGTCCTGCGCGAAACCGATCTGGACAACGGGACGGCAAAGGGCCCGCCCAGTACAACCGCTCCGCAAGGTGGCGGGGCGGTCAAGTCCAGCAAACCCTGACCAGAACTTTAACTCAGTTCGCGCGCTATGGCGCGCGATAGAGCCCTATCGGAGCGCAGATGAAACGCCTTGTATCCGTCAGAACAGTACCGCCCGCCACAGAGGTCATTACTGCAGATCAGGCAAAGTCCGATAGGCTGCGTCGTGACGGGTCTGATGCGGACGGTGAAATTCAGCTGCTTGTGGATGCGGCAATCTCGCGGCTGGATGGGGCGCAGGGTATTTTGGGCAGGGCATTGATCAATCAAACTTGGGTGGACTCGATGAACGGGTTTCCTCCGGGTAATCAACTGCGTCTGGTTCTCGCACCTGCGCAATCTTTGGAGACAGTCACTTACTTCGACGCGGACAATGTGCAGCAGACATTGGCCGCTGAATCCGTTTCCCTTCACCATGACGCTTGTGGCGCCTTCCTGCGGCTTGCTCCGTCTTCAGCGTGGCCGGAAACATATGATCGCGATGATGCGGTGCGCGTGACTTACATCGCTGGATATGGCGAGGCTGCGTCGGATGTGCCTGCCGAAATTCGTCTGGCCGCATTGGACGCGGTGTTTCATTGGTACAACTGCCCCGGCGACGATTTGCCGGTGCGGGTAATGGAGCGGGTGCGGAAGTTCATCCGCCCGCATTTCTGATGGCTGGAAAGGCACTTCAACGCCGCCTGGACTGGCGGGTTCAGTTCCAGCGTGCCGCAAGGGTGGATGACGGGTTTTCGGTCAACCAGGAATTTGCCGATCATGGCGACCCGATCTGGGCAGAAAAGGTGGACGTGAGCGATGGCGAGCGTCTCAAGTCTGCCGAAGTCGCCGCGCATGTATCCACGCGCTTTACGGTTCACTGGAGCACCTTCACGTCTCAGGTCACGCCAAAGGATCGTCTGATATGCGAAGGGCGCGAGTACAACATTGTGGGGATCAAAGAGACCGGTCGCAGGCGTCGATGGATTGAGATTTCAGCATTGGCGCGGACGGATACATGAGTTTCGAAACTGTCAAGCTGGAGGGGTTCAGTGACCTGGATAGAGCCTTCGAAGACCTGAGTGCAGCCACTGGCAAGAACGTTTTACTCCGGGCTGCGATTGCGGCGGCAGAGCCGATGGCTCGGGCTATGCGGAGCCTCGCACCAAAGGACGAACTGGACCTGTCGGAAAGCATCGACGTTAGTACCAAGTTGTCAGATCGGCAGGCGAAAATGCACCGCAAGATGTTCCGCAACGACAGGGATGCGGTTGAGGTTTTCGTCGGGCCGGGGCCGGACCCCGCTGCTCACATTCAGGAATTTGGGACAGAGCACGTGACACCGCAGCCCTTTGCGCGCCCAGCCTTTGATCAGGAGTGGCGCGGTTTCATCGACAAGGCCCGCGTAGAAATCGCGGACCAACTGGAGCGGGCTGCAGCGCGGGCTGCGCGGAAAGCGGCGCGGGCGGGGATCTGATGGAAGAAGAGTTGCGCGCCCTGATTTTAGCGCATCCTCCGGTGCAGGCCATCGCGGATGATCGGGTTTACTTCGGTGCACGACCACAGGGCGATCCACTGCCGGGTGTTGTGATGACCACTATATCCGACGTCGAAGGCTACCACATGCAAGGCCGCAACGGCCTTTCCGAAGGCCGGGTGCAGATCGACTGCTACGCGGAAACCTACGGGCAAGCAAAGCTGCTCTCCCGCGCCATCCGTGATCTGCTGAGTTTCTATCGCGGCGGCAGGTTCCGGGGGATTTTCCACGTTGGAACACGGGATGGGCGGGAAGACAGGGCGGATGATCAGGTCACACAGCGGCCTTTCCGCATTGGGCAAGATTTTAACACAAACTGGAGAACAGACTAATGCCTGAAGCACCAAGTCAAGTAGACATCTCGCACAATGATGAATTGTGGATTGGCAGGACGGTTGCGTCCGTGCTGGAGTGGACCCAAATCTATGGCATTGAAAGCCTGCCGTTTCCTGACCAGGTGCCGGACGATATTGACATCACTCACCAACAGTCGCCGGGACGCACACGTGAAACCAAGCCGGGGCTCTTGCCCGTCGCGGATTTCACGCAGGAAAAGCAGTATTGGCCGGCACATGCGGGTGACGTGTTGATCGAGGAACTTTCGGCTTTAACTGCCGCCGGTACACGTGAGGAAGTTCTTTTTGAATTTCACATCGAGGGTGCAGCACGGCGGACCTATCGTGGATACGTCAACAGCTTCACACCGACGGGAGAGGTAGGTGGCAAGCGGATGGCGTCGATGAATGCCAAGATTTTCGAGCGCCAGCCTACCAATGAACGGGTGATCGCCTGATGGACCGGTTCAGTGGAAGCATCCAGCGAGAGTTTAATGGCACGCAACTGACGCTCGTCATGGACTTCAATGCCGCCATCTTCTTTGAAGATGAAACGGGTTTGGATTTCTTCGAGACCGTCGAGGCATGGGGCGACGATGACGCGAAACTGCCGGTCAAACAGGTCCGCCATTTCGTACATGCCGCCCTGCAGGAACATCATGCGGAAATGAGTTTGAAGGATGCGGGAAAGCTTTTTTCTGCAGACGTAGACCTTGTGCGCCGCCTGATGGAAGCAACGACAAAGGGCGTGGAGGTTGCGCCCGAAGGAAAAAAGAAGAAGGCAGCGCGGTAAGCGTTGCCATCCTCTTTGAAAAGTGGATCAGCGCCGATCTGCCGCCCGACTTGTTCGGTCGGCAAACAATTGGCAGCTATTCCCTTTTCATGCGTGGGGTCGAACGCAGGCTGGAGCGGCTTGACCAGGATGCGCGTGCCCACTCCTACATGACTGCTTTCCTAATGCGGCAACGGGATTTGCCGGATTTCAAGGAATGGGTGACCGGCACACGGGATCGCGCGGCATTCGTCCAGAAATGGACGGCGCAATGGGACAAGATTGACGCGGCGCTGGCCGCATCTAGGAAACACAGATGTTCAAATCGGTAATCGGCGCGCTGCGCGTCAACCTGGGCCTTGATAGCGCCCGGTTCAAAAAAGGCTTGACCGACTCTCAGGCCGCTTTGCGCAAGGCCGGTCGGTCGATGAAGCAGACCGGGCGCAACCTGAGTGCGGCTGTTTCTGTCCCCATTGTCGGTTTGGCCGCGCTGACCGTGAAAACGGCAGGTGACTTTGAGGCGTCCATGAACCGGGTCAAGGCCGCATCTGGTGCAACTGGTGGCGAGTTGGCTGACTTGCGCGCAGCGGCACGTGAGATGGGCGCGACGACGCAGTTTTCAGCGTCGGAGAGTGCCGACGCCGTTGAGGTGCTGGCCAAAAACGGATTGAACGCCTCGCAGATTTTGGGAGGTGCACTCGCGGCCTCGCTGACGCTGGCAGCGGCAAGCGGTTCTGATCTGGCCACTGCGGGCGACATCGCGACGGATGTGATGTTGCAGTTCAAGAAAGAGGCGGGGGAACTGGGTGGCGTGGTTGACGGGATTTCCGGCACGCTTGTCAACTCGAAATTCGACATAGACGACTATCGCCTTGCGCTCGCCCAGGCGGGCGGTGTCGCCGGTGGATTGGGCGTTGAGTTCGATGACTTCAACGCGGTCATTGCCGCAACATCCAGCCGATTTGCGTCGGGGTCCGACGCGGGTACGGCGTTCAAGACCTTCCTGCAGCGTCTTGTGCCGCAGTCGGACGGGGCAAAGGACGCCATGGAAGAGTTGGGCCTGACCTTCTTCGACGCGGAAGGCAACATGAATTCGATGTCGGAGATTGCTGAGACCCTGCGCAACGGGCTATCCGGGCTTTCCGAAGAGGCACGCAGCGAGGCGCTGACCAAGATTTTTGGCACTGATGCGCTTCGGACGGCCATTGGCCTCATGGACGCCGGTGCCGCTGGCATCGACAACATTTCAGCAGCGATTGATCGGGTGAGTGCACAGGAACAGGCTGCGGCAAGAATGCAGGGTTTCAACGGCGCGATGAAAGAACTGCGCTCTGCGTTCGAGGAGCTACAACTTGCTATTGCGGACAGTGGTCTTTTGGATTTTGCAGCGGGCCTTGTGGCGGGTTTGACAAACGTAGTTAAGGCAATCAGCGCCGCTGATCCTAAAGTACTGAAGTTCGGTACCGTTTTTGCTGGTCTGGCGGCGGCGCTGGGTCCAGCGCTGATCGCCCTGGGTTTGGCGGCGACTGCCGTGGCGGCGGTTGGCGCACCAGTGGCAGGCGTGATCGCCGGGATTGGTGCCTTGGGTGCGGTGCTTGCAACGTTCTGGCCTGAGATCAAGGCGGCTGCGACGGCTGTGCAGGACTTCGGCGGTGACGTTGTGACATTCCTGTCTGAACTCCCGGCTGAGATCGTGGCGGTTTTCTCCGCCTTGCCGGGTCAGATGTTACAAATCGGACGCGATATCCTGGATGGTTTGTTGCAGGGTCTGCGGGACAAGTACGAGGGGGTCAAGGCGAGTATCACCGGGTTTGGTCAGGGTGTTATTGACGGCTTCAAGGAGACGTTTGGAATTCAATCGCCGTCACGTGTTTTCAAAGAGATCGGTACAGATATCATGCTTGGGCTGGGGCATGGCCTGGCAGAAACCGGAAAGCACGTTCAAGCAACCATGCAGGAAATCACCGGCGGGCTGTCCAGCGAAATTGACGGTCTATTGGAGGGTGTACTGCTCAACGGTGCCAGCTTCAAAAAGTCCCTGGCTGGAATCTTTGGGAACCTAAAGGGTCAGGTGTTTAGCAATGCCACGTCTGGGCTTTCTGAGGTGCTTACCGGGCTAATTCCCGGCTTTGCCATGGGTACGAGTTTTGCGCCGGGTGGGCTTGCCATGGTCGGGGAACGGGGGCCGGAGCTGGTCAACCTGCCACGCGGTTCGCAAGTTATTCCAAATCATCAGCTTGGGGGTGCAACGATCACACAAAATCTGACGATAAACGCCGGAGCTAGCAGCGATCCGCGTGCTATCGCAGATGTCGTGCGTCCTGTGATCCGCCAAGAAACGCTTGCGGTCCTGGAGCGTTCGCGGCGGGAGCGGCGATAATGGCATTTCCGCCCTTCACGGTCCCCGTGGGATCGGTCACTCAGGAAATCGTCACCAATGGTGTCAGAACGGAATCTCCCTACAGCTTCAAGCAAACTGCTTATGACTTCATGGGCGCGCGATGGGGGGCCACGATTGAATTGTCCGTCATGGAAGAGCGCACGCTCGCCACGTGCCTGCGTTGGCTCGCATCGCTCAACGGGTCGTTCTCGACCTTTGAAATGCTGGCATTCGACTATGCCGGGCCTTTCGGCACGATAACGGCAAATCCGACTGTTGCGGCCGCCGCATCGGCGCGCGCGCAATCCCTTTCCGTCGTGGTCGTATCCGGTGATGCGCTTGTCGCAGATGACCGGATTACGATTGACGGACACCTGCACGTTGTCACCTCAGCAGAGGTGCCCTTGTCGGAAGTGCAGGACATCACCGTCTGGCCGAGGTTGCGGGCGGATGTGTCCATTGGCGATCCGGTCGAAGCCCTCGCGCCGTATGCGACCTGGGCACTTGCTCGGCCCCGAAATGCCCTGCGCAGCAACGTGGACTTCACGAATTCCGTCACACTTGAGCTAGTAGAGGCTGTTTGATGGACGTAAGCGGTGACCGGCGCATTGGGCTTTTGGTGCGCGGGCAGTTCGACAGCGGTGATTTTGCCGCCTTTACCGGCTTGGGAACGGTCGAATGGCAAGGTGTGACATACTCGGGCGTCGATGACGCAATTGAGATAGGGGAGACAAGTGGTTCCACGGCAGACGGCAAGGCCGGTTTGTCGATCACCTTGTCAGGTGTCAATCCCGAGGTCATTGCCCTAGCGGAACTGGAAGAATTCCAGCGGCGGCGGGTCACGGTATATCTCGCCACCTTTGACGATGAAGGCGTGATCACCGACGGGGATGTCTATTTTGATGGGTTGGCGGATGATCTGGAGAGCGACGACAATCCGGACAATCCCGTTCTGACTCTGCATTGCGAGCAGCGCGCGCTTGATCTGTCCCGCCCGCGACCATTCAAATACCTGCCCGAAGATCAGAAGCGGCGATTTCCCGGCGACACGATCTTTGATCAGGTCCAGATCATTCAAAATCAGGAAGACACATGGGGAAGGTGACCGGATGGGAACGGGCCTTGGTGGAAGTTTGCCATGCCTGGAGGGATCGACCCTTTGCTTGGGGCTCCGCCGATTGCCTGCACTTCTGCATCGCGTGCGAGCGGGCGATGACCGGGGCGTCCGTGCTGGATGGATTCCCGAATTATAGGACGGAGCGCGGCGGTTATCGCCACATGCGCAAGATGGGGTTTCGCGACATTCCGTCATTCATTGACAGCAAGTTCAGTCGCGTGCCGGTCGCGGCGGCCCGGCGCGGTGATTGGGTCATGTTAGCCCAGAAAACAGGACCAGCCTTCGGCGTGGTGGTGGGGAGAGATGTGGCGGTGATGTCGGAGACCGGATTGAGCTATTATCCGGCCCTTTCGGGGGGCATGGCGTGGCACGTCATTTGAGCCGGGTAATCCTTTTAGCCTGCACGGCGCTGGTCGCATTTGCGATGCCTGCAGACGCAGCCCCTGTGTTGACGGCTTTCATCGCCACGGCGGCGGGCGGGGCGCTTACAGGCGCGCTCGCGGGTGGTGTCGTCTGGTCTGCTGTCTTAGGTCAGGCGGCGGTCGCGGGCGTTTTAGCAGGCGCGCAGGCGCTGTTGGAGCCAAAAGCAAAATCGGCACCCGCCGCCGAAGCACAAAACATCACGCTGAACCGGATCACGCCGCTAACAAACGGTCTGATCCTATATGGCGAGCGCACGCTTGGCGGCAGCATCGTGGCGCGCAGCACCACACCGTCCGGCGGAAAGGCCAATGCGCTTTATCACAGTGTCATTCCTCTGGTCTGCCATGAGATAGATGGGGCCGTAGCGATTCACATCGGGGAAACGCTGGTTTGGACAGAAGAGCAGTACCAGATCGACGCCGCCGCAGCCGTGCTGCCCGAACACCATTGGGGGCAAATAGCCAGCGCCTTTCAGCACAAGGTTGCCTTGCGCATTTACAAGGGAACGCCGGAGCAGGAGGCGGAGCCGCTCTACGTGCAGGCCGCTGCGGAATGGAAGGAAACGGCGCGGGGCAGGGGGATTGCATATCTCTATTTTAACGCCGCGTTCGACCGCAATCTGTTCCCGCAGGGGGTCATGCAAATCAGGGTCAGGTTGCGCGGAAAGAAGGTATTCGATCCGCGCACTGGCTTGACTGCGTACAGTGAAAACGCTGCGCTGCATGTCAGGGATTACGCACTGACACCGGAGATCTTCGGGGGCATCGGCTGGAGCGCGCAGGACGTTGATGATGCGTCTATCATTGCACTGGCCAATGTTGCTGATGAAGATGTCGGCGGAGAGGCCCGTTTTGCCTTCAACGGTGTGTTGGATACAGCCTTAGGCTGTGATGAGAACCTTGACCGCCTTTCTACATCGTGGGGTGGCTGGTGGACCGTCGATCGAGGGCGGTTGTCAGTTGGGGGTGGCTGGTACGACCCGCCGACTTTCACTGTGACCGAAGACATGATGCGCGGACCAATCCGGGTCCGTGCCCGCCGTCCGTTTGAGGAGCAGTTCAATATCGTCAAGGCGGTCTACGCGGACCCAGACGCGGAGCATACCCCGACTGATCTGCCTGTCCTGTCCAGCACTGTCTACCGGGCGCAGGACAATGGCGAGGACCTGGTGCGCGATTTGGGCGAATTACCTGGCGAGGTGAGCCATGCACGCGGTCAGGGTCTCATGAAGCTGGCGCTGCTCAAGGGCCGGCGGCAAAGGTTGGCCGACATCCCCTGCAGCCCGGAAGTTTGGGGTGTCAGACTTGGCGGCAATGTGCGCGTGGATGTACCGCGCCGGGGTTGGGATCAAAAGCCGTTCGAGGTGGTTGGCCGGACGGCCCGAATATCTGCCAATGAGGTTCGCGTCGCGCTGTCGTGCATTGAGACCGGCCCGGATGTCTTTGACCGAGACACCAGTACAGAAACACCAAAACCTGCCGGGTCGGTGTCGTCCTTTCCGAACCCGACCGCCTTACCGGTGGTCTTCGCGCCGTCAGCCTCGGAAGAACTCTACGAAACCCGAGGCGGCGGCGGTTTGAAAACCCGCGTGCTTGTGACGAGTGACACGGAAAATCCGTTCATCGAAACTTGGCAGTTCCGCTATCAGATGGGAGCCGATCCAGTTGTGATCGGACCTATGACGCAGGAGGCACAGCACGTCTTTGATGACATGCGTCCTGGCTCTTACGTCTTTGGTGCGCGTGCGGTGACAAGACGTGGGATTGTCGGAGATTGGGCGATTGGCAACCCGGTCCAGGTTCTCGGAGTCAACGATACCCCGACGGCTGTCACCGGACTTGTTGTGCAGGCAGCAGGCGGTGCCGTAGCAATGATGCGATGGGACCGGCACCCGTCCTTGGATGTGCGGCAAGGCGGTCGAATTGAATTCCGGCACGCGCCGCTGTTGACGGGTGCCACGTGGCAGAGTTCAACGGGGATTGGCAAAGCGGTGTCCGGCGACCTTACTGTTGCGTCCCTCCCACTTAAAGCGGGCACCTATCTCGCGCGCGCCTTTGATGCGACCGGCATTCCCGGCCCGGTATCAATGGCAACCACCAAGGCTGCTAATCTCGCCTCGCTGGTGACTGTCTCAACCATCACGGAAGACCCTGCGTTTGCCGGACAAAAAACCGACTGCACAATAGATGCGGCCAACCTTGTGATCGACCAGGGCGCTCTTTCCGCCACCTATGAACTGGCTTCGATTATAGATTTGGGGTCGGTGCAGTCGGTTCGGCTCGTTACGGAACTCAGCGTGATCATCGGGCGTCGTGATGACCTGTTTTGGCAGCGGGGCGGTACGCCTTTCTGGCAGCGCGGAGGTGATTTGTTTTGGCAATCGTCGGCAGCCTTCGGTGACGTGGATGTGCAAGTCAGCGAAACCGACGATGATCCTGCCGGATCGCCGGTATGGTCACCCTATCAAAGTCTCGATGCGGCCGATTTTTCGGCGCGGGCATTTCGTTTCCGTGCTGTTTTGAGTGTCGAAAACATCGACTTTGAGACGCGGATTTCGGCACTTTCAGTCACGGCATTACAGGGGGCCTGATGGTACAAGCAACTTACACGCCAGTCGTTACGGACAATGATGCGGCAGCGTTGGCATTCTTTCAGAACGTTCTTGCCGCAATCGCCAGCAACAACGCTGGCGCGGACGAGCCGCCGCAAGTATTTGAGCGCATGCTCTGGTTCGACACGGCGGCGGGATATCTGAAGCAGAGAAATGCTGCCAACGACGGTTGGAACCGACTGGTGCCAATTTCGCCTACTCAGACAGAGGAAGTATGGCTAGAGGGGGTTTCAGCCGTTGCAAGCCTGATCACGCCTGAGCTTCTCAAAACTGTGGTTGGCGCAGGCTCAAGGGTGGTTCACATTGCCACTGCTGAGATGACGAATGAGGCTGTGGTCGATTTTACAGCGTTTGACCCGGCATTGTACTCTGGATACCTGTTTCGTTTTGCGAACGTCGTGCCCTCCGTCGGTGATGCCAATCTGCATTGCAGGTTTTCGACGGATGGCGGCGCAACATACATTTCCTCTCTGAGCTACAAGCATACGCAAGTTTATAGCGATGGCGGTAGCAGCGCGATTTCTACGGGTGACAATTCAGCGACATACATCAACATCGCATTCCGCGTGAGCAATATTGCTGACTATGGATATTCCGGCGAACTGGACTTGATCGGCCCAGAACGTGAGGCTGCGACCTTCACAAATGCACGTGGTTCCTTGCTGCACCGAGTCTCGGGCACCTCCATCATCAGAACGACCATGAACGGCGGTGCCATGTTATCAATTGATGTCGTAAACGGCATTCGGTTCTTGTGGAACAGCGGATCGTTTGCCGGAGGAAAGATAGAAATGCTGGGGGTTAGGAGGGAATGATGAGCATGATGATTGTCAATGGCGAACCGGTTGAAATCCCCGCACAGGAACGTGCCCAGATCGAGGCGGAATGGCTGGCTAACACGACCCCCACAAGAGCCGATGTTGATATCGAAAGAGATCGCCGCTTGGCGCTGCCGCTGACCCATTCCGTCCGGGGGCAAGAGTATCAGTTTCACGTGGATGAAAAGTCACTACGGCGTGTCACGGCTGCTGCTGCGGACGCGAAATTCGCAATACTTAAGGCGTCCTTGGAAGACCCGCCCGTTGATCTATTGGGAAACTACCGGTGGCAGTGGCCGGATTTGGACTTTGCGTGGATCACGGTAGGCGGCGCGCCGGTATTGCTGGATGCTCACGAAGTTGCGGCGTTGGGTGATACTTTTATGAACTGGGAACCGGCGCTGATTTATGCCGCTAGCGCGATCAAGGCTTTGGACCCGATACCCGCCGACTATGCGGATGACGCGCGGTGGCCGTGATGGACGCGGAAACGCTGAAGCTATGGGCAGCAATCATCGCTTCTGTCGTGGTGAAATTTCTACTGACCGATGACGAGCTGGAGGAAAGGCCGACGCGGGCGAGAATCTGGCAACGCCGCAGGCGCGCGATAGGGGGTATCCTTGCGGGCATCCTGATTGCGTACTTCGGCTATGAGCCTGTCATTCGGTGGGTGCCGGTGTTCACGCCGGAAGACAAGATCGTGGTCGCCATTGGTCTGGGCTTTACCGGCGAGCACATCACGCGGTGGCTGATCGGCATAGGTCCCGATTTCATCACAAGGCTTGCTGCCCGGTTGCTCGGAGGTCAATCGTGAGAGCCGCTGTCAGATCAGTTCGGAAGTCGATAAATTGGCCATTTGTGCTGTTTGTCATGTGGGGCGTTGTTCTCTTTGGTCGGGAAGAGGGTAGGGTGCTTTGGGACACTTATGTTGACCGTGGGCCTTGGACCTCGCCAGCCGTAGAGATCATCCCGATGGATACTGGCAAGCCAGGCATTCGGTATCAGGCAAATGCGCGCCGCGCTGTGACGGGTCAATGGACTGCAATCATCGAAACAGCCGAAGGGGGCAGGATTGCCACCCGCAAGGGACGCGGAGATTACTCGCCCAAGACGTATTCGGTTCAGCCTGCCCCGTGGTCCTGGGCGAGTTTTTTTGAGAATGGACAGACTGCACCGGCGGAGCCAGCTTTTCCATACCGGATTTGCGTCCGTCATGTCGTTAAAACGCTGGATTCCGGCGTGATCCGCGCGGGGCGAAAGTCTTGCTCCTCTGCTTACGACCCGCTGTCGAAAAGCATTCTGGACTAAAAATCTAAAGGACATCGCTATGACCTATGACGTCCGCGCCATTCAGGCGCGTCTGGCGGAGCTTGGCTTTGACCCAGGCCCGATTGACGGGATCGACGGGCCGCAAACCCAAGCCGCTGTCATCGCATTCAAGAAGAGCGTCGGGCTGCGTGCACGCGCCTATGTCGGGCCGATCACATGGGCAGCACTCATGGAGGATGCCCCCGACAGCGAAATCCCTTGGATGTCCGAAGCAATCCGCGTGAAGGGACTGCATGAAGCGCGCAATCGGTCGCAATTGGTGCGGTGGTTCGATGCATCGGTAAGCTGGTTCGATCCACGCGAAGTGCCGTGGTGCGGCGCGTTTGTCGCGACCGTCATGCGCAAGTGGAAGCCTGGGATCACCCTGCCTGAGAACCCGCTCGGGGCGCGGAATTGGGATGACTTTGGGAAGTCCTGCGCGCCGCAATTGGGTGCCGTCATGGTCTTCTGGCGGGGTTCTCGGAATGGCTGGAAAGGTCATGTCGGGCTGTACTGGGGCGAGGACGCCGACGCTTACCACATCCTGGGCGGCAACCAGTCCAACGCGGTGACCATCACCCGGATCAGCAAGGCGCGGTTCCTGGATGCGCGCTGGCCCTTCGACACTCGGCAACCGTCCATCACCAAGCATCTGAACAAAAACGGGCAACCACTGTCCGTCAATGAGGCTTAGGAGGCCGCAAAAATGTTCAAAACACCTTTGGCAAATCAAGTTGATGAACTTCCGACGAACAAGCTGGCGGTGGCCGCTCTTATCGCTCCGGCGATCACAGAGGTTCTTGGGAACTATACTGCTGGTACTGCATTCGGCGGACCCGCTGTGTCGATGCTCATTGCTGCCGGGATAACAATGCTGATCGGGCGCTACATTCCTGATCGTGCCAACGTGCCCACCCGCTGATGTCTAAACCAGTTTTGGTGTTTCTTATGATCCTGCTGCCGTCCTGCGGTGGGCCGCTGAGCCTGTTGACCGGCGGTGGCCCAAATGTCGCGGCCAATGTTCAAGCGGGCAAGGAAAACACGCAGAACCTTGGTGTCGTGATCAGCCGGGAACAAACGCTGATGCGTCCGCGCGCCCGGTTCATTGAGCAATCCAGCGGGGCGACAGGGCTGCGCTCTGAGAACATCGGCACCGTTGTTCAATCCGGCACCCCGCCGTGGCTAATCCTCGCTTTTGCAGTGGCGCTGTTTTTGGACAGCCCTGTGCGCTGGCCGGGCCAGGTGTGGCGGCTATTCCGAAAGCCAAGAACAGCAACTTAAACACGAGGGGCCTGCGGGTCCCTTTTTCTTTGAAGGGGAAAGACCAATGCTTGACTACTTCTTGTCGTTCGCGAAGGGACTGACCAGTCCTGCAGACATAATCGAAAGCGTGACGCCCAATGATGTCGCGGATCTGCAGCGGGCGACACGCGCAATCAACGTGGCGACGACAGGTGTCGTTCGGGTCACGACCACGGCTGGCGTCACGGATGAAGTCACCATCGCGGCAGGTATTGCGTTTCCTATTCGCGCGACACGTGTTTGGGCGACAGGCACAACAGCCACCGGGATCAAGGGGCTGTCCTAATGTTCATCGGTGTCAGCGTCGGAATTGACGCTACTGGCGGGATCGCAATTGGCGAGGCGGTTTTTGCCACCATTGAAGGCCTGACAAACAACCCGACGCACGGCCCGACACCGCAGATCGAAACAGTGCTGACGGGCGTCTTGAACGGGCTGCAGGGCGGCGAGGTGGTGGTGCACCGCTGGCGGGTGAACGGTGTATTGATCGGCGGCGCTAATGCAGTGACCTATACGCCGATTGCTGGTCAGAACCTTCAGAGCCTACGGTATGCGCCAACAGTCGACGGCGTGGAGGTTCTCAGCGCTCCTTACACTGTTCGATACCCGCCGCCCGTATACTCCTCGCAACCGTTTGCAGATCACATCGACCCATTCGTCGGAACGCCGGTGAACATTACGCCCGGTTCTTCGATCACACCGGGCGCAGTACCCAGCATCGTTTACGTTCGGCGCAATGGAGTTGATGACAGTGAACACCTGACAGGAACCGAGTATAATGCCGAGGCAAACACGGGTGAGGTTACCTACCGAGAGGCATTAACGTCCTCTGGCGGCACGACCTATTCGGATGTAGTCACGTTCACGCTCCACGGCGGCACCTTCGATCAGGCAGACAACACCATCACGCTTACGACAAATGCCACCAGTGGTATCTGGCCGATCACGGCGTCGGGGGCTTATACCGGGACGGCCAACCTTGACCTTGAAGATTTGCAAACAGGCCCGGTCGCTCTGTTTGACACACTGCTGAGCCATGATGGATCGCCGGATGTCGGGGATAATCTCCCGATCACCCCGGCACTATGGGCAATCACTGGCGCTGGCAATCTTGTCTATTCCACGAATGGCACCAATCCGGTTGATGCGTCAGACCCCAGTGCGCCGACGCTGCTTGCCGATGCTGCTGATGCAGGCGCATCCTTGACTGTCACCGAAACCATGACGGACCAAAACGGGTCGCAACAGGTGTCGAGCAACGAGGTTTTGATCGTTGCCGGATCCAGTATTAGCCTGCCAGCCAGTCCGATTTCTGCGGGTGGCGGCAACACGCTTTCCTACACATTCCCTAGTGTCGCGCTTGGAGCAACAGACGCCAACCGCCACTTGCTGGTGTTCGTTGCTGGCTTCAAGGCCGCGAATAGCAACGCTCTGTCTCTCACTGTGGGCGGCCAGACGTGCACCAAGGTTTCCGAGCTTTTCGACCCCGGCAACATTGGTACGCTCGCCTTGTTTCAAGCTGATGCTGATCCTGCAGGCACTACGGGGGATATCGTTGCGACCCTAACGGGCGGCGTAGGCTGGTCACAATCCCGCGTCGGCATTCACGTGGTCAGGGTTGTTAAATCCGGTCCACTGACGCTGGAGGATTTGGCCTTTGCCAGTACAGCCGTCCAAGATCACACCCTTGCTGTGGACGTTACCGCCGGAGGTATCCTGCTCGCGGGGGCATTTAAATCCGGCGATACCGTGCAGCCCGGTTTCACCGGCGTCACCACCCGAGGATCGCCTTACGGTGACATCGACACAGGCGAAATTCTCTCTCTCGGATTTGACTCCGTAGTCACAACAGAGATCGGCAGGCAGGTCGTCGCCAATTCCAATCAGGCATCGCCGGGGCGTCACCTCGCAATCGCAGCGAGCTTTTTGCCATGACATTCTTCTTCTCTGGTCGCCTCAGCGGCCGCGCGCAGACGTTAACCACGACGATTGGCGGCCAGATTTTGGCGTCCGCCAGCGTGTCAACCTGGGGTGCTTCTGCCGGGTCTGGCGGTACCGTGGCGATCTCTGTTGATCGCACCAACCTGCAATGTGCGCCGGACAGCGTCCGTTTCACCGTGGATCTGTCTAGCACAACCTTTGACAGTACAGAGACCTATTCCGCCGTGTCTGGTAACACTTACAACAGTGCATACGACCCGCGCCTGCATGACCACATCTTCTTGTGGGATCTGGGGGATGTCGGCGTTTGGGACACTCCGGCCAATGTGCTGACGGAGTGGAAGTCAAAACGCTATGCGAAAGGGCCTTTTGTCTCGCACATGTACAACACCCCCGGGACGTACACAGCGAGCCTCTTGGTGGTTGAGCCGTCCTCGGGCAAGTGGTCACGTTCGGCTGATGTGTCTTTGAACGTAGCCGCGCAGGGCGATGTCTACGCGGAGGCAAACATGATCTTCGTGAACCCGATCGGGGACACGGACTTCCTTGACGCCCCCGCCGGTGCGCAGAAAGTCAATCTGGATACCCTTTACAGCGATACGGCAGAATGGATCGCCAACAGGGGTACCTCTTCGGCCTGGTACTTCAAGCGCGGCGGCGCGTGGGACGTTGGTTTGAGTATCACCGATGGCGTGGCCGGAAACATGTTCTTTGGCGACTATGGGTCGGGCGCGCGCCCGGTCATCAACAACCAGTTGGACCAGAACCAGAACCGGGTGTTTAACATCACCAACACCTACAACCCGGCCCCTGCGGAGCGCACGGACCTGCGGTTGTTCAATCTCGACTTTCAGGGTGGCTTCGATCCGTCCAGCATGGAGATCGGCGGGGTAGCCAATCCGAATGTCGGGCGCGCGGTCATCATCCACGGCTCGCCCATGGATGCCATGGTGAGTAACTGCCGGGTTCAGGGATTCCGCAACAGCAGTTTTGGCCACGGTGTCGGCACGGCGGAGTTGAGCATTCAGCAGAACTTTCACTACGATAATGTGCACCTGACCGACTTTGGTGGGCAATACGCAATCATCACGGAAAGCCTTCTGAACCCGAACAGCAGTTTTTCATTCACTGGATGCGGCTTTATACAAAACCCGCTGGCGTCGTCGGTTGACACTCAAATGCGCGCCCTTGCGAGAGTAAACGGCATAGCATTGACACATGGGCGCGGCACGGAAATGTTCCACACGCGCGGCACTGGGCAGCCGGTCTTCAAGCTGGAGGAAAACCCTACGAAAATCACCGGTCAGTACGAAGACGGGCATATCGTCAACATTCATTCGTGCGTGTTTGAGGGCGGCAATCAGGCCCCCGTGAGACTTCACGGCTTGATCAATAACAGCGGTTCGATCACCCGGCCCCTGATCGGCAACCATATCTTCGACGGAAACATCTTTATCGCGAATTGGTCATCCGACAGCTTTGTACGCACGAACGGCATGGGCCTGACCCTCAGAAACAACCTCGGGTTCAAGCATGAAATCCCGGACGACTCGCCCACGACGCGCCGCATCCTGGGCTTTGTCCTGGCGGACAATGACAAGCCGGATGCCATAACCGCCTCAATCACTGCCCCAATCACAGTCTACAACAACACGATGTGGGTCCTGAATGGCGAGGCCAGCCAGGTCGGATTTGCGCCGCTCATGATCCGAATGGAAAGCTCAACGCATGATTTCCCGGATCTGGTCGATGCGAATAACGTGCGCTACATCCCGAACCTTAATGCGCCAGATGATGTGACCACTCACGCGCCGCACACGACGGCCACGTTGTTCGATTCTCGGACACTTGGACAGATCGAGGCAGGCTTTGTGTTGAACGCGACCTATGCCCACACCACGCCTATTGTGGAAGCCGGTCTGGCACCCGGTTCAATAGGAATTAACGCAGCTGCAGGTGATCATCGGAGGCTCGCGGGTGCCGGTGCGAGAGATGATCTTGCGGCCTTCTTTACCGGCACGCCACTTGTCGCCTTCGCCAGCGACATCGGCTGGTTGGAGGCCAATTAGCGTTCGTATCGCATGTTGGCTATGCCATCCTGCACTTTTTCGAATGCCGCACCGATGTCCTCCAGCAGTTCCACAAGCAATGGCCCGGCCATCAGGGGTGTCTCATCCTGCACGAGTCTGAGAACCTCTCTTTTGAGCGCCTCATTTTCAGCCAATGCCTTTTGATGGACGGCGGGAATCGGCCTTGTTTCGTCCTCGCCAACGACTTCGCGAGTTTTCGGTTGGTTTTCAGCGGCTTCCGGCGCTATTGGTTTCTTTGTCACGATCTGCATTCCTTGGTTTGGGAGACTGGTTGTGGCGGGGCCGGTACTGTTGCGAGCAGGCCGGCCTACCTATTTGTTTTAAGCAACATGCTCCTTTCTATTGGCGACGAGCGCTGTGCCGAGTTGCATGGCGGTCTCTGTGGACATATCCACGAAAGCCTCTGTTTGGTCACGTTCGTCCCGAAAGATGACCCGGAGAGTTGAGCCAGAATGTTCAACATACGCGCGTCGGGATGTGCCATCGGACATGGTGACATCGCCAATGGGCTGACCGCCCGACGTGGCTGGTTTGTCAACGCCCTTTGCCCGCCAGACGCGAAAGCTGACGAACAGCATTGCGGCACATATGATGACGGCGCCCAATTGTGTAGCTATTAGTGTTAGCGCAGTTGCCAAAATACATTCCTTTTCAACGCGGTAGGTTGCGGCAGATCGGGAGAGTGCCAGTCCCCGAACCGACTATTTAACTAGATGGACAGGTTTCTAAAATGATCTGCATCAAGTTTTGTCGCTAATTGGCGTCACGTCACTTAGGTATTTTGGTAACGCACTCGCTTCGAATGGTCCATCGCTTCGATCCTATTCTGTGGCTTCCAAAGTTGTGATCGGGTCATCCGCTTCTGCGGCCCGTGTTCTTGCCCTCAAAGCGCCGCAAATCTGCAGGCAAATGTCGCGACCTGATGCGCTCCAGCGCAAAGCTCTTTCCATCTGCTTCATGTTGGCCTTGCGGGGCGTCGATATCCCAAGGTTGGCGCACATTGCCGCCATTTCTCCGGCATGAAGAAGTGACATTGCTTCGGGGGGAAGTGGGTTTTGTATCCCATTCTCTATCGGTGGTTCTTTCCAGCAGAACGCAGGGTGGTGAGCTTCTGCGAAATCCTGCGCGCCCGGATACCACCAGACGATCTGATCGTATTTCATGAAATCTATTCGGGGCATGGTGGCGCGGGCTTCAATCTGATCCTGTGGAATGAATTTCCGATGCAGTGCGGCAATGGCGGTGTGAGAAGTTCGGCGCATGGCATCCAGTTGTGTCTCCAGCCGATCCAGTTTGTCCCTTTCAGATTTGATTTCGACGGTTACTATTTCTGATCGGTCAACGGCCATGACATCGCAACGCACAAGGCCATCAAGCAGGTTGATCTCATGGATGATGCGGGCATTTGGCCGGGCCATTCGAAGCCGCGCGACAACAGCGTCACGTATTTCTTTTTCGGCATCGCTGCGATGTTCGGGCATCCGTTCGATCCTCTTAGGTGTTACAGGTAGCGGTAGCGGAGATCCGCGGCCAAACCGGGATATTGCTCGGCGTCCTCCAGAGACTTCACATAGGCTTCAATGGCGGCGCGGGCATGCTCGTCGTGGTCCATGTCCAAGACGAAGTATTCGCAGTCGTGGTGCTTCTCCCCTGGGGCTGATCTGCCGTCCGTGCGCTCGACTTTGAACTTGCTGTAGAGGCCGCGTTTTTCGTCGTCTGGCATGGCTTCGGCAGCAAGGTTGTGAAGCGTTGAACGCTCGCCGAAATAGACGGGTATTCCGTTCTTACGGGAGGTCTTGTCAAACTTGGCTGGGATCTCTGGGGCTAGATCAATGCCTAGATGCATTGCGATCAGGTCAGCACAAATCACAACATCCGCAAGCTCTTCCGCAATATCCCGAAGAAGATGACCGCGTTGCCCCGCTATCTCCTCGGCTTTCTGCCCCTGAATTCCCCGGTCCAGTCGGGTCAGCTTTTTCAGCTTGTTCAACAGTTCACCTGCTTCTCCGCCAAGCTCCAAACCCCGGAAGGCAAGATCGATTTCTTCTCCGCCGGGCCATGCGTCCTGGCGGGCTTGGTTCGATTTGCGTAGTTCATTCAGCATCTGTTCGATCCTTCTCTGAATTCAGTTTTCGGGTTACAGTCGGGGGTATGAAATTCCCCACGCGCCTCCCGTTCTTTCTTCGCAGCCAATGGGACATCTCTGCCGAACGTCTGGCTGATGAGGTGATTAATTGGCGGGAAACCGTTTTCTTTGCGACCAAGCACGGCTGCACGCCGCCGCTGCCCGAAGAAATACCGGGCGAGGTGCTGGAGGCATGGCAGCAGATCAGGCGCGAGGAATACGTGAACTTTGATCGCCAGTGGGAGGCTGTGCACGCCTATGCGGAGGCCAACGGGTATGAACTGTCCGTGGAACCGGAACCGACGCCGGATGATTGGTGAGCTTTTCTCCTGCCCGGTTTTTGGTCTACGGTGGCCACCATGTGCAATCTCTACGCAAACACCATGCCCATCGACGCGATGCGGAACCTCTTTGACGTTGCGCCGGGTCGGGTTGATCTGGGCAACATGGAGCCGCTCGCGGCGATTTTCCCGAAGTACGAAGCGCCGATTGTCCTGATGGACGATGGCGACCGCTCTTTGGTGCGCGCGTCGTGGGGCTTTCTCACGCCAAACAAGTCGAAGAAAACAGGTAAGTGGCTTAAGCCGCAGGCGTGGAACAACACGCGAGACGACAAGGTGAGGTCTGCGCCGCTGTGGCGCGACAGCTTCGAGACCCGCCGCTGTCTGGTCCCGGTCACGTCCTATGCGGAGGCGACGGGTCGAAACCCCGCGACTTATCATTGGGCGAACGTCAGAGACGCCGAGGGCTTTGCCTTCGCTGGCATCTGGAAGCACCAGGTCGGACGCCTGGGCGAAACCGATGTGGACACAATGGTCTATTCCATTATGACCGCCAGCCCCAACAGTTTCGCCGCGCAGTATCACACCCGCATGCCGGTGATCCTTGCTCCGGGAACCTATGACACTTGGCTGAACAGTGCCCCTGACGACGCGTTCGACCTCTTGAGCGGTATTCCCGCAGATCACATGCAGTTGATCGGCGAGGGTGAGGGAATGCGGGAACAGCCCGAAATCTGACGCTGGACAAGTGGCGCTTGTTCTTTTTATGTTCTCACGATCCAAATCGGGAGACTGAAAATGCGCGCATGGGACTATCCGCACAATCCGGTGCGTATCCGCTGTGACAAGTGCGGGCGAGCTGGTCAGTATCCCAAAGCGCGATTTGTCGAGATTGTAGGCCGTGACACCGCGCTGCCAAAAGCTCTGGGCGTGATTGCTAAAGATTGCCCGAAGGCCAACAAGCCCAGCCATATCGTTCATGACAGGTGCGGCGCGTACTACCCGGACCTTACCGACTGACGCGTTCATGGCCGGTGCTGGGTCAAGGGCGCGGGTCATCAACGGTACCCCTCATAAGGTGGATCTGGTTGAATGCCTTCGTCGTGCAGTTGCTTTTCAAGCTGCCGTGTGCGAACCATTTCACGCTCTAGAAAATGCCACGCATCGCGGCAGTCTTCCTCCCAGCTCACGCGCCACATCGGAACGTCGCAGTTCGGGCACTTCTCTGGCGTTGAGGTATCGGCGTGAACAGTGCCGGTTGATGCGGATAGAAAATTCTTTGTGAGTCGGAAGTCGCATTTCGCGCATCTCCACTCGCCCGGTACGTAAAGCTTCATGGACTGTGTCTCGGAGATCGACGGCATCACGTCTCTCCTTTGGTTTGTGTGAGGGCGGCCCGGATACGCTTCAATAGGCGAAACACGTGCTTTCTCCCGTCACCCTCTCTGGATAGAGAGTGCGCCATTTCGACAAATGGCTCGGCATCCCGCAAAGCCTCTTCCAGTGCCAGCGCACGGGCCTGCATCCTTTCCCATTCGCGATACTCTGGTGAGCGGTCCTCAAACCATTTCGCGTACAGATCAGCCCAGTCATTGTTTGGATTAGCCACGGGTTCCGGGGGTGGTCTAAACATCACACCACCCCCGCCAGAGGGATAGGCACCAAACGACTAGCAATGATCGACTGCGAGGTCCTGAACAGCGCACCTTCTAAGCCATTGATATTCAATGGGGGGACTTTTTGTTCAGGATCGGCAAAAACCCAATGAAAACAACGAAACCGCTGTTCCTCCTCGGTCCGCCAAAAATTTCAAAGGCTTAGCGAGAGATCGCTAAGCCTTTTTCGGTTTTTAGTCTCTTTTTAGTCGCTCTTCTTTGGATGGCTTAACCAAGCGAAATCGATTTAGAGTCAGATACTACGCCGAAAACACTGGTTTGATTGACTCGATCAGCAGAAGCGCACTAGCTTCGACGTATAGTCGGAGGGATTTATGAGAAAGCTATTTGTCGCGCCATTAATGTTGTTTCTGGCTGCTTGCGGTTCACCGGACGGTATTTCCAGAGCAGAAGCAATAGACGAGCTGGGGTTGGAACGCTCTGAAGGAGGCTCCAGTGTTGATACCGTGATCGCATTGTATCAGTCTGGAGATTATGTCGCTGCGTTTGACGCGATTCCTGAACAGAGCCTTGTACAGAGAATGAGAAAGTCGCAAGCGTTTGGCGGTTTGCCAACGCCGCAAGGGGAGAAAGCTGTGGTCGAGGAAATACTCTGTGCAGACTATGATCGCTGTGACGTTGTCACCGGCGCGTGATTGCGTTTTCTGAGATGCAACTCTCGATGAGCAGAGCGAAAGTCTTAGTGTTCGCTATGTGTGAGATGGCGCTACTTGGTTGCCAAACCACGACGCAATCGACCACTTCTACCCATCCAACAGGCTCGTCAGTCGTAGATCGGTCAAATTTTGTCTACGTGTCTAATTCCACACCTTCGGCAGAGGCATCCGCTTTAGGAAGGCTGAACCGTGAGGGCGTCGAAAAACGCGTTGCAGGTCAGCGAAAGCAAGCGCAGTCGTTAAAGGCAAAAAACGGTCCTCAATCAGTTGTATTTGTCTTGTATAGTGACATTCCGGTCGGTGCGCGGATAGTGACAAGTTACACCTATTCTCGCGCAGCTGATTCAATTGGTTCGGAACCCACTGATAAGCCATTCACCGAGCGTTTTCAGTATGTTGTACTGGATAGTACGCCGATAGAGCCTTTGTTGATAGTGAACGAGCTGTTCAGCGTTTTCAAAGGCACTTTTGTTTTGGAAGCGGAAGTAAACGGAAGGCGCGTACTCAGATCTGTCGTACCGGTGACGAATGACCTAGCTGGGTTGCGGAGGCAACAATGAGACAGCATATTTGGAATGTTATTCTAACAATGCTTTTGCTTGCGCCTACCATGTCTTTGGCTGGCGGTGGGCCGGGGCATGGGGTTGTGAGTTACCGGGACACCCCACGATTGCCGGTCGTAACACCCGTCACTGAAGAAGAAATTCGTGCTGAAGCGAGACGCCTTTTGCAGCGAGTTTTTGTGCAAGCAAACACGGACTACCAGTTGAGAGATTGGCTCGTATTGTTGACAGATGTCAGCGAACTAGTGGGGTCATTTGATAGCAAGTTTCATGATCTTGAAAATAATCAAAAGCTGTTCTCGTTCAGAGGGCGTACTTTGACCGGGTCGGATTTGAATTACTACTTTATGGGCGTATTCTTTTCGGCCTACGGGTGGCCGGAAGCCTCGTTAAAACTTTCAATGCGGGCCTGGAAGAAAGCAAAATATGGAGGAAGTCCCAGCGCAGATGCTCTGTGGGCTGCTGAGCAGGGCCACGCCGATGGAGTACATTATCAGTTTCAGGGGTAATTCGAAATCAGATCATTATATCTAGTGGAAAAGGCCCGAGGGCTACCTGCCCGAGAAAAAGCGTCGCATCTTCGACTTCGAGCCACGAAACATGATCGTGTTTGAAGCAGTCGCGTTGGCTGAAGCAGTGATCTTCGGCCCACCTGATCAGTTAGCCGCCGCTATGGGTTAGCCCATATCGAAAACCGCCCGCTTCAACGGGGCGGTTTTCCTTTGGCATCGACGTTCAAGAAATGAAGTTCGATGCCTTCACTACGGGCCATACCAACCGACACTGCCATTGACGATTTCAACTCCTTGCAGGCGCTTGCCGTCGGCTGTCAATAAGACGACACTGCTCGGAACTGGAATTTTGTTTTTCTGCCGAACCATAGCGCCCCCTTCACTCGAACGACAACCCGGCGAAATAGCCTGCATCTGCGCTAGCGAGACGCCACGCTGCCACTGCGCTAAGGTAAACGAGGCGACAACTTGTTCGGAAGCACCCGGACAAAAATTCACCACTCGAACGTTGTCCAGAATAATCGGCGTCTGGCTAGTCGCTGTAGCAGCGACTGGTGTTGCCTTTCCCGTGGGTGTTTCTTGCGGGACGTCGGTCATACAGGCGGTTAAGCCCAAAACAATCGGTAGTAGTAATATAGATCTCACTCAAATTATCCTTTCTTGCGGCGTATCGCGCTCAAGGCAAACACACTGGAGAACAAGAGTAAAGCGGAGGCAGGTAAAGGCACCGGGCTGACGCCGCCCGATCCACTGCCTGAGCCGGTTTCAGGTACACCGAATGAGCCGGTGACTGGATCGAAAGCGAAGCCACTCTCGGCAAAGTAGCTTCCGGCGTCACTGACAGCATCAACCCCCCGATTTGCCAGGTTGAACGTGATGAGGTCGTCAGTGCCAAACTGCGAAGGCAGAATAGTGGTTGTGCCAGCTGTTAGCAGAAAACTGATTGTTCCATTCACGGCATCGGCATCTATCGGATCAAGCCCAATCGATTGGGTTAACTCCAGATCGACCAGCGGCGTCAAACTCCAATTGAGCACTTCGCTAGCTGTCCCCCTGAACGTTGCGTAGAACAGGTCGAAGTCACCGAAATTGAAGTAATCCCGAATGGGTGTTCCAGACAGCACGCAGGCATCTGCGTTGGTGCAGCTATCAATATCAACCACGTCGCCCAGACCCACCTTCAAGGCGCTGGCCGGAGCAGTCAAACAATACACGGCTCCTGCCGCCATAATCAGTTTTTGTAGTCCCTTCACTCTGTACTCCCAATGTTTTGGGCCGCCCTATCCCCAGGCTTGGGCTGATACAAAATTGGCAATTCTGTACACTTCATGTGTTAGCGACGTCTTAGGCCGCAAATTTGCCAGTCTGAGGCAACAATTATTGAGACGCGCCGCCCGTTACGCATTGGTTTTCAACGATAAAGCACTGACTGAACCAGAATTGCCAATAGTGTAGCAACGAAATTGTTGAGGGTTGGGCGTCCCTCGTTCCTATGGCAAATCAACCCATCAACGAAATGCGCCTGTACAATCAGCGCAACGAACGGCATTTATCTCAATGCGAGTGAGTTGGCGCGCTTCATCGACGCAGCGCTTAAGGCACCGATCCGGCAGCGATCATTTGCTCTCACCCTGGCCTATACCGGTGTCCGGCTATCCGAGGCCCGGATACTACGCGGCGATGCCATCCAGCTCGAAGAACGCATTTTGTCGGTGCGGACCCTGAAACAGCGTGGCAAGCATGTGATGCGGGAGTTGCCCAAGGGACCGAGAGCTGCAATGGATGGCGCACATTGACCGGCATGGACCGCAATCGAGCGCCTTCCTCTTCGAACTGACCCGAGACACTCACCGCTGCAAGGACACTGCGCTGCGCGATATGAAGTCACTCACAGATGCCCAGTATCTCCGGTACCCAAAGCAACAAGACCAAATCGGCAAAGCGAACTTCAACCCACATGTCTACGACCTAACCGCTATCCTCGACCTGCTCATTGCTGATCAGCCACTCCGCAGTCGTGACCACATGCATCCAGGACCAGTGATAAACGGGAATCTTGGATCTGCTCTTCCTGACTTCCTCAACAGGATGCGCGGTCGGCTTAGTCGCGAATTGATTGGATATCGTGATGACGCAATCGACGCCGTTCTCTTTGGCAAGAGCACGGCATCTTTCAATTTGCTCAGCATCGAGGGTGTTGTTCCCAACTTTGGTTTCCACAAGAGCCTTCCACTCGCGGGAGCCGACCTTCAGGACAATCAAGCCGTCGGGCCGATCCTTGATTGTCTTGGATTGGTTCTTGAACACAACCTCAGTGAACGCATGTAACTGTGCCCGTTTCCCGCGCTTCTGGCCTACTGATTGGAGCAACGCGGCTCCCAACTCTTTAATCTGAACCATGCAGGCCAGCACAATGGACGTTGTGCGACCTTCCTTTGATGTGGTTGAGAGAACGGGGAACAAACGCGCGGCTTCGCCTTGAGCCAGGTAAACTGGCAGCTTCTCAGTCATCTACATGCCTACAACTTGAAATTGCATACAATGTCTCAAATAGACAGCTCCAGCAGCTTTCCGTCAAGTTTTCAATGAAGTACCGTTCTCAGAACGAATAGGGGAACGGCCTCTAGTGTGCTTGATGGACCACGCTCTGATAGGAGTAGCGCAATTCAATGAAGTTTTACTCGGATTGGAAGTTCACCCAATGGCAGTCTGTCGAAAGAGTTGCCAACAATGACTTGACGCGGGTCGTCGCATTGGTGCCAATCATTGGTTACATCATCCTATTTAACGACCAAATTGCGGAAATAGCTTCATTTCGGATGATTGCTGGTGTCGAACCGAATGCGAAAACACCTTTTTACTTGAGCGGCTTAGACAAGATGAGACTAGTTTTCTTCGGTAGCCTACTATTGCTGATATCCAATTTAATTTTCAGGATTTTTCGTCCTTGGGTTTTGGACCTGGCCAAGGGAGACATGGAGTTTGCCGCTAGTGTCGGTGAACGCTATAGCGTCCATGAGCTTGCCAGCATGGAAGAACAAGTGTTTTCCGATCATTGGAAGCCGAGATTGCGTTTGTTCTGGAAAGTGCACGACAAGTTCAGGAACAAGAAGCCGCTGGTTTCAGGTTACCGGCTCGATGTGCGAACTTTCATGTTCAACAAGCATGGCGACTACATCAGTTACCTTTCGCGAGAATGGTGGACCGGTGAGATGCATACATTCCGTTTGGCGCGCTTCGTATCACTAAGCTTGGGCGTCGCCGGAATTTTCCTATTGGCACTTCCGACGCTAGATATCTCGCAAGCCGTGGTCAGAGACATTCTTCAAAAGCTATGGGAATTCGGTTAACGGCCACATCTGGTATCGGGTCAAGAACGAATGGCTGCTAAGGGCTGGCACCCGTCAACCGTCAAGAACCGTCAGATGCCCGCAGAGAGCCCATACTTCCCAAGTTGCCGCAGGATGGCGAAGGTCCGGTCCTGGATCGTTGGCCAAAAACGTGCCAAAAGCAAACGTAGTTTTGCCAAGGGTTTGTGACACGAGATTTTTCAACGGTTCTAGCTCCGTCGGCCAAAGTGACAAAAACGACCGTTTTTGACACATAGGTTGTGTCAGAGGGTTTATGTCCGGATTGCAGGAAGAAGCAGACGTTCAACCACGTGTTACGAAAGTCCGCTTTGAATTCACCAAATTCAGTTGTTTCACGAATGCCGCTAGGGTTGCGTGTATTAGTTTCGACCCACGATCACAAAGAATCGATCGTCGAACAAGCCGAGCGCCTTACAAGTTCGTAAGTGCCGTACAACTTCAATTCCTTTACCGCTACTTTCGGATAGATTGATATCAAACACGTACTCAAAAGCTGGAACATTAAAGAAATTCTCAATCCCGTTAGGTTTCGACGCTTCATAACTAGCATAAGCAGAACACTTACACGAAGGGGGATCAGCCGTTCCATCGCATATGCTTAAGAAAGCTTGATACTTGTTCTGAGCCTCTCTTTGGGCAAGAACAGAACCCAGTCCTGCGGACGCTACCACCACTGAAATGATGAGCATAAGTTGTGTCGTCTTGTGTGCCCAGTAGTCAAGAAAGCGCTTTATGTAAGACATAAGTCTATCATTCACATAAGATTTTAGTAGCTTCGAAGGCTAATCGTAAACTTTTACAGAAGCTAGCCTACGCTCACGATGTGGTTTGCTCATGTTCAGTCTTTATTGTATAGAACCCGGCAAAGCGGCCTCTCTCCGGACCTTCCCCGCACCGCGGTATGTGCCAAAACTCATACGTTTATGACATGGGCGATAACGACCGTTTTTGGCTGGGGAGTTTTGACCTTCGGTTTTTGTCACCTTCTCCCGAAAGTTGTTCTTCGACCGCGTACACCGTAGGTTAGCGAAGTAGTCACTGCTTTTCAGTGCGGGGGAGATACATTGAACCCAGATGATATTGGCATTCTGTCCAACGCAGATATTCCTGAGAGCATCCGTGCGAAGATCGCCGAGCAGATAGTTGGAGCGGGCGACCGAGAAGCCCAAAGGGCACTTGAAGCAAAACGGCTCGCGGCAGAACGAACCAAGTTTCTTTGGAATACCCCGGTAGTCGCAGCGATAGCGGGCCTCTTAACCCTGACAGCGACTTTTGTATTTGAACGCCTTACCGCCAAAGACGAAACAGTTAACACAATTACCTTGGAACAAGTGCGAACCGAGTTAGAGCAAAGCGAAGCTCGTCTAAAACAGGAGCTAGAGCTCGCAGCGAGTGAAAATCTCGCCAGGCTGGAAGCTGAAGCCAAAGAACGCGAGTTCCAATATGAAATCGTCCGTTCAGAGCTAACGAACGCAGAAAAGTCCAATGCTGAACGAGCTGCAGTATTGCTTTTTCTTGTTCGAGCCGGAGTTCTCAGCACACTGAACGAAGACGAACTAAGAGAGATGGCAGAGCAGCAAATAGAACGGCCAGATGCAACGATCATTCCTCAATTAACTCCATCACCCCAGAATTTGGGAGGAATCGTCGGCTTCGATGATTCTGGTCTCGTATCAGGTTTTGATATCGACCATCCGGCCCGTCAGCTCGCTCGATCCGTAGGTCGTCTCAAAATCATGAATGCAAACCAAGCCGTCAGTATGTGTACTGCATTTCTTGTTTCAAAGGACCAGATAGCAACCGCACGGCATTGCGTTGACCAAGAGTACCAACGCATGCGGTTCGAGCTCTTTCCTGATGGTTTTGACGCCACCATCTCAGGCGGCGAATTTGAGACTTATGAAGTGTCAAATACACCTGCAACAATCTACCGGGGCGATGGCAGAGGTGGGTATGCCGTTCTAACTCTTGAGCAGCCCGTCGGAGATGCGTTTCAGCCTCTCGCTACTGACCCGAGCACTGGCGCAGAAGGAGCTAGATTAGGTGTAATCTACTTCCGATTTGGTAGTGAACAAAGGGCTGTTTGGGGTGCGCCTGACTGCAAAGTTCTCAAGTGGGAGAACGACCTTTTCTATCACCTGTGTGACACCGGCGCGGGAACCTCTGGAAGTCCGATTATAGACCTCGAAACAAACGCTGTGGTTGCTGTCCACACTCGGCGAAGTGAGTTCGGGGGCGTCGCCTACAGAGTCGTGGATTGAAGCTGCTAGTGATGCCAAAGTGCCAAACTCATACGTTTTTGTCATCGGCAGAAACGACCGTTTCTGACGCATCGGTTCTGACAGAGGGTTTGTGCCAAGGGAGGTAAGCACAGCTTACTCGATCCAACTCAATCCGAATTTTCGTCGACGCGACCCGCCTTCCGTAAAGTGGAATCTTGTGAGAGAGTGCCACTATCGACCATTTCGGAGGGCTCCGTGCCACCACGCCGCCGCATCATGAGCACCTCAGCGAGCACGATTTTCGTCGATCGGGAGGAGCCCAAAAGAACATTTGAGCGCGCCGTCTTCGCGATCCCTGAGGATAGCGCCATCATTCGGACCTGGTACGGGGTTGGCGGGCAGGGGAAGACGGCGCTTGCGCGCGAACTCTTCCGGATGTCGTCCAAGGAGGCAGATCCTAGCTTCGCGCATTTGCGCCGCGCGATGCTCGATCTTCACGGCCGACCGAAGACAGATCCCGATCGTCTTATGGTCTGGGTGCGTAATGCTTTCGCCCGGTCTGGGGTCGCGTTTCGCGCGTTCGACCTCGCCTTTGCGGTCATGTGGGAGAAGACGCGCGGTGAGGAGCCGATGCCGACCTTCGAAAGCCCATGGCTGCATCGCACAGGAGAGGCGGTAACCGATGCCCTGCCGGAAGTCATCACCCTGACGCGGGAGTTCATTGAAGAGACCGCTGGGACGGTGCCGGTCCTGGGTTACCTTCTCAAGCGCGGGTCCGGCTGGGCGATCGACCGGGGCAAGGCCGCATGGATCAAACAAACGCACGCGCAGCTTCAGGCGCTCTATCGCGACGGTCAGATGATCGCCAACTACGAGATGTCCGCGTTGATGCCGTGGATGCTGGCCCAAGACCTCAACCGGCATATCGCGGACTATCCCGACGAGCGGTTCGTGCTTTTCGTGGACGAGTACGAAAGCGTCATGGAGGGGGCCGGAACCGGCGCGCGGTGGCGCGAGAACCCGTTTGATGCCTCCATGCGGACACTCGTCGCCGAAACCAACGGATTGCTGGCGACCTTCTTCTCTCGAGAGAGACTGCCATGGGAAGAGGATGCGGATTGGCGCGACGATCTCGTCGGTAACCAGCATCTCCTCGGTGGATTAGCGGACGGTGATGCCGACGCCTGGCTCCGCAAGGTACCCATTGAAGGTGAGACGATCAGGGCCGCGATCATCGAGGGCGCTCGCGAAACGCAGAACGCCGGCGACCCGATCTACCCTCTCATGCTCGATCTTCAGGTCGAGCACTGGCGCAATCTCGGCGATGCCGCGGTGCCAAAAGACTTTCATGTCGAGGCAACGGGCTTCGAGCCGCGCCGCCTGCAGCTTGTGCAGAGACTACTCCGTGATTACGACGCGCCGATACAGGAGGTCGTGTCGCGCCTGTCGGTCGCGCAGAGGTTCGATCGGCCCGCCTTCGCGCACGTCGTCACGATGTACAACATCCCCCTCGCCTTCTCCGCCTTCGAGCAGGTGACCGATCTGTCCATCATGAGCATCGACGAAGACGGATGGGCCGCCCCGCACAGGGCCATTGCTGATGCGATTGTCCAGTCGACGGGTGACGAATTCGTCATGGAGAGTCGCGAGGCGCTTCTCGACCACTACGCAGAGCGCGCCCTCCCTGGGCGCGCGGCCGACGTCACGGACAAAACAGTTGCCTGCTTCGCCGAAGCAGCAAGGTTGCGGCGGCAGAAGGGTATCGATGGCTACGTTGAATGGCTCGAGGAGACCGGAAAGAAATTAGAGGAGGCGCAACGCTCCCGGTTCCTCGAACATATTTGGCGTGAGGCTTTCGAACATGCGCGTGCCGCGCTCGGGGAGGATCACCCCGACACGGGCGCGAGCTACAACAACGTGGCCTCAAACCTTGATGACCAGGGGCGCTATGAGGAGGCCGAGCCGCTCTACCAAAAGGGCCTGGAGATCAGGCGTGCCGCGCTCGGCGAGGACCACCCCGACACCGGCACAAGCTACAACAACGTGGCCTCCAACCTCAACGCCCGGAGGCGCTACGAGGAGGCCGAGCCGCTCTTCCGAAAGGGCCTGGAGATCAGGCGTGCCGCACTCGGCGATGACCATCCCTACACGGGCGTGAGCTACAGCAACGTGGCCTCAAACCTCGATGACCAGGGGCGCTATGAGGAGGCCGAGCCGCTCTACCAAGAAGCCGTGCGCGTACTTCAATCGCTTCCAGAGGGGCATCCGTGGCGGGAGGGTGCTGTGATCAATCTTGAGGCTTGCCAAACAAAGATCATCGGGCGGAAAGGCTCAAGATCGAATGGAGCTAGTGTGGAGAAATAGGTCTACGACGGCGTAGCCATGAAAGCGGCCGCGCTGAGACTGATGCAGCGTCTCATATGCTTGGGAAGCAGCCTTTCCGAACAACACTAAGGCTAGGTCGGGGTGCTGACAGAACCGTCAGATCAAAGCTGCACGACGGCAGATATGCCAAAACTCAACCGTTTCTGTCACCGGCAGAAAGGACCGTTTTTGGCACCGCCTCTTCTTAAAAGCTGACGTTGGCGCAGTCGCAGCGAAAGCACACTTAGTCCCGCTGACCCGCCACCTGGGCCCCAAATCCAAGGTCTGCATTCGGTTCTCGAACGGTTATTTGACTGGTCGTGACGCTCCTGAATGGAAGTGGGCTTCAGTGGGTGCGATCATGGGTTGCCTCGTCTGGATTGTGGCGTCCGCAGGGTTCGCCTTTTACGTCAGTAACTTTGGCTCTTACAATGAAAGTTTCGGCACTCTGGCGGGCGTGATCGTTCTGCTTATGTTGTCTGTGCGAACGCGCAGCCAGCGGCGAAGGCGCTGAACGCCACCGTGCCAAGCAGTGTTTTCATAGTTGGTTTCATCGTGTCGTCCTTTGAAAAGACGGGCCGGAAACCATACCGGATGAAGGGTATGATCACTCCTCATCGCCAGTCTGTCTAAATTGTTGGTGGGCATTCACCACTGGATTTCGCAGTGGTCATCTATCCCCAACCGAATGCCTGAATCAGCAACGCTGCAAATCCTTGAAGCTACGAACAACTTAGCAGGCAGACGCAGGCGCTATGGGGTGATGACACTAATCCCTGCCAAGTTTGATGGACTTTTTTGGAGTATTTGTTCACGGGCGGGCCGGTCTGAAAGAACGGGGAAGTGGGCAAAACCTGGTGGTCGAGGTGGTAGGGTAAGTGTTTCAGAACAAGGTGGGACCTACCATGGATGTAAGAATTATTGTTGAGACAACATTTGACGATGGCAAAACGCGTAGGTTCAATATCGGCCGGCTCCGACGTGCGCCTGACGAGTTGGGACCCGAGAGCCTTGGCTTGCTCCTCGACGAGGCAAAGCAGTTGCTTAGGCGGCTACAGGAAACGATTCTGCGAGATTAGATCGATGAAGCTTTCGAAGCTCGCCGGAAATGCGACGACTGCGGAAAAAGACGTTCGATCCATGACGATCGGTGCCGCATTTTGGATACGCTCTACGGTCAGATTAAAGTGAAGTCGCCGAGGATTCGAAACTGCTCTTGCCAATCGTCAGGGATCGCAAGCCCTGGGCTGCAGTCACCAATTTCAAGACTTTCCATTACCGTGCGACGCCAGAACTTCAGCACCTGCAGACTGAATTGTGGTCGCGGCACTCGTTTCGAGAAGCCGCCCGGCTGATCGAAATATTCTTGCCCTGTTCTGCACAGTCGAACACGACCGTTCGAAATCGCTTGGGGCGCATCGCCGAGGAACTCAGCCACGATGACGCAAGCCAAGCAGACCCGGATACAGACGCGACATTATCCCCACTGACCGTTTTCTTGGATGGTGCGCACATACGATGTCGGCCTGAATACCAGAAATGGCACCTCTATGTTGTAGTCGGCAAGGTTGAAAGCCCCAACATGAGCCGACGTTTCGGCCTCGTGCAACAAGCCGCCGCCTCCCCTGCCAGACAGCTCCGAAATGACCTAATTGCACAAGGTTGGGATGGCCAAAGCATGGTTACCGTGATTTCAGACGGCGAGCCAGCCTTGCCAAATCTAGTGCGGCGTGCAGTTCGAGGTCCCGTCACTCACATACTGGACTGATGGCACATTTAGATGCGGGTCAAACACATCGAAAATGCGGTGCAAGGACTTCTTCAATCGAAGGGCTTTTCAGGGTTACGACTACTATTTGAACGCGCTGCCAAAACACTGCGTTGGCACCTTTGGCACGGGAGAGTAATGACCGCCGCGACAATCTTAAAAGTTCTCCAAATCGATTGCGTGCCGAAACCCGAGAATCAAGGGAAGCGGCCAGACGCGTGAAAGCCCGCTGTCGGGATCTCTATTCCTACCTTTCCAACAACTTCGAAGCGCTTCCGATTATGGCCGTCGATACCGAAACGGCCTCGCTGTTTCATCGTCCCGGGCAGAAGGCTGCGTCGATGATACTGGCAACACCCGCATGGGAAAGCGCCGCCGAATGAGATGGTCACCGCAGGGCGCACATCGAGTTGCGGTAACACGAGCCGCTGTTCTTGACGGGAGGCTAGGCGTAGGCAAATTGGCTGCATAACCACCATGATTTGCCCATTCCCGTCGTGGTTTCTCAAGTCGAAGAAATCGGACGCACCCTGCAAGTAGCGATGGCAAACTGTCTTTTGAACCTGCCGGCCAACTAACTATTTCTTATCTCCAGCCTCGATCATCAGATCAGAGTATGAATCGCACAATTGCGACCCAAACGGCTTCGTCCAAACCGTCAACAGGGTCGGCTTTCACATTAATACTCCATGGCTAGTGCATGCATTGCCACCGACCTCCACCAGACAACTCCGTCAGCCTACGGTTCTGCACGAGAAGTCGGCCGCGCGACAACACAGCTGTGGGCAGACCTTTTACTGTGGTTCCCTCATAGGGATTGTACCCGACGTTATCTTTCAGGTCATTTGCTCCGTATTTGTAGGTCGCGTTTGGGTCCCAAACCGTTATGTCCGCATCGAAGCCTTCGGCAATCTGCCCCTTGTTCCTTAGTCCGAAGATCTCTGCTGGAGTTTTTGAGGTCAGTTGCACGAAAGCGTCTACTCCCCCGCGCCCGCAGCTTACCATTGCGTTAAACATCAGTGGCAGGCGGGTTTCTAAGCCGGGCATGCCGTTGGCGATCTTGTTGAAGGGGGCGCCCCTGCCGTTGGCGAATTTGCCGCTGTCGTCCATCCGATAGGGCGCGTGATCCGAGGTGACGCACTGGATTGTTCCATCTGCAATCGCATCCCACAACGCCTCCTGGTCATCGACCGTGCGTTGCGGGGGGGAGCACATGAACCGTGCAGGGTGTTCACGCTCTAGAATGTCGACCGTCATGAAAAGGTAGTGAGGACAGGTTTCCGCCTGCACTTGAACGCCGCGTGCGCGTGCGTTGCGGATGATCTCGACGCCTTCGCGGGTCGAGACGTGAAAGATCATGATCTGCGTGTCGGCAAAGGCGGCAAACCGGCACACGCGGTCGATTGCCTCCACTTCTGCCTCGCGCGGGTGAGACGTGGCGTGATGTTTCGGTGCGGTATGCCCGGCGGCCAGCAGTTTTTCCGTCATGTTGCGGATCAGCCCATCGTTTTCTGCGTGGAAGCAGACCAATGCGCCATCGCTTTTGGCCACATCCAGCAGATCGAGGATGGATTTGTCGTCTTGCCGGACTTTGTCATAGGTGGTGAAAATCTTGATTGACCGATGCCCCTGCGCGATCATCGCAGGAATGTCATCTGTCAGATTACCGTCGCCGGTATCCGCCACGATCATGTGGAAAGCGTGGTCAATCAGGGCGCCTTTGCGAGCGAGGACAGCATAATCCTCAACCACCTCGCGGATGCGCTGGCCCGGATGCTGGGCGGCGAAGGAAACGACAGTCGTGGTGCCGCCGAATGCAGCGGATCGGGTAGCTGTTTCAAACGTGTCGGCATTCATTAGACCCGCACCCGAAATTTGTTCGATATGGCAATGGGTGTCGACGCCGCCTGGCAACACCAGATGGTCCGTGGCGTCGATGTCTTGTGCACCCATGGCCTCGAGTTTGGGTGCAATGGCCGCGATCTTGCCGTCACGGATTCCGATATCCGCAACCATTGTTCCGGCGGCCGTCACAGCGGTTCCGCCGCGGATTACTATATCCATTTGTGAATTTTTCATAGCGATCCCAAAGCTGTGTTTTGAATATTGAAATACCAAGTGTATACCATTTGCAATCTGCTTGTCGCGACGCTGCGATATCAAGAAGGACATACATGCCCGAAGTTTCACAAACGCTGGGTGACTCCGCGTTCGAGCGGATCAAGGCGATGATCCTCGACGGAACGCTTGAGCCGGGCACGCTGCTGCGCGAGAAAAAGTTTGCCGACAGGCTGGGAGTGTCGCGCACGCCGGTGCGTGAAGCGATTGGGCAGTTGATCAGCGAGGGCCTTGCCATCAGATCGGAAAGTGGCGCGCCCGTCGTCAACAGTGTCTCGCTGAGCGACATCATGGAGATTTTGCACGTCCGCAGCCTTCTGGAATGTGAAACGGCTAAAAAAGCGGCACTTGCGGGTAAGCCGACCGAGGCTTTGCTGACCTGCCGGGCGGAATTTGTCGGGTTTCTGGAAGGGCCGCGCCCGGACGCGCAGGTTCATTCCGCGCTGGATTCGCGACTGCATCTCGAGATTGCGCGGTTGGCGGGATCAAAGCTTCTTATCCAACTGGTTGAAGGGCTTAAGGTTAAAACCGGGATGTTCGATCAGGGGTCAATCCCGGACCGGCTGATACCGGGCTGCCATGAACACATAGCCATAATCGACGCGATAACAGCACAATCCCCGGACGCAGCGGGGGCAGCGATGAAACTGCATCTGGCAAACGTACGCGATGCCATCATCTCGCATATCTACCATCCGTTTTAACCTGCGTCCAAGCGGATCACGATGACAATTTCAAGGTGTCAGTTGACTTGGCATGCAGTGTGTATACCATCTGCATACTGAACGGTGCGGACTGGGGCGGGAAGATGAGTGCGACGGACATACATCGGCCAGACGGAGGGATCGTACTGGTCATCACGTTCCAGTATTACCGTGATCTGCCCACCGCGATGCGGTTCTACGAAGACGTTCTTGGGTTTGAACTTGCAATCGATCAGGGCTGGTCGAAAATTTATCGCATCGACGGCCAGGCGCATGTGGGTCTGGTGGACGAAACGCGCGGCATGAAGAACTGGCGCGAGGAAAAAACCGTTCAGGTCTGTCTGCGCGTGCCGGATGTAGACGCGTGGTATGCTTGGGCCGAAGCCAATAAGGTTGATGGGCTGAGCGAGATGTTCGACAGCGTGGAACTGGGTATCCGCGCTTTTGTTATGAACGACCCCGAAGGTTACCAGATCGAAGTGCAGACCGCGAAGCCGGGGCATTGATCACAAACATATTGGACGACGGGCGGCAAACGTCCGGATCACAGGAAAAGCAACAAGGGAGTTTGCAATGAAATACCCGTCTCAATCCGCGCTGCGTGCGGGGGCAATTGGCGTGGCGATCATGTCTGCCACTGCGGCCTTCGCGCAGGAGAAATCCGTGACCATCGGACTGACATCTGATCCCAGCCACCTTTATCCGCTAGCGGGTGAGGAGCTGTCTTCCAACATCATGTACTACCACCTCTATGATCCTCTGGTGAAACGCAGTGCCGATCTGTCGTTCGGTCCGGGGCTAGCAGAAAGCTGGGAGAATGTGGACGAGGTGACCTGGCGTTTCAAGTTGCGTGAAGGGGTGACGTTTCACAACGGCAACGCCTTCACCGCTGACGATGTCGTCTTCACCGTGAACAAGGCGCGCGAGTCGATCCGGCCCGATCTGGTGGCGAACATCGCCGAGATCACGGCGATTGATGACACCACGGTAGAGATCAAGACGCCGAAACCCTACGCCGTGCTGCCCAACGATCTGGCGGAACTATTGATCCTGGACGAAGAGTACACCACCGAAACAGGTGACGAACAGATGGACCTGAAGCCCATGGGCACGGGACCTTACAAGCTGGTCGAGTGGATCAAGGAAGAGAAGCTGACGCTCGCGGCGTTTGACGGCTATTGGGCGGGTGCGCCGGTGATCAAGAACGTCACTTTCCGCCCGATCACGAATCCGGCGACGCGCACCGCAGCGCTGCTGACCGGTGAAGTCGACGTCATTCAGGACCTCGCCGTGCGCGATGTGGACCGGGTGAAAGGCGAGGGCGACTTCAACGTGCTGACCCGGCCCAGCCTGCTGAATGTGGTACTGGCGATGGACACGCGCGCGCAATCGCCGACCATCGAAGGTGAGAATCCGATGACGGATGTTCGTGTGCGTCAGGCGATCGCCCATGCGATTGACGTCGATGCGATCAACAAGATTGTCATGAACGGTCTGGCAACGCCCAGCACGCAATACGTTCCGTCTTCGCACATCGGCTATGTCGAGGGCATGAACTTTCGCGAGATGTATCCGCTGGACATCGAGAAGGCCAAAGCATTGCTGGCTGAGGCCGGACACCCCGATGGGTTCACCATGACGCTGGATGCCACCAACAACCGCTATGTCAACGATGCGCAGATCGCGCAGGCACTGGCATCGATGCTGGCCAAGATCGGTGTCACGCTTGAGCTGAACATCATGCCCAAGTCGAATTTCTGGGGCTATATCCGCGTCCCGACAGAGAACTCCAGCTTTATCATGAGCGGCTGGGACGTGCCTGCGGGCGATGCCGGATCGATGTATGGCGCGTTGTTCTACACCCGCGACAAGAAGGAAGGCTACGGTCAGGTGAACCGCGGATCCTATTCCAACCCCGATGTCGACGCGCTGGTCGATCAGGCCGATGCGACGCCAAGCATCGAGGAGCGTGACGGATATCTTCAGGAAGCGACCAAGATCCTGTTGGCCGATGTGCCGATGATCCCGGTCCACTACGAGCAAGATATCTATGCCGCGCGCAAGGGTGTGACGCTTGAGCCCCGTGTGGACAAGTTCATCTGGGCCTACGACATGGATGTCGAGTAAACTGCTTGCCCCGGCTGACTTGCTCAGCCGGGATTTTTCTGCCACTCGCGAAAGACTGATCCCCAGGCATGTTAGGATATCTGCTTAAACGCCTGATCCAGATGCTGCTGGTGTTGTGGGTCGTGTCGGTCATCGTGTTCCTGATGATGAGCTTTACGGGCGATCCTGTTTTCATGGTGGTGCCCATCGACGCGACAGACGCCGAGATTGCGCAGGCGCGGCGGCTTCTGGGTCTCGATCAGTCGCTGATGGTGCAATACTGGAAATTCATCACAAGCCTGTTGCAGGGCGATTTCGGTCGCTCCTATGTGTTTCGCCAGCCTGCGATGACGCTGATCCTTGAACGCATGCCCGCGACGGTCGAGATGGTTCTGGTGGCCATGGTGCTGGCCGTCGTCGTTGCAATTCCGCTGGGGGTTTACGCGGGGGCCAACCCCAATGGCCGTTTGAGCCGGATCATCATGTCAAGCTCGCTGCTGGGCATTTCATTGCCGGGCTTCTGGGTGGGGATGGTGCTGATCTATCTCTTTGCGGTGAATTGGGGCATCTTTCCGTCTTCGGGCAGAGGCGATACCGCAGAGATCCTCGGCTTGCGTATCAGTCTGCTGACCTGGGACGGGTGGCACCATATCGTGCTGCCCGCCGTCACCCTTTCGCTAGGCACGATGGCGATCCTGTTGCGCATGACCCGCGCGGGCATGATGGAGGTCGCACGGCAGGACTACATGAAATTTGCCCGCGCCAAGGGGGCTACGCGGGGTGATGTACTCTATAAACACGGGCTGAAGAATGCGCTTATCCCGGTGGTCACCATCTTTGGTCTGCAACTGGGGGATCTGATTGCCTTTGCCACCATCACCGAGACGATCTTTTCCTGGCCCGGCATGGGCAAGCTGCTGATCGACAGTATCTACCGCGCCGACCGACCCGTGATTGTCGTCTACCTGATGCTGGTGGCACTGATCTTTGTGGTGATCAATTTCCTCGTCGATATCGTCTACACGCTGATCGACCCACGCATCACGTTGAAATGAAGGGCCGGAAATGACAACATTTCTTCAATCCGAGTTCTTTCACAACTACACTCGCAGCAGTTCGGCGATCATCGGCAGTGCGCTGATGGCGCTGTTTGCCTTTGCTGTACTGGCGGGGCCGTTTCTGGTGGCGCAGAACCCCTATGACATTGCGTCGCTTGATCTGATGGACAGCTACAAGCCGCCCGTCTGGCTGGAAGGCGGCGATCCGCGCTATTGGCTGGGCACGGACGGGCAGGGAAGAGATGTGTGGGCGTCGATCCTTTATGGCGCGCGGATTTCGGTGTTTATCGGGCTGGTTGCGATGATCGCATCCTGCGTGATCGGCACGTTGCTGGGACTGATCGCGGGTTTTTACGGCGGGATCGCAGACAGTGTGATCATGCGGATCGCGGATATCCAACTGTCGTTTCCATCCATCCTGATCGCGCTGTTTCTGATGTCTGCGGTGGGGACCGGCGTGGACAAGGTGCTGATCGCGCTGACGGCGGTGGGCTGGGTCGTTTATGCGCGTACCGTGCGCGGTTCGACCTTGTCGGAGATTGAAAAGGAATACGTGCAGGCCGCGCGGGTTGCCGGGCTGCCTAACCACAAGATCATCCGCAAACACGTGCTGCCCAATGTGCTGACGCCGCTGATCGTGATCGCGACCATTCAGGTGGGGACCTTCGTGTTGATCGAAGCCTCGCTGAGTTTTCTGGGTGTTGGAGTACCGATCACGCAGCCGTCTTTGGGCTTGCTTATCAAGAACGGTTTTGACGTTCTGTTCAGTGGGTTGTGGTGGACCTCGGTGTTTCCCGGCGTCGCCATCATGATGCTGGTGTTTGGCATCAATCTTTTTGGCGATTTCCTGCGGGACGAACTGAACCCGAGGCTGAAATGAGGGACGCAGCCGCCCTATCCCCACTTTTGGATGTGCGCGATCTGCGCACCTATTTCCACACGTTTGCGGGAACGGTGCGCGCGGTCAACGGGGTGAGTTTTGAGGTTGGTTATGGCGAGGTAATGGGCCTTGTCGGCGAAAGCGGCGGCGGAAAGTCGGTCGTCGGCTTCTCCATCCTTGGTCTGATCGACAGCCCCGGCAAGATCGAGGGTGGGAAGATCCTGTTGGAAGGGCAGGACCTGGTCGAGGCGGGCGAGGAGCGGTTGCGCACCGTGCGCGGGCGCGAGATTTCGATGGTGTTTCAGGACCCGATGACATCGCTCAATCCGCTGCATACCGTTGGCCAACAGATGGATGAGGTGCTGCGTCTGCACAGTGATCTGGGCACGGATGCGCGGCACAAGGCGTGCGTGGACATGCTCGAAAGCGTCGGCATCAGTCGCGCCGCAGAGCGGCTCAAGGCCTATCCGCACCAGTTTTCCGGCGGTATGCGTCAGCGCGTCGTCATTGCGATTGCCATGCTCGCCAGTCCAAAGCTGATTATTGCGGATGAACCTACCACGGCGCTTGATGTCACGATCCAGAGCCAGATCCTCAAGCTGATGCGTACGCAGATCGCCGATAAGGGCGCGTCGATGATCCTGATCACGCACGATCTGGCAGTCGTGTCCGAAATGGCAGACCATATCACGGTGCTGTATTGCGGGAATGTGGTGGAGCGCGGGCGCACCCGTGACCTTATCGAAAATCCTGCCCATCCCTACACGCGCGGCTTGATCGACAGCATTCCCGACACCACCGAAAGGCTGGACCGTTTGAGTCAGATTCCCGGCTCGGTGCCGGACATCCGCAATCTGCCAACGGGATGCAACTTTCGCGACCGCTGCCCCCGCGCGCAGGCGCTTTGCGCCAAGGATGAACCCGTTCTGACACCGCAACATGATGGGTTGTTGGCGGCGTGTCACTTTCCTTTGAAAGCCGGTGAGCGACCATGACGGATACCCCCATGCTCGACGTGCGCGATTTGCAAATGCATTTTTCCATCGGTGGCGGTTTCCTTGATCGGCTCAAGGTGGACGGCAAAGGCGTGCGGCTGGAAAATCCGATTGTGCATGCGGTGAACGGTGTCAGCCTGCAGATCAAGCGCGGAGAGATCATGGCGCTGGTCGGCGAGAGCGGCTGCGGCAAGTCCACCGTCGCCAAGACCATCGCACGTATCTACAAACCCACGGCGGGCGAAGTGCGCATCGAGGGGCAGGATGTGGCAGGCTTCGGCTTTACCGAAATGCTGCCGGTGCGCGCCAAGATGCAGATGATCTTTCAGGACCCCTACGCATCGCTCAACCCGCGCCAGCGCGTGCGGGATATAGTCGCCGAACCATTGCTGGAGCAGACCAAGACCACACGGGACCGGGCAGGGGTGCCGGAGCGGATTGAACAATTGCTCGCCCGCGTCGGTCTGAATGCCGAGCACGCGGGGCGCTATCCGCACCAATTCTCGGGCGGTCAGCGCCAGCGGATCGGCATTGCCCGCGCGCTGTCGGTCACGCCGGGTCTGATTATCGCGGACGAACCTGTCTCGGCGTTGGACGTGTCCATTCAGGCGCAGATCCTCAACCTGATGAAAGACCTGCGGGATGAGTTTGGTCTGGCCTATCTATTTATCAGCCACGATCTGTCTGTTGTGCATCATATCGCCGACAAGGTCGGGGTGATGTATCTGGGGTTCATGGTTGAGAACGCGCCGCGAGATGTCCTGTTTGCGCGACCCCGCCACCCTTATACGCGCGCCCTGCTGTCAGCAGCGCCCAGCATCAAGGCCAAGCGGGACACCGAAGAAATTGTACTGAGCGGTGAGGTCCCGTCGGCGCTGGACCTGCCTTCGGGCTGTTGTTTCCGTACGCGCTGCCCGTTTGCATGGGACCGATGTGCGACGGAGCGACCGGTTCTGCAAGAAACGGGTGCTGCGCAAACGGTGGCCTGCCATCTGATAGATGAGCCGGAAAGGGATACCGCATGATTACCATTGCACAGGCCCGGTTGGGCATCCACGATCCCCACGATTGTACCGATGCCAGCGACGAACTGACCATCCTGCACGCGATCTACGACACACTCGTCCGCCGCGTGGGACAGGATTTCGTCCCGCATCTGGCGCGGCGATGGGACGTGTCGCAGGACGCGGTGGCATGGACGTTTCATTTGCAGCCCGACGTGATCTTTCACGATGGCACGCCTTGCGATGCAACCGCGGTCGCCGCAAGCCTTGCGCGAATGGCGCGCGAGGACAGAGGGTACACTCTGGGCGCACCTGCTGTCTGGCGGCAGTTTCTGGGCGGTGCCGATCTTGAGGTGGTTGACCCCCTGACGCTGCGCGTGACCTTGGCGGCTCCCATGGCAGACCTGCTTGATGTGTTGGAGCAGGGGTTTATCGTGGCCCCGTCTGTCTTTGATGCGCTGGATGCCAAGGATTATTCCGTACAATGCGGGACGGGGCCCTATCGTCTTGTTTCCATCTCGACGGACGAGATTGCCGTCACGCGATTGGAAGACTATTTCGCAGGCACTCCGAGCAATCGTGACATCACATGGCGGCTGGTGCCTAACGCTGCTGATCGTTTGACGCTGTTGCAGAAAGGCAATGTTCAGATCGCCAATGGACTGGGTTATGAGGCATCACGCGCCCTTGGCAACATGCGCCATACGTTCCTTTCACCGGTCGCGATTATCTACCTACTGAACGCAGCCAAAGGCCCGCTCTGCGATCCGCGCGTGCGTCGCGCGCTCAGCCTTGCGGTGGATCGCGAGGCACTTGTCGAGACAGTGATGCACGGCGCTGCGCAGCCTTTGCGGGGGTTTGTCAGCCCAAACCACTTTGGTGCGGGGCAGGGCGGGTGTGACCGGATGGACCGCGATCTGGCGCGGGAGTTGTTGACGCAGGCGGGGCATGGAGGGGGTCTGACGCTGGAGGTCGATTGCCCCACGCGCCTGCCGGATGAGGCCGAGCGTCTGACGGCGGCTTTGGCTGCACAACTCGCAGACATGGGCATCACACTGAACGTGCACATCCACCCCGAACGCGAAGACTATGCGCATATGGTTCGCCGCAAGGACGTTCAAGACATGTGCGTTTTTGATTCCAGCCCGATGAGCACGTACCGCGTGCTTTACGAAAAGATCGACTCGCGCGTGGCGGGGTCGTGGTGGCAGGGATATGCAAATCCTCGGATCGAAGCATTGATTGACCGGGGCCGGTTGACCACGGATCGCGCTGCACGCGCGTCGATCTGGCGGGATGCATATTCCCTGTTGCAGGACGATCCCGCCTGGCTCACACTCTACAATCCGATCCGCGTGATCGGCCTTGCCGGATCGCACCCGGACTTCGCCATGCCTGCCGATGGTGTGATCGACGTGGCCCGGTTGCCGGCATTCGAGGCGACACAATGAACGCCGATACATTGATCCTTGGCGGTACGGTCGTGACGATGGACGCCGCGCGCAGGGTGATCGAAAACGGTGCCGTCGCGGTGAATGACGGACGTATTGTTGCCATCGACACGACCGACAGACTGCGCGAGCAGGTGCAGACTAAGCAGACGATTAATTGTACGGATCACGTCATTCTGCCTGGTTTGATCGACGTGCACGCCCACGCAGGTCACGCGTTGATCAAATCGATGGGCATGCACGCGGGCGACCGCTGGGAAGACATTTGCGGAGAGGTCTATACGCAGGCCTCGCCGCCAGACTTCTGGTACGCCGAAGCCCGACTTGCCGCACTGGAGCGTTTGCGGTTCGGGGTCACGACCGGTGTGTCCCTGCTGGGGGGTGGCGATACGATCATGCGGACCGATCACCCGGACTATGCCGCTGCCCATTGTCAGGGCGTGGTCGAGGTCGGCACCCGGAGTGTCGTGGCGGTGGGTCCGACGCGCGCGCCGCATCCGCGCACTTATGCCGAGTGGCGAAACCACCAACGCCACGTCTATCCCGTGACCTTTGAGCAGCAGATGGACGCCTGCACGCAGATCGCAGACACATGGCACGATACGCATGGCGGGCGCATCAACATCGCGATGCTTTACCCGGTTCTGCGCGATGAGCATGAGCGGGATATGGCCCCCGGTGATTACGCGACCGCCTGCACACAAGCGCAGATCGTCCGGCAGCACGCCCGCGAAATGGGGCTGATCTTCACGCAGGACGGTCACTGGCGCGGCTCCATCCGGCGAGCGGACAAGCTGGGCTTGCTTGGGCCCGACACGTTGCTGTCGCACTGCATCGACCTGCATGAGGACGAGATCACGCGTGTCGCTGAAACCGACACCAAGATTGCCCACAACCCCTCGGCTAACGCATCGATCATGGGTCGCTGCCCCGCAACCGAAATGATCGCGGCGGGTGCCACCGTGGCGCTGGGATCGGATGCGACGGCGCCAGACCGCTCCGCAGATATGTTCCGCCATATGCAGCAGGTGATGCACTATCATCGCACCCATCACAGGGACGCGCGCGTGGTGCCCATCGGCAAAGTGTTGGAAATGTGCACGATTGGCGCGGCCCATGCCCTGGGGCTGGCGCAAGAGATCGGATCGCTGGACATCGGCAAACGGGCTGACATCGTGACGATGAATCTGCGCCGCCCGCATCTTTATCCGCCGAACATGGCGTTGCATCGGCTGGTGTGCTTTGCCAACGGGAACGATGTGACCAACGTCATGGTGGGTGGTGAAATGGTGCTGGAGCAAAGCAGCGCCACGCGTGTGGACGAGGCCGAGATATTAGGCGATGCGGCGGAGCAGACGGCGCTTATGCTCGACCGTATCGGCGGCGCGGATGATCTGGCGCTACCGGCGGATTTCTGGGGCACCAAAGGAAGCGACACATGACGATATTTGTCCTCAACCCCAACAGCAGCCAGCATGTGACGGACGGCATTGATCACGCTGTGGACCCGATGCGTGCGGCCAGCCCGGTTCCGATTGAAACACACACGCTGGTCGAGGGGCCGCCAGGCATCGAGACGCAGGCCCATGTGGACGGTGTGGTCGCCCCGATGCTGACCCATTGCGCGCAGCTGGAAGACCGGGCAAGCGCCTTTGTCGTGGCCTGCTATTCTGATCCTGGTCTCGCGGCGCTGCGGGAACAATCGGCACAACCTGTGTTAGGTATCGCAGAGGCATCGATCCTGACGGCAATGACGCTGGGCCAGCGGTTCGGCATCATCTCGATCCTGTCCAAAAGCATCCCGCGACACATGCGCTATGTCGGCGCGATGGGTGTGATGGACCGGCTGGCGGGCGATCAACCGCTGGAACTGGGCGTGCTGGACCTTGCCGATCAGATACGCACGTTCGAGCGGCTCAAGACCGTTGGTGCGAGTCTGCGGGATACTGCACTGGCTGATGTGCTGATCCTCGGCTGCGCCGGGATGACCGCCTTTCGCACTGATTTGGAAGATCACCTTGGCGTGCCGGTGGTTGAGCCCTGTCAGGCCGCGACGGCGATGGCGATTGGCCGCGTGGCCCTGCAAAAGACAAGATAGGATAAGAGATGAATGAGCTGACGATCAAAGCCGCTGGAGTATTCGTGATTGCGGTCACACCGTTTCACCCCGACGGTCGCATCGACATGGAAAGCTGCGACCGGATGGTCGATTTCTACCTCGACGCCGGCGCGACCGGCCTGACCGTACTGGGTATGATGGGCGAGGCGCCCAAGCTGACGGTGGAAGAGTCGCGCGATGTGGTGGCGCGTATCCTGACGCGCGTTGAGGGACGTGTGCCGGTGGTGGTTGGCGTTTCGGCCCCCGGTTTTGCGCAGATCGATGCATTGACGCGGATGGTCATGGATCTGGGCGCGGCGGGTGTCATGGTTGCACCGCCTGGCGGCCTGCGGACGGACGATCAGATCGTGACCTACTATACGCAAGTGGCCGAGTTGATCGGTGATGTGCCTTTTGTGCTGCAGGACTTTCCGCTCGCAACCGGCGTGCAGATCGCACCGTCCGTTATCGCGCGTATCGCGAACGATCTGCCGACCTGCTTGTGCCTCAAGCATGAGGACTGGCCGGGGCTGGAAAAGATCACCTATCTGCGCAAGGAAGGCGTGCTGACCCGGCGCATCTCGATCCTGTGTGGGAATGGTGGTCTGTTTCTGCCCGAAGAGATGGCGCGGGGTGCCGACGGCGCGATGACCGGTTTTGCCTATCCGGAAATGATGGCAAGCGTGATTGCGCATTACGCCAAGGGCGACATGGCACGCGGGCAGGACATCTTCAATGCTTACCTGCCGCTTGCGCGGTTCGAGCAGCAGCCGGGCATGGGGTTGGCCATCCGCAAATACATACTCGCCAAACGCGGGATCATCGCGCACGCTGACTTGCGTAAACCCGGGGCAGCGCTGTCGGCGCAAAGCCGGGCCGAGGTGGACGCGCTGATTGAACGACAGGAACACAGATTGAAGGAACTGGGCTGATGGATTTGGGGATCAAGGAAAAACGCGCGCTGGTCCTGGGCGCAAGCCGCGGACTGGGCAGGGCGATTGCACAAGCGCTGGCGGCGGAAGGCGCGGTTGTCTTTGCCGCTGCGCGCAGTGTGGACAAAATCTCAGCCTACGCTGACGCGGCTGACACCATACATGCCGTGGAACTGGACCTCGGGCAGATTGATCAGGTCGACCGCGTAGTCGATGGTCTGATCAAGGACGGCGGCGTGGACATCATCGTGAATAACGGCGGCGGCCCGCCTCCGGGTGCAGCGCAGACTGCGGAAAGGGCGGCTTGGCTGCAGCATTTTGAGGCGATGGCGGCCAATCTGTTTCACCTGAATGCGCGGCTGTTGCCGATGATGAAGGAACGCGGCTGGGGGCGCATCATCTCGATCACCTCATCGGGCGTAGAGCAACCCATTCCCAATCTTGCGTTGTCCAACGGGATACGTTCGGCAGTTGTCGGTTGGTCCAAGACCCTTGCCAATGAAGTTGCAGGGGACGGGATCACGGTCAACGTGGTGATGCCGGGACGGATTCACACGCAACGGGTGGACGAATTGGACGCAGCCGCTGCCAAGCGGACGGGCGCGGATGTGGCGGAGGTCGCCGCCAAGTCGCGTAGAACGATCCCCGCAGGCCGGTATGGCAAACCCGAGGAGTTTGCCGATGTGGTCACGTTCCTTGCTTCTGCTCGGGCTGGCTATGTGACGGGGTCAAAAATCCGGATAGACGGAGGTTCGATTAAGTCGATTTGAAAGATCGCCAGGTTTGCCGCTTGGAAAGGCGCTACGTGGATCGCGAGGGCTCCCTAAAGTTCACGGACGCTGGCCAATGGAATTCTGGGATGGAGGGGAACTGGAACAGGTTGGCCATGGGGTCGTGGACAGACACAAGTCACGTGCAGTTGCTCGGACGATTTGAACCGCTTCTCTAGCCGGGCGTTGGGGTCCAGTTCATTTCATCGTTTCATTTCCGTCCCATGAGGATCGATGTCCTTCATCCGGGTCACGCTTCTCTTCGCAGTTATTGGTGACCCGGTTCGGTTGGGTCGCTGCATGCATGTGTCTGAATGGACGTAGAGCGCCCCGCTTAGTCTCGCGCTAGCTAGTCGCAGCAGACTTATTCGGCGTCATCTACAGACCTCGTCCGGTGAGGGACGATCCCGTCATTGAGCTTTGGAAGGCTGTCAGGTCATAGCGGCCTCCAAAGGTCTGTGACGGAATTCGGTATTGTCGGCCCACATCCGGTGCATGACCACGGCCAGTTTTCTCGCAACGGCAACGACAGCGCGGCGGCGGCCCTTTCTGCGCATCAGGCGCAAGCCCCAGCTTTTGATCTCGGAACTGGCGACTGATCGCATCATCATTGCATTGGCTGCAGCATAGAGTGTTGATCGGACATCCCGGTCACCAGCTTTGGAGATGCGGCCACGATTATCCATCTCGCCGGACTGATACCGGCGCGGTGTTAATCCAAAATGCGCCGCAACAGTTCGGGAACTGGAGAACCGTGCTGGATCATCAACTGCAGCACGGAATGTCAACGCCGCAATAGGACCCACGCCGGGGATCGCCGTGAAGCGCATGCAAATCTCGTCATTGCTCGCCACGCGTTTCACGCGCCGATCCAACTCGCGATAGGCGCTGTAGAGGATTGCCCGCGCGTCTAGCAATGGTAGCAGCGCTTGCGACAGGTCGGGATCAGCTTCGATGATGGGGCGCACCCGTTCATCGAAAGAGGCTTGGTCAATGCGCGACGGAAGGCGAAGGCCGAAGATCCGGAAAAGACCGCGAACCTCATTCGCCAAATCAATGCACTTGCGTTGGACGGCCTTGCGACTGCTGAGCAAAGCACGAACGGCATGGGCGTCTCTGCTCTTCATATGAACAGGATTGAACCAGCCGGAACGAAGCACATTCGCAATCCCTCGGGCATCCGTCCTGTCGGTCTTGTTGCGCATTGCCGCAAGAGCGGCATTCACTTGGCGCGCCTCCATGCATACGACATTAAAACCGGCTTTCTTGAGCCCAAAGAAAAGGTGCTGACTCATTGCACCAGACTCGAAGCCAATACGGCACGACCTCTGCGGCAAATCGTGCAGGCAGGCCTGAATATCCTCTATTTCACACGCCACTGAGTGTTCGAAGATCCGCTTGCCATTTGCATCTATGACACAAACCGCAACGGACCGAAGGGACACGTCCAAACCAACAGAGTAATCCATTTCGTTCTCCTCAAATTGCAGAAACGCCCTGCAACTCTAACAAGAACCTGACCCATCAACCTGGTCAGCCCGATTACCCATGCTTTGTCCCGCGGTCCAGACTCGGTTTGGCCTACCAGCTTTGCGCTTGCAGCGAATGTCTCCTCTGACGGGCAGACTGCAGCAGCGAGGAAAGCTCCAGCCCCACTTTGGTTTAGTCATGCCTGAACACCTGTTGTGTTCCGATAAATGCGGCGTAATCTAGCCCTGCAGGAGCAGCGGCTTCATCGGCAGTCACGGCGAAACGCCTGGCATACATCTTCGCGATATATGCGACCGGCTGACCATCAACATCTTCAACTGCGCGCTGCACTTGGGCGTCTTGATTTGCCAGTAGACGTATTCCGATATCGATGGAGGGATCGAGTTGGGTGGGTTTTAAGAGACGGAAATGTCTCGCTTGATTGAAGAGCGGGCGCGCCGATAAGCAGCGGGCAGACCGCTCACGACTTAGGCAAATCCCCCTAGCATCACCAAGTTTGCCCACTCCCGATATCACGCGTTCTGAGCAAGATAACGTGTGCAATCCCAACGAGTTCGACCACCTGTCTTAGCAGACTTACAGCTTCAGCCGATCGTTGCTCTGGCGGGACAATCATTGGATGCTAGACCATCTCCTTTCTTCAGGTAGCGCCACATGAATAGTGCAACAGACCTGTGTCGATGGGGAGGGGAGTTGACAGAATGACACAAGCCTGCTCACTTTACTGGTATTGTGAGCAGACCAGTAGATTAGTCGGCTCCAACCTTGGGAGGAAAAATGGAACATATCAGTTATCTTTCGCTTGCTGCGATCCTTGTGGCACATGCTGCCGTTGCACAGGAGGCCACTTACCCTGAGCCTCAACGGGCTACCTATGTGATCGAAGACTTCGAATTTCAGACCGGCGAAGTGCTGGCAGAAATGAATGTCAGCTACCTTACGATCGGAGATCCGGCAAATCCGCCGGTCCTGATCACCCATGGCACCACGGGGCAGGCGACCTCGATGCTCGGCGAGGCCTTTGCGAACAATCTTTATGGTGAAGGTCAGCCGCTGGATGCGTCGAAATACTATCTGATCTTGGTTGATGCCGTCGGCGCAGGTCAGTCCTCCAAACCATCGGACGGCATGCGGACCGACTTTCCCGAACAGACTCTGATGGATATGGTGAACGCTCAGAAGATACTGTTGGAGGACGGCCTGGGCATCGACCGGCTGCATCTGAAGATCGGCTTCTCCATGGGCGGCATGCTGACCTGGACCTGGCTCACCGAATATCCCGATTTCATGGATGGTGGTGTGCCCATCGCCTCGCTACCTGGGCCAATGGCCGGGCGCAACTGGATGATGCGGCGTATGGTGATTGACGCTGTGCGGGACGATCCGGCGTGGAACAACGGCTTTTACGAGGAACAGCCCCCCATGCTGCGCTACATGTCAGCCTGGTTCGGCATGGCGACCTCAGGGGGCAATCTGCGGCTGCAGGAGCTTGGCGCAACAAATGAGATGGCCTCGGCCTATGTGGATGAACGTAAGGCCGCGCAGAAGGTCGGCGACGCCAATGATGTGATGTACATGTGGAACGCCTCGCGCGCGTTTGATCCCACGCCTAAGCTGGGCGACATCACGGCTGACGTGCTGGTAGTGCTGTCGCAGGACGACGAACGCAACCCGGTTGAATTGCCGATGCTGGCCGAGAATATGGCCAAGATCCCCTCTGCCGAGATAGTTATCGTGCCTGAGGATGCTGAGACGCGGGGACACGGAACCACGTACAATGCATCTTACTATGCGGATGAGCTTGCGGCGTTTCTGGCGCAACTGCCCGGCGCACCAGAGTGATGCCGCGCGGCTTTTGAGCGACGGTCGGGGACCTGGCGTTTGCTCAGGCACCCCCCTCTGTTTCGGAATCCAGAAACGCACGGGTTGTCACAAAGATGCGTGTGGCATGGGTCTCGACGGCTCGCACGGCTGCATCTGCATCTTTGGCCTCTAGTGCCGCGAGGATCGCGCGGTGATCCGACACACTTTCCGCGATTGAGCCGGGTTGGGATACGATGCGGCGCCGATGTTCCAACAAGTGGTTGTAGAGCGACATGGCGATGTCAAGCAGTGCATCGTTGCGCGCCGCGCCATAGAGAGTCGCGTGGAATTCCCGGTCGCAGAGCAGAAACCGCACCGGATCGCCCTCACAGGCCTCCTGCGCGGTGAGCGACGCGCGCAGTTTGTCGAGGACGTCATCACTGATGCGCGCCGCCGCCTGGGCCGCGATGCGCCGTTCGACCAGCAAGCGTGCTTCATGAATGCTTTCCAGCGTGTAAGAGCCGTCAAACCCTGGGGCACGGGCGTCCAGCGATAGGGAGCTGACATCGGCCTTGGCCACCGTTGTGCGCATGCCATGCACCACCCGCAGAATGCCGTGCGAGGCCAGGATGCCGATGGCGCCCCGTATTGTCTCGCGGCTGACCGATAGGGAATTGGCCAACTCTCGCTCGCCGGGCAGTTCGTCGCCGACGGCCAAAACCCCGGAGGAGACCAGCTCTGCAAGCTTGTTGGCGATGACATCACGCACCGACTGGCGCGAGACGTCTCCGATCAACGCTTTCGTGTTTTCGATTGGAAGTCTTCGAACTTGTCCCATCCGCTCTCTTTCTAGTCTTTCGCCTCCGCTGAGCAGGTATCAGAGAGGTCCTTGGATGTGTAGCGGCACCCTATCAGAGATCACTGACGTCCGAAGCGCAAAATCGGTACGGGTCGGCAAGATTGAAGGGTTGACTTGACAGATCAGCCTATTGGTCTACTGTTCAGACCAGTAGTCCAAAAGCTGCTGATGGCAGTGTAGCTGGAATGAGGGGGAGCCGCATGGACGCGCACGCATTGCTGGTCGAAGACCGCCTTGGCCATGTTTCCCGACAGTCAATGAAGGACACCGTCGCTGAGAAGCTCGCGACGTTGATTGCATCCGGTGTGCTGTCCGTCGGTGACGAGCTGCCCGCAGAGCGGGATCTGGCCGCAGCGCTCGGTGTCAGCCGCGAGACGATCCGTGGGGCGCTGCTGATCCTGTCCACGCGCGGCATTCTGTCGGTCGTGCAGGGGGCACGCACAACCGTCGCCTCGCAGGACCTGGGGGATTTGGGGCTGTTTGCCATGGGCTATGCTGCCATGACGACAGATGCGCTCGATGATGTGCATGAGGCGCGCTTGCTGATCGAGGCGCGGGTTGCCGCGCTCTCCGCGGCGCGGATCGATGCTGAGGCGCTGGCCCGCCTGACGGACCTGATCGAGGCGCAGGATGCAGCGCTTGAGGATCCGGTTCGGTTTCTGATCCTCGACCGGGAATTTCACACCGTCGTCTACCGCGCGTGCGGGAACGCTGTGCTGGCTGATCTCGCAACCACGCTCTATTCGTACCTGCTGGATCATCGCCGTCGGGTCGTGGCCCGGCCAGGGGCCATTCAACGCAGCATCGATGATCATCGCGCCATCCTTGCGGCCCTCAGGGCACAGGATGTCGAGGCGGTGGTACAGGCTTTCGGAGTTCACGAACGCCAAATCTACGAGACGACCCGCCAGCTGCTTGCTGGAACGGATCGCGACTTTCAACAAGGAGGAGACCTAACATGATCAATCGCAGAACAGTGACCCAAGCCGTCACCGTCGCCCTGGCGGCGGCGACCTTTGGGATGACCCCCCCGGCCATGGCGCAGGACAAGGGGGAGCTAGTCTACATGACCCCGGGGCTGGACCTCGCCTTCTGGCGCTATGTGTCCGAAGGGGTGAAGTCGGTGGCCGAGGAGAACGGCTTTGGCTTTGCGGCGCTCGATTCCACCAACGACCCGCAGACCCAGCTGCAGAACGCCCAGGATGCTATTGCACGGGGTGTGGCAGGCATCGTGTTGTCGCCGACCGATTCCTCAACCGCTCCTGCCGTGCTGCAACTGGCGCAGGACGCGGGTATCCCTGTGGTGATCGCGGACATCGGCACCGACAGCGGTGAGTTTGTCTCTGTCATTGGGTCCAATAATTATGAGGGCGCGAACGGCGTGGGCGAAGCTTTGGCCGCTGCAATGGTGGAAGCGGGTAAAGTGGATGCAACTGTCGGCATCGTCGGCATAAGCCAGGCACGCCTGAACGGGCAGGCCCGGACAAAGGGTTTCAAGGACGCCATGACCAAAGGCGGGGTGACTGGCGAGGCAGGATTGCAGCAGATGCAGGCCTACACCGCCGAGGAGACCTTCAAGTTCACCCAGGACATGATTACGGCGAACCCCGATATGGCGGGCATGTTCGTGCAAACGGACGGCCCCACCCTGGGGGCCTTGCGGGCGATCAAGGCTGCGCGCATGGATGGAGATGTTCTGGTCGCGGCCTTTGACGGTATCCCGGAGTTCGTTCCGCTCTTGCAGTCCGGTGAATTGGTCGTGTCCGGCATGCAGCAACCCTATCTGATGGGGGTGCGGTCTGCCGAGGCTATGGTTGAGCATCTGGGAGGCGGCACGCCCGAGAAAGAGATCACCGTGCCAATCCTGATCGTGACCTCGGAGAACATCGAGGAGATGTTGCCGACCATCAAAGAAACCGTTTTCGCCAACGAAATCGAGTAGTCCGGTCTGTCCGGGGCACGGTGTTTGCGCGCCCCGGACACCCATGGTTTGATCATGCTGCAATCCCAGACCCACCAAGGGCAAATCGTCCAAGCCGAGCCGTTGCTGATAGCGCGGGGCGTTTCAAAAAGCTTTGGCAAGACCCAGGCGCTGCGCGATGCGGCACTGACCATGCGCCCCGGCGAGGTGACGGGATTGCTGGGGGCGAATGGCGCAGGCAAATCCACCCTGTCGCGCATCGTCTCCGGTCATATCCAGCGCTCTGGCGGTGATATTTCTTTCGACGGGGCGCCGCTGATGCTGTCGTCCACCCGGGATGCGCTGCGGCAGGGGATTGCCTTGGTGGCGCAGGAAACTTCGCTCGCACCGGATCTGTCAGTTCTGGAAAACATCTTTCTGCCTGACCTCGCAACGCCCGGGCGACTTTCGTTTCGGAGCATGCGCCAGAAGGCCAACGCGTTGTTGTCAGGTCTGGGTCACGAGCATGTGCTGCCGCTGGATGCTGAGGTCCGCACTCTCTCAGCGGCGCAACGCCAGTTGGTAGAGATCGCAAAGGCCCTCGCGCTGGATGCGCGGCTGGTGATTTTTGACGAACCCACGGCATCGCTCTCTGCGACCGAAGTGGACCGGCTTTTTGATATCATGGCACGGCTGCGGGAAGGGGGACGGGCCCTTGGTTTTGTGTCGCACCGGCTGGAAGAGGTGTTTGCCATCACCGACCGGGTCACGATCCTGCGCGAGGGCCAGGTGGTCGCGGAAGATGTGGCCACCGGCACACTGACGCAGAACGACATCATCCAGCATATGGTGGGCCGCGATATCGGCACTATCTATGCCGCGCGCCACATGGCCCCGGAGGCGGTTGGTGAAATCGTTTTCGAGGTGCGTGGTCTGAGTGCGATGCCCTGGGTCCGCGACATGAGTTTTTCGGTGAAGGCCGGTGAAATATTGGGCCTTGGCGGTCTGGTGGGTGCTGGACGCTCCGAGGCAATGGAAGCGATCTGGGGACTGCGCGCCCGTCAGAGCGGTGAAATACTGGTGCGTGGTTCATCTGTTCGTCTGAAAAAACCCGCCGATGCCGTGCGCGCGGGGCTGGGGTTTGTCGCCGAAGACCGTCGGGCGCAGAACATCATCCCCGATCTAAGCGTGCGCGAGAACCTGATGATTGCCCAGATGGGCCAGCATCGCGGTTTCGGGCGGGGCTATCGCAAGCGGGCTGAGAAGGTCGCCTCGCTGATTGCCGATCTGGGCCTGCCTGCGGACCGGCTGGATCAGAGCCTGTTGAACTATTCGGGTGGGATGCAACAGAAGATCATCATTGCCCGCTGGCTGTTGACTGAGCCGGATATTCTCATTCTGGATGAACCGACCAAGGGCGTGGACATCGGAACGCGCGCGTCCATCTACCGGCTATTGCAGAAAGCTGCGGACAGTGGGTTGGCTGTGATCGTCATTTCGTCGGACTTCGAGGAACTGCTCGGTATTGCCGAGCGGGTGGTCGTCGTATCGGACGGTTTGACGATCGCCGATCTTCCCACTGCGCGGCTCTCCGAAGAAAAGCTGACGCTGCTTGCCGCGCCGCGCACCTCGACAGCCCGCAATCAGGCGCTCCTTACGGCCTTGACCGAGGACCACGGGGGGGACGCATTCTGGGTTCTGCTGGACGGCGAGGATACCATCTGCCTTGCACAGGCGGGTGCCCAACTGGCTGGTATGATCCCGGGGGAAGCCGCCATGATGTCGGAGACGTCCATTCCGAAGGCCATTCAGAAGCGTGCCGATGTGTTCATTCCGGATCGCGCAGGTCAGACCCTGCTGACTCAGATGACCGACAAACGGGGGCACGACCTGGGCTGGATCGGGCTGACCCTGCCGGATGGGGCGACTCTGCCGGACCCGGAAACGATCCGCGCCCGTGTTGCGCGCCTGATACAATCCGACGAGGAGACGCGTCCATGAGTGACACAAGCCCCCCCGCTGACACACCCTATCGCGCCACCCCCTGGGCCAGCATCTTGCGGAGCCTCGAATTTCGCATGCTGGGTCTTGCCCTGCTGCTGGCGGTCATTTTGTCGTTCTCTTCGGAGCACTTTCTGACCGAGCGCAACATCTTCAACATCCTCGATCAATCCGTGGTGATCGGGATCGTGGCTGTGGGGATGACCTTCGTGATCCTGACCGGCGGCATTGATCTTTCGGTGGGTGCCGTCTTCGGACTGACGGGCATCATCCTCGCACAGGCGCTGCAAATCATGCCGATACCGCTGGCCATTCCATTGGGCATCGCAGCTGGCGCGGGTATCGGGCTCTTTTCCGGCGTGCTGATCGCAGTCTTCGGGTTGGCGCCTTTCGTGGTGACGCTGGGGGTGATGGCCATCGGGCGCAGCCTGTCGTTCATCTTTTCAGGGCAGCGCAGCATCTCGGGGCTGCCGCCCGATCTCGATGCGATTGTCTACAGCAGCTTTCTGGGCATTCCGGCCAATGTGCTCTTCCTGATCGGGCTTTACCTGGTCGCCTGGGGCTATCTGACCTACACCAAGGGCGGGCGGACCATCTACGCCATCGGCTCCAACCACGAGGCTGCAAAGGCGGCGGGCCTGTCGGTGATGTTCTATTCGATCCTGCCATACGTCATCTCCGGTGCGCTGGCGGCCGTCGCCGTCACCTTCAGCCTGGCGCAGGTCATGTCCGCCGATCCGTTGGCCGGCAACGGGCTGGAACTCGACGCCATTGCCGCTGTGGTAATCGGCGGGGCCAGTCTTTATGGCGGGCGCGGCTCGATCATCGGCACGCTTCTGGGGGTGCTCATAATGGTGATGATCCGCAACGGGCTGAACCTGATGGGGGTGTCGCCCTTCTGGCAAGGCACGGCGATCGGGTCGATCATCATCATCGCGTTGCTGGCCGAACGCCTTATCAACTGGCGCTCGGCAAGGACTTAAGGAAAATGCCCATGTCTCACCCTTCCCGCAGCATTGCGCTTTTTGGCACTGACGAAGAGGTCCCGCCGCCGCGTGTTCTGCAGGCAGGCAAGCTTTCTGCCGAGCTGGAAGCGGGAAACCTGCGCTATGTTCGCTGGCAGGGCGAGGAAGTGTTGCGCGCCGTATCTTTCATTGTGCGCGACAAGGACTGGGGCACCTATAACCCGGAGATTTCGGACCTGAAGGTTTCCGAGGGCGCGGATAGTTTCACTGTCACCCTGCGGGCTGTTGCGGGCGATGCGGAACAGAGGCTTTCCTATGAGGCACGGATCGAGGGAACTGCGGATGGGACGCTGACCTTTCACGGAAAAGGCCGGACGGACAGTGGGTTTCTGACCAACCGCACCGGCTTTGTGATCCTGCATCCCATTGAGGGGATCGCGGGGGCACCTGTCACCATCGAGCACACCGGTGGAGAGATCGACGAGACCACGTTCCCCGAGATCATCGACCCCGTTCAGCCGATGATGGATTTGCGGGCCCTGACCCACACCACGCCGGGCGATCTGACTGTGCGCACGCTGATGGAAGGGGATACCTATGAAATGGAGGATCAGCGCAACTGGACCGACGCCTCCTACAAGACCTATGTACGCCCGCTGGCGCTGCCCTGGCCTTACCGGATCGAACCGGGCGAGGAGATCGACCAGACGATAACGGTGACGGTCAACGGCGCGGGGCGCGAGAACGCGGTGGGCGGTGCGGTGAGCCTGCGGGCGGGCGCCGCACTTGGTCCTGTGCCGCCGCTGGGGCTGGGGCTGCGGCCCGAAGATGCGCGGACCGCCCGGGAGGCCGTAGCGTCATTGCGCGCTCTGAACCCGGCCTATCTGGTGCTGCATCATGACCCCCGCGCGGGCCATGACCGCACGAGTTTGGAGGCCATGCTGGAAGTGGCCCGGGCCCTCGGAGCGGACCCCTGGCTGGAAGCGGTCATTGCCGCGACAGATGACGCGGGTGCCGCGGAGGAGATATCAGCCCTGGGCAAGACCGCGCACGACCTCGGCGATCCCTTCGGCACGGTCCTGGTCTCTCCGGCGCCGGATCTCAAATGCACGCTGCCCGGCTCGGTCTGGCCCGATGCGCCGGAGGCGGCGGCGCTTTACGATGCGACCCGGCGCGCCTTTCCGGGCGTGCGGATCGGCGGCGGCATGTTCTCCTATTTCACCGAACTCAACCGCAAGCGCCCGCCGGTCCAGCATCTGGACTTCGTGAGTTTCACCACATCGCCGATGGTACACGCCGGCGATGACCGCTCGGTTGTCGAAACGCGCGAGGCGCATCCGGCCATCATCAAATCCGTAACACAGATCGCCGCGGGCAAGCCTTGGGCCGTGGGGCCATCAGCCATCGGCATCCGTGACAACCCCTACGGCGCGGCGGCCAAAGACAACCCCGACAACATCCGGCAGGCGATGAACTGGAACGATCCACGCCAACGCGGCCTGCTGGGTGCGGCGTGGGCATTGGGGTATTTCGTGGATTTTGCCAATGGTGGTGCCGCGTCGGTGGCCCTCGGAGGGTGCACCGGACCTTTCGGTGCAGTTTCGGCGGCCTCCGATTTTCCCCGACCGTGGTTCGAAGAACATGGTGGTGTCTATCCGGTGTATCACGTTCTGCGCGGTCTGGCGCGGTTGCAGGATGCCGAGATGCACGCGCTGGATTTGCCCGCATCCGGGGCGCTGGCCGGGTTTGCCGCCCGGCAAGGGGCAGCGACCGAATACTGGATCGCGAACATGGGCGCCACGCAGGTGGAGGTCGTTGTTGCAGAGGCGCCCGCCCTGCGCGTCGCCATCCTCGATGTCGGCTGCTTTGCCGCAGCGGCTGCATCCCCCGATCATATGGACGGGCTGTCGGACCATCAGGGCGCATTCACGCTCGACGCCTTCGCAATCGCGCGCATGCGGACAGGAGATTAGACCATGCACCTGCTTATCATCGGCGCTGCGGGGATGATTGGCCGCAAACTGGCCGAGCGTGTCAGTGTAACGGGCAGTATCGGCGGGCAGACAGTTGACCGCATGACGCTGGCCGACGTCATCGCCCCCGAGGTGGCGCCGGATTTCAAAGGCCAGCGCGATCTGGTCAAAACGGACCTGTCGGACCCGGGCGCGGCCGCCCGGTTAATCGCGGACCGGCCGGACGCCATTGTGCACCTCGCAGCCATCGTGTCAGGCGAGGCCGAGGCCGATTTTGACAAGGGCTACCGGATCAATCTCGATGGCACCCGCGCGCTCTTCGACGCCATCCGTCTGGTAGGGGACTATATGCCCCGGGTGGTCTATGCCTCGTCGCTGGCGGTGTTCGGCGCACCCTTTCCGGATCGGATCCCGGACGAGTTTCACTTGACCCCGCTGACCAGCTATGGCGCGCAGAAGGCGATGGGCGAGCTGCTGCTGGACGACTATTCCCGGCGTGGTTTTCTCGACGGGATCGGCATCCGTTTTCCGACGATCTGCATCCGCCCGGGCAAACCCAACAAGGCTGCGTCCAGCTTTTTCTCCGGCATCCTGCGCGAGCCGCTCAATGGTCAGGAGGCGGTGCTGCCCGTTGGTGAAGATATCCGCCACTGGCATGCTTCGCCCCGCGCGGCGGTGGGGTTTCTGGACCATGCCGCTGGCCTCGACACCAGCAGGCTGGGTCCACGGCGCAACCTGACGATGCCGGGTGTTTCGGCGACGGTTGCGGATCAGATCGAGGCGTTGCAGCGCCGGGCCGGTGACAGAGCCGTGGCCCTGATCCGGCGCGAACCGGACCCAACCATTCACCGCATCGTCTCGGGCTGGGCCCGTGACTTCGATACCGTCCGGGCCCGCGACCTGGGCTTTGTGGCGGAGCAGAGCTTCGACGAGATCATCGCGGTCTACGTGGAGGATGAACTGGGCGGCACCCTGCCAGCCCAACCTTAAGGGAGGAAGACGACTATGCAGAAGACAGGTATTCTTGCGGCAACCACGGCGCTGTGCCTCGCAGGTGCTGCGGTGGCCGAGACAACCACGCTGCGCATTCAGAACCACCAATCGGTCGAGAGCACGTCGGGTCGTGTGATTGCGGAATTCGTCGAGAATGTCAGCGCCATGTCCAGCGGCGACATCCAGATCGAAATGTTCTATTCGGCCAGCGTCGTGAAGTCGGTTGAGACCTTCGATGCGGTGGCCTCGGGCATTCTGGACTGCGACATGACAAATGGCAGCTATCAGACCGGCAAGAACCCCGCGTTCCAGTTCGTTGCCGATACCATGGGCGGCTATGACACACCGCTGCAGTATCAGGCCTGGGTCAACGTCGGTGGCGGTCGCGAACGGATCAACGCGCTCTACAATCCATTGGGCATGACCTTCATCGGGGCGGCCATCGGCGGGCAGGAATCGCTGAATTCGACCAGACGGCTGGCCGGACCAGAAGACTTGAAGGGCTTCAAGTTCCGTTCACCCCCCGGCATGCAGACGGAGATCTTTGCAGGCCTTGGCGCGTCGCCCGTGGTGATGGATTTCACTGAAATCTTCACCGCGCTCGAAACCGGCATCATCGACGGCGCCGACGCGTCATCTCTGGCTGTAAATGTGGGCTTGGGGCTCTATGACATTGCAAAGCATACGACGTATCCGGGGTTTCATTCGATGTCGTCGGACCACCTGGCCTGCCGTACAGATGTCTGGGAGGCGATGCCCGAGGAGCACCGGCGCATCATTTTGGTGGCGCATAAGGCAATGGCGATGGATTTAATGATGGACACGCTTGTCGAGAACGGCGAGGCGGCTGCGGCCCTGCCGGAGCAAGGTGTGACTCTCTACGACTGGTCCCCCGAAGACCGCGCAGTCTTCCGTGCTGCAGCGCAGGCGGCCTGGGAAGACTGGGCGACTAAGACCTCCGAGACCGCGGAGATGGTTCAGAGCCACCGTGATTTCATCGCCCGGATCGGCTTGAGCCGCTGATGGACACGGGGGTCTCCACCTCCGGGCTGGGGATCCTCCAGCGCTACTGCGTTGAAGCCGGACAGGACTATAACCCAGAATTGTCGTTTCCGCCCATTATCGCCAAAGAGCACAGAGAATGTCGGTCTGTTGCAGGGCTCGCTTCAGGGCATGGTTTGAAATCCGTACATAGATTTCGGTAGTCTTGAGGTTGGCATGCTCGAGGAGCGCCTACACTATCCTGATGTCGATCCCTTCTTCTCGACCAATACCGTGACGCAGTTGGGATGCAAGATCAGATCGGTATTGAGCTGAATGGATATCTCGCCCGTCGAGCACTCGAAGGCACGATTAACGGCGCCGGAATAGCCGAGGTTTACATCATTGCGCAGCCGGGTTGCATCATTCAGCACTCTACAATCTGGCAGAAGTTCTAAAACCGGCTCCGTTGAGGCATCATCCACCAAGATGATTTCGTAGCCTTCTGGGACGGCAGAGGCGAGCGACTCAAAGAATTGTCGGAGGTATCTGGAGCCATTGAAAATTGGCACGATTACGCTGCACTTCGTCAAGATAATTCTCGGTTATCGCTACTACTTGGCGAGGAAGAGAGGCCTTTGTTGGTCGCCACGGTTCGAAGGTCATTTTGATCGGCCCAATCTGACTATTCAGAAGGCACTCTGCTAAATGGTAGCAATCACTTTTTTGATCCCGCATACTTGTAAGCTGAAGTTCTAGCGTAAGTAACTGATTAAATTATAAAAATCAGGAAGAGATCTTTTTTTATTGAATCCTCCTCGGTCCGCCACTTCAAAAAACTTTCAATCAAAAACATTACTTTTACGCTCCTTTTTGTTCAGGATTTTGCGACCTGAACAACTTCTGTATCTGGTTCGTTCGCGGATAGTATGTGCTTCTTGCTTGCCGACTTGGTGTATGCGTCCATTTCTTTCAGGGATTCATGTCCACCCCATGCGCCGATCTGATGCGGCGTCGCATCGCGTTCGGCCATTCTGCTGAGGCAAGTTGGGTCGCGTCTTGTCGCACGCAGGAACGGCGCGAAAGCACCGACCCAGAAAGCGAGGCACACTATGTACAAGGTGATGAGCCCGCCAAGGATTACGTGCGGCTCGTGCATTTGGCGTGTCATCTTGAGACGTTAGAAGTCCTTAGTACTTCGCAAGTCGCACAATACAACGACTTACGTGGCTACACCAATGACCCCTGCGCAAATGTGCCTGAAGGGCACAACGAAGAGATATGGCGACGTCACAATGGGTGTGACAGCTAACCTCGCAAAGCGGTCGTTCATTCAGAAGACCTTAACGGCATATTGTCCGGCCTTATGTATCAAACGCACCAAGGGCGTAGAAGAGTGTTCTCTATTTGTTCAAATTTTCGTATGTCAGTCTATTTATCATCTTGACAGAGTGCTACATAGTTCGCGCGCACAGGGAGAAATTAGAATGAGCAGTGCGGGCGCTGAACAGATGCCTAAGTACACACACAGCACGTGGCCAACTTTTTTTGGACGCGGCTGAGGCCGATTCCATACCTATGGCTCAACTAAAACTGCTTAAGCTGGTTTATATAGCTTATGGCTGGCACCTTGCACTGACCGGTAAGAGGTTGTTCAGGGAACCAGTATAGGCTTAGCAGCAAGGCCCAGTCGTCCGATCACTGTACCATGAATTTAAGCACTTCAAAAAAGAGCCTATAGTAGGTCGTTCGGAAGACTTAGATCTCGATACTTGGGAAACCGTAGTTCCGAATATCCCCTGTGACGATGAAGAAGCATTGTTAATCTTGCGCAAGGTATGGGCTGCATACTGGCGTTTTCGCGCTTGGGATTTGCGAGAAATGACGCACGAAACCCACGGCCCATGGCACACTGTTTACGAGCCTGGTGTTGAAGGTATCGCCTTGAAGGATGACGATATCCTAGAGCACTACACTAAACGGATATCGCGCTACCTTGGCGGCGGTAATCTGCGCTGTAATCGTCTTATCATCCGCCGGGCCTCCCGCAGCATGTTGATGATCGTCAACTTCAACTCATTGCGCCCAAATAGCCGCTTGTACTTCCTGCGCGGCGCTATGCCCTTTGGATCGTCCTCGTAGCCACATCGCACCAGCGTACGGTCTATGGCATCCAGATCGGCCTTTAGGGCGTCTGCGGCCTTTACGGCGGCCTTGTGCTGGCCTGCTATCTCACCGCGTTTTTTGATCAATCCGAATATCGTATGTTCCATGCCCTATTGTGATTCACATGGGCGCGAGATTCAGCTGGAATGTTGGTGCGTTTGATACATAAGGCCGTGTTTATCCACTCCATTGAATTCGTGCTCGGCGCTGCGAACGGCATTGTTTCAAGTAGCTGACGTTCTTGGACAGCGCGGCGATTTTTGCGAAGAGCCCATCTTACAGATTTTCTGGAATGCAGCGAAGGTCATCTGCTGGGCAGCATACCGAACAAAGTGACGTAACTGGCGACGGTTTTGCCGATACAAAGGGTGAAGGATTTCTAACTCTCATTCCTTTCAAAGGTATTGGTAGAGACAGAGACAGGTCAGATAACATTGTAATTGCGACGCCAAGAGACTACATAGAGTTTCCAAGAGATGTGGTTTTCTGAGGTCTAGGCCCATCGCTCTGCCAGAGCGGACTACAATCTTCCACCATTAAAATTCAGCTGTCGCGTCCTGTTATAGGGATCTGATGTTTGAGAAGTTTGCCGATGTTATCGAGCACAACCACATCACCTGTGACATTTGTCCATCCGTTTGTGGTGACCGGTTCTCCCGATGACTTGCCGCCGGGCAGTTGTGAGTTCTTTGAGGGAGGTGAATTTACGCAAAGTCACAGCATGGTGGCGGAGCGAAAGACCTAAACGCATCTGCCGATCCGCGGGTCACCGGCGGGTGCCGATTGCGCTTTAACAATCATCGCGACTTAGAAATGGCCCTGACGCAAATCACGGCTGGACAAAAACAAACAAAATAGCGAGGCGGCGCTTTCTCCGTCAAGGGATGTAAAATGACTTTTCCAGAATGGACGAAACCAGGTATTTACGGTGCATTAACCGGTGCGATTGCGGTCTCTATCCTCGGCTTTACCTGGGGTGGCTGGACAACCAGCGGCAATGCTCAGGACATGGCGCGGAAACTTGCGGGCGAAGAAGTGACACTGGCAATGGTGCCAGTCTGCCTGGATATGTCGGCGGCTGACCCGGAAAGCGCAGATAAACTGGTTGTCCTTCAGGAGGCCTCTGGGTTCAGCCGCCGCAAGGCTATGATGGATACGGGCTGGGCGACGCCACCGGGTTCCGACACGCCAAACCGGGATCTCGCAGCGGCCTGTCTCGCGGGGCTTGAGCTGGATGGATCATAGGTCTGACCTACTACTGCGACTGCCGCAGGCAGCTTGCGGGACACGTATGTCGACAGCCATTCAAACGACGATGGCGTTATTTGTTGTCTCGATCTTTGCTTTGCTTCTCTTTGCAATGCCTGCACTTGCCCAATCCACCGGGCAGCTGATGCCCGAGAACGCCAGTGCAAAAAGCTACGGGGATGGGTGGCAATGCAATAAGGGGTATAGACTGAATGGCGATGCCTGTGCGGCAGTGATTGTGCCGGAAAATGCTTATGAGACCAACCACAGATACGGTCCCGGGTGGGAGTGTTTCCACGGCTTTAGCAGGAGCGATGAAGGCGCCTGTGTTGAAGTGATTGTCCCCGAGGGCGGGTTTCTCGCCCCCTCAGGCGAACGCTGGCATTGCCTGCGCGGATTTCTCAAAGTCGACGATACCTGTCAGGAGATTGCCCTGCCCGCGAACGCCTATCTGGCGGATACGTCTTACGGGTCCGAATGGGTGTGCGCGCGCGGGTTTCGGGCCGACGGAGACACATGTACCGCCATTGCGGTTCCGCTCAACGCCTACCTGAATACATCAAGCTATGGCCAGCCTTGGACATGTGAACGGGGTTATTTTGAACAGGATGATCTGTGCGCAGCCGTTGTGGTCCCCGAGCATGCCTACTTCGATGATGCGACGTACGGCCAGGGGTGGAAATGCGAACGGGGATATGCCGCATCTGATGATAGGTGCATAGCTATAGAGGTTCCCGCAAACGCCCATCTCGACAGGTCCGGAAACCGTTGGGTATGCAACAAGAACTTCCAAAAATCAAAAGACTTGTGCGTGCTCGACAACTGAACACTCACCGAGCAGGACCACGACACTCCGGCTTCAAATCGCGGCACCCATGGCAGTGATGTCTTTTGTGCCGGTCATCCTAAAGGACCCTAAACATGGAACCCGACCTCAAGACGGTGGATACCATCCAACGGACTGTCAGCGGCGTGCAAGCGTCCCCATCAGCTCAAAACGAAAGCACGCAATCTAATACCGTAGCGCAGCCGGTCATCCCCCCCAGTGCCATTGTCTACTGCGAGGGCAATTTCGCCAAAATTGATGGCAAGACGGCAAACGGCCTCGTGCGTCATTCAGAAGCCTACCGGATCCTATCGGTCATCGACAGCGCCCATGGAGGGCAGGACAGCGGGCTGGTTCTTGACAATGCCATGAACCAAATACCGGTCTTCAATGATCTGAATGCGGCTCTCGTCCATGAGGCGTCGGTCCCCGATACGCTCATCTACGGGATGGCACCCTCGACGGGGAGACTCTCACCGACCGATCGAAGCGTAGTTCTGGACGCCATAGCACTCGGGATGAACATCGTCAGTGGTTTACATGAATATTTGAGCGATGACCCTGAAATCGCTACCGCCGCTTCCCAACGGGATGTCACCATTCGCGACATACGAAAACCCAAGCAAAGCAAAGACATGCGACTGTTTGATGGCAGCGTAGCAGGGGTGGAAGCTCTGCGTATCGCGGTTCTCGGGACCGATTGCGCCATTGGCAAGCGGACGACAGCGACAGTGCTGGCACGTGCGCTGAACGCAAAGGGCATCAAAACGGTACTTGTTGGCACGGGCCAGACCGGTTTGATGCAGGGCGCAAAATACGGTGTGGCAATGGACGCCGTGCCGCCGCAGTTCTGTTGTGGCGAGCTTGAGGGTGCGATTGTTGCCGCCTCGGACGGTGAACGGCCTGACGTGATCCTGATCGAGGGTCAGGGCGCGCTAAGCCACCCGGCCTTTTGCACCTCCGCTTTTATATTGCGGGGCAGCCAACCCGATGCGGTCATCCTTCAACACGCGCCCAAACGCGCCCATCGCTGCGATTTTCCGAATATGCCGATGCCCACCCCTGCGAGTGAGATTTCCCTTATCGAAGCGTTTGCCGATACGAAGGTTATCGGCGTCACAGTCAATCATGAAGGGATGACTGACGCCGAAATTACCGACACTATTGCAGCACAGTCTCAAAAACTTGGATTGCCTGTGACCGATGCGTTAAGCCGACCGGCAGCGCATTTGCTCGCCATGGTCGTTGCCGCCTATCCTGGTTTGCATCGAGGAATACCTGTGGCTGCGGTATGAGCACTCCTCGCATAGAAGTGGATCTGAGCAAGATACGCCACAATACTCAGACAGTTGTCGGGCGGCTGGAGAGGCGTGGCATCAGTGTCACTGGCGTGACCAAAGCCGTGTGTGGACATCCTGCCATCGCTCAGGCCATGCTGGACGGTGGCGCTCTGGGTCTTGCAGATGCGCGTCTCAGCAACGTGCGGAGGCTGCGCACAGCCGGTCTGACAAGCCCGATTACTTTGATCCGAACACCGCTGCTAAGCCAAGCCAATGAGGTCGTAAAACTCTGCGAGGCAAGCTACAATACAGAGCCAGTTGTGATCGCAGCCTTGGCCGCCGCTGCGATCCGGGAAAACACGACCCATTGGATTATCCTGATGGTCGAGATGGGCGATCTGCGCGAAGGGATACTGCCGGAGAACTTGGCCACAATTGCACGGCACGTCATGAATATGCCTGGTGTTGCGTTGAAAGGTATCGGGTCGAACTTTGGCTGCCTCAGTGGAATAGCCCCCAATGCTAGCAAAATGGCGGCCCTCTGCGACCTGGCGACGGAAACCGAAGGGGCATGTGGCCCTTTCCTTAAAACGGTATCTGGTGGCGGTTCCGCTAGTTTGCCCTGGACGCTCGGGGGGCAATCGACTGGTCGCATCAACGATCTGAGGCTGGGGGAAGCCATACTTCTAGGCGTTGATCCGGTGTCAGGAGATCAGATAGGCGGCCTCTATAAGGATGCATTCACACTTGTCGCTGAAGTTATTGAGACCGATAAAAAGCCGGTATTTCCACCCGCCAACTCTGTCGATCCGGTTTTGGTAAGACTGCGCCTTGTCCCGAACAGTGGGTACACCACACGCCTGCTCCTCGCCATTGGGCATCAGGACACGGATGTTTCGGGGCTTTCGATGCCTTCCGGACACTCATTTGTCGGCGCAACAAGCGATCATCTTGTCATTTGCACGAACCGCTCACCGCTACCGGTCGGAACCGAGATGAGATTTCAGATAAACTATAGCGCGTTGATGCATGCCATGGCCGCACCCGACATCGAAACAAAGCTGCTCTCGGACCGGTCCCCAAAGCGGTCGCGAAACATCCAAGGTACAAGCAAAGACCTGGCGTTGGTTTGAAGTACCTGGCTCAAACATGTGAATTCGAAGCCCCTAAGGAGATTGACCATTGCCCAAGCTGACGAAAACAACCCTGTTTAAAGCACTTGATCCCCGACCGGAAACGGCGATGGACAAGACAACGCGTGTCGTCAGGGAAATAATCGACGAAGAAGCACAGCAACGACAAGTTAAGATCGCCCGGCTTCGCACTGCCCGGCTCGAGAGAGAAGCGAACACCCCTACCGACGCCGCCTCTGCAACGAAGAAAAAACACGCATCCAAAGCCGTCAAAAAGGGATGATACCACCACTGATCCCGTGGTTTCTGTTTGCCACCAAACCTGGCACTTCATAATCTGGTTATGCGAGAAGCAGACAAATACGTTTCCGTCTCACGTCTCTCCCGACCTTCGCAACCGTTCCCACTCTTTCCGAGGAAGCATCTATGACAGATTCAGACAAGAGCTCAGTAAAGGTTCACTACATCTGCCAGACATATGTTGAGAAGACAGCAGAGCGCGATGGTCAAGTAACTCTGAAAATTGACAAGCAATTTGAGCATACGACAGCGTCGGAAGCGCAAAACAGAGCGGAAAGAGAAGTCCGATCCGAAACGTGCGCGGGTGCCGATGCCTACACGGTCAGCGAAGACCCGAACAGCGGCGAAGTCGGATCACCAAGTTTCCTTGTAAGGCTTGGCAATGTTCCAGAATTCGATGAATTCTAAGGCCTTTTAGCTGGTCTAGTCTCGACCCATAACACCACACTTCGAACGCAACACAGCGTCGCCCTAAACACGCCTGTTTGCTAGCATTCGAAAAGATTTTTTCGACAAGGTATCTTCTACACAGTTGGACCTATTGCACTGCAAAAGCGGCCATTGACGCAACCAAGCCACTGATCTGGTCGCTTTTGGCCAGGAGTTAGGCCATATGTGCGGCACCTTCCAGGCCATCCACCAAAATCGCGCGTGGGTCGTCGAACTCGGATTTCAACAACGACGCACAGGCCTTCTTGTCCTCAATTGTCTTATGAGCAGGAATGGCTTCACCCGGATGAGCCTCGCCTATGCGTCGGAGCTTTATGCTGGATATCAAAGCTCAGATCAGAGATGCGGCACTGGAAGTCCGACATTTGCCAGAAACGTATCCGCGCATGCGGGTGCTATTCTCTAACGATCGGACAGAGAGCGGGCTGCGTTGTTCACCCGCCGCAGTCGCTCGATATCAGGTGGCATCAACCCACAGAATGCCCCGTCTTGATTAGGTGAAATACCTGTCCGATCGCCTACAATGCCAGCCCGTGTCCCTACGTGATCTTTACTACGACATTTTCGTTGCTGGTACGCGAACGTCTCAGGGCTGACGGTGTCATACCCACATGTTTCTTGAATGCCTTGTAGAAAGACGATTTCGAGTTGAAGCCGACATCATAGGCTATGGCCAGAACGGTTTCTTCGGAATTCTCTATTCGCTCGACGGCGTCTTCGATGCGCCAACGGTTCACATAGTCAAAGAAATTGCTGCCGATGGTTTCGTTCAATGTCTGCGACAGATAGTTCGACGTAACCCCGATGTGCTTGGACAGGTCCCAAAGAGACAGATTGGGGTCGCGGTACAACAGGCTATTCTGCATTGCCGCTCTGATCTTGCGGGCCAGTCGCTGCGCCTGTTCGTCGGAAAGGGCGGATCGTTCGTATTTTTGCCCAAGCACGACCGATGGTTTTTCATCGCGTGTATCGGATGTGGTTTCGCGGACCAGACCGGGTTTCTGTCGGAACCCCCAAAGTGCCAGAACCCAGATAACAGCAGTATTGACCAACACGTCGACAAGCGGTTGCTCCAGAACACTGGTCGGCAAGAGATGTACGCCGAACAGTTGCACGATGACGTTTGCTACATTGAAAATCAGAAAGCAGGCACAAACGATGCTAATCCACCAGACCCAATAGAGTTCCCTGTGCTCTGTGCTGGAAAACAGGTCTTTCAGACGTGTGTTGTAAGAGGTGAGCAACCGGATAATCAGGACAAGATAAAAGCCAACCTGGCAATAAAAGAGGATCGTAAGCGCCCATATCGCAAAGATGATCACCGAGACCAGGGCGTGATCCGTCGTCTCCTCGGCCTCCAATGCTTCGTAGATGCTGTTTGGCAGGATCAGGAACAAGACTGCGACGCATGCACCGTAGATGGCGGGTATGGCATGCAAAACCTTGTACCTGAGATCGGAAAAGCTGCCTTCGGTTGTGAGCCCACGCACATAGAGCCAGAACAAGGGGGCCAACATCATCGAAAACGGCAAGTTGAGCGGAAGCAGGAATTTGATCAGACCATCGAAGCCATGCCCTGTCCCAATCGTATTCAGAATTGTTGGAGCGGAGGATGCAGCTTCGGCGACAAAGAACAAGCCAAGCGGCCAATAGATCTGTCGGTGCTGTTTTTTTAACAGCAGAACGTTCGCGCAAAAGAGCGACACTCCCAGCAGGAAGCTGCAAAAGCCGAAATAGAGTAACTCTTCACTGGACATGCGTTGGACCTCTGACAGGTAAAAGCTTCATATCGGTCGTACGGGCGCTGCTCACCCTGTAAATGGTTTTCGCGTACAGGCAAGAACCAGGCTGGCGTCGGTCAGAGTGGCTGCAAGGCAGGATTACAGCGCTCCTCTTGTCGGTGTTTTCCGTCAGAATTGCTGCCGTCTGTGGGGCGTTCGCGAATTGTTTTTACCGACACGGGCGGACGACTGCATTCCCTATGGGTGCGAATGCTTTCTCCGGTTCGGGTGTCCGAACTCAAGCAAATCATAAGAACCGGAGCAGTAGAAGTGAATACAATCAACACGTCGGTCCCCACCACGTTCAACGCTAGTGAAAGCATCGAAACGCGGTCGCCCTTTTTCCTGCTAACGGAGTTCCTTGCGCCGGTGGCGCTGGTCGTCGCAGTTGTCCTCGTTATCCAGATCGACGTGAGGCTACTGGGAAACACCCTGCGTGAGAACTCCATGACAGAGTTTTTTCAAGGCGCGCTTGTCATCTTTTCAGCGCTTGTTTTCGCGATGCGCGCTCGGCGGGAGACCAGATCACGCGGGTATCTGGTTATCGGTGCGACACTGTTCGCCTGCATGTTCATTAGAGAGAACGATGGGATGCTCGATCATGTTCAGCATGGCTTCTGGATTATTCCTGCAGCGGTCGTTGCACTGCTTGGCGGCTTTTCAGCCTATTTCTGGAGAGACAGCATTAAGGAGCCGTTTATGCATCACTTCGAAACTCGCGAAACGACTTTCATCTTCATCGGTCTCTTGGTGTTGTTGGTGTTCAGTCGCCTTTTTGGAACAGGCTCACTGTGGCAACCGGTTATGGGCGAGGGATACGACACCTCCTTCAAAACGGTTGTGCAGGAAGGTCTTGAACTGCTTGGCTATTCGCTGATCGCGTACGGCGCTGTTCGGTCGGGTGCGTATTGTGAACAGGCTGGCGCTCCTATGACGTCTTGATCAATGTCGGCCGGTTGTGCGCGGTGAGTACAGCCAACCGGCCGAAACTCCATGGCGAAAGACTTGATTGAGCATGATGCGGGCCTTCGCAAACCGGGCTCCGCTCACGCAAAAAGGGCAAGTGGGAGGGTCCTTTACCGCTCCAAGGAGTATGAAACAGCACGAGGCAGCCGTGCAAGCCATGCCGCCCCGCGCCATTGACGTCAGAACTTATAGATGATCGCGACGCCGGCCGACGCCTGGCTGCCCTTCTTCGTCAACGGGCTGTTGTCATACGAACCGCCAAATCTTTCATATGACAGCGAGCCGACGACTGCCGCCCGATCCGAGACCGGAACGGTTGCCGAAAACTGGGCGAGGGGGCTCAGCGTCGATCCAGGCGTGTAGGCACTGCGTGACCCGTTGGCTTCGGCGCCGGACACGCCGACGAGGTAGGCATTCATGTCGTCGTTGCGGTATCTCACGCCCACGGACGCATCGAAATTGACCGATCCTGAAGAGAAGCTTGTGCCGAGGTGCGCTTGCGCTTCGTAGCCCTCATGGGCTGATGACACATCGTGCAGAAACGCTGCCTGCACGTATACATCATTTGCAAAGGTTTGGCGGGCCGAAAACCCGATTTCGATTGCCGTATCGCGATCCAGCCCTTGAAAGAGAGCTGTATCTGGAAAATCCGGTCCTCCCCGCGGGCTAAGGTTCAGATTGAAGCCAAATCTGCTGGTATTGACCACCTTGTAGGCCAGGCCGTCAAATCCGATGTGAAACGTCTCCGTATCATAGGCGATAAAGGGAAACCCGCTGAGACTGGTGTCATCGTCTTGATACAATTCCGTTTCCGTGCCGAGGCCAAAACCGATGGTCCAATTGCCTTCCGCCATGGCTGCCGAAGTGAAACCAAAGACGGCACATACTTGTGCAATCAGCATATTGCTGTTTTTCATAGTGGTGTTCCAATGATGTGTTTGATGATTTTTGTTGGATGTCTGATGTGCCGCTGACTGGCTAGCGCCACGACTTTTTTGGAAGTGCCCCAATCTTTGTCAGGACGTGTTGCACAGTCTCTTCCCGCTTGCGCCAATCCGTCTGACTGATCATGTCCAGGTTGAAGGCGAAGACGTAGGTTTCAGTTTTGGGCCTTTCGCGTTCAATCCAGCCGACGTACCAACCGATATCAGGAACCCTGCCGCGCAGACCCCACCCCGTTTTGGCAAAGACTTTGCAGCCAGGTCTGCTCTCTGCGAGCATCACCTCCTTGGCATGTGCCAACGTGCGCGGGGACAAAGGGAGGTCGCCCGAAACAAGCCGTGACAGGAATGCGATCTGCTCAAGGGCTGAGACTTCCAGCGGACCACGCAACCAGTAGGTCGTTAGGTCCGAGGGGGTTCCGGTCAGCTGGTTCCCGTAGCTCAGTTTTCTCAACCACCATGTCATTTCTGCATGACCAACTGATCTCACGATGTCCTGATACACCCGGACCGAAGAACTCTTGAATGCTGCTTTCAGGGTCTGATCTCTGTTCCAGGCGTCGACAAACCCTGTCACGCCATCCCATGAAACAGCGGTATCAGGTGCGGCTATCCCTGTTTCCAAGGCAACAAGAGTATGCGGGATATCCGATGTTGCCGCCGGAACAAATGCCTGCCTGGCGCGCTCCGGATTACTGATCCATAGGTGCTCATCTTCAATGCGACGGACCAAGATCGTGGATGCCCGTATGTTAACTCCAAAGTCCCATAGGGCGTCACACAAATCCGTTGTCTTGTCGGATGCCCGTGATGCGGATGTCAGCGTTGTACACACTACCATTTTTCTGAACCTGACCTTTTGCTTTTACGCATAGTTGCGCCAGCAAATCGTGACTGTGATTGGCTGCGCCGCCTCACAGGGGAGAGGGCTGGCGAGGCTGGGTTTCCAATGCGCATTAACTTTTCAACCGCCATCGACACACATCGATATGCGCCTATTTGTCGGCCAGAGAGAGGGGCATTAGATCACCGCGCAGTGGAATAGCGCGGCTGGGCGATCCCACCCCATTGCATGCCGCAGCAGATCGCTGTCGTCTGTGAAAAGGCATCTCAAGTACATGCACGATGTGGTGGAAGAAAACGCTCCCCCACGCGGTGATTTTAACTATTGGAATTGCAACTGCCCTTCGCTTCATCCGTTTTCTCCTGCTCTATTCCGGCGCCTTGAATGAAAGCGCCCGCATGAATTGCTCGTAGGTGAGAACGGTATGCGTGGTCGTCCGATCCAATGGGCGCGGACACTGAAATGAATGGGCTGGTTGCGCGGGACCTGTCCGTGCTTGCCACAAAATGCTGAAATGAGAGGCGTTGAGGTGGAGAATTCCCGCATTGAGAGCGGTATGTGTAATTGAACTACCTGTGGATGTTTTCAATGGAGATCGAATTGCAACACTCTGGAATCTCGTAAAAATTATTGTTCACAGGCCGTCGTCTGCTTGGTACCAAATTCGCAAGAATAAAAAGGCAGGCAGACAGGCAAATGAAAACGGGCTTTCGAGGCACGTTCGTCATCTCCTGGTCGCAAACAGAAGTCGATGGTCTAGAGGCAGCACCGGTACAATCCTTGAGTGTAGGTGCAGCCTGGGCGTGGCGGGGGGATGCGGTGCAGGTGGACGGTCCATCCAGCGTACTACGGCTGGACCGGGCAGACGGATCTCAAACATTGCGCAGGCGCGCAGCCAAGATGGTGCATAGGCTGGTTGGCGCCGCTCTGGAGGCGAACCCGGTGGATGATCCCACGCGGGATACCGATACCAGCAAGCTTGCCGATAGCAGTTTTGTCGTCACCGACGGCGCACAGAGTTACACCGTGACGGTGATCAACATCGGACGGGGCGCGCAGCCCTTGCTGATGTTTCTGGATGAACTCCCGCCACGGGGTACGGATTTGTGGATTGTGCACCACACGCTTGGGGTGAAACCGGCTTTCGGGCGTGAAGCCGATAGCGGGGGTGTCATCTGTTTCACCGAAGGTACGCGCATCACCACGCCCGCTGGTCCGCAATTGGTGGAAGATTTGCGGGTCGGTGATCACATTCTGACAAAGGACAACGGCCCGCAGCCCATAGAGTGGATCGGCAGTCGACGCATGACCGGCGCGCGGTTGTTCGCAATGCCGCGACTGCGCCCTGTACGCATACGCACGGGCGCATTGGGTGTAGAGCGGCCCGATCAGGAACTGTTGGTATCGCCGGAGCATCGGATGTTGATCACGGGTGCCGTTGCAGATGATCTGTTCAACACGCCTGAAGTCCTGGTTGCAGCCAAGGACCTGATCGACGGGCAGCTCATCTCAACTGACCTGCATGTGCGCGATGTGACCTATATCCATCTGCTGCTGCCCTCCCACAATGTGGTTTGGGCCAATGGCGTAGCGACGGAAAGCTTCCATCCGGCTAATGCCGCGTTTCATACCCTGGAAAGCTCGGACAAGGCGCGGCTGCTGGCCTGTCATCCCGATTTGGCCTTTGATCCGCATACCTACGGCGGATACGTGCGACGCAACCTCACCACATCAGAAGCGGCAATACTGCAGCACGCCGCCTGAAAAGGCCTAGCTGTCTGCAGCAAGCACCGCTGCGATCACCGCCTTGGCGCTGTCACTGGACCAGTCGGCATCACCACGGAGGCGGGCGACTTCGCGGCCTTCGCGGTCAATCAGCACGGTAATTGGCAATCCAAAGATGCCCATCTGGCTGGCCAGCGACTGGCGCGGGTCTTGATGGCGCGGCAGGTTGTCGACACCGATTTCCGCAAAGAATTTTTTGATGCCTTCGGGGGAATTCCGACCAGTTGCGATAGTGACCACCTCGAAGTCCTCGCCACCAAATTCTGCCTGCAACTCTGAGAGCTGCGGCATTTCCTTGCGGCAGGGCGCGCACCATGTGGCCCAGAAATTCAGCAGGATGTACTTGCCCTTGTAGGCCTCCAGAGTCTCTTCGCCCGCGCCATCAGCCAACTGATACGCGGCATCTGATGTCGCCTCGGGGACCTCATGAAAGACCAGTTTTTTCATATCGCCGTCGCGCAAAAGCGCAGCGTCGGCCAGATCCGCCTGCGCCATCACCGGAGCCAAGATTGCGCCTGCGCCAAGGGCCGTATAAACGAGCGCAGCAAATATTCTTTTCATTTCCCCTCCGAAGGGTTCAGACCGATGACAGACACACCCGCTTCCAGTGCCGCCAACACCTCGAACCAGATGTGGGGCGGTCGTTTTGCTGCCGGTCCGGATGCGATCATGGAGGCGATCAACGCCTCCATTGGCTTCGACAAACGTATGGCAGCACAGGACATTGCGGGCTCACGTGCGCATGCCGCGATGCTCGGGGCAACCGGCATTTTGGAAGCTAGCGATGTTGAGGCCATTCGGGAAGGCCTGCTCACAGTCTTGTCAGAAATCGAGGCCGGTACGTTTCAGTTTTCCACAGCACTTGAAGACATCCACATGAATGTCGAAGCGCGTTTGAAAGAGATCATCGGCGAACCTGCCGGGCGGTTGCACACCGGGCGCAGCCGCAACGATCAGGTGGCAACCGATTTCAAGCTTTGGGTGCGTGACCAGTTGGATGCCGCCGAAGGCGGTTTGATTGCGTTGATCACGGCGCTGCTGGCGCAGGCCGAGGCGGGCGCGGAGTGGGTCATGCCTGGTTTCACCCATTTGCAGACTGCGCAGCCGGTCACATGGGGTCACCACATGATGGCCTACGTCGAGATGTTTGGCCGCGACCTGAGCCGCATGCGGGATGCGCGGGCGCGGATGAACACCTCACCTCTGGGGGCTGCCGCGCTGGCGGGAACTTCCTTTCCGATCGACCGTGACATGACGGCAGAGGCGCTTGGGTTTGATAGCCCTGCGGCAAACTCGCTGGATGCCGTCAGTGACCGGGATTTCGCCTTGGAGTTTCTGGGAGCCGCGAGCATTTGCGCGGTTCACCTGAGCCGCTTTGCCGAAGAACTGGTGATCTGGTCCTCGGCGCAATTCCGCTTTGTGACCCTGAGTGACCGGTTTTCCACCGGCTCCTCCATCATGCCGCAAAAAAAGAACCCTGATGCCGCCGAGCTGATCCGCGCCAAGGTCGGGCGTATTTTCGGCGCCAATACTGCGCTGATGATGGTGATGAAAGGACTACCGCTGACCTATTCCAAGGACATGCAGGAAGATAAGGAGCAGGTCTTTGACGCTGCCGACAACCTGATGCTGTCGCTGGCGGCGATGACCGGCATGGTATCCGACATGACCGCCAATCGCGACAGCCTCGCTGCCGCTGCCGGATCGGGCTTTTCTACGGCAACCGATCTGGCCGATTGGCTGGTACGCGTCCTCGGCCTGCCGTTCCGCGATGCGCATCACATCACCGGCAGCCTTGTCGCCATGGCCGAAAGCAAGGGCTGCGATTTGCCGGACCTGACTCTCGACGATATGGCATCGGTACATGCCGGGATTACGGTCGAGGTCTTCGATGTGCTCGGGGTTGAAAATTCCGTCAATAGCCGTACCTCTTATGGAGGTACCGCACCGGAGCAGGTGCGTATTCAGATCGCCCGCTGGAAGGAGAAGATCGCATGACCCGCCTGACGCTTTTGTTGCTGTGTACGGCGCTTGCGGCTTGCGGGGCCGATGGCGAGCCGGTCACCCCGCAGGTTAACGGAGGTGTGACCATCAATCAAAACGGCATCTATCCCAGCGCCTCTGTTGGCGTCGGTAAAGGCCCGATCTCAGTCTGGTTAGGGCTGTGATGCGCTGGGCTGCAATTCTGGGATGTGTCTTTGCCTTGGCGGCTTGTACCGGCTCTCATAATCAAGGGGCGAAACCTGCGGCCTCGGAACCCCAAGACAACAACGCAAGCATCCGCCTCTCCGGCACGGCGATCATCGGCTATGTAAAGGACCAATAGGGTGACCCCTTTGCGCCTTGTCTGGCTTGCGCTGGCGATCTGGGGCACGATCCACCCGATGAGTTATTTCCTGCAATGGTTTAACGAAAACGGCTATGACCTGATGGCTATGGTCAATGCCTGGCACGCGAATGCGGCATCAAGCGGGTTGGTGTGGGATCTGACGATCGCAGCTGCGACCCTGACGATATGGGTGCTTTGGGAGGCCATCAGTCGCCGCCGCTGGTTGGACCTGCTGGCGATTCCGGCTACTTTTTGCATCGGCGTAAGCTGCGGCCTGCCGTTGTACCTCTTCTTGAGATCCGGGAGGGAGAGTTAATTCCCGCCTAACGTGTTGTTTAAAAGGGTTGTTTCCAAAAATACTACAAATTGTTCTCATCTTGAGGTCGCTCGACTCTGTTAATCTTTGTTAAAATGTGGCAAAAATTCGCCGAAGCTGGGTGACTGGTCAATTTTGGCCGATGTGGTTTTCGAGTGATTCTAGAGGAGTTGGGGATGAACGGATTTTTTAAGGCGGCTGCGGTCGCGGTTTTTGCAATTACGGGTGCGCAGACAGCAAATGCCGCATCCCTCGTTATGGACTTTGAAGACCTCGAAGCGAACCTTGGCAATGGTGGCGCGTGGACGTCTTATGAGTTTGCTGGTCGAACATTTGGTATCTCTTGGTCGGGTGGAAGCACCGAGGGTGCGAACATCTTTGACACGAACTGTCCTGTCGGTTCGAATGCGACGAGCGACTGTGGGAACGATGAAGACATCGTACCGGGCGGTGTGGCCGGAAGCAGTTCAAATGGCGTGAGCGGCAACGTTCTGATCCGTCAACGCGATAGCGACGCGGATGGTGATCTTGCCAATGACAGGGCCAATACGGGGTCCATCACATTCACTCTGTTGTCGGGTGGACCGCTGTCCTGGCTTGGCGCCTCTGCTATCGATGACGGGCGTTTCACTTTTTCTTCAAGCACCAGCAGCGAAGGTGACTTCGTCTTGGGTTTGATCGCCGGTCTTGCGGACAGCGAAGCGGCACAGCTTACCTTTGCGACTCAATCACCGTTTCTTCAGCAAAACGACTCCTTCTCGATCCTCTTTGAAGGGTCGGGTGCGGTTGATCGGTTGGTCTTCGATGATGGTATGACGGCGGTCCCGGTGCCCGCGGCGCTGCCGCTGATGCTTGCCGGTCTTGGTGGCTTTGGCCTGGTCGCACGCCGTCGCAAATTGCGCAAAGACTGACCCAAGGCGCTGAGCCAAAGGGAAGAGGGCGGCGGATGCCGCCCTTTTTTTGTCTCTACACGCGTTGTGCCCCGAGGTGATTGCGTAAACTGAAGCGTCTGATATGAGGCATGCTCGTTCAATAAGGGCAAAGACATGGACCACTTCCTCTACCGCGATGGTGCGCTTTATGCCGAAGATGTGCCGGTGAGCGAAATTGCAAAAGCGGTTGGCACGCCGTTCTATGTCTATTCGACAGCCACGTTATTGCGGCATTTTCATCTTTTCGATGATGCTTTGGACGGACTCGACCATCTGGTCTGCTATGCGATGAAGGCCGCCAGCAATCAGGCAATCTTGAAAACCCTTGCACAAGCCGGCGCGGGCATGGATGTCGTATCTGGCGGTGAATACAGGCGCGCCAAGGCGGCGGGTGTGCCGGGTGACCGCATCGTTTTCTCTGGCGTGGGGAAAACTGCGGCCGAAATTCGGCTGGCGCTTGAGGGCGGCATTCGCCAGTTCAACGTCGAATCCGAACCCGAGATAGAGGTGCTGAATGCAACTGCCCTTGCCATGGGCACGGTCGCGCCGATCACGATCCGGGTCAATCCGGATGTTGATGCCAAGACCCACGCCAAGATTGCGACAGGCAAATCCGAAAACAAGTTCGGCATTCCGATATCACGGGCCCGCGAGGTCTATGCGCTTGCGGCCTCGTTGCCGGGTCTAGAAGTGATCGGCATCGATGTGCACATCGGCAGCCAGTTGACCGATCTTGCACCCTTTGAGCTGGCCTATCAGAAAGTCGCCGAGCTTACCGAGGTGCTGCGTGCCGATGGGCATACCATTCGCCGCCTCGATCTGGGCGGCGGGTTGGGCATTCCCTATACGCGCGACAATCAGGCGCCGCCGCTGCCCGTGGACTATGGCGCGCTGGTCAAACGCACTCTGGGCCATCTGGGGTGCGAAATCGAGATCGAACCGGGGCGGCTGATCGCTGGAAACGCCGGGCTCATGGTGTCCGAGGTGATCTATGTGAAATCCGGTGAGGGGCGCGATTTTCTGATCATCGACGGGGCGATGAACGATCTGATCCGCCCGGCCATGTATGAGGCCTACCATGACATCATCCCGGTTGTTGAGCCCGTGCCCGGCGCCGAGCAGGCGACCTATGACATTGTCGGGCCGGTTTGCGAATCCGGGGACACCTTTGCCAAGCAGCGGAACATGCCACCAGTGGCCGCTGGCGAGCTTGTCGCCTTCCGCTCGGCGGGTGCTTATGGCGCGGTTATGAGCAGCGAATACAATTCCCGCCCCCTGATTCCCGAAGTTCTGGTGAATAAGGATCAATTTGCGGTTATTCGCCGACGTCCGACCTTTGACGAAATGATAAATCGCGATACCATTCCAGAATGGCTTTGACCCCGTATCCCCGGGATTGAAGACGAGCGGAGTGAAACCGATGGCGTCATTTTCCCGGCACGATGCGGACCGCAGCCTCAGGGCCGTGCGCTGGCCCCTTCGGCTGACCCGATTGGGCATGATCGCCGAAGCTTTCGTGCAGAGCCTCTGGCCCTTGATGACGGTGTGCCTGTTTGTGCTGGCCGCGCTCATGCTGGGCCTGCAGGACACGGTTGCTATCGAAGTCGTCTGGGGCCTGGCCGTTCTCGCCGGTGTCAGTGCGCTGACGACGCTTGGATATGCCTTCATGCGGTTCCGGCTGCCAACGCGAGAGCAAGCTATCGCGCGATTGGATGCCAGCCTGCCAGGGCGCCCATTGCAGGCCTTGCTGGATACGCAGACCATCGGGGCTGCGGACGCCGCTTCAACCGCTGTCTGGCGGGCGCATCAGGCGCGCATGGCCGCCCGCGCCGCCGAAGCCGAGCCGGTGCCCGCCGATCTGCGCGTAGCCTCCCGCGATCCTTACGCGCTGCGCTATCTCGCGGTTTTGCTTTTTGGGATCGCCCTGCTCTTTGGCTCCATCTGGCGGGTGGGATCGGTCGCGGATATGACGCCCGGCGGCGGCGGGCTTGCCGCTGGTCCGGTCTGGGAAGGCTGGGCGGAAAGTCCCAGATACACCGGTCGGCCAACGATCTACCTCAATGATATTCCAGAAGGCGCGCTCCGTGTGCCTGTTGGCAGTCTGATCACCCTGCGCCTCTACGGTGAGGTCGGCGCCCTGACCCTGTCTGAAACCGTCTCCGGCCGGACAGAGGTGCCACCGGCGTCCGATCCGGCGCAGGATTTCACCGTGGTGCAGGACGGCACGGTCGCGATCAACGGCCCCGGTGGGCGCAGCTGGCAAGTTGAAGTCATCCCGGACAGCCCGCCTCAGATTGCCGTGCTGGAGGATCCTTCCGCCTCTGCTCTTGGAGAAACGACACTGCCGTTCGAGGCCCGCGACGATTACGGGGTAGAGGCCGGCGAGGCACGGTTCACACTCGATCTTGCCGCTGTCACTCGCCATCATGGCCTGAGCATCGCGCCCGAGACACGCCCCGATCTGATCGTGCCCTTGCCCACTCCCATAGCCGGGGACCGCCGTGCGTTCGAAGAAAACCTGATTGAGGACTTCTCGGAGCACCCATGGGCCAATCTGCCGGTGTTCGTGCGCCTGTCCGCGCTGGATGGCGCCGAACAGACCTATGAAACCGAGCCACGTGCGATGGTGCTGCCCGGTCGGCGTTTCTTTGATCCGGTCGCGGCTGCGGTGATCGAACAGCGCCGCGATCTGCTCTGGTCGCGCGAGAACAACAAGCGGATTAGCCAGATCCTGCGCGCTGCGGCCTATCTGCCGGAGGAATTGTTCCGCAAGCAGACCGATGCGTTGCGGCTGCGCAAGGTCATTCGCCAGTTGGAGACCTTTGCCAAGTATGGGCTCAGCAATGAAATGCAGGAGGATCTCGCACAGGAGATGTGGGATCTGGCGATCATCCTCGAAGAAGGTGATCTTGCCGATGCAGCGGAACGCATGCGCCGGGCGCAGGAACGGCTGAACGAGGCGATCCGCAATGGCGCGTCGGATGAGGAGATTGCGGAACTGATGCAGGAGTTGCGCCGCGCCACGGATGATTATCTGCAGCAAATGATGCGGCAGGCGGAGCGCCAACGTCAGCAAAACGACGAAAACGGCGGCCCGCAAAACGAAAACAGCATGACCATGACGCAGGATGACCTGCAGCGCATGATGGACCGTATTCAGGAACTGATGGAGCAGGGCCGCATGGCCGAGGCGCAGCAGGCGCTGCAAGAGCTTCAGCAGATGATGGAGAACATGCGCGTCACCCAAGGCCAGCAAGGGCAGGGCGGGCAGAGCCCCGGCGAGCAGGCGATGGAAGGCCTGTCCGAGACACTGCGCGAACAACAAGGTCTGTCCGATCAGGCCTTCCGCGATCTGCAGGAGCAATTCAACCCCGGTGCCCAGGCAGGCGAGAGCCAGGGCAACGAGGGGCGCAACGGCGGGCAGGGCCGTGGGCAGAGCCACGAGGGCCAGTCTGGTCAGGGCGAGGGTGGCGGAGAGCAACAGGGTCAACCGCAGGAACGCGGTGATGGATCCGCAGGCGATCCGCGACCGGGCAGCGAAGGTTCAATTGCCGACCGTCAGCAGGCCTTGCGCGATGAGTTGCGCCGCCAGCAGGGCAATCTGCCGGGTGCGGGTACGCCGGAAGGCGATGCGGCGCGCGATGCGCTGGACCGGGCCGGACGTGCGATGGAAGGGGCCGAGGACGCTCTGCGCGACAATGATCTGGCCGAGGCAATCGACAATCAGGGCCAGGCGATGGAAGCGCTGCGTGAAGGTATGCGCGCGCTTGGCGACATGATGGCGCAACAGCAACAGAACCAACAGCCGGGGCAAGGTACACAGCAGTCTGACCGCAGGGCAGACAACCGCGACCCGCTGGGGCGCGAATCTGGAAATTCCGGTGCGGATGGCGATACCGGGCCGCTTGCGCTGAACGATGATGCCTATGGTCGCGCGCGGGAGCTTCTGGATGAAATCCGTCGCCGGTCAGGTGAAACCGCACGTCCCGAAGAAGAACGCAACTATCTCAAGCGTCTTTTAGACCGATTCTAGGGCCACTTACTACTGCCCGCTGGAAGCAGCGGTAGCATCCAGCCATCCCAACACAGCCTCGACCTTGGTGTCGAGCCACATCCGCCATTGATCCACGATCCCGACGTAAGCGCTGAGCCACGGATCGGCTTGTGGCACAGCTTCGGCCAGTTGCGGTGCGAAAACATAAAGCAAGGCGAGAACGGCGGCCAAGAGCACCATCAAGACGAAACCACGCCCAAAGCTGCGTTTTTCACGGGCTTCGACCTGGGCTGTTTGCCCGGGGTCGTCGCCCGGCGATCTTTCATTGTTGGATCGTAGCGTCGAATTTATTTCTTCGATATCAGGTAGCAGGTCCCGACGAGAGCCGGAGACGGCGGTGGCCTCTACCACCGGCAGCGATGGCGGCTCGCCCCGCATGCGTGCCATCCGGTCGCGGGTTTCACGCGCGCGCTTGCGCGCTTCGTCACTGCCATCGGCATCCGTCAGCCCAAGATCAGGCTGACTCTCTACACCTCCGGCTGTTTCATTTGACCGCGCTTTCTTCTCGAGTTCGGCTTCTTCTCGCAGAACGTCTGCCACCGCAGGGTCCAATGGTTTGCGCGTCGGGGATGGCGGTATCTCGTCGAACTCCGCCTCAGGTTTGGACTCTGATGATGGTGGGTTGTACTCTGAAGAGGTAACTTCCTCGGGCGCTGGTTCCGGCTCTGGCTCAGGTTCCGGGGCGTTGTCTTCTTCAGGGAAGACAACTTCTTCATCTTCCTCGGCTGTCTTACTCAGCGCTTCCTGTTCTTCCTGCTCTGCGTCCGGATGCGCCTGAAACCATGTCTGGCCACAGTTCGAGCACTGCACGTCCCGCCCGTCCGGCGGCATTACGTCATCGGGCACTTCGTATTGCGCATCGCAATTCGGACAGATCAAGCGCATGTCAGGTCCTGCTTCATGGTTACCCCGCTTCGTTTATTGTTTTTCTGCACCATATTGACATCCCGGTCGTGCGAAAAGTGTTAACTGTGCACAAAGCTTGCAAGTGATGCATTGAAACCAGACCGCCACTGGGGCACAAAAGCGCAACAAAAAACGGGGGCCGCGTGCTTGAGCTGGAAAATGTCGCCTACAGCTATGGGGGCGGTGCGCTTTTATCTGAGATTTCACTCAAGCTTGCGCCGGGTTCGTTTCACTTTCTGACCGGACCCTCCGGTGCGGGCAAGACCACCTTGCTCAAGCTGTGTTACGGCGCGTTGTTGCCGACCTCCGGCGATGTCACGCTGTTCGGCGATGATGTCTCCCGGCTGGAGCGGGATGACATAGCGCTGTTGCGCCGGCGCATGGGGGTCGTGCATCAGGATTGCCGATTTCTGGATCATCTGACGGTTTCGGAAAACATCGCATTACCGCTTACTGTTTCCGGGCGCCCCACGAGCGCCGGGCAGGATGATCTGACTGAACTCATGGCCTGGGTCGGGCTGACCCACCGTGCCGATGCGGTGCCGCCGGAGTTGTCAGGGGGGGAGCGTCAGCGCGCCGCCCTTGCCCGTGCAGTGATCATGTCGCCGGATGTCGTCTTGGCTGATGAACCCACTGGTAACGTGGACTGGGAGATGTCGCAGAGGCTGCTGCGCCTTTTGGTCGAACTCAACAAGATGGGCAAAACTGTGCTGATTGCCACCCACGATCTCAGCTTGATCCGGGCCGCCAAAAGCCAGATCCAAGCGCGGGTTCTGCGCATAGCAAACGGTCGTGTTCAGCTCGCTGGCGCGGATCTGTGAGGGTGACCCGCATCGCTCTCAAACGCCTCGTTCTTGGTGACAAGCAGGCCGACCGCGTGGTGCCGCCCTCTGGTTTCACGGCGCAGTTGACGATTTTTGCCGCTGCCGCGATGGCTTTTCTGGCTGTTTTTGCCATGGCACTCTCGCTGGCATCCGGTCGCCTTGCGGCCCGGTGGGGAGATGAGCTTGCGCGGTCCTCGACCATTCGGATCGTGGCGCCGCTGGACCAACGGCCGGTCCAGACCGAGGCAGCCCTGCGCATTCTCGAAACCACCGCGGGTGTGGCCTATGCTCGCGCCCTGGACGATGCCGAACAACAGGCGTTGCTGGCGCCCTGGTTTGGCGCAGAGCTGGACTTGCAGGCGCTCCCGGTTCCCCAGTTGATCGAGGTGATCGAAGAAGACAGCGGCTTTGACGCGGCCGGGTTGCGGTTGCGGTTGGCGGCGGAGGTGCCAGGCGCTGTTCTCGATGACCACAGCAGGTGGCGTGCACCTCTGGTGGCTGCTGCAAACAGACTGCGCCTCCTGGGCTGGATTTCCGCCGTGCTTCTGGGCGCCAGCGTGGCGGTCATGGTGACGTTGGCCGCGAACACTGCGTTGGCTGCAAATGCGCAAGTCATTGCGGTCTTGCGTCTGGTGGGGGCCACGGATCGCTACATTGCACAAGCCTTCATTCGCCGCTTTACCCTTCGGGCCTTCGGGGGTGCGATCATTGGCACCGTCCTTGCCATGGGGGCGGTTTCCCTACTGCCCAAAGCTTCTGATACAGCCGGATTCCTCACAGGCCTCGGGTTTCAGGGCTGGCATTGGTTTTTGCCCTTCCTGATCCCCCTGCTTTCAGCCTTCGTGGCCTTTGTTGCGACGGGAACCGCAGCAAACCGTGCTTTGAAAAGGTTGGCCTGATGATCCAATGTATTCGATCGGTCATTTTCATCACCCAAATGTACATCGCCATGCCCATCATCGGTCTGGGGTTCGCACCCTGGGCCATGTTCAGCCGCCGGGGGGCGTATGCGGCGTGTAAAACCTACTCGCGTTATGTGTTTTGGACTGCCAGTTGGATGGTCGGTATGCGCTGCGAAGTCCGGGGCACCGTTCCGCAGGGGGAAGCGCTGATCGCGGCCAAGCATCAGTCGTTTCTGGACATCATGATGATCTTCACAGCACTACCCGCGGCCAAGTTCATCATGAAGAAGGAAATCCTGATGACGCCCATTATCGGGCAATACGCAAGGCGGTTGGGATGCGTTGCCGTGGATCGGGGTAAGCGCGGCGCCGCGATTGAAAAGATGGTGTCGGACGTGAATGCGGGCCGTGCGGAGGCCGGGCAACTGATCATCTATTCACAGGGCACCCGCGTCGCGCCAGGCGCTAAGTTGCCCTACAAGGTCGGCACTGCCGTGCTCTACGAGCAACTGGGCCAGCCCTGCGTGCCCGTTGCAACGAACGTGGGCGTGCTGTGGCCGAAAAGAGGGATGCTGCGAAAACCCGGCGTTGCAGTGGTGGAATTCCTGCCTGTGATAGAGCCGGGGCAAACCCGCGACGCCTTCATGACAACACTTGAAACCATGGTGGAAGAAAAGTCGGATGCCTTGATGGCGGAAGCGGGGTTCACATATGACGGAAACAGTCACACGGATTGAAACGCTTGAGGCGCTGTTGGCGCTTTACGGCACACCGGGCGCGGCATCCCTGCGCAAGGTCGCACATGTCATGACGCCGCTCTACCGAAAATGGATCATGTCCTCAAAGCTCTGCGTACTCAGCACCGTAGGCCCGGAGGGGACAGATGGCAGCCCTCGGGGAGATGACGGACCCGTGGTACAGGAGATTGATCCGAGCACACTGGCCCTGCCGGACTGGCGCGGCAACAACCGCCTGGATTCACTGCGTAACATTGTTGCGGATGGCCGTGTTTCGCTGATGTTCATCGTTCCGGGATCAAACAATGTGGTTCGGATCAATGGCCGTGCATACCTGACTGCAGATAGGGACATGCGGGAACGTTTTGAAAATGACCGCAGACTGCCCACGACAGTCATCATAGTTGAGATCAAAGAAATGTACACGCAATGCGCTCGTGCATTGATGCGTGCCGCTGTGTGGGAAACGAAAGCTGCGGCGCCCGACTTACCAACGGTCGGGCAGATACTTGCCGAAGTGTCAAATGGCGAGGAGGGGGGAGCACCCTATGATGCAGCTTGGGGCACACGCGCCGCCAAAACGATGTGGTGAGCCAGAAGGTGGGCTTCAGGCCACCTCTTCGTCACATATGAATTGGACCGTCGCCACAAGCCAATGCAGCTTCGCGCACTGCTTCCGAGTAGGTTGGGTGCGCGTGGCAGGTCATTGCCAGATCTTCGGCGGACGCGCCGAACTCCATGGCAACGCAAATCTCGTGGATCAGATCGCCCGCCGCCGGACCGATGATATGGGCCCCCAGAATGCGGTCCGTGTCTTTGTCCGCCAGGATTTTCACAAAACCATCCCCGGCAAAATTCGCCTTGGCGCGCCCGTTCCCCATGAAGGAGAATTTGCCGACTTTGTAGTTGCGCCCTTGCTCTTTCAGCTCCTCTTCGGTTGCGCCGACATTGGCGACCTCAGGATGTGTGTAGATGACACCGGGGATCACGCCATAGTTAACATGTCCATGTTTACCAGCTACTTGTTCGGCTGCCGCCATGCCCTCGTCCTCGGCCTTGTGGGCCAGCATTGGCCCCTCGATCACGTCGCCAATGGCGTAGATGCCGGGCACGTTGGTTTCCCACTTTCCGTTTACCGCGATCTGGCCGCGCTCTGTCATTTTGACGCCGACCGCATCGAGGCCAAGCCCCTCGGTGTAAGGTTTGCGGCCGGTTGCGACCAGAACAACGTCGGCATCGATCACGTGTTCGCTGTCATCCTTGCGCAGTTTGTAGGTCACCTTCGCCTTGGTTTTCGATGCGTCGGTCTTTTGCACGGCAGCGCCCATAACGAAGATCAGCCCCTGCTTTTTCAAGGTGCGCTGGAAGGTCTTCTGGATTTCGGCATCCATCCCCGGCGTGACGACATCCAGGAATTCCACCACCGTTACCTCCGAGCCCAACCGAGCATAGACCGACCCAAGCTCCAGGCCGATCACGCCCGCACCGATCACCACCATCTTCTTTGGCACCTTGCCAAGCTCCAGCGCGCCGGTCGATGTCACCACGACCTTTTCGTCCACTTCGACGCCGGGCAGAGATGCGGGTTCGGACCCGGATGCGATGATGATATTCTTGGCACCATGGACATCATCCTCGACTTTGACCTTGCCCGCTTCTGGGATCGAGCCCCACCCCTTCAACCAGTCGATCTTGTTCTTCTTGAACAGAAATTCGATGCCGCTGGTATTCTGCCCGATGGTTTTTTCCTTGTAGGCGAGCATCTGCTTCCAGTCGACCGATGGGCTCTTGCCCTTGAGGCCCATGGCCGCGAAATTATGCTCGGCCTCATGCAGCATATGGCTCGCGTGCAGCAGCGCTTTCGACGGGATACAGCCCACGTTCAGGCAGGTGCCGCCCAGCGTCTCGCGCCCCTCGACACAGGCCACTTTCAGCCCCAGCTGTGCGCATCGGATGGCGCAGACATAGCCGCCGGGGCCGGAGCCGATGATGATCACGTCGTAGTTGGCCATGGGTCAGATCCTTCAGAATGTAACGTCTGTATCACGTCGGTTTTTGCAAAATGGTCCCGCCATAGTTGCCCCGCCTAGACCAAAGCTGCAAGCAGCATCAGAATGGTCGCCCCGAAGCCCACGAACCAGATCAGTGAGCGCCAGGGCACCCAACCGAAGGCATAGGCCGGGACGTAGAGGATGCGGGCGCCCAGATAAACCCAGGCACAGGTCTGGGTGAGGGGTGAGGATTGCGCGCCTAGCGTTACCACCAGAACGGCGATGGTGAAGAGGATCAGCGCTTCGAAATGGTTGGTGAGCGCGCGGTAGAGCCGGGCGGTGCGGGGCGAAAGCTTGTCGACGAGGTCGCCGCCCATCCGGTCGCGGTCGCGCGGGCTGAGGGTCTGGCCGGGGGCCAGTTCCAGATTGGCGGGCACGGCCATCAGGACGAATTGCACGGCCTGCAACAGCGCCGCGAGCGCCAGAACGGTGAGCTCGGTCGTCACAGTGCCAGCAGGTAGAGCGCGATGGTCGCCACGATGCCAACCGTCCACGCGAGACTGCGCAGGCCGACGATGCCGAAGGCGTAGGAGGGCAGGTAGACGAGGCGCGCGATCAGAAAGGCCTGTGCCGCGAGCAGCGTTTCATTGGTACTGCTTTCGGTCACGACGATCAGCAGGACGGCGGGGGCAAAAAGCGCCATGGCGGTGACGGAGTTGCTCAGCGCGCGTTCCAGCCGCGAGGCGATGCCGGAAACGGTGCGCCCTTCATCCCGACTGCCGAGCAAGTAGCCCATGCCGAGCTGCGTCAGGGCTCCGGTGGCCTGCAGGATCAGGGTCAGGATGACCAGAAGGCCGTAGAGGGCGAGAATTTGGATTTCGGTCATGTCTAGCTGCTCTTTTGTTAAATTGTGTTTCCTCGACGCGGAATGCGTGTGGTTGCGGGACAGATGGAGCTTCGTGAATTACTTGTCCGGTGGTTGGATCGCAGGCCTCTTGTCACTTTCCACGTCCACTGCTTTGGCGGTTTGAGCCAGTGTTAGCATGTGTAAGCCAACGGTTGGATTCACTAAAGCCCGCGCTGCACCTACCATTAGTACCAAAAAGAAGCCCCCACCGGATAGGGCGATTACCAATCGAGCCAGCGTGGGATCCAAATAGTTCCAACTCTCCGCGGCGTAAGCGGCTGCACAGAACAATCCGAAAAACTGTACGGAGCGGACAGACCGGTCTCTCTTGGGGCGCACAAATGCCGCGAGCCATACTGGTTTCGAGAACCAATACGCAATGCAGAAAGAGACGACCAGGAATAGCCCCGAAAACACTGATGTGATGCCTGCAGCAAAAGCCCAGCCAGGAATAGTGGCGCCGACTACCAGCAAGAAACCAAACAGAAAGAGAAGACCGCGCCAAGCGTAGTAAATGCGCGCCCTCTTCCACTTGTCGGACTGCACGAGCCGGCCATGTCTTCTTTGGCGTTTGGAAAGGCCTGCCATTGTGGTTAAACCACTCAGTTTTATGGTTACAAATCCATCAACAAACGCCGCGGATCCTCCAGCGCCTCTTTCACGCGCACGAGGAAGGTCACAGCACCCTTTCCGTCCACAATCCGGTGGTCATAGGACAGCGCCAGATACATCATCGGGCGGATCACGATCTCGCCGTTCACGACCATCGGGCGGTCCTGGATCTTGTGCATGCCGAGGATGCCCGACTGCGGCGGGTTCAGGATCGGCGAGGACATCAGCGAGCCGTAAACCCCGCCGTTGGAGATCGTGAAGGTGCCGCCCTGCATCTCCGCCATGGAAAGCTTGCCGTCCCGCGCCCGCGCGCCTTTTTCGGCAATCGCCTGCTCGATGGCATGGAAGCTCATCGCATCGGCGTCGCGAATGACTGGCACCACAAGGCCAGTCGGCGTGCCAGCCGCGATGCCCATGTGCACGAACTTCTTGTAGACGATGTCCGTCCCGTCGATTTCGGCATTGACCTCGGGCACCTCTTTCAGCGCGTGGCAGCAGGCCTTGGTGAAGAAAGACATGAAGCCGAGCTTGACCCCGTGCTTTTTCAGGAACAGGTCTTTGTACTCATTGCGCAACGCCATGACCTCGGTCATGTCCACCTCGTTGTAGGTGGTGAGCATGGCCGCGGTATTCTGGCTGTCTTTCAGGCGCTTGGCGATGGTCTGGCGCAGGCGCGTCATCTTCACCCGTTCCTCGCGGGCGGCATCATCCGCAGCCACAGGCGCACGTGGCGCGGCTGCAGCAGAAGTAGGTGCGGTGCTGGCCGCGGCAATCGCGGCGGTCACGTCTTCTTTCATTACCCGCCCGTCGCGGCCAGATCCGGTGACCTGATCGCGGCTCAGCCCCGCTTCGGCCATCGCTTTCTTGGCTGAAGGCGCGTCTTCCACGTCCTTGCCGTCGCTAGCAGGTGCTGCTGCGGCAGCGGTGGGGGTCGGAGCCTGGGTGGTCGGCGCTGACGCGCCTTCGCCTTGAGTCATCACGGCCAGTTTCGCACTCGCGTCCACCGTGGTGCCTTCGGGCGCCAGAATCTCGGTCAGTGTTCCGGCAGCGGGGGCGGGCACTTCTACGGAAACCTTGTCAGTTTCCAACTCGCACAACATCTCGTCGGCTGCCACGGTGTCCCCAACCGCCTTGAACCACGTGCTGACGGTCGCTTCGGTCACGCTTTCACCAAGCGTTGGTACCATCACGTCGACGGTGCCGCCCGTGGCTGCGGGCGCGTCAGCGATCGCAGCCGGCGCAGCGGCGGGAGCAGCGCTCCCGGCACCTGCGCCTTCTCCCTCAGAAATGGAGGCAAGCAGCGCGTCCACGCCAACGGTTTCCCCTTCTGCGGCGACAATCTCGGCCAGCGTGCCTGCGGTGGGTGAAGGCACCTCCACCGTCACTTTGTCGGTTTCCAGCTCGCAGAGCATTTCATCGACGGCGACACTATCGCCGGGTTTCTTGAACCATGTGGCCACGGTGGCCTCTGTTACGGATTCGCCCAGCGTGGGGACGCGAACTTCGGTGGTCATTTCTCTTATTCCCTTCGGCGCTTATTTCTTGATCGTCAACGCATCGTCCACGAGCGCTGCTTGTTGTGCTTTGTGCTGGCTGGCCAGACCCGTGGCAGGCGAGGCCGACGTGGCGCGGCCTGCATAGATCGGGCGTGGGTGCTTGGACTTTATGCGGCCCAGCACCCATTCAATGTTGGGCTCGATGAAGGTCCAGGCGCCCTGGTTCTTGGGCTCTTCCTGGCACCAGACAACCTCGGCCTGCTTGAACCGTTCCAGCTCCTTGACCGCGGATTGTGCGGGGAAGGGATAGAACTGTTCGAGGCGCAGCAGGTAGATGTCATCGATGCCACGCGCGTCCCGCTCTTCCAGGAGATCGTAATAGACCTTGCCCGAACACATCACCACGCGTTTGATCTTGCCGTCGGCGACGAGCTTGGTGTCAGAATTGCCCTGGTGCGCGTCGTCCCACATCAGCCGGTGGAAGCTGGAGCCGGTGGTGAATTCTTTTGCTGTGCTCACCGCCAGTTTGTGGCGCAAGAGCGACTTTGGCGTCATCAGGATCAACGGCTTTCGGAAGGATCGGTGGATCTGTCGCCGCAGGAGGTGGAAGTAATTCGCCGGTGTGGTGCAGTTCGCCACGATCCAGTTGTCCTGCCCGCACATTTGCAGGAAGCGTTCCAGCCGTGCGGAGGAGTGTTCCGGCCCTTGCCCTTCGAAGCCATGCGGCAACAGGCAGACGAGCCCTGACATGCGCAACCATTTCGATTCACCCGAGGAGATGAACTGGTCAAACATGATCTGCGCACCATTGGCGAAATCGCCGAACTGCGCCTCCCAGAGTGTCAGCGCATTGGGTTCCGCCATCGAGTAGCCGTACTCAAAGCCCAGCACCGCATATTCGCTGAGCATCGAGTCGATGACCTCGTAGTGCGCCTGCCCTGGTTTGATGTTGTTGAGCGGAAAATAGCGCTCTTCGGTGTTTTGGTTCACCAGCCCGGAGTGCCGTTGCGAGAAGGTGCCGCGGGTGCTGTCCTGACCGGCCAGTCGCACTGGGTATCCTTCGGTCAGTAGCGAACCAAAGGCCAGCGCCTCGGCCGTGGCCCAGTCGATACCTTCGCCACTGTCAAACATCTGTTTCTTGGAGTCCAAGAGGCGACCTACGGTTTTGTGTATGGGAAACCCGTCCGGAACCGTGGTCAGCGCCTTGCCGACTTCCATCAGCGCGGCCTTGGAGATTGCGGTGTGCCCGCGCTGGTATTGGGTTTTCTGCTTGTCGAGATGAGACCACTTGCCATCGAGCCAGTCGGCCTTGTTCGGGCGGTACTCCTTGCCCGCCTCAAACTCTTCGCTCAGATAGGCTTGGAAGGCGGCCTTCATATCTTCGATCTCGCCTTCGGGGATCAGCCCATCCTTGACCAGACGCTCGGTGTAAAGGCTCAGGGTGGTTTTATGGCCCTTGATTTTTTTGTACATCACCGGGTTCGTGAACATCGGCTCGTCGCCTTCGTTGTGTCCGAACCGGCGGTAGCAGAAGATGTCGATCACCACGTCCTTGTGGAACTTCTGGCGGAACTCGGTAGCGACCTTCGCTGCATGCACAACCGCCTCCGGATCATCCCCGTTCACGTGGAAGATCGGTGCCTCGACCACCAGCGCGTTGTCAGTAGGGTAGGGCGAGGAGCGGCTGAAGTGCGGGGCGGTGGTGAACCCGATCTGGTTGTTCACGACCAAGTGCATAGTGCCGCCCGTCTTGTGCCCGCGCAGGCCCGACAGTGCGAAACACTCTGCCACCACGCCCTGACCGGCAAAGGCTGCATCCCCGTGCAGCAGGATCGGCATGCAGGACGTGCGCTCGGGGTCGTTGTTCTGATCTTGTTTGGCGCGCGCTTTGCCCAGTACCACCGGGTTCACGGCCTCAAGGTGGCTGGGGTTCGCCGTGAGGCTCAGGTGCACTGTATTACCGTCGAATTCCCGGTCGGAGGAGGCGCCGAGGTGGTATTTCACATCCCCCGATCCATCGACATCCTCCGGCTTGAAACTGCCGCCCTGAAACTCGTTGAAGATCGCTTTGTAAGGTTTGGCCATCACATTGGCGAGCACCGACAAACGCCCGCGGTGCGGCATGCCGATCACGATGTCCTTGACGCCCAGAGCGCCGCCGCGCTTGATGATCTGCTCCATCGCAGGCACCAGGCTTTCGCCGCCATCAAGGCCGAAGCGTTTGGTGCCCATGTATTTCACGTGCAGGAATTTCTCGAAACCTTCGGCCTCGACCAGCTTGGCGAGGATCGCCTTGCGCCCTTCACGCGTGAAAGAGACCTCCTTGCCAAAGCCCTCGATACGCTCTTTCAGCCAGCCCGCCTCTTCAGGGTTGGAGATATGCATGTACTGCAGCGCGAAGGTGCCGCAGTAGGTGCGTTTCACAATCGAGATGATCTCGCGCATCGAAGCGGTTTCCAGCCCCAGCACGTTGTCGATGAAGATGGGCCGGTCCATGTCGGCCTCGGTGAAGCCGTAGGATTTCGGGTCCAATTCGGGGTGCGGTGTGTTCTCGCGCATGCCCAGCGGGTCGAGATCGGCCACCAGATGCCCCCGGATGCGGTAGGCGCGGATGATCATCAGCGCGCGGATGCTGTCGAGTACCGCGCGTTTGATCTGGTCATCAGTGACTTGCACGCCCGCTTCGGCGGCCTTGGCGCGGATTTTCTTGTCTGCGCCCTTGAGTTCGGCCTCGGGTGCCCATTCTCCAGTCAGCGCCTGCGTCATCTCATCGCCCGGCTGCGGCGGCCAGTCGGTGCGCGCCCAGCTTGGCCCTTCGGCTTCGCGTTTCACCGCAACCTCGTCATCCCCCATCGCCTTAAAGAAGGCCCGCCAGGCATCATCGACCGCGTTGGGGTCATTGGCATAGCGCGCATACATCTGTTCGAGGTACTCCGCATTGTGCCCCTGCATGAAGGAGGAGGCATGGAACTGGTCGTTGGGGGTGTGTTCGGTCATGGGGTTACCTCATGTGGGTTGGGACCGTATTCGTTGGGGCCGGGTTGGGAGGGGGCCACCCAGAGAAATCGTGTGGCGAGAGTGGCGGTGCTGCCGATAACAAAGATCATGGCGCAAAATTGTAAGGCAACTTTACCAAGTTCAAAATTGAGTAATATAAGAAGTGCATACGCCAAAAGCGCCAGTCCAAAGCCGCAAAAGAAACCTGGGCCACTTTGGAAAGGCAAAACTGGTAATATGCGGAAGGGAGCAGGCGGCAGAATGTGCAACGGAAGAGTGTCGCGATGCCTTTTCGTCGCTACATTTACAGCAATAAAAAAGGTTAGGAACACGCACACGAGGGTTAGAATGGTTGATATCTCGCGCGAAACCAGAAGCGACAGCGCAGCGATTACGATAATTGCGGCTAAATTGGCGAAATATGCTGTCCTGAATCTTTCCGCAGGCAACCGTTCTCTTCTTGAAAAGAGATCAACAAACAACTGCCTTGCGCCTTCCTGAATGGTGGTCACCTTACGCGACCTCCCGCCCGGCGGCACCGCCGGGCAGCCCCCGACCGCCCCCCCCGGCCGGGGGCTGCCCTCAGCACATAAGTACGACGGTTTACGGCATGCCGGGGCTTCGCTCGTCCGGATGGTACATCGACCCATCGAGCCTTTGTCGCGCGCATGCTGACACAAGGCCGGGGCTCGGCCCGTTCGCCGCTCCAAAGCGCCACTGGCGCTTTCGCCTCGCTTATGCTCTGTCCGCGGCTCACCCCTTTTCAATCGCCTCTTTCACCGCCTCGCCAAGCGTCGCGGGGCTGTCGGCCACGACGATCCCGGCTGCGCGCATGGCTTCAATCTTGTCTTCGGCACCGCCCTTGCCGCCGGCGACGATCGCGCCCGCATGGCCCATGCGGCGGCCCGGAGGGGCTGTGCGGCCCGCGATGAAACCCGCGGTGGGTTTCCAGCGGCCCTTTTTCTTTTCATCTGCCAAGAATTGTGCCGCGTCTTCCTCGGCGCTACCGCCGATTTCGCCAATCATGATAATGCTTTGCGTCTCGTCATCGGCCAGAAACATTTCCAAAACGTCAAGGTGCTCGGTCCCCTTGATCGGGTCGCCGCCGATGCCGACAGCCGTCGACTGGCCATAGCCCAGATCGGTGGTCTGCTTGACCGCCTCGTAGGTCAAAGTCCCCGAACGCGAGACCACACCACAGGAACCGCGCTTGTGGATATGTCCGGGCATGATGCCGATCTTGCAGGCGTCGGGCGTGATCACACCGGGGCAGTTCGGCCCGACCAGTCGCGATCTGGACCCCTCAAGCGCGCGCTGCACCTTCATCATGTCCAAGACCGGGATGCCTTCGGTGATGCAGACGATGAGCTCCATCTCGGCATCAATCGCCTCAAGGATCGAATCCGCGGCAAAGGGTGGCGGCACGTAGATGACGCTGGCATTCGCCTCGGTCTTGGCTTTCGCCTCATGCACGGAGTTGAACACCGGCAGGTCCAGATGTGTCTGACCGCCCTTGCCGGGGGTCACACCGCCAACCATCTTGGTACCATATGCAATGGCCTGCTCAGTGTGGAACGTGCCCTGCGAGCCGGTGAGGCCCTGGCAGATCACCTTGGTGTTTTCGTCAATAAGTACGGCCATTTTGGTTCCCTTTTTGGTATTTCAAGGTCCGGATGAGATGGGGCAGAGCATCATTGCGTGCCTGCCTTGTGCAAAAGCACGGTGATGTTGTCGTCCACGGGCAGCGCGATCCTGTTGACCAGCTGCGTGGTGAAGCCAGCGCGGCGAGCGATGTCCGTGAGCGTCGCGAGCGTGAAGTAATTGACGTGATCGGGATAGCGGAAGCCGCACCAGTTGGCCCCGATGACCCGGCGGTTGAGCGAGCCGAAATTGGGCACGCGGACATAGACCGCGCCGTCGTTCTTCAGCGCCCGGTGCGCGCCTTTCAGCACCGCCATCGCCTCGGTTTCATGCTCCAGGTAGGAGTTCATGATGATGCCGTCGAACTGTTTCTCGTCGAACTCCCAGATCGCCTCCGCGCCCGCACCATGGGCGCAGAACCCGCCGTGCGAACGCATATAGGCATCCGCATGGGCGTGCAGTGCCTTGGACAATTCGATCCCGTAAGGCGTCATCGGCGGGCGCACGCGCGCGCCCAGACCACAGCCGATATCCAGCACGTGGCCATCATTGAACCAGGTGCGGTACATGTCGTGTTTGTCGCGGTGGGTCAGGCCCAGCTTCTTGCGCAGCGACCGGATGCCGGGGCTGAGCGCGGTAGACCCCTTGGAGACGTCCTTCTTTGCCTCGTAGGTCTTTTCCCAGGCGAAATCCTCTTCCAGTGCCTCATAGGCGACGGGATTGCGCAGATAGGTCATGTCGCAGGTGATGCAGCGTACGACCTGCCAGTCATCCGGCGAATACCGGTCCCATGGCTCGGCGTCGGTGGCGGTGCAACAGGGGCAGGGGCGCGGGCTGGTGTCGAGCATCTCAGCTGTCCTCCCATCCGTCGGGCAGGCGGTCCACACCGATGAAGGTCTCACCCTCCCGCAGGCCCACATGCACCACCGCGACGCGTCCGCGCAGCAATTCTCGCCCCTCGATCAGCGCGGTGCCGGTCTGGGGCACATGCGTTTCCGGCAGGTCGATCCTGAAGCCGAACACCGGCGGGCGGGCCATCTGAGTGCGCAAGGCGGCAATGGCTGCCTCTGTGTGATCACCTGCAAAGCTCACTTCGCAACGCCGCTCGATCCGGGCCGGGGCCTGCGGCGCGGGCGCCAGCGATCTGTCCCAGAAGGTCAGCGTATAGGGCAGCGGCGCGCCATCGCGGGCCTCCATGCGGCTGCGCGCCTGGGCCGCGGTCTGCCCGGCCTTGAAACAGACCGCGTTGAACGTGGCGATCGCCTGTTCGGCGACGGTCCCGCCGGCTGCGGGCGTCGCCAACACGGAGGAGATGAGCAAGGCGCGGATCATGTCGCCTCCGGCCTGAAAAAGATCAGCGCATAGCGGTACCAGCCGAGGCTGACCGTGCGTTCCGTGGCAATAAGCGACGGGGGATCAGTGGGCAGGGACCACGCCTGTTCGATGTTCCTGCCAAGGGGGGCGGGGTCAATCGGGCGGGCGCCGGGGTAGGTGGCGGTCACGTAGTTCTGAAACCGCGCGGTCTGGCCGGTGCGCGATTCCGCCTGCACGACGCACATCCTTTCCGAGACGGCCACCGCCGGCCGGCGATCATCGATCACATAGGCTCGTGCACCGGGGCTGCGTTCCGGCAGGGGCACATAGCCTGCCGCCCGCAGGGTTGCATCGTCGCGCGGACCCTGTGCGCAAAAGCGGTCAAAGGCGCTGACCATCAAGGCCGGGCTCGACTTGGGCACGAGGTTCGCCCGCCACATGTTGCGCAACTCGGCAGTATCCGAGGAGACGCCCTGCGCCGAGCAGGCAGTAAGCATCAGGCATCCCGCCAGCACGGAACTGCCCGACACGAGGCGGAAAGCCTTTCCCGATTGTCCCATGCCTGCTGTCACGGCGCGACAATCCTCTCTGCTTCTTCCCGGGAGACCGGTGGTGTCAGATACACGTAGTGGCTTGCTCCGTCGCTTTTGGCGCGCGCCTCAAAGATCATCGTGCTCTGATTGCGCAGATGATAAGCCGCATCATCTTGCGATGCGCGCAGCTTCGCCCGGGGCTGGCCCCCCAGGGCGCGTGTTGTTGTCGCAACAAATGCATCCTGAACCCGCTTGTCATCGTCAGGACCCAGGAAGGCCACGCCACAGACCGGCGTGCTTTCGTCAAAACGCGCGGTGAGCGCGATCACCGATTTCAGATTTGTCCGATACGTCTGCGCTGCGAAACGTCCCTGTCCGGGGATGCTCAAGGGTTCGAATTCCCGCGCGGTCGCCACGGCGTTCACCTGTGAAAAATCGGGCAGTGTGTCGAGGCAGACCTCGCGAAATGTCTGGGTCGCCAGCGTGAGATCGGAACTGCTCAGCTTGTCCGCAACGGGATCGAAAGGCTGTACAGTCGTACAGCCCGCCAGCGCAACGAAGGCGCCAGTCACGATCCCGCGGAAAAGCCTGTGCACCGGGTCAGCCCTTGACGGCTTTCACGATCTTCTGCGCGCCGTCCTTGAGGTCATCGGCGGCAATCACGTCGACATCGGAATTGTTGATGATGTCCTTGCCCTGCTGCACGTTGGTGCCCTCCAGACGCACCACCAGCGGCACCTGCAGGCCCACCTCCTTCACCGCGGCCACCACGCCTTCGGCGATGACATCGCAGCGCATGATGCCGCCGAAGATGTTCACCAGGATGCCTTTGACGTTGGGGTCGGAGGTGATGATCTTGAAGGCTTCTGTCACCTTCTCCTTGGTGGCTCCGCCACCGACGTCGAGGAAGTTGGCAGGCTCGGCCCCATAGAGCTTGATGATGTCCATCGTGGCCATGGCAAGACCCGCGCCGTTCACCATGCAGCCGATTTCGCCATCAAGCGCGATGTAGTTCAGATCGTATTTCGAGGCCTCCAGCTCCTTGCTGTCCTCCTCGGTGGTGTCGCGCAGCTCGGCCACGTCCGAGTGACGGTAAATGGCGTTGCCGTCAAAGCTGACCTTGGCATCGAGCACTTTCAGATCGCCGCTGTCGGTCACGATCAGCGGGTTGATCTCCAGCATCTCCATGTCTTTTTCCATGAAGGCTTTATAGAGCAGGCCCATCAGGCCGACGCATTGCTTGATTTGTTTGCCAGTGAGCCCCAGCGCAAAGGCGATGCGGCGGCCGTGGAAGGCCTGATACCCAGAGGCTGGGTCAACCGAAAAGCTGAGGATTTTTTCAGGGGTTGCCGCAGCCACCTCCTCGATGTCCATGCCACCTTCGGTGGAACAGACAAAGCTGACGCGGCTGGTCTGGCGGTCTACCAGCAGGGCGAGATACATCTCCGTCTCGATGCCCGAGCCATCCTCGATGTAAATGCGGTTGACCTGCTTGCCGGCCGGCCCGGTCTGATGCGTGACCAGCGTGCGGCCCAGCATCTTCTTGGCTTCCTCCGCGGCCTCTTCCACAGATTTGGTCAGACGCACGCCGCCTTTGTCCCCGGCGTCCGGTTCCTTGAAGCTGCCCTTGCCGCGTCCGCCCGCGTGGATCTGCGCCTTGACCACCCACATCGGACCGTCCATCGCACCGGCGGCTGTTTTGGCCTCTTCCGCCCGCAGGACCACCCGACCGTCCGAGACGGGCGCGCCATAGCTGCGCAACAATGCTTTCGCCTGATATTCGTGGATGTTCATGGATAGGGTCCCGTTTTGTTGGATCGGATCGTTTCGCCGATATAAAACCCGAAATTCCCATGATGGAACCTGTTTTGGCCTTTATCACAGCTTCAAAGTGAGAAATCGACATTTTGTGATCACAGGATTTTCTGCTGTGATCACAAAATGTGCCAGAGCGACAATTTTCATATAAAGCAAGGGATTCGCAGCCCGGGGACCCGGGTTACGCCACAAAGAGCCGTTGGCAGGCGGCGACCATCTCGTTTTCATAGGTCGATTGCGTCCAGCCGCGCTGCAGGACGAGATCTTCCCATGTTGTCACCAACAGCATGGACCACATCAGGTCAGTGGCAATTTCCGGGTCCAGACCTGCGGGCAGATCGCCGTCCCCATGCAGCGCCTGGATAGCCGCCGCGCACCCTTCACGCATGTCGGACATGCGTCGTGACCAGGCGGATGCGGCCTCGGTATCCGTAGCCGCCATGTCCATGAGTGGCTTTGCGACACGGTAGATTTTCGGCACGTAGCTGCACCAGGCAAGGACAAACGCCTCTAGCCTGACGCGTCCGGATGGTGCGGTGCGGCTGGCCTGCAATTGACTGTCCATATCAAGCTGTGCATCGAGTGCTTTGGTTGCGGCGATCAGGACTTCGGCGCGAGAGCCGAAATGCAGGTAAATCGCCTGACGGCTCACGCCGGCCTTCTTGGCGATATCCGACAGCCGCGTGGCGTCGCGCCGCTCGCTTCCGAGCAGGGCAAGTGCGGCATTCACGATCCGCTCTCGCGTAGGGGGGCGCTCTCTTGACATGGCGTCAATGAACAAATCCGCGGCGCAAAGTCAAGCTGACGCCTCATGGACGCGGCCAAAAAAAGAGCCCGGCGGAACGGGCTCTTTCGCAATCATCCTTGTTCGGAAAGGATCAGGACAGGCTGCCGTCGATGCCCTTGCAGGCTTCCACCAGGCCTTTGACCGCCTTTACCGAATTGTCGAACATGGCCTGTTCGTCCTTGTTCATCGAAATCTCGACAATGCGCTCGACACCGCCCGCGCCGATCACGGTCGGAACGCCGACGTAGAAGCCTTTCAGGCCGTAAGCGCCGCTGACGTAGGCCGCACAAGGCAGAACACGTTTCTGATCTTTCAAATAGCTTTCGGCCATTTCAATTGCCGAGGTCGCTGGCGCGTAGAAGGCGGAACCGGTTTTCAACAAGCCGACGATCTCGGCACCGCCGTCACGGGTGCGCTGCACGATCGCGTCGAGTTTTTCCTGCGTGGTCCAGCCCATTTTCACCAGATCGGGCAGCGGGATACCGGCGACGGTCGAATAGCGCACCAGCGGCACCATCGTGTCGCCGTGTCCGCCCAGCACAAAGGCGGTGACGTCCTTCATCGAGACGTCGAATTCGGACGCAAGGAAATGGCGGAAGCGCGCAGAATCCAGCACGCCCGCCATGCCGCAAACCTTCTCATGCGGCAGGCCGGAGAATTCGCGCAACGCCCAGACCATCGCATCGAGCGGGTTGGTGATGCAGATGACAAATGCATTCGGTGCGTGATCGCGGATACCTTCGCCAACGGATTTCATGACCTTTAGGTTGATACCTAGCAGATCATCGCGGCTCATGCCCGGCTTACGAGCCACGCCAGCGGTCACGATGCAAACGTCAGCGCCCGCAATGTCTTCATAGGTTTGTGTGCCGGACATGGTGGCGTCGAACTTGGCAGAGGGGCCGCTCTCCGCGATGTCGAGCGCTTTGCCTTCCGGGACGCCTTCGGCAATATCAAAAAGGACAACGTCGCCCAGTTCCTTCAGCGCTGCCAGATGGGCAAGTGTGCCGCCGATTTGACCAGCGCCGATCAGCGCGATTTTGGGTCTTGCCATGGAATATGCTCCGCATTGGGTTGAAGTTGCGCCCTCTGCTACCCATTAACGCCCGCTTGCGCAAGTTCACTTGCGTGGTTGTGTTCGGGCGGGCGCTGTCGTGATCTGTGCATGCCGAATCGTGTGCTTCCGTGCACGCGTGGATGGCAGGGTGCTGATCAATTGTGCAGGGCACCAGAGGAGAGGCAGCAGATTGCTCACACTGGACTGGATGTTTTTTGCGGTAGCTGGGCCGGCTGTCATCTTTGCAGGTATTTCCAAAGGTGGGTTCGGGTCCGGTGCCGCGTTTGCCGCAGCAAGTATACTGGCACTTGTGGTCGAACCGGGGCTGGCGCTAGGCGTCATGCTGCCGCTTTTGATGCTGATCGACGTTGCGTCCCTGCGCCCATACTGGCGCAAATGGGACGGACAAGCGGCGTTGCTGTTGATCCTTGGGGGGATGCCTGGTGTGGCGCTGGGCGCTGCACTCTACAGGATCGCGGAACCCGATGTACTCCGGGTTCTGATCGGTGCGATTTCTATCGCCTTTGTCCTGTGGCAGGTGGGCCTCGCCCCGAAATTGATGGCGCGGTCGGCACGCAGACTTCCGCTTTGGGCAGGGGGCTTTGCCGGGCTGGTGGCCGGCTTCACAAGCTTTGTCAGCCACGCAGGCGGACCGCCAGCTGCGGTATATCTGCTTTCCACGAAGCTGACGAAAACCCAGTACCAGGCGACAACTGTGCTTGTTTTCTGGGTGATCAATATCGCCAAATTCATCCCTTACGCATTTCTAGGGATGTTCACGCTGGAGACGGGGGTGGCAAATCTCGTGCTGGCGCCCTTTGCCCTGCTTGGTGCCTGGCTGGGGGTGCGCGCCCATCGGCTGGTGCCGGAGCAGCTGTTCTTTGGTCTTACTTATGTGCTGTTGACCCTGACCGGGATCAAACTGATCTGGGATGGTCTAACCTGAGCGGCCGCCGGGCTTAGGCCCGCGCCAAGGGCGCTCGAGTTTTAGCAATGTCTGCCAGGTCTGCCAGGTGGGCCGCTGGCCCACCATTGTAGCTCAGGCGTCGTTGCCTTTGGCGGGCAACGCCTCAGCCAGTGTTTCATAGGACTGTCCGGACGCAACGAGACATGTCAGCCCGTTGGGCGTGGTGACCGTAATTGTCCATGTGCCGGTTTCATCGGAAGCAAAAACCTCGATCACCGCGTTGTTGGCACCCAGACCCATGGATTGGCGGGATTCGCCGTAGCCGTCGGCAAGCCGGTCAACAACGGCGTCGCGTGGTGCACAATTGCGCGCATTTTGCGCTGCAGCATCTGTTGTGGAAGCAATGTAAAGTGCGGCTGCCGCGCTGAGCGCGCCCAAATGCAGCATCTTGGATATGCGTGTCATAATGTGTCTGCCTTCATGTCAAAGGCGGCACCCGCTGTCATCTGGCCCAACCGGTTTTACCGGTGATGACCGGGCGGCCCCGGTTCAAGATAAATGCCGGTGATATCACGAACTCAGCTGCGTCCAGCGGCCAGGCCGTAGCAGTGCTTTGCCGAGATATCCGACGCAAACACCATCCGCTTTAGGGCTGAAATAATGGTTAACCCGCCGTACGGATATAGATTGAATTTGAAATTTGCTGCATTGCGGCACAAATCTGCTTGCAGTTTCTTTCAAAAAATGCCCCATTCCGCGCAATTTTGTGACCTGCTTACTCGCGTGGACCCTTGCCGATGACTGTCTCTCAACGCCCTTTGCGTTCTGTTCTCTACATTCCGGGTTCAAAACCTCGGGCACTGGAAAAAGCCCGGAGCTTGCCTGCGGATGCCATCATATTCGATCTCGAAGACGCGGTGGCACCGGATGAAAAATCAACCGCGCGCAGCACGCTGGCGCAGGCGCTTTCCGACGGCGGTTACGGTGCGCGCATGAAGATCGTGCGTATCAACGACCTGGGAACCGAATGGGGGGCTGGGGATGCACGTGCGGTTCTGTCGATGGGGGCAGATGCAGTGTTGCTGCCCAAGGTAAACGGGCCTGCGGAGCTTGATGCATTGGCAGAGATCACGGGCGATCTGCCGCTGTGGGCAATGATGGAGACGCCCGCGGGCATGCTGCGCGCCGCGGAGATTGCCGCCCATCCGCTGTCGCAGGGCATGGTGATGGGGACAAACGATCTCGCCAAGGACATGGGCACGCGTTTTCGTGCGGACCGCATGCCGCTGATGACCGGGCTGGGCCTGTGTTTGCTTGCGGCAAAGGCGCACGGCCTGGCCATCATCGACGGGGTCTACAACGCCTTTCGCGATGCGGACGGTCTTGTGGCGGAATGTGAGCAGGGTCGCGATATGGGGTTTGATGGTAAGACGCTGATCCACCCGGCCCAGCTGGATGTCGCCAATGCGGCGTTTTCCCCATCCGAGGAGGAAATGGACCTCGCCCGTCGCCAGATTGCCGCCTATGACGAGGCTCTTACGAACGGTCAGGCGGTCGCGGTGGTCGACGGGCGCATCGTCGAAAATCTGCATGTTGCAACTGCACGGGAAACACTGGCAAAGATGGACGCGATAGCAGCTCTCAACGCGGGGTAAGCCAATGACACTTCTCATCACCGGATTGGTCCTTTGGACCCTTGTTCACTATTTCAAACGCCTGGCGCCGGACCAGCGCGCGGCCCTTGGCGCACCGGGCAAGGGCCTTGTCGCGCTTGGTATCGTCGCGGGGCTCATCTTGATGATCGTCGGCTACCGTGCAGCGGATTTCATCCCCGTCTGGCAGCCGCCTGCTTTCATGGTGCATGTCAATAATACGCTGATGTTGCTGGCGTTCTGGGTCTACGGCTCCAGCGCTGCAAAAGGGGCGAAAGCCTGGCCCGCCTATAAAATCCGTCACCCGCAACTCACCGGTTTCAAGATCTGGAGCGCGGCGCATCTGCTGGTCAACGGTGATCTCGCATCCATCCTGCTCTTTGGCGGCCTGCTGGCTTGGGCCGTGGGCCAAGTGATCCTGATCAACCGCGCGGAGCCGGATTGGACAGCACCCGAACCCGCGGGCACCGCGACCTATGTGCGTCTGGCCGTCATTTCGCTTGTCCTCTTCGCACTTGTTGCAGGCATTCACATCTGGCTCGGCGTCTGGCCCTTTCCCGTCTGATTTTCGGAGATAGCTCATGAAACTCTACCGCTTCCTCTCTGAGGAGGACACATCGGCCTTCTGCCACAAGGTGACGGAGGCGTTGAACAAGGGGTGGGACCTGCATGGCAGCCCGACGCAAACCTGGGACCATGCTGCAGGTGTCATGCGCTGCGGACAGGCGGTGGTGAAAGAGGTGGACGGCACCTACACGCCCGACACCAAGCTGGGGGCGCAGTGATGGGGGTGAAGACCAACGCGGGCCGGTTCTTTGAAGACTATACTGTCGGCCAAATGATCCATCACGCGGTGCCGCGCACGGTCAAGATGGGTGAGCGGGCGCTCTACCACATGCTCTACCCCGCACGTCACGCGCTCTATTCTTCGGATCAGTTTGCGCAAAGCTGCGGGCTGCCGTTCAGCCCGCTCGACGATATGGTCGCCTTCCATGTGGTCTTCGGCAAGACGGTACCAGACGTATCGCTGAACGCGGTGGCCAACCTCGGCTACGCGCAGGGACGCTGGATCACGCCGGTCTGGCCGGGGGACACGCTGCGCTCGGTGTCTGAGGTGATCGGGGTCAAGCAAAACTCCAACGGCAAGACCGGGGTGGTCTGGGTGCGCACCACCGGCCTCAACCAGCACGATGAGACGGTCCTGGAATACGTGCGCTGGGTCATGGTACGCAAACGCGATCCGGAGGCACCCGCGCCGGAGACGGTAGTACCGGATCTGCCCAAGGCCGTCGCGGCAGAAGATCTGGTGATCCCGAAGGGCCTCGATTTCACCAACTATGATTGCACGCGGGCGGGTGAGCCACATCGCTGGGGTGACTACGCCATCGGCGAGCAGATCGACCACGTGGATGGTGTGACCGTCGAAGAGGCGGAACATATGATGGCCACGCGGCTTTGGCAGAACACCGCCAAGGTGCATTTCGATACCTCTGCCCGGCCCGACGGGTCCCGCCTGATCTACGGCGGGCACGTCATCTCCATGGCACGCGCGCTCAGCTTCAACGGACTGGCCAATGCGCAGATGGTGGTCGGGCTGAACGGGGGGGCGCATGCCAATCCCTGTCTTGCTGGCGACACCATTCGCGCGTGGTCCGAAGTGCTGGACAAGGCCGAGACATCCGCGCCGGGTGTCGGCGCACTGCGCCTGCGGCTGGTGGCGACAAAGGGCGGCGATCCCTTCACGCTGAAAGGCGAGGATGGGAGGTATCTGTCTGATGTTTTGCTCGATCTGGACTACTGGGCGCTGATTCCGACGTAGAAACCGCAAGGGAAGGGACAGGCGATGGTGAGGCGGACAATTTTGGCAGGGGTGCTGGCGGTCGTAGCGGCCACGTCGGCTGCTGCGCAATCCCGTGAGGATGATTTCGTCGCGGCGAACGTGCTGGCCATTCTCTACCACGAACTTGGCCACGCCCTGATCGACATCCTGAACCTGCCGGTTTTCGGTCAGGAAGAGGACGCAGCGGACGTGCTTAGCGTCCTGCTTATCCATGACCTCTACGAAGAAGAGGCCGCCGCGGGCATCATCTATGATGCGGCTTTTGGTTTTCTCGGAGAGGCGGAAGGGAACGAGCCCGCCCCCTGGGATGTGCACGGCCCCGATCTGCAGCGCTATTACACCATGGTTTGCCTTTTTTATGGTGCCAATCCAGAGGCCCGCGAGGCGCTGGCAATCGAACTGGATTTGCCGGAGGAGCGAGCGGAAACCTGTGTTGAGGAGTTCGAGCTTGCCTATGACAGCTGGGGTCCGGTGCTGGACGGGATCACGGCGGAAGAACCCGGCGTATCGATGGTACTCCAGAGCACGGATGACACGCTGATAGGCCAGCTGATGGTTGATGAGGTCCGCGCGCTGAACGAAGACTTCGATCTACCAGAGACTTTGACCCTCCGGGCAGAGGTCTGTGGCGAGGCAAACGGCTTTTATGATCCGGGAACGCGCGAGATCATCATTTGCAGTGAATTGGATGGTTATCTGCGGTCGCTGGCGGAATTCTGAGGCCCCTTAGAAAAATGATCTGGGATTGGCGGCCAGTTTGCGTAGTCTGGCCCAATGAAACGGCTGATCTCCTCTCTGGTGATGATGGTCCTCGGCGGGCAGGGCGCGCTTGCCTGCCAGCTGGCGCTGGTGCTCGCCGTTGATGTATCGGGATCCGTCGACAGCCGCGAATATGACATCCAGATGCAGGGGCTGGCCGCGGCGCTGCGCGACGGCACCGTTGTCGATGCACTGATCGAGCAGGAGGCGCAGGTCACGCTGATCCAGTGGACCGGCTCCTCCCGCCAGCGGCAGACCGTGCCCTGGACGCAGATCCGAACCGATGTCGACGTGACGGCGCTGGCGGAGATCATCGCCACCAACCGCCGGGTGTGGCGCAACTATTCCACGGCCATCGGCGAAGCGCTTGTCGCGGCTGAGGCCGCTCTGATGGAGGTGCCGGAGTGTACCCGCAAGGTCGTGGATGTTTCAGGTGATGGCATTTCCAACGAAGGCGTGTTACCGCTGACCCGACATCCAGCGCTCTCGGCCATGGGCGTGACGGTGAACGCGCTGGCGATCGAGACGGATGAGGGCGACCTGACCGGCTGGTTTTACGAGAATCTGATCCTGGGCGACGGCGCATTCGTGATCACTGCTGACGGGTTTGAGGATTATCCTGCGCAGATCAGACGCAAATTACAGCGCGAGACCACGCGACAGCTCAGCTACCTGCCATAATGTGATCACACGCTGTTCTCGTGTGATCACAAATAACGGCAAGTTAATGATTTTTGTACAAAACGCGCCAATTAACCGCGCCTTGAGGCGGCGCAGACACGTGACAAGCCCGTAATAAGCAGTAAAAAGAAATGCAGGGAACAAAAGGAATCTCACATGGCTGATGTCAATCGGGGCAACCGCCCCTTGTCGCCGCATCTGACGATCTATCGTCCGCAGCTGACCTCCATGACCTCCATTCTGACGCGCATCACCGGCAATGCGCTTCTGATCTCTTCCTTGTTGGTCGTCTGGTGGTTTCTGGCAGCCGCGACCTCGCCCGAATACTTCGCTTATGCGAATGGCGTGCTGACCAGCTGGTTCGGTGATCTGGTGATGACCCTGTCGCTCTGGGGTCTGTGGTATCACACGCTTGCAGGGGTGCGGCATTTGATTTGGGATCAGGGCATCGGCCTCGATCTCGATACGGCCTACAAACTGGGGTATGCAGTGATCGCCGGCTCGGTGTTGCTTACATTCCTGACCATCGTGATCATCTAAGGGGGCCGCCATGAGCTATCTGACAGACCGCAAACGCGCCGTGGGCATGGGGTCCGCCAAATCTGGCACCGCGCATCACTGGTCGATGACTGTGAGTTCCGGCGCTCTGCTAATCCTGATCCCGCTCTTTGTCTTTACTTTTGGCCCCATGCTGGGTGCCTCTTATGACGAAGTCACGGCATACTTCAATCGCCCGTTCCCGGCGATCGTCGCCGGCCTGACCATCATTGTGACCTTCAAACACTTTGCCGGAGGTGTGCAGGCGCTGATCGAGGACTATGTGCATGGGTTGGCACAGAAAGTCGCAATCGTGGCGATGACCTGTGTCAGCTACGCGGCCATGGCCGTGGGCCTTTACGCAATCGTGCGGCTCGCACTCTGACCCCAATGACGTGTGGCGACGCATCGCACGCCGCACAGATCCAGGAGACTGATCCATGGCTGAATACGAATACGAAACACATGAATACGACGTCGTGGTGGTCGGAGCGGGCGGCGCCGGGCTGCGGGCCACGCTGGGCATGGCCGAACAGGGGCTGCGCACGGCCTGCGTGACCAAGGTCTTCCCGACGCGGTCCCACACCGTAGCCGCCCAGGGTGGCATCGCCGCGAGCCTTGCCAACATGGGCCCAGATACCTGGCAGTGGCACATGTATGACACCGTCAAGGGTTCCGACTGGCTGGGTGATACGGACGCGATGGAATACCTTGCCCGCGAGGCGCCCAAGGCGGTCTACGAACTGGAACACTACGGGGTGCCGTTTTCGCGCACGGAAGAGGGCAAGATCTACCAACGCCCCTTTGGCGGCCACACCACCGAATTTGGCGAAGGCCCCGCGGTGCAGCGCACCTGTGCTGCCGCCGACCGGACTGGTCATGCGATCCTGCACACGCTTTACGGGCAGTCGCTCAAGAACAACGCGGAATTCTACATCGAATATTTCGCCATTGATCTGATCATGTCGGAAGATGGCGTCTGCCAGGGCGTGCTCTGCTGGAAGCTCGATGACGGTACGCTGCATCTTTTCGCCTCCAAGATGGTGGTGCTGGCGACGGGTGGCTACGGCCGCGCCTATTTCTCCGCCACATCTGCCCACACCTGCACCGGCGACGGCGGCGGCATGACGGCCCGTGCGGGCCTGCCGCTGCAGGACATGGAGTTTGTGCAGTTCCACCCAACCGGCATCTACGGCGCGGGCTGCCTCATCACCGAAGGCGCGCGCGGCGAGGGCGGTTATCTGACCAACGCCGAGGGCGAGCGCTTCATGGAGCGCTACGCGCCGCAGTACAAAGACCTCGCACCGCGCGACTACGTCAGCCGCTGCATGACCATGGAGATCCGCGAGGGTCGGGGTGTTGGCAAGGATGGTGACCACATTCACCTCAACCTCAACCACCTGCCGCCCGAGACCCTGAAACTGCGCCTGCCGGGTATTTCGGAAAGCGCGCGCATCTTCGCGGGCGTGAACCTCAACAAAGAGCCGATCCCGGTGCTACCGACCGTACACTATAATATGGGCGGCATCCCCACGAACTACTGGGGCGAGGTGCTGGCGCCCACGAAAGACGACCCCGACCGCGTGTCGCCCGGCCTCATGGCCGTGGGTGAGGCGGGCTGTGCCTCCGTGCACGGGGCGAACCGTTTGGGCTCCAACTCGCTGATTGACCTTGTCGTCTTTGGTCGCGCCGCCGCCATCCGCGCAGGCAAGGTCGTCGACCCCGCCAGCGCCGTGCCCACACCCAATGCGGCGTCGGTTCAGGCCGCACTCGACCGCTTCGACAACACCCGCTATGCCAAGGGTCACACGCCGACCGCTGAATTGCGGCTGGAAATGCAGCAGTGTATGCAGAAGGACGCCGCCGTCTTCCGTGCCAACGACACGCTGGCCGAAGGCAAGAAAGCGATGGATGAGGTCGCGGGCAAGTGGTCTGACGTCGGCGTGACGGACCGCAGCTTGGTCTGGAACTCCGATCTGATGGAAACGCTGGAACTGGCGAACCTGATCCCCAACGCGGTGGCGACGATCACCGGCGCCGAAGCGCGCAAGGAGAGCCGCGGGGCCCACGCCCACGAGGACTTCCCTGAACGCGACGACAAGAACTGGCGCAAACACTCGCTGATCTGGTTCAAGGGCAACAAGGCAAGCTTGGGCTATCGCGGTGTGCACGAGCAACCGCTCACCAGTCACAACGACGGCGGAATTGATCCCAAGAAGATCGCGCCCAAAAAGCGGACGTTCTGAGCCCGATGCTGCAGGAAATCAGGCGTACGCTCAAATCTGAAGGGATGGCCATTCATCCCATCAAGACGCGCGCGCCCTATATTCGGTCTTATGGTTTCGCACCGGATGTGGTGATTGACGTTGGGGTGGCGCAGGGCACCCTCTGGCTCTACCGCAGTTTTCCGCATGCGCGCTTCGTGTTGATCGATCCGCTGGAAAGCTCTGCCGAGGCGGTGCGCGCCAAGGGCCTGCCGAAGGACTTTCATTTCCACGCCACCGCACTTGGTGCGCGGGAAGGGAAGGCAACCCTGATGGTGCCGCACTCCGAGAAGGGGGAGCATGTGGCGATGGCCAGCCTCAAACGGCGCATCGACAAACGGGCCGAGACCTACATAAGAACTGAACAGTCCTACGTGAACGTCAGGCCTCTGGACGAGATTTCCGTGGCTTATCCAGGTCGGATCGGGCTCAAGATCAACACGCAAGGTTCCGAACTGGATGTGCTGAAAGGCGCATCTGAGACGTTGAAACGCTGTGACTTTGCCATTCTGGAAATTTCGATGACCCCGCGCTTTGCCGGTGTCGGCTTACCCTCCGAGGTCATCGCCCTGCTGGCCGAAGCCGGTCTCGAATGGCGCGATGTGCTGAGTTTCGGCGGGGGGCAGGGCAAAAAAGCCCGGCCGAGCCATATGGACGTACTTTTTACAAGGTGGACTTCATGATCCGAATTCTTCTTCCCGCCGCATTCCTGCTGGCAGCCTGCGCAGATGTGCAGCAGGCGACGGACACTGCCGGGCGCAACACCGCCAAGACCATTTTGCCCGAAGCGCTGGCGATCTATTTCCCGCAGGTGCCCAAGCAGCTGTTCACGCCCTTTACGAATTGCGTGGTGGATAATGCCGACGCCAGCGAAGTACAGTCGCTGGCTGCGGACGCCCTGACCGGGGTGGATCAGGGTACGGCAGATACCATTCGCACCGTTCTGTCGCGCCCCGAAGCGCAACAATGCCTCCGTGCTGCCGCGCCGTCGGCGCTCGCGACACTATAGACTGAACAGGAGACCCGACATGGTTCAACTGACGCTGCCGAAAAACTCCCGGATGACCAAGGGCAAGACCTGGCCAAAGCCGGAAGGCGCCAACAATCTCAGGAAGTTTACAATCTATCGCTGGAACCCGGACGATGGCGAGAACCCGCGTGTGGATACCTATTTTGTAGATCTCGACAGCTGTGGTCCGATGATCCTGGACGCGCTGATCAAGATCAAGAACGAGATTGACCCGACGCTGACTTTCCGCCGATCGTGCCGCGAAGGCATCTGCGGCTCCTGCGCCATGAACATCGACGGGATCAATACGCTCGCCTGCATCTACGGCATGGACGAGGTGAAGGGTGATGTGCGCATCTACCCGCTGCCGCATATGCCGGTGGTCAAGGACCTGATCCCGGACCTCACCCATTTCTACGCACAGCACGCGAGCATCATGCCGTGGCTGGAAACCAAGACAAACCGCCCCGCGAAGGAATGGAAGCAATCTATCGAGGACCGCAAGAAGCTCGACGGGCTTTATGAATGCGTGATGTGTGCCTCCTGCTCCACCTCCTGCCCCAGCTACTGGTGGAACGGTGACCGCTACCTCGGGCCAGCAGCGCTGCTGCACGCTTATCGTTGGATCATCGACAGCCGCGACGAGGCGACAGGCGAGCGTCTGGACGATCTGGAAGACCCGTTCAAGCTCTACCGCTGCCACACCATCATGAACTGCGCCAAGACCTGCCCCAAGGGTTTGAACCCGGCGGAAGCGATTGCCAATATCAAGAAGATGATGGTGGAACGCGCTCACTAAATTTGCCAGATATGGCGTGATATGAATTTCTTCTATTCCGCCATGGCTGGTCTCGTGATCGCCGCCGCACTTATTTGCCTCTGGCTTTGGCTGGCGCTGCATCCGGTGCTGAAGCGCAGTCGTGGTGCGCATCCGCGCTTGCTGGCCTGGGTACCGTTGCAAGTCTCACTTGTGGTGCTTGCCCTTGGGCTAATGGTCTATAGCCCGCGCTATGCGTTTCTCCTTGCGGGTTTCCCGCCGATCCTTCTGCTCGATGCCCTGCATTTGACCCATCTCGCTGGCTTTCTTGCACAGGTCGCCCGTGTCGCCCTGCCCGTGGGGTTTGCCGTACTGGTGCTTTGTCTCGTCTGGCGCCCGCTGCGTATCGTGGCGACTGGGGCGACGCTTGCTGCAGTGGGCCTGACTGCATTCTTCGCCGGTGAGAGGATCAGCGCTATGGAAATGTGCAGCAAGGCGGTCGCCCTTGGAAGTGATGACCTCCAGCGCGCATCGTTGGGCTGGAGTATCGCCAACCGGTCTGGCGGCCCATCTCACAGCAATATCCACGCCCTGATGCAGACGGATGCGCAACGCTACGGGTGGAGTTATCACCAGATGGGCTGGTACAAGCTCCCCGAGGATGTCGTCGCTACGGTCGACGGCCAGGTTCTCGCCTGCGAGTCCCCGACGTAAAGGCCATCGCCATGCACATCGTTATCGGCCTGATCATCGCTTTCATCATCGTTGCGATCTTCGCGCGCCGCAATCGCACCACCCGCCGTTGCCGCTGGCGCGAAGACCGGGCGGGTGATCGGGGCAACCTTCGGAAGTACAAATGCGCCGCCTGCGGGGCCGAGGCCTTTACTGCGTCCAAAGGGCCGCCCGACACCTGCAAATCTCATCTGCCGCCTGTTTGAGAACGGGCCCGTTCAGTAAAGGACCGACACGCCGTGACCACACCTGCCGATGCCGAGACGCGCCGCGCCGTAAAACCCGTAATCTGCTACCCGGTGGAGACGCTGCCTGCGCCTGACATGACCCTTTACGATCGGGCGCGCCAGAAGCTGACCAAAATCGATGAGGTGCTGGTACCTGCGCGCGAGGCATGCTGTTTCACCGTGCCCGCCGGGCATTTCTTTCGCATCAGCAGTGTCGAAGGGCCGCAAGTGGGAGACTTGAATCTGCACAATGCGGCGAACCTCAGCGAACGGTTCTATTCCGGTAAGACCCGCGCGCTGCATGGCACCCACATCACGCGGGGGGAGCGGATGTGGTCGTCCTTACCGTATCTGCGCCCCATGGCGACGATCACGCATGACACGCTGGGCTGGTATGGGATCGACGCCTTCGGCGGCTCGGTGCATGACGTGATCGGCACCCGTTGCGATCCTTATACCCACGCGTTGTTGTCGGACGGCGGGCAGTACCACCACTGTTGCCACTCCAACCTCACGCGGTCGCTTGCGGCACATCTGGGCGCTCCGCGTGCAGAGGTGGAGCCTCTGGTACATGACGTGCTGAACGTCTTCATGTGCACCGGGTTCACGCGAGACACCGGGCAGTACTTCATGAAGGCGAGCCCGGTGCGCCCGGGTGATTTCCTGGAGTTCTTTGCCGAGATTGACCTGCTCGGAAACCTCTCCGCCTGTCCGGGTGGGGACTGCTCGTCCGAGCATTCCAGCGATACCACCTCTTGCCACCCGCTGCTTGTCGAGGTTTTTCGCCCCGCGGAGGGCAGCTTGACCGGATGGCAGTCGCCGGCGGTCAACGGCTATGATCGCAGCCACGGGGCGTGATCAGCTGAACGCAGCCTCAAGCGCGATCTCGACCATGTCTCCAAAGGTCTGCTCTCGATCTTCCGCAGGCAGTGCTTCACCGGTCTGCAGGTGGTCGCTGACCGTCAGGATTGCCAAGGCCCGGCGGCCATGGCGTGCCGCGAGCGTGTAAAGCTCCGCCGCCTCCATCTCGACCCCCAGAATGCCGTGGCGCACCATCTGCTCGTCCAGATCGGGGCGCTCTGCATAGAAGACATCCGAAGAATAGATCCCGCCTACGTGGGTTGTCGTGCCGCGCGTCTTCGCCGCGGCAACGGCAGCAGCCAGCAAGTCGTAGCTGGCTGTTGGCGCAAAATTTACCTCCCTGAAAATTCCGGAGGAGGGCGAGGTGATCGTGGTCGCCGACATGGCGATGATCACGTCACGGACGGACACATGCGGCTGCATCCCGCCGCAGGAGCCGATGCGGATCAGGGTCTGTGCACTATATTGTGAGATCAACTCGTTGGCATAGATCGACAGCGACGGCATGCCCATCCCCGAGCCTTGGATCGTGACCCGGTTCCCTTTGTAGGTGCCGGTGAACCCCAGCATGCCACGAACTTCGTTGACCAACTTGGCATCGTCCAGAAATGTCTCAGCCGCCCATCTTGCACGGTACGGATCGCCCGGCATCAGAACGGTTTCGGCAATATCACCGGGGGCGGCACCGATGTGGATGGTCATGCGCTCAGATTTCCAGCGTCTTGGGATCGACGCCTGCCGCTAGAGCATCCCGGTACCAGCCGGGTTGACGCCCCATGCCACTCCATGTCTGCTTGGGGTCCGCCGGATTGGCATATTTTGGCGCGCGCGCTTTTTTAGGAGCGGCTTTTGCTGTTCGCTTTGGTGCCGGCGCGGAGCCAGTCGTGAGTTCCTCAAGCTTAAACCCGAATTTCGCAGCCGCTGCTTCAGCTGCTTTCTTTGCTTCGCGTCGCTCCTTGTTTTCGATTGTTTTCAATGCTTTATGCGCGTCTTTCACCAGTTTTTCCAACTGTTTACGCGTCATTTTCGACAGGTCTGCCATTGCGCCTCTCCCTTGAATGGTCGGCGATTGATACAACTACGTATTGGCCAGATACAAGTGCGTCTCTTCAAGTGTGTCTTGCTGGACACTATTCCGCTGCGACGGCCTGCGGGTCGGCGAGAGTCACGATGTCCATCATGATGGTATTGAGTTCGAAATCCTTGGGTGTATAGACCCGGGCGACGCCCATGGACCGCAGACGTTCCGCGTCATCATCCGGGATGATGCCGCCAACGATGACGGGCACATGGCCAAGGCCTGCCGCGCGCATCTGGTCCATCAGGTCCTCCACCAATGGGATGTGGCTGCCGGACAGGATGGACAGGCCGACCACATGGGCATTGTCTTCCTGCGCCGCCGCGACGATTTCCGCGGGTGTCAGGCGGATGCCTTCATAGGCGATGTCCATACCGCAATCCCGCGCACGCACGGCGATCTGTTCGGCCCCGTTCGAGTGACCGTCGAGCCCTGGCTTGCCGACAAGAAACTTGAGACGCCGACCAAGTTTGTCGCTCACAACGTCCACCGCCTCGCGCAGATCATCCAGACCCTCGGTCTTGTTCGACCGTGCCCCAGACACACCCGTCGGGCCGCGGTATTCGCCATGCACAGCCCGCATCTGGGCGGCCCATTCGCCGGTTGTCACACCCGCTTTCGCCGCAGCGATGGAGGGGGCCATCACATTGCGCCCGTCGGCAGCAGCCGCGCGCAGATCGGCCAGCGCCTCGTCTACCGCCCGCTCGTCCCGGTCGGCACGCCAGGCGTCCAAGCGCGCGACTTGCTCCGCCTCGACTGCCGGGTCGACCACCATGATGCCGCCGTCGCCTGTCATCAGAGGTGATGGCTCGCCCTGCTGCCACTTGTTTACGCCGACGACGATGGTTTCACCCGCCTCGATCCGGCCCAACCGTTCAGCATTGCTGTCGACCAGCCGCGCTTTCATATAGTCTATGGCTTCGATGGCGCCGCCCATGCCGTCAAGGCTGGCAAGCTCGTGCCGCGCGCCGTCTTTCAACGCCTCAACCTTGGCATCCACCGCCGGGTTGCCCTCAAAAAGATCGTCGAATTCCAGCAGGTCTGTCTCATAGGCCATGATCTGCTGCATGCGCATGGACCACTGCTGGTCCCAAGGGCGCGGCAGGCCAAGCGCCTCGTTCCACGCAGGCAATTGCACGGCGCGGGCGCGGGCCTTTTTGCTGAGCGTCACCGCCAGCATTTCGATGAGAATACGGTAGACGTTGTTCTCAGGCTGCTGTTCGGTCAGGCCCAGCGAGTTCACCTGCACGCCATAGCGGAAGCGGCGGAACTTCGGGTCCTCGACGCCATAACGCTCGCGGCAAATCTCGTCCCAGAGATCCACAAAGGCACGCATCTTGCACATCTCGGTGACGAAGCGGATGCCTGCATTCACGAAGAACGAAATGCGGCCGACCACGGCCGGGAAGTCCTCTGCAGCTACACGCGGTTTCAGCGCATCCAGCACCGCTGTCGCGGTGGCCAGCGCAAAGGCCAGTTCCTGCTCCGGCGTCGCGCCCGCCTCCTGCAAATGGTAGGAACAGACGTTCATTGGGTTCCATTTGGGCACGTTGGTATAGCAATACTCTGCCACATCCGCGATCATCTTCAGGCTGGGCGCGGGCGGGCAGATATAGGTGCCGCGACTCAGATATTCCTTGATCAGGTCGTTCTGCACCGTGCCCTGCAGCTTCGAGACATCGGCGCCCTGTTCTTCGGCCACCGCAATATAGAGCGCCAGCAGCCACGGGGCCGTGGCGTTGATCGTCATGGAGGTGTTCATCTGCTCCAGCGGGATTTGGTCGAAGAGCGTGCGCATGTCGCCCAGATGGCTGACCGGAACACCCACTTTACCCACTTCGCCCCGCGCGAGCACGTGATCGCTGTCATACCCCGTCTGGGTGGGCAGATCGAAGGCCACCGACAGGCCGGTCTGGCCCTTGGCGAGGTTCGACCGATAAAGCGCGTTGGACGCCTGGGCAGTGGAGTGACCCGCATAGGTACGGATCAACCAGGGGCGGTCTTTCTTGGCGTCGGACATGGCAACCTCGTGAATCAGGTAAAGCAATTTTATTACGTCACAAGACTGATACTTGGAATATTATGCCGATGTCAATTCGCTGCATTGCGGCATGATCGGTTATTTTACCGGGTTCTGCCAGAGCATCTGGGTCGCAGACTTGAACCGAAAAACATGGCGAAAGGGTCCGGTGTGCTCAATCCCATGCGGTACAAAGCCTTCCCGCAGATAGAGCGCTCTGGCACGCGGGTTTCTGTCAATCACATCAAGACGCACAGTGGGTTTCCCCATGGCACGGGCCTGTGATTTGACAGCTTCGAGCAGGGCTGTGCCGACACCCAGCCCGCGCGCGCTTTCATGCACACATATGCCGTCCATCAGCAGAACGTCCGGTGCCACGTCCCGTTCCACAACTGACAGCGTCAGGCCGCGCCAAACTGCTCCCCAGGAGCCGTAGACGGCCTGCAAATCCTTGAAGTCGCCGCCAACCAGCGCCCCTTCAGCCGTTTTGAACCCGGCAACACCCAGTATGCGGCCGTCCGATCCGCGTGCGACCAGCGCAAACGCCGGGTCGATCACGGCCCGCAGGAATTGCTGCGCCCGCGCATCTGGTCCCAGCACCCGCCCCAGTTTGAAACCGAAGGCCTGCCAGTAGAGAGCTGCGACGACGGGCCGTTCGCAGGCGTCGAACCCGGTTGATATCTCATATGCCATGCATTTGATATTGTTCTTGCCGTCCTGTCCTGCAAGGGTCGCCCCATGACGCAAGTCGTTGAAATACCGCTGTGGCTGTTTGTGCTGATCGTGCTCTTTGCAGCCGTGACCTTTGCGTCGCATTTTTTGTTTCCCTCTGTCCGCTGGTTTTTCAGGCGGCGGTTGGAGCGCGCGGTCACGCGCTTGAACGAGCGTCTGACCCGACCCATTGAACCCTTCAAGCTGGCGCGGCGGTACGACATGATCCAGCGGTTGATCTACGATCCGGAGGTCACGCGTGAAATCGTCAATCATGCGCGGTCCAACAAGGTGCCTGAAAATGTGGCCTTCGAGCGTGCCCGGGCCTACGCGCGGGAAATTGTGCCAAGCTTCAGCGCCTTTACCTATTTCGGCCTTGGCACACGCATGTCGCGCCTGCTGGTCAATTCGATCTATTCGGTCTGGACCGGGCCCCGCAATGACGAGATAATTCGGTCCATCCCCAAAGATGCGACTGTGGTCTTCATCATGAACCATCGGTCGAACATGGACTATGTCCTGGTGACATACCTCGCTGCGCGGACGTCGGCCCTATCTTACGCGGTAGGGGAATGGGCACGGGTCTGGCCGCTTAGCCGGCTCATTCGGATGATGGGGGCGTACTTTATCCGGCGCAAATCGCGTGGTGCGCTCTATCGCAAGGTCCTGGCGCGCTACGTCCAGATGGCCATCGCCGGTGGGGTGGCACAGGCCATCTTTCCCGAGGGCGGGCTCAGCCTGAATGGACGACTGATGCCGCCGCGCATGGGATTGCTGTCCTACGTGTTGGAAGGGCACGATCCGGAGGGCCGCGATGTGGTCTTTGTGCCCGTGGCAATCAACTACGACCGGGTGCTGGAAGACAGGGTCCTGATCGCGGCGGCAGCCCGGGGTGACCGGCGGTTCGGTGCCCGTATTTCGGTGGTCGTGCGGTTCATCCTGAGCAAGTTCTGGCAGGGCTTGCGGGGACGCGTGACGCGGTTCGGGACAGCCGCCGTTGTCTTTGGCGAGCCAGTCTCTTTGCGTACGTTTGGAGCGGACAAACCGGTGGAAGACCTCGCCCGCAGTCTGATGCAGCGGATCGAGGCCGTGATGCCAGTGCTTGTCGTACCGCTGATCTCACGCGTGCTGGCTAAAAAGGACAAACCGGTTTCTCAGTCGGAAATTGTGAGCTGCGTCAAAGACCTTGTCGAACGGGTAGAGCCATTCATGCCAGAGAAACTGGGCAAAAACCTGGACGCCGCGGTCCACAACGCGCTTGCACAGATGCGCAAGCACGGGGTGGTTAGTGAGGAGGCGCACGGGTGGCGGATCGTTCCGGGTCAGCGTCCTGTCATCGAATACTACGCGAATTCGATTGCACATCGCTTTCAGGCGGATGCGACTGCAGCATAAATGCTGTGACTGCGAGGTCATAAAATTACAAAAATAGACCTCTAGATGTTGCAATGTTGCGTGGCACTGCATATTCAATCTCCCACAAGCCGCGATTCTGCATTGCGGCATCATTAATTTGAGTATGTCGCTAAGCAGGAGGCTTGCATGGCACTGGATACCACCATCGCGCACTACGAGGCGCCGGAAAAAGACCTCTATGAAATGGGTGAAATGCCCCCCATGGGATATGTGCCCAAACAGATGTATGCATGGGCGATCCGCCGGGAACGTCACGGCGAACCCGACAGCGCAATGCTACAGGAGGTCGTGGAGGTCCCGAAGCTCGACAGCCAGGACGTGCTGGTGCTCGTGATGGCTGCCGGGGTCAACTACAACGGCGTCTGGGCCGCTCTGGGCGTGCCGATCAGTCCCTTTGACGGGCACAAGCAGCCTTACCACATCGCCGGGTCGGACGCGTCCGGCATTGTCTGGGCAGTCGGCGACCGGGTCACGCGCTGGAAAGTTGGTGACGAGGTGGTCATTCACTGCAATCAGGACGACGGTGACGATGAAGAATGTAACGGTGGCGATCCCATGTATTCGCCCAGCCAGCGCATCTGGGGCTACGAGACGCCGGATGGATCGTTTTCGCAGTTCACGCGGGTGCAGAGCCAGCAGTTGATGCCGCGGCCCAAGCATCTGACATGGGAAGAAGCCGCCTGCTACACGCTGACGCTGGCGACCGCCTACCGGATGCTGTTCGGACACGAGCCGCACGATCTCAAGCCCGGCCAGAACGTGCTGGTCTGGGGCGCATCGGGGGGGCTGGGGTCCTATGCGATCCAGTTGATCAATACGGCCGGTGCCAACGCCATCGGCGTGATCTCGGATGAAAGCAAACGCGACTTCGTCATGGATCTCGGTGCCAAGGGCGTTCTAAACCGCAAGGATTTCAACTGCTGGGGGCAGTTGCCGACTGTAAATACCCCGGAATACGCGGAGTGGTTCAAGGAAGCGCGCAAGTTCGGCAAGGCGATCTGGGACATCACCGGCAAGGGCGTGAACGTCGATATGGTGTTCGAACACCCGGGCGAGGCAACTTTCCCCGTCTCCACCTTCGTGGTGAAAAAGGGCGGCATGGTCGTGATCTGTGCGGGCACCACCGGGTTCAATCTGACATTTGACGTGCGCTACATGTGGATGCACCAGAAACGCCTGCAGGGCAGCCACTTTGCGCATTTGCAGCAGGCGTCGGCGGCCAACAAGCTGATGCTGGAACGGCGGCTCGATCCCTGCATGTCAGAGGTCTTCACTTGGGCGGACCTGCCGCAGGCGCATATGAAGATGATGCGCAACGAGCACAAACCCGGCAATATGTCCGTCTTGGTGCAGGCGCCGACCACCGGACTGCGTACCTTCGAAGATGCCCTGGAGGCAGGCCGTTAACCTAACATCGAGCCGATTAAACATGACGAACGCCCGCGAATCACGTATAGGTTGCGCGGGCGTTTCTCGTTATAGTTGTGACGCTCTTTAGTATCAATCACTTAGAAATTTCGACCTCGCTATTTCTGGGGAGTTAATAACTGCGAATTTTCAGCAGATGTTCATACATGTTAGAGTTGTGTTAATCTTTCATTAACCTTTAAGAGGCGAGTCTGCTATGCGAAGTGATTGGATTTTGGACGTTCTCACGGACTTGAAAACATTTGCGACAGCAAACGACTTGCCGGTGCTTGCCGAACAGTTGGATGACACCGCAATTGTTGCTCTTGCCGAGATCGCCGCCCTTCACGAAAGGACGCAGGGCACGGCACATGGTAGCGAACACGACGGTGGAGGAAGTCTTGGCGGAGCTGGAGCAGGCGGACACGCTTGAATCCATACAGGACGCCATCCTCAAACTCAGGGAGTATTTTCAGGTCGAGAACATGGTCTACCATTGGGTGGACAGTGCCGGGGAACAATATGGCTACGGCACCTACCCGCTCGAGTGGGCCACAAGATATCAAGAGCAGAACTACATCCGGATCGATCCGGTCATTGCCGGGTGCTACAAGCGCTTTCATCCTGTGGATTGGAAAAAGCTGGACTGGTCCAGCAAGGCTGTGCGCGCCTTTCAGGCAGAGGCGCTGGAGTACGGCATCGGCAATCAGGGCTATTCCATTCCCATCCGGGGGCCTAACGGCCAGTTCGCCCTCTTTACGGTGAATCACACCTGCGACGATGCGGACTGGGAAAAATTTACGGAGGACAACAGGCGCGAACTGATTCTGATCGCGCATTATTTTAACCAAAAGGCGCTTGAGTTCGAACCGAACCGGGCGCCGGAACAATCACAGTCACTGTCTCCCCGTGAAATTGACGCAATGACCCTGCTTGCAATCGGGTACAGCCGGGCGCAAGTGGCTGAAACGCTGTCGATTTCCGAGCATACGCTGCGGGTCTACATCGAGAGCGCGCGCTTCAAACTGGGGGCGTCGAACACCACCCACGCGGTCGCCAGGGCGCTGAGCCGCGGCCTTATTGTCGTGTAAAATCGACGCCTGAAACGGCTTCATCCGTTAACGTGACGCACGCCGTGGTTGGCCAGCGTTAAACATCCTCAAGCTAATCCTTTGCTCATCCCGCGCTCTGACCAAAGGACATAAAATGCTTCGTTACATCTACGCCGATCAGCTTTCCCGCAATAAAAAACTTGCTCAATCCATGTTTCAGGATCGTGCGGATCAGTTCAAAACGCGCCTGGGATGGGAAGTCAGCGTGGACGAACAGGGGTTCGAGCGGGACGAGTATGACGCGATGAACCCTCTCTATGTGATCTGGGAAATGCCCGACGGCACCCACGGCGGGTCCATGCGGTTCCTGCCGACAACGGAACGGACCATGGTCAACGATCACTTCACCCACCTGATGGGTGGGGGTACGATCACCAGCCCGCTCATCTGGGAATGTACGCGCTTTTGCCTGAATCGCGAGGCGCCAAGTCGTGTCGCCGCAGCCCTGATGCTGGGCGGCGGGGAAATCATGAGTGGATTTGGCGTAAAGCACTTTGTCGGGGTCTTTGACGCACGCATGGTGCGCATCTACCGGATGATCGGGTCCTCGCCAGAGGTTCTGGGCAGCGAAGGCAAAGGGCGTGACGTCATCAGCATCGGCTTGTGGGAATTTGCCCCGGAAGCACAGGCCAAGGTCGCTCTGCGTGCTGGCGTGTCGCCGGAACTCTCCCGCCTGTGGTTCGACCGGGCATTCGGACGCGAAGTGGCACGCCAATTGGCCTGCGCGGGCTAAATCCGCTCAGGTGGCATCTGGTCCCTGTCGCGCGGCCCCTGTAGGGTCGCGCCATGACCACACCCGCGCTGACTTTCTCCGACGACCAGGCTGCTGCTTATGATAGCGTGACAGAGGTCCTGCGCGGGTCCGGCATCGATCTGGACGATCAACTTCTGACATCGCCCAAAAGTTCGGTTGCCTCCGTGATGGCCATCACCGGCAAGGCGGGATCGGGCAAAACGCTGCTTTTGGCGGAGCTTTACAAGGCGCTGGAAGGCGCAGGTATCGAGGTCGTCTCGGGCGATTACGAATCCCGCAAACGCCGCGACAAGCGTACGCTGGCCATTCTTGCACCGACCAACAAGGCCGCGAGTGTTCTGCGTCTGCGCGGTGTGCCCGCGACCACGATTCACCGCATCCTTTACACGCCGGTCTACGATCCGGAATATGAACGTATCGCGGAGTGGCTGGCGGCCAATGGAGAGCGTCCTGAGATCGACGGGCTGACCGACGTGGCCCTCGACCGGGCGGCAGCCTTCTATGCCACCAACAAGTCGATTCCCGGCGCTTTGGCGGCGGCGGGTCTGCGGGGGTCGGACTTCATCACCGGCTGGAAGCGGCGGGAAGAGCCGCTGGACATCGGCTTTGTCGATGAATCGTCGATGCTGGACGACAAGCAATTTGAGGATCTCAAGGAGATTTTCCCGACGCTCTTGTTGTTCGGCGATCCTGCTCAGCTTGCGCCGGTCAACCAATCAGGCGCGATGGTGTTCGAGAAACTGCCTGAAAAACGGGTGCTGGCGTTGAACCGCATTCACCGACAGGAGGCGGATAACCCGATCCTTGATCTCGCCCATGCGCTTGGTGATCCCGATCTGGGGTTCGAGCAATTCGAGCGGATGGTGGAGGAGGCGGCAGCACGTGATGAACGGGTGGTCTGGGGCCAGCGGGTCGAGGTCGATCTGATGGCGCGCAGCCCGGTGCTGGTCTGGCGTAATGCCACGCGGATTCGCCTGATCAATGCCTTCCGCCAGGTGCACGGTGCACCAGAGGATGCGTTGCTTGAGGGCGAGCCGCTGATCTGTGACGGTTTGGAATTGCCGTTGAAACATCGCAAGAAGCGGCTTGATCTGGAGGCGCGCGGGCTGATCAAGGGCGCGCAAGTGGTCTATCTGGGGGAGGGGCGCAAACCCGGGTTCAGCCGCCTGCATGTGATGGGGGCGGAAGATCCGCAAGTCTCGGCGGCGTCGATCGTGAAGATCGAAAAGCCGGACGAGGAAGAGCCCTTTATCCCCTTTGCGGCCCGCATGGGCGCGACCTTCCTGCATGGTGCGGCGGTGACCATTCACAAGGCCCAGGGCAGCCAGTGGGACACGGTTCAGGTCTTTGCGCCTGATCTTTATGCCGCTGCACGGATGGGCCGCTCAGAAGCCGGACAGCCCCTGTGGAAACGGCTTGCTTATGTGGCGATCACACGCGCTCAGGAGCGGTTGATCTGGGTGGTCCGCAACCGGTTGTCGATGCCGACGGGGCCGCTGGCGGTCGATGACTTGCGCGCCGTGCCCACTGCGCCATTGGCGCTATCCGAACCGCAACCGGAGGAATTACTATGAAATCGATCATCATCACCGGCGCCAGTTCCGGCATTGGTCACGCAACGGCGGAGATGTTTCTGGAGGCCGGCTGGCGCGTGGGTCTGATTGCGCGGCGCGCGGACCGGCTTGAGGCGCTTGCTGACCGGTTTGAAACCGCGGTGCCGCTGCCTGCCGACGTGACGGATGCACCGGGCATGCAGGCGGCGTTCGATGCATTCGGCCATCTTGATGTGCTCTTCAACAACGCGGGACTTTTTGGACCTTCTGCGACAATCGACGAGGTCGATCTGCAGGACTGGGCCGAGGTGATGCAGGTGAACGTCGGCGGCATGTTCATTGCCGCGAAACTGGCCTTTACACAAATGCGCCGCCAGAAACCGCAGGGCGGGCGGATCATTAACAATGGTTCACTGTCAGCCTACGTGCCGCGCCCGAATTCAGTGTGCTATACCACGACCAAACATGCGGTAACGGGGCTGACCAAAACCCTGTCACTGGATGGGCGGACCTTCGGCATTGCCTGCGGGCAAATCGACATCGGCAATGCGGAAACCGATCTGCTTGCGCAATTGAAAAAGACACAGCCAGGCACGGCGACCATGGACGTTCAGAATGCCGCGCGATCTGTCCTGCATATGGCCGGGATGCCCCCGGAAGCGAATGTGCAATTCATGACCGTCATGGCGACCACAATGCCGTATATCGGGCGAGGGTGACACCAAAGGTGGCCTGAAGCCCACCTTACCTGCCGGAAACAGCGGGTGGACCCAGCAGGTAGGGTGGGCTTCAGGCCACCTTTGGAACTCAGGCGCGGAACATCCTGAAGACTGCGGAAGCAGCCCAGCCTGCGGCAATAGCGATGGCGATGGACATGATCCCGTAAAGCAATGGTTGCCCCCGCGACAACTCAAAGAGCCAGCGTTCCAAACCAACCTTCTGCACGTCGATGGTCGTGTCATAGCTGGAGATCACCTGACCATCGCGCGTCAGGAAAATGCGCGTGACGTAATCGCCCTCGGTCAGTGCAGCCGGCAGGCGGACAGCCGTGCGAAACAATGTCTGTTCGCTGACGGTAACCGCGTCCTCACGCAGTTGGTAGAGATCTGATCGGCTGCGGATGCGGATGAGTGCCTCGGTGAAGCTTTCGGCATCGCTGATGTTCGAGGGCGCACCAACCGAGCGGATGGCGCGCGGCACGGATATTTTGTGACGCAGATCCTCTACATCTTTGAGCACCTCGCGCAACGGGCCGCTGGTCTGCACGGCGTAGAAGCTGGGCGCCCGATCCACTTCGACGGCATCCGTATTCACCCAGATCCCCAGGCGTTTGGCTTTGCGCCGTACGGTCAGAGGTGTGGACGGGCCTGCAACGGTCACGATGACCTCGATCGGTGGTCCTTCGGGAATGGCCTGCTCTCGCTTCACGGCGCCGAAGATCAGGATGTCGGAGCCGTCAAAACTCGTGGTGATCGACACCTTGTCCTTGCTGAGGCCCAAGACGACTTCTTCGGCCCATAGCGGCCCTGTGCAGAGCAGCAGAAGCGTCAGGAGACCGGTCAGAAAACGGGGCATCACGCTCAATGCCCCGTGGCCGCACCGACGGAGTAGAGCTCCGACGGCATCAAAAGCAGATCGAGGGCCAGCTTGCCACAGACTGCAAGCACCATGAGGGCCAGAAGGATGCGCAGCTGTTCGGCCTTCATCTTGACGCCGATGCGCGTCCCGATCTGGGCGCCGATCACCCCCCCCACCAGAAGCAGCACCGCCAGCACGATGTCCACGGTAAAGTTCGTCGTGGCGTGCAGCAGCGTGGTAAAGCCGGTCACGAAAATGATCTGAAAAAGCGATGTGCCCACGACAACCTTTGTCGGCATCCCGAGCAGGTAGATCATGGCGGGCACCATGATAAAGCCGCCACCCACACCCATGATCGCCGCCAGAATACCAACGGCCACGCCCACCAGCAGCGGGGGGATCACGGAGATGTAGAGGCCGGAGACCCGGAACCGCATCTTGAACGGCAGGCCGTGGATCCAGTTGTGTTTTTTGCGCGCCGGCGGCTTGCCGGATTTGGTCTTGCGGATCGCGTTCAGGCTTTCGATGAACATCAGCCCGCCGATCACGCCAAGGAAGACGACATAGCAGAGCTTGACCAGCAGATCGACCTGGCCCTGCGCCTTGAGGTAGTTGAATACGACGACCCCCAGCGCAGCACCGACAAGGCCGCCTATGAGCAGCACGGTGCCCATCCTGAGATCCACTGTCTTTCGCTTCAAATGCGCCAGCACACCGGAGAAGGAAGAGGCGACAATCTGGTTGGCTTCGGTCGCCACGGCCACGGCGGGCGGGATGCCGATCATGAAAAGCAGCGGTGTCATCAGGAACCCGCCGCCCACACCGAACATGCCCGACAGGATGCCCACGATCCCACCCAAGCCCAGCAACAAAAAGGCGTTGACCGAAACTTCGGCGATGGGAAGGTAAATTTGCATGTCCTCTGTTAGAGCACAGGGGGGTGCAAAATCAATGCCCCTTGCTGCCCTGCAGCAATCAGGACTGACATAAAAGGCCGAACTGGCCTTATGGGATCAGCGCTCTTTGACGTAGGGTTCGCCTCCTGCGCGAGGTGGGATCGCTTTACCTACGAAACCGGCCAGAATGATCACGGTCATGACGTAGGGCAGCGCACCCAAGAGGGCCCCCTGTACCTTGATGCCGAATAGCGCTTCGATCACGTCCGGCCGGGTCTCCAGCGCGCCAAAAAGACCAAAGAGCAGAGTGGCATAAAGCGCGTACCACGGGCGCCATTTGGCAAAGATCAGGGCGGCGAGCGCGATGAAACCGCGACCAGCCGACATGTCCTTGACGAACCCTGCCTGCAGGGCCGTCGAAAGGTAAGCGCCCGCGATGCCGCAGAGTACCCCGCAGATCATCACAGCCGCATAGCGCAGCCCGACAACGGAGACACCTGCGGTATCCACCGCGGCAGGGTTTTCACCCACGGCGCGCAGGCGTAGGCCGAAACGCGTGCGAAACAGGATCCACCATGTCAGCGGCACCATGGCGAAAGCGAGATAGACGAGGATCGAGTGCCCCGAAATCAGTTCCTGATAGATCGGGCCGATAAAGGGCACGGACCCGAAGGCTTCGGCGAAAGGCAGGGTGATGGGTTCAAACCTTGCGCCGCCCATGAGGGAGGGGGTACGCCCGCCCTGGCTGAACCAGTCCTGCGCGATCAGCACCGTCAGCCCGGCGGCCAGGAAATTGATCGCGACGCCGGAAATCAACTGGTTGCCGCGGAAGGTGATGGAGGCCAGCCCGTGCAGCAGGCTGAACAACATCGACGCGGTGATGCCTGCGAGCAGACCGATCCAGACCGAGCCGGTGAGCGCGGCAATGGCCGCCGAGAAGAAGGCTGCCGCCAACATCTTGCCCTCAAGGCCGATGTCGAAAATGCCCGCCCGTTCAGAGAATAGCCCGGCCAGACAGGCCAGCAGCAGCGGGGTGGCCAGACGCACGGTGCTGTCGAGCAGCTGGATGAGGGTCAGGAAATCCATCAGGCATTCCTCCGCCGCATCATCAGGAACAGCCGTTCCAGCGGCATGCGCACCATATTGTCGAGCGCGCCGGTAAAGAGGATCACAAGGGCCTGAATGACCACGATCAACTCACGGGGAATCGACGTCCAGAGGGCGAGTTCGGCCCCGCCCTGATAGAGGAACCCAAAGAGGATGGCCGCCAGCAATACGCCAAACGGGTGGCTGCGCCCCATCAGGGCCACGGCGATACCGATGAAGCCCGCGCCTTCGACCGCGTTCAGGACCAGTCGTTCGGCCTCGCCCATCACGTTGTTGATCGCCATGAGGCCCGCCAGACCGCCGGAGATGAGCATGGCGATCATGGTGATGGCCGTGGGAGAGATACCGCCGTATTTGGCCGCTGGCTCCGATTTGCCATAGCTGCGGATTTCGTATCCCAACCATGTGCGCCAGAGCAGGAACCACACGAGGACACAGGCGAGCAGCGCGATCAGAAAGGTCACGTTTGCGGGTGCGGACTTGGAGAAGTTGATACCGATGGGTGCGAGGATGTCATGCAAGGTCGGCAGGTGCGTGGTTTCCGGAAAGCGCGCGGTGGCCGGGTCCATGCTGCCTGCCGGGCGCATCAGGTTCACGAGCACGTAGTTCAGCACGGCCGCGCCGATGAAGTTGAACATGATCGTGGTGATCACGATGTGACTGCCGCGTTTGGCCTGCAGGAACGCCGGTATGGCGGCCCACGCCGCCCCGAACAGCGCCGCAGCACCTGCAGCGCCCAGCAGGGCCAGCGTCCAATGCGGCCAGGGGATCAGCAGGCAGGCCAGGGCGACGCCCAGCCCGCCGAGCATGGCCTGTCCTTCGCCGCCAATGTTGAAAAGACCCGCATGAAAGGCCACGGAGACGGCGAGGCCCGTAAAGAGGAAGTTGGTCGCGTAATAAAGCGTGTAACCCCAGCCATAGGTGCTGCCCAAAGCACCCGTGACCATCAGGTTCACCGCCGCAATCGGGTCTTCCCCAATGGCAAGGATCACCAGCGCCGACAGGATCGCGGCCAGCAGCAGCGAGATGAGCGGCACGAGGGTGACCTCGGCCCATTTTGGCATCACTTCCATGCTTTAGTTCCCCACACCGGCCATCAGCAGCCCCAGTTCTTTTTCGTCCGTCTCGGCTGACATCCGTTCACCCATGATGTGCCCGTCGAACATCACCGCGACCCGGTCTGCCAGCGCGAGGATTTCTTCAAGCTCGACCGAGACCAGAAGCACGGCCTTGCCCTTGTCGCGCAGGGCCACGATCTGCTGGTGAATGAATTCGATTGCCCCGATGTCGACGCCGCGTGTGGGTTGGCCGACCAGCAGCAGATCGGGGTTGCGCTCGATCTCGCGTGCCAGCACAATCTTCTGCTGGTTCCCGCCGGAGAAGTTCTTGGCGGCCAGGCCCGGGTTTGGCGGGCGGACATCGAACCGCTCCATCTTGGCTTCGGTATCCGCGCGAATGGCCGCGTTGTTCAGCAAGACGCCCGATTGGTAATCCTGATCGCGGTGATAGCCAAAGGCGGTGTTCTCCCAGGCGGAGAAATCCATGATCAGGCCTTCGCGCTGCCGGTCTTCTGGGACATGGGCGATGCCCCGCGCCCGGCGCGAGCGTCCGTCAGAATGCTTGCCGGACAGATCGAGGGGCTGACCGTTCACACGGATCTCGCCGGTGGCATCGGCATAGCCACCAAGCACTTCGAGCAATTCGGACTGACCGTTCCCCGCCACACCGGCAATCCCGACGATCTCCCCGGCGCGCACCTGCAGGTCAATCCCCTTGAGCCGCTCGACACCCTTGTCGTCAACCACGTGCAAATCTTTGATATCCAGAACAACATCGCCAGGGACGGCGGGCTTTTTATCAACACGCAGCAGGACCTTGCGCCCCACCATCAGCTCGGCTAGCTCCGCCGGTGAGGTGTCTTTGGTCTTGACCGTTGCCGTCATCTCGCCCCGCCGCATCACGCTCACGGTATCGGTGGCTTCCATGATCTCGCGCAGCTTGTGGGTGATCAGGATGATGGTTTTGCCCTCTTCGCGCAGCCGGTCGAGGATGCGGAACAGCTGGTCGGCCTCCGCCGGGGTCAGCACGCCCGTGGGCTCATCGAGGATCAGGATATCGGCCTGCCGGTAGAGCGCTTTGAGGATTTCGACACGCTGCTGCATGCCGACACCCAGCTCTTCGATCACCGCGTCGGGGTCGACGTTGAGCCCGTATTCATGCTCCAGCTCCAGCAGCGTCTTGCGCGCCTTGGCGAGCGAGGGGGTCAGCAGCCCACCGTCTTCGGCCCCGAGAATGATATTCTCGAGCACCGTAAAATTCTCAACCAGCTTGAAGTGCTGGAAGACCATGCCGATGCCCGCGGCAATCGCCGCCTGGCTGTCGGGAATGTCGGTTTTCTTCCCGGCGATGAAAATCTCACCCTTATCGGCTTTGTAAAAGCCATAAAGGATCGACATCAGGGTCGATTTGCCTGCGCCGTTCTCACCAATGATGCCGTGAATCGTGCCGGGCATGACCCGGATGGAAATGTCCTTGTTGGCCTGAACCGGTCCAAAAGCCTTTGAAATGCCCTGGAGTTCGATGGCGGGGGCGGCAGTTTCCTGCCGCCCCGACGTATCGCTGCCGCTCATGCTTTAAAAGCTCAGAGCCGGGCAGCTGTCGTCCGATGTGTAGTCATGCACGGCCAGATCACCGGAGGCGATCTTGTCGGCGGCAGCATCAACCGCCGCCTGCATGTCCGCGCTCACCAGGTCGGCGTTGTTTTCATCCATGGCATAGCCGACGCCACCATTGGCAAGCCCCATGATGTTAAAGCCTTTTTCCATGCCCGGACCGTCGGACATCGCGTCAAAGACGGCGTTGTCGACGCGCTTGAGCATGGAGGTCAGCACTTTGCCCGGGTGCAGGTGGTTCTGGTTGCTGTCCACACCGATGGAGAGGATATCCTCATCCGCCGCCGTTTGCAGCACACCGACACCGGTGCCGCCCGCCGCGGCATAGACCACGTCAGCGCCCTGGCTGATCTGTGCCTTTGTCAACTCGGAGCCCTTCACCGGGTCATTCCAGGCGGCAGGCGTCGTGCCTGTCATGTTGGCGATCACCGTGGCGTCGGGATTGACGGCTTTGACACCCTGCGCGTAGCCACAGGCAAATTTGCGGATCAGCGGGATGTCCATGCCGCCGATGAAACCGACCGTGCCGGATTGCGAGGCTTTGGCGGCCAGCATCCCGACGAGGTAGGAGCCTTCATGCTCGTTGAAGACCACGGAACGGACGTTGGGCGCATCCACCACCATGTCGATGATCACGAAATCCGTGTCGGGATAGTCGCTGGCCACCTGACCCAGCGCATCGCCGAAGGCAAAACCGGTCATGACAATCGGGTTGGCGCCGGATTCGGCAAAGCGGCGCAGGGCCTGCTCGCGCTGCGCTTCGGACTGCAGTTCGATGTCACGGAAGGAGTTGCCGGTCTCTTCGGCCCAGCGTGTGGCCCCGTTGAACGCCGCTTCGTTAAAGGATTTGTCGAACTTGCCGCCAAGATCGAAGATCAGCGCGGGTTCGGCGAGGGCGGCACCAGCGGACAAAGCCAGTGCAGCCGTTGCGCCGAGGAATTTGTGCATAAGAGTCATTCAGGGGTCTCCCAGTTTGTGATTTTGGAGCGTCCGGCGGGCCGATCATAGCCCCAAGCCGCCCGGTATGAGCAGAGTTTATCTGTTCCTGTGCAAATTAGGGCCTAGCTGACGGGCAGGGTCAACCGGTTTTTCAGGGGGTGCGGGGGGATTCAGCCCCCTGACCGCAGGGCAACGCCGCCGTCATCAGCACAGCATCCACCATGGTGCCATCAGATCGCTTATAGTAGTCGCGTCGCCGTCCCGTTTGTGCGAATCCATGCTTGCGGTAAAGGCCTTGCGCCGCATTGTTGTCTGCCGCCACTTCAAGAAATGCCCTTTGCGCGGTTGTTTCTGCCATCCAGTCGGAGATCAGCAGGCTGGCAATGCCTTGGCGATGATGGTCTGGATGCACGGCGAGGGTTAGGATTTCCGCCTCTCCCGCGATAGTACGGATCAGGGCGAACCCTTGCGGACGGGCCATCAGGGTGACGTGTGGGCTCTGGAGCAGGGCTGCGAATCCATCTGCGGACCAGTTTCTTTCCGACCGGAAGGCGGCGCAATGCAGGCTGGCGAGCTCTGCCGGTGTCATGGCAGGATGACGGGGGGCGCGTCGCGCGCAGGCGCTGCATCCGCAGGGCGCAGGTAGAGTGGGGCCGGACGCTCGGTCGTCGTTTTGTACCGATCCGCTGCCAGGCGCGCGATTGCTTCGGCAATGGGAAAGGTGGGCGCACGTCCCGTCGCTCCAAAGAGCGGCCCTGCATGCTCGGGCAGGGCCTGCACGGGCACCAGGATCGGCGCTTCTGCGTCAGTCCCGTCAAAGCGCTGATAGTAAAGCTGTTCGCGGCGTGCAGTGATGGCGGTGGCGCAGGGTCCATCGTGGCCATATCGCAGTGCTTCGAAGCTGGACACGCCAACAGCCGGGACGCCCAGCCCCAAGGCCAGCCCGCGCGCCGCTGCGACGGAAATTCGAATGCCGGTGAAGTTTCCCGGGCCGATGCCCACGCCGATTGCCGTCAGCGCGTCAAAAGACAAATCCGCAGATGTCAGCAGATCGTCGCAGAGAGACATCAGCCGTTCGGCCTGCCCTTTCTGCATGGGTTCTTCCGCCTGCGCCACAAGCTGCCCGTCCGATAACACGGCCGCCGCGCAATATGGCGCGGCGGTGTCGAAGGCCAGCACGGTTACGGGCGCGTGTTCGGTCATTACTGCTCTGATCCGAGGCGTAGCGCATCGCGGGCGCTTGTTTCATTTCGAGGAAGCTCGTCCTGGATGTGCAACCACGGCAATCCGGACGCAGCATGGGAGTGCAGGCTGGGTGGCAGCTCTGCAGCCTGATTAATGAGGCCAAGCGGCACATAAATCTGTCCCGGCAGGTAGTCATACCGCGCGCCAAGCGGCGAGCCACAGGCATCGCAAAACCAGCGTTCTACGCCGTCAATGTGCGACACAGGCGCGCCGGGATCGGGGGTGTATTGCACTGTGCCCTCTTCGAAGGCTGCAAAAGCCGCCACCGGCGCGCCGGAGACGCGCCGACAGTCCGAGCAATGGCAGTAAGAAACGACGGACGGCAGGGCAGAAACCGAAAACCGGGTCTTGCCGCAGTAACACCGACCGGTGATCGGTGGGGTCTTGTCCATGATCTGCTTACGTGGCGACCGGGCGCACTTCGGTGACTTCGGGTATGTAGTGCCGCAGCAGGTTCTCGATCCCCATCTTCAGCGTCAGCGTGGAAGAGGGGCATCCGGCGCAGGCACCCTGCATGTGCAGGTAGACAACGCCGCGGTCAAAGCCGTGGAAGGTGATGTCGCCCCCGTCCTGCGCCACGGCAGGCCGTACGCGACTGTCCAGCAACTCCTTGATCTGGTTGACGATCGGGCCATCTTCCCCGGTGTGTTCCGCATGGCCGGAGGCCGGTGTGTGATCCCCGGCCATGACCGGCTGCCCGGATTGGAAATGTTCCATGATCGCGCCCAGAAGGGCGGGCTTGATGTGATCCCAGTCGACTGCGTCGCTTTTGGTTACGGTGACAAAGTCGGTCCCGAAGAAGACGCCGGTGACCCCTTCAACCCTAAAAACACGCGTGGCCAGCGGCGATTTATCCGCCGTTTCAGCGGTCGGGAAATCAGCCGTGCCCATCTCCAGCACGGTCTGACCGGGCAGGAATTTCAGGGTGGCGGGGTTCGGTGTCGATTCTGTCTGGATGAACATGGATTTTCTCCTGATGATGCCTCAGATATGCGGGTCGCGCCCCGTTAAGTCAAGGTTTGGAATCATTCTAATCTAGGCAGAGCCACGGCACATTAATGAAAACGCTCAGGTAATCGCCTCAAGCTTTTCCTTGCTCAGGTCGCCGGGCACAATTGTGATCGGAATGGGCAGCGTTCCCGCACTTTTTGTGAGTTGCGTGACCAGCGGGCCTGGGCCCTTCTTGTCCGTCCCGGCGCCCAGCACCAGCACGCCGATTTCCGGGTCTTCGTGAATCTGCGACAATATCTCATCCACGGGTGGGCCTTCGCGGATTACCAGTTCAGGATCAATGCCCTGCCGGTCCCGCATCCATTTGGCGAAAACCTCGTAATGCACTTCGATCCGCTCGCGCGCTTCTTCACGCATCACGGCACCAACGCCGATCCAGTGGTTGAATTCATCCGGCGGAATGACCGAGAGGATTTCGACCCCGCCGCCGGTATTGGCCGCCCGCATCGCCGCAAATCGCATGGCGTTCAGGCATTCGCGGCTGTCGTCCAGCACGACAAGAAACTTACGCATCTTACGATGTCCCCCTTTTTGGCAGATCATGACCTCAGTTTCCGGGCGGCGCAATCGCAATCTCTGTCCGGCTGCCTCTGGACAGAAGGCACGCAAGGCGCAATTCTGGCAGCACAAGCGGAAAGGTCCGGAAAATGTCCGTCTATCAGCTGATCTATACCTCGCGTCCTTTTGGGTATGACCTGAACATGCTGGCCAGTATTCTGGCAACGGCACGGTCCCGGAACGCGCGGGACGACATCACCGGCGCGCTGATCTGTCGGCCGGATGTTTTTCTGCAGCTTCTTGAGGGCCCTCGGTTGAAGGTCGAGGCCACATACGAGCGGATTTGCGCGGATGATCGGCATGTGGAAGTGACATCGCTGGTGTCCGAAGGCGTTCCGGACCGGCTCTTTCCCGATTGGGCGATGAAGCATGATCCCGCGGTGTCATGGCTCTGGTCGCCGCTGGAGGTTCATATGGGCGCGCTGCATGCGGCCTCCAAGCTGGCCATTCGCGAAGTCTTTTTCAGGTCAGCCCAGGACGATCCGTCATAGCGGTTCGGAGGCGGCCCAGTCCCAGTACATCTCGCGCAGCCGTCGCGCCATCGGACCAACCTGATACGTGGTGTCCTCCAGCGCTTTGACCGGCGTGATTTTTGACATGTTCCCAGTCATGAAAACCTCATCTGCATGATGGAAATCATCAAATGTCAGCACCTTTTCATGCAGGACAATGCCGTCAGTCTTCATGTTCGCGATGTGACGCGCCCGGGTAATCCCGGCGAGGAATGTGCCATTGGCGATGGGGGTAAAGACCTCACCATCCCGCACCATGAAGATGTTGGCTGTGGCTGTTTCCGCGACATTGCCCATCGCATCCGCAACCAGCGCGTTGCTGAAGCCGCGCGCGCGGACCTCTGCCAGCATCCGCGCGTTGTTGGGGTAAAGGCATCCCGCCTTGGCGTTGACGACATTGTCTTCCATCACCGGGCGGCGGAACCTTGTGAAACCAAGCGTGGCTGCCGCATCCGCCGGAGCCATGGGGATCTGTTCCAGGCTGATCGCGAAACCGGTCTCATCCCTACGCGGGACAATGGCGGTTTCATCCCCATGGATCGCCCAATACATCGGGCGGATATAGACAGCATCCTCAGCCCCGTAGTTTTTCAGGCCCTCGCGGACAATCTCGACCATATCGTCGGTGCTGACCGTCGGCTTGATCATCAACGCCTCGGCAGAGCGGTTGACCCGCGCGCAATGCGGCACCAGGTCCGGCGCGCGCCCCGCAAAGAACCGCGCACCATCAAAGACCGTCGTGCCCAGCCAGGCGCCATGATCAGCCGCCTGCATCACCGGCACATCGCCCTTGTGCCAGCGACCGTCGAAATAGGTGTGAATTTTGGTGCCGACGCTCATTTATTGGTCTCCGGGAGAGGGGCCAGAGTGAATTCGCAGCCCGTGTTGGTCAGGGTTACTCGGCGCGGTAGACGCCTTCCGGCAGGTTCAGCGCTGCCGTCAGATCGCGCCACTGTTCAGGGGACAGCGTGATGGAAACGGTGCGGTCCGTGCGTGGGTCGTATTGGTTCAGCAGAATGGCGCTCTCTGTCGCATGCACGCTCACGTCTTCCTGCAAGGGTGCTTTGCCATCATCCACAAGGGTCACGACCGTCGCGTCGAATTCGTGTTCGATTGTAAACATGGGGTCAGACTACGGGTTGCGACGCGCGATGCAAGGGGGACAACGCTGTGTGATCGGACTGGTCGCCGGGAGTGAAGGTGCTAAGATACCAGGCAGTAACAAGCGCGGAGAGAGCCACCCTATGCGATGGAAGCCGATAGCCACAATCATTGCCGCAATGGTGCTCGCCGGGTGCGAGGTGACAACAACGTCCGGGCCAACCGGACCCACGGCACCCGCTGCCGGACAAAGCGGTACGATTAACCGCGCGTCGGTGCAAAGCTTTGGCCAAGTGGTGCGCACAGTCGAACCGGTGGCGGAGCGGGAGTGCCGAGCGCGTACGTCACGTGTGAATTGTGACTTCAAGATCGTCGTGGACAGCAGACCGAACCAGCCCCCCAACGCATTCCAAACACTGGACAAATCCGGACGACCCATTATCGCTTTCACGCAGGCGCTTATCGCGGATGCACGCAATGTTGATGAACTGGCGTTCGTGATGGGGCATGAGGCGGCGCACCACATCGCAGGCCACATCGCGCGACAGCAGCAAAATGCTGTTGCAGGTGCCGTCATCGCGGGCAGTCTGGCGGTTCTACTAGGCGGCACCGGCGAAGCGGTAGAGTCAGCGCAGCGGACAGGTGCAAGGGTCGGTGCGCGGACCTATTCCAAGGATTTCGAATTGGAAGCGGATGCATTGGGCACCATCATTACCGCGCGGGCCGGGTACGATCCCCTGCGCGGGGCGCAGTTCTTCAGCCGCATTCCGGACCCGGGCGACCGCTTTCTCGGCACCCATCCGCCGAACAGTCAGCGGATTGAGACTGTGCGCAGAACTGCGGCAGGATTGTAGTCACTGTTTAGAATTGCGTCCGGCATCTGTCGCCGCGCTTTCACTTTGACGCTTCACATGGCGTTGGTAGAGAAGCGGCGCAAGAATCCTGTCGTATGCCCAACTCGCCACGAAGAAAATGCCCGGCAGTCGCACAAAACGAGCCAGCCATCGATATCCGGGCAACCCCTCCCAAAGCGCGATGAATGCCGGAACACCGATGTGAGTCCGGCCGTCTTTACGCACGTGCAGGCGCCGCGCGGCGTCAGCCGCATCTACGCCCCATGTCCGCAAGTTTTCCGCATCCGCCAGATCATCATAGCGGTGCGGCAAGTCGCACGCGGTGCTGAGACGCCGATAGTGCGCAATTTCGCGGCTGCAGACCGGGCAAGTGCCATTGTAGAGAATGTCCGTTTTGCTCATAACCGTGAGCTAGATCGCACCCATGATGTTTCCAGACGCCTGATTGTCGCAGACTAGCGCGGCTTGTTGCCGTCAATCCATTTCGACATCATGCCCTTGTCCCGAAAGCACTCTCGCGGGATATCACGACGCTTGATCCGGGCGATCCTTTCGGCAAAGGCAACCTGTTTGGAGGACGGGTAGTTCGCGAACCGGCCATCGGGTGTTTTGGGCTTGTGCGCTTCAATCCATGCTGAAAGCGCGGCGCGGTTGCCGTACAAGTCCTTCGGCAGCGTTGTTCCGGCTTTCTGAGCAATCGATTGCGCGTATCGCAACTGCTTTTCCGTGGCCGCCTGTGTGTTTGCGACAGGCCGCGCAGCCTGCACGTGTGCAAGGAGCCCGGGAATCTGGGGTTCAAAAGACATGGGGATGCTCCCGATCACTGTTCTGGTCAACAAATAGAACATAAAGAGAACATTTTCAAGCTCAGGGCCAGTTTGGCCTTTGCATCCTTATAGCTTTGAATGTGTTCCATCGCAGAGCGGTGCGGTTTTGGTCGCCTTGCAGCCGCAGAAAAACAGGGTTTTATCCGCCTGCGCCTCATACTTCATGGGCGAGAAGGCACTGTCCTTGTGCGAGCCATCACAAAAGGGCTGTTTCGAAGATTGGCCGCATGTGCACCAGAAGTAGGTTTTCCCGGCGCTCACTTCGACGCGGTAGGGCGATTTCTGGGCGATCTGCGGCGTGTCGGTCATAGGTGAGCTTTCTCTGGCGCAAAGACTGTGGCTTGATCAGCGTGTGACGGAGAGCATAGCGCACTGTCGCAGATCGACCAACGGACAAGGCAACTGTCAGGTTATCAACCGGCCCCAGAGATCGTATTCGCCGGCTTCGTCGACCTCGACCGTTACGATATCGCCAACGGACAAGCCCTCAAACCCCTCATCAATGAACAGGTTTCCGTCGATCTCCGGTGCATCCGCCTTGGTTCGGCAGGTGGCCGCCTCGTCGTCGATTTCATCAATGATCACGTCGAGCCGCTGCCCGACCTTGGCCGCCAGTTTCGCCTCAGAAATTGTCTGTGCCTTGGCCATGAAGCGTTCCCAGCGGTCCTGCTTAACCTCCTCGGGCACATGATCCGGCAGCGCATTTGATCGCGCGCCATCGACATTTTCGTATTGGAAGCAGCCAACGCGGTCCAGCTGCGCCTCGTCCATCCAATCCAGCAGCGTCTGGAACTCGGCCTCGGTTTCGCCGGGGTAGCCAACGATGAAGGTCGACCGCAGGGTCAGGTCCGGGCAGATGTCGCGCCATGCTGCGATTTCGTCAAGCGTGCGCGCAGCGGCGGCCGGGCGGGCCATTCGGCGCAGCACATCCGGATGCACGTGCTGGAACGGGATGTCCAGATAGGGCAACACCAGACCATCTGCCATCAGCGGGATCAATTGGCGCACATGCGGGTAAGGATAGACGTAGTGCAGCCGTACCCAGGCCCCCAGGCTCCCCAGATCTCGCGCCAGATCCGTGATGTGTGCCCGATGCCCGCGATCCGTCGCATGTTTGATGTCAACGCCATAGGCGGAGGTGTCCTGCGAGATGACCAGCAGCTCCTTGACGCCGCTTTCCACCAGCTTTTCCGCCTCGCGCAGCACCGCATGGGCGGGGCGGGATTGCAACCTGCCGCGCATGTCCGGGATGATGCAGAACTTGCACTTGTGATTGCAGCCCTCGGAAATCTTCAGGTAGCTGAAGTGCCGTGGTGTCAGGCTGACCCCGGAGGCGGGCAGCAGATCGACAAATGGATCGGGGCTGGGCGGTACCGCGTCGTGCACGGCATCCAACACCTGTTCGTATTGATGCGGCCCGGTCACGGCCAGCACGCTCGGGTGCGTGCCTGTGATGTATTCGGGCTCGGCGCCCAGACAGCCGGTGACAATCACCCGTCCGTTTTCCTGCAGCGCTTCGCCGATGGCTGTCAGGCTTTCGGCCTTCGCGCTGTCGAGAAACCCGCATGTGTTCACGATCACCGCGTTTGCCCCAGCGTAATCGGGTGAAATCCCGTAACCTTCCGCGCGCAGGCGGGTCAGAATACGTTCACTGTCGACAAGTGCCTTGGGACACCCGAGACTGACCATACCGATGGTCGGCTGTCCGGGGCGCGCAGGGTCCTGCAACCGTGCCTTTGGCGCGAGATCGGGGCGCAGATTGGGTGGGTTTGTGCTCATGACTTGCGCTATAGTGGAAGTGAGGAGCCCCGAAAAGGGCTGGTGGATCAGAGTAAAGGTGTTGTCATGAAATGGATCTTCCGTCTGTTGGGGCTGGTCGTCCTGATTATCGTGGTGGGCGTTGTCTCGATTTTCTTTTTGCCGGCGGACCGGGTGGCGCGTATCGCGGCAGAGCAATTGCGCGGCGTGACCGGACGGGATGTGTCGATCACGGGCGATGTGGCGCTGACGTTCTGGCCGGTGCTGGGGGTGCGTGCGGGCGGTTTGGAGGTGGGCAATGCTGACTGGGCGGATCAGGGCCCGATGCTGCAGGCCGCAAACGCGGCCATCGGTGTGGATGCCATGGCGCTTTTGCAAGGTGAGATTCGCATCACCAATATCGAGGCGGAAAGCCCGACCATTCGGCTGGAGCAGCGGGCGGATGGCCGCGCAAGCTGGCAATTCACCGATGCAAGCGGCGCGGCCCAGATCGAGACTGAAACCGCGCCCGATAGACCCGCCCGTCCGATCAGCATCGAGCGGCTGAAAGTAACGGATGCGCGGCTGATCTATGACGCTGAGGGCAGTGATCTTGTTTCTTACGAAGGGGTTGATCTGACCCTCGATTGGCCGGAACGGCTGGGCCCTGCCGAGATTGCCGCCGTCTTGCGGCCCACCGGTGACCCGGTGACGGTCGACGCGGTTGTCGACGGTTTTGCGGGTTTCATCGCCGGCGACACGCAGACTTTCCGCGCCAGTGTGGATGCCGATGTGGGGACGCTTTCGTTTGACGGGCGCGGTAGTACCACCGGGGCCGTTACCGGCACGCTGACTTTGAAAACCGGCAATACGGGCGCTTTCTTGCAAGTGCTTGGGTTGCCCGGCGCGGAACTACCTGAAAACCTGGGCCGAAGCATTGATCTCAGCACGGCGTTGACCCTGACGCCCGATCGCCAACTGGCGTTGAGGGACGTGGTTGCAGAATTGGGCAAAAACCGAATTACCGGCGCTGCTGACATTGGGCTGAATGGCGTGCCGCAGGTTAATGCGCAACTGAATGTGGGCGTGTTCGATCTGATGTCCGGTGCCGCGCCTGAAACCGGCGGCGATGATGGCGGTGCTGGGGCTGGCGGCAACGCCAGCAGCGGTTGGCCGAAAACACCCATCGACGCCAGCGGGCTTGCTGCGTTCAACGGCGAGATTGTATTGACGGCGCAGAGCATCGATCTGGGTCAGTTCAAGCTCGGTGCGACACGGGCGCTCTTGCGCAATGATCGGTCACGCATGGTATTCGATTTGCGGGATGTGGCCGCCTACGGTGGCAACCTGAACGGTGAGTTTGTCATCAACAACCGATCCGGCCTGTCCGTGGGGGGCAGCCTTGCGGCTCAGTCCATCCAGATGCAGCCGTTGCTGAGGGATGCCGCTGACTTGGACCGCCTGACCGGCCAGGGCAATGCGCGGCTGTCGTTTCTCGGAGCAGGGGCCTCGGTGGATGCGATCATGCGGTCTCTGTCGGGGGATGGCTCCGTTCAGATCGGGCGGGGCACGATCCTCGGGATCGACCTGGACCGCCTTATGCGCTCAGGCGATTCCAGCGGGGGGACCACCGTTTTCGATAGCCTCGGCGGGACATGGACCATCGCCTCGGGCGTGCTGAGCAACACTGATCTTCTGCTGCAGCTAAAGAACTATCGCGCTTCAGGGGAAGGCGTCGTGGGGCTTGGGACTCAAACGGTGGACTATACTTTCACCCCCGTCGCGCTTCGCGCCAATAGCGGGCGGGGCGTGTCAATCCCAGTGCGCTTCACCGGGCCGTGGTCGGACATCTCCATCAGACCGGACCTCGAGGCGGCCTTTGAGGCAGAGATCGACGCTAAAACCGACGAGCTGGAAAACAGGGCCAAGGAAAAGCTGAACGAAAGGCTCGGCATTTCCGGGCAGGATGGGCAATCCACCGAGGATGCGGTGAAGGATCAGGTTGAGGAAAAGCTTCTCAGGAAGCTTTTTGACTGAGGAGAGGCGGTCCGAACCGCTTCGCATCGGACGGCCGGATTGCAGTGCCCATGTGCACAGGTGGCCTGAAAGCCCACCCTACCTGCCACCACAGACCTTTGCGACCGGCAGGTAAAGTGGGCTTTCAGGCCACCTGTGGCTCAGGCAGTAGCGTGGTCAGAATGCCAGGGGCGTCTCCTTCGACAGCCGGTCGAAAGCCATCAGCGTTTCGACAAGCTTGGGCATCTGGTCGAGGTATATCATATTCGGCCCGTCACAGGGGGCGTTGTCGGGATCCTGATGCGTTTCCATGAAAACGGCACCTACGCCAACGGCGACGGCTGCGCGTGCCATGACCGGGGCGAATTCACGCTGACCGCCAGAGGACCCGCCGCGCCCGCCCGGCTGCTGGACCGAATGCGTGGCGTCCATCACCACCGGATAGCCGGTCTGCGCCATCTGCGGCAGCGCGCGCATATCGACGACAAGCGTGTTGTAGCCAAAGGTCGTGCCCCGCTCCGTGAGTAGAATGCGCCGGTTGCCGGTCGATTCGATCTTGGTGACGATGTTCTCCATCTCCCAGGGTGCCAGGAACTGACCTTTTTTCACGTTGATCGCTGCACCGGTGTTGCCAGCGGCGAGCAGCATGTCGGTCTGGCGGCAGAGAAAGGCAGGGATCTGGATGATGTCGACGGCCTCGGCGGCGATGGCGCATTGCGCCTCGGAATGCACATCGGTGATGACCGGCACACCGTTGGCCTTGCCGACGGACTGCAGCACCTTGAGCCCTTCGTCGATGCCCATACCGCGCGCGCCGTCAAGCGATGTGCGGTTGGCCTTGTCGTAAGAGGCCTTAAAGACATATTGCGCACCGGCCGCCGCGCAAGCCTCTTTCATCACCCCGGCAATCATCTGCGCGTGATCTGCGCTTTCCAGCTGGCAGGGGCCCGCGATCACGGTCAGCGGGCGGTCATTGCCGATCGTCAGATCGGCGACGGAAACATGCGTCATATCAGGAGGTCACCTGTTCACGGAGAATGGAAGCAGTCAAAGAGACCATCAGATATACACCTGCAAAGATCAAGAAGGCCACCAGCGTGTTCTCAAACTTCCGGGGGTAGCTTGGCTCCTCCGAGGCCAGAGGTTTTACGCTCACGGTCAGGTAGCGCACCTGCCGATTTGCCTCCATGCGCGTCTGCTCCATTTGTTGCAACGCGGATTGCAACAACATGTCCCGCGTCGCAAGATCTGCCTGTGCCATCTGGATACGCACGTTGAGCTGAGCGAGAGAGTTCTCGCCCTGACTTGCATCCGTCATCCGTGCATTAAGCTCATCAAGCTGTTCATTGAGCCGCCGCACGTCGCCACGCGCGCCATCGACGCGAGATTGGTTCGGGCGTGCATTATCGAGCAGCGCCGCCAGCTGCAGTTCTTTTTCAAGCAGTTGCAGTTCCACCTGATTGATTTGTCCGCGCAGCCCGGCGATGACCGCTTGCGGATCGAGCGTGTCACCCTGCAACTGCAAGGTGACCAGCGCTTCCTGCGCCTCTCGGCGTTCGGTTTCGGCATTTTCAAAGCTTGTCTGCGCCTCGGCCATCTGGTCGCCGCGCTTCTTCTGGCTTAGATTATTTACACGGTCTTCGGCGTAGTCGATCAAGGCTTGGCTCATATTCGCGCTGACGTTGGGATCAGCCGCAATCACCTCCATGCGCAAAACACCTTCGGTCGGATCGTACCCGACTTTCACGTTTTTCTTATAGGTTTTGTAGGCCTGCTCGTTTGAGGGGTTCTCGGCCAAGCGCTGGACCGGATCGATAACGGCTGCCGAGAAATGCGACTTGAATCCGACATCTGAATCAAGACGCAGCATGGCATCCTTGGACTGCAGATAGGATTGAACTGCGATGCTATCCTGCGAAGTGGCGAACTGTGTGCCAGACAACAGCCCGCCAATGGCGCTGCCACCTGCACTGTCTGCCTGAAGGATCAGGAATTCCGATTTCGTCGAATACATCGGCGTGGCGACCGCATAGAAATACCAGCCCGCAATCACCGTCGGCAGCATCACAAAAAATGCCAATCGTGCGAGCAGCATGCCCATCTTGCGGCGGCGGCGGCGCGTAATGTCTTGCTGAATTTCAGAGATTTGCCGATCACGCATCTCAGCCGGGCTGAGGTGTTCAGTCGATGGCAGGGTTTCACGGTCAACCGGCATTGTTTGGGGCAGTTGAATGCGCCCGGACTTCTTGTTCTCACCGTTTAGTTTGCCCTCGGTCCCGGTTTCCTGCGTGGGATCGTTCGGGTTCTTGGGCACCACGAGTTCCAGCATGTTCGACCGTTGGAAAGGATCAATGCCACGTGCGCGCAACAGGCGAACGGCGTCGAAATCCGACGTGGGTGCCAACCCGTTCTTATGCGCCACGCGCCGTGCCATGCGCAGCTGCCGGCCTGTCAGCCCTTCGCGGCGGATGGCATCCAGCTCCAGCGCCACGTTCTCGGTGTTGGTGTCAGCCGACGCGGCCGTCTTTTGCGATTGCGCCTTGGCTTCTTGTTCCTCAGCTGCAGTTTCCGGTGACAGAGGACGATCCGCCGGATTGGCGTCCTTCGCGCTCAACCCCGGTGACGTCCGCTTGATGCGGAATTTTCTAGCTGTCGGTTTCGTAGTCATAAAGCCGTTTCGCTTCTTCCAGTGTGTCGAACATATGGAGCTGACCGTTCAACAGAACTGCTGCTGATCGGGCGAACTTCTCGAGCGTACGTGCCTGATGCGACACGATGATAATGGTGGTAGTTTGCAGGCGCTCCTGCAGGATTTCCCCTGCCTTGCGGTTGAATTCTACATCCGTGGTGCCCGGCATGCCCTCGTCGATCAGGTACATGTCGAAATCAAGCGCGAGCATCAGCGCAAAGGAAAACCGGGCGCGCATGCCTGCCGAATAGGTACCGATCGGCTGGTCGAAATACTCACCCAACCCGCACAACCAGCGACAAAAGCTTTCGACATAGTCCGGATCAAGCCCGTAAAGCCGTGCAATGTATCGGGCGTTCTCCATCGCGGAGACCTTGGTCACCACTCCGCCCATGAAACCCAGGGGAAAGGAGATGTTGCAGCCACGCCTGATTTCACCCTCGTCGGGTTTCTCAAGACCTGCAATCATGTTGATCAAAGTGGTCTTGCCGGTACCATTCGGGGCCAATACGCCCAGCGAGTTGCCTAGTTCAACTTTGAACGACACCCGGTCCAGGATCACCTTGTGTTGGGATCCGGTCCAAAATGATTTTGACACGTTCTCGAAAGACAGCATCACTGCTCCGGTTGCTCTGACCGCGTAACGGGTCTGCCTGTTTTCTGTACTCAGACTTTGTCAACGGATTATCTACCGTGTTTGGCATAATTATGTCTTAATTGGAAACAAAAGTGCAATTGTAACGGTGGGGCACGGACGCAAAGACCGGCGGTAATTCGCCGCCGTGTCTCCATTGCCGCAGCGCATGACGGCCTATAGTTGTGTGGATCTGGCTGCCTCATGTATCGCGCGAGTTTTATTGCAAAGCAGTTGTATCATTCCACATCGCTCATCCCACTGGCGCGCCGTGCTTGCGTCATAAGACAACGCGTGCCGGGTTGTGAAAAGCCCTGTCCTTTTGTGGTCAGGCGATGGTCTGCCAAGCCATGCCCGCCAGCACCGCACCAACAAGGGCGTAAGAGAGGTAGGCCGCGAATACCCGTGGCTTGACCAATGCCCAGACTGCAATAGCCGCGGGGATACTGCTCACCCCGCCAGCAATCACAAAGGACATCGCGGCACCCGGTGCCATACCCTGTGCCAGCAGGGCGTCGATTAGTGGCACGGCAGCATAGCCGTTCAGATAGGCGGGTGCCCCCACCAGAGCGCCGAGGAAAATGGGCCAGATGCCGGTGCCACCCAGAACGTTGGCGATCAATTCGGCGGGCACATAGGTCAGCATCATCGCTTCGATCACGTAGGCCAATGTCAACCACTTCAACAAGAACATGCCGTTTTCGAGTGTGGTATCGCGGAAAGTGCGTGTGCGATCCGGCTCTTGCCAGAACTGCCAAAGGGGCGCGCCGCTAAAGGGTTTCTTGGCCCCGCAGCATCCGCCAACAGCGGGCCGTTCCCGCAGCGGATCAGCAAAGACAGGGGAATTGGCGAACAGCATGGTGCCAAAGCCGCCCAGGATGCCCAGCCCGACGGCGGAGAACGCCTTGGCCACCGCAAACTCCCACCCCAGTGTCCCGGAGGTGATGGCAAACATGGCCGGGTCCATCAGCGGCGAGGCCAGCCAGAACGCCATGACAGCACCCAAGGGCGCGCCTACGGCCAATAGTGCCGCGATGAAGGGGATAACCTCGCAGCTACAGAATGGGGAAAGCCCACCAAGCAAGGCAGCCATGACGATCATTCGGGCCTGATTGCCGGAAAAGGCCTTTGCAAGCAGAGTCTCTGCGCCAGATGCCTTCAGATAGGCGACGGCAAACACGGCAAAGAGAATGAAAGGTGTCGTGTGCAGTAGTGCATTGGCGGCAAAGACCACAGTCGGCACAAACTCGGACCCGTCGAAAATGGCGACCAGCGCCAAAAGGACTAAGGTTGCTCCCCAAGCACTGGGACGTGGGAGGCGTCTCGACAATATCTGTGAGTTTGTCGTGTCAGCCATGATCATGGTCTCCGCTTGGGGTGGTGCTGTCAGCGCAGCATTCGTTCAGCAAGAATTGCGACAACGTTTGCAAGTCGGCATAGGCAACGGCAGCGCAGATGATGCTGCGCCCTTGCTTTGCCTGCGTAACAAGCCCCGCCGAGTTCAGGATTTTCATGTGATGTGTGAGCGTCGACCCGGTCACACCGGTCCTGTTGCCCAACTCGCCAATGCTCAGCCCTTCGGGGCCGGCCCGTACCAATGTGCGCAACACGCTCAGCCGCTGCTCGGAGCCAAGGGCCGCAAACTGCGCTGCCGCCACTGTCAGGTCGGGGGTATCCTGTGCTTTCATTTTCATGATTCTAGAAATAGTGAAGTAATTCACGTGCCGCAAGCATTACTTCGATAAATATCGAAATAAGATATCGGCCCAGGCGTTCGCGCAACAAGATATCTGTCTTCCAGGCGCTGATGGCTTTGAAAGGGAGTTATGTCTTACGGGTTTCCTCTGGGCACCTTTTACCCAGTGTCGCGCTCTCGGGATCAGTTTTGTTTCAACTGGTTGCCGAAAATCACACGGTGTTTCACGAAGAAGAGATGTTGGTTAATACGCGTTGATTGTGTCCCTCGATACCGACAAGATTTAGGGAGCGGGTGAAGGCGGGAAGCGACATCGGGCTCTTCCATGCCCGATCGGGACCCTCGACCGTGGCCTGATAAGAGTGACCATCAAGACCGCAAGAAGGGCGACATATCGCATGAACCTGAGAGACCTCCAATACGTCATTGCCGTGGCGGAGCATCATAACTTCACCCGCGCGTCCCAGGCCGTGGCGGTCAGCCAGCCAGCGCTTTCAAACCAGATCAAAAAGCTCGAATCCGAATTGGGTGTCCCCATTTTCGAACGCAGCAAGGATGGTGTGCATCTGACTGCCTTCGGGAAGGATCTGATTGCGCAAGCCAAGCAGGTTGTCGAAATCGTCACCAACATTGGCGATCTTGCGCGCAAGCATCGGACAACTGAACTCGCGCCCATCCGTCTGGGTATGACCCCGACCTTGGCCGCCTATCTGTCGCTCTATTTTCGGGATGTGTTTGCGCAGGCCGCGCCGGGTCGAAAGATCATCGTTGTCGAAGAGTATCCTGTGGCGCTCGCCAAAATGGTCGAGGACCGCGTGATCGACATGGCTTTCATCGCGCGCAAGAGCTTTGATCACATTTATCGCGGGTCAAAACGGCCCACGGATTTCACATCGCTGTGGCTTGAGCCGCTCTATCTCGGGGTGCGATCCGGTCATCCTTTGAGCCGCAAAACCAGCATCTGGGCGCATGAGGTCCCTGCCGAGCAGTTGATCCGGTTCGATATCTCCTTTGGATATGATCTGGAAAGCAACCTGCCCGATCCCTCCGATACGGTCGCAGAGGCGACCGGGATTGACGTGAAAACGGCGCGCTTTGAGACGGTGTGCCGCTACGTGGCGCAAAGTGATGCCTGCACGATGGTGAATGCCATCGCGGCAGAGCAGTTCAAACGCGATGGGTTTGGTCTGGCCTTCATCCCGTTTGATGACGAAGGCAACATGCGGGAACTCGGGGCGTTGACCAGACCTCAATATCCCAATCCGGACATCATCGACGCGCTGGGCGGGTACGTCTGTGAGAACCCGCCGCATGGCACCGTCGCCTCCCGCAATGCGGATATGGTCCGAACGCCGGTTTCTTCCGGTACCTGAACACCTGAACTTACAGTTGATGCTGCAATCCGCGCGCGGGCGCCGGGCGCGCTGGGTCATTTGGATCCGGCGCAGACCATTGCAGTTTGCGATCAGATTGGCCGGTTCCGGATCACTTACGCCGACATTCTTGTGAGGCAGCGTCAGCGAATAAAACGCCGACCTCATCGTGGATTTTTAAGTAACTGTAATTAATTAATTTTATTGTTACCCAGCTCGCGAGCCACGTGAGTATTTGCCTTGGTTATGCCCCCTATTCGATCAAAGAATTTCTAAAACCTGAGGGGCACAGGCACCTGATTGAGCAGCGGAGGACACACCATCCGCCTAACGCAACTCAACCATGGAGCTCCCCAATGCTTTCCGAATTTCTAGCAAGTTTGCGGGCCAGACTGCTGACAACATCGTCGCTTGCGCAAGAGACAGCGCGTGACGGTCAAACACTGACAAACGGCTTTTTCCAAAGCACAGTGGTCGACAACACCCCTGCCTTTCTTCTCGACAATGATTTTGCACGTTTCCTGAATTTTGGTCAGGTCGAAACAAACAACGCCGCCGCCGCCGTCGCGGTGACCGGCGAGGACGCGCAGGTCTTCAACTTCCGTTCCGGCAGCATCGAGGCCAATTCCGGCCCGGACGCGCTGGCCACCGGCATTCAGGTAACCGGCAGTGCGGCGATCCGCAATTTCGGCGAGATCGCAGGCGACTTTAACAGCGTCCAGTTTGCGGGCGCGGGCAGCTCCGGATCGCTGGACAACTTTCGCGGCGGTGTCATCTCTTCCGACAGCCGCGCGGTGGATATCCAGGGTGAGGGCGTCAGCGTCCGCAACTTTGGCGACATCCTTGGCACCGGCGATCAGCGTAACGGCACCATCTACAGTGATGCGGGCGCCGAAGACGTCTCGATCAGCAACTTCTCCGGCGGCACCATCGACGCAGGGGCCGGCAACAACGGTGCGGGCATTTCGCTGCAAGTTGGCGATGAAGCGGGCGACCGTGTGGAAAACACGATCTTTAACGGCTTTGGCGCGACCATTCAGGGGCGCGGGCAGGCGGCTGCCAACACACCCGGCGCGGGCGACGGTATCCATATCAACAATGGCGCCGAAGGCACCGTCTCCGAGACGGACATTGTCAACAGCGGTCTGATTTCGTCCGAGAGCAATCAGGGCACAGCCGGTGGTATCCGCGTGGCCGACGGTGTTGCGGCCGAAGGGCGCATCCTGAACACCTCGACCGGCACAATCGAAGGCGTGCGCAATGGTCTCTACATCGGCAACGCCGAGCACGATCTGGACGTCCTGAACTTCGGCACGATCCAGTCGGACAGCCGCGCGGTCAACATCGATGGATCGGGCGTTGATCTGATCAACGGCGGTGACATTCTGGGCACCGGCGATCAGCGCAATGGGACCGTCTATGCCGATGACACGGCGCGTGATTTCTCCATCAACAACCTCGCGAATGGCACAATCGATGCAGGCGCGGGCAATGACGGCGCGGGTATCTCGCTTTCGCTGGCCGAAGACGGCAATGGCGACGTGGAGATCACCAACGCAGGCACCATCGCCGGGCGCGGTCAGGCCTCGGCTGCCGCAGGCACCGCGGGTGACGGTATCCGCCTGGAAGGTGTGCGCGGCGAGGCTGGCTTTGCGGCTGCCCTCTTTGACGGCACGATCACCAACGCAGGCACAGTGACCTCTGAGAGCCTCGTGGGCACAACCGGTGCGTTCCGCGCCGTAAACGGTGTCAATTTCCAGGGCGAATTGGTCAACGAAGCCAGCGGCGTCTTTGCCGGGGGGCAAAACGGCGTCTACTTCGGCACCGGCGATCACACGGGCGGTTCGTTCGTCAACCGCGGATTGGTGACCTCTGACAGCCGCGCGCTGAACATCGACGGTGAAGGTCTTGATGTGCGGAACGAGGGCGCGATCCTCGGCACGGGCAACCAGCGCAACGGCACCGTCTACGCCGATGGCACCGCCGACAACTACACCTTCACCAACACCGGTCTTGTGGACGCAGGCGAGGGCAACAACGGCTCCGCCGTGTCGCTGCAAACTGGCGATGTGGATGGCGATGTCGTCTCGGCGGCCATCTTCAACGAAGGGATCTTCCAGGGGCGCGGCGACGCCACAGAAGGCAATCAGGTGGGTGACGGTCTGCGGCTCTTCAGCAATCAGGAAGATGCAAGCTTTGCCGGACTGGTGCAGAACGACGGGCTGATCGCCGGATCGGAAGACAGCGACGCGGCTGCCGGTATCCGGATCGATGGTGGCCTGAACATCCTTGGCGCGATCATCAACGAAGGTGAAATCACCGGTCAGTTGAACGCCATCGACGCCACCGACGGCGGCTCAGTCACTTTCGTCAATGACGACGCAGGTGTAGTAAATGGTAATGTGTTACTGAGTGCCGGAGACGACATCGTTGTAGACCTCGGTCAGATCAACGGTGTCGTCAATGGCGGCGCGGGGGATGACGTGCTGATCACCGGTCAGGGCGACAACGTGATCGTCGGCGGCCTTGGCAATGACTTCATCGACGGGGGCGACGGTTTCGATACGGTCGATTTCTCCGACCTTGATGTCGCGGTCAGTGTGAACCTCGGCCCCAATGGCAACGGCACGGCGACGCGGGATACCGGGTTCACCGTGCGGGTCACCGATCAGGCGGTCTCGGCCCCCGGTCAATTCGGGTCGGCCATTGCCGATGGTGCGCAGTTCGTCGATCAGGCGGTTGCAGGCAACCTTTACTTCAACATCCACACGGCAGAATTCCCGGGCGGCGAAATCCGCGGGCAGTTGCTGGTCGATAGCGATGTGACGGTTGGCGATTTCCGCACCATCACCCTCTCGGGGGGGCTGGACGCGAGCCAGGAGCCGGGGCCGACATCAGACAGTACCGCCACGGGCGAAGGCTCGCTGGTCATCGTGCAGGAAGTGCATACCGGCGCGGTCACCTACTCCAGCGAGCTTAGCGTTGTTGGCCTGAACGAGGCCGATCTGCAGACGCCGATCCCCGGTGTGGTCTCGGCCATCCATCTGCACAATGCGCCAGCCGGTCAGAACGGGCCTGTGGTGCAGGACACGCTGGTGGACGCAGGCGCGACCCTCGATGTGATCGAACCGATCTCGCCCACCGGAGTGGTTGGTGACGATGTCATCGAAAACCAGATCGAAACCGATGTTCTCAGCTCGATCGAGAATGTCATCGGGTCTGACGATGGCGACGTGATCATCGGGAGCGACGCAGACAACGCGCTGAGCGGCGGTGCGGGTGATGACCTGCTCGACGGTCAGGGTGGCGACGACCTGCTTCTCGGTGGTGAGGGGGCTGATATTTTCTCCTTCGCGCCGGGTGACGGCAACGACATCGTTGGCGATTTCGAACTGGGTATCGACAAGATCCGTCTGACCGATTTCGGGCCAGACTTCGATCTGTCCTCCGCTGTGTCCCAAGACGGCGCAGACGCGGTTCTGTCCTTCTCCTCCGACGCCTCCGTGCGGTTCGAGGGCATCGACAGCACCCAACTGACCGAAGACGATTTCATCGCCTGATGACATCCAACGGGGCGGCGGCACTGGCCGCCGCCCCTTCACCCTGAAAAGAGATCACCCCCATGTTTCAGAAAAAATCCACCGTCAAATCAGCCTGGTCCTCCCTGCGAGGCGGCTTTCTCGCAATCGCTTTCTTCAGCCTTGTTTTGAACCTTCTCATGCTTGCCGGTCCCCTCTACATGCTGCAGGTCTATGACCGTGTGCTGACCAGCCAGAATATGGACACGCTCATCGCGCTCAGCCTTCTTCTGGCGGGCGTTTTCATCGTGACCGGCCTGCTCGACCTGATGCGCACGCGCATCCTCAACCGCCTCGGGGCCCGGTTCGAGCTGAAAATAGGCGCACCCGTCCTGCAATCCGCCATCCGCCGCCGTCTGCACGGCAAGGCCACGGCAGGCGACAGCCCAGCCACCGACATCACCGGCCTGCGCGATTTCATCTCCGGCTCCACATTGATTGCGTTCTTTGATGCGCCCTGGATTCCGATTTACCTCGGCGTGCTCTACATGCTGCACCCTTATCTCGGCGCCCTGGGTCTTGCCGGTGCGGTGCTCCTTACAATTCTGGCCCTGATCAACAACACGCGTGCCTCTGGCGTGATGCAGGATGCATCCCACGCGCGCAGCAGGTCCGACGCCTTGTTCACCTCCAGTGAGCAAAATGCAGAGCTTGTCCACGCAATGGGTATGACTGGTGATCTCGCCCGGCGCTGGACGGCTCTGCAGCTTGATGCGCACCGCCTGAAAACCCGTGTCAGTGACCGGATCGCAAGCTTTTCGGTGCTGTCCAAGACGATCCGGATGGGGCTGCAATCGGCCATGCTGGGGCTTGGTGCCGCCCTTGCCATCACCGGTGACGCCACTGCCGGTGTCATGATCGCCGCAACCATCGTGCTGGCGCGCGCGCTGGCCCCCATCGATCAGCTGATTGGCCAGTGGCGCACCTTTCTGGCAGCGCGCGGGTCCTACAAGAACCTCGCCGCGCTGAGCGAGGCGTTCCCGCAAGAGCTCAAACGTCTGGCCCTGCCGCGCCCGCAAATCTCCCTCAACGCCACCATTGCGCAGGCGGGGCCGCCGCTGGCGCAGAACGCCACCATTGGCGGCATCGACTTTGCGCTGTCGGCGGGTGACGTTCTGGCCGTGATCGGCCACAGCGGGTCCGGCAAATCCACGCTGGCGAAAATGCTCGCGGGGATCTGGACGCCCCAGCGCTGCGCCATCCGTCTGGACGGCACGCCGATGGCGAAATGGGACGCAGGAGACCTGGGGCAGCTGATCGGATACCTGCCGCAGGATGTGCAGCTCTTTGATGGCACGATCCGCGAAAACATCGCGCGCTTCTCCACCACCATTGATGACACCAAGGTGCTGGAGGCGGCGGTCGCGGCGGATGTGCACGATCTGATCAGCAATCTGCCGGATGGCTACGCCACGCAGATCGGCAAAGGTTTCCACCTCTCGGGCGGTCAACGGCAGCGGATTGCTCTGGCGCGGGCGCTTTATGATGATCCGTTTATCCTGGTGCTGGATGAACCGAACTCCGACCTCGACAGTCAGGGGGAACTGGCGCTGCGCAATGCCATCCGCGGGGCCAGCGCCCGGGGGGCCATCACCTTTGTGATGACGCACCGGCCCAGCACGCTCGAAGCGGTCAACAAGGTCCTGACTCTGAGCAAGGGCATGCAGAGTGGCTTTGGCGACAAGGAAGACATCCTGCGCCCAAGACAACAGCCCGTCATGACCAGCAAACAGAACCCACAGCTTGCCGCGCGCAAGGATCAACAGCTTCAGAAAGGAGCGGTTCAATGACCTCTCACCTTCCAACGCATCCCGCCCAGACTGTTCTTCGGCTCGAAGACTATAACCGCGTCGAAGATCGCGCCAACGAGGCGGGGATCAAGGGATTTGTTTTCGCAGGCCTGATCGTCGTGACCGGGTTCGTCGGGGGCGCGGCCTATTGGGCGGCGTCCTCCAAGCTCGACGGGGCCGTTGTCGCGCCCGCCTCTCTGGTTGTGGAAGGCAATCGCAAGACCGTGGAGCATCTGGACGGCGGTATCGTGCGCGACATCCGTGTGACAGATGGTGATCTGGTCAAGGCGGGGCAGACCCTTCTCGAACTGGACAGCACGGATCTTGATGTCGATCTGGACGTCATTCAAAGCCAGCTGGGCGATCTGATGATCCGCCGCGCGCGGCTGCTGGCGCAGCTTGAGGGAGCGGATACATTCGGCCCGGACTATGTGCAGGAGACGCTCAGGGTCGCAATGCACCGCGACGACTGGCAGGACGCCTATCAGACGCAAAGGCTGCTCTTCGATGCTGAAATGCGCACCCGCACGGCCGAAAAGGATTTGCTGGCTCAGCGGATCGCCAATTTGCAGGATCAGATGTCTGGCCTGCGCGCGCAGCGACAATCGAACACACGCCAGTTGGAGATCACGCGGGAGGAGCTTGGCAATCTCGAAACGCTTCTGGAAAAGGGCCTTGTGGCTACTGCCCGTGTGAACACCCGCCGTGTCGAGGTTGAGCGCTTGAAAGGCGTGGATGCCTCTTTGCAGACGCAGGAGGCGCAGGCCCGAAACCAGATTAGTGAATTGCAGCTGACAGGCATTGGCGAACAGACCCAGCGTGACGAGGCGGCCTCGACGGAACTCGCGCAGGTCGAAGGGCTGCTGGCGACGCTGGAGCCGCAATATGTGGGTGCCACGGAACGTTTAAAACGGGTGGTGATCACCGCGCCGGTCAGCGGGCGCGTCGTGGGGATGACGGTCTTTACCGCGGGCGGTGTCATCCGCCCCGGCGCACCTATCCTCGATATCGTGCCGGTCGATCAGCCGCTGGTGGTGGAAGCGCGGGTCAACACGGCGGACATTGAAAAGCTCTTTGTCGGCCAGTCAACCCGCGTGCGGCTGTCGGGTTTTGATCAGGCGGAAATTCCCGAGGCCACGGGCAGGATCGTCGATATTTCCGCTGACAGCCTGGAGGATGACCGCACCGGCCAAGCCTACTATACGGCGCGGGTCACATTCGACAGCGCCCAGCCCGCAGCCGTTGCCGAGCTGGATCTGGTGCCGGGCATGCCCGCGGACCTCTTTGTCAACACGGGCGAACGGTCTGCGCTCAGCTATCTGACCCAACCCCTTCAGGACAGGCTGGCGCGCACGTTTATTGAATAGAGCGGCGTACACATGAGATGGCAGAGCGCGCTGTGACGTGCGCTCTGCCTGAGGATTTAGAGGGGGGCGAGAAGGCCGCTGATATGGTTCAGGAGCCCGCCGTGTCGCGCAGGCTCTTGAGGCCCAGCAGAATGGCCGCGCCGACAAGGAACGCCCCGCCGATGCGGCCAATTGCGACCTGCGCCTTGGCCTTCAGGCGCTTGGCAAGCCAGCCAGCACTTGCCCCGTAGCTCAGCAGGAAAGCCCCGTCGATGGCGATGTATGTCGCGGAAAGGATGAAGAGCTGCAGGAAAAACGGCTGATCCGCGGTGATGAACTGCGGAAAGAGCGCCGCGAAGAACACCACGGCCTTTGGGTTGGCTGCGGAGGTCACGAAACCCTGCAGCCAGAGTTTGCGCGTTGAAGCTGAGGTGTTGGATTGCGTCGACAGGGAGCTTTTGCCCGCAGTGCGCCACATGCGGATGCCCATCCAGAGCAGATAGGCCACACCCATCCATTTGATGACCGTCAGCGCATGTTGCGAGGCCACGATTAGCGCGGCCAGCCCCAAACCCGCGGCCAGCATCTGCAGCGCATTGGCAGTCAGGTCACCGACGGCTGTCGCGATGGAGGGTTTGAACCCATGCGTCATGCTGTTTGAGAGCATCAGCAAATGGCTGGGGCCGGGTGTCAGCATGAAGAGGAACACGGTTGCGACATAGAGTGCCCAAATATCAAAACTCATCCGATGTCTCCTTCTGTACAATTACCCCGTCACTACCAAGGTTCAGCACCGTCATGGTAGTGATTGGACGGCCTGTATTAAATCTGGCCGCTGCCACCCAATCAGTAGCCCGTGCCTGCACCATACGTGATTGAAAGATATTTCGTACGAAAAGATTTCTGGGGACAGGTTTGGCCATCTGAAACGAGGTGCCTTTCCCTGTTTGCGCCGCCAAATGGTGGTCCAGGATCGCCGGTGTCATGACTTTGGGACACGGCATACCCTCATCTGGGGACGCACGCGCCCAGCGGGATAGTGGTCCCCGCGCTCGCCGAAGAGTGTTAGGCACAAGGCTGAAAGATCGTGTTATCGGTGCTTCAGGACGCGCTGCTGGTCAACTCACGGGCCCGGTCAGACAGGTGCCCCCAAAGGCGGTCGCGGTCGACGGGCTTGGACATAAGGGGCAGGCCGAGCGTTTTGCACGTCCGACGCAGCTCACGCGTGCGATCAGCGGAGACAATTGCCGCCGAGATCGGCCCGTAGGTCTTCGTGATCTCTTGGTAAAGCGCGGTGCCGGTGTTGCCCTTGTCCAACTGGTAATCGAACAAAAAAGCATCGGGAATAAGCTGAATGGCGTGCATGAGGGTCATCGCTTCATCCGCGCTGTGCGCATGGATCACCTCGCCGCCCATGTCCTCAACGACAAGCGACAGTGCACCCGCAAAGGCCGGATCGTTCTCCACCAGCAGAACGAGTAGCCCATTGAGGTCTTGCGGGGTTGTATCTCCCGACCCCGCGCGCTTGGCGTCATGCGGCAGGGCGGCGGTGTCGATGGGCACGTTCAGGGAAAAGCAACTGCCACTGCCCGGTTTCGACCACAGGCCCAGCTCGTGCCCCAACCCCTTGCAGGCGCGTTCTACGATGGCCAGCCCCAACCCCAGCCCTCCATCGGCAGGGTCGGGGTTGAGGCGGCTGAACTCCTGAAAAATCTGTTCCTGATCCGCTTCCGCGATGCCGCAGCCAGTGTCCCAGACTTCGATCCGGGCCGAGGTGCCGCTGCGCCGCACGCCCAGCAGGACGCGGCCCTTGTCCGTATAGCGCACCGCATTGGAGAGCAGGTTCTGGACGATGCGCCGCAGATAGGCCGGATCGCTGCGCACCGTCAGTGAGCTGTCGAGAATGTCCAGCGCGATGCCCTTGGCCGCAGCCGTGGCTGCCAATTCGTCGCGCAGTGGCGCCAGAATATCCGATATGCGAATGGTCTGGACCTTGAACACCGCCTTGCCCGCATCAAGCTTCGAGATGTCGAGTAGCGCCTCGATGATCTGTTGCGCGCCGTTCAGCGCGGCCTCGGTTTTGCCAATCACATCCTGCGCGTCACTGGTTGTGACCTTATCCGCAAGCGAGGAGACAAAGAGCTTGGCAGCGGAAAGCGGTTGCAGCAGGTCGTGGCTGGCAGCCGCGACGAAACGGGATTTCGAGGCATTGGCGCGTTCGGCTTCGGCCAATGCCACGCCAAGCTCCTGTGTGCGGTCGCGCACCCGGCGTTCAAGCTGCTCGTTCATCTCGAAAAGCGCGCGGGCAGCCTCGCGTTCTGCTGTTACATCGGTGAAGCTGATCACGAAACCATGGTCCGGCATTTCCTGGGCAAAGACGCTGTAGATGCGGCCATCTTCGCGGCGGATTTCAAAGGCAATGGGCGGGCGGCCATGGGCGCGGTTGGCCCAGCTGCGCAGACGCTCGGCATCCACCTTGTCGGTGAACACCAACTGATCACGCAAGCGGTTGATCAGGTAGGAGAAATTCATGCCAAGGGTGACGCGCGGTTTGGACAGGGCCAGAAAACCATCCATCTTGCTGTTCCAGCCCACCAGCGTGCGGTTGCGATCAAAGATGCAAACCCCCTGATTGAGGTGGTCGAGCGTGGCCTGCAGGATGCGGGCCTGTTCGTCGCGCAGCTTGTCGCGCTCCTGCCGTTCCAGTTGGATGATGTCGGAAACATCGGTCTGCAGGATAACGGTACCGCCGCCGGAGGTGCGGTGTTCGCTGACTTGCAGCCAGCGGTCACGCAGCAGGCTGACATTGAAGACGACGTGCGGGTCGCGGTGATGGTCAAGGCGCCGCTGTGCCCAATCCTCGGGGGTCTGGTTCTTGGGCAGCGACAGAAACCGGCTTTCTGAGACCAGCGAGACGTAGTCTTCAAACGGCAGGCCCGCGCTCAGGCCAGGCACGATGTCCAGCAGGTCCTGACAAAACCGGCTGTTGAAGAGGACAAGCCGGTCATCGGTGTCAAAGAGGGCAAAGCCTTCGTCGATGGTCTCGATGGCCTCGGCGAGGTTGGACCGTGCGGTTTCGGTTTCCGCGCGGGCCACTTCCAGACGCGCATTAGAATCCTGCAAAAGATCAAGCGTGCGCTCCAGGTCGCGGGTCCGTTCGCGCACCTGGCTTTCCAGCAGCGCCGCGCGTTCGAACTGCCGGTAGGCGAGACCGGATTCCTCGCTTTTCTGCTCTACCCGGCGCATCAGCGATTGCGCGATCACCAGCAGCTTCTCGTTCTGTTTCTCGACCGTATCGGCGGGGTTAATCAGCGACATGCGTTGTTTCATCCGCATCCGCCGGGTAGAAGGCCACCCCGCTCATAGTGTGGTTGACATGCAGCGGGCCGATCTGTTCGCCATAGGTAGAAAAGCCGATCACATTGTGGCGCGATAACACGTCAGACATGGCGCGGACGATCTGCGATTGCTCCGCCTCGATCCGGCGCAGGATACAGTCACAGCCGATGATGTCGCTCGGGGCATTTTCGGTGGAGAGTTCCTGCAGTTTGCGCTCCAGATGAGTGACCATGTTCTCAGGCCGCGCAACCGTCAGCACCATGCCTTCGTCCACTGCAGAGAAAAACACAAGGTCCCCATCTTTGGTCACCTGCTGGATGGCGCGGACATGATGCGCATCACCGATCCGCACCACCACCGGATGGGCGGCAAAGGTAAAACGGTCCAGCTGTTCGGGGTCCTTGCCGACGATCCGCGCATATTCACGCGCTGCCGGTTCGGCGTTGATGGCGCGGACGATGCGGCGGGCGGGGTCGGCCTCTGTCACCACCATCTGCTCGCCCGTGGGCACCAGATGATCTAGGCTAAAGACCTTGGTGCGCAGCCGTGTGCGCACCAGCGTCAGCACGGCGGCGTTATCGGCGACGCGCCCGTTCAGGCCCACCAGCGTCTGGCGGAAATCAGTGCCGTCTCCCGCAGAGCCGCCAAAAATCTGCGTATCCCCCAGCGCCGGGGCAATCGTCGCGCTGAGCGTATCTTCACTCAACGACAACCCGTCAACCACCAGAAACCCGAAACTATGCGGGAGCCTGGAGGCACGTTGCTGCAGCCCCATGCGCTCCAGCGTAATCTGATCCACAAGCGCCTGCGCATCCAGATCATCCACGTTTTCGATCATGATGGAGCAGGAGGCGAAATCCTCTGCCGGAAAGGCGATGGCGACAATCGTGCCCTCGTCATATCCGGCACCGGTGATTTCACCCGCCGTCGTGCAGGCGACAACATCCGTGTCGGGATAGACCCGCCGGGCTTCGGCCACCACGCCCTGAAAATCGGCGAGCGGCGTGGCCATGATCGAGATGAAGCTGAAGGGCCCCGGACCGAGCACCTCGTACAGTGCAGCCACAGGCGACGTGTTGGACCAGCACACCTGCGCGGTCCTGAGTGCACAACTCTCGTCAGGCTGCACTGGGTCGGCGGTATCCGCAAAACCAGCGTTGGCGTTCATGTTTGTAACTCTCCCTGCAGGCGAGGATAGGACGCCTAGGAAGAACTTGGCAAGACATTTGCGAACTTGGCATCCTGCGCCACCAGCACGGCCTGTGTCCGGCTTTGCACGCCCAGTTTGCGCATGATCGCGGTGACATGTGCCTTGACCGTGGTTTCCGCGATGGAGAGGTCAAAGGCGATCTGCTTGTTGAGCTTGCCTTCACAGATCAGTTCGAGAATACGCGCTTGCTGGTTGGTCAGGCTGGACAGACGCGAGACGGCCTTGGTGCCTTCCTCGCAGGCCTCGCCTTCGACGAATCCGGCAGGGGTGAAAACGCCGCCCCCCGCGATATGTTCCAGCGCTTCCTGAAACACCGACCGATGGCTGTGTTTCGGCACGAACCCCGACGCCCCGGCTTCGATGGCGCCGCTGATGATCGCGTTGTCGGTCATGGAGGACACAATGATCACCGGGGTTTTATCCGCCGCGCGCTTGAGACGAATGAGCCCGTCCAGCCCGCTGACATCCGGCAGGTTCAGATCCAGCAGGATCAGGTCTGGCGGCGTGTTCCCGTCGATCTTCTCCAGCGCATGTTCCATGCTGTCCGCCGTCACGATCTTTGCAAATTCGGCAACCGATTTCAGGGTAAGCTCCAGAGCGTCGCAAAACAGCGGATGGTCGTCCACCACGAGCGCCCAACCGCCGCGCATTTTGGCATGAGCTGAAAGGGAAGCGTCTTGCGTGTTCATGGCTTTAGGCTAGTGCCGAAACTTGCAAAAATCTACTTGGCAAAAAGTCTCATAGAAAAAGGCGCACCCCGATATGGGATGCGCCCAATTTTTTCAATACCTTACCTTGTCAGTTGGCGGCCAGCTGACGGGGCAGGCGGAACGTCCAGAGCATGCCGCCCTGATTGAGGTAGCTGACCTTCTTGGCCACTTCGCCCCCCCAGAGCGGCACCGCACCGCCCCAGCCGGAGATCACGGTGACATATTGCTCGCCATCCTGCTCCCAGGTGATCGGCTGGCCGACAATGCCGGAACCGGTCTGGAAGGACCACAGCTGCTCGCCGGTTTCGTCGTCAAAGGCGATGAACTCACCACCCGGCGTGCCAGTGAAGACAAGGCCACCTGCGGTGGTCATCACACCACCCCAAAGCGGCGCTTCGTCTTTGTACTCCCACTTCAACTCGCCCGTATCCGGGTCAATGGCTTTCAGAGAGCCAATGTGGTCTTCATAGTTCGGCTTGATGGTGAAACCGGAGCCGAGGTAGGCCGCACCTTTCTTGTAGGTGATCGGCTCGTTCCAGATGTCCATGCCCCATTCGTTGGAGGGCACATAGAAGTTGCCGGTGCGCTGGCTGAAGGCCATCGGCATCCAGTTCTTGCCGCCGAGGAAGCCCGGTGAGGAAAACACCACCTCGCCCTTCTTCCCATCGGCGGAGGCCGCAGGGTCACCGGGGCGATTGTCCTCGATAAAGATCGGGCGGCCGTTCTCATCGATACCTTCTGCCCAGGTGATGTCCTTGACGAAGGGCACGGCACTGACAAAGGCGCCGTCCTCGCGGTTGAGCACATAGAAGAACCCGTTCCGGTCGGCGGTGGCATAGCGCATGTTGCCATCGCGGTCGGTGTAGGAAACCACCTCGTTCACACCGTCATAGTCCCAGCCCTCGCGCGGGGTAGTCTGGTAGTGCCACTTGATCTCGCCGGTGGCAGGATCAACCCCGATCCGGCTGGCGGCATAGAGGTTGTCGCCCGCATTACCGTCGGTGGGTTGGCCTGCATTGCGCAGGTGGCTGTTCCAGGGTGCAGGGTTGCCCGTGCCAAAGACCAGCGTGTCGGTATCAGCGTCATAGGACCCGCCGAGCCAGGTGGCGCCGCCGCCGGTCTTCCACATGTCGCCGGGCCAGGTGGCGTTCAGCGTGCCGGTCATGGTGCTTTCTTCGCCGTTGAGCGTGCCCATGTGGCCTTCGATCACCGGACGGGTCCAGACCATGTCGCCGGTTTCCGCGTCGCGCGCCTGAATTTCACCGACGATGCCGAACTCACCGCCCGAGTTGCCGGTGATGATCAGACCGTTCACGATCAGCGGTGCGGCAGTATAGCTGTAGCCCGCCTTGTAATCCGCGATCTTCTTGTTCCAGACCACATCGCCGGTTTTCTGGTTCAGCGCGACGATGCGCGCATCCAGCGTCCCGAAATAGATGTTGTCGCCATAGATCGCCGCCCCGCGGTTGACCACGTCGCAGCAGGGCAGGATGCCTTCGGGCAGGCGCGCGTCATATTGCCAGAGTTCCTTGCCGGTCTTCACATCGATGGCGAACATCCGGGAGTAGGACCCGGTGATATACATCACGCCATCATGCACAATGGGTTGGGTTTCCTGACCGCGTTGTTTCTCACCACCGAGCGAAAACGCCCAGGCCGGTACAAGATTTTCGACATTGTCCTTGTTGAGAATATCGAGCGGCGAGTAGCGCTGCAAATGCCGCCCCATGCCGTTTGTCAGAACATCTCCCGTGGATGCCGTGTCGTTCCGCAGCATCTCCTCGGTAACCTCGGCATGAAGCGATGTCGTGGCGAGAAGCGCAGCTGTCACTGCAATCGCGAACCTTTTCATGGTTTTCCTCCCTTGAGCTTTGCAACAGGTCCAGCGCCCCAAGGACTCAACGACCGGTTGGAAAGGAGTATTCAACCAAAGGCCGTTTCTAGGTATTGGCCAATGGTCGTATGGTCAGCCGGGCCCGCGCAGGTGTGCACTGTTGGTAGGCCGTGGGAGGGGGCAAAATGAATTATGTTTTGATCTTAATGGGTTGCTGGGCGGCTTGCGCGGGCGCTGCAGAAGAGCGACAGGTCTATCTGGAAGCGCAGGATGGCACGCGGGTGCAGATCGCCTCGCTCATCCTTGCCGGTGACGGAACCTATTCGGTGCAGATGCAGGAGGCCGCTTTCACCAATCACTTCCTCTCGATGCGCCCGTTCAAATGTCTTGAAGGGCCTGCAAAACACTGGTGCCACGTACCCTATCCCTACGAGATCGCGCGGGATGTCTCGGCGGACCTGACCGATCTGGAATACGACTTCCTGTTTCTGTGGAAAGGCGCAGGGGAGTACGGGATCAACATGTGGAACGGCGTCTACTACGACTTATCCGATCAGGATGGCGTCATCGTCGGAATATTGCACGAGATGGATATGAATCTGCTTGCGGTGCCGCCCGATGCGGGAGAACTGCGCCCCTTGAAAGCCGGTGATTTGCACGCAAGCGACCCGGACAGCCATTGGCTGCCGCGCATGGTCATCGAGTGATCGTCTAGAAAAACGGGCCGTACTTTGAGTTGTCCGCATCGGGCGTAACCTCGTCGAGGTCATAGCCGGCGCCCTGCAGGCGTTTGGCAATGGCCAGCCCGTTTCGGGCCGCCTCATCCACGTACTGCCGCCCCAAGGCTTCGTCCTGCGCCACGCCGTGGCCGCGCATCAGGTCGAGGCCATAGTTGAACTTGCCCACTGGGTCGCCTGCCTCCGCGGCGCGGCGATCCCACTCTGCCGCGGCGTCGGGGTCGTACTCACCGCCCAGCCCGTTGTTGTCGAGCTGGCTCATCCAGGTCATGGCACCGGTGTATCCGGCGTTGGCGCAATTTTCAAAGAGCAGGCGCGCCGTCTCATGGTCGCCGGATTTGGTCATCATATAGCCCATGGAGCAGAGCACTATCCCGGTCTCCCCTGCATCCGCGCGCTGGCGAAAGCTCTGCCAGGTCATCTCATCGGGGTTCGTCGTGCCGAACTGGTTTGGGTCTTCGCTTTCGGCCCGGAGCGGTAAGGCTAGAAAACTTATCAGAAGGACGGGTAATGCGGGTTTCATGGGCATAGGGTACCATCGATGTCAGCATTTTTACAGGCGCCCATGGTCGTAGAGCGATTAGCCTCGACGACTCATCCCGGTTCGGCTTGGGTTGTAGCCCCAGAGTGCCGCTGCGACGAAGACGGCAGCGGCCAACAGTGTCCAGCCCAAAGCGGCGGCATTGAACTGCACGTAAAGCGCAAAACGGATGAGCTCCACCGCATGGGTGAAAGGGTTCAGCGCGCAGATATCGTGCAAAAGCTTTGAGGATTCCGCCATTTTCCAAAGCGGGTAGAGCGCGGAAGACAGGAAAAACATCGGGAAAATGACAAAATTCATCACCCCCGCGAAATTCTCCAACTGCTTGATGAAGCTGGACAGCAACAGCCCCAGCGCCCCCAGCATCAACCCGGCAACAGCGAGGGCAGGCAGCACGGTGATGTAGCCCAGTGGAGGCATATCGATGCCATAAAGCGCAGCAATCGCCAGAAACGCATAGACCTGCAGGATAGAGATGGCCGTGGCCCCGGCCAGTTTGCAAAAGAGTAGCCACCAGCGCGGCAGGGGTGCCGTGAGCAGCAGTTTCATCGAGCCCATTTCCCGATCGTAGACAAGGCTGAGCGAGGACTGCATGCCATTGAAAAGCATGATCATCCCGCAAAGGCCCGGCACGATGTATGTCTCATAGGCGATGTAGGTCTGGTACGGAGGAATGATGCTCAGACCGAGGGCGGCGCGGAAGCCGGCGGCAAAGACCAGCAGCCAGACAAGGGGGCGCACAAGGGCGGCGATGAACCGTTCACGCTGGTGGATGAACCGCAAGGCCTCCCGCCCGACGATGGCGCGCAGGGAGATGAGATAAGGGCTCATGCAGGGGTTGCCGTCATAGCGAGGAACCTGTCATGCAAGGGTATCTCGCCCGCAATGTCGGCGGCAGCGCCTTGTGCCAGAATGGCTGCCTGATGCAGGACCACGAGCTGGTCTTCGGGCCAGACTTCATCGGTCAGATGTGTGGCCCAGAGGATGGTGGTGCCGTCCTGGGCGAGGTGATGGACATGTTCGGTGATCGCCGCTCGCGCGGCAGCGTCGAGACCTACGGTGGGTTCATCCAGCAACAGGACCGCGGGTGCGTGAACGAGCGCGCGGGCAATCTCGGCGCGCCTGCGATGGCCGCCATTGAGACCGCGCGCTTTCTCCTGCGCCCGCGGCAGCATATCGAGCCGGTCCAGCGCGGCTTCGATCCTCATCCTTGCGTCCCGCCCGGAAAGACCGTGCAAGGCAGCGAAATAGCTCAGGTTCTGGCGCACACTAAGGTCGAGATCCAGCGTGGGCTGTTGAAAGACGATGCCCAGCTTTGCGAGGGCCGCGCGCGGGTCCCGCGCCAGATTGTGCCCGGCAATGTCGATCTGACCGACGGGCGCAACGAACAGTCGTGTGAGCAGGCTGAAGAGCGTCGATTTGCCGGCGCCGTTTGGTCCCAGAAGGGCACAGAAGGCGCCCTGCGGTATGTCAAAGCTCACCCCGTCCAGTGCTGTTTTGGCGCCGTATCGATAGGTGATGTCTTTGACGGACAATCCTGTCATTCGATGGTGATGTCGAGCCGCTGCGTCTCGCCTGTGGTGCCGGGAATCTTGATGTAATAACTGCCGGGCTTGATCGCGATGAAGCCGATCTCCATCTCACCGGCCTCGTCGAATTCGACGCTGTCCAGCCCCAGCGGGCGGATTTCCAGACCCTCCAAAACAATCTCGTCAATCCAGATGGCCCGAAAGAACTCCGGACCCGTCAATGCCAGTTCCTGGCTGCCGTCTCCCTGAATTTCGAACTCGTAATAGGTGCCTGATTTCAGAACCCAGGGTGCGCTGGAAATCGGCTCGCCTGCTGAGAGGATGATCGGTGGCAAGTCCTCCTTGTTATTTCCAGAGAGCAAGCCCGCGGCACCAAAGCCTTTATCGTCATCGGCAAACGCGGGGGTGGTGGCGAGGCAAAGGGCGAGGGCGGTGGCCAGTCGGGTCATGATATGCTCCAGTATAAAGGATCAGTTGGTCGGACGGAAGGCGGCCCCCCAGGGGAAGCGGCCCACCTTGATAGATTTGATGGCCTCGCGCTTGGCCACGTCGATCACGGTCACATCGCCCGACACACCGTTGGTGGTAAACAAAAGCGAGCGGTCTTCGTTGAAATCCATGTGCCAGACACGGCGACCAACGAGGATGTAATCTTCGACCTCATAAGTTTCCGCATTCACGACGGCCACGTGGTTCGACGGGCCAAGTGCCACGAAGGCGTGGGTATCCCCATCGGTGAATTCAAAGCCCACAGGCTGTACACGATCAGGATGCACGCCCTGCACCTCAAAACTGATCTTGGCTTTCTCGGCCTGGGTGGCCGTGTCGAAGATCGTCAGCGTGCCGCCGATCTCGGAGCTGACCCACATCTCGCTGCCGTCCCTTAGAAATTCCGCGTGACGCGGGCGGCTGTCGACCAGCGTATTGGCGAAAAGCTCTTGTGTTTCGGTGTCGATCCAATGTGCCATGTTGGTGGTCTCGGAGGTGGTAATGGCAATCTTGCCATCGGGTGACACCGCCATGCCCTCTGGCTCAATGCCCACATCGATCTGGGCCACGACCTTGCGCGTTTCGGTATCCACGACGGTGGTGATCGCATCATCCTCATTGGCGATGTAAAGATGGCGGTCGTCCGGGTGCAGCACGAATTGCTCCGGGTCCTCGCCCGAGGGCAGATCGTGCAGGATCTCCCCGCTGTTGGGGTCCATCACCTGCACGGCGTTGCTGTCTGACGCGCAGATATAGAGCAGGCTGAAATCCTTGGAAAAGGTGATGCCGCGCGGGCGTTCGCCGGTCTCGTAGGTCTTGATCACCTCCAGCGTCTCGGTCGAGATGACCGAGACGGTATCGTCTTTTTCGTTGGTGACCCAGATCTCGCCCGCATGGGCGGTGGTGGTCAGCAAGAGAGCGGCAAGCGTTGTTCGGATCATTGGAAGGCCTCGCATGTGCTTTCGGGTTGGTCGAGCCCGAGTGAATCCAATTCGTTGACCTGATGCAGGAACCCGTCCAGCGGTGCCTGCGCCACCAAAGCACGCGGGTGCACGATGGCGATGGGCTGGCGCAGCTGACCGTTCCAGGTGCGGTATGTCAGGGGCCGACCTTTGAACCCTGCAAGCTCAAAGGCGTCGGACAAGATGTAGTCACGTAGAGTGGTCGGATCGACGGTATTTGTCCGGGTCACCACCTCGCCCAGCGTGCGCATTGCGGCCCAGGCGGCGTAATCCTGTGATGTCATCGGGCGTTCGTGGGCCTTTTCAAACCGCGATTGCAGTTGTGCAGCCCCCCATTGCTCGATCACGGGGGACCAGGTAACGGCCGACAGCCCCTCGGACCCGGTCACGGGACGCGCCTCCCAAGTGTTGTAGAGCACGTAGCGCCCGAAATCATGCAGCTCGTCGGCGAGGATCATGGCGTCGTAATCGCCGAAATCCTGCGTAAAAAGCGGCACTTCCTGAGAGGCATTGCGGCGCATATCCGCGTCAAAGGCCCATTCCTTTTCACCGGCGAGGTCCAGGCCAAATTTGGTAAGTGACTGCCGCATCGCCTGCGCATAGGCCACGTCCTGCGGATGTGTGCCGGTGATCATCACCAGATCGGTCCAGCGCTTTTTCACAAAGACCTGCGCCAGCGCATCTGTGCGCATCGCATCCGAGGGCAGCGTGTGGAAGAGATTGTTGCGGCATTCGCCATCGCGCAGAGAAATATTGCCCGACGAGGTGTTGAAGATCAGCGCGCCCTGGGCTTCTGGCAAATCGGCGATGGCCATTTGTACCTCTGCAGGCGCGTTCAGGATGAGATAGGGGCTTGTTGCCAACAGCGCCTTGGCTGCGACAAGCGGATCCTCACCTCCGGGCACATAGGTTTCTGTCAACTCATACTTCTGATCCAAAAAACGCCCCGTCGTCTGGTTGTCCTTAAGGCCGGTCAAAACACCGGCCAGTCCGATGTTGTCCGGGATCGGGTCAAGGTTCGACAGTGTCGGGGGCAGAGGGATTTCGACGTGCAGGTAGTTTGTGTTCAACGTCACCTCAGCCGCAGTGGACATGGCGCAGCATAGCGCGAAAACAACGGCAACCAGTCGATGCATCTGAAGTTCCTCCCTCATTAAAAGTAGTGTGTCTGCACGGGAGGGTTGAATAGGACTTTAGTCCCCCACGTCGCACCCAACCAAAGTCCAATACCCTTTCTCGCGGCGCCTGATTACAACAGATGAAAACAACATATTCGATCCCGGGAGGAGAGAAATGACACACCCATTCAAGATTGCAGGTCTGGCCGCTGGCGCCCTGATCGCGGCGGCCACTTTCGTGTCGGCGCATGGCGACGTAAAGCCACAAGCGGTTGATACCGCGGGATTGCCAGAAACGGGAGATGAGTGGTTGATCGAGAACCCGTACCGGGCGGAGGCTGCCGGGGAAGAGGTCTGGCTCAAGGCCGTGGAAATCGGTGCCTCAGGCTACAATCAGAACTGTGCGCGGTGCCACGGGTTGGAGGTCGTCTCCGGCGGGCTCGCCCCGGATCTGCGCTTTCTCGAGGCCGAAGAATATGGTGACGAGTGGTACATGGAGCGCTTTCGCGAAGGCTATACGCAGAATGGCATTACCAAGATGCCCGCCTTTGGTGAGCTGCTGGGCCAGGACGCCGCCTGGGCCATTCGCACCTACATCGAAACCCGTCCCGATGGCGACGCCATGGAAGAATACGCGGACGAGTTGAAGGCGATGCGCGATCAGTTGCAGATGTATGCCGAGGGCGATGCCGAAGGGGCCGACCCTGACGCCCTGAAATCCCGCCTCAGCGAGATTGCAGGGTCGATTGAAACCCTGTCGGGCGCGCCAGTTGCGGATTCGGTCGCCTTCCGCGCAGCCAACCTGATTGATGGTACGCAGGCACGATACAAATCCGCCGCCGAGACCCTGACCATCGGATTGTCTGCGGCCCAGTAGTTGATGCGCCTGCACCGTCTGAAGCACCTCGTATTGGTTTTCTCCCTGCTGCTGCCAGCGCCCGCGCTGGCAGCAGACCCTTGTGCGGACCACGTTCCCCAGGCCCGTCCGCAAAACGCCAGCCGGGATATCGTCGGGCAGGAGATGGATGTGATCCAGGAGCAGGGTCACATGCTCTTTGCCGTCTACGAAGACTATCCGCCCTACAGCTGGGAGGAGGGGGGGCAGCCCCGCGGTGTCGACATCGAAATCGCCCGCATCATCGCCGCGGATATGGGGGTAGATGCACGGTTCAACTTCGTCGCGGCGGGCGAAAACCTGGATGCAGATTTGCGCAACAACATCTGGAGAGGCGCGCTCATCGGGGGCCGGATCGCCAATGTGATGATGCGCATTCCCTACGATTCCGCGTTCAAATGTCGGGTCGAACAGGTAGTTTTCACCGGGCAATACGCCTCGGAATCCATCGCTATTGCCTATGACAAGGCCAGCTATCCGGAGGAAAAACCTGTCCCGGCCTACTTCCGCTTTGACCCGGTTGCTGTTGAAAATGACTCGATCTCGGATTTCTATCTTTCGTCATTCGCGGGCGGTCAGCTGGCGGGCAAGGTGACCCGCTTTGCCGATATGGAGGAGGCCATGGCGACACTGCGGGCAGGGGAGACCAAGGCGGTGATGGGTCCACTGGCGCAGCTGGAGCATGGTGCCGACGAGGGGGTCGGCATCCATCAGCCGCCGCTGGCGGGTTTTGCCGTCAGCCGCTGGACCTTGGGCGTGGCGGTGAATTTCCGGTATCGCCCGCTCTCCTACGCGGTTGACGATGCAATTCGATATGCCATTGAAGATGGTCGTATTCCGCAGATTTACGCGGACCACGGGCTGACGTTTCAGCCGCCGGACAGGTAAATGCGACCTTTGTCCTACTCGGATGGTCGCATAGGCCGGGTAAACTGGCGTTGCTATGGTCCTGAAAAATTCAGGAGGAGTCGCAATGCAACTGAGTGACAGTCGAACAATCAATGCCGATGTGGCGACAGTCTGGGCGGCCTTGCTGAGCCCGGAAGTTTTGAAAGAATGCGTGCCGGGCTGTCAGGAAATGACAGGCTCGCCCGAAGAGGGGTTCGAGGCCGTTGTGGTTCAGAAGGTCGGCCCAGTGAAGGCGACGTTCAAAGGCGGTGTAGCGCTGAGCGATATGGTGGAGCCGGAAAGCCTGAAAATTTCGGGCGAAGGCAAAGGCGGTGCTGCGGGCTTTGCCAAGGGCGGTGCCGATGTCAGGCTGGAGGCCGACGCGCATCAAACCGTGCTGCACTATGACGTGGAGGCCAAGGTCGGTGGCAAGCTGGCCCAGTTGGGCAGCCGGATCATCGATGGGTTTGCCAAGAAGATGGCAGATCAGTTTTTTAACAATTTTCAGAATGCGGTTGGCGCGCCCGAGGAACTCGCGGAGGCGGATGCCGAAACAGGTGAACAGAAAAAGGGTTGGTTCAAACGTCTTTCGGGCGGATGAACTGCAGGAACTTGAAGGGAGTTATTTTATGTTTGAGGTATCGCTTTTAGTGAATGGTGTTGCGCGTTCTGGTTCTGTTGAGGGTCGGACGT